>CBDBIG010000006.1:0-7085 GCA_965205845.1 bacterium | reverse complement strand
CTATTAAAATCAATAGGCTATTTTGTCAGGATAGGCTTTATTCTGTTCCGACACATTTCGTAAAGAACAGTGCAAAACCGCCTCAACCGTAATTAAACGAGGTTGAGTAGCAATGGACTATCCAGACTTTCCCAAAACAGGCTTTGTTCGCCTGTCCCATATCCTGGCCCCAAACGGGCCGATCCCTGTTTCCAAGTCCACGTGGTGGCAGGGGATCAAAGACGGGCGTTTTCCCAAGCCGCAAAAGCTGGGGCCGCGCACCACCGTTTGGCGGGCTGAGGATGTGCGGGCGTTGTTCGAAAGCCCTGATAATGCCTAGGCACTATAAGGTCCAATCAATACGAATACATCAATCATATGATGTGTCCGAGGTCGCGGACTTGCTCGGAGTAACACAACAAACCATTCGGATATGGATCAAAGCAGGCTTGCCGATTTTAGGTGCTCAACGCCCGACGCTTATTCTTGGATGTGCGCTGCGGGCTTTTTTGGAACATCAAAAGGCCAAAGCAAAACGCCCGACCGCGCAGGATGAGTTTTATTGTTTGCACTGCCGTAAAGCTCAAAAGCCCTTTGGCATGTTGGTCGATTACATCCCCGTAGATGAGAGCAGGGGCCGCTTGGTGGCTTTGTGTGAGGTGTGTGAAGGCTGCTGTTACCGCTTTGCCAGCAAGGCCAGTTTGCCTGAATTATCGCGGGTTTTCGAAATTACCATAAGCATGATGAAGCAAGCCTAAAGGAACCTTCCAAACCCAACCTAAACCATACCTTCGAAAGGGGAGCGGGACCATGCGTAAATATTGCGAAACAAACGAACGGATCAAGCGGCAATATATGGCTTATCTGAAACATGCCAAAGGGCAGGATCAAAAGTCGATTGATAAGGTCGCGGCGGCTTTGATTAAATTTGAAACCAGCACCAAATTCAAATCGTTTAAGACGTTTCATATTGATCAGGCGGGCAGGTTTAAAAACTTTCTGGAAAAGGCGCGGCACCCGAAAACAGGAAAGCCGTTAAGTCATAGCACAACGGATGCAACCTTACGCTTGGTCAAAGGGTTTTTCCATTGGCTGGCAGGGCAACAAGGTTACAAGTCAAGGATTAGTTACCCGGATGTTGAGTATTTCAACAACAATGCCAAAAATGCCCGCGTGGCGCATACCCAGCGTGATATTCCCTATCCGTCGATGGCACAGGCTTTCCATGCGTTTCAAGCCATGCCTGACGGCACTGACCTGGAAAAACGGGACAAAGCCTTGTTTGCGTTTTTTATGCTGACAGGGGCAAGGGATGGGGCAGTGGCATCCTTAAAGATTAAACATATCAGTCTGGTTGAAGGGTCTGTTTTTCAAGATGGGCGGGATGTGAACACCAAAAACAGCAAAACGATTATCGGAACGCGCCGTAAAACCTCGTCCTTCAGGGCGGGGATATAAGGCGCAACCGCGCTAGCGCGGTTTTTTGTTGGCTCGCTGCGTTTCGACATATTTGCGGATAATATCGAGCGGCGCACCACCACATGAAGCGGCAAAATAAGACGGCGACCAAAGGACACCTTTGCGATACCTACCCGTAATTTCAGGGCGAAAGCTTCGCAAACGGCGACTGGATACACCCTTGAGACTGTTGACCAGCTTAGAGAGGGATATTTTGGGCGGATAATTGATAAGCAGATGCACATGGTCGTCTTCCCCGTCACACTCGACGAGTTGCGCCTCAAAGTCGTTGCAGACCTTGGCAAAGATGTGCCGCAAGTCCTGTATAGCCAGTTCTGACAGCACATCTCTGCGGTATTTGGTAATAAATACCAAGTGTACGTGTAGCGCAAAAACACAATGTCTGCCTGTGCGATATTCATTTGAGTTGTCCATAGACCAATGGTAGAGTCGAGATATGCTAAAGGCAACCAAAGTCCGATTGTATCCCACTGTTGACCAGAGGAAGGCGTTTGCCTTTCAATTTGGCGCGATGCGGTGGGCGTATAATTTTACTTTGGGCTGGCGTAGCTCCGCTTGGAAAGAGCGCGGCGAAAGCATCAGCAAGCGCCAGACCTTGGACAAGCTCGTTGAACTGAAAGCCACGGAAGAAACAGGCTGGCTAAAGGAAGCCGATAGCCAAGCCTTGCAACAATCGGTGATGCATTTGGATGATGCCTTTAAGCGATTTTTTAGAAAACAGGGCCGCTATCCCCGCTTTAAGAGCAAACACGGCAAACAAGCCATGTCCTACCCGCAACGGGTCAAAATTGTAAATGGTGTCAGTCTGTACTTGCCCAAAGTCGGCACGGTCAAAGCAGTTCTGCACCGTGAGATTGTAGGTAAGATTAAGACCGTCACCATCTCGCGCACTCAAACAGGTAAGTACTATGCGTCAATCTTGTGTGATGATGGGCTGGAGGTTCCAGCCCTCTTAAAAACGATTGAAGCGGACGCGGTGACGGGTATTGATTTGGGCATAACGCATTTAGCGATTGCCAGCACGGGTGAAAAACAAAAGAACCCCCGTATTTTGAAACGTGCGGCGGCCAATTTGCGCCGCAAGCAAAAAACACTGTCACGAAAGAAGAAAGGGTCGGCAAACCGCAACAAGGCGCGTGTACTTGTTGCCAAGGCTCACGAAAGAACTGCCAACACGCGCAATGACTTTCAACATAAATTGTCAAAACGACTGGTTGACGAAAATCAAGCAATCTGCGTGGAGACGTTGAAAGTCAAAAACATGCTCAAGAATAGGAAGCTTGCCAAACATATCGCTGACGCGGCATGGGGCGAATTGCTCCGAAAGCTGACCTACAAAACAGCTTGGTCAGGTAAGCACCTCGTGCAAATTGACCAGTGGTTTGCATCCAGTAAGACCTGTTCTGATTGCGGCACTAAGGTTGATGCTATGCCGCTGTCGGTGCGGCAATGGACGTGCCAGACCTGCGACCAAGAGCATGACCGCGATATTAACGCTGCCATCAATATTCGGCAGCAAGGTATCCTGAAACTAAAGGCGGAAGGGCTATCCGTCTCTGCTTGTGGAGGCTCGCGTAATTCTGGCACACTGCCAGTTGCAGCCTGAGAAACAAGAAGCCTCGTCCTTTAGGGCGAGGAGTAGTCACGACTTGGTTTTTTCCGATTGGAATAGAATATCGTGACTGTTTTGAAGCTTGGGTGAATTACCTGACGAAAGAAAAGCTGTATGGGCCGCAAGACGCGTTGTTTCCAAAACCGGAACGTGTATTGAGTAATGGGCGGTTTAACTTCAACACGCTATCGCGCGACACCTATGCCAATGCCGCCAAAATTAATTCCGTAGTCCGCAACGCCTTTGCGAAGGTACACCAGCCCGAATACACCGCTCATAGCATTCGCAAAACGCTTGTGCAGGAAATGAGTGACCGCAAAATGCCTTTGGACATGCAAAAGGCGTGGTCACAAAACCTCGGTCATGACAACATCATGACAACATTTTCCGCGTATTTACCCGTGTCCACGCAACGGCAGGGCGAATTAATCAAGGGGCAAGTAAACGACAGGGCAAGTAAACGCAGCTTGCCCTCATAAAAGCCAGTCGTTACATTGGGATAACCTCGGAATTGAATAAGGGGAAATGGTAGGGAATACATATGTTTGAACAAATTTTTAAGAATCTTGATGATGTATTGCGGAAAGAGGCGGGCTGTTCTTCGGAACTGGATTACACCGAACAATCCTCTTGGCTTTTGTTCCTGAAATACCTTGATGATCTGGAAGCTGAGCGCCAAGTCGAGGCGACCCTGGAGAGCAAAGAATACGCCCATATACTGGACGCCGAACACCGTTGGTCAACTTGGGCAGCCCCCAAGAACGCGGATGGCACGCTTGACCATGACGCGGCGATGACGGGTGATGATTTGATCCAGTTTGTTGACCGCCAATTATTCCCCTATTTGCAAGGGTTCAGACAACGGGCCGAAAACCCGAACACCATTGAATATAAAATCGGTGAGATATTCGCGGAGATCAAAAACAAATTAGCCAGTGGCTATTCTTTGCGTGATGCGCTTGATCTGATTGACCAGCTTAGTTTCAAAGCCCAAGATCACAAGCACGAGCTGTCCGAGCTTTATGAGGCCAAGATCAAGAACATGGGCAATGCGGGACGCAATGGCGGCGAGTATTATACCCCGCGCCCATTGATCCGCGCCATGATCAACGTGACCCAACCCAAAATCGGGCAGACGATTTACGATGGGGCGGTTGGATCGGCGGGGTTTCTGTGCGAGGCTTATGATTTTCTACGCGGGCAAGCCACCACCACCACCGACCTGAACACGCTGCAAACCGAGACGTTTTACGGCAAGGAAAAGAAAAGCCTCGCCTATGTCATTGCGATTATGAATCTGATCCTGCACGGCATAGATGCGCCTAATATCCTGCACACCAACACGCTGACCGAGAATATTTCGGACATTGAGGAAAAGGATCGTTACGATATTATCCTTGCCAATCCCCCTTTTGGCGGCAAGGAACGCAAAGAGGTTCGGCAAAACTTCCCGATTAAAACGGGTGAAACCGCTTATCTATTTTTGCAGCATTTTATCAAAAGCCTGCGGGCTGGCGGGCGCGGTGCGATTGTGATCAAGAACACGTTTCTGAGCAACACGGACAATGCCAGCATTGCCCTGCGCCGCGAGTTGCTGGAAACCTGCAATCTGCATACCGTGCTGGACTGCCCAAGTGGCACGTTTCAGGGCGCGGGCGTGAAAACCGTGGTACTGTTTTTTGATAAGGGCGTGAACACCGACAAGATTTGGTATTACCAAATGAACGTGGGCCGCAACATGGGAAAAACCAACCCGCTGAATGATGCGGATTTGGCGGAATTTGTGGATTTGCAGAAAAGCCACGCGGATAGCGACACAAGCTGGACCGTGAATGTGGCCGATCTGGATGAGGCCACCTGTGATCTATCGGTAAGAAACCCCAATACGCCCGAGGCTCCACCGCTACGGGCACCCGCTGAGATTATCGAGGATATGATGGCACGGGATAAAGAAACGGCGGCGATACTGGCCGAGATCAGGGGCATGTTATGAAGGCGGGGTGGAAGGTTAAGTCGCTTGGGGAAGTGGCAAAACTACACTATGGAAAAGCATTGGCGAAGGCGGAGCGGAACCCCGAAGGTGGAGTTCCTGTTTATCGGAACGCGCCGTAAAACCTCGTCCTTCAGGGCGGGGATATAAGGCGCAACCGCGCTAGCGCGGTTTTTTGTTGGCTCGCTGCGTTTCGACATATTTGCGGATAATATCGAGCGGCGCACCACCACATGAAGCGGCAAAATAAGACGGCGACCAAAGGACACCTTTGCGATACCTACCCGTAATTTCAGGGCGAAAGTTTCGCAAACGGCGACTGGATACACCCTTGAGACTGTTGACCAGCTTAGAGAGGGATATTTTGGGCGGATAATTGATAAGCAGATGCACATGGTCGTCTTCCCCGTCACACTCGACGAGTTGCGCCTCAAAGTCGTTGCAGACCTTGGCAAAGATGTGCCGCAAGTCCTGTATAGCCAGTTCTGACAGCACATCTCTGCGGTATTTGGTAATAAATACCAAGTGTACGTGTAGCGCAAAAACACAATGTCTGCCTGTGCGATATTCATTTGAGTTGTCCATAGACCAATGGTAGAGTCGAGATATGCTAAAGGCAACCAAAGTCCGATTGTATCCCACTGTTGACCAGAGGAAGGCGTTTGCCTTTCAATTTGGCGCGATGCGGTGGGCGTATAATTTTACTTTGGGCTGGCGTAGCTCCGCTTGGAAAGAGCGCGGCGAAAGCATCAGCAAGCGCCAGACCTTGGACAAGCTCGTTGAACTGAAAGCCACGGAAGAAACAGGCTGGCTAAAGGAAGCCGATAGCCAAGCCTTGCAACAATCGGTGATGCATTTGGATGATGCCTTTAAGCGATTTTTTAGAAAACAGGGCCGCTATCCCCGCTTTAAGAGCAAACACGGCAAACAAGCCATGTCCTACCCGCAACGGGTCAAAATTGTAAATGGTGTCAGTCTGTACTTGCCCAAAGTCGGCACGGTCAAAGCAGTTCTGCACCGTGAGATTGTAGGTAAGATTAAGACCGTCACCATCTCGCGCACTCAAACAGGTAAGTACTATGCGTCAATCTTGTGTGATGATGGGCTGGAGGTTCCAGCCCTCTTAAAAACGATTGAAGCGGACGCGGTGACGGGTATTGATTTGGGCATAACGCATTTAGCGATTGCCAGCACGGGTGAAAAACAAAAGAACCCCCGTATTTTGAAACGTGCGGCGGCCAATTTGCGCCGCAAGCAAAAAACACTGTCACGAAAGAAGAAAGGGTCGGCAAACCGCAACAAGGCGCGTGTACTTGTTGCCAAGGCTCACGAAAGAACTGCCAACACGCGCAATGACTTTCAACATAAATTGTCAAAACGACTGGTTGACGAAAATCAAGCAATCTGCGTGGAGACGTTGAAAGTCAAAAACATGCTCAAGAATAGGAAGCTTGCCAAACATATCGCTGACGCGGCATGGGGCGAATTGCTCCGAAAGCTGACCTACAAAACAGCTTGGTCAGGTAAGCACCTCGTGCAAATTGACCAGTGGTTTGCATCCAGTAAGACCTGTTCTGATTGCGGCACTAAGGTTGATGCTATGCCGCTGTCGGTGCGGCAATGGACGTGCCAGACCTGCGACCAAGAGCATGACCGCGATATTAACGCTGCCATCAATATTCGGCAGCAAGGTATCCTGAAACTAAAGGCGGAAGGGCTATCCGTCTCTGCTTGTGGAGGCTCGCGTAATTCTGGCACACTGCCAGTTGCAGCCTGAGAAACAAGAAGCCTCGTCCTTTAGGGCGAGGAGTAGTCACGGTGCTAACGGGATATTAGGTTGGTCATGCCATGTATTGACCGAAGGGCCTTCTTTGATTGTTGGTCGAAAGGGGTCGGCAGGAGAAGTGAACCGTGTTGATGGGCCATTTTGGCCAAGCGACGTGACCTATTACACGGAGCACGATCACAAAAAGCTCGATTTTGATTATTTTCACTACGGAATGCTAACACTTAATCTTCCAACCC
>CBDBIG010000005.1:0-771172 GCA_965205845.1 bacterium | reverse complement strand
CGTCTTTTGCCTCTGTGAGCGCAGGGGGGTCGGTTAGCCAGGCATTTGGCAAGACGTACACGTTGCCTGTGTCGGTTTCAAAGGTAATCGTGGCGTCTTCAACCTGCCGCCAGCGCTCAAGGCTGGTGCCCTTGCCCACAAACACTTCGCATTCAACGCGGGCAGGCATTGGTTCTTCTGCGTAGCCTAGCACCTTGTTGCCCCCGATGACGGTGTTGCGCTTGACCCCGCCGATGTCAAGGGTGGCGCCATCCTTGGTGGGCAGGGTGTCGCCGTCAATTTTAATGCTTGCTTTGCCTGCGTGTTGCATGGGTGTGACTCCTTATAGCCTAAATTCAATTTTGGCAGCCAGCACCCGCAGGCCGTTGATAATATCGGGTGGCAGGCTGGCGTTAATGCGGTTTTGATCGGTGCTATCGCGTTCAATGCGCAGGCCTTTGATAAAAGCCTCGGGGTTTTCAACCAGCCCTGCGGCTTCCCACTGGGTGAACAGGGCCACAATCTCTGCCTTCAGCGTGCTGGGGGTGACCACGTTGTCTCCCGTGGCGCCATCGTTGGCCAGCTTGTGGCGCGGGTATTTTAAGGCGATGCGCCTTTGCAGGCTACTGCGCAAAAAAGCCAGGATGCGCACGACGGTCAGGTCGTGGTAGGCGCCGTCGGCCGCGCCCGCGGGGTTGGTGGCATAGGGGGTAACCAGGCGTTCAATGCGCACCTTGCCCGCCTGGGTGGTGGTGGTCGACACGCCTTTTTTAAGGGCGGTGTTGCGCTCGGTATAATCGAGGGTGGTCCCATCGTTGGGGGGAAGCACCCCTGGCAGGAGCAGTGTTTGCAAGGGGCGCGCTGGGTCAAGGGCTGCTTCGCGCTCACTTACCGCAGCAGTGGTGGCTGCCCATGACCAAGGGGCACTGGGGCTTTTGCCCACCCCAACCAGGCAGATCAGTTGGCTGTTGCAGGCTTCGCCAAGGGTGGTCATGGCGCTTAGCGTGCCTACGGCAGGGATAAACGCCACCCCCTCCTTGGCTTCCAAGGGGCCCCAGCGCGTTTGCAGCACGCTATCCAATGCGCTTAGCGCTGCGCGCTCATGATAGGGCATGGCAAGGCTATGGTATTGGGTGTCGCCTAGGGCGGCCAATGCACTGGTGAGGTTGGGGTCGGTTGCCCCGCCCGTAAAAGCGGTGAGAGCAAGGGTAACGCCACTGGGCAAGGCTTGGGCTTGAAGGTAGGAATGGCGCAGGTCAATCTGGTTGCCCGTTGTGCCGCCCCAACGGCATGTAAGGGTGAGGGTGTTGGTGCTCACCGTAGCGACTACAGGCAAGGCGGGCGAAGCCTGATTGCAGGCGGTTTGAATGGCGGTTGCAATGGTGTTGGCATCGGCGCTAGCCTGCACCCCCACGGCCACCCGCTGGCCTGCAATGTACAAGGCAATGGTGCCTGCTTGAGCGCTGGTTGCTTCCACAACGATGCTGGCACTTGCCTTGGCTGCGCCGCTTGCATCGGCCAGGGGCAGCGCCCACACCTCGCCTAGCCGATGGGCTGCCTTGGCCACGCGTGCCATTGTCCCCACCTGGCTGCCTTGGCCAAACAAACCCGCCACGGCGCTGGCGTTGTCCACGCGCACCGCCTCGCCTGGGCTTGCGCTGCCACCACTGGCCACGTGACCAATCACCAGCATACGGCGCACTTGCGTGCTGGTGCCCGCCTGGCTGCTGTCAAACTCCACATACTGCCCTGGCACTTGGATGCCAACAGGAATGCTGTTAAATGCGATGGTCATGGCTTTTTCTATCCTTTCTTTTTGCCCCGTTTTGCTGGTTGTTGGTCTGCGCATTCTGCTGGTGGGTTGCAAATTGTCAATTCACCAGCCTTAATGCGCCTTTGAATGTAGAGGGTGTTGGCCACATATTCGCCCTCTGGCGGGTGGTGTTCGTTCGTTTGAATGTTGTACACCTTCAGCCCCGCACGGGGTTTTACAAAAATGGGTTTCATTTACTCGAACACTCCTCTTAAGGATAGTGTAATGGTGTCTTGAATGCCGTTTAGGGTGGTGTCAACGCGGGTTAAATCGCTTAAGACTTGCTCTTTTTCGAGCTCAATGCGCTGGCGCCAAGTGATTGCCCAAATGGCGATGCCCGTTTTATCGAGGGCAGCATCGTAAAGGTTATCGCAGCGCGCCTCCTGGGGGGTGTGCGCCCATTCTTCTACGCCCCACCTGTTGTCTGCCACCAGCACCCCAAGGGCCGTGCTAATTTGCAAAGCCTGCGCGTTGCGCCCTTGGCCAGCGGCAATCACAAACGCCCCCAGCCTTGCGTGAAGCCACACTTTGCCAAAACTGGTGCACTCGACGCGCTCCACCCCTAGCAAGGCAAGCCTCACCCCTGGGGCCTGCTGGGCATAGCGCTTTAACTCCTCAAGGCTAAAGCGCCCGCCGTGGGTTTTTACCCCTCCTTTAAGGCCACTTAAACCCGCGCGCAAGCCCCCCGCAACGGCGCTTAACAAGCCTTTTAGCCCTGGGGTGGGCGGGTTATCTGCCATGGAGCACTTTCTTTAAAAAATCTTCTATCACGCTCTCAAGGTCTTGGTTGTTGGCGGCGCTAAGCCCAAGGTAGGGGCGCGCTGGCAGGCCTGGTTTGCCCACCTCCGCCCCGCCAAACTGCAAAATGGCAGCGTAGACAAGGTTGCTACCCACCAACACCGCCCCATCGTTGGGCACGGCAAAGGTGATGCTATCCAATAACGCCCCTTCGCCCAGCAACAAGCCCTGCCCGCCGTGGCGGGTTTGGGCATGTTTTGGCGACCACGCCTTCCACGGTTCTCCCTCGGGGCTCTCTTTCTCCTCCGCCAACCTGCGCCTGGTTTGGCTTTCCATCTCTGCGCCCAAGGCGTTTAGCAGTTTACGCTTATCCACCTTGCCCAAGCGTGCAATGCGCTGGTTTAGTGTTTTTAGCCCGCTTAGGTCGGCCTCAATTTGCACGCCTGCCATTTTTTTAAAGCCCTCGCAAAGCGTCTCTTGTCAACTGGCGGGGCGTGCTTTGCACCGCAGGCGCGCCTCCTGAACGGGGCTCTTCAATCGCTGCCCCTAGGCTGATCAGGCCCCTTGCCACCTGCCCGAGCCATTGGACGCGCTCTTTGCGCCTGTCGCCAATCTCTTCTGTCATGCGCCCTGCGGTTTGCGCCATTTGTCCCAAGGCAAGGTCAACGCACACCTGGGCTAAGCACGCCAGGAGGCTCGGCCAAGGGCAAGGTGTAGCGCACGCCAATGCTGGCATCCATTAAACTGCTTGCATCTGCCAGTGCGCGCGCAACCGCGGCGCCGTCCACTTCGCCCGCCTCGGTGAGGGGCGCCGCGTTGCGTAACGCGTCTTGGCCATACATGTCCGCAACATCTGCCTTTGTGGCGTAGGGCATCGCTTACTCTCCTTTCTCCCCTTGGTTAGGCTTTTTGGCGTCTGCCCCTGGCTTGGTTTTGGCTTCCTTGGCTTTTTTGGCTCCTTGCACGCTAAAGTTGGGGTCGGTCTCAAGGGCTGCTAAAGCCTCCTTGCTTAAGCCTTCCTCGACACGGGTCTCGCCTTGTGGCCATTGCCTGCCAGCACGCCACATGGGGTGCTGGGCGATGATGGTTATCGTCATGGTTTTTTTACCCCTTTTAAGCCAGCCAAGATGAAACCAAGAGCTCTGCTGTGCCCCGCCAGACGTTGGTGGCGCCAGCCATGTTTCTCTCGGCGTTTAGTATCTCTAGGGCCGCCTCTCTGTGTGCGGGTGGCACCACCAGCATCGTGGGCTTTACGCCCAGGGGCCGCCCGCGGTTTTTCATGCTCTCCAACGCTGCAAAGGCGGCTTTGTAGTTGTCGGTGGTAAGGCTTTGTTTGCTGCCGTAGGCCAGCTGCCACAAGCCAAAGCCGACATTGTCGCGGCACTCCACACCGTAAAGGTAGACGTTGCGCATAAACACATTGTCATCCTCGGAGCGGTCTTTGCGCACAAGCAGCCCCTTTTTGCGCTCTTGAAAGATAATCGGCTTAATCATGCGGCTGGTGTCGAGCAAAAACCACGGGCTACCACTGCCTCCACCGCTATTGGATGCCGTGGTGGTGCTACCGTCTTTGTTTTCAACGGGGTGGTCGGTGTCAAAGAAATACTGCCCATCGTAGCAAGGGCTTTTAAAACCTTTCTTGAGCAAGCCAAAGACCAACTCGTTTTTGTGTGCCATCAGCGAGCGCCCCATCTCGGTAAAGAGTGGGGTATACACCCCAACTTGGTCGTCTTCAATGTCTGTGCGATTGACCGAGACGCTGTCTTCCCAGAGCTTGTTTTTGATGCGGTAGTCGTGGCTGGCCATGCTCGAAATGATGCGATCTCCCAGCCACAAATTCATCCCTTTGATGCTGCCCAACCATGCATAGTGATTTTCTGCCGTGCTTGAAGCAACCGGCATCGCTACCTTTTGCCAGTCGTCACCCGCCATCCCAAAGCCTTGATTAAAGGCTGCGCTGTACCCAACAAATAAGTCGTCTAGGCTTTGTCTGTTGATGATCATTTATACTACCTCCACCCATGCAAGGTTATCGTCTACGTTGATGATTTTGCCCACCTTGGCAGCCCCTGCCGACACATCGGTCACCGTTTGGTCATCAAGGGCATAGGCATCGCTACCAATATCTGCCTTGGTCAGCGTTGTGGCTTTTTTAAAGCCAAACACCCCACGGCGCACCAGCACGCTCACCTCGCCTGCCGTTGTGCCGTTTTTTGCCCCCGCTTGGGCCACGCCCACAAATTTAAGGCGGGTTGCTTTGCTGGCGGGCTTGGCGTTGCCCGCGCCATCAAGTGCCACCAACGCCCCTGCATAAATGGTGGTGCTGGCCACCACGGGGTAGACGTTGTCCACCCCCTCGCGATACGGCGTTGGTCTGTCTGCGGTCAATGCGGCCATTAGTTAATCTCTCCTCGTGCTTTGAGTTTTTTTGCCGTTGTTGCCATCACCCTTGGGTCAATCCCTAAGGTGCTGCACATGGCTTGTTGATGGGGGGTTAGCCCGTTTGCGCCTTCCTCGGTGCTAGGGGCACCTGCTGACACCAGGTGGTCTTGCAACAAAGCTGGGGCCCCTTCACAAAAGGCTTTAAAAGCCGCTAGCCCTTGGGCTGTGCTACAGCAAGCACGGTGGTATTCCATGCTGGCGGGGGCAATTTTCTTACCTTGCAAGGCTTGGCTTAAGGCCTGCTCGACTTTTTCGCTGTGCTGTGCCTGCTTCATGGCTTGCACCTCACCTTGCAAGGCGGCGCATTGCGCCTTGAGTTTCTCGTGCTCGTCGTGGGGTGCAAGGTTATTGCTAGGGGGCTGGGCTACATCTGCCGCGCTTGCCACGGCTTTTGGCTCACCTTGCCCTGCTGGGTTGCTGGGGCGCGCCTCTGCCTTGGTGGTGGGCTCTTGTGTGTCTTGGCCTGCTTTGGCATCCCTTGCTTGTTGGGGTGGTTTTGTTGCTTCTCCTGGCATAAGGCCTCCTGTTGGCATTGCGTTAAGGGCTTTCATTTTTAATTCTGGGTTGTTTGTTAAGGCGGCGGACTTGAGATAAAGCACCTCGCCTTGGGGTGTGTGTATAAACACAGGGCTAATATAGCGGTATTCCTTTTCTGCCACGCTGCGCGCCCCCCCGTTTGTCCATTCCACTTTGCCCCATACCCCATCAGGGCGCGCTTCCATCGCCACAATCCACCCCGCAGCTTTCTGGGTGTGCGGGCTGGTTGCGCCATACTTCTCGGTGGCATGGTTCCAGTCAACTGGGATTTTGGGCAAATTGCGAAAACTGGCGGCTATCACCTTTTGTACATCTGCCAACTGCCACTCACGCCCTGTGCGCCCTTGAATGCGCGGCCCCTTGGGCAAAAGCGGTATCCACTCGGGCACTTCGCCCTGCCCGATGGCGGCTAGGGCACCATCCAACGCCATGCAAAGGGCTGGGATTTCGGCTTGTTGGGGGATTTGTGTTTCCATGCCTTTTAGTTTAGCCATGCAAAACACACAAAAAAAGGCTACGCTAGTGCACCCTTTTGCCAGGGGCAACTACCCCCTTTGCAAACTTTTGCCAGGGGTAAATACCCCCGTTTAAACCCCGTTTAAACGCGTTGAAAAGCGTTGCAAAATGTTTGGCTGGGGAGTTGGGCTAGAGGAGGGGGATAAAGGGCTTAAAAGCGTTTTAGCGCCCTTGCTCGTATTGGTTGGCCATTACAGCCCAGACGCTGTGCAAGGCAGGCGCTTTGCTGGGCTGGCAGGCATGCGCGAAAGGGGTAATCGGCGTCGGGAGTGGTGTGCACTAGCGCAACAGGAAAAAGCGCCTCAATAGGGATAAATCGGCATTGGGGGTGTGCACGAGCGCAACAGGAAAAAGCGCCTCAATCTCGCCAGGGCGGCGGGCACGCACCAGGCGCAAGTTGGCGGGGTCGTCTGTGTGCGCCACGATAGAAAGAAAGGCCTTTGGGGTGAATAACCACACTTGCCTTAGCCTTTTTTGCCCGGTTTGGGCTTGGCGGGGGGGACATCCTCGACCAACTCCATTTCGGCCGAATCGAATTTGGCCTGCAGGTGCCTTGACACAGGCTTGAGTTTGCCTTCACGCTTGAGGCGCTCGATCTCTTCAACCCACGCGTCAAAGTCTTGATATGCTGGTTTTTTACTCATCGGTTTCTTCCAGTTCAATATAGGTGGTATCCCCAACCTTTCTTTTGCGCTTCACAAAAAACCTGGTATTGGGTTTAAAGAGGACCTCTTTTTCGTGCGCGTGCCGGGATATCCAAGATACCTCCTTGCCCGTGCGGCTCTGTATTTTCAGCCGATGCGGCCCATTAAAAGCTCTATCCATCGACATCGATGCCGATAAAAAGCCCCTGTCTCGCCATGTTTGCCCTGGCTTAATTTTGGCCAGTTCACTTTCGGGCAGGGTCGTCCCTCGGGTGACCTTCCCCCGGTAGTTGGGGAGTTTTGCCAGCCCCGCGATGATGGTTTTGGTGTAGTGGGCGTATTCCTCTCCCAGGGCTTTGGGCAGTTTCCCGCGCTTGGCCTGGTTAATCGGTTTATAATCGATGACCGTGTAGCCGTGCAATGCAGCCAACTCGGGCTCGGAGAAACGGTGCACGACACCCGATTCCTTCGCCTTTGTGTTCGCCCGCCCAAGCAGGGTTTGGTATTGATAGCCTTTGAGGTTCATCAAACCCTGCTCGTGGACGGGCAATTTGGCAAAGGCACGCACCTTGCGCGACACCCCCTTGAGGAGCATAGCACGCTTTTGCAAGGTTTGTAGCATGGCAAGGCGCTCGGGCTCGGGCACCCCTGGCACGGGGGGCAAGAGGTCGGCAAAGGCGTTGGTTTTTTTGCTTAGGTTGCTAATCGCTCGCTCGGTCTTAAGCCAGTGATCCCCCAGCGCCTCGTAAATGCGCACCCCCGCTTTTTCCATTGCCTTGGCGTAAGTGGGGTTGGTGGCAGGGTGAAAAAAGCCCTCGGCTTCGCCTATTGTGGCCAGTGCCTTGGTATTTTTGCGCCCCGCTTTGGCTCGAAACAAGAGCGCCCCGCTGTTGTCAATCCGCACGGGGGCGCCTTTTTGCCAAACCACGTTATCAAAGGTTTGCCCCAAGGCATCCCAGTTGGCCAGCCAAGCATCTGCCGCCACCCCGTCAAGCAGTTTTTTTGCCTTGGCTTGGGTTAGTTCGTCCAAGGCGATTGGGGCTGCCCCTTCCAGCCACTCGGTGGCCAGGGCAAGCCCCCCTTGTTTGCGGGCAACCAAGGCGCTTTTGGGCGCATTGACCGCCAACTGGGCATAGATTGCATTGACCGCCGCCTCGCCGTAGGCTTGGCCAGGGTCGGTGTAAAACTTGACGTAGCGCTTGATGCCGTCTGCGCCTTGATAGACGCCCCCTTGGTTGCTGCCCTTGGCCTTGCTTAACTTTTTTTTCATGACCGCCCGCTCTTCGAGCAGGGGGATCGGGCCGAGGGTTGCAACGGGCGCATCTGCGCTTTTTGCCGCCAGCATGTTGGCCAAGGCTTGGCTGCGTACCTTGCCTGGGTTGGTATCCCAGCCTGGGTCTATGCCTTGGGGCACGCGTTCAATTTGGCCTGTGCGCTTGTTAAGCCAAGGGCGGGTTTTGTTGGTGGGCGGTTTGCCTGGGCCACCCAAGCGCCCTGCCTCGGCCTTGCTTAAAAGCCTGACGCGGCACTTACAGCCCCAGCCGTTGGGTGGCATGTGGGCGTTCCACCAAGCATCGCTGCTGGACAAAATAAGCCCGTTCCAGTGCTGATGCTCCAAACGGTGCTCCTTGCTGGGGCCCAGTTCATAGCGCAGGTAGGGGTGGGTAGCTGCTTCGCGCTCAATGCGTTCCCACTGCCCCGCAGCATAGGCGGTGCGCGTGTTGGCCCAAAAAATGGTGCGTAAACGGCGCGGGCTCCCAAGGCGCACTTGCTCTATCTTGCCCGTTTTGGGGTCTTTTTTGCCTTTTATGCCCCACCATCCTTTTTGTTGGAGGGTGGGGATGAGGTCTTTTTTAAAACCCTCAAAGGTTTTGCCCTTGGCCAGCGCCTCAGCAAGACCATCGCGGATGGCACGCAACACATCCAACTGCATTGCCTTGGCCACGCTAAAGCCCAAGGCGTGCTCCTCACGCCAAACATCGCGATAGTCAAAGGCGGGTTTTAGTTTTTTGGCCTTGAGGTAGGCAAGGGCTTCTTTGGGCGGGGTGGGTGTAAAATGAAAGCCTGGCTTGGGTGTGGGCATGGTTTTTAGCCTTCCCCATCACCCATGCCACGCGCTTTAAAGGTGGCGCGGGCAATCGCCTTGGCAAGGGGGGCCGGATCGCTCTCGGGCAAGGCTTGGGCGAGCAAGCGCGCGAGGTCTGTTGGGCTCTTCGCTTGGCCAAGGGCTTGCACCAAGGGATCAAGCAAGGGCGCCAGCAAGGGCTGCCAGTTTTGGGTTGTTTCCTCTGTCAAGGCATCTAATTCGCTTTGCGCTTGGGCTGGTGTTGCTTGGGCAAGGGCTGTTAATATGTGCCCTAGGGCTTGGTTGCTGGCTTGGGTTGCGCTGGCTGGCGTACCAAGCAACTGGGCATCGGAGCCCGGTTCGGGCAAACCGAGCAACTCGCACAGGGTGTGCTGGTCAACGCGCAAGCCAAGGGGCACAAGGCGGGCAATGGCATCAACGATTGCCTCCATTTTGTCGGGCTCAGGCAAAGGCAACACAATTCGCGGATAGCGGTTATCGGGGGGCTGGCCAAAATTAAGGTCAATGAAAGGCTTGACCAGGTCGCGGTTTAAGGTGGCTGCCAAAACGGCGGCGTCTGCGCGCAGTATGTCTTGGCGCACCTCCATTTGGGCGGCATCGTTGCCCAGTTTGCCAGGGGTGCCCTCGGTGCTGGCGGTTTGCCCAAGCACCGCCTTGCTGGTTTGCTTATCCCAAAACTCGGCCGCTGCCAAAAACAGGCCCTCCCCGCCCCGGCCCTGCACGGCATCTTGAAACTCTATTTGCATGCTCTCGTGCAACACGGCAGCCGCATCGCTCCCAAGGTTGATCACCGCTTGACGCAGGATGCGCTTGTCTTCATCGCTAGCCCCTGGCCCATAACGCCCAATGCGCAAGGGCATCCCAAACACCTCTAAAAAGGCTGCCCAGTCTTTGAGCGCGTAGGCCTTAAAGAGGTAACTCCAAACGGCCACGCGAGCCAAGCCTCCGCGCACGGGCAAGCCCGTTTTAAGGTGCTCAGGTTTTTTGCGCTGCGCACGCCGTAGTTGCTTACCCAGCCCGCGGTATTGGGCATCGCCGAAAGCCCATTTTGCTCGATTGGGCGTGCAGGGCCGCGTATTTTTTATTGCGGTAGGCTTGCTCGTTGGGGCAAAAGGATTTGGTTTTCATGGGCCCTCCTCGCACATTTCCAACATGCCGTAGGCAGCGAACCCACCCATAAAAAACCCAAATCCGCTCACTACGGCGTCGCAAAGCGTTTGCAAAAAACTCATAGCGCCACCTCATGCGCAAGGGTCGCTTTTTTTATAGCGTGATGCATATTCCAACCTGGGGGATGGTTTGGGCTTGCATGTGGGGACTCCTTATTAAGGGTGTCAGGGTGTGGTTTAAAGGGGGGGCATCCCTTTTTCTAAGCGTGCGCCAACATAAACCTTTGGCGTTTTCATCTATAGCCCTCCTTGCCAGCGTTGTAGCCCTGCGCGGGGTCGGTTGCTGGGGCGAACAAACCCCCTCCTGCCTTGGCCACGCAAAAAAAAGAGGTTTTTTACCCATGCCTTATAGGCGCGTCTCCCCTTTGAGATGCCATTTTTGTCGTGCTGCGCTTAAACTGTTGATGTCAATTTTCATGACGGGTCTCCTTTATTTATTTAAGCAAAACATGGGGCTGCTTGTGTGCCGCGTATAAATGCGAACAGGCAGGTGCACGCAGACGCCTGTTTTTGGGCTTGATCGGGTTCATTCGCTAACTCCTCCCCGCTCGGAATAAGCGGTTTTAAGGTGGCTTAGGCTAAGGGCCTGCCGTGCCCCGTTTGCCGCCAGGCTGGCCAAGCGTAGGGTTTTGGTAACCTCACGCAGTGCGCCGTGGCCGTGACCAATTTTGATTAAAAAGCCAAGGGCTTTCTGCTCGCTTACTCCCCATGCTTGGGCAATGGCCTCTACATCGGCACGGCGGGCTTTTTTGGGGTTTAACACCTTGCCAACGCGGCTAAACAACTGGGCATACTCTGCCGAGCGCGGGCCGCTCATCCGGGTGTAGACGCTCTCGTTGCCCATGAACACCAGGGCGCAAGCAGTGGCATCGTGCAAAGCGCGTAGGCATTCCAAGGCGGGGCGGGTAAGGTGCTGTGCCTCGTCTATAATCAGCAGGGCGTCTTTTTTTGAGAGATAGGCTGAGAAGCATGCGGTAAACCACATCTCCCCCGCGTCCGTCCGCGCGCTGGCTTGGGGCAAGGGCAAACAAAAGGGCTTTAAGGCAGGCAGGGGCGCTGGCAAAACTGGGCACCATTGTGCACACCCAGCAATTAGGGCGGGTTTGGGCGTAGTGCTGGGCGGTGATGGTTTTGCCAACCCCTGCGCCACCGCACACCACCGCGATGTCGCGGCTTAGGTGGGCGTAGGCAATGGCCATGCCGATTTGGCGGGCTGTGGGGGTTTCTATCCAGTCTGCGCCCTTGCTGGGCAAAAAGGCGGTTTGGCAGGCTTGGTCTTCTAGCCATTGGCAAACCTTGGCTTCAAGGGCGGCGTTATCGCCCGTGTACTTGCCGTTAAGCCAGCGCGAAAGCGCTGTTGCCCCGCACCCAATCCGCTTGGCCGCATCGGCTTGGGACAGGCACTGCTGGGCTTGGCGATGTGGTGTTTGTGCTAAAGCCGAACAGCCTTGCCCGTTTGGGATTGGTGAAAGAATTAAAGCGCAAAGAAGGGGGGGCAACCTGGCTGGTGCTCCAAAAATGGGACGACCCCGACCCCAAAACCGGGGAGCGAAAACCCTACACCTTGTAAGAAAACATGGACGAAATAGAACAGGTTGTGCCCGTGATTTACGTGCAACCCAGGGCGGTTTAAAAAAAAAGGAGTGGCAATGGTAGATTATTTTTTATCTCTAGGCCAATCACGCAAAAGTCTTTTCAAAACAAGGGCTTGATCCATGAAAAGGGCGAAAAATTGAGTTCCATGTTCAGTTCCATGTTAGAGTGCCGAACTCCGACCTTTTGCGGGGCATAAACCCCCCTGGGCATTTTTTGTGTAAAACCCGCTAAGGCTTGATGTTAGGGGGTTCGAACGCTTTCGAACGCTTTCGAATTCCCTCGAACAAGGCCTTGTGAGAAGTGTAAAGCCATGTGAACGAAAACGCGCAAACCCGCATGCCACCGTTTTTTAGGCGAGACACGTGCCACCACCCTTTTGGCGCAAACACACTTCCCGTAAACCGTTGAAAAACCACAAAAAACAACAAAAAACCATTTCTTTTTGACCAGTGGCAAAGCAAGTGTCCGGGCACAGTGAATTTTTGGGACGCATGGCGTGTGTGCCGACGCATGTTTTGACACCACATGAAGACTGCGGAAAATAGTACGGCCCCCTGGGTCGAGGTCTTGCGCACCCTCAGTGAGGTCTTAGGTGACAGCACTCAGTTCCCCACAAACCGTAGGGCCAAAAATAAAAGCACACCTTCCCCCACTCTGAACGCCTTTTAAAAACGGCCCATCGAATTGCCACAATTAAGGCAGCGATAACATGACCCATTGCCCACGGTAAGATGTCTGCTTAAGAACAGCCCATCGAATTGCCACAATTAAGGCAGCGATAACATGACCCATTGCCCACGGTAAGATGTCTGCTTAAGAACAGCCCATCGAATTGCCACAATTAAGGCAGCGATAACATGACCCATTGCGCACGGTCAAGTGTCCACAGGAGTCGCACACAGGGGCATCGCCCATCATTTCTGCCAAGTGCTCGTTAGGACTGGCGGCGGTCGCCACCCCATAGAAGGCACTTTCTTTGTTTGCAGCATTTACGGTTTGCCCAAGGTCATTGCGTGTATCTGTACCCTTTGTACTGGCGGGAATCGCGGGAGTTCCTTCTTTGGCAAGGGTTACCTGGGGAGGAACATGCACAAAGTCATACCTGTCGAGGTATTGCATGCCGAGCACACGAAAGATGAAGTCCAAGATAGAGGTAGCGGTACGTACATTGGGGTGGTCGGTCATGCCACAGGGATCAAAGCGGGTAAAGGTGAACATTTTGACAAATTTCTCCAAAGGCACACCATATTGCAAACCTACGGAAACCGCTTGAGCAAAGCTGTTCATCATGCTGCGATATGCGGCACCTTCTTTGTACATATCAATAAAAATTTCGCCCAACTCTTTGTTGTCATATTCCCCTGTGCGCAAAAACAACTTGTGCCCACCTACAATCGCTTCCAAAGTGGTCCCATGGCGCAAGCGGGACAGTTCGCGACGTGAGTGCCAAGCAATTTCGCGTTCTTTCTCCCGTGCAGCGGGGCTCATCACCGCCTCGTTTGCTGCAAGAGGCGTTGGTTTTACGGTGGTGCTCTTGTCCTTTGTACTGCTTTCCAAGCTAGCACTTAACGGTTGGGAGCCTTTGGAATTATCACGATAGACAGCCACCGCTTTAACGCCTGCGCGCCATGCTTGCACATACAAGCGCTCAATTTCTTCGACGCAGGTTTCTTCGGGCATGTTGATCGTTTTCGAGATAGCCCCTGAAATAAAAGGCTGCACGGCTGCCATCATTTGAACATGCGCCATGGGCGTAATCGAGCGTGTGCCTTTTTTGCCACATTTGTTGGCACAATCAAACACAGGCAAATGCTCTTCTTTAAGGTGGGGGGCACCTTCAATGGTTTCATGCCCATTCACCTGCCAATTCATGGTCAAAATGGTGCGTTCTGCCACCCCACGCTCACGTAAAGCGGCCGCGTGAACATGAGGGGTAAATCGGGTCCAAGACCCCGCTTGTTGCACAAAAGCCTCTGCTTGGGCAATCTCTTCTTTGCTGTAGCCCAAATCGGCCATATCTTGCTGACTTAAGGGCAAGCCAATGGCAGTTAGCGAACGTGCTCCTAGAATATAGCGAGTGATATCCTCAATGTGTTGCGTACCATACCCCAATGTGCGCAGGGCTAGAGGCAGGCTCTGGTTTACAATTTTTACATAGCCACCGCCAGCCAATTTTTTCCATTTTATCAGGGAAAAATCGGGTTCGACCCCCGTAGTATCGCAATCCATTAACAGGCCAATGGTCCCCGTGGGTGCCAGCACAGTGGCTTGGGCATTGCGATAGCCGTGCACATTCCCCAATCCTTCTGCCCGTGCCCATGCTTCTTGGGCAGCGTCATAAAAGTCGCTGGGGCAGTGCATGCGTTCGATCCTTTTGGCTGCCTGACGATGTTTACCAATTACCCGCAACATGGGTTCTCGGTTTTTTTCATAGCCCGCAAAGGTCCCCATTTGTTGTGCCAATTCCGCACTTACGGCATAGGCTTCACCACACATTACACTGGTGAGCGCAGCAGCCCACGCCCTGCCTTCATCGGAGTCGTAAGGCAGACCATTTACCATGAGCAACGAGCCTAGGTTGGCATAACCCAAGCCCAAGGGACGATAGTCGTGGCTATTTTTGGCGATTACCTCGGTGGGGTAAGAACTAAAACCAACCAAAATTTCCATGGCGGTAATAAGCACGCGGGTGCTGTGTTTGTAGCCCTCTAGATCAAACACCTTGCTGTCTTCATCCCAATAGCGCAGCAGGTTAATCGACGCCAAATTACACGCAGTGTCATCCAAAAACATAAACTCCGAACATGGGTTAGAAGCATTGATGCGCTGGGTATTGGGACAGGTGTGCCATGCATTAATGGTGGTGTCGTACTGCACTCCAGGGTCTGCGCAAGCCCATGCAGCTTGTGCTACTTCTTGCATCATTTCTTTGGCTTTGTAAGTTTTGTGCACCTCGCCCGTGGTGCGCATTATGGTACGCCACTCGCCATCTTGCTCATAGGCTTTCATAAATGCATCGTTCATCCGCACCGAGTTGTTGGCATTTTGTCCTGAAATGGTTTGGTAAACCTCCCCATTAAAGTCGGCCGCCATGCCCCCTGCGATTAAAATTTTGGCCTTGGTTTCCTCTTTGGCTTTCCAGCGAATAAAATCGAGCACCTCAGGGTGATCCATATCCAAGCACACCATTTTGGCTGCACGGCGGGTGGTTCCGCCCGACTTGGTAGCGCCCGCACCTTTGTCAAACACCTCTAAAAAAGACATCACCCCCGACGACGTGCCACCTCCCGAAAGGCGCTCGTGCTTGCTGCGGAGGTTTGAAAAGTTGGTCCCCGAACCCGATCCAAATTTAAAGACCCGCGCTTCTTTGCGGAGCAAAGAAAAAATCGACATCAGGTCATCATCAAGGCTCTGAATAAAGCACGCGGAGCACTGGGGGTAGGCATAGGAATTTTCCAGTTCCACCGTCTGGTTGAGGGTATCATCGTGCCTAAAGTTGCCTGGGCTGCCGCTTATCCCATAAGCATGGTGCAGCCCACAGTTAAACCACACAGGGGAGTTAAAGGCTGCACGCTGATGTAACAGCATGTAGGCCAATTCATCTGCAAAGGTTTGGGCATCTTCTTCGCTATGAAAATAGCCGTATTTTTCGCCATACACGCGAATGGCATTCACAATACGTTTTACCACCTGGCGTACGCTCACCTCTCCACCTGTACCTTGCACGCCTGCTTTGCGAAAATATTTCGAGACCACAATATCGGTGGCCAGTTGGCTCCAAAAAGCAGGGGTTTCGACATCGCTCGACTCAAACACTACCTTGCCATTGGGCTCACTAATCACCGAAGTACGCTTCTTCCATTCCAGCGTATCGTAAGGCGAGGCCCCCTTTTGGGTAAAAAAGCGCTTCATCGTCAGACCCTTAGCAGCTTTTTGCTCAGGCTGTATTTGTACTACATTTTCCGCACCCATTTGTATTTTTCTCCAGTTGTTGATGTGGAATAATTCTGGTGCTCAGCAACGCTGTTTGTGGACGCCATCATTTATTTTTTTCTAACGCACCCCACATACGGCCACGTGCTGTGTAGTTTGTATTTCATGGTAACACGGCCATTTGCGGCAGTGCGCGTGCACCATAGCGGCGTTGTCGCACCCCTTATGCCCACAAATGGCAGGCCTGCAAACAAAAGAGTTACGTAAAAGCCACGTTGAAACAAGGCCAAAGGCGCTTCGAGCGGTTCGAAATAGGGGATTCCCCTAAGCATCACCTATTTTTTGTGAAAACACGTTTTTTACCGAGGCAGCACCTAAAAATGGCGTTCCAAGCAGATGAGGATATCTTGGCAGAAAAATTATCTCATGGCCATCCTTGACTTTTCTCCCAAGATGTGGACCACCTTTGACCGATGCCTGATGTATCCTTGGCCAAATACGTTCGCTTGCTAAAAACTACCCAGCAACCAAATGAACAATGCGCTTACAAGAGCCACAAACCCGTTCAAAACGAACCCTTCTGCATGTCTTGAAAAAAGTGGAATGGCTTTGTTTGGGGGTTTACTTGGTTTGCTTGGAGGGATCCTGGTTGATTCTTTAAGATGGGACGCTTAAACGGCATACAACTTTACAGGGCCTTTGGATGCCTTATTGCGGTTGGCTTCTTGCTGGGCTTCGAGCCATTCCCCCAATTCTCGCAAAGACATTTGCAAAGACATGGGAGCAAAGTGGCACTCGGCATTACCAAATAATTCCAATTGAAATACAGAGCTACCCCCTAAACGAACCCCACGCATCATGAAGCGTTGTTCATGAATAGGCAACTGAATTACACGTGCTGTCTGACTGCTTTTTTTCGTTTTTGCCATGCTGGTCTTTGCTTTGATACATGCCGGTTAAAGTGTTGCTGGAACGCAACTGCGTTTGTATTCTTGGCATTGTGCAACATGCGCACCATTTTTTAAGGCTTGGATTGAATTTGGATGCCTGGGCAGGCAAAAAATGCACGCTTATGCATATGGGCTTAAATAACAATCATGTGAGCAAAAAACACGACCTGCTTTGGGGAAAGCGTTGATTCAACGGGTTTGGCAGATAACCGTTACGCCTTTGTTAGTGTGTAGTCCGCAGATGACACCACACAAAACCGCCACCACAGGCAACCCTAGTAAGGCTGCGGTGGTTTTTTTGGAAAATTTGCCTACCTTTTTTCATACAAGGCAGGCAACGACTTTGCGCCAACCCCCTGCTTACACCTCGAGCCACACGCTCGCGCACAAAAAGGAACAACCCCTTTTCAATTGTCCCCGTCCCCATGCTTATGCCACCACATAGAAATAACGGAATATAGCGGGTGTCCCCGTCCCCATGCCTTGCGACCACTATTATGTGGGGATGGATATTGCCGTTCGCGCAGACCTCCCGCGTGATTTGGGTGCTTCGAGAAAAGGCTACGCAGAGGTTTTGAAGGCTTGCGCCTGCGCATTCCCTCAAAGGCGTGTTATCCGCGAGAGCCACCATGCGGTTCGGCGCCCAACCACCCTTGCAGGCAATGTACGGTTTGACGCCGAGCGCAACGCTCGCATTGGCTGTGCCGACCATTTTTTAGCGCATCTGCTCACCCCTTCAATTGGGTTTTCTGATGAATGGGAGCCTAAAACCCAAACCGCACTGGGCACGGAGGCGGATCCGCCCGGCCTCGAGGGGCGGGGGCTTTCACGCGGATGAGGGTAATTTTTAGCCATCAAGAAAGACGCCTACCTAACCCTTGGTTCAAGAGACCGAAGCGCGCGATGCGCACGATCGCAGTATTTTACAAACGCTCGAACTAACCGTGGCCGGGCTCACTTGTCAAGCGAGAGGCAGCCAAAGAAGAGCCCCTTTTTCTTGGACAGGCCGCTGAGGTGCGCCGCTTGATTGCTGCCACTGGCCTTTCCAGCGATGGTGTTCGGATTTGCTGAGATGCGCTTGCCAAGGGCTATCTGCGTGGTCCAAAATCAACGGACAAACCGATGGTCTGCCTGGTGGTATCCCTCTTGACCCCTGGCGCGATCCTGGGTTGGTTTTAAGTTTGACGGGGAAACCTTAAGCTAAGGAAAAGTTTGGGATGGACGTCGAAAAGGCTTTGGCCATCCTGAACGCCCAAGGCAAGGCGGGCAGTTTTTATGGTTGCGCGACTTTGCCCACCAAAGACGAGCGCTGTTTTCATCAAGCCGCTGCCCTCACGGGGAAAACGGGCCCAGGGGCCCCCTAAAAGATGCGGGTGCCCTCTTGCAATCTTTCTTTATAAGCCTTTGGCGGGCATCCCGGGTGTTTTCTGCGCGACAAAAACCCGTAAAATGTGAATTGCTTGAACGACATCAATGGCGAATTGATGAACCTATTCCGGGTGGCACAAGCACCACAAGGAGGCGTTTTTGCAGGGTTTGGAATGGGGGGCTACTTACTCGAGAGGTGTTAAAATACCCTCCAAAAAAACCCAAACCATGACCGACATCCAGCGTGACCAGCGATTTTACTGCCTGCACAAAATGTCTTTTGCCCGCCAGGCCAAAAACTTTGGCTACTCAAAAAAAAAGCCCCGCCATGCAAGCTTCAAAAACCCCTAAAAAGCTTTGAACAAGCCTACGAGGCCCTTAAAAAGGAATAATGCTTTAAGCAGCGCCTTCAGGGCGGCGCATCCACGTTTTGGTGGCTTGCTCAAAAGCGTAAGCCAACTGCAAAACGGAAAACTCCGACTGATGCCGCCCCACAATTTGGATCCCCACGGGGAGACCTTCGGGCGTCAACCCGGGCGTAAACCCGCAAGGAATAATGCTTTAAGCAGCGCCTTCAGGGCGGCGCATCCACGTTTTGGTGGCTTGCTCAAAAGCGTAAGCCAACTGCAAAACGGAAAACTCCGACTGATGCCGCCCCACAATTTGGATCCCCACGGGGAGACCTTCGGGCGTAAACCCGCAAGGAATGCTGATGGCGGGTAACCCTGTAATGGTCAACCACCAACAACTACGCATCCAGTCAATATAGGTCTCCATCTGCTGTCCGTCGATTTCTGTCACGTAGGGCTGGTTCACATCAAACGCGGCCACTTGATTGGTTGTACAGATAAAAAATTCACGCTTTTCTAAAAATTTGCACATTTGATGGTAGAGCAACGTCCGCTTCATTTCTGCCCTGCCTAACTCAGGGCCCGTGAGCTTCATGCCCTTTTCGGTATTCCAAATAATCGTGTCTTTAAATTGATCACGTTGTTTTTCAAGCAAGGGGCCAAAGCGCAGTTCAAAGCGCCATGCGCGCCACGCCTGAAAAATTTCATCGGCATCAGAAAAATCAGGGGCAGCATCATCAAGTTCCAAACCCAAATCCTTAAATACACCCCGTTGGCCCTCCAGCACATCACGCACCCGCTTCTCCATTACCAGTTTGCCACCAAAATCGGGTGCCCATGCCCCACGCACACCTTTAAAATCGCGCCCTAATGGGCGTCTGAAAACGTCTCCCTTTTCTTGAATGGCAATGGGCGAGCGCACATCAGGACCAGCCATGACACTTAGCATCAACGCACAATCTTCAACAGTGCGTGCCATTGGACCTTCGGTCGAAATACCCCACCAACCCAAAGGGCTGGGGTAGGCTGGGCAACGCCCAGGGGATACACGAAAACCGATTACATTGCAAAAGCTGGCAGGGTTGCGTAACGAACCCCCTGTATCACTGCCATCGGCCAAAGGCAGCATACCTGCTGCCAAGGAGGCTGCAGCACCCCCACTGCTGCCACCGCAGGTTTTGTTGAGGTTATAGGGGTTTTTGGTGGCCCCAAACACCTTGTTAAAAGTCTGTGCACCTGCTCCAAACTCTGGCGTGTTGGTCTTGCCTATCGTCAGTGCACCCGCCCCTTGCAACCTATCGACCAAGAGAGCATTTTCCGTTGGAACAAGATTTTTATGCAAAGGGGAACCGTAAGTGGTCCGAATGCCCTTGGTAGGCACCAAATCTTTGTGGGCAACAGGCAAGCCGTGCAAAGGTCCCAAATCTTGCCCCTTGGCCAAAGTATCATCCGCTTGTCGGGCCAAGGCCATGGCTTTTTCACGGGGAATTTGGGTTACAACCGCGTTAATTTCGGGGTTGCAACGCTCAATTTGTGCCAAATGGGCTTCCATCACCTCGACTGCAGATACTTCTTTAGCCTTCATCCGCTCCACCAACTGGGTTGCTGGGGTAAAACATAGATCATTTGCTGCCATGGGTTATCCTCCTTAAAATTTTGCTTTTCTGTCGATTGCTCATCCACTGTAATCCTCTGCCTATCTGATGCGATCATGTTTTTTTCCATAACCTAACCCCCTGCTCGTCCGCTCGTGTATCTTGCTTGCACCCCCCTTGCCTATTTTTTAGCCTTGTAATAAAAGTATTACCAACCATTGATAGGTTGCAATCTTCCTTCAATTTGCGCTGCAGCAAGCCCTATGCGGCTGTTGATGCATGAGCATTTTGCCATCATCCGTGACCAACGCCAGCCGAACCACACCATACGCTTATGCGGCTGCATTACGCGGGCAAGGTGGTGAGGTCAGCCGCGGGTTAAAAGGACGGTTTAAACGAACCCTAACACGAAAAATAAAAAAGGAAACCTTGGAGATACCCATGATTTACGAAGTACGCACCTATGATCTCGAGCCAGGCTCGCTTCCCGAGGTGGTAAAACGCTTTGGCGAATGTTACCCTGTGCGCGAAAAATATTCCAAACTGGCTGGCTTTTTCTGTACCGAAATCGGCCCCCTAAATCAAATTATTCATGTATGGCCCTACGAAAGCACCGATGCGCGTACGCGTATCCGCAAAGATGCGATGGATGATGGCGGTTGGCCCCCACCCATTGCCCCTTATTTAATGCGCATGGAATCGGAGATTTTCACCCCATTTCCCTTTGTCGAGCAATGGAAACCAGGGCAACACGGACCTATTTACGAAATGCGCTACTACGTCACCAAGGCAGCAAAAATGCCCGCCATTATGGAAAAATGGGAGCGTAAAATGCCTCCGCGTCACGCCCTTTCTCCTTGCGTCAGTGCGATGTACACCGACATTGGTGAATTAAATAAATTTATTCATATCTGGGCTTATCGCGATTTAAATCATCGTGCCGAGACACGCCAAAAAGCCATTGATGAAGGCCTTTGGCCACCGGGAAATGCAGCATCGTTGGTGAGCCAAGCCAACAAAATTATGCTTCCCAGTGCTTTTTCACCCATGCAATAGGCTCTGGGTTTAACCCCTTAATCGCCATTGTTGTAAACCTTTTAGCGTCAATGTTATAAGGCATATGGCAGGTCAATTACATTGGCGTGTTCAATCATTTTTTGGCTTGCCCTTCACCATTGCATTTTTTTAGAAGCATCAACCCCTAACCCCCCTTCTCACCGTGCATGAAAGGCTTTGCAGATGAAAACACCCTCACCACCATCCTTCAAAAAAGGGGCGGCTGCCTACAAGCGAGGTGACTACGCCGCCGCCTTAAAGGAATTCAAACCCCTCGCAAAAAAAGGGGATGCCGATGCCCAGTTCTTTCTGGGTGTGTTGTACGACAAAGGGGAAGGTGTTCCAAAGGATGATAAGGCAGCAGTCAAGTGGTATAAGCTTGCTGCTGAGGGTGGACATGCCTCTGCCCAGTTCAATCTGGGTGTGATGTACGCCACAGGAGAAGGTGTTCCAAAGGGTGATAAGGCAGCATTCAAGTGGTTTCGCCTCAAGCTGGGTTTGATGTGCGCCACAGGAGAAGGTGTTCCAAAGGATGATAAGGCAGCAGTCAAGTGGTATAAGCTTGCTGCTGAGGGTGGACATGCCAAAGCCCAGTACAATCTGGGTGTGTTGTACGACAAAGGGGAAGGTGTTCCAAAGGATGATAAGGCAGCAGTCAAGTGGTTTCGCCTTGCTGCTGAGCAGGGGAATGCCGAAGCCCAGTGCAATCTGGGTTTGATGTACGCCAAAGGAGAAGGTGTGCCAAAGGATGATAAGGCAGCAGTCAAGTGGTTGTGCCTTGCTGCTGAGCAGGGACATGCCTCTGCCCAGTACAATCTGGGTGTGTTGTACGACAAAGGGGAAGGTGTTCCAAAGGATGATAAGGCAGCAGTCAAGTGGTTGTGCCTTGCTGCTGAGCAGGGACATGCCGAAGCCCAGCTCTGTCTGGGTTTGATGTACGACAAAGGGGAAGGTGTTCCAAAGGATGATAAGGCAGCATTCAAGTGGTTTCGCCTTGCTGCTGAGGGTGGACATGCCGATGCCCAGTTCAATCTGGGTGTGATGTACTACGCCACAGGAGAAGGTGTTCCAAAGGATGATAAGGCAGCATTCAAGTGGTTTCGCCTTGCTGCTGGGCAGGGACATGCCGATGCCCAGTTCAATCTGGGTGTGATGTACGACAAAGGGGAAGGTGTTCCAAAGGATGATAAGGCAGCATTCAAGTGGTTTCGCCTTGCTGCTGGGCAGGGACATGCCGATGCCCAGTTCAATCTGGGTGTGGCGTACGACAAAGGGGAAGGTGTTCCAAAGGATGATAAGGCAGCAGTCAAGTGGTTTCGCCTTGCTGCTGAGCAGGGACATGCCGATGCCCAGATCTGTCTGGGTGTGGCGTACAAAAAAGGGGAAGGTGTTCCAAAGGATGATAAGGCAGCAGTCAAGTGGTTTCGCCTTGCTGCTGAGCAGGGACATGCCGCTGCCCAGTACAATCTGGGTGTGTTGTACGACAAAGGGGAAGGTGTTCCAAAGGATTATAAGGCAGCAGTCAAGTGGTATAAGCTTGCTGCTGAGGGTGGACATGCCTCTGCCCAGTTCAATCTGGGTTTGATGTACGACAAAGGGGAAGGTGTTCCAAAGGATTATAAGGCAGCAGTCAAGTGGTTTCGCCTTGCTGCTGAGCAGGGGGATGCCGCTGCCCAGTTCAAGCTGGGTGTGTTGTACGACAAAGGGGAAGGTGTTCCAAAGGATGATAAGGCAGCAGTCAAGTGGTTTCGCCTTGCTGCTGAGCAGGGACATGCCTCTGCCCAGTACAATCTGGGTGTGTTGTACGACAAAGGGGAAGGTGTTCCACAGGATGATAAGGCGGCATTCAAGTGGTATAAGCTTGCTGCTGGGCAGGGACATGCCGAAGCCCAGTTCAATCTGGGTTTGATGTACGCCACAGGGGAAGGTGTTCCAAAGGATGATAAGGCAGCAGTCAAGTGGTTTCGCCTTGCTGCTGGGCAGGGGGATGCCGCTGCCCAGTTCAAGCTGGGTATGATGTACGCCGGAGGAGAAGGTGTTCCAAAGGATTATAAGGCAGCAGTCAAGTGGTTTCGCCTTGCTGCTGAGCAGGGACATGCCTCTGCCCAGTTCAATCTAGGTGTGGCGTACGACAAAGGGGAAGGTGTCATCCAAGATAGGGTTTATGCCCACATGTGGGCCAACCTCGCTACAGCGAATGGGATGGCGCAGGGTGCAGAGTTAAGGGATATTGTTGCGAAAAAAATGACCCCGACCCAAATTGCAAAGGCACAGGAGCTTGCCCGTGAATGTACCCGCAAAAAATACAAAGGCTGCTAGGGCCGGAAAAAAAGGGTTTCAAACGACAAAACGCCTTTTAGCACCCAAGCACCGTGTTTTTTTGAGGGCTTTATTGTTGTAATAGTCCCTAAGGGGACGAAGTTTGCATGTTAGCCCTTTTGTGATGGTTTTTGACCATTGGCTAAACCAAACTTAAACAAAAGAGCATGCACATGGCTTTACCGCATTGCGCACCCCCCCCACAACCCCCACATTGCCGCTTGCACCTTGCAGGGCATGCCACCAAAGGCCTTTGCAAGGTGGCAGGCTTGGTGCTGGTGGGCTGGCTGTGCGCACCCTGGCAAGCCTTGGCAACGTTAGATGTGGAACAGGTCGCCATTAGCCACCCCAAACTAAACCCTGGCAAAAACCAGTTGGTCCAAATCACCCTCCGCAACGACCATCCACAATCGCCCATTGCAGCACTGGTTGATGTGCGCCTTGAAGACCACAATGGCCGTTTTGTTCACAAACCTTTAAGGCGTACCATCACCACGCGCGCGGGTGAACGCCAGCGGGTGTTTTTTCGCTTTGGCACCCCCAAAGTTCCGGGGCACTATACTTTGCGGGTTGAGGTATTGAATACGCAAAATAAAACCCCCTTGCTTCATGGCAAGCCTGTGTTTCGGCAACCTTTTGAGATAATAGGCCTGGCTAAAAAGGGGCGAAAAGGCGCAAACCCAAAAAATGCTGCCTCTAGATCGCAAACCAGTGCTACAGGAAGAAACGCAGCGGCATTGCGCCTCGCCCCCAATGCGCCGTCACCCAAATTTAGCCCCGTTGATTTGGTATGGGAAAGCTTACACACCCCTGTTTTTACCCTGATTGGCGAGCCCGTGCGCCTGCGTGCTGAATTGCGCAATGTGGGGGGGGACCTGGCACGCAGCATTGAGATTGAAGTGCAATACGTCGACGAGCGCAACCCAAGGCGAAGGGCTAATTTATCTCGCACCGAGGTCGAGGCATTGGCCCCCGGAGAAAAAGTAGAACTTGAATTTAGTGCGCTCTTGCCTTTAAACACGCCCACGGGACGTTATGTCATTACCTTACATGCAGACCCACGCCGCATTTTACGCGAAAGGCGGCGCAAAAATAACATTGCCACCTCTTCTAGACCCGTGCGTTTAAGCTTGATCGAGCAAGAGTTCCCCCGTACGGGATTTGTGTTTGAAGCCCAAGGCTTGTTTGTATTTCGTTGGCGAAGCCGGTTATTTAAAGAGTTTAAGGTTGAGATTTCTGCGTATCAGGATTTTTTAGATAAAAAAAACAGTTTTCAACTCCCTCAAGGTGACCTGTGGGTGAATGACCAAGAAATTATTCCGTTAGAGGGAGAACTTCCTGGCATGGCCCATTCCCTCATGCGCAAAACGGGGGTCGATACCCTGTACTGGCGTGTGGTAGGCCGAGATCAAAAAACGGGCCTGTTAGAATACTCACCTGCACTCCCGTTTTCGGTTGCCTTGCCTCAAGTACCCTTGCCAAATAGCAGGCAAGAATCGCTGCGAGCTGCGCCCAATGAAACCCCTTTACCGCGCGAAGTACCCCCTCGTGTGCAAGAAATTCGTCCACGGTAACGCCCTTAGCCTATAAGCATGTGGATCCATCCTTAAAAATTCCATGGCTTCATAAGGTGCGACTCGACGAGCCTTCCATGGCGTCACAAGATGCGCCGGCTTTATAAGATGCGACTCGACGAGCCTTCCATGGCGTCACAAGATGCGCCTCAGCGGGTACATCAATGCTTGTCAAGAGAAAAAAGCTTAAAACCCTGTACCGCAACCTCAGCGCCCTTCAGCGCCCTTCAGTGCCCTTTGCATATGCATAAAACCGTGCTAATAAACCATTTAAAATGGGCTGTACTCTTTGGTTAAAGCGGTTTTGGTTGGCTGCTCCAAAAGTTCGAAGCACCGCTCATGAACAATCCAACGCTGGCCCGCAAAGGCTCCTCGAGAGATTGGCTTTAAATGTTTGGTGTCATTCACCACCATATCTTGCACTTTGCCTAAAGAATCGATTTTAAAAACGTTCACGCACGTGTTGTCTTGTGGGCAACCTTCTCCTGCACCGCGCCAGCTTTCTTCCATGCTCATGCCTAACAGTGAAGATAAAATGCCGCGATTAACCCCCCCATGTGCTACCACCAAAATACGCTGATACGAAGAGGCTAAGATGGTGTTGCAAAAATAACCGCTGCTCCGTTTTTGGACATCCAGCCAATTTTCCCCGCCATTTTTGGCCTTAAATACCATGGGATCTTGCCCTTTGGCCTCTTGCTTCCACTCTTTTTGGGAACGGCCCTGCAACGCACCCATGTTAATCTCTTTTAGCGCATCGGCAAATACAATAGGCAAGGTACGATTGCCTTGGCGTGGTGCCAGCATGAAAGCCATGGTGAGTACGGCACGCTCCAACGGGCTACAATATACCGCATCAAAAGGAACGGTATGGCTGCGCTGACCCAACAACTGTGCTTGTTGGATGCCTTCTGGAGTTAGGCGCCCCCAGGTCGGGTCTTGCCCTTGCACAACACCTTCGCGGTTTTGAAAAGTTTCACCATGCCGTACCAGGGTGATGGTACGGGGTTCTGGCTGATTGCTTTTCCACAAGGTTTCGGTGAAATGTTGTTGAGTCATAATTCAAGGGCTCGAGGTTACAGTGGTATGTTATTGTTGTGAAAAGGGGTTGTGAAAAGGGTTACAGGCGTCTCAATTTGAAACTGAACAATGGCGTGAAAAAACCCGACGCATCGCAAAAACAGGCTTCACATGGCTTCATAGGAATGGCTTTTAGGGCCGTTTTGCAGGCAAAGGGGTTGTTTGCGTGCTTTTTTGTAAAAGATCTTTTGCCAAATTTTGGAGGTCTTTCAACCTCGTATGTTTGGCATAGTAAGCAATGGCCTCTTGAGCAAAGGCCGTTTTGTGCTTGCTAAGTGCGCGCAAGGCGGCTTGGCGGATGCGTAAGTCGGTATCATCACGCAAGGTTTGTATAAGCCGTTGGGTTGTACGGTTGTTTGGGATATCGCCCAATGCACGTACAGCAGCTTCACGCACTTCCACGTGTTTGTCGCTTAACAAAACCAACAGTGCTTGCTGAATTTGATCGCCCCCTATAGTTCCTTGCAAAGCAATCATTGCCAAGCGTACCTGGATATTTTTTTCCGCTTCAAACCCTTTAATTAGCACGGGTGCCGCAGCCAAGGTTTGCTGCGGGCTGAAAGGTATTTTTTGCAAGACGGTGGCAATCCGAAAACGTACCAACGGATGGGGTTCGCTTTGGAGTGCCGTGAGCAGGGTGGATACATGCTGGCTTTGGTTAAAGCGCCCTAAGGCGAATGCTGCAGCACGACGCACGCGCCAATGGGCATCTTTTTTTAAGGTGTTTTGAAGGGGGAGCGTGGCTTTGACCATCTGTGCTTCCCCCAACGCAAGGGCTGCTGCGACGCGTAACCGACCGCTTTTGGCCTGGTTTAGGGTGTTTACCAGAGGTTCAAAGCTCCGTGGCATCCGCAAACGCCCCAAGGCTTGCACGGCTTTAATTTTTACAAACTCACTGGGATCGTTTTGGAGCGCCATAATTAAGGCTGAATTGGCCGTGGTCGAACCGCGTTCTCCCAAGACTTGGGCCGCCTGTTGACGCAACAGAGCACTTTCTGCAAAGCGCAATTGCTGTAAACATTCGGCGGGGCTCAAGCACACAGTGGCACTGGCACTGGTACCGGCACTGGGGGTTTTATCGCCAGAAAATGCCTGCTGAGCAAGGGCATTATGCGCCCACCCGCCAGATAGCGCAATGGCGCAAAACAACCCCACAAGACAACGTTTGGGGCAAAACGTTTTTAAAAAACGGAGAAAAGTGCCAAGGAAAAACAATGGAGACCTACAAGCTTTAAAAGACACACGCTGCATCAATCATCATGTTCGCAAAAAGGCAGCGGAGTGCCACCGTGTTATCCGTAAAAATGGGGTTAATCCAATGGCGCATCCATTACGGGTATCGCGCAAGCACGGGAAAGCCATTGCTGTTGCGGCGCTTGCAGCGAAGGAGACAGCGTAATGCAAACGTGCCGATGGTAGTTTGTAAGCCATGCCAGTTCTTCGTGGCTAAGCATTTTCCATTGGATCATGCTGCTATCGAAAGGCATTAAAGTTAAGGGCCGAAACCGGAGCCATTTTCTGCCGCTAGTGTCGGCAGACAAATGGCTGGCCTCTTCCACGACATACAAATTCTCGCAGCGAATCCCCCCCCAACCATCTTGATACCACCCTGGTTCGTTAGAAATAATGACACCCACCCGCAAAGCAGATTTTACCCGTGGTGAGATATGGTAAGGTCCTTCGTGTACGTTTAAAAATGCCCCTACCCCGTGCCCTGTCCCGTGGCCAAAGTCAAGGCCTTGTTGCCAAAGCACACTGCGTGCCAAGGCATCCAATGCTTGCCCGCTGCAATCTTCTGGAAATATTTGTTGCGCCAAGCGAATGTGTCCACGTAGCACTTGGGTATAACGCGCACACAATAAAGGGCTTGGTGGGCCAATGGCAATCGTGCGGGTGGCATCGGTGGTGGCACCTGCGATTTGTATTCCAGAATCCACCAGCAACATGCTCCCTGGCTGCAAAAACACTTCTTTGCTGGGAGTTCCGTAATGCACAATGGCCGCATTGGGTCCATACCCCGCAATGGTGGGAAAACTCAATTCAACAAAATCCTCTTCCTTAGCATACTCTTCAAAAAGCGAAGAGGCAAAACGGGCTTCGCTGATCTGCTGGGCAGTTTTCAACTGGGTTTCTAAGGCGTACAAGGCGCGCACAAAAGCGCAGCCTGCACGCAAATGCGCGACCTCGCTTTGCTTGATTTCAGCCGTATTTTTTTGAGCCTTGAATGCCATGACGGGGGGGACGGGTGTGGTGTGGTGCACTGCGCCTTCCAAGGCTTTTGCCAAACGCATATTGACCGCATTGGGGTCCAACCACACCTTTGCTTTTGCTTTTGCCAATGCCGCCAATTGGGGATACACACCATCGTAAGGCAACCATTGAAACACCCCTTCGATGGTTTGCTGTGCTATGGCTTGCAATGGATTATCGCTATAGAGAAACGCTTGGTTTGGAGTGATTAGGAGCCAACTTTCAAACACGGGGTTGTGAGGAACATCTCTGCCACGCAAATTAGAAAGCCAAGCGACCTCATCCAAACGGGTCAAGAGCAATGCATCCATTCCACCTGAATGGCTTGCCATCATTCTACGCACGCGCGACAATTTCTCCTTTGCGCTTTCTCCGGTCCATTTTTTAGGCAAGGCAAACACTTTACTCCCAGGGCGCTTGGGAGCATGTGTCCATGCTTCGTGCAAACTATTTTGGGGCAGGAGCACCACCTTTGCCTGACTATTTTTGAAGGCGCACGCTATTTTTTGAAACAGCCGCATCGTCACCTGCATAGGGTGGATACCAAGGGTAAAGGCTTGACCCGTTTGGGCTTTTTGGACCAGCCATTCAAGCCATGAAACAACCTGTTTTTCTCCTAGTTTATGAATACTTGCCCAAGGTGCTTGTTGTTCTGCTTGCAGGTGGTAGCGCGAATCAACCCATAGGTGGGTTTCATGTGTCCCCACCAAGGCATCTCCAGCAGAACCACGAAAGCCCGTAAATGCCTGGCGTACCTGCCAATGTTCAGGAGAATACTCACTTTGATGCGCATCACAAGAGAGCAGCAATACCCAGTTCAATTGCTGGGATTGCATCATGGCACGTAAAGGGGATAAATGCGGTGGGGGCTTAATAGATGAGGGCGTCATAACTTTTTAAAAACAACTCGCTGATCAAAATTGGATGTTTTCGCGTATTTTTTAATCAAAAATAAAAAGCAGTGCATGCTTTATGCAAGTACAAGCATCACAAACAACTTTGGTAACAAGCCACTGAATTATGTTTTTGGATCTCACCATACCATGCAAGCACCCGTTTTAAAAAATAACGCTGTGTTGCCAAAGTGCTCCGGAAAAATCTAAGAACATGCTTGGCTGTTGTCGAAAGCATTTTTTTAAAAAAAAACACGCTCTGCCATAAAATTGAGGGATGCAGTATGATAATCCCTCAAAAAGGGGTAGTATCGTTGCCAAGCACAGTACTTAATCACACAAAATGTGAAGAGAGTATTACCGTAAAAACCCGATTGGCAAAATGGCATGGCCCTATACAATATGGCATGGCCCTATCAATATAGACGACCCATACCATCTGCCGGCCAAGTACAAATTAATTCCCCGTCGATAATAGCCCCTTAGCTCATAAGGATTTTGTTTTGAAAAATAAAGGTTTAGGTGGACTACGCCTTAGGATGATCATCCTCACCTTGCTTCCCTTAGCTGTAATGCTCTATTTTGCCTACGGGCGACTCATTGGTAGGTTGGAGGAAATTGACCATACCAAACAATCCGCTGCCAGAATAAGCATTTTGCAATCTGCATCTCGTGTGCTGCACAGCATGCAAATTGAGCGCGGTCTTTCTGCCTTATTGCTCGTCGATGGAGCCTATCGACCGCAGTTGCTTAAAGCACGGATGCAAACCGATGCTGCCATTACAGATTTTCAGCAGTTAAAAGCGGATGTCGACCGCGTTGTGCAAACAGCGCAGGGGGGGGGGGTGATCGAGGGGTTCGTTTCCCCTCTTCCCGCTACGGAGGGACTGCCAGACAACACGGTTCAACCCGAACCCGGTGATCCCACAGCATCAAGCCCAGCGGTTCAACCCGAACCCGGTGATCCCACAGCATCAAGCCCAGCGGTTCAACCCGAACCCGGTGATCCCACAGCATCAAGCCCAGCGGTTCAACCCGAACCCGGTGATCCCACAGCATCAAGCCCAGCGGTTCAACCCGAACCCGGTGATCCCACAGCATCAAGCCCAGCGGTTCAACCCGAACCCGGTGATCCCACAGCAGAAAATAATGAAGCCGATGCTAAAGGAGAGGGTGACTTCGATACCGAAATATCTTTTAGTATGCCCAGTTTTACGGAAGAGGAAGCACAGGGTGAAACGGAGGGTGAAACGGAGGGTGAAACGGGCGTAGATTCAACAGACTTTTCTGGTGGCGACTTTGCCATCGAGTTGGAGACGGATACAGATAAAACGGGCGTAGATTCAGAAGGCTTTTCTGATATCAACTTTGCGGTCGAGTTGGGGAACGAAGAATCGGATGAAGAAGTGATAGACACACAGGCAGCATCTCCAGATTCAGACACTGACGCCAGTGCACAAGAAACCCTTGTAGATGCCGATGCGAGCGCCAAAGCCCCCACTGCGGTCGATCCCACTGCAAATACGCAGGCAAAGGGGATCGTCGACACACCCATTGTCGTTGCAGAGGATCCCGTGACTGGCGAGGATACGACATTCCTTGTGACTTTGATGAAACCCTTGCTACCACGTGAGCAAACGGAAGCGGAATTGATTGCAGAATATTACGCATCACCCAGTATAGGCGGCTTTTTGGTTGGTTTTTCAGATGATCTCAACACACGAAATGTTACGACTGTACGAAAACAAGTCGATGCCGGGCAGATTGGGCAAGATGCTTTGTTGCACAGCTATGATATTCCCCGATTGGGCCAATGGCTGGGTGAGATATTAGGGGGCGGTAGCATAGGTCATGGTTCCCACGATGCATTGACCTTTTTCTATTCCTTAAATCGTACGCTGCGTAATCAAGAACTATTTTTTACACAATGGCTTGCTCTGTCTACCGAATGGGCTGTAGGCAAGGTCCCTAGTACGGGGGTACGTTCCTTGTTGAACTTAGGGAATCGAACGGCTTATTCCATTCGCAGATCATTTGCCGATTCAAACGATACAATCCCAATATCTGGTCAAGATGTGCATGGTCGCGATGAAGGTGTTCAACATGATATTTCTGAATATTTTCAATTTTTGGATATTGTGTTTGAAACATTGGTAAATGGACCCGTATTGATTGAAGACGGGAACGTATTAGACCAAGGGCAAAAAGATTTGCTGGCCTCTGCTGAAAAAGCAAGTTTTCAAAACTTTGGCACTGAAATAAATGTCAAAGGATGGGTTGGTCAAGGCACGCAGGTTCTTGTTGGTCTTCATGATACTTTTGGCGATACCATGGCCCAGGTCTACGTGCGTTTGCAAAAAGATATTGAGCAGGATTTTGCCGTCGTCGCTTTCAGTTTTCTGCTCTTGCTTATCATCATCATAGGCGTTTTAGCCTTAATGTGGTGGGTTGTTTCTCGTGCTATACGCTACCTTGCTGCCCCTATTGATGATGTGATTGCTGAGATGGAGCGGGTGGCAACACGGTTACAAAAATCAGCCCTACAGGTACAAAAATCGGGGCATGCTTTGGTGACGGAGGTTGACTCCCAAAATCGTATCTCTGAAGTTTTGAACAACTACATGCACAAAATGCACAACCTCTTAAAAACGAGTACCCAAGGTACTTTAGATAGTGAACGCCGTGCTCGCCAGGCAAACCTCTATACAAGGGTGAGCGAGGAGGCAAGCGTACGGCTTAGCCATGCCATGAAAGGGATTCATCAAGCTTCGGAACAAACGGTTGAAGTCGTGCGTTCGATCGATGAGATTGCATTTCAAACCAACTTGCTTGCATTAAATGCTGCGGTTGAGGCTGCACGGGCGGGCACCTATGGTAAGGGCTTTTCTGTGGTGGCCGATGAGGTGAGCAACCTGGCTGGACGGAGTGCGGGTGCAGCGGAACAAACCTACAAACTGCTTGATTTATCTCAAAAAGAAGCAGAGGTGGGTACCGAGGCGGCAGATGAAGCCGCCAAGGCTATGGAACGCATTCACGAATTTGTCTCACAAATCTATAAAATCTTGCAAAATTTAGGTCGAACCAATGGTAACTTGGCGAAAACGGCCCGCTCCTTTCAAGATGCGATTGAGGGTCTAAGGCAGTCCACACAAGCAAATTCGACCCTTTCACAAGAAAGTGTCACCATCGCTGATGACTTGCTTCGCCAAGCAAACTTGCTCAATATTTTGGTGCGTCACCTGGCGGGCTTCTTGTCTCATGGGGATATGGAGGATTTGGTAATCTTGAACGAGGATGTGATTACGAGCCAGGCCCTGAGTAAGGAGGCAGAAGGGCAAAAGATAAAAGATTCGTTCGCGCAAAAAATGCATGTCGATTCCTTTGCACAAAAAGATGCAAAAGGAGCGTCTCAAGAAGATCAGGCCTCAGAACCCATCGTGCACGATGAGGTGTTTGCGCCTCAAGCGAGTTTGATCGAAAAGGGTGACGCAGATAACGCGAAAGGCGATGGTTATGTCGCAGCACTCGAGAAAGATGCAAACTGGATGGAAAATAACCAGGCATACTCTGTAAATGGCGACGCCCCTGCTGCGGGTGATCCCCGAACAACGCCCAAGAGTGCTCCAAAGGTGGCTCGCGATGAAATAAGAGATGACATGGCATGGGCAGAGAGCAAGTTGCCAGATTTTTCCGTGGACACACAACCAGGCGCAAGCCCCGCAGCAGCGGGAAAAACCCCCACTCCACAAATGGCACAGGCTGCTGGTACCCAAGCACTAGGTGGGGGGGGGGAACCGTTTGCCATGCCAGATGATGCGGGAAAAACGACAGCACAAGAGGGGCGTAATTCGACGACACTTACCGGAGAAACCACACCCATAGAAGAAGGGATCTCACCCCCCAGCCCAGAAAAGGCAGAAAAACCAGAGGCAAAAGCGTAAACTAGAGCACCGCTTATTTGGGTTGTGGGCGCAGTGGGCGCAACGCCCTACCCGCAGTCCATAGTTCTGATTCATCAACCGCTTTTAGTTCCTTCTCGAGCTGCTCTCGGTAATTATCCCGGGAGTTTGAATCGATGGCAATCCGCGTTTCCTCCCCCGACTTAACACGGTCGTACACTTCTTCAATAACGGGCTCAAGCACTTTTTGAAACTTAGGCGCCCAATCTAAGGCACCGCGCTGTGCAGTAACCGAGCAATTGGCATACATCCAATCCATCCCGCGCTCATGAATAAGCGGGTACAAACTGGTTAACGCTTCTTCAACGGTTTCATTAAATGCTTCAGAGGGCGAATGGCCTTTTTTACGGAGCACGTTAAACTGCGCACGAAACGCCCCCTCAATCAATCCCATCAGCACCGACCTCTCTCCCGTTAAATCGCTATACACCTCGTGCTCAAAAGTGGTTTCAAATACATGGGCAGAGCCAATGGCAAAGGCGGTGGCAAGGCAACGCTCTCTTGCTCGCCCCGTGTAATCTTGATGCACCGCATAGGAAGCATTAATCCCACTTCCTTGTTCAAACAAGCGCCTAACCGACAAGCCACTGCCCTTGGGGGCCACCATCACCACATCCACATTTTCTGGCGGTGCAATGTTTGTTTGGTCGTTAAACACAATCCCAAATCCGTGAGAAAAATAGAGGCAATCCCCCTCATTTAAGCAACTCTTTACCACAGGCCACATGGGAATTTGCCCTGCATCAGAAACGAGGTATTGAATGATACTTCCTTTTTGTGCGGCGGCCTCCATTTCAAATAACGAAACACCTTCTTCCCATCCATCTTCTAAAGCAAGGTCCCAACTGCGCCCTTTTCTTAAACCCAAAATAACATGAAACCCTTGGTCACGCATGTTAAGCCCTTGACCACGCCCTTGTGGGCCGTAGCCCAAAATAGCGGTGGTTTCCTGGTTTAAAATTCCCTTTGTTTTCTCAAGTGGGTAATCACTGCGCTCAATGATGGTTTCTTGATAGCCTTTGATGTCAATTTTTTTCACGGTTACAGCAACTCACAGTTAGGGTGTGCCATCACAATATGTGACTGGGATATATATTTCTAAAAAATAACAACGTGGCAACGTAGCCACACAGGGATCCTTAAACCAAGGGGGTGATTTTATTTTTCCCTGCACTTGCCTTGATATATATTTCTGAAAAATAACAACGTGGCAACGTAGCCACACAGGGATCCTTAAACCAAGGGGGTGATTTTATTTTTCCCTGCACTTGCCTTGCACCATTCTTATGGCATGCAAAGATGAAACATGGCAACTGCTTTATTGCAAAACCTCGTCCCCTAATCGACGGGCAACGTTGCCATTTTTCAGCGGGTGATTTAGCAACAATGCTGTCTGGCAAACCCATGGTTTATGTGCCAGTATTGTACCTTGTCTGTTGGGGCAAACGGGGAGTGCATTCATCTGCATCCAATGATGCCTGCCTACCCATAAAAGCTTAACAGTCGTTTTTATTGAGATAAGAAGTTATTCGAACACCCATGCTTGATTGATTTGAACATAATGGAACAACACGCTTTTAATTCTCGTAGTCGCCTAAGCACAAAAAATGGCAACGTTTGGATGTACCATTTGGAAGCATTGGAAAAAGCCAACGTTTGTAGCAGCCTTGCGACCTTGCCACGGTCGATTCGAATCGTTTTAGAATCGGTGTTACGCCATGCTGGCAAAGGCCTTGTAACAGAATCCGATGTGGAAAATTTAGCGAAATGGACGGCCGATACCACAGCGAGCAATGAAACACCCTTTATGCCCGCACGCGTGTTAATGCAAGATTTTACTGGGGTGCCCGCGGTGGTCGATTTGGCTGCCATGCGCGTGGCGATGAAGCAGTTAAATGGTTCTCCCAGCCGGATCAACCCCTTGATTCCCACTGAACTGGTGATTGACCATTCTGTTCAAGTGGATGCCTATGGTAGCAGTAACGCGCAAGTCTATAATGAAGCCCGCGAGTATGAGCGTAATGGTGAGCGCTATGCGTTTTTAAAATGGGGCGCAAATGCTTTCGACAATTTCACCGTTATCCCCCCGTCAACGGGTATTGTGCATCAAGTCAATATGGAGCACTTAGCCAAAGTGGTTCGCTTGAGCGAGGCAGGCGGAGAGGCCGTTGCTTGCCCGGACACTGTACTGGGCACCGATTCGCATACCACCATGATTAACAGCCTTGGCGTACTGGGTTGGGGCGTGGGTGGCATTGAAGCAGAAGCAGCCATGCTAGGTCAGCCCTATTACATGCTGGCACCACAAGTGGTGGGGGTCCGCCTTGAAGGTGCCTTAAAAGAAGGTGTTTTAGCGACCGACCTTGCCTTACACGTAACGCAAATTCTGCGCAAACTGGGTGTGGTGAGCAAGTTTGTTGAATTTTATGGTCCAGGGGCGCACTCCCTTAGTTTGCCAGATCGTTCCGCTTTGTCGAATATGGCACCTGAGTACGGTGCGACGATGGGCTTTTTTCCAGTGGATGAAAAAACCATTGACTACTTACGCTTAACAGGCCGCACAGAAGAACACATTGATATGGTGGAGCGTTACAGCAAAGCGCAGGGCTTGTTTGCCTCTTTGGATGCACCGGATCCCCAATTTTCGCAGCAAATTGGGATTTCACTCACCGATGTTGAACCTTGCTTGGCGGGCCCCAAACGCCCCCAGGATAAGGTATTGTTGCGCGAGATGAAACACGGATTTCAAAAAAGTTTTTCAGCACCTGTGGGCGAGGGAGGGTATGGGCGTCCAGAAAAAACGATACATGATGCCCAAACTATTGAAATCAAAGGAGGAAAAGTTTCACTTACCCAAGGGGCGGTCGTGCTTGCTGCCATTACCAGTTGTACCAACACCTCCAATCCTTCCGTGTTAATCGCTGCGGGCTTACTGGCCAAAAAAGCCGTCGAAAAAGGCCTTGCGGTCAAACCTTATGTCAAAACCAGCTTGGCTCCTGGATCGCGGGTGGTCAAAGACTATCTCGAAAAAGCAGGTTTGCTCGGTTATCTGGAAGAGCTCGGATTTCATATTGTGGGCTATGGTTGCACCTCGTGCATTGGCAACAGTGGGCCCCTGGATGCGCCTGTTGCCAAAATGATTGAAGAAACGGGCTTTCTCTCGAGTGCTGTCTTAAGTGGAAATCGGAATTTTGAAGGCCGAGTGAATCCCTTAACCAGTGCCAATTATCTCGCTTCCCCGCCTTTGGTGGTCGCTTATGCCATTGCAGGTAACGTCAACCTTGACCTCACCACCGAGCCCATCGGCAAAGGGAGTCAGGGCGATGTTTTTTTGAAAGACGTTTGGCCAACCAGTGCTGAAATTGAACAAACCATTGCCGGTAACCTTTCGCGCGATGACTTTATTGAGCGCTATCAAACAAACGCTTACTCCTCGCCATTGTGGAATAAAATTGGCGGTTTGGGTGCTGAGTTGTATGCATGGGATGAGCAATCGACCTATATTCAAGAACCGCCTTATTTCGATGGTCTCCGTAAAGAGGTGCCGAGCGTTCAAAACCCGACCAATTTGCGCGTGCTGGGGGTATTTGGGAACTCGATTACCACCGACCATATCTCTCCCGCGGGCGCGATTATGCCTGATAGCCCTGCGGGTAAATTTTTACTCAGCAAAGATGTTTCCCGCGCCCAGTTTAATGCTTACGGTTCAAGACGCGGGAATGATCACATTATGACGCGCGCTACCTTTGCCAATATTCGCCTTAAAAACCATATGGTTGCCCCACAAGAAGGGGGCTGGACCAAACATTTTCCGAGCGGTGAAAAGATGGTCATTTACGATGCCGCCATGCGCTACAAAGAAGAAGGTGTGGGGCTGGTGGTTATTGGTGGTAAAGAGTATGGCACAGGGAGCTCGCGCGATTGGGCTGCGAAAGGCACCATGCTACTTGGGGTTAAAGCCGTTTTGGTAGAAAGCTTTGAGCGGATTCATCGCAGTAACCTCGTGGGCATGGGCGTATTGCCTTTGCAGTTTAAAGAGGGCGAAAATGCACACAGCCTTCAACTGACTGGCGAAGAGGTTATAGCGATTGAGGGCATTGCCGACGATATGAAGCCTGGGATCGACCTGAAAATTAAGGCCGTACAACCCAGTGGTAAAGTACTTGAATTTAGCATGATTTCCCGCCTTGATACCGCTGTGGAAGTCGATTACTACCGCAATGGCGGAATTTTGCAAACGGTGCTGCGTCAAATGTTGGCAAAAACCCATTAAACAAAAAACCACCGATCTCGAACCTGCAATTCGCTTTGGCGGCCAATCGAAAAGCTGCATCCAACACGCCAAGGAAGGCGTTGCCAATGGCCAACTTGCTCAATTTTTCCCCCGCACAATTTGTGGGTTTCTTTTTTGTTTTTTCCCGCCTTTCTGGGCTCATGCTGATTGCCCCTGGGTTTAGCGACCAAGCCTTGCCTAACCGAATTCGCGTGCTGCTTGTATTTGTTTTATCCCTTGTCATTTTTCCTGTCGTTACCACGCCTACCTTAAACCCTAACCCCAACCTTGCCTTAGCGGTTATTTGGGTAATGGGTGAAGTGTTAATAGGCTTGCTACTTGGTTTTGCAGTGCGCTTAGCCGTTGCTGCTGTTGAACTGGCAGGGGAAATCGCAGGTTTGCAAATGGGCTTAGGCATTGCCGGCATTTTTAACCCCATTAGCGGCCAACAGGTGTCTATCATCTCGGGTTTTCAAAGCACGCTTGCTGTTTTGTTGCTCTTTGCTCTCAATGGCCACCACCTTATGCTCGAAGGGCTGGTGAGGAGTTACGAACTGGCTCCCGTGGGAACGCTGACCGCCACACCCCCTTTGTTATCGCATTACATGCGCCTTGGTGCGGGGGTTTTTTCCATGGGGGTTAAAGTAGGTGCGCCACCCATTGCTGCCATGCTCGCGGCCAACATTGCGGTGGGCTTGGTGGCACGTGCTGCACCGCAAACCAATATGTTTATTGTGGCTGCACCGTTTACTGTAGGGTTAGGGATTGCTATTTTGGCCATGAGTTCCCCTTTTATGGTGCAAGCCATTATGCAAGTGCACGCCTTCGCTTTAGAAAATTTGACCGCCCCTTGGGGATTGCCCACTTCACCTTAACGCATGAAAGCGTAAAGAACCCCGCATGGCCGAGCAAGACGGACAAGAAAAAACCGAATCCGCTTCTCCTCTCACCTCTTAAGCGATTGCCCACTTCACCTTAGCGCATGAAAGCGTAAAGAACCCCGCATGGCCGAGCAAGATGGACAAGAAAAAACCGAACCCGCTTCTCCTCTCACCCCTTAAGCGATTGCCCACTTCACCTTAGCGCATGAAAGCGTAAAGAACTCCGCATGGCCGAGCAAGACGGACAAGAAAAAACCGAACCCGCTTCTCCTCGACGCCGCGAAGAAGCACGCCGCGAAGGGCAGGTAGTCCTCAGCCGCGAAGCAGCCCCTGCGACATTGCTGGCATTTTTTTCCCTTGCGCTGCTTATTGGCGGTGACTGGTTGACCACCATTTTGTCAAATTTATGGCGACAGTGGATCCCGGTGGCAATCACGGCACCCGATATGAGCATTGGCCAATTAAGTGCAGGCTTTAATGCGGGATTAACAAGCTTACTGCCCGTATTTGGTTTGTTGCTTATGTTGGCCGCTTTGCTTGCCTCTTTTGTGGTGGTGTTACAAGTGGGCTGGCATATTAATCCACTCAAACTAAAACCCGAACGCCTCAATCCCCTTGAAGGCTTTAAGCGCATTTTCTCCATCGATGGTTTGGTTGAGTTATTTAAGTCCATTTTCAAAATGGGTATTATTGGGGTTATCGTCTATGGGGTGCTGTCGAATGATGCACAAAAGCTGTTGGGCTTAAGCCAGCTGCCCATGGTTGGCTTGATGCGCTATACCTACCACTTGGTGCTTAAACTGCTGATCTATTCTGCATTGGCCATGATTTTACTGGCTGTAGTCGACTATCTCTATCAGCGGTTTCGCCATGAGCAACGCTTGATGATGACCAAACAAGAGACCAAAGAGGAGCATCGCCAATCCGAAGGTGACCCACAACTGCGTGCGCGGGTGCGCCAAATTCAGCGCGATGCCTCAAGAAGTCGCATGATGCAAGAGGTGCCAAGATCAGACTTGGTCGTAACCAACCCGACCCACTTTGCGGTGGCTTTACGCTACGATAGCGAGGTTATGCATGCCCCAGAATTAACGGCAAAAGGTGCCGATTGGGTGGCTTTGCGCATTCGTAAAGCAGCAGAAGAGAACAGCATTCCCATTGTGGAGAACCCCACTGTCGCGCGCTCGCTGTTTAACGAAGTCGAGATTGGCGACCCCATTCCAGAAAGGTTTTTTCAAGCTGTGGCAGAAATTTTGGCTTATGTGTACCGCCTTAAGCAAGGTAACGCGGGCAATCCACCAGCAAACCAGCCATCCGTAAACTGATTAAAAATATGGATGGACTGACTGCGTTAAGGGTTTATAAAATGAACCTGTGCTACACTTGAGGCCCCCCATTTTGCCAATTTTGTTATAAAACCCCCACAAATGGAGAACACAGCCTTATGAACCCAAAAATCCCCTATTGGCTTTCCATGCATTTCTTGGTTTCCCTGTACTGGGCCCTGTTTTGGTTGATAAATGGCCTCGACAAATTTTTAAATCGCCATCATCTCGGTCTATTTCGCTGGTGGGGCAAAGACAGAAGTGCGCAGTTTAGCAGCTATTTTGAACGCTTAAGCCTCCCCACCGATGGCATTGCCCCGTTGCTTGTCGTCACAGGCCTTTTTGAGCTGGTGATAGGTGCGCTGTTTGCGTGGGCGATGGTGCAACAGCAACGCTTTGAGGCAAAAGCCAATGCCTTAGGCCTGGGTTTTTGGCTGGCTGGGATTACACTGATTGGCTTTAGTGTGTTTGATGTGCTTTTCGGTGACCGTGCTGAGCTCCGCGAACACGGCCTGTTTTTAATGCTTTTATGGGTTTCGGCCTTGCTCATTCAAAACTCTAAGCGCAGTGCGTAATATAGCGTGGCCCTGTAGTCCTCATCCTCACCGCTTATCGGCGTATTTATTGCATGCCTTGGTGAGGGAGAGGGCAGCTCGTTGCCACCTTTTGTATGCACAGCACACTGCGCCTTTTGGCGGCATCGGTTGACGCACGAAATTATTTTTGGATAAGGGCACGGCTTTGCGATGGCACAAGATGCAACCTCAGCGCCCAGTGCTATGTTTAGCCTTAAAGCCCTTTCGCGGAATACCGACCTAGGCCTTGCCTTGGGCGTGGTGGGAATTATTATGGTGCTGGTGCTACCCCTTGCACCCGTAATGCTTGACCTTTTGTTGGCGCTAAGCATTGCCATGTCGATCCTCATTTTATTTGTATCCTTATTCACCGCCAAGCCCCTCGATTTTTCTAGTTTTCCTTCTGTTTTATTAATTTCCACCCTTTTTCGCCTCTCTCTTAACGTAGCCTCAACCCGCCTTATTCTGGGAAATGGCCATGAAGGTTTGGGTGCGGCTGGTGCTGTGATTCGCTCTTTTGGCGATTTTGTCGTGGGAGGCAATTATGTGGTGGGGGTGATTATCTTTCTTATTTTGGTATTGATTAACTTTGTGGTTATCACCAAGGGTGCTGGGCGCATTGCGGAGGTCGCCGCCCGTTTTACCCTCGATGCCATGCCTGGTAAGCAGTTGGCCATTGATGCCGATTTAAATGCTGGGGTTATTAACGAAATCGATGCCAAGGCACGCCGCGAGCAGGTACAGCACGAAGCCGATTTTTACGGGGCTATGGACGGTGCAAGCAAATTTGTACGCGGTGATGCCATTGCAGGTCTCCTCATTACGGGGGTCAACATTGTTGGAGGCCTCATCATTGGTGTTTTTCAATTTAACATGAGCCTCGACAACGCCCTTGGAACCTACACCATTTTAACTGTGGGAGATGGTTTGGTCTCGCAAATGCCTGCGTTAATTGTGTCCGTTGCAGCAGGCTTGGCGGTAACCAAAGCCTCGGTCGAGCATGGATTAAGCGAAAACCTACGCCACCAATTACTGGGAAATGTACGGGCCCTTGGCATTGCAAGCGGCGTGTTAAGCGGTTTTGCTATTATTCCTGGCATGCCCACCTTTCCTTTGTTGAGCGTGGGGATTGGCACAGGTGCACTCGCATGGACGCTCCATAAAACGAAATTACGTGCAGATGCCGAGCAAGCAGAATTCGAAAAACAAGAAGAAGAGAGTGCAGCAGAAGATGATGGTGAGGATGTGGAAGGGTTGTTAGCCATGGATCGCCTAGGCCTCGAATTGGGTTATGGCTTGATTCCCTTGGTTGATGCCGAGCAAGATGGCGAACTGCTTGAACGGATTAAATCGATTCGCCGTCAAATTGCCCTTGAAAGTGGTTTTATCGTGCCACCCATTCACATTAAGGATAACCTCGAACTGGCCTCTGGGAACTATTCGATTATTATTAATGGGGTTGAAGTGGGCACAGGCGATTTGATGGTAGACAACCTTCTTGCCATGAAAACCGGCGAAATTATTGACGAGATCAACGGGGTGAGTGCCATTGAACCCGCTTTTGGCTTGCCTGCTTTGTGGATTGACCCTACGGACCAAGAACGCGCACAACTGGGGGGGTATACCGTGGTGGATCTGCCCACGGTACTGGCAACCCATTTGGTCGAAATTATCAAACGCCACGCACCCGACTTTTTAGGGCGCCAAGAAACCCAGAAACTGCTCGACAATTTTGCCAAAAATGAACCTAAAGTGGTTGAAGAACTCATTCCCAATGTACTCAGCCTGGGGGTGGTCCAAAAGGTATTGCAAAATCTCTTGGCAGAACGCGTTTCTGCCCGCGATTTGCACACCATTTTAGAAACCTTAGCCGACATGGGACCCTTAACCAAGGATCCTGACCTGCTGACCGAGCATGTCCGACAACGCCTTGCGCGCACCATTACCCGCCAGCACCAAAATGGCGATGGCGCATTGCTCCTCATTAGCCTCTCGCAAGAGATGGAGGACCGCTTGGCATCTGCCATTAAAAGTAGCTCTCAAGGCACGTATTTAGGGCTTGACCCCGACACCACCCAACAATTGGTGCAAAACCTTGAAGCACAAATGGAACGCTTTGCAGAGAGCGGTGCACAGCCTATTTTGCTTTGCTCACCCCTTGTACGCATGCATGTAAAACGTTTGATTGAACGCTTTTTGCCCAATTTGGTGGTACTATCCCATCATGAGATCTCAAACGATGTCCGCATTGAATCTTTAGGTATGGTATGATACACACTGCACGCGTTAGTATATCCGGTTTACGAAGATAATGTGCGAAAAAACAGCGGTATGTCGCGTTTTTTTACCTGCGCTTATCCGAAAAAAACAAAGGGTATTGTCACTCGGTGTCATCTTCCTTTTTTTTCTACCTACCCCGTGAGGTCTGAGTACACCCGAATCTATGAACAAAGCACCACTTAAAAATAGTTCTCGATAAACTTTAAAGCAGACACATGGTTGTAAAGCGCTATCGCGGTGCCAACATGCAAGAGGTATTGCGTAAGGTAAAGCAGGATATTGGCTCAAGTGCAGTCATTTTGTCGACGCGGCAGGTACGCAGTGGTGGTGGGGTTTTTGGTTTGTTTGGCAAACCCATGTTGGAGGTTACCGCAGCGGAGCCCGAAATGACAACCATTTCTGCCACCAAGCCAAAATCCGTTGCCAGCCGTGTACCCAGCCCCCCCCCTTCGAAATCACTGCCCAATGGCGATGCCCAAGCCCTTGAACAAGCACTGGGGCACAGCCGCATCGAGGCCTATCATTTATTGGGTTCATTGCAAGATGAAATGCAAGAGTTAAAATATACCCTTGCGAGTTCACAAAATGTATTGCGCCAAACCAACGAAGATCAAGGGGCCATGCGCCGTATGCAAGGCGATTTGGCCGATGTACGCCGCATGGTGCAGATGCTTACCGCGCAGCCAGGCTTACAAGACCAACGAAACCTACCCGAAAACCTGTTGGCTTTGCACCAGCAATTGGTGTTTGGGGGGGTCGAAGAAAAATTTTCTCGACGCTTAACCCAAGAAGCTGCCAAGTTTATTCCGCCCAAAGAGATAAACGAGTTTACTTATGTAAAAGTTTTTTTGGCGCGGATGCTCATGAAAATTATTCACGTTACCAATGGGATGCCAATCACCCAAAATAAGCCCAAAGTATTTGCCCTGATTGGCCCTACTGGGGTGGGTAAAACCACCACGGCAGCCAAAATTGCATCCCAACAAATGCTCAAACAACACCGCAAAACGGCCCTTATTACCGTAGACACTTACCGAATTGGAGCAGTAGAACAACTGCAAACCTATGCACGTATCATGGAAGCCCCTTTGGCCGTGGTAAAAGACAGGGCTGAATTGCAATTGTGCATTCAAAATTTTAAGGATTTTGAGGTGATTATCATCGACACTGCTGGGCGCTCTCAGCGTGATGAGCAACAAATGAACGATCTGCAAAATTTGCTGGGTGGGCAAGAGTCAATTGAAATGTGCCTCACCCTTAGTGCCACCACCAAAGACGAAGAACTTTCTGATATTACCCGTCGTTTTTCCGATTTAAGCTTAAACAGTGTGTGCTTTACCAAATTGGACGAAACGGTGAGCTATGGTTGTCTGCTTAACCATAGCATTCGCTTTAAACTGCCCATTGGGTTTTTAACCATGGGGCAAAATGTACCTCAAGATATTGAAATCGCGAGTAAAGAACGTGTGGTAGATCTGCTGCTACAGCTCTCTGAAAGCCAATAATTCATTGGGAAAAGCCCTTGGGAAGCCATGGATCAAGCAGCACAGTTACGCAAACTGGCCAAACTTTATCAAAGCCAAGCCAAACCCAGCACCCTACCCAACTCACTGGGGCTACGTAGTGTGGCCATTACCAGCGGCAAAGGGGGGGTGGGTAAGTCTAATATTGCCCTAAACCTAGCCCTTGCCCTGTGCCTAAAAGGTGCCAAGGTATTGCTGGTGGATGCTGATGTCGGGTTGGCCAACCTTGATGTGCTGTTGGGCATTCAAGTACGCCACACCCTTGAAGATGCCTTACAAGGACGCTGCAGCATGAAACAGGTGCTCACCGAAGGACCTCACGGGCTGCTAAAGTTGCTCCCCTCACGCTCAGGGGTGGCTGCACTGGGTGAGATGGAAACGGCGGATCAACAGCGCTTGTTTAGTCAACTGGCCACCTTAGAGGAGGTTTTTGACTATTTGCTCATTGACACGGGTGCGGGGGTATCATCGCTGGTGATGGGTTTTAACGCCGCCGCTAGCGAGGTATTGGTGGTTGCTACGCCAGAGCCCACTTCTTTGGCAGATTCTTACGCCCTCATTAAACTGCTCCACCAGCGCAACATGCCCCAGTACATTTATGTAGTGAGCAACCAAGTCCAATCGCCACAAGAAGCAATGAAGGTACACCAACGCTTGAATACGGTAAGCCTTGAGTATTTGAAGCGTGAAGTAGGCTTTTTAGGGGGCATCCCACGCGACAACAATTTGCTCAAAGCAGTCAGGCAGCGTCAACCGCTGCTGCTTTACAAGCCACAAAGCCCTGCCGCCCTTGCCATTCAACAGCTGGCAGTACAGTTACATACCCCCAACAAAAGCTCGCCATGGCTGGGCGCAGCACCACCCTCTCCAAAAGAGCGATCTAACACAAGTTTTTGGGGTAGGCTACGCTTGAACCTTGCAACACAAAAATAGTACAACCCCTTCCACGGTTACTGGGCACCAGCCCCTATCACATTTTTTGCAAGCAAAGCCAACAAAGAACTTCTCAGTTAAACACCTTCCACGGTTACTGGGCACCAGCCCCTATCACATTTTTTGCAAGCAAAGCCAACAAAGAACTTCTCAGTTAAACACCTTCTACCAATTGGCGATACGCCCGTTCGAAGCCGCGTTGCAAAAGCACACGCTGCTTAACTCCCAGGTGTTCGGCCAGTGCTTTTAGCATGACCACACGGTCGAGGGCCGCTTCGTTTTGTGCCAATTTCCCGCGGGCCTCTTCCATCAAACTGGCCAGTGTGTTTAGCACAACAACGGCATTTAAACCAACGGGGACCGTCTTTGATTTAGCCATGGCGTAATCGATCAAGTACCTGAAAATATTGAGGGAAAGTTTTTTGCACACAGTTAGGGTTTTCGATAGGAATGCTCATACCACCACATGCTACCAGGGAAAATGCCATGGCCATCCGATGATCATCGTAAACGGCAATTTGGGCAGGCTTTAACGGTGTTGGTGCGCTGACCCTCAGCCAATCTTCACCAATTTCTGTACGAGCACCTAACTTGGTGAGTTCATTCGACAAAGCGGCCATTCGGTCGGTTTCTTTAACCCGCCAATTGGCAACCCCACGCACGGTAACGGGACCCTGCGTAAACAAGCCCATTACAGCCAAGGTCATCGCGGCATCGGGCATGGTATTCATATCCACATCCAAACCCTGCAATGCCTGCTTACGACCCGTTACGCGCACCCAGTCCCCGCCCCATTCTACCTTAGCACCCATCCGAGCCAATACGGTTGCAAAACCCACATCGCCTTGCCAACTGTTTTTGCCGCACCCATGTGCGATGACCTTGCCTCCCGTTAATGCTGCGCCCGCTAAAAAATAGGAGGCCGAGGAAGCATCGCCTTCCACATGGAACTCCTTTGGCGATTGTAAGCCTATACCATGGCACTGCGGTTTAAAGGTAAAAGCATCGGGAGTTTCAACCAGCACCCCAAAGCACTCCAAAAGGCGGATGGTCATCTCCACATAGGGGCGTGACACCAATGTGTCTGCAACATGCAAACAAAGCGGGGTTTTTGCCAGTGCCCCTACGATGAGCAAAGCACTTAGGTACTGGCTGCTAATACGTCCACTAAACACTGCATGGCCACCTTGCAGGCCCTTTGCTTCAATCCGTAATGGTGGAAAACCTTCTTTTGCCTCATACCCAATATTTGCCCCAAGTTGGGTTAACGCATCAACCAAATCGGCAATGGGGCGTTCATGCATCCGGGCGCTACCTTGTACGTAAAACACGCCTTCACCCAACGTGAGGGCTGCGGTTAACGGACGCATGGCAGTACCGGCATTGCCTAGGTGTAATCTGCACGTTTTTGCGGGAAATGCCCCCCCACACCCTTGTATTTTGAGTTTTCCGCTACCTAATTCACCTGTTATCCCAACCCCTAGCTCCTTTAAGGCTTGCACCATCACCTGGGTATCTTCACTATCAAGTACATTGCGCAAGGTGGTATTGCCACAAGCAAGGGCACTTAGGAGCAATGCGCGATTCGAGAGGCTTTTTGAGCCAGGCAGCACCACACTACCGCACAATTTGGTAATGGGTGCTACATTCAAAATGGCTGGGTAAGGCATAAGGGAGTTTTAAAAAATTACCCATGCTGAGGTGGTGATGGTGGGAGAATGTATAAAAGTCAATGCATGAACGAAGGATACTTTTAGTAAACGTGTATACTATACCACGTGCTGTTTTTGCCAGTGCCTTTGCTCGTATCCTAATCGGTCCCCCTACTGCAACACCGTTATCGCCGGCCCCTTTGCTTTTTTTAATCGTCACTGCGGTTTTTTGGATGCCATGACATTTTTTTTACCAAAATGGCTCCGCCTTTCAAAAAACCGCCGATCTCGACCCAGGATTGGTTTTGCTTTAAGTGCTGGTGTGGCAAGGGGCATGGCCCATATTGGCGTGCTGCAAGCACTTAAAAAGATGCAATACCCTGTGCATGCCGTTGCGGGCTGCTCCATGGGTGCATTGGTGGGGGCTGCTTACGCGAGCAACACCCTTGATGCCCTTGAACAACAAGTTATTACCTATACACGCAGTTCCATTTGGCGTTTGTTTGAGATTTCATGGCCACGAAAAGGAGGGTTAACCAAAGGTACCAAAGTGATGAAACACCTTGAGCCCTTTATTGTACCTTCCCTCATTTCACAGCTTCCTGTGCGCTATGGCGCAGTTGCCTGCACCATGCAAGGCAAAGAGGTCTGGATGACGGACGGGCTCTTAACCGATGCCGTACGTGCCTCAATTTCATTGCCCGTTTTATTTTCACCCGCGTGGAATGGCAAGCAATGGCTTATGGATGGCGCGGTTGTGAATCCGTTACCCATTTCGCTATGCCGCGCTTTGGGGGTTGATATTGTGATTGCCGTACGTATTGTGCCCGTACACAATTTTGAAACTTCCCCCATCCGCCAAAAGGATGGGGCCCGCGCTACCTTTTTACCAAAACATCCTAACCCGACCGTACAACAAGGTCCGTCCACTCAACCTTCCTACCTCAATGCCCTCGGGAGTGCGGTGGACACTTTGGTAGGGCAGGTGGGTAGCTATCGCCTTAAAGCAGAGCCTGCCAATTTTGTGCTTGATGTGCCTATTGAACATATGGGTTTGCTGGATTTTCATTTGGGTCAAAAAGCGATTGATGCTGGGCGGAGTGCCGTGCACCGTGCCCAAAGTATCCTTCAACGCTTTTTATAAACCCGCCATTAAGGGTAACCCAAATGGTTTTCTTTAAAAGCGCCAATACCAATTGAGGTGAGGACTGCTTTGCAGAGCCGTTTGCTGCGGCTGAATACCTGAGGGTTCAACGCCTTGCCCAATCAAATCCAGTGGGGCGACATGCCCACTGTCGCCAAGCCAATTTTTGGTACGCCCTTTGACATTCAGCACGTCTAACGCAGAATTGGCGCGCTTCCAGCGTAAAAGAGAATGCACGCCAACCCCCCCCGATACAATCAGTATGGCAAGGCGAGAGGAATCACTGTCAAAATTAACCAACCCCAACAATGTTATCCCCCCTGCAACCCAGCTCATCATGCTCCAAAACTGCTTTTGCCCGATAACCTGGGCCCGCTTGCGCAACCAGTCAAGGCGTTCCACGTCTTCCACCAATACGGGGGTTAAATCTACTTTGGGTTCAAGAATGGCCAACTGATCACGCCATGCTTCATCCAATGAGCGCCTTGCTGTGGCCAGCAATTCCACGCGACGTAGAGGGTTTTGATAGGCGTGCACGTAGTCTGCCGCCCTGACCTCGATAGCTGCTTGCAAGGTGGAAACCTGAGATGTACGCGCGTGCACACGTACCACTTTGACCAAGGCAATCGGTTGAAGCTCAAGTTCTGCGCGTTCCCCCTCATTTTCAAGGGTAAGATTGCGCAAGACCACCATGCGTTCACCCGTTTTTATGCCGTGTTCACTCCCCAATCCCACCAGCACCTGGGTGGGGTTGGAAACACGTAGTACGCGGCCGCGTTGTAACAGGTTGGCAGAGAGCTGATTGGCCAACGCGTAGAGCGTTTCCGATTGTTGTGCGGGATAAAAAACCAGAATTTCTTCGTGCTCAAGTTGATTGTTGATGGCATCAACCAAACGCAACCGCAGACGATACTGCAATTCTTCGCCCTTTACTTGGGATGCCACCCCACTTAAACGTCCTTCCAACACCTGATCTGCACGCAATTGCTTGGCCAAGGCAACACCGCAAGCAATCTCAGCACAAGCCGTTTTTTGGTTGATGGCAGCGGTTGTTTGCGGGTTTGGCAAAATGGGGCCCTCTTTTATTTGGGATTGAGGTTGCTGTACAATGACAAAACGCCCCGTATTGCGCAGGTTTTTCAAAAAGGAATCGCTGAGTTTCTTGGTGATGGCAGCGTCAATATCATCGCTAAAAAAAGGCAAGGTGAGTAAATGAATCCCTTGCTTACCGCGCAGGTTACGGAGGGCATCTTGAAACACTTGTTGAGGGTCGGTTTGCTGAGTGCTGGGCCCAAGTGCTTGAGGGCGGTTTTGTTGGGTAATTTGGATGCTCTCATGGCGAAAGCGTTGGGCATGGGCGTTATTCTCCCAAGCACTAAATAAAAGCCCGCTACCAAAACACCACACAACCAGCACCATGCCGCGGGAATATGGCACAGCCAACCACTTGGGAAAATGCACGCGTATCCAGCGTTTGCAACGCAACCCATCAAGGTTGAAACACCATCCTTGTATCCAGTGCACTTTGCATAAACCTTATTTTGTGGGGAACGGGGGTGGCTCTGCCAAGTGGTAAACGCTTTTTTGTTGAACAAACAGAGGATTGAAAACACACCCATATTATTGACAAGCAAGAAAAACGCCATTTATGCTTATGGCATGCCTATCGTTGTTCCAAAAATCTCCAAAAACTTGCTCGAAGCGTGTTTCGCCCACGGGCAGGGACATTATCCAGAAGAGAGTTGCGGCGTGCTAAGTGGCCCTGTGGGACAAGAAGCACCGGTGGATGGCTTTACTCCCATTCCCAACATCATCAATGCCCTACACGCCAAAAACCCCCAACACTACCCACGTACAGGTAGAAATGGTTATGTGATGGACCCCCTTGTGTTGCGCCAGACTGAGCGTGAATTGGCAGGCCAAAAACGGGCTATTCGCATCTACATGCACTCTCATATTGAGGTGGGGGCGTACTTTTCGGATGAGGACAAGGCCCGCGCTTTATGGGCAGGGCAGCCTATTGCCCCAGGGATTGCCTATTTGGTGTGCGGGATTCAAAAAAAAGGCCCCGATGGGGCAATCTTAGCCTGCTATCATCCATCCACCCAAAATTTTGAGGTACACCCTGTGTCATCCAGCCAATAAAAACGGTTTTGGCTTTTGGGTGGTGTTTTGTTTCATGCCTCTCTTCCCAGGGGCCCACAAAGCACAAAAAAAGGCCCGCGTTAGGGCACACCTTGGCAGAGGAGAAAAGGCATCAAAAAGGCCCGTGCTGGGGGACACCACCTGCCACTGTGCCCGTTCACATGCTTTGCCACCACTAGAAAATAGCGGGATTAAGCGGGATTAAGCGGTGTTCTCGTTCACTTGCTTTTACACGGGTCAAAAAATTATGGTTTTTTGTGGTTTTTCAACGGTTTACGGGCAGTGTGTTTGCGCTAAAAGGGTGGTGTAAATTGACCGGCCTAAAAAACGGTGGAATGCGGGTTTACGCGTTTTTCGTTCACATGGAACGCCACTCGGCCGGCTGTGCCGAGACACTTGCTTTTACACGGCTCAAAAAATTATGGTTTTTTGTGGTTTTTTAACAGTTTACGGGCAGTGTGTTTGCGCTAAAAGGGTGGTGTAAATTGACCGGCCTAAAAAACGGTGGAATGCGAGTTTACGCGTTTTTCGTTCACATGGAACGCCACTCGGCCGGCACTTAATTCGAAGGGTTTCGAAGAGGCAAACCGCGTTCGAAAGGGATTTACAATGCCGCTTGGCAAAATGCTTACCACCAAATAGCAAGGGTGCCTTTCTTTAGGTTTGCGATAAATCCATTAGAGGCGCAAGACCTTGACTGTAGATACCCACTAAAGCGGTTAGGGGGGTGCAAAACGCAGCCCTTCGACCCGCGCTCTCGCTCTGCCCCGGCTTGTTTTAAGGCGGTTTGGGTAAAAACTAGGACCTGTCTGGCCAGCCTTTCGCGGGGCCCCCTGCCAGGGTGCTCGGAACGTGGAGCAGTAGAAGGGGGTGTTTTTTGCATCGTAGCGGTTGAGCACGTCTTGGCCAAGGTTTGCACTCAAGATGCACCCTTTTTAAGGGCATGGTGGGCGTGCTTAAAGGCTTTTTTAAGGGTTGTAAGTTGCGTGCGGGGCTTTTTTTTGAGTAGCCAAACGCCTTAGCCAAACTGCCAAAAGACATTTTATGGAGGCAAAAAAAGCGTTGGGCACGCTGGATGTCGGTCAAAGTTTTGGGGGTCTTGTTTTAGCAAGTTTTCAAATACCTCGTGTGCGTAGACCCCCGTGTGCAGCAGCACCTGCTCTGCCACACAGCCCAAGCATCGCAGTGCTTTAAAGCATTTAAACAAAAGAAGACCCACGGTCATTTATGCCTAAAGTCCAGTGTTGTGGCTTCATAGAATATCACTGGTACTACCTCGGGTTTTAACGATTAGGGTGGTTTGGATACGTTGCTTATGAAGGGTTATTTTGATTCGAATCGGCCGTGAATCACGGAGGCTCGATCGACTGCAGGCTGTTTTGATAAGGATCTGCCTCGAAAACCCTATTAACCACCAAAAATACGCTAAAAACCTCCTTTCCTTTTTGCCTACCCCCTTTGCTTGTGCTTAGAGACCAGATACTTTGGTTTTCGAGAGAGTGCGTGCAAAAAACCCTCTTCACGCCAGCACAATGCTTTGAAACTGCCGTTATGCAACCCTTACCAAGGCCAACCCCCCTGCCCAACGCTTTGGGCAAGCCAGCCAACCAACCTTCTTTAAGCGGGCGCATTGCTTTGGTTACGGGGGCGGCGCGTGGTATTGGAAAAGCCATTGCAGGGCAATTGGCTTTGCAAGGTGCCACCACCATTTTGCTGGATGCAACCCTAGAAACGGTAAAATCTTTTGAACCGTACTATCCGTTGGCCCCCCCTAAGGCATTGCAGCAAACCGTTGATGCGCTACAAAAAATGGGCTGTAGCGTGTATGGTTTGCAGGCGGATGTTCGCCAACAAAGCGCACTTCATACGGCGTTTAGCACCATTGAAAAGCGTTGGGGCAATGTGGATATTTTGGTAAACAATGCGGGAATTGGTAAACTTTGCAGCGTGTTAGAAACCAGCAGTGCTTTGTGGCGTTTGCATCACCAGGTCATTGTAGATGCCGCTTTTTTTGGTGCCCAGCGTGCCTTATCTCATATGTGCAAACAACGCTGGGGGCGCATCATCAATATCGCGTCTGTGGCAGGCCTAATGGGGCTCTCTCATGCCAGTGCTTATGTGAGTGCCAAACATGCTTTAATCGGGCTTACCCGGGCCCTTTCGGCAGAGCTGGGTCCGCATGGTGTGTGCGTCAATGCAGTGTGCCCGGGTACGGTAAATTCTCCCATGGCACTTCAGATGACACAAGGCTTTGCAAAAAATGAGGCGACGGGCATGGAAAATTTTAGTGCACGCCATACCCTAAAAACCCCACTTGAACCCCATGATATTGCCCATGCAGTGGCCTGGCTTGCTAGCGAGCACGCAGTACGCATGAAAGGCCAATGCCTTACCCTTGACGATGGGTGGTGCACAACGGGTTAACTTTAACTTGACTTTTCAATGGAAAAGTGCGCGAAGTACCCTGTCCCCCTTAGGATTTAGGGTTGTTAATGGCAGCCTCCCATGCGCTGTGTGCGAGCGGGGCTGGGGGGTGCCTTACCCCATGTCTAAACCCTATTTCGAACATGGAGCGAACTCATAAGGAACACCTTGATGCATGCAACCATCGAAAACGATGGCCCGCTGGGGGTTTTTTTGATGGCTTTGCGCAAGCCTACCGAAAGTTCGGCCCAGGCCGAGCACTCCTTGAATGAACTGGCAGAGCTGGTATTGAGTGCCGGTTGCCGTGTGTTGGGGAAAATGGTGCAGGTACGCCAAAGTTTTCACCCCGCCTTCGTTTTTGGTCCAGGAAAATTGGCCGAACTCAAGCAATGCATGGCCAATGCAAAGGCCGATGCAGCCGTTTTTGATGGGCAACTCTCTCCCTCTCAAGGGATACAGATTGAGCGTGCCCTTGGCTACATGACCCTTGATCGCACCCAGGTTATTTTAGATATTTTTAAGCGTAGTGCACGCAGTAAAGAAGCACAAAAACAGGTAGAACTTGCTGAGATGGAATACATGCTCCCCCGCTTGGTGGGTATGTGGGCCCATCTTGACCGTGAACGCGGCGGCATTGCGGGTTCAAAAGGGATTGGCGAAAAGCAGATTGATGTCGATCGGAGCCTGATTCGCCAACGCATTGGTCAGCTGCGACGCACGCTCAAGCACCTAGGTAAGGTGCGAAGCGTACAAAAAAAACGGCGCAACGCGCACTGTTTACACGCCATTTTGGTAGGCTACACCAATGCAGGCAAATCAACCCTCATGAACCGCTTAACGGGCAGCACCCAGTGGGTTGAAAACCGTCTGTTTTCCACCCTTGATTCCAAAGCCAGAGTGCTGCGTGCGCACCCCGCACCACCATACCTGCTGACCGATACGGTGGGCTTTATTGGTGACCTTCCTCACCAGCTGGTTGCCTCTTTCCAATCAACCCTTGAGGTGGCGCGCGATGCCGATTTACTGCTACACGTGGTGGATGCAAGCCGCGAAGCGTATGAGACCTGTATGGCAATTACTGAGGAAACCCTGGAACAAATTCAAGCCACACACCAACCGCGCGTACTCATTTTTAACAAAATCGATCGTCTCGAAAAAATGCAGCGCCTGCTTTTACAAAAAAAATATCCCCACGCGGTGTTTGTTTCTGCTATATCGGGGAACTGCCGTGCTTTGTACAAAAAGATAATGCATTTTTTTGCCCAGAGCTTGCTAGAAGCGGAGGTGTGCATGGCTCCAAGCGCAGACCATGCCTTGCATCAGGTGCATCGCTTGTGCAGTGTGCAAGAAACTGACTGGAGGGATGGGTTGATATATCTACGTGTTCTAGGTATGCCAAACCATTTGCGGCGCTTGCGAGCGGCATTAGGCAGTCAGGTCACTTGGCGGTTCTCGAGCACGCCTAACGGGTTCGTTTAAACTTTGGAAGTAGGTTTAAGGATTTTGATACTTGAAAAAATATTTAATTCGCCGTAGACTGATCGTTGTAGGTGTCGTGTTTGCGCTGTTCCAAATCGCAAAAGTGACCCCGCAACACGTGCGCCTCTTGATGAGTTGCTAATTATTCACATCAAAAGGAGGACATTGTATGTACTGTTTTTTAAAGATTCGGACATCAGTAAAGTTATTTATTTTGAGCGTTGTATGCGCTGTTGCGTCGACAAGCGTAAGCCCTTTGGCGTACGCACAAGATTGCAAAAACCTGTGTGAGGTAGAGTTTCTTAAAACGGCTACACCCAGTCAAATTCGGGCACTCGTTAAAAATGGTGCCAAAATAAATGCCACAAACTCTCTTGGGCTTGCCCCTTTGCATCTCGCGGTCGAATCAAGGCTAGAGGTGAACATTGTCAATTTGATGTTAGACATGGGTGCCCGTGTAAACATCAAAAACACCAGCGGGGATACACCCTTGCATTTTGCTACGCGTAGAGCCTCGCTCCAAATAGTACAAGCCCTTGTGCAGGCCGGAGCAAACGTTGGTCAAAAAAATGCGTTGGGTTACGCGCCCTTACATACCGCGGCTTTGTATTCTAAGGAGCCACGCATTATTACCTTTCTTATTCAAAAAGGCGCTAAGGTGGATCAACTCGACAACCTCGGCTACACGCCATTAAACTGGGCGGCTGGGTTGGCTGCATCCCTTGAGACAATTAAATCCTTAATTAAGGGTGGAGCCAACGTCAACACCGCCGATCAAAATGGGTTTACCCCTTTGCACCGTGCGGCTGCCTACGGTTCGACCCCCCAAATTATACAGCTGCTCATTAGGGCGGGTGCCAAGGTCAATCGCAAAAATACTTTTGGAAGCACGCCATTACATATTGCAGCGGCCAGTACCACTACCCCTGGAATTGTGCTGGAGCTGCTGCGAGGAAGAGCCAATCCCAACATGAAAGACCACAGCAACAAAGTGGCATGGGTCTATGCCAAAGAGAATACCTACTTACAACGCTCCAAGGCCAATTCACTGCTAAAGCGTTTAAGCAGGGTGCGCTAGGAGGGCAACACGCTATCATAGTCAACCATTGCCTCAGGGAATGAAGCAATGTTTGAAACCTTTTTGCATACTGCACACTAAAAAACCAATGGCCAAAAATATTTGCGCACGCGATAAAAACTATAGCCAGTGGTATTTAGACGTAATTCAAGCGGGCGAACTCGCCAGCTATGCTCCCGTAAAAGGGTGCATGGTCATTCGTCCCACAGGTTTTGCCATATGGGAGCGGATGCGAGATTTGCTCGATAGGCGCTTTAAAGAGACAGGGCATCGAAATGCCTACTTTCCCTTGTTGATACCAGAAGGTTTTATCCGCCAGGAAGCCGAGCATATTGAAGGATTTTCTCCAGAACTGGCTGTGGTAACCCACGCAGGGGGCAAAATTTTAGAAGAACCCTTGGTGGTACGCCCCACCTCAGAAACCATTGTTGGGCATATGTATAGCCAATGGATACAGAGCTACCGTGATTTGCCCTTGCTGATTAACCAATGGTGCAATATCATGCGTTGGGAACTGCGCACCCGGCTTTTTTTGCGTACTTCGGAATTTTTATGGCAAGAAGGCCATACAGCCCATGAAACCCAAGCCCAAGCCCAAGCCGAAACGCGTGGAATTTTAGAGATTTATCGTGCTTTTTTTGAAGACAAACTGGCCATGCCTGTGGTTCAAGGGCTTAAAACAGAATCCGAAAAGTTTCCGGGAGCTTTACGCACCTATTGCGTGGAGGCGTTAATGCAAGATGGTCGCGCCTTGCAAGCGGGAACCTCACACCATTTGGGGCAGAATTTTGCCAAAGCTTTTAACATCCAATTTTTAGACCGAGGTAACCAACAGCAATATGTGCATACCACCAGTTGGGGGGTTTCGACCCGCATGATTGGCGGCTTAATTATGACGCACAGCGATGATGATGGGTTGGTGCTACCTCCCAACATTGCTCCTACACAAATGGTGCTGATCCCCTTATGGAAGCACGAGGTAGATCAAGGCAAGGTAACAGCTTTGCTTAACAAGTTACAAACAGCACTTCATGATGTCTTTGATTCCTTGCGGATTGCGGTCGATCTAGACACCGACCTTCGCCCCGCCGAGCGCTTTTTTTATTGGATACAGCAAGGAGTACCTTTGCGTGTTGAGATCGGCCCGCGCGATGCCGACAACGAAGAGGTGGTGCTGGTACGCCGCGACACCCGCCAAAAAACAGTGCTTCCCCTTGAAAAAGCGGTTGCAGGCATTCAAGAAACGTTGTTGCAGATTCAAACCGACCTGTATGCAAAAGCGTTGGCTTTTCGGCAAGCACAAACCCATTTTGTAAATGATTACAAAACCTTTACAGACCTGATGGAAAGCCGCATGGGCTTTGCTTATGCCCATTGGGATGGGACCCCTCAAACCGAGCAAAAAATTAAGGAAGAGACCAAGGCCACCATCCGTTGCATTCCTTTGGAAAATGAACACGAGGAAGGATCTTGTATTGTGAGTGGCAAACCTTCTAAGCAACGCGTACTTTTTGCCCAGGCCTATTAAAAAAAACCCTTAGCAATACGTGTTTCCATGCGTCCATACCCATCACATGGCTTGCATGAAAGGGCTATGAAAGGGCAATCGATAACGCTTGGTTTTTGTAAAGCCGTAATCTTCATAAGCCGCAACAATTCCCCTTTTTTGAAATATCGCCATGGAATTTGAACCCACCATTGGGCTAGAGATTCACACCCAACTCAACACGCAAACCAAACTGTTTTGCGCTTGTCCCACCATGTTTGGAGTAACCCCCAACCAAAATACCTGCCCTGTATGCCTTGGTTTACCGGGTGCCTTGCCTGTGTTAAACGGCCTTGTGGTTCACTTGGCGATACGCATTGGGTTGGCGGTACACTGCGACATTCGCTTGCAAAGCGAGTTTGCACGCAAAAATTACTTTTATCCTGACCTCCCCAAAGCCTACCAAATCTCCCAATTCGACCAGCCTTTATGTGAGAATGGCTGGGTAGAGTTTGAAGTCCCTCAAAATGAAAAAACGGGGAAAAAGGTCTACACCAAGCGGGTTAACATTGTTCGGATTCACATTGAAGAGGATGCGGGAAAGCTGGTACACGAAAGCGGTGTTAACCAGGGCAGTTATATTGACCTTAACCGTGCAGGGACCCCGTTGGTGGAAATTGTAAGTGCCCCCGACTTAGAAACTCCCCAAGAGGCTAAGTGCTATATGGAAACCATGCATCGATTGGTCACCCATACGGAAGTATCGCGTGGCAACTTAGAACGAGGGAATTTTCGGGCGGATGCCAACGTGTCGTTACACCCTAAGGGAGACAGCACCTTAGGCACGCGCACTGAGACCAAAAACCTGAACTCCTTTCGCTTTTTAGAGCAGGCCATTTACTATGAAATGGGGCGCCAGGAGGAGGTGCTTTTGCGTGGTGACAAAGTAATCCAAGAAACCCGCTTGTTTGACACAGTAACCGGTGTTACGCACCCCATGCGCGTTAAGGAAGATGCCGACGATTACCGCTATTTTCCAGACCCCGACCTCTACCCTTTACATATTTCTGGCGACCTGGTTGAAAAAATTCGCCAACGCATGCCCGAGCTTCCCGCAGCCAAAAAGGGGCGTTATTGCCATGATTTGGGGCTATCTGAATACGATGCCACAGTGTTGGTTTCTCAATTAGGCATGGCCAAATTGTTTGATGCGGTGGTAAACGCGGGAGCACCCCCTAAACGTGCTGCCAACTGGGTTAGCGTCGAAGTTGCCGCCAAACTCAACGAGGATAAAATAGCCATCTCAGACCTCAAGTTTGATGCCAAGCAGCTCGCCCATTTAATTGGGATGATTGAGGATGAAGAAATTAGTTCCACCGCCGCCAAGGTGGTGTTTGATGAAATGCACATCAGCGGAAGGTTACCCCGCGATATTGTGCAAGAAAAACACCTAAGTCAAGTAAGCAACGAGGACGAACTGCTGGCTATCATTGAAAAAATGCTTGCCGATAACCCCAAGCAAGTCGCAGAGTATCAAGGTGGTAAAGACAGGATGTTTGGTTTTTTTGTGGGGCAGGTGATGAAATTAAGCGCAGGAAAGGCCAACCCCAAAACTGTGACGCACCTGCTTAAAAAAACACTCCGCCAAGGAAGCTAAAAACCCCTTGTTCAATACCATCGCCGTCGAGCCATTTGGATCGACGTTGTGCAGATAGCGCATCCCTTCGGGTTTACCCCAAAGGGCATGTTTTGAACGCCTTACCAACCGACAGGGGTTTTCCCCATGGAATCTGCTGCGTTAAAAAAATTATTGCTAAGCGTCGAACAAGGCAAGGTTAGTGCCGCCCAGGCACTTGGCCAAATAGCACAGGCACCTTATGAAAATTTAGGGTTTGCGCGCCTCGATCACCACCGCAAACAGCGTAAAGGGTTTCCAGAGGTGGTGTTTGCCCAAGGTAAGCAGCCGCAGCACTTAAGCCAAATTTGCAAAGCCTGCTTGAAAGCCCACCCACAATTGCTCATTACCCGTTTGGGCCAAGCCAATTATGAGGATCTGCTTGAGCGTTGGCCCAAAGCGGCCCAAGGGCACTACGATGCCATAGGGGATACTTTGCATTTTGGTGGGGTGGGCGAAGGGGAAGGCCATGGATGTATTGCCATTGTTTGTGCGGGTTCTGCCGATTTACCCGTTGCACAAGAAGCCTTGCAGACTTCGCGGGCGATGGGGGCACGCGCACAGATATTTGCCGACGTAGGCATCGCAGGCCTGCAACGCTTGCTAGACGTGTTACCCCAGTTACGCAAGGCCAAGGTGGTGGTTGCCGTGGCAGGAATGGAAGGTGCCTTGCCTTCGGTGGTAACGGGCCTGGTTCGCGTTCCCGTCATCGCATTGCCGACCTCGGTAGGGTATGGCACGGGCCTGGGTGGAATCGCCGCCATGGCAGCAATGCTTAACAGCTGCGCCCCAGGCCTTGGTGTTGTTAACATTGACAACGGCTTTGGGGCTGCCTATTTGGCCTGCCTCATCAACCAAGGAACTTAAAAAGACCCTGCAGATGGGCAACCGGCCAAAAAACCCTCTGCTTGCAGGTAAAACCGTAAACCAAGCCTTATTGCTGACTGTTAGATTTCTCATGTTCCTTACTGCTAACCACACAAGTAGGCGGTACAGGGATCGAACCTGTGACCTATGCCTTGTAAGGGCACCGCTCTCCCAGCTGAGCTAACCGCCCAAAATGCCGCATCCGCGAACCCCCACATTGTGCAACCATTGCTATGGGTTTGTCTATGGGTGATTTTTAAAAAACCGTAAACTTTCATTTTGTTGCTCTTTGATTATAAGCAAAGCTTTGGAAAGAATCGCTGATGGCCCAGACACAAACACCCATAACGGTGGTATTGGCGGGAGATATTGGAGGCACACACCTGCGCTTGGCCTTGTTTGCACCCCATGCCATTTTAACCCAACCTCCTTTATTTACACGCACCTGGAAAACCCACGCTTTTATCAGTTTGGCACAAGCATTACAACGTTTTTTAAGTGAGGCACTGGTTGTTTACCCTAACCTGACCATTGATTGGGTTGGGATTGGCATCCCAGGACAGCCTGCCAGTTCTGTGCAGGTGACTGCGGTCAACCTCCCCTGGCAGGTAACCCAACCCATGCTGCAACAATGGTTCGCCAAGCACCACACACAAAAACACCCGCATCCCCTAAAGCGCTGTATACTGCTCAACGATTTTGTAGCGTTGGCCCACGCTCTACCAGCCTTATCCCCAGCCCATGTCTGTCCTTTGTCCTTATCTGGTAAGCCCCCCAGGCAACAGCCTGCCCGTTTAGAAAAACCCACACAACCCATGGCTTTGCTGGGTGCTGGTACAGGTTTAGGGGCTGCCTTTATCCAACCTTATCCACCCCCTTCGAATGGGATTGGATGGCTGTACACACCCAGCGAGTTGGGTGCCACCGATTTTGCACCACGTAATCCTCAAGAAGATGCCTTGTTGGTTTGGTTGCGTACCCAAACCGAGACAAGGCAAAAAAGGGTGTCGTGGGAAATGCTGTTAAGCGGGTTTGGCTTGGCGTTATTGCAGCGCTTTTTAAGCCAACAATCCGCCGTGTCTTCCAACCGGGGGATTGTATCGACCACTGTTTTGGATAACGACCAACCAATGGACTCTGCTTGCAAAGACACCGCTGCGTTAATCGTTGAAAAAGCCCTCGCACAAAGCGACCTTGGCTGTGTGGAAGCCGTGCGCTGGTTTTGTCGGTTGTATGCCGCCGCTGCTGCCAATTGGGCTTTGCGTGTGCTGCCATGGGGGGGTGTTTTTTTGGCTGGCGGCATAACCACGCGGCTCCTACCCTTTTTGCAAGCAGGAGAGTTTAGGCAGGTATTTGAGGCACACCCTTACCATTATACCATTTTACGTGCCATTCCCACATGGGTGATTAGCCACCCCGACCCAGGCCTGGCAGGTGCCGCCTTGGCTGCGATGGCCCCTTACAGCCAAACGGTTCAATTTTGATTCAATGCTTAGGGTTTGCTTAGCAAAGCAGGTTTTCACGTAGATAGCGTATGTGCCCGTCCCCATGCTTTGCCACGGGTCAAAATTTAATGGTTTTTTGTGGTTTTTCAACGGTTTACGGGCAGTGTGTTTACGCTAAAAAGGTGGTGTAAATTGAACGGCCCAAAAAACGGTGGCATGCGGGTTTGCGCGTTTTTCGTTCACATGGCGTAAGACTTTTTCGAGGGCCCTGTAGAGGAAATTCTAAAGGGTTGGAAAATGTTCGAAAGGGATTTACAATGCCGCTTCGCAATTCGCAAAAAGGCTTACCACCAAATGGCAAGGGTGCCTTTTCTTTAGGTTTGCGATAAATCCATTAGAGGCGCAGCGCTCTGGCAGCAGATAACCCTGCAGGGCGGTTAGGGGGGGATGTAAAACACAGCCCTTCGCGACCCACGCTCTCGCTCTGCCCCGGCTTGTTTTAAGGCGGTTTGGGTAAAGTTTGCGCTTATGCTTCGCCAGCCTGCCGCGATGCCCCGTGCCGTTGTGCTTGCGCTGTGCGCCAGCATTATAACCCGCAAGGTTTCCGCGCCACGCCACAACAAAATGCCCAGGTTGCCACCCTTATTGCCCATAAAAACCCTTGGCGCAACTGGGGCAACGATAGCATTAACTTGCATTAACTTGCATTAACTTGCATTAACTTGCATTAACTTGCATTAACTTGCATTAACTTGCATTAACTTGCATTAACTTGCATTAACTTGCATTAACTTGCATTAACTTGCATTAACTTGCATTAACTTGCATTAACTTGCATTAACTTGCATTAACTTGCATTAACTTGCATTAACTTGCATTAACTTGCATTAACTTGCATTAACTTGCATTAACTTGCATTAACTTGCATTAACTTGCATTAACTTGCATTAACTTGCATTAACTTGCATTAACTTGCATTAACTTGCATTAACTTGCATTAACTTGCATTAACTTGCATTAACTTGCATTAACTTGCATTAACTTGCATTAACTTGCATTAACTTGCATTAAATGCGCCACAAAGGCATACAAACCAAGGCTTGTGCCCCGCATTGGGGGGCTTTGCGCTGGGGGTGTAACACGCCCAACCCTTGCTGGCTAAGCCATTTGGCGCGTCTTTGCCATGTCTTTGCCATCTGCGCATACGCTGGCGTGCAGGCTGCGGTTTTTGCGCTTTGTGTTTACTAAAAAAATATCATCGGCGCGTTCAAGCAGGCCACGCATGGCACCGTGGCGGTTTTCTGAAATTTCTAAGGATGGTCAAGCTTTGTTCTTGCACCCCCACCGGCCCTTTTAGGACAAAGGGTCATTTACCACAATCGTTTCTTCACGGCGGGGACCTGTAGAAATAAGGGCAACGGGTGCAGCGCTGAGTTCCTCAATGCGTTGAATGTAGCGACATGCTTCTTTTGGCAAGTCTTCAAAGGCAGTGATGCCACGAATAGAGCCTTGCCAACCTGGTAATTCTTCGTACACAGGGGTTAGGTTCTCTGCGCATTGGTGCCAATGCGGCACGTTTTCATACTGCGTGCCTGTGCTATCTCGGTAGCCTACGGCAATGCGCAACGGATGAATGCCATCTAGTACATCCAACTTCATCAACGCATGAGCACCAATACCATTCATGCGTACAGCCTCGCGGACCACCACGGAATCAAACCAGCCGCAACGACGCCTGCGTCCTGTGGTGGCACCAAATTCTTTGCCTACTTCTTGTAAACGTTCACCAATCGCATCTTTTAACTCGGTGGGAAAAGGCCCTGAACCGACGCGAGTGGTGTAGGCTTTGGTGATGCCAATCACTTTTTGGATGCGTGTAGGACCTACACCACCGCCCGTACACGCGCCACCTGCGACGGTGTTCGAGGAGGTTACATAGGGATAGGTCCCGTGGTCAATATCCAAACCAGCACCTTGTGCGCCCTCAAACAACACCCGTTTGCCCTGATCTAAGGCTTCGTTAATGAGCAAACTGGTATCGCACAAAAACGGTTTTACCTGCGCATATAAGGCCAAGGATTCCTCAAATATGGCTTGTGTTTGAAACGGTTTGCAGTTTGAACCATAATGTTTAAGCCAAAAATTTTTCTCCTCCAACACGGCTTCCAAACGCTTTAAAAACGGTTTTTGCATGCTGGTTTCAAAATCACCAAAACGTACACCGCGCCGCGCCGCTTTGTCCTCGTAAGCGGGTCCGATTCCCTTGCCTGTGGTCCCTAGTTTTCCGGTGCCACGGTGTATTTCGCGTAGGCGATCGAATTCCTTGTGGTAAGGCATAACCATGTGCGCTGCGTAGCTAATTTTAAGCATTTGCTCGAGTGCCACGTTTTGCTTGTGTAAACCTTCCATCTCTTGAATGAGGGCAAAGGGCTCAACGACCACTCCCGCAGCGAGCACAACAGGGATACTTGTTTGAAATACCCCTGAAGGAATGAGATGCAACACGAACTGCTTGTCCTCAAACATAACCGTGTGCCCCGCATTGTCTCCCCCTTGGTAACGCACGACCATGTCAGTATTTGCGGTTAACAGGTCCACAATTTTTCCCTTGCCCTCGTCTCCCCATTGGGAGCCCGCAACAACATATCCCGGCATAACGTCTGTAAAGCTTAATGATGGGTGGTATTTTGAAAGAACTAAAAAACGGGCTAATCCACCTATCCAGTAGATTAGGGCAAAGCATGGTATCGAATTTGGAGCAATAAGTGAAGGGGTGGGATCTGCGGGATAGGTTTTTTGTTGGGCAGAGCCTCTAGAACTCAATCCAAGCATTGATGGCGTCGTTATCGTGCCCACACACACGACCAAAACCCCCTCGTTCTCGGTTCTTCCCCTATTGGATGGTTACCCGCATGCGAGATACACACCCCTGCCAGCAACCCTTTTGAGGCACAAAAAAACTTAGATAGCATGGCTACATGCTTAGCATGGCACTTAGCATGGCTTTTGTGTCGGCCATGGTTTCCACCGCCATGTCTGGATTGTGGGTTTTGAGCTCACACAGCGAATTCTTTCCTGTTCCCACAGCAATTACCCTGTTACCATTGACTTTGGCGCAGTGAATGTCGTTGGGGGTATCCCCAATAATAATAATATTTTGGGCTGTGAAGCTGGGGGAAATGTGCTGGCGTGCAAAATCCAAGGCCAAGGGTGGCAAGCTGGTGCGTTGTTGATGCTGCTCACCAAAAACACCCATTGTAAAGCCGTGAAGTTGGGCTGCATTTAATTTAATGTGCGCGGCTTGTGGACAGTTGCCCGTAAGCAGGCCCAACACTAGCTTGGGGTGTTCTGCAACTCCTTGCACCAATGCGGGGACTCCTGGGTGCACCATCATGCGTTGGGGGTTAATTAAGCGTGTTAAAGCACGGGCGTAGGCAGGCCAAAACTGCGCCAGTTTAGCCTGGATGTCTGTTGGTGCAACCCCCGCAAGGGCGAGCAGTTCGTAGGATATTTGCAGTTCGGTTTTTCCGCTCATCGAGTATTCAAACTGGCGCACAGAGCATTGCCATACCTCCTCATAGGCGACTAACAAGGCTTCAACTCCGGGGCCGCGTAACGAGAGCAAGGTGCCATCAATATCAAATAAAACCAACTTTTCTGCGCTGCTTGGAACGGGTATATTTATAAAATTCATTGTATTAATGTATATATTAGAATGTGGGCACCTTGGTAGGAGGGAGGGACTTTGTTTATAAAAACCAAGGAATGCGCATACGTGCTGTGCCATCATACAAAAGGGGTATGAATACCATGAACACCGCCAGGCTGGAGTCTTTATTGGGACGTAAAGTGGTTTTACAACCGCTGCCTTTCGAAACACGCCACCTTCGGCAAGAAGTATTGAGGGAGGTTTTGTGGAGCGTGTTAGGGGTGCTGTTGTGCACGGCATTTTTAATCGGCGCAAAGCCTATTGCATGGTTTAGTGTGCCTATTACAGCCATTATTTTCTTGTTGCTATGGAATGGTGCCCAGTTGGCGTTTTGCTTATCTCAACGTATTCAGGTGAGCCAGCAAGAGCTTAAGATACATGGGGTGATGGGTCAAAAAACCCTCGTTTGGCAGCACATGACGGGATTAAAACTGCATTTTTACCCTGTAAAACGCAAGGCTTCCCAAGGATCTTTGAAGTTGATTATACACCAGTCAAAACAAAAAGTGAGCATTGGTTCTTCTTTGGAAGGGTTTGCCAGTGTGTTGCAGCAAGCTGCCCTTTGCGCCCGCCAAAAAAAACTGGAACTGTCTCCAATTTCTCATGAAAACCTTGAAATGTTAGGGCTCTAAAACCCCACTTTGTAAGGTTGCACTGGGGTTTGCTTGGGTTTTTGTTCTGAGGTTTTATTAAGGGTGTTTAGTATTTTTTGCTCATGGTGATAGGCACCACTTGCCATGATGTTGCTTGCCAAAATGGGTTCTATGCGGGTTAAACCAAAAACCTTTGTAGCACAACAAAGTACATCCTGCGCATTCTATCCCACAAGGGGCAAAAAATAACCTTTAAGAGGAAACCATGCGCAAGATTTTTTGCTCTTGCTCGGCGGCCTCTTGCTTTGAGGGCGCATTGGTGCGTAACAACGCTTGATACAACAATACATGAGGGCCGTAGCTGAGAGGAAGGGCAATTGAATGAATGATGCTTGCAATAAGGGGGGAAAGCGGTCCAACTCCCGCTTGTCCCAAAACGGTGTAGGACACGGCACTAATGAGAATGGTGGTTAAAAAAGAGTAGCCCAGTACAACAAACCCCGCAAAGCGTGCTTGTTTTATCCACACCATACTGCATTGAAGGGCTTGTCTAAAACTGCAGCGTTTTAAGCACAACATAGGGGGGAGAACGGCAAGGCTGCTGCTTAAAAAAACCCCCAGCAAACTGCTAAAAGGCAGTAGACCAATCACCACCCCTCCCAATAAAACACGCAGCACCGCAATAGGCAAAACGGTCGCGACTATAAAGGTAATGCTAATGAGCAATCGTGCTATGGTGGTGCGAAACCACGGGCCTGATAAGCCCAACAAAGCAAGGGGCCATACCTTGGGTACCTGCTTGCTTAAAGCACAAAAAAAATAGGCATTACTTAGCGATACAATGCACACCCCATCAGCCACCAATGCCAGAAAAAAAATAGGAATAAAGTAGGTCAACATACCCTCGAAACCTGCAGCGTTTTCGGGTGCAACCCCTGGAGAAGGGAGTGCCATGGTGCTCAAGGCACCTGCGTCGGGGAAGTTGTAAAAAAAGAGCACTTGAGGGAGTGCGCCAATCAATTGGGGTACCAGGCAAAGGCTGGTAAACAACGCAAAATTTCTCCCATAAATTTTGAGTGCATCTCTTAACAACATGCCTGGTTGGGCCAGCAGAGTTCCGGGGGTGGGTGGCTGTTGCATGGCTATCGCTAAAAAATGGGGTGAAAAAATATGCGTTTCGCATACGATGGCACCTATCATACAGCAAAAATAAACAAGGGCAAGGCAGGGCAAAACGATGACATTAGCGACATTATCCCATCCCACGCTAAAGATTAAACGGCTGCACGCCAATGCCGTACTGCCTGTGCGTGCGCACCCTAGCGATGCAGGTCTCGACTTGGTTGCAGTTTTTATGCAGCAAACCCAAGAGGACGTTTTTGCCTTTGATACGGGCTTGGCCTTGCAAGCACCTGCGGGGTATTATACCGAAGTTGTAGCGCGTTCAAGCATTGTAAAAAGCCCGTTTTGTATGGCCAATGCGGTGGGGGTGATCGACCCAGACTACCGTGGATCTGTGGTGGTTTTTTTACGCTACGTTGGCAAAAACGACGGCAAAGATAATGCCCAAGCATTGCAGCAGGCCCAAGCACTGGTTGGTACGCGCATTGCCCAGCTGTTGGTGCGTCCTTTGCCAACCGTTGTGATCCAAGAGGTAAACGCCCTAGACAGCAGCACACGAGGCATCAAGGGTGTGGGCAGCAGCGGCGTGAAACCTTTGTAAACCCGCAGACCCTCTTTTTTCCACGCTGCTTTAAAAATCGGGGAATTTGCTCTTATCATCGAGCAAAAAGGGCTTTTTTAAACAAAAGTTTACCGCGAAATGAGGATGGTTTTAACGCTTTACTCAATTTCAAAAAAGGGGAAAGAAGAGGATGCGCAAACCGCTATAATCGCACCGTGGCACAATGTAAAGCCAGGGGTGTTTGGCAACATGGCTTGCCTTTGCTGGTGATGGGAGAGAGGGTGTTCCAGCCTTTGTATTTTACTGTGGCGCAATGTAGAGCCAGGGGTGTTTGGCAACATGGCTTGCCTTTGCTGGTGATGGAGGAGAGGGTGTTCCAGCCTTTGTATTTTACCGTGGCGCAATGTAGAGCCAGGGGTGTTTGGCAACATGGCTTGCCTTTGCTGGTGATGGGAGAGAGGGTGTTCCAGCCTTTGTATTTTACTGTGGCGCAATGTAGAGCCAGGGGTGTTTGGCAACATGGCTTGCCTTTGCTGGTGATGGAGGAGAGGGTGTGCAAACCGCCATAATCGCACCGTGGCACAATGTAAAGCAGGGGTGTTTGGCAACATGGCTGCCTTTGCTCGTGGGAGAATTAGATGCATTGCGGGTGGACAAAAAAATCAGACGAGTACCATGACACTCACGCCATCGTTCCCCTCACCCACCAGCCCAGGCCGCAAGCTTTGCACCAAGGGGTGTTTGGCAAAATGCTTGCGGAGACCCGTTTTAAGTACGCCCGTACCGTGCCCATGAATAAGCAGCAACTGGGTTTCATTTTTGCGAATACTCTCATCCAAAAAGCGTTCTGTGGCCTCTAACGCTTCCTCAAAACGCATGCCGCGTACATTGAGCACGTTTTCCTTTCCTGCTAGTACCAGGCTGGGTTGTGCTGGGTTATTGGGTGGGGTGGGGTGGGGTTTGTTTAAATGGGTTTTGGTAATATTTTTGGCGCTGTCTGTTGAGGCGGCGTGTGTTACTGGGGTGTATAGCATATCCTCACATACGGCATTGAGGTGCATGCTCCCAAAGCGAATGCGGGCTTTTTTGCCCTCATCCAATGCTTTTTCAAACACACCCTCCCTTGCTAGGGAAGGCAGGTAAACCTTGGCACCCGCGCTTAGCACGTTGGCATTGGTAACGGGAATGCGTGCCTGGGCAATAGCAGCCTCACGGCGTTGTTCGCGGGCTTGGTTTTGCAGCTGTGTTTGCACCACTTTGCTTTCTTTATCCAAGCGTTCTGCTTGTTGAAGGGTTGCTTGGGTGGCATGTTGTTGGCGCAGCGTTTTTAGTTCAGCCAACACCGTTTTGGCTTGTTGACGCACCTCCCCCCATTCTTTCTCCGCTTTTTGGCGTGCCTCTTTTCTGAGATCTCGCTGGCGTGCTTCCAACACTTGGTTTTGCTGTGCAAGCTTGGCTTTGCCTTGGGTGAGGTGGGTCCGAAGGGCTTGCAGGCGTTCCTCTTCTACCAAAATGGCGGCTTCACGCCCTTCTAGGTTGAGCAAGGTTTTTTCTGAGCTCCCTTGTGCGTCAAGCAAACATTCTGCACGCTCAAGCAGGGCTGCTGGCATGCCGCTCCGTTTTGCCATGGGAATGGCTGCGCTTGCTCCTGGCTGATCGAATCGCAACCGATGGGTTGGACGCATGTAATTTAAATCAAACAACAAACTGGCATTTACAATTTGGGGATGCTCTTGAGCAAACGCTTTAAGGCTGGGCAGGTGGGTGGTAACCAAACTGTGAATGTGGTTTGCAAGGAAGCGCTCTAACAAGGCCTGGGCCAGGGCTGCACCTTGCATGGGATCGGTGGCACCAAAAGGCTCATCAAGCAAGGTTAAGGCGGGTGCTTTTTGCACGCTAAGCATGTGCGCTAAAAACGCTACTTGAGCACTAAAGGTGGAGAGGGAATCAGCAAGGTTTTGCTGATCACCCAAAAAAGCCCACACGCCTCCTGCAAACCAAGGTGCGCAAGAACCTTTGCCTACCGGTGGCGGGAAGCCGTGCAAGGCCAACAAAACGGCCAAACCTACGGCCTTTAAGAGGACGGTTTTACCTCCCGCATTAGGCCCCGAAATCACCGCGCAAAGGACATTGTTTGGCAGGTGAAAGTCGTTGCGAATCACCGACTCCTGTATGCGACTGCTGTTTTGCGGGTTTTGCGGGTTTTGCGCTTTGTGCAAAAGAAGCAATGGATGGGCCAGCAAACGCAAATTGAGTTGATTTTCAGTGCTCCACTCCAGTGTTTCACCGTGATAGGCATGGACCATATTGGCACTGGCATGGAGTAAATCCATGCGCCCTAACCATGCAAGATTGCCGCGCAAGGCTGCGGTATGTTGCCCTATGTGTTTGCTCAAATCTGCGCAAATACGCATGCATTCACGTATCAAAGCCTCCTGAGCCAAGGCCAACTCGTTGGCTTGGTTCATCGCTTCTTCGGGTTCAATAAACACCGTGGCACCGCTTGCCGAGGCCCCGTGTAACAGCCCACGCACCCGCCCGCGAAAATCGGATTTAATCGCCAACACGGCGCGACCATTGCGGAGCACAGGTGCATTGTCTTGTAAGGCATCTTTAAGGCCTCTCTCGCCCAACTTTTGCTGAAGTGCTTGGGAAATCCGCTGCTCGTGGCGCTCAATGCTGCGTTGCAAGCGCTGCAAACTGGGGAAAGTGCCTGGGTTTAGCAACCCATTTGGCGTAAGCGCTTTTTCCAGTATTTTAAGCAGTGGCTCAAGGGGTTCAAAGCCTGTGGCAACTTCAATCAGCACGGGATGGATGGTTGGCAAGGGTTGCGCTAAGGTTGCCAAAATTTGTCCATGCACGCCTAATGCTTTGGCTAAGCTGCTTGTGGACTGTAAAAAGGTGCGTACCCGTTGTAAATCTTCGACCTGCAATAAGCCACCCCTGGCAGCGTTCTCAATCAAGGGTGCGCAATCTTCTAACGGTGTGGGTGCGGGAGCACGACCTTTGGCAATCCAAGCTGCCCATGCCATGCTGGCCTGCATGTGCAAAGTGGCCTGCTGTGCATTGGCGCAAGGGGTTAACGCAGTCCACGTGGCAAGGCCTTGTGGGGTGCGAAGTTGCCCTTTAAGGTAGTGCAATACCTCGTTCCATTCCAGTTTTTCAGTGCCCATGAGGGGTAAGCGGGGTTTTGTGGTTTGTGCTGTGGGCTGCATTCTAATCGTTTTGTGCGGGTGTTCTTGTGGAGGAGTAAATGGATTAAAGCAGACATCAAAAGCATGTTAAGAGGGCATGATAAAGAAAACCCTTGAGAGGGCAACTTTTTTTAAAGCAACGCACAAAAGCTCGGGGTGCGTTTTTGCGTGGCACTTAACGTGGATGCAGGCGCAACAAATTTTCAACACATTGTTCTGCCCGCAAAGGGGCCAACCGGGGCAACCACTGCACCCGGGTGTAAGGCCACGGCATGGGATCTTTGGGGTTACTCGGGAGCCATGCATCTGCAGTAAATATGAAACATGGGCGCCTGCGCAATTTGGTATGCTGTTGCAAGGCTTGCAGCACGGCAAAGGCCATGCGGCTGTGATGCTCAATGATAATAAGATCTGGGGGCGAAGCTTGGCTAGCACTTTTAGCAGCTTGCTGACTGGCAGATTTTAAAAGCGTTTTCGAAAAGGGAATGGTTTTATTCTCTCGCAAACGGGTCGCACTGGCGTGCAGGTTAATGGCCTGCAACTGGCACTGTTCGGCTACCAAGCCAGGGTAGACTTGTTGGAGGGCTTTTTGCCAAAAAAGCAGATGGCTTGGCTGTGAGCAAAACAGCAACACGCGGTGAATGAGAGCACGCGAAAGCCAGCTGCGCTCATGTTGGTTTAGGGCTTGATCAAAGGCTTGAAACAAATGATTTTCTTGGGCTTGTAGCATGTGTTCAACCTCTTGTTCGACCCAGGTGCGACCCAGGTTTTGTACTTGAAGGCGAAACTGCTTGGCTTGGCTGCGGGCATTCAAGGCCTGTTGATGGTGTTTTTGGAGCAGCTCCCACGCCGTGCTAAGGGCTTGCTGTGCTTGCTGTGCGCTGTGTGCAATTTGCTCTTTGGCATGGGGCGAAACCCAAGCGGTTTGCCATTGGCTTAGTGCATCTGCGTTAATTTTAATTAGACCTTGGGGTTCTGCTGCCAAGTGAATGTCGACCCACAGGCGTTTTGGGTAGCGTTGTAAAGAGTGTAGCATGCGCGCAGCCTCTTCTTTTTCCATGCTAAATACAAGTGCTTCCTCGGGCATTGCTTGGGGTGAGGCGGTTTGTTCTTCTGCCAGTGTTTCTCCTGGACCTTCCCCCTTGCCTCGAGGCTCTGGGGCAGGGTTATCGTCTTCCCAAATAACCGTTGTGACGGGATGCTTGGTGCGCTGTAAAAAAGAATTGCCTTGTGTGGTGGTTGGGGGCGTTGTTGGGTTTGGTTCTACTTGAGCATTGTGGCGACCAGGATGGGTTTGCGCCTGCCAAAGTTGCGCTGCATGGGGGCCTTTGAGCAATGCTGCGGCTTGTTGTATCCCTTGTTGCAATAGCCGTGCTTCTTGACGGCACATCTTCATTTCCATGGTGCGCATCAGCCAATCTTCACGGGCTGCTTCCCAATGGGCAAGGGCTTCTTCAAGGGCTTTTTGGCGCTTTCTTAGGGGCTGTGGAGGCTCATGTAGCCTGGGGGGATGGTCATGAGGCACGGGTGCGGGTATTTTGGCCCAGTCGAGCAGTTGGTTCAGGGGTTCGAGGGCGCGATGAAAAATGTGATGTAAGTTGAGTACTTGGGTGGGCGCAAGGGAGGGTGTGAGTGGTTTTTCTTTCCGTGGTCCCAGTGCCAGCAACAAGGTGGTTTCGTTGGTGTTTTGGAGTCTATTTTTTTGCCAAATTTGACAGCGATGAAAGCCTTGATTGCGTAAATAGCGGGCGACTGCATGGTTTAAAAGGGGTGCACCATCCCCCAAAAGCAAAGGCAAATCTGTACGTACCGCTGCAAGGCGTAGGGTTTGTTGGAGTTGTTGCTGACGCGCGTTAAATGCTTTGCCGCTTTGTTGGAGTTGTTCAAGGAGTTTTTGCCATGCAGGTGCTTGCTTGTCCAAGTGCCTTAAATCGACCAAGTGCTTAAAGCCTATTTTATGAGGTTTCCTTTGGGAGGCATCCTTTTTGGGGAGAGGTAGAGCATGTTGAAAGGCATTTTGAGAGGGGGCTAGATCGAGGCTACGTATCCTTTCAAGGGGGATGCCGCCATGCAGGTGCCACCCTTTGTTGTACATAAATCCTAGGGTGCGCCACCGCCATTCAGTGGTATTGGGTTGGGTTTTTAAAATGCGACGTAACCATTCTTTGGGTGGCCAGACTCGCCCGTGTTCATCTTGAATGGCTTGTAGTTCCGCAAAACCCACCAATAAACCTTCTTTTGCCTGAACCACTTCTTGTTGTGCTTGCTTGGCGAGTGCAGGTTTCCAGAGCAACTGGGTGGGTGAAGGGTGCTGTGGCAGGTTTGGGATGGACATATTTTTTCCCGTTAGCAACAAACCTGCATCATGGCACTGCAAACGTTCCCCTGTAGCAAGGTTAAACCTCATCGCATGCGGGCTTCGCATCAGTTTGCCCAAGCCTTTTTCTAACCCAGGGAAGAGCAAGATAAACTGCCCTGCAGGCTTTAAAGCATCCATGCGTAAAATAGCCTTGAACAGCCTTTGGTCGGAGGTAATCAGGGGGTCTAAACCGCAAAAAATAAAGTCTGCAGGTTGTAGAGCCCAGTACTCTAAGGCGTGGGGGCTAAAAATCTGGGTTAGGGTATTGGGGGAATCGAGTAAGGCACTTTCGAATCGAATGTTTGGTAGATCACTTTGCAGGCGTTGCAAAATGGCGTGCCAGGGACCGCTTTTTACACCAATCGCTGCTGCTCGCAATAACATGGGGATAGGCAAAGCTTACAGTGCTTTAAAGTGGGGGGCTTGATTGCTTTTAAAATTGGAAACCACGGGCTGCGCAGCTTAGCATATTGCTGCAGCCAGAAGAAGTGCCTTGGCAATAAAGGTGGCTTATGCTTGGGGGTGCGCAAAATAGGCAGGTTTTTTCTAAAAAGAAAAGGCCAGTAAAAGCCATGCACGATTTCCTTCCTCGCTCCACACAAGTTGTCCAGCAAAAGCCTCTTGACCCTCAAACTCCAAGCCCACACGATTGACTCCTGGGTTTTGGTGATGGTTCGAGGTGGGTAGGTTCTTTGCTGCATGGTAGGTATCGTGCTCAAATACCAGGCGCAAATTGCGAAATATTTGGATTTTTGTGCCCAATCCCGCCACACGGTTATCCCAAATGGCATTCAGCAATATCCCACCCCAATTGCCAAAAGGAAACACTTCGCTGCTCACCACCAAAAAAAGAGAACTGGTTTTGTTATCAATGCGCGCAGTTCTTTCCTCAGATTTTTCGACAAAACGCCCCAGCAAACCAAAAGCGACGGCTGTGCGTGCGCTAGGAATGTCGAGGGCGCGAAACTTGATGCGCGTTTCAAGGTGATTAAACGTTTTTTTGGGTTCAAGCAAAAACTGCATATCGTTGACCCATTGTACGGGGCCTAGGCGTAAACTGTAACGGAAGCTTTCAAGGTTTATGCGAGGTTTTCGAGCATCCTCGATTTCAGAAGAAACATGTATAAAATGCGTGTTGCCTTGATCAAGAGCGGTTATTTGCTTAATAATTTGTGGAGCCAAAATGCTGGGTTGTAAATTGGCTGCCCACCCAAAGCTCCCTCCAGCCATCAGCAAAAAAAAACAAAGTACGAAAGCCATGCCTCCATACCCAGCCCTGGTGACCTGAGTGATATACCGGTAAGTGTGGCGGTAAAAACAACCCCGAACGCCACATACAAAAGATGCGCGCAACGTTGGCAGCCATGCTATAAAGGGAGAATGCGCGCTCCCTTCCTTGGAAAACATCTCTTGCTAAAGCGCTCTTAAGTGGTGGGTGGCTTTAAGTTGTAAGCGCGGTTTTAACCTGTACCTCTTGCTGTAAGGTGCGGTGTACAGGGCATTTGTCCGCAATTTCAAGCAGTGCTTGTTTTTGCTCTTTGCTTAGGTTGCCTTTTAACGTAATGCTCCGGCTAAACTGGTCTATTTTCGCCGTTTGGGTGCTTTCGCAATCTTGGCAATCTTGAGCATGTATTTTTTGATGGGCAATGTTTACAGACACTTTTTCTAAAGGCCATTTTTTGCGATCGGCAACCATGCGTAAGGTCATGGCAGTACAAGCACCCAACCCCGCAGAAACCAACTGGTAAGGTGATGGGCCGGTGTCATGCCCACCAAAATTAGGGGGTTCATCGGCCCATAGGGGGTGTCCCCCGGCCAAAATTGCCTGGGCAAAAGGCCCGTCTCCAGTCTCGCTCACCGAGACAAAATCGCCTTTAGGCTTAGGGGGCAGCACGGCTTCTTGCCTACTTTTTAGGTAACGGCTGCTCCACGAAGCGAGCACGTCAGCTACATACACGGCATCGGCCTTGCGGCTTAACAAATGGTCTGCATCATCCAACGAGCAAAAGGTTTTGGGATGTTTGGCATAACCAAAAATCATGGCAGCATTGTCAACGTTTACCGTGTTGTCGACAGGGCTGTGCATCACCAGTAACGGCTTGCGCAAAGTGCCAATTTTCTTGGACAAAGAGACGTGGGAAACATCTTCGACAAACTGTTTTTTTACCTCAAATTCACGCCCCGCAATGGTTACTTTAGCACTGCCTTTGCGGTTAATTTCGTCTAAAGAATCTCCAAACAAATGTAACACATGTTCGGGACCAGCAGGTGCACCCACGGTTACCACTGCCCGGCAACTTTCCACCAATCCAGCAGCAGCAAGGGTTGCTGCACCGCCAAGGGAATGTCCTATCATGATGTCAGGCCTGCGCCCTTGCTGGGCCATGTAATGGGCTGCGGCCACCAAATCTTGGGTATTGGAAGAAAAGTTGCTGTTGGCAAAGTCGCCCTCACTGGCACCAAGACCGCTAAAGTCAAAGCGCAGCACCGCAAAACCGCGCTCGGTTAAAGCCGCTGCAATGCGTGAGGCTGCAAAAACATCTTTCGAACAAGTAAAGCAATGGGAAAACAAGGCGTGGGCTTTGGGTGTCCCTTCGGGAAGGTCCAAACGCCCCGCCAATTTTAGCCCATTAGCACCTGGAAACATCCATTTTTCGCTACGTATGCGCATCCTTATAAAAACCACCTTAACCGTATGTGATAAAGTCCCCATGACCTTAATAGACCATGGCATCGCTGCTGATACGCGAAAAAACCTTTATGGATTTTAGATCCAAAAAATAGGCAAGAACAAAACCCGCGGGTTTAAGTCTACTTGGCTCGAGACCTTAGCGCAATGGGGCTTATTTGGTGCATCACTTCCGACATTTCCACTTGGTCTGTTTTGGAAGGATGACCCCAGGCGGCTTTGTAGTTAAACAATGACTTTAAATTAATGCCAGTGCTTGCTGCTGCATTGAGCAGCACTTCGACCGATTCTTCCGGCAGCATAGAAGGGTGTATCGCACCGCAAGCCCTGGTAAGTTGGAGCACCTCTTTGCGCAACGTTACCAAATAATTACCCATGCGGACCGCTTTGAGCTTGGGATTAAGACCACGCATTAGCCATTTGTTTTGGGTGGCAATTCCTGTGGGGCAGCCTCCCGTATGGCAACGTTGTGCTTGGATGCAGCCGATTGCGAGCATCGCTTCGCGTGCAACCGAAATCATATCGCAGCCCAGCATCATAGACATAATGACCTGCTCGGGAAATCCCAAACGCCCTGAGCCAATAAACACAATTTTTTCGTGCAGGCCTTTTTTGGCAAACACGGAATAGACTTGGGTAAAGGCCTGTCTAAAAGGGAGTGCTACGTGGTCAGCAAACACGAAAGGTGCTGCACCCGTGCCACCTTCTCCACCATCAACGGTAATAAAATCGACACCGCGATCTCCTTTTTTCATTTGGGTGGCAAGGTCGTGCCAAAAGGACATTTGCCCCACGGCTGCTTTAATTCCTACGGGCAGACCTGAAGCCTCAGAGAGCTTTTCCACAAAATCCAGCATGCCATCAACATCATGAAACTCAGGGTGGCCCGAAGGGCTGATGCAATCTTTGCCCATGGGAATCCCGCGAATGGCTGCAATTTCGGGCGTGACTTTGGACCCAGGCAAAATGCCACCCTTGCCTGGCTTGGCACCTTGGCTAATTTTAACCTCAATACACCGCACAGGGTTGCTGGCGACCACATCCTTAAAGCGCGACATATCAAAGCGCCCTTCTGGGGTGCGGCAGCCAAAATAAGAGGTGCCCAATTGCCAAATTAAATCACCACCTTGCTTGTGGTAAGGTGAGAGCCCTCCCTCCCCTGTACATTGCATGGCACCCGCCAACTTGACCCCAGCATTTAAGGCCATGACAGCATTTTGGCTGAGTGAGCCAAAGCTCATGGCAGAAACATTGACAATCGAGGAGGGTCTAAATGCCTTGGGGCGCTTGCGCCATTGACCCATTATTTTAGCACAGGGTATGGTGTAGTTAGGATCGTAATTCGCGTCACCTTCGTGGGGCTCTTCGACTGGAAAGGGTGACTGGCGAATGATGAGGTAATTTTCAGCTTCATCAAAATTGTTGTCCGAACCAAAGCCCGCGTAATTATTCTGCCTTTTGGATGAGGCATATACCCAACGGCGCTGATCACGGCTAAAAGGGCGTTCGACATCGTTGTTATTGACCAAATATTGGCGAATTTCAGGGCCGATGGCTTCGAGCCAATAGCGAAAATTTCCAACAATGGGAAAGTTGCGCACAATGGTGTGCTCTTTTTGGGTAACATCGCTCAAAATCCACAAAATCAGGGCGGTCCCAGCCCCACACAAAGTAGCTATCCCCCCTCCAAGGAAAAAGAGTGTGTCGGCAATCACGCCAACCGCCAGCCCCAAAATAACAAAAAATAGGATACGCATGATGAAGACTTCAGAAATGAAAGAATGGACGAAAGAGGGATACCACAAGAAGAAATGGCAGAACAATGGATGGCTTGCGTAAGATTTTTGTCACGTCCCGACGAGAACCCATCATAGACCATTTTAAGCAAAGAATAAAATACTATATGCTTGGCTGGTGGCAAGTTTACGCCCGAACGATTTTGGGTGTATAAGCCTAAGGTTGTGTCGCATGCGTCCATAAAAAAGGAAGGTTTTGTGGGATGGTTTCACAGCCTTTTTGGCTCTAACCATACCCGTTGCAGGCTGTGGTAACGTCCCTCTCCCGTTTGCCCCCGGATTCCTCTTCAAACCCCTCACTTCCTCATAACGCATAACCCTTTCTTCATAAACCTTTTATAAACTTGGTCGATGAAAAAAACAAATCCTCCTTCTTTAACCGCATCCATCAAAAAAACTGCTCGCATGGTACCTAACGCAACAGCACCGCAAAGCGCAGATAACACCGCTGGAATATTATCTCAACAAGTGCGCTTACAAAAATTAAAAACCCTCACCCAACGCGGTATTCAACCTTACCCTTTGCGCTACAGACCTAGCCACACGGTGGCCCAGGTATGCCAGCAAGGCATGGCACTGCTTGAACAAAAAGAGACGATTAAGGTGGCAGGACGATTGTCTGCTTTACGGACGATGGGCAAGGCTTCTTTTGGGCATCTAAAAGGGCAGCAGCAGCGCATTCAATTCTACCTTCGCCAAGATGAATCTCCAGAAGAGAGCTGGTTTGCCTTTGCACAATGCGATCTGGGCGATTATGTAGGTTTGGAAGGAAGCATGATGCGCACCCGTACAGGTGAACTCACCTTGCGGGTACACACCTTCACCATGCTGAGCAAGGCCCTACGCGCTTTGCCTGTGGTTAAAGAAGAGGTGGTCGACGACAAGCAGGTGGTACACGATGCCTTAAGCGATGTCGAATTGCGCTATCGCAAACGCTACCTTGACCTTGCCCTAAACGATGAGAGTGCGCGCGTGTTTCAACAGCGCACCCAAGTGATGCAGGCCTTGAGGCGCTATATGGTAGAGCAGGGTTTTTTGGAGGTTGAAACCCCCATTTTACAAAGCTTGTACGGAGGGGCCGCAGCCAGGCCTTTTCATACGCATCACAATGCGCTCAACACGCCATTATACCTTCGCATTGCCACCGAACTCCACCTAAAGCGTTTGGTGGGTGGTGGCTTTGATCGGGTGTTTGAAATTGGTAAAGATTTTCGTAATGAAGGCATTGACCGCTCGCACAACCCCGAGTTTACCATGATTGAGTTTTACCAAGCCTATGGCGACTACTTGCTGATGATGGAGCATGTGGAGCAAATTTATGCGATCTGTTGCAAGGCCATTCATTCGGATTTGGTCATTACGTTTCAAGGCAACACCCTCGACCTTACCCCCCCTTGGAAGCGCATGACCATGCTCGAAGCGGTGCAAACCTTAGGCAAAGTGGACTTTGATACACTAAGCGATGATGCCATAAAACAGCGCATGCAAAAGGAAGGCTGGAAGATAGAAGGCGCATGGACGCGCGGCTTGGCCCTTGCCTCCTTCTTTGAAAACCTGTGCGAGCAGCGACTCATTCAACCCACTTTCATCACCGAATTTCCGCGTGAAACCACCCCCTTTGCCAAACGCATTCCTGAAAAACCCAATTTTGTGGAGCGCTTTGAGCCCTATCTGTGCGGTTGGGAAATTGGCAATGCTTATACCGAAATAAACAACCCCCTCGAGCAACGCGAATTGTTTGAGCAACAAGCGGCAAGGCTGAAAGAGGGCGATTTAGAAGCGCATCCTTACGATGAAGATTTTGTGCAAGCCATGGAATATGGCATGCCACCCATGGGTGGGGTGGGGTTGGGAATCGATCGCATGATCATGCTGCTCACCAACAAGCCCTCGATTCGCGATGTAATTTTGTTCCCCACCATGCGTCCTGAGCGGTAATCCATTCGCTTCGAGTTTGTGAGGGGGAAGGGGCAAACGCCAAAACCCCCCAAAACCTTGGCGTTGGCGAGGACGGTCGGGGGTCGATGTGTAAAGTAAAAGGATGCACATGGGGTCGATGTTGCCTCGAAACCTAGAAATTGCTGCTTGCAAAAATTTCGAGTGCGCTCTCCTCTGACTTAAATGGTGATAACACCACGGGCTCACACCACCCCCTTTGGCCAACCGTGGTAAGTGCCCACACGTGCTCAGCTAGCACGACTGCCAGGCTGGGCGGTGTGATTAGGTCTCCCCTAGCAGCACACATATTGTCAACCCACAAGTAGCGCATGAACGACCTGTGCCTAGGGCAACATTTTTAGTCACAATGCCCACGGTTCAAACGAGATAATTGCCCCAGGGCAAAGCATAATGCTTGATGAACATGGGGCTGCAAAAATGAAAACCCACTTTCGATCAGGTGTCGTGGTTGAACGCGCTGGCTTGCCGCCATATAAGCAACGGCTGCGCCATTTCACCCATGGCCAAGCGTAAGGCCCATGCGGGTACGGCCAGTTTCGCAGGGCACTACCCACACGTGCTCGGCTAGCACGACTGCCAGGCTGGGCGGTGTGATTAGGTCTCCCCTAGCAGCACACATATTGTCAACCCACAAGTAGCGCATGAACGACCTGTGCCTAGGGCAACATTTTTAGTCACAATGCCCACGGTTCAAACGAGATAATTGCCCCAGGGCAAAGCATAATGCTTGATGAACATGGGGCTGCAAAAATGAAAACCCACTTTCGATCAGGTGTCGTGGTTGAACGCGCTGGCTTGCCATAAGCAACGGCTGCGCCATTTCACCCATGGCCAAGCGTAAGGCCCATGCGGGTACGGCCAGTTTCGCAGGGCGGCGCAACACCTTGCCTAAGTGGCTGGCAAAGGCTTGCATGCTTAAAGGGTTTGGCGCGGTTACGTTGACGGGGCCTTGGATGCTTGGGGTATGTAAGCTAAACAAAATGGCCCCAAGTACGTCTTCTAAACCAACCCAACTAAACCACTGCCTACCATGCCCAAGAGGGCCGCCCAGCCCCATTTGAAAAGGGAGAAGCATTTTTTGCAGCGCACCGCCTGCCGCGCTGAGGACCACCCCCAAGCGCAAATTAACCACGCGAATGCCCGCATCTGCTACAGGCTGGCAGGCATTTTCCCAGTCTTGGACCACCTGGCTTAAAAAACCCTCCCCTGCCATGGTATTTTCATCCAGTATAGCATCGCCCCGATCTCCATAAAAACCAATTGCCGAAGCGCACAAAAACGGTTTGTGTTGGGTGTTGCCCCCCCATGCTCGTATCAAGGATTGACCAATAGCTCGCGTGCTTTGAACGCGACTCGCGTAAATGGCTCGCTTGCGCTCTGCGTTCCAACGGCCTTTCGCAATGTTTTCTCCCGCCAAGTGAATCACGGCATCAATATTTTGCAGATCCCTAACAGGGTAAACGCCTTGGACGGCATCCCAACCCATCTCCCCTCGAGAAGGTTTGTGCCTCACCAAAGGCACAACACCATACCCACCCGCAGAGAGCATGGCGCAAAGGGCACGACCCACCATGCCCCTTGACCCAGAGATGGCGACACGCAGACGCGCTTTTTTGGAAAATGCCTCGTGACGCTGCAGGTCGTTTGCCATCATCACCCCGCGCCATGCAAATACACGCTTCAACGCATTTATAATGAAATTTTGGCCAAAAAAACGCCCCAATGCTCCCAGCGGTGCCTCCCAGTCTACAACATCTTCCATCACGCACCGACCGTCTGCTTGATCGATAAAGTGGTGTTCATGGCGCCAACGGCGAAATGGGCCGCTGACTTGGGCATCAATAAAGGTATGGGGTGGGTTTGGGGTTTCGTGGCAGGCATGCCAAATTTTTTTAAAAGGTCCCAAGCGCAACTGAACCATGGCACTTGCCCCTGCATGCACCCCATGGCTTGTGCTTAGTACTTTGGTGGGTAGAAAAGGTGGATTTAAGCGATGCAACGCCCCTTGGCGGGTACACCATGCGTAGGCTGTTTTGGCGCAAACGGGCAATTTTTGCTGATGGGTAAAAATGGGCATAGCACTTCTGATGAAGGGGGGATGGTGATGAAAATTTTGAAGATATCGCCTCCCACCAGAGCTCGCCTTACAGGCGTGTGGAAGGGGCACCACGAAGTATCAATAGTCAAGCCCTGGGGCATCTTGGAGCAACAATACATTTTAAATCGCACGCAGCACGCTAAACAGACTTGGGTTGGTGTTGGTAGGGCAGGAGGGGGACACAGTTTTAGCCCGTGTTTTTAGCCCGTGTTTTTAGCCCGTTCACCGCGCCTTGCCGCGTTCATGTTGCAACAAGCGTTCACTGAAATCACCACGGCTGCGTATACGAAAAAAATATCCTTTTTAGCGCTTTTGGACATCAGGGTTGGCGTAGTACAGCAACGGTTCACCGCGCAGGCCACGCAGCAAATTTTCTACGGCAATGGTGGTCATTTTTTTGCGCGTTTCCCAAGTGCCCGTGCCCACATGTGGTGCAATAATAAGGTTATCCATGGCCAACAGTGGGCTATCTGATTCAATGGGCTCAGGCTCGGTTACATCCAGGGCAGCCCCGCGAATGCGCTTGTTGGCCAAGGCATCGTGCAGTGCTTTGGGGTCAACCACCCCGCCCCTTGCGGTATTGATCAAAAACGCACTGGGTTTCATTTTTTGAAACGCCGCTTGATCGATCATGTGGTAGGTTTCGTCGGTTAAGGGTACAATGGTTACGACGATGTCGGCTTGTTTGAGCAGGCTGGCGAAGTCTGCTTTTTTAGCACCAAATTTTTTCTCTACATCGGGTTTGGGCGTGCGTGCATGGTAAAGGATGTCCATGTCAAACCCATACGCACGTTGTGCAATGGCCCTTCCAATACGCCCCATCCCAATAATGCCAATGGTTTTTTCGTGTACGTCATTCGATATCATTAAATAAGGTGACCACGTTTGCCATTGCTTGGTTTTAACAAACCTATCCGCCTCCACAACGCGCCGGCTAAGCGCAAGAAGGAGGGCAAAGGTTAGGTCGGCTGTAGCCTCGGTAACCACCCCTGGGGTATTGCCTACGGCGATCCCTCGCTGGGTCAAATCGGGGAGATCAAGATTATCGACCCCCACAGCATAGTTGCTAATTACGCGTAACTTGGGTGCCAAATCAAGCATGGCAGCGTCCACTTTATCAAAGGTGGTAACCATCAACCCTTCAATATCATCGACCTTTTCTTTCAGGGCATCATAAGGCATAATGCGGTCCTCTTCCCACACCTGGGCGTCACAAACATCCCACAGGTTACTTTCTTTTAGGCCAGGGGTCATGCGTGCAATATATACTTTGGGTTTTACGGCCATAATTCTATAAACGAGATTTCTTTTTGCAAAAGGTGTGTTGCGCATGCGTGCACACGGATATCGCATCTGCAGTGCGCACGCAGTGTCTGGTTCATTTTTGGATTTAGAACACATTTCGTGTGCTTTTTTTACCTCGGCTGGAATTGTATCCTATTTTATGCCGCGGATGCAAAGAAAGCCTCGCCAAACCGGGTTTGTTGCTTTGATGGTTAGAACGAGCACTTATTTTTAAAAAGCACTGTTAGGCAGTATGAGGGTTAAAAACTCCCATAAATTGGACCCAAAAAAGCGATTGCCCGATTCTGCCCCGCTTTTGCAAGAGGTGAAAAATGCGCAACAACGTGTATGCATAGGGATTATTTTTGCCTGTTGTGCTGCGCTTATGTTTGGTTCTGCTGGCCTCATGGTGAAACTTATTCAAGCACCTGCCTTGCTGGTGGCTGGCATCCGCGCCCTGATTGCAGGGCTTAGCATGGGTTTGATCACCCGGCATGCACGTCCACCCATGAAATGGCGCTTAGGGCTGTTTATGCTGAGTTTTGCCATTACGGTATGGTTATTTGTGAGTGCCACCCAATGCACAACCGCAGCCAATGCTGCTTGGCTTCAAGGGGCTTCTCCCGCCTGGGTGTGGTTGTTTGGATGGGGTTTATCTAAGGGCAAGCAAAGCCAATTTTTTGCCCCTGTGGTGGTTATTTTGATGGGGTTGATGGTGGCTTTGTTGAGCGATGAACAAGGTGTGCCGCTCTCAACGCATACAGCGGCAAGCCCGATTATAAAAGGATATTGTTCCTCGCCTTTTGTTGGCGATTTAATGGGTTTGCTTTCGGGTGTGAGCTTGGCGGTGATGGTGTTGCTCCTAAAACACTTCAATACCAACGGCAGACAGGCACTATGCATGGCCAATGGGTTTGCCGCTTTTTTGCTGCTTGGGACATTGTTCGCCCAAGAAGGTGCAACCGCTTGGTCGTTGATAGTGCAATTGAGCAGGCAAGATTGGCTGGTGCTCTTGTTTTTAGGCCTTATGCAACAAGGTTTGCCTTATTTTTTGTTTGCGGCAGCGGCGTCTAGGCTGGCAACGGGTCAATTAAGCATGTTGCTGTTGCTTGAACCGATTACCAATCCTCTTTGGGTTTGGTGGATCATTGGAGAAACGCCATCATTGACAGCTGCGATGGGTGGGATAATAATTTTGCTGGGTTTGCTACTGGACGCCCACCTGCGCATGGCGGGCGCACGCACCCGATATTTGCAAAGCAGGCGGGCAAAATAAAGGTTGGCGTTGATTGCAAAAAGGCCTATCACAACAGACGGTGTGGGCAGGTAGAAAAAGGTGCGCTTTTGTAAGAAAGTGTTGTGGTAGATTAAAAAAACGAAGGCGGCACAACACGCTGTAGATAAGGGTGCTGAGAATAAACGATCTCTCAAGAAACGCAGGCTTAGAAGAGCGAAGCGTTCTCCCAACGTGCAAAGTACAATCAATGCAATAACGACCAAGGAGGTTTTAAAGAAACATGAAACGACTGATTATTCGTGAACACGGCGGACCCGAGGTGATGCAACAAGAAGAGGTAGCCATTCCCACACCAGGTGCGGGTGAGGTGCTGGTACAACTAGAAGCGATTGGCTTAAATTTTATCGATACTTACCAGCGTTCTGGTTTGTACAAAATGCCTTTACCCTTTACCCCCGGTAATGAGGCTGCAGGTGTGGTCGCGGCGGTGGGGAGCGGGGTGAGCCAATTTAAGGCAGGGGACAAAGTAGCCTACACGGGTGTGATTGGTGCCTATGGTGATTACGCCATCGCCCCCGCAACCAAGCTTATTTTACTACCTGCCAACATGGACACGCGCATCGCTGCTTCACTGATGCTACAAGGGATGACCGCCCATTACTTGTGCCGCACAACCTACCCCATTGAGGCAAAAGCTTCTTGCTTAATTCACGCGGGCGCGGGTGGGGTGGGTTTGTTGCTCATTCAAATGTGTAAAATGCAAGGCGCACTTGTACTCACCACGGTATCCACCCCCGAAAAAGCCAAACTGGCCAAGGAGGCGGGCGCAGACCACGTTATTTTATATACTCAAGAAGACTTTGCCCAATCGACGGCTGCCTTTTTAGGTGAGCGTAAATTGGATGTAATTTACGACTCGGTGGCCAAGGATACTTTTGACAAAGGGCTTACTTTGCTGCGTCCCCGCGGCACGATGGTTTTGTTTGGGCAGTCGAGTGGCCCTGTGGCACCCTTTGACCTCAATCGCCTTAACCTTGCAGGATCGCTCTATGTGACCCGCCCCAGTTTGGCGCATCACACCCTAACCCGCGAGGAATTGGAATACCGCGCAGGAGAGGTGTTTGGCTGGGCTGCTTCGGGGAAATTAAAGGTGCGTATTGGCGCAGAATTCCCCTTAGCCCAAGCCCAAGAAGCGCATAGGGCCTTAGAAGGGCGCAAAACGACGGGAAAAGTGCTGCTCATTCCTTAAAAAAAAACGGGACCCCTTCCGGGAACCCCCCTCGAAAGAACGAACAAAAACGGGCGTTTTTTGATGATAAAAAACGCCCTATTTACCTTGTAATCCCCAAAAAGGGGGGATTACCACCGGCGGCGCGGGTTGTCCTGGTCGCTAGCTTGCTCAAAGCCCTGTGCGCGGCGCGGGTTGTCCTAGTCGCTAGCTTGCTCAAAGCCTTGTGCGCGGCGCGGGTTTCCCTAGTCGCTGGCTTGCTCAAAGCTTTGCGCGCGGCGCGGGTTTCCCCAGTCGCTGGCTTGCTCAAAGCTTTGCGCGCGGCGCGGGTTGTCCTAGTCGCTGGCTTGCTCAAAGCTTTGTGCAAGGTCTTCACGCACCGTTGAACGACGGCGAGAGAATTCAGCAAAAGCGGAATCGTGAAAACCTTTGGACACGGAGAAGAGGAACTCATTGAGCACGTTGGCCATCGACATCATTGTGGTGCGCTTGCGCTTTACTGAGGTAATGTCAACCTCTAGTACCAAGCCCGGTAAAATATGATAGGGGTTGACTGTGCCGTCAAACTCTTCAAATTTCTGGCCAAGAAAATCAAGGCGAGCATCCACGATACTGCGATCGGTCGGATGTTGATTGCCATAGATGCGTCCCAGTTTCTCGCGGCTCGCTTTCACGCGCTTTCGTAACTCTTCGGCCATGTACAAGTTGGTTTTTGTTGCTTGCCCCTCTACCACGCCAGGTGGCACAAAGGTAATCTCATTCCACAGCTTGGGTGCTGCTTCGACGGCCTCTGTTTCCTCTTCGTCTTCGGTGCGTGAACCGCGAGAGAACCAACTACCCGCTTTGTCTTCTTTGAGATAATGACGGGCAACATCCTCGTAGTCCTGGGTGCCGCTTGCAGCTTTGTAATCCTCAAACAGCACTTGAACCACATCGAACACCTTCACGATCTCCGTTTTAAGTTCTTCAAACTGCTGATCGTAACTGTTGCGCATCAAACGTACCTGATCATCGTCATAATAGCTCAAGCGAATGGAATAACGCTCATCGGGAAGTTGGAGCACATCAATATCCTCATACTCACGAACAATGGCAATGCGAGCATTCTTAAAGTTTTCAATGTGCTGGTAGCCCATCTTAGAGGTATCCAACACAGAGGTTAAACTATTCACCGCGGTGTTAAAGCCGCGGTTTCGGATGTTTTCTTTGTCAATAATCGACTTAATGTTTTCGCGAATATTCAGAGGATCATAATCCTCACTCGGAATCTCTGCCTTAAGCCCCTCAATGCGATCCATAAAGCGCTTGGCCACAAATTGGTAGCGTGGCGACTGCTCATTTTCAATCTCGTCGTCTACGTAGTTGTCCAAGGCCTTAATTTTCTCAAACATGGTTTCGGTCGCACTCAACTCTTCTTTCCCCTCGTCAATCAACGAATTGTTGAGTTCCACCAGTTCTTGCTCGATCAAGTCGTGCATATGCTTGCTCACCAAATCTTTTACAATATTGGAGAGCGGTGCTTGATAATGGTAAATGGGACTGATGAGTTCTGCATCGAGCATGTTGATGGCCAACTTCACATCAATCACCGTTTTAGGTTTGTGAAAGTTGTTTTTAAAAGAACATTTGGCAATGGCATAGGCATTTTCACCGCGTACAAACCCCCCCACATCAGACTTCTGCCGTAGCAATGCATTGGTCTCATTCTCTAACTCGAACATACCGCGTTGAATGTGGCCTTGAAGGTGGCCGTAAATATTGACGATAGACTTCTCCACCTCGCCAGTATTAAATTTGTCGATCCCGCCAATTTTGTCTAAAATCTCGCCAATTTCCCGCGGAGTATAGCGATTAAGCGAGCGGTATTCCTCCTTGTCCACCAGGTCGCGAACCTTCTTACCCAGCTCATCCTCCATTGTGGTGAGGTAGCGGTTGTACATGTTTTGAAAATTTTGGTTGAAGTAGTTATGCAGTTTAGACTTCACCCCACCCATCACATCCAATTTTTCGAGCACCTCGGGCGGTAGCTTGGAGTGGATGTGATTCAAAATTTTATCCACTTCTTCGTCAATAAGCAGTTTCGACTCTTCATACTCATTACGACTATCCCGATTCATACTGTTTCGGGAACCCACCGCACTAGGCTTTTCGGGGTGAATAAGGTTTGGCCCTTTGCTCATGGTATCTCGCGCCATGGTCTTTTTTTAACTCCTGCAGATAAAATTGACTTCAAACTAATATTTGAGTGTGTGCCAGGCAAACCTACCCCATTAAACGGGTAAATAGTGCCTATTTTTGTCTAAAATAATAACGGCAAGGCCATACAAACAATGGTTTACCTTACCGTAATTTGTGCATATCACCTGTGGACAGGGCTATGGCTGTCACGTTCGTCACTAAAGACATTCTTAAAAGTACTCATCCAGCATGCATGCTGCGGCGATTTTCGAGCAAGCGCGAAGCCGCCGCCAATGCGTATGCGCAAGAAACGGCGCAGTGTATCATATACAAATCGACAATATCAAAGACATTTTAAACACGAACGCCACCCTAACACGGTTTGCCACGCCGTTTTTGACGATTGCCACACATTTATTGCCATGGGGGCGGGCGGCAGTTAAGTGTGTTTAAGCTAGTCAAAGCATATGTAGCCCGCGGTGTTCTTATTGTGCGATTCTAAAGATCTTTATTTTTGTTCTTAAAAGCCAGTGATGCATTCCATGCGCCCCACGCAAAATGGAGTCCCATGAAGATGCAAAAAAGCCTACACATTATGCCGTGCGGTGTAAATGAAATAATGACTATTCTCCAACGATAAAATTTTTACCCACGCAACACAGCGCAACTGCACAAGGAAAATGGGTGATTTTTATGGAGTTGGTTTGCATCACCTTAGGGGTAAATCACCCCCGTTGTAGAATAAAGTGACATCTTTCCAGCGCAACGCCAACTTGCCACGTACCCCAGTTAAAATGAGATCAATCGGTTTTGGTCCAAGGGGGATATTGAGTACCCTTTTGGAAAGTTTTGGGAAACTCACACGATACAGGCGAACCCAGCGATCAATTCTATGAAAACGCGTTTGTATGTATATGTAGGCATCGCTATTTTTGCGGATGCGGGTAATTTTGCTGGGCCGATGTAGTGCGCCCTCATCGTCGCGCAAGAAAATGCGCCATAGTGGCTGAGGTTTCGCCAAATCCGTGGGGCGATGATATCCCTCGTACACAAAGATGAGTATTTCAAACTGGCTGCGAAAAGCCTCTTGCTCCATGCGCAAACGCTGGGCTATTTCTGTTGGTGTTAAAAAGAAGTGTCGGGCAATTTCTTTCACATAAAGCATGCGCTGTTGCCAATCCAAGGCAATCGCATCCACAATCAATGCAGGTTTAAAGTCGTTGTACAAAGCAGCATGGCGGTAAAATTCGGTAAAATGGCGTTCTGCATGGGGTTCCTTAAACTCAATTAATTGAAGTACATGGGTTTTGGTGGAGGGGTGGTGGTTTGCGCAACCAACAAGGAGCAGCCCAAGCGATGCGCAGCCCAATCCACGGCATATCTGCTGACCCGTTCGTAGCGCAAGCCACACAGCAAAATTTTTAAGGAAACGGCACATGGGATTTCTCCTCCATTTTCTTTATCGATAGTTAGTCTGGCACTAAAAAATTTGCATTGAAGGCACAAAGTTCATGCAGGGCTATTGAAAATTTTTTGGGTCGGGGTAACGTAAAACGCTTTAGCGATGGAGGTGTTGGCGTATTGGGAAGCGGCAGGCATTTTTTTAAAATCGCTGTTATCAAAGGGCGTGGTTTGCAACCCTATAACCAGGTGTGACCCGCAAAAATGTAAGCGCGTCGGGCATTATGCAAAAATAGTGCTTGAAATATACCATAAAAAGCCTGTAGGGTGTGGCGTCCGTTCACTTGGAGTGTCCAATTGCCCTGAGCAGGAGATGGTGCTTGCGCTCTTTATAGTCTGGTTTTGTTTAGGTGCTTATGCACCTGCTTTAAAAACAGAAGTTTTGCCCACGGCCCGTTTTGCCCACGGCCCCACAGCACGCGTTGGCACACGTTTTGTGTATTATCCCCTGCATTATTGTGTGTAAAGCGAAATTGAGTGTCATCGGCCGATTGTAACCGCCAGTTGTAAAGCAATATCACAGCGAATGCACAGCAATTTTTACCCATTTTGAGAAGTTTTAAGTCGCTTATCATTTGATACGCTAAAGATGTTTAACTAAGGTGGCAAATCCGGGCAACCCCTGCTAAGGGCTCAAAGGCGCCTTGAGCTAAGGCGATGCCCTATTTATTATCCCGTTTGCCTTGCACGCGGGGTAGTGTGTACTTTAGCGGCATGGCCATTTGGATCAAGATGATTTTCATGACTAAAACGAAGGGCAGATTGGTGCGGTGAAGTGGATTCAAATGCCCCGTTTATTTGGGTGTGCGATGCGTATGGTGGCGCCAACACTCCATCAACTTCGTGGTGAATAAACATGCGCCCCCGTGTGGACGCAGGTGACGCGCCTAACTACGCAGTTGATGCACCTATTATGCATGGCGAAATGCATCAAAAAACGCCACCTTTATGGATGAGGGTGCCATTGGGCGATGGTTGTTGCCCGTGGCTTGGTGGGGACGGGTTGTTAAAGTAATAAAGGGTGAGGGTAGGTGGAACCACAGACAACGCTGAGTGCGAAATGGGGTGCATTGGGCAAGCAGAGGCTGGGATAGCGAATGGGTGCGGGGTAAAATCTCACGAAATGGGACTGCAAGGCAAGCCTTGGCGTATGGGGTGAGTGGGCTTGCTTTCATTGTGGGCGGAGTAAGGGTTGGCAGAAATTTGTCGAATCGAAAAGGGTGGTTGAATTATTTTAATTGACATCAGAAATCTATTTTCTTGAAGGAGAGTAGGGAACGAAAATGACGTGGGTGACATGGTTTATTTTAAATGCTGGAATTGCATCCGTCTTGTGTTCAATCATCTATTGGATGCTTGTGATTAGAAGGTCTCCTGTACAAAATGTCGAGGCGAAAGAGACTGCAGAGAAAATGCTCGACATTTCGGGTGCGATCCGAGAGGGTGCCAACGCTTTTTTGTGGAGGGAAACCAGATACATTTTTGGCTTTATGCTGGTTTTTAGCGTGCTGCTGGTTGTGTTGGTCGACGCCCCCTCAGCCCTTTCTTTTGTGGTGGGGGCCTCTATCTCGATTTTAGCGGGTTATTTGGGCATGCTGATGGCCGTACGCGGCAATGTGCGGACGGCGGCTGCCGCCCAACGCTCCATTGCCTCTGCCTTTAGAATGGCTTTTCGCTCGGGTGCGGTGATTGGTTTTGCTTTGGTGGGCTTGGCCATTTTGGGCCTTTTGGCCATGTATGGCGTAATGGACTGGATTTTGGGAGATTCAGGTGCACTGCACGTCATGGAAGCTTTGGCGGGCTTTGGTTTGGGTGGTTCCTCAGTGGCGTTGTTCGCGCGTGTAGGGGGAGGGATTTACACCAAAGCTGCTGATATAGGGGCAGATTTGGTGGGTAAGGTGGAAGAAAATATTCCCGAAGACGACCCCCGCAACCCTGCAGTGATTGCCGACAACGTGGGCGATAACGTGGGCGATATTGCGGGTATGGGTGCCGATTTGTTTGGTTCAATCGCGGAAAGTACCTGTGCAGCCCTGGTTATTGGTGCGGTTGCTTTTGCGGCCTTTGGTAGTGAAGCCTTGCTTTACCCCTTGCTCATTACGGCTGTGGGTGTGCCTGCTTCTTTGCTGGCACTGCCTTTTGCCCGTGCGGGTACCCGCCGCGGGGTCGAACAAGCACTTAAACGCACCCTTGTTCTCGCAACCATTTTTATGGCCATTGGGGTGTATTTTGTCACCATGATAGCTTTGCCAGAAACCTTTGAATTGCAAGGTGTTGAGCGGACACGCATGGCGGTATTTTATGCGGTATTGGTGGGTTTGTTTGCAGGCATGCTCATTGGGATTGTTACCGAATACTATACATCCCACCGCTTTAATCCTGTACGTCGGGTGGCGCGCGCCAGTGAAACAGGCCCCGCCACCAATGTCATCAACGGTTTTGCCCTTGGGTGTTCAAGCACCATGTTACCTGTAATTTTCATCGCCATTACCGTGTTTGTAGGCTACCATTTTGTGGGCATGTATGGCATCGCCGTTTCTGCTCTGGGAATGTTGGGGACCTTGGCCATTGCCCTCACCATTGATTCTTTTGGGCCTGTGGCAGATAATGCGGGTGGCATTGCTGAAATGGCTGGTTTGGGCGAAAGGGTTCGCACACGCACCGATGCCTTGGACGCAGCAGGGAATACTACAGCAGCCATGGGAAAGGGTTATGCCATTGGCTCTGCAACTTTAACCGCTTTGGCCCTGTTTGCAGCCTTTTTGGTGCGCTCTGAAATCGAGAGCCTAAACTTGCTAAAACCTGTGGTGATCACCTTTTTATTGGTCGGTGCCATGCTCCCCTTTGTGTTTACAGCCATGACCTTGCGTTCGGTAGGGCGTGCCGCCATGCAGATGATTCGCGAGGTGCGCCGCCAGTTCCGCAGTATTCCTGGGTTACGACCTAGTTTTCAGATTACACCGCAGTCTTTAAAGGCACTTGAGCAAGCGCAAGTACCCGCAGTGATGGTCAGTGCTTTAAGTGGCTTGGTAGGTGAGGTCTTTGCCAGTGAAGATGCCCTGTTGGAAAGAGCCAAGGCACAAGGAGAACGCTTGGGCCAAGGACGCCTTGATGTTGAACAGCTGCGTTTCGCCATCAACCGTGATTTGCCCACGCCACGTCCCAATTACCGTGCCTGCGTTGACATTTCCACCCGGGCCTCGTTGCGCGAAATGATTTTGCCAGGGGCGCAGGTTATTTTAACCCCCTTGGTGGTGGGCTTTTTATTTGGCGTCGAGGCACTCGCCGCCATGCTCATTGGCAGTTTGGCAGCGGGTATGGTGTTGGCCATTGCGTCCTCCAATGCGGGTGGGGCTTGGGATAACGCCAAAAAGTACATTGAAAGTGGCCGCCTGGGCGGCAAAGGTTCTGATGTACACAGTGCTGCGGTGGTAGGTGACACGGTGGGGGATCCATTTAAAGATACCTCAGGCCCCGCTTTAAACATTCTTATTAAATTACAAGCAATTATTAGCTTGGTATTTGCACCCTTTTTCACCCATAGCCTTAACTTGTTTGGCTAAAAAACCACAATTTGCCCGTTATTTTTGTGGTTTTTTAAAACCTGTCGTCAAAACCCATGGCGAGATTCGAAGCCATGGGTCACGAAAGTGAGTGCTGGGTGCTTTGAAGACGCCCGTGCTTTTGTGCCATATGTATTTCTATCAAAACGAGAACGCTTTTTGGTAATCTAGTGATTGAAAACCCATTCTCTTCATCATTTGCGCAAACCATGGCGGGCTGGTGGTATAGCGTTTTGATGCACTGCGGTTCCCATCGCTTTTGTTTTGTGCTCGAAACGGTTAGACCTGCCTACCCACAAAAAAGTGCAGCATAAATTAAGGGTCATTCGTTTATGACAGTAAAAAGGCGTAAACGCCAAAATCAGCCCCACGAGGCGGGCAAGGTTTACCATTTGCCTCACCTAGATGACGGCATTACGAAAGAAATTACGCACAAGTTAGAAGAAATGCGCCGCGAGAGTGAGCAAATTATCAAAACCCATATGCATCAAGATTTAGAACCGCAACGCGAAGGTGCGGGGGTTGGAGATGATATGGACATTGCAGCCGATGAGCGCGAGCGGGAGTTGGGTTTGCTCTTGCATCAACGCCATTTGCGGCGCATTCAGCAAGTGGATGATGCCTTAGAACGGATGGGTGAAGGCACTTATGGTTTGTGTGAGGGCACCGAGGAGCCTATTAGGCCAGAACGCTTGGTGATTATGCCCTTAACGCGTTATAGCTTGGAATATCAACAGCAACAAGAGCGCACCCAGGGACGTGGCTATCGCTTTAACGACAACGATGGCATGCTGAGCACGGATGACAATTAGCCACTACCGTGGTTTTTGGAAGTCGCGGTTTGGCTGCGTGGCGTTTCGAGTGCCCTTTTTCCTGGGCTTTTGCATATGCCTGTCGCCGAGTGGGCGACCTTAGGGTTGCAAGGTGTGCTGTTGGGTATTGTAAATACGCGGTTTGTTCTAGCCCACTAGCGATGACCAAGCCCACTGCAACGGCCATGGTGTGCTTGGGGTTGGGGGTTTTTTGCTTATAATCTCGTTTAATCCCGTGATGCCTCTTGGATATGCAAGCTTTTTGTATGTGTAAGTGAGGCGTTTAAGCATTCTCTGGCTCAAAATGCTCGAGGTGATACTTGATGCGCTGAAGGAGCTTGGAAGCAGGGGCACCATCAATAAGGCGATGGTCGAAGCTCAGGCAAAACGTGCACATGGGACGCACCACCACCTGACCTTGTAAGGCAACGGGTTTTTCTTTTACCTCTCCAATAGCCAAAATAAAAGGTTCGGGCGGGTTAAGCAGGGCCGCAAAGCTGCTAATTTCATACTCCCCTAAGTTGGTGATGGTCATGCTTGAACCGAACATTTCGTCGTAGACGAGTTTTTTGCTGAGGGTTTTTTTGAGCAATCGACGAAAAAGGCGCTGAATATCGACCAATTTTGCCTGTTCTAAATCGCGCATAGACACCGTGGTGAGTGCATCGCCCACTGCCACCGCCATCCCAATATCAATGTGCTTTCTTCGCTGCCAACCGTCGGGTGTTAAGCTCAAATTCCAGCGGGGCATTTCACGTAAGGCGCACACTGCTGCGTAGGCAATGTAAATGTTGTAAGAAAAGACCTCGGTCTGGTTTTGTTTGCTTTGTTGGCGGCAGGCTTGCAAGGCTTCGAAACTCACATCGGCAAATAAATCAACCTTCGGTGCTTGCCAAGATTTTTCCATGCGATGGGTGGTGGTATGGCGTAAGGTCGCCTCCCACAAAGCCCTGCCTTTGGCTGGTTCTTCTGGGAGGAGGTTTTGGATTGGGATGCTGCTTGGAGGGGGGGGATCGTTTACTTCACCAACCCAACACAGGGCTTGACCATGGCGGACGACCGCCCCCGCTGGAGCATAAATTGCCTTTAGGATGCCTTGGCTGGTGGCCTCAATCACGTGAATGCTTTTTTCGCCCTCAACCTCGACCAGTGGGCCACCCACCCGTACAGCATCGCCTAACATTTTTAGCCAGCGCAGTACGCATCCTTCGCCATAAGTACTGACCGTGGGAAGTGTGACGTGTGGCATAGCATGGGGATTCCTTCATAAAAGCACTGTCATTTTGGATCAAAATGGTGCCGCCCTGTGTGCTCATTCGAGGCAGGTGAAATGATAATATTAACAGTGCTTGGCGTTTCCTTTAACATGAGGCCACGCCCGCATTTTGTAGCACAAGACCACACCTGTGTAGTATGCATAAAACGCCATGCTTGAGGCAAAAATAAACCAAGCACATCATGCGTTCCATTCCAAAAAGCGGTGTTGCAGATAATAGGAGGTTTGGTGTTGGGTTAAATGCCCCCAAAACAGCCCAAACATACGCATTCAAAACACAGTTAACCACCATAAGGTGGGTGTATGGCATCACGCAAAAATGCTTTTTTATGTATTGGTGTTTGGTGTAGGGTGACGGGTCCATTGCCTGGCGTAAAAAAAGCAAGTTGGCTTTTTACCATCATTCTTCATGAAGATGTTTGAACCGCCATATTACGAATCTGCAATAACCTTCTAGCTTTGATAATCAACCATGGATATTCAAATACAACTTACAACGTCTGAACAGCGCCGCCCCAAGCCCACCAGCGAGAGCGATTTAGACTTTGGAAAAAGTTACAGCGACCACATGTTTACCATGCAATGGCACAGGGGAAAAGGATGGCACGATGCTAAAATTATCCCTTTTCAAAACTTGGGAATCTCCCCAGCAGCCTTGGTATTACATTATAGCCAAACCATTTTTGAAGGGCTTAAGGCCTACCGTGGTCCTCAGGGCGAGGTCAATTTGTTTCGCCCTCAAGAAAATTGCAACCGCTTTAACAAAAGTGCCGCACGCCTTGACCTACCCCATATAGATGAAGATCTCATGTTAAAAGCCATTGAGACTTTGGTGGGTTTGGATGCGGACTGGATACCGCAATATCCAAACACATCGTTATATGTTCGTCCCACCATGATTGGAGTCGAGCCTTATATTGGGATTAAATCTGCTGATCAGGTGTTGTTTTACATCATCACCAGCCCTGTGGGTCCCTATTACAAGGAGGGATTTAACCCCGTCAAAATTCAGGTATCCCAAGATTTTTGCCGTGCAGCCCCCAAGGGTTTAGGGGCTGCCAAAACGGGCCCCAATTATGCTGCAAGTTTGCTTGCAGAAAAAAATGCCCAACAGGCGGGTTACACCCAAGTACTTTGGCTGGATGCGCGGGAACAATGTTACATAGAAGAGGTGGGCACGATGAACATTTTGTTTAAGATTGGGGGAAAGGTGATTACCCCACCGTTAGGTGATACCATTTTGGCAGGTATCACCCGCGATTCAGTGCTGGCTTTGTTGCGCAGCTGGGGTGAATCGGTGGAAGAACGCCCATTGGCAATCGATGAACTGGTTGAAGCCCATGCGAACAACCGAGTAGAAGAGGTGTTTGGTGCAGGTACTGCTGCTGTTATTTCGCCGGTAGGTGTGTTGGAATACAAAGACAAGGTCTATGCCATTGGCAATGGCAGTGCAGGCCCCTTGGCCAGCCGTTTGTACGCCGAACTCACGGGAATTCAATACGGGCTTAAAGAAGACCCTTTTGCTTGGCGCTACCTTGTTGCCACAGCCCGTGCATAAAAGAAAACGCATCGCTAATATCAAAAACAGCAAAAAAGCAGATTTGAACCATGGATGAAGGGTGTGTCAAAAATCAATGAGTGCCTCGCAAACTGCCATGCAAACCCACTATGTACACACCTTGCAACGCTGTAATGTGGCCGTATCTGCTCGAAGTTTTAGCGAGGCACATTCTTTGCGGTCTATACAGCTAAAAAGGATGGCCAATAGCACATGGCAGTTTCGCCTACCAGCCCCCACCCATTGCGTGGGTTGGGCCGTCAATGTACCTGAATTGCTGCGAGAGAGCCCGTACATCTTAAGTGGAACAAGTTGGTTGTACTTGCTCAAAAATGATCCGCACAAAGAGGGGAGAATGGGTATTTTTTTGCACGGCGAAGCGAAGCTGGCAGAAATTTCAACCACCAAATTGGCACCCGGCGGTCGTTTTTTTAGGCAAGCCAAAAATTGGCCAAACCGTGTCGTTCAGGTGGTATTGCTCCACCGCTATGCTAAGGTGCACGTGCTTAATATGGCGTTTTTTTTAGAGTACCTCCAAAGCATGATTCCACCCACACAAAGCAGCCACCCGCATTTAAAATTTTAACAGTGTTTTTTGTAAATTGACCCACCCCAAAAACGAAACTTTGCTGGTATCCCCCTATGAATTTATTTTTGCAGCCCATTCACACACTGCATAAATTACGCCTAAAAGGCGAAATTTCTGCGAGAGACATTGCTCAATCGGTATTACAACGCATTGAGCAAGTGGAAGGGCGTGTGAAAGCTTTTTTGCACTTGCGATCGACTAAAAAAGTGTTGGAAGAAGCAAAAAATTCAGACATGAGCCTTGATTTGTGCGAGATGCATTCTCCATTGAGTGGGCTGCCTATTGGCCTAAAAGACGTGTTTAGCACCAAAGGGATTCCCACTACCTGCGGCTCACATTTTTTAGAAGGCTATGTACCACCTTACGATGCAACGGTTAGTGCAAAGCTCAAGCAAGAACGTATCGTGCTTATAGGCAAGAACAATATGGATGAATTTGCCATGGGGTCTTCTACGGAGCACTCCGCTTTTGGCAATTCCCACAACCCGTGGGATCTTGCCCGCACTCCCGGAGGTTCTTCCGGTGGATCCGCCGCTGCCGTAGCAGCAGGGGAATGCCTTGCGTCCATTGGAACGGACACAGGGGGTTCGGTGCGCCAACCCGCTGCCTATACGGGCATTGTTGGTCTTAAACCCACCTATGGTCGCGTGAGTCGTTATGGCATGATTGCCTTTGCCAGCTCGTTTGATGTGGCAGGGATCCTGTGCCGCGGTGTATACGATGCCGCGTTGCTTTTAAAGTGTCTCGCCGGGCACGACCCCAAGGATTCTACCAGTGCGGCCAATCCCGCCCCCGAGGATTATCCCAAAACGATGGGGAAAGTGTTGAGCTTAAAGGGCTTAAGGGTGGGAATGATTAAAGAGTTTGGTGAGATCGAAGGTGTTTCGCCAGCTGCGCAAGCGTGCTTCGCCCAAAATGTGAGGCATGTGCAGTTATTGGGTGCCCGCGTGAGTACGCTTTCTTTGCCGCGTTTAAAACAATCTTTGGCTGCCTATTATATTTTGGCACCATCGGAGGCCAGTTCCAACTTAGGGCGCTACGACGGGGTGCGCTATGGGGTGCGTGGACAAGGGATTACAAATTTAGAGGAACATTATCAAAAAAGCCGTTCCCAAGGGTTTGGAGCCGAGGTAAAACGCCGGATTATGTTAGGTGTTTTTTGCTTGAGTGCGGGTTACCACGAAGCGTATTATGCCCAGGCGATGCGCGTGCGTGCGCTGTTGCGTCAGGATTTTCAAGCGGCATTTGAAACAGTGGATGTGTTAATGTCTCCAACCACGCCCAGCGAAGCTTTTTGCCTTGGCAAAATACAAGACCCGTTGGAAATGTATAACCAAGATGTGTTTACACTACCCGCCAATTTGGCGGGTATTCCTGCCATTTCGATTCCCGCTGGGCTAAGCAAAGAAGGCTTGCCCTTGGGGTTGCAGTTAATGGCGGCTCATTTTCAAGAAACCACGCTGTTGGGCGCGGCCTATGCCATTGAAAATACCTTGCATCCAAAAGGTGCCCCCTGCGCACCGCTGGTCTAGTGGTTGGTTCTCCTCAATAAAAAACGCTCTTTTGCCAATGGGCACCCTAGGGAGAAAATTTTCACAAAAGGCTTATTTGTGTCCTGTTCACGCGGCATTGGGATGAGATGGGTGGTGGTGTATGAGGCGCATCAAAAGATGGTTTAGCGCTTGTTCTATAGTCATAGGATAATGGTATTTTCACTTGCATCTGGGTGGCCAACCTCATCAGTCGGGCAGCCCTTAAATGGTGGTAGTTCAAGTAGGTTGTTACGCATTTTGAGCATGGCACAACTTACGTGTTAAAATAGGCCCATGTAGCTCAGTTGGTAGAGCAACGCATTCGTAACGCGTAGGTCGCCGGTTCAACTCCGGCTGTGGGCTTTTATTTTTTCATGATGGGTTTATAACCTACGTGTCATGGGTTTATTTTTATCATGAGTAAGCTATGAGCACAGTTTCGAAGCCATTCCCAAAGAGAGTATTTTTCATTTGAGTTCAAGCACCCAATGGCTGATGTAACAACGATTGATCCAACCGGTAAGCAACCATTTCCAGAAATTTCTGTGGGTATCGGTGAAATGAAAAGTGCTAAAGGAGAGGGTTACTTTGTAGCGCATTCTCTGGGTTCGTGCGTGGGGTTGGCTTTATACGAAAATGCGAGCAAGGTCGGTGTTTTTTTGCACTTTCAACTCCCAATGGCACCCAAGGAAAGAACTCAAAATCCATTGCTTTATGCTGATACAGGGATTATGGTGGCTCTGCACGCGGCTGTTTCGTTGGGGGCTAACAAACGCAATATCCATGCGGCGCTGTGCGGTGCGGGCGACATGTTTAAACGGTTGAATCTGCAGCGCACCCAAGGGCAACGTATTGGTGTAGAAAACCTGCGCACAGCACGCAAAATCTTATGGCGTGAGGCTATTTTGATTCAGCATGAGGATGTTTCGGGAGATCAAGCGCGTACCGTGCGCTTTGATATCAAAAACGGCCGGTTAACGATTAAACATACCCTTGGTACCCCTAAAATATGGAATTTCATGTAACACAAAATTTGCATAGAATGCTTTTTATCGCTCAAAGTGCTACTTGACCACAAAATTTTTATTCAATGCGATCGCATCAAAATCATGGTCAAGGGTTGGTGGTGCTTGTTTGCAGCTGTATAGGTAGTTGCCGATTATGATAACACCTATAAGTGGTTTTTAAAAATTTATACAAGGTGGATGAGTAGATAAAATGGGGAAGAATATCTGTTTGATTGATGACTCAAAGGTGGTCCGTGCCTTGCTCAAAAGGTTGGTAGAAACACTGGGATATAAAGTAGACAATGCAGACGAGGCGGGTGATGGTAAGGCAGCACTGGCCTTGCTCACGAGTGGTAAGGCCTACGATGTCGTATTTTTAGATTTACATATGCCTGAAATGGAAGGTGTTGAGGTGTTGGAGGCCTTGGGTACCAAAGGAGGTAAGCCTGGCCCCATCGTTGTTGTTTCAACATCTGTTGATGAAGGTACCTGGGAGAAATGCAAAAGTTTGGGTGCCTCAGGGTATGTTGCCAAGCCTTTTACCCCAGCAGAGATGGGTGAGGTGTTGATCAAAGTGGTTGGTGCGCCTTAGGTTTGCATTGTGTCCTCAAAATATGGTAGGCGGCGTACGGTGTACGTGTGTGGTTGTTCTTACTAGGAACGAAACCGTGCCCATGGATGAAGATGCATGCGGGTTTGTTGGTAAAACGAGGAAGGATGCTTTTCCCCGGTGGCATAGGTTCGGTGTGTCTTCGTGCTGCTAACCTAGCCTGCGGTGCTTTCTTTTTTTGCATCTCCTATGAACATAGGACTAGAGTTTAAGTCGCTATGGATATTGACGTTAAATCTTGTATTAGTCAGTCTTTGGAAGAATTGCTCGACAAAATGGCATTCTTGTCTTTTGAAGAGGTGGGTGCGGGCATCGTTGAAGGCAGCCTGTCCTATGCGGAAATGACCATGCCCGATTTACCAAGAGGGTCTATCATTACAGAGTTAGAGTTTGATGGCAGCATTAAGGGGGTGGTCAATATAGGCTTGGCACCTTTGGCAGCCGACCATATCACGCGCAATTTTTTAGGCTTAGGCGATGATGAAATTTTAGACAAGGAGATAATGCAAGACGGCGTAAGGGAGTTCACCAACATTTTAATGGGGCGTGCGCTTATTTTAATGAACCCTAAACGCCCGCATAAAATGGACCTGCCCCACATTGTAAACAGGCTACAAACCCCAGATAAAATGGATGTGATGTTTCGCATTCAAGGTGAACTGGACGAAGACCCTTGCGTGGTGCAAATGGTCTACTCACCCAACGCATAATTCCGTGTTGGCTGGAGGTTGGTAAGTGGGTTTTGCTTCATTGAACATAGGGTGATTCGCTTTCCTGTGAACGTGTTTGTGAAGTGTTAGGTTTGGTCGGTGATGGGCGTATCCTATTGGCAGAGCACCGAGATTACGAAGTCATTTTTAAACCCTCGTCGGACCACAGTCGGGCGTGCTTGAAAAAAACCCCCGCACGATGGCTTTTCTCTCCACAGTCGGGCGTGCTTGAAAAAAACCCCCGCACGATGGCTTTTCTCTCCACAGTCGGGCGTGCTTGAAAAAAAAACCCGCACGATGGCTTTTCTCTGGTAGAGAAAGCACGCTGACAGCGGTGTGCCATGGCATTTTTGTACACGGGGCGGTGTTTGATATGGGTGAACCTCGAAACAGCATGAATGCTGAGCAACACCAGGTGCTTTGCCAAATTGCTGCCCATCACCCCGAGCCGGTGGGTAACAGCATCCACTTACAGTCCAAAAGGCATACCCACCAACAAATGATTCGCATTGTGGGTCGTTTGCTTGAGCAAGGCTTGGTGCAGGCTGTAATTGTACAAATCGCAAACAAACCCGATTATTTACGCATTCAACTCACCGCAGCAGGCTTGGTAAGGGCACGTGAACGTGTGCGCAAAAGGCGTTGGTTATTTTATGTAATGTTGTGTTTGCTGGTGTTGCCTCTGGCAGCAGGCATCTTTTGGTTGGCTGGTTTGAGTACCACCAATGTGCCGTTGTATGTCCAGGTGCACTGGCACTTTGTGGCAGGGGTTGTACTTGGGTGCCTCGGTGCAGCGATGCTCATGGCATGGATTGAGCCATGGCGCTGAGCAGGTAGCAAACAGGGCCTTGGCGTTTTTTTGCGGGCTTGTGGCTTGCGTATTGCGGCGCGGGGAAGCTTTGATCCTCAACATACACCATACCTTGCCGTGGCTTAACGCCACGGTGTACTCCTCGGGCGGCATTGTTTGCTGGGTCGTTTTGGGTGCTGCGTCAACCCACTTAAGCCACCTCACCCACTTGTGTACGGTTAATCAGCACCTGCTGAACAATCGAAAGGATATTGCTGGTAATCCAATACAAGACTAACCCTGAGGGGAAGTTGATCACAAAGATTAAAAAAATGAGTGGTGCCCATTGCATAATTTTTTGCTGGGTGGGATCTGCACTGCTGGGTGCTAGGCGTTGTTGCAAAAACATGGTTATTCCCATTAACAAAGGCAAAATGTAGAGTCCGTCTTTGGCACTCAAATCGGTGATCCAAAGCATAAAAGGGGAATGGCGCAGTTCAACCGCCCCTAATAAGGCACTGTATAGCGCAAAGAAAATGGGGATTTGGAGCAAAATGGGCATGCAGCCCCCAAGCGGATTCACGCGTTGCTTGCGGTAGAGGGCAATCATTTCCTGGTTTAGTTTTTCGCGGTTATTCGCATACTTGGTTTTGAGGGCCATCATTCTAGGCTGCAACTTTTGCATTTTTTTCATGGCGAGCATGCCCTTGTAGGTAAAGGGAAACAGCCCAATGCGCACACACACCGTGAGGAGCACAATCGCCCAGCCATAATTGGCGGTGAAGCCATGGAGCCAGTGCAACAATGCCAGCAAGGGTTCGGCAATAAAAGCCAAGGGCAAATCAAGGGCCTTGCTAAAACTGGGGTGCAACGCCACCATATCTACACGTTGCTTAGGACCAAGGTAAACTGTGTTGGTCAGGGTTTTAGAGGCATTGGGCGCTAGGGTAAAAGGGCTGGTTTCGAGGCCGTAGGCAGCCTCCCATACTTCTTCTTGGTTGATGTTAAACTGACGTGCAATAAACACAGCTTGGGACCCAGGCTGTGGTACAGCTTGGGTGGTCACTCTGGCAGCCGAAACAAAATAGCTATCGGTAATGCCAACCCATTGCATGCCTGCAATGCGCATTTCTCCCACAATGTCGTCGCTGTCCTCGCTATCTACCTCCCCTTTAACGTACCAAATAGGTCCCACTTGGCTGCCCAAAGCTCTAAATGCAGTGAGATTATCGGGTCCGTCCCCAAAGGTTTGGCGAATGTGAAGGGTTTGCGCTGTGTTGCCGAGGTTTTGCAGGGTAACTTGTTGCTTAATCACATAGTTGGCGGGGTTAAAAGAAAACGTTTTCACCACCCGTAGATCGCTCCCCAAGCGTGCTGACAAACGCAAGGATTTGGAGTCGTCTTCACCCCCCAATTGCAATTGACTGGTATTGCTCCGAAACACCGCATTGGCCAAGCGTGCGCTTAAATCATCGCGTCCTAAAAAATGGATGCCAAAGACTGGCCAATGGGCAACGCGTTCTTCAATCAGATTCACAAAAGATTCTTGATCTACCTGGGGTTTTTCGAACCACTGGCGGAAAACAGGCAAGACATCCCCCCAATCGGTATGGCTTTTTTCAAGGTGGTGCTTTTGCAGAAAAAACTGCTTTAAGCGTCCACCTTCGGCATCGAACACAGCCTGATAAAGCGGTGTTTTTACCGAGATATGACGGCTTTTCCTCCCACTAGCCCGCAAATTTTGGCCCTGTAATGGCTGTACGCTTTGGTTGCCGTTTGGATCGGGTAGCGTGGCATTGCTGTCCGGTGCTACCGTACCGGTTGCAGTATTTGGGGAGGTGAGGGTGCTTTGGTTGCTAGATGGCGGCCTAGGTGCTGGGGTTTCGGGGGGAAAAATAGCGTAAAAGACAATGAGTACACCCAATGAAAGGCCAAGGGCTAAAAATAACTGCTTATCCATAGAATAGGTATTGTAAATGGCGGTTGCTGTGGCAAGAATAAGGGTGAAGGGAGTGGTTTTTTGCTTGATCGTGTGGTTTTGTATTTACTTACCCGCTTTTCCACACCGTATTCTTTGCCTCGGCTTTTAGTAGGGTGGCCCTTGGCAAGCGGTGCCTATTTCTTAAGTGGAGGCACTGGCAATGGGGGTCTGTCCTCTCCGCCTGGATGCCATGGGTGGCATTTAAGCAATCGCTTTAGGGTAAACCATCCTCCCTTCACAACCCCGTGTGCCGCCAAAACCGCAAGCGCATAGCGTGAGCAGCTGGGTTGAAAACGGCAGCAAGGTGGCAAAAAAGGCGACAGCAGCAGGCGATAGAGGTGCACCAATAACATACAGAAATGGGTCAGGGCACCTTGCGGCCCAAAGGGTTTGCATAGCGCTTGTTGGCAATAAGCAATAAATTGTTTATCTCTTGGCATACTTGCTCAAAATCAACCATGCCTTGCGAGGTTTTTGAAACGAAAAAACCAACATCCCAAGGCAAGTGCAACCACAAGGAGTGGTTGCGTGTGGCCTCCCTAATCCAGCGTTTGATGCGGTTACGCCGAGGAGCCGTGCCATAGCGCTTGGGCACGGCCACCAACAGGCGTCCTTGCACTGGTATTTCTTGGGGTGCCCATGGCAAAACTCTTGCGTGAATGCCATGGCCGCGAACAAAGAGCCCGTTGCGCAGCAGGTGGTCAATTTCGACACGCAATTTTAGGCGGCGTGTTTTGGGCAGCGTTTTTGCCGATGACAGGGTCGCTGGCAAGGTTGCCCGCAAGGCTGTTTGCACCGTTGTTTGCATCCTTATCATCGGGTTATCATGGTTTTTAAGCCTTTCGCACCACTTACGCACGCTTTGCCTTGAGCTCACAACTTACGGTGAGTTTTTTGCGTCCTTTCGCGCGGCGCCTACGAATCACATTCCGCCCCCCGGGTGTGCTCATTCGGCAGCGAAATCCGTGGGTTTTTTTGCGCTTAGAACGATTGGGTTGATAAGTACGTTTCATGGCAGATGAATCAACAAAAACGAGAATGATTAAATACAAACAGATGACAAAGAGGCATCATAGTCGTTTTGCTTATCGGTGACAAGAGATGCTTTGCATATTTTATGCGCTTCGCCTACCCATGCCTTCGGCAGTACACACTTATTTTGCGGTAGCAATGGGCAAATAGCGACTAGCCAAACAGAGTGCATATAGCTCTGAGCACAATTTAACCGCCCAAAAAGGAGGCATCCACTAACGCCCATGGAAATCTTGCTATACAAGGTGGGGTTTGCCGCACTGGCTGCGGTTGGGGTAGGGCTATTCCTGCGTGCGCGCCAGCACAAACAACCCAAGGTTCAAGGATCCCCTTTGCGGGTTAAAGGGATGGTGATGCAGGCCTTTTTGGATCCCAACATCCCACGCCAATGTGCGAAAGATCACGGCAAGTGCTTTGGCGCGGGCTTACATTTAAAAACCAGCCCACAGTCGACCCATCCCGCGGCGCAATGTCGCTGCCAAGAAAATCTATTTTCGCTAAGTGCCCAGCAGGTATTTAGGGGCGGTTTAAACGCGCCCGTTGATCCATGGGGCTACCCGCCGGAATTGACGCACCAAACAGCGGGCTGGTTGATGCAACTGCTACATAGTTGGGGCTGTGAACAAGATGCGGGCACGCGTGCGGCATGGCTTAAGGAGGCACTCTCCCGCCCAAAATTTGCCAAAACCAAACCGCGTAAAGGCGAGGAGGCCGCTGCGATTGACCGCTTTTTAGAGCGATGGCAAGGCGCAGCATAAGCGACGTGCTGCACACGCAAACACGGCTGATGTTTCCCATTGTTTGCCAATGTTCACGGGAGGCGTAGTGCCTGTGTTTTAGTCGCCCGCTAATGGCGCACCGCCTATGCTTTACTCCCCAAGTAATCACCCATATTTTTCCCGTGCCTGCCTAATATCCCTTGCAAAAAAGGCCCTATTTTGGAAGAGTGAGGGTTTATTAGACTGCGGGGTGCATGTGTTTGATGTGCTGGGCCGACGAACCATCCTTTTTGGCAGTGTGTGGTTGTTGTGCCCAACCTTTATAGATGTCGCCATCTGCTTTCAAGAACCAGGTCGCCATTACCACGGCTTACGCAGGACCACCAAAGTGTTCATCATACTAAAGGTTATTATGCGCCGCATTTTACGCGTTATTCAGCGCAAAGAGGTTTTGGTTTTTATTATTCGTCCAGGGCTGATTTTAGGAAGCCTGATTGGCTTGTGGATGATGTTTTTATTTACCCAACTGCCCTCTGTTGAGGAACTAGAAGACCCCAATTACAGCTTGCCCAGCGTTATTTACGATCGCAACGGACAAAAAGTATCTGAAGTGTTTGTGAAGCGCCGCCAGTTGATTACCTATGATAAAATTCCCGAGCACCTTATTTTAGGGCTGATTGCCAAGGAAGATAGTCGTTTTTTTAGCCACTTTGGCATCGATATTTTGCGCATTGTGAAAGCGGCTCTTGTAAACCTGATCTCCTTGCAGGTATCCCAAGGTGCCAGTACATTAACACAGCAAACGGCTCGACAATTTTTTTTAACCCTCGAAAAAACATGGGTGCGTAAAGCCAAAGAAGCACTGTTGGCCCTCAAAATTGAGCAACAATTTAGCAAAGAAGAAATCATTACCCTCTACCTTAACAAGGTCAATTTTGGGGACGCTTGGGGGGTTTCTGCGGCATCGTTACAGTATTTTGGTAAAGAGGCAGGTCAGCTCTCCCTTTCAGAAGCATCGGTGTTGGTGGGGTTGTTACCCGCTCCCAATCGCTATAAGCCCACCCGCAATCTAAGATTAAGCCGTGTGCAGCGCGACATTGTACTTGCCCGGATGCTTGATGAAGACTTTATTAACCAGACCGAGCATGATGCCGCCGTGGCGGAACCGATTGTGCTCGTGCGCCCAAAGTATCAGCAGACCGAAGAAGCGGTTTCTTACTACGTGGAACTGGTGCGGCGTGAACTGCTACAACGCTTTGGTTCTTCTAAATTGTATGAAGGGGGTTTGCGCGTGTACACGGCCATGGACCTCAAGCACCAGCAAGCAGCCCATAAGGCCCTGGTAAGCGGTGCACGGCGTATTGACCGCAGGCAGGGCTGGAGAGGACCTTTGGATTTGTATCAGTGGGAAGGTGATACCCCACCAAAAACTGTGGTAGCCGATTTAAACCCCCATCTACCACCCTATGGTGCAGCGTCTCCCAGTGGCAGTGTAACCGCCCGTGCTAGGGCGAATGCCCGAGGGGTACCCAAGGTAGGCGAGGTGTTAAAAGCCTTGGTGATCGAAGTCGAGCCAACCCGCGCCAAAGTGGCTCTTGCCCCCAATGTATACGGGATTATCACATGGAAGAAAATGCGCAGACGCTGGAGGGCGCGCTTGTACGTCACGGAAAAAGCCAACAGCAAACCACAACGCCGCCTCGGGGGGATAAACAGCCTTAGCAGTGCATTTAAGGTGGGTCATGTTGTCGAAGTGATTGTACTAGACGACGAACAATACCCCCAAAAACCCAAACTAAACACGGTAGAAGTATCTGTGGAACTTTATCAAGAACCGGAGGTAAATGGCGCGCTGTATGCTTCCAAGCCCCATACGGGTGAGGTGTTAGCCTTGGTGGGGGGAGTACGTTACGGCAAAAAAGATGGGGGAAGTGAGTTTATTCGCGCCACCCAATCCAAACGCCAACCTGGGTCGTCTTTTAAACCCATTGTATATGCTGCTGCTCTCGATGAGCATTACAACCCTTCGACCCTGCTTGAAGACAGCCCGCGTACTTTTAACCTAAGCACAGGGCGCAAACACACCCCCGAAAATTACGATAAACGCTTTTTAGGAGCCCTAAGTTTGCGCGATTCGCTTAGCCGGAGCCGCAATGTGCCCACCATTAAGTTGGTCGAGGAAATTGGACCCCATAGAATTATACAATATGCGCGCAAATTGGGCATCACCACCGACATTCCAGAGGAAATTTTGATTGGTCTTGGCACGCACTCGGTCCGTCTTTCTGAACTCACCCGTGCCTACGGTGTGTTTGCCGCTGCAGGGCAGCTGGCCAAACCCATTTATATTTTGCGGGTCGAAGACAATAAAGGCAACGTATTGTTCGAACAGCAACCCGAGGTAAATCCAGTAATAAGTGCCGATACAGCCTATTTGGTAACCGATATTTTGCGCGATGTTATTCGCAGCCCCAACGGCACCGCCCGTGGTGCTTTGGGGGGCTTTGGGCGCCCTGTGGCAGGAAAAACGGGAACCACCCAAAATTACAGCGATGCCTGGTTTTTGGGTTATATTCCCCAGTTGGTTGCAGGCATTTACATGGGCATGGATAACCCCTCGATCTCACTGGGGCCCAATGAATCTGGTTCCTACACCGCTGCACCTATTTGGCGCGATTACATGAATACCGTTAAAAGCGACCTCCCCATTCAGGGCTTTGAGCAACCTAAATCGGTGGTGCTCTATTTGGTCGATGCCCAAGGGGGCTTGGTGTCTTCGTGCGATCAAGCCTCGGGTGCGCGTTATGAATTGTTTAAAGTGGGTGCGGTTTCTCAACGCTTACACCAGCAAGAGTGCAATACCTTCGATCAAATACCCAGCACTACAAAGGAGCGTTCAACGCCTACTACCCCAGCAGATAGTGAAGGGCCTGCCTTGTAAATCTAACCCTTGTAATTTTGTTAGCCATGGTGACTCTGCGATTAGGGGAGATCTCGCTCGCTCGTTTTGAACTCCACCTTTTCACGCGTAGTTCCGTTGCTGTCACTCCAAAACCCTTGCATGGGCTGTTTTTGTTTCCACACGGTTTCGAGGTTTTGACTATGGTGAGCGGCGTAGCGCGCACTCACAAACAGTGCATCGGATAGCCTGTTTAAAAAGGGGACGTCCTGAGGCGCAACGGCATTTTGATGCGTTTGCTGCAAGGTAACGCAACGCCGTTCTGCGCGCCGGCATACCCCCCGCCCCAGGTGTAAATATGCTCCAACCCTCCCCCCTCCAGGAAGCACAAATTGGGTTAAAGGGGCGAGGTCGACCTCCATCGCATCCATCCATGCCTCAAGGGCTTGCACGTCGTTTGGCTCAATGTGGGTGCTGTATTTTGTACCCCCCTTAGTAGGTGGGGTGGCCAAGGAAGAACCCAAATCGAACAAACGCTGCTGTACGCGCTCAAGGGCATGGTGAAGAAGCATTGCCCAGGCAGGCACAGATTTGCCAAGGCTTAATATCTCGGTGCGCACCACGCCTAAGACGCAATTCAATTCATCCACCGCGCCATAGGCCTCAACACGGGCACTGTTTTTGGTTACGCGCTCACCACTTGCCAAACCTGTGGTGCCAGTATCGCCCGTGCGGGTATAGATGCGTGTCATGAGATGCTTACCTGACTCTTCAAAAAAATGGTTTACGAATGCTCAATGATGGCGGGTGTGTACTCAAAAACGCGCATGGACCGCCCTTTTTTAAAGCTTGGATTTTTGGAGGCATAAGCGCAACCACACGATGCCCAGGAGCATCATGGGAAGGCTTAACCATTGACCCATGGTAAAGTCGAGCCATAAATACCCAAGGTGTGCATCGGGCAGGCGTACAAACTCAATGGCAAAGCGTGCCATGCCATAGCCCAGTACAAAACAAGCTGCGACTGCGCCGTGCTTTAAGTGCAAACGCTGAATGCCCAGCAAAAACAGCAGCAATATGGGTCCCTCTAACAATGCCTCGTAAAGTTGGCTGGGATGTCTTGGCAAGCGGTAGGCATCGCTAGGAAACACCACCCCCCAATTGCCAGCGGTGGGGCGACCGTACAGTTCACCATTGATAAAATTGCCAACGCGCCCAAAAAACAAGCCAATGGGAGCCAGTATGGTGAGGATATCCGCAATGTGTGGCCAGGAAAACTGCTTTTTGCGACAAAACCACCATGACGCCCCTAAACAGCCCAGCAGTCCACCGTGAAACGACATGCCACCTTTCCATATCTCCAAAATACGCCACGGCTGCTGCCAATAGATGGCGCCACCGTAAAACAACACCCAGCCCAACCTGCCGCCTAAAATGACCCCAACCATAATATAGGTGAGTAAATCGCTGGCTTCGTCTTGGTTAAAAGGGGTGTTTTTGTTGCGCGCAAGGCGAAGCAAGCACACATAGGCAATCAAAAAACTAAGGGCGTACATCAGCCCATACCAGGCAATATTTAAAGGGCCAAGGGAGAGCGCAATGGGGTTTAAGTGATGGTTGTAAATCATGGCAATCGCCTATTTTGCAGATAATCCTATGAGTTAGGGGTAAAGACGAACCGTAAGCATACAGGCCGGTGAGAAGCAACTCACAAAGGGAAGACATGCAAAAACATGCCACCCCGGCAAAGCCGCGCTATTTTCGCCCAAATTTCTGGCAAAGTTGCACTTTTTAGCACCACGTGAAACCCTGACCGGGGATGTTTTTTCTCAATAGCAATGAAAGAAAAACGCCCATATTGCCAAAAGCTAACTTGTAAAAACCACACTGCCCAGAGCAAGCACGGGGGCTCAAAGTAGCATTGTTAAACAAACAATGGCTGTTATAAAAACCCGAGCAAAAGTCCATGATGTAGGGCGGTGTTGTGTAAAGCCTTGGCATGATTTACCAAAGGCTCCATTCAAACAACCACAAGGCGTGCACGCTTTTGCGCTTTGCTGCCAAGGAAGGCAAACGCTTATGTCACTTTATGTACCTAGTTCACCAAATACAACCGCAAATACCCCGCTTGCCCGTGGGAGAGGTCCATTAAAATTAAAGCAGTCTACCAGTACCGTTTCCACCTTAGAGTCTGCGCCTACCCTGCCCACCCAAGCCGAGGCTGTTGCACAGAATTTAGACGAGATCAGTTGGCATCGCATTGAGGTGGCAGGCAGGCAGTTTCAAGTTAGCAGCCGCCGCTCTCAAAGCCACATGCAAGAGGTAGAGCGCTTGTTGGCAGAAACCCATGCAGAAGTGAAGGTGAACTTAGAAGGTCACCCCCCCTTGCATGCTGCATTGCTAACGGCCATAAACCTGGCAGACCAGTTGATTTGTCGTGAACAAGGCCATGCAGTCAGGCAAAGTAATCTGCGCATAAAATCGTTGCTAGGCCGCCTTGATCAGGTGTTTAAGCACGATGCAAAATAACCATGGCGTTATTCATGGCGTCCATTCAGCCATACCTTTGGGGCGCATTCCCCATGGCAGTGCAAGGCCACGCAGCCAAGCAAAGTAATAATCGCATCAACAAGCAAAGTAATCTGCGCATAAAATCATGGCTAGGCCGCCTTAGAGCAGGTGTTTAAGCACGATGCAAAATAACCATGGCGTTATTCATGGCGTCCATTCAGCCATACCTTTGGGGCGCATTCCCCATGGCAGTGCAAGGCCAAGGCTGGTGTTAAGCGCAAGCAATGGGTTCGCACCGCCTTGCCTTTTCTCCGCTGAGAGATGGCGCAGACCCTTATTCAATCCAAATCTAAGTTCCCATGGCTTCCACCATTACGGGCTGGGGGGGGGTCATCCAATGCCAACACGCTTGCCCTTGCTTGCATGCCACCTTTGGGACACACAATCGGCGGCATGCATCTGTTGGCAAAAATTGAATTAGAAAGGGTTCATCAAAACCTTAATTGCGTGGTGCAGGCGGCCAAACACGCTGGGGCGCTGGAAGGTTTTGTGATGGTCTGGGGCTTGGCTCCCCCGGGTTTTTGGGGGTGGGTGGGGGAATATTTTGGGTAGGAGGATGGTTTTGAGGCAAGGGAACCACTTGGTGCCACAGGTCTTGTTGGTATTGCCCACTGGGGGTGTCTTGCTGCTGTCGTTCAAGGAGCTGAACAACCTCGTCTTCAAGCAGTGGGGTCGGTAGGGTTAGTGGGCATTTTTCGGCATTAAGGCTACCGTTGGTTTGGCAAATGGGCAAGGTGATGTACTCCTGCTCTAAGGGTGGATAGTTGGTGTCATCGGGCATAAAAGGTTTGGCGCGCTGCATAAATTTGCGCCACCATCTTGCGGGTAATCCGCCGCCTGTGAGGTGTTTAAATACTAAATTCGTATCGCTGCCAATCCATACGCCCACCACTAGGCTGGGCGTAAAGCCAATAAACCAAGCATCCCGCGGTCCATCGTTAGTGCCCGTTTTTCCACCCGCAGGCCCGTCAATACGAGCACGTACGCCCGTGCCATGGGTCAGCACCCCGCTGAGCATCCAGCGCATGCGATATGCCGTCCATGGATCCATGGCGCGGCGCTGCTCGGGTGGAAAAGTGGAGTTAAGGACCCCGCGAGCATCAGAAATTTGACGCACCATTTGGGGGTGTACGCGCCAGCCGCCATTGGCAAACGCTGCATACGCGCTGGTAAGTTCGAGCAAACTCATTTCAGCGCAACCTAAGGCCACGCACAGGCCTGCATTTTTGCGGACATTGAGTCCCATCGCTCGGGCTTGCTTAAGCAGTGCGGTTTGGCCAAGTTGCTGCAACACCTGTACGGCAATCACATTGCTTGAGCGTTGCAATGCTAAGGACAAACTCATGCGTTGGTCTGCCAAAGTTTGCGTGGTATCGCGAGGCAAAAGGCCATAACGATGCTTGTAATTGCTGGGTGTATACACCACCCAGCCTGTCTCATCATCGCGCACCAAAGAGGGCTGTTTACCTGGGCTGGTGGATGGGGCATCTGCCAAGCTGATTTGTACCCCTTTCCAGTCTTTTGCGCTCTCTTGCTCATTCCAACGATAAGAAAAAGGGGCATCCAAAAACACCTGATACGGTTTAAAGCCACGCTTTAACGCTGCAGCATACAGCACGGGTTTAAAGGCCGAACCTGGTTGACGTTTGGCTTGGGTGGCACGATTAAAGGGCGAGGTTTCAAAATCGCGCCCCCCCACCATGGCGCGCACTTCACCCGTGAGAACATCCATTGCAACCAGCGCAACTTGCGCACCTTGAGGGATTTGTTTATCCAAGGCTGCCAAACTCTCATCAGCAGCGCGTTGTAAATCAAGATTGAGGCTTGTTTGAATGCGATATCCGCCGCCCGCCAGGTACACATCTTGCTGGTTTTCACGAACATTTTTGCGCACTGCTTGTACAAAATAAGGGGCAATGTTGAGGTGTTTTTGGTTGCTTCGTTTGGGGGTGGGAGGCGTAGCAAGGGCTTGTTGATACTCCATGGGGCTAATCCAACCAAAGGTATGCAAGTTGTGTAGCACTTGCTTCCAGCGGGCAAATAGACCCGCTAATTGGGTGATGTCGTAATGTACACTGGCGGCATGCTGGCGTGCTCCACGCAAATACCCTTCAGGTTTTTGAATGAGTGCGGCCAAAAAAGCCGCCTCGCTCAAATTGAGGCCTGCAGCACTTTTGTCAAAATAGGCTTGGCTGGCTTGGGCAATGCCATACAGCCCATTGCCTAGATAGATACGATTTAAATAAAAGCCTAACAACTGCTCCTTGGAATAGGCGCGTTCCAAGGCCAAGGCCATAAACACCTCACGAAACTTGCGCCGCAGGCTCCGCTGGGGGGAAAGCAAGGTGAGCTTCACCAATTGCTGGGTAATGGTGCTTCCCCCTTGCAAAAAAGCACGGGCTTGTAGGTCTACTTTAAGGGCACCCAAAATCCGCCTCGGGTCGATGCCTTTGTGGGAAAAAAAGCGCTTATCCTCAATGGCAATCGCGGCTTTTTGTACATAAGGGCTAATATCTTTCAAGGCACGCCACTCGCGGCGTTCATTGCCTGCAATTGCCGCAAACACACGTCCATGTACATCGTACAATTCGGTATTGCGCTCCATTTGACTAACGGCGGTTTCAAATAATTTGACCGCATAGGGTGTCCATAGATACAAGCCCCAGGTGGCACCCAGCAAAAATATCGTTCCACTTAACACAGGCCAAGTGAAGTAACCCCAAGGGCGACGAAAAAAAAATGGCATGGATGAGCCCCCTCCGCGTTTCCTCATTGAAGTCTTGAAAATACCTTAGGAAGATTAAATGCCACTAGCGTGCAAACGCGGAGCATCCTAAGGACTGCCTAGCAAGTTTTATCTTTACTCTTATTGACAATAGAATGCATGCTTTGTGCTTTTTCCACCATAGCATGCAAAGGTGCATGGCTAGGTTTTTTGAATACCCCCTTAAAGCACACCCTCAAGAAGGGCAAAGCATCCCTTCCGCGCTACCCTTGCCTTCCCCACCCCTCTAGGGGCCCAATTAAAGGCGGCGTGCATTGACTTTTTAGGGGCTATGTTGCTAAGCGTGGAGCGTATTGTAAAAAAATACCTGAACGTGTCCATGTGTGCCGCGTGGCACGTTGATAACCTGGTGGCAAATGATGGCAAGCGGTCCGTGGGGCTCATCCAAAAACCTCACCCATAAATCGAGTATGCGAGGCTTTAGCGCTAAATGCGCACGCGCTTGGGGCTGCATTCACATCAATAGGCTTTGAATGGGCATGAGAAAATGACAAATAGCGAGGGTTGGCAAGATTTGTCCCGCACAAACTTGAAGGCTGCTAGCCAAGTATTGAAATGGGCAGGATTTGTCCCGCACAAAATTTAAGGCTGCTAGCCAAGTATTGAATGGGCAAGATTTGTCCCGCACAAAATTTAAGGCTGCTAGCCAAGTATTGAAATGGGCAAGATTTGTCCCGCACAAAATTTAAGGCTGCTAGCCAAGTATTGAAATGGGCAAGATTTGTCCCGCACAAAATTTAAGGCTGCTAGCCAAGTATTGAAATGGGCAGGATTTGTCCCGCACAAAATTTAAGGCTGCTAGCCAAGTATTGAGGATGGCATATTGGCCGACTGGCCAACACAGACGCAAATGCTTATGATGATGAGGTTCGATAAAGGGCAGTCCTTAGTGAGTTCGCGTGTGAGATGTCGCCACAAGCCTTCGTTCGTGGCTCCCTGCGAACCGCAGCGCAGCGTATAAAAAATGGCCTCTTTGTGTACGCATACTTGCCTGATTGCTATCGCAGGAAGGCTGTGTGCACTGCATTCACAGTCCTGTGCTTTGCTTTTGGGTCAATAGCAGTTAGCCCCATTTTAGAGAAAAGGTTTTTCACAAAACATCATGGCAACAAAGCGCTCCACAAAGTTTATCTTTATCACTGGGGGAGTGGTTTCAGGCATTGGCAAGGGCATTGCCAGTGCTTCCATTGGAGCCTTGCTCGAAAGCCGTGGTTTAAGCATTAGCATTACCAAACTCGACCCTTACATCAACGTTGACCCGGGGACCATGAGCCCCTACGAACATGGTGAGGTTTATGTCACCGACGATGGTGCTGAAACCGATTTAGATCTGGGCCATTACGAGCGCTTTACTCAAGCCAATTTTTCGCGGCGCAATAATTTTACAACGGGGCAAATTTACCACGCGGTCATTGAAAAAGAGCGTCGTGGTGAATATCTAGGGTCCACGGTACAAGTCATTCCCCACGTAACCGACGAAATTAAGACAAAACTGCTTGAAGCAGCCCAGGGGGTGGACATTGCCTTGGTCGAAATTGGTGGGACTGTAGGCGATATTGAATCCTTGCCCTTTTTAGAGGCCATTCGCCAGTTTCGATTTGATACCAAACGCCGAGACACCTTATATCTACATTTGGTACTCATTCCCTATATTCCTTCTGCGGGAGAAATAAAAAGCAAACCTACCCAACACAGCGTGAATAAATTGCGCGAAATTGGGATTCAACCTGACATCTTGCTTTGCCGCTCAAGCGTTAACGTGCCCGTTGAGGTCCGCCGCAAAATCGCCATGTTTACCAACGTTGAGCCGAATTGTGTGGTGGTCGGTCAAGATGTTCCCAATATCTATCAAGCCCCGCTTCAATTACACGAAGAAGGGCTCGACGACCGCATTATGGAAAAACTAGAGATTTGGACTGCCCAACCCGACCTCCGCCGTTGGCACGACATTCAGCAGCGCATCACCACCTCGAAAGACACGGTACAAATTGCCGTGGTCGGAAAGTATAAAAAAGAATCCTACGAGAGCGTGACCGAAGCCCTAAACCATGGTGCCCTCGCCAACCATAGCTTGCTTGACTTGCGTTATGTACATGCCGAAGACCTCGAAAAAACCGCCGCGCATCCATGGTTGTCTGGAGCCGATGCCATTTTAGCCCCCGGGGGGTTTGGTGTGCGCGGTGTCGAAGGAAAAATAAGTGCCATTCGCTATGCTCGTGAAAACCACATACCCTTTTTGGGGATTTGCCTTGGCATGCAACTGGCCGTAATCGAATTTTGTCGCCATGTTGCTGGTTTAAAAAATGCCCATTCCGGCGAGTTTACTCCCAATGGAAAGGAGAACGTGATTGACTTAATGCCCGACCAAGTAGGGGTGCAAAAAGGCGGTAGCATGCGCTTGGGTACTTATAAATCTGTGATAACTCCCAACAGCCAGCTCCATCAGCTTTATCAAAAAGATGTGCTCCACGAGCGTCACCGCCACCGTTTTGAAGTGAACAACATATACCTTCCTGCTATCGTCGAAAACGGCATGGTAATTGGCGCGAAAAGCCCCAATGGACAACTGGTTGAGGCCGTCGAGATTCCCAAGCATCCGTGGTTTTTTTGCTGCCAATACCACCCTGAATTTTTGTCGAAGCCTTTCGCCCCACATCCACTGTTTGCGTCATTTATCAAGGCAGCACTCGCTCACCATCAAAAGCAGGCCGCCCAGCCGCAGCTTTCTTTGCACCCAGAACCACCCCAATCTACCAAGAGGCAAACAGCTTAAAAAACCCTCGTATTATCACTTCACAAACACAAAATGCCATCGTCACAACACCGTTTATGCCACCCCAAAAAGACGCACCCGATGCTCCTCAACAAATACCCCAAAAGCACCACACCAATGCCTTGCACGATATGGCCAGCCAATATGTGCCATGCCCGTTAAATACACCCAAAGAAGGCCTGTTTACCGCCCATCACCTAAGCAAACGCTACGGCCGACGCTACGTATTAAACAATGTGTCCATTGAAGTCGAGCGTGGTCAGGTGGTTGGCTTGCTAGGACCTAACGGCGCGGGAAAAACCACGGCTTTTTCGATTATATCAGGGTTACTCACCCCCAACCGAGGTCGAATTACCATGAATGGCCTCGATATTACCGCCTTCCCTTTACACAAGCGTGCGCGCCTTGGTTTGGGTTATTTGCCACAAGACCGCTCTGTGTTTCGTCGCTTAACGGTGGAAGAAAATCTGATGGCGGTGTTGCAAACCACCAAAATGCGCAGGGATGAGCGCAGGCAAAAGGTAGAAGAGTTTTTAGAGGTGTATCACATTGGGCAGGTACGCGATGTGCTGGGCTATCAACTCTCCGGTGGGGAAAGCCGCCGCGTAGAAATTGCGCGGATGCTGCTGCTTGAACCCCAATTTATACTGCTCGACGAGCCCTTCGCAGGGGTCGACCCAATCGCCGTACTCGACATGCAAGAAACGGTGCGTCAGTTAAAAACCAAAGGCATTGGCATTCTTATTACCGACCACAACGTGAGAGAAACGCTGAACGTAACCGATTACACCTACATCATTTACCACGGTCAAACCTTGGTGGAAGGCAAGCCGCAAGATTTGGCCAACAACGCCACCGCCAAGCGGGTGTACCTCGGGGAGGGCTTTGATATTTAGCAACAAAAATATGCGCTCCAAAAACCCACACCCGCCGCGCGTTATGCACAATAACTCGCCCAAAACAAAGCCAAACCCCAACGGGCATGGCAGGCAGGCATCAACCCCTTAGGTACAACCGTCCGTAGAGGGGGCAAACCCCGAGCGAACACACATTTTTCCGGAAACGAATCAAAACCCACATCCGCCAAAGGGGCACAGCAAAGTGCGGCAGCCTACAGATCGAAACCGGTGCGCTCGCGATCACGACGCGCTTCTTTTTTGCGCACCTTAGCCGCCTGGGCACTTTTTAGGCGCTTGGCAAGGGAGGGTTTGGTATAAAATTCCCGCCGCGCGTTATGCACAATAACTCGCCCAAAACAAAGCCAAACCCCAACGGGCATGGCAGACATGCATCAACCCCTTAGGTACAACCGTCCGTAGAGGGGGCAAACCCCGAGCGAACACACATTTTTCCGGAAACGAATCAAAACCCACATCCGCCAAAGGGGCACAGCAAAGTGCGGCAGCCTACAGATCGAAACCGGTGCGCTCGCGATCACGACGCGCTTCTTTTTTGCGCACCTTAGCCGCCTGGGCACTTTTTAGGCGCTTGGCAAGGGAGGGTTTGGTATAAAATTTACGGCGGCTCAACTCTTTGAACAAGCCCTCTTTAATGAGTTTGCGTTTTAAATCACGCATGGCACGATCCACTTGATCGTTCATCACCCTTACTTCGATCACTGTATATAAACCTTCATCAATTCCTTTTTAAGTACTATTACTTTGGGCATTACTGCGACCTGCCCGCAAAATCTTTACAACCCGTGTTAGAAACACACACCGCAACCGAACTGCAAGCACACCCCAAACACACCCCAAGCACACGTTTTTGGCGTTAAATCGCTTTTACCACGCGACCAACCTGTCGGAAAAAATCTATAACAAGCAGCCATGGATTGTCTAGCTTAAAAACGAATCAAAAATTTTTATGCATTTTGCGCATAGATCACCGTGTCCCCGCCGGATACGTTGAAATAGGGCACCCGGTGCTCTAATAGTTTGTAACATCATGATGAAGAACCCCTGCGTATATAAGGATGGCTTGCCATATTCTTTTTCATTGGGTTATACCTTGCACTTCATGCTCACTACCTGCAGGTAGCCTTAGCGATCCGTTCCACGCCTCTCATGCGCCCCCGTGGGTTTAACCGCCGCTTATCCCTGCAAACCCATTGGCTTTTCATTCCCTTATAACCTTGTCCGTAAACCCCTCATTATTGGTATTGGCTAGCCTAACCCATGCAAACCTTTGCAACATTACAACAAAGCCTACAAACCCTTGATGCACAGGCGTTAGACAAGCTCAAAGTTGCCAAAACCCAAGCGCAATTAGCCCAATGGCATACCCATTTTTTGGGACGCAAGGGGCAGTTTGCAACATCGCTACATGGGGTGGGTGGCTTGCCTCCCAAAGAACGACCCAAGGTGGGGCGCCTGGTGAATGATATCAAAAAATCTCTTGAACAGGCCTTTAAAGCGCAGCAAGCTCAGGTACAACAAGAGAATTTAAACCAAAACCTTGCCTCACGCATTGACATCAGCCTCCCAGGACGTCCACTACGTCAAGGTGGCTTGCATCCTTCAACACAAGAACTCCGCCGCGTTCGCCAAGTTTTTGGTGAAATGGGGTTTGAGGTGTACGAAGCTCCTGAGGTCGAAACCAACGACCTCAATTTTAACCAGCTCAACATTCCGCCGCACCACCCTGCCCGTGATATGTGGGACACCTTTTGGGTAGATGAAGAAGTGGTACTCCGCACCCATACCTCTCCTGGACAAATTCGCTGCATGCGTGAACGCCATCCCCATCCCATTCGGGTTATTTTGCCAGGAAAGTGCTACCGCTACGAGGCGATTAGTGCGCGCTCGGAACATCAGTTTTTTCAAGTGGAAGGCTTAGCCGTGGGGCGGCATGTGCGCCTCACTGACCTTACGGGCTGTTTACACCGCTTTTTAGAAACCATGTACGGTGTTGGCAGAAAGTTACGTGTACGCGGGAGTTATTTTCCCTTTACCGAACCCTCGATTGAAATTGATATGGACTGCATTTTATGCTCAGCCAAAGGTTGCCGTGTGTGCAAAGGTACGGGTTGGCTAGAGGTTGCAGGAGCGGGCATGGTACATCCACAAGTGCTTAAAAATGGAGGCTATAACCCTAACGAATGGAGTGGTTTTGCATTTGGCATGGGGGTTGAGCGCCCCATTATGCTGCAACGCCAGGTGGAAGACATTCGCCAATTTCACCATAACGACCTGCGCTTTTTACGCCAGTTTTAACCGTGGCAAACCATGCATATGGCCACGAATAGGCATTGCGTGTGGTGCCCAGAGCATCGGTGTGCATCCCGAGGGTGCGCGTTTTGCGCAAAACCTAAAGAAGGCCTAAAAAACCTCCGTACTGCCGTAATTACGCCATTTTGTAAGGATTAAAAAAAAGAACACCATGGCATTGCATATCCCGCTTTCGTGGTTGCAAGATTTTGTGGATTGCTCGCTGGGTGCCCAAGCGATTGCAGAGCACCTCACTGTGGCAGGCCTTGAGGTCGAGGAAATTCAAGTACTGGGCAACGATTGGAGCCATGAGCACTTGGTGGTTGGAGAACTGGTGTCGATTAAAGCCCACCCCAACGCCGACCGCCTAAGCATCGTGCAGGTAAAAACCCAGCAAGAAGCGTTGGTGCAAGTGGTTACAGGGGCACCCAACATTCGTCAATGGATCACCCAACCCCTACCAAAAGAAGGTTTAAAAGGTGCCCTTGCACTCCCGGGAGCCAAACTCATCGACGGCCATTGCGTGGAGGAAAAACGCATTACCCTCAAAAAAGGGAGCCTGCGCGGCGAAGCCTCGAACGGCATGCTGTGTTCAGAAAAAGAACTGGGCTTAAGCGATGCCCACGAAGGGATTATTTTGCTCCCTCCAAACGCAGCCATAGGTGCCCCTTTAAAAAGCATTTTGGGCGATGAAACCTTGATGTTTGATATTAAAGGGGGCTTTGCCCACCTGCTTAGCGTATTAGGCATTGCCCGCGAACTCGCTGCCATTACCCAGCAAACCCTTAAACCCCCGGAACAAGCCACACGTGGGAGCATCGCCAGCCCAAAACAAAGCACCAATCCAGCTGGCGCTAAAGCAAGCAACAGTGCCGAGACACCCTTTGTGCGGGTAGAAATTGCCGACCCCGCCCTATGCCGCCGCTATACCGCCGTCCTTATCTCGGGGGTAGATGCGACAATGTCCTCACCTTTTCAGGTTCAACAGCGCTTAAACAAAGCGGGCATGCGCCCCATTAACGCCGTGGTCGACGCCACCAATTACGTAATGCTCGAATACGGCCAACCATTGCACGCCTTCGACTACGCACTTTTAACCCCTCAGGGAAAAGTTCCAAATACAAAACCCCTCATTCAGGTGCGCACTGCGAAAGCCAAAGAAACCCTCACCACCCTCGATGGGATCGAACGCACCCTCGACCCCCAAATGCTACTCATTACCAAAGGCAAAGAACCCGTGGGTTTGGCGGGGGTTATGGGGGGGATGAACTCAGAAATCAACGACACAACCCAGGATATTTTACTGGAGGCCGCCAATTTTGATTTTTTAAACATTCGGCGGACGAGCCACGAACTCAAACTGCGCAGCGAGGCTGCCGAGCGCTTTGGCAAACGGTTAAGCCCCAGTATCTGCATGGAGGCCGCTTTGCGTTGCGCCGAACTCATCGTCGAATGGTGCGGTGGCAGCCTGCACGCCGAACACGTGGACGTATACCCCACCCCACCCAAACAACCCACCTTGCAACTGCCCTATCAAGAATTAACGCGCTTGCTGGGTACCCCGCCACCCCCCAAAGAGGTGGTCCGCATTTTACACGCCCTTGATTTTGAGGTCGAGGAAATCTCAGAGAAGGCAAGGAAGGGGGGGAGCGTGTGGCGGGTTACCCCACCGTTGTACCGCCTTGATATACAGCATTTGGTTGATTTGGTCGAAGAGGTGGCTCGGATTCACGGCTACGACCATTTGCCCACCACCCAGTTGGAAGATGCGTTTCCAGCATTTGTGTACAATGCCCGTTTGGATTGTGCAGAAAGGGTGCAAGATCTACTGTGTGCCAACGGCTTACAAGAAATGATTAGCTACTCGTTGGTTTCCTCCCAGCATAACCAATGGCTTTATCCCCACCAAAAACCCGAACCAAAGCTCGTAGCGCCCCCTTTAGCCTTGCGCAATCCTCTTTCTGCCGAGCGCAGTGTGTTGCGCACGCGGCTCCTCCCAGAGGTACTCACAACCTTGGCACGTAACACACACCATGCCACATCGGTCGCGTTGTTTGAATTTGGTCGCGTGTTTTTAACGCACACCCCCCAAGCCAAAGCCAACGCTCCGCTACCCCACGAAGCCATGCGCTTGTGCGCCGCTGCTTGCGGACAACGACATGAGCACCACTGGACTGCCTCACAAACCCCCACCGAGGACTGGGATTTTTACGACATGAAAGGGGTGGCCGAAACCCTACTGCAAGGCTTGGGGATTGAAGCGATAACCTGGGAGCGCAGCGAAGATGGTGCCTATCACCCTGGACGTAGTGCGCAACTGCGCCACCCTAAGGGTGTATTGGGGCATGTGGGGGAGCTACACCCAAGTACGGCTGCCTCTTTTGATTTAGGTGAGAGGTGCGTGTGTGTCATGGAACTGGATGCCGATTTTCTTGTATCACTGTGGCAAAACCTGCGTCCAATCAAAGCCATTAGCCAACACCCACCCGTACATGAAGATGTGGCATTTGTGGTTGATGAGGATGTGCCAGCAGGGGAGGTCCGCCAAGCCTTGTTGAGTGCGGGTGCTCCTTTGGTGCGGCAAGCACGGCTGTTCGACGTGTATCAACATGCCAAGGTATTGGGGGAAGGTAAGAAGTCCCTGGCCTTTGCCTTGGTCTATCAATCTTTCAAGCGGACCCTTACCGAGAAAGAGGCCGAAAGGACGCGTAAGGCCATAGCAAAACGCCTAAAAACGGATTTTTCTGCCGTACTGCGTGATGGTTAGCCATGCCATGGCATAAAAAAAACCCCTTGCACTTGGCATAGGCAACCGTGTCGACTATGACAAAACGATAAAACGGCTTCTTTTAAAAAAATCACCTTCTAAAATTGTGTTATTTTGCAGCTACCAACTAACCCCCAAAGCATGGCTAAGTACCCCGCCAGCAGACCCCGCGATTTTTAGTTCACACCCCTTAAAAGCCCTGCGCTTAAGTTCACAAGCGCATCGCATGCTGCGCCATTTGCCGGCAAGTCAGCCTTTGCCCAATACATGGCAAACGCATGTTTTTTTTGAGCGCAAGGTGGGCCAAGGCTTGCTTAAACGCCATTTCACACTAAGCCCTTACCGTGCTGTGTTGCCTTTATTTTTTGAGGTGATTGTCCCTGCCTTTAACCCTACACAAGGGTTACTAGCGTGTTTGCAGGCACTGGATCGGCAACAAAATGCTCCTCCTTTTTGCGTGAGTGTGGTTGATGATGCCTCCACCATGCCCGTAGCCCATTGTTTTGAACAAGCCCCATGGATCAATACCCTAAAATACCCTTTGCGCCTCATGCGTTTAGCACAAAATAGCGGTCCTGCCAGCGCACGCAACCTGGCGGCCTTTACCCCTTGGCCAACTGCAAAGACAGCGAAAGCTTTGCAGCCCGACCCGCGATTGGCATCAACCAATCACTTGGCCTGTGCCCCCTTATTTTTTGGCACCCCCTACCCGCACATGGAAGCAAAGGCACACACACCAAGGGCGCAGCGCAGCCAAAGTGTGCTCGCTTTTTTAGATGCCGACTGCAAACCCATGCGCCGCTGGTTGGCAACCCTGGCCGCCTTGTTAGAGGGCCCTTACATCGATGCTGCAGGGACGAGGGTTTCATCTTTGCGTCCATCAATCCGCAATCCCTCGAGGGCACACAGCACCCCCCCCTCCTGGGTGCAACGCTACGAGGACGCGTGTTCTGCCCTACAAATGGGCTATACCGCACATTTTGTAGGGGGTCCAGGCACAGGCCCTGGGTACTTGCCCAGTTGCAATTTGGCGGTGCGTCGCAGTGCTTTTGTGGCGGCAGGCGGCTTTGCCAATGGCTGGAGGGTGGGGGAAGACGTCGATTTGTGCTGGCGACTCCTGCTACAACAAACGCGCATGGTGTACTGGCCCAGTTTGGGGGTGCGCCACCGCCACCGCCACCGTGTAACCTGCTTTTGGAAGCGGAGGGCTTTTTATGCACGCTCGGAATTTGGTTTGAAAAAACGCTACCCTCAGCGCTTTAAGCAGACCATGCCTTGGCTGTTAGGTCTCAACATGGCTTTGGGTATCCTTGTTTGCTCAACACTCCTTCTTGGGGCGCACGCCTTTGGTGTGAACACAAAATTGGTCGTGCCAGTCACTTTCCTTATCCCTTTACTGCCTTGCCTTGGCTGGGTGTGGTTGGGCTTAAAACCTTGGCTAGGGTTGCTGACCGTGGGCACAAAAGGGCGGGGTAAGCGCCGTTTGTGGCGTGATTTTCGCATGTCATACCAACGGGTGAACCGCGTACGATGCCAACGCGGTGGGACGACACAAGGCTTACACGCAACGCCAGTTCCCACAATACAGCGTGCGCACAAACCATTTTGGTTGACAAAAGCCCCTTTTTTTGTGGGGGCTGGCATCAGGGCAAGCATGGGGGCTGCGATTGCACATTGCAGGCGCTGGGCAAGGCTACACGCTTTGACGAGCCTACTTTTTCTGGTGGGCTTGGTGGGCGTTAGCGCATTAAGGCAACAGCTTTGGCCTTTGCCTTTCGTTGCTTTCATCTTAGGCTGTTTAGGGCTGGCTGGCTGGGGCGACTGGCATGCGCGGCGTTTGTGGCAAAAGGGTCGGCGCATCTTAAACCCATGGGTGTTTGCGGCGGGCTGGGCATTGGAATGCCTGGCTTATAGTTGGGGCATTGGTTGCGCACACGCAAGGCACGGAAAGGTTTCGGGTTGGGTGTTTAACATAATGCTATGCAAAAAAAACCGTCCACCGTTGCAGCCTTAAACAGACAGCCATTGCGGTTGGCCAGTGGGTCGGCGATGGAAATAGGTCCGTGGCTTTTATACACACGCATCGATTAAGTTTATGACTTTAAGCGTTAATCACAATATCCCCGCTTTACAGGCGGCACGCAGTGTTCGCAAAACCAGTGGGGAGCAAGCCGTACGACAAGAGCGCCTTGCCTCAGGTGAGCGGATTAGCCGCGCCTCTCAAGCCCCGTCAGATCTGGTGCTCTCTGAGCGCATGCGGAGCCACCGTGGTGCCCTTGAAAGTGCTTTGCGCAATGCTTCAGCCTCGTCCTCAATGCTCCAAACCGCAGAAGCATCGCTCGCAGAAATAAACACCATGCTGGTCGATTTACGGGGCCTTGCCGTACAAGCTGCCAATGAGGGCATTCACGATGAAAACACCCTTATCTTGATTCAATCAGAAGCTACCAACTTGCTTGAAAGCATCGATCGGGTGGCCAATACCACCCGATTTGGCACAAGGGATCTCCTTGCAGGCCAGCATTCTGCCAGTGGTACGATAGAAGGCGAGGGGGTGAAACTGATAAACGCTTCGGGTGAAACCCGCACATCACCTGCAGGTGGCTATGAGGTCCGCATTACCCAAAGCCCCCTACAACCCCATATGCAAGGCCAACGCCCCCTCGAACTAAAGGACCTGGTAAACTCTGATGGCAGTTTGCGCAAAAAATTTCGCATTGCTATCGAAGAAAACGGGCGCATCGCCGAATTCCGCTTGGACAACCCGAGCGACGCTGAATACATGGCACGCATTGCCCAACAGGTGAAAAGTGGCGTGCTCTCTTTGGGCAGTGATGCGGAGGTAAACCAGCAGATACGCAGCGCGATTCGGGGCCATTTAAGCGAGCGCGTTAAAGAGCGAGGCATGCAAGTTAGCGTATCCCTTGAAGATCAAGGAGGCAAGGCAGGGGGGTTGCTGACCGTACGCCATTTAGAATATGGATCCGCACCTTCTTTTACGGCCATTTCGACCGCAAAAGGCACTCTTTCGAGCAAGACCGACGCTTTTTCGACTGCCGTGCTGGGTGCCGATGCCCAAGGCATGATTGATGGGATGCGCGCCCAAGGGGAGGGGACTACTTTGGAAGCAGCCCCACAAGGTGATGCCCAAGGCATTGTGTTGCAAGTAGACCCAAGCATTACCCAAGCCCGCGGCAGAAAGAACACGGTGCGCCTCAATATCAGCCAAAATTCGCTCCATTTTCAAATAGGGGATGCAAAAGGCAATACAAGGAGTATCTCTTTACCCGATGTAAACACGCAAAACCTTGGAAAAACAGCGGCTGCACGCCATGGCTATACCAGCTTACGCGACCTTGACTTAATGCACACCGACGGGGGAAACATAGCCATGTTGATGCTGGATGAAGCCCTTGACGACGTTACTGCCATACGCGTACAACTGGGCGGTTTGCAAGAACATGCCTTAGAAAATGCCTCTCGTTCCATGCGTGTTTGGCGTGAGCAGGTTATTTCTGCCGAGTCTCAACTGCGCGATGCCGATGTGGCCGAAGAGGTGAGCCGTTTGGTTTCTGCCAATATCAAACTGCAGGCAGGCACTTCGGTATTAACCAAAGCCAATCAATCACCCGCAACGGTTTTGCAATTGCTTGGCGGGAAGTAGTGCGTACTAACAATTTGACAATACTGGCACCCTCCATAAGGTCATTTTTGATTGAAGTAAGGTTACATCCATGGCCAATCATGAGGCATCGCCCCTCGAAGGTTTCTCGCGCACTGGCACAGTACTTCGAGGTAGCCTTTCTTGAGGTGTTTTGCTCACACGAAAAGCAGCTCGGGCGTTTTTTTTGCATGGCATAAGGCTGCGGCATAAGGCTACGGTGCATCGGGCATCTATGGTCGTCTTCCTCCCGCTTTGCCTTTCTTCTTCCAACATTGCAGCGCCAATGGGCGGCTTTTCTTGAGGTGTTTTGCTCACACAAAAGGCAGCTCGGGCGTTTTTTTTGCATGGCATAAGGCTGCGGCATAAGGCTACGGTGCATCGGGCATCTATGGTCGTCTTCCTCCCGCTTTGCCTTTCTTCCAACATTGCAGCACCAATGGGCGGCTTTTCTTGAGGTGTTTTGCTCACACGAAAAGCAGCTCGGGCGTTTTTTTTGCATGGCATAAGGCTGCGGCATAAGGCTACGGTGCATCGGGCATCTATGGTCGTCTTCCTCCCGCTTTGCCTTTCTTCTTCCAACATTGCAGCGCCAATGGGCGGCTTTTCTTGAGGTGTTTTGCTCACACAAAAGGCAGCTCGGGCGTTTTTTTTGCATGGCATAAGGCTGCGGCATAAGGCTACGGTGCATCGGGCATCTATGGTCGTCTTCCTCCCGCTTTGCCTTTCTTCCAACATTGCAGCACCAATGGGCGGCTTTTCTTGAGGTGTTTTGCTCACACGAAAAGCAGCTCGGGCGTTTTTTTTGCATGGCATAAGGCTACGGCATAAGGCTACGGTGCATCGGGCATCTATGGTCGTCTTCCTCCCGCTTTGCCTTTCTTCCAACATTGCAGCACCAATGGGCGGCTTTTCTTGAGGTGTTTTGCTCACACGAAAAGCAGCTCGGGCGTTTTTTTTGCATGGCATAAGGCTACGGCATAAGGCTACGGTGCATCGGGCATCTATGGTCGTCTTCCTCCCGCTTTGCCTTTCTTCCAACATTGCAGCACCAATGGGCGGCTTTTCTTGAGGTGTTTTGCTCACACGAAAAGCAGCTCGGGCGTTTTTTTTGCATGGCATAAGGCTACGGCATAAGGCTACGGTGCATCGGGCATCTATGGTCGTCTTCCTCCCGCTTTGCCTTTCTTCCAACATTGCAGCACCAATGGGCGGCTTTTCTTGAGGTGTTTTGCTCACACGAAAAGCAGCTCGGGCGTTTTTTTTGCATGGCATAAGGCTACGGCATAAGGCTACGGTGCATCGGGCATCTATGGTCGTCTTCCTCCCGCTTTGCCTTTCTTCCAACATTGCATCTGCATACGAAGCGTTTTTGATAGCCATGACAGAAGTTAACGCAAACGCCAGACCCCTGGCACAGCTAACCCGTACTCCACAAGTTGATTTGCCCGAACGTGTTAAGCCGCGCCTAAGTGGGGGTATCAACAGTTTTAACCCAGACCAAATTGTGGAAACGGTACTACAGGCCGAACGGCGTCGCCTTGTACCCATTGATACGCGCCGCACCAACACCCTCACCGAACTTGAAGCTTTTTTGCGGATTAACGCAGGCTTAGAAGGCCTTCGCGAACCCACCGATATCCTCTCACGTAGCAGCTTGTGGAGTGGCAAACAAGTAAACGTGAACAACGAAGAAGCCCTGGTGGCCCAGGCCCGAGGTAGCGCAGAAGTAGGCCAGCATAAAATTACCATTAAACAACTTGCCCTCAATCATCAAATTGCCTCGCAAAGTTTTGCAAGCGAAGAAACCGAGGTGGGGGTGGGCAAATTGTTGATTACAGTTGGAGAAAACAATCCCTTCGAGGTTACCGTTGACGAAACCGACAATAGCCTTGAGGGAATACGCCTTGCTATCAACCGGAGTAGCGATGAGGTAGAGGCCAGTATTTTACGCACCAATGATGAGGATGCCCCATTTCAATTGGTGCTAACCAGCCAAATCACCGGTGAAATTGGCGCACTGCGGGTAGAAGCAGAACTCGAGGGCGGGCAGGCACCTACTTTTAGCAGTGTGTTAGAAGAGGCTTCGAGTTGGAGCGGAATACAAGGCGAAGATGTTCGCTATGAAGGTGTGCGAGGCCAAGGTGTTTCAACGGCTGTGGTAGAAGTAGGCGGTGTTTATCAAAACCAAGAGGACAACGCCTTTTCTTTTACCGTAGTCAAAGGCGGCGATGTGGGAGGGGGGCAAAGGGCCCAATTACGCTGGCAAGATACCACAGGGCGCAACGGCACCATTGCTCTCGATCGCTTTAGCTATGATGCAAGGCGTGAAATTCCCTTTGTCGATGGCCTGACGTTACGCATTAGCGAAGGCGAGGTAGTGGTGGGAGATACCTTTTCACTCGAAACCTTTGGGCAACAATCGAGCCTTAAGTTTTGGCTCGACGAGGCCGAGCGGGCGCCTTCTTTTAACCAGCCCAGCGCATGGCGTAAGCAAGTGAGCAATCGTGATTTGGCTGCTCCAAACATCCAAGGCACTTACACGGGTAGAGAAGAAAAAACCTATCAATTGAAAGTACTCGACACTGGTCAAGTGGGCGTTTCCGATCGGTTACGTATTCAATGGACCGATAACGAAGGGCAAACGGGGCAAATTGAAGCAGGGCTGGGGACCTATGAAGTGAACCAGCCCATTGCCCTAAGCGAAGGCATTACCCTCTCCTTGCCCCCAGGTTTGCTCAGTGCAGGGCAAACGGCTGAATTTGATGTTATCCCCGAAACACGCACCGCAAGCCGTTGGTGGCTGGAAGAAGACAAAGACGAAGATGCACCCTCGCACATTGAAAATATTGGTGCTTGGGAAATGCCTGAGGACGAGGAAGACATCATTCCACGCATGCCCCCTTTTCCCAGCGGAGAGGGGGGGGTGGGGTTAAACCAAAGCGAAGCAGCGATACAGGTTACAGGGGAGTACATTGGGAGGTTTAATCGCCAATACACCTTTAGCATTAACCAAGATGGGAGAGTGGGTTTTAGTGAAGGCTTGCTGTTGAATTGGGAGGATGATGAAAGCAACAAAGGATCGCTACCCATTGGCAATCACTACACCCCAGGGGAAGCCCTTGAATTTGACCAAGGCCTTTTTGTGGCTTTGGGCGAGGGGCGCGTTTTAAAAGGCGACTCCTTTGGTGCCGCGGCACGCACCTCAAGCATTCAACCTGCGCAAGATGCCATTGTCGTTATGGGAGGAGGGGGCAACCAGGGGGGCTTGGAAATTTCGAGCGCAGAAAACACTTTGACCGATGTTATCCCAGGTCTCGAACTCACACTGCTTGAGGTTCCTGAAGACCCTATTTCAATCCAAATTAATACCGATGAAAATACGGCCATTGAACAAATAAAACAGTTTGCAACCCTGTATAATGGCTGGGTAACCGAACTAAAAGACCTCACCCGCTTTGACGCAGAAAGCGGGATAAGCGGTCCTTTGTTTGGGGATCGTGATATCGCCAACATTCAATCCACTTTGCAAAATATGCTCATTGATCCCGTTAGTGGATTGCCGCCTGGGGAAAATTTGCTGAGCTCGGTAGGCCTTAATCTCAATGATGAGGGACTTTTGGATTTGGATGAGCCTCAACTAAAGGCAGTTGCAAGCAAAAATTTTGACCAGGTGGCGAATCTCTTCCGCAATCAAGGCGTTTCCAGCAATCGACGGGTGGTGTTTGTTGGGCAAACTGAGGAGACTGTAGCCAGTGCCGATGGTTATGCGGTCAATATCACCCGCGCAGCTGAGCAAGGTTATTACCGCTCACCCGCCATGGCACCGCAAGTGTTTGTGCAGGAAGGGGAGGACAGTTTTCTCTTCTCCATCAACGGCCGCGACTCGACCCGCATTACGGTTCCCCCAGGAAGATACAGCTTAAATCAGTACGCTTCGCGCATTCAGCAAGCCATTGAAGAAAACGAAAGCCTTGGTGACGTCAAGTTTAAGGTAGAAGCAGACAACGGACGCTTCACCGTTACTTCCGAGCGCTTTGGCACCGAAAGCCAGGTTGCCTTTAAACCCGCCAGCATCAACGCGCCCCTCCCCCCCGGGCTTGCCCATGGTAAAAGCGTGGTAGGGGTAGATGTGGAAGGCCAAATCAACAACCTCCCCGCCCAAGGTACGGGCGAAGTGCTAAGGGCAGAAGGTAGCCCAGGCAATCCTGCCAGGGGCATTCGTTTGCTGATCAACCTGCGCGAAAACGAACTAAACGGCCTTGAACCCGAAGCCAACATTAGGATTATTAAAGGCCTGGGCGGAAAATTTAGCCGCCAATTAGGCAAGATGGTCAACCCGTTAAACGGCCAAATTAAACAGGTAACGGATAATTTGCGCGATCGTAGCCAATCCCTTACCGAACAAATTGAAACCCTTGAAGAACGCATCGAACGGCGTGCTGAAAACTTGCGCGAGCGCTTTTCAAGAGCGCAGGCACGCATTCAAGCACTCCAAAGCCAGCAATCCTACCTCTCAAGCCAGCTGGGTGGCTCAGGCCCCTTGCCTGGTTTATAAAGCAATCCCTTTTGGCGTATCGCCCGCACTAAAACCTTTTTTTAAACCCTCCTTATCGTCTTGCTGCTCTTGTCATCTGTAACGGCGGCTTGCACTGCCAAGCAAACCATGCTGCAAGCACCTTGCCCTTGCTTTTGCTTAAAACGGGCAGCGGAGGGCCTCTGAAAAAGCACCCTTTGAGACAGTAAAAACAGGAATCCCCACTAACCTAAAACTAAAGCTAAGAAGGCAAGTAAAGCACTTACAATGAAAAAACCCACAATCATTCTTATTAACCACGTGTCAAAACTTCGGGCGTCAAGAAAGCATTGGAGTGCATAGACCACAAAGGGCAACAACCCCCACCGAAAGCAAGACTACCGAAGATCTTCAAAACATTGGCACCCGTGTTAGCCTTTTCCCCAAGGCCCAAAAAAGGGTCCGTAGAGCGCGCCAGCACCGTCAATTCAAAGGCAAAGAAGGCAACCAAAAACATGCACATCACCACAAAAACGGCTCCACTCTCATAACACTCCTAATAAAATGAAAAAAAGCGTAAAGGAAAGAAATCTAATTTAGAACCTAAGTATTAGGGTAACACCCCTACCTGCCTTTACCTTAACCCGTTCCCCTATAATTGCCCGCCTTTACCTTAACCCACCTCCAAAAAACCTTAACCCGTTCCCAAAGAAGCTCAAAAAGGATCCTAACCCCTCTCCAAAGAATCCTAGCCCCCCTCCAAAAAACCTTAACCCATTCCCAAAGAAGCTTAAAAAGGATCCTAACCCCTCTCCAAAGGATCCTAACCCCTCTCCAAAAAACCTTAACCCACTCCCAAAGGATCTTAACCCATTCCCAACATACCCCAACGAACAGGCGACACTTTGTCCTAACCCGTTCCCAAAAAACCTTAGCCCGTTCCCTCATGATTACCCGCCTTTAAGGAATGCTTTTCTTTTTAAAATAGGTAAGCACGGTGGCAACAACCGAGAAAGTGAGCCCGCCCATAAAAAAATTGGGGATGAAGGCAATGGTCACAAGCCACACGACGACAAAGCCTTTAAAAATCAGGCCAAACAAATCAAAAAGCATCATCCAAATGATTCCTTAACAAGGGTTTTAAGCGCAAAACGCTGCGCGGGTAAAAAAGCCTAGCGTTTGTCCTTTTGGGACAAGGTGAAGACAAAAGTGCTACAGCAAGTGAAAAGAGCAACGGCAATCGCGCCCAATACAATCCCCCAACTCATGGATATCCCCCTTTTAAAAAGACCCTAATCATAACGCTGCCCTTAACTAAGGTAGCATCACCATGCACAGCGTACACAAACACTGGGGATCAGCGTAGCATGATCCGCCGTAAAAATACCAATCTTGGGAAGCGTTTGTGGTAAGGGGATTTGCCCTAGTCTCCATTCTATTTTGCGCAGATATTGCGAATTTGCCGCAGGCACAGGTTAAAACGCACGGCCAAACGGCTCGTGTTTTCGCCATTTGCATACAATTGGCGAATTAAGCGGTTACGTGCAGGCAGTAGTACCGTCTTCCACAGTGGAATTTCAAGGCGTTCTCCCCCAAAGTGGCTGCATAATGCGCGTGCGTTTGCCTCACCCAGCACGCGCTGAATAAGATGCTTGGCTGTAGGTTTAACGGGGAAGAACACGCGCTTTCCGCCAAACATGCGTACCAAAGTGAGCGTGCCATCCAAGCCAATGAGGAGCAAAGAATCACACAACATCCCGCGGCTGGGGAGATCACTGGGTAAAATTTCAATGACCTCGCCCTTAACCTCCCATAAAAAACCCATGTTTCCACGATTTTGCGCAAAGGTAGGGGGCAAAGCTAAAGTGGGTTTCTGGTTGTGAGGAGAAGAGGAATTCATCGCTGGCGTCACCTTTTTTAAATGGAAATGGGAAAATAAGGCATGAAAGTGGAAGGGTATAAGTTTACGGATGCTCCCTTGGTATGGGGATCAAAATGATTCTACCCAAAAGCGATCATTGTGTGCCCGCACGGCACCAACGCGCCGTAAACGGCTTTGGTTCCAACCATGCAGTACCCTTAAATCAACCTTTTTTTGAGTGATCACGGCTTCATGTTCATGAAATTTTTGTAAAGCACACAACACATCATGCATCGATTGCCCCTGTACGGGCGTAATGGCGGTACTTTTGCGATAACCCAAACGGCCGTAAAAAAATTGGACGCTCCGCTTGTGCTTAAACCATTCGGGCTTTTGCTCTACCATGGCTTCTAACTGCTTTGTAAGCCGTGTTATTTGCGTTTGCAAATGGTACTTTTGTGCTTTTGCTCGCTCGGCTAAGGCTTGGACGCGGGTTTGTAGTTCCCTTTCCAATTGCTGGTTCTCCCTTTTAATGCATCCTATTTTTTGTAAGAGTTGCTCGGCTTGCTGATGTAAAGAGCAGGGCATTGCTTCAACCGCTGTCGTGGTATTTGGTAAAGAGGGGAGGCTATCTGCCTCCTTACCTACGGGTGCTGATGCTGGATATGCGTGGATTTGAGGCATAAGAGGTCATCTGAGTTTAAGGTGTGAGATGGGAATGGCAAATATTTTAAGGGAACAGCAACAAAAGTTTATTTATATTTACACTTTTTATATCAAAAAGCAAATTTTTTTTGCTTGTGCTGTTTCCGCCCTTGACACACGGGTTTACAAATGCCCCTTTAGCGGATAGACAAAACGGGACATCGCAACCCCTGGCACGAAGCGTTTTTAAAAAACACCCCGCAGTCCAACAAAAAGCAAGGCATGGCTTATGCGCGAACCGGAATTGGAATGAAGCCTTTTTCCAAGGCAAACCGCGTTATTCTATGGACCTGTGGAACAGGTGTTTGCATGAGGGGAGGACGTATAGATCACGGAAGTGTGCTCCGGACGATAAACCCTATAAATCTTGAGGTAGATCTGCGAGTAGATGGTGCAAGGTTGCAATCGATGGGTGAAAGGGGGCGTTTTCTTGGGAGGTTTGGCGGAGGTAGTTTACCATGGGTGAAATTTTAGACAAGGCATAATCAATGGCAGGGTTGGCTCCTTTCACATAGGCACCAATGTTAATTAAATCCTCGGATTCTTGATAGGTTGCCAGTACTTGTTTAAACGCAAGGGCCCGTTGCTGGTGCTCTGGTGAGGTGACATCAGCCATGACACGGCTGGTAGAAATAAGCACATCAATGGCTGGGAATCGCCCTTTGGCAGCAATGTTACGGCTCAGTACAATGTGACCGTCCACAATCGAGCGCACGGCATCGCCAATCGGATCGTTGGGATCATCTCCCTCGACAAGCACAGTGTAAAACCCTGTGATAGACCCCCCCTCTTTGGTGAGACCTGCTCGCTCGAGCAAACGGGGCATTAAGGTGAATACAGAGGGTGGATAGCCTCTTGTGGTGGGGGGTTCTCCTGCTGCAAGGCCGATTTCGCGCTGGGACATGGAAAAGCGTGTGATCGAGTCCATGAGCAGCAAGACCTCTGCCCCTTGATCGCGAAAATGCTCTGCATACGCGGTGGCCAAGAAGGCAGCTCGACGTCGTACCAACGGCGGTTGATCGGAGGTGGCCACGACGAGCACCGAGCGCTCGAGGCCCTCTTTTCCCAAATTCTCTTCAATAAAGTCGATTACCTCACGGCCACGTTCACCAATCAAAGCAATGACATTCACATCGGCAGCAGTATGGCGTGCCATCATGCCCAGCAAAACCGATTTACCCACGCCAGAACCTGCAATAATTCCCATGCGCTGCCCACGGCCACAGCTTAATAAACCGTTAATAGCACGCACGCCAACATCCAAAGGCTCGGTAATTCGCTTGCGTTGCATGGGGTTTACAGGATCTGCATACAAAGCGCGAATAAGCGGGCGGTGGGGTTCCCCAAGGCCATCCAAAGGACGGCCCAGGCCATCCACCACACGCCCAAGGAGATCGTTACCCACCCCTACCATGGGTTGACTCTCCCCTGGAATCACACGACAACGCGGCCCAATATCGGGCATTTGCTCAAGGGTCATCAGCAAAATCTTATTGCCCTCAAACCCAATCACCTCACCTTGACGTCGCTTGCCTGTGTCGGGGTTGTACACAGTACACAAAGCCCCTAAGGCACACCCAGGATTGTAGGCTTCAATCACCTGACCGACCATCCGAATCACCTTACCTTGGATGTGCCCAGGGCGTTCCCCAGTCATTTTTTCAGAGTATATGCCAAGGTCTGCCATCAGTTCGACATTCGCCTTGGTCGTGGGTGCCAAACGTCGCATATCTGGTGATGGTGAAGGCATAAAGGGGGGGGGGGACATGGGCATATACCCTTCTTACATATCATGTTACGCATACGAGCCAAGCATTGCCACGCTAGCCAGTGGGGTTTTCTCACATCAAACCAATGGGCGACCATCATCTGCCTTCAGTACATTGCTTACAGCAGGTGGTTCTTCGATTATTTTTTTTGTGCGCCGCCGGCCTTCAAAGGAATCGGTGTTTTCTGCTGCCACGGGTGTTTTTTTGGGGAGGTCACCCGCTTCTAAAGCGGCTTGCGCGGCCCCATTTTCCTCTAAGTTTTCTACTTGGATGCCTGCATGGGGGGATTTACCCCCTGTTGTTGCGGCTCTTGCATCGCTTGGAGCGTCTTCCACCGGTGTTTTTGGTAGGGTATTCGGATCTCCCCCTTGCGCTTGTTGCAGTGCTGCCACGGCAGCTAACACGTTCTCCGGGGGGTGTGAGCGCATTAAATTGGATTCACGCTGGGCCAATTGCAAGCCAAGGGTTTCTTCAAGCAGGTGAAACTGGCTGTCTAGGGTAAGGTCTACGACCTCCGAGTCACTTTCAATGAGTACGCTGCCATGGCTCACATTCTCGCTTTTGACGAGTGTTAGCTGGGTTGAATCAGAAATATACTTTTGTAAATCAATGTTGCCAGAGGTGAAAAAAGTATAGTCTTCTGGGTGTAAATGTACGGTGTATTTTCCGTTATCCGCCAAAAGGCGGAGGTTTTTTTGGAGCAATTGCTGGATCGCGTCGGGCTGGGTTTGAATCTCGTGTTCAACCACCTGGGCGGCAAGTAACAACGCCAAACGCACCCCCGTTGTTTCGGCTTGAAGTTGTACTTGATTGCGAACATTTTCCATTTGATTTAAAATTTCTGCCACACGTTCAATCAGCGGTGCAGCCTCTTCATAGCGCTTTTGAACGCCTTTTGCGTAGCCCTTTTCATACCCGCTTTTTTCTGATTTTTTGCGAATCGCTTCTGCTTCTTCTTGGGCGCGTTGTTGAATGTCGTGGGCACGTTCTTCCGCGGTTTCAAGGGTAGCTAAAGCATCTGCGTGGGCTGCTTTCGATTCTTGGCGAAAGCGCTCGGTTTCATTGCGCAGCAAGCGAGCGTATAAATCGGCCTCTTCACGAATGTTTTCGGCGTAGGCGTTGGCATCGGTAATGAGGGTGGTTTCGCGCACAAAGCGCATGTTGGAAAACTCAGAGGAAGACTTGAGCAAGTCCTCTTCAAAAGCTTCCTTAAAATCACCCTTAGCAGTGGGTAACTTGAGCATGTCAAAGGCATGCCGTTGCTTTTCTTCCTCACTCATCTCCCTTTCTTTGCCTAGCGCACCGCCTTCTTCATCAAAGGAAGGAAGGCTAAAGGGGCGCGGTGTGCCCCCTTTAGGCGATGGGATCCTGGGAGGAATCGCTCCTTTTTCGTCTTCGTCAGCCATGGATGCTGTCTACCTGCTTAAAAAAAGGGCAGCCTTTGCTTTTAAGTTGCGCCCCCTTTAAGTCATCTTTGTGGTTGGGATCTGTTGGGGTTCATCCGAGAGTAAGGGCACGGGTCAACGCCGTTCTCGCAGCCATAAGCGTACCAAGGCAGCAGTGGCAAGGGGATCTGTGCGCGCCATGTCGAGCATTTGCTCCCTCGATTTACTTCCCGCTTCTTGTTCACTGGGAATTTCAACCTCTTCTGCATCGTCCATCTCGGCCACACGGCTCGGCAAGCCCATTAAGGATTCTATCCCTTCGGGTTGAATGGTAAAGTGTTGCATCATGGGGCGAACGACAAATAGAATGAATGCCAACAAACCCACCCCAAGAAACGTGTAGCGCAAAATATCCAAGAAAAACTGGCGATTACGTTTGGTAAGTTCCAATTGACGTGCAACATCTTCTTCTAATGCTTTGGTAAAGCGCAAGTTGACCACCTCCAAGGCATCGCCGCGTTTTTTCTCAAACCCTACAGCCGCACGAATAAGGCGTTGAATTTTCTCTTTTTCGCTGTTGCTCCATTCCTCATAACGGCGCGTAATCACGCCACCACTTTCAGGGTCGGTAACGGGCTTGTATTTGCCATCAATGAGCACAGACACGCTAAGACGGTGAATGCGCCCAACCGAGGGTTCATTCACCACGGTTCTTACGCTATTTTCATAGTTACGCGTTTGGTTGTTTTTATTCACCTGAGACACATTGGCAACTTCGCTCGCTCCCGCTTGGGTTTCTGGCAGGTTAGAGAGTACGCCTGGAACCCCTACGGGAATGGTGCGTGTCCCCGTGGCATTTTCTGTCTCATTTTGCTCGCTGCGAACGACCGAGCCATCGGGATCGTAAATTTCTTCCTTGGTCGACTGTTTGTCAAAATTGAGCTCGGCTGCGACACGTGCCAAAACGCGTCCTTCACCCACAATCGGTGCCAACTGGCTCACAATGCGCATCTCTAAGGTTTGCTCAAAGCGTTGACGAAAGGCAAAATTATCGAAGTAATTGCGGTTTAAACCACCGCCAGAAATATCACGGCTAAGCGTACGTCCTGAAATATCCGCAACAATCACGTTGGCAACCGCAAGGCCTTCGACGCTATTGGCCACCAAATGAGAAATAGTTTGCACCTGGTCTTGGTGTAAACTACCTCCCTTGGCGCTTACCACCACCGATGCGGTGGGTGGGCGGTCTTGGCTTAAAAACAAGCTGCGCTTAGGCAGAGCAAGGGTTACTTTGGTATTGCTTACGGTTTGTAATTTGTTAATCATGCGTGCCAACTCGCCTTCTAGGGCGATCCGAAACTTCACTTGCTGTTGAAATTCCGTTTCTCCAAGATCGCTACTACCCACAAATAAATCGGCAAAGCCTAAGCCACCCCCTAAAGTAACGCGTTCGCGGGCCAGCACAATGCGCGCCTCATCGGCTTGGCCTGCAGGAACCAGCACCGAAGATCCCCCAGGGCCAACCAATACGGGAATTTGGCTCTGCTCTAATTTTTCTTGAATGAGGGCGGTATCTTCATGGGAAATATTGGAATACAAGGGTGCCCAGGTTTGGCGATTGGCAAAGTAAATCATGGTTGCCAGCCCCAACAAGACAACCCCCAACACAGATGCCAGCACAACCTTGCGTAGCATCGACAAAGATTGGAAAAACACCTGAAACTGGTTTACCACAGTGCGTGTTTCCTGGGAGATATTTTCTGCCATTTACGATTGCGCCCCTTGGTTTAAAGATGGTGAATTGGAAAAAGCATCTTCGTATTTATAGCGGCCCCTAAAAATGACCGCGTGGTTTGTACCTTGCCGCAACCAAAGTGTTAGAACAGGGCTGTGATTACGCCCAAAAAGGAACTTTGAAGTATGCCGTTTAAGTAAATGCAAAACTTGCACAGGGCCGCGGCATATACACACATCTTAACCGTTGCATGCAAGGCCTTTTGCACCAATACCTTTGGCTTCTCATTCATCTACCCTCAGACAATGGAATGCAAGGCACGTTCCATTCTTATAAAAAAGGAGGGTGGGGGCTGCTTTTGGGGCTTGCAAAAAAGGTGTGCTTTGGAACAAGGCAGCGGGCGTATCGGGTGGAGTATTGGGGGCGGAACTCGGCATATCAGCGTGCTTTTTTGGAAAAAGCGTTGTGTCTAGTGGGGAATTGAAGGCCCAAAGACGCGTTCCCCATAGCCATCAGGGGTGGGGGAAGGGACAAAAGAAGCACGCAATGCCTCTGCTGTTTTTGCATTGTGCGCTTCGATGGTTTTTTCGACAGCATCGGTTTTTACTTTTAAAAGGCTTGCTAATGCGTTTGGCAGTTTAAAAAATTGAATGGTGGCGCATGTACCGATTCCCACTGCAAGGCCAGTGAAAACACGGTGATCATTAAAGACCTTGGTTATAATGAGACTGCCAACTGCAAGTAAAGTAAGTATCAGCAAGGTCCTCCAAAAGCGCATTTGCTCTTGGAGTGCGCCATGGAGTTTCTTTGTATAGTCGAGTGAGGAATAGGTGGCACTGGGAAAGCTGGCCGTAAAAATCATTGCAGGTAAAACGCTAGCAGCTTGGATGCTAAAAAAAACCATCAACTCGCTACTGACCATTGAGAAGAGTGCAGGAGGCACAAACCACCACCCTGCACCTGCCATAAAAAGGGGGATAGCAACAGTCCAAATGTGTGCTCGCATGGCAACGCTCGCAGAATTAAGGCTTGATTTGATCGTCTCTCACAAATTTGTTATGAGCATCCCAAAGGGCCTTTTGCCAACTCCTCCAAACAAGCAGGGCACCGTCCGTTTCGACGCTTGTGTCGTACTTCAAGCGAATGTCATTTCCGCGTTGCTTTCCGTCTTTCCCTTCGACTGCAATTTCCCCTTCTGGAATGTTGCGCAATGCCATCTGCATGGGGATGTTGTCAGCATCTTTTTGACGGGTTTCATACCAAATATGAACACTCACTTTGAGATTCCCGTAATCAGGGGTTTCATCCATGATTTGCTGCAAGTCTGACTTTGAGAAGATGGCGTCGAGTACCTGTTTTGCCCTTGGCCAAATACGGACCACTTCCTCTTTTTGAACCGATCGGGGGGCATTTTTCTCTCCAACACGGGGGGCATTTTTCTCTCCAACACGGGGGGCATTTTTCTCTCCAACACGGGGGGCATTTTTCTCTCCAACACGGGGGGCATTTTTCTCTCCAACACGGGGGGCATTTTTCTCTCCAACAGAGGCATAGCCGCCAATCGATATTTTTCGGATATCTTTCAATCCACCCATAACCTCCTTGTCAAACTGTGCCATTAGGTACACCTTCTCCACCTCAGGGATCACCTTTGATTCCTGTGCAAGCAGCCACGTGAAGTACCCCTCCATGCTTTTTGTGTCACTGCTAACCCCCTGAATGATGAAAAAATGATTCTTCACTGCCAGCCAATAGCAACAACTTTTGGCATAGTCGGCCACCATCTTCCATAGGAGGTAACTGGCGAAAGTCCATTTGTGGTTGGTCTTCTTTGTGATACACCAGGATCTGTTCTTTACCCTCCTCATAGTGGGTACACAGGCCATACACCCCTTGCTTAGCTTCGCAGTATCGGCCCCACGACATACAACGAGCACCTTGTTCTTTGCCCCATATCCTGCTTTGCAGGGATTGTGAGTATTTTTTCTGGTGAAGCACTTCACGTAAGGCGTGTTCAAGGGTTTTACCCAGTTTGTTCCGTCGATCGTGAAGGCACCGGTAGTGCACGGTAACAGCCTTTGTACCCATTAACAACCCCTTTTATTACAGCGAGTTTTTCGGATGCTTGACGATACCCTTGTGCATATCTTTTTGCGAGTAACGGTCGTTTTGGGGAAGTAGGGAGCAATTCCGCTACAATGGCGGTCCCTTTTTCGTTTATGGCGGCTTTAAGCCAACACACCTGCAACTGCGTGGCCACCCGCCTCTAAAAGGGTCACCCGAGCCAGGGTGTTTTGCAAGGTTTGGGGGTTGGCTACGTGCACCTCAACCCGAAGGTAGTTGGGGGTATAGCCGCCAATCAAGGTTTGATTTTGCGCGTTTTCAAACAACACGGGCACCGTTTTACCCACTTGCTGCTTTTGAAAAGCCAGCTGCTTGGCAGCACTTTGTTGACGCAATATCGAGGCGCGGTCCTTGATAATTTGGGATGGCACGTGCTCTTTGCGCTGCATTGCAAGGGTTTTGGCTCTTGGAGAAAAAGGAAACACGTGCAAATAAGCAAAGGGCAGATCCCGAACCAGGCTTAGGGTTTCCTCAAAATGAGCGGTGCTTTCTCCAGGAAATCCACACATGACATCCGTGCCTAAACACAGCTGGGGGATGCGTGCAGCAGCACGTTGTACAAAGCGGATGTATTCTTGGGGGCTGTAGCGGCGACGCATGTTGCGTAAAGTCGCTTGAGACCCCGACTGCAAAGGCAGGTGTAAAAAGGGGACCAACTTGTGTTGCGGGTTGGCCATGCGTTCCAATAAACCCTCGTCGACGGTGGTGGGTTCAATCGAACTAAGGCGAATGCGCGCCAATCCAGCAATGCCATCCAAAGCATCGACCACTGCCAACAAAGCCTTGCCTTCGTACCGATACAAGCCTAGATTCACTCCCGTGAGCACCATCTCCTTTACTCCAGCGTCTGCCATGGCACGGGCTTCTTGCAGTAAATCGGCCAGGATCCGCGAACGAGGCCCCCCCCGTACGCGGGGGATGGTACAAAACGCGCATGAAAAATGGCAGCCATCTTGAATTTTCAAGGAGGCGCGCACCCTAGGGTTGCTTTTTTGGAGGAGTTGGGGGTTAAAACCATGGGCATCGGGGGCAAGAGAAAAATGCCTCTTGGCGGCAAAACCGGGGGTAATGGCACTGTGTGTCATGCGCTGCAAACAGGCCTGTGCTTGATATTCTTGGTGCTTATGGGTGTAATGGAGCCATTGTTGAATGAGGCTGGCAGCCTCGGTTTTGGCACCGTTTTTAATGCTGGCATCGGCAATGCGTTGCTGGATTAGGTACTCCCCTTGGCTTTCTGCACCGCAGCCCATTACCACTACTTTGGACTGAGGTAAGCGGCGTTTGGCATTACGCAGCATATGCCGTGTTTTGGCATCGGCTTGGGCGGTTACGGTGCAGGCATTCACCACTTGCACATCGGCAGGTTCGCCCCAAGGCACAACACAAAACCCTTGCTGTTGCAGCTGCATGCGTAGCGTGGCAGCCTCTGCGTGGTTTAGGCGGCAACCAAGGGCTTCCACCGCCACGCGCACTTGTGGCGTAGGCGGCGGGGAAACCTGTATGCTGGGCGGGGCAGGTTGGGTGGCTGGCGGTTTTTGTTTCACGGGTGAATTGGCCTTTTGCGCGACTATACTTACGGTGAAGGGGTACTTTAAATAAGGTATGCAGGCAGAGCTTTCATGCCGCTAAAAAGATAGACTTGATAAGGATAGACCCACGTGACGTGATCGCCAAGGCAGGCCTTGCTCACCACAGAACACACCCCAGGGAGGCCGTGCCTTGACCCGCAGCTTAGGGCAAAAATTGAGGAAGAAAGCCCCATGCTCATTTAACACGCTATTTGCCAAAACACCATGCCCTACCTTCACCAGCCCGTATTATTAGAGCCGTTGGTGGCTTTGGCACCCCATGCCATTTTACAACCTCCCACAGCAGCCTCTAAGGGGCAAGCACCATTGCTGGTCGATGCCACCCTTGGTGGTGGAGGGAGTGCGCACGCGTTGCTCCAGGCTTTTCCAAAGGCCCAGTTGTTTGGCTGTGACTGCGATCCGCAAGCTCTCGAGGCTGCTAAAGCACAGCTAAAGACCGATGCATCACGAATTTTGCTTAAAAAGAGCCGTTTTGCGGACCTGGCCAGCCATGTGTTACCCCATAGTGTCCATTATCTCATCGCCGATTTAGGGGTGTCCTCTCCGCAGTTAGAACAAGCAAAACGCGGGTTTTCGTTTATGCACAACGGCCCTTTAGACATGCGCATGGACATGACCTCTACCCAACCCAATGCGGCGGAGCTCATTGCGACCCTTTCCCAGCAGCAGCTAAAAAACCTGTTTCAAACCCTAGGGGAAGAAAATTTTGCAGCCCCCATTGCCAAAGCCATTGCAAGGCAGCGCATAACCCAACCCTTTACGCAAACCTTGGCATTAGCCAACACCATTGCCAAGGTGTTACCGATACGTGCGCGCAAAAAAAACAAGCACCCCGCGACCCAAGTATTTCAAGCACTTCGCATGGCAGTAAACGATGAACTAGGTCAACTAAAACGCCTGCTTACCATATCACCTGCCTTGCTGGCGGTGGGTGGACGCATTGGGATCATTACCTTTCACTCCCTTGAGGACCGTATGGTGAAGCACGCTTTTAGGCAATGGCAATCCCCTTGTACTTGTCCGCCGCGCTTTCCCGTATGTAGTTGCAATAAAAAGCCTTTGGGCAAGGTGCTAACCTTAAAGCCTGTTACTTGTAGCCCCACAGAACGCGCATTAAACCCAAGAGCACGCAGTGCTAAATTAAGGGTGTTCGAAAAACATACCTATGCTTGATGCTGCCATTTCTCTAAGCAACGCATTCTCCCGCTTGGCTGCCTCAACTTCCCGCTTGGCTGCCATCGGCTGCATCATGGCTTCCCAATCATCCAGTCCGTCCTCGCTTAATGCGTCAAGTTCATCGCGCTTAGCAGCAGGCATCCCTTGATTAAGGGCCAGCAAAACCTGCTCCATCCGGTTTTGTGCGTGCCCTTGCGCATCGTCATTTCCAGCGTTCCTCAAGGTGGCTTCCCCTGGGCGCGGCACAGATATGCCAAGTAAATCGAAAACCTCGTTTGTCCCAGGCCTTAGTCCTAAGGGCACCAGTTTTTCCAGCGCATCTACCTGCATGGCGGTGTTGTCTGGCTTGGGCAACACAAAGTGGATTTTGGGTAGAGACCTTTGCCAGGGCTTCCCCAATTGAGGTCAATGAAAGGCTTAACCAAATCTCGATTAAGGGTGTCGCTTAGCATGCGCGCATCGGCACTTTAGTCAATTTTGGCGGACCTCCATGTGTGCTTGTTCATTGCCTAGTTTGCCCGGCGTGCCCTCGGTGCTGGCCGTTTGCCCGAGCACCAATTTACTGAGCTGCTTGTCCCACCATTGCGCGGCAGTTTCAAACAGTGAATCCGCGCCTGAGGCTTTGCACAGCCTCTTAAAAACTAAAATTTGTATTCCCTATTAGCCTAACAAGGCAGCCGCATCCGTTCCCAGAGCAAATAAGGCTGCACGCTGCTTGGCTTTTGTCTTCGTCAGTGGCGTTTGGGGCCGGAGCGTCCTCATCGAGCCAAGGCATCCAAATACCTCCATAAAGGCTGCCCAGTCTTTGAGCGCATAAGATTTAAACAAATAAGCCCAGCATGCCACCCGTGCCAAACCGCCTCAGCACAGGGAGACCCGTTTTGAGGTGGGGTTGGTGCACCATAAACTTGCATGGCATCAGTGCTGTTCCTTAGCGCATCATCGGCATCGCGATCGCCTCACTTGTTCTGGGCACTTTGCAATGAAAGATTTGCGCTTGATATCCTAGAGGCCTCACCCGTGCCAGTTGGGTTTTTAAATCAGTCCATTCTTGGGCTGCGGGTAGGCTGCGCACCTCCTCGCCAATGCGCTTGATAGCCCCCTTATTTTGGTTGATGGCCCCCTTGTTTTGGTCAACCTCCCTTTGTAATTGATGGTGCTCCTCTTTGCTCACCAAACCGCGGCGCACCGACCAAATTACCCAGCCCAAGAGGGCGTTCATCAAAAACACCAGTAGGGGCGACCATTCGCGGAGAAAATCCATCTGTCCTATGCGCCTTTCAAAAATACAAAGCCTGGGAGCACCGCAAAAATAACCAGCCCTCCCAGGGTGGCAAAGCGCCGCGTAAAGGGCTTTGCTTTTGGGTTGCGAAACGCAGCCCAGCACACCGCCCCGTACACAAGCGCCCCTGTCAGCAGCAACACTTGGCGCCAAAGGGCTGCAAAGGTCAAGGCTTGGGCCACAGTGCCAATCCAATCCAACATCAAGGTCCCCTTTCGATTTCTTCAAGGCTGGGCTTTTCGCCCCGTTTCACGTCCTCATGGGTGGCAAAACCGTTATAGCTTCCCACAATTCCCGCGATTGCAATGGCCATAGTGCCCAAAATCCCGCTTACCTGCGCCAAGTTTTCAATGGCCAGGGGGTAAAAAATGGCCAAGGGAACGCAGCCCACAAAAACAAGCAGCAGGCTAAACACGCTTTAAAGCTTTGCCAGTCACCGCCCCATTGGAGGGATATCCCCTCGTTTTGGGCAGCGATTTTCATGTGTTTGCCCAGTTGGAAATACAAGGGCCAATCCCAACGCGCTTTGCGCCCGACCACAACCGCCAAGTCGACGGCGTGCCCGCTTAGGTGACGGCTTTTTAGGGTTTTGCTGCAGCCACCAGTTTGCGCTGGCGTTTCAAGCTGCGAATTCCTTCGCTAACCACGAAACGGCTTCCATTATCGGGCCAATCCGCAGCGCAACGGCGCACCACCAAGGCTATATCGGGGTGCACTTTGCGCAAGCGCATTTTGCTTCTTAGTGAGATTTTAAAGCCCATTACACCCTCCTTTTTTTGTCTAGGGGAGGATAAATCAGGGTTGGCATCGGTCAAGCTCCTCTTTGCATGGATAAGGTTCTTAGGTTTATGAAAACCAGTCTACCCGAGGAATGGGACATAAAAAATGCTACGCTAGTGCACACTCTGTTGGCGGGCTTGAAGGCTTTTGTGTGTGCTGTGTGTGTAAAGTGCCTCCAGTTTTTTGCGGGTATCTGCGCTGGCCCCTCGTTTCGATCGGCGCCCCTCGGCCTCGTTCACATAGCGGCTAATCTCTGCGCGCTCTATTCCTAACTTTATGGCAACCGCCTCCCATGTTCCTTGCACTTGGGCTAGGTTGCGCAGCCAATGGACCACGCTACGCATTACAAAACGCGGGTCGCCTGTGGCGCTGTGGCGTTTTGTGGCAAAGGCTGTGGCATGGGCGGTTGTTTTGTGGCAAGGGCTGTGGCGCTGTGGCGTTTTGTGGCAAAGGCTGTGGCATGGGCGGTTGTTTTGTGGCAAGGGCTGTGGCGCTGTGGCGTTTTGTGGCAAGGGCTGTGGCATAGGCGGTTGTTTTGTGGCAGGTGCGCCTGCCCGCAAACCCTTATGTTTACTGGCTGTAGCGTTTTGTGGCAAAGGCTGTGGCATGGGCTTTGTGGCTGCCACATGTGGCGCTGTGGCGTTTTGTGGCAAAGGCTGTGGCACTGTGGCGTTTTGTGGCAAAGGCTGTGGCGCTGTGGCAAGGGCTGTGGCAAGGGCTGTGGCATGGGCTTTGTGGCTTACCCAGCCCGCGGTATTGGGCATCGCCGAAAGCCCATTTTGCTCGATTGGGCGTGCAGGGCCGCGTATTTTTTATTGCGGTAGGCTTGCTCGTTGGGTGCATAGGATTTGGTTTTCATGGGCCCTCCTCGCACATTTCCAACATGCCGTAGGCAGCGAACCCACCCATAAAAAACCCAAATCCGCTCACTACGGCGTCGCAAAGCGTTTGCAAAAAACTCATAGCGCCACCTCATGCGCAAGGGTCGCTTTTTTTATCCGGATGCTTTGGGGGTGGTTTGGAGCCACAGCAAAGACTTCGCCCGCGCTTTTGATGCAAACCCCCGCAACTTGGATTGCCATTTGTGGGGAGCGGAGCATCGCCTCCTTGTCGCCCCCTTTGTTAGTGATGCTCAGTAGAAACTTGCCTTGCCCTTTAACCGTTGCGAGACTTTCAAAGTCTTCGCTCAACAAAAAAACCTTGCCATAGTCTTTTTCGTGCCCGTGGTAGGGCTAAGTCGAGGTAGAAGGGGGGGTTTTTTGCATCGTAGCGGTTGAGCACGTCTTGGCCAAGGTTTGCACTCAAGGTGTACCCGTTGCAGGGCTTGATGGGCTTGACTTGCTCGGCTGGCGCGTAAAAAACTACGCTGCTGGCTGGGCGGTGGCCTTGGTAATGGGGCTGGCTGCGTAACTTTGTGCAAACACCGCATCAAATCGCCCGTCACAAAGTGCAGGGTCAACCCTGTCTGCATGCATCACCGCCTTTTTATCTTCAACATCTCGTGGGTCAAATTGATTTAAAAAAGGTTGCAGGGTGCTTGACATAATTCAACTCTCTGTCATACAGCCCAGCATCGAATACACCTTGCTCCAATATTTCCAACACGTTCTTAAGGGTGTACATTTTATGTTTGCCTTGCTTTACGCGCTTTTTGTCTTGTGCCTTAAACCAATTCAATTTGGTGTCAAATGCCTTGCGTGCCATAAGCCTGCCTTCTTTGCGTGGGTAGTCTTGGTATTTTTTTAGCAATGGCAACCCCAACGCCAGGGCATGCGCTTTGGCTTGCCCATCTTCTTTGCGTGGGGGATCAGCGTTGCCAAAATAAAACAGCACGAAGGCTGATTCTCGGATATCCTCTATCATGTGCTGCTGCGTCTTCTTGGCGGGCTTACTTGGGGGTATTGCTGGCTGCTGTCCTTTTGCTGACCGCTGTTCGCCTCGGGGTTTCGGGGCTGCTTTTTTTCTTACCACCGGTTCGCGTTCCTCCCACAGCGAACAATCTGTAGGGCGCAAGCAATACTCACCACGCTTGCAATGACCACGGCTTAGCCAAAGCATGTTGCGTTTGGCCATGCGCTTTACTACCTGCCCAACCCAACCAGGGCTCCGCTTAATCATCGCGCCCAAAGTCTTGTTGGTAAAAAGGGCATGGGAACGTCCATGCTCTGTGCATCCCATCACAGCAGCCCATACCCGCATTTCAGTGGGTGTCCAATCCCCCCTTGCTACCCCCTCAAGGGCTTGGTTATAGCCTATGGGCAGCACAGCAACATCCCCATTTTGTGCCCCCTTATTTTGTGCAACCGCTTCACGCATCCTTTAAAAACCTCCTTTAATGCAAAGTGTCATTCCCTTCGTGCTGGCGGCCCATGCCACCCTCGAACAAACTTAACTGCGTCATTGCTATCTTAGTGCATTGGCAATGTCTGCCAATTCTTGTGCGCTGTACCATTGTTGCATGGGGTTTTCACGGCCCTTTCAACTTGCAAAGTGGGTTGCTTTATAAACATGCTTTCTCGCGTGCCGCAAGCCTGGCTTTGTTGGCCCCGCAGTAGGCTTTATGGGAGGCTGCGATTTCTCCCTTTTCAGCCATGGCGGGGCAACCACCGGGTGGCTGGGTTCCCTTTGGGAGGGCTGCCTCCTCAAGGCAAAAATCTAGGGGGCAATCAAAGCACACAAGGTCGTTCGCGCTGAGATGTTCCATCTGCTGCTCCTTAAATACGGGTTGCTTTAAAAAAAGGCATTGCAAAAGCGGGGCAAGAGAGGAGTGCTGGCACGACACCCATTCGCTAAGGAATGATGACGAAATAGAACAGGTTGTGCCCGTGATTTACGTGCAACCCAGGGCGGTTTAGAAAAAAAGGAGTTCCAAGCTAGATTATTTTTTATTTTTAGGCCAATCGCGAAAAAGTATTTTCAAAACAAGGGTTTGATCCATGAAAAGGGCGAAAAATTGAGTTCCATGTTCAGTTCCATGTTAGAGTGCCGAACTCCGACCTTTTGCGGGGCATAAACCCCCCTCCAAAATCATCACGGGGGTGTTTGCCCAGCGCAAGTCAGACGAATGGCATTTTTTGTGTAAAACCCGCTAAGGCTTGATGTTAGGGGGTTCGAACGCTTTCGAATTCCCTCGAATTCCCTCGAACAAGGCCTTGTGAGAAGTGGCATTCCATGTGAACGAAAACGCGCAAACCCGCATTACACCGTTTTTTGGGCGGGACACGTGCCACCACCCTTTTGGCGCAAACACACTTCCCGTAAACCGTTGAAAAACCACAAAAAACCATTAAATTTTGACCCGTGGCAAAGCAAGTGTCCGGGCACAACCGCATTGATGCCTATGTTGGGTTTATGGGGGCAAAATAGCACGTGTCAAGCGGACATAAAAGCATGACCCTCTTTATCTTGTATAATAAGTTGGCGTACAATGGGCGGGTGGCTGTTAAGGTATTGGATGACGTTGCTTGGAGTCTTGCTTGTGAATAGGGTTTTTTACAAAAACATAAGGCGATTTTGTAATGAAAGAAGATGATACGCCAAACGGCGGTGAGCTTTCTTGGAAGGAGCGCGACCGATCCCTTAAAAAAGTACTTCATCAAACCACACAACAAGATGAAACAGGGCAACACCCCAAACAGTACACCAAACCAGGGCAGAACCATGCAATCTCAAAACGCGTGTTTATTCAACCCCTTCCTCAAGAATACGAGGTGGTTGACCTTTCCTCAAAAGGGGTATCATTTTTGTCTAGTTCCTATTTTGCCAAGGGCAGCAAGTTGGTCCTCAGCGCCATGAACCTGATAGCCCTTGAGGTAGAGGTATTAGATTGCGTGATGGAAGTCGATAAGGCCGACGATTTACAATATCACTATCACGTACATGGGTGCTTTGGCCCTAACGTGAGCGGCGATCAAGTAAAAGCATTGGCGTATGAGATGAGGATGCGCGCACAAAACGCCCCCGTGCTCTAGGCATGTGCGGGTGTAGTGGGTGTGGCAGCACGTTCCCTTACCAGCGCACAAAAGGTATCACCACGCGTTTTGTAGTTGGCAAACATATCAAAACTGGCGCAGGCGGGACTGAGCACAATGGCACCACCACAAGGCAAGATGTGCTCCGCTGCGGCAATGGCTTGTTTAAGGCTGCCTGCACGCTTTATGGCGGGTAGGGCACAACCCAAAACTTGCGCAGCATGGTGCAAGGCTTGTTCAATTTTATGGGCGGTAGCTCCAATCAGCACAACACCTGCCAAGGACTTATGCTGGCAAAGGGCTTTGGCTAGGGCAAAAAAAGTGACGCCTTTATCCGAACCCCCCAATAGCATCACCACAGGACGCGCAAAGGTTTCCAAGGCCCCAATGGCGGCTTGGGGTCTGGTAGAAAAAGAATCATTATAGTAATCCCACTCCCCCCTTTGGGACGCGAAGCGTGTTTTTACATGCTCTAAATGGTGCGGCAGCCCGCGAAAGTTTTGAATGGCCTGCAATGCTGCTTGTAGCGCCTTCGAGCCCAAAGGGGTGATCAGCGGCTCCACCGCCAACCATGCCGCACTGGCATTTTCCATGTTAAATGGTCCTGCCATCCGCAAAGCATCCGATGCAAACAACACTTGCACACTTCCATCTAAATACACGCGCTCCACTTGATGTTGGCTACAGTGGATGCCTTGCTTGAGGACGCAATTTTTGGGGACGGTGCCCCGAAAAAATCCGAGGACCTCGGGATGGTTGGGGCTCCGTTGACGCGAGGCTAAAATAGCCGTGTTGTACTCGGAGTTGAGACAATAGATCACCCGCTGATCCGACGGGCAGTTCGGCTGATTATGGTGTATCCCGCCGTCTTTTGCCCCGTCACCTACGGACCCCAAAGCTAGCAATTGACCTTTGGCCTCAAGGTATTCTTCCAAGTGCTCATGCCAATCCAAATGCTCGGGATGAACCCGTAACAGCACGGCCGTGTGCGGCAATATTGCGGGTTTTTCCTTGCCCAAACCGATTAACTGAAAGCTGGAGAGTTCGAGGGCGGTAACGTCTCCTGCTTGTTGTGCGGGCAACAAGGCAAGGGGGTTTAAGCCAATGTTGCCTGCCATGCGGCAGCGCCGTCGAGCAGCCTTTAGTGCCGTGCAAATTAAATTCACGGTGGTGCCTTTGCCCAAAGAACCCGTAACGCCAATCACATGGCTTGGGGTAAGGCGTAAAAACCATTCAATGGCACTGGTAAGCACGGAACCTGTTTGCTGCGCTTGCTGCAGGGCAGGGTGATGCGGATGTACCCCTGGGCTACGCACAATGGTACGGCATTGAGCCAAGGCACGCCAATCCCCTTGCATATGCTGAAACGTGAGGGGGATTTGGGCAAGCAACGCTTTGTGCTTGGGATTGTTGGTCCTAAATCCGTGCTGCTCAAACAGGTGAATGTACCCGCTATCGCCCTTGATGCCCCCAGCGGTTAGCAAAAAATGCAAGGTCTCCATCCCTTCCACACCGCAACCCACCAGGCCAAAAGGGCCTTGCCCCAACATTTTTAGATCGACGGCAAACATGGTTTTTTTGGCATAAACGTTGTGTACGATGTCCATGGATAGGAATGATTGCGCTCCCTTTGTGTAAAAGGGCAGAGGCATTCGGTTTTAACCGCGCTCATCACGCACGTTCAATGGGGGTTTGGGGGGTGGTTATAAGCGTTTAGTTTACGGATGGGGAAATGCGTTGATCACCGTTTATGGGCACCAAGCCTTGGGCATCGACCATGGTGCAGAGTTTTTTGCGTAATGCCTCATCCACCCAGCCCTTTGTGAGCAGGTATTTTGGGTACACTGTCAACCGTTCGCGCAAACGACAACCCGCCGCCTGGGTGGTGGTAGCCAAATTTTGTAGGTGGGGCCAAGGGGCTTCAGGGTTGATATGATCGGGGGTTAAGGGCGAAACCCCACCCCAATCGTTGGCACCAGCACGCAACAACAAATGGCGTTGCGCGGGCGGTGTTAAATTGGGCGGTGCTTGAATGCTCATGTTGGGACCTAGTAGTAAACGCGCCACGGCAATCACAGCCAACAATTCTTCGGTATTGCAATGGGGGTGTGTTGCCATGGGAATCCCTGCTTTGGCCCGAAAATTTTGAACAATTACCTCTTGAATGTTGCCCCAACGCAGCTGATGTTGGGCAATGGCAAGCAGTGCTTGTACGCGTTCTTCGGGGGTTTCACCAATGCCCACCAAAATGCCTGTGGTAAAAGGCACGTGTAAGCGTCCCGCAAAGCGCAGCATCGCCAGCCTTGCACCCGGAACTTTATCAGGAGCGTGGGCGTGAGGCATGCCTGTTTTGCACATTCGTGGTGAAAGGTTCTCGAGCATCATCCCCATGCTTGGGCTAAAAGGCTTAAGCAAGGCCATGTCTTTTTGGCTCATTACCCCTGGGTTAGGATGCGGCGCCAGCCCCGTTTTTTCCCATACCATTTGACATATCTCCACCAGATAGTCGTGAGTGCGGCAGTAACCCAAGTCCCTTAGTTCTTGACGTACCTTGGCAAAACGCAGTTCGGGTTTGTCGCCCAAACTAAACAGTGCCTCTTTGCAACCCAGCGCCTTACCTTGGGTGGCAATCTGCAAGACTTGCTGGGGCGACAAATAGCCCGCCCCAGCTTGGCCTGGGTCGCGTTTAAAAGTACAATAGCCGCAATCGTCTCGGCAATACGTGGTTAGGGGGATAAACACCTTGCGCGAATAGGTGGCCACCGCACCAAAACCTTGCTGACGCACGGATTGGGCCGCGTGCATCAGTGCCTTGAGACGTTTGCCCCTTAGCGCCATTAATGCGGCCGCCTGCGTCGTGCTCGCTTCGCCCAAACGCAAAGCACGCAACGCTTCCTCGGTAGGATGATGTCCGCTCATGTGCTTGCCTTCAAGGTGGGTGGTAAAACAAGCGGTGCTCGCTTCGCCCAAACGCAAAGCACGCAACGCTTCCTCAGGTAGGATGATGTCCGCTCATGTGCTTGCCTTCAAGGTGGGTGGTAAAACAAGCGGTGCTCGCTTCGCCCAAACGCAAAGCACGCAACGCTTCCTCAGGTAGGATGATGTCCGCTCATGTGCTTGCCTTCAAGGTGGGTGGTAAAACAAGCGGTGCTCGCTTCGCCCAAACGCAAAGCACGCAACGCTTCCTCAGGTAGGATGATGTCCGCTCATGTGCTTGCCTTCAAGGTGGGTGGTAAAACAAACCGCCAATGCGACAAGTGGGTACTCGCTTGGGGCAGCTTGTGCACTAAGACTGGTGTGTTGCATATTTGGTTGTGCCGTGTTTTTATGGCACCAAAATTTTTGCCATGACGCACTTCCTTTTCAGGAGGCAACTACCAAGAAAGGCCTTTGTACAAGGGTGTTGTTTGGGGGATTGAGGCAACTACCAAGAAAGGCCTTTGTACAAGGGTGTTGTTTGGGGGATTATTGTCCCATTTGGGAAGGACACAGCCATGCCAAAACATGCGCCGCATTTTCTTGTGAAGGAATTCAACGCGAGGGTTTTTGCAAAATGGATTCGCCCAGCTCCTTTTCCACCAACCGTGTCACCACCGAGGCATCCTCTTCTCCCCAACCTGCCTCCATGGCCTCGTTCAAATACCTTCTGCCTTCCTCCAAAAGTGGGGCTTCAAATCCTGCAGAATCGAGCAGATCCTTGGCCAATTTGCTATCCTTTGCAGCCAATTTCAGCTGAAAGCGCGGTGAAAAATCTTGTGCAATTATACTGGGCACCTTACGCTCAAAATAATTGCCATAGGCCATCCCGCCTCCACTGCAAACCACCTCGTAAAAAGTTTGTAAATCAATGTTGGTGGCAACACACATACCAAGTGCTTGTGCTACGGCCGTGTAATTAAAGGCACCCACGGCATTGTGCAGCAGCTTTATTTTTGCTCCCATCCCACACTCCCCCACCACCCGCCACAAGCGGCTCATGGCTTTTAGCATCGGTTCAAGGGTGTCGACATGCGCTTTTTTTCCGCCAATAATAAAAAACAGGTCCCCATTTTCTGCCTGGGGCTTTGAACCCAGCATGGGTGCCTCTAGATGAAGGAGTTGCTTATTTTGGGCTTCTTGAGCCAAGCGCTGGGCCGTTTCGGGCGACACCGTTGAAAAGTCGCAAGTGATACTGCCTGCGGTCAATTGGGTGCTTAAGCCTTGTGTCCCAAGGTAAACGCTTTTGACGGCGTCATCGTTGGGTAAGCAGGTGAACACAACCTTACATTGTTGGGCAAGCTGCGCAACGCCTTGAGCACCTTGGATACCTTGGGTTGTTACGGTTTCTAGTTGCGCTGGGTTGGTATCGTAAGCCAGCACGGAAAACCCTGCCTTGACCAAGTTGGCAGCCATGTGCCCCCCCATGGTCCCCACCCCAATAAACCCTAGTGTTTGTGCCATAAATGCCCTTTCACTTGCGACGAGTGCCAATGTTTCAATCTATTATCACCTTGTGCACACACCCGACTATGCACGGTTTTTTTTGGTAGGGCAAGTCACCTTCAAGGGTGAAGGCACAGCACTCAGCGGCACGTATGGATTGCCAATTCCCTGCTTCTAACGAAACAAATCATGCGGGGCGGGGCGGATTAAATCGCTGCCTGTGTAAGTGGGTGCAGGCTTGCTTGCCTGTGGGGTTTGCAATGGCCATACATAGCCACGGATCAATGCTGCAGGCAACGCCTTGGTTTTGCCGCATACCAAATCTGCCGCGCCTGCCAATTCATCTGCAATGCAAATTTGAGTGGATTGCAAAGGGCGGTCATTTGTGTCACACGCTTCGCGCAAATCATGCAACAACGGCATGCCTGCAGCCCCAATGACTACCTGGGTTAAACCCACGCGCCAAGGGCGCCCAAAGGAATCGGCAATCAGCACCCCTAAGCGGGTGGGTTTACCAAGACGCCCTGTGAGTTGCGTGTGCAAGCGTTGTGCAGAAGCATTGGCATCCTTAGGCAGCAACACGGCCATCTCTTTGTGCGAACCCGTATTGGAAAGATCAACCCCCGCATTGGCGCACACCAAGCCGTGTCGCGTTTCCACAATCAATACCCCACGATCTTGGCGTACGATCCGTACGCTTTCTTGGAGCACCAGTTCGATCAAGCGTGGATCGCGCCCCCATTGCTGGGCCCAGCAGTGGGCAAAGGTACTCGGCTTGACGTCCATCAAATCCACCACCCGTCCCTCGGCTTTAGAAACCACTTTTTGCGCCACGCATAGCACATCGTCTGGTTGTAATGGCCAGCATTGCGCCTTTGTTAGGCCTGCATGCAGCAGTTCGCCCAAATCGGTTTGAGGGCTTATCTCGGGCAATCCCACCAAGGGGTAAATGCACACGGGGTTAGACAAAGCGGGGTACTCCTTTAGACGATGCAAGCGGAAAATTGACTGCGCCACGGTTCAGGAATGCGCATTGGGCGCCTTGCCTCGTTTAAGAAAACCGCTGTGGTCCATGCCTGTAAAAGGGGTTTATCCATGTTGGCCAATGCCATGACGGTGGCGGTCGATACCTTTTCAAAATCTTCACTGCCCTGGGATTTGAAGGTGGATTCAGCGTTGGCTTGTATGGGCATTAAGCGTTGTTCAAACACCACCCGTGCGCCGCTTAGCGTATCAACCCACAACAGCGAGCAGAACAACTGCCGCGAGCACAAAGGAGCCAAATAACGGCAACGGACCTCCGACAGTGCCAAGGAGCGCCCTTGGGCAGCAACAAAGGCGGCATCGAGGCCAATCCCATACAAAAAACTGTGGCGGGTATGCTCTAGGTAATTCAAATACACAGCGTTATTCACCACGCCGTATTGATCAAGTTCGTGGTCGCGCACCTTAAAAACGAGGGCGCAAGATGGGGGGTTCCCTCTTTGTAACATAGGGCAGGGCAAGCGGGTGCATTTTGCAACACGCGTTTTGCGTTGGTTAGAAAGCAAACCCTATGAAAGGGGTTCGCAATGCAAAAAAAATCAAGGCATTATTGCAGGGGATTTGTCCTGCTTATTTGGATTTTTCCAGGTAATCTGAAATGAGACGGATGTCGTTTTGGCTCAAAGATTGAGCAAAAGTCCACATGGCTTGAGCACCCGCCCCTGTACGCTTGGTCGCCTTAAACTCCCTTAGTTGCAGTATCAAATACTCTGCATTTTGCCCTGCCAGTTTAGGAACTAAACCCGCTATTGGCCGAGCACCGCCTTTGCCATGACAGATCGCACACCCCTGTGTTTGGTACAAACGCTCACCTTGCGCGTTACCCCAAGCGGGGAGCACTAAAAACCCCAGCATAATTCCAGTAAGGAATGCCAGCAGCATGTGTTTGCTGTATTTTCTTGCCATCGTCTCTAATAATACCTTTTGAGATTTGCATTTTGTCGTCGGTAGGATACCCATCTACTAGCGCATTTACCATGGCAAATGCAAGGCTGGGGGTCTTTAGGATTCCAGCTAGCACCACCTTTACTTTTGCTTGGCCAGCCATTGCGCAATCTGCTTCATGAAACCCTCGCTCGAACTGCGCGGCCAGCCCCCACATTAACGCCGACTGCCCGCCTTTACGTTCGCTGCGATTTAAAGGCCTTGAGTTGCGCCACAAGGTAAGGCGCGTTTTGCCCATTAAGTGTCGAGGTCTTTAGGATTCCAACCAGAGCCACCTTTACTTTTGCTTGGCCAGCCATTGCGCAATCTGCTTCATGTCACCCTCGCTCAACTGCGCGGCCAGCCCCCACATTAACGCCGACTGCCCGCCTTTACGTTGCTGCGATTTAAAGGCCTTGAGTTGCGCCACAAGGTAAGGCGCATTTTGCCCATTAATTTTGGGGTAATTGGGGACCAGCGATGTCCCACCCTTAGGGCCATGGCAAGCAGGGCAACCCTTACTGGTATAAAGTGCTTTACCATTTGCAAAAGCAGCATTGCCCAGCAAGCCCATGGCAAGGCATAAAATAGTGAAAATAAGGCCGCGTTGTTTGATTTGCATTCGTATTTGCATGATTCCTAACTCATTACCCCGTGTAAAAAACTTTTGGGTTATTAAAAATAACAGCTCAAAAACGAGTAGTCTTCGCTCACATTTTTGCCCATAAAAACGTGTCCTCCGTGAGCATTTTTTATACCACCAGTGCACAGTCGGCGTTGAGGCTTGATTTGCTCAAGAATTCGAGTGTTGCAGGTCTGCCTAAAGGCACAGTACAATTAGGTGTCCCGTGCCCAAGGGCGGCGTGCTGTGCCACGGCAAAAGGGGCATCCGCAAGCACATCGCGCCACATCTCCTGTAACAACGCAGGGGATTGGGGTTCGGCACAACCCGAAAACCATCCAAAAACCACCGCACACACGCCTTCCAATGCACCACTTTGGCGCAGCTGGGTCAAGCATCGATCTAAACGGTAGGGCCTTTCTCCCACGTCTTCAAGCAGCAAAATACTGCCGCGTGCTTTTAAGGCCCAGGCACATCCACTCAAGGAAGCCAATACCGTCAGGCAACCGCCCGTGAGTGTACCATAAATTTTTGTGGAATGCTGGCCATTTTGCACGCCCGTGCGGGGCGTGTTGGTAATTTTGCGCGATGGCCAGTGTAACACCTTAGCAGGTAAGGTGTGTTGGCGCTCAGGAAAAAACAAGCGTGCATGCAGACTGGCTAAATCTTTTTGATAATGGGCAGATTGCATGGTTGTGGGGGAGCATAAGCAAGGCCCATGCAAGGCACCTACTTGCAGCTGGCTCTTCAACCAACAAAACAAAGCGGTCACATCGCTCATTCCTACCACGGCCTTGGGGGCCGCTTTGGCCAATTGGCTGGGATTTAACCAGGGCAACATGCGCGCAGTACCGTAGCCTCCACGGGTTGCAAACAGTGCTTTAATGCTGGGGTCCATGTAGTATTCTGTGAATTCTTGTGCCCGCCATGCATCGTTGCCTGCCAAATACAAATGGCGTTTTGGCGGCTTGGGCACGCGCACGCGCAACCCCCATTCTTGCAACGTCTCCAGCACCCCCGCGGGTATGGCAGGATGCTTGCCTGGGGTATGGGAACTGGGGGAAAAAAGTGCCACCTCGTCGTTAACCTGCAAGGCGGGAGGCAAGCGCAACGCTTGGGCAGGCGGGGATGTCGAAAAAACCATGGGCTAACTGGCGGCAGATGCGGCTTGCATCTGTATTTTGGGGGTGGCAAATAGCACAGACATCCCTTTGGCAGAGGTCGATTGTACCTCAAACTTGCCTATTTCGTGGGGTAAAAACACAGCATCTTCTGCTTCAAGCACCATTTGCTCTCCTTGGCCCCAACGCAATATTCCCGCCCCACCACTGACAAACACCAGTTGATACGCAAGACTATGCGGTATGGATGGGGTATAAACGTCTCCAGCATGGTTGAGCCGCAAACGCGTTACGGTGAATTGGGGAAAGTCGACCACCTGTTCCATTTTCCAATCCGCCTCTTTTTGAAGTACCTTTACCTTGGGTATGGAATAAGGTGCTTTGCGCATATGTTTCAAGGCCATTTTGGTATCCCAGTGGGCTTGGGTTAGGGTTTTTTGGTTAAACATGGCAATCCAGCGTTCGTAGGTGGGGGTTTGGAATTCCACCACCCGGATACCACGCCGCAAAGAGTGCAATACTCCGGGGGGCAGGCTCACAATATCACCACGCTTTAAAGGGATTTGCCCCAACATGCCCTCGACGTCTTTGCGCAAGGTTTGCTCTTGCTCGTTTAGCGCGGCGGGAGCTTTAAGCAGCAGTTTGCGCCTAGGCCCAGGGGCCTCTCGTTGCGAATCATCAAAGTTATGTTTTTCCATCTCTTCATCGAGCCAAGCATCCAACTTTTGGCGTACCTTCTGGTAGGCTTCGATTTTCTTTTTTAAGCCGTTTTCATAAATGCCTTCCCATTTTGTGGCCGACTTGCTCTGCAATCCCGTTTGCAACTCAAGGTCGACCCCCGCTAACAGCAGGCCTTCCCCTGTGGGCCACGCACGTTTTTTCACCGAAAGCACCACGTAAACCTCCCATTTTTCCTTGTGCACCTCAAGGTACAAATCCCCCAGGGAATCTTCTGCCGCGGGTTCTAAAATTTTGAGCAAAATGGGTTCAACCCCGCCTTCTATCCCCATGAGTGGGGCAGGGAAAAGCCCCAAAGCATAGGGCAACTTTGTGCTTCCATGTGCATCGCACGCCAAGGCTATGCCACGTTTCTCAATCCCCGTGAGCCACACCTCACGCCCCCAAGGCTTGGGCACAAAGCAAGGTTGCAGGCGAAACGGAGCAGCACTTTGAATAATGGTTGCTTTCCAACGCTTCGCAGCCCATTCTACCAAATGCAGTGGGTCTTCTTCAAATGCTGCTTGTACCTCGGCCACGCTGGTGTTGGCGCGTGCACAGGCCACTCCACGAAAACGAGACTGCTGGCTCCAATGCACCAACTCTTGCCACTTTACCCTAGGGCTACTTGTAGGTTCCCATGGCTCATGCTGACTGCGTTCGGTAAATAAAAACATCTGTGTCGCCTTGCAAATATCCATATAAGGCATCAGGCCACGTAATATCCTCCCGCTATGGGGAAGCGTACACAGGTTTTTAAGCACAACAAACAATACATCACCCACCTGAACTTGGTGGTCGACAGGGGCACTTGGGGGAGATAACGAAAAAGACATTGATTGCGTCACACGTTTGCCATGCAAAAAAAAGGAGGTAGAATGCATCCTAGCACAGGCGTATGCCATAAAACCGCCTTTTGACCGCGATAACATCCACAGCAACGCACCAGCCACAAACCTGGAACATTCTAGCACAAAAAACATGCTTGGCGTTTTGCTGCCACGGCTACCATGCCCCTAATGCGTGGGTAAGCAATCGGTCGCCGCAGCCTCAAGCAAGGTTTGAGCCCCTTTTATCTTCCGCGTAAGTTGCCCCGGTCAACAACCTTCAAACCTTAATTTTTCACTTTCTCTTTTTGATTACCATGCCCAACAACGTACCCCATGCCGGCCCTAACACCCGCTGGTGTGCAAAAGATTCTGCCGCCTTGTATCACGTTGCAGGTTGGGGAGGAGGGTATTTTAAGGTGGCCCAAAATGGGCTGCTTATGGTCAGTCCCCAGGGTACCCAAGGGCCTTCGATACCCTTAACGGAACTCGTTAAGGATACCTTGCAGCAAGGGTTTTCTTTGCCGTTAATCATTCGCTTTTCCGATGTTCTAGCCCATCGAGTCCATTATTTGCAACACTGCTTTGACCAAGCTGCCCAAAAACAAGGTTTTATGGGGAAAAAAATAGGTCTTCTCCCTTTAAAAACCAATCCACAACGCCAAGTGGTTGAAGAAATTTTACGCTTTGGCATGCGCCATACCATGGGTGTTGAGGCAGGCTCAAAACCGGAGTTACACATTGCCTTAACCGTGAAAACAGCACCCAAGGCGTTGATTGTGTTTAACGGGCGTAAGGATGAAAACGCGATTCGGTTAGCCTTACACGGCATTCGCCACCTCCACAAAAATGTGCACTTGGTGGCTGAGACACTCCAAGAACTTACCCTTATTTTGTCCCTCTGCCGCGCGGAGGGCATCGAGGCACCCTTAGGCATTAGGATAAAACTCAATGCCCTCGGATCAGGAAAATGGGAGGATTCCGGGGGGGATCGCTCTAAATTTGGTTTGAACGCGGGAGAATTACTCCAAGCAATCGCCTTGCTGCAACAGGCCAATGCCCTTGACCAATGGCACTTGTTGCACGTGCACTTGGGCAGTCAAATGAGCCATGTTGCGCACATGCATCAAGCCATGCGTGAAGCCACGCGTTATTACGTCGAATTACGCCGTTTGGGTGCCCCGCTAAACGTTGTCGATATTGGCGGTGGGTTGGGGGTAGACTACACGGGTTTGGGCCAAGCCAAGGACTTTGGGGTGAGCTATCAAGAGGCCGATTTTGCCGAGATTGTGTGCACAGAATTGGCAAGAGGTTGCACCCAAGCAAGGGTGCCTCACCCTACTTTAGCCACCGAGCACGGTCGCGCCCTAACTGCACACCACACCATGCTGGTGCTCGATGTGCTTGAACGCACACCCGCCAAACCTCCCTTGCCTGCGCCGTTGGTAGCAGCCTCAAAACCTGAGCAAAAACTGCGTGCCCTTGGCGGCAGTATGCACACCCACAACGCTTTGCTTGCTTGGAAACGGGCCAAACAACTGCGCAAACAAGCCACGTTGCTGTTTAATCAGGGCAGGCTCAACCTCACACAACGCGCACAGGTGGAAGCCGCTTTTTGGGATACGGCGCATCAGGTCAACACCCTTGAACAAGAAGGTGCTTTGGGGAGGGCTGAACGCAGCAAAATAGGCAACTTGCTCGCGCAAAAATGGCTGTGTAATTTTTCGGTGTTTCAATCCTTGCCTGACGCGTGGGCGATTGGTCAAGAATTTCCCACAATGCCGTTGCAGCGCCTGCATGAAAAACCCCAATACCACGCCATTTTGCACGATATTACCTGCGATTCCGATGGGCGTATTTCGCGTTACCCCAATGGCAACGGCTTGCAATCTACCCTACCCGTGCACCGCCCCAACCCAGGGGAATCCTACTGGCTAGGCGTGTTTTTAGTGGGTGCGTACCAAGAGGTAATGGGCGATTTACATAACCTGTTGGGCGACCCCGATATTATTCATGTGCGCATACAAGGCGATGGGCAATGGTGTTATCAACAGGCATTGTTTGGGCAAAGTAGTGCTGATGTACTCGCGCAAATGCAGTTTGGGAAAGAAACGCTCAAACGCCGCATCGTGAGGCGTAGCCATGAAACGGGGAACCCACCCAATCCAGATTTTTTTGACTTTTACGCTCGAGAATTAGACACTCTTACCTACCCGTACAGCAAAAGGCGTAAAACCCGTAACCGTATGATGCGCGAAGCACAGCTATCCAAACCCTCGCGCCGCCTTGTCGATAAACGCAAGCAAGGTGTCGCAGCATCCGGAAAAAAAAAGGGGTGGAGGGGTGACCCTCAAAGCCTAATTTAGGATGAGACCTTGCAACCTTCCTTCACAAGAAAGGTCCTCTATTTTTGGCCATGACCATCGGGAGGGGCGTGTTGCCCTCACCGGCTTAACGTGTGATAAAGGGTGTAGCCAGGGCATTGAATGCATCAAAGAATTTGCAAGCAAGTGGAATAGGATGCCCCCCCTGGGCAAAAAAAAGCGCGAAAAAACCAGGGATACACTTATTTTTTTTAGGGTCACTAAGGCAATCGCGCCATGGGTAGCCGTGGCATCGGCGTGCATATGTAAACCCATGTTTTAACCCAATGCATTAAAAAAAAAAGGACGCTAGCCCAACCCCTTATGGAAGCCGCCACGACGCTCACCATTTCCCCAACCCCAAAAATTCTTGCGATCAAGGAAGGTCCTCTTGGTTGGCTGGTGTTTAACCAACCCGAAAAACGCAATGCGGTCTCGCTTGAAATGTGGGAGGCTCTGCCCGTTATTATGGAGCATTTTAACGGCGATGATGACATTCGCTTGGTTATCTTGCGTGGTGCGGGCAATAAGGCCTTCGTTTCGGGGGCCGATATTTCCCAATTTGATAACGTGCGTCATTCGGTCAACGCTACCCAGGTCTACGACCAAAAAGTGGGTGCTGCTAACGATGCCGTCTACCATTGCCCCAAGCCGACTATTGCCATGATACACGGCTTTTGCATTGGCGGTGGTGCAGGCATTGCCATGTGCTGTGATCTGCGCTTGGCCTCGACCGAATCACGCTTTGGTGTGCCTGCGGCCAAACTGGGTGTGGGCTATGGCATGAAGGGCATTAAAAACCTGATGGACGTGGTGGGACCTGCGAATACCATGGAAATTTTCTTCACTGCCCGCCAATTTACCGCCCACGAAGCCCTTGGCATGGGCATGGTTAGCAAGGTTCTCCCCCCTGAAGGGCTCGAAGGTTTTACGCGCGCCTATGCCAAAACCATTGGCAACAACGCACCCTTAAGCATTATGGCCGCCAAAAAGGCGGTTAAAGAATTGCTCAAAAACCCTGACCACTGCGATGAGGCAGGAATTCAAGCAGCGGTAGAAGCGTGTTTTGATTCCCAAGACTACATTGAAGGACGCACCGCCTTTATGGAAAAACGCAAGGCTGTGTTTCAAGGGCGTTAGCTGGCATGCAATGCTTGAGAGCTTACAGCCGTGCATTGAGCATGTACCTCGGCATCGTTAAACACCAGCGCATCGACCCTCAGCAAGCCCCAAGGTCCCTGCAAAACGACCCCTGGTTTTAAAGCGGGGATGTAATGCAACTGCATCACCCCTTTGCGTGGGTCCCAATGCTTAATCAAGCGCGGATCCATGTTTAAAGGGTGGGCGTTAAAGGGTGCCTTGTTCCATGCCCCCCAAAACACGCGCCCATCGCTGAGCTGCTGCCAAATAGCGCCGCGAATGCCAAGGGCCTTGCCCAAATGCAACAGTACTTGGTTGGCACTGCCTTCAAAGCAAAACGCGGGTAGCGCAAGGTTCATTCTTTTTTCTTGCTTAGGCGACAAAAACTGCAAGCCCATCCGCCGCTGGAGGGTTGCGAGAACATCGCGCCCTGTGCAGGCTGATAAGTCGATGCGCACGGGCTGCTCGAGGCGTTCGGAGCTCTCATGCACTTCAAGCTGCCAACCCGTGGGGCTCCGGCGCACACTGGTCAACAGTCCACACACCATTAAATGCTGTTGCACATCGCTGGCGATGCCCGCAAAAAACTCCACCGTACAACGGTGCGGTAGCGGTTCGGTGGTTTGGATCTCAAATTTAGCGCTGGTGGCTTGGTTAAAGCCCATGCACACAAGGTCGCTTCCCACCACCAAAGGCAGTGCATAACCATTGAGTAACAATTTTTTATTCAGCCTCAAAGTGCCCTCATTTTAATGCCTTTGCTTCGATTGCTCTATGGTGCACTAACGTCTTACAAACGGATTTCTACAGCCAAAATTTTCAAAAATACCCCCAAAAATTGACTTTTCAGAGCATTTATTGTAACGGTGCGTGGTGGTTCACATTTGTTGTGAGGTGCATGTTGCGAGGCGTAGCGGTCGCTGATGCAATCCGAATTTCTTTTGCGATCCACAAAATTGGGCTTGCGCCCCCTAGCGCATTCATGCCTGTAAGAGGCATGTTTTTGCCCTGGAGCGTGTTTGCCATAAAACATCCGGGTATGCATGCTTGAAAGGCATGAACCTAATCGCTTGATTACACCAACAAAATCGCCCTCTTATGGAGAATACACCGATGACTATCGAATTGCTAACCGCTTTAGAATCCAAAGTGGAAGTGGCCATTCAAACCATTACGCGTATGCGTGCTGAGATTAAGAAGTTGAAGCAAGAGCGCAGTGACCTGCAAAGCAGGCTGCACAGTTTGTTAGACAAAATGGAAGCACTTGACGAACAACAAACCACTGCCGCCAAAGAGGCGAGTGGCGCTGGCAATCCAAACCAAGCCCCCAGCAATCCAAGCAGCAACGTGATTGGTTTTGCTGCGACGAACGCTGGCAGCACCAGCAGTGATAGCATGACGGGGGTGATCTCACCTTACGCCAATGAAGAAAGCGGCCAAGAGGGTACAAGCCCAGGTGCTTCCCCTTCAAACCGGGATGGCACAGGGACTTATGGCAACACCAACGATTAGGGTGCTCCCTTTGCAGGGTACAAGCCCAGGTGCTTCCCCCCTCAAACCGGGATGGCACAGGGATTTATGGCAACACCAACGATTAGGGTGCTCCCTTTGCAGGGTACAAGCCCAGGTGCTTCCCCCCTCAAACCGGGATGGCACAGGGATTTATGGCAACACCAACGATTAGGGTGCTCCCTTTGCAGGGTACAAGCCCAGGTGCTTCCCCCCTCAAACCGGGATGGCACAGGGATTTATGGCAACACCAACGATTAGGGTGCTCCCTCTTGCCTCGTTTCTTGTGAGCCATCGATGATGATAAGGTTTAGGTGGATGTATGGGATGGAAGAGAAGTGTGGTGTTTTTTCTTGCCCGCCAAGCTTTGTTGAGCCGCCGTGCGCACCAGGGCTTCTTGGTCGCCCAGCGCTGCGTACAGGGCTTGGTGCGCTTCTTTTTGGGCCGCTGGCGCTAGCGTGCCCGCCCGCCACAAATTGCCCAACGCAACCGCGGCGTTGCGTAGCAAGCCACGCCGTTTTGTACGCATCAGCGGTGTGTTCCCAAAGCGGTACTTAAATTCCAGCGGGCTTAGGGCCAGCAATGTAGGCAGGTGTGGCCTTGGTGAAATCCTAGGCAGGGGGTTTTGGGGGTTAGACTGGCTGCGCTCAAAGTTTGGAAAAGGCTTGGCGGGGGATGGTGCAAGGGACGTTTTTTTGACCAGAGGGCAGCTGGGCTTTAACGGGGCTGGGGCAGTATTGGTGGTTGGAGGCACTAACGGCGCAGCATTCCATGGGCAAACCTGTTGGCAGATATCGCAGCCAAACACCCATTCTTGCATTTTCTGGCCAAGATCAGGTGCAATATCGCCCTTATGTTCGATGGTTAAATAGGAAATGCAGCGTGCGGAATCTATTTTTTTCTCTTCCACAATCGCCCCCGTAGGGCAAGCGACCATGCAGGCTGTACACGAACCACAGCGCTCGTAAACCAGGTGCCCTCCCAACGCCCCTCCCACGGACTTTGGCGACCTGCTGCGCGGCGATTGAGGCGCATCGAAGGTTAAATCCCAACTCACCAGCAAGGTGGCGAGGGTAAATTGCGATCCCAATTGTGGGTGAATCAGCATGGCATTTTTACCAATCCAACCCAAGCCAGCACGCACGGCATATTCACGCTCAAGTAATGGCGCGGAATCGACCACCGCACGCCAATGCAACGGGCTTTCCTCGGCGGGGTGTGGGTGGTGTTGAATGTAAAGAGCGAGGCGCTTCAATTTGGTGTGCGCCACCGTATGATAGTCTTCCCCCAAGGCATAACCTGCAATGCGCCCATGGGCAAGGCGTTGGCCTTGTTGCGCTGGATACAGCCCGTTCACCCGTTGTACCTCCTGGGGCGTGTGTGGGTGGGGGTGGATTAAGCAAATAACCGAACGTGCCTGGGGCAGTAGTTTGCGTGGATCGGTTTTAAGGGGAGCATGGCGGTGTAAATAGGCCATCTGTGCGGCGTAACCTGCCTCGAGCCACTGGGTGTAAAATCCATGGGTCAGTGCAGGGTGCGCGGGCGTGATGCCCACTTGCATAAACCCCAAGGCAAGGGCATGCTGCTTGATGGACTGGGTCAATTGGGCGGTATTCAGCAAGCGAGCCTCATGCGCAAAATTGGCGTTGTAAGTAGCAAGTAAACAACAGGGCGCAAAGGGGGATGTTGACTGGCGGCAACGGGGCAATTTGCCACCATTAGCCCAGAGCATTTGGGCGCTATCACCATAGCCAACAGCCCAGGCTGAAAAAATAGCACATAACCCATTGATTAAGGGATTAATTCACTGCCAACATAAATTGTGAGCCATTCTCGTACTGCAAGGGTTGCACGACAATGTACAAAATACCGCCCATTGGTGTAACGCTACCCGTACAGCTCACGGTGGGGGCGTTGCTGCTGGCAATCCCAATGGCACTGCAGTACAAGTCGCTGGCGGTGGTACTCAAAAAGGCGTTTTGGTATACCAGCAAATTGATGGGTTCATCCACTTCTGTGAGGCGCACGGTGTAAGTGGAGGCGGTGGCATTGAATATCGTGTAAAAACTATAGGTGCTTCCCACCGTACTGGTGCGAGGCAAGGCAGTTAAAAGAATGGGAATGGGGGTGGTTTGTGTGCCTTCAGAGGGGAATTTTTTTGTGTCGTCTGCACAAGCACCCAACAAAAGCCCTGCCGCGCAACATCCCAGCCCAAAAAGCAGGCTTTTACCCCTAAATATCCTCACGACCTTTTTAATACTCCCTCAAAAACAAGCCCTCAAAAACAAGCCCTTAGAGGCAAACCCATCGGGTCAAATGCTCTGGCACCATTTTGAAAACAAGCCCCGCTATCTTGTAAATCCCAGACTCGCAGCTTAGTATACGCCATTCCACCTTGAGGTCAAGCTTCCGTACGCGAAACGCGCATTCATAAACCCCTCAACGCTATGCCTCACACACGACTGCAGGCGCACCATGGCGAATGACGCCCTGCCTGCAATGCCTCTGGTGAGCCTTTTGATTGCAAGTTTGGGCTGGATACTCAAAGCTTGGCGCCGCGTGTCAGGGCACCAGTTGAGGACGTGTGTTACCTTGTGCTGGCTGTAAGCGGGTTATTTTTCCATTGACAACAAGCCTTGGTGTCGTAATCATGGTGTGCGCTGCGTAAATTTTTTTATCCTATTTTCTATCCACCACCAACGGCACATGCGTGCGATAAAAAGCAAGCGCTAAACATCCATGAAGGCATCTCCTCACCGTATGAAATGGTTTTCTTTTTGTGTGCAAGGGGTTGCGGTATTTTTGTGTGCCGCGGTTCTCCATGCGGGGGTAGTCGGTGCGCAAATTAAAGTCCACAAAAACTTAACGCCCTATCAAAAAAGCGGTAATTTCTCGGGGACACTCAGTAGCATTGGCTCCGATACCCTCAACAATCTCATGACCCAATGGGGGGAAGCGTTTCGCAGGCATCACCCTAGCGTGAAAGTACAAATTGAAGGCAAGGGTTCAAGCACTGCCCCACCCGCTTTAATTGACCAAACCGCACAATTGGGTCCCATGTCGCGCAAAATCAAAAGCCGTGAGGCAGAATCCTTTGAGAAAAGATACGGCTATCCCCCCACTGCCCTAGCGGTAGCCATTGATGCCTTGGCGGTGTACGTGCATAAGGACAACCCCATTCAAGGTCTCACTTTGCCGCAAGTCGACGCCATTTTTTCTTCCACCCGCAAAGGTGGTTATCCCGACCCCATTAACCGCTGGCGAGAGATCGCTGTAAACACCCGTTTAGGCGCACAGCGCATTAGCGTTTATGGGCGCAATTCGGCTTCAGGTACCTATGGCTATTTTAAGCAGATTGCGCTTTTTAAGGGGGATTTCCGGAGTACGGTAAAAGAGCAACCAGGGTCGTCTTCGGTGGTCAATGGGGTGGCAAAAGATCTTGCAGGCATTGGTTATTCAGGCATTGGCTATCGCACTTCCGATGTAAGGGCAGTGCCCTTGAGCAAAAAGGGCAAGGTTTTTTATCTGCCAACCCAAGCCGATTCCCTTCGGGGAAAATACCCCTTAGCCCGCTTGTTGTACGTGTATCTTAACAAGGCACCCCATAAACCGTTAGACCCATTAACCCGTGAGTTTATGGTGTTTGTGCTCTCACGCCAAGGCCAACGCATTGTGGCCAAAGATGGCTACTATCCTTTGCCTCCCCACATTCAAAAAAAACAATTTGGTGCCTTGCGTTAGCGTAATACTTATGCTCGGCTTCTCCTTGCCTATTGCCCTAGGCGACTATTTTTTTGCATAAAGGTTCAATGAGGGAGTGAGCTTGAGCTTTACGGAAAAACCATTTTTGTGCGTGCCAGCACGGCGCGGTGCTTGGATTTCGATTTGGGCTTAAACCTGCCATTTTCCCCCTTTAAACTAAAGAAACCTTGGGGTTAACCATGCTTTCTTGGCTGCGCAATTCACGTACACACGATTTTCTTGCCGCACTGGGATTTCGCGGTACGGGTGTGTTTGTGATTGCTTGCGTGTTTGGTATGCTGGGGCTGGTGTTGCTGGTGGCAATCCCACTTTTTAAGCCTGCCAGTGCCACCCGCATTGCGCACTTTTCGACGGATGCGCTTTCGCCACACGCACAAAAAAACTGGCTTGCCATTGGGCTAGGTGACTGGCAAGAGACTGCCTATGCCTTTAACAAGCAAGGCGAATTGCTCTTTTTCTCCCCCGTCAACGGCCAGTCACTACACCGCCAACGGCTTCACCAAAACCCCGCACGCGTTTTAAAAACAGCGCAGCATTACGGTGCGCATCGCTTTAGCCTGCTGTGGGATGATGGCAGTTTAAGCCTGGGGCGCGTGGTGTTGCGCCCTCAATTTCACCCCAAAGGCAAGCGGACCATTGCCTATCATTGGCAGGAACAAGTATTGCTCCCCTTGGCAGACAAAAACACCCCCTTGCAACACGCCACAGGGCGCGTGTTGGATGAAAACGCGAGCATGCGGGTGAATTTTTTTGCCAACGGCAAAATTGCGGTGCTGTTTCAGATAAAAGAAGAAAACTTGCTGGGGGAAACCACCTTAGAAAGGCGGCGCCACGTGCTCACCCAAACGGGGCCCGCCTTGCAACAAGCGGTCTTAAATGCCCAAGGCAGTGCCTTAATTGCCACTTTTAAAGACGGCCGCCTTAAAAGCTGGGAACTGGGCCCTGAAGATGTGGCCATGAAAAAAACCACCCCACTCAGCACGGCATTGCCCACTGCCGACAAAAATCCTGCTCTGGGCGTTCTCTTAGGGGGTGGCACCTTTATTTTAGGCAGTGCTCAAGGGGTGCTACAAACATGGTTCGAAACGCCTCAAGCGGTCAGCGGCCTTAAAAAAGCGACAGCCAATCCCAAAGCAGATCGAAAGGCAAACGCCCTAACCAATGCGGGTTTAAATATCAAGCAATTAGGGCCCATTTACCAAAACAAGGATAGTCAAGAGGCCATTACATGGCTGGCATCAGCCTCGCGCACCCGCAGTTTTTTTGCCCTCGATGCCAAAGGGCAATTGCACATGCACTATGCCTTAGGAGTAAGGCACTTGCTCACCTTGCCCGCTAAAGAGCCCATTTTGCAGGTGGGGTTATCACCGCGAGATCATGCCTTGTTAGCTTTGAATAACCGTAACGAACTCAGCATGTGGAGTTTGCATGTGCCACATCCAGAAGCCAGTTGGAGCGCATTTTTTAACAAGCAGCATTATGAGAGCTACCCCAAGCCTCAACACGTGTGGCAATCCTCTGCGGCAGATACCGACTTTGAGCCTAAGTTTGGCTTAATGCCCTTGGTGGTTGGATCGGTGAAAGCTGCCGTGTTTGCCATGTTGTTTGCAGCCCCACTTGGCATACTGGGTGCCATGTACACCAGCAGTTTTATGGCCTCCGTTTGGCGCCAACGCATCAAGTCGATTTTTGAAATTATCGGCTCGGTCCCTTCGGTTGTACTGGGGTTTTTGGCAGCATTTTGGCTGGCACCGCTCATTCATCAATCCTTGATGGGGGTCGTGCTGTGGTTTGTCACTGCCCCCTTGTTTTTGTATTTAAGCTTAGCCTTGCTGGCTTGGAGTGACCAGCGCTTGTTTTGGTGGCGCAAACTGCGAGGGTATGAGTTTTTCTTTCTCATTCCCTTAATTTTGCTGGGGTTGTGGCTGGCGTTTCACACGGGGCAGTGGATTGAGCACATCTTGTTTCAAGGGCCCTTATCGGATGTTTTATTTAACCAGTTCGAGGTGCTTGTTGACCGCAGAAACGCCATTGTTATTGCAATAGCTTTGGGTTTTGCCGTCATTCCCAATGTGTTTACCATTGCAGAGGATGCCTTTAGCAATATCCCCAAGCACCTTTCGGCATCTTCCCTTGCCTTAGGGGCTTCGCGCTGGCAAACCATGCTCCGGGTCGTCATGCCTTCTGCCAGTCCTGGGCTATTCGCCGCCCTCATGATTGGTTTGGGGCGTGCGGTGGGCGAAACCATGATTGTACTGATGGCTGCGGGCAACACACCTTTGCTCGACTTTAATCCTTTTACGGGCATGCGCACCCTTTCCGCCAACATTGCCGTTGAAATTCCCGAGGCACCCCATGGGGAAACTTTGTATCGCTTATTGTTTTTTTCTGCCACTTTGCTCTTTATTGCAACTTTTGTGCTAAACACCATTGCAGAAACCGTGCGGGTAAGTTTGCGCAAACGCTTTCATACCCATTAAGCCCTCCGCTTTAACCATCGTACTCACAGCCTTATTTGGATGCCACCCATCGTATCAAGCAACACAACGCAACCGAACCAAAATGTGGAATTGGGGGAACGCTGGATTTGGGCCAGTGGGTCGGTGGTGAGTTTTACCTTGCTCCTCACCTTTACCTTGCTCTGGCTTATTGTGGTGAATGCGCTGGGTTATTTTTGGCCCAAGGCACTCACCCAAATGCAGTTGAAGGAAGGTCCTATCCTGGGCCTGGTGGTCGAAAAAGAAACCACGCTTGAAGGACGAAAACGCTGGAAGTTACAGGTGGGCAATCGCGATTTGGGTGGGGATCCGTTTCGCTGGGTGTTTCCAGATGAGGCCACGCGCATTCATACTCCCACCATTGCGGTGGCTTTAGAGCGCCAAGAATTTGGTAATTTTTATGGGTTTTTACGCAGCGTCTCCTCTCCCGCCCGTGGCGTAGAGCAAAAGGGCAAAGAGCCTAAGAATATCAAGGAACAACAGACCGCAAATTGGAAAAATTTGCAGCAAGCCCTCATTTGGGCTCAAAGAGAAAGACAAAAACAAAAAGCCCTCTACCAGCAAGTGGAAACCACTGGGCAGCGCATTCAAGCGTTAAAACGCCAGCAAAAACGGACCAACTTTGGGTTGCAGCAAAGGCAAGCCTTAGCCCAAAGCGAGGCTCAATTTGACCAAGAAACGCAAGCGCTGGTGCGCCTGCAAGCCCAAAACATCCAGCGCACCGCCACTTTTTTCACGGTGCAAAACAAAACGCTCACGCTTCCTGTTATACACATTGTGCGTGCCTGGCAACCTAATGCCATGTCGTTAACGCAAAAGATAAGCTTTTATGGTGCCAAGGTGTGGGAAGTTTTGAGTACTTCTCCCCGAGAGGCCAATACGGAAGGTGGGCTGTTTCCCGCCATTTTTGGAACCGTGTTGATGGTGATTTTGATGAGTCTGTTTTGCCTGCCATTGGGTGTGGGGGCTGCGGTCTACCTACACGAGTACGCAAAAGATAATTGGTGGACGCGCTTGGTGCGCATTGCGGTATATAACCTGGCAGGCGCACCTTCGATTGTGTTTGGCATTTTTGGCTTAGGCTTTTTTGTGTATGGGTTGGGGGGCAGCATTGATCGCGTATTTTTTGCCGAGCGCCTCCCCACGCCAACCTTCGGTACAGGTGGTTTACTTTGGGCTAGCCTCACCTTGGCGCTTCTTACGGTACCTGTGGTGATTGTTTCCACCGAAGAAGGGTTGGCTTCCGCCCAGCGAAGCATGCGTGAGGCCTCTTACGCCTTGGGTGGAGCCAAATTTCAAACCTTGGCACGGGTTATTTTTCCCATGGCCACACCCGGAATTTTGACGGGTTTGGTGCTGGCAGTGGCCCGTGCCGCAGGCGAAACAGCCCCCCTTATGCTAACGGGTGTGGTGAAATTGGCTCCTGACTTGGCCATTGATGGGCAGTTTCCTTTTGTGCATTTAGATCGCAAGTTTATGCACTTGGGGTTTCATATTTTTGACCTGGGATTTCAATCGCCCAATGCAGAAGCGGCCAAGCCCATGGTGTACGTAACCGCCTTGCTGCTACTCTTGATTGTGGTGGGCTTAAGTGTGGGTGCCCTTGGTTTGCGGAGTCGCATGCGCACCAAAAACATGGGGCGTGCTTTTTAACAGACATTTTTTTAAATGTGCTCAAAATTCCTCGCCATGGCAAGCATGATACTCCCGTGGCCTTGAATTGACACGCATGTTTTTTGTGAAAAATTCCATCCACTTGTTTTGCAAGCCAAAAAGGCGTATATGCTATGGTACGGGCCGCATCTCATGAGAAGAAAATCCCTGCCGCTGCAAAGGTAAAGGGGGGCAGAAAAACCACAAATTCACGCAAACGAATGCCTGCAATGGTCACCAAAAGTACCACAACATCGACCGCCAAAAGTACCACAACATCGGCCAAGCCCAGTCGTACCAAACAATTGGGTATTCAACAACAAGAATGGGAGGCTGCCACCCCCTACATTGCCAGCACTAAAAATTTGGTGCTTGAAACCAGGAATTTTTCGCTATTTTATGGCAGCAACCAAGCCTTGACCAACATTTCGTTATCCCTACCGCGACACCAAGTTACCGCTTTTATCGGCCCTTCAGGTTGTGGAAAATCTAGCCTGCTTCGTAGTTTTAATCGCATGAATGATTTGGTAGACAATGTGCGTGTGGAGGGGGAAATCACCTTAGACAACCGCTCGATTTATGCTCCTGGGGTTGATGTTATTCATCTACGCCGTCGTGTGGGCATGGTGTTTCAAGCCCCTAACCCGTTTCCTAAATCGATTTATGAAAACGTGGTCTATGGCCTACGGATTGCGGGGGTGCGCAACCGCTCGCAACTTGATGAAGCCGCTGAGCGGAGCTTAAAAGCAGCGGGGTTATGGGACGAGGTTAAAGACCGCCTAAAAGATTCTGCTCTGGGAATATCTATCGGCCAAATGCAGCGCCTTTGTATTGCACGCGCCATTGCGATTAACCCCGAAGTCGTCTTGATGGATGAACCATGCTCCGCCCTCGACCCCATCTCCACGGCAAGGGTGGAAGAACTGATTGATCATCTAAAAGGGGAGTATACGGTGATTATTGTAACTCACAATATGCAGCAAGCGGCACGCGTTTCCAAATACACCGCTTTTTTATACATGGGACGGTTGGTTGAATTTAATCAAACCCAGCAAATGTTTACCCAGCCTAGGCGCAAGCGCACCGAGGATTACATTACAGGACGTTTTGGCTAAATCCCCCTCTTCCCAACAGGATAATGCACGGTTCGAATACAGTTTGATAGGGGGCTGCTTGGAAGTTTTTGGACTAGACCAAAGGGATAAAAAACCAATGAAAAATCACTTGGAAAGCGAAATTAGACGCCTAAAAGACAGCCTGTTGTCCTTGGGCAATCAAGTACACCAAAATGTGCAGCAGGGAGTTGAGGCACTTAGTAACCGCGATCTAGCCTTGGCCAACCGTGTTATTCATGCCGATGCAGAGATTGACGCCAAAGAAGTGGAGCTCGAAGAAGCTTGCTTAAAAGCACTGGCCTTGTACCAGCCTGTAGCCACAGATTTACGCTTGGTGGTCTCCGTACTCAAAATTAACAACGACCTTGAACGCATTGGAGATTTGGCCGTAAACATCGCCGAGCGTGCCCAGTTTATGGCCACCCAAAACGCAGGCGACATGCCTTTTGACTTTGAGCTCATGTCTAAAAAAACCTTAACCATGCTCGACAACAGCTTGCAATCCTTGATTCACTTGGATGTACAAAAAGCCCTGGGCGTTTGTGCCATGGATGATGAAGTCGATGCCATAAACCGCGAAATGTACGCCCAAGTACACAAGGGTATTCAAGATGAACCTGCCCGAATCGAGGCTTTTTTACACGCCTTGAGTGCCTCGAGGCATTTAGAACGGATTGCCGACCATGCCACCAATATCGCCGAGGATGTGGTCTATATGGTGGCAGGCGACATCGTACGCCATAAAGCAGAAAATTTTAGCCTCCCTTCTTAGAAAAACAAAAATTCTATCCTTTAGCCTTAGGAAAACCCTGCTTTTTGTTTGCAGATTGTGCATAAGCAGCCCTACCGATTGCGGCTGAGTGCTTTTTGCCCCTTGAGATTTGGAATGCATGGCAAAAGGTCTTGGTTTTGCATGCCTACTATACCAGTAGCCATTTTCATCCGTGCATTTTAGCACATGGTTTATTTGCTGACCTTCTTGCATGCGACTGGTTTTTCATGGAAAAACGCCCCCAAAGCCCAAAGCACCCCCTGGCGAACAATCTACACAACAACCCCGATGCCGCCGTGCAAAAAGATGCGGTCGGTAGTCTTGATGCCATTGTGCAAAAAGATGCGGTCGGTGGTCTTGATGCCATTGTGCAAAAAGATGCGGTCGGTGGTCTTGATGCCATTGTGCAAAAAGATGTGGACGATTTACGCGATGTGTTTTCGGGTTTGCAACCCGACCTTACACAGCAAAATCGAACCCCAAAAAAACCTGCTCCCATCAACCTCCTTCAACAGCGCTTAAAGCAGCGCATCCGCAAACACTCCACCACGCGGAGCAGCAATGGCGCAAACCCCAACAGTGCTATGGGCGGCGACCCCCTGCCTCAAAGAGCCGTGATTCAAACGGCACCGTCTCAAAAAATAAAAACTTGGTTGGGCGTAACGGTGATATTGCTCTCCTTGTTTACCATTGGCATAGGGGCTGGTTGGGCAGCCCTTAAACTCCCCATTGCAAGGCAATTGATGTGGAAAGAGGCACCCACCAAAACCGTCGAAAATACCTCTTCTGACCATGAACCAACACCTGTATTGCCCACCCCCAGCACCACGGCACAGCCCTTGTCAAGGACCACCCCTGCCAAGGATTTAGGCGATGCCCAACCGTTAAAGCGGGAGGAATCATTGGCTTTAAAGCGGTTTTTAAGCAGCCCTAACCAGGCCCTGAATCGCTCTTTAGACAACGCTGCTAACCTTGCCCAAGAACAGGCAAAACCCGACGGATTGCGCCCCAACCCCTTGCGCTTTGGGCTCACCGCATTGGGCAAAGCACCCGCACAACCAGCATTGCCCACAAAGCACCACCAACGGATTGCCAGCAAACCTTTGTCCCAGCCCAATCAAAAAACGGCACTTCCACTGCCCAATGCCATTCGGTCGAGCACCAAACGCCTTTCTCCAGATAGTCAGGCAGCAAAAGCAAAACCCCAAGCACAATCACTTGCTCAAACCCAAAGGGTCCTTCAAAGTGCTGCGCATCCATTTCCTCCAACCACGGTTAGGCGCACCCACACAACCCAAAAGCAGCCCAAAAGCAGCCATGCCATGGCCATCAAGCCTGTCGTACTCAGCCAAACCCCCGCAAAAATCGCTGAGAAGGCGACGCTACCCGCCAAGCCAGGAGCCCAATGGTTGCTCCAAGTTGGTGCGTGCCAAACCAAGAGTTGCATTGCAGGCTATCGCAAGGTGGTTTTGCGCGAAGCACACCCAAGTGCTGTTCAAATAAATCATGGCTGGATTTCGAGCCCCAATGGTCCGGTTAAGGTACAACGCATTCAGGTATTAACGGCCAACAAGCGTGCAGGCATGCTTTTAAAAAAGCGCTTAAAAACCTACGATAGCCGCTTTGGCTACGCGTATTTAATTGCACCCGCAGTCAAGCCGTAAAAGCGATGTTTTACCCTTGGATGAAGGACCTTAGTTCGATGACCTGACGACCCAGGATAAGGCAAGGCACCAGGCATTTTTTCGCCAGCAACACCCTTGACCATGCACAAGTGCCTGCTGCTCTAGGCAGTCTGCTTGGGGTAAGGCAGTCCACTTAAAATGCTGTTTCCAATAATGATAACCGTGACGCAAGTTCGCGCTAGGGAGAATCACCAGACCCTGTTGAAAGCCCCACCAACCTGGTTTGACAGGTTGCAGTGCTTTATACAAGCTCTCTTTAACCCCAAATACCGTTAGCAACCATGCCTGTGCAACCTCAGATGAAAGTGAGGTATAGTACGCGTGCTCTGATGGTTTCAAAATACGCTTTGCCAAGCCTCTATGGCAGGGACGGCTGTGCTGTAGGTCAATGCCAACCCCCAACCCACCCCCATGAACGACTGCAGCAGCCCAACCTTGGTTGTGGCTAATGGCACCATACACCCCTTTGGGCCATTGAGGCGCACGCGTATTTTTGGTATTACACAAAGGCTCTTTGCCCCAGGCGGGGTTCATGCGCTTTAAGGCTCGCTTGGCTGCAAAACGGCCCAATGCAAATTCTTCCACGCGCTTTGGCAGGGCCGTACTGGGGAGGCACAATCGTTCGGCCTTGGTGAGATGCTGTAGTGCTTTGGCAAGGTGGGCAGGTCCCACCACTGCCAGCTGAAAAAAGCGGGTGAGGCGTATTTTCTGCGGCGGCGGCAAGGTGGTGACTTTGGGTTGGCGCATATTATTATGTTAGCGTTAGGCACAAGCTTTGCTTGATAATCGAGTACCCTCGAGAACGGTTGGTTTTCAAAAACAATCCCCCTCGAAAATGCAAACTTCTCCTTAGATATCACTTTTGCCTCATGGGTTAAATAAAAATTGCTTTCCAAGCCCTTTGCCATTGTGTGCGTCGTGCTTTTGACCTTGCCTGTTATTAGTACGTTGTCTTTTGCTGCACCCAACGATGCAGGGCTTGGTCCTTTAACCTCGCGCAATCAGTTTCCAGTGGGTTTGCAATTTTTGCAAATGACTCCATCCCATCCGCTCACATTACCCGCTGAAAAAACACGTTTTTCCTACCAATTTGGCATCACCAATACCTTTATCAACACCCAATTTGTAGGCGGTTCAACCTTACTCAACATTGATTTTAATACGGTGGAGGCAGGGCTCGATGCGAGCGATTTTCCACCACAAAGCTATGGGTACTACCTCGATGTGGAGTCTCACCGCCATTTGCTACGCTGGGAATACGGTTTGGTCGACGGATTAGAAGGAGGGGTTGAACTGGGCTTGGCCTCTTTTGGGGGAGGGTTTTTAGACAGCCGTATCGAGGCCTTTGAACGCTACATAGGCTTTTTTAATGAAACCCGAAAACAGGCTCGACAAGACCGCTTCCATTATTATATTTTTTTTAACGGCAACCCACTTGTCGCCACTGAACAACCCTTTGACTTGGCATTATTAGACCCTATTTTTAATTTAAAGTGGAACTGGTCACAAGGTGGTGATCTACTGCCTGTCATCAGTGTTAAATTTTCATACAAACACCCTTTATCCAAAAACCCCCGCGGCGCAAAAGCCTTGGTTAATTCTGGTGGTGGTGATCACGGCATTTACTGGTTACTCTCTAAAGGGGTGGGTTCTTTTTTGGTGGCCCACATCCAAGCAGGGCGCACATTTTTAAGTGTTAAGCCTAATACCTATGCCCGTCGATTAGAACACCGGACCTTTGGGGTTGAGTTCCGTATCAACTCGCAGACCTCTTTTTTGCTACAGAGTATAAGCCAGTCCAGTGTTTTTTTAAGAGATTTCCCAAACCTTGATGCGCGCTACCCTTATTCACTGCCATCTGATGTGATTTTGGCAGGCTTTAAAGGCAACGCAAGGGGGTGGTTTTGGGAGATAGGCACGTTGGAAGACTACCGACAAAACCGCAATGAGGCGGATATTACCTTTTTTGGAGAGATAGGCAAGGAGTGGTAACCCAAACCCTGCGGCAAAAATTCCAAAAGGAGGGACGTTGGCTTACCTCCATGCTTGCTTGTGTTCCACCGATGGCGCTCGTCGCTTTACTCTGGTGCACACACACGGCATTGGCCGTCGAATTGCAGCTATTCACCCTAAAAAATAGAAGCCACAGTTCGACCACCAGCCCTTTAATCGAGCGCATGGAAGCGCAGTATGGAAAGTTGAACACCCCCATACAAGCAAGAGGTTATGCCTTTGAATATGAACTGCTGACCCGTACCCCCAAGGGGCGTGGCATCGGGTTTGGTCTGGAATTTTTTCAAGAAAATACCAACCTAAAATTTGGGGATAACGGTGCAGATTCCCACCAAATGGGGATCATACATCGAGGCATTTTATTTTCGATGAAGGCCTTTTTGCGCTACAGCACATGGCTCCCTTTTTTTGCACTCGGAGTAGGCAATTATTATGTTGAGATTCGCGAAAGAGAGGTTTTCTCGGTAAGTGCTTTTTCTGTCGAAAACGTGTGGCATACCAAACTGGGTTTGCGTTGGGTTCCCGGACGTGTGGCTTGGGTGGTCGAAATAGGCTGGGTGAATGCCGATTTACTCATACCTACCAGCGTAGGCACACACCCTTTTGTGGCTGGTGGGGCGACACAAAGCGTTGGCGTTTCTTGGGCCTTTTAAGGTGGACGCCCATGAGCCCGTGACGGCTTTGTCAAGGATGCAAAAACGCTTTGTTTGAAGCGAACACCCGCACTGGGCACTGCTTTTTATAAACATAAAAAAGAACTAAGGAACGTAAAAAGCACCTGCAAAAACGGCCATCAAACCACCCGTTTCACAAACTGCCCCCTTTAAAAACCCACCACATCCCTCCTTTAAAAAGGGATAGCAGGGGGGAGACTTGAACTCCCGACCTCGCGATTATGAATCGCGCGCTCTAACCAGCTGAGCTACCCTGCCATGATAGTAAACCCGCATTGTACAACCCTTGCTTTCTTTTTGACCAGCAAAATTGCACACCACTTGCACAACATAGACTCTATTTTCACAAAAACAGAAATTTGAAACTGGCAGGACCACAAACCACTGCCTTGCATATGCAGCAAAAGAAGATATACTGGTGTCCGATGATTTTGCGCATTTTGGGCCAAAAATTGAACGCACAAAGCAGCATTACACACGCATTGCCAAACGTTGCAAAGCAAGTGCGCGTTCTTTGAGACCCCATGGTGGATTATTGCATACAGGCTATGCCTCACTACACACGCACTGCCAAACGTTGCAAAGCAAGTGCGCGTTCTTTGAGACCCCATGGTGGATTATTGCATACAGGCTATGCCTCACTACACACGCATTGCCAAACGTTGCAAAGCAAGTGCGCGTTCTTTGAGACCCCATGGTGGATTATTGCATACAGGCTATGCCTCACTACACACGCATTGCCAAACGTTGCAAAGCAAGTGCGCGTTCTTTGAGACCCCATGGTAGATTATTGCATACAGGCTATGCCTCACTACACATGCATTGCCAAACATTGCAAAGCAAGTGCGCGTTCTTTGAGACCCCATGGTAGATTATTACATACAGGCTATGCCTCACTACACACGCATTGCCAAACATTGCAAAGCAAGTGCGCGTTCTTTGAGACCCCATGGTAGATTATTACATACAGGCTATGCCTCACTACACATGCATTGCCAAACATTGCAAAGCAAGTGCGCGTTCTTTGAGACCCCATGGTAGATTATTGCATACAGGCTATGCCTCACTACACATGCATTGCCAAACATTGCAAAGCAAGTGCGCGTTCTTTGAGACCCCATGGTAGATTATTACATGCGGGTTTGTGTCTGCAGGCAAACGCCTTGCCAACAGCACGTGTAACACACAACGTTACAGCAACGATTCCATTATTGATAACAATTGATAAAAAAGGAACCCTATGGCTTTAGCCAAAATTAACGGCCCCAAAAAAGCGGCTATTTTGCTGCTAGCATTGGGTGAGGAAGGGGCTGCGGATATCATTAAAAACCTTGAAGACAACGAAATTCAGCAAGTGGGCTATCATATGTCGCGCTTGACCAACATCACGACTGAAGAATTGGACACCGTGTTAGACGAATTTTATAGCCGCACGGCTTTAAGTTCGGGGGGGACCATCAGCCATTCAAGCGATTTTGTGCGCAACGCACTCTCACGTGCGCTAGGAGTAGAGCGCGCGAGAACGCTGCTAGAAAACCTATCGGACTCGGTGGATGCGAGTGCCCTTGAATCGCTTAAATGGCTCGATCCCAAAGCCATTGCCAATTTTATTTCTCACGAGCACCCGCAAACCATTGCAATTATTTTGGCTTATATGGAGTCCGCTGAGCAAACCTCGGCCGTGCTTAAAGAACTGCCCGAAACCCTACAGGCCAACATTGTGTACCGCATGGCCACTTTGGAGAGCATTCAACCTGGGGTCGTCTCGGAGATTGACCGCGTGCTGGCGCGCGAAATGCAGGCTACGGGTGCCTTTGGTGCCAGCAAGGTGGGCGGCATTGAATCGGTGGCAGAGATGTTAAATTCCATCGATAAATCGAGCGAAACGCGCATTTTGGCCACCTTAGAAGAAAATTCTCCCGACTTGGTAGAACAAATTCGTGAGTTGATGTTCACCTTTGAGGATATCGTGTTGGTTGACAACCGTGGTATGCAATTGGTGCTTAAAGAAACGCCCCGAGACGAATTAACCTTGGCCTTGAAAACCGCCAGCGAACCCGTAAAAGAACTCATTTTTAGTGCCATGTCGCAACGTGCTGGCGAACTACTGCGCGACGATTTGGATAATATGGGTCCAGTCAAGGTTTCTGATGTGGAACGCTCACAGCAAACGATGGTTAAAATTACACGCCGCCTAGAAGAAGAGGGTAAAGTGGTGATTAGTGGACGTGGTGGTTCTAAAATTGTCTAACTGGGAAAGCTTTGCAGCACTGGCGGTGTGTAACGCCTTAAGCGTATGGCTGGCCCTTTGGCTTTGGGAACGCCACCAACACCCCTTGCGTCGTGTTAGGCAATTGCTCTGGGAACTGCACTGCTGTAAGTTATGGCCAGGTGAAGAACCCCGGATGCGTAAAGAAGCCCTACTGCAAGAGCTCAGTATCCTTGGCGCAACAGCGGTCAATTTAGAGAATGCCGCCCTCGAGCATGCCAATCTAGCGGGTGTTGTGCTTAAAAATCCCAACCTCAATTCAGCCAATTTAGCGCATGCCAACCTACGCGGGGCGGAGTTGCAACGCGCGGCACTGTTTGGGGCCAATTTAGCGCATGCTGAGGGAAGTCACGTAGACCTTAGGGGGGCCAACCTACGCGGAGCCAATTTGCGGAATGCCAATTTAATCAAAGCCGATTTGCGGAATGCAAACTTGCATCGTGCCGTGCTAATTGGCGCCAACCTCGAGGGGGCTAAATTGGAGGGCGCACGCCTCCATTTAGCCAATTTTGCCGATGTGCAAACGGGAGTGTTTGAGCAAATTCACCCCAGTATCGAAGACTGGATCAGGGCTGATTTGGATGACTGTGGTCGGTATCAATTGAAAAAAAAACCGTCCAACAAGCCACCACGCGCGATTTGATGCCCACCCTCTAAGATGGCAGGTAATTTTGATGTGCGTAGCGCGAGGGGGTGCTTTTCGGCACCACAAGGCCTGCTCTGCCATCTCAAAAAGAGGCCTTGCCACCCCTTCGATGTATCCTCAACACATCGGTGCCTTACCAAGCACCTGAAAAGCAGATGACGTGCTCAAAAAATGCCCCCCTTAAGCTACATTGGGATTACGAATATACTGCTTGGCCCATTGAGGGTACACGTCAAAAGCAGATGACGTGCTCAAAAAATGCCCCCTTAAGCTGCATTGGGATTACGAATATACTGCTTGGCCCATTGAGGGTACACGTCAAAAGCAGATGACGTGCTCAAAAAATGCCCCCTTAAGCTGCATTGGGATTACGAATATACCGTTTTGCCCATTGAGGGTACACGTCAAAAGCAGATGACGTGCTCAAAAAATGCCCCCTTAAGCTACATTGGCATTACGAATATACCGTTTTGCCCATTGAGGGTACACGTCAAAAGCAGATGACGTGCTCAAAAAATGCCCCCCCTTAAGCTACATTGGGATTACGAATATACCGTTTTGCCCATTGAGGGTACACGTCAAAAGCAGATGACGTGCTCAAAAAATGCCCCCCCTTAAGCTGCATTGGGATTACGAATATACTGCTTGGCCCATTGAGGGTACACGTCAAAAGCAGATGACGTGCTCAAAAAATGCCCCCCCTTAAGCTGCATTGGGATTACGAATATACTGCTTGGCCCATTGAGGGTACACGTTTTCTGCCAGCATGCGCTTGCGCACCACCGTGCGTAACATATTGAGTTCTTCTGCACTGGGTTCGGGGGTCTGCCCCGCCTTGCTCGGATCTCCCAGATCAAAACCCGTGTTTTCCATCACCTCTCGCTGAGAGTAAGGGGCATGCACACTCTCAAGGGTTAAGCGTTGGGTGTTGGGATTAAAGCGCAAGCTGGCCATGGGGGTGATGACCTTACTCGGGCCACCGTCGCGTTTAATATGGCTGGGCGTGAATCCCGCCGCAGAGATATAGTCGACCTTTTTCACCAAAGACCGTTTGGAATGCTCGGTACGAAATACGACACTACGCTTCGCGCAATAGTAAATCATGCCACCACCGTACCCCCCGGGAAACCGCCTGGTAGGGCGAGCTTTGAGACCCACCATGTGAAGATTATAATTGGCTTCTTGGTCAATTTGGACACCGCTCACAAAAAACAAGCCCAATTCTCCTCGCTGAGCCAGGTAATGAAACTGCCGCGACGTCCGAAACGGCATGATGTTACTCCCCAATATGATGAGCTGCGCATTGGGAGCGTGGGTAGCTTGGGCCAACAATAACCCGCTCGCAGGCAGCATCGACAAGGCCCCACAAGCAGAAATCTCCCCGTCACGCACCTCGCGTGAGAGCAAAACCGCAAGGCGCTCATTTTCATGATAATCCATGGTTTGCACAGGTTTTTTTTAAAAAAACCCCTTCCTTTTGAGTGTTGTACTACCGAATGCGCACCCGTTTTTAGCCGGCCGCTGCACCGCTTTGACACGGCTTTGAATCTGACGCTTGGGACCCATAAAGGGAGATATAATCTTTGTGAGAATGAACCTCATGCACGGTTTTTTGAATATACTGTGCAAAGCCAGCACGGGTTTGCGCTTGTTTAACATACCATTTCATGTGAAAGGCATCCTCAGCATAAAGCCCTTGCATGCCTGCAGGGTGGGCACCGTAAGCCACATGCACCACATGGTGCACCAGCAAACCTGGCAAAAATGTGCCTTGGCAATGCTGCATATCTACCCGTTCCACCATTTTCTCTGCGGTCACAATCACCATCTTTGCCGCCTCTGCCAACAAGATATCATCGGTATGTGCACCTATTTCGACATTGCCAAAAGGGTCTGCAGCCAGGGCATGAAACACCGCCACATCGGGGCGCAAGGCGGTTACCACCAAGGTTTCTTCTTCGGGTGCAAAAGGGTTGGGCAAAATTTTAGCGTCGTCACAATCAGCGATTAAATCGCTCCCCACCAAACCCGTTACGGGCAAATAAGGAATTCCCATGGAGCCCGCCTGGACCCGCGCAAACAAAACCCCTCACGTGCTATCCAATGGGCGCAATTCTCCTGCTTCAACCATGCGCTGAAAGTTTACCCCCGTGCGAGCATGCTTACCCAAACTTACCGAACAGGTTTCGACCGAAGAAGCAATGCCTGCTCCTAAAGGAAGGTCGAGGTTAATGGCACCCCCCACCACCCCCACCAAGCGTAGGTCTTTCTTGCCTTGGCGCACACACTCACGCAAAAAAGCCATCGGTGCCCGTTGCATCCCAGCACTCATTACCAGTTGTTGACCGTTCCTTACCAAAGCCACCGCGCTCGTCAAATTTTTTGTTTTGCTTGCTTGACCCATTATTGCTTTACCCCCTTTTTTAAAGCTTGCATACAGCGCGGCTTGCTTACAACCAACAATACCGCCCTGTGATTTGACCCCACGTCCGAGAAAAAAGATCCACCACTTGAACCATTCTAAAAAAAGCCCGCCTCAAACAAGAAGCAGGCTTTGAATTGTCGAAACCCCCATGTACGCGAACGTGCCCAACACCGATAGCAAGCACATTACCCAGGCATTAGAAGCATACCACAACAAGACCTGACGCAAAAAAACGAGAACCCGAACATCAATGCATTTAAGGAACAGCATCCCGTAAAAGACATAAAAAGCATTCTTATAAAAAGGGATGCACAGTCTCACACGGGCATGTGTTTCAGAAAAAACACATGAAAACAGGTATAAATTTCAAACAAAAACGAGACGAAGAAGAGCAAAAAATATGCCCTACCCCACTTTGTTACTTCAAACATCTGTCATAATCCCGCGTACTCCACACAGGAATCGGCGCACCCATGTACCATGGCTGTCCCACAGCTATCATTTTTTAAAAAAAGTGCCCCGCCACATGCCAACGTGCCAACGTGCCAACGTGCCAATGTGCCAGTATCCTACGTTATCATTTTTTTAAAAAAAGTGCACTGCCACACAAGCGGCAAAAACGGGAGCCGCCGGCATGCTCGTTTGCATGACAATGAAGACACGGAGGAATCGACGTGTCCACAACCATCACCAGGGGAACTTGGGGTGATTCTGCTTTGATGTTGCGCAGTTCGCTGGTTAAAATGCCTGTAGGCACTGCAATGACACCATAACCCATTACCATCACCAAAGATGCTGCAAAACGCCCAAAGGGAGTGATGGGAACCACATCCCCATAACCTACCGTGGTTAAGGTTACCACTGCCCAGTACATGCCCACGGGAATGTTGTCAAAACCGTTTTGTTTGCCTTCAAGCCAATACATAAGGGCACCCACAAAAATAATCAAACCCAGTACAGCGGTTAAAAACACCACAATTTTAGGCACGCTTGCACGTAAGGCACGCCCCAGCACAGCACCTTCCGCCAAAAAATGCGCCAACTTTAACACCCTAAAAATGCGCATAAAACGCAGCACGCGAAGCACGACAAACGACTGCGCTCCTGGCACCAAAATGCTGATGTATACGGGCAAGATGGAGAGCAAGTCAATGATGCCATACACGCTGCGAATATAGCGCCAAGGATTGCGCACACACCAAATGCGCAAGGCATATTCCATGCTAAACACCACCACCACCGCCCATTCAATGCGCAACAACCAGTTCCCATAACGCGCGTTCATCGTTTGAATGCTCTCCATGGTAACCACCAATAAGCTAAGCAAAATCATGGCGAGCAAGCATAGGTCAAACAGCTTGCCGCCAAAGGTGTTCGACTCAAAAATAATATCATAAGTGCCCTGCCGCCAACCTCTCACCAAAGGTCTCTGGGAAAACGATTGTTTGAGCGATTGGACAGGTTCATGGGTATTGGGTGCAAAATTCCGGGGGTTTGGCCGGTTCATTCCTGATATTTTCCTGATGAATGGATGTATATAGGGGCAGATTTTTGGTGGTTGCGAACAATTTTGCAAACGATATGGGGATTTGTCATTTCTGCTGGTTAGGGGACAAATTAGCATTTTCACGGAAGTATTGAAGCAATTTTAACCTTCTTTGTTTGGATATCGCCTTATGGGGCATTCCCTACCAGTCGTTTCACGCCCAATGGCATCATCTTTAAGATGCCTTTTTTGGACCTTATTCCCCCTGAAATGGCAAAAAACGGCCCGTTTGTGCCCATGGCAAAGCGGTGTGCAAGAAGCCAGCGCAACCTGGCAGAGCCACACCCAAAACCTCGTAGGGAAATGGCTGCAACGCAAACAAAATCCCTCGCTGCCACGTGGTCGCAAAGCATGTGAACGGACACACACTGCCAATCGCGATTTCAAAATAAATTTTTATATGCAAAAATAATTTGCCTTTTCTTGTGATGGAGCACTAAGATGACTGGCATAATCTCTCGCAAGTAAAACCAATGATACCACGCAAAATTGAGGGAAGGTGAACGCTTAGATGAAAACCCAGCAAGCAATGAATGCAGAAGATAAGAAAAAAACCCTGGAAATAGCCCTGTTACAAGTGGAGCGTGCCTGTGGAAAAGGCGCTATTATGCGTATTGGTGGGCACGGCAATCGCAAAGCCCCCGCCTTGCCCAGTGGGGATATTGGGTTAGACAATGCTCTTGGCATTGGGGGATATCCCATGGGACGCATTACAGAAATTTATGGCCCTGAGTCCTCAGGAAAAACGACGCTCACTTTACACGCAGTGGCCGAAGCCCAAAAGCGTGGGGGGGTGGCTGCGTTTATTGATGTCGAACATGCCCTTGACCCACGCTATGCCAGTACGATCGGGGTAAACATGGATGAATTGTTGGTTTCACAGCCCGATTATGGTGAGCAAGCACTGGAAATTGTCGAAATTTTGGTGCGAAGCAATGCGGTCAGTATTGTGGTCGTAGACTCTGTGGCAGCCTTGGTTCCCAAGAGCGAGTTGGAGGGCGACATGGGTGATGCGCACATGGCGCAACAAGCACGACTCATGTCCCAGGCATTGCGTAAGCTTACCGCAGCGATTTCACGTTCAAACGCGGTGGTGATGTTTATCAATCAACTGCGTATGAAGGTGGGCGTAATGTATGGCAGCCCTGAAACCACCAGCGGAGGCAATGCGCTTAAATTTTACGCCACGGTACGCATCGATGTACGTAAAATTGGTGCCATTAAAGAGGGGGATGGCGTGGTGGGAGCACGGGTGCGGGTCAAAGTGGTTAAAAACAAGGTTGCACCTCCATTTAGGCAAACGGAATTCGATATTATGCATGCGGGGGGAATTTCCCAACTGGGGAGTTTGATTGATATGGCGGTGACGCAAGAGGTGGTGCAAAAATCGGGTACATGGTATTCCTTTGCAGAGGAACGCATTGGTCAAGGGCGTGAAAATGTGAAACGCTACTTGAAGGCAAATCCCCAAACCACCGAACGCATCGATGCCGAATTGCGTAAGCGCATGTTAAGTGACACGGATGAAGAAGCGAGCAAAGAAAAAAAGGGCACGCCAGCAGCAACCCCTAAACGGACCAGGGGCGTTGTAAGATAGGCCTCGCAAACCCTACGGATGAAGAAGCGAGCAAAGAAAAAAAGGGCACGCCAGCAGCAACCCCTAAACGGACCAGGGGCGTTGTAAGATAGGCCTCGCAAACCCTACGGATGAAGAAGCGAGCAAAGAAAAAAAGGGCACGCCAGCAGCAACCCCTAAACGGACCAGGGGCGTTGTAAGATAGGCCTCGCAAACCCTACGGATGAAGAAGCGAGCAAAGAAAAAAAGGGCACGCCAGCAGCAACCCCTAAACGGACCAGGGGCGTTGTAAGATAGGCCTCGCAAACCCTTGTGAATACGTAAGCATAGACCTCGCACCCTTGTGAATACGCAACAAAAGGGGGGAATCCCACGCGAAATCGACCTTTCACATGGGATATTCACACGGGAATGGCTTTTGTTTGCGAGGCAAGCACTGTAAGCCTATTTACGCGTACCCAAACTGCTAACGCTATCGTATACAACGCCATCTTTTCCCTGGGCCATCTCGCGCAAAGCAAGGGTTGCGGCTGAGGTAGCACGCGCTGCTTGCACCTTGCCTTGCTCTCCAGAATGGGTGCGCTGGTGCTTGCTATGAAACAGTATTTTACCCGACCCTGAGCGGGTATCTTTCCCATTACCCACCTTGCCAGGGATTAAACCCATGCCATTGGGCTTTCTTGACGCTGTCAAACGCTCACCATGCGGGGTAGTGCCTCCTTTGTTCTCATTTTCTTTAAGGGGGAGTTCTTCTCTACGCGGGCGGTTTCTGCTAACGCGTTCTCTCTCGACACCATTTTGCGCACCGTCCCCATTGAGGTTCGCTTTGCGTGCACCCGACCTGCGGGGCAAAGAGGAAGGGGAAGAGGGTTTACTCACTTCATGAACAGCCCTGCCTTCATCAGGGTGGTGGTGGTGGTCGCCTCCCAACTTAACAGGGGAACCTGGGGGCAAGTTGGCATCGCTGTGTACGACAATCTCAATTCCAAACTCCAGTTCCAAATCGCGCAAAGCCTCACGGCATTCATTCAGCAAATAATTGGCTGTATCCATGGGAACGGCCGCGCGAATCAGGCTGTGTTTTCCCGCGGCAGCCCAATCGCGTACTTGGCGTAGCAGTTGGTTTGCATGGGTGCTGGTGGTAGGAATCATGCTGCGCCCTTGGCATGTAGGGCATACCCGCGTCATGCCATGGCTTAAATCCATGTCAATGCGCTGGCGGCTCATTTCCAAGAGCCCAAAGCGCGAAATGCTCCCTAGAGTGGTGCGCGCCTTATCGGCATACAGTGCATCTTTCAACGCTTTTTCTATCTTTGCGCGGTTGGCCAATTTTTCCATGTCGATAAAGTCGATTACCACCAAACCCCCAAGGTTGCGTAAGCGCAATTGGCGTGCCACCTCGTTGGCGGCCTCAAGGTTGGTATGTTTGGCCGTTTGCTCAACGTCATTGCCTTGGGTCGAGCGGCCCGAGTTTACATCCACGCACACCATTGCCTCGGTTGTCTCAATCACCAAACTCCCTCCAGAAGGGAGCTCAACCCGATTCGAATTGAGTGCAGAAATTTGCTGCTCTACCCGATAGGTTGAAAAGAGCGATTTATCGCCCACATACAACTGCAAGCGCTTTTGGTAGCGAGGCAGTGTCGCCTTAAAAAACTGCAAAGCCGACTGAAACACCATGGCTTCATCCACCCACACCTCCTTAATGCTTGTATCGTAGTAATCGCGCAGCATACGCACCATAGGGTGGGGTTCTTGGTGCAATACACGGCTGCTTTTGTCTTTTTTGTAGTCCTGCTCAATTCCTTCCCATACCTTGGTGAGGCTATCTAATTCACGCTGCAGTTCGGCAGCATTGGCTCCAATGCCCGCAGTGCGTAAAATAATGCCAAAATTTCTGCTTTTGCCCAGTGCTGCAAGCATTTCTTTGGCTTCCGAGCGCTCTTCGTGATCTTCCATACGCCGTGAAATGCCTGTACGATTGGCACTAAAAGGGCTTACCACCATGAAGCGCCCAGGGAGGCTAATGTTGGTCGTTAAAGAGGGGCCTTTGTTGATGAGACCCTCTTTTAACACCTGGACCATCACGCGGTCACCCACACGCAGCACGGATTGAATTTTGAGGCTGCCATTCTCCTCCCCGTTTTTGGCAGCAAGCATGGGGTTAATGTCGCTAACGGACAAAAACCCATTGCGCTCTTCGCCATAATCGACAAATACGGCCTGAAACGCGGGATTGACCGAAACCACCCGACCGCAATAAACATTGCCTACAGTGCGCTCACGTTCCGTTTTTTGAATGTGTAAATCAATGAGGTGTTCTTGTTCTAAAAGGGCAATCCGCAGTTCGTCCTTATCTGCGTTTACCAGCATTTTTTTCATTTTCATAGGGGTCCATACCGTCTTTTTTGAATCTTGAAATCTTCTACTTTCGTCAAGCGGTAGCGCAAACCATCCAAAGCCATTTATTCCAACGCCCACTAGGGGCAGGTTTTCTGGCCTTTGATGCATTTCAAAAGGGTTTTACACGATTGATCACCCATGTTTTACCAACCCTTTGCCTCAATCTTTAAGGGCAAAATCTTATGGGTGCGCCTTTTTATTTTTAAAAAATAAGCGTGTTTTTGTTCTTTAATCGTTAATTCGTACACGCTTTCGATTCGCTTTTTGATTTTGATGCTTGCAAAAGTTGTTTGTGTAACTTTTTATTTTGGTGGTGCGGGAAAAACCATCCCCACCTTGAAGCCAGACACAGGTTTTACGTGCCTGCTATGGCTAGAGACTAGCACATTTACATGCTATGCTCGCAGCGTTTGTTGCGTGCCATGGTATTTTTTTATTTGTTAGCACGGGTATTGGGGTTGCAAAAACTCACAAGCATGCCCATCTACCCACACCCGCCTCCGGTTGAGCATAGCACAGATAAACCCCATCTACACAAAACATTTGACAAGGCGTCGATTTAAGTGCTACCCGTTACCGGGCAGACGCTGGTCCTAATGGCGTTTGCACGAGGGTTGCATTGCACTATGATAGGTAGTTAATCCATTCCCTCGTCAGTCTCCACACCATTCTCTATTTTGTTCTTTCGAATTATTTCGAAATTGAGAAGAAAGCACATGCACATGAAACGGCCAGCTTTTTACAGCAATTCTGCTATTTTGCCGACCTCTTTGCTTTTTGCGCGGCCTTCCACTGCCTGCCAAGCACAGTTCACTGCGTTGCGCTTACTGCCCTCCCTACTCTCTGTTTTACTGGCTTTATCTTTATAAAGCTTGCTTCACACGCCCTGGCCATGCCGTTGATGCAAAATGCACTGAAGAAACCCTCGTTTGCAGGGGGTCTTTCTTGGGGTCTTGTTTGAGGCCGTCGTGCATTAAGCCCGTTTTTTTGACGTGAGATTGCGGCAAAGGCACGCGACAAGTCGCGTTTTCGCGTACACTGTCATCTGAAATTTTTGTGATTCGGTGGCTTGCGCGGTTTTTAAATGGCAACCTTTGCAGCAATCGATAAAGTGCTTTGAAAAACCGCATGTTTACGGCAAAGGGTTCCACCTTGCAAAACAGCACTGTTATGGACCAACGTCCATAACAGCAAAAAATAGACTAAATTTCCAGGCATCACAAAAACGCACTTCACATTTTTTAGCCCCGCAAGAAATAGCGCGGCAAACGCACAAAAACGAGCCCTCATTTGAGGCAGCAAATCCTCACACCAACATTTGTTAATTTGCTTAAACCTAAGGAAAATAGAAATAAGATGACTCCAACCATGCAATTTATTGAAAACCAAGGGACCACCGCTCCCATGCCTATCGGCAAAAACGTGGTGCATATTTTTGACACCACTTTGCGCGATGGCGAGCAAGCCCCCGGCTTTACCATGAATGCCGAAGAAAAGTTGCGCATGGCCAAACAGTTGACCGAACTGGGGGTGGACGTTATTGAAGCAGGTTTTGCCGCTTCCTCCCCCGGAGATTTTGAGAGCGTACACGAGATAGGCCATACGCTAAAGGGCCCACGGGTAGTAAGCCTTTGCCGCACCAATCTAGAAGACATTGATGCAGGGATTGAAGCCCTGAAAGGGTCACATTCATGGGGCATTCACACCTTCATTGCCAGCAGCGCACTCCACATGAAATACAAGCTCAATATGGAACCCAATGCCGTGGTGAACGCGGCCGTGCGTGCGGTGGAAAAAGCCAAGCGGGTTACCGATCATGTTGAATTTAGCCCTGAGGACGCCACCCGCAGCGACAAGGATTTTTTGGTGCGTTTGTGCAATGCGGCCATTGCCGCTGGTGCCAGTGTGATTAACATTCCAGACACCGTGGGTTACACCACCCCCATCGAAATGGATGCCCTGATTGATCGCTTGATGAACGAGGTAAAGGGCGCAGAAAATGTCGTGTTCTCGGTGCACTGCCACAACGACCTTGGGCTTGCCGTGGCCAATTCTATTGCGGCAGTACGCGCAGGCGCACGCCAAATCGAATGCACCATCAACGGCATTGGCGAGCGCGCGGGAAATGCCTCACTTGAAGAAATTGTGATGGCCCTTAAAACACGCAAGGATTTTTTTGACCTCGAAACCAATATCAAAAGCCAAGAAATTATGCGCTCGAGCCGCATGCTCACCCAAATTACAGGGATGCCCGTTCAATCAAACAAGGCCATTGTAGGAGCCAATGCCTTTGCCCACGAGGCAGGTATTCACCAAGACGGTGTGCTTAAAAACCCCCTCACCTACGAAATTATGACCCCCGATTCGGTGGGTCTTAAAGAAAGCCAGCTGGTGTTGGGCAAGCATTCGGGGCGCCATGCTTTGGCCGATCGCGCCAAGATATTGGGCTATGAGCTCAGCCGTCAAGAGGTTAATACCCTGTTTAACGCGTTTAAACGCCTAGCCGATCTTAAAAAAGTGGTTTACGATGAAGATATCGAGGCCTTGATTACGCAAAATGCTTCCCAAGACCAAGGGCGCTATCGGCTGGTTGCCCTTACGGTCCATTCAGGCACCGAGCAAACACCCGTTGCCCAGGTTGAAATGGAGATCGAAGGTGAACTGACGGCGTGCGAAAGCCAAGGTGATGGCCCTGTGGATGCCGCTTTTAGTGCCATTAAGCAATTGACCCAAGTGCCCTGTACCTTGAAAGAATACCGTGTTAAGGGCATTAGCGACGGGGCAGATGCCCAAGGTGAGGTGACCACAGCGATTGTGTATGAGGGGAAAAGTGCCACAGGACGAGGCCTTGACCCTGACATTATTGTGGCCAGTGCAAAAGCTTTTGTCTCTGCATTGAACCGTTTGCGATTCCGCGCCAAACGCAACGAGAGCATTTAAGAAGTACGCCATGCCCCCCCTTTGTGCGTGGGCCTTTAAAATAACCTCCATGGAACCACTTCGTCGAATGTCGCACTTCAAGCAAAGCATCGTAGCTATGGCAAACACCCCCGCGCGGCAACCCCAGGCAAAACCTTCCATGTTTCATGTTTGGTTGGCGGCATTTCGCCTGCACAGCCTAAGTGCCGCGCTAACACCCGTTTTGGTTGCCTCGGCCTTGGTGTATCGCAGTGCTACCTTGCGCCTTGACATGTTTGTGGCCTGTTTGTTTGGCGCCATAGCCTTACAAATTGCCACCAATCTTACCGATGAATATGCCGACCATCAAAGCAGCCAATCCTTTGGAAAACACCCCGTTCCACACAAGGTCATTGTACGCGGCTGGCTCAGTGTTGCCCAGGTCCGCATGGCCGCCTTTATAGGCTTTGGGTTGGCTTTTTTGGCAGGCCTTTGGGTGTTGTTTCAAACGGGTTGGGGCTTGCTGCCTTTGTTTATAGGTGGCGTGGTCGTAGCCTGGGCCTATAGTGCGGGACCTTTCCCTTTAGGGGATTATGCCTTGGGTGAACTACTAACCTTTTTGGCCATGGGTCCGGGGATGATAATGGGCATCGTTTACGCCCACACCCAAGCATGGAGTTGGCAGGCGGGTTTGTACTCACTGCCTGTGGGTGCGTTGGTTGCGGCTATTTTGGTGGTCAATAACCTGCGCGATCGGCAAGAGGATCTGAGTCAAGGGCGCACTACCTTGGTTACATGGCTGGGTATGCGCAGCGGACAAGCACTCCACTCCGGATTGCTACTGGGTGGTTTTATGTTCCCTTTGCTGGCGTGGTGGCAAAATTGGGGGGGCGCATGGCTGCTGCTCCCTTTGCTGGCGTTGCCCTTGGCAGGGGTTGTGGTCAAACAGGTCTTTCTCCATCATCAAGCGCAACCCCTGCAAAACGCCCTGCGCAACACGGCCAAACTGCACGGCCTCTATGGACTGCTTTTTGCCATTGGGTTGGGGCTTGATGCCTACTTTAACACCTGGTGAACATAACCCAATTTTGATAAGCCCTTGTGTACACGGGCTCTAAACGCATTTTATGCAGGACGTTGGTGTGGTTTGCTGCCCAGGGATTTGTTGCGCTTTTCTCCAAGACGTTTTCCTTATCAAACTGCTACGCTCCCTTGCACCATGCGCATCGCGCCTGCCCATTTTGGGCAGGCTTTGTTCGTCATATCGACCCATTTTTTGCTATCTTTTGCCTAGAAACCCCTTTTTTAAGAACATGCGTCACCACATTTTAATTAGCGGCAAACTGCACCCCATTGCTTTAGAACATTTAAGTCAAGCCAAAGACATCACCTTCGACAATAAACCCGATCTGCCGCACGAGAGGATACTCGAGATTATTGGCAACTACCACGCCATTATCTCGCGTTCTGAAACCCGCATTAACGCAGAACTGCTTGACCAAGGGACGCGCCTTAAAGTGGTGGCACGCGCAGCCGTAGGTGTAGGCAATATAGACCTTGAATATGCAAGCCAAAAAGGGGTGCTTGTAATAAACTGCCCAGGGCTTAACACCACCTCTGCTGCAGAATTGGCGGTGGGCCTCATGTTGGCAGCAGCCAGACGCATTCCCCTAGCGCACCATGCCATGACCCATCAGCGCTGGGAGCGCCATCGCTTTAGTGGCATTGAACTACAGGGGAAAACGATTGGTATTATCGGCTTGGGTAACGTGGGCTCCCAAGTGGCGCGCATTGCCACGGGCATGGGCATGCGCGTCTTGGCCTACGACCCTTACCTGCCTGAAACCGTTTTTGATGCACGCCATGCCAGCAAAATGCCCCTAAAAGAGATGCTAAAAGAAAGCGACGTGGTGAGTTTGCATACCCCGCTTAATCACGAAACCCGCGGCATGCTCAGTGAACAACTTTTTTTGCTGCTTAAAGCGGGGGTGATTGTAATTAACGCAGCCCGTGGTGGTTTGTTACACGATGAAGCCCTGTTAAAAGGCCTTCAAAGGGGCCACATTGCCGCTGCAGGCATTGATACATGGCCTGAGGAACCGCCACACAACAACCCATTTGCAGCCCTTGAAAACGTGGTGATGACCCCTCACATAGGTGCTTCAACCGAAGAAGCCCAACGGCGCATTGCCCAAACGGTGGTCGAACAAACCCTACGTGCTTTGCGCGATGAGGTGGTGGATTATCCCGTAAACCTCCCAAAAATGCCTGCCCTTAACGCCCGTACTCGTGAATATGTCGTATTGGCAGGCAAACTGGGTAGCATCGCTGCCCAATGCCTCAACTTTAACCCTGCCAAGGTGGAGGTGATGTATCGTGGTGAATTAAATGCTGACGAAGGCGGCATGGTAAGGCGCGCTTTTTTGAAAAATTTTCTGTCCCCTGCAGCCTCACAAACCCTAACCTACGTCAATGCTGAGCGTTTTGCGCAAGAGCACGGTCTGATCCTAAGCGAATCCGACGATCCAGGCTTTACCGCTTACCTCAGTGCCATTCGTTTTGGCATTCAAGGAAGCCAGCATCAAAACTTAACCATTGGTGGGGTTACCTTGGGGGAAGGCAACCATCGCTTAAGCCTGCTTAACGGCTTTGCTTTTGAGATAGAACCCGCGGGAAATATGCTTTGCATCATGAACGCAGACCGACCAGGGGTCATTGGGGACATTGGCCAGGTCCTTGGCGTGCACGGTGTGAACATCAGCCAGTTTCAACTCTCACGTAACATGCCTGGAGGCAAGGCCATGTCGTTTATTCGCGTGGATACCAAAGTGGGTGAGGCAGCCCTGCGAGAACTACGCGATATTCATAATATTCTCACCGTGCAAAGCATTTATCTATAGCGTGTTAAAAAATGGGCGAGGTAGCCTTGCTGAGAACTACGCGATACTCATAATGCTCTCACCGTGCAAAGCATTTATCTATAGCGTGTTAACACGGGTGCGCATATCTTTGCTGGCCTTAAAAAAGGGCTGCTTTTTGGGTTGAACCTGCACCGATTCGCCTGTTTTGGGGTTGCGGCCTTGGTAAGCTTTGTAATGCCTTAGGGTAAAACTCCCAAAACCGCGAATCTCGATATGCTCGCCATTGATCAATGCGCCCTTAATTCCTTCAAAAAATACCTCGGTAATTTGCTTTGCTTGCTTACGCGTAATCTGATTCTTTTCCATTACCTTTTCAATGATAGCCGACTTATTCGTACGTTTTTCCACTTTGCACTCCGCTTTCAACCAAAAATAATCAACCCTATCAGCACTTCACATACGACCCCACAGGTCTGCCCTAGACACTATGCTTCGTAGATACTATATTTTTAGTCGAGCAAATTCCACCTGTAAAAATGTGTTGGCGCACTCAAATCAAAAAATGCGCCCGTTTTCGGGTGCATCGAAGCCAGTTAGCCAGCAACCTGCCAATTCGCGTGCCCTAATTATCCTTAAGGGTGGGGGCTTTGTACCTGCTGGCTTAACGGGTATGTGATGGTTGCTCTTGCTGCAACACCGCCAAAAGCGTACTGGCGATGGTGCAGGGTATTTGCTACACTACCCTCGTATGCATTGTTTACACTTTATGATCCAAGCATCCATCCACGGCTGCGCTGCCCACCGGTGTTTGTGGCTTTGTGTGAATACCTTTATTAAGGCGTTAAAGTACTATGGAAAACGATGCTAAGAATGCCCAACCCGACCCTCAGGAAGAGATAGGGGTTTTGTACTACTTTGGTGATCCTATGTGCTCCTGGTGCTGGGGGTTTAGTCCTGTTTTGGAAACCATTGGTAAAGAATACCCTGAACTACGCCGTGTGACGGTAATGGGCGGCTTGCGCGGTGGGGCTCAGCAACCCATGCCCGATGACTTGGCAGAAATGGTTCAGCGTGCCTGGGTACGCATTGAATCCGTAACAGGTCAGCCCTTTAATCACGATTTATGGAAAAGAGAACGCCCTTTTTCCACCACCCTACCCGCGTGCCGTGCTGTAATCGCCGCACGTTTGGTGCACCCCACCCACGAATGGCCCTTTATGGTGGGCATGTTTAAAGCCTATTACACCAAGGCTATGAACCCCAGCAAGCGCGAAACCTATCTGCAAGTGGCCCTAGGCCAGGGGATTGACCTTGATGTATACGGTTCGGTTTTGGACTCCGCTGAAGTGGGTGAGGCTTTGGAAAAAGATTTGGCCACCACCAAGCAATTTGGCGTAACAGGATTTCCCACTGTCATGCTCCAAATCAAGAGTCAAATCTACCTCATCGCCCCTGGGTATCAGTCGGTTGGTGACCTACGGCGTGCCATCAATGCAGTGTATGATGACACAGGCATCGCCTTTACTCGCCCAGAAAGTGGCTTGTATTCTTAAAAAATCCCCCCAAAGCCCTTTACCTTGGTTTTTTAAAGACTCCCGCTGTGTGCACAATTACGTATTTATCAAGATACTTTGTGAGTGCATTTTTACCCCCCCCCTCATGCCCAATCCCGCCCATGCCTGCCAAAAAAGCTTTAAGATAAGCTCTTTGGATTTCAATCCTTGCTGGGGGGCAGGGCATTTCTTGCGTGCCCTGCAGCATTGTTTTTCCTTATCCTTTTGCGCTGTTGTTAATGTGTCTAAGCTGATGCCCCGCGTGAAGGGCGAGCAGATGCGCTGAAAAAAAGCGGCCTGCAAGATCCCTTTTTTTCGGATTGCGCCCTTCTGCCAAAACGTACATTGCCTTTTGGCGGTGGTCGTCCGCTAAACCGCATGGTGGTTCAGCACGAATGATGCGCACCTGAGGGAATGCGCAAACGCAAAATCCTATAAACATCTGCTTAGCCTTTGAGTCGCCAAGGCTTGCTTGGGAGGCAAGTCAGGAGATAACCAGAAAAATTTAAAAAGTTTTTTATTTATAATTATTTACATTGTGTTTTTAGTTTTTTGTACTTGGAGTTGCCAATTTTTGCGAGTATTTTTGCAGGTTCCCCACCCGGTAGTGCTTCGACTACGGCTTGGATGCGCCCTTGATTTTTTGGAAGATATCCCTGGGTGACACTAATTTGTGAATGCCCCAGTGCCCGCTGGACTGTGGTGAGGTCAACCCCTGCTTGGCACAGCCTGTTAACAAAGCCTGCGCGGCTGGCCATGCAAGGGTTTCACGCCGCTGTTCCCTAACCCCAAGGGCCTTAAGGTGGCGGGAGATTGCGTCTGTCATGGAAGGAGGTGAGGTGTAGGCACGTTGCCCTTGGCCATCGTCTAACAGCCATGTTTCGTTGGGGTTTGCTGCGTGCTCGGCGTGCAAAAAGGCATGGAGGGCGGGGTGCGATGGGCAAGATTTTCTCACGCCCTTCTTTGATGGTAAAACGCGCGTGGCTGCGGACGTAAATGCGCCTTTCGTCAAGATGGATGTTCTTGCCATGGCAACCAAAACACCTTTTGCCTGCGGGCACCCGTAAAATGGAGCACGGCCAGCAGGCGCAATTGCATGCGATAGCACCGCCTCAGGGGGGCTGTGCGTGCCGTTTTACATAACGCGGCAATCCGCTCAAACAGTGCTTGCTCTTGCGCTACGCTAAGCACGCGGGGCAGTTTGCGCTGCTCTTTAACAAGATTTACCTTAACCCGCTTCTTAGCCAGCCCACAGCCAGCAAACTTGCGATGCGGTTGGGGATTTCTACAGCCTGTGTCTCCTTTTTTGCGCTCCTCTTGGGCATGTTCTAAAGCCTGTTCGGCAAAATACGCGTCATCCTTTCTCAGCCAGTTGGACGACCGCTGCCTTGATAGCCTCATGCTGGCTGGCTACAGTGTCAACCAACGCCCGCGTGGCCATTGGCCCTAACTTGAATTTTTGCCTGAGGTATTCCTCTGACGCCTGTTGCAAGGCTTTGGTCGTTTTAAAATGGGCGGCAATGCGTTCTGCCCATACCCTCCCTACCCCTGATATTTTTTGGTCAATCAGCACCCCCCTTAAAAAATCCTCCCCTTTGTTTTCAAGGGTGAATTTCACGTGCTTTTGCACTTGTGCTTCTTTTGAGGGGGCGTCTTCCAAAAATTTGGCCCAATGCTCCTCAGACACCACCGCTGTGTTGCTTATTGCTCGAGAATACCGGTCGCGCCCACCGCCCTTTCAATTTTGCGTCCGTGGGTCGTGGACATCCAATCCCTGCTGGCGAGATCGCCTATCACAAGGTAGTCCAAAAGATTGGTTACATTAGTGAGAACCATTCCCCCTCTCTCCACAATCGCATTTGTCACCTGCCTCCTTGTGCCATACATAAACTTTCCCGTAACACAAAAACGCTTGCAAAAAAAGGTGATATCGGGTGCCGGGGAGGTTAAAACAGACGCGCCCGTTTTACGCACCCCTTTCAGATGCCCCTGGGTACTCTCACCAGTCAATCTGCCAATAAACGCTTTCAAGCCTTCTGCTTCTTCCTCATCCACCACACCATCTGCCATCACCCTATCAAGGCGCATTACCAATTCATAAAATGGTCTTAACACAAGGGTTTGAGAGTTTGCCTTAACCCATGCGTGCAGGTATTCCACCTCTTGTTGGTTCACCCGCCCGTCCGCTATAATCCCTTTGCAAATCCCCACCAATTCGTCCACTGACCCTAGTCAAATGAAAGGCACGGTTACGTGGTTGCCCATCTGCATCGCGTTCACTCCCGTTTTTTCTAATCATTCTTCGCTCCTTTGTTTTTGCACCCGTTTTTCATGTGTGCTTGCGGCTGTGGGCATATTAAAGCCCGCTTTGCTCGTTAAGGTAGCGCGAACGGGCATCGGGCGAGTTGGATTTGCCCGACACGGCCTTCTTGAGTGCCGCCTCTAGCATAACGACCCGCTTTTGCAGCCCCCTTATCACACGCCGATAACGGGACGTTTCCCTGCGCCTCTTGTCTAGTATTTTATCTATTTCAGCCATTTTTTCTTCCAAAGCGATCGATTTGCGTTGTTCATTGCGCAGCGTCTCATAGCAGTTGCGCGCTTGCTCATGAGCAAATCGCTTGTTGTGCCGTTCCTCTGCAAGCATCTCATGGTCGGTTTCATGGGTACTCTCCTTTTTTTTCTCAGGGCGCATTGGGCCTTCGCCAAGTATAAGCCAAGTTTAATGAAATACCAGTTTTCGACGCTATGATTGCCATTTCTGGTGGTTTAGGACCTCCATCCCCTATTGACCATCTTCTTAGTGTTGTAATAGGAACATTTGTTAATTTGGAAAAACCCGCAATACCACCGATGTTTTTTGATATTTCCTTTAGCCGCATGCCTAGGTTCGTTGTTGGCATGGTGCACTACAACCAAAATCACAAATAGCAAAATAGTATCTAAACTATTGATATTTAGTGATTTATTTTTGATGCAAGCCGAAAACAACCTATTTATGTTCATTTTTAGCTTGATTATGTTTGAAAATGGTTTTTAATATGCGTTATTCGTTTAAGCGTTTAATGAGCACACTAAGACCTTAATAAGGCCTTCGATTGTGGCTCAATTTGACCAAATCTGTAAAGCTCGCTAAAGTACGCTTAGCCTTATTAGATAAAGGCTACAATCTGTTGTTGATGCTGAGCAAAAAATACCCCGTGCCCTTGTTTTTGAGGGTTATTTGCTCTTGCTTTTGACTATGGTCACCCTCTTGCTGCGTTAGCTTTCAACAAAAAATTTAGCCATAGGGGGGTTGCGATAAGGGTAAACAATCAAACCTCCTCCCCCTAGCCCTTGACCGCACCCCCCGTTAAGCCAGAAACATAATACTCGACAAAAAACGAGTAAATCACTGCCACAGGCACAGAGCCAAACAGTGCACCTGCCATGAGTGAACCCCAGAAAAACACATCGCCTTTAATCAACTCACTGACCACCCCAACAGGTACCGTTTTATTTTCAGGAGAAAACAGGAACACCAGCGCAAATAAAAACTCATTCCACGAAAGCGTGAAAGAGAAAATTCCCGCTGATAAAACACCTGGTGCAGCCAATGGTAAAATAATGCGATAGAATGCCTGAAAACGGGTTGCGCCATCAATGCGCGCACATTCCTCGAGCTCTTTTGGAATGGTTTTAAAATACCCCATGAGTAGCCATGTGCTAAAAGGCACCAAAATGGTGGGGTAAGACAAAATAAGCGCCCAGGGGCTATCGTTCAAATTTAAGGCTTTAATTACGCTGGCTAGCGGAATAAAAAGCAGTGTGGGTGGCACAAGGTAGGTCACAAAAATAGACACTCCAATGACCGTGGATCCCGGAAAACGCAGGCGAGACAAGGAATAGCCTGCCAACACCCCGCAAAACAACGAAATAGCGGTGCTCATGGCGGCAATATAAAGCGTGTTTACCGTCCACCTGCCAAAAAGGGTTTCCTTAAACAGGTACACCCAATGCTCAACGGTGGGCTCGCGCACCAAAAAGGGTGAGATACGAATGTTGTACAGTTCGTTATCTGGTTTGATGGAGGCAACGAACATCCAATAAAACGGGAACAAGATCACAATTAAAAATAAGAAGAGCGGCATATAAAACACAAACGCACGCTTTAATCGAGTCTCTCCTACGTGTGCTTGCACAATATTTCTCCTTATCGATAATAAGCGTTCAATAGTGATCGCTCTCTTCAAAAGCTTTGCAAAAACCACCTACCCGTTGCACAGCTACGTGGTGATTGTTTTTACAAAACACCCACTCCTGCCACGGCCCTTACTTGATAGTTTATACTACAAACTGCGTAAAAGCCTATTTAGCTATAGGCAAGAAGTGGGTATTACTGTGAATAGCCTAAGGGGCTTAACTAAAAATTTGCTTCAATTCACGTTCTGCCTGCTTGGCGGAATCCTGGGCTGACTGTCCTTTAACAGCACGGGCAAACATATCCACTACAATGTACTTCGAAAGCAATTCAGAAGACGCACGCGTGTAAGGTCCAGGGTAACCGTAGGTCTTGCCATACTGCGACATATCACGGAACGACTTTAGGTTCGGATCCGAAGACCAAATAGAATGCTTCTGCCATTCAGCGGTAATGCCTTTAATATAGCCCTCATTGAGGGTAATAAACTTACCAAACTGATCTTTACGCAAAAAGAAGCGGATATAGTTTTCCGCAGCAGAACGCACTTTGGAATGTTTTAAAATGCTTCCCGTGTACGCGGTAAAAGTGTGAAAACGCCCCTTAGGTCCACGCGGATTTAAGAAGTGAGCGGTTTTGCTCGCAATGTCTTTCACCACGGATTTCTTAGGATCACGCTTGGCCACAAAATAAATGCTTGCGCCGTTCAGCGTAGCAGAGATTTGATCTCCCAAGTACGCACGGTTATTCGAACCATCGTCCCAAGCCAAACCGCCTTCATCAAAAGCAGGCTTCCAAGCATCCTTCATCCATTCAATGGCAAGGCGTGTGCCTTTGGAATTAATGCGCACGCGTGTGCCACTTTTGTCCGTAACTGCACCACCAAACGACCACAACAAGGCGTGGGTAAAGGCATTAGGGTCGCCAAAGGAGTGCCCCAAGCACTGGCCGAGAGGATAGTTGGCTTTCTTAAGTTTTGTGCCTGCTGTAAGCAGGTCATCCCATGTTTTGGGAGGTTTAACCCCTACCTTGGAAAACACGTCGGTACGATACGCCCAAGCAGAACCCGTAGCAAAATTAGGCACACCACGGTAGGTAGGACCGACTTTGGCCGAATCGCGCAAGTAACTCCAAATTCGATTGCCACCCACTTCTTCTACCAATCGGTTATGATTGACTAACCCCTTGGCGTAAAGGTGGGGCTGATTGTTTTGCAGGCGAATCATGTCTGGGCCAGAGCCGCTTTCCACTGCAGCGGTTGCACGGGCTGGAATTTGGTTGGCATTAATGTGCTCAACACGTACCTTAATCCCTTCTTGCTTGCCAAACTCTGCAGCTTGCTTGTCCACAAATTTATCTGCGGGCTTAATAAAACTGCTCCACTCTAAAATGTGCAGTGTGCGTGCCTGAGCAAAAGCAGGTGCTTTTCCGCCAAACATGCCAGCACCCGCTGCCACTGCAACACCCGCTGCGCCAGCAGCACTTTTCACGAAGCCTCGACGAGACAATGCTTGCACTGTTGTTTCTGGTTTTTTGTTCATACTTACCCTTATTAATCGATGGTTTTGGTTAGAAAAAATCATTGCTCAAAGCAACTTGCCTTCTCGTTTGCGGTTTTGAATCCTTTTCTGCAAACAAAACAAAGGCCGCAAGGAAAAAACATCTTTTGCCTCGGACACAACGGTACTTGAAAAATGCCTTTACATTTTCCAATTTAGTAAAACGCCACAACCACACCAGTCGCCCGTTTCAATCTTCTTCTCGGCGCAAGTACAGCAGTTGCCATACAATCAGCAAGGCCAATATAGGTAGCATATACAAAGCAATCGCAGCCCCCTCGCCCAAATTGCCTGCATCCATTCCCACCTGAAACGCCAACGTGGCAAGCAAATGCGTACTGTTATGAGGCCCACCACGGGTCAACACATACACCACTTCAAAGTCCGCAAAAGTGACAACAATCGAAAACACAATCACCACCACCGCAATGGGTTTAATCATCGGCAGCGTGATATTCCAAAATCGCCTCCAGCCGCTTGCGCCATCAATCGAGCCCGCATCATAAAGGTCTTCAGGTACCGTTTGCAAACCTGCCAAAAAAGTGATCGCAAAAAACGGCATCCCCCGCCAGACATTCACCGCAATCACCGATCCCATGGCTAGAATCTCATCCCCCAGCCAGTAAATACGAACACGCCCCGCCCATGCCTCTTTTAACGTTACGCCCAACACGCTAAACTCTGCCTGCCTAAACCAAGTAAATGCCCAATTAAACACACTGTAAGTTGCATCAAACATCCATACCCAAGCAAGGCCGCTAAGCACGGTTGGCACAATAAACGGCAGCAACACCACTGTTCTTGTTGCACGCGAAAAGCGAAACTTACGCGCCAGTATCAAGGCGAGTAACATCCCCAAAACGGTTTTTAGAACCGTCGCCACCGTGGTAAAGAGAAAAGTGTTGTAAAAAGCTTGCCAAAAAATTTGGCTTCCCACTTGGGTGTAGTAATTTTTTAAGCCCACAAAACCCTTGGCTTCGCCAACGACACGGTCTGTTAAAGATAGCCAGATACCCAGCAAAAAAGGATATCCCTTAAACATCAAAATAATGAACAGCGCGGGGATGAGCATGGTATACCCAAGAACGGCCTGTCGCTCCAGCAAAGGAACGTGAGGGCGCATTCCAGCACTTTGTGTTATTGGGTCTGTGTTTTTCATAAAACTCTATCCTTGACTCCGATTAGCCCGCGAACGGGCTCATCAAACCCCCACTCCAGCCCAACCACTTTACCCCTTGAAATAAGCGTATTCACCGCCATCAATGCCCTTTAGTGAGCCTTTTGTCAATGGTTTTATTCCCCCCCCCCCCCCCCCCCCTTAAAAGTTACGGTTGTGGGGGGTAGATATCCAATGGGAAATTTAGCTTGCCATGGACCCGTTTTTTGACTATTGCACAAACTTGCTACCCGTAATTTTTATATACCTTATGCGAAAGGCGCCTCCCGATGGCTTCTCCATTCAAACTGGCTGTATTCCCTGGCGATGGCATTGGAATTGAGGTAACCAAAAGTGCATTGGCCGTTTTGGCCGAAACACAAAAACGCATCGCGGGCTTTTCCTTTGCTCCACAAGAGCTCCCCGGGGGGGCTTTTTGCTACCGCGATACGGGAGAAAGTTTGCCTAAAGAAGCGATTCGCTACGCGGAAACCGCCGATTCTATGCTTCTTGGCGCATGCGGTTGGCCAGATATTCGCATGGCCGATGGAACCGAGATCCGCCCCCAGGTCGAACTGCGTTTTATGTTTGAATTGTTCGCAGGGGTGCGCCCTGTTAAGTTGCTCCCAGGCGTACCAAGCCCCGTTCGAAACCCGAAAAATAAAATGATTGACTGCATTTTGGTGCGCGAATCTACCGAGGGCCTTTTTGCCTCAAAAGGCGTCCAGCCATACCACGATGCTGCTGTAGAAACCTTGCTCATTACCCGCAAAGGCACCGGCCGCTTGATGCACTACGCCTATCAGCTGGCACAGCAGCGCCAAACCCAGGGAAAATCAGGCACACTCACCTGTGTTGACAAGGCCAATGTGTTTCACGCGTTTGCTTTTTTTAGGGGTATTTACGATGAAATTGGCGAGCAATACCAAAGCGTGAACCGCGACTATGCCTATGTTGATGCGATGGCCATGCACATGGTTAAAAACCCATGGGATTACGATGTGCTGGTCACGGAGAATATGTTTGGAGATATTCTCTCCGACCTGGGCGCAGCCATTGCGGGTGGCTTGGGCATGGCTCCATCGGCGGATGTGGGCGAAAAGCACGCTTTGTTTCAGCCCTGCCATGGTAGTGCCCCTGACATTGCAGGGCAAGACAAAGCCAACCCTCTCGCCGCCATTTTATCTGCCGCCATGATGTGCCGCCATTTGGCCATAGAAAAGGGTAACCCCGCCCTAGAACGTGCTGCCCAGTGTATTGAGCAAGCTGTAGAGGCCACCTTGCAGGCAGGCCCTTTGCCCATGGATGTGGGGGGCAGTGCAGGTACCAGCCAAATTACCGAAGGGGTTATTGCGCAATTGGAAAACGTGATGGCAGCAACGTAGGCATCGCTTTAAAGGCGCCAATTCGAGTTACTCTAGTCGTTAAAAAATGCAACAATCACAAAAAGTACGAAGGCAGTTCCTACCAAAACCAGCCAACCCAGCCCGTTAGGGGCGCCAACCCAGTTTAAGTACGGCAACAATCACAAAAAGTACGAAGGCAGTTCCTACCAAAACCAGCCAACCCAGCCCGTTGGGGGCGCCAACCCAGTTTAAGTACGGCAACAATCACAAAAAGTACGAAGGCAGTTCCTACCAAAACCAGCCAACCCAGCCCATTGGGGGCGCCACGCCAGCAAAGAAATCCCACCTTGCAAAAACGCCATATAAAACCATCCCCCCCAAAAAAAAGCACCGACCATTGCCCCATCCTAGTGTTCAAGGGTTTATCAAATACAACCGTGGGTTACAAAAGCGGTATCCGCGATCGAGCAAAGCAACAAGCACCAAAGCAGACCCTACTGCAAGGCTACCGTGCGTAGCAGGTCAATTTGATCAAGTGCTTTACCTGTACCCAGCACCACACACGACAACGGGTCCTCTGCCATAATAATGGGCAAGCCCGTGCGTTCACGCAACATTTCCGCCAGCCCTTGGAGCAAGGCTCCACCCCCCGCCAACACAATGCCTTTATCCACAATATCGGCAGCCAACTCCGGTGGCGTGCGTTCAAGGGCATTTTTAACCGTTTGCACAATTTCATCATACACCTGGGCCAAGGCTACCCTAATTTCTTCTTCATGCAGGTGTAAGGTTTTAGGAATGCCCGTTACCAGGTCCCTCCCTTTCAATTCGTGCATGTGCAAACCACCTTCGCTTTCTATACCCAACTGCATTTTGATTTCTTCTGCGGTGCGCTCGCCAATCAACATATTGTACTGGCGTTTGAGGTATTGAATAATGGCCTCGTCCATGCGGTCTCCACCTACACGGGCAGAATCGCTATACACAATGCCCGCCAAAGAGATCACTGCAACCTCTGTTGTCCCCCCGCCAATGTCCACAATCATATTCCCATGAGGTTCGGTAATGGGTAAGTCAGCACCAATTGCAGCCGCCATAGGCTCAACGATCAAGTAAACCTCCTTGGCTCCCGCTGACTCAGCGGACTCACGCACCGCACGTTTTTCAACCTGGGTAATTCCTGAAGGCACACCAATAATGATGCGTGGCCTAAAGCGTAAAAAAGAATTGCGCTTTTGCACCTGCCGAATAAAATACCGCAGCATTTCTTCTGCAATCTCAAAATCGGCAATCACACCATCCTTCATGGGACGAATGGCATAAATACCCCCAGGAGTGCGCCCCAACATCACCTTTGCTTCACTACCCACGGCCAGTACTTTATGCCCGCCCTTTTTATCACGCTTTACCGCAACCACCGAAGGTTCACGAATAACAATACCCAGCCCCTTGACGTACACCAACGTGTTGGCCGTACCTAGATCAATTGCCATGTCGCAAGAAAGCACCTCACGTATTCTATTCAAAAAACCCATCATGTTGCGTTGCTAATACCTTTAAAAAATAAGCGTGTTACTATCATGGTGGCGACATCGATACCCATCTTGCTATGCATACCTTAAACCCATTCCTTTTACCAAACTTTATTTATTAAGGAATAACGCGCTCTGGCACAACCCCACCCCTACAGCCCCGTGCATCATGCGCTTTGAACTTCAAACTTTTTTGGGTTATCACCAGCCCCGTTTTTAGACGGTTCCCGTTTTTGCGGCCAAGCATTTTGCAAGAGTAGCCAAGCATCCCAATCTCTATCGCCATAAGTTCAAATGTGTGGGCACCCACAAAGATGGCAGCAAACCCTAGAAACCGACTCAGCTTTTTGGGTTTTTCGAATCAAAGGTTTGGCGCACGCCCTAGGCTTCACCCCGCCGTTGCCGCCACCCATTGCTAAAACTCAGAGACATTCCAAAATGGGGTCTTTATTGCTGCCCTTTTGGATTGCTGGAGATTTGGTTTTTTTGTAACATGCGCTCCAGCAACGGCAAGCGGTCTTGCCCCCAAAAGCGTTTGTTATTCACAACCATCGTAGGTGCTCCAAACACGCCCTTTTTGATGGCAGCATCGGTATTTGTACGCAACGCCGCTTTAACCTCGGTGCTGACTGCGTTTTCCAACACCTTCCCTCCGTCAAGCCCCGATCCGTTCAAAACATTCAACACAACCCGCTTATCGCTCAAATCGTGCCCTTTGGCAAACACGGCATCAAACAATGCCAGCACCACCTGGTCGCGGGATTTTTCATCCGTTGCCAAAGTGGCACGCAATGCTAAAATGCTGTTGAATACAAATTCATCCCTCGGCACATAGGGCAGCTGGTAAAAATTGGCCAAATCGTTTAGATCTTGCAACATGTATGCTTTGCGGTGGGGTTTTTCGGCAGGAGGAACGGTATTGCATGCTTGAAAAACTGCGCCAAGCACAACAGGGCACCAATGCAGCATCACTTGGTAGCGCGCACAAAGAGGTTTTATTTGATGGGCTGCAAAATAAGAATAAGGGCTTTGGTAATCAAAAAAAAATGCCAATTCGAGGGGTTTAACTATCTTTGTGTTCTCAGTCATTCGTGTGTCGCCTTTTTCTTAACAATACTTATCAGGTTATTCGATCACCGCACCCTACCATCACCTCTTTTAGCAGTGGGTTACGTGGTATATTCTGCGTTAATACGCACATATTCTGCCGTTAAATCGCAGCCCCATACGTTGGTTGAATGGTCGCCTGTACCCAAAGTAACACAAATCTCAACCTCTCCGTTTTGCAGGTATTGGGAGATGGCGCGTAATACTTTGGGGCTTTGCCCCTGGGCAGAAATTTCGAGTTGGTTAGGTGGTCGGCCAAAGCCAATGCGCAGGTTTTCTAAAGGTACACGGTGGGCTTGCACTTTGCCAATGGCCATCACAAAGCGCCCCCAGTTGGGGTCGGCACCGTGAATGGCGGTTTTCACCAGGGGAGAATCAACAATGGCGCGAGCAATGGCGTTTGCGGCGTTTTGAGAGGATGCTCCTTGGACCGTTAAAGCAATCAGTTTTGTCGCCCCTTCACCATCACGGGCAATTTCTTTGCTTAAGTGCAAGGCCGCATCGTACAATGCCTCTTCCAGTACGTCGGGGGCCACCTCTCCGCCCAAGCCATTGGCCATCGCAATCACGCTATCACTGGTTGAAGTATCGGTATCGATGGAAACGCGGTTAAAGGTTTGCGTGGTCACACGGCCCAACATTTTTTGTAAGGTGCCGCTCTCCACCCTTGCATCGCTAAAAAAATACGCCAGCATGGTGGCCATATCGGGGGCGATCATTCCAGCGCCTTTGGCCGCACCCACCAAACTGGCCTCGCCCAGCAAACTTCCCGCGGCCTTGCACCTTGTATCCGTTGTCATGATGGCTTTGGCAAAGGCTTCAAAATGGCCATGGCTGGTGCCCAAGGCGGCAACCCCTTTGGCACAACCTGCTTCAATCTTTTCCATAGGTAAAGGCCGGCCAATTACTCCCGTCGAGGAGGGTGCAACTTGCCTAGAGGCAATCCCCATTTGCCCTGCCACCCACGCACAAACGCGCTCTGCGTCGCGCACGCCTTGCTGGCCCGTAGCAACATTGGCATTTTTTGAGTTGATGACCAGTGCTTGCAGTGTGCCTTGTTTTAGGCGCTGACGCGAAACCACCACGGGGGCACCAGGAAAGTTGTTTTGGGTGAAAACGCCCGCCACGCTACAAGGCTTGCTTGCTTTGGCAAGGGCAAAATCCAGGCTGGTATCTTTAATTCCAACATTCACTCCGGCCCAAGCAAAACCTTTAGGTAGATACGCAGGCAAATAAAATGCGTTCACTATTGTGTGCTCCGGACCCTATTATAATCTACAAATAAAGAGATCCCCTGGCCAGTGGGGTAAAAAATACACCTGTTTTTAGCGCGTAACACCGCGCGTTGAACTCCGAATAAACGCGACAAATTTTTGGATGTAAAGGGAGGCACCTAACCCTTTTTCAATCTCAGCAAGGCTTTTTTCTGCCGTACTTTTGCTGCGAAAGAACAACCTATACGCCTCTTGTAAAGAGCGGATCTCGTCTGCTGGGACTTTTTCACGCTCTAGTCCCACTTTGTTAATCCCAAACAAACGGGCGCGGTGACCATCTGCAATCACATAGGGTGGAATGTCGAGCACAACCTTGGTTAACGCTCCAACAAAAGCATGTTCACCGATTGAGCAAAATTGATGCACACCCGCCAATCCGCCGCACGTTACGTGGTTATGTACCACGACATGCCCTGCTAGTGCAGCGTTATTCGAAAAAATACAATTGTCACCCACCTGACAATCATGGGCGATGTGCGCCCCTGAAAAAAACCGATTGCGGCTGCCTATCTTGGTGAGCCCACCAAAATTTGCCAGCCCCCGACTTAAAGTGACATTCTCACGAATGATATTATCATCCCCCATTTCTAAGCGTGAATCCTCCTCTCCTTGAAAAACCCGCGCCTGGGGGTCGCCTCCTACGATCGATCCTTGGTGAATGGTGTTTCCTTGCCCCATCACCACGTGATGATGCACCACCACATGACTCACCAGTCGCGTTTCACGGCCAATTTGAACCTGCTCTTCTACAATGCAAAAGGGCCCTATCGTCACGCCTACGTCGAGTTCCGCCTTTTTGTGTACAATGGCCGTGGGGTGAATGGTTGTCTCAACCGATTTTTTCCCTAACCCTTCATCAGGTTTTTCCATAGTGTGCGTTTAGCCCCTTTTGAATACCTTCTAAAAATCTTTGTAAAAACCCGTTCATCCACACGCTTGTTTTCTTGACCCACAAGGCCATTTTGTATTATTTTTGGGGAGTCACTATAATTAGCGAAAGATACCTATTTACAAGAACCCGTTTCACCGCTCATACTCGCTGTATGAACATAATGTATCAGCATAAGGTCAAACAATAAAGCATCATGGTTGCCGAAAACACCGCCGCAAATTTTGCCCTAACAACCTCTTTGCGCACCGGCACCGGCAAGGGCCACATGCGCAAGTTGCGTGCTCGGGGCGTGGTCCCATGCGTGCTGTACGGTAACAACACTGCATGGTCTATGCAAGCCAACACCGGTGATGTGTTGCGCATCCTAAAAAAAGAGGGCGCAAGAACCTCTTTGCTAACCTTGACTTTTGAGAACGAGGAGAAACGTACCGAAACACGCAAAGTACTGATTAAGGAGGTCCAAAAAGACCCTTTGGGCTTGCGTGTGCTGCATGTTGATTTTCATGAAGTGAATTTAAAGCAGCCTGTTCGGGTATGGGTAAACCTTGTGGGCAAGGGGCGCCCTGCGGGCGAGATGCTAGGCGGTATACTGCAAAAGGTGATGCATCAAATTGAGATTGAATGTTTACCCGAAAAAATTCCTCACGAAATTGGGGTGGATGTAAGCACGTTAAAAATTGGGTTTAGTTTGCACATTTCTGACCTCACGTTTGACGATGGAATTAAGGCGATTACCCCGGCTGAAGAAACCATTTTTGTGGTCGCTGCACCAAAGGCTCAAGAGGAAGACACAGGGATTACAGCACCCGAGGAAAGCAGTGGTGATAAGGAAAATAACGATGAGCAAAAGTTGGGGTAATTTAATTCCTTATTCACAGCATGGCACACTATGTTAATGGTGGTGGGGTTAGGCAACCCTGGTAAACAGCATGAAACAGACCGCCATAACATAGGCTTTATGGTGGTCGATCGCTTGGCGATGCAATTGGGGGCAGCACCATGGAAAACCCAATGCCAGGCCATGGTAACTAAGGTAGGGGTGGAAGGGCAGCGGCATTTGCTGGTAAAGCCGCAGACGTACGTAAACTTAAGTGGCATTGCAGTAGCTGCTTTGTTAAGGTTCTATCGTGTGCCGCACGAGCACTGCTTGGTGGTTTCCGATGATTTAGATCTGCCTTTAGCAGCCATTCGTCAGCGCAATCAGGGATCTGATGGCGGACATAAGGGTTTGCGTTCCATCATTCAAGAAAGCGGTAGCCGCCATTTTAAACGGTTACGCATTGGCATCGGTCGCCCAACCCACAAATCTGCGGTCAATACGTTTGTGCTTGGAGGTTTTGGCAAAGAGGGCGGTGTAATCCAACAGGCAATCGCCTGTGCAACGCAAAAAACGGAACAATTTTTACTGGGCAAGCCTTTTGAGAATGAGAGCGTTAACCCGGACATTCACCCAAGGCTCATGACATAGGCAAAACAACATGGTAGAAAAAGGCTACGAAAGTATTTTTATTGTGAACCCTGATTTGGGAGAGCAAGAGCAAGCCGATTTAGTAACCAAATTAACACAGGTCGTCACCAAGGAAGCAGGCAAGGTGTTGCACCATGTGGTTTGGGGCAAGCGCAAGCTGGCTTATCCCGTAAAAAAGCACTTACAAGGCATTTATCACGTTTTTTACCTTGACCATTCGCACGGAGCATTAAGGGCGTTGGAGAATGCTTTCCGTTTGAATGATCCTGTACTTAAATGGATGAGCGTGTTAACCGAGGATGTGGAGGAAGCATTTGGCGAGTTTGAAAAATTGCGCCAAAAAGATAGCGACGTACCCAGAACACAGGGTGCGCAAGTGGCTACTGGATAAGGTTTTTGGCAGAAAAGCATCAAAATATCATTTTATAAAGGTTTGATTACCCAGGCATGGCATTTAAGAAAAAGCGCAGCAACAATAGCAGCAATCGACGGCGCAACCACGTGAGTCGCCCCCTTTTCCCGCGAAAAAAATACTCGCCACTCAATTTTATGGAGGAAATACCCTATAAAGATGTTGAGTTATTGAAAAGTTACCTGACAGAACGTGGCCGTATTTTGCCACGCCGCATTATTGGTTCCACGGCACGTGCTCAGCGCACCCTTAAAATAGCCATTCAGCGTGCACGCAACATCGCTTTAATATCCTTTGCAGAGGGTTATGTTCCACAACATGAGCCAAGGGTATATGTGCAGCATGAGCGCTTTCAGCGCGGAGGAGGGGGCCCCGGGGGTGTGCCGTACGGCATTCAAAAAACAGAGGAGACAAGCCGGGCACCTCGTGAGGAAATTATCGAAAATGGAGATACGCGGCCTTCGCCGCCTTTGCCTTCATAAAGGTGCTTATCACAGGGCTGCAAGTTCACGAGCCGCTGCGGTTCGTTTGTCCTGCCTTGTGGGCACACCACTCCGTGCCGTATTTCTAACCATGGTTTTTTTCGTTCTAGACACACGTAGGTTTTTTGAAAGAGTGTATGGATATTATTTTGGTAAAAGACATCCCCAACCTTGGCTCGTTAGGCGATGAGGTACAGGTGAAAAATGGTTATGCACGTAACTACCTTTTGCCTAAAGGGCTGGCGATGCCAGCAACCTCAAGCAGCCTTGCCAAAATTCGCCACCAACGTGCGTTGCTTCAAAAGGCGCGTCATGAATCGATTGGTGCTTCCAATGCCTTACGTGACCGCCTCATGGCAGAGGCATGGGTTCTCCATGCAAAAAGTGGTACGGGTGGGCGCTTGTTTGGTTCTGTCACGACTCGCGACCTATTGCAAATGCTCACTGATCGCGGTTACGCCCTGGAAAGAAAAACGGTGAGACTGCCTGCGCCCATCAAAACGTTGGGTTCACACGTTTTTCATGTGCGGTTACATACCGAAGTGAAAGTTGATTTGAATGTGCAGGTAAAGGCAGAACAAGATCCTAGCAATTCCAAAGAAGCCAAGGTGCCTCCTGATACAAAAGAGGCTGTGGCAGTGGGCGAGGCCCTCACCAAAACTGCTGGTAGCACCACCCCCGAGACATCCAACAACACGGCATAAAGCCCAGGTTCCTTCCCACTCTTGCAACTTGCCTTGCGGTTTGCCAATGCCGTAGGGCGTGTTCCTTTGCTAAGCCCGAGGACCTCTAACCATGGCGCGTGAAGCAGGCAGAGCAAGTGCGGATAATGCGACCAGCAACCAGAAGTTTGCGCTGTTACCCAATGATATCGAAGCCGAACGTGGTGTGCTCGGTGCTATCTTGCAAGACAGCAATGCTTTCTATCAATCTGCGGAAATACTCCGTGCCGAGTCGTTTTTTTCGCCAGCCCATCGGATGATCTATGAGGCTATGGCACTGCTCATTGAAGCAGGCAAACCGATTGATGAGGTCACCCTCACCTCCCAGTTACGCTCACGCCACCACTTGGAAGCTGCAGGCGGCGTGATTTATGTTTACCAACTCGCCGAGGCCGCACCCTATTCTGTCAACGTGAAAGTGTATGCAGAGGTTGTGCTTGACAAGTACCACCTGCGTACCCTGATCCAATCTGCGGTTGAGATTGCCAACCGTGGTCGTGAAGAGCAAGACAATGTGAGCGGTTTGATTCAACAGGCCGAGAATATTTTTTTAGACCTGGCCACCCGTGCCCAACAGCGCTCTTATCAGTCTTTAGGTGAGGTGCTGGCCAAAAATTTTGAAACTCTGGAAAAAGCACAAGACCGCGATGGCGAACTGATTGGCTTACCCACGGGGTTTGTGCAATTGGATGAAATGACCAATGGCTTTCAAAGGTCCGATCTCATCATCCTTGCGTCGCGACCCTCAATGGGAAAAACCGCCTTGGCCCTTGGGCTTGCCCGCCACGCAGCCAAACAAACCAAAAAGCCTGTGCTGGTGTTTAGCCTCGAGATGTCACCCGAACAATTGGGCATGCGTTTGCTTTGCGCAGAGGCCAATGTTAACGGACACCGCTTACAACGCGGCCAATTAGATGAAGAAGAATGGGACCGACTTGGTTTGGCAATGAATACCCTGGGCGATGTAAAAATGATGATCGATGCTACCCTTGAACTCACCCCGCTGACAGCAAGGGCCATTGCCCGCCGTGTACGTGCAGAGCATGGTTTGGGAATGGTGATAGTCGACTACCTACAATTGATGCGCAGCCACTCACGGACCGAACACCGTGAGCAAGAGATTGCCGAGATTTCCAGAGGTCTAAAAGCCTTGGCAAAAGAACTCGATATTCCCGTACTGGCCTGTGCTCAGCTCAATCGCGCCCTTGAAAACCGCCCCAATAAGCGCCCGCGTCTTTCTGATTTACGCGAATCGGGTTCCATTGAACAAGATGCAGATTTGGTATTGTTTCTCCATCGCGAAGAAATTTACAAGCGCGGTGACGAAAACGTGCTTGGGCTGGCCGAATTGCATATTGCCAAACAGCGCAATGGGCCTATTACAACCAGCGAGCGCGGAATTGAACTGAGTTTTGTACATGAATCGGCAAAATTTGGAAACCTTTCAAGACGCACCGAAATGACCTCTTAGGGGATACCACCCCATCTATGGGCGGCCTTTTATATTTCGACAACACATTTTTTGTCTTTCGAGCCACATCAAACGGTTCCGTGTTTGCATGTCGACTGCCTTAATCACGCATTCTCCCTTGGCATATCGGTATGCTAAAATGGCTGCGTTATCCATACTATACCTTATTGCAAGCATGCCGGTTATAGCGTTAACTGCAGTTGTAAAAAAAATATTCGCTTTCACGCACAAGTGCTGACCCACTGTAATAGAATAGCGGTCTGCCACCACCCATAACACCAAAATGCTGGGTTTTTAAGGCAGCGTCTTTGTAAAAAATAACGGAGTGTGAGCCATGGCAGATGACTTGGATAGGATGCTGGCGGAGTTTAACAAAACTGACACAAATGGGAGCCCACAGCCTCCTAAAGAAGACGGGGCAGGAGGCGATGTGCATGCCGATGGTGGTGGCGCTGGAGGAGAACCGTTGGCGGAATTAGATTTGCCAGAAGGGACCACCACAGATATTGCCGACTCAAAAAGCAGTCAACAGCAACGCATCAGTGACGAAACTGCGCAACTTCGCTCGCTGCTAGTCGAGCGCGAAGGTGTGCACTTGGTCCCCGGGGAAAACCCCACCCTCGATTTTTTACTGGCTACCAACCTTGAGGCTATTTTTTCTGTAGGTCGTGCCAAAATGATGATTGGGGACTTGCTCATTTTAGGTCAGGGCTCGGTGATTGAATTGCACCGCTTGATTGGGGAAAAACTCGACTTTTTGATTAACAACAAACTGATTGCCCGAGGCGAATTGGTGGTGATTAACGAGCATTATGGTTGCCGCATTACCCATGTGCTTACCCCTGAAGAGCGGATTAAATCTTTGGCGGGTGCTTCCAAGCAATAAGCCGTTATTCGTTTAGCAGCAAATTAACCAAATCGGCAATATCCTGCACCACCCACACTGGCCGCAAACCTTGGGTAGGAGTGGGTTGTTTGTTAGCGTTCACCCATACCGCATCCATACCAGCCTTGGATGCACCTTGTACGTCCTCCTCCCATGAATCGCCAATAAACAATACTTTTGCGGGCTCGAGATTTGCTGCTTTTAATGCTTGAACAAAAGCATGCAACCCAGGTTTACGCACCCCAATGGCCTCAGAGACCATGCAGGGATTAAACCAATGGGCAATTCTTAAACCCTCGAGCCGTTTTTGCAGTGCGGTGGCATCATCAAAATTAGACAGCAAACCCAATCCAAAATGTTGACGCAATTTTTGCAAGGCCTGTTTGCGCCTCTTGGGCAAACAAAAGGCCCCCGTCACGCATTCCATGTGAATGGTTTTTATCCTACGGGCATTTTTTTCAATGTCTGTTATCCAGTGGAGGTATTCTAACATTTTTTCAAAGCGACGCTGTGCGGGTACTTCACGGTGGCTCTTCCCATGCGTTGCTTGCGAAAACTGCCAGGCGTGCCGCGCTGCCTCATGTACCTGCGCAACCGTAATGCTGGGGCGTTGTTGTTGAAGGTAGGTATGCACCAACGGCGCGGTTGAAACGATGGTTTTGCCGTGCCATGCCATGGTAGGCAAGGTTTGCGTGTTAAGGGAAAGTAAGGTATTCATGCAGTCGAATAGCATGAACCGCCATGGTACTTTTTTGTTTTTTACCTCCATGCTTCGAAAACGACCCCCGACTTGATTGTCTACACGTTTTTAAATGCCGATACTGGCAAAAACGCTATGTGCAACATACTCCAATTTTTTGGGCGCTGTACTTTTATAGCGCGGATTATTCTAAAGATGCGGATTATTCTAAAGATCATGCCATGGCTCATCACAGGAAGTTTACCGATGGGCTGTGGCTACCAACCACAGCATTTAAGTTTAACACCCTCGAACCAACCCACCAAAACCACCCAACTTGCACTGGGTCACGTGAGCAACCACACGTTTTTTGCGGGGCTTGAGACCATGTTCCGCGGGGCTTTGCGCAAGCAATTTGCTCAAGCCGCCTCGATTGTACAAGTTGCAAATAAACCTGGTGCTTGGCAACTTACTGCCACGGTAACCCGCACAGTTTGTACGCGCGACACCACTAGCGTTGCCACGGTGATTTTGGTCACATGTAGCGTTGCTGCCAGAATCGAATTGCAACCACCCAGGCCAGCATCCGCCCCAACCTCTGCTGGCAAGCAAAGCCCGTCTTTATGGCGCCGTCCGTCGATCGGGTTTGGTCTGAGCCGCACGGCGTCTTATGCCGAAAACAACCCTACCCAAACCATCAGCGCCGTCGAAAGCCCTGGGGCAAGAAATGCCGCCCTTAACAACGCTTTAAAGGAACTGGCCCACCAAGTAGTCGAGCAAGTTTTTTTGCGGACTGCGCCTTTTGTACGATAAAAAATATCGCGCCCTCACCCACAAAAACGGCCCTAGCAGGCTTGAGACCCCTCGACCCGCCAATAGGCGAAAAATTCATGATTGCCACTTTTTTTACCCACCAAAGAAGACGCACACCAACCCACCGTTTTCCAACCCAATGCTCCACCACATGCCAGTACGCGCTCAACCACCTCCATGTGAATGTTGGCATCCTTCACCAGCCCTTTTTTTTGGATATTTTCCCGCCCTGCTTCAAACTGTGGCTTTACCAGTGCCAACACTGCAGCGTGAGGTGCTAAAAACCGCTTGGCATGGGGTAGCATCTGCTGCAAGCCAATAAAAGAGACGTCAATCACAATCAATTCCACCTGCTCATTTAGCGAGCCCGCTGGCAAATGGCGCAGGTTTGTGCGCTCCCAAACCACCACCCGTGGGTCTTGACGCAATGACCACGCCAACTGACCATACCCGACATCCAAGGCATGAACACGCAAGGCACCTTGTTGCAGCAGGCAATCCGTAAACCCACCTGTGGAGGCACCAATATCCAGTGCAACCACGCCTTTAGGTTGAACGTTAAAATGTGCCAGGGCTCCTTGCAATTTGACACCACCACGGCTCACAAATGGATGCTCGATGCCTAGCACTTGAACTGTGGCATCATCGCCTATCATGTACCCGCTTTTTGTTACCAATTGCGCATTCACGCGCACCTTGCCCGCCAAAATAAGCCCTTGAGCACGCTCGCGGCTTTCAACCAAACCTGCGTGCACAAGCCACTTATCCAAACGCTCTTTTTTGGTGTGGGCGGGCGTTTTTGCTTTAGATGGTGAATGCCCCATTGTAAGGATGCCGCTTTCAATAGGGCGTTTTTACTGGGTTTTAAAAATAAACACCAAGAACACGCAAAGTGAGGTTTTTTAACTTTTCTATTGCTCAAAAATAAAATACAATGCACCTGCTTGTGTGGCAATCACAAAACGTTTATGCGGTATTCCCCGGTAGCTCAGCGGTAGAGCGGGTGGCTGTTAACCACTAGGTCGCAAGTTCGAATCTTGCCCGGGGAGCCTTTTTTATGCCCCCACACGTGGATGATAAGGGACATTCTTTCATGAAAAAACCTGCAAAAACCACCTTTCCCATCCACAATCTCATGGAACAGCGTTGGAGCCCACGCGCTTTTTCAAACCAGGTCGTCTCTTTGGATCAGGTGAAGGTCCTCCTTGAGGCAGCACGTTGGGCACCCTCTTGTTTTAACGAGCAACCCTGGCGTTATGTTGTTTGCCACAAAAAAAATCCCGCTGGGTTTAAGACACTGCTTGAATGCTTGATGTCACGTAACCAAACCTGGGCAAGCCATGCACAATTGCTTGTGCTTGCCGCTGCTAAAAATGCCTATGAGGACAATGGTCGCCCCAATGCCCATGCATGGCACGATGTCGGGATGGCAAACGCTCAGCTTGTCCTTCAAGCGCAAGCCATTGGGTTAAGTGTGCATGCTATGGCAGGGTTTGATTCCGAAAAAACACGCGAAGCCCTCGCCATTCCCTCTGGGTTTTCACCTGTTAGCGTGCTAGCCATTGGTTTTGTGGGCCAAGCCGACCAGTTACCCACTGGGTTGCAAGAGCGTGAACTCGAACCGCGAATCCGCCACCCGCAAAAGGCATTTGCTTTTGAAAATAAGTGGGGCATCCCTTTTTAAAACCCTGTTCTCGGAGGAAGTAAGAGGGCTGAAAACATACGGGTGGCCAAGCTTCGGCGGACCTCATGAAAGAGACCCCCTTCCACACACCTCCTCTGTGGTTCCTAAAAGTGCCACCTTCCCTTTAAGCATTATACCAACAACAGATGATTCCGGTGAATAGCGGGTTTATCATTGCTAACATTGCTGCTTTCAACGGAATTGGCGCGATGCTTTAGGCGCTCATGCAAGGCATCCGAACTCCATCCTGAAACCCCCACCCCGAGTTTGCCTTCTTTTTCCTCGTAAATTTCCACCACTTCGCCCGAACAAAATGCCCCTTCACAAGCCACCACGCCAGCGAATAGCAGGCTTTTTTGAGTGCGCAGGGCCTGGGCAGCACCCGCATCAATAACCAACTTGCCATGCACCATAGCCGCCAAACGCAGCCAGCGGCGATAGGAACGCATGCGTTTAACTTGCGGGACAAAATGCGTCCCTATCGCTTCTTTTGCCAAGGCACGAAACAAGACCTCGGGCATTTTGCCAGGCAAAACATGCACATCAATCCCAAATGCATTGCCCACCTCGGCTGCTTTTAACTTAGAGTGCATGCCACCACGTCCTCCTTCAGAAAATGTTGGTGCGCACCACTTCCACATTTCGGGAGTAATCTTATGCACTTGCGTGAGCAATTTTGCTTGGAGATTGGTGTGTGGATCACCACCTGCGTAAAACCCTTGCGTGGTGGTGAGTAGCATCAACCTGTCGGCATTGATCGCCGCTGCTACGCCTACAGCCAGATAGTCGTTATCACCAAAAGTTAATGCATCCCCAGCAACCACGTCATTTTCGTTGACAATTGGAACAAGGTTGCGTTCCAATAATCCATCTAAAACCTCACAAATACTTAAATAATGCCCGCGATGCCCAAAATCTAAGCGCGTGAGCAATGCTTGTGCCACACCGATGTGTTGCTCACGAAAAAAATCAGCATACATTTGAATAAGGCGTGGCTGTCCAACGGCTGTCATCAACTGCAAACGGCGTAAAGTGCGTTTTTCGCTCGAAAAATCGGCCAAGCCCCAAGCTGCCCCTGAAGCCCCTGATGTAACCAAAATAACCTGATGCCCTTGGGCGTGCAAAATACCGATTTGCTGCACAATTTGGTGGATGACATTATAATCCAAATGCTGATCTGATCGTGTGAGTACATTGGTGCCAACCTTCACAACCAAGCGCTCTTTGGCGTTTTTTTTTGCCTTTGTTCTCTCACTGGTGCCCATGCAAGCGTCCTCTACGCACTCCACCTATCATCAGCAAGGCATTTTTTGTCAAAATTGTAGGCACACCCCCGCGCGCTTTACCATGCAAAACGGCTTGATGTCCCCATTTTTGCATCCCATTTTTATCCCCGCACAAAACTTGCATCTCGTCATAGCATTCAAGCATTAGGTGCTACAAGCCGTCTGGCCTGTGCCCACTGTATCATCATTTAAGCAGCAACCACTGTATCATGCTGGTTTTTAAAATGTATGCCCTTTGCGTTAAAACGCTCAAATTCAGTAGCATTACTCTAGGATTGATCCTTTTGGGGGTTACCGTACCCCATGCGCAGCCCATACAACCTGCGCAACCCTTTATCCCCATACAACCCCCCGCACCTCTCCTTGCAGTACCTGAAAATCCGCAAGATCCGCCTCTCATCGAAGGTGAAGCCAAATTCGGAGACACTTCTGAAACGTATTGGCGACTATATTTATCTATGGACGAGCATTGGTCGTTTGATATCCACCCTTTTTATAGCATCACGCGAGAAAGCATCTATCAAAATGCAAAATCTCCCTCATCCAATTCCCTTTTTGTGGGTACGCGTTCGACCGACAAAAACCCCACGCCTGGTTTGGGAAAAAGATTGATCCATGCACTGCCTTCTTTTGGGGTGGAATGGGTCGTTCCAACCTTTTTTTTCCCTCGCGGAATCGGCATCCAGTTTGAACGGTATGCTCTTGGTCAAGACAGTGCCGATGCCTTGGAAGAAGGACGGACATTGCAAAACCAAGAAAACATGACCCTCTACCTGCACATCGTATCCATTGATTTTTACATTTATAACCCTACAGAGGCAGGTTTAAATTATTTTTGGGGGGTTGGTTTTGGTGCGCTCGAAGCCGTATTTTTAGCACGCCCCTTTGGTACCAGTATTAGCAGACCTTTAACCGTGAGTGAAACCACAGGAATAACCCGCTTTGGGCTAGAAGTGAAGGGCGAGCAATGGGGGATACGCTACGCACTATCGAGCACCAAATTCGATGATGTTGTGATTCATAACAACCCCTACCCCAATAGCACCACCACACCTATCAATTTCAACGGTATTATGCTTAGACTCTCGCTCTTTCGACAATTTTAAACGACAGATAACGCGGGTATCTGTGCGTAAAAACGGTCGTTATTGCGTGTTCACGTATCTTTATGTGTACGCCCATTTGTGCTGAGGTTTGTTAAAAACCCAGGTCCCTTACCCTTGGCTGGCGACAAATTGCCATTTCCTCTAAATTGCATATGATACAGCCTGGAATAAAGCCCCCCTTTTTCGAGCAATGCGTGGTGATCTCCATGCTCACAAACGCTCCCTTGCGACATTACATAAATTTGATTGGCTTGTTGGACGGTCGAAAGGCGGTGCGCAATCACAATGGTGGTACGATTTTTAACAACCGCATTCACGGCTTTTTGAATCTCTTGTTCTGCCTCCACATCCAATGCAGATGTCGCTTCATCTAAAATTAAAATGGGGGCATTTTTCATTAAAGCGCGCGCAATACAAATGCGCTGGCGCTGGCCTCCTGAAAGCGTGATTCCACCCTCACCCGTCATGGTGTCATATCCGTTTGGCAGTGCCTCAATAAAGTCGTGGGCGTAGGCTTGTTTTGCGGATTCAATAATTTGCTCGCGCGAGCAGTGAATGCTGCCATATGCAATGTTGTTGGCAATGGTATCGTTAAACAAAAAAATCTCTTGGCTCACAAATGCAATGTGCTTGCGTAAAGAAAGGTAGGTATATTCTTTGATGTTTGTCCCATTCACTTGTATCATGCCGTCTTTTAAGTCAAAAAACCTTGGAATAAGGTGTACAAGTGTGGTTTTTCCAGAACCACTCGGACCAACCAGCGCCACCATTTCTCCTTGAGGAATGGTGATATCGACATCTTTTAAGACAATTTTAGAATTCTCGTGGTGAGCAAAACTCCTTACGCAAAGTCGAAGGGTGACATTGGCGGCGTTCATTTCTCTGGTCGTTGGTGTATCTGTCTCACGCTCGGTCTTATCCATCATATCAAACGAGCGTTTCACGGCAGAAAGGCCTTCTTGCACATGCAAATTAAAGCGGTTCAAATTTTTTAACGGCGAATTGAGTAAGAAAAATGCCAACAAATAGGAGACAAAATCCCCTGGGGTGATGCTGTTTTGAATAATCAACCATCCTCCCAATAAAATAATGCAGCCCCCTGATAATGCTCCCACACTTTCCAAGATAGCTGGCGAAATGGCGATGACACGCACTGACTTTAAGAATTCTTCTTGCGCTTTGAGATTGATCTGATTAAAGCGCGTCTCCTCGTAGTGCTGCATTCCAAAGGCCCTTATCACTCGAACCCCGTGAATGCTTTCATTAAGCAAGGTGGTGAGTTTTCCAAAAACTTTTAGGCGTTCTTCGGTTGCTCTTTTGACTTTTTTACCAAAAAACCCAATGAGCACAGCAGCAACGGGGATAATAATTACAGAGAGCAAAAAAAGCTGCCAACTACGATAGAATAGAATGGCCATCAAAATGCACACCATCGGCAAATCACGAAAAGGACCAATCATGCTGAGTTGAATGGCATTTTGGACAATCACCGTGTCGTAAGTAAAACGTGATATCACTTCTCCCACAGGTGTTTTCACAAAAAATGGAAATGAGAATTTGTGCAGACAGTTGTAGAGCGTTTGACGCAATGTAAAAATAACGCGTTGACCAACAAGCCCGATGAAGTATGTATGACTAAAGAAAAATAAACCTTTCAGCGCAAACACCAAAAAAATGCCCATGCCCACCAGAAAAAATCGATCAATTGTGGGGACCTTTCCACTTCTGATTGAATCTACAATGTCTTTGGTGTACCAAACAGGCACGGCATTCATCACGTTGTACAGCGACATAAACACCACTGCAAGCACAAAGGGCATTGCATTTTCCATTAACAGCGCCAACAAGCGCTCCATATACACTCTATCTTGTTTTTCAACCCATAAGCGGCTCAATACCGTGCTAACTACGGTGCGCACTACCGGCATCATTTTCATATAAAATGCTACTTCAAAATAAACATAGGGTTTTAATAGGAAATGCTCGCTAGTCTATAACAGGAATGGTGATATGAATACCATGAACGTTATCTCCCTTGCGCAAAAAGGAAAAATGACCCCTTTTAATCTCCAGTATTTTTTCTGCATACAAAAGCGCAACACTGGCTTTCCCATCGCCCAATGCGTCCCATGCATAATCACTAAGTAAATGTTGCTTGGCGTGTGCAGTACATAATGCATCTTGCCCTAATATCTGCATGCCTAAGGTGGTTTTGCCTTTTTCTTCTTTTAGCATACAGTGAATGCGCACATGGTCACGGTAACCCAATATCTCTCTTATGGCTTCTAAAAACACCGCAATCATTGAAAAAATGGCTCCGTCAATTTGTTTGTTGGCGAGCAAAGGATTAGCCCCTAATACATCCGCATATGAACAGTTGATATCCACAACATGCGTGTGCATTTCATTGTCAAAAGAACGCAAAGGCAGCAACCGTCCCTCGCCCATTAAAGCGTGCATCAGATTGCTGTGGGCATCGCCTATTTTTTCTAAAAACGCGTGTAGGGTGTTGGCTGTTTGCACACATGCCTCGAGCTCATCGTGCCCTTGTTCATTACGCATTGTAGAACCCAGCATCTTTTGCAATCGCACGCTCAAATTTTTTGCGGGGTGTGAGAGGTGGGCCGCAATTTTTGCAACCACTTCTCTTTCATGATCTCTATTTGCTTGTTTTTGGTACAAGCGGCTTTGCAAATTTTTTAAACGCTGCTTGAAATCTTCAATCACAACGTCGGTTTCATCCAGCAATACAGGGCTTTCCAACTTGTCTTCGTCTTCCAAAGACACCACCTTTTCTTCCAGCATGGTTTTGTCTTTGTTCATCAGGCTTTAAGGGCATCCTTTGTAAAAACGGACTGCAATCGGTTACGCACTGTAAGTGCAATCATACACTATTTATTCATTTCGTTTACCAGATGCACCAGTTCAGGCAGAATAAGGTCTTGCATGGCTAAATGAACGGCCTTGGAAGACCCCGGAAGCATAAAAATGATCTTCCCCGCCTTAATACCAGCGGTCGCCCTGCTTAACATGGCGCCAGATCCTATTTGCTTAAAACTAAGTACGCGAAATAACTCGCCAAACCCCCTCATCTCACAGTCAAAACAAGGGAGCAAGGTATCCACACTCACATCCCTTTTAGCGATCCCTGTTCCGCCATTGGTAATGAGCACATGCAAAGACTGCATAGACATGGCTCCCTCAAATGCGGCCCTGATGGCAACGGCATCATCTTTGACAATCATACGCTGCAACACCGTATGCTGTTCATTTTCAAGCATTTTGCATATGCGATTGCCGCTGGCATCGGTGGTTTGGCTGCGCGTATCACTTACGGTCAAAACCACACAATTCACTCGCGAAACAAGGGTGGTATGGTAGTGAGGATGCACCATGATCGACGACTCGATTGTTGGATAATAAATAAAAAAGCGCGATGGCAGCGTCTATCGCCACCATAGCGCTGTTTTTTCTAACCATTTGGTATTTGGAAATGAACCCGCCTACTTTCGCAATGATATGTCGGTGTTACAATTTCGGCTGCCAAGAAGAAACTTCTTGTCTTGCTTCTTTGAGCAAATCAGATGAAATACGGCTTAGAATGGCTGTTTTGAACCGCTTTACACTTGCTTGAATTTTTTTGTCGTCAGTCCGTTCAGCGATAATCAACCAAAAAATAGATTTCTTCAAATCGGGTGCTTCAACCACCTCTCCTTTGGCGTACAAAAAAGCAAGGTTATACTGTGCCGTAGGATTGTTTCTATCTGCAGCCCGTTTTAGCAAAGACAGCCCTTGCTTTTCATTTTTCTTAACCCCTACTCCCACGATATACGCCCACCCTAGATACGCTTGCGCCGATGAGCTATTCAATTCCGCAGCTTGTTTAAAATACTCAATCCCCTGTTCTAAACTGGCATTCGGGGCTAATTTGCGATAATGAAGATAACCTAAATTGGTTAGTGCTTCGACCTCACCTAAACTTGCAGCACGCTCATACAATTGCATTGCCCTAATAATCTCAGCACTCCCTGCACTGCCTTCCTCATCGCCTTTCACATGCGTATTATAAGCTAGTGCAAACACGCCCCGCGGTTCATTTTGATTCGCATTCTTCTGGTAGATTCGTTGGGCAGTCCCAAGGTTTTTGGGTACGCCAAGGCCATATTGATATCCAACCCCTAAACGAAAACCCGCGACTAGATCTCCTGTTTTGTCCAATCCACGCAATAAATTAGTGGCCAGAGCACGATCTTTTGGGACGTTATAGCCCGCATCATACATCCAACCAACACGACGCCTCGCTTCTCGGCTTCCCTTTTTAGCCGCCAATTGATACAGCACTGCGGCAGAAAGGGGTTCGGCTGGCCGCCCCGCCTCCCCCACCTCCAGCTTCAAACCAACAGCAAGTTGTGCTTGAGGCAATTCTTGCACTGCAGCCGCCAAATACCAATTAAGGGCCCCATAAGATGCAATCAGCACTCCACCCAGATCTGTCAAGCCTTTTCCGCCAGGTTTTGCCGATGGTTTTTTGCCTAAATAAACGTTCTCTTCAATCCCTGCTTGTTCAATCAAACGCCCGACGTTGTACTGTCCACGAGGATTACCTAGTTGTGACGAGCGAAAGTAATACGTTAAAGATCGTTCAACATTGCGCTCAACCCCCAGGCCTAGTTCGTACAAATAACCCAAAGCTACCAAAGACTCAGCATGATTTTTTTTGACTGCCTGCTCATACCACGTGTGGGCCATTTTGTAGTTTTGTGGGATGCCTGAGTCTTGGTGCCCGTATTGAGACAACCAACCCATAGTATATAAAGCGTTTGCATTACCTCTTTTGGCAGAGAACTCTATTTTGCGTATCTCTGTCGCAGAAAAATTAACAGGAAGCTGATCTTGTCTTAACAATGAAGGGGGAGGGGGGATGATTCCGTTAGACGAGCACGCAAACAACAATAGCCCTCCCAGTATCATAGGGAGTATAAGAAACATTTTTTGGGAAATTTTGAAGCGCATCCGTCTTGTATCTACCCCTTATTTCACAGGTGGAATTGGCAAAGCAGGCATAAGCAGTTTAATAGTATCCGCTTTTTCTATTCTAGGTGCCGGCAGCAGCAAGGGTGAAACCAAAAATGGGCGCAACATTTGCTCTTCATAAATAATGAGATACGACTTTTTGCGTCTCGACCCACGGACATCTTTTGCTACAATCTCCACAAGCGTCTCAGTATCGGTTAAGAAGAGTGTCTTGTTGACAACAACAATCCCCCCTTTGGTAATTTTTTCTTTCTTATCATTAATGCGCACTTCGGTCACAGTATCAGGATCGATCACCATAAAGGTGGCTTGGATCACATTTTCTTGTGTCACCGTACGGCGAGATAAATCACTAGTCAAAATTTGAGGTGGGCTTGCATTCTGTGAGAACGCTGCACTGTCCCCTAAAACGGCCACTAAGATCACTACTAGGCAGACATAACTTTTCATTCAACCACCCTCTTTTGACAAGTATTTTTAGTTTGAGCAACCATGATAATAAAACACGCCTCGCCTTTGAGGCGACCAACAAAAAAACCCTGCTATCCGCCCCATAAAAGGCCGGACAAACAGGGGTTCAAGTAAACTAAAACATACCCTAAAAGTAGCATTAGCTTACGGATGGTAAAAATACTTTTGGTGTAAACAAATCTTCAAACAAATCTGCTGGCAATTCTTGGCTTCCATTCAAAGGAAATATCGGCTCATCTAAATCAATAGAATCACGGATGCTTACCAATTCACGACGCGCAGATCGAAGTGCCTCTTTGGAAACAATACCACTCTTGATCAAGCTTTTTTCAGCAGGCAAAGCCTTGGCAGCACTGCTTGTCACTGCAGGGGCATCCAAACCTTTTTCAAGTTCGGCCTTTAGTCCGGCAGGAATCAAAGAGGCGTCGCTTGATTTTTCCCCATTGACCACAACACTCAAAAGGTCGGGGCGAACATTGCTCGACTGCCCGTCAGCACCACTCACTTCAACAATGCTTTCCGAAACCACAACCAACGCATCACCTTGAGGTGTTACCGTCGCCACAAATTCAGTGCCTTTAACACCAATCGTAGCAGTCGCAGTTTTCAAAGAAAATCTATCTTGAGCACCAACAACTTTTTTCGCCTTTGCGCGCATCTTACCGTAAAGCATGCGGAAAAACCCCTTCTTGCCTTGTTCTTCCCATGGCTTCACCTGAAAGGCAGCATTGCTTCCCAAAGTAATCACCGTCTCCTCGACGGTATCCAAGGTCAACTTAGACTCAGGCCCAACCAGAATAAGATCATCAACATAAACCGGTGTAACCTCGCTTGATTTTTGGTGAACAACCACTTTGCCTTCGCGAGCAATAGAAATGCTCCCTTTTTCTATTTTTGCTTGACCATACAAGGATGGATTCGCAGCAAAAGCCACAGCCCCAACCGAAACCATCAGCACAAAAGCACCAAAACTCTCCGTGAATTTCATAGCATTTTCTCCTTTGTTTTTTACGCTGCTGCAGTTCTAACTTGACTGCCGCAGAAAACCGCAAGCGGCAGAATCACCGAGCTTGCATCCCTTTTCCCAGTCTGCCAACGCTTTGGCTTTTTGCCCTGCCTTCTCATGCAAACTTCCACGATATCGGTAAGACAATGAGTGACTGGATCTTATCTTCAAAGCCTTCGTCAAAAAAACAATTGCATTCTCAACGTCGTTGTTTTCATTATACAGTAAGCCCAATCGATAGTAAATATCAAAATCAGGTTTTATATCTGCACTTTTTGTATAGTCTTCAATAGCACCTTTTACGTTGCGATTTTTGATTCGAGCATTGCCGCGAATACGATATAATTCCGCATTCCCCCGATGTAACCCCAGCCCTTTGCCAGCAATACTTTCTGCTTGTCTATGCGCCTTGGTGCTCGATAGAGCACCTGCCATGCGAATGTAAATAATAGGCATCTTCTCACCAAGGTCAAGAGCACGCTTATAATCATCAATAGCCTCTTTATAACGCCGTATCTTATAGTTTACATGGCCGCGTCCTAAGAAATATTCCTTTGTCTTCTTGTTCTTCAAAATCAGGAAATTATAGTCTTGAAGAGATGCCTCGTAATTACGCACAAAATAGCTCGCCTGTGCACGATTGCGATAAACAACCTCTTCCGTACCCCCCAGCTGAATATAGCTGGAATAGCTTGCAACCGCGTTACGCAGCTGACCTTGTATATAGTATATATCCCCCAATAACCGATGGGCGTATGTCTCTGCGGACGATAGATCAATAACCCGCAGCAAGTCGCTTTTGGCAGAATCGTACCCCTTGCGGCGAAAAGCAACCAAAGCACGCAAAATTAACGCTTCTATGTTATTTGGGTCTTTCTTCAAGATTTTTGCCAATTTTTTTGCAGCATCACGTGTCTTGCCTTGCTTAAGCAAACCCGCAGCCAAAAGAACCTCTATCTGGGTAGAATTCTTCTTTCCCGCTGGCGTTGACTTAGCATAACGAGACGCAGCGTCAAATTGATTGTTAGATAGGTAGTGGGATAAGCGGTTAATCACAGTTTCATGTGCAATATTACCGCTGTCTTTGCTTTTTGCAGCCAATTTTCTCGCACGATTTAAATCCAAAAACCCTTTATCCACCTTGCCTAAAGCCAAATACGCCATACCACGGTTATTGTACACAAGTGCGCTATTGGGCTGTATGGTTAGAGCAACACTAAAGTCGGCAATCGATTTGGTTTGATCACCAGAGAAATAATAGGCAACCCCTCTGTAAACCCTTGCGTTGAAAGATTTTGGGTACCTGGCAATAGCCTCGTTTAGGTCTTGAATTGCCGCGCGATAGTCGCGCAAAAGATTGTTTGCAAACCCACGATAGAGCCTTGCGCCAACAAAATCCGGTTGTAACTTTAACACCTCGTTCAAATCAGACTTCGCCTGAGAGGGGTTCGATATTTGCAAATGAGACAACGCACGATAGTAGAACCCACGGGGCTCTTTCTCAACACTTAGATACGAGGTAAGATCCGCGATAGCACGCTCAGACAAGTTCATTTTCTGATAAACGATGCCACGCTCATACAGTGCTTGCGTATTGCGTGGGTCCTTTGCCAAAAACTCAGTCAACAACACCGCAGCGTGACTTAACTTCCCTTTGGCATGTAATTGGCGCGCTCTCTCAAGTTGCCCACCTTGTTGTGCTAATCCTAAATCAAAGCAACACAATAAAAATAAAATGGCAATCAGCAAACGCTTGAACATTTCTCTCCATTCGTCAAGGCTTAGGACCAAAATGCAGGGACAACCCACAGACAGAGCACCATTATAACAAATTTTGTACGCTTAAGACAAGGCCACAAATAACAGAGTCATTGTGATATTTTTTATTAAGGTAAATAGTTTCTATGAACAAAACCAACCCGGAGACTGCTGGGTATCGGGTAATGGTAGGGATATTACTGATAGTATGCCTAAATGCGTGTGGCGTAAAAAGGCCACCTGCACCTCAAAAAAGTGCGGTTCTCCATACCCCGCAAAGCATGGGCGTAGCTGGGATTGAACCAGCGACCCTCACCATGTCAAGGTGATGCTCTCCCACTGAGCTACACGCCCAAAATTCTGAGGATATCCCCCACTTACTCCCAAAACCTTTAGCAAGGTTGAGGGGAAATACCTGTTTATCACTATGCCCGTTTCGACAAGAAGTGCTTTATGCCTGTTTTCATTCCAACAACCACAAAAGACAAAAAACGAAAGGGCGGTGGTGAAATCTGCGGCGTTGGCATACGGTCACGGAATTCCCGATGATACGTATCCCTCCTGCCATAGCTAAAATAAGGCAAAGATTTTAGATAAGTAGCCTGTACACTCTCACGGCTAAGAGATGCACGTCCAACGCCTTGTGGCGTCACACCCCACGCCTGCTTAGGCTCATCTGCAAAAAACAGATCCGCCCCCTTTAACTTCTCTTTGGTTGTCTCAGTGTCAGGCTCAATCCAACCTTTTTTGAGCAATTTGTAGTCATCACTCCCGGTAACACCCACGAGAGTATCTTGAAAATAGTGATCCTCACAGGTACACGCCATATTCTCAGGACATTTATACTGACCCTCGACCGATTGTAATGTGTCTTCGTAAATATTCCCGATATCCAAACCCATATTTGCTGTTGAAATACACGGGGAAACATTCCCCGTGTACAGATACAAGCCAAACATATCGCTCCCAGCAAAACAGCGATACCTCGAGGTATCTACCCCTTCTTGCATAATAATAGATTGGGTTTTAGTTACGATAAACTTGTCGATGAGAGCACGCTCCTCGGGCGTGTAATCTCTGGGATAGGAGGTTGTCCCGCTTCTCAAAATCATCGGTGCTAAATAGAAGGCAACGTCCATGTCTTTACACTTTTTAGCCAATGAAGCCGCCTTATGCAGCCTTTTAGGGTGTGCCACCAATTTCAAAATAACCGAATGGCCTGCGGATTTTAGCGCCTTGACCCTCGCGATATAGGCATCTTCATCGCTATCGCTCTCTTCGTGAAAGCTCGCCATGATACTCTCAAAGGGGGCAGGATTCTCAAGCATGAAACGATAATTTTTCTGGGATGAACCAACATGGAGCGCGGTGTTTACCTTAATCTGATTCCCATATTGCGCCAACCGTTCAACGAAGTGACCAAAATTCGGCATCAGCAATGGCTCACCACCAGACAGCAGCAACAGCCACTTTTGTCTGTCGTTTGTCCTTTTATTAAAAAAATCCGTAACTTTCTCGATATATTCTTTATCCCGAAAGGGGTGTAACTGGGCGTTGTCCAATACCAAGCCGGACTCCGCCCAATAACAGTACGCACATTTGTTCGTACACGTATCAAAAACGTTGATAATCGCTTGTCTATAGGCAATTTGCCTCTCGGTTTTTTGCTCTGCAACCATCCAAGTACTTCCATCTCAACAAGAGGTTCAAAGAGTTGAGCGCTACCGGATAAGCAGCATCGCCCAAACGCACAAACAGCCTCTATCATTCCGGCAACGTCCAACTCTCCCACCACAGAAATGCGGCAGTACCATAGGCGCTGGAAGGCTTAACTACTGTGTTCGGAATGGGAACAGGTGTCTCTCTCCCGCTATAGTCACCGGAATGATGAAGGCTGTTTTAACTGCTCAACAGTCGACATACACCAACTCTTTCAGAGCAAAGTGCACCCGACTGTTTTGGCGATAAAAACCCATGGCAACAGCCAAGGTGTTTAGAAATAGAAGTCAAGTCTCACGGTCGGTTAGTATGGGTCTGCTGAACATGTCACCATGCTTACACTTCCCACCTATCAAGCAGGTAGTCTTCCTGCGACCTTATTGAGGGCTATGATGCCCATAGGGAAATCTATCTTGAGACGGGTTTCCCGCTTAGATGCTTTCAGCGGTTATCCCTTCCACACATAGCTACCCGGCGATGCCGCTGGCGCGACAACCGGAACACCAGAGGTCTGTCCACTTCGGTCCTCTCGTACTAGAAGCAGCCTCTCTCAAATTTCCAACGCCCACAGCAGATAGGGACCGAACTGTCTCACGACGTTCTGAACCCAGCTCGCGTACCGCTTTAAATGGCGAACAGCCATACCCTTGGGACCTGCTCCAGCCCCAGGATGCGATGGGCCGACATCGAGGTGCCAAACCGCGCCGTCGATATGAACTCTTGGGCGCGATAAGCCTGTTATCCCCGGAGTACCTTTTATCCGATGCGTGATGGCCTTTCCATACAGAACCACCAGATCACTAACACCGACTTTCGTCCCTGCTCGATCTGTCGATCTCGCAGTCAAGCTCCCTTATGCGTTTGCACTCTTTACAGCTGGTTTCCAATCAGCCTGAGGGAACCTTGTGTGCGCCTCCGTTACAATTTAGGAGGCGACCGCCCCAGTCAAACTCCCCACCAGACAGTGTCCTTGGCCCGGGTTCACGGGCCTAAGTGAGAATTCTAGAACAATCAGGGTGGTATTTCAAGGTTGACTCCACCAATGCTAGCGCACTGGCCTCAAAGTCTCCCACCTATCCTACACAGATCATTCCAAAGTTCACTGCCAAGCTAGAGTAAAGGTTCACGGGGTCTTTCCGTCTTGCTGCGGGTTAACCGTATCTTCACGGCTATTTCAACTTCACTGAGTCCCATGCCGAGACAGCGCCCAGATCGTTACGCCATTCGTGCAGGTCGGAACTTACCCGACAAGGAATTTCGCTACCTTAGGACCGTTATAGTTACGGCCGCCGTTCACCGGGGCTTCGATTCAAAGCTTTGCCCAAAAAGGGCGAACCTCTCCTGTTAACCTTCCGGCACCGGGCAGGCGTCACACCCTATACTTCCGTTTACACGTTTGCAGAGTGCTATGTTTTTGCTAAACAGTCGCCTGGGCCTCTTCACTGCGGCCCGCACTCAGCGCAGCCGCGCACGGCGGCTTTACCTACTACGGGCAGTCCTTCTTCCAAAGTTACGGACTGATTTTGCAGAGTTCCTTAGCATGGGTTCTCTCACGCGCCTGAGGATGCTCTCCTCACCCACCTGTGTCGGTTTAGGGTACGAGTGGCCTATCTACTTGCTTAGAGGCTTTTCTTGGCAGTATGGTGTAGGTTGCTTTGCGGAGAAAATCTCCTCGTCATCGCGCCTCAAGGCTTGTGCTCGGCATGCGGATTTACCAACGCCGAGCCCTCTACACGCTTAAACCGGGATATCCATCACCCGGCCAACTTAACCTGCTGCGTCCCCCCATCGCTTAAAACGCAAATAAACCAGTACAGAAATATTAATCTGTTTTCCTTCGACTACGCCTTTCGGCCTTGCCTTAGGTCCCGACTAACTCTCAGCTGACGAGCATGGCTGAGAAACCCTTAGGTTTGCGGCGAGCGGGATTCTCACCCGCTTTATCGTTACTGATGCCAACATTAGCACTTCGCCATTGTCCACTAGCCCTTGTCGATCTAGCTTCATCCAAAGACGAACGCTCCCCTACCGATTAAAAAGAATCACACCTATGCTCTGCATAAAATCCACCAAACGTCTTCACGTTCAAACCGCACCTCAAAAAGGAGACACAACCGACATACAACGAAAGCGGACAAACCTCTTGAGAATGCAAAACATAAAAGTGAACCTTTTTAATCCCATAGCTTCGGCGGTCGATTTAAGACCCGATATATTTTCGGCGCAAGAGCACTTGACCAGTGAGCTATTACGCTTTCTTTAAAGGGTAGCTGCTTCTAAGCTAACCTCCTGGTTGTCTTTGCACTCTCACTTCCTTTCCCACTTAATCGACGCTTTGGGGCCTTAGCTGATGGTCTGGGTTGTTTCCCTCTTGACCATGGGACTTAGCTCCCACAGTCTGACTCCTGCGCTCTCCAGCTTGCCTGCATTCGGAGTTTGATTGGGTTTGGTAGGCTGGTGGGCCCCCTAGTCCATTCAGTGCTCTACCGCCGGCAGCAAACGCGCAAGGCTATACCTCAATATATTTCGGGGAGAACCAGCTATCTCCGGGTTTGATTAGCCTTTCACTCCTATCCCCACCTCATCCAAACACTTTTTAAGGTGTAATGGTTCGGTCCTTCACCTAGTTTTACCTAGGCTTCAACCTGGACAGGGATAGCTCACCCGGTTTCGGGTCTATGCCTCACAACTGAAAATCGCCTTATTCAGACTCGCTTTCGCTACGGCTTCGCTTTTTTTTAAAACTTAACCTCGCTGTAAAACATAACTCGTTGGCTCATTATGCAAAAGGCACGCGGTCACGCTTGTTAAAAACAGACGCGCTTCCACTGCTTCTAGGCGTCAGGGTTTCAGGTACTATTTCACTCCCCTCAGCGGGGTACTTTTCACCTTTCCCTCACGGTACTGGTTCACTATCGGTCTCTGGGTAATATTTAGCCTTGGATGATGGTCCACCCAGTTTCAGTCAGGGTTTCACGAGCCCCGACCTACTTAGGGACACGCCTGCCAACAAAAAAAAGATTTCGACTACGGGGCTATCACCCTCTTCGGCCAACCTTTCCAGGCTGTTCTTCTATGATTTATTTATTGAAACTATCGACGGCCCTACAACACCACACGGACAAAAGTCCATATGGTTTAGGCTGCTCCCTTTTCGCTCGCCGCTACTCAGGGAATCTCATTTTGATTTCTTTTCCTACGGGTACTTAGATGTTTCAGTTCCCCGCGTTCGCCTCTCGTGATCTATGTGTTCAACCACAAGACGACAGCGCATGACCGCTGTCAGGTTGCCCCATTCGGAAATCTCCGGATCAAAAACTGTTTGCGTCTCCCCGAAACTTATCGCAGCTTGCCACGTCCTTCATCGCTTCCCAGAGCCAAGGCATTCACCCTGCGCCCTTTATCACTTGACTTCTATTCCTAAACGCCATGACCTTGTCAAAACGAAACGGAATGTTGCGCTTTTATCTATATGCAAAAGTATTGAGCAATTCGGCGGAATTGCAGTAATAAATCATCATGAAACCCCAAAAATACTGTTGAAGTCTAAACGAGAATTTCAAACGTAATGACCCACACAACAAATCCTAACGCAACATCTGCTACTAGGTCTCAAAAACCCATAAATCAGATATGCGCACCCAGCATAAGAACAAAAGACTTTGCTCTTCCTCAAATTTTCAAAAACCCAACAGACGAAGCAAACATCCATTACGAAATGGACACCAACCCCGCTGACTACTCACGCACACATCAAAAACACGTTTAACATGTATGCGGAAAACTACATATTCCTCAAAACATACTCGATCTAGTGAGTCAGCGCCTCAATTGTGGAGAATGCCGGGTTCGAACCGGCGACCTCCTGCTTGCAAAGCAGGCGCTCTCCCAACTGAGCTAATCCCCCCAACACCGTTATTCCATTAATCCCTCAGAAAAACGCACATCACGAAAGGATAACACTCTCCCCGCCATCATTACCAAACATTACCACAGTGGGCCTGGGACGATTTGAACGTCCGACCCCACCCTTATCAGGGGTGTACTCTAACCAACTGAGCTACAGGCCCTAATTACAAAATATGTGATTGCCGAAAAGAAAACAAAACAGACCCAAAAACACCTACCTCGTCTCAGCAGGGACAATATCCACCACAAGCGCTTTCGCCGTCACTTTTTTGCTTTTATTCTCCCACCAATGGATAACGCCCGTTTTCTCAAACGCCGTATCCCCTTGCTTTTTAACCCTTGCCTTGCCACCACGGTACTCCATCAACTCACCTTGAAGAATGTAGGCGACACCAGGACGTTCTTTGTGTTTATGCATGGCAACAACCCCACCTGGCAATATCTCGATTTCACAAACGCGAAGAAAACGACCTTTCGGCGTCAAAAACTCGCCATCGAGGGCAACAACACCTAACTTTCGAACACTTTCGATCCCCTTGGTTTTAGAGCTCTTGGAGGCAAGCATTTCGGCCTCAGGCACAACCTTATTCTTGTCAGCTAAACCCGTACCAGCAAGCAAAAACAGGGTAAAAACAGATAAATAACCAACCCTTAGGTAATTAACCCTCATACTTCAACACCTCTTCTCAAGCAAGCAAAACCGAACCCACACACACAACGCACGCCCATTCAATCTTTCAAAAAAGTCTCTAATCCGAAACAACAACAAACATCGCAATTTTTCGAGCGACACACCAAAAACAATACCGTAAAATGCCTCAATAACAACATCTGAATGAAACAGACGTCTTCTTCCTTAGAAAGGAGGTGATCCAGCCGCAGGTTCTCCTACAGCTACCTTGTTACGACTTCACCCCAGTCATCGACAGTGGCTTGGACGCCTGCCCCCAAAAAGGTCAGCGCAACGTCTTCTGCCAACATCAACTTCCATGGTGTGACGGGCGGTGTGTACAAGGCCCGGGAACGTATTCACCGCGCCATTCTGATGCGCGATTACTAGCGATTCCAACTTCATGCAGTCGAGTTGCAGACTGCAATCTGAACTGAGACGCCCTTTTTGAGATTCGCGCACCCTCGCGGGTTGGCTATGCTCTTTGTGGGCGCCATTGTAGGACGTGTGTAGCCCTGGTCATAAGGGCCATGAGGACTTGACGTCATCCCCACCTTCCTCCGGCTTATCACCGGCAGTCTTCCCAGAGTGCCCAGCTTAACCTGCTGGCAACTAAGAACAAGGGTTGCGCTCGTTGCGGGACTTAACCCAACATCTCACGACACGAGCTGACGACAGCCATGCAGCACCTGTCACCGTGTCCCCGAAAGGAAAGCCCTATCTCTAGGGTTGTCACGGAATGTCAAGACCAGGTAAGGTTCTGCGCGTTGCATCGAATTAAACCACATCCTCCACCGCTTGTGCGGGCCCCCGTCAATTCCTTTGAGTTTTAGTCTTGCGACCGTAGTCCCCAGGCGGAGTACTTAACGCGTTAGCTGCGACACGTAAAAGGTTAAACCCTTCACACGCCTAGTACTCATCGTTTACAGCGTGGACTACCAGGGTATCTAATCCTGTTTGCTACCCACGCTTTCGCACCTCAGCGTCAGAAAAGCCCCAACAAGTCGCCTTCGCCACCGGCGTTCCTCCTGATCTCTACGAATTCCACCTCTACACCAGGAATTCCACTTGCCCCTAACTTTCTCTAGATATGCAGTTCTAAAAGACCATTTTGGGTTAAGCCCAAACCTTTCACTTCTAGCTTACATATCCGCCTACGTGCCCTTTACGCCCAGTAAATCCGAACAACGCTTGCACCCTCCGTATTACCGCGGCTGCTGGCACGGAGTTGGCCGGTGCTTATTCTTAGAGTTAAGTCTGTCCTCTTCCTCTAAAAAAGAGCTTTACGACCCGAAGGCCTTCTTCACTCACGCGGCGTTGCTGCGTCAGGCTTTCGCCCATTGCGCAAGATTCCCCACTGCTGCCTCCCGTAGGAGTCTGGACCGTGTCTCAGTTCCAGTGTGGCGGGCCGTCCTCTCAGACCCGCTAGACATCGTCACCTTGGTGGGCCGTTACCCCGCCAACAAGCTAATGTCCCGCAGACCCCTCTCTCAGCAGCAAGCTTTTCCACTGCGCCCCATGCGGAGCACAGTGATATCCGGTTTTAGCCCCTCTTTCAAGGGGTTATTCCAAACTGAAAGGCAGGTTGTCTACGTGTTACTCACCCGTGCGCCACTTTACTCCCCACCCGAAGGTAGGTTTCTCGTTCGACTTGCATGTGTTAAGCACGCCGCCAGCGTTCATTCTGAGCCAGGATCAAACTCTCTTGTATACTCTGTTCTGCATGGGCAGCAAGCGATCCCCGCACATCTGCGGTACGCTCTCACCCGTGCAAGAATGCAATACATTTTAAAAATATTAACCTTCTGGCTTTGTCTGTTCCCCATAAACACGGTAAACACCACGGCTATCGCCACAGTATACCGCTCAAGAAAACAAACCTACATCGCATCAAAAAACTGACGATTATAGAATATGTCTCCGAACAGAGCACGACAGAAACTTCTTCTGAATGCTCGTTTCGGATTAGAAACTTTTTTTCAAAGATCAAACGCTTTTTTTGTCTGGCGCACCGGAGGACAAGCCCTTTCTCAGAGAGACGAATCCTAAAAACACCATTTGCGTAAAAAGCGACCTACGCTGTGTCATGTGGTAAACCTAGTCCTCTTTTCATGACACGTCAATCGATTATTTCATTTTTCTTATTTTTTTTATTCATCCGCAGTTTCCCCCTCACTTAGTAAGGCTTCATCCCATGCATTTTAAGCGCAGAAAAACCCTTCTCACCCAACGGAAGCCCTTTTTTTTCTCGCTTTTCTCTGTCCTTGGGCACGTTTTCGTCGATACGTACTGCATAATCCCCTGAAACCTCACCCACTTCGCCTTGCGCAAAGGGTGTTTGCCCAAGCGTTACCATCACTTTCCCCCGATTTCCAAGGGACGAAATAGCGCATACCTCGCCAGAAAGCAAGGTTAGAGCCAATTGCCGGCTCGCAACATCTCCCAATGCAACGCCCACTTTCATCTGTGTTGTTTTTTTAAAAGCATCCCATGATACCTTAATGCCCCCACGTTTTTCCATCACATCTGTAGGAATGATAGGGGCTTGTTCAAGTTGCTCTACAATAGAATGCAGCATGATATAAGGCAGGCACCAGCCTATCTTGCCCTGCACGTCCCCAATCGAAACATGCGCCCAAGCGACAAAACATATTTCAAAATCTTCTAACAGCCGTCCCCGACCATGGCTATTGGTAACGCGGCTTAGTTTACCTGTTTGCACAGGCAAAATACCTTTTCCGCAGCCCACAAAGGTTGCCAACATTTTTTCCGCAAAGGGTTTTAGATACGTTTGGTTGGCTGCGCTCAAGCTTTTTTGCATCCCTTGGCGCGCTAAATACCAACCGCTTAAGGCATTGTCTAACACAAACATACCCTCACCTTCAAAAGGCGTAAGGCGAAAAAAATAATAGGGTCTAGAGCCTTGCAACAACTCGGTGAACTCGGAAAAATGCACTCGATTGACCACCGAGCACCCCACATAAGCCTCTATTTTATACTGATCAAAGAAGTAATCGCCCATTTGCCTGGCCCAACGCCGGAGTACCACATCAAGCAAGGGTGCTTGGCCCACTGGCAACACGCTCGCATCCTCAAAGGCGTAGGGACTGATCCCCGCTTGATCTTCCTTGCCCACCAAATGGGCACCACGTTCTATTTTCATAGGCTACACGCAACTGGCAAAGGCCAACTGCCTCTGCGTCAATTTAAAGTGTATCAGGGGTTTTGCTTGGGCGGGTTAGAATATACAGAAACCATCCGCACCCCAATATCCCGATCGTTAATAAGGACAATTTCTCCTTTGGCAAGACACCACCCATTCAGCGTAATATCTACCATTTGCCCAACCGTGCGATTTAAGCGCAAGACGCTCCCATAACCCAACTCCATAATCTCTTCGCCCTTTAACTCGAGCGCACCCAATTCAACCACCAAGCGTTGTGGCGTGGTAAGCAACATTTGGCGGGTTAGTGTATCTAAAGTTTCGGTTGGCGGTGGTGGTGCAGGTACAAGAGGCCGCTCTTTTAGCCCACCACTAGAACTAGAAGTGGCATCCCCCGTTTGAGCCATGCGCCTTTCTGAGGATACCTCGCCTTCACCCTCAAAAGGGAGGGGTGTTGAAGCCACAAGGTAGGGGGCCAAATCCACCACATCGCCCAATGCTTGTTCGTTCTGGGGAGCGGGCTGCGCATCCAAACCTGCATCGCTTTTTTCTTCTAATCCAAAGCCCTCTATCCCTGCCACACCGTCCTTTGGCAGGAAGTCCTCCGCACCCAATGCGTCCAACCCTGAGCCCAACCCAGTGTTGTGAACGGTGCTTCCCTCAAAACCTCTCACATCCTCCATTCCTTCTTCCCAAGTACTGGCAACAGGCTGCGCAGAGATCCCCCCTCCAGCATTGGGGGTTTGACTTTCACTGTGCTCATCCCCAGTGCCCCCCGAGCCTACATCAGAAGGCGTGTTGGAAGGCGTGTTGGCGAGGGTGTCATCTACAGCAAAAGAAAAATCTTCCCACACTGCTGGGGATGGCGCCGTCACGGGTGAGGATTTGCCTGCGGGTATCTCGGGTGTGGGTGTCGAATCGGCAATTTCGAGGTTGACCATAGGGGAATCGGCATCTTCCGCCGCTTCGGCATGAGGCGTATCAAATGCCTTGTCTGTGTTTCGATCTGGTTCCAGACCATGCATGGCACTTGCAGGGGGGGATGCCATTGCTGGGGGAGGTGTTAAATCGGCCTTCTCGTGTTCATTCACGCCTGCCGATCCACTGGCCGAGATCACCGTTTTTTCAACCCCAGTAGCATCGGTCAGTACGCCATCGTTTTCGCCGGGTGACCCGGGTGCCGCATCGTCCTCACCCAGAGGTTTTTCTTCAAGTTCTGGTAAAACCGCCTCGACCACCGCATCATAGCCGCTGCTCAAAAAATCCTGGGCAGCATCGATGTCAATATCCTCGTCCAAATCGCCAAAAACGCTGCCACCACCCTCTTCATCACTGTTTTCAGGAGGTTTTATGTCAGCAAAAGTTGTATTCTCCATCGCACTCCCCCATTTATTGGTGCCGATCTGTCACAAGTGACCGACATTTGTAATGCGATACACTTCTCATAAACACAGCCATTTGCGAGAAATACTAACGTTCACTTTCATTTTTGATGCGTGTACACCGGGCTGCATCCTGCTTTCCACTGGCGTAATTTTCTCGCATCCAATCCACTTTCTAATCCTTTTTTCTTCTCTTCTAGAGCTTGATGCCATCCTTAACACGCCCATGCAGGCAAAACAAACCTGCAACCACACCATTTCCCGTGCAAGAGGTGCGCCGTGAACTCAAAAGACATGGCATTGTACTCGATGCGAATGCATGGACGCAAATCGAACGTTACGCTGCACTGCTCATCCAATGGAATCGCAAAATAAACCTTATCTCCGCAAACTCAATGCAAAACGTGTGGACGCGGCATATTTTAGATTGCCTGGGTTTGCTTTGCTTGCCCTACTTTACCCCAAACAGCCACTGGCTTGACCTGGGGTCAGGCGCAGGTTTGCCTGGCTTGCTTTTGGCGATGAGCCGCCCCGAATTACACGTGCTTAGCGTGGAGCACCGCCAGAAGAAAGCCAGCTTTCAAACCCATGTTTTGCACACCCTAGCCCTGAGCAATGCTGAGGTAATGTGCGCTGACGCCAAAATATTGGTACCAAACCCCCTTTGGAGGCAACGTTTTGATGGCGTACTGGCCCGTGCTTTTGCTCCTTTTCAGCGGTTATTACCCCTGGCTCGTGGCTTCTTAAAAACGGGTGGGGTCTTGGTTGCCTTTAAGGGAGCACAAGCCAAAAAAGAATGGGAACAAACACCCGCCACAGCATGGGAACCATGGTTTACCTTCCCCATACAGTGCCCACACCCTTGCTCGCTCCCCACCGAACCGCCCAACGGGAGCACACTTTCTGATGGAAGTTTTTGGCAATTTGTGCGGCGCTAGCGTTTGTGCCCATTCACATAGGCGAACGCCCCCCTACATGAAAATTTGGAAGGAATCAAGCAAGGGCTTGCCCACATGGAAGAAAACCAAAAGGTGGTTTTGCCAACATTGCCCGATTTGCCACTGAGCTCGACTTGGGGGTCGACCCCCTCATCCATTAACAAACCTTGGGGACCTTACAAACCCCGAGACCTTATCGAACCTCCCCCTCCACTTTACGCCAATTCCTTTTGCACTATTCCCGTTTATTGCGCACTGGCAGCCAGGGCATTCACGATTGTAGGATCAATCAAAGTGGTGGTATCGCCGAGGTTTTGGGTTTCACCCGCGGCAATTTTGCGCAAAATACGGCGCATAATTTTGCCACTGCGGGTTTTGGGCAAGGCAGGTGCCCATTGAATTTTATCGGGGGTGGCAATGGTGCCAATCTCTTTGCGAACATGTTGCAGCAGTTCTTTTTTAAGATCTTCGCTCTCATCGACGCCCAGTTTTAGGGTGACATAGGCATAAATGCCTTGGCCCTTAATATCGTGAGGCATCCCCACCACGGCAGATTCTGCCACGGAAGGATGCAATACCAATGCCGATTCCACCTCCGCAGAACCAAGGCGGTGACCAGAAACGTTAATGACGTCATCCATGCGCCCTAAAATCCAGTAATAACCATCTTCGTCGCGTTTGGCACCGTCGCCCGTAAAATAATAGCCAGGAAAGCGTGAGAAGTACGTGTCAAAAAAACGTTGCTTGTCACCATAAACCCCGCGCATTTGCCCAGGCCACGGAAAGTCGATGCACAAATAGCCCTCACCCACACCCTCAACCACCTTGCCTTCCTCGCTAAGCAGCACAGGACGCACCCCAAACAAGGGCCTTGCAGCCGAACCCGGTTTAAGTGCCATGGCCCCAGGCAAGGGGGAAATTAACACCCCACCTGTTTCGGTTTGCCACCACGTATCCACAATGGGCAGGCGCCCTTTGCCCACCACTTGATGATACCAGCGCCACGCTTCGGGATTAATGGGTTCGCCCACCGTACCCAGTAAGCGCAAAGAACGAAGGCTGCGCTTGGTAACGTGTTCATCGCCTTCACGCAGCAACGAGCGCAAGGCAGTGGGAGAGGTGTAAAAGCTTTGCACCTGGTGCTTATCGCACACATCCCAAAAACGCCCTGGATCGGGATAGTTGGGCACACCCTCAAACATGATGCTCGGACCGCCATTACTTAAAGGACCGTACACAATGTAGCTGTGCCCTGTAACCCAGCCAATATCGGCGGTGCACCAGTAGCGATCCCCCGCACGGTGGTCAAAAACCAGTTGATGCGTTAAGGAGGCATACAGCAAATAACCCGCGGTGGTGTGCATCACACCCTTTGGCTTGCCCGTTGAACCCGAGGTATACAAAATAAACAGCGGGTCTTCTGCATCCATCGGCTCTGCGGGGCATGCATCCGATTGTCCTTTCAACACATCGTGCCACCAAACATCTCGCCCTTTTTGCCATGCAATATCGCCGCCTGTACGTTGAAACACAATACAGCACTTGGTTCCACGCAGCATGGCAAGGGCTTCATCCACCGTATTTTTCAGGGGAATCTTCTTGCCACCGCGCACGCCTTCGTCAGCGGTGATGATATACTCGCTCTTGCAGTCTTCCATGCGCCCTCGAATCGACTCGGCACTAAAGCCCCCAAAAATAACCGAGTGCACGGCCCCAATGCGGGCACACGCCAACACGGCAATGGCCAGTTCCAATACCATGGGCATGTAAATGGTAACGATATCCCCCTTTTGAATACCCTGCGCTTTCAGCGCATTGGCAAAGCGGCATACCTCTTGATGCAATTGGGTATAGGTTAAGGTTTTGCCCATATCGGGTTCATCCCCCTCCCAAATCAAAGCAGGGGCATCGCGCAGGGGGCCTTCCAAATGGCGATCCACGCAATTGTAACAAGCATTCAGTTTTCCTCCAATAAACCACTGATGCTCCGCTTGGGCATAGCGGTGTTGTAGTACCTGATCCCATGGTTTAAACCAATGGAGCCGCTTTGCCTGCTCGCCCCAAAATTTTTCGGGCTCGGCGATAGATTGGGCGTACATGCGTTGATAGCCTGCCTCATCGAGAGTGTCCGGGCGGGCAAAATCGGCGGGAATTGCATAGATTTTTTGATTCATTATGGATTCCTCATCTTGACACAAGGGTTTTTTAAAAATGGAATAAACAAACGATGATGATTCACAAAATCTGGTGTCGAGGCGTGGCAAAGCCAAAGAGGGTCACATAAAAGCGGATGGGTGAGCAATGACCTCAGCCTAACCCAGTCAAAAAAATGGGTTCAAAAAAAGCCACACATTCTACAAAGCAAGCAAATTATTCTTTAATTTTATAACGGGCCTTTTTTTAGCCCTATGTTGCGTTTGTTTTATGGACTGGTGCGCCGACTTGCTTTTTTTAAGGATATCCTAACTAGATGCCGAGGCTATTTTGTCACTTGCGCTGGTGTTTTTGCAAGCGGGGTTTTGATGGGGGGGTTATGGGTGGGGGGGCGCGGTGTCAATGGGCCACGGTGGGGTAAATTTTTTGCGGACGGGAGGGTTTGCAGCAAGGAGAAAATGCGCCCAAGGGCGTTATCTTGTAGGGTTTGCAAGGTTGCACTGCGCTTACCCGCTTGGTGCAGCAAAAAGGAAAACAAGACAGGCTTGCCTTGGGGCAACAGCATGAGACCGCTTAAATTGCTGGTAGCATACAAAGAGCCCGTTTTAGCCATAACCCGTCCACGCATGGCCCTCAGATGCCGCCGCCAACGCAAGGTGCCGCGCACCCCCAACACGGGCAATGCTCCAAAAAAGGGCTTTTGTAAATGCGTGTCCTGCCATGCAAGGCGCAATACTTTTATCAACATCATGGCACTCGTTTGATTATTGGGGCTGAGTCCAGAACCATCAAAAAGGCTTGCTTGTTGGGGTGTGGCCTGCAGCAAGTGCTTTAAAATGCTGGCATAAGCCACCTTGGCTTCTTTCGCACTAATCGCTCCTTGAGGTTTTGGAGAAATATGGGGGCGGTAAGCCAAGGCGGTTTCGCGCAAAATGGCCTCGGCAGCCACGTTCGAACTCAGGTTGAGCGGCAGGTGTAATAGCTGCTTTAAAGGGCGCGAATGGTGCGTGTACAGATTGTGCTTTTTGCGCCCTTGGGCGGGAGGTTTGCCAAAACGCAAGGCTGCGTGCTGTGCGCCTTCGACCCCCGCTTGCTGCAAAAAATGGCGCAGCAGCAAGCCAAAATGTAATGCGGGCTTGTACACGGCCAGTTCGAGTTGCATGGGAAAACGCGCGAAGGGCATGCGTCCATGAATTTTGATGTGACCTTGCAAGGCGTCCCAGTGCTGCAAAACCTGAAGTTTAGGAGGCTTATTCCCAAGAATAAAACTGGCTTTAACCCGCAAGGTTGGTAAATTAACGTTGGCCACAAACGGCAGTGCAACAAGAAGGGGTGCTGCTCGAATCGATGGGTCTGTGGTTGTTTTGGCGGGAAGCTTAAGCCCCTTGACGGGATTGGTGGCAGCATCGAGTGCTGGAGACGAACGGGGTGCTCCCTGGGGGGCAGAGGTATGAACATCATGGCGATTGGTGTCTGCAGGTTTTACAAGGCGTACTTTTTTGAGCCATTCAGGAGACAAAGGGGGGGCGACAATGCGTACTTTTGCAATGTTTTGCTCAACAATAAACGGGCTAAGCGGTGCTGCCCAGTGCTTCCATAACCGCTTTTTGGGCCAATGTGGTGGGTTGGGCGCGGCCTCATAATGGCTGCTATCCAAAAAAATGCTCCCTTCAAAGCGTTTTAAACCTGCTGCACGCAAACGGTGTGCAATTCTTGCGATATCCTGGGCCCGAATGGAGGGGTCGCCCGAACCGCGGACCCACAGGGCCCATTGGGGGTTTCCCTGGGTGATGGGGTGGGGCACCAGCCAAAAATGCGTGCGCCATCGGTGCTGTTCTCCTAAAATGCGCAAGGCGACGTAGCTGGTAAGCAATTTGGTGTTTGAAGCAGCAGGTTGGAGGCGCGTGGCATGGTGGCGTAGGAGATAACGCCCTTCGTTGGGTAAGTAAATAACCAAGGCTGCATGCTGCGGGGCAATCCCAGCTTGGCGCAAGGCATTTAAAAACGGCGCAGCTTGGGCGGCCGGATGGGTTGGAGGTTTTTCAGGTGACCGCGACATGGCCGCTGCGGGTGTTTTTGCTTGCAGCGGTTGACTCCCTACAGGGCCGGGGCAAAGCCCAAAAAGCACCCATGGTAGCGGGACATAAAAACCTTGTAGAATTTTGCGCAACGGGTTAGTTTTTCTCATGTTGGCAACCGACCTCAAAGCAACCATCCATTACAGCATGCTTAAAAATGCCCTGAAAAACAACAATCTGCGGGCAACACAAACATGCGGGCAGCACAAACACTCCGCATTGGCAGCACGGGCTTTGCCGCTTGACCGCCATGCATAATAAATTTTTCGAAGCAAAAAACTTCTCATCACTTATACGATGTACAATGCATTGTTTGCGCCAGTGAGCGCCAATCCCCTCGGGTTTCACCATTTGGCGGCGGTAGAATGGGTGCTTCGCTGTAACCCCGCATTGCAAAAGGTGATTTTTATCCCTTCGAATGGTCGACACCCCGACCCCACAAAAGCCAATCCCATCGCAAGCAGTAAACTGCGCTTTGAACTGTGCCGCCTGTTGTTGCATCAAGCGCATCAACCCACCCACAGTGCTTTGGCACGTGAAGCAGCGTTGGCCAGCCAAAGCCTTAAATTGGGCACGTGCGTCCCATGGGAGGTCAACGCACTTGAACTGGGTTTTAAGCAGCCTGTACGCCAATGGGAGCAGGTGCAATGGTTGCAACGCCATGGCCTTGTCAAGGCTACCAAACTGCACTGGCTGGTGGGTGCCGATTTGGTATTGCGCATGGCCGATGAAGCCATTTTTAGCCAAGAAGACCTATCCCACCTGGCCCAGCATCTTCATTTGCACATTTTAGAACGCAATGGAAATGGAGCGCAAGCAGCCTTGGAGCGGTTACAACGGCAGCGCAAAATATCTTTTGTGGCCAGCTGTTATGCACTGGCAAAGGTGCCTCCATGGCTCCAGTGGTTTCTTCCCCTCAGCAGCACCCATATTCGCTGTGCTGCCCAAGCGGGGGATGCCTTAGGTGGCATGCTAACCACTGCTGCTGCCATGCACCTTAGAGCCAACCCGCTGCACTGTAGCAAACTCCACTGTAGCAGTCCCCTTGGCACGCAGCCAGTGGATGAGACCCATGGCAATACTCCACCAAACTCCCCTCAATCGATGCTATGGCAACAGCACTGCCAGCAGCTGCAAACCGCACTGTTTTGTGCTGGGCATGCCCTCGCTACCAAACTCCTAGCCAACAAAGCCAAGGTCTTGCCTTATACCCTTTGCACCATCGAAAACAGCAGCGCAGGTTGGCTGACTGTGGCCTTGGCTGCCAAAGGGGGGGCTTCCGCATTTATGCAACAAAGCCGCTTCACCTACAGCCATCTCGCCAAAGCACAGCTGTTGCAGGCAAGCACTCCTCACAAAGCCGTCTCTGCTGCCATGGTCGAGGCCATGGCCATGGCGTTTCGTCAACAAGCGCAGACCCACTTTTGTTTAAGCGAGAGCGGTAGTGCCGGTCCACCCGATGGGGTGCGCAAAACGCGAACCCAAGGGCAATGCTGGCTGGCATGGGCCGATCGGGCCACAGTAAAAAGCACCCACATCGCCTGCAACCCTTATCTTACAAGGCGCGAGCACCAGTTGTCTTTTGCCTTACATGGGCTCCAATGGGCGGTTGACCTTTGTTAAATCTTGACCATGGCTTATAAAAAAAACAGGGGCCCATGGGACCCGTAATCAGGGCTATCGGTTCGTAACACGAACGGCGTCATCGTGTGTACTGGTGTAATCGTGCATCTGCTGCGGGATTCTTGCTCGCACGGCAACTTCCTTTTTGGCCTTTTTGACAATATGTTTGTTTTTGCACCGAATCGACTGCGTCATGCGTAAAACAAGCCCTCATAACACCCTTTTTTAAACGAAATATTCCCGCACCATGATGCTCCCATTCAAAGCCTTTTGGCTGCGTATTCGCCTGCCGCTAAGCCTTTTGCTACCTATTGCCACTTTACTAATGGGTGCTTGGGTTGGACACAAAACGACCACCCAATGGGCACAATGGGGCTGCCTTCCTTTCACATCTACATGGCAGCAAGCTCCAAGCCCACCCTTGCAGCAAGCAAATGAGGTGCGCCTGGTGGCCGTGGGTGACATAGGCCACGGTAACGCCGCACACTTGGCGGTGGTAAACCGCATCAAAGCGGTGTGCCAGCGCCAAGGCTGTGATTTTCTTTTGCTACTAGGCGATAACTTTTACCCTTCCGGGGTTGATAGTACCCAAGATGCACACTGGCAGCGTATTTTTGCCCGTACCTATGGTCGCTTAAATATTCCCGTTTATGCCCTATTGGGAAATCACGATGTGTATCGAAACGCCTTTGCGCAGGTACAATATGCGCAGCTCCACCCCCACTGGAACATGCTCGACTTTCGCTACCAACTCAAAGCAGGTCCCTTGGATTTGTATGCCCTTAATACCAATTGTGGTGTGTTCGAATGGCAGCGCCTCAAAAACCAACTCAGCAATACGCCCCCAGCACAGCGTCGTCACCACCGTGCCGCGTGGACTATTGCCGCTGGACATAGACCTGTGTTTACGACAGGCAAACACAAAGACGCCAACTGGCTTACCCGCTCCGCATGGGAAAACACAACCCCTTTCCTTGACCTTACCCTAGGTGGACATAGCCACATGCTCGAACATCTCCAGCATCCCCCCACCAACACCATCCACATTACCAGCGGTGCGGGTTCGGTCAATGCAGACGATCTAAAAAGAAATACCCCTGTCCAACCTTCCAAGGCTAAGCACATCTTTCGCGATCAACAAGCGGGTTTTGTCTGGATACACCTTACCCAAACCACCCTCAATGGCATCTTCTACGGCACTCAAAACGATATTTTGCATACATGGAAACAAACAAAGTAGCCCCTTGTTCAAAAAGTATCGGGAACGCGGCGCGAGGGCCTATCGTTTTTACAGCACCCCACCCGCACGCGGAGAAACACTTACCTGCTTTTTAACATACCTGGGCAACCATGGATTTTACAGCCAATCTGTTAGGAGAAAGCCGCGCCATTTGGTGGTAAGTCCATTAAAACGCTATGAGACTCGAAAGCCTTCGAGGATGTAAACGTTCACATGGCTTTACACTCATTGCTTTGGCGTTAATTTCAGATGGCATGTTTTTTACCTATCGATTTTGTCATCAATCGCTTGCCTCCTTTGTTAGTGATGCTCATCTAAGAACTTGCCTTGCCCTTTAACCGTTGCGAGACTTTCAAAGTCTTCGCTCAACAAAAAACCCTGCCGTAGTCGTTTTCGTGCCCGTGGTAGGGCTAAGTCGAGGTAGAAGGGGGTGTTTTTTGCATCGTAGCGGTTGAGCACGTCTTGGCCAAAGTTTTTGGTTTCGCTGTTAAAAGACATTTTGTGCAGGCAAAAAAAGCGCTGGGCACGCTGGATGTCGGTCAAAGTTTCGGGGTCTTGTTTTTGGAGGTTTTCAAATACCTCGCGTGCGTAGTCCCCCACTCCAAGCTTTGCAAAAACGCCTCCTTGTGGAATTTAAGCACCCGGAATAGGTTCACCAATTCGCCGTCGATACCCCCTTTGCACCTCGGAAAGCGTGTGCGTTGTCGCGCAAAAACCACCTGGGTTGCGCCCATAAAGGGCTCGCAATAACATGTGTGTGGCACGGCCATCAATGATACCTGCCAACCTTTTTGCAAGCAGACGCTTGCCACCTTTCCGACTAAAAAAACCGACCACGGTATGTTTCTCCTCCTTTGGTTCCGCTTTTGCCCATCCCTTTGACGGGGAGGGTTTAAGAAGCGGCTGTGGCTGTGGCCTTTTCGCCTTGGCGCTTGTCTGTGGCGATGGTCACCGCTTTGATGTTTTTACCCAATGGCCAGGGCAAAAAAAGCCCGTGCGCCCCATGTTGCTTGCCTTGCAGGATGTTTACGAGGGGCAAAATTGTGGCTTGGCGGATTGGCTTAAACGAGAGCAGCACCCTGGTCCGCCTCGCCTTTGCAGGCATTTTGCGCGACTTTGCCCAAGATTACGGCAAGCGAGCCCCAGTCCCTGCGCATCCTGACAGTGCCCGTTCCTATCATCGAGGCGTACGCCACGCATCCCACCCCAAGCACGGGCAAACCGCTGGCGGGCCACTGGTTTGGGCCCAAGGCGATGCCATCATCGCAGCCCTGCCGACACTGCTTGCCAAGCAAAAAGCGAGGGAAGACGCGGCACAGGTTGCCTACGAAGCCGAGCTAGGGGCAAGCCACGCCGTCTTTAAAAATCTGCAACAACAAAACCCAGACACCATGATCGACATCCAGCGCGCCCAACGCTTTTATTGCCTGCACAAAATGTCTTTTGCCAGCGAAACCAAAAACTTTGGCTACTCTAGAAAATCCCCAACACCCAACCTGCAACCCTTAAAAAGCCTTTAAGCAAGCCCACGCGGCCCTGAAAAGGGTGCATCTTGAGTGCAAACCTTGGCCAAGACGTGCTCAACCGCTACGATGCAACAAAAACCCCCTTCTACCTCGACCCACCCCACCACGGGCACGAAAAAGACTATGGCAAGGTTTTTTTGTTGAGCGAAGACTTTGAAAGTCTCGCAACGGTTAAAGGGCAAGGCAAGTTTCTACTGAGCATCACTAACAAAGGGGGCAAGCGATTGATGGTAAAATCGATAGGTAAAAAAGGTGTCACTTGAAATTAACGCCAAAGCAACTAATGGCAAAGCATGTGTCCCTTTACACTAAGCATTCATTGCCATAAAGGGATTGAATTTTATACGCAAAAAACATGCTATCTAAAATTAACGCCAAAGCGAACGGTGTAAAGCCATGTGAACGAAAGTGTAAAGCCATTGTGCCCGTTCACACAGGGTATCTTATCCGGGGTTGCTGTCTTCTACCATGGCCTCATAGATCATTGAGGGGTGCCCGCGCTTGTTGCGTTCGAAAGGGTGGTTGGGGGTGTCTGCCAAGGCCATCAGCGCAGCTTTTTGGCACCCACGGCAAAAACCCCGCCAAAACGCCCAGACTCAACTTTGCCCGTTCGGCTGCGTGCCTTGCTTTGTTATGCGCTGTTTCCCCCCCCCTTTTTGTGTTTTTTTTCGTCCAATGGGTGCTGCGAATGGCGTTGCAAAAAGAGCCTCCATTTGACCTTGCCCAATGTGTGCTCACTGTTGTGCAAGAATTTTTGTTCTGCTTGCCCCCACTGTTCTGCCAGAGTTTCGTACATCAGTTTGGGCTTATGCACTGCAAGCAGTGCATCAATTTGCGCATGGCCTTCCACTTTGAGTACAATGCGCTCCTCTACCTGTAAGCCCGCTTGTTTGCGAGCCTCTTGCACGCTACGCACCACCTCGCGCAACAATCCTTCTTGCAGCAGTCGGTCATCCAATTCGGTGTCTAGCGCGGCCAACCAGCCATCATCTTCGATGCAGCTGCGTCCAGGGGGCGATTGACTCTCAAGCACCAGATCTTCGCGTTGCAAGCGCACCAGTTCGTCTCCCACGCTTATGTGGATGCTTTCTCCTGCATGCAAGGTTTTTGTATGTAAGGCCGCTTGCTGTGGAGAAATCTGCGCCAAGGCCTGCTTTAACAAGGGCATCCGCTTGCCTAACCGCTTACCAAGGACCGCAAAATTGGGCTTAATCACATGCTCGACCAACTGGGCATCATCGTCTAAAAACGCAATGGTTTGAACGTTTAACTCTTCTTGCACTTGGTGTTGGTGTTTAAGCACCGCCGCTTTTTGGGCAGGATTAGCCGAGCGCAACAAAAGCCTCCGTAAGGGTTGACGCACGCGTATACCCGATGCCTCACGCGCTGAGCGACCCAGGTGAACCGCTTTGCGCACAGCTTCAACTTCAACCAACAAACCTGGGTTTTTTAAGGTTTCGACAGGCTTTGGCCACGAGGCCATATGCACGCTTTGGGGGCTGTTTGCCTGGACTTTACGTACCAAGTTTTGAAACACCGCCTCACTTAAAAAAGGCATAAAAGGTGCCACAAGCAAAGTAATGGTTTTTAGGCTGGTGTAAAGGGTGTAATAAGCAGCCCGTTTGTCGGCATTGTTTTCGGCTTTCCAAAAACGGCGACGGTTGCGCCGAATGTACCAGTTGCTTAACGCATCTACAAAATATTCTATGCTCTCCCCCGCCCCTTTGGCGTTATAGTCATCCAAGGCGGCACTGCTGCTTTGCACTGTTTGCTGTAACAGGGCTAAAACCCAGCGATCCATATCGCTTAGTTCGCTTGGGGGAAGTTCGTCATCAAGCCTGGGGTTGTCAATGCATGCGTAGGTAATGAAAAAAGCGTGGGCATTCCAGTAGGTGTTGATAAAGCCAGTCAGCACCGCTTGTACGATGTTGACTGAGATACGCTTTTGGCCATCGGGGGAAACCCGAGCCAAAAAATGCCAGCGTAGCGGGTCGGCCCCACATTGGTTAAACACCGTATAGGGGTCGATGATATTGCCTTGAGATTTCGACATTTTGCGCCCGTGCTGGTCGACAATATGGCTTAGGCAGACCACATTGCGAAAACCCACGCTATCAGAAACCAAGGCAGCGATGGCATGCAAGGTATAAAACCACCCGCGGGTTTGGTCAATAGCCTCGCAAATATAGTCGGCTGGAAAGTGTTGCTCGAACAAGGCTTTGTTTTCGAAAGGGTAATGCCACTGGGCATAAGACATGGCACCAGAATCGAACCAGCAATCGATCACCTCGGGCACCCGTTGCATCGGTTTGCCCGTTTTTGGATTGGCAAAGGAAATCGCATCAATGGCGGGACGATGCAGATCAACCCCTTTTAAGGAGTGCCCACACAAACCTTCGAGTTCTTTAAGAGAGCCTACGCACACGCTATTTCCGTCCTCGTCTTCCCAAATGGGCAAAGGGGTGCCCCAAAAGCGTTCGCGTGAGAGTGCCCAGTCGACGTTGTTTTCGAGCCAGTTACCAAAACGCCCATCGCGAATGTGGGAGGGGTACCAGTGGATTTTGCGGTTCAATTCAACCATGCGTTCTTTGATGGCGGTGGTCCGAATATGCCATGCCTCTTTGGCATAATAAATCAGCGGGGTCCCCGTTCGCCAACCGTGGGGATAGTTGTGTGTTATGGTTTCATGGTGAAACAACAAACCCTTTTCTTGAAGAAGTTGAATGAGGATGGGATCGGCATCTTTAAAAAACATGCCCGCTACGGGTTTGACTGCGGGGTAAAATTTGCCATCCAAACCCACTCCGTGTAGTACGGGCAAGCGATGGGGCAAGCACGCGGCGAGATCCTCTGCGCCATAGGCAGGGGCACTATGCACAACGCCCGTGCCATCTTCCTCACCCACAAAATCCCCCAAAATCACCTTGCCCAGGACCTCACCTTTTGAGTCTTTTTGGCTTAGGTAGTTAAAAGGACGCTCATAATACAAACCCTCAAGGGTTTTGCCTGCCATTCGGCGGATTTCTTTCCATGGACGCTCACCCAACACGTTTTGGAGCAGGGTGCGTGCTAAAATAAGCCTTTCACCCTCGCATTCCACCTCGGCGTATTCAATGTTAGGGTTTACCGTCAAGGCCACATTGGCAGGTAGGGTCCAAGGGGTGGTGGTCCACGCCAAAAAGCTCACCTTTTGCCCAGGGTTTTTTAAGGTAAAGCGCACGGTTACAGCGGGGTCTTTTATCTCTTTGTACCCTTGGGCTACCTCGTGGGATGAAAGTGTTGCCCCTACCATGGGGTCGTAGGGAATCACCCGGTATTGCCGTTCGATCAGCCCCTTATCAAAAATCACCTTAAGCAAGTGCCATACCGATTCGATATAGTCGTTATGCAACGTGTAGTATGCGTGCTGCATGTCAACCCAAAAGCCCATGCGCTCGGTCATGCGCTCCCACTCACCAATATAGCGCATGACCGATTCACGGCAAAGTTTGGTAAATTTGGCCACACCAATTTTGGTTTCGATCTCTTTTTTGTCAAAAATGCCAAGTGCTTTTTCGACCTCATGCTCCACGGGTAGGCCGTGGGTATCCCAGCCTGCTTTGCGCGGGCAATAAAAGCCTTGCATCGTTTTGTAGCGTGGGTAAATATCTTTAAAAGTACGCGCAAGCACATGGTGCAACCCAGGCTTGCCATTTGCGGTGGGTGGTCCCTCGTTAAAAGTAAACAAGGGTCTGCCCTCGCTTTGTTGCAAGGTTTTGGCGAAAGAGGCATTGTCTTTCCAAAACCGCAAGATGCTTTCCTCAAGTAAAGGCATGTTGCATTTGCTGGGGGGGGGGGTAAGCCCATTTGCCGTAGAGGGGGGAGGGTTGGGTTTTTTTACTGCCACCATTGCGATTTTTTTAAACTAACTTGCTTGAGGAGAAATGACTGCTAAGATGGCCGTGCAAAAAAATATCAATCCAATAAAAACAATTTCCAAGCGCACGTAAATTTGTAAATTGTGCACCGCCTTGTAGGCTTCTTTTTTGCTACCGCCTAATCCGGGGGTATGATACACCTTGTTCAATAAACCTAACCCAAAGCAGCACAAGAAAAAAGTAAATTTACAAAGTAAGGTAATGCCATAGGTCGTTGTAAACAAAGTACTCCAAGTACCCACAATCTGCCACGCAAGGAGGAGCCCCGCCAAAATCATCACGGGCAATAAGTGTACAGCCACAGCGTTGAAACGCGACAGAATTTCAAAACTTTGTTTAAAATCAGGCGTATCGATGAGTTGCAAAATACACCATAAGCTCCCCATCCAAAAAGAGGCAAACGTTACATGGGTCATGACGAGGGTCGCCAGCCAGGGGGTGTCGAACCAGTTGATGCGATCGGACATGCCAAAGGAAACCAAAATAAGCAAGGTCCCAAAGGCACCCCACACGTTCGAGACACTTTTGGCACGATAACCCACCACCACCAAAAAAAGAAGACCTCCCAGCCGCAAGGAATCTTTTACCAATATATTCGGTGTAAAAACTGCTTCGATGGCACCCGAAACACTTTCTAAACCAACCAGCACTCCGCTGGAGTATAAAAAATAAAAAACCATCTCGAGCGCAGTGGCACCCACCGCAACGAGAGAAAACCTGGAACATAGCATGCTTACCTTTGCCTGCACACCATAAGGGGTTTCACGAAAGCAGGTCAAAAAAAAGACCGACCCCAAACAGGCTAAGGTGGAAAACAGCCACACCATTTTAAAAATAAGCAGACCGCCAAGGGCAATAAAATCCCAGCCATTTACAATATACACTTGGGCTAGGTGATAAAAAGTATGCATCAATACTTCTCCTTTTTATAATCGATAGCCCGCCATTTGGGACAAGCATGCTACAAACGCCCCCTCCCCCACGCCTGTAGACTATAAGTATTTACTTGCGGATATGCAATCGATTAGACTAACCGTCCCATCGAGAGATGGCGCATCGATATCACGCCATTTTTATTTGTCTACTAGATTCACTTTTTTTTACCCAGATTGCCAGCACAACGCAAATATGCTCTGTAAAGCGTGCATTTGACCTGGGCTGCACATGTAACACTCCCATGCCTCCAAAGCCCATTTTACCTGCCCATGCTGCCAACGCCAAAACCCTTCGGAGCCTCTGCGTTTTTTGTGGTTCACAGTATGGAAGAACCCCGCATTATGGTGTATTGGCCACCGCCTTGGCACAGCAAATGGTAGCGCGCAAGATTCGTTTGGTGTTTGGTGGAGGTGGGGTTGGTATCATGGGCACGCTCTCTCAAACCATGCTCGACCTTGGCGGCGAGGTGATTGGGGTTACGGTGAAAAGCCTTGTTGACATGGAACAAACCAACCACCACTTAAAAGAGCTGATCATTGCTCCAAATCTAGAAGAGCGTAAACTACGCATGTACGCCTTGTGCGATGCTTTTTTAACCCTGCCAGGCGGCGTGGGTACTTTTGATGAACTGTTTGGGGTCCTGACGGGGGAGGTGGTGAAAGCACACCAAAAACCGAGTGCTGTCCTTGATGCCCAGCAGTACTACGCACCTTTGTGGGCTTTTTTGAACCATGCAAGCGCGCAAGGCTTTGTTAAAGCCAAACATTTGGCACTCCTGCCACGCTTCACCAACCCCGTTGCCGCATTAAACAACCTAAGCCAACGCGTTATGGAGTATGGCGAATCCTTTGCCACTTCATAGAGGCAATCGATGCATAAGCCCGTCATGACAACCCCACCACCAAACCCTACCCCAAAGCCTAGCATGCTGCTCGAACCCATTGGGGGAATTGCAGGAGATATGTTAGTGGCTGCATTGCTCCATTTGGGAGCGCCGCTTTGTGCCATGCGCCAAGCACTGGCCGATTTACAAGTGGGCGAAGTAACCCTCAGCAAAAAAACGGTGATGCGCGGCCCTTTTGAAGCACTCCGCTTTGTGGTCGAACTGCAAAATCTCCCCCCGCACTCCCATCAGCACCCACATCACCACGGGCCAGCCCATGCACATCGCCACTGGAAAAGCATTCGCGCAATGCTTACCCAAGCCCCGTTAAACCCAGGGGTAAAGCACCGTGCCATCGCCGTGTTTACGCGCCTAGCCCAGGCAGAAGGCAGCGTACACGGTATAACCCCCGAAGAGGTGGTATTTCATGAGGTAGGGGCATGGGATTCGATTGCCGATATTGTGAGTGTCGCCGTGGGTTTAGAGGCTCTTGGCATCGAGCGCGTGTTATTTGCCACACCCATTCCCGTAGGTAGCGGGACCATCCACAGTGCCCATGGCCTATGCCCCGTGCCCGCACCCGCAACCTTGGCCTTGTTACAGGGTATTGAAATTGAAAGCGGACCCCCCGCCCATGAGCGCACCACCCCCACGGGAGCGGCTGTGTTGGCAGCCTTGGGCATTCCCATGCCCACCCCTATGCGCTATACACCCCTTAAAACAGGGCTGGGTGCTGGAAGCAAAAACCCTTCGAGCGTGGCCAATGTGCTTAGGGCGACCCTGATTCAAGAAACCCTCCCCCCCGAACAAGGCCTTATCTACGAGCACATTGCCAGCACCCAGGTGAATTTGGATGACGCAAGCCCTGAATGGTTGGGCTGGCTCATGGAAACCTTGTTGCAAGCAGGTGCCCTCGACGTCGGGTTTATCCCTTTGCAAATGAAGAAAAATCGCCCCGCAGTACGCCTTGAGGTGTTGCACCATCCCAGCCAAACCCAAGCGATGCATGCGACGCTGTTCCGTGAAACCACCACCTTGGGCGTTCGCACCCACACCTTAAACAAGGTAGCCTTACCCCGCCAGGTACACAGCGTACAAACACCTTATGGCGGAATTGTGGGTAAACTCGCCCAGTTTGAAGGCATCAGCCGTTTTTCACCCGAATACGATTCCTGTCGCAAAGCCGCGCAAACTCATGGCACCCCTTTGCGCGATGTCTACCAAGCCGCCATGCTCGCTTTTTTAACGCCCAAACAAAACCCTTAACCATCACCCTTGACAGAGCACGCGTTTCCCCTCATCACCCTTTAAAAAAAGGAAACCCCCATTCGACCCATGCACACCCTCTTTATCTGCGATGCCACCTTACCCAATGGGAGCCATGCCCATGTGTCGCTTCAAAATGGGCGCATTGATCGCATCGATCCGCACCTTCGTGTGCCTTCCCAAACCCCGTTGCTAAAAGCAAATGGACGCTTGTTACTCCCCGCAGCCCTTGATGGCCATGTGCATTTTAGAACCCCAGGGGCAGAGCACAAAGAAACCTTGCTCAGTGGCACCCAAGCCGCTGTCCAAGGAGGGGTGGCCCTGTGCGCCGACATGCCCAACACCATGCCACGCACCACCACGCTCCAAGCCTTGCAGCAAAAAATACACCTTGCTCAAGGGGCACCTTGCCACCTCTTGTTTCATTTTGGTGCTGAAGCCGACAACCTAGACCAAGTCCGCCAAGCAGCCAAACTCGACTGCGTGAAAGCGCTTAAAATTTACATGGGCCCTTCCACAGGTCAAGGTGGGTTGGCGCCCGAGCATGTGGAGAAACATTTTGCCAATGCGGCAGACATTGGCTTGCCTGTGATTGTACACGCAGAAGACCTTGAATGGATTGTGAGCCATGCGCAAGAGGAAGCCAACCCTGATGTAAAGGCGCATCATCGTTTGCGAGGCTTGCAGGCAGAGTTAAATGCGGTCTCCCAAGCCCTTGAATGGGCAACACGCTACCAGGCCAAGCTCCACTTGGCCCACTCAACCAGCGCACAGGTGGTTGAACTTGCCGCCAAAAGTGGGTTGGGCAAAAATGTGCTGGTCGAGGCCTGTCCACATCATCTTGCCTTGAGCGTGGAAGACATTGCTCCCCCCCAGGAGAATCGCTATAAGGTAAACCCGCCCTTACGCCCGCGCAGCGAGCAGCAAGCCCTGTTTGCCTGCTTACCCAAAGGCATTGACTGCCTTGCCAGCGACCACGCCCCCCACACCTTGCAAGAAAAACAAACTCCTTACGCCCAAGCACCCAGCGGCATTCCGGGGGTGGAACACCTGTTTCCCCTTGGCATCACCTGGTGGCAACAAGGGAAAATTTCATTAGAACGCCTGATTGACCTCAGCTCGGCCAACCTCGCGCGCTTTTGGGGGCTTAATAAGGGGGTTGTCGCAGAACAAGCCGACGCCGACTTGGTGTTGCTCGATCCACACAAAAACTGGCGCATTGGGAGGGGCGAGGAAGGGCGCATTGCTTCAAAATGCGCCTGGAGTGTTTATGATGGCTGGGAAATGCGAGGAAAAATCGAAGCCACCATTGTGAGTGGGAAGGTGGTATATTCTGCGATGTAAACCCCTTTTTTATGGAAAAAAACCCAATGCCCCCCATCGTTATCATCCATAGTGCCTGTGCTTTTATTGCCTTGGTGCTGGGTGCGTCCATTTTTATCGCTCAAAAAGGCACGACCTTGCATAGGAGGGTAGGTTGGGTTTATATCGTTTTTTTGGGTATCGTGAGCCTCTCTGCGTTATTTATTCAAGATATTCGCCCCGGGGCGTATTCACTGGTTCATTTATTTGTACCCTTTACCTTGCTCTCGTTGGTGTATGCCATTTTTTGTATTTACAAACTAAGGCAAACAGGTGACCTTGGTTGGAGGAAGAGGCATGCGCGGGCTATGGTGGGTGTATACCTTGGGGGATTACTCCTTGCAGGAGCACTAACAATCCTTACACCAGGGCGTGTCCTTTATCGCCTCCTTTTTGAGCCATAGCGCAAGTTGCCTCGTGGGGGGGAAACGCCCTTACAAACCATGGGCGACCAAAACATGGCACCACATCGTTCCGCCGAGGTAGCATGCCAGGTTGCACGATGCAAAAACCCGTGCTGTTGGGTAAGAACACGCAAATGGCTCTTTATTTATGAGCAAAAACGGCATAGAATGCACCCGTGGTGTTGGTGTGTGTGTTGAAAAAGCCCGAATTTGGATGCTCCCTTTGTGGCAAAATCTCAGGTAGCGGGGTGATACGTGATGGAACGCAAAGCACGAGTTGTGCGCCAAACGAATGAAACCAAAATAGACCTTGCGCTAAACCTCGACGGGACTTGTGGTGTTGATGTGTGTTGAAAAAGCCCGAATTTGGATGCTCCCTTTGTGGCAAAATCTCAGGTAGCGGGGTGATACGTGATGGAACGCAAAGCACGGGTTGTGCGCCAAACGAATGAAACCAAAATAGACCTTGCGCTAAACCTCGACGGGACTTGTGGTGTTGGTGTGTGTTGAAAAAATCCCGTGTGTCAATTTGGATGCTCCCTTTGTGGGAAAATCTCAGATAGCGGGGTGATACGTGATGGAACGCAAAGCACGGGTTGTGCGCCAAACGAATGAAACCAAAATAGACCTTGCGCTAAACCTCGACGGGACTTGTGGTGTTGGTGTGTGTTGAAAAAATCCCGTGTGTCAATTTGGATGCTCCCTTTGTGGGAAAATCTCAGATAGCGGGGTGATACGTGATGGAACGCAAAGCACGGGTTGTGCGCCAAACGAATGAAACCAAAATAGACCTTGCGCTAAATCTCGACGGGAAAGGCACGGCAGATGTTTCCACGGGGATAGGGTATTTTGACCACATGCTCGAGCAACTCGCTTTTCATGGCATGTTCGATCTGTGCTTGCGGTGTGAGGGCGACCTGCACATTGATTGCCATCACACAGTGGAAGACACGGCATTGGCCCTAGGGCAGGCTGTAAACGAGGCCCTTGGCGAGCGCAAAAGTATCCGCCGTTACGGCTGGTGTTTGTTACCCATGGACGAAACCTTGGTGCGGACGGCCTTAGACCTTTCAGGACGACCAGACAGCTGCATTAAAGCCGATTTCACCCAAACCCGCTTAGGCGAATTGGATGTGCAAATGGTGCCGCATTTTTTTAAGTCGTTCGCCATGAGTGGCCGCATGACGGTGCACATCCAAATCCTGTATGGCCAAAACGACCACCATCGTTGCGAAGCGATGTTTAAAGGTTTTGCACGGGCATTTTATGATGCCGCAACCCCAGACCCAAGGCGGCTTGGTGTTACCCCTTCAACCAAAGGAGTGCTGTAAACCCATCTCCATCATGCTTGGACTTATTGATTATGGCGTGGGCAATTTAAAAAATTTAAAAAACGCCTTCGATCATCAAAACCTACCCTGCAGCATTGTAAAAACCCCCACGCAAGTGAAAGCATGCACGCATCTGGTATTGCCTGGGGTGGGAGCTTTTGTGGCTGCCGTTGAACGTTTTCGGGCCATGGAACTGGAGGACTGCGTGAAAGAGTGCGTTGCCCAAGGCACACTGCTGTTGGGGGTGTGTGTTGGCATGCAATTGCTGTTTGATCATTCCGAAGAAGGTGAGGGAGGCTTAGGTTTGGGCTGCATTCCTGGTAGGGTGATGCGCTTTGCCCATGCCGAATACAAAGTACCCCTGGTGGGCTGGGTGCAGGTTTCGCGGAAAACGGACGATCCATTATTGGCTGGAATACCCGATAACAGTTGGTACTACTTTGTACACAGCTACCACGCCATGCCTACCAACGCCCAACACGTGCTGGGCGTTGCGCAGTACGGCACTACCTTCCCCGCCGTGGTCCGCAAAGGCAATGTGTGGGGTGTACAGTTTCATCCCGAAAAAAGCCAGCATGCGGGTCTCAAACTCCTCCATCAATTCTACCATCTTTGCGGTTAGGAGTTTCATTTGGGGTTAGCGCAAATAACGGTGGCGGTCTCATTTGGATGATTTTACCATAGCCTATAGCCCATGGTGAGATGGGTTAAGGCCTGAGCGGGTTGCTATGGCGTGCTGGCACTTACATGGTTCACGGATGGGGAGAGAACGAATGCGTGTTTTCTTTGATGAGCACCTGACTACAACCCATAGCCCATGGTGAGATGGGTTAAGGCTTGTGTATTTCATTTTTTACAGAACCTTACCATAAGGGTATATTCTTGCTGTTATGCCCATACAACTGCTCAGCATGAACTACAAAAATGCCCCCTTGCAAGTGCGTGAACGCTTTGCCATGCCCCAAGAGACCATAGGCCTATTCCTGCAAGAAGCCTCCGCCGCCAGCACGTGCCAAGAGGTCCTGGGGCTTTCTACTTGCAATCGGGTGGAATTTTACCTACCGCGTGAAGCATCGTTGCAAGGCTTGATTGGGTGGGTTGAAAGGCGCTTTTTGCTAGATGATTACAGCAATTGGCGCGACACCACCCTTGCCTTGCAAGAAGAAGACGCGCTACGCCATCTGTTTAGGGTGGCTTGCAGCTTGGAATCGATGGTGGTAGGGGAGGTCCAAATTTTGGGGCAACTCAAACAAGCGCACCAACTAGCCAAGCGCAGTGGGCTGATTGGCCCAGCCCTTGAACCGCTACTGCAATCTGCCTATCGCATTGCCAAACGCGTGCATAACCATACCGATATTTCGCGCAACCCCGTTTCGATTAGCCACGTGGCCGTGCAACTAGCCGTACAGGTGTTTGATGACCTAAGCACCCACGAGGCCTTGGTGGTGGGTGCCGGTGAAATGGCTGAATTGGCTTTGCGTTGCCTGCAACGCGAGGGGGTGCGTCAAGCATGGGTGTGCAATCGTACGTTTTCGCGGGCAGCGACACTGGCGCAAGCTTTAAATGCAGGGGTGCACCCCTTTGATCGTTTGCAAGAAGCCCTGTGCAAGGTCGATATCGTCATCAGTTCCACCTATGCCAGCCACCCAGTCATCCTCAAGAGTATGGTCGCCCAGGCCATGAAGCAGCGCAGGGGAAAACCATTGCTTTTGGTCGATATTGCCTCACCTCACGATATCGAACCCGAGGCAGCCCAACTCAGTGATGTGTACTGTTATAATCTCGACGATCTCCGCACCACTGCAAAAAACAACCTGCAACAGCGCCAGCAAGCGGCCCAATTGGCCAACCAAATTGTGGAAGAGGAAACCCGGGCGTATTTACAGCATTTGCGCAGCCGCCAGGTATACCCCTTGGTGTGCGATTTGCGCAAAGCCTTTAGCCAAATAGCCGAAGACCAGCGTCAAACGGCCGCCAAAGCCTTGCAAGGTCTGCCTTTGGCGCGACAAAAGCGCGTCGAAAAAGTGCTGTACAACGCCACCCATGGTTTGATTCATAAATTGCTGCATGCCCCCATTATGCAACTCAAAAAAGATGCCGCCTACAATGCCCCCGACCTGCCTGCCAAGCAGCAAGCCCTACGCGATCTATTCAATCTATAAAAGCAAAAAAATCACCCGTTTGCGATAGAAATCATGCCAATCCCCCAAGTGCTTAATGGCGTTTGTGTACTAAACCCACGCGAACCCAGCCGTGCCCCCGCACTTACAAGGCTGCTGACCGCTTTGGGTGCCAAGGTATTGCCGCAGCCCTTATTGGCTTTTGCACCACCCAAAACCTGGGCACCTTTTGATAAAGGGGTGCAGGCCTTAAAAGCAGAGGATTGGGTGATTTTCACCAGCAGCACCGCGTGGCATTGCAGTGTGGCGCGTTTGGCAAACCTTGGTCTAGGCTTGGCACCTTTACAACGGGTACATACGTTGGCAGTGGGTGCTGCCACAGCCAAAGCCATGAAAAAAATGGGCATGGCAGCACCTTTGCTCCCATCTGCTAAGGCCTACCATCAGCAAGGGGTGTTGGGCGCACTCCAAACGGTACTGGCGCAAATCCCTTCAGGGCAGTTGAAGCGGCCAAAGGTTTTTTTCCCGCGGGCGCAATGGGTAAACCCTGCCTTAGAACAAAACCTGCAACAAATGGGCCTGGTTGTGGTGTCCGCTGCAGTGTATTCGACCACGGCACCGCCATGTGCTTTGCAAGCTGTGCTCCCCCAATTGCAAGCGGGTAACATTGACTGGTTGGCGTGCACCAGTGCCTCGGTCGTTAAGCATTTTGTGCATGCCTTGCCCAAGGAATTTGCATGGCGCACTCACCCCCTAAAGCACTTGCGTTTTGCTAGCATGGGGGCAACCACCACCCAAGCCTTAAACCAGTACGGCTTAAGGGCGCATGCCTTGGCTAAAACGCCCAGCCTTGGGAACCTTGTTCGAGCCATTGCCCAGCAACAACTTGCAGGCTAGGGGGTCAAAAAAACCGTCGCGTTATGCCAGCGTACGCTTTTATTTCCACGTAGAAAGGCTATTTTTTGTGATAGAAACCGCTCCACCCCAAGAACAGCGCAATCGCTTGGCGCGCCAATTTTTGTTGCATAGTTTTTTGTACTACCAACTCAATGCACCCTTGCTCAGCGATTCCCAATTTGATGCGCTTAGCCGCCGCCTTTATGCATTGTATCAGCAGCACCCTAACGCGCCCTTGCCTTTTCAAAAATACGGATGGTCACATGCCCTTGGTCCTGAAGCTTCGGGGCATAGCATTCGTCAATATCCACCGCAAATCATTACCCTTGCATTTAAATTGCTCTACCATCAAAGCCTACCCCAAGAAACGCTTTGCTTTAAAGACTTTGTATTGCGCAAGGGTTGGTGCTTGTCCCACGAGCATGGATGAGAGTACTTTGCCAAAAAGTGCTTTTAAGGGTTCTAGAGAAGGGGTAAAACGGGGTGCCGTTTTTGGGCACGTAATCCCTCATAGGCCGCGGCAAGGGCGTTTGTTTTAGCGTCCAAAACGGCGCTGGCGCTGGTGATAGTTATGAAGGGTTCTAGAGAAGGGGTAAAATGGGGTGCCGTTTTTGGGCACGTAATCCCTCATAGGCCGCGGCAAGGGCGTTTGTTTTAGCGTCCAAAACGGCGCTGGCGCTGGTGATAGTTATGAAGGGTTCTAGAGAAGGGGTAAAACGGGGTGCCGTTTTTGGGCACGTAATCCCTCATAGGCCGCGGCAAGGGCGTTTGTTTTAGCGTCCAAAACGGCGCTGGCGCTGGTGATAGTTATGAAGGGTTCTAGAGAAGGGGTAAAATGGGGTGCCGTTTTTGGGCACGTAATCCCTCATAGGCCGCGGCAAGGGCGTTTGTTTTAGCGTCCAAAACGGCGCTGGCGCTGGTGATAGTTATGAAGGGTTCTAGAGAAGGGGTAAAACGGGGTGCCGTTTTTGGGCACGTAATCCCTCATAGGCCGCGGCAAGGGCGTTTGTTTTAGCGTCCAAAACGGCGCTGGCGCTGGTGATAGTTTTGCAACGCTTTAAGCAAGTGCTGCTTTTGAAAGGCAGGCCAGTGGGTGGAGCAAAAGTACAACTCGGCATAGGCACTTTGCCACAGCATAAATCCCGATAGGCGTAGTTCGCCACTGGTGCGAATAATGAGGTCTACCCCAGGGGTAGTGGGGGCATACAGGTTGCTTTCTAAAGCTTGGGGAGTGAGCTGGCTTAGCATTTGTGAGAGGGGTAGGCCACGGCTGCTTTGTTTTTGAATGTAGGCTTTGGTAGCATCAACCAACTCTTCTTGCCCGCTGTAGGCAATGTAAAGTTGGAGCAAAAATTGCGAGTAATGCTGGGTGCTTTGTTGGGCATTCGAAATAGCGCGTTGTACCTGTTGAGGCAGGGTGTGTAGATGTCCTAAAGCGCGTACTTGGATATGGTTTTTGTGTACCCGTTCATCTCTGGCAAGGGCGTTAAATTTTTGGGCAAATAAGGCCATCAACCCTTGCACCTCATCGGCAGGGCGTTCAAAATTCTCAAGGGAGAACACCCACACAGAAAGGGTGGTTACCCCTATCTCTTGGCACCATTCCAAAACCTCAATCAACTTGTCGGCACCCTTGCGATGGCCTTCAAGGGAGCTGGCAAGGCCTTGGCCTCGGGCAAAGCGGCGGTTGCCATCTAAAATAAGGCCCACATGCTGGGGAAGACGCCAATTTTTGGCGCGTTTGCTTAAAGCGCGTGTCTGCAAGCGGTTCCACCACGCAAAAGGTTTTTTGAAGGGTTTGGTAAGCATGAACAACAAAGGCATGATAGGGGGGGAGATAGGCAAAAAATAGCACCGCCCCGGGTACAAAGTAACACGGGCAGTTACCTTCCAAGGTTTGCGACCCGATATTGCAAAAACTGCAAGGCGGCATGGGGGGTAAAATTGCGCCGGTACATGAGCACATGGGGGTGCGTTTTGATGCTCGCCAAGGCTGGGGCAGAACGACACACCAGCCAATAATTTTCGACCCCACTTTGAGCAATGTTTGCCAAGCATTGGGTGGCCTGTTGCAAGTGGGGTTTGGGCAACAGTTCGAAGAATGCCTGTGTGTGTTCAGGATGGCAACAGCGAATATCAGGGATAAGCCAGCGATTGTGTGCCAGCAACCAAATATCGCTCGCTGCTTGAGCCTGCCAGCCGTCTGTACGGTTGCTTGGGGCAGGTGCTGCTTGGTTGGCATGCGTTCCAAATAAGCCCAGTTGGCTTTTGGCTTGTTTGGGATGACCCTTCACACGACCTGCTTTGCGGGCTTGTTGGTTAAAAGCGTCAATAAAGCGCTCGATCTCCTGGTTGATCCAAATACCACGTTCGGGATAGTGGCTGCGTAACTGTTTGCTGGGTTGTAAGGTAAGCTGCCCACTGCGCTGCTTGACGGTGATTTTTGCCTGCAATTGCCATGGAGTGGGCCACAAGAGCAGGGCTGGAAAAAACTGCGCTAAAGGGAGGCCGTAACGCACGTTTTTCGAAAGCCCATCGAGAGGACCATTGAGCATTAGCACCAAGGGCGGGGCGTTTGGTTCTGTGCTATCTTGTGGGTGGTTTGCGTCATTGCTTTGGGCGGCATTCCATAAGGGGTTTTCTTCCCAAATGTTGGATTCGGCTTTGGGTATCATGTTGCCTGTGCTGTGTTCTACGGCACTACCATTGGGTGTTAAAGGCGTGAATAACAGCCCGAAAAAGCGCAACCAACCCATCAACTGACGCAAATATCGCGGCTTGGGCCAAGGAGATTGTAATTGCATTTGGCTGGCATGGGTTAGTAATCCTTGCACTTGGGCACTGTTGTAGCGAAACAACAAGGCTAAAGCATCCATGGGGCTCATGCGGGTGAGCAGGTGCTGCTTGGGCAGGTCGGCAAACAGTGCTTGCTCAATTTGAGCACTGCTGCACTGAGACGCATGGGCTTGGGTTTCGAGCAGTTTTTGACGTACCGCCTGCCATGCCAACAACGGGTCCTCACTGGGAGCAAGCGTGTTCCAGGGGGTGATGGCCGCATCAAACAAGGTTTCGCGCAGCTGGCTGGGATTCAGCCCATCAGGGACGCTAAAAGTGGAATCGGCTAACAGCAAATGCACCATGGCCTTGTGAGTACGTTGGTTGCTGCTTTGGGGGTTACAGGCCAGCAGTGTTTCTTCGACCACACCAAAGGGCTGGTTGGCATGGGTCGCCAGGGTGTCCACCAGCCGTTGTGCATGCGTCAGCCACGCCTTGTTACAAGGGTTTAATTGGTGTGCTTGCCATTGCCCTTGGCGCAAACTGTGTTGCAGCAAAGCTCCTGGAATCATGAGAAGTGCCTCCGCCGTTTACTCACGCTGACCTCGCTTGTATTTTGAGAAACCAGCTCGTAAAGCATGGCTTGCTGCTTGCCTTGGGCGGGCCTTAAAATCCGCCCCAAGCGCTGAATATGCTCGCGCGGGCTCGACGCACCAGAGAGCACAATGGCGACCGCTGCTTCGGGCACGTCAACTCCCTCGTTTAGCACGCGCGAGGAAACGATGCGCGGCCATTGTCCTTGGCGAAAATGCTGCAAAATGCGCTTTCGCTCCGCTGTGGGAGTGTGATGGGTAATGATGGGCAGCAAAAACGTGCTGCACACAGCGTAAGCCAAGGCATTCTCGTGGGTAAAAATAAGCACGCGCTCGTGACGATGGCGCTGAAGGAGCTGGGCCAGGAGCGTCATTTTGGCCTTTGCACCAAAGGCAATGTTACGCGCTTTGCGGTGGGCTGCTAAGGCGGCACGCCCTTGGGCATTGGTGGAGGCATGTTGAACAACGCGTTGCCACCCCGCAGCCGAGCTGGGGCGCAAACGATGGGCACGCAGGTAGTGGAGGTATTCCTGGCGACATTGTGTCATTTCCTCATGCTCGGCGGGGCTTAGGTGTACGTAAAGGGTTTGGTGCTGGTAAGGGGCTAGGGCCACCCCTTGCAAATTGGCAATGGTTTCGCGGTGTGCCAGGGGGCCCACCAAATGGTTTAAGATGGCAAAGGCACTGGGATCTAACGGCATCGTGGCACTTAGGCCTAGGCGGTAAGGGGCCAAAAGCATTTCAGCCGCTGCACTGTGTTGCGTGGAACTTAAATGATGACATTCATCAAACACCACCAAGCCAAATTGATTGCCCAGGGTTGCCGCCCAACGTAGGGCAGAGGCGTAAGTGGTTACCGTAACGGGCAAAATGGTGTGGGAACCGCCCCCTAACAGGCCTACCTCCACCTCCAGCCATTGTTCAATGGCTTGTGCCCATTGGGCCATGAGGTCAAGGGTGGGTGTAACAACAAGCGTGCCACGTTGCAAATGGGCAATGGCCGCCAGGGCAATGATGGTTTTTCCCGCACCCGTAGGGAGCTCAAGCAAGGCGCGTTTGCTTTGTTGCCAGGCGTCAAGAGCGCGTTGTTGATAGGGACGCAGCTTGGCGTGCACGTTGGGTAAGGTGCTTAAAGTGGGGTAGTTTTTGGCCTCGTTTTGCACGAGGATACCTTGCTTTTGCAAAAAGCCGAGCAAATCGCGATAAAATAAAGCAAGGCTGCGATAGGCACCCATGCGGGCATCCCACTGGCAGTACACGGGCAAGGGAATTTTTTCAAGCCCTTGCTCGAGGTCGGTTTGTGAGGCTTGGAGCAACAAACCCCCTTGCCAAAAACGTAATAGTACTTGGGTCTGCATAAATAGAATACGGCTTTTGCTCTTGATAGCGAGGGAACGAGGGGTCTAATTCAACCATACCCTTGGTAGCATTGCGGGGTACGAGACATCGCCCCCTGGCGTTTATCTCAGGGTGAAAAGGTGCTCGATATACTTATTTAATGATTTTTATGAAAGGATCTCAACATATTTAAGAATTTGTTTTTATATGTTTTTGACTTTATTTGTATGATACAATGGTAGCGCTTTTTCTTATGTTTGTACTAAAGATAGCCACTGCGATTCTTTGCTAAAGGTCGGCAAACCATGAACCCTACGAATAAAAGCGATATTCAACAACACCCACCCCGCAGCAAACCCCCTCATGAGGCCGTGCTGTTGAGCAAAATTATTACAGAAAAGAAACAAATTCACATCACCTTTCTCGATGGCGATGTGTTAATCGATCAGTTACGCTGGCATACGGCCTACCAGCTTGGCATGAAAAACGGCAAGGTAGTGAACAAGGCCGCCATTAAATACTGGGAAATCATCGAGGCAGTCGCCTTTTAGAATCACCCCAGGGGTCTTATGGTTTGCGCCAGCGACAGCGCACTTATTCTTTAGCGGACTCTGGCGGGGTGTCGAACAAGGTTTTATCTCAGGGCTCACCAATTTTCACGTGCCGTTTTTGGTGGAATCCATGTTGAGCTTGTGTCGACAATACCCTACATTACCTCAGTTGCGGTGTATTGCAAAATGGGGGCAGAACATGCCATGCGAAATAACCGATGGAAAAACCATCGGGTACGATTTAAAAACGAGTCTGGGAGTATAATTTGCGTGCAGGATGTTTAACGATGAAATCTACTTTGGGACCCACCACGTTGTTCCAAGTTTAAGCAGTTTTTCTCTCACGTAGCCATTTCCATAAAAATGACGCAGCAAAACGACCAAACCCCCTCTTCCCCCCGAGTAAATAGGGGCCGTGAGACCCCTCGAATAGGGCAGGCACTTCATGTGTGGCTTGCCGCTTTTTGTGCGGTTTCTGGAATAGCCTTGGTACTTTATGTGGGCCTACGCATCGTTGACCTCTACCAACTTTACCCGACACACTCCCTTGTCAAGGTCTTTTTTTTGTCGAGCCCCAAAGATGTGCCCGATGCCATTGGTGGGGTGGCCGAGGTGCTCATTGCCATTTTGGGTTTGGTGATTACAGTGGTTGCCATTGTGGTGCAATTAGCATCGCAGCGCTACACACCAAAAGTAATTGATTTATTTATTAGCGACAAAATAAACATCGGGTTTTTTCTTTTAATGGTGATCGCCAGCCTGTATAGCATGCTGCTTATTTATTCCATCACCGAAGATTTTCTGCCCTTTTGGGGATCCATTGGGTTGCTTGGATTGACTACGCTCATTTTAGGGCTCCTGATTCCGTATTTTTCCTATGTGTTCCACTTTCTTACCCCTGAAAATATCATCCTTATTATTCGGCGCAATGCAAAAACCTCTGTCACTCGCATGTTGGGCATGAAAGAGCGCGATCCAAAATCGAACCAAAATGACGTGGCCTACGCCATGGAGCAAATCAGCGACATTTCCTTGAGCGCAGTTTCACAAATGGACCGCAATGTAGCCTTGCTGTGTCTGCGTGCCTTGCGCGATTTAATGGTGGACTACCTGCTGATTAAACATAAAATGCCCGAGCGTTGGTTTGTGCCCCAGGAAGGGCATTTCCCCACCATTTCGAGCGATTTCTTCGAAGAGATGAAGACGAGCAAAAACTGGGTAGAAATGAAGGGGTTTATGGATATGGACCTGATTTTTAAAATGGCCATTCAAGAAATGCCTGACGTAAACAGTGCCATCGCCAACAGTACGCGTATTATTGGCGTGTATGCGATTCGCTTGCAAGATGCCCAAGTGCTCCAAGACAGCGTACAATTTTTTAACACCTTTTTGCGCCATGCCCTGAATGCACGAAACCCTAAAAACATTTACAATTTATTATACCAGTACCGTATTTTGGCCGAAGAAGTATTGCCTTATAACCCCAAAATCGCTGAGCGGATTGTCTTTTATTTTAAATTTTACGGACAAACGGCACAGGCATACAACATTCCACTTATTCTGGTTACCGCCTGCTTTGATATTTCGAGCATTTTGCGCAAGGCTTTTGAACTCAAAGTCTCCAATTTAAAAAAAATGATTGCGCTTTTTTTAGAAATTGATAACAACCCTGCCATGCGTAACAGCGAGTTTGAATTGATGAGCGTGCGTAAAGCGCAGCTTAGCTTTGCCAGTTTTTTATTGGCGGCAGGAGACCGCCAACTGGTGACACAAATTTTGAGGGATGTCACGAAAGAACCTTATGAACGCATCGTTAAAATTTTTAAAGAGATGCTGCGAGTGCAAGACCGTAAATTTTGGGAAGTCACGGATCGCGGGGTAGATTTTTTTTACCTCGATGAACTCCAAAAAAGGCAGGTAAATACCCTGTTTCAAAAATACGTTATACCCCATTACAAGCACATAAATTCGCCAAAACAGGCCAAAAAGGGGCAAATGCCTGCTTAAAAACCAGCCTTCTTGTTGAGCAAGGCAAAAAACAACCCTTACTTGATCATTGGGAACCAACAAGGGGGTGGCGTAATACAGCCCAGCATGTCCGCCCCTATGGATGCTGAAATAGGTTGGCGTGCCTTTTTGCGTTATTTGGGCTACAAGTAACCCTTTGTTTTATAATCGCCTATATGAGGCCCTATGTCTGTGTCCCTTGGGGTTGATTCTGATACCTATCGCCAGGCGCTTGCGTTATGGGGTGGAGGGGTGAGCATTATTACCACTCGCCAAGCCGACAAAACCCCCGTCGGTTTTACAGTCAGTGCCTTTAGTGCGCTTTCTTTACAACCGCCTTTGGTGTTGTTTTGTATGGATCATGCTAGCAGCGTCGCTCCTGCTTTTTTGCAATGCATGCATTTTGGGGTGAATGTTTTGGCACAAACACAGCAAGCATTGTCCTTGCATTTTGCCAACAGTGAGGGCGAGGGTTTTAAAGGCATTGCTTGCCACAATGCACCCGCAAATAGCCCATGGTTGGAGGGTTGTTTAACCCATTTGGAATGTCTGGTGCAAGAGCGTTTGCAGCGTGGCGATCATTGGATTGTGATTGGGTTGGTAGAAGCCTTGCAGGTGGCAAAAAAAGTACAGTCACCGTTGATTCACTGGCAACGTCAATACCACATTCTCAAAGAAACACGCACTTAAACCCGCAATCACCCCAAACAGGGCAGCATAGGTGGTGGTGTCAAGGGCGGGCTTTCCCTTTGGCAATGGGTCATCTTTTGCCCGCGCATCGCTAAGCAGACTGACGATAACGGCGGTTTTAAGGCCTTGGGCATCGGTTGCAATCTTCCCGTTTTCGAGGGGCCAAATCGCCCGCGCCTTTTTCCTTATTTCAGATTCGTGCAAGGTCGCTCATGTAATCCTACGAATTGTAGCGGCTCCGCCCCCTGTTTGCACCCCTTGCACAACCACCTCGGCGTTTTCTTCGAATGTGCTCTCCCACCACCCCCGCAAGGGCTTGTAAGTTTTCAATCCGTGGCTGTCCCTTGGGGCAGGGCGTCCATTTTTTCTCAGCATCAATAGATGAGCCCAGCCACGGTTAATTTGGGCGTTTGTAAAATACTACAATCGTGCGCATCGCGTGCTTCGGTCTCTTGATCCAAGGGTTAGGGAATCGCTGGCGTTTGGCGGCTGCGGTGCAAACGGGCCATGCGGGTATCGTTATCCGCTTCGAGGGGCAAGGGCTTGCACGCCAACCACACCCGTAATGGCCGCCCCAACTTGCGCCGCACGGCTTCGCCCCCAAACCTCTGCTTAGCCTTTGGGTCGCCAAGTCTTGCTTGACAACAGCCCTAAACAAAACCCCTTGAAAAAGCGCTGTCCGTGCTTGCTTATGGCATGCTCCACAAAAAATTCCCCCATACCCGTTTGGTCAAGAAAGGCGCGTTGCACTTTGTAGCGGGCGAACACCCCAGCCCAGCGCATCCAGTTGCTCAGCAAAAGGACAAGAGCGCATCAAAATACGGCTTCGCCCCCAAACCTCTGCTTAGCCTTTGGGTCGCCAAGTCTTGCTTGACAACAGCCCTAAACAAAACCCCTTGAAAAAGCGCTGTCCGTGCTTGCTTATGGCATGCTCCACAAAAAATTCCCCCATACCCGTTTGGTCAAGAAAGGCGCGTTGCACTTTGTAGCGGGCGAACACCCCAGCCCAGCGCATCCAGTTGCTCAGCAAAGGGACAAGAGCGCATCAAAATCACGTCTGAGCATTGCAAAACACGTCACCTATCTTGTTCTGGGGGCACCCAAATCACGCAGAGGTCTGCGCGAACGGCAATATCCATCCCCACGTAACAGTGGTCGCAAAGCATGTGAATGGACACACCTGCTATATCCCGCTATATCCCGCATGTTTCCATGTGGTGTAAAACCGTGCCTCGGGACAGTTGGGTTAGAAGCCAAGCCCTAGTCGCTTTGGGCCACCATAGAGCCCATTTCTTTTAAGCCTCTTTGGCGCTCTGCCTCGGAGCGCTCGTCAATGGGCCAGTGTAAGGCTGCCGCAACCAGGCCTAAACCAATCGCTATCTGCCACATCAGTTGGTAACTCCCCGTAGAATCATACACAAGCCCACCAAGCCACACACCCAAAAAGGCACCTATTTGATGCCCCAAAAAAATCACCCCAAACAAGGTAGAAAGGTTGGTTACCCCATACATGCGCCCCACCATGCCGCTGGTTAAGGGTACGGTGGCCAGCCAAATAAACCCAATGCCCATGGAAAACAAAGGCGCACTCACCGCGTTAATGGGCAGCAACAGCAGCAAACCAAACACAAATGCCCGTGCGAGGTAAATGGCACTTAGTAAGCAGCGCTTGCTGTAGGTATCGCCCAAGCGTCCTAAAAAAATGGACCCAAAAATGTTGCTAAACCCAATTAAAGCCAAACAGAGCGCTGCCATGCCGGGGGTAAGGCCTTCGCCCGTTAAAAATGCGGGAAAATGGCCTGCAATAAAAGAGACATGAAATCCACACACAAAAAACCCCGCAAACAACAGCCAATAGCGCCGTTGTATCCCTGCTAGGCACAAAGCACGCAGGGGGGAAATGTTTTGCTGGGCATCGGGCTGTTGGTTTTTTTTGTCGCGTTCGGCCAAAACAAGCCCAAACAAGGGCAGGCTTAGCATCAGCCAGCCAGTGGCCATAAATGCCCCACGCCATTCAAACTGGTCAATAAAAAGCTGGGTAATGGGCACCATCATAAACTGGCCAACCGAACCGCCAGAGGCGGCGAGCGCCATGTATATACTACGCTTTTCCACGGGGGCGCAGCGCCCAACAATGCCAAAAATAATGGCATAACCACAGGAACTTAAAGCCAAAGGCAAAACCGCGCCAACGCTTAAGGCAAAACCGAGTGGGGTTTGAATGCTTGAGGCCAAAAATAGGCTCACGGCATAGAGTATGCCCCCAATGCCAATCACGCGCCCTGCACCGTAGCGGTCAGCAATCATGCCTAATATAGGCTGCGAGACTCCCCAGGCAATGTTTTGTAAAGCAATCGCAAAGGAGAAAGTTTCGCGAGTCCAACGAAGATCGGCGGTGACAGGACCCAGGTAAAGTCCCATGCTTTGGCGTATGCCCTGGGCCAGGGTAACCAGTGACATGGCGGATATTAAAATTACCCAAGGCTTGCGCAATAAGGGTTGTATAGGTGGGGTTTGAGTTGAAGAAGCACCCATTTTTGATACACTGCCTATAACGATGGGTTATTGAAAGAAATGCCTGGTTTTACAAGAGCGGGGCATGTGCACAAAAAGTAACACGCTGCAGCATGAGGCCTTGCGCCGAGGAGAGTTTTTGGCAAAACGCATCCCTCTCGCATCCCTCGAACTATGCAAAAAGCACCTCGAACGGATGATAGCAGCAAAGTGCGCTTGCTGTCATTTTAAACGCTCCCATGCTTTGCGACTTTCGTTCACATGGCGTGGGACGGGTTGCTTCGGCGTTGATTTCAAATGGCATCTTTTTTGCGTATCGATTTTGCCATCAATCGCTTACCTCCTTTGTTAGGCTACCTTTAAGGTTTTCATGGTTTTAGGTGCGAGGTTTGTGTAAAGCAATCCCCTCACCTGCCTTTTCCCCACAACAGCATGAAAGCCCATAGTGTAATGGGTTTGAATGGTGTCGTATCTCACGTTTTTAAAACACCCACGCATGTTGGATGTGTCGTTCATGCTCAGCAAAAACGCGCCCTTTAAGTTCGCGAGTTTGTCTGACATTAAGGGCGTAATCTTCCCTCGCAAAAAGGCCTTTGTGTCAGAAATTCCAGTAAATTCCGCTGTATCCTGCTATATCCATGTGGTCGCAAAGCATGGGGACGGGGACAGCCATCACTTTTTTCCAGTCGCAAAGCATGTGTCTCGGCGCAGCCATGCTAGGGGCGGATCGCAATGAAGACCTGGCTTTGATAGCGGTCTGCTTGAAACCACAGACGCTTTGCGTTGCTGCACACATTGCTGCCTTGCCGAATGCAACGCGCATAGGCATGTAACGCCAGTTGCTCTTTGCCTAAAGGCAAGCGGAGCACAGGGCCCGTTTGCGGGTATAACCACAAAGCATAGGGTTGGCTAGCATCAACGTATAGGCAGCTGGCTTGGACCCAAGGCTGGTTAGGGTTGGGTGTTGTTGGTGTTATGTGTAGCGGCAAACTGCGCAGCAGTTGCAATGCATTGCTGGCAGCATCATGGTTTAGAAGGTAGCCAAGGCTGGGCAAAGGGGTATTGATGCGAATGCGTGGCAGGCGCATCCACGCTTCTTTGCCACGGGGGCAGGCAGCCTGTTGCGTGGTTTGTGCTAATCGCTTTTTTAGCGCGGTGGGTAATAGCCAAAGCATGCGCAAATCTGCATCCACCAAACCCATGCTCCCATCACTTCCCACTACAAGAGCACTGGCGAGGCGTTCTTTGATGCGTACGTGCAGGGTATCGGGTACCTGGCGCTTGACCGCAGCCGTGGCAATACGGGGGTGTTGTAGCAAGGCTTGGGCTATGTTTAAAGCAGAAACGTGCTTCCACGTGCTTTGTGGGTTTAGATTGGCTTGATTTAAAATGCTACTGGCAGAAAGGGTGTGTCTGCCTTGCAAGTGGATCTGTGTGATGGAAATTTGCTGCAGATGACGCCAACCCCAAGCGATGCCCAGCATCATCCATAGTGAACCAACCAACCAACCTAGCGTGCATAACAGCCTAAGCACAGCCCGTAGTCGCGGCCAGTATGTGTGTTTTTGCATAAAAACCACCGTGTTTTTCTACAAAATTTGTACTTCTAGTTCAAGCTTGACACCCGTTTTATGCTGAACGGTCTTTTGCACTGTCGCAATCAAGTCTAGCACATCGTTCGCACTCGCATGGCTTTGATTGAGAATAAAATTGGCGTGCTGTGGGCTTATCTGGGCGCCATTTTGGCGCAAGCCTTTTAAGCCACACGCCTCAATAAGCCGTGCAGCGTGATCCTTTGGGGGGTTTTTAAAAACCGAACCACAGCTAAATCCACGTGGGTGATGCTTCCTGCGCCATTCGAGCCAGTGCTGGCGTTGGGCCTTGGCGTTATTTTGACTGGTGACGCGCAAAGAAAACTGGGCTTGTAATACCACGCGCTGGTGCTGGGTGCTGAAAGGCGAATGGCGATACCCAAATATGGCAGGCGTGGTTTGCTGCTCGCAAATTTGCAAATATTGCATGTCAATGTAGCGTACACGCCGCAAAAGCGTCGCCACCTGCCCCCCATGAGCACCCGCATTCATGGCCACCGCACCCCCCACACACCCTGGAATTACGGCTAAAAAGGCGGCCTCTGCCAAACCGAGTTGCTGACATTGGTTGACCAAACTGGCATTTTGCATCCCCGCTCCCGCATTGACGAGAATGTGCGGGGGGTTTGTGCTGAGAGGCTGGCTCTCAAAGGGAAACACCTTTGGACCAAGGTGAAGCACAACGCCTTCGAGCCCATGTTGTTGAATCAACACGTTGGAGCCATTTCCCAAAATATGGCAAGGCAGCCCATGCCGGCGGGCAAAGCGAAGCAGGGTTAAAGCGTCGGTCTCGCTTTGAATGTCTGCCCAGCATTCAGCCACACCACCCACGCGTAAACTGGTATGTTTGGCAAGGGGTTCTGTCATGCGCAATGTGGAAACCTTCAGCCGTTTCTCGAGTTGCGCAAAAAGTTGGCTATGTCGAGGGGGCGTGCTTGAAATAGTGGGATGCGAGGGGAAATTTTGCCCATGGATGCCTTGCACGTTGTGCCTGGGCGGCATAGTGGCAGTGGATGGCTCAAGGGCGGGTAGGGGATTGTTTTGTAAAAACAGGGGACCTAACTTCCCAATATCTCCCGCCCCCAAAGTAAGGACCATGCCTTGGGTTGGTGGAAAAGGCCATTGGGCGATTTTGATTAAATCTTGCCAACGCTTGATATAATGCCCCCTTGGAGGGGAAGATATGCCTAGGGTGTCGCTGTGATTGTCGTCGGTTTTCCCAGCATGGGTCTGCGCGTTGGCCGTTTCCATGGCCTGCACAATATCTTGCCCCGAAACCCCTCGAATGGGCTTTTCACGGGCAGCGTATATCTCGGTTACAATCACTTGATCTGCCTTGGCAAGTGCCTTGGCAAATTCGCGAGTAAAAGCTTGGGTACGCGAGTAGAGGTGGGGTTGAAACACCACGCTAAGGGGGCGGCCGTGGGAACTTAAAAATGCGCTAAGGGTGGCTTCAACCTCAGTGGGGTGATGCGCATAATCATCAAACCAGCGTACCTGGCCGTGGGTGCCCAGCGCTTGTTGACGCCTGTTGACCCCGTTAAATGTGTGCAACCCTTGTAATGCGCATTCAATCGGCAAATCAAGGCCAAGGCACAATGCAATCACCCCAGCCAAATTGCGGGCATTGTGTGCCCCAATTAAAGGCGTGTTTAGGTGTCCTTGCCAATCCCCACGTGTAAAACAGAGCCGCATCCCTTGGGGACCAATACGTACAATACGTACCGTGGTAATGAGCAAGGTTGTGCTCCCTTGCCTAGCGTGATGTGGCAATGTTTTGTGTTGTACACCATCGTCAGGACTGCTTGCCAAGCGGTAGGGTGCCAGTTGGGGGCACGGTGTGTTTGAGGGTAAGGATAAAACCAGCTCGCGCGCACCCGCATCATCATGGCAATAGGCCACGATTCCACTGGAAGAAACCCGACCCAAAAAGCGCGCAAACAGTGCTTGAACTTTTGCCAAAGAACCATGCACATCGAGGTGATCGGCATCTACACTGGTTAAAATGGCAGCGTGAGGGCGTAGCAGCAAAAACCCTGCATCGCTTTCATCGGCTTCGCATAGCAAAAAATCAGGCGGTTGTCCCCCCCTGTTTTTTAGCGCTGCCCTGTAGGTAGCTGTGTTTTTTATAACGGCGGGGCTTTGTATTCCAGCTGGGCTTGGGTGGTGGTAGTTGCGATGGCTTAGGCGGTCGCATTCTCCTCCTAAAAATACGCTTACGCGTTGTGGGCAAGCCAGCAAGGCTGCCGCGAGTGCTGCGCTGGTGGTGGTTTTGCCATGGGTGCCTGCCACGGCAAGGCTGGGTTGCTGTGCTGCCAAACCTGCCAGCAAGGCTGCTCGAGAAACCAATTGCGGTTGGGGATTGAGTGTTTTTACCAGCTGCCAAACGGAATGCTTGGGCCCAAAGGCACTGCTGTACACCAAAACATCGGCTTGTTGTAACCACGCACGGGAATGCTGGCCACATAAAATGCGTAAGCCTAAGCATTGTAGCCGTTCGAGGGTCGCAGAAGGGTTATCATCGCTGCCCTGTACGTGTTCTCCGCGCATATGCAAGGCACAGGCAAGGGCACTCATGCCAATGCCGCCCGCCCCCAAAAAATGCCAGCGGAGCCCCGCTTTAACGAAAAAAGGTTTTTGAGAGGAGGGAAGGGGGGGAATCATGGGTGGCAAATGCGGGATTTAGCCCCCGATTTGAAACATTTCAATTTTGGGTGTGGCGGATAAGCGGGAGTTTTGGGTACGTAACTCAGAGTAGCGATCGACGCGTGGTCGCCACATGCTGGCCAACAGATCGCACAGGGCTTCGTCACTGATGCCAGAGCGCAAAGGCGCGAGTAAACTGGGACCATCTTCCGCAAACAAGCAGGTAATGAGGCGACCATCGGCAGAGAGGCGGGCACGGTTGCATTGGCCGCAAAAGGGTTCGGTGATGGACGAAATAAAACCAATTTCTCCTTGGCCATCCACATAGAGCCAACGCCTAGCCACCTCACCTGCTGCGTGGGGGGGAACGGGTTTGAGCGGCCATTGGCGTTGAATGCTTTGGCGAATGCGTGCAGAGGGGACCACCTCGTTGAGGCGCCAGCCATTGCGGTTGCCCACATCCATATACTCAATGTAGCGCACAATCACCCCCGTCCCGCGAAAATACTTGGCCAAGGGCAAAATAGAATCGCTATTGACGCTGCGCTGAATGACCGCATTGACCTTAACAGGTGTGAGACCGTGGGCAATGGCAGCCTCGATGCCCGCCAAAACGGGGGCTAATTCAAGGCCACGCCCGTTCATGCGTGCAAACACCTTAGGGTCAAGAGAATCCAAACTGACGGTTACACGATGCAAGCCTGCTTCGCGCAAGCTTTTTGCCCGGGCGGCGAGCAACCATGCGTTGGTTGTGAGGGTAACGTCCTCAATCCCATCAATTTTGGCAAGGCGCTCAATCAAGTGCTCAAGGTCTTTGCGCAACAATGGCTCACCCCCTGTGAGGCGCAGTTTGCGCACCCCATTGGCTGCTGCGGCTTGGCACAAGCGCACCACTTCATCATAGTGCATCAGTTCTTGGCGTGGCGTAAAATGATAGTCTGTGCCATGGATTTCGGCGGGCATGCAATAGGGGCAGCGAAAATTGCACTTGTCGGTAACCGAAATACGCAAGTCTCTCAAAGGGCGCCGAAAAGCATCGACCACTTGGGTGCTTTTAGATTGAGCCAACACACGGGCTGGGGGCAGAGACTGCATGGCAAACTTAGATCAGTTTTTGTTTGAGGGAAAGCACACGAGGGTCCACAACTGCGGACAAAGACCCGATGATAGGAATATCATCCGCTTTTGCACACGTCGATGGAGTATAGTACATTTTTGTATCAGGCACAAAGCACACGTTGGGCAACGTCGCTTTAAAGCGTACGCCTCTTTTTTGGGAATTATATACTTTACACCGGAAATATAATCCGGTATAATCTCCACATTGAAGCCAATGTGGAGATTATCCGTGAAAAATAATACTATTAGTACATACCAATTATTTCAAATTTTTCCCGACCATACAAGTGCGAGGAATCATCTGGAAAAAATACGCTGGCATGATGGCATTGTTTGTCCACACTGCAAAAGCAGAAATATCTATGTGCGTAAAGCGAGAAATGGCTTTTACGATTGTAGGGCTTGCAGAGCGCATTTCAGCGTTCGCACTGGGACGGTATTTGAAAAATCACACGTTAAACTCAATAAGTGGATTTATGTTATCTATCTATTGATGACTAGCAGGAAGGGCGTTTCCAGCTTGCAATTATCAAAGGAAATCGGCGTTTCTCAAAAGACGGCATGGTTCATTCTCCATCGGTTGAGATTGGCTTGTGGCGGGGACATGGAGCAGTTGCGAGGCATTGTAGAGATAGACGAGACCTATATTGGTGGCAAGGAAGCCAATAAACATAACCACAAGAAAACACCGGGTTCACAAGGTGGTAGTGGGAAACAGGCAGTTATTGGCATGAGGGAGCGCGGGGGTAGGACTACGGCAAAGCCCATCACTAGAACAGATATCGGTACCATAAACGCCGAAGTAGGGAAAACGGTTGAGTTTGGTTCTACGGTTTGTACGGACGAACATCCAGCGTATAACCGGCTACATACCGCATATAGTCATGGCACAGTCAATCACAGCGCAAAGGAATATGTGAACGGTATGGCGCATACCAACGGTATAGAGCAAAGCGTCTGGGAAGTGTTGAAACGAGGCTACAATGGAGTATATCATAACTGGAGCGTTAAGCATTTACACCGCTATGTAGATGAATTTACTTTCCGGCTGAACGAGGGGAATTGCAAAATTGATACAGCCTGCCCGGCTTGAAAGCCTGTTGATGAACGCAGATAGGACAAGCGAGTTGACTTATACTGAATTAACCCAATGAGCGGCTTAACACAAGCCCAATTGGATTTTGGGATAGACCGCATCATGGAGTACCGACCGAATGCCGCCGAATTGTCGCCTTGTGAACATCGATTGATTCAAGGCGATACCACTATGCGTAACACACTGAAAGGTGGCGTAGCAGATTTGATTGTTACTAGCCCCCCATATAATTTGAGCAAAGCATATAACGGTAGCACTGCTGGTGATGAATTGAGCTATACGGATTATTTGAAATTTTCTCGAAAATGGCTTGAAAACTGTTTCCATTGGACACGACCGACCGGCCGGTTATGCGTTAATGTATCGCTGGACAAAAACAAGAACGGCAAACAACCATTGAGCGCGGACATCACCACCGCCGCGCTCGCCGCAGGGTGGAAGTACCATGCCACAGTTGTATGGAACGAAGGCAATATAAGTCGGCGCACTGCTTGGGGTAGCTGGAAATCTGCCAGCGCACCGCACATCATCGCACCCGTTGAAACCATTATCATCCTATACAAAGGTGACTGGAAGCGGGAACGGCAAGGAAAAAGCGACATCAGTGCACAAGAGTTTAAGGACTGGGTTTTGGGCGTGTGGACTTTTAATGGAGAAAGTGCGAAACGAATAGGGCATGAAGCACCTTATCCCTCGCGAATTGCCATCAAGATGTATTAAACCACTGTCTTATCCCTGGAGATACGGTGCTTGACCCTTTCGTTGGCAGTGGTACAACCATGATTGAGGCGGTTGGTCTTGGGCGTATGGCATTGGGCATTGAACAGGAATCAGATTATTGCAGTTTAACGATAGCGCGGATAAACAAAGAATGCGGACTGAAATTGACGAAATCATCGGCGGCAGGAGTGGGGAAATCTACTGCGAACTTGTGTTTGTGAAACACTAGCGCGGGAACAGACTAGTCCGTTTTACTATCAAGCAAGATTTGCTCATGTACCTAACGCCGACTTTGATGTGGTCTGCTATAACGCCAAAGCGACCGGTTGTGCTGTCAATGAAGGTATCGTTACGCGAACGGTATAAGCAAGCTGACCTTGAAGGAATTGCATTGCGACAAGTGTACCGCAATAGCTGAAAGCTATCTGATAACTTTGTCTGATGAAGCGGCAGGGGTATCCCGAAAGATTGCCGAAGGCGACATCGCGGGTCTGAACGAGTGCTTAATTGCCAATACTGAAAACTACGGTAATTTTCTTAACAAATTAAAACCACGTATATTTTCCCGTGCTGTGCCACTTACGCCGATTACGGGCAATATATTTCCGGTGTAAAGTATATAATTCCCTTAAAAAAGGAACATCAAAAAACCATGAGCGAAACCGCCAACACCCACCACCTGGGCACAACGCCTACCCCAATTTGACGAAGGCGACCCCCTGACAGGGCGCGAGGCCACCCTCATCACTGCAGATGCCATGAACACCTGGCGCGCTGTGGTGCTCGCCCTCGCCCAAAGCCACAACCTGCCAGCCAACGCGACCCACGCGCAAATCACCGCGGCGATGATGGCGCGCGTTGCCCTCACCGGGGAAATCAAAACCTTTGGGGGGGCCAGTGCCCCCGGGGGCTGGCTCCTTTGCAACGGGGCACGGGTTAGCAGCACCACCTACGCCGCCCTGTTTGGGGCGCTTGGGCAGCGATACGCGCCCGATGTGCTGCTGAGCGCTGCTTTTGCCCTCACCACGGCAAGGAGCCTTGAAAGCATGGGCTTTCAAAATGGGGATAGCGTCAAGTTTGAGGCTTACGATACTACAGGCGCAGCGATTGACCTCCCCGATCCTTTGAGCAAAACCACCCTCTATACCCTGGGCATCGCCACAGATGCCACCCACGCCTTTACCCTTACCGATGCCAGTGGCACAGCCGTTGTTCCCACAGCCCAAAGCAAGGGGCGTCTCGTGATGTTTAAAGCGGACGCTTTTAGCTTGCCCGACCTGCGCGGGCGAACCCCCATTGGGGCCGGGCAAGGGGAAGGCTTAACGCTGCGGGCGTTGGGCATACAAGGCGGGGATGAGGAGATGCAGAGCCATTACCATGCAATCTCTATGGTTGACGCAAGTGGAAGTGGAACTCATCACCGAGTGCCAGAAATATACAACTATGATCCCGCTCACGTCCCACAACCAGCATCTGCCTTCACCGGCACAAGTGGAATTGGGGCTTCTGGCAATATGCAGCCCTCTTTAACACTCCATCACATCATCAAAACTTAAAAAAGGCTTTTTATGGAACTTACCATTACCGATACCAACATTACCCTCGGCGAATACAGCGCAAGTTTAGCCATTTTTGCCCAAGATTACGGCCAGCGAGCCCCAGCCCCTGCGCATCCTGACAGTGCCCGTTCCTATCATCGAGGCGTGCGCCACGCATCCCACACCAAGCACGGGCAAACCGCTGGCGGGCCACTGGTTTGGGCCCAAGGCGATGCCATCATTGCAGCCCTGCCCACACTGCTTGAAAATCAAAAAACGAGGGAAGACGCGGCACAGGTTGCCTACGAAGCCGAGCTAGGGGCAAGCCACGCCCAACAACAAAGCCGCCAAGAACAAGGGCAAGGGCAAGGGGAGAGTGCTTAAGAAGGGGAAGGAACGCAAAGATTTTTTGGGCATCTGACACCCAAAACGGCCTGCCCTGCCGACATGAGCCCCGCAGAAGACTTTGCGGTGATCGCCACGGGACGCGGTATTGTAAATCCCTTTCGAACGCGGTTTGCCTCTTCGAAACCCTTCGAATTAAGCGCCGGCCGAGTGTAAAACCATGTGAACGAAAAACGCGCACACCCGCATTCCACCGTTTTTTAGGCCGGCCACATTACACTCGGGCTTCACTGCCTGCAAACCCGCGTGGAAACCGCTATTAACCACAAAAAACCATAAAAACCCATCATTTTTCCAGTCGCAAAGCATGGGGACGGGCACAGTGAGCCTTGCAGATGGGCTTTTTGGTATGCTGCAGTCTCCTCTTTGCCTGCAAATCGCGACCCGCAAACCGCGATTACCCACGAAAAATCCGTTAAATTACGAGGCGCAAAGCATGTGTCTTGGCACAGCTATCTTTGTAGGGGGTGCAGTTTTGTGTCAGAAATCTCGCTATATCCCGTTATTTCCGTGTGGCAGCATAAGCATGGGGACGAGGGCAGTGGGATTGCTTGGCTAGTCCATTCAAAATAAAATCGGGAAAACTTGCAAAGAGAAATTCTGCAAAGGGATAAAAGGCATGGCAGCATGGTTCGACAAAACAACATGGGTTTACGTTGCGATAACCCCTTGAACCAGCACCCAAATAACCATTGCCATGATCATGAGGGACAAAGTCATCATGATCACGCGCTCCCAAACGCGGCTTTTAATCTGCTTGACGATGCACACACCACCCCAACACCACAGCGAATGAAAAATGCACTGCATCAGCATAAATGAGCCCGCCACCATGAGCCACTGCAAAAACAAGGGCAGCTTGGGGTTGCTAAATTGGGTATAGGCCGTAGACAGCATGGCCCAAGCCTTAGGGTTTAAGGGATGGACGATTAAGCCCGCCACAAACCCCGGTGGTTGGGTTATACCCACGGCTTGTGTCAAACGCAACCCAGCCACTTTCCAGGCCAACCAAAGCAGATAAAATGCGCTCACCCATTTCACAAGATCAGCAAGGTGTGGGTAAGCATTTAACAGTGTCAGCAGCCCTACAAAAAGAGCCACGCCCAACACAGCCTTACCCGCAATAATGCCCAGCAAAAAGGGGAGTGAAGATTTTAAACCCCATCGTGCCCCCGCCGCCATTAACACAAAACTGGCGGGTCCTGGCGTGCCCACCATCAGGGCGGCAAACCCCAGCAAAGATAACCATCGGTCCATCTGAAAAAAACGAGTCAGCTTTGTTGTTACATGGTCATGCCACCATCAATGTATAGGGATTGGCCTGTCATATAGGTGGATTCATCGGCGGCAAGGTATGCCGCAAGGGCAGCAATTTCTTCTGCATTCCCCACACGCCCCATCGGTTGGCGTGCAATAAAGGCTTTCAACGCTTGGTCTGGATTGGGTGAATCGCTGACCCGTTGGCGCCAAGAAGGGGAATCGACCGTACCTGGGCAAATTGCGTTCACACGCACACCTCGTCCTACAAAGTCGATTGCCAAACTTTTGGTCATGCCAATCACAGCGGCCTTGGTGGTTGAATACACTGCGCGGTCTTTCACGGCAAAAGGACCTGCTACCGAGGCAATATTGATAATAGAACCTTGTTTTTGATTGAGCATGTAGGGTAGCACGAGTTGGCACATGGTACGGGTGGCAGTAATGTTGAGTGCTATTGAATGCTGCCAACTCTCTTCACTTGCTGCCAACAGTGTACCACCCTCGACAATGCCTGCCACATTGCACACTACATCGATGCGTCCAAATTTTTCATGGGCTGCGCGAACGGCTTTTTGACAATCGGCTTGGATCGTAATGTTACCAACCATGGGCAACACGCTTCCCCCGACTGCGTTTAAGGGAGAGGTTATTTGGGTTAAGCCATCTCCATTGAGATCCACGGCCACAATCAGGGCACCTTCTGCGCTGAATCGTTGACAAATGGCTGCTCCAATTCCTGCCGCGGCACCGGTGACCAAAATAGCCTTGTCTTTTAAACGCCCTTGCAAAACGGGATAATTCATGGGTTGTCCTTATTGTTGTTTCAATCAAACCACCGCTAATAGCATCACGCCTCGAGTGTCATAGCATATTTTATGGGTATCGCGCTTGAACTTCATAACGAAGGTAGCAAAGGAATCTTTAAGGGGAGTTGTGGCAGAACCTGTGGGTAGATGCATGCTAAAACGGGGTGCCATTTTAAGGATGATGCGCTAGTGTTGGTTTGGGCGAACGCTGATTCGAGCGATGAATCCCACAATCAATGGCCACCTTTTTTTTGGGGGGCTAAAACCGTTCAAAAACACCCCCTGTAAATCATTGGAAAAGAGGACGAAAAAGGGACCACTATGATGACAGAGGGAACATGGATAAGCATATGTTACGCGTTGAAAACTTAAGCAAATTCTATGGGAGACGGGTGGTTGTGAAACCCGTTAGTTTTGAGATTAAGCAAGGGGAAGCGGTTGCTTTGTTGGGAAGAAATGGGGCTGGCAAGTCAACCATGATAAAGATGCTGTGCCAACTGATTCGCCCCAGCAGCGGCCAAGTGTGGATTCATGAAAAGCCTATTTTTGGCGCAGACGAGACGGCCGTTGGGGCAGCCATTGGAGCGGTCATCGAGGCACCACGCTTCTATCCGCATTTAAGCATCTATCGCAATTTATGGTTCCTCGCCTCCTTGCGCGGGGTTGCATCCAAGGCCGTGGTGGCCATGCTCGAAGAGGTAGATTTAGGGGGGAAAGTAGCCCATACTGCGTTTGCACACTGCTCCCAAGGGATGAAGCAACGCTTGGGGCTGGCCGCTGCGTTTTTGCACAATCCTTATTTGGTCATTTTGGATGAACCTACCAACGGTTTAGATCCCGTAGGTTCGCAGCGGGTCCACAAAATAATTGAACGCCTACGCCAAAACCACGGATCCAGTGTGTTGCTCTGCACCCATCTTTTACCCGAGGTCGAAACCCTATGTAGCCGAGCCCTTGTGATGGAGCAAGGGAGCATTGTATTAAATCACGCCTTACACAATAAAGAGGGCATGGAACCCATTTGTAACTTGTTTACCCAATTGGTGCACAAAGATGACGCTCCCAACCCAAACACTTAAAACATGCTGCTGCCAATACGCCATGGGCCTATTGAGCACATTCTTGTGGAGAATGCCTAGGTGCTTATGATGGAACGCGACACACCACCCCAACCATTTGAACGGTTTTTGTTATTGCTTAGGCAAGAGGCCTGGGTGCTGTTAAGCCAGCGCAGAATCTATTTTGTTTTTGCCTTGGCTTTGTTGGCAGCGCCTTTGCGCATAAGTATCGCCTTGGCCATTGGCTCAGAGCATGCCTTGGATATTTTGAGCGGGCCACGCTTGTGGGGTGTGGGCATGGGATGGTGCATGCGCGTTTTGGCCTTGTTTTTAGGGGCAGAGGGTGCCATGGGTTTCTCCCAAGAAATGGCTTGGGGTACGAGCAAAACGGTTTTAACCTGCCCGATAAGCCGTGCCATGTGGGTGTGGGCTAAAACGGTGGTTTTGATTGCGTTGGCTTGGAGTGTGCTGGGTGCTGCCAGTATTCTGGCCGCGGCTGTTGCCATTTGGGGTGGTTGGGGTGATATAATGCAAGATGGGCAAGTGATTTACACGCAAGGTGAAACCGCTGCTGCCGCTGTAAAGGCGGTGTTGCTGGCAGCAGTGCTCTTGCCTGCAGTGGGGTTTTTTGGGCTGGCGGTGGGGGCGTTCTTTTCTTCTTCTGGTCCCGCAGTCAGCGCAACGTTAATTCTGGGTTTGGTCATCTTGTTCGTCGCCCAAATTATACCAGGAGGGGAATGGTTGTTTTTGCAGCATTTAGAAACACCCTTTGGTCTTGTGGAGAAAATGGGGCAGGGCTTTAGTGTACGCATGGCGGATAGGCTATGGCAAAGCATGTATAGTGCCGGTATTGCGTGGCTGCTCTTTTTGGGGATAACCCATTGGCGCCTAAAAGCAATGGATGTTGTATGATGACGAGAGGAATATCTTTATAGAGAAAAGGCGATTATGCAAAACGCTTATTACGGGTACGTTTTTACGGCTTATGCTGCATGGGTGTTGGTGTTTGGGTATTATGCGTGGTATTGGCTGCGCAAAACCATTCGCTGGCGTACTCACAATCCCAAAAATACGATTACCAAAATGGCTGCAAAATAACGGACTGTTTAAAATAAAATACCCCCTATGAAGCGGGCGACTCATGGTGTGGCTTGGTGCTGTTTTAAAAATGCTTGAACCTGCTTGCTTGCCCAGCGTTGCCCTTGTTTCGAGCCTCCCAATGAAACGCTGCGTATGTGCTCGGCATGGGAGCGGTCTGGCACGAAGCGTTCGCGTGGTTTGCTGAGTGAATCGAAACCGTGTAACCCTCCCTCAAAACTTTTTACTGCAAACACCGCAAAGGGCGCATCGGCTGTGCCAAGTACACGGCTGTGTAAGCGATTGCAATAAACCGGTGGGGTCCAGTTGTCTTTGCTTCCCAAGAGCATCAAGGTTGGCACCTTGGGTTGCCAACGGCGGCGTTTGGGTGTTAAAAAACTTTTGCAGCCAGGGTAAAACGCAATTGCCCCACGAAACCCTGGTTTGCTGTGACTGCCCGCAGCTTCTTTGCGCCCCACTGTCGCCAGTAACGCAGAGCCCCCGTTGGACCATCCCATTAAAAAAATAGCATTTGGATTCACGGTGTCCTGCTTTTGGAGGTAGGCAAGCCCTGCTAAAGCATCGTGAGGACGGTGAATTAAAGCATGCACAGGGCGTTTGCGCTTGATGCAAATTGAACGCACGCCCCGCGGGTTAAAACTGTCAATCAACAGTACGCTGTATCCCTGGTTTCTAAACCAACGGGTCCAATAGCGTTGACGTGAGCTAAACTGACCCCTTCGATTCACAGGCCCGCTGCAACCATGGAGCATCATCACGGCGGGAGATTGAGGAGGGCGGACCTTGGCCATGCCATGCCAAAACCAAGCACGCAGCATGGTATGATTTTTATGCTGGCTTTTAAAATGGACCACTTGAGGGGCAGCCAAGGCTGTGCTTAAAACACCCAATGGCACGCCTTTACAATAGGTCAACACACCAACCACCACCACAAAGCCCCATAACCCAAGCCTTGTAAACAAACGGGCACTATGGTGGAGCAGGCTGTAATCACGGAATATATGTAGGGTCGGGTTCCACATTATTAAGATGGCTCTGCTTTTTAATTTAGGGAAGACGGTGGGGTGGCGGTTTAAAAAATGGCCTTTTCAGTCCACATCCAAGGTGTTTAAAAACCTTGGCATAAGTTCTATCATTCTAGCCTGATCATATCTGAATGATGCGATGATTGCCTGCAAAATCATATCGTTGCGCTTTTAAGGGCGGATTGTGGTGAGTTCGATGGGCGTTTCAAGGCAATTTTAGGATTATCGGACGCACCGATGCAGCATCATCTAAGGTCTGGCAGGCCGTGGATTTATGTCAATCCCATTGCTGTCAATCCCTTTGGCATCAACCACCCTTCCTTGGGCTAAATCTGAGGGCATCACAGGCATCTTCCCCCAGCACTACAGGCGCACTTTGGGGACCCACACCACCATGGCTTGCTTTCCTGGGTGCGGGTGGCTATTTAGGTCCCCAAGGCAAAACGCGAGAAGTCTCCAGCACTTGCCTGCCAGAGCCCTTGAAACTTGCCCCCAGCACTCCCAAGCGATCACCTTTGAAAAACGCCTTTCAATTGAGGCTCACAATGCCCCATCACGCTGGTCATCACGGCAAACCTGGTGGCACGATACACGCACGTCCAGTCGCGCACCCATCGTTTCCGACGCCTTAAAATTTTCAATAAACGGGGCCCAAATCCGTTGGATTACGGCCGTGGTAAAACTTTTAAATTGAAACACCGAGCGGTGCACTTCACCCATAAAGTTGCCCCGTGCATGCCTCAGGGCGGCTGATACGGAGGTTTACCTTGGCTTGAAGGGGCCCACGGTTGTTGTTTGTGGTTACTTGTGCCATGATTGCACCCCGGGATAAAAATACACCATTAAAGGGGGGTTGCCATGAGCGCACGTAGTCCTATTTCCAGTTTGCCGACCCACGAAGTAACCAATGTGCCGCCTGCAATTGGGGATCAGAATCTGTATAAAACCGATTTGGCATTGCAAGAAGGTGTTGCGCGCAATGGTGCAGGTTGGGCATCCCAACTGTTGTTGGATTTTGGGAAAGAGGCGGGAACTGAAGCGACTTTTGAGCTAGCAAACCAGGCAAATAGGCAGCCACCAGAGCTTCGCGCATTCGACCGCAATGGAATGCGGATCAATCAGGTAGATTTTCACCCGGCCTATCACGATCTGATGGATCTTGCCATCCGCAATGATCTGCCGACGTTTGCTTGGAATAATATCAAAGAAGGCAACCATGTGGCTCACGGTGCCTTAAACTACCTGTTGATTCAGGTGGAGGGCGGCGTTCTCTGCCCCATGTCAATGACCTATTCCGCAATTCCCGCCTTAAAAGCGACGGCGTGCGTTGAGAAAGAATGGCTTCCCCGGATTTTATCCCAGGAGTACGACAAACGAGATATTCCGGCTGAAGAAAAAAATGGTGTGACCATTGGAATGTTCATGACGGAAAAGCAAGGGGGATCCGATGTGCGTGCGAATTCCACGCGGGCGCGTCCGGAGAAATCCGAAGAAGGGGCTGGTGCTCCCTACACTTTGTCCGGCCACAAGTTTTTCTGTTCTGCGCCCATGTCAGATGCCTTTTTGACCTTGGCTTATACGGACAGTGGGTTGAGTTGTTTTGTAATGCCTCGATGGCGCCCTGACGGTACTCGGAACGGCCTTTATATTCAGCGATTAAAAGACAAAATGGGCAATAAATCGAACGCCTCGAGTGAAATGGAACTGGTGGAGGCGCATGGCGTAATGCTGGGCGAAGAGGGCCGTGGTGTTCGGACGATAATTGAGATGGTCAATGCGAATAGGTATCACTGTAGCCTTGGATCCGCGGGTTTGATGCGGCAAGCACTTGTGCAGGCATTGCATCATGCAAACCATCGGATGGCTTTTCAGAAGAAACTGATTGAGCAGCCGCTAATGCGCAATGTTTTGTCAGATATGGCCATTGAATCGGAGGCGGCAACGGCACTGTTTTTGCGTTTGGGGCGGGCCATTGGTGAAGGAGAGCATGATCCAAAAGAGGCCGCCCTCGCCCGAATGGGAACGGCAATTGGGAAATACTGGATTTGCAAACGCGCACCGGGATTGGTGGGCGAGGCCTTGGAATGTTTGGGGGGTCCGGGTTATGTTGAGGAAAGTGTTCTCCCACGCCTCTATCGCGAAGCCCCACTCAATAGCATCTGGGAAGGTTCTGGCAATGTCATTTGCCTCGATGTTTTGCGGGCGATGCATCGCGATTCAAAGGTGCTGCCGGCTTTTTTGACTGAGATTGAACGGGCGATGGGGCGCAATTTGCGGTTGGATGCTTTTATTTTGAACCTAAAATCGGAATTGAAAAACTTGGAACACATGGAGATCCGCGCCCGGCGTGTCACGGAGATGATAGCCTTGGCCTGGCAAGGGTCCCTTTTGGTTCAATATAGCCCGCCCGCCATCTCTGACGCGTTTTGTGCGTCACGACTGGGGGAGCACTGGTCCGGTGCCTACGGTTCTTTGCCCAGTGAAACAGATTTCGAGACCATCCTCGACCGCGCCCAAGGCATTGCCTGAGACGGGTTCGCCTTTTAGACAGTTTTTTGGTCCGCGATGCCGTGGGTTCGTCTTACGTGCAATGCTCTCCACCGCCCGCCCGGCAGCCGGTGCTTCCATGCTGTTTGCAAGCCCTTGATTAAAGCGGGCTTTTTGCGCCTCGCTGATGGCTTCTTTGGGTTGGCGTTGCTTGAAAAAGCCCTGGATGACCTTGGCAGCGGGTGCTTTTTGCGGGGGATTGCCTTGGGGCAAACCCGCCGCCACCTCGGCCGCACTTAGGGTGCGCTGGGCGGCCAGTTCTTCTTTGGTGGCTTTTTTGTGCTGTTTTTGCGCCTTGGCATGGGCGCTGGCGGCGGCTTTATCGGTATACCCAACCGCGGCAACACAAGGCGCAAAGCACACCAGACGCCCATCGCTCCTTTCAACCTGCACGCCATCGCGCGGGGCATCGGGGTCAAAGGGCACGGTTACGTACTTGTTCGCGTAGGGGGCTTAATTTTTGAGCCCAGAAGCGGTTGCCCAAGATGCGTACGCTGGAATCGTACCTGCTGGCCTTGACTTGCTCGGCTGGCGCGTAAAAAACTGCGCTGCTGGTGCGGCATCGCCCTGGCTTTTTGGTGGGATGTATCCGGAGGCTCCAGCATTGCCGCCACCATGACCTTTATTTTTTGCGCAATCTTACTGCCTCGGTTCTTTCACCAGCCCCAAACGGGCAAGGTTGTTCGGCTTTAACACGTACACCACATCACCGAGCCGTGGCGCACTTTTGGGTGCGCAAAAGCAGGTAAAGCCAGGCTCTACGCCTACACCAAAAAGCTTTGCCCCGTGGCAATCACCGCAAAGTCTTCTGCGGGGCATATCAACTGGGCTTTGGATGCCCTGTGCAGGGGCTTTAGCCTCACCAGCCATGCTGGGGAAGGCAAATTGCCCACCGTGCTCACCGCAGACGGGCAAAATCTATGGCGTGCCCTGTGTAAAGGGACACTTGCTTTGACACTTTGGGACACATGCTTTGACACTGGTCATTCTGGGGTCTCTTTATTTTGGCATGTTTTTTGCTTGGTGCAAGGCTTGATTTAGTGCTTCTTTAGTTTCCGACCTCGGATTTTGGGTGGGGTTTGATGGGGCAAGCAGATATTTTGTTTAACCCTTTGGTCAATTAGAGTTTGCATGGCCTCGGGTGCTAAGTTTGTGTAAAGCAATTCGCTTACCTGTTTTTTCCCGAATAACAGCATGCAAGCCTAGGGTGTAGTGGGTTTTCATTTGGTAGCGGTCGGACTGCGTAAACCACGCGCGTATCTGTGGTGTGTCGTTGATGCTCAGGAGAAACTTGCCTTGCCCTTTAACCGTTGCGAGACTTTCAAAGTCTCGCTCAACAAAAAACCTTGCCATAGTCGTTTTCGTGCCCGTGGTAGGGTGGGTCAAGGTAGAACAAGGTTTCTTTTGAATCGTAGCGAGTGAGCACATCTTGCCAAGGCAAGCACTCAAGATGCACCCTTTTCAGGGCCGCGTGGGCTTGTTCAAGGATTTTTAAGGGTTGCAGGGTGATTGTTGGCTGTTTTTTTGAGTAGCCAAACTGTCTAGTTTCGCTGTCAAAAGACATTTTGTGCAGGCAAAAAAAGCGTTGGGCGCGCTGGATGTCGGTCAAAGTTTGGGGGTCTTGTTTTTGGAGGTTTTCAAATACCTCCTCCCCCCCCCCCCCCAAACCACATTACCAGCACAAGCACGATAATAAGCCACAGGCACCCTGATTGAGCTATCTGCTTTTTTGATGCCTTTGCCATAACGCTTCTCCCTTTCATAGTTTTGTTTTCCCCCTCCCCCGCCTCGCTTTTTCATAAGGCGGTGGTAGTGGTTCATCGGTGGGCTCGCAATAGCATGTGTGTGGCACGACCATCAATTACGCCAGCCTTTTTGCAAGCAGACGCTTGCCACCTTTTCTATTAAAAAAACTTTTCATGATTTACTTCCTTTAAGCATCCCCGCCTTGTTCTTGCCCCTGTTCTTGCCCCTGTTCTTGGCGGCTTTGTTGCTCGGCTTGGCTTGCCCCTTGTTCGGCCTGGCTTGCCCCTTGCTCGGCTTGGCTTGCCTCCCTCGCTGCTTGCTCGGCTTCGTAGGCAACCTGTGCCGCGTCTTCCCTTGCTTTTTGCTTGGCAAGCAGTGTGGGCAGGGCTGCAATGATGGCATCGCCTTGGGCCCAAACCAGTGGCCCGCCATCGGTTTGGCCGTGCTTGGTGTGGGATGCGTGGCGCACGCCTCGATGATAGGAACGGGCACTGTCAGGATGCGCAGGGGCTGGGGCTCGCTGGCCGTAATCTTGGGCAAAGTCGGCTAAACTGGCCTTATACCCGCCCAGGGTAATCGTGCTTTGGGTAATGATGAGTTCCATAAAAAAACCTTTACTAAGTTTTGATGATGTAGTGAAGCGGCAGGTAGGGCTGCATGTTGCCGCTTTGACCTAGTCCGTAGTTGTAGTGTAAAGTGGCCCATAAGCTACCTCTTCCCACCCCACGTAAGATAGGATTCCCCCGTTTACTGGACGACCCCCAATCGGATATGAGTGCCTATGCTCCTGCATTTCCTCATCCCCGCCTTGTATGCCCAACGCCCGCAGCGTTAAGCCTTCCCCTTGCCCGGCCCCAATGGGGGTTCGCCCGCGCAGGTCGGGGAGGGTCAAGGTGTCCGCTTTAGACATCACGAGACGCCCCTTGCTTTGGGCTGTGGGAACAACGGCTGTGCCACTGGCATCGATCGGGCTAAAGTCATGGGTGGCATCTGTGGCGATGCCCAGGGTATAGGGGGTGGTTTTGCTCAAAGGGGTGGGGAGGTCAATCGCTGCGCCTGTAGCGTCGTAGGCCTCAAAGCGCACCCTGTCCCCATTTTAAAAAGCCCATGCTTTCAAGGCTCCTTGCCGTGGTGAGGGCAAAAGCAGCGCTCAGCAGCACATCGGGCGCGTATCGCTGCCCAAGCGCCCCAAACAGGGCGGCGTAGGTGGTGCTGCTAACCCGTGCCCCGTTGCAAAGCAACCAGCCCCCGGGGGCAGCGGCCCCCCCAAAGGTTTTGATTTCCCCTGTAAGGGCGTGGCCTTGCATAAAAGCCTCCATAATTTGCGCGTGGGTCGCGTTTGCGGGCAGGGCGTGGCTTTGTGCGAGGCCCATTGCCAGAGCACGCCAGATATTTTGCCCATCGGCGGTGAGCAGGGTGGCCTCGCGCCCTGTCAGGGGGTCGCCCTCGTCAAAAAGGGGAATGCGCTCTTCCCAATTGGCGGGTGTATTTGTTGCCATTCCTTTGACTTCTCCTTTTAGGTTAGCACCCAGCGCCACGCTTCGTGGGCGGGCTGGTAGGTGGTGAGTATGGTGCGTAGGGTTTGTGCGTTTACGGCTTCGCTAGGACTGGGGGTGCCCGTGATGCGCTTGGCAAACACCCAAGGTGCGCCATAACCCCGTGTGCCAAGGCGCGCTTTGCTTACGCGTGCGGGGATAAAGTAGGTAAAGGCCAGCCTCCAGCCTAGCGCGCCAGCCAGGGCAAGGAGCGCTGTATCGGTGGTGGGCACCCCGCTTGCTAGGCGAGACAACACCACCTCGCGGCGTTCTGCCTGAATGCTACTACTATCCAAGGGCACAATCCCCAGCAGGCGTTCCCACTCGGGCAACAGGTCGCTGCTATTGGCTGGGTTTGCTTCGCCTAGCAAGGTTTGCAGGCTGTTGGCGCTACGCACCAAACCCGTAGCCCAGGCGCTAAGCAGCCTTTGCAGATTGCGCCCTTGCCAAGCTGCCCCTGGGGGCAGTAGCCCTGCGAGGGCTTGGGTATAAGTCTGTGTATTGGTCATTTTAGCCTGCCCTCAACGTAACGGTGCCCAGCACGGGCAGGTTGCCTGCTGCGGGTTGGGTTGCCTCGCGGGGCCTGGTGATATTCCATGATGTTAATCCTTCAACCCTCGCAAAGGCCGCTTCAATCACGCTACGCGCCAGGCTGGCACCAGGGCGGGCGGCTTGGTGAAGGGCATTGGCCAATTCGGCTCGCACAGCCGTTTGCAAGGGTGGGGTGAGGGGGGCGATGCTTGCTTGGACATTCACAGGCAACAAGGCTGGGGTCAGCGTGCGCAACACAGCGCCCGCTGGGCGCAGGGCATCGAGGGCTGTTTGCACCTCTTGCAGCTTGGCAGGGTTGGCTCGGGGGTCGTCATTGGTGCTGGGCACGGTGATAAACACGGCGACCACGCCTGCCTCGCCCCCGTAATGGGCAAAAGCCCAGGCGCGATCAACGCCAGGGACGGCCAAAGCCCAGGCTTTGTAGTCGGCTACGCTGCCAAGGCGTTCTTGGGCGCGAATGCGTGCTAGCAGGCGTGCGCGCAGGGCATCATCCGTCTCTTGGGGTGCGCCACCGACAAGCCCGCCTGTTGCGACCCTTGCCTCGGGTTCAACCCCGAGCACGGTGCTGCTTAGGGTGAGCGTGCTACCTGTTGCTAGGTTGCCTGCCGCCCCGCCTTTATCAGCACGCACGGCGAGGGTCGCTTGCCCGTTGGTGGCCAGCACCCCGCTTTGGCTGGTGGTGTAGGTTTGGTTGCGCTGGCTTTGCAAGCCTAAGCCAAGGGGCACCCAAGCGCCTGCTTGACCTTGAAACACCACTTGACCGACTGCCCTGGCTGCCGGGGTGCGGGTGACACCCCAAATGCCTGCCCAGCGTTCAAGGGCGTCTGCTTGGGCGGTGTCGGGGAAGAGGTCTTGGGCTAGGGTTTGTTGGTGGAGGTAAAGCCCGCGCATGGCGGCAGCGTGGATGCTGGCTAACACATGGGCCACCCCTCGCGAGGGCAACACCCCTATTTGTAAGGCAAGGTCTGCCTTTGCGCGTGCCTTTAATTCGGGCAAAGTCGGAGTTTGGAATGGCATGGTCAATCGCTTTGTGATACGAAGGGTTGCAAGAGAATTTCGAAGCCTTCTACCTGAAGTTTAAGGGCAATCTGCTCGCCCTTTTGCTGGGTTTTGACCTCCATATTTTGGGTTAAGCCTTCCTTTTTAAGCCAATCAAGGGCGCGCCGGGCTTCCCTTTGGCAACGGAGTGCCGTCGCGGGCGTATTTTTTCGCGTCCCACCAGCCGCGGCGCTTGTTGCTTCCATCGGGCAAGGGCTGGTCCTCTTTTGCCCTTGCATCGCTCAGCAGACTGACGATAACGGCGGTTTTAAGGCCTTGGGCATCGGTTGCAATTTCCCCGTTTTTGAGGGTCAAATCGCCCGTGCCTTCTTCCTTATTCAAGGTTAATCCGAGGTCGCTCATGTGATCCTCCCCGTGGCGGCCCCGCCCCCTGTTTGCACCCCTTGCACGCCCACCTTGGCGTTATTTTGGATGTGTTCGACCACCGTCTGCGCAAGAGGCGAGTAAGTTTTCAATGCCTGCTGCATTTGGGGGCAGCGCATCTAGTTTTTTCTTTCATTAAAGAGGCTTTGAGCCTCTGGGTTTAAGGGCATCGGTTAGGCCTCCTTTTTGGCGAACACCACTTGGCTGGCTTGGGGGTGTGGGTTGCCTGTAAAAGCGCACACGCACTCCCCTGTCACCACCCCTTGCATGGGGTTAAGGCTTTGCTCGCCTAACATCACCTTGCCTTGGCTGCGCCGCTTGCATCGGCCAGGGGCAGCGCCCACACCTCGCCTAGCCGATGGGCTGCCTTGGCCACGCGTGCCATTGTCCCCACCTGGCTGCCTTGGCCAAACAAACCCGCCACGGCGCTGGCGTTGTCCACGCGCACCGCCTCGCCTGGGCTTGCGCTGCCACCACTGGCCACGTGACCAATCACCAGCATACGGCGCACTTGCGTGCTGGTGCCCGCCTGGCTGCTGTCAAACTCCACATACTGCCCTGGCACTTGGATGCCAACAGGAATGCTGTTAAATGCGATGGTCATGGCTTTTTCTATCCTTTCTTTTTGCCCCGTTTTGCTGGTTGTTGGTCTGCGCATTCTGCTGGTGGGTTGCAAATTGTCAATTCACCAGCCTTAATGCGCCTTTGAATGTAGAGGGTGTTGGCCACATATTCGCCCTCTGGCGGGTGGTGTTCGTTCGTTTGAATGTTGTACACCTTCAGCCCCGCACGGGGTTTTACAAAAATGGGTTTCATTTACTCGAACACTCCTCTTAAGGATAGTGTAATGGTGTCTTGAATGCCGTTTAGGGTGGTGTCAACGCGGGTTAAATCGCTTAAGACTTGCTCTTTTTCGAGCTCAATGCGCTGGCGCCAAGTGATTGCCCAAATGGCGATGCCCGTTTTATCGAGGGCAGCATCGTAAAGGTTATCGCAGCGCGCCTCCTGGGGGGTGTGCGCCCATTCTTCTACGCCCCACCTGTTGTCTGCCACCAGCACCCCAAGGGCCGTGCTAATTTGCAAAGCCTGCGCGTTGCGCCCTTGGCCAGCGGCAATCACAAACGCCCCCAGCCTTGCGTGAAGCCACACTTTGCCAAAACTGGTGCACTCGACGCGCTCCACCCCTAGCAAGGCAAGCCTCACCCCTGGGGCCTGCTGGGCATAGCGCTTTAACTCCTCAAGGCTAAAGCGCCCGCCGTGGGTTTTTACCCCTCCTTTAAGGCCACTTAAACCCGCGCGCAAGCCCCCCGCAACGGCGCTTAACAAGCCTTTTAGCCCTGGGGTGGGCGGGTTATCTGCCATGGAGCACTTTCTTTAAAAAATCTTCTATCACGCTCTCAAGGTCTTGGTTGTTGGCGGCGCTAAGCCCAAGGTAGGGGCGCGCTGGCAGGCCTGGTTTGCCCACCTCCGCCCCGCCAAACTGCAAAATGGCAGCGTAGACAAGGTTGCTACCCACCAACACCGCCCCATCGTTGGGCACGGCAAAGGTGATGCTATCCAATAACGCCCCTTCGCCCAGCAACAAGCCCTGCCCGCCGTGGCGGGTTTGGGCATGTTTTGGCGACCACGCCTTCCACGGTTCTCCCTCGGGGCTCTCTTTCTCCTCCGCCAACCTGCGCCTGGTTTGGCTTTCCATCTCTGCGCCCAAGGCGTTTAGCAGTTTACGCTTATCCACCTTGCCCAAGCGTGCAATGCGCTGGTTTAGTGTTTTTAGCCCGCTTAGGTCGGCCTCAATTTGCACGCCTGCCATTTTTTTAAAGCCCTCGCAAAGCGTCTCTTGTCAACTGGCGGGGCGTGCTTTGCACCGCAGGCGCGCCTCCTGAACGGGGCTCTTCAATCGCTGCCCCTAGGCTGATCAGGCCCCTTGCCACCTGCCCGAGCCATTGGACGCGCTCTTTGCGCCTGTCGCCAATCTCTTCTGTCATGCGCCCCCCCGTTTGTCCATTCCACTTTGCCCCATACCCCATCAGGGCGCGCTTCCATCGCCACAATCCACCCCGCAGCTTTCTGGGTGTGCGGGCTGGTTGCGCCATACTTCTCGGTGGCATGGTTCCAGTCAACTGGGATTTTGGGCAAATTGCGAAAACTGGCGGCTATCACCTTTTGTACATCTGCCAACTGCCACTCACGCCCTGTGCGCCCTTGAATGCGCGGCCCCTTGGGCAAAAGCGGTATCCACTCGGGCACTTCGCCCTGCCCGATGGCGGCTAGGGCACCATCCAACGCCATGCAAAGGGCTGGGATTTCGGCTTGTTGGGGGATTTGTGTTTCCATGCCTTTTAGTTTAGCCATGCAAAACACACAAAAAAAGGCTACGCTAGTGCACCCTTTTGCCAGGGGCAACTACCCCCTTTGCAAACTTTTGCCAGGGGTAAATACCCCCGTTTAAACCCCGTTTAAACGCGTTGAAAAGCGTTGCAAAATGTTTGGCTGGGGAGTTGGGCTAGAGGAGGGGGATAAAGGGCTTAAAAGCGTTTTAGCGCCCTTGCTCGTATTGGTTGGCCATTACAGCCCAGACGCTGTGCAAGGCAGGCGCTTTGCTGGGCTGGCAGGCATGCGCGAAAGGGGTAATCGGCGTCGGGAGTGGTGTGCACTAGCGCAACAGGAAAAAGCGCCTCAATAGGGATAAATCGGCATTGGGGGTGTGCACGAGCGCAACACGAAAGATTGCCTCAATAGGGATAAATCGGCATTGGGGGTGTGCACGAGCGCAACAGGAAAAAGCGCCTCAATAGGGATAAATCGGCGTCGGGAGTGGTGTGCACGAGCGCAACAGGAAAAAGCGCCTCAATCTCACCAGGGCGGCGGGCACGCACCAAGCGCAAGTTGGCGGGGTCGTCTGTGTGCGCCACATATAGAAAGAAAGGCCTTTGGGGTGAATAACCACACTTGACTTAGCCTTTTTTGCCCGGTTTGGGCTTGGCGGGGGGAGCATCGTGAATTTCGTCCGCAAAGGGCCCACCACTGTCCATTTTGGCCTGAAAGTGCTTTGACACAGGCTTGAGTTTGCCTTCTTTAAGCAGGCGGTCGCTTGCTCGGGACTCTTCAATAAAGCGTTTCATCTCATCACTTGGCATCTTCTTCTGTCTCCTCAAGCCATATCAAGGTGTTGCCACCGTCTTTTACTTTTTCTTTCACAAAAAACCTGGTTCCTGGTTTGAAGAGGACCTCTTTTTCGTGCGCGTGCCGGGATATCCAAGATACCTCCTTGCCCGTGCGGCTCTGTATTTTCAGCCGATGCGGCCCATTAAAAGCTCTATCCGTCGACATCGATGTGCTGGTAAAGCCTTTGGGTGTCCAAACCTTGCCTGGCTTGAGTTTGGCCAGTTCACTTTCGGGCAGGGTCGTCCCTCGGGTGACCTTCCCCCGGTAGTTGGGGAGTTTTGCCAGCCCCGCGATGATGGTTTTGGTGTAGTGGGCGTATTCCTCTCTCAGGGCTTTGGGCAGTTTCCCGCGCTTGGCCTGGTTAATCGGTTTATAATCGATGACCGTGTAGCCGTGCAATGCAGCCAACTCGGGCTCGGAGAAACGGTGCACGACACCCGATTCCTTCGCCCTTGTGTTCGCCTGCCCAAGCAAGATTTGGTATTGATAGCCTTTGAGGTTCATCAAACCCTGCTCGTGGACGGGCAATTTGGCAAAGGCACGCACCTTGCGCGACACCCCCTTGAGGAGCATAGCACGCTTTTGCAAGGTTTGTAGCATGGCAAGGCGCTCGGGCTCGGGCACCCCTGGCACGGGGGGCAAGAGGTCGGCAAAGGCGTTGGTTTTTTTGCTTAGGTTGCTAATCGCTCGCTCGGTCTTAAGCCAGTGATCCCCCAGCGCCTCGTAAATGCGCACCCCCGCTTTTTCCATTGCCTTGGCGTAAGTGGGGTTGGTGGCAGGGTGAAAAAAGCCCTCGGCTTCGCCTATTGTGGCCAGTGCCTTGGTATTTTTGCGCCCCGCTTTGGCTCGAAACAAGAGCGCCCCGCTGTTGTCAATCCGCACGGGGGCGCCTTTTTGCCAAACCACGTTATCAAAGGTTTGCCCCAAGGCATCCCAGTTGGCCAGCCAAGCATCTGCCGCCACCCCGTCAAGCAGTTTTTTTGCCTTGGCTTGGGTTAGTTCGTCCAAGGCGATTGGGGCTGCCCCTTCAATCCACTCGGTGGCCAGGGCAAGCCCCCCTTGTTTGCGGGCAACCAAGGCGCTTTTGGACGCATTGACCGCCAACTGGGCATAGATTGCATTGACCGCCGCCTCGCCGTAGGCTTGGACGGGGTCGGTGTAAAACTTGACGTAGCGCTTGATGCCGTCTGCGCCTTGATAGACGCCCCCTTGGTTGCTGCCCTTGGCCTTGCTTAACTTTTTTTTCATGACCGCCCGCTCTTCGAGCAGGGGGATCGGGCCGAGGGTTGCAACGGGCGCATCTGCGCTTTTTGCCGCCAGCATGTTGGCCAAGGCTTGGCTGCGTACCTTGCCTGGGTTGGTATCCCAGCCTGGGTCTATGCCTTGGGGCACGCGTTCTTCTTCGCCCGTGCGCTTGTTAAGCCAAGGGCGGGTTTTTGCAGGTGGCGGTTTGCCTGGGCCACCCAAGCGCCCTGCCTCGGCCTTGCTTAAAAGCCTGACGCGGCACTTACAGCCCCAGCCGTTGGGTGGCATGTGGGCGTTCCACCAAGCATCGGTGCTGGACAAAATAAGCCCGTTCCAGTGCTGATGCTCCAAACGGTGCTCCTTGCTGGGGCCCAGTTCATAGCGCAGGTAGGGGTGGGTAGCTGCTTCGCGCTCAATGCGTTCCCACTGCCCCGCAGCATAGGCGGTGCGCGTGTTGGCCCAAAAAATGGTGCGTAAACGGCGTGGGCTCCCAAGGCGCACTTGCTCTATCTTGCCCGTTTTGGGGTCTTTTTTGCCTTTTATGCCCCACCATCCTTTTTGTTGGAGGGTGGGGATGAGGTCTTTTTTAAAACCCTCAAAGGTTTTGCCCTTGGCCAGCGCCTCAGCAAGACCATCGCGGATGGCACGCAACACATCCAACTGCATTGCCTTGGCCACGCTAAAGCCCAAGGCGTGCTCCTCACGCCAAACATCGCGATAGTCAAAGGCGGGTTTTAGTTTTTTGGCCTTGAGGTAGGCAAGGGCTTCTTTGGGCGGGGTGGGTGTAAAATGAAAGCCTGGCTTGGGTGTGGGCATGGTTTTTAGCCTTCCCCATCACCCATGCCACGCGCTTTAAAGGTGGCGCGGGCAATCGCCTTAGCAAGGGGGGCCGGATCGCTCTCGGGCAAGGCTTGGGCGAGCAAGCGCGCGAGGTCTGTTGGGCTCTTCGCTTGGCCAAGGGCTTGCACCAAGGGATCAAGCAAGGGCGCCAGCAAGGGCTGCCAGTTTTGGGTTGTTTCCTCTGTCAAGGCATCTAATTCGCTTTGCGCTTGGGCTGGTGTTGCTTGGGCAAGGGCTGTTAATATGTGCCCTAGGGCTTGGTTGCTGGCTTGGGTTGCGCTGGCTGGCGTACCAAGCAACTGGGCATCGGAGCCCGGTTCGGGCAAACCGAGCAACTCGCACAGGGTGTGCTGGTCAACGCGCAAGCCAAGGGGCACAAGGCGGGCAATGGCATCAACGATTGCCTCCATTTTGTCGGGCTCAGGCAAAGGCAACACAATTCGCGGATAGCGGTTATCGGGGGGCTGGCCAAAATTAAGGTCAATGAAAGGCTTGACCAGGTCGCGGTTTAAGGTGGCTGCCAAAACGGCGGCGTCTGCGCGCAGTATGTCTTGGCGCACCTCCATTTGGGCGGCATCGTTGCCCAGTTTGCCAGGGGTGCCCTCGGTGCTGGCGGTTTGCCCAAGCACCGCCTTGCTGGTTTGCTTATCCCAAAACTCGGCCGCTGCCAAAAACAGGCCCTCCCCGCCCCGGCCCTGCACGGCATCTTGAAACTCTATTTGCATGCTCTCGTGCAACACGGCAGCCGCATCGCTCCCAAGGTTGATCACCGCTTGACGCAGGATGCGCTTGTCTTCATCGCTAGCCCCTGGCCCATAACGCCCAATGCGCAAGGGCATCCCAAACACCTCTAAAAAGGCTGCCCAGTCTTTGAGCGCGTAGGCCTTAAAGAGGTAACTCCAAACGGCCACGCGAGCCAAGCCTCCGCGCACGGGCAAGCCCGTTTTAAGGTGCTCAGGTTTTTTGCGCTGCGCACGCCGTAGTTGCTTACCCAGCCCGCGGTATTGGGCATCGCCGAAAGCCCATTTTGCTCGATTGGGCGTGCAGGGCCGCGTATTTTTTATTGCGGTAGGCTTGCTCGTTGGGGCAAAAGGATTTGGTTTTCATGGGCCCTCCTCGCACATTTCCAACATGCCGTAGGCAGCGAACCCACCCATAAAAAACCCAAATCCGCTCACTACGGCGTCGCAAAGCGTTTGCAAAAAACTCATAGCGCCACCTCATGCGCAAGGGTCGCTTTTTTTATAGCGTGATGCATATTCCAACCTGGGGGATGGTTTGGGAGTAGGCTTTTTGGGAGGCTGCAATCTTGGCTTTGTTGGCTTGGTAGTAGGCTTTTTGGGAAGCTGCGATTTCTCCCTTTTCAGCCATGGCGGGGCAACCTCCGGGTGGCTGGGTTCCCATTGGGGGGGCTACCTCCTCAATGCAAAAATCCAACGGACAATCAAAACACACAAGGTCGTTCGCGCTTTGCTGTTCCATCTGCTGCTCCTTAAACACGGGTGGCTTTTTAAAATTGGCATTGCAAAAGCGGGGCAAGAGAGGAGTGCTGGCACGACAACCATTCGATGAGGAATGATTTTGACGCCAAAAGGCGGGAGGATGCGTTGCTTAAAGAGATGACCGCGCTTAAGCAACTGGTTAAACAGCCCCCGCCCCCACCGCCTACCACAAGCGGTATTAACACCATGACCCTGCTGGGCTTGGCCGAATGTGGGCTGGCGGGCTGGCAGTTAAAAAGGCCCTTAAGCGTGAAAGCGAACTGCCCTGCCGACATGAACCCCGCAGAGGACTTTGCGGTGATGGCCACGGGGCAGGGCCTGGTGTACGCGGGGATTGAACCTGGCTTTATCTGTTTTTGCGCCCCCGAAAGCACGCCACGGGTGGGCGATGTGGTGTTTGTGCTAAAGCCGAACAACCTTGCCCGTTTGGGACTGGTGAAAGAATGGAGGCGCAAAGAAGGGGGGGCACAATGGCTGGTGCTCCAAAAATGGGACGACCCCGACCCCAAAACGGGGGAGCGAAAACCTTACACCTTGCAAGAGAACATGGACGAAATAGAACAGGTTGTGCCCGTGATTTATGTGCAACGCAGGGCGGTTTAGAAAAAAAGGAGTTACAAGCTAGATTATTTTTTATTTTTAGGCCAATCGCGAAAAAGTATTTTCAAAACAAGGGTTTGATCCATGAAAAGGGCGAAAAATTGAGTTCCATGTTCAGTTCCATGTTAGAGTGCCGAACTCCGACCTTTTGCGGGGCATAAACCCCCCTGGCATTTTTTGTGTAAAACCCGCTAAGGCTTGATGTTAGGGGGTTCGAACGCTTTCGAATTCCATCGAATTCCCTCGAACAGGGCCTTGTGAGAAGTGTAAAGCCATGTGTCCCAAAAACGCGCAAACCCGCATGCCACCGTTTTTTAGGCGAGACAATTTACACTCGGTTATTGGGGGGGCGCTGCCTGTGTCATAAAGCGCTTTAATTCCCGCTATATCCCGCTATATCCCGCTATATCCCGCCCCCCCCCCCCCCCCCGCAGTTTTGTAGTGGTGTAAAAGCATGTGAACGGGCACAACCGTTGAAAAACCACAAAAAACCATTAATTTTTGACCAGTGGCAAAGCAAGTGTCCGGGCACACTGTACTTCAAAAATTTTTTGCGGGGGGGGGTGTGCGTTGCAGATGGAGGTTTTGGAGCCATTGGTCGTTAAAACGCCCTTGGGCAATCATCGACACAAGGCCTTGTTGCGTGAGTTCAAAATTTGGATGAACGGTTACCTGCAAGCCGCCCCCTGGCATGTTGACTTGCAATGGGGACTGACAAAAACCAAGACGTACAGCAGCAGCAGCAGCAGCACATGCACTACTCCCAGAAGCAAGGGTTCTGCCCGCGCCGCGTTCCCATATTTCAATGTAAATGGCGTGTTTGTCTTGTACTTGGAGCCATTGCACATTCACACCCTGGGGAAAGCGCACATGGTTTTCCACCAGAGGACCCATGTCGACGGTGCTTTGGGGTGAGGGTGCCTTGTTGGTGATCACGCAATGGGGGTTGCCAAGGTTTACAGGGCAGACATGAAGTGTTTCGCCTTGGATGCACAATTCCTCAGTGGGTTGTTGATGGGCAAAACGGGCTTGTCCCATATCAATTTTAAATTGGGTCCCTTGCGCGTTTAGTACTTGGGCGCGCACTTTTCCACCAAGTGTCTGGATCCAAAAAGGCTCGGTTTTAGGGGCGAGACCATGCTGCCATGCATAGCAGGCAAAAATACGGAGGCCATTGCCACTTTTTTCGGCTTCACTCCCGTCGGGGTTGTAGATCCGAATGTCGAGGTCTCCAAGCGGGGCATCACGGGTGGGGGAAGGCGCAGCAAACCCTGCAGCACTTGCTAAAACCCCACGCAACGGCCCCAATAAAACGCCGTTTGAACCAACCCCTGTATGGTAATTGCAAATCGCGGCAATGGTTTTTGGGGTGAGTTCGGGCTGGAAGCGTTTGGGGTGAATCACCAAGTAGTCGTTACCAAGGCCATGAAGTTTCCAGTAGTCTTCCCATGCCTCAAGGAGCTGTTGTGTCATATTAGGCCATTTTTGCAAAATGGGCGCGCATGGTTATAACCAATGCCCTCACCCTATCAGATTTGATGGTGATTTTAGCCTTTTAGGTAAAATAGTACCGAGATTTATGCCTGCTACAATGCCCGTGTGGAATGTTAGCCCGTCATACTTCATACCCAGACACAATAAAAAATAATCTTTCAACACCATAGCAAATGGAGCGGCGCTGCAGCAGCGGTATCATTACATTGGATGCAAAAATTTCTTCGCAAGTCATATCCTTCATAAAGATTGAGAGTCTGTACTTTTAAATCTTTCGTAAGTTTTCTTTTATCTCACCCTTCCCACAATTTATCCACGTCCGCCAAGGGTTGTTGCAACAAGAAGGAAGCACTGGGTTTTAAAAAGGTCTGCTGGTGTAAAAAGGGCAGTTTTTGTATACTCAAAAATGAGTTATACATTTATTGGCATATAAACAAAGGGTTTTATGACATCTTTTGCACCTCCTTCCAAATCCACCCGCGCACTTACGGCCACCCATTGGGGGGTGTACGAAATTGAGTATACCAACGGTGTCGCCAGTGCACTAAGAGGTTTTTCACAAGATGAGAACCCCTCGCCCATTGGCTTTGGCATGTTGGAAGCCCAGCATGCTCCCTGTCGGATCCAGCAACCTATGGTGAGGCAGTCGTATTTGCAAAATCAAGGGCCGAGCAAACCACACTTGCGGGGTCGTGAGCCCCTTATTGCCGTCGATTGGGATACGGCCGAGGTGTTGGTATGCCAAGCCTTGTCCAGTGTGCGTGAACGCCACGGAAATCAAGCAATTTACGCAGGGTCATATGGTTGGGCAAGTGCGGGGCGCTTTCACCACGCCCAAAGCCAAATGCGCCGCTTTTTAAACCTGTTTGGGGGTAACACCTACAGCGTAAATACCTACAGCCACGCATCTGCTGAGGTGATTATGCCTTACGTATTGGGGAATTTTAGGCAGTTACTCAGCTTACATACCAGCTGGAAGGCCGTTGCAGAAAACGCCCGTTTGGTGGTGGCTTTTGGTGGTTTGCCCTTGCGTAATGCCCAGGTAAATTCAGGGGGTGTGGGGGCGCATCTGCAAGAAAAAGATATGCAGGCCGCCCACATGGCAGGTGTTCAATTTGTGAATGTGAGCCCCATACAAAGCGATGTTGATGCACAACTAAACCCCGAATGGGTGGGTTTAAGACCCAATACGGACGTGGCTTTGATGCTGGGGCTGGCCCACACGCTTATTACCGAAAAACGCCATAACCCAGCCTTTTTGCAAAGCCATTGCGTGGGCTTTGAGCCTTTCGAGCAATACGTACTGGGCAAGAGCGATGGGATAGCCAAAAATGCCCAATGGGCAGCAGGCATCAGCGGGGTTGATCCCGAGGTGATCTGCAATCTTGCAAGGCGCATGGCGAAAGAAAAAACCATCATCGCCTTGAGCTGGTCCTTAACCCGCGTCCACCATGGCGAGCATAATTACTGGCTCGGCACGGTGTTGGCCGCCATGTTGGGACAAATTGGTCGTGCGGGCTGTGGCGTCGCTTTTGGGTTTGCCTCAGCCAACAGCATTGGTAGCCATAGGCGCGTGCCACCGTGGACCGCGCTGCCCCAGGGCAAAAATCCCGTCACCACCTTTATTCCTGTGGCGCGCATTGGTGATATGCTGCTAAATCCTCAACAAACCTTTACCTACAATGGCAAAACCTACACCTATCCCGACATTCGCATGGTGTATTGGGTGGGTGGCAATCCCTTTCACCATCACCAAGATCTAAACCGCCTTATTCAAGGGTGGAGGCACCCTGCATCGATTGTGGTGCACGAGCCTTGGTGGACACCCACTGCGCGCTTTGCCGATATTGTACTCCCCACCACCACGCCTTTGGAGCGCAATGATTTGTCCGCCTCTTCGCGAGATTCTTATTTTGTGTACTCGCAGCAGGTGAGCCAACCCTACGCAAAAGCGCGCAACGATCATCACATTTTTGCAAAACTTGCCCAGCGTTTGGGCTTTGGTCATGCCTTTACGCAAGGCCGCAATGAAGCCCAATGGCTTTTAGAAATGTACCAACGCTCCCAAGCAACCGCCAAAGAACATCACTTTGAGATGCCTGATTTTGAGGAATTTTGCGCCCAAGGCTATTATTATGCCCCCCCGCCCCCAAAGCCCGTAACCATGCTTGAAGCCTTTGGCAAGGACCCGATTGCGAGCCCTCTCTCGACGCCATCGGGTAAAATTGAAATTTTTTCCAAAACCATTGCAGGATTTAAACTGGATGATTGCCCTCCCATGCCCATGTGGTTGGAACCCGCCGAATGGTTAGGATCTCCAAAGGCCAAAGACTATCCTTTACACCTGCTTTCACCGCAACCTGCAGGCAAATTGCATAGCCAATGGGATCACGCGCCCCAAAGCCAGCACGACAAAATCGAAGGGCGTGCAGTATGTTCTCTACACCCCCAAGATGCCAAAGCACGTGGGCTTGTTGCGGGCGATATGGTACGCGTTTTTAATGCGCGCGGTGCCTGTATGGCCGTCCTCGGGGTGGACAAAAATCTGCTTCCCGCGGTGGCGTGTTTGCCGACAGGGGCATGGCTTGACGTCCTTGATGCCAACGTCGAATGGCTGACGTGCAAACACGGTAATCCCAACGTGCTTACGCCCGACCTTCCCACATCGGGTTTGAGCCAAGGACCTTCTGCCCATACTTGCTTGGTGCAGGTTGAACTCTGGCAAGGACCCATTCCACCCATCACCGCATTTACCCCACCCACAAAAGCCTCGTCAATTTAGCATGACTCACCTGCTGGAAAATCCAGGCCATCTGCACTTTGAGATGTCAATATGTGGGGCTTAAAAAACACTCGAGGGGGGGGGGGTTGAAAAGCAACTCTTTGTCATGCGCCTTGAGGATTTTGCCCCTCGTAAACGTCTTGAAAAGCGAGTAGCATCGGGCCCAGGGGTTTTTTGAGCCCCTGGGGCCATTGGGTAAAAACATCAAACTTATGGCCATCGCCACAGACAAGCGCGAGGGCAAAAAGGTCTTCGCGCGAACGCTTTTGTGAGGGAAATGTGGCTTTAAGTGATGTTGCGCCGTGGTGGGCGAGGGTGCGCACTCAGGTGGGGAAGCTCGCGCATTAGCCTGCGGGTAAGGGTTTTTAAACTGGGCATGTGCCAACCATGCAGGGCAGCGGCGTGTTCGAGGCGCCTGTAGCCAAGCGTGCGCTTTCCCAAAAAGTAGGTATTGATGGGAGCTTAATAGGGCAGTATGTGAGCGGCGCTATTAAACCCGGCATCGAAAAATGTGTGCTTATTGCAGAAAAAGCCAATATTTCTATCCAATGGCTGGCCACTGGCGAAGGCCCGATGCAAGTTGGTGAAAGCCCGATGCGCGTTGGTGAAAGCCCGATGCGCGTTGGTGAAAGCCTTGAGGAGGATTTAGCGCGGATGGAGGCGAAAACGGCCCGCGGAGGATGCTCAAGACGCTTCGAAAAACGGGCAAACACAAGGTTTGGTCGTCCGATGTGGAGATCGATGAAGAAACCGCGCTGATGATGAGGGTGCATCTGGCGGAAAACAACAGCATTGCTAACATGACCTCCGCTGGGCTTGGCCGAATGCGCGTTGGCGGGCTGGCAGCAAAAAAAGCCCTTAAGCGTAAAAACCACCTGCCCTGCCGACATGAGCCCCGCGACCGACTTTGCGGTGATCGCCACGGGAACGCGGCATTGTAAATCCCTTTCGAACGCGGTTTGCCTCTTCGAAACCCTTCGAATTAAGCGCCGGCCGAGTGTAAAACCATGTGAACGAAAAACGCGCACACCCGCATTCCACCGTTTTTTAGGCCGGCCACATTACACTCGGTCTTCACTGCCTGCAAACCCGCGTGGAAACCGCTATATCCCGCTATTTTCCGCAGTTTTCTAGTGGTGTAAAAGCATGTGTCTCAGCACACTGGGGCTTCATGGCCGCTCAAAATGCTATAAATTTGGCGCACGGTCAAACGACTGGCCTTGGCCAATTCAGGGGCAGTGGCCCCTAAACGGGCGGCGGTTATGATGTGGGAATCGCGGATTTGTTTGCGCAGTTTGGTTAGGGTGGGAATGTACACGATTTCTCCTTGAAAATCCTCGCAGCAGCGCTGTGCTGCCCGCGCACCGAGTGCCATTTTAAGGGGGTGTTTTTCTTTTAAACGCTGGGAGGAAGGAATGCTTAACACCTGTCCACCGCAGGTTTTTACCAACTGCAAGGCCACTTTAACGCCTTGGCCCAGGGCAATTTGGCCAAGTATCCCCGTGAGCTTCGGGTTTTCGAGCATTTTTTGAAGTGGATTGTTACACACCTGTGTTAAATGCTTGAGCGTTTTTTGCAGGGAAAGGGGTTTTTGGAGTTTGGCTGTGTCTTGGCGGAGAGTGCCGTTTATGTCGCCATTTGGCGCAAATTGGGTGTTGTTGGGCTGCATGGAAGGCATTCCTATAAAGCGATAGATAAAGGAGGGATGACGTGAACAAAATAATTCTCACCGAATCATAAAATATGTCGGCTTTTATACAAATGTATATAAATTCAAAAAGGAATAAGATGCATGAGGCACACGCCAGATTGGCGCAATTTGTTGGGGCTCGCAGCAAAATGCACACATGGTGTATTTGAGCATCAAAGGCTATGCAAAACCTTGCTTGTTCGCCAATGCAAATTAAGCAAAGCCAAGGGCAAAGCAATAAAGGAGAAATGAGGCTATGTATAAACCGCCGATTAGAATCTGGCCTGGTGAGGCAGGTAGCCAGAACACAGGTTTTGCATGGTGGATTGCCGAGTGCTTTTGGTATTTGTGGGTTTGCTAAGTGCTATTTAAAAAAGCACCACCCGCTCTTTTTATTGCATGCCCACAGGTTTTACTAAGAAAGGGAAGATTTGGCTACCCACCCACCATTTGCCAAGCTGAGGCTCAAATGCGCAATGCAAGCCTTTGTAAGGGAACAACCTTATGATCCCTCATAACCTATTTAAGTAGATAGCAATAAATAATAACTTTTGTCAAATATTTTTAATGCTTTTGTTGCATGTGTGTCTCTTGGCAAACCCAACTTTGGCATGCAAGGCTACGCATCCTTGTCATTGGCTTCATCGTTCACCAAGCGCAAGGCTTCTTCTGCCGTGATCGTCCCTTTTTGGACCATGTCTAAGACCCAAGTGCGCATAGGAATCATGCCATCTGCAATGGCAGCATCTGCAATGGCGTGGGCTTCGGTGGTGGTTTTAAGTGCTTCTTGGACACCACGCGTTACGTGTAACATCTCAAACACACCTACCCTGCCACTGACACCCCCTATGCAATACCCACAGCCGCTTGCATGAAAACTGTTGCTAAAGTCGGCATGAAGTTGGCGCAAGGCTTCTTGAGACATGGTACTTTGGGTAGGCTTTTTACAATGGGTGCAAAGGCGGCGGACCAGGCGCTGGGCCAAGACTCCGCGCACCGTTGAAGAGGCCAGGTAAGGCTCAATTCCCATATCAACCAAGCGTGTTAGGGTGGCCGCTGCACTGTTCGTGTGCAAGGTGCTAAACACAAAATGCCCTGTAAGTGAGGCCTGAATAGCGATGAGAGCGGTTTCCTGATCGCGCATCTCACCCACCATAATCACATCAGGGTCCTGGCGTAATACCGAGCGCAAGGCGTTCGCAAAAGTAAGCCCCGTTTTCACGTTGACCTCGGTTTGCACATAGCCTGCAATGCGGTATTCAACAGGATCTTCAATGGTCATAATGTTGCTGCTTTCCCGGTTGAGGGTATTTAAAGCGGCATACAATGTGGTGGTTTTACCACTGCCTGTGGGTCCCGTTACCAAAAACATGCCGCTGGGTGCCTGCAATAATTTTTCAATTTGCATGCGTATTTCTGCAGGCATGCCCAGCATGGTGAGGTCAAATTGGGCTTGTTCTTGGGGTAATATCCGCAAGACCGCTTTTTCACCATATACGGTGGGCATGGTCGAAACCCTAATATCCACTTTTTTGCTGGCAATAATCACCAAGGTACGGCCATCTTGTGGCAAACCGTGCTGGGAAATGTCGAGTTTAGACATGATTTTAATGCGGTTTAGTAGGCTGCGATGAATGGCTTTAGGGAAGGCCCCCACCACTTGTAGGGTGCCATCGACGCGGTAGCGCACCACCAGTTCGGTATTGGAGGCTTCAATGTGCACATCACTCACCCTGCTTTTTACAGCTTGGTGTAGCAACGAGTTCAGCAGGCGCTTAATGGGTTCCTCATCTTGGGCTTCAAGCAAATCTTCAGGTTCATCCAAAGCCCAGTCAAAGCCCTCAGCAGCAAGGTTATCGTCAAGGGATTCAATGACCTGTTCTGCGGTATTTTCGTTTAAATCGTAGGCGCGGTTGATGAGATGAAAAATGGAGGTTCGTGTGCTGATCACCACATTAGGGCGTCCACCCAAATGCCTTGCCACATCTTCAATCACGTGCCAGTCCCAAGCATTTTCCACAACAATGTCCACCACATCACCCTCTTTTTTAAGGGGAAACAGCACATAGCGTTTGGCATATTGCATAGGAATGGATTGCGCCAATTCCGTAATGGGGAGGTTTTTGTCTACATGGGCGTCAAAGGGCAATGCAAGCAAGCTGGCTTGGGTCCGTTGAAAAACCTCATGAGAAATCCATTTGTTTTGGTTGGTTAGAATATTTTTGAGAGCTAATAAAGCGTTCTCATTGAGAATCGAACCGCGCTCTTGCAGGCGCTTTTGCGTGTTTTTCGCTCGTTCTTGGCTGAGGTGATTGTCGTTGGCTAAAATCTGCAAAAAGGGATGCAAGGCACTGGTTTTTTTTGCGCGGGCGATCGACGGATGCGCACTGCTTTTGGTGCTGCCTTCTGTCTGGGTATGGTAAACGTGGCTGCTTGGCTGTTTGGTAGGTGCCGCGGATGCCATGGCCAACGTATTGCCCTTTGTTTCGGGTGCAGTGTTCCCCACTTGCACTGGGTTTGTTTGGACTACCCCCGTGGGTACGCTGTTTTTCTCTGTGGCCTCATTTTCGACTGCGCTTCTATCGGGCATAGGGCTTTGTGTTTGAGCCCCATGTCCCCTTGCAGCATTTTCTGAATTGGGGACATTGTTTTTGGCGGCAAGGGGCATTTTTTTTGCCACACGCTGCTTTTGCCCCTCCCCTTTTTTTTGGGAAGAAGAAGATGGATTGTGCATATGCGATTAGACAGCCTTTTGGGTACAAACGGGTGGGGCAGGTGCTAACAACGGCCAATCTCTTAAAAAAGAGGGCATACACATCAAAGCACACCGTGCTTTATAGTATGGCACAGCACTGGAGTAAAAGAAAAAAACAGAGCCCCATGCCCTTACGAAATTGCGCTACCATTTGGCGTGCAAACTAGAATTTGGATGGGTAAGCGGGTTAAGCGGTCCTTCTTCCTTTGCGTGGGTTGGGCTGTGTAAATTGTGGATCTCCAACAAATTCTGGGGTAGTTCTTCAACAAAGCGAGATGCCTTGCCAACCTCCATCCTCCCATTTGCATGCAAGGTTAAAGGTGCACCGAGTTCAAGGTGGCGTTTGCAACGGGTTATTCCCACGTAGAACAACCGACGCTCTTCTTGTAAACGCTCTTGGGGTTCTAAACAACGTGCGTGAGGAAACAGCCCTTCGCTAAGGCCGATTAAAAACACCACCTGCCACTCGAGCCCTTTGGCTTGGTGAATAGTGGTGAGGGTAATCCGCTCTTCCTCTTCTTCCTCGGGCAAAAGGTCTTTTTTGACCGCGGCGCCATCAGCCAAAGAGAGTTGCGACAAAAAGCGTTCTAAACTGCGATAGCGCGAGGAAAACTCGCTTAAATACGCCAAATCTGTGTCGCGCTCTTGAGGGTTGTCATAGGCAGCAACGAGGTGATTGCGAAAAAAAGGGCTCGTACGCAAACAGGTCATCATCTCCGCTGGGCTTTGGTTTTCGACCAATAAAGCCTCGAAAGTACGCGCTAAGTCGGGCCAGCTCCTTAGGGCTTTTTTAGGAATCGCTTTAAGCAGATCTGTATTTTCGCGGGTGATATTGACCTCACCTTGACGCACAAAGACCTGGTGAATTTTGTGAGCCGAGACAACACCAATTCCAGGGAGCATTTTTAAAATGCGGAGCCAGGCGATTTCATCAAAAGGGTTAAAGAGTGCCTTTAAAAAGGCCACCATATCTTTAATATGGGCTTGCGCAAAAAACCTGATGCCGCTACGTACCTCAAAAGGAATTTGGTTTTCTGCAAGGCGCAACTGTAACACGGCTGCTTGATGGTGATTGCGATACAGCATGCCCATGTCACCCAAAGACGCCCCTTGATCTTGGTAGACATGGATGCGTCCAATCATGTAGTCGGCTTCCTCATGCACCGTTAAAGGGTATACAAGGCGTGGTTTTATGTGAGCCGGAGCTTGTTGGGTACGCAGGTTTTTTTCAAATGGGGTCGGGTTTTGTTGAATGCTGTGGTTGGCAAGGGCTAAAATTTCGGGAGTGCTGCGATAGTTATGCTCGAGGGGGTATACCACACTGTCAAAGTTTTGGGGGAAGTTTAAAATGTTGGCATAATCGGCCCCTCGCCAGCCGTAAATCGATTGGGAATCATCGCCCACAGCCATTAGACTGGTTTTGTTTTTAACCAGAAGGTTCAAAATTTCCGCTTGAATGTGGTTTGAATCTTGATATTCATCCACCAGTACATGCTGTAGGTTTTGTGCCATGGGCAAATTTTGGTGACGGCGTTGCAAAAGCAACAGCCAAAAATCGAGCAAATCATCAAAATCGAGTACCTGGTTGTCCCGTTTGCGCTGTTGGTATTGGCCCGCAATGCTTTCAATTTGCGGGGTAAAGGCTTCCAACCATGGGCGCTCTTTGGCAATAATTTGGTGAATTTCCTGGTTACAATTGAAGGCCTTAGAAATAAGGCTGGAAATAACCCCTGCGTCTGGAAAGCGACGCCCTTCGAAATCAACGCCACCATCGAGAACGGTTGTACGTGCGATACGCAGCAGATCGAGGGCATCTGATGCATCCAAAATGGTGAAATTCGATTGCAGGTCGACCATGGGGGCATAGCGTCGCAAAAAACGGTTGGCCAAGCTGTGAAATGTGCCGGCTAACAGACCTTTAATGTCCTTTGGGTTTTCCACCAACAAGCCTTCTACCCGTTGGCGCATTTCCTCTGCGGCCTTGTTGGTAAAGGTAACCATTAAAATGGCATTGGCTGGGGTGCCTTGCGCGATAAGGCGTGCCACACGATGGCTAATGACGCGCGTTTTACCACTGCCTGCCCCCGCAATGACCAAAGCATGGCCTTGATCATGAAGGTAGGCCTGTTTTTGTTGCGGGTTTAATTGCTTCAAAAGCCAAGGAGGGGTGGTTTTTGTCATGGGTAACTCAAAACGCCAACACGGCATAGGGGTGGTAAGGAGCATGATGCGTGAAGCTCTCCGTTGACTCGAATCCATTGTCCAATCCTCATCAACCAACATCTCTATTTCAACGGCTGGCGGATTCATAATGACGGGAGCACAAGAAAACACGCGGGTCAACAATGGGGTGGTCAAGTTGGTATTCCTTAGCGTAGTGTATCGAACCCAAGTGCTTGATGTCTAAAATATGTCTTTTTAAAATACATTGTTCCAGCCAGCCACCCATCCCTTCACAAAAAATTTTTCCAATTATAGAACGATGACGCTCCGGGAAACCCAAGCCACACACAATGAGACAGTACACTATGACGTGGTGGTGGTGGGGGCTGGCCCTGCGGGCGCCATGGCGGCGTGGCACTTGGCTACCTTGGGGCACAAAGTGGTGCTTCTTGAGCGCGGTGAATACCCAGGAAGCAAAAATCTGTTTGGTGGCATGATTTATTCACTCGAATTGGCGCGTTGGATGCCTGATTTTTTAAGCCATGCGCCCATTGAGCGTCCTGTAACGCGCCATGCCACCTATTTGCTGGGGAAACAGCAAAACCTCACCCTCGACTTTGCGTCAGAAAAATTTGCCCAACCGCCCTACAATGGTTTCACGGCTTTTCGCGGTCAGTTCGACCGTTGGTTGGCAGGTTGTGCAGTGCAAGCGGGCGCCGTGCTGGTAACCAGCACCTTGGCTAAAACGTTATGGGTCGAGGGAAACAACGTGGTGGGCGTGCACACCGATCGTGAGCAAGGCAGCATTCGCGCCAAATTGGTAATTTGCGCCGATGGGGTCCTGAGCCTTTTGGCTAAGCAGCGCAATATGGGGCCTAAGCAGGCACTGCATCACTACAGCGTTGGGGTGCGCGAAACCCTTGCCTTACCCGCCAAAACCATTGAAGAGCGCTTTCAGATTGATTCTCAAGGGGGTTGTGCAGCATTATTTGGCGGTGCGTGGCCAGGTCAATTACAAGGTGGCGGGTTTATTTACACCAACCAAGAGAGCCTTTCGGTGGGTTTTGTGGCACAAATGCCCTCTTTAGCAGCACCCAATGCCCCTCATATTGCCGATGCCCTGGATGCATTTAAGCGTCATCCCAGTGTTGCTCGCTTGATTGAGGGAGGCGAGCGCTTAGAGTACGGTGGGCATATTGTGCCTGAAGGGGGCTGGAACATGCGTCCTAAGAGCTTGGTAGATAACGGCCTGCTTTTGGCGGGAGATGCCGCCAGTTTGGTACTCACTGCAGGGGTGATTTATGAGGGTGTGCACTATGCCATGCATTCGGGTATTTTGGCCGCACAAACCGCCGATCAAGCCCTTGCTGCCCATGATTTTTCTGCCCGGATGCTCAAAAGCTATGAAAAACGCCTGTATCAAAGTTATGTTGGACGCAATTTGCGTCAGTTTAAAACCGCCCCACAGTTGTTGGTGCGCCCAGCCTTGTATGGTGTACTGCCCCAGGGCATGTGCCATGTGGCGGAATCTTTTTTTTGCGCAGAGGAAATGGGTCACCGCAAACTAGGCTGGTTGCTGTATCGCCACATTTTAAAACCTACGGGCTTCTTTAGCACCCTTAAAGATGCATGGCTCACCTTGCGCACGTTTTTTTACTAGTGCTTGCCCGTGGCTTGCTTGCGAGCACGCAAGGGTGGCGCACCGTGTGTGCGATACACGGCGCGTGCCCGTTCACATGCCTTGACACTATCTAAGGAAATTGCGGGAGTGTGGCAGGCTCGCGTTTTGTGGTAAGAAATAGCCCATGGTCGATATAAGCGACACCGTAATCGATGCTTTGTGAGCCATTGCAGCATCGTTTTTTTGCTGCAATCGGTTAAAAGGCGACCCCATTTCGAAAAAAATCCATTGCTAAACGCGTTGGTAGTCGTCTTCAAAGCGTACAATGTCGTCTTCTTCGAGGTAGTCTCCCGTTTGGACCTCGATAATTTTTAGGGTGATGCTGGCGTGTGGGTTTGCAATGCGATGCTTGGTTTGTGTGGGAATAAACAGCGCGTCCCCCACGGTATACGCTTTGGTTTCTTCGCCGCAGGTAAGGCATGCATGGCCTTCCACCACCACCCAGTACTCCGCACGGTGATGGTGCAATTGCAAAGACATTTTTTGTTTTGGTGTAACAACCAGCTCTTTTACCTTAAAGCCTGCACCCTCTACTAGTACGTTGTAGTAGCCCCAGGGACGCAGGGTATTTTCAGTTTGGGTGGCCGCGGCGTAGCCTTGTGTTTGCAATTGGGCTACAAGGACCTTCACATCTTGAGCGTGCCTAAGGTTCAAGACCAACAAAGCGTCATCGGTATCAATGATGGCGATATTTTTAAGACCCAGTCCTGCAATGAGGCGTTTGCCTCCTTGGACGAGGCAGTGGCTGCTTTTTTGCAGTAAAACCTTGCCCGACGTGGAATTCCCGTGTTGATCTTGTGGGCGTTGCTTGTGTATTTCGTCCCACAGGCCAAGGTCGCTCCAGCCCATGTCAACGGGGGTTAGCTTAAGGGCATGGGCGCATTTTTCAAAGAGCAGGTAGTCGATCGAGATTTTTTCGACTTTTTGGTATGCTTCACCTAACGCGTGCATATCCCACTGAGCGTAGGGGGAGGCAGGCGTAAGGCTACAGGGGGCTTGGCTGAGCAAAAAATACACCTTGGGGGCATGGTGTTTAAAAACCTCGACCATCTTATTGACTGCAAAGCAAAAAATGCCTATATTCCACGCATAGTTGCCCTGGGTCACAAAGGCCCTGGCTTGTTCGAGGGGGGGTTTTTCAACAAAGGCCGTAACGGGATACATTCGGTTAGAATCGGCTTGATCGGTGTATTGAATATAGCCTAGATTGGTCGCTGCATGGTGTGGTTTGGCACCTATCATCACCAAACCTCCTGCGTGAGCCGCGGTGCTAGCCCGCTGCAGAGCCTCATCAAAAAGGATCTCTTGACCAATGTGCATATCTGCCCAAACCACCACGGCCAACGCCGCGGGGTTCATGCGTTGTAGGGTAAGCAACCCCCAAAGCACGGCAGGTCCGCTATCGCGTCCGTCAGGTTCACCCAATACTTGGTGGGGGGTTATTTGGGGGTAGACGCCTTTTAATTGGCCCAGCAAGGTCAGCCTTTGCTCATGATGGGTAATTACCATAATACGGGCAGGGTCGACACTGCGGCTTAAGCGCATAAACCCCTCTTGAATCAAGCTTTTACCGCACATGCGTAAGTCTAAAAGCTGTTTGGGCATGTTGGCACGGCTTGCGGGCCAAAGCCGTGTGCCCCGCCCGCCCGCAATCAGCAACCCGTAAAGATTTTGCGCAATGCCCATGGCCGTTTTTTCGAGTTCCCTCTATTGTCGAACGCATCGGGCAAGGTAAGCGCAAAGAAACGCCATCCACCACGGTTTTACGTTACGGATGCCTTGGCATTTTTGCTGTTGCTGCTTGGATCGTTTTTTTCTCTGTCATTCGTCTTCTTTTTAAAAAATCCAGCAAAATGCCGCCATAAAACCCGCCAAACCTCACCGTTATTACTGGACGAAATTCTCGTTACCGATCACGCTTGGCAAAATACCTGTCGGTGATTTACGCATCCACCCTAACCCAGCACCCTTCCATCAAGCAACAGCCATGGACCAAAGGCCCTTGAGGCCACCTTTTTGATCAGAGCGATTTTTAAACGAAATGGGCTATAAAACGAGGATAGGCTTATCAACAAAGATTGTAAACCAATCCTCTAGCGTCGAAGACCAACGAAGGAGAGCAACGCTTCCACAAAGTGCCTTAAGCGAGGGTGTTTGCGTACAAAGCGCCCAACAGGATGAACGCGCAAGTACTCCACGAGCAAGTGTTTCCATGTGACATCGTTTGGCATGACGAGTAACGGCCTAAAAAAATCTTGGGGGTTTTTTTGAAACAAAGCCATATACTCGCGATAGGAATAGGGTTTTGCGCGGGTGATGGCGTTTTGCGGTACCAGCAAATTGAGCCCTTTTTCAAGATCTCCCAAAAAAGCAAAGCGTTCGGGGTATTTTACCAGCAATTCGGCGGCGGCATCCGCCTGGTGAAACAGGGAGTACAAGCACAACAGCTTGCCCAGTTTGTCATTGGAGTATGACTTGAATGCGCCCTGTGATTCACACGCAACCCAATCACGAAAATAAACGGCATCCCCTTCCATCACGCGCCCTGCCAGAGTTTGTGCTGGAACGGGAAGTGTAAAGGGTTGAGGGAGTGCAGCCATGGAATAATGACGCACGGTTAGATCATACATCTCAAATTGCTGCTGTTTTAACAACCGATCCACATTGTGAAACGTATTGGTGTGCGGATTGTCATCGCCTATGAAGGTGACCTCTGGACCAATCCCCAGCACGTGTTGACTTTTTAAAAGACCCATATGCGCAATGGAATACAACACTTGATAGTCATAGCTGTCAATGTCAATTTTAATGAAATCCACATTGTCTACATTGTGCAAAACACACCATTGTGCGTAAGTAAGGTAGGTGTTACATGGCAGATTTTTTTGTTGGAGGGCTTTTAGGGTATTTAATTGCATCAATACTTTGGTAGAGGTGCGTTCAAGGAACTTTTTTGGAGGAGGAAAAGCACCTTGAATCATGTGCTGGTATTGAATCATGTGCTGGTATTTTTCTTCAACCGTCATAAATCCCTCATCGTACACCACACCCTTGGGAGCCCTTTTACGCAAACTGGCAATCCCTTTCACATCTGGATCAATCCCATAGGCCTGCAAAGCATCTCCAAATATCCCCCATGCGGGTTCAATCCCACCACTGCAGCCAATGTCCATCAGCACAAAAGGCGTGTTTACCTTGCCCATCACCCACTGAATAAAATGGGGATTGGTTTTTTTTTTAAAAAATCCACGGCGGTTTTTAGATGTGCCTTAATAGAAAGCGGTTTCAAAATACCTTCATTTTTTGTTAGAAGGGGTGGCGAATAAATTTCATAACGTGTGTGCTGAGCCTATTTAAAAAAGGTTCAAGCACGAAGAGAAAATAAACTTAAACATGGTTGTTGCGGGCTACATTCGAAAAGCTTACCCTTGGCCTTTGTCGAGTTTGGGGTCTTGGTTAGTAGTTTATCACCATAACCTAAATGCATGCTACGATTGTAACCCGTAAGTTCAAGAGAGGGGTGATTTTTCATCACGATGACGTTTCATGGCACCACCATTTTGAGTGTGCGCAGTGGCAAGCATGTAGTAATGGTGGGGGATGGTCAAGTAACCCTTGGGCAGACCATTATGAAGGGCAGTGCCCGCAAGGTGCGCCGCGTGCACAACGACGAAGTGCTGGTGGGCTTTGCGGGTTCAACGGCCGATGCATTTACGCTGTTTGAGCGTTTTGAGATTAAATTACAAAGTTATAGCGGTAATTTAACCCGTGCTGCGGTGGAATTGGCCAAGGAGTGGCGTACCGATCGCGCCCTTCGTCGCTTGGAGGCTTTATTGATGGCTGCTGATACCGAAAGTAGCTTAATGATTTCGGGTTCTGGAGACGTCATTGAACCAGACGGGCCAGTAATGGCAATCGGTTCTGGGGGAATGTACGCTTTGGCGGCGGCAAAAGGCATGCTAACTACAACCAACCCTCCCGCTTTGCGCGATTTGGCGCAGACAGCCATGCAGATTGCAGCTGAAATTGACATTTACACCAATCAACAATTGGTAATTGAAGAAACGACCTAAAATACCATGGAATCGCATCAACCTACAAAAGCCTTGCTTTCTCCCACTTGTGGGAGGGCGGACGTTTCTGCTCGAGATAACATCATCGAGCGTGCCAAAGCTTTAACTCCTAAAGAAGTTGTGGCTGAACTCGACAAGTACATTGTTGGTCAGACCGACGCCAAGCGCCAAGTGGCCATTGCTTTGCGCAATCGCTGGCGGCGGATGTACGTTACCAAATGGTTGCGTGACGAAATTTTGCCTAAAAACATTATTTTAATTGGGCCTACGGGTTGTGGAAAAACCGAAATTGCCCGTCGCATGGCCAAACTGGTAAATGCGCCTTTCGTAAAAGTGGAGGCCAGTAAATTTACCGAGGTGGGTTATGTGGGGCGCGATGTGGAATCGATTGTGCGCGATTTGGCCGAAGCGGGGGTGGCGATGGAACGCAAGCGTCGTTTGGAAGGTGTGCAAGAAAAGGCACGTGAGGTGGCGGAAGATCGCTTGCTGCGTATTTTAGTTCCCTCGGCGAACCCCGGCAAAGGCAATGCGCTGGGGGTTCAAAATGGCGATCCGCCAGGGAAGGGTGCTGCGTATGACTTGCTACGAGGCAAACTCAATCGCGGTGAGTTAGACCATGAAATGGTCGAGATAGAGGTGGAAGAACGCGGTGGTGGTGGGTCGGTTGAGTTTATGGCACTACCTGCTGAGCAGCTCGATTCGAATTTTCGGGATATGCTCAGCAATTTGTTGCCTAAGCGTCGCCGCTCGCGCAATATGCCTGTGCAAGAAGCCTTGGAAGTGCTTAAGCAAGAAGCGGCGGAGAAACTAATTGACAACGACGAAGCGGTCCGCGACGGTTTGCGTAATGCCGAACAAAACGGGATTGTGTTCCTCGATGAAGTGGATAAAATTGCTGCAGGACAACACACAGGAGGCAAACCAGATATCTCACGTGAGGGGGTGCAACGCGACATTCTACCCATTGTTGAAGGGTGCAGCGTCAACACCAAACAAGGTCCCATGCGCACAGATCACGTGCTGTTTATTGCTGCGGGTGCTTTTCATGTGGCCAAACCAACGGACTTAATTCCAGAATTACAGGGACGATTCCCAATCAGGGTAGAACTTAAAAGCCTCAACAAAAACGACCTTATTCGCATTTTAACCGAACCCAAAAATGCCCTTATCACGCAATCCGTCGAACTCTTGCGTACAGAAAACGTCCGTTTGGAATTTACGGATGAATCCATTGCAGAACTAGCCAGCATCGCCGATACTGTGAATCAGCGTGATGAGAACATTGGTGCGCGTCGCCTACATACCATTTTAGAAAAAACCCTCGAAAGCATTAGTTTTGAGGCGCCCGACTTGCACGGGCACACCATTACCATCACCCCTGCCTACATTCACGAAAAACTGGACGGCGTGTTAAAAGACAGAGACCTCAGGCGCTACATTTTGTGATGCTCCGCAAACCTTACGGGCACACCATTACCCCTGCCTACATTCACAGAAAAATTCGACGGCGTGTTAAAAAACCAAAGACCTCAGGCGCTACATTTTGTGATGCTCTGCAAACCTTACGGGTACACCACTACCCCCTGCCTACATTCACAGAAAAATTCGACGGCGTGTTAAAAGACAGAGACCTCAGGCGCTACATTTTGTGATGCTCTGCAAACCTTAGAAGAGGAATAAAGGTGAAAAATTTGGTCCGCTTTGGCTACCGTGCGCTGCTTCATTTAGGCCACCGTGTGTATCACCCCCTCGTACGTCTATACCAAAGCTTTCAAACTTGGCAAAGACATCATGGAAGGGATTATGTGCCAGAAGCAATCCAAATTCCCTTCTATTTTAAATGTCTCAGGCAGGCGGTTCCATTGCCAAATAGCCACGTTGTGCTGGGAGATTTTCCTACAGGGTTTTTTGCCATATTCAACGAGGTCATGGGAGCGGTGTACTATGCCAAGGAGCATCAGCACAACCTGGTGTTAGATTTTAAGGATTCACACCATGCAACGGAAGGCAAGAATTGGTGGGGACATTATTTTGAAAAAGATACATTTTACTTTAGCCCAACCCCACCAAAGCAAAAAACGTTCATTTATTGGGAAAAAAACCCCCTTATTCCGTGGCACAAATCGAGCAGTAGGCACCTCCATAGACTGATATTTATAGGCTTTTGCCTTGCCAACAAGAACCATAAGCACGGTTTGGCGAGTGAGATTTTTAAATCATTGGGCTTGAAAAGCCATATTCAAAAAAAAGCAGACGCTTTTTTCCAAAAAACGTGTGCCGGTCGCCATGTGATAGGCGTTCACTATCGTGGTACCGACAAAGTAAAACTAAGGAAGAAAAGTGTCTCGGGAGCGGAAGCACCCCATCTTCCCTATGGGTTTGTGTTTGCTGAAATTAAGAAATCTATTGAACATTATGCCAAAGATGATTTTCTGATTTTTGTTGCCACAGACGAGCAAGATTTTGTGACGGAGATAGAGAAGCGATTTTCTAACCGAATAGTGTGTGCTGACGCTTTTCGATCACCGGACGGGAACCCCGTTCATGCTGCAGCGCATTTTCATGATAAAAAGGAGGAAAAAGGCATCTCGGTTCATGGTCAAAGCATGGTACAATTGGGGGAGGAGGTGCTGATTGATATGCTCGTCTTGTCCAAGTGCAATGTGTTACTGAGAACAGAATCGGCGGTTTCTCTGGCGTGCCAGGTTGTTAACCCAACACAACCCGTTGTGAATATGACGAAACGGTACCGCTGGAAGCGGTTTTTTTATCGCCAATAGCCCAGCCAACGCAATTTTGAGTGGAATGCCGCGTGCATGGCCTGCGGGTTACACGACCCGCTCTTTTTTGAGGATCAAAAAATCTTCCGCACGCATCCCAAGTTCGTCCATAAACACTTGGGCGTTGTCCTCCCCATGGCCACGTCCTAGGTGCTTAATTTTGCCGGGCGTTTCAGAGAGCCTCGCCACCACATTAGGAATGGCCAAACCCCTTCCGCCCCCACAAAGCGCACCCTACCCAGCCTGCTCACCCCAGGGGTTGCTGCTCTTAAAAAAGCCGACGTGCTTTAAGTACCAGTTGCCTGGCATGGGATTGTTGGTATCTGTGGGACGAAAAAAACTTGCGGACACCTTGGGGTAAGCACCAGGGTTCACCATCTCGGCAAACCCAGGGGATATCTGGCGCGGGGTTGCCATCAGGCGTCCAGCCACCACGTCTAAGGATTCCACCCAACCGTAAGCGGGGGCGTCTACCTCAGGGTGCCCCAGCACCAAAGGGGCCTCATGCACTTTAGGGTTATAGTTTTGTGCCATCTGCTCAATATCGGCGGCACTGAAGGTTTGTGCTTTGCCACGCATCGGCTGATGCGTCCCTGGGCGAAAAATAGCGAAGGGCGCATACGTTTCTTGGATGTTTTGTTTCATACCACCATGATGAGGCACAACGGACATAAAAAAAAGGTTGCGTTAGGGCGCACCTTCGGTGGGGTAAAAATGGAGGTTGTCGGCACATGATGGGGCGCAACGGGCATCAAAAAGGCCCGCGCTCGGGCACACCCTTTGCCCAGATAAGGCATACTTCGTTCGAGGTCGGTTCGAATGGGTTCGATTCCGTTCGATAAAACGAAGGGATAGCCCGTGGTATAGGAAGGGGGATTAAACGGGCTTATTGGGCGTTTTAGCGCGTTGTTTTTAAGGCCGCTTTGAGATAACTTGCCAAAATGCGCCGTAATGCGCCCTCATCCTCACGGCCGATGCCAAGGAAGGGGCGCTTAGGAATGACGGCTTTTTTGGCAAAAATCACCCCCGATAGGGTGGGAATGGCCAGTGCCTTGGCCCTTTTGGGGCGAATGATTGCCCCGAACTGGTGCGCAGCTGCATATTTTTTATTGCTTCCAACGCCAAGGGTGTCCTTGCCAAGCACCTGCCAGGCTAACGTTGCTTTAAGCCCTTTGGGAGGGATTTTCGACCAGCATCCGGGGGTTGCGCTTGCGCTTGCGCGTTAGGGCACTAAGGGGCGTCCAAGGTGTGCCCTCTGGCGACTGTTGGCGGACAAAACGCTGGCGGGTATGATGCAAAAGGGCTTCGCCAAAATCTTCCAGCAGGGGCTGGGGGTCTGCGCCAAGCTGCTCCAAACGCGCAAAACCCTGGCGCACTTTGCGTAATTCGCGGTCATCGTAGTTTATCTCAACCCTGGCCATCTTTTTTTGCTTGCCTTTGGTTTAAATCGTGCTAGGGTATAGGTAGCTGGCTTGGCTGGTCCGCAGCACCTTTAGCCGAACGAGCTGTCCACGTGGAGCCGTGTCGCGTGTGATATCCTTTTCTACCTTTTGTAGATCAACCTTCCTGCCCGACGCTTTTGTAATGCTTTGAGGTTGTCCACCCCGTGAGGATGCCCTTGTGGGCATTGGCCACGAACAAAATGCCCTTGCGCCCAAACATCCCCTCTTTAAAAGCCTTGATGTAGCGCAGGCGTAGGGCGATGCGCCCCGTGGTTTTGCTCTTTTCGAAAGCCAGCCAAACCTCGTAGGGGTCTTCGAGCACCTCGGGGAGCAGGGGTAAAAAACGCCCCCTTTCGAGGTCGCTTGTGGCCAAATGTTCACCCAGCGCCTCGGCATTCACCAGCACATCATGCCTAAAATCCCCTTGCTTTAGGGTAAACACCTTTTCTTGCGCTCCTAAAGCCCTTTTTAAGGTGGCCTTAAGCGAGGCTGCATCGTGGACGCGCGTTGCAAAGGCTTTTTTGCTCTAGTGCCAGCCATACGTGCTATTTTGCGTCCCTCTGCCTCGTTCACAAAGCGACTAATCTCTGCCCGCTCAACGTCCAAAAAATAGCCACCGCGTCCCATGTCCCAATCTCTTGGCAGCAGTTGCGCATCCAGTGGGTTATCTGGCGCATCTCAAAACGTGGTTCAGGCGTTGGCATCCGTTGGCAAAGTGTTGGCAAAGTGTTGGCAAAGTGTTGGCAAAGTGTTGGCAAAGTGTTGGCAAAGTGTTGGCAAAGTGTTGGCACGGCGCAAGGTGTGCACTGCAAGCAGGTTCACCGCTTCGAAAAAATAGGAGCGAGACCCCTAAGGGCAAACAAGGTGGCGTTATTTTTTTGGCCTGAAGTGCGCTCAGGGTAGTCGCGTGCCTTGTCCGCGCGGCGTGTTGCACCGCTAATTTTGCGCTGCCAGCCAAGGCGTTGGCGGGACATTTTTTGGTAGGTTTTTTGCGCTGCGCACCCCGGAGTTGCTTACCCAGCCCGCGGTATTGGGCATCGCCGAAAGCCCATTTTGCTCGATTGGGCGTGCAGGGCCGCGTATTTTTTATTGCGGTAGGCTTGCTCGTTGGGTGCATAGGATTTGGTTTTCATGGGCCCTCCTCGCACATTTCCAACATGCCGTAGGCAGCGAACCCACCCATAAAAAACCCAAATCCGCTCACTACGGCGTCGCAAAGCGTTTGCAAAAAACTCATAGCGCCACCTCATGCGCAAGGGTCGCTTTTTTTATCCGGATGCTTTGGGGGTGGTTTGGAGCCACAGCAAAGACTTCGCCCGCGCTTTTGATGCAAACCCCCGCAACTTGGATTGCCATTTGTGGGGAGCGGAGCATCGCCTCCTTGTCGCCCCCTTTGTTAGTGATGCTCATCTAAGAACTTGCCTTGCCCTTTAACCGTTGCGAGACTTTCAAAGTCTTCGCTCAACAAAAAAACCTTGCCGTAGTCGCTTTTCGTGCCCGTGGTAGGGCTAAGTCGAGGTAGAAGGGGGTTTTTGTTGAATCGTAGCGGTTGAGCACGTCTTGACCAAGGTTTGCACTCAAGATGCGCACCCTGGCATCGTACTTGTTGGCCTTGACTTGCTCGGCTGGCGCGTAAAAAACTACGCTGCTGGCTGGGCGGTGGCCTTGGTGATGGGGCTTGGGCGTAGCTCTGGTTGTAAACCGCATCAAAACTGCGCCCGTTGCACACGCCCCCCGTACGCCCCGTTTGGGCATTGTGCAAGGCTATTTGCCGGTTTGCGTGGGCCCGAAAGGCTTCAATCTCAATCGCCTTGCTGGCATAGTTATCGGGCTTGGCGGTGGGGCTGTTGCCCGTGTAGGCGCCCGCGCAAAAGGGGTGTTTTTGCGATGTTTTTCAAAAAATTCCTCAAGGCGCGCTCAATCTATTTTGCCTGGCCGTGGTAGGGCATTGCAAAGTGAATTTTGCACCCGAGGGCGGTGAGCAAACCATAGGGGTTCTTCTGCTTTGATTTTAAAGCGAAAGCGGTTTTTAGCCCCGCCCGTTAGCCACTTGCTAGCAAAGGCGCGCCCGTTGTCGAGCAGCACGGCTTGGGGCACGCCGTGGTTTTTAAGCAGGTCGGCAAAGGCGAGGCGGACCAGGGTGCTGCTCTCGTTTAAGCCAATCCGCCAAGCCACAATTTTGCCCCTCGTAAACATCCTGCAAGGCAAGCAACATGGGGCGCACGGGCTTTTTTTGCCCTGGCCATTGGGTAAAAACATCAAAGCGGTGACCATCGCCACAGACAAGCGCCAAGGCGAAAAGGCCACAGCCACAGCCGCTTCTTAAACCCTCCCCGTCAAAGGGATGGGCAAAAGCGGAACCAAAGGAGGAGAAACATACCGTGGTCGGTTTTTTTAGTCGGAAAGGTGGCAAGCGTCTGCTTGCAAAAAGGTTGGCAGGTATCATTGATGGCCGTGCCACACACATGTTATTGCGAGCCCTTTATGGGCGCAACCCAGGTGGTTTTTGCGCGACAACGCACACGCTTTCCGAGGTGCAAAGGGGGTATCGACGGCGAATTGGTGAACCTATTCCGGGTGCTTAAATTCCACAAGGAGGCGTTTTTGCAAAGCTTGGAGTGGGGGACTACGCACGCGAGGTATTTGAAAACCTCCAAAAACAAGACCCCGAAACTTTGACCGACATCCAGCGTGCCCAGCGCTTTTTTTGCCTGCACAAAATGTCTTTTAACAGCGAAACCAAAAACTTTGGCCAAGACGTGCTCAACCGCTACGATGCAAAAAACACCCCCTTCTACCTCGACTTAGCCCTACCACGGGCACGAAAACGACTACGGCAGGGTTTTTTGTTGAGCGAAGACTTTGAAAGTCTCGCAACGGTTAAAGGGCAAGGCAAGTTCTTAGATGAGCATCACTAACAAAGGAGGCAAGCGATTGATGACAAAATCGATAGGTAAAAAACATGCCATCTGAAATTAACGCCAAAGCAATGAGTGTAAAGCCATGTGAACGAAAGTGTAAAGCCATGTGAACGTTTACATTCATACACCGTGAAGCCTCCTTTGCAAGTGTGTGCAAAACAGGGTGTTCGAAGCTTCGATGGAGAAATGAAAAAGTGCAGGTTCGCTGGAAAATGATGTAAGCGAAAGTGGCAAATCATGTGCGCGCTTACCAATGGTTTTCATTGTTTTTAAGATGCGCTTTTGCGGGCATTTATGGGGGCATCTTGGCAGCACCCAAGGGTTTCTTGCAGCAAATAGTGGCACACGTCTTTTGTGTTTGAGGCCATGGGGGTATCGCTAAAGTTAATAATCAAATTGCGCCTCGCAACCTCAAAATACACTTTTCTGAGTTTAAGGTTGTGCCGGAACGCACTGCGGTTAAAGCGCCCTGTCCAAATAAAAGTAATTGGGTTGCCGTCCAAAGGTTTTTTTTGAAACACTTCAATGGCCGCTAAGGCGGCCTCGATGGGCATATTTACGGGCAGGGCAACCCATGTGGGGCATAATTCGCGCTTGATGCGTTCGAGCTTTTGGCGCAGGTGTTGCGCCATGTTATCCAAGGGTAACCGCCCCAGGGAAAGCGGTGGATTATCGCGCGCGTTGGCCACCTGCCAGTGCTTCAAGGTTTTGCCTGCGGCTTCACCTAGCATACGCAAAGCTTGTGTGGCATTGCGCAGGGCAGTGCTTTCAGGGTCTGCGGGGTCCGATTCAACCATGGCCCCTGCCAAAAACTGGTTTAAATGAAAACGTTTGTGAATGGTACGCTGTTGCAACAGGTCTTGAATATCCCCATCTTGCATCTGCAAAGCATCTTGTAAGAAGGTTTTGCCCTGCTTTAAAATACGTACATCTTGTTCTGCCTCAGGAATAAATATACCTTCCAACAACTTGACTTGTGCTGGTACAAGGCGCTCTCGCAGCACGGTATCCATGTTCTTGATATCCATTTTTGCTTGTTCTAAGCGTGCTTGCAGGTGCTGTTGGCTAAGGGCAATGCGCTGGCATTGCAACACGGCCAGGCGCAATTCTTCATGATGTCGCTGTAAATTGAGCAGTAATTCGACGGCCTGCAGCATGGGGCGGTTGATTTGATGCAGTGCCTCAAGGGCTTGCCTAAGTCCATGTTCGCGTTGTACAACCCGCTGCTTGGCTTGCTTAGTTTCCATGCGTATTTTATTCACCTCTTCAGCCGTTATTCTTGAGGAGGGTGCTACGGGGGCATCCCCCTCCTTTAACCTTACAGACCGGATGGCATCGTACTCGATTTGGGTGTTAATCACCGACGTGCGTGCAATAAACATTTCCTTAATTTCATTTTCTTGACGCGGGCCTAGTTTTTCAGTGGATTCGCTGTAGAGCATGTTTTTGCCTACACGACCTAACCGTGTACGAACCAATTGAATCAGTTTGGTCAAAAAATTGCTTTCCAAGAGGTCGCTTTCACGGCTTAGATCAATCAGATCTTGCGCCAGGGTTTCGCGCTGTTTGCTTAAATTGTTTAACACCTCCTCACGCCCACGGCCACGCAAAACAACCGTTTGCTCAAATGCATCAATTTTTGTCTGGATGGTCTCAATCTTTGCCCTGGCTTTTTCTTCCCGTTGGATAAGTTGTAGTGCCGAGGAATGGTGCAAACTTGCCACATGGGAATGCCAACGCTGTGGCGATGTTTGACGATGCTTGGTAATCAACACCATTAAATTTTGCTGTAACCATTGGCTACGCAAGGCTAAAAAATGGACGGCATTTTCCTTACCCAAGCGCAAACCTTGGGCCACACGCACGGCGGCGTGTTGCCATGCCTCAATAATTTTTAAGGTTTGTACGGAGTGCTGCTTTTCGAGGATTTCTAAGGATCGCAGTGCGTGAGTTTCATCCTTGGTATGTGTATGGTGTAAAGGCAGGCTTTGAATGGCATTTTGCTTTCTGGTTTGTGCATCGGCCATATTGGGGGCCAGTCTTCTAAGTTCATCTTGCATCCAGGCAATGTGAGACAAAAATGTACTGCGCTCTTTCTCGATTTGGGCAGCGACTTTTTTGTCATCTTGCTTTTCTTGGAGGGTGGATGCAGTTTGCATGTGTGTGCGCAAAACCTCGAGTGCTTTTTCAAGTTCTTCGTTAAAAGCATCCAGCAATTGATTGGGGTGTTCGATTTGACCGCCATCTTGGCGCAAGCGGTTTTCGGCAACGGCCAGTTTTTCTTCGAGCAAAGTACCAAATTGGACGGCGTTTTTTTCGAAGACCGCGATGTTTTTTGACTGCCCTAGCAACTCATTACAAGAAATTGTGGGCAAGGCCCAGTTGTTATGTTGCTGTGCTAAGGTGCTTTTGTTGTCGTAGATAATGAGGTCTGGGGTATAGCTTTTGGGCAGTACTTTACCCCAAAGGCCTTGGCGTAAATTCAGCAATTTGCGGGAATACAGGGCCGCTTTGCGGCAATCGGTAATGCGCGAGAAAAAATAGACCTCCATGGCACCTATTCCAAAGCGGCTTTGAAACTCATGACCAAGGAGGATGCGCAGTTGCGTCATTTCGTTGTAAATGGCGTTTAACTGTTCTGCTGTAACCTCGGCAAAGGGCATCGCCTGTCTATCGGACAAATCGAGGCAAGTAGGAAGTGTTCGCCAAATATGTTCCATGTCAAGATCTTTGTTTTGGTTATGGCTAAAAATGTCTTTCACCAAAGTTGCCAACGTTTCCCAATCGGCTTCGGTTTCTTTTTGTAGGGCTTGGGTATCGGTAATCGATTGGGGGTTTTCGCCGAGGTAGTACAGGCGGTCTTTGCTAATCCAATTCTTTAAGCCAAAACGCTGAAGGAGGTGAATGGTTTGCGCAGCCAACGTTCCCACAATGGCAAAGCGCAAGTCTCGGCTATAGTGTTGCTGTCTGCGCTGAATGGCCAAATCGTTGCGTAAAATAGAGTCTACCCAGCATTCGAAGACGGTATGTTGAAGCGAGTGGCCAATGGTGGCATATTTAGAGGGTAAAGAAATGCGATCGATGCGCACCTGCACAGATGTTTGAGTGGTGTTGGGCACATCTTCTTCGGGGGCACCGCCTTCGGATTCGCCTCCTTTTGGCACAGGACTTTGGGTATGGCCATGATTGGCGGGGGCTTTGGTGTCCATCTCTATTTCAAAATCATCCCAATAGCCTTCTTGTTGACCCACAGAATTTTTGCTGCTGCCTGCAACATGAACGGGTTTTTGAAGGAGCACAAATGCCTCAGCCTCGTCTAACCGATGCTTGTTTTGAATCGAGCGGAACATGAGCGCGGTCTCCCCCGTAACGACATTCACGCGAATGGCCCGCACTTGCTCTAAGGGAATGGTTTTTAAATGACGATCTGGCAGCATGCAAGAGAGCGTTTGCAGCGCATCTTTGGGGATCCATGTGCGTACGGTCTCATGGGTCCGCAAAGTTTGGGAGGTAATGCTCACGTTGTTGATACGAAAACCCGCAAAATCAGACCCTGGGGTAGCACTCAGCAACCAGCTGTGAATATTTTCCATGGGGGTTTCGACCACCCGCGGTTTAAGCCTATGGCTTCCAGCAATCACTTGGGTTTCTACCCAGTACTGTTGGCCTATTTCACCCATTTGTTGGGGTGCACAGGTTTGAATGGGTGAGTTGGCGTTGTGGCGAATACGCAAAGCACGAAAAAACGGGCGCGACATGACCTGGGCCGAGTCTTCATGGGAAATACGCTCGGTCAATTCTTCGACCGTGTTTAGTTCGCTCTCATGGCCATCTTTCCACAAAATCCGGAGTTGCCAACCCTTTTTAATCAAGGCCTGAAGGTGGGTGAGAATCGAATGCGAGGATCCATCGAACACAATCCTTACGGCAGGGTGGCCTAAACGCAATGCATTCACATTGAACAAAAAATCACTTAACCCTGGGTAGGAATTGTGTGTTTGAATAACCAGCAGGCGGATAGGATCTTTGCCTTGAAAGATGCGATCGATGATTTGTGTGGCGGGAATATCAGCATTGCTGATATGAACGGGCAACAAACTTCGGCGCAACACCGCCTCAAGGCTGGGTGGTGAGGGCTGAATGCTCTGGTTATCGGGGTTAATCACCACCAAACGGCTTAAGTCTTTGTGGGTTGGGGTGGGAATTTGGTGGTTTAGTACACGCTGCTGAATTTCCTCACGGATCCATTCCTCATCTCGGGCATCTAAGGGAATTTTTTCTAAATCAATATGCAGCATCAAGTGCCTGATAATGAGAGGTGGATGAGAGTGTACACACAAAATCCCCATGGACTATCATGCGACACCAAGGCGACCTAAACTATAGCAAAAAATCAGCTCAAATGGTATGGGAAGGTAAGCACGATCGATTTATCGTAATGGATGCGTTCGTCCTGGGCGTTTCTTAAACTAGAATCCTGCTAGCGTCGTACGCATATTATGGGTTAGGCTTTGCTTTTTGTTTCTTAAATTTACTCATATAACGCTGCGTTGTGCTGAGCAAGCACAAAGGCGCACTACCCGTGCGTCATGGTGCTATAAACTGTTAGGGGGCACTCAAAATTTTCTATGCGCGATCTTCATTTTGCAGGACGCTCGCCCGTAATGGGAACCAATGGCATGGTGGCAACCAGCCAACCCATGGCTGTACAAGCGGGCCTTGAGGTTTTAAAACAAGGCGGGAATGCCTTGGATGCCGCCGTGGCAGCCAGTGCCACCTTATGCGTTACCGAGCCCCAATCCACAGGCATCGGCGGCGATTGTTTTATTTTGCATTACGAAGCGAAATCGCAACGCCTGTACGGCTTAAATGGGAGTGGTTCAGCACCTGCCAGAGCCAGCCTTGAGGCTTATCAAGCCGAGGGGTATCAAAAAATGCCCGTCCATGGCCCCCACGCAATTACCGTACCGGGGGCTATCCATGCATGGGAAACCGCCTTGGCACGCTTTGGAACCAAGGGGCTTGATACCTTGCTGCAACCGGCCATTGACTATGCCCAAAATGGCTATGCTGTCTCATCCGTGGTGGGCATGGTGTGGAAAAACAGTGAGGGGTTGTTACGCAAGGACGAGGCAGCGGCAAAGGCTTTGTTGCCCAACGGGGAAGCACCACGCGTGGGCTCGATTCACTGTCAAGAAAGGCTGGGATATACCCTAAAGCGCATTGCCAAGCAGGGGGCCAAAGGCTTTTACCGGGGCGAAACGGCTCAAGAAATATGCCGCTATGTGCAGCAGTTGGGTGGGTTTTTGACCGAAGAAGATTTAGCCAACCATACCAGCGAGTGGGTGGTGCCCATTCGTACATCGTATCGCGGTTTGGATGTGTATGAAATTCCCCCCAACGGTCAAGGAATTGCGGCCCTAATGGCGCTAAATATGCTTGAACACGCTGACTTGGGCAGCATGGATGCCCTGGGAGCAGAACGCTTGCACATGTTTGCTGAGACCTACTCGATATCGATTGCCGAACGTAACCGCTGGATTGGCGATATGAACTTTAGCCAGATCCCCATTGAAGCCTTGTTGGACAAAGGTTTTGCTCGTCAACAATGGGAGCGGATTGACCCCAGCCAGGCCATGCCCCAACCTATGCAAGCGGGGTTAAGCCCCAGTCCTCACAAGGACACCGTGTACATTACGGTGGTGGATAAAGATCGCAATTGTTGCTCGTTTATCAATAGCCTGTTTCATGGTTTTGGCAGCGGCATAATGGGTGGCGAAAGTGGGGTGATGCTGCAAAATCGCGGGGCAGGTTTTGTGCTTGAGGCGGGGCATCCCAACCAAATTGAGGCGGGTAAGCGTCCCATGCACACCATTATTCCAGCCATGGTCATGCGTGGAAATAAGCCGATCCTTTCTTACGGGGTGATGGGCGGGCAGTACCAAACCATGGGGCATTGCTATGTATTAAGCAATTGGGTGGATAACGGCATGGACTTGCAAGAAGCCATTGACGCGCCACGCTTTTTGCCCGAAGGGGACAAGCTGATGGTTGAGCGCTCAGTGCCGCGAAAAACCCAAGAGACTCTCGAGAAAATGGGCCACCAAGTCGAAGAAACCGAGATGCCCCATGGCGGCGGGCAGGCTATCTTTATCGATCACGAAAGCGGGGTGCTAAGTGCTGGGTCCGATCCGCGTAAAGATGGCTGCGCCATGGGTTACTAAACCCTTGGCTTTTTTACAGGCAAGCATTCACACATCAATACCATGCTCCCCACGCAGCCCAAGCCTAAGCGCCGCACCATGCTAAAACGCACAAGCCAGCGTTATGGAGGCGGCGATGCCACACCCCACGCTACGCCCCAAGCGGTGCCAAAGGCCAGACAAAAAGGCCCTTTTCAACCTCCCCATGCATCTCCTGGGGCGTTTTGGCAAAAACGTTTGCGGGTGGTATTGGTCGAAACGGGCGATAGTTTGAACATTGGCTCGGCAGCAAGGGCCATGAGCAATTTAGGCTTTGACGATTTGCACTTGGTGGCACCGCCAAGATTTAATGCTCAGCAAGCTGCCCGTTCGGCATGTTGGGCTGCAGGTTTGATAAGCGTTGCCCCGCAGCACGAAAATTTGTCACAAGCATTGGAAGGTGTCGACATGGTCGCAGGATTTACCAGCCGTCATGGGCGCAACCGAACCAGCCATCTTATGCTTGCCGACTGGCTTCAACTGCTGATAAAAAGCCCCCCTAACAAGGTGGCATTTTTGTTTGGCAGCGAGGATCACGGCTTGCTCCAATGCCATTTGGATGTCTGCCATTACTTGGTGCGAATTCCTTCGGCTGAGGAAAACCCTTCGTTCAACCTGGCGCAAGCGGTACTGCTCGCACTGTTTTCTTTGTGCGAGATGACCCGCAACAGTCCACTTGACACCAACGCCGTTGGTGTGCCAGACGTCCCATCCCCAGCACGCGCCTCGATGGCTGACTACGACCAGCTCGATCTACTGGTATTGCAGGCACTTCAGCACAGCCAGTTTATACACAAAGGGACCCCTTCTCCTGTCCCTGGGATTATTCGGCGCATGCTACGCCGTCTTGAACCCAATACCCGCGAAATGGGGCTCCTTTTAGGCATGTTTGGCAAAATAACCCGTGCTCTGGCGGGTCGTGTGCCTTGTGTGCCTTTACAGCCTAAGGAAGGCACGCAAAAAAGCACGGGTGGATCATAATACGACCATGGATTTTTTGGTGGAAGTCGACGATACCCATGTGCAGCGCGAGCGAGAAAAAGCGCGCCAGCTCCGTAGCAGCCCCTGGTGGAAGCGTTGTTTGGCAAAGGGCTTGTGTCATTATTGCCAAAAAACATTTGCCGTACAGCAGCTCACCATGGACCACTGCATTCCTATTATTCGTGGGGGAGTCTCAAGCAAAAACAATGTGGTCCCCTGCTGTAAGGGATGCAATTCGGCCAAAAAGCACCAACTGCCTTGGGAATGGGAAAAAGACCGCCAAAGCCAAGATTGATCTTTCGTATTGAAGGGATTCTTTTAAAAAATAACGGTGGCTGTCCCCATCCCCATGCTTTTTAACCGTTCACATGGTTTGCCACTTTCGGTCACATGTCCCACCACTGCCTGTCTTGACTGCACCTTTTCCGGTGTTTTTTGCGTATAATGCTTTCAGTCCCTTTATTGAATGAATGCTTTGTATCGGACTATCGGGCTTTGGCTGGGGTCGAATTTTATTTATTTTTACCTAAGGGTGCAAACGCTGATAACAAACGGATGGTTAAAGGCTGATGGCACGGCTCTCACTGTTTTTTGGGTGCCTCATCGTTGATCCACATGCGGCCATAGTTCACAGCAATTCTCAAAAATGCTTTTTGCGACAATGTGCTTAAAACACAGACGAAACAAGGGCAAAATGACGGCAGGTCAAACGTGATAAACCAAAAGCCCTGAGTGGGGCCGCCTTTGGGCGGTGCTGGGACTAACACATGCCAGCTCCGTTTACTCCAACCCCGCTTTTGCATTGCCTGTTTTCCAATCAAGCCAAGCCCATGGAACAACCTGACCCCAGCATTCACATCTGCCTTGGTTGCTCCTTAAATTTTTGCCTCTGAGAAAGCAGCACCCCACAGGGCACCCACCTACCTGCTGGCTAATTTTTTTGTGAGTACTTTAGTGCTTGATTTAAATCTTCAAGCAAATCTTCGCTATCCTCCAATCCCACCGACAAACGCACCATGTCTTCGGTAATGCCACCCGCTTGCATGGCCTCTTTGGACATTTGCTGGTGGGTCGTGCTGGCGGGATGGACGATTAGGCTTTTGGCATCGCCCACATTGGCCACATGCGAAAACAGCGTTACGCCTTCAATCAAGCGTTGACCCGCATTTCGTCCACCCCTTACCCCAAAAGCCAACACGGCTCCCGCCCCCTTGGGCAAATAGTGCTGCCCCAAGGCATGGTTGGGTGAATCGGGTAAATTGGGGTGCTTAACCCAGGTCACTGCATCATGCTCCGTTAAAAAGGTCAGTATTTTTTGGGTATTTTGCATGTGTTGAGTCATGCGCATCGAAAGGGTTTCAAGCCCTTGGAGCATCAAAAATGCGCTCATAGGTTCCAGACAGCAGCCAAAATCACGCAAGGTTTCAAGCCGTGCCTTCATGGCAAAACCGCAAGGTTCGTAGGCATCGACAAAGCATACCCCATGATAGCTGGGGCTGGGTTGGGTCAGCACATCAAAGCGCCCTGAAGCACGCCAATCAAAGCGCCCGCCATCCACCAAAACCCCCGCAAGGGCGGTGCCGTGTCCGCCAATAAATTTGGTGGCAGAGTGCATTACCAAATCTGCACCATGCGCGATAGGGCGGCACAAGTAGGGGGTGGCAAAGGTGTTATCCACCAACAGCGGTACCCCATGGGCATGGGCCGCTTGGGCTATGGCCTCTATATTGAGTACAAGCATTTCGGGATTACCCACGGTTTCTGCCAACACAAGCCGTGTACGCGGGGTAATGGCCTTGTTCAAGGCTTCCACGTCATTGACGGCAAAAAAGCGCGTGCCAATCCCAAAGCGCGACAAGGTGTTGGTCAGCAAATTGTGCGAGCCACCATAAAGGGAGGTTGAAGCGACAATTTCATCGCCTGCACTGGCTAAAGTAGCAATGCAAGCAAACAGCGCAGCCTGTCCAGAGGAGGTTGCCAATGCAGCCACGCCCCCTTCCAAGGCTGCCATGCGTTCTTCAAACACCGCCACAGTAGGGTTAGAAATGCGTGAATACACATGCCCTTCTTGCTCCAAATTAAACAAACTGGCTGCATGCTGTCCATTTTCAAACACATAGGCTGTGTTAAGGTATAAAGGCACGGCACGTGCGCCATGCTTAGGGTCTGGCTGCTGCCCTGCATGCAGGGCTAGGGTATTAAAGCGAAAGGTATTTGGGCTATGCACATCACACCATAGTTAAAAACAAAAGGGTTTAAAAAGGGATCTACCCGCTTTATACACACCATGGGATGGGTTTTTGCAAAAGGGGTTTAAACTGGGCTGTGGGAGTCTGGTTTTGTCAGGGCTACAGCAAGGCTTGTTCTGCGGGTACCAAGCGCTGCCATGAGGCAATGGCATACAAGCGTTGGGCTTCGGTTTTAGAGACTGGTTCCACCTTAAATAAGCGCTTTGAGGTTGTGCTTACAGCTTGAACGACCACCATGGTCTGCCCGTTAACATGGCGCCACAACTGGGTTTGGGTGTCTTCACCCGTGGATTGAGCCAGTAAAACTCCTTGAATCATCTTGATCAAACACATCCTTAAATTATAGCGTCAAATTGACTTTGGCCCGTGGCAAGCATCGGGCAAAGTAGGGCTAGCACGTTATCCCCCACATGGATAAACCCGGCATGCCAATGCCAGTCTCCATACCATGCGTTATCCGGCGAGTTAGCGCAATAGGTTTTGCAATGGCCACTATTTTACAGGATCCACACTGTTTTTACGCAAATCACACCCCACAAAAATGGCTGCGCCGAGACACATGCTTTGCGACTGGAAAAATGATGGCTACCTCCGTCCCCATGGTTTGCGACCACATTGTGCCGAGACACATGCTTTGCGCCTCGTAATTCAACGGGTTTTTAGTGGGTAATCGCGATTTGCGGGCACTTGCAAGCAAAGAGGATGGCGATGCTCTATAAAGCCCATCTGCAAGGCTCACAAGGCCAAGATTGTATCACGCAAAAGCCTACCGCAGGGCGCATTTTTCAAACTAACCACTCTAAAGGGAGTGTGTTTCGCGGGCTTCGAAACGGGCCACGCCCACCCCTTGGATTGCCTCGCGGCATCTGTAAATGGCGGCGGTCGAGGAGCAACAGCCCCCTCGCCAAGCGGAGAAAATTACATGTAAAAAGCCATTCCCATAGATAATTTTCGTGCCTTGGAAAACGCTGCCTAGGAAACCGCACCGCATATCGCAAAGGCCTTTGGAGCGATTGCATCACGATTGGGCGGGCCGTTTTGTTGTTGCGCGACTTTGCCCGCCCGTGGCGAGCGCTGTTTTTCATCAAGCCGCTGCCCTCACTTTGTCCCTGTAAGAGGAAAATCGGCGAAGGGGCCCTTTGAAAAATGCAGGGGCCGTTTTGCAGGCTTTTTAGAAGCCTCTGGCGGGCAGCCCGGGTGTTTTTTGCGCGCCAAAAACAAGACCCCCAAACCATGACCGACATCCAGCGTGCCCAGCGAGTTTACTGCCTGCACAAAATGTCTTTTTCCCGCCTAGCCAGACAATTTGGCTACTCAAAAAAAGCCACGCCACGCAACCTGCAGCCCTTAGAAAGCCTTGAACAAGCCCACCATGCCCTTAAAAAGGGTGCATCTTGAGCGCAAGCCTTGGCCAAGACGTGCTCAACCGCTACGATTCAAAAGAAACCTTGTTTTACATTGACTTAGCCCTATCACATCGGCGCAAACACGCCCATTCAACACAAAAACACCGTTTCCTACAGGTAACAGAACTCCTTATCAGCCATTTTAAAACCCTTGCCCTACAAGCAGCCTAACAAAGGAGGCAAGCGATTAGATGGCAACGTCAGTCTGCAAAAAACATCCCGCTTAAAAATAAACGGCGAAACGGACGGTGGCAAAGCATGGGAGCAAAAGTCGCAAAGCAGATGTCCCTTTACAGCGGGTCGTAGACCGCCTATGGTTTTGGTGGTATCGGGTTGTGGATTGGAGCCTAAGGCCGTGGTAGAATTTGGGGCAGAATCATTTGTGCTTTTGGGGGTTCAATGTGTCATCCTGCTATCGTGATGCGAGTGATTCTTGTGGGCAAGTATGTGCCAATTCCTGTTTTTTCCTTATCATGGTTTTCTATCATGCCAAACCCATCCCGTTTTTTCTATGGCATGTTTTACGGTGGTACCATGGCAGGAATTGGTTTGAAAAAGTGCTGGTTTAATGTGGGAGACCCAGACCTTGTAAAAAGGCACACGCCTCGTACCTACCATGGTGGTTGCCTGGGCCATTGGCGGGCTTGGCTTTGCCTGGGCTTCATGCTGTGGGTGGGTGTGTTGGCATTTACCAGCTCTGCACAGGCACAAACGCAAACAAGCAAGGCCTGCTCACCGCACGACCTCAAACAGCTGGGCCAAGCCTTTGCCAAAGGGGTGAGTTGGAGTGCAAGGTTTAGCCAACAAAGTGCCAATGCCAGCAGTCCCACGCGCATCGAACAGGCCAGCGGCCGCCTTGAATACCAGTTTCCTGGTAAAATGCGCTGGCATTACACCCGTCCTGATGAACAACTGCTGGTAAGCAACGGGAAAACCGCATGGCTATACGATCCGCTTCTAAACAATGTTATCGTTCAAGCCCTTGAAGTGAAAGGAGCCTACACGCCGTTGCGCATTTTTTTAGGGCTCGAGGCCATTGGCAAAAGCTTTGTGTGCAGCAGCAGCAATGCAAAGGTCAAAGGCGGCATGCTAAGGCGACTTACCCTCACCCCACGCAAAGCCGATGGCATTACGGAGCATCTGGTATTTGGCTTTGCTGGCCTTCAGGGGAACTTACGCCAACTGCGGATTGTTGATGTTCACGGTGGCTGGCAAAACATCGATTTTCACCAAGTTCAAAAACATCCTCCTTTTGCAGCAGATTATTTTGTGTTTCACCCCCCCGCAGGTACTGAGGTCATTAAACAGTAAATGGTGCATGCACAGCCAGGCAATGTAACGCAAGTACCTCATGCACTAACCAGTGGCTTTGCCGACTTACGCATTGGGCAACTGCTCGAGAAACGTGCGTCCATCAGCCCCAATTGGCCATGCTGGCGTACGCTTAGCAGCGTTTACAACTATGGACAACTCCACACGCTGGCGCGCCAAGTGGCAGCTGCCCTGCTGGCAAGCAAACTGTCACCTAATGCTAGCGTGGGAGTGGTGGCTTATGCGGGTTTCGAACGCTGGGCTTTTCAATATGGCGCGGCCCTGGCAGGGATGGTTGCAGCCCATGCATCCCCCCAATTAACCCAACCCGAAATGACCCACTTTTGCCAGCATAGCGGCGTCCAACTGCTGTTGGTCAATGCCCAACAACTTTCCTTGGTCCAGGCTTGCTTGCCTGAATGGGTAGAGATTCAGCGGGTAGTGGTGCTGCCTGCCAGCTTTTTAGATGCTGCGAGGGACGCCAATAAAAACTTGGAAAATTCAAGCCTACCTACCTTGCCAGAGCGCTGTGTGGGTTGGGAGAAATGGCTCGCTTTAGGGGATGAAACACAGACGCAATCGTGCATTCCTTTAGCCGAGAGTTTAGACCCTGCCGCGCCGTTTCAGATGCTATACACCAGTGGTGCCACAGGCACACCCAAAGGAGTACGCATTAGTCATCGCGCTAAAATTGCTCAAGGCTTGGTGCACAGTGTAAACCTCGGTTTGCAACCTGGGGACACCTTGCTCAGTGCTCTCCCCGCCCATCATCAATTTGCCCAATGGCTAATTGGGGTTAGTGTACCTTTGTCGGGTGCGTGTGTGTTTGCGTGCCCACAATTTTCAGCGCAACAATTTTGGCACTTGCTAACCACCCAAGCCATTCGCTGTTTGCCTGCGGTCCCCACCATGCTTTATCGCTTATTGCAAACCAAACCTTCAATCGTTCGCACCCAGTTGCGTAGCATTGTGTATGGGGCGGCATCCATTCAAACCCAATGTATTCAAAAACTAAGGCAGTGTTTTGGTGGGGTCAAACTCTTTCAAGGGTTTGGGCAAACCGAGGCTGGATACTGCCTTGGCTTGCATGACCACGAGCATGATTTACGACCCGATAGCATCGGGCGTCCCGATTTGTTCTCTCAAGTAAAGTTGGTGTCACCTGAGGGTGAACGGGTGGCTTTGGGAGAGGTGGGTGAACTGGTGGTACGCACTCCTTATATGATGAATGGATATCATAAGGATGATGCAGCCACTGCGGCGTACTTTTCGTATGGGCAAGGCTGGGGGCGTACAGGCGATTTGGCGCGCTGTGATTCTCAAGGGTTTTACACCTTGGCGGGGCGCGCGATTGAATGCATTATGAGCGGTGGGGTGAAGGTGTACCCTTTGGAGGTAGAAAAAGCACTCGCGCAGATGAAAGGGGTTGAAGAGGTAGCGGTGTTAGGCCTGCCTGATGCGGATTGGGGAGAAGTGGTGGTGTGCGTATGGCAAGGTAAGGCGGGTGATAACATGCCAAATTCTGATGCACTTAGGCGCTATTGCCGTCAGGTACTCTCCCCTGAAAAACGCCCTAAACGCTTTGTGCGCCTTGAGGCGTTACCGCGGACCTCCAGCGGAAAAATACACAAAGCCAGCATTAAGCAAAGGCTATTGTAAGGCACATCTCCTGAGCGCAAATGCCATATTGAGGCGTTACCGCGGACCTCCAGCGGAAAAATACACAAAGCCAGCATTAAGCAAAGGCTATTGTAAGGCACATCTCCTGAGCGCAAATGCCATATTGAGGCGTTACCGCGGACCTCCAGCGGAAAAATACACAAAGCCAGCATTAAGCAAAGGCTATTGTAAGGCACATCTCCTGAGCGCAAATGCCATAACGTGCCTTTTGTGGCCAAGCCATGTGTATTTCCTGGTGCGGTTTTTATTTTAGCGTGGTTGTTTGAGCACGTTTTCAGTGCTACCACGCAGTCCTCTCGGCGGGTGGTGCGCACACCTGATTGCAGCGGGCAAGGCTTTTTTAGGTGGCGGTCTTTTTTTAAGTCGAAAGCGCGCAGGTACGAAAGCCTGCAAAAATATCAGAGCGATGGGGTCTGTAAAAATTGCGCAACGTGTTACGCATCAAAGGGGCAGCCGTGCACCACGCGCCACCACGCAGTACAAAATGATCCCCAAACCAAGGCGCAGAATATTCACGGTAGGGGTGGTCGAGCTGATACCCAGGATAGGGGTAAAAAGAAGAGGCTGTCCATTCCCACACATTGCCTAGCATTTGGCGGCAACCCAAGGGGCTTTCGCCTTGAGCGTGTTGTGTAATATCGGTGCAGTCGGCGATATATGCATTGAGGTTTGCCAACTGAGGTTTCTCGGCCTCAAAAAGGGTGTTACCCCAGGGGGTGCGTAGTTTTTGCCGTCCAAAACCTTCCTCATGTTGAGGGAGAGCACTGGCGGCACATTCCCATTCCAACTCGGTGGGCAAGCGCCGTTTGGCCCAACGGCAATACGCGGTTACCTCATACCAATTGACGTGCACAACAGGGGTTAAAGGGGGTAGTGGGCGCCATGCATTAAAATGATTTTGCCACCACTGGTCTTGATCTTGCCTCCAATGCATGGGGTGATTGCGCTGATTCTTCAAGCGCCATTTCCAGCCTTGCTCGCACCACCACCGGCTTGTTGCATAGCCTTTGTCTTCTACAAATGCTGTAAATTGGGCGTTGGTAACCAGGCTGCGCGAAATGGCAAATGGATTGACAGGAAGGGGGTGGGCCCATTTCTCGTTGTCGTAAACAAAATGGCCATCCTCCCATGCGCCTATCCAATACAAACAACGCTCTACCTCAATATCGTCAAACAGGCCCTGGTTTTTGGCTATTTGCAAGTCGGTCTCGTGGTGAGGGTGCAAGGATGGTTGCAATAAGCATTTTGGGAGGGTTTGGTTCAAAGTTTGGCGTGTGTACACCATGGTTTCATTGTGCATACTTTGGTGATGAATGCACAATAACATGAGATAGGCTTCGTAGGTACTCATCCGCGGCTTGCTCAGCAGTTCTTGTACGTGCTCGTGTACGTGGTTTAGGTATTTTAGGGTGTTGCTAGGGCTGGGCAGGGTTACATCCCAGCGCTCGAGGCGCTGGCGAATAAAAGAATTGTAAAGCAAAGCAGCGTTGGGAACAAACGGCTCTTTGAGCAGGCGGAGCTCTTTAAGTAAAAAGCGTTCGTAAAAATGGGCAATATGGCCTATTTCCCAGCGCAGCGGGTTCACAATTTCAAGAGGCGAGCACATCCACTCGGCATCGCTAAGGTTTTCGACCAATGCCAAAGTCAAGTTGTGGGTTTGGTTTAAATAGGCCTTGAGCATGCTGGAATCGCAGCCATCGTGTGCATCACATAGCGTTAACAAGGCAGAAGTGCGGGGGCTAGATGAGGATAACATATCTATTTCGCTTCTATTATGCATTGTCAACAAAGCACGCGTGACCCTACAAAAACCTAAGGCAAATGCCAAGGCTTTTTAGCCCTCGGTGTGCACGATTAGTTCGCGGCGATAGCGGTCGAACAAGGTCGATTTAGACATCATTCCGATATAAACATTGGTTTGGTGCACTACGGGCAATGCCCAAGCACCGCTCGATTCGAATTTTTGAATGGCAGAGCTCGCACTTTCATCCGCCATAATGCGCGGCAAATGGCTATGCATCACGCTGCCCATCGTAATGATGGAATACAGGTGTTTATCAAATAAGTAAGGGCGGATATCGTCTAATTGGACCACCCCAAGCCAATGCTGTTTCGAATCGAGCACGGGAAACACATTGCGCTTGGCGTGTTTAAAATGCTCGACAAATTCCTCAAGCAAAGTACCCTCATGGAGCACGATATCCTCTGGGTCAACCAGTTCTCCTGGGGTCATGGTGTTGAGCAGGTGAATATCCGAACCGCGTCGCGTGAATTCCCCTTTACGGATCATTTCATGGGTGTAAATCGAACCGGATTGAAACGTTTGACTCACGACAATGGCGGTTGCCGAGACAATCATCAAGGGTAAGATGAGGTTGTAACTGTTGGTAATTTCCAATGCCAAAAACATGCCTGTCAGTGGCGCATGCATAAGGCCAGAAACCATGCCTGCCATACCCACCAAGGCAAAGGACTGGGGAGATGCCTTGCCCAGTGTGGGCAATAAGGCGCGCATCGCCAAACCAAAACCGTAGCCCGTAGCACTGCCCAATACCAAAGAAGGCGCAAAGACACCGCCCGAACCTCCGCTGCTTAAAGTGAGGATGCAGGCTACAAATTTAGCCACCAAAAAGCCAATCACCCACAACATGTCAAAGGATTGGATGCCATTTAAAAACTGGCGAATCGTGTCATAGCCATCGTGCAGCACCCCTGGGAGTTGGAGACCAATCGCCCCAACGGCAATCCCTCCTAGAGCTGCCTTGCCCCAAGCGGGAAAATTGACCCTGTTTAACGCATATTCGGATTGGCTTAAGCACCATTGAAACAAAGTCGATACCACACCGGTGACAATCCCAAGCGGAATGCAAGCCAGAAGATCAGGGGTGGAAAAGGTAAAAATGGGGTGCGAGAATGTGGTTACATTGCCTAGCACAATGCGGCTTGCTTGGGTGGCTGACACGGCAGAAACGAAGGTAGGCAGCACGGCCACCGTGCTCCATTCGCCCAAAATGACCTCCAAAGCAAACATGGTTCCCGTAAGGGGTGCATTAAAAATCGCCGCCACCGCTCCTGCAACGCCATAACCCACAAGCAAGGTCCTTCTGCGCTCGTTAAAATGAAACGCGTTACCAATCGAACTCCCAATCGCGCCACCGCTGGTGGCGATGGGCCCTTCTAACCCTGCCGATCCTCCTGAGCCCACCGTTAGAAAACTGGAAACCAAGCGCGTATACATCAACCGTTTGGGCAGTGCACCGCCTTTGAACAATACCGAATGAATGAGATCGGGCACGCCATGACCACCGCGTTCACCCAGGCGATGCAAAAATAGCACAGAGAGCATGGCGCCGAGGCCAGGCAAAAAAATAACCCACCAGTCTAACGGGTTTTGTTGCAGCCATCGAATCACTGCATGGACGGCACTGGAAAGCAAAATAGCGGAAACGCCACTTGCCAAACCGACCAGTACAGAGAGCGCCATCAGCAAAGCGGGCTCGCGTGAGCGCTGGTTTACTTCAAGGTGGGGCAGTGGGTTGGCTGAATGCCGAAAAAAAGGGAAGTTCATGAACCTACCATTGCCAACAGGGTATCGAACTTAGGGGGGGAATGAATGAGGTCTAAAAAAGGGGGATTGGTTGCCAATTTGTGAGCATCGGAGATAAGTTGCATGTGTTCTTGAATGGTGGTGGGAAACAAAGCCAACAACAATTGAATGGGCTGCCCATCAGAGGCTTTCCAAGGAACTTCACGGTTTAAAAAGGCAATGCTGGCAGCATACCCCCCAAAGCCCCAGTTTTGGGGGGTTGCGGGGTGGGGCAAGGCCACTTGCTTCCCAATGGCCGTCGAACGTAACCTTTCTCGGTGTACCAAACCGTTTAACAATGCCTCACGTTGCGTGATTTCGGTGGTTTCATTTTCGCCTTCGATGGGCAAAGCGTTTACCAAATTCGCATACACCTGCTCTACGTTACCCCCTTTTACACTGTAGTACACCCCGCCGCGGATTAATGCCGTTTTAAGGCTAATGGCATGGGTGTTCTCAAAAGGCAGTGCATGGGCAGGGCGCGTTATCTCGTCCATGCGGTGGGAGTGTGCCCAACGGGTAAAGGCATGTTTTTCCAAATAGCGTTCTTGTTGGCGATAGTGCACGGGCGCGGTTAGCACCCCTTGGCGTAGCCAGCGTGCCAGAGTTTGTTCGGGCACACGCAACGTTTTGGCGGCATCGCTAAAGGAAATAAGGGCTGTGACTGTTTTTTGTGAGGGAGATGGCATCGGTCAAAAATACACGTAAACAATGGTTATCGTATTCGAACCATGGGGTTCTAACGGACGCGTAGTGTCGTAAGTTTGGTAAGGGGGTTAGTCCGCATTGGAAAGTACTTGACGGGGCAAAAAAACCTGTGCCATGGTGCCGACCCTTGCTGTATTCACCAGTTTTAATTTACCCCCAATGTCCTCGAGTTTCTTTTTCACAGAGGCCAATCCTGACATATAATGAGGCATGCTTTCCAGATTTTGGTCTCGTGTGTCGTTAGGGTGAATGCCTGGGTCAAACAGCAATTCAAGCAAGCGTTGAGGAATCCCTTCGGCTTCGCTGCCCAATAAATTTTGCTGCAGCGCCACCGCCCGAATGCGCTTAAAATCCACGCCATCACCATTGTCACCAATGCACACTAACGCCCCTTGTTCGCGGGGGTATATATCAATGCTTACCTTACCCAGTTTGGCGGTGCTTACCCCATGATGTAAAGCATTTTCGAACAAAGGGTGCAATACAGATTGCACGAGAGCCACAGCGCGATTTGAAATCCAGACACTACCATGTTCTTGAATGGAAACGTGTAAGGTTTTGCCAAACATTTTAGCCTCTTGTAGCAAATTGGTGCGTTCATGTTCCAGGGCAATACGCAGCGGGGTAACGCCTACCTCGTTTTTTGTAAGAACATTTTGGTATGCAGGTGTAACTTGCGGGGTGGGGATTGTTTCCACGTGTACCCTACGCCGCTTTTGTGAGCGCATGAGCGCCCAAAATAACGTACCCAAAATCATGGTTGCCACCAGTGATGCCAATAAATAACGCAGTTTGCGGTGCGCAATGTTGGAATCAATGGCGGTGGTAAACTGGGTAATCATGAGCATACCCACCACTTTGTGCCCGTACTTTATAGGGTTGTACACCTGAAACCAGCGGTTTTCGCCACTCTCAAACAAATGAACCGTACTGCGCTTTTGTGCCTGCCAAGCCGCGTTGGCGACTTGTTCGGTTTTTGGAAAAGACACATGCGAACTCACCGCTTGGTTAAGGCCAAAGTTCGCTTTACCATCTGCAAGATACACAAAACGCTGGCTGGGTAAGCGCTTAAGCAATGCGGCATTGGCAATGGCATAGCGGGTTTCTAAACTGGCCAACACTTGCACGGCCTTTTTATAACTGGGGCTATTAGGGGTAAAGGTGGTACTTAATTTCTCTATCTCGGCAGCGGAGAATTCCGTTTTGCCTTGCGCGGCCACCAAAGCCAATTGTGTTGAAAGATTGTCGAGCAACAGTTGCTCTGTATCGTGCAGGTGCTTTGCAATAAGTGGCAGGGCAATTAAGGTGCAAGCCAACAAAAACAGTACGGTATTGCGCGTTTCAAAACTGGTGACAAACAGGCTAAGTTTTTTTTTCATGCGTTCACCGCGGTGCAATCTATGGGGTGCTTTTTTAAATAAATGCCAACATGATGCACCATGGGCAAAGGCTTTTTTTTTAAAGGCAGGAGCATTGCATAACAGCAAGCAAAAAAGAGCCGTTGTCCGCTAGATATTGGCAACCAAATGGATTTACTTTTCTTTAGCCAATTCCCGCCATACATCGGCTAGTTTGGTCGCTTGCTGCAGTTGTTTGGTCGCCATGCTTTTGGCAAGGTCGACTTTTAGCCCATAAGCCAGTAGGGATCCATTCTCGGCAGCCAATGTGAGCCATGCATGGGCATGCACAAGGTTGCGCTGTACGCCATCGCCACGGCTTAGTTTTTTACCCACATTCAGCTGAGCTTCTTGCAGGCCTTGCTGGGCTGCTTCTAAGGCGAGAGCGTAGGCTTTTTTGTGGTCTTTCTCACCGCCTTCACCACGAAAATACATGCCACTTAAAGCATATTTTGCCCTTGCGCTATTTTGTGAAAGGGCCTTTTGGTACCATGCACGGGCGGTCTCGTGGCTTAGTTTCACCCCCCCCTCCCCAAAATAGTACAGCTGGCCCAGAGCGGTTTGTGCACCGGCATCGCCCGCTTTTGCTTTGCTTATAATGGCTTTGGTTTTCTCGGTGGGAAACAGCACCTGAGCCCAGGCATCCGAAGGCATGACCCCCTCGACAACAGGAATGAGCAACATGGCGACACCGCCCAGCAACAGCAACACACGTGTGGGCTTTAAAAAAGGGGTCGTGTTTTTCATGGCGATGGTATTTTTATCTCACGATGTGCTGTGTCTCTTCTTGATACGCCTGCCCCGCATCACCTTCGAGCAGGGCGACAATTTTTTTCCCAGGGGTCGAAGGGGGGGCTAATTGACCATGTTTGTATAGGCTCAAAAACCGATCCATGTCGGGAAAGTTTTGGGGTTTTTGGCTGCGAATGCGTGCTTGCATCTCGGTATCTACCACCCCCGGACCGTAGCTCGTAACCTGCATGTTACCATGCTTTAGCAAGTTATGGGTACTATCTTCGCCCCAGACCCTTCCCGCCATCAACAATGCAGCCTTGCTCGAGCAATAAGCACCCCACCCGCTAACCGCCCGATTGGCTGCCCCAGAAGACACATGGACCACCCGCAACGTCGCTTGAGGAAATGCTTTTGGTAGCCAACGATGGGTAAGCCAAAGAGGGGCAAGCACATTCAGACGATAGCATCGCTCTAAATCTGCCAACGGTGCGTTTTCGAGCGTGCCCACTGGAGTAAGCACAGCGGCGTTATTTACCAAACCCACCCGCCGGGGTTTGCTGGTGTAAAGGGGGTTGGCGATGGTGGGGGTGAAATGTGCTTCCATGTCTGCGAGGTTGCTTAAATCGAGTTGAACGTGGGTGTATTGTGGGTGCTGAATATTCCCCGCTCTACGAGAATAGCCAATCACATCCCATCCACGTTCTAAAAGCAAGGTGGCGCACGCTTTACCAATGCCCGACGAGCTTCCCGTAACCAATGCCAGTGTATTGTCATTCATTTTCAAAAAAATATCCTCGACTCATTTTTAAGGGCGAAGCGACTCTTGCTTTAAGACTCAAGACTGCAAGACCTAGTCAAACGTTAGGATATTTGCGCAATAAAAGTGCCGGCGGTATGAGGGGGGCGATGCCCCGCCCCCACCTTTTTAAGTAAGCAAGGGTGGCTTTTGCAGGGAATCGCACGCACAGCGATCGCACAGGGTTTGCCTGGACCCAAGCGCAGCCCTCATGATAAACATCAAGGTCACTTGCAAAAACCATATAAAGTATGCTCTTGCTGTGAATATCAAGTCTACAAGCAAAAAAATGCTTTTGTTCGCAAAGCCATCCCATAGGGTGGTTTCTGCGCTGCTGTGAACTTTGTTAGCAAAGCACCGATGCCATCTCATAGCAAAACCCAAATGGGTCAACAAGTACAAATAAGGATTGAAAAAAACGAGCATGAGTAGCGAGCGTGTGTTTAATTTTAGCGCGGGCCCTTCAATGTTGCCTTTAGAAGTCTTGGAGCAAGTGAGGGAAGAGTTTTTGAGTTACCAAGGTCTTGGGACCTCTATTATTGAGATGAGCCACCTTTCACCCCATGTCAAGGGGGTTATTCTTGAGGCTGAACTGCTGTTACGTGAGTTGCTTGATGTCCCCAAAAACTACTGTATTTCCTTTGTGCTAGGAGGAGGGCGAACACAGTTTTCCATGGTGCCCTTAAACTTAATGCAGCGCAAACCCAGCAAAAGGGCTCAGTTCGTGGTGTCAGGTAATTTTTCAGAAGGTGCATTGGCAGAGGCGCAACGCTATGGGGAGGTTGAAGTGATTGCCTCTAGCAAAGGGGAAAATTATGCCAGCATTCCTGCTTTAGATGACGCTAAGGTGGATCCCGAGGCTTCCTACCTACATATCACCACCAACAACACGGCGATAGGTACGCGTTGGCAGCAGTTTCCTCAGTTAAAGGGTGGGGCCGTGCTGGTCGGAGACATGACTTCCGAAATCCTTTCCCGCCCTTTTGAGGTGAAGCGTTTTGGTTTGGTTTATGCGGGGGCGCAAAAAAATCTGGGTCCCGCAGGCATGTCAGCGTTCATCATTCGCGAAGATTTGCTAAACCATGCCATGCCCACTACCCCCAAAACCCTGAGCTATGCCACTTTGGTCGAAACAAAGACTGTGGTATCGACCCCCAATGTTTTTTCTATTTATGTAAGCCAGTTGGTGCTACAATGGGTCAAGCGCAATGGTGGGGTAAAAAGGATGGCACAACACGCTGCAAAGCGTTCGGGCATCGTGTACGATGCCTTGGATGCGTGTCGCGCTTTTTACACTCCCCATGCTCACCCCCAGCATCGTTCGACCATGAACGTTACCTTTTGTTTGCCCGATGCAGGGCTGACTGAGAGGTTTTTGCGAGAGAGCGAAAAGGAAGGGCTTGTGGGTTTAAAAGGGCATCGTTTTTTGGGTGGGATTCGCGCCAGCATGTACATTGCCATGCCCTTTGAAGGCGCCAACGCACTGGCGGGGTTTATGCGGGAGTTTGCGCACAAAAATGGCTAAGGCGAAAAAGGCTTGGCTGTGTGGGGCGCTCGGTGCCGTGGGCAGTGGGTTGCTGTGCGGGAGTTTGCGCACAAAAATGGCTAAGGCGCAAAAGGCTTGGCTGTGTGGGGCGCTCGGTGCCGTGGGCAGTGGGTTGCTGTACGGGTGTGTGACATTTTGCACGGGGTGTCTCAACAAAAGGCTCGTCTCTCTAACCCCACCAAACGCTGTGAGGCTGCCTTGGATGGTGCGTGCGCGCGGCCGATAAAAAATCCATCACCAACACATGTCTCAATAAGGCCAGGAGTTCTGGCATGCACATAATGAGGTAGGCGAGTATGAGGTGCCATATTTTTGCATTTTTGTGCGTGGGAATCGCGCCCTTTTTGCTACTGGGTTGCGAGAATCAGGCAAAAAAACTTCCTCATGCGTCCATCCCGCCCCCTAAAGCCCGTACAGCAACCATCCCCCGTGATGCCCCCGTGGTGCTTGTATTGGGGGATAGCCTTGCTGCGGGACATGGACTGCCTCTTGAGCAAAGCTATCCCGCTTTGCTCCAAGACAAAGTACGTCAAGCGGGTTTTCCGCACCAAGTCACCAACGCGGGTGTGACTGGTGACACGACCGCGGGTGGTTTGGAGCGCATGGATTGGTTGTTGCGCCAAAAAATCGACGTGCTGATTATTGCGCTAGGTGGCAATGACATGCTGCGCGGTGTTGCGCCCACAACCGTGAAAAAAAACCTGCAACGCATCATTACCAAAGGCCAAGCCGCAGGCGTCAAGGTGTTACTGGCAGGTATGCTGGCCACACAAAACTTAGGGCCTCAGTATACCACCCAGTTTAATGCCATTTATCCTTCGCTGGCCAAACAGCACCAGCTGGCATGGATCCCCTTTTTGCTAGAAGGAGTGGCCCTCAACCCAGAATTTAATCAAGTTGATGGGATTCATCCCAATGCCCAAGGTGCCATGCGTGTCGCGCAAACGGTCTGGGTTGCTTTGCGCCCCTTACTTGAGATCAAAAAGGGGTCATGACGCGCTTAAGAGATCATGTCTACAATCCAAGGCGATGCAATTGCGGAGAAAATGATTACGTAAAAAGTTCACACCCAACCCGCCCGTCACATAGGAAGAACGCATTCCCCTTTTGGAGAAGGCAACCCCGTTGGATTGTTCAAAGGGTGCTTGGGGAGCGCGAAAGCGGTTGTGTATGCGCAGCGTTTAAAGGTGGGTGTGCCTTTTTTTCAAGACAAATACGCAGTTTATGAAGCAAATACGGGCTTGCTTTGTGTGCAGTTACGCCGTAAGACCGATGATTTAAAAATCACGGCCAAGCCTTTTCTGGGGCAAAAATGCGAACATCCCCCATAGCACAAAGCCAAAGTCTACGAAGCAGGGCGATAAATGCGCTGATACACCCAGTAAGAAAGCCACACACGGCGTACATAGTTGCGCGTTTCTTGGTAGGGAATGCGTTCGATAAACGCATCGATTGGGACCCTACCAAATTGCTTTTTCCATTGCCGTACCCGCCCAGGACCCGCATTGTAAGCGGCTGCTGAAAACACAATGTGGTGGTTAAAGCGTTTGAGTACGTGCCCCAAGTAGGCCACCCCAATGGGCACGTTGTATTGGGGGTTGGTCAAATCTTGCACCACATGGTTTAAGTGAATGCGCCGCCCTGTATCGCGCGCCGTTGCAGGCATCAACTGCATGAGGCCCGTGGCCCCTACCAACGATCGCACTCCCTCCTCAAAGCGGCTTTCTTCGCGCATGATCGATAAAGCGAAAAACGGGTCAACGCGACGCTTTTCACCATGCTCAAACACCAGTTCGCGATAAGCAAGAGGGTGGCTGCGCCGCCACAGCGCACTGCTTTGAATGGTAGAAGAGAGCAACGTGCCCCAGCGTTTATTGGCCAACAATACAATCAGTTGATGGTGCATTTCCATAGCCTCAAACAAACCCAAAGCTTGCTCAACTGCAGGGCGACTAAGACGGTTCCAGCGCATGCTTTTAAAGGCCCCCGTGGCTTCTTGGCGTAAATTAAGCGACAACAAAAACAAAGCATGGGAAAACACGGGCAGTTGGAACAACGCATCTAATCGGGTAGGGAGTGCGGGCAGTGCGGGCAGTTTATGGGCAGCCAAACCGGCAAATGTGGCCTCGACCGTGGCTTGCAGGGGTGGGGCAAGGGCATAGCTGGCCAGCAGCGTGTAAAAATTGTAGGGATGGTTGCTTTGTAAGTGCTGCCATAACGCCTTTGCTTTTTGCGTGTGTCCTTGATTGGCCAGCATGCGCCCTTTCCAATACAACAGCCGCGTGCCATAAATGGGTTCCCATACCTTGCTTGTACCCAAACAGCGTTCCACCCAGCGCAGCGATGCACGGGTGTTTTTTCTTAAGTAATGCCCCCAAACCGCTTCCCAGCATGCATTAGCCGTGTGTTGACTGGCGGGAAATTGTGTGAACAACGTTTGAATGGTGGTGTAAAACGCTTTTGATTTTCCGCGGGCGCGCTGTAACTTGGCAATACGCAAGGTAAGTTTGGGGAGCCATTTGGCTTGGGGTGCTTGTTTTTGAAGGCGTTTAAAATGCCGCAAGGCAGCGGGCAAATTCCCTTGATTTAAAGCGACCTGTACCCGCCAAAATTGGCTTTGCACAGGGGAGAATTGAAACGCTTTTTGCCACTTTTTGCTATTGAGCACTTGAGAAGCATGGCGGTAGTGTTTTAGGCGTAACACGCTGCGTATGTAGTAACGGCCAATGGCTTGTGCTTGGCTGGCCTTGCCCTTTTGGGGAAAGCGCTTCGCGCGGAGCAACGCTTGAATTTCATGCTGTACACCCGTGTATTCCCGCAGGCGAAACACCCCTCGGATACGGCTGTGCAGGTGAGGCAAGGTTGGGGCATAATGCGGTAACCAACGCTTTAATGCCTTGGTCGCATAGGCAATATCTTGCTTGGTATAAGGATTGCGCCACAACCAACGGCTCAATTGACGCGCCATGGGGACGTTGTTTTGTTTTTGGGCAAACGCCAACAAAATTTTAAGCAACGGCTGGTGGTTTTTGTCGGGTTCTGCGTTAGCATAGTAGGCATTGGCAACGCGCAGCATCCCTTGGCTGACACGGGTTTTCTCGGTTGGAGCTAAGGCGTTCGCCCGTTTGGCTGTGGCATACAACCATGTGTGTACGGCAGCATCGTGCCAGCGTGCATGGGGATGGCGCGACAGCTTCGACAATGCTGTTGATGCAGCCACGTAGCGTTTTTGCGCAAACAGCAAGCGTGCGAGCCCAAAATAATGTAAGGCCAGTGCGCCGCTGTTTTTTTGAATGGCCAACTCATACAACGCTTCTGCTTGCTTGAGCGCACCATGGGCTTCGAGGCAGCGAAGGTGTATGTGTACCTGCCGCGCTTGGTGTAAGGGTTTGGGAAGCAAGGCGGCCAAGCGTTGGGTGGGCAAGGGCATTTGTGCGCTATCTTGTTGTGCAAACTGGGAAAATTGCGGGCAGCGCAAGGATTTTGGTGGGGTAAAGACCGATACAGCCGTGGTTTTGGCGGCGATTTGCTGGGTTTTGGCTAGGGTTAACCGGTTGGTTATGTCTATTTTTGTAGGCTTTGTTTGGTTTGCTGAGTGCTGTGGCGAGGCAGCCAATCCCTCCACCAACCAAGGGTTTAACAGGTAGCACAACAAAGCCGCTAACCCTAACCTACGTGCCAACAGATGTGCCAGTCTGTGCATCACCGCATGCGCTATGTTTAACACAAGCACGTGTTTTACTCTCATCATCAACCTCACGGGGTTTGGTTTTTGTTGGCGGGTGTTTTGGCGTAAACTTAAGGCTTCATGCAAAAGACGTGTGATATAACTGTTGTGTTACCACGGCCGCTCGTGTTTGCGAAAGGCGAAGCACATGATGCGCGGATGTGATGCCTCATTTTGGGCGAGACGTGGTAATATGAGAGGATAAAGTTTTACCATGGGCGAAAGTTTGGTGTGCATTCCACTTGGCATGCACACGGGTCACCATCGCCAAACGGAGTCTTGCAAGCCGATGGCAAAGATGGCAAAGGATGCTCCCATGCCCCACCCCCAGGCTGAATTCCTAACCACCCAAAACCTCGTGGCGTGGGAAAAGAAATTTTTGCTTTCCACCAGTGGTGAAACCTACCAACCCGCGGGTAAGGCCAAAAACCCCTTTTTGCGCCGCACGGTGGCCAAAAACCCCGGCAAAAAAAGCCATGTTCGCCTTGGCCAAAATAAGGGGGGATGGTTGACCAATGTGCAAACGGATCCCGCTTTTCTACGTCGTGCATCCTCGAGCAAACAGCCCTCAACCCCCGTTACCAACAAAAACACCCCCGCACCCAACAAAACGTTCTTGCAAGCCCATGTATTTGAAGCCTTACCCCTACCCCAGCATTTGGTGGGCAACCCCCGGTTGTTGGATTTATGGATTGAGCGGTTTTTTACCCATGTACTCCAAGCACTACGCCGCGACCCATGGCAGTTTGATGCCGTGGTAGAAGCACTGATCCAACTGCTGGTGCACGAAAAACTCACAACACCCCTGCATCGCATTCACCTCACTTTGCAAAATTGGGACGACCTCATGGCTACCTTGCTTGAAATAAGTCGTTATCCCGCCCCTGAAACCTTTCCCATGTTTTGTAGTGCGCTCTTGGCCTATTATGTACTGGTGCACCCCGAACAATGGCCTGCATAATCTACCGGCCCGTGTCCGCAAGGGTTCTTAAAAAGTGTTTCAAACCCTACCCGCGCCCCTTTCATTTTTAGTGAAAGCCTTTTAAATCTTGTGAATCTAAATTGGGTTCATAGCGCACCAACATCCCCTGCCATTTAAAGCTGGAACGATAAGGTTTGAGGACGGTGTTTAAAATGTAATGCTGTGCAGTCTTGCCAAAGGTCAAGATGAGCATGTGATCACGAATTTTAGAGTATTTTTTTTGTTCGCATTCGGTGATCAAATGCTCAAAAATTTTGGTCTGGGTTCGCGCATCTTTAAAAAAACGCTCCGGCATTACGGGCAAGGTCAACAAGGTTTCTATGGATAACCCTGCATGTTGCGCTGCGCTGTCGCTTAGCATGTAGGGGGTACAGGTGGCCAGGGCTTCAAGCGTGATATCTTTGGGATGTGCTACAAAAACATAGGGCAGAGCATCGCGCACAAAATCATGCTCTCCTACACGCTCATGGACGGCACGTGCGGTGCGGCTGGCAAAATAAGGCGGGATGAATGGCACCAGCATGCTTAGATATAAAACATCAAACGTAAAATGCAATCCAGCCCAACGCAATGCGATTTGCGTGACGTTAATTACACTGCCTACCACAAGGGACGCCCGCAAAGGGCGTGCAAGTACGTATTCAAAAGCGTTTTGGACGGGGTGTTTACGCTGGCAAGCCATAAGATCATCTTAATTCCTATGAAATAAGCAGAAAAAAAATTTAGACCATGTAAGGACCGTTGCCCTCAGTGGCACTCGTAGCCTAAAAACAGCACTTAAAAACAGCAAAGGACGCCCAGGCTTACGTAAAAAGAAGACCCTTGCTCAGAGGGGGGCTGTGTCGCTTTGGGACCAGCAGGTGATGGTAGTCAACCCCAAGATTAAAGCACGAACGCATGACGCCCTCTTTAAAGGCGAACCCAGAAAACATGGGTTTGAATGCCATGGGTAGTAGCACCATCAACGCGCATGTTGCAAGTGCTCTATAAAGTTGCGTGTGAGGTCACCCATGGTCTCTTGCTTTAAAAAAAAACGGTCATAAGGATAATTTTTTGCGCGCACCCGTGTAAGCACGCGTTTATCATGGCTTATAGCCAGCCCTGGTATTTTTTGAATGCAAATGCGTGCAAACAAGCTGCCTGGGTGGCATTACGTGCCCGTTTGCTTACTGTGTCAAGTATTGTGCAAACCTTGTGTTAAGGGAGTGGCTTGCGCACGTACTCGAACCTATCACAAAAGCGTACTTTATTTGCATTGCACCCCCTCGATGCCATACCATGTGGGCTGTTTTTGGGGGGCGAGAATGGCATGTTATCCAGACAGCCTGCCCGCAAAACTCCAGCAATCGTTTTTAACGAAGATGCTTATGAGCAATCGACGTAGACGCACCCTCATTTGCATTCAAACACCACGCTTCGCTTTCATTGAATGAAATCATAAGATATTGAACCAAAGCTGATGCCAAAGATCACCCCCTTTCCCCAAGCCAACCCCCAGAAAATAAAAGCAATTGCATTGAGCGATGTACCCGAAAGGACCCCCACCTATGCCCATGCGGCTGGGGTTGATTTGGTGATTGTCTGCGTAAACAAGGAGGTGTCTGTGCTTTACGGGCGTTGTTTACATCGCGGGGCCCTCATGGCCGATGCGAGCCTTGAAGGCGAAAACCTTATCTGTGGCCTCCACGGCTGGGACTATCGTTGGCAAAGTGGGGTAAGTGCCTATAATCCTGCTGAGCGCTTGCAGAAATTTTCGAGTTGGGTGAGCGAAGAAGAGAATGCGATTTACGTTGACGAAGCGCAGATTAAAGCATGGCTGCAAGACAATCCTCAAGCTTACAACCGCCAAGCCTACCAGGGTGCCTACGAAGACTTTCACGGCACGCCCGAAGAACCCTTTAATCGCTACATACGCGACCTTGCCGCCAATGGCCTTACTGGTGGCGAGCATGGGCAAGTTTCTGCCATGGGTGAGCCCATTACCAATCTTCCGTTATGGCACGATATCCAACTGCTTACCGCCCAGCTGGCAGTGTCTCCACGCCCTGATAACAGCCCTGTTGCCACCGCAGTGGTTATTGGTCCCAATGCCAAAAAACCTTTGCATCTCTCAATTCCCCTTTTTGTGAGTGATATGAGTTACGGTGCCTTGAGCGAAGAGGCTAAGGTGGCCTTGTCGAAAGGGGCAGAGCTGGCAGGCACGGGAATTTGTTCGGGGGAGGGTGGCATGTTAGAAGAAGAAAAGGCCGAAAACGCACGCTATTTTTACGAGATGGCCAGTGCTCGATTTGGTTGGAAACTAGACAAGGCGGCTTCGTGTCAAGCCTTTCATTTTAAGGCAGGCCAAGGAGCCAAAACGGGCACAGGGGGGCATCTGCCAGGCAACAAGGTCAAAGGAAAAATCGCCCAGGTGCGTGGTTTGCCCGAGGGGCAAGCAGCGGTAAGCCCTGCCACCTTTGCCCATTTAAATACCCCTGCCGATTATCAAAAAGTAGCCGATGAGGTCCGCGAGGCCTCTGGTGGAATCCCCATTGGCTTTAAGCTTTCTGCCCAGCATATTGAGGTCGATCTTGATTTTGCCTTGGCTGCCAGTGCCGACTACATTATTTTAGATGGCAGGGGTGGGGGTACGGGGGCTGCACCGATTATTTTTAAAGACAATATCTCCGTGCCTACCATTGCTGCCTTGGCAAGAGCACGCCGCCATTTACAGCGCATTCGTCGTGAGGATGTAAGCTTAATCATTACGGGCGGTTTGCGCACCGAATCAGATTTTATCAAAGCCCTCGCTTTGGGTGCCGATGCCATTGCCCTGTCGAATTCGGCATTGCAAGCCATTGGTTGTTTGGGCATGCGGGCCTGCCACACCAACAATTGTCCTGTGGGCATTGCTACCCAAAAGAAAAATCTGCGCGCACGGCTTATTGTGGACCAAGCAGCTCAAAGGCTGGCACGCTACTTTGGTGCCACCGTCGACCTGATGAAAATTTTGACCCGCGCATGCGGTCACGAATCCTTTGCCCAGCTGTCTCCTTACGATTTAAGCACTTGGAACCGTGACATGGCGCATTTAACGGGTATTGCCTATGCTGGCGTGAGCCCACGGTAAACCGCCCGCAAAAATAACGACAGACCACGGCAAAGAAGGCATGCCATTGTGCATGGAGTGCCTAATGCATAGGATACGATGCGCAAAATAACACGCACTAAGCATGGTTTGTGTGGGGGTAACTGTGAACAAAAACTTTTTTAACAAACTTGCCCTTAACACACGGCGGATGTTTGGCAGATTACAAGTTTAAATGGCCCCGCATGTGCCTTCAACATGCATCCCAATACTTGATGCGCATTGGGGGATACAGAAACGCACCACCCACATCCATTTTGTGGTAGCAAAGATTTTGCAATTGAAAACCTATCCTATTGGTGGCAGCAAAGGTTTTGTGGTCGAAAACCCATCGATTAAGGTTTTGTAAACGAGCCATGTGTTATCGTTCCACCGTTTGTTTCATTAGCACATCTTTTTTCCTCTCCCCATTTTAACGCATGATGAAAAGGCTTTACTCTTTGCGATGAACTTTTCGACCTCTCTTTTAAACAATGTATGGCAATCCCTTACCTCCTTGAAAAGCAGCCAGTGGGTTCCACAACGTGTACAATGGCATTGGGCGGTGCAACCCGCAGCCTCCCCCGGATTTAGCCTGCTTGCAGCACCTGCCGATTGGAGCCACACCAGTTTGCAATACCAACCCACGCTTCAAGCATTGGGTGGGGCCCCATTGGAAAATGGACGCAGAGCAGTACTGTGTATGAACCACACAAACGGGCCTGCCCTCGCATTTATCAATGCTGCGGGTAGCCATGAGAAAGAACTTTTTTTAAACGGAAAAACCTTGGCACAAGCCTATGCATGGATGGAGGATCAGCTGGGTTTGGAAGGGGGAAAATTGGCACCACCCATTGAGGAAATGCCTGCCCATGACGTGGGCAAAACAGCACCCTTTGCTTTTAGCAAAGACGAGGCTGTTCAAACCCATGCATGGTTTTCGAACGGACATCATGTGCTAAACATGCTGCGTGAACAAGCAAAAACCTGGGCTTTTTCGGTGGCCGATGTCCGCTGCTGGCCCCATCATTTTGACATGGCCACCCTCATCACCCTAAACAACGAACCCAATCCTGAAAAAGCCAAAAGCATCAACGCAGGTTTTAGCCCAGGAGATGGGAACTATGATCTGCCCTATTGGTATGTAAGCCCTTGGCCATATCCACCGCAAGGCAGTCAACTGCCCGCCTTGCAAGGCGGGGGTATGTGGCATACCCAAGGATTTACTGCAGCGGTGTTAAACATGCAACAAGCGGTGGCAGGCAATACCAATCAGCAAGCAACAAATTTGCTGGCTTTTTTGACCTCTGCAATCGAAAGTTGCCGCAGCTTTTTATCGTATAAGAACCTTAGCTAAAGTTCCCTAGTACATGCTTGATTTAAAGCATAAGCCTTTTCCCCGCACGCCTCAAAGCAAGCCACCATGGTTCAAAAAACTTAAAACCCCCATTCATAATCAAGGGTGTCCTTGCCATTTTCCTTTTAAAAAACAACCCATTCGTAATCAAGGGTGTCCTTGCCGTTTTCCTCTTTGTTATTGCTGCCCATTTTTTATGCTGTTTATTCATTTTGTTTTAAAAAAAAGGAGCCTCTCTCATCATGTCACAATCGCAAAACCCCTCGAAGTTGGTTTGGCACAAAGCACTAGGTATCAGCGCGTTGCCTGAGGGGCGTGTTAAAACAGTGGTGTGTGGTTTGCGCTCTTTGTGCATGACCCACCACCAAGGCAAGATTGCTGCGTTGAGCAACAAATGCCCGCATCAAGCGGGACCTTTGGGTGAGGGCTCGATTGAAAAAGGCTTTTTACGCTGCCCGTGGCATGGCTGGGATTTTCACCCTATCACGGGAAAATCCCCTGGCAGTTATGACGACGGCGGCGTGCCCACATTCCCTGTCGAAAAACGCAAAGATGGTTATTACGTAGGTTTGCCCCCAGAGGCAGACCACCAGACCACCGTTACCGATGTGATGGCGGAAACCATGGTGGCGTGGAATGTTAAAAGCGTGTTTGGGATGGTGGGGCATTCCAATCTAGGTCTGGCTGACGCGCTCCGGCGCCAGGCGGTGGCGGGCAAGTTGCGCTACATTGGGGTCCGTCATGAGGGTGCCGCTGCTTTTGCTTGCTCAGGTTATGGCAAACTCACAGGGCACCCTGCCGCATGCTTAACCATTGCAGGTCCGGGGGCCACCAATTTGCTCACAGGCCTTTGGGATGCCAATGTCGATCGTGCTCCCGTATTGGCTTTAACAGGCCAGGTCAAAAGCCAGGTCCTAGGCCCGGGGGATTTTCAAGAAGTGGATTTGCAAGCTGCCTTTGGAAGCGTGCCTCAATGGAGTCAGTTGGTTCTCCCTGGCAGCCGCCATGCCGAGTTGGTAAATCTGGCGTGCAAAAGTGCTATTTTAAACCGCGGAGTGTCCCACCTTGTGTTTCCTGATGAGGTCCAAACCTTGCCCGCAAAGGAGGGCTATCGGGCAGGTTCACCCGGAGGTAGGCTGCCCATGCCCCAAATTGCACCCCCCGAAACCGAGGTGGAACAAGCGGTAAATTTGCTCAAAAATGCCGCAAAGCCGGTAATTATTGTGGGCCATGGCGCACGCTTTCACATGGATGAAGTACGCAGCCTTGCAGAGGCCTTTCACATTCCCGTGTTAACCACTTTTAAGGGCAAAGGCCTCATTGCAGATGATCACCCCTTGGGTTGTGGTGTGCTCGGTCGCAGCGGGTCCCCCATTGCCAGCTGGTTTATGAACGAATCCGATTTGCTGCTGGTATTTGGGGCCAGCTTTAGCACCCATACGGGTATTGCCCCCTACAAGCCCATTATTCAGGTTGATTTCGACCCGATGATGCTAGGGAAGTTTCATCCCGTAACCCTGCCTTTGTGGGGAGAAATCGGGCGGACCGCCGCCGTGTTAAGGGGGCGCTTAAACGGCCAAATGCAAAGTGCTGATCAAAGAGCGGATATTGCAGCGCGTTGGAAAATTTGGCGCGCAGAAAAAGCAAGCCGTACCCAAGACGATCGCGGCAGGGGGCTTAATTCTGCCAGCATTTTTGAGAGCCTAAGCCAGCACGCTCCCGCCAATGCCATTATGGCTGTGGATGTGGGGAATAACACGTATTCCTTTGGACGTTATTTTGAGTGTAAACAGCACGCCATTTTAATGTCTGGCTACCTTGGCTCGATCGGCTTTGCGTTGCCCGCTGCCATGGGTGCGTGGGCTGCCACCCAGGAGGACGACCCACATTTTAAGGGGCGTAAAGTGATTTCGGTATCGGGAGATGGTGGGCTAGGGCAATACCTTGCCGAGGTAACCACGGCGGTGAAGTACCAAATGAACATTACCCATGTGGTGTTACACAATGGCCAACTTGGCAAAATTAGCAAAGAGCAGCGCGCAGGCGATTGGGAAGTATGGCAAACCGACTTGCACAACCCTAACTTTTCCCGTTACGTCGAATTGTGCGGTGGCCTTGGCATTCGTGTGAATACCCGAGCGGAGCTAGATGCCGCATTAAAGCAGGCTTTGGGGCATCAAGGAATGAGTATGGTTGAAGTAATGAGTGATGCAGAGTTAATTTGATCCGTTATTTTGTTGACACATAACGCTTTTGATGCATGCGTCCTGCTTGAATCATATTGCAACAAAACCATCGGCATGTTTCATGCACTACAAATGGTTGACGGGTTCTAAACAAAAAATACCATGACGCATTGTTTGCATGCCTTAATGCGCAAATTGATGTGAACGAATGGGTGCCGGCTTGCTTGATATGCCCTGTATCAGGCATAATGGCTGTCCGTGTTTCTATTGTTACCCTATTGCAACCTGTGCTGTCACCATTAGCTGCACGCTGTTGTCGCCGTGGCGTCCTTGGTTGCTTTGTTCTGCTTTGCTCTACGCTTCGTGTTTTATTGTCTATTTAGGCATGTTGGATACCGCGTCTTCCCACCTCTATACTATTAACTGAGTAAGTTGACCATGCCTGAAACAAAAGATGCCTTAACAACCAGCACCACCACCGCAAAGAAGGCGGGAAGTAAAAAAGCCGCTGCAAAGAAGGCAGGAAGCAAAAAAGCCGCTGCAAAGAAGGTGGGAAGCAAAAAAGCCGTTGCAAAGAAGGTGGGAAGCAAAAAAGCCGTTGCAAAGAAGGCGGGAAGCAAAAAAGCCGTTGCAAAGAAGGCGGGAAGTAAAAAAGCCGTTGCAAAGAAGGCGGGAAGCATGAAAGCCGCTGCAAAGAAAGTGGGGGGCAAGAAAGCCACTGCAAAGACCGCCGCTGCAAAGACCGCCGCTGCGAAGAAAGCGGGAGGCAGTGAAGCAACGGCTGCTGGTCGTAGAGTAGACGCGCGAGAAAAGGGCTCTGACCGTAGAGCAGGCGCGCGGGCGATGGGACCTAACCGTAGGGCAGACGCGCAGCAAGTGGCATCATCTACCCCCGCTATTCGACGCGATACCCTGGTGGCGGCCCCTGTGCCCACGGTGCGTTTTGCTGTACCTATAAGTGCCATGCTCGCTGCGATAGGTTTGTATACCTTGTGGGGCGGTCAAACCGTGGCCATTAAGTACAGTTTGGTGTCATTCCCCCCGCTGTGGAGCGCATTTTGGCGCTTTGTACTGGGGGTGGGTTGCCTTGCCATTATTTGTTGGGTTCGTGGGATTTCCTTGGTGCCAGACCGCCGCCAATGGAAATTGCTTTGGGGCCAGTCTTGGATTTTTGTATTGCAGGCCGGTACCATGAACTGGGGTATTCAGTTAAGTACCGCCAGCATGTCAAGTATCATCATTGGGGCACACCCCCTCTTTGCTTCCGTATTAGCGCCATTATTGCTTGCGCGCGACCCCTTTAGCAGACAGCGTTGGATAGGGTTAATGATAGCATTTGGTGCGATGAGTTTTGCCATTTTAAGCAAGGGCAGTGCCCAAGTTGAATCGAACGTTGGGATTGTTGTTCTCCTATTCAGCAGCCTGATGTTGGGCGCAAGAATTATTACGGGGGCTAAATTAACCGAGTCGATGCGGCCTGAAATGATGGTTTTTTGGCAAATGACCCTCTCTTTACCTTTCTTTTTTGTGGGGGCTATCCTCTACGAACCTGTATTGTGGTCGCAGATTCATTGGTCGTCGATTGTAGGGCTCCTTTACCAAGGAGTGATTGTGGCTGGGTTAAACTTTGTGATTGCGGCCACCTTGGTTCAGCGCTACTCACCCAGTGTGATTACCAGCTTTGGCTTTTTGGTGCCCATCACGGGGGTGTTTTTTAGTGCGCTTATTTTGGACGAAACCGCTCACCTTGGCCTGTTGGTTGGCTTAACGGGTGTGGGGCTCGGGCTATACATTATCGCCCGTTCACGCAAGCGCAACAAGCCTGTGTCCAAAACCCCCCCCAATGTTGCAGGCGTGAAAACCTTGCGAACAACAGGTGGTAGCCGCACAGCCCTTAAGTAGTCTTTGCCTTTTTTTGCCAAGGTGCGCACTTTTGAAACCCAAAAACGGGGGAATCCCGCGCCACCAATCCTAGACAAAAGGAGATGTACCCTGGGTTGTGCAATCCGCGGTTGGTAAAATAACTGCTTTGTGTTTCATGATTGGGTTTGCTTTTACCCCTTCTTAGAATGTGCTGCGAATCGCCCTCTCATAAAACTTTTTGCTGTGTCGTTGCTAAAAACACAAAGATGCCACCAAATCTTGCACATCTCCCAGCTCAACACACGCGTTCTGCACAGGTGCCTTTAGGGGCTTTTTTGCTGGCCATCTTGATTCATACCCTTTGGGGCGGCCAAGCCGTGGCAGTCAAGTACAGCTTGCTGGCGTTCCCACCTTTGTGGAGTGCGTTTTGGCGCTTTGTGATTGGGATTATTTTTTTGGGCGTGATGTGTTGCTTTCGAAAGGTTTCCCTGTTACCGCCTGCTCCCTCGCAATGGATCCTACTTTGGGCGCAGTCTTGGTTGTTTTTGCTCCAAATAGGCACCATGAATTGGGGTATTCAATTGAGCACAGCCAGCCTTGCCAGTGTGGTTATTGGGGCGCACCCATTGTTTGCAGCGCTGGGTGCGCATTTTTTGCTTGCCCGCGACCGCATGACCATGCGGCGCTGGCTAGGCTTGCTGCTGGCTTTTTCTGCCATGAGCTTTGCAATGTGGCAGCACCAAAATCAAAACGTTTCTCTTGACCAATCTTGGTTCTACTTGGGCGACATGTTTTTGCTTGCAAACAGTATCATGCTCGGCATACGCATCATCACGGGTGCTCGAATCAGCGAAAAAATGCACCCAGAGTGCATGGTGTTTTGGCAGATGCTACTGGCATTGCCCTGGTTTTTTGTGGGTGCTTGGGTGAGCGAGGATGTAATGTGGTCTGCCATTGGTTATCGTCCTATCATGGGACTCCTTTATCAAGGCGTGATTGTGGCGGGGGCGGGCTTTACCATTTCGGCACACTTGGTCAAGCGCTATTCCCCCAGCATTATGACCAGCTTTGGTTTTATTGCGCCCCTTTCGGGTGTGGTGTTGAGCAGCCTCTTGCTGAGTGAGGCAATTTCATCCTCCTTGCTGATTGGGATGGTTGGTGTGGGTTTAGGCCTTGTGTTAATCGCACGCTCCGCAAAGCGCAATTAGGATGTACCCCCATATGCCCTTGGCAAGGCTATCCGAATATAACAAGTTGTGCGACATGGGCTTTATGGAAGACGCCGATTCTGACCGAGTACGGGTTCTTATCATGGCAGGAGCAAAGGTAAATGCGCGGAGTAAAGATGGCTACACCCCCTTGCGCTTGGCAGCAGTGTACAACCCCAACCTAGAGGTAGCTCAAGCACTGCTTGAAGCAGGGGCGAAACAAATAGCATTTTAAATGCCCCCAACAAAAGGCCCATGTGAACCTTGGCTAACACCCTTGCCTAGGCTGCTTTGGTCGCCCTAAACACCCGCGGACGCTTGCCAAGGTCGCAGCATATGTCGAGGCTGCCCCAACCTTGCTGGCTGTTGGCATGGTTGTGCAAAATGCTGCTTTGCTCTGCCCCCATTTCCATCAGCAACGTTCCCGCGCTTTGCAAATGCACCAGTCCCCAGTCAAGCAGATAACGCTGAAAAACAACGCCCTCAGGGCCGCCATCAAGGGCCATGTGCGGTGTTGCTTCGCTCACTTCAGGTTGCAACAAAGCAAGGGATTGGCTGGGAATGTACGGAGGATTGCTCACAAGGAGGTGCGGGCGTATTTTAGGGTTTAAGGCATGAAAACAATCCCCTTGGGTCAACAAAATAGCGTTTTGTTTTGGCGCAAGCAAGGAGGCGTGACGGCACAGGTTTTGTTGGGCAACCGTCAATGCAAGGGCACTTTTTTCAAGGCCCAGCCAGCATACATTGCGTTGCTCGTGGCAAACGGCAAGGGGCAATGCCCCGCTGCCCACCCCTAACTCTACAATGAGCAAGCGCCGATCGCTTTGTTGTTTGCGCAGTGCGGCAATTGCTTTCAAGCTGCTTTCGACCAGGGTTTCGCTATCAGGGCTGGGAATGAGCACGTGAGGATTGATATGCAAGGCAAGGCCCCAAAACTCGCATTCCTCGACCAAATAAGCCAAAGGAATGCGTTTGGCGCGTTTTTGAATGAGTTCGCGATAGCGGTTGAGTTCGCCTGGGTGCAGCGGGCGGTCATGGTCTAAATACAACTGCAAACGCTTACATTTGAGCACATGGGCCAGCAGGTACTCGGCCTCCAAGCGCGGTGAGGGACAACGATACTTGGTTAAATAGGCACTGGCTTTTTGCAACACCGCCATTAACCCTTGCGGGGTAGTGTGTGATTTTTGTGGGAGCATGTTCGTCATATTGGCTCACTTTAGACCTTGCGTTTCATTTTATCAACATGGCACCATACGGTGTTTTTTATTGAATCCAATCACCCGGGGAGCATTGTATTTTTTTGCCTGTGTGCCTACAAGCATAGAAACCGCCATTGGCCGCCAATGGATGGGTTTTTTATAAAACCCGACCTGCATGGGTTGTAATTGGTCGTATCTGTGGCGCGTGAGTGGGAGTTTCCACCCTTGTAAACCCAGCAAAAAGTACCGCTGAGAAACTTTTTAACAAACCATCCGCTTGGAAGCGTGCTATCAAACACAGCCAAAGGTGGTTTTGTAAAAAAGGCAAACCCGTTGAACCTGTATCCAGTTAATACTGGCGAAGGAAGCTGTGAACGCCTTTGTTGGGTGCCGTTGGGCTACCCTCTTTTCATCCGTTTTGCCCAATTTACCCCAGCGGCAACACCCCGCCCTTTGCTGCGAATTGCTGGCTGGGTTTGCCGCGGCTGCCGTCCCTCTTGCTACAACAAAAGGGATGCCCACCCGCCCACGCCCCTCCCCATACCCTTTTGCCTGCACATCCACCCCAAAATGGCGGGTGTGGCTAAAACATCGCCCACAAGCGTATCCACAGCGCGATGGCTTGAGGATGCAGGGAGGGCAAAGCATCACACGCCATGCATAAACAAGCTCCAAAAAGCCCTGCCGCCAACGCAGCAGCAAACCCCCCGCACATTGTGATGCAAGGAGTTGGCAAGCACATGCAAACCCACCATGCAAAACCTTTTGCGGTGTTGTTCGATCTCAACTTGCAGGTACGCCAAGGGGAGTTTTTTGGGTTATTAGGGCCTTCGGGTTGTGGCAAAAGCACCTTGCTTAACCTCTTGGCAGGTTTGGATGTGCCTGATGCAGGCGAGATTTTGCTGCCTCAACGCACCAACACACACACACCCAACGTGCAAGGCCCCGCAGTGGCTTATATGCAGCAAAAAGACTTGCTGCTACCCTGGTATAGCGTGCGGCGCAACGTGCTTCTTGGGGCTGAGATTGAGGGTTACACCCAAAACCAGCAGCGCAAAGCCCTGGCCATGGCCTTGCTTAAGGAGTATGGCTTGGATGCCTTTGCCGATGCTTTTGTGCACCAATTATCGGGTGGGATGCGCCAACGGGTGGCACTGATACGCACCATGCTGTTACAACAGCCTGTACTGCTACTCGATGAACCCTTTGCCTCCCTTGACGCCATTACGCGCCGCGAGATGCAAGCACACATGGCCAGCTGGCACCGCCAACAAAAACAAAGTGTGATGCTGGTAACCCATGATGTTGACGAAGCGTTAAGCCTGTGCCATCGCATTGGTTTGTTGGATGCACGCACGGGACACATTGCGCGCACGTTTGAGGTACGCCCCTTGGAGGAAAGAACCCTGCCCTTGCAGGGCGCAAAAACGCTCCCCTCACCACAGACGCCTACGCAAAAAGCGGCCCCAAAAACGGGGCAAGCACAAGCCGAGCAGCACTGGCATTTGCGCGAAGAAATTTTGCAAGCCTTGGCAAGTCAACGCGGTGGGGAGCAAGCGATGGAAGCACTTGCCAGCGAACTGCCATCCTTCCCCCCAGCCATCCATGGCAAGCAACCCTGGAGAAGCCAGGGGAGAGATAACATAGTCCTTGCCTCCGAAGGCGGTGCGCCTATAAAAGCCACACAAGCGTTGGAACCAGGGCAGAGCTTAGGCCACCATGCACTGCCTGCCATCCTCCTTGGGTTCATGTTGTTAGCCTTGTGGGAAGGAGTGGTCCGTACTTTTGGGCTGCCTCATTACATTTTGCCTGCTCCCAGCGAAGTGGCCCTGGTGATGTATGAAAAACGCGGCATCTTTGCTTCTCACGCGGCAGTGACCCTGGGAGAAACGCTGTTGGGCATGGGCCTTGGCACGGTTGTGGGCTTGTCGATGGGGACGGTGTTGTTCATGTTTCCTTTATGGAGACGTGCCTTGCAGCCCTTTTTAATTATCTCCCAAAACACTCCCGTGTTTGCTATTGCGCCTTTGTTGGTGGTTTGGTTTGGCTATGGCCCCCTTTCTAAGGTGGTCATGGCGGCCATTGTGGTTTTTTTTCCCATTACCATGGCCGTACTCGAAGGCATGCGGAAAATTGACAGCGATTTTTTGCGCCTGTTTCAAACCATGGGTGCCAGCCCCTGGCAACAATTGCTTAAACTACGCATTCCCGCCGCACTGCCTGCCATTTTTGCAGGTCTGCGCTTAAGCGCAGTCTATGCCTCGCTGGGAGCCGTGCTGGGTGAATGGGTGGGTGCTGGGGCGGGTTTAGGCTACCTCATGCTTTCGGCCAATGCCCAGCTGCGTATTGCGGAGGTGTTTGGGGCGATTATGGCTTTGGCACCCATGAGTTTGCTCTTGCTGGGGGGATTGCATTGGCTTGAGCGCCTCGTGATTCCGTGGCATGTTTTGGCACTCAAACGAGCACGCTAATTACAGCAGATGTTAGCAACACACCAGCGGGGGGTTTTTTTACCTTGCTTTAAAACAAAACACCTTCTTAGCCATGATGAAGCTATTTTTTCAAAACTCAAAAAAGGGACCTTAAAAAAGTGCCATGAAACAGACGCACCCCCATGTTACAGCACCAATCAAACCTTTTTTGCTGGGTCTGGCCTTGCTTTTTGCTGTTCCATGCGTAGGCCTTGTCGGTTTTCCCAGCAAAGCCTATGCCCTAAAACAAGTGCACTTGTTGCTTGATTGGTTTCCCAACGCAGACCACGTGCCCCTTTACGTAGCACAAGAAAAAGGCTTTTTCGCCCAAGCAGGTTTAAAGGTGAAACTCACTGCCCCAGCAAACCCCAACGACCCCTTAAAACTTACAGCAGCGGGTCAGGTCGATTATGCCGTGAACTATCAACCCCAGGTTATCATTTCACGCAGTCGCAAACTGCCCATTCGCGCTTTTGCCGTGCTGGTTGAACACCCTTTGTCCTCCCTTGCGTTTTTAAAGAAAAGCGGCATTCGCACGCCTGCCGATTTACGTGGTAAAACCATTGGCTATTCCGTCCAAGAACTGGAGCTCGCTTTGCTAAAAGCCGTGGCGGCTTCTGCGGGTCTTACGCCAGAAGACTACAAAACCATTAACGTCAATTTTAACCTGATGTCATCGCTGCTCAGCGGACAGGTGGATGCCGTCATGGGTGCCTTTTGGAACTATGAACTGGCAGAGTTGGAATTGGAAAAAGTGGAAGGCGGTTACTTTGCATTAGAAAAGCATGGCGTGCCCGACTACTATGAACTTATGCTGATTGCTCACGAGGATACCCTGAAAAATAAACCCCAGCAAACTGCCAACCTCGTAAAAGCCTTGGATCAGGCCATAGTTTACACCAAAAAGTATCCAGAAAAAGCTCTGAAACTCTACTTTAAGGCCAATCCCCAGGGTAAAAAAGTACTCGACCGCAAAGCCTTTACCCTTGTGCGTCCCCTTTTTGCCGGGACCCAGCGTCAATCCCACAAAAAATGGGCAGATTTGCTGGTGTTTCTTCAAAAATTAGGCGTAATCGAACGCAGCCCGAAGGTGGCAGACCTTTACCGTAATTTTATCCCATCCAAAAAATAAGGGATGCATCTGTATAAAGGGACACATGGTTTTACACTTATTGCTTTGGCGTTAAACTTGAGTGTTGTGTTTATACTTAGGCCACCTTTAAGGGTTTTCATGGTTTTAGGTGCGAGGTTTGTGTAAAGCAATTCCCTCACCTGCCTTTTTCCCGCAGCAGCATACAATCCCATGGTGTAATGGGTTGGCATGGTGTCGCAGTCCATGTTTTTAAACCACCCGTGGATATTGGGTGTATCATTGATGCTCAGGAGAAACTTGCCTTGCCCTTTAACCGTTGCGAGACTTTCAAAGTCTTAGCTCAACAAAAAAACCTTGCCATCGTCGTTTTTCGTGCCCGTGATAGGGCTAAGTCAATGTAAAACAAGGTTTCTTTTGAATCGTAGCGGTTGAGCACGTCTTGGCCAAGGTTTGCACTCAAGGTGCACCATTTTCAGAGCCGCGTGGGCTTGTTCAAGGCTTTCTAAGGGCTGCAGGTTGCGTGGCGTGGCTTTTTTTGAGTAGCCAAATTGTCTGGCTAGGCGGGAAAAAGACATTTTATGCAGGCAGTAAACTCGCTGGGCACGCTGAATGTCGGTCATGGTTTGGGGGGTCTTGTTTTTGGCGCGCAAAAAACACCCGGGCTGCCCGCCAGAGGCCTTTAAAAAGCCTGCAAAATGGCACCCGCAATACTTTCACAAGGCCCCTGCCCGATTTTCTTCTTACAGGGACAAAGTGAGGGCAGCGGCTTGATGAAAAACAGCGCTCGCCACGGGCGGGCAAAGTCGCGCAACAACAAAACGGCCCGCCCAATCGTGATGCAATCGCTCCAAAGGCCTTTGCGATATGCGGTGCGGTTTCCTAGGCAGCGTTTTCCAAGGCACGAAACGTATCTATGGGAATGGCTTTTTACATGTAATTTTCTCCGCTTGGCGAGGGGGCTGTTGCTCCTCGACCGCCGCCATTTACAGATGCCGCGAGGCAATCCAAGGGGTGGGCGTGGCCCGTTTCGAAGCCCGCGAAACACACTCCCTTTAGAGTGGTTAGTTTGAAAAATGCGCCCTGCGGTAGGCTTTTGCGTGATACAATCTTGGCCTTGTGAGCCTTGCAGATGGGCTTTATAGAGCATCGCCATCCTCTTTGCTTGCAAGTTGCCCGCAAATCGCGATTACCCACTAAAAACCCGTTGAATTACGAGGCGCAAAGCATGTGTCTCGGCACAATGTGGTCGCAAACCATGGGGACGGAGGTAGCCATCATTTTTCCAGTCGCAAAGCATGTGTCTCGGCGCAGCCATCTTTGTGGGGTGCAGCTGTGTCAAAAATCTCGCTATATCCCGCTATATCCCGTTATTTCCATGTGGTGGCATAAGCATGGGGACGGAGACACCCGCTATAAAGCAACGGCTTTTTGGCAAGCAACGGGGCTTGTACAATGGGTGTGGTCACCATTTCCTCTATCAAAACTTCACCAAAGATCCCATTGTGCCCCTTGCAAAAGGTGGAGCAGATAGCGATGATAATTTGCGACTGCTTTGTGCCCATTGCAACGCACTAAAAAGGGCAAGGCTTCCCATGGCCGGACTTAAGGCGATCTTAAAACGCAAGGGGTTTTTGGCCTCATATATTCACCATGTGATTTTGTTTTCGCCAGAAAAGGGCATCATAAAGGGCATGTGGGGGACTTGGAAGCATTGGGCCGAATTGGAAGAGCAAAAGACCGCGCAAAGCTTACCCATCTTTGGCACACGAGAACGGCGTACACGACGCGTTAATGGAATACACCAAACCCACCTACAGCGGTTTGTTTGTGGCACCTTCATTAACCTTGCTCAGGGCGTTATAAGCGCATCATAAAGGGCACGTGGAGACTTGGAAGCATTGGGCTGAATTGGAAGCAAAAGACCGCGCAAAGCTTACCCATCTTTGGCAATGGCAGCATAATCAATGGGTTGATTGCGATCTAGAAAGCGATCCACCTTAGGCATAGGATATTTTAAGCCCGTTGCACAATTAAACAAAACCACCCTCTCCGTTTTGCTCACACGCCCATTGGCCAAGGATTGTTTGTAGGCAGCATAGGTGGCTGCCCCCTCAGGGCACAACAACACACCCTCGCGTCTCGCAACCTCTTTTTGAGATTGCAATATCGTGTCATCATCCACGGCAACCGCAAATCCCCCCGTACTCCGCACCCCCCGCAAAATTAAAAAATCGCCGATGGCGACGGGCACACGAATCCCTGCTGCAATGGTATGGGCATTTTTCCACAACTCGGCGTGCTCTTTGCCCTCATCAAAAGCGCGTACAATGGGTGCACAACCCGTTGCTTGCACGGCAACCATGCGTGGCCTTTTACTTCCAATCCAACCCAATGCTTCCAATTCATCAAACGCTTTTACCATGCCAATCAGCCCTGTACCGCCCCCCGTAGGGTAAAAAATAACATCGGGCACATCCCAATCGAGCTGTTCTGCCAGTTCAAGACCCATCGTCTTTTTTCCTTCAATCCGATAAGGCTCTTTCAAAGTACTGGCATCAAACCATCCCATTTTTTCTTTGCCTTCGCCCACAATCCGCCCACAATCATTAATCAAGCCATTCACCCGGTACACTTTTGCGCCTTGCACTGCAATCTCTTGCACGTTGATCTGTGGGGTATCTTCAGGGCAAAACACATAAACCTCCATGCCCGCACAAACTCCATACGCTGCCATGGCTGCCCCAGCATTACCATTGGTGGGCATGGCGATGCGCTTTACGCCCAGTTCTTTGGCCATAGATACGGCCAAGCACAACCCACGTGCTTTAAAGGAACCCGTAGGTAAACGTCCCTCATCTTTCACCAGTATTTCGCCCCCGCCCAGTTGTTTGGCAAGCTTTGGTAAAACCATTAAAGGCGTCATGACCTCCCCCAGGGTCAGTCTATTTTGCGGGTTTTCCACGGGTAAAAACTCGCGATACCGCCACATATCAGGAGGTCTTGTTGCAAGTTCATCACGTGACAGCTGTTGTTGCATGGCCTTTAAATTATAGCGTACCAATAAGGGCACACCCTCTTTGGAGAGGTTATGCAACTTGCCCGCCTCATAATGCACCCCACTCTTGCTACACTCGAGGTGCGTAACATAGGTTGCACACGGTTGGGTGGTATTTTGTAAAAACGGCATGGCACGTATGGGTTCCTTTTGGGCTGTGAGGAGAGATTGTGAGGTTGTTTGCCTTTTGGCAGCAATCGAAAATCGAACAAGAAACCAAGGCCGAGGGTGACCTGCGCATCACATCATTGTTCCCTTCGTACCTCTTGGCGGGAAAAATGCAAAGTACACAAAGCAGATACCCCTACTCAAAAGGCGTTAGTGTTACAAGGCCCATGTTTAAGATTTTAGAGAATGGGTGATGCGCACTCGCTGCGAACGGTACAAACAAGAGCATGGATTTCTATACCCAATGCCTCAGGGTATACGCTGGGCCAGTATTTGAACAGGGGCATATTGCACCGGCTCCCCCTTGGGAAACAAACACTCGCCTCCCATTCCGCTCTGCATCCCATTTAAGACTGCGTCTAAAATAGACGTCTCCAGCTCAGCCGACTAGTGCCTCGAGCAATACACCCTCCCCTTGCCGGGCGACAACGAAATGCTTAGAAAGCACGCCACGCACCCACTCGCCTCTTCTTAAAGGTAATCGGTGCTTTGAAACAAGGTTAGGCCGCGTTACGCATTAGATTCAGGTGGGAAAGGTTCGAAATTTCAAACCAGCCAAACAACCTCTATAAAGAACCTGCCATAAAAAGGTTTACGGCAGGTTGCTATAACGTTCGGTCAAGCGGGTCAGCAGATCTTGCATTTCTTTTGCCACATCCGTCGGGTGCAATTGGTAAAAGCGCTTCACATAGGCTATGAGGTAATCAATGGGTGCTAAGTTGTCTTTTTCCATGCGACGCATCTGCATTTCCATTTGGCTTAGGTTCATCGATAACCGTTGCCCACGTGCCTGTGCCTCCCATCTTTCGTCGACCCCTGCCTCAACGGAAGGCTCATGTAATGCCATGGCGGGCAGATCAGGTGTACTGTAACCAGAATCTGGTTTGTTACCAGAATAGCCACCATGGACAAACATGGAGCCTTTACCATTTAGCAACCAAACTGGGTTTACTTGATATACACTATAAAGGCCATGCAGTAGTTCTATATTGGGTTTGCTTTTTTGAAACCCAACAAAGTTATTATAGGTTTGGGGTTTGATGCCCATGTTGCCTGCAAAACCGCTTTTATTAAGTTTTAAGTGCTTGCGCACGTGCTCAACACGGCCGATGATTTCAGGAAATTTTTGCTCCATAACAGTAGCCTCATTTTTTGATGTGTCTATCGTGAGTTACCTTGTAAATATTCATCTTTGGCAGCAGTTTTTAAAAGCAAATGGTAATAAAATCGAAAATATGGCTGCATTGACTTCCCCAAAATTGCACCCGCACACTTTGTACCCCAGCATTTTAGGGCACATACAAACGTGCGATTGCCGATTGTTTATGAACAGATAGGTCTCCACGCAACAAGTGCCAAAAAAATCTATCTGAGCACTGCACCATGTGGTGTCAAAACAACGCCCAGTCTATTTGATAAGCATAGTAGGTATTACAACAGGCAATTATGGTTAAATTAAGGAATTTTATTGAAGATTAGACGTGACATTAAGTTTATATGTATTTAACTACACTTTTATACCCTTTATGGGCAGGCTCTTTAGCCTACCTATTCCCAAGAACTACCATTCGATAATCCCTAACCAAACGAGGTGTAGTCTAACTCTAAGGAATAGGTATTTGTCAATCTAATTTGTGTTTTTTAAATACGAAAATAGTGCTCTTACACACGCATACGTATAAGCAGTTTATCACCAAAAAACACCTTTTCACCTGTAATGAAACATGATTTATGTTTCTATATTAATAGGTTTTAACTGATTGAATACAAATTAAAACTCGCTATTATGCTATAGACCTAAAACAAGATAGGGATTACCATCTACCTATCGCTACAGCAGTCTATAATTTATTATTTTAAATTGTTTCGTTAAAACCAACGACCAGTTTTTTTTAAAATTTTCTCTTAATTTAGTCATAAAATTTCCGCCCTAAATTAATCTCATAAATACCTTACCTTTGCCCCATGGTTGTCTTGTTTTAAAATAACCTTGTAATAAAAAGTATTGACCCCATGCGATTGGCATTTCTTCTTCATTGTATTGGCTGGATATGGCTTGCAGTTGCTTTAACTCTCATCTTACCTGTGGGAATTGGACTGGTATACCAAGAACCTGAATGGGCCGCGCTCGCAGCACTCTCTTTTGGCTTTAGCCTTGGGGGTGGGGGGCTGGTTTTGGGATTTTATTGGGCGATGATTCCATCAGAGCGTGCCATGTTACCGGTGTTCACCATGTGCTTTGGTATTGGTGCACTGAGCTTAGGCGCACCTTATCTTGCAACCAACGTTTTGTCTTATATGGAAGACGCTCTTTTCGAAGCGATTTCGGGCTTTACCACCACCGGGTTTAGCACCATTCGTCATCCTGCCAGCTTGCCCAAGTGTATGGTTTTTTGGCGCAGCTTAACCCAATGGATAGGGGGCGGTGTGTTTATGACGGCTTCAATTACCATGCTACAGGGGTGGCGGGTTATAGCAAACCCCCTAGATATGCAATCGAAAATGGGGAATGCAGAAGGGGGTGCTTTTTCGCGCTTTTTTTGGCTGCTACCACGTTTTTGGCTTGTCTACGGCCTCATTACCGCAGCTGGAGTTGGGCTGCTAATCCAAGCAAAACTTTCCCCCTGGTACGCCCTTAACCTAGCCTTGACCTTTATTTCAACCGGTGGATTTTTACCCGATAGCACCTTAAGCAATAGCCTAAGTCCTGCTATCCAGTGGGTGCTCATGGGGTTAATGCTGATTGGGGCGAGCAATTTTGCCTTACACCAGCGGTTGCTCCTATATTTAAAATGGCCACGCTACTTACACAGCAATGAATGGCGCTGTTTTATACTTAGCACCTCTATAGTGAGTGCCTTTGCCTCTTGGTGCTTGTATGAGGATTTTGGGCACACATGGTTCAATGCCCTACAGCACGGTGCGTTTCAAGTGGTATCTTTTGCAACGACCACGGGTTTTGTTAGCGAAAATTATGGAGAATGGTCCGAAAGCCTGCAAGCAGCCTTGCTTGGTACGGCTTTGGTTGGAGGCTGCGCGGGGGGTGCTGCGGGAGGTTTCAAATGGTTGCGCATCTCAATTTGTTCGCGCTCTTTGGGTTTAGAGATGATGCGCACCTTTCACCCCAATGCGATTGTGTACGTGAAAGTCAACGGTGTGAAACTGCAGGCACAGGTTTTAAACGATGCTTTTGCCACGGTATGGCTGTTCTTAGCTTCATGGTTGGTGTTTACTACCTTGATTGCTGCAGACGGGCATACATTACAAACCGCACTTACCATGGCCATTTCTGCATTAAGCAACACGGGTGTTGGCTTTGCAAATTTGGCGGGATTGCCAGGAGAAGTTCAGCACTCTACCTATTTAAAATATGTACTCAATGGCGCTATGCTCGCGGGCAGGCTTGAAATTCTTGCGCTGCTTACCTTGTTTACCAAAGCGGCCTGGCGTATATAAACCACGCTCTCGACACCGCCAGATGGTCTCTTTAATCAATAAATCAATACCATGTTTCAATGAAGGATTAAATAGCAAACCCCATGTTAGACATTCGTGATGTGCGAAACCGCAAAGAGGAATTTGTGGCAAATATCCGCAATCGTAATCTGCAAATTGATCTTGAAGGTCTCTTTGGGTTGGATGCCAAAGCGAGAGAAATTCGGGTGCAGCTTGAGGAAACACGGCGTTTGCGCAATGAAACAAGCCAGCATATACAACAGGCCTCCCTTGAAAAACGCAAGACACTAAGCCAAGAAGGCAAGCACTTACGCCAGAAAGAAGATGTTCTAAGCACTCAGCAAAAATCGCTTGTTGCAAAAATGGAAGCACTTTTGCAACAAGCACCTAATTTCTCCCACCCCGAAACCCCGCGTGGCAACGATGATGCAGACAACAAGGTATTGCGCGTGGTGGGGGAACAACCAACATTTTCATTTGCCCCCAAAGACCATTTAACGTTGATGCAAGGGTTAGGTTTGGTTGATTTTGAAGCAGGGGCACGTGTAGCTGGGCAGAAGTTCTATTTTTTAAAAAATGAAGCCGTACTGCTTGAATTTGCCTTGGTACAATTTGTGTTAGAGGTGCTACGCAAAAAGAATTTTACGCTATACACAACACCCGACCTTGCCAAAAAAGAGATTGTTGCAGGGGTGGGGTATAACCCACGGGGATCTTCAAGCCAGATATACAGCGTGGAAAATAGTGATTTATGCTTGGTAGCCACAGCCGAAATCCCATTGGGTGGCATGTTTGCTGGCAAGGTGATTCCCGAGGAGGAATGCCCTTTGTTGTTGGCAGGCGTTTCCCATTGCTTTCGCACAGAAGCTGGGGCCGCGGGTCGAGAAAGCAAAGGGTTGTACCGTGTGCATCAATTTACCAAGGTCGAGATGTTTGCTTTTACACTGCCCGAGCAATCCGAATCGATGCACTTTCAACTCCTAGAAATTGAAGAAGAGATTTACCAGATGCTGAATATTCCTTATCGGGTGGTGGACGTATGCACGGGCGATTTGGGCGGACCAGCCTACCGCAAATATGATTTAGAAGCATGGATGCCCAGCCGCGAAGGTTGGGGAGAGATAACCTCGACCTCCAATTGCACAGACTATCAAGCACGCCGCCTGAATATTCGCTATAAACCTAGGCAAGGAAAAAAAACCCCTCTCGTGCACATGCTCAATGGCACGGCAGTGGCGATTACCCGTACCATCATGGCGCTTATTGAAAACGGTCAGCGTGTCGATGGGAGCATTCAATTGCCTGCCTGCTTGAATCTTGGCGATTTAAAACGATGTTAACCAATAATGGTTTCGCATATCCACGGTTGAGAGGCCCCCTCGATTGACTTTAGAAACACATGGGTTTACCATTTCCCACAACGTGATCTTTGGGTTGTTGTGTCTTGAACATAGGATTATCATTGCCAGATATGCTATTCGTAGAGAATGAAACCCGTCCGCGTGTTCTCGTTTCGATGCCATGTCTAAGGGGTTCTTTTTTTGAGCGAAGCGTCGTTTTGCTGTGCCAATACAGTGCTGCGGGTGCCTTGGCACTGGTCATTAACTCCCCATCCCGCACCACTATCCACGACCTCATGCTCGACTTAAAAATCCAGTGCCCCAACCCACAACATCAACCCATCATGGTTGGAGGCCCTGTGCAGCCTGATCTTAGTTGGGTGTTGCACTCCTCAGAATACAAAAAAATTTCTACCGTTCAAATCTCTGCCAACCTGTCATTTAGCAGCGGGCAGGATTTTCTTAACAACTGCGCATGCAATGACACGCCGCTGGAATACACCTTTGGTGTTGGCTACGCCCAATGGGGTTCGGGCCAGTTAGATCGCGAAATCGAGCAAGAAGCGTGGTGGCTCGCAAATATTGACCCCATGCCCTTGCTGCGCACAGCCTATCAAGATAGATGGGATTTTGCCATGCGATTGATTGGATTAAACAAATGTTCACGCTTGCATTTTTATAAGGCGTAGCATCCACTATCTATCCTGCCACAAAAACCCACGTATCTTCAATATCTTAGCCTTCATCAACACAAGTACAACCCTTTATGCATTCTATTCTATTAAAAAACAACACCACGGCTTGGATGTATCGTGGAGACAAAGCATGGAAACCGCAAAACCCATGGGTGGTCCTGGTGCATGGTGCGGGGATGCATCATGGGTTTTGGCAGTTCCAGACACGGAGCCTAGCTTGCTGCGGCATCAACGTCTGTGCCATTGATTTGCCAGGCCATGGTATCGCGAGCACACAATTGGGAATGCAAACCATTGAAGCGTACGCGGCGTGGCTTAGTGAGGTTCTATGGGCACTAAAAGCACCTCCCGTAACGGTTGTTGGACATTCTATGGGTGCGTGCATCGCCATTACCTTGGCTTGTCAATTTGCGGATCAAGTGGATAGCGTTGTTACAATTGGTGGTGGCATCCAGGTACCTGTACACGGGAGTTTGCTCGAGGCTGCCAAAAACAAACCCCAAACCGCGGCATCATTTATGGCTGCCCATTCTCAGGGGCCCAACAACGCTTTAGGGTCGCGTACGGCCCCGGGGGTGTGGCTTACTGGCGTAGCCCAAGCCATGTTTTCCCATTGCAGCTCTGAGACATACCACGATGATTTGGCAGCGTGTGCTGCATGGCAAGGGGAGATCTATGCCAGCCAAGTGGGGCAGCCTGCACTGGTTGTGTGTGGTGCGAAAGATCGCATGATTCACCCTGGCCAGGGCAAAGCTTTGGCCAGCGTCCTCCAGCAAGCACAGCATGAAACATGGTCTGGGGTAGGCCATTTGCCCACATTTGAAGCTTCTCAACGCATGCGTGGCCTGCTTGCAGATTGGATAAGCACCCGTACTACCAGCAAGGCGATGGCTTAAAGGCCCCTTGCCTTTGGGACAACAAAGCCTGGGGGGGGAATTTTTTGAGAGGTGTTCCAATTTTAGACAAAAACAGTAATATTGTTATTTGATTTGACATTTGTAGATAAATGCTTTATCCATGACGAAAAATAAAAAAGAGAGGCTGTCGTCTTTACAAGGACTTTTTAAAAGATTTTGAGTGCCCAAGGACGGGCACAAGGCAGTCTCTTTTTTTTATTCTAACGGATGCGTTCTTTGCGCCGTGGCGATGGGGGCATCTTTTTGTCTTGCCTTTGTCTTTTTTTTGTAAATGGAGGCTTTAAGCGTGCGATGGAGACCTGGAGTGTTTTCGTTTTAACAGATGCCAGAGGCTGGTGCCCTTGGAACTACATCCAAGCGTAAAGCATGGCTTTGGCGTATCGCTCAATCCCTCTTTTTTGATACCAAACACGCACCCAACCATGTTTTTGTGCGATTGGGCAACCACTTCGCTGTGCTAAAAAGCCGTGATACAGTGGGCTTTGCACTTGGCGATAAGTTTTTACACCCTTAGGAATTTCCTTTTGTTTTTTAGACTTACTTTGAGTTAACTGCCATGCGCCTGCACGCAAAAATGCAGCAAGGGTCGCTTTAGAAAACCCACCTGCTTGCCACAAGCAATTTCCCATTTTTACCCCCTCCCGTACACGAACGACTATTTATAAAAATAGATGCCTTTTGCGTGGTTATGGTGCGCCAAATTGAGTGCTCTCCTTACAATTCGAGTGCATCCTTGTCAACGCCTCAAGAGGCTTAGCTTATGGAAGAAGGAAACGCTGTATGGAAATTTTGATGAACATTACCCCATACCTCGCTGCGCTTATCTGGATCATCTATCGCTGGCTGCTTTATCGCCAAGAAACCCTGATACGCCTGCGGTTGATCGATTTGGTAGCGCATAATAAGCCCATTGATGGTCTCATTCCCCTGATTTCCCCCCCTAAAACCCTTCCTGGATTTTTGTGGCGTGCTTTACCCGATTTGGCATTGGCTTCACTTATTTCACCCAATTTACTGGCTGCCATTGGTCATATCAGCAGGTCGCTCACAACTGGAGGTTAATCTCTCATGTACGTTTATGGATTGGCTATCCTTGATTTCTTAGGGAGTGCGCTCACTGCTGTGACCCTTATTTTTTATTGGCGTGCGCTGTTGTTTGCCGTTGCGGGCATAGGGTTTTTTGCCATCGCCTGGACTACCTTGCGCAACGTGCACCTAGCTCCTTCTACCCGTATCATCGCCTTGTCAATGGGATGCTGTGTCAGCATTGGCTTGATGCTCTACGCTTGGCTAAGTTAAGCGAAGGGCGGGTTTGAGTCTCGTAAAAATGCCTTGCAGCAGCATCGCCTTGGCAGTGGGATGGCTGTGTCAGCATTGGCTTGATGCTCTACGCTTGGCTAAGTTAAGGCAGGGCGGGTGGTCTCGTAAAAATGCTTTTTAGCGTAGTGTTCCGGCGTTTGAGTGCGTTTTTGCCCCGTGAATCTCCCTTATGCTGCTGTTTTTGTTGTTTTCTATCAAAAACACGCTGGTTTGGCTTTTGCTGTGTCTTCAACTGCTGCTTGTTAGTACGAAAACGAGGCATTGCATCAAGCTGTGTTGCAGAAATCTTGAACAAATCGCGCGTTTGCGCCTCATCCTCTTGGGAGAATAGTCCAGCAAGCTCGCGTTTGGGCCTGTATCGACGGGATTCCCTTTGCTGAGCAGGGGTTACCAACCATGCAATTGGCCTCGTGTTCTTTACATCGAGCGCAGGTAAACGAAACATGTGCCTTTTTCCAGGGGCTAAGTACGGTTTGTTGCCCAATAACCAAAATGGCAGAATGCGCCGCCCACCCTTGCTCTCATAAATCACCAAAATCGCACCCTTTTGCCGAACAGGCTGCCCACACCTGTTCTCCACTTGCATGTGTACCCAATCTATGTTTTCCAAGGCACCCTCACGATCTAAAACGCTTTTGGCTGCAACCACCACACACCCGTATAACCACATGCTATCCCCAAAGCGCATCCGCTGTTTGCCTTTTGGGTGTTTGAGCATGGTTGGGCTCCCCACAGGTTGTTGTATCTGTTTTTTGGAAGAAACAGGATTTTGGCCAGCCAAACGATTAAACCATTTCTTTGCCACACCCAGTTCTAGCGCCATAGCTGTCTTGCTGGGATAACCAGCTTGCAATATAAAACAAAAACACAGCACCCGTAGAATATAAAAAAAAGGATTTCTTTGCTTTAATAGAGAGATTGAACGTACACCGAAAAAATTTGTTAGCATGGATTTCTGCCTGTTTGTTGCTAATCAATGGGAATGTTTTTCCGTGTCTTAAAAAATGGAACACTCCCCTTTACATCCATGCAAACTGTTTGCCCAACCTATTATCTCAAACCCAATGATGAGGAAATAAGCTATTCATGGGGCATATTATTCAGTTAGGGGAGCATACCATCAACCAAATTGCAGCGGGTGAGGTTGTGGAATGCCCTGCCTCTGTGGTGAAAGAATTGGCAGAAAATGCACTGGATGCCAAGGCTGGCCGGATCTTTGTCAGCTTAAAAAAGGGTGGGCACGATTTGATTGAGGTCTTGGATGATGGCGTAGGCATGGATGAAAAGGACGCGATGCTCTCGATTAAACGCCATGCCACCAGTAAATTACAGGTGGCAAGTGGCTTACACCAGGTTACCACCATGGGCTTTCGGGGCGAGGCCTTGGCATCGATTGCAGCGGTATCACGCATGGATCTACTTACCTGCAGTGATGAATTAGAAGGCGGGATCCGCATTTGGATCGAAGGCAATGGCCAACCAAAAGTGACCCACGAGGGATTTCCACGTGGCTGCAAAGTGCGGGTGGAAGCGTTATTTTATAACACCCCCGCAAGGCGTAAATTTTTGCGTTCAGCACCGGCTGAATTACGGCGTATACAAGATAGCCTGGTAAACCTTGCATTGCCGCATTGGCGGGTACACTTTCGACTCACCCATCATGATCGCATGCTCATTGACTGGCCGCGTGCTTCGAGCCTGGGTGAACGGGTATTACAGGTGTTTGGAAAAAAGGTGCGTCAAAAGCTCCTCGCCATTGAACTACAAGATGGGAGCGTTCATGCCAGTGGGTTGGTGTCGCACCCCACCTACCCCGAAGCGAGTCGTCGGCTACAGCATTTATTTATCAATCAACGCGCAGTGCGCTCGATAGGCGTGCGATACAGCATTGAACAGGCCTATCGTACGCTTCGGATGCCTGGGCGTTATCCTGCATATATTTTGCTGCTAAACTTGCCCAATGAGGACGTGGATGTAAACGTCCACCCCACCAAGTTAGAGGTACGACTGCGCAATATAGAACTGGTAAAATCTGTGCTGACGACAGAAATTCATCGCCAAGTCGAATACACGGTGCGCCAACAGGCTCTAACCATGACGGATGCTGAGGCAAAACCAAACCAGCCCTTTCAAGACGTGGCTACCGCGCAGTTTCCAACGACACAAACACCGCTAAACCACGCCCTTCATACCTTGCCCATTCGTGTGAATCCCCCTAATTCCCCAGCGACAAACCGCACACCGCACCCATGGAATAACGACACATTCGATTTCCAACCCATTATCTCTCCTTCAGCCCAGCATTCGACGGAGCCCTTTACCAACGACAATGCGCCAACCATCTCCCCGAGCAAGTCGCAAGATGCACCGCTTCTTGACGGCCTATCCCAGCCACAAGCTCAAATAGCCGTCAATCGAACCCTGATTCCCCTATGCCAGTTTCACCTAACTTACATCATTGCCCAACGCGGCACCACTTTGCTGCTGATTGACCAGCATGCTGCCCATGAGCGGATTGTTTTCGAGGCTCTGCGAACACAGCTGTACGGCAAGGGGGTTCAAACCCAGCTCTTGTTGGAGCCCATTAACATAGACCTAAGCCCTCAAAATGCCATGCTCTTAGAGCAGCATTTGCTACAGTTTCAAAAAATGGGCTTCGCCTTTGAAATTTTTGGGCCCAACAGCTTCGTATTGCGTGAAACCCCAAGTGTATTTGGGACAAAAAATGTGGAATCTTTGGTGCTAGAAACCCTAGATGAATTGGCGATTTTTGGCAAAAGTGGCAAGGTAGAAGAAGCGTTAAACGATATTTTAGAGCGAACCGCCTGCCATAGCGCCATCCGCGCAGGGGATCGGCTGTCTTTGGATACGATCCAAGCTTTGCTTGACCAATTAGAGTGCTTGGATATTTCTCTTTTCTGCCCCCATGGCAGACCCGTTTGGGTTGAAATAGGCGTTCATGAATTAGAAAAACGCTTTAAACGTATTCCTTAAAAACCCATTGCATATTCCCCCTTCATTTTGCCTCTAACACCTACCTGCTAACCCTATTGAGCCGTTACATGTCACCGCGTAGATCGCCCATTAAACCCAACACAACCTCTTCCGCAGCCCTAAAATACTCTGCAAAACTCTCTATCCAGCAACAAGGCATTATTGAGCAAGAGGAAGCCACCCTGGTACAGGTAAGTACTTTGCTAAACCAATTCGTACCTCAACCCGTCAACCCAGGCCTTCAAAAAATTACCCAAATACCCGCTTTGCGCAGAAAAAGCTATGCGCAGCTTGACCTGCTTGCGCTCACCAAAAATTTGGCCGATTCTAGTGAGGAAGATGCCACACGGATTGAAGCAGAAATAAAAAATCTGCACCACATTTCCACTTATCGCGACCAAGAGCAATACGAGGACCCCTACAACTTGCAAACACCGTACTTTGGTCGGCTGAAGGTTAAAATACAAGGTCGTGAACGCGAAGTACTCATTGGCCCCAAAAGTGTGCTCCAATCCTCTCCCATACCCATTATAGACTGGCGGACCGCTCCCCTTAGCCCATTGTTTTATCGCGGGGCCGTGGGTGAGGTGTGGGATATGTCTATAGGAGGCAGGGAAGTCGAGGTGGAAATTATTACCCTACGCCGCTTAAGCATTTACAACGCTGCCCTTTGTGCTATTCGCTGCCCTCAAGGACAATTTTGCAAAAAAAATCAGCACTGGATGTTGGAAGATAAAATACCTCCTCTTTTACAAGGAGGCTCCCAAACCTCCTTGCAACCGCACACCATGCACCAAGCTTTACTGCAAGAAAAGTGGGTTTCCCAAATCGAAGCAAAGACCACCACCAATCCGTCGACTGGCACGCCCATACGTGTTCCTACCACTACCTCAAACCTTCAAAAACACCTGCGCGCCATGACCAATTTGCTTGACCCAGAGCAGACCAAAGCAATCAACGATACCCCATCGGGGATCCTCGCCATCCGTGGTGGGGCTGGTTCAGGGAAAACCACCACTGCCTTGCATCGCATGGCGGCTTTACACCGGCAAAAACCCCAGCATTTTACCCCGAAAATGATGGCTGCCATTGTGCCAGGCCACGCATTGAGACGTTACATTGCTGGGTTTCTGCCAGCCCTTGGTGTTAAAGAAACCCACGTGTATATATTTGATGCTTGGATGGCTGACTTACGTACCCGTGCCATGCCCTTTTTTGAAGCAACGCGTAAAGACGAAGTGTATGCGGAGGTTTCACGTTTTAAGCAACATCCCGTGGCATGGCAGATCCTGCAGCAGGCGATTTCTTTACTCGAAAAAACCATGAGCGCAGATTTAAACGCTATTTTAGGGGCAGCCGAAGAGGCAGAAGAATGGCTGGATGTTTGGAATGCTTTGGGCAACCTCCCTCTTGGCATGCGCTTACAGCGATTTATTGGCTGGGGGGTGGCAAAACGCCCTCTACCCAAAGGGTTTGGGGCAAAATACCCTCATCCCCCTAAGCATTGGTTGGCCCGCCAACGCTTGTTGGATTGGGCAAAGGAGGAACACCCCCAATGGGATACCCCAAGGCACATGGCCCTCACCCTTTGGAGTAAAACTTTTTTAAATTCTAACCATTTGGTCAAACAAGTGGAGCGGCTTGCCCCTCAGGCCTTTAGCACCCAAACCTTAGAAAAGGTGTGCAAGAATGCTTTGCAAAGGGCCCAAGAGCTACAAGAACAAGAAGAATGGCGCCACATTCCCAAAAAAGCGAAGCAAACCTTTATCCCTCCCCAGTCGCACATGCAAACTCGACCCGTGTCCCAGCAAAAGAATCCTGATTTTGCGTTGGGACAGAGCGCATCTTCTCAAGGCCACGAAGCCCTTGAGCCATGGCACCCGGAAGCCCTTGGCATGAGTCTGGAAGATGATGTCTTGCTACTGCTTACCTGTGAGCATGTTGTGGGGGCTCTCCCTGCAGGCGGTGGTAAACCTTTGCGCTTTAGGCATGTGATGGTCGATGAGGCACAAGATATGAGCCATAATGCCTTCCACCTTGTTAAAACGCTTTGCAACAAACCCCTTAGCATTACCTTGGCGGGAGATGAAAATCAGCGGATGTTGTTTGATGCGACTGGCGAAACGTTCTCTACCGACGGGCAATACGCCCCTAGCCAATCTGGTAAACAAGAGCCGATGCGGCTTACCACCTTGGCTGCAAGCTATCGCTGCAGTGCGCAAATTTTGCGCTTTGCCCAACATGTGCTGGATCAAAAAAAACCTGCCCCAGGGACTGCCACCCACCAAGGTCCCGATGTGCAGGGGCTTTGCTTTGCCCACTTAGGGCAGGCAACAGCCTTTTTAGGCGATGCTTTACGCAAGTTGGTGCACTCTGAACCCCATGCATCCATCGCCCTTATCGCACGCTATTTGGAACAAGCCCAACGTATTCACCAAGGCCTGTTACACGCGGATATTCCCAAATTGCATTTGGTTACCAAACAAGATTTTCGCTTTACCCCAGGGGTTGAAATTACCGATATTGAGCAGGCAAGAGGGCTGGAATTTGATTATGTGGTATTGCTAGATGTAGACTCCCCCACCTACCCGAACTTGAGGGACGCCAAACATACTTTGCACATTGCAGCCACCAGAGCAGCACACCAACTATGGGTTGCCCATTGTGGTAAACCCTCGCCTTTGCTGCCCAATTGGCTGGATTGGCACACCCTATAGGGTTTTTTTCGGCATTTTGATAGAGTAGCCAGTCTTGGTGCTCTTGGCGCATTGTGCCCGTTCACATGGTTTGCGACTCGCAATTTAACGGGCTTTTAGTGGCTGTTCCCGTTCCCATGCTTTTACACTGCCTGTCTTGACTGCTCTCACTGTTTTTTGGGTGCCTCATCGCTGAGCCACATGCGACCATAGTTCACAGCAATTCTCAAAAACGCTTTTGCCACAATGTGCTTAAAACACAGATGAAACAAGGGTAAAATGACGACTGTAAACGTTCACTTGCTTTGCCACTTTGGGACACATGCTTTGCCACTGGTCATTCTGGGGTCTCTTTATTTTGGCATGTTTTTTGCTTGGTGCAAGGCTTGATTTAGTGCTTCTTTAGTTTCCGACCTCGGATTTTGGGTGGGGTTTGATGGGGCAAGCAGATATTTTGTTTAACCCTTTGGTCAATTAGAGTTTTCATGGCCTCAGGTGCTAAGTTTGTGTATAGCAATTCGCGTACCTGTTTTTTCCCGACAACAGCATGCAAGCCTAGGGTGTAGTGCGTTTTAATCTGGTAGCGGTCGAACCGCGCAAAATACGCGCGCATTTTGGGTGTGTCGTTGATGCTCAGGAGAAACTTGCCTTGCCCTTTAACCGTTGCGAGACTTTCAAAGTCTCGCTCAACAAAAAACCTTGCCATAGTCGTTTTCGTGCCCGTGGTGGGGTGGGTCGAGGTAGAAGGGGGTGTTTTTTGAATCGTAGCGGGTGAGCACATCTTGGCCAAGGTTTGCACTCAAGATGCACCCTTTGCAGGGCCGCGTGGGCTTGCTTAAAGGATTTTTAAGGGTTGCAGGGTGATTGTTGGCTGTTTTTTTGAGTAGCCAAACTGTCTAGTTTCGCTGTCAAAAGACATTTTGTGCAGGCAATAAAAGCGTTGGGCACGCTGGATGTCGGTCAAAGTTTGGGGGTCTTGTTTTTGGAGGTTTTCAAATACCTCCCGCGCGTAGACCCCCCATTCCAAGCCCTGCAAAAACGCCTCCTTGTGGTATTTAAGCACGCGAAATAGGTTCACCAATTCGCCGTCGATATCGTTTAGCACTTCAGAAATAGTGCGCTCGCGATTGCGCGCAAAAAACGCCTGGGCTGCGCCCATAAAGGGCTCGCAGTAACGTGCGTGGGGCACGGCATCAATCACGCCAGCCTTTTTGCAAGCAGACGCTTGCCACCTTTCCGACTAAAAAAACTTTTCATGATTTACTTCCTTTAAGCATCCCCGCCCTGTTCTTGCCCCTTGCCCTTGCCCTTGGCTGTCCAAATCTTGGCTTGCCCCTTGTTCGGCCTGTCTTGCCCCTTGTTGGGCCTCTTCCCTTGCTTTTTGCTTGGCAAGCAGTGTGGGCAGGGCTGCAATGATGGCATCGCCTTGGGCCCAAACCAGTGGCCCGCCATCGGTTTGGCCGTGCTTGGTGTGGGATGCGTGGCGCACGCCTCGATGATAGGAACGGGCACTGTCAGGATGCGCAGGGGCTGGGGCTCGCTGGCCGTAGTCTTGGGCAAAGTCGGCTAAACTGGCCGTGTATTCGCCCAGGGTAATCGTGCTTTGGGTAATGATGAGTTCCATAAAAAAACCTTTTTTAAGTTTTGATGATGTAGTGAAGCGGCAGGTAGGGCTGCATGTTCCCGCTTTGGCCTAGTCCGTAGTTGTCAGTGTAAAGTGGCCCATAAGGTACATCTTCCCACCCCACGTAAGATCGGGTTCCCCCGTTTATTGGACGATCCCCAATCTGATATGAGTGCCTATGCTCCTGCATATGCTCATCCCCGCCTTGTATGCCCAACGCCCGCAGCGTTAAGCCTTCCCCTTGCCCGGCCCCAATGGGGGTTCGCCCGCGTAATGGGCAAAAGCCCAGGCGCGATCAACGCCAGGGACGGCCCAAAGCCCAGGCTTTGTAGTCGGCTACGCTGCCAAGGCGTTCTTGGGCGCGAATGCGTGCCAGCAGGCGTGCGCGCAGGGCATCATCCGTCTCTTGGGGTGCGCCACCGACAAGCCCGCCTGTTGCGACCCTTGCCTCGGGTTCAACCCCGAGCACGGTGCTGCTTAGGGTGAGCGTGCTACCTGTTGCTAGGTTGCCTGCCGCCCCGCCTTTATCAGCACGCACGGCGAGGGTCGCTTGCCCGTTGGTGGCCAGCACCCCGCTTTGGCTGGTGGTGTAGGTTTGGTTGCGCTGGCTTTGCAAGCCTAAGCCAAGGGGCACCCAAGCGCCTGCTTGGCCTTGAAACACCACTTGACCGACTGCCCTGGCTGCTGGGGTGCGGGTGACACCCCAAATGCCTGCCCAGCGTTCAAGGGCGTCTGCTTGGGCGGTGTCGGGGAAGAGGTCTTGGGCTAGGGTTTGTTGGTGGAGGTAAAGCCCGCGCATGGCGGCAGCGTGGCTGTCTGCCAAGGTTTGCGCCATGCTCGCCTGTTGGGCAGAAACCCCTGGCAACGCGGCTTCCATATCACCACGGCTGCGGGCGCGTAAATCGCCAAGGCTGGGGATTTTAAACGGCATACAAACCTCCTTTAAACGCGCTTGCAACGCCCTTTACACGCACCTGCAAGGCAATCTGCCCTGCTTGCCTCACCGCTTCCACTTCCAAACTGGTGGCGAGGCCGTCTTTGGTGAGCCATGCTAGGGCTTGGCGGGCTTCATCGGCGAGGGCAAGGGCATTGGCCTGGGTGTTTTTGGCGCGGGTGTGTTGCCAAATGCCACTGCCGCTACATCCACCCCACCAGCCACGGCGATTGGCGGCGCTAAGCCCAAGGTAGGGGCGCGCTGGCAGGCCTGGTTTGCCCACCTCCGCCCCGCCAAACTGCAAAATGGCAGCGTAGACAAGGTTGCTACCCACCAACACCGCCCCATCGTTGGGCACGGCAAAGGTGATGCTATCCAATAACGCCCCTTCGCCCAGCAACAAGCCCTGCCCGCCGTGGCGTGTTTGGGCATGTTTTGGCGACCACGCCTTCCACGGTTCTCCCTCGGGGCTCTCTTTCTCCTCCGCCAACCTGCGCCTGGTTTGGCTTTCCATCTCTGCGCCCAAGGCGTTTAGCAGTTTACGCTTATCCACCTTGCCCAAGCGTGCAATGCGCTGGTTTAGTGTTTTTAGCCCGCTTAGGTCGGCCTCAATTTGCACGCCTGCCATTTTTTTAAAGCCCTCGCAAAGCGTCTCTTGTCAACTGGCGGGGCGTGCTTTGCACCGCAGGCGCGCCTCCTGAACGGGGCTCTTCAATCGCTGCCCCTAGGCTGATCAGGCCCCTTGCCACCTGCCCGAGCCATTGGACGCGCTCTTTGCGCCTGTCGCCAATCTCTTCTGTCATGCGCCCCCCCGTTTGTCCATTCCACTTTGCCCCATACCCCATCAGGGCGCGCTTCCATCGCCACAATCCACCCCGCAGCTTTCTGGGTGTGCGGGCTGGTTGCGCCATACTTCTCGGTGGCATGGTTCCAGTCAACTGGGATTTTGGGCAAATTGCGAAAACTGGCGGCTATCACCTTTTGTACATCTGCCAACTGCCACTCACGCCCTGTGCGCCCTTGAATGCGCGGCCCCTTGGGCAAAAGCGGTATCCACTCGGGCACTTCGCCCTGCCCGATGGCGGCTAGGGCACCATCCAACGCCATGCAAAGGGCTGGGATTTCGGCTTGTTGGGGGATTTGTGTTTCCATGCCTTTTAGTTTAGCCATGCAAAACACACAAAAAAAGGCTACGCTAGTGCACCCTTTTGCCAGGGGCAACTACCCCCTTTGCAAACTTTTGCCAGGGGTAAATACCCCCGTTTAAACCCCGTTTAAACGCGTTGAAAAGCGTTGCAAAATGTTTGGCTGGGGAGTTGGGCTAGAGGAGGGGGATAAAGGGCTTAAAAGCGTTTTAGCGCCCTTGCTCGTATTGGTTGGCCATTACAGCCCAGACGCTGTGCAAGGCAGGCGCTTTGCTGGGCTGGCAGGCATGCGCGAAAGGGGTAATCGGCATTGGGAGTGGTGTGCACGAGCGCAACAGGAAAAAGCGCCTCAATAGGGATAAATCGGCATTGGGGGTGTGCACGAGCGCAACAGGAAAAAGCGCCTCAATAGGGATAAATCGGCGTCGGGAGTGGTGTGCACGAGCGCAACAGGAAAAAGCGCCTCAATCTCACCAGGGCGGCGGGCACGCACCAAGCGCAAGTTGGCGGGGTCGTCTGTGTGCGCCACATATAGAAAGAAAGGCCTTTGGGGTGAATAACCACACTTGACTTAGCCTTTTTTGCCCGGTTTGGGCTTGGCGGGGGGAGCATCGTGAATTTCGTCCGCAAAGGGCCCACCACTGTCCATTTTGGCCTGAAAGTGCTTTGACACAGGCTTGAGTTTGCCTTCTTTAAGCAGGCGGTCGCTTGCTCGGGACTCTTCAATAAAGCGTTTCATCTCATCACTTGGCATCTTCTTCTGTCTCCTCAAGCCATATCAAGGTGTTGCCACCGTCTTTTACTTTTTCTTTCACAAAAAACCTGGTTCCTGGTTTGAAGAGGACCTCTTTTTCGTGCGCGTGCCGGGATATCCAAGATACCTCCTTGCCCGTGCGGCTCTGTATTTTCAGCCGATGCGGCCCATTAAAAGCTCTATCCGTCGACATCGATGTGCTGGTAAAGCCTTTGGGTGTCCAAACCTTGCCTGGCTTGAGTTTGGCCAGTTCACTTTCGGGCAGGGTCGTCCCTCGGGTGACCTTCCCCCGGTAGTTGGGGAGTTTTGCCAGCCCCGCGATGATGGTTTTGGTGTAGTGGGCGTATTCCTCTCCCAGGGCTTTGGGCAGTTTCCCGCGCTTGGCCTGGTTAATCGGTTTATAATCGATGACCGTGTAGCCGTGCAATGCAGCCAACTCGGGCTCGGAGAAACGGTGCACGACACCCGATTCCTTCGCCCTTGTGTTCGCCCGCCCAAGCAGGGTTTGGTATTGATAGCCTTTGAGGTTCATCAAACCCTGCTCGTGGACGGGCAATTTGGCAAAGGCACGCACCTTGCGCGACACCCCCTTGAGGAGCATAGCACGCTTTTGCAAGGTTTGTAGCATGGCAAGGCGCTCGGGCTCGGGCACCCCTGGCATGGGGGGCAAGAGGTCGGCAAAGGCGTTGGTTTTTTTGCTTAGGTTGCTAATCGCTCGCTCGGTCTTAAGCCAGTGATCCCCCAGCGCCTCGTAAATGCGCACCCCCGCTTTTTCCATTGCCTTGGCGTAAGTGGGGTTGGTGGCAGGATGAAAAAAGCCCTCGGCTTCGCCTATTGTGGCCAGTGCCTCGGTATTTTTGCGCCCCGCTTTGGCTCGAAACAAGAGCGCCCCGCCGTTGTCAATCCGCACGGGGGCGCCTTTTTGCCAAACCACGTTATCAAAGGTTTGCCCCAAGGCATCCCAGTTGGCCAGCCAAGCATCTGCCGCCACCCCGTCAAGCAGTTTTTTTGCCTTGGCTTGGGTTAGTTCGTCCAAGGCGATTGGGGCTGCCCCTTCAATCCACTCGGTGGCCAGGGCAAGCCCCCCTTGTTTGCGGGCAACCAAGGCGCTTTTGGGCGCATTGACCGCCAACTGGGCATAGATTGCATTGACCGCCGCCTCGCCGTAGACTTGGCCAGGGTCGGTGTAAAACTTGACGTAGCGCTTGATGCCGTCTGCGCCTTGATAGACGCCCCCTTGGTTGCTGCCCTTGGCCTTGCTTAACTTTTTTTTCATGACCGCCCGCTCTTCGAGCAGGGGGATCGGGCCGAGGGTTGCAACGGGCGCATCTGCGCTTTTTGCCGCCAGCATGTTGGCCAAGGCTTGGCTGCGTACCTTGCCTGGGTTGGTATCCCAGCCTGGGTCTATGCCTTGGGGCACGCGTTCAATTTGGCCTGTGCGCTTGTTAAGCCAAGGGCGGGTTTTGTTGGTGGGCGGTTTGCCTGGGCCACCCAAGCGCCCTGCCTCGGCCTTGCTTAAAAGCCTGACGCGGCACTTGCAGCCCCAGCCGTTGGGTGGCATGTGGGCGTTCCACCAAGCATCGGTGCTGGACAAAATAAGCCCGTTCCAGTGCTGATGCTCCAAACGGTGCTCCTTGCTGGGGCCCAGTTCATAGCGCAGGTAGGGGTGGGTAGCTGCTTCGCGCTCAATGCGTTCCCACTGCCCCGCAGCATAGGCGGTGCGCGTGTTGGCCCAAAAAATGGTGCGTAAACGGCGCGGGCTCCCAAGGCGCACTTGCTCTATCTTGCCCGTTTTGGGGTCTTTTTTGCCTTTTATGCCCCACCATCCTTTTTGTTGGAGGGTGGGGATGAGGTCTTTTTTAAAACCCTCAAAGGTTTTGCCCTTGGCCAGCGCCTCAGCAAGACCATCGCGGATGGCACGCAACACATCCAACTGCATTGCCTTGGCCACGCTAAAGCCCAAGGCGTGCTCCTCACGCCAAACATCGCGATAGTCAAAGGCGGGTTTTAGTTTTTTGGCCTTGAGGTAGGCAAGGGCTTCTTTGGGCGGGGTGGGTGTAAAATGAAAGCCTGGCTTGGGTGTGGGCATGGTTTTTAGCCTTCCCCATCACCCATGCCACGCGCTTTAAAGGTGGCGCGGGCAATCGCCTTGGCAAGGGGGGCCGGATCGCTCTCGGGCAAGGCTTGGGCGAGCAAGCGCGCGAGGTCTGTTGGGCTCTTCGCTTGGCCAAGGGCTTGCACCAAGGGATCAAGCAAGGGCGCCAGCAAGGGCTGCCAGTTTTGGGTTGTTTCCTCTGTCAAGGCATCTAATTCGCTTTGCGCTTGGGCTGGTGTTGCTTGGGCAAGGGCTGTTAATATGTGCCCTAGGGCTTGGTTGCTGGCTTGGGTTGCGCTGGCTGGCGTACCAAGCAACTGGGCATCGGAGCCCGGTTCGGGCAAACCGAGCAACTCGCACAGGGTGTGCTGGTCAACGCGCAAGCCAAGGGGCACAAGGCGGGCAATGGCATCAACGATTGCCTCCATTTTGTCGGGCTCAGGCAAAGGCAACACAATTCGCGGATAGCGGTTATCGGGGGGCTGGCCAAAATTAAGGTCAATGAAAGGCTTGACCAGGTCGCGGTTTAAGGTGGCTGCCAAAACGGCGGCGTCTGCGCGCAGTATGTCTTGGCGCACCTCCATTTGGGCGGCATCGTTGCCCAGTTTGCCAGGGGTGCCCTCGGTGCTGGCGGTTTGCCCAAGCACCGCCTTGCTGGTTTGCTTATCCCAAAACTCGGCCGCTGCCAAAAACAGGCCCTCCCCGCCCCGGCCCTGCACGGCATCTTGAAACTCTATTTGCATGCTCTCGTGCAACACGGCAGCCGCATCGCTCCCAAGGTTGATCACCGCTTGACGCAGGATGCGCTTGTCTTCATCGCTAGCCCCTGGCCCATAACGCCCAATGCGCAAGGGCATCCCAAACACCTCTAAAAAGGCTGCCCAGTCTTTGAGCGCGTAGGCCTTAAAGAGGTAACTCCAAACGGCCACGCGAGCCAAGCCTCCGCGCACGGGCAAGCCCGTTTTAAGGTGCTCAGGTTTTTTGCGCTGCGCACGCCGTAGTTGCTTACCCAGCCCGCGGTATTGGGCATCGCCGAAAGCCCATTTTGCTCGATTGGGCGTGCAGGGCCGCGTATTTTTTATTGCGGTAGGCTTGCTCGTTGGGGCAAAAGGATTTGGTTTTCATGGGCCCTCCTCGCACATTTCCAACATGCCGTAGGCAGCGAACCCACCCATAAAAAACCCAAATCCGCTCACTACGGCGTCGCAAAGCGTTTGCAAAAAACTCATAGCGCCACCTCATGCGCAAGGGTCGCTTTTTTTATAGCGTGATGCATATTCCAACCTGGGGGATGGTTTGGGCTTGCATGTGGGGACTCCTTATTAAGGGTGTCAGGGTGTGGTTTAAAGGGGGGGCATCCCTTTTTCTAAGCGTGCGCCAACATAAACCTTTGGCGTTTTCATCTATAGCCCTCCTTGCCAGCGTTGTAGCCCTGCGCGGGGTCGGTTGCTGGGGCGAACAAACCCCCTCCTGCCTTGGCCACGCAAAAAAAAGAGGTTTTTTACCCATGCCTTATAGGCGCGTCTCCCCTTTGAGATGCCATTTTTGTCGTGCTGCGCTTAAACTGTTGATGTCAATTTTCATGACGGGTCTCCTTTATTTATTTAAGCAAAACATGGGGCTGCTTGTGTGCCGCGTATAAATGCGAACAGGCAGGTGCACGCAGACGCCTGTTTTTGGGCTTGATCGGGTTCATTCGCTAACTCCTCCCCGCTCGGAATAAGCGGTTTTAAGGTGGCTTAGGCTAAGGGCCTGCCGTGCCCCGTTTGCCGCCAGGCTGGCCAAGCGTAGGGTTTTGGTAACCTCACGCAGTGCGCCGTGGCCGTGACCAATTTTGATTAAAAAGCCAAGGGCTTTCTGCTCGCTTACTCCCCATGCTTGGGCAATGGCCTCTACATCGGCACGGCGGGCTTTTTTGGGGTTTAACACCTTGCCAACGCGGCTAAACAACTGGGCATACTCTGCCGAGCGCGGGCCGCTCATCCGGGTGTAGACGCTCTCGTTGCCCATGAACACCAGGGCGCAAGCAGTGGCATCGTGCAAAGCGCGTAGGCATTCCAAGGCGGGGCGGGTAAGGTGCTGTGCCTCGTCTATAATCAGCAGGGCGTCTTTTTTTGAGAGATAGGCTGAGAAGCATGCGGTAAACCACATCTCCCCCGCGTCCGTCCGCGCGCTGGCTTGGGGCAAGGGCAAACAAAAGGGCTTTAAGGCAGGCAGGGGCGTTGGCAAAACTGGGCACCATTGTGCACACCCAGCAATTAGGGCGGGTTTGGGCGTAGTGCTGGGCGGTGATGGTTTTGCCAACCCCTGCGCCACCGCACACCACCGCGATGTCGCGGCTTAGGTGGGCGTAGGCAATGGCCATGCCGATTTGGCGGGCTGTGGGGGTTTCTATCCAGTCTGCGCCCTTGCTGGGCAAAAAGGCGGTTTGGCAGGCTTGGTCTTCTAGCCATTGGCAAACCTTGGCTTCAAGGGCGGCGTTATCGCCCGTGTACTTGCCGTTAAGCCAGCGCGAAAGCGCTGTTGCCCCGCACCCACCGCCTACCACAAGCGGTATTGCCACCATGACCCTCCTCGGCTTGGCGATGTGGTGTTTGTGCTAAAGCCGAACAACCTTGCCCGTTTGGGACTGGTGAAAGAATGGAGGCGCAAAGAAGGGGGGGCACAATGGCTGGTGCTCCAAAAATGGGACGACCCCGACCCCAAAACGGGGGAGCGAAAACCTTACACCTTGCAAGAGAACATGGACGAAATAGAACAGGTTGTGCCCGTGATTTATGTGCAACGCAGGGCGGTTTAGAAAAAAAGGAGTTACAAGCTAGATTATTTTTTATTTTTAGGCCAATCGCGAAAAAGTATTTTCAAAACAAGGGTTTGATCCATGAAAAGGGCGAAAAATTGAGTTCAAAGCTGAGTTCAAAGCTAGAGCACCGAGCTTTGAACTTTTGCGGGGTGGTTTTGGGGGTTTGGTTTTACGCTTCGAACGCATCATTCCTTTAAGTGTGGGTATTTTGGCGTGGCGTGGCGCGGAGACCTTGCTCGTTGTAATGCTGGTGCACAGCGCAAGCACAATGGCAGGGGGCATCGCGGCAGGCTGGCGAAGTATAAGCGCAAACTTTACCCAAACCGCCTTAAAACAAGCCGGGGCAGAGCGAAAGCGCGGGTCGAAGGGCTGCATTTTGCACCCCCCTAACCGCCATGCAGGTCTATTTGCTGTCAAGATGATGCGCACCAAGGGATTTAGGGCCACTCTAAAGGGAAAAACCCTTGCCATTTGGTGGTAAGCCTTTTTGCCAAGCATTTGAACTTCCCTTATCGAACGCAGTTTGCCCCCTTCTAAAACCCTTCGAATGAAGCGCGTACCGAGTGGCATTCCATGTGAACGAAAACGCGCAAACCCGCATTACACCGTTTTTTAGGCGAGACAAATGCCACCACCCTTTTGGCGCAAACACACTGCCCGTAAACCGTTGAAAAACCACAAAAAACCATTAATTTTTGACCAGTGGCAAAGCATGTGAACGGGCACAGGTAGATTTTTAAGGGCTGTAAGGGTACCAACGGGTATTCCTCACACCAAGAATGCCTGCAGCGATTACGTCTTGATCTAACACGGTAGGAATTGGCGTGAGATTGGATCGCGGCAGACCTTGGTCGGTATTGGAATCTTTCCCATCGTAGCAACCCGTAGTGTCGATGTTGGCCACGGGTTTCGAAAAATGAACGAGTGCCTGCCGCGCATGTTCCTCTTGCAATAGATCTTCGGTAACCAGATTAATTGCGACAATACAAGCATAAAACATGGCTTCTCGCTGCAAAACAGAGAGGATGATCCGTGTACCATCGTATGGGTGTTTAGCCACAATGCTATGCAATATCCCTGCTGGATAGCCTGTGCCGGGAAAATAGGCCGAAACGCTGGCGGTTTTTGTCAATAAAACGTTGTAATCGATGCCGTCGATCGACGTTGTAACGCTGCTTGAATCGATAGAGATGTCGCTGCTTGTGGATGCGCCAAAAACACTAGAAAGTAGATAGCCGCTGACACGGCCCTGTATTTGCGTGGGGGTCCTCCCAATCGTTCTGTGGACCACAACGGCATCGTTCTTTGTTCCAGCAGAAGAACCCGCGCCATTTTTTTTGCAGTCAGCAGATGCCGTCAAAAAAACGGCATACAGCATGTGCTGCATCGTGAGTTTCCAGCGGTGCTTTCGCCAAAAAATGCGTTGCATTGGCTAATACAGCACCACCAAATGTGCCTTAAAATCTTTCATGTTAAACACAAACTTGCCTTGGCGGGCATTGCGAATAGAACGCAGCATGGCGGCAAGCAAAATTTGCCGTTGGTGTCCCAAACTTTCTTGGGCGTCGTTGTTTGGGGGTTGTTGGGGGCTATCAAAAGATGACATCACGGGTGCTTCCTTTATTTTTTATTGCAAGGAAATTAAAAATGCCGGGGAAAAACGGGTGCTCGACTGGGCTTGAAGCAACAACGCCCGGCACATCCGCGCAGAGCAAACGGTTTGCTCTAAGTGTTCATGCGGCTGAAGGGAATCGAACCCCCACGTCCATAAGGACAATAGATTTTGAGTCTATCGCGTCTACCAATTCCGCCACAGCCGCCAATGATTAGGTAGGTGAATGCGCCTTTTATCCACTAAAAGCGGGATAGGGGGTAGTCTACGAACTTTGCACGCAAAAAACCACGGAAAAAATACCCCTGTTGGCAAAAATGCGCCTGGTTTTTGTTTCGAAGAGCAATAAAAATACCCCTGTTGGCAAAAATGCGCCTGGTTTTTGTTTCGAAGAGCAATTTTTTATCCTCCAAAACTTTTACATAAGCCTTTCTAAACATACAAAACGCATCTTGCAAGTGCTATCGCTTTCGGTCTACCCGCTTTTTACCTGTCCATAAGGAACGGTGTGCATCTTGCCTAGGTGGGGTAAAATACCATCGGGTATGCGTCTCTTTAAGGGCACGCTTAACCAGCTGTTGAAGAAGTTTGGCAGTCTTTTGTGCTTGCATGTGCACTTTAATCGTCCCTTCCATCTCTTTAAATTTTTTTTTGCTGGGGGGGATGTACTCGACAACCCGCACCAAATGGCAGCCTTTAGAACTTGTAAAGACGCGCATTTCACCAAGGCGCATGGCAAAGAGCTGCTTTTCAAAACCAAGCACCCCTTGAATGGGTTGTAGCAGACCCAGGTCACCCCCTGCCTTGGCGGTAAAGGGGTCGAGGGAGTATTTTTTGGCATGCTCAATAAATGCGTCCTCACTGCGAATGCGCTTTTTGAAAGCGCGACATTGGACAAGACGGCGCAAAAAAATATGGCGTGCACGCACGTGCTCCCCCAGGACGAGTCCTTTGTTTTTGTTAAAAAAATGGTGTGCTTCTGCCGTGCTCACCTCGCTTTTTTTCTGCACATACTTGGCCCGTAAGTACGCAAAAATCAGGGGACTTAGGCGTTTGCGGAGGGCTGTTTCTTGGGTTAACGCATCGCGCAAGGCAAATTGTAACAACGCCTCCTCATACACCACTGAGCGCGCATAAAGGGCAAATTGCTGCCCCACTATGGCTTGCCTCCCCAGTTTTAATGCATGCAAAGAGCGTTTAATGTCTCTGACATACAAGGTTTTTTCCCCCACCTGGGCCACCAATTGGCTATCGGATGCATTCGCCAAAAGAGGTCTAGATGGCGGTGCCACGCTTAAACCGCGCCCACACCCCAGCAAGCTTCCTCCCACAACCAGCCAACACAGCAGCGCACCCAAAGGGCTGTTTGATATGCGGCAACGCATTTGGGATTGTTGGGGTACCATAAAAACCACCTCTTCGTAGGGGGCAACACATGGGCAATACCGTTGGCGTAACGCCCATGGCAAACTTAAGGCAAGATTGCACGGATGCGTTTTTGTGCTGCTTTGGTGTTCCAACGCCGTGCGCCATGGGCCAGTGCCAATACGCGTCCTTAGCCCATCAATCAATACGCTAAAGGGCAGGCCCTCCACCCCATAGCGCTGGAAAATTTGCCCATTTTGGTCATGCCTGCCCAACAAACCATGGCAAACTTAAGGCAAGATTGCACGGATGCGTTTTTGTGCTGCTTTGGTGTTCCAACGCCGTGCGCCATGGGCCAGTGCCAATACGCGTCCTTGCCCATCAATCAATACGCTAAAGGGCAGGCCCTCCACCCCATAGCGCTGGGAAATTTGCCCATTTTGGTCATGCCCGCCCAACAAGCCAACGCCTAGGCGATCCAAAAATTGCTGGACTTTGGTAGAGGCTCCACGATCCACCGACATCAACACCACCTGCAAGGCGGGTTTTTTTGCGGGTTGCTGACCTTGTTGGTAGGGCTTGTTTTTTTGTAGCGGGATGTTTTGTGCTTGTCCAAAATGCTGGTTTAGTGCCACCAAGTCAGGGAGTTCAACCACGCACGGCTTGCACCATGTAGCCCAAAAGTTGAGCAAGATAGGTTGCCCTTTAAATTGCGTCAAGGCAATGTTTCGTGGGCGGGTAGAGGCTTTGTCCTTTACGGAAGGTCCTAAAAAACGGGGTGCTCCAAAGTTGGGTGCTGGCGGCCGATGAGGCAGTTCAACCCAATCAAACACCGCCCAATCGGGGGGTTGCACTTGGGTGGGTGTGCCAACAACTGACGTAGCTTGTGTAATTCCTTCCACGGGCTTGGGAGACGCTTGCACCAGTGTTGCCCCAAACCCTAAAAAGCCATGGACCCACAGCGCACAGACAACCACGTTACAAAACCCTACCCGTCTACCGCATTCGGGAAGTTTGGTTTTTGGTTTTAACAAGACCGCAAAAATCACACATGCAAAGGATTTTGCTTTGGTAAGTACCCTTATATAGATTGGTATCGGCATGGCTCGCCATTTTGTTGGGGTTTTTAAAAAAGGGAACCATTGCTAAATTCTCAAATAGCCTGCTACCCAATTCAAGACAAAATTTTGTGCCCCTAGCCTGGCTAAGGTTAACGCCTTTGATGGTTGGTAATTCCCGAGTTATAGCACGAACGATAACGCTGACCACATAGACAATCGTAACAAAATTGTTTATCGAGGTCTTTGGCGTAAAACATTTGTTGCCCATGCCCACAAAAATGCAAGTTGGTATCGGCACCAGGGAGCTTGGCAAACAGGTAGTACGCTGGCTTTAACTGAAAGATCAGATCGCTACCTGCGGGTTCTTTGGGGGTGGTGACCACGCGATTTCCTTCAATGTATTGGGTCGATTCAGCACTGATGGCAAAAATTTCGTAACTCTCAAAACGGCCATTTTTAAAACGCTTTGGGGCGGGCACCACAAAGGTCCCTGGGCTTTGGAGGGTGCTTCCTTTTTTAAGCCAACCCACAGGCCCCATGTAGAACACCCGTTGGTTTACGGTGTCGTGCAGCCAAGCAAACAAGGCGCGCCTTCCTTTAGGTGCCTTCAAACCTTGATACAGCCCATGGAATTCATTCTTCACGGGGTCATAAAGGACACTCCCGGTTGGTAAGGGGTCCTTGGCATTGTCGTAGCCCTCAAGCAGCACAGCCCCAAACATGGGTTCTACTTTTAGTGTGGCGGGATTTTGGGCATGAAGCAACGGGGTCCCCAGTACGCACAATAACCCCACCCAACACGCTAGCGCACGGGGGGTGTGCGCACAAAAAAAGCCAAGGGAAGCCCACAAAAAATTCCACAAACCGCGGGGCATGGTCATACTGCCTGACATTCAAAAAGGGGGGTATCACAAACGGCTTACAAACATCCTTAGCTGCTCGAACGCCGCCGCTGCCTCAGCTGCAACGTCTGGCAAAGAGACGACTTGCGGTTAAGGGCTGATAAGGAACCCCGCGCGCCGGCGACCGACCCACATGCATGCTACGCAAATGAGGGGGCTAAGGGGGGATTATTAAAAATCCTGCCTCCGCGTTTTTGCTTTTTTATCTTCAAAAACCCCCTTGCAAGCCAATGCAAGGAAGCCTCACTAAACTGGTAATTCATGCTCACCATGCTAGCATAAATCAATCCCATAGGATGATTTTTCTCTTTGATGCTCACCGTAGCAAACGCGCACAAAGTACAGCACGCATGGACAATAGCACAGCCATCATCTTTGTTTTCTGCACGAGGTCACTTGACGCACCCCCCATGTTCACTACATGACTGTCCCTATCCCCATACCTTGCCACTGTGCCCGTCCCCATGGTTTGCGACGGGAAAGAATTATGGTTTTTTGTGGTTTTTCAACGGTTTACGGGCAGTCTGTTTGCGCTAAAGGGGTGGGGGGCATGTGTCCCGCCCAAAAAAGGGTGGAATGCGGGTTTGCGCCTTTTTGGGACACATAGCCTTACACTTTTTAAGGCCCTGTTCGAGTGTCCCCGTCCCCATGCTTTTGCACCACATTGAAATAGCGGGATATTATGACTGTCCCCATGCTTTTGCACCACATTGAAATAGCGGGATATTATGACTGTCCCCATGCTTTGCCACCACATTGAAAGCACAGGGCAACTCGTGATGTTCAAAGAGGGTATCTTTACCCTCCCCGACCTTCGCGGGCGCACATCCATTGAGGCGCAAGGGACAGATTAACGGCGCGGGCGTTGGGCGGGCAAGGCGGAGATGAAGCAATGCTAAGCGCATGGGCTTAAAAAGGGGGCAAGCGGTTGATGGCAACGTTAGTCTGAAAAAAATACCCCATTTAAGATTAAACGGCGAAACGGACGGTGGCAAAGCATGGGAACGGTTACACGTGTAAAATATCATATCAAATTTGGGATTTTTTGCCCTTAGCGTTTAAACCATGTGTGGCAAGCCATGGGTAAGGCGGATGCGTGTTTTAAGGTGGTAAACAATGCTTCGCGCAGCTCGCCTGGGGCAAATTGAGCGGGCTTGGGTGCAGGTAACCACGCACGTTCTCCTAAGCCATGCACGCTATTCCACAAATTGGCACTCGTCCAAACGAGGAGCGTGGCATGAGGTCCCGCAGCCACATTTTGGCTAAGTTTGGTCCAAAAAGCGTTGCCATGGCTGTGTACATCCTTGGCTATGGGTTCCCAAAAACCGGGGCCCGATAGAATCACACTCGCCTTTTGCAAGGACATGCGCCGGGTATTATGCAACAAATTGGCATAGTTACGCGTTAAAAAACGCAATTGCGCCACACGCATGGAGCGTTGTACCAACGTTAGGGGGTAGGGAAACCAGCGATAAAGATGCTTGCGGGTTACGGCGTGCCCACGTTCCGTTTTAGGAAAAGCACGCGGTAGCCAATAAGGGATGGGCAACAAGGTAAGGGTTTTTATCGTGGGTGCATGAATAGGCTGAGCAAAGTGCTGCTGGTTAATGATGTGCAAGGCTGCACGGTGCCGCAACGCACCAAGGCATGTCCAAAACGTACGCTTGGTAGGACGTCGTTTTATTTTCCAAGGTGTAGGCATGTTTAGCCAGCGCCACATCTGTTGTAATGGCCCTTGCAAGGCCTTGGGTACGTAGCCCAAAATAGGCGTGTTGGGGTCGGGTTTTAATGAAATGGCCTTGGCTTCAACCCGCATTACACGCCAAGCAGGTGCGGTTTCAACCTGGCTTATGTTGGCTATGGAATTTTTTGCATGCCCTTGCTTAGAAGAAGCGGCCGAAAACGCACCCATATGTACGCGCAGCAACAGCAAATGCGAGGCGTAGGCCCCTGTTTCTATAAGCGGGGTTGTGTAGTTTGGGCGCGGTCTTACCCACCCTTGGTACGCCAAAGGGTGTAAGCGGTGGGCCGAAGAACTCACAAGAATATCAAAACCTGTGTGCGGTTTTGTGCCCTCAGGCCATGCCAATAAACCAGCCATGGCAGGCGGGTCTTTGCCTTGGAGATGAGATGACTGCCGCCCATAATGTGGATTGACCCCGCTATGCACCACACCAATTACCAAGTCAGCCCGATGTTCTGTGCGTGCTTTTTTGGCAAGCTGTGCTCCAACTGGAAGCAAACTCTTTGCCACCCATTGGGTTTGATGCTTAGGCACGGCGTAGCGTCCCCCAGGTTGCGTCATGCCAACGATGGCAATGCGCAACCCACCCCTTTTTAGCAGGACAAAGGAAGCAAATGGCAGGGTAAACGGCGCATCTGGTTGGATTTGAGCATGCACATTGGCCGCCAACCATGGCACACCGGCCTGCAATTTCCAATGAGGGAACAGACGCAAGTGCGCTAAATCTCTGTTGCCCAACACCGCGGCATCATACCCCAGTGCTTCCATCATGGGAATAGCCAAGGGCAACCTGCCTTGGTGTTGCGCCCATTGTGTTTCAGGGGCATCCGCCAAAAAATCGCCCCCATCAAGCAAAATAAGCTGCGGATGGGCTTTGCGCAACCGCATCAAGTGGGGTGTTAGCAAAGCAAACCCGCCAGCACGGCGATGCGGATGCACTGCTGGACGCCATAGCCAGCCTTTTACGTCGCCCGTTACAGCAATATATAACGTACGCAGCTGCGTGCTCGCCTTACGCAAGGGGGCAGGGTTTGGCGGTGCTTGTGCCGAGGCACCATAGGCACGACATAGCATGCAAAACAACAATATACCCGCAAAGCGGTAATGCGGCATGCCTTGTTTAAGGAGTGTTCTTAGGCAGTCCGGGGGATTAAAAACCATCGCAATGCCCTAATCGCAGTGCTCCATTTGACATTCTTCTTGCGCACCGCAAACCGCTGCGGCTTCCTTCCGCTTGCTGTGCAAAAACTGCGGGCGCATTGCAAGAATGCCCGAGTTGACATTCTTCTTGCGCACCGCAAACCGCTGCGGCTTCCTTCCGCTTGCTGTGCAAAAACTGCGAGCGCATTGCAAGAATGCCCGAGTTGACATTCTTCTTGCGCACCGCAAACCGCTGCGGCTTCCTTCCGCTTGCTGTGCAAAAACTGCGAGCGCATTGCAAGAATGCCCGAGTTGACATTCTTCTTGCGCACCGCAAACCCCTTCGAATCGCAGTGGGCGGTACAGGGATTGAACCTGTGACCCCCGGCGTGTGATGCCGATGCTCTCCCAGCTGAGCTAACCGCCCCAATGCAAGGGTTACACCTAGCAAAATAAGGGGGCTAAAAACAAATAAAATCCACCCCGCCATCGTGTAAAAACTGCTGGCATGATTCAAGCGGTGCCCCTTGACTTAGCCAAGCATTTGGCGCACATGCCCAGGTTTGCACGATGCCAAGGTAAAACACCTCTCCTTATGGTTACCTGCAGTTGCATGATTTTTTTACTCCTAAGTAGGGGTACACGCCTTTTAGGCTTGCGTTTTTGCATCGGCTTCAATCTCCCCCAGCAAGGAAGTGTAGTGACCGTTTTTGGCAAACAGGGCAGCATGACCACCTTGCTCCACCACCTCACCTTGATGAAGCACCAAAATGGTATCGGCCTTGCGGATGGTACTAAGGCGATGGGCAATGGCGATCACGGCTTTTTCAGCATACAAGCGCTCGACGGCTTGCTGAATGAGGTGCTCGGTTAACGAGTCGACGGAGCTGGTTGCCTCGTCCAGCAAAATAAGGCCACTCCCCCCTGCCACTGCGCGTGCAAATGAAAGCAACTGCCCTTGCCCTGCAGACAGGTTATTGCCGCCTTGGGCCACCTCAAAAGCATATCGATTGACTTGCTGTTGAATAAAACCATCCGCTTGTACAAACTGTGCTGCGCGTTCTACCTGGGCCATACTCACCCACGGGCGGCCCAGGTGAATGTTAAAGGCAATGCTTCCTTGAAACAAAAAAACCCCTTGATGCACAATGGATAGCATCCGATTGAGAGGATCGGCAGAATAACTTTGCAAGGGACGCCCGTTCAGCAAAATCTCACCTTCATAGCCCCCATAGGCGCGCATTAACAAGCGCATGATGGTTGATTTACCCGACCCCGTGCGCCCAACAATGGCAAGGCTTTGCCCTTTTTTCACCTCAAAAGAAACACCATTTAAAGCATAGGTTGCACCAGATGTGTAACGAAAGCGCACATTGTCAAACACCAAGGAACAAAAGGGCTCCATGGGCGTGTCTGAAGAGACAGAGATGGTGTGTTGCAAAGCCATCGCGGCGTTCTTATCTTGCACACTGGATAGGGCATGCCCGTTCTTGGTTACAACATTTGTAGCAAGCGAGGAAGGTGCTTTTTCGGCTGGGTCAAGGGGTTGCTCGCAGAGATCGCTGATATGCGAAAGGGCCGCCAATGCGCGCTGCAACAAGGCTGCTTGCTGAGAAAACTCGCGCACGGGCACAAACAGTCGCTGAATGTATTCCATAAAGGCAGCCAGTACTCCTAAGGTGAGTGCCCCTGTGAGCAGCTGACCCGACGCAGTCCAAATGATCAAAGCTAAAGTGGCTGTGGTGGTCCCCTCGACCACGGAATACATCAAAGCATCGTAAAAATTAGAGGTATTTTGCGCCCGATAAAAAACCCTGTTTTTTTGCACAAAGCGTTGTACGGCCACTGATTCTGCCCCAAAGAGCTGCACCGTTTTCATGCCACTTAAGCATTCTTGCAAATACGCCGTAGCAACAGAAAGGGCTTGGCGGGCACCTAAAAAAGCATGATGAATGCGTGCTTGAAAAAAGCGTATCAGCAGGTAAAGCAGGGGAAACAAAACGAGGACCGCCAAGGTAAGCGTGCTGCTCATTTGCCACATAATAACCAAAAAAACGACGCTTTTAAAAAAATCTAACACCAGTTGCAACGCGTTGTTGGCCAAGGTTTCTGTGAGGGATTCAATATCGCTGGTCACCCTTGTCAGTACGCCACCAATGGGGTGCTTATCGAAATAACTTTTGGGCAAGCGTAAAGTACGCGCATAAATAAGGTTGCGCATATGCTCAAGCACCTGGTGACCTATCCGCTGTAGCAAGGCAACATACCCCGCATCTGCCAAATAACCAAAGAGCACGCTGCCTGCGGCGAGGCCTACAATCCACAATAGGGGTTGAAAATGCCCTCCCCAAGCACCTGCTTGGGCGGCGGGGGCAATGTGATTGTCAATGGCTACCTTGATAAGGTAGGGGGTAATGGCAGCCATAGCCACAGAAAGGGGTGCGGCCAAGAGCACCATCAAAAAGCGCCAGCGAAAGCGCCATAAATAAGGGCGCATCATGCGCCATAGGGCTTTTTTACCCGTTGCTTCGCTGGGGTTGTTTGCGGTGTTTTTTAGCACGGGAGAGGCAGGATGTTGCATGTACTTAAAATCGGGCTGAGAGGGGGTTTTTTTAAAAATCGATTTCTAGAACCAACTAGGCCAAACGGTCCCTTTTTTGTGCATGGTGCGTGCTGGCATTGCCATCTTGCATCTGCCATGATTCCTGGTAAATTCCCCCGCGTGTAATCAGCTCTTGGTGCGCTCCTTGTTGCACCACCTTGCCTTCATGGAGCACATAAATACGCTCTGCCCCAACCAGTGCTGAAATACGATGAGAGACGATAATCACAATGCGGCTCGCATCTCTCAATTTGCGAATTTCCTCCACCAAAACACGCTCTGTGTCGTGGTCTACCGCGGAGAGTACGTCATCTAAAATAAGCACATTGCTCTTCCGAATGAGTGCGCGCGCCAGGGCCACCCGCTGCTTTTGCCCACCTGACAAAGTAACCCCTTTTTCGCCCACCAAAGTGTGCATCCCTTGCGGCAGCCTATTTAAGTCCTCATCCATGGCGGTACAGGTAAGGGCAAAGCGGATTGCTTCTTTTGGCACTTGAGGGTTGGCAAAACGCACATTTTCTAAAATGCTGTCCGAGAACAAAAAGGAATCTTGGGTAACCGTAGCCACTTTATGGCGTAAGGTTTGGCGTTTCAGCCCAATCACGTCGTGCCCATCAAGCAACACACCACCCGCAGGGGCTTGCAACCAGCCATTGATGAGGTTAATCAAGGTGGTTTTTCCCGCCCCTGCTCTGCCAAACAGGCCAATGACTTCTCCTGGTTTTGCTTGCATGCTAACATTTTGGAGCACGGGTTGTGGGTTGCCTGCATGCGAAAAACAAAGATTTTGAATGGACAAGCCCGTTTTTAAATCGCCTTGGCTTATGGCTGCATCGGCAGCAGGATTGACTGGGGATAAACTGGGATTGGTTAAAAAAATCCGTTCCAAACTTTCTAAGGCCGTGTAGCCACGCTGCAGGACAAGGGCCATAAAAGTCATGCCCATTAGGGGTGCTACCAGCAAGGAAAGGTAAAGGAGATAGGCCGTGAAACCGCCTATACTCATGTCGCCCGCCACCACCAATGCGCCACCGCTAAACACCAACACCACTTTGAGTGCATTGACCACATGATTCAAAATAGGCATTAAAAAAGCGCGTATGTTAGACATGCGAATGTGCACCTGCCGTAACTCGCCATTTAAACCAAAAAATCTCCCTTCTGCCCAGCCCATGCTCCGCGCCGACTTAAGAACTTCGAGCCCGTTGTACGACTCTACGGTAAAGTCGGAGAGGTTTTGCAACACTTCCATTTGCCGCATATAGTAGCGGCGGAAGCGGCGAATCACCCACTGCATGAATATGCCTGCGACCAAAATAGGCGGCATGACATACAGGGTAATGATTGGGGAAATTTGATACATCCGCCATGGTGCCAAAGATATGGTGGTAAAGGTATTTACAAATCCCATCAGCCCAAATCCCATCATCATGCGCACACCATTGATGTCGTCGTTGATGCGTGAAATGATGGCACCTGTGGGGTTTTTGGCATAAAAATCATGCTGTAGTGTGGTAAGGTGCCTGAGCAGGCGGTTTTTAAGGTCGAATTCGACCTTGCGCCCAGGGATAAAAAACAAAAGGCGCGAGGCCGTACGGCTGATCACAATCAGCACCGCAAACACCACAATCCACACCGTGCGATTCAACACCACGGCATCGCGCTCGGGACCGTTGCTTTGCAATGCTTCAATGGCTTGTTGCAAATAGTGCGGCACAGCAAGCGTCATCCAAATGGTGGCTACAACCAGAATGGCACCTAGCAGGTAAGACCCTATATGCTCGAACAGCAATGAGATAAAAAAACGTGCTCTGCGCATCAAACTTTTTTCAAGACCAATTTTTTTAAGGTGTTATTTGTAAGTTTTCGGGGGCTAAGGGTAGGTATTTTTAAATCAAAATGGCGGCCCACCTCATGCCATGCCACCCCACCGCTCTAAGAGCGGTGGCCTCCGCCGCGAACGTTCACGGCTGTGGCGGTCCCACCCAGCAACATCTCAAAGGTTGGATACAAAAGCCTGCTTTTTGATACGCCTTGGGTGAACACCCGCATTTTTGCTCTCACTTTGAACGCTGCTTTGCTGAACGCATACACTGGTAGGCATGCAAAAATGGGCGCGAAGTCTGCTTTAAGCACAATTTACAAGGGACAACACGCATCACCCATGCCTACTGTAAACGGGTTTCAACCCCTATTTATGCACCAAAGTGCAGCACTAGCTCAACAAATAAAAACCCTGGGTCAAGGTCTTCGCCAAAAAAAATTGCCAGGTTGGTGGCTTTATCACTCCGCAGCGCAATCCCAGCATTGGCTAGACTACCATCAACGGTTTTCCCCCTCACGCGCCCAAGCGAGCATGCAGCAAGTACACCATGAGGCAGCTCATTATGCTGTCCAAACCATGGCGGAACAGATCTGTCAACATGGGGTGCACGTTGTTGGGCTAGGGTGTGGCGGTGGACAAAAAGATGCCAATCAACTACTGGCATTGCAGCAGCTAAAACCCCATAAACCCCTGCTATACGCTGCCCTTGATGTGAGCCCCAGCTTGGCCCTGGGTGCCACCCACAAGGTCACCTGGGCAACTTCCCAAGCGGGTCAATCACTGACCCCGCGGGTTAAAGCCCACCCTTTGGTACTCGATTTTGAACACACACCCCTTTTGGATGCATGGTTAAGCGCCCAAGAATCCGCCGCGCAATGCCATGCTGCGCCGCGCCTGTTCACCTGCCATGGCATGCTTCCAAACCTGCACCATGGCTGGTTTTTGCCTTATTTACGCCGTTTGCTCCGCCCCCAAGATGCGCTCTTGCTCTCGGCCAATTTAAGCCCTTGTGGCTTTGCAGCGGACGGTCCAAAAATTCTTCCCCAATACAACAATCGCGAGGCTCTTACGTGGCTGACAGCTGCCTGCCATGCCCTTGGATTTTCTTCGCAAAATTTAAAATTACGCATCCAAGCCCGCCTGCAAAACGAGGATCAAGCACAAGATTCAATCTGGAGAATCGTAGCACATGCAAGCGTTTTGCACCCCCAATTCTTGCAACCATTTTCTCAAATAGCCTGTACCTTAGCTTGTGGAGAAAAGTTACAGGTTTTTTATTCGATGCGTTACACTTTGGCGGCATTAAACGGCTTATTGCAAGACCATGGCTTACAAATAAAGCAAACTTTTGTTTGGTCAAATCAAGAAGAAGCCATACTATACTGCACAATCTAAGGAGGGTTTTGATGGTGAGGTGACCACGTGGTGACGAACAAAACCTCGCCTCACCCAACCACACCCTCTAGATAATATCTGCAAAAAAGGCTTTGTGTGCGCGCCCAAATACGGTAACAATTACATTGTTGGGGGAAACTTTGATAGCGCGATGAATGTTGAAATTATTTGTACAGGCGATGAAGTCCTCACGGGTAAAATTGTCAATTCCAATTTTGCCTATATTGCCCAGCGCATGGAAGATTGCGGGTTTGAAATGCAGCGCGAGCTGACCGTGGGGGATGAACGCAAGGCGTTGCTCCAGGCATTTCACGATGCTGGCAAGCGTGCCGATGTGGTGATTGTGAATGGCGGGTTGGGTCCCACTGTCGATGACCTCTCCCAAGAGGTGGCAGCAAAAGCGTGTAACCAGCCCCTTGTGTTGCATCAAGAATGGCTTACCCAAATGGAAGCATTTTTTGCCAGCCGTTCGCGCCAAATGCCCGCAAACAATAAAAAGCAAGCCATGCTTCCTGCCAATGCCGAGATCTTAAATAACCCCATTGGCACAGCATGTGGCTTTGCTGTTACCATAGGCAAGGCGCGCTTTTTCTTTACCCCAGGGGTTCCACGCGAGCTCCGCCGGATGCTTGAAGAACAAATTTTGCCCCGCATGCAAACCTTGGCTGGCACCACCAACATCGTACGCTTAAAGCGCTTTCATTCCTATGGCTTAGGGGAATCCCATGTGGATGAACTGTTGCAAAGCTGTCTTGAATTGACCGAGGCCAATGGGGTAAAACTTGGCTTTCGTGCACACTACCCCCAGCTTGAAATTAAGCTCACCATTCGCGCCCAAGACGAAACCCAATTTGCCCAACGCCTGCAACCCGCCGAGGCCATGGTACGCAAACAGTTGGGGCATTTTTTAATTGCACAAGATGATGATACACTCGAGGGAAATGTGCTGCGTATGCTGCAAGCACAAGGCGAAACATTGAGTGTGTTGGAAGGTTTAACGGGTGGACGCATCGCTTCGCGGCTCATTGCCCCCATTCAGGCGAGCTCTGCCATGGGGTTTTGCAGTGCTTCCCCCAGCTTGAAACAGTGGGAAATTTTGCTGGGAAGAGACACCCCCCAGACCTTGAGTCAGGCCACCCTCGTGCCCTATATGGCGGCTGCTGTCCTTGAATTGACCCAAAAAACGGCAAGCAGCATGGCCCTGGTGTGTTGGGTGCTCGCTCCAACAGATGAAAATTACTACGGGATGAAGTCACAGGTGTATCTTGCCATTGCCCATAAAAACACCGTACACCAGCGCTATGCGGAACTTCCAGGGGGGCGCGGTTGGGTGCTAAGTGGTGCGACCGAAATGGGTTTGGATAGTTTAAGGCGCGTTCTTGCGGGTTTGCCCATGGAATAAAAAAGCACCTTTCAAAAAATGAGACTCTCCTTTTTTGCAGTGCCCGCCCTGGCATGCGTAGGCCGGTGGCGCACACATCTCAGCCGAAACCTTAGCTTTGTTAAAGATATCCCATCCCTCCCTATGTCAAAAGCGCAGCCTTTACCTTTGTCAAAAATAAAAGTGCTCGACCTTACCAGTGGAGGCAGCGGCCCTTTTTGCTCCATGATTTTAGCCGACCTTGGAGCAGATATCTGCAAGGTAGAAGCACTCCCCCATGGCGATTCCAGCCGCCAAATAGGCCCTTTTGAGCAAGGCGAAAGCGTTTACTTCCAAAGCATCAACCGTAACAAGCGCTCCTTAGCCTTAAACTTTGCCAGCAAAGAAGGCAGGGAAATTCTGGAACGTTTGGTGGGCAAGGTGGATGTAATGTTAGAAAATTATCCCCCGGGGGCTTTGGAAAACCGGGGCTTAAGCGAGGCTTTGTTAAAGCGTTGCAACCCGCACCTTGTACACGCAAGCATCACAGGTTATGGGCTAAAGGGGCCCTATAGCCAATGGCCTTGGGCTGATATTACCGCCCAGGGTTATTCTGGAATCATGCGTCTCCATCACCCCACCCAAGGGCAGCCCTTGCCCATCAACCTGCCCATTGCCAATTTAGCTGCGGGCATGTGGTCTGCCATTGGGGTGCTTGCGGCCTTATTACAAAAACGTACCCGCTATGGTCGCAACAAACGCCACCGCAAGGTGGAGGTGTCGCTGTTGGGTTCTTTGCTAGGCATGCTTAACCTGGAAAGCCACCCCAATGCCCATAGTCACTCCTTGGATCAATTGCTCCCTGATAACCACCTGCAGTACTACCCTTACGGGGTGTTTCATACCAAAAATGGGCAAATAAGCCTGGCGGTGTTAAACCCACACCAGTGGACGAAACTGTGCCAAGTGCTCGGAGTACCAAAGTTGGGCACCCATAAACATTACGCCACGAACCTTTTGCGTATTCAAAACCGCTGTGCCCTCCAAAAGCGCTTGGAAACCTTGCTTAAGAAAAAAACCCTTGCCCATTGGGTTCGCATTTTCAATGCCCACGATGTCCCCGCGGGGCAGATTTACAATGCACAAGAGATGCTTCAAGATAATCACATACTCGAAAGTGGTCTGCTGGAACACACAAAACTCAACAGCGCAGGCATCTATCGCAACCTCGCACACCCCATTCGCATTTCGGGGATTGCCACCCTCGGGGTGCGCCTGTTGCCCCCCACTTTAGGGCAGCATAGCCTTGAGTTGCTTTGGGAAGCAGGTTTTAGCAAGCATCAGGTACAACGCCTGGCGAACGATGGCGTTATTCTAGATGGGATTGTTAGCACAGAATGAACCCCGCCCTTGGGCTTTTAGCCTTTATTTTCTTGGTTAACCTTGATTTATGTCTGGCAATGCCATGCCCTTTTTGTTGAAGAACGCCGCCCGTAACCCTGCCCCACCACCGCAGTGGAAACAAGGCTGGCAGCATGCCCTAAACACGCTTTTACACCATGCCAAAACCCTTGGAGCACCTTGCGATGCACTTGCACAAGCCCGGCAAGGCGATGTGTTTTTTTTGCTCGAATGGGGGATTCCCCGGCGGCAAACACCCCCTACACCAAAACAGCCATCCACGAAGGTAGAGGCCCTTATCCAAAGTGCCGCAGAATGCTTACGCTGGCAAGTTTTAGGGCACCCTTGTTGGTTTGGTCAACAAGCCGCACCCATTGTGTTTGGTACAGGTGGGCATCGTGGTCAACTGGGAGTGGGTTTGGGCTTGGTGCACGTACACGCCATTGTGCAGGCATGGGTCGACACCCTTTGCGCAATGCCTAAGGCAGAGCGCACCGCTCATTATGGTGCTGCTGAATTGGGAATCCTTAAACAGCAAGGGGTGGTGTTGGGGCACGACAATCGCTTGTGCAACCCAGAATTTTCTTTTTATGCCGCCTATCTGTTGCAGCAGCAAGGGTTTAAAGTACGGTATGCGGGGCGCATTGCTTCCCCCGAGCTCTCTTTACTTACCCCGCATTTCGGCTGGACCGCTGCTTTCAATTTTACCCCAAGCCACAACCCTTTTCGCTATGGAGGCATTAAACTCAACCCCTTCGATGGTGGACTTGCCGATGAAACGCTAACCGAACCTTTGGCCACAAGGGCCAACGTAATTTTGCAAGGCCTAACGCAGAACACCTGGCCGGATGCCCAATGCATCGAAGAACGCATTGAAACAGGGCGGATGGCGGCAGCGCCGATCGAAGTACACGACGCCTACCTTGATCTTCTTGAGCAGCACCCCATGTTAAAATTGGGGGACTTGATAAAGACCCTCCGCCAGTTAAGCCCAAAAAAGGTCCGCTTTGTGGTCGACCCCGTGTGGGGTGCCGCCACCCCTGTGTATCTCCGCTTGCAAAAACGGCTGGGCCCGCTCATGCACGTCCTGCATACCGAAGACGATCCTTTTTTTGGTGGCCAAACCACCGAGCCCAACGAAAGCACCTTGAAGGAGGTTTTGGGCGCACTCAAAATCAACACACCCCAAATTGCCGTGGGGGTCCGCAACGACCCCGATGGAGATCGCGGACTGGTATGCGATGCCCAGGGTCCCATTAAAATGAACGCCTTTGCTCCCTTGGTCTACCACTGGCTTATGCAGCAAGGGCATCAAGGTGGGCTTTGCACCACCTACCCCACCAGCCACAAAGGGCCTCACTTAGCCCAACAATTAGGGCAACCATGCCAACTTACGGCAACAGGGTTTAAGCATTTTCGCCGCCACCTAAAAAGCGGTAACACCCTGCTTGCCTACGAAGAAAGCGATGGGATGAGCATTCAAGGGCATACCCTCGACAAAGATGGAATTTTAGCAGGTCTACTGGCGTTGCGCATGAGCGTTGTCGAAAATCGCTCCTTGAACGACCAACTCAATCGCCTCAATCGCTTGCAAAACACCTCCTATTATTGGCGCCAGGAAACCTTTGCGGTCAATGTGAGTGCCCAAGAAATACGCCAACATTTTGCCGCGTTAAGGTCTATTCAAGTAGGAGACGTATGGAGCCTTGCGGGGAAACCCCAAAAGATAGTCCAAGTTTTGTTTGAGGACGGTTGTAAAATAATCTTTGAAAGTGGACTATGGGTTATGATGCGCCCTTCTGGGACGGAGCCTAAGGTACGCATTTACGCAGAAAGCATGCACGATATGAACGAGGCCAAAGCCCTGTGCATGATGGGCCAACAACAAGCCCGAGCAGCCATGAGCCCTTAAGACCACAACCATGAGACACCCTCACCATTCCCTATGAAGCCACCTCACATGAACCGCACAACTCTATCCCATTTGCGGCCGATCCCCCAACTTGGGGGTATGCCAGTGTATTGCAACGCGCAGCCCTTGCGTTTGCCAAGGTCACCTGGGCTGCTGCCATCAACCCTGGCAAGCGCTACCTGTGCCTCCTTAAAGGATTGGGCAGCCATGCGAGCAAAAACTCGAGCAAAACCCGAAACCAAGCTATTGCCCTGAACGCTATCATTAAAACACCCTCACCGTTCCCTATGAAGCCGCCTCACATGAACCACGCACTCTATCCCATTAGCGGCGATCCCCCAACTTGGGGGCATGCCAGTGTATTGCAACGCGCAGCCCTTGTGTTTGCCAAGGTCACCTGGGCTGCTGCCATCAACCCTGGCAAGCGCTACCTGTGCCCCCTTGAAGAACGCCAAAAAATGATGCAAGACTACGTTGAACACCTTGGTTTAAGCAATGTCGAGGTCTCTTCCTATACGGGTGCCACGGCTTTACATGCCCAGCAAATTCAAGCTAACGTTATCGTAAAAGGCTTGCGTGGTGCCCAGGATTTGCCCCGCGAAATGGAACAGGCTTTTGGCAATGCTTTATTGGCGCAAAATGTACACACCGTGTTTTTTTTGAGCCTCCCAGAGCATCTATGCATTTCGTCTTCTTTGGCCAGAGAATTATTGAATTTGGGGCAAGCAACCGATGCCTTGGTCTTGCCTGCTGCTGCCCAACGCGCCAGGTACTATTTAAACCAACAACCCTCGGAATAACCCGTGTTTTCGCTTTCTCACCATCTATAGTAGAGGGGATGCAAATGCTTTATGGAGGGTCAGAAAACCACTCAAATAATGCGTTTCTATGCAAAAATTCTTGCCCTTATTCTGCTAAGCGCAGGTTTGTTTGTGGCACTTTTTTCCTATGATGCCTTTGATCCTTCGCCGTTTAACCTCCGTACTGTCGAAAACGCCCAAAATGCTTTAGGCATCGCAGGCGCAATGGTAAGCGGGGCGTTACGCGAAGCTTTTGGTTGGGGCGCATGGATGCTCCCCTTGTTGGTCTTGCACCTCCTGCTCCCCGCTGCTTTGCGCTTAAACCTCGTCTCGTGGGCGGTCCGTGCAACCTTGCTCTTAAGTGCGACCTCGGGCTTGATATTTTGCTTGTGGGTCAATTCACCCACCATTGTGGAAAAGAGCGGCTGGGTGGGTTGGGCACTAACCCAATGGGCTGCATCAGGGGAAGCATTTAGCGTTGGTAAACACCCAGGCAATGCGCAAACACAAGCCAATCTGCTAACGTTGGTGGTGTGTACACTGGTGTTTTTGCGCAACCTTTATCGCTTTGCGTGTGTTCATTTTTGGCGTGCGCAAGCACTGCGCTTTGTCTATTTTAAAAGCAGTGATGTCGTTGCTTATCTGGGATTTGTGTCGCAAAAGTGTGCACCACCCCCTCGCATTGGGTTGCATCGTAAACCCGTCAAAGCGCGGGCAGGTCAAAAATCAATGGGTGCTTCCACTGTGGTTCGCACAAAACACGGCACACCTGTAAACCCTGATGCAAACACCGCCATCGAAGCCCGTATAAGCCCTTTGGCACGCCCCAAAACCTTGGAACCGCCCAATGCATCACCCATTGACGCCACTGGGGCATTGAGGAGACCTGAACCTGCTAAAGGACCGCCCATCCCCAAAAATAAACCCCCTAAAACCTCGGAACCGCCCAATGCATCATCCATTGACGCCACTGGGGCATTGAGGAGACCTGAATCTGCTGAAGGAGCGCCCATTCCTACGCTACCCACAAAGCCCATCCAAAAACACAGAACAAATGCTCCCAGCACGCCACAGCCAAACCCCATACAGCCCCATCAACCACCAAAAAGCGGTGGCTTGGCAGAATATGACTGGGCCCAGCGAGCCGCGAAACTGACTGCAGACGAAATGTAAACCATAAAGTAAAATTAAAGTTTGACAATCCGTTTCGTGAAGGGATAAAGTCTTTCTTGTTGCTGCTGTTGGGTCTACCTTGCTACCTAACAAACACCCCACCTATTTGCAGAGTGTTCACTGCCCGCTACCTGTGGCTAGTGCCATTGTTTGGCGTGTTCTTGCGTGATGCATACGAGCCTCTATTGACTGCCGTGCCACCATTTGTAAGCCGTTTGTCCATTTTTCAATTGCATGATTAACGAGAACATCGAAATTCATGCTTTCTCAAGGTCTACTCGTACGCTCTTTTTTATCTCAAGGTTAGCAAAGAGATGAGGGTAGCGTTTTTTAGAACACCCCAGATTAACATATGAGGCACCTATGAAAGAGGTGAATAGCGCGGCGAGCCAGGGACGGCGCACCTCGCAAGCCAACGGCGAATCCGCCGCCATTCCCCACCAAAATGGCACGAAAAAGAGCCCTCCTCCGATGAACTTAACGCAGCTCAAGCAGCTCAATATCGGTGAGCTCAACCAGCTAGCGCGGCAGTTTAATGTGGAAAATGCCTCTAGTTTGAGGCGGCAAGAGTTGATTTTCACATTGCTTCAAGCGCAATCTGCCATGAAAGGCGTGGTCTATGGGGCTGGGGTGTTAGAAACGCTCCCCGATGGATTTGGGTTTTTGCGATCTCCCGATTACAACTATCTTCCGGGTCCCGATGATATTTACGTTTCGCCTTCGCAAATTAGGCGCTTTAACATGCGCACGGGGGACACCATTTCAGGGCAGGTCCGCCAACCTAAAGAAAGCGAGCGTTATTTTGCACTGCTTAAGGTTGAGGATTTAAATTTTGAGGACCCTAAAAAATCGAAGGAGAAGATTCTTTTCGACAACCTGACGCCGCTTTACCCCGAGGAGCGCATTAAGCTGGAACGTGATCGCGAGGAACTAACCACGCGGATTATGGAATTGATGTGCCCTGTTGGCATGGGGCAGCGTGGCTTAATCGTAGCCCCACCGCGCACGGGCAAAACCATGATTTTGCAGAGCTTGGCGAATAGCATTTCGAATAACCATCCCGACATTAGCCTCATTGTTTTGTTGATTGATGAGCGCCCTGAAGAGGTAACCGATATGGAGCGTTCGGTACGAGGTGAGGTGATTAGCTCTACCTTTGATGAACCCGCCACGCGCCATGTACAGGTAGCCGAAATGGTGATTGAAAAAGCCAAGCGCTTGGTTGAGCATAAACGCGATGTGGTCATTTTGTTGGACTCCATTACGCGTTTGGCCAGGGCATACAATTCAGTGGTGCCTCCCAGCGGAAAAATTCTCTCAGGGGGTGTCGATTCGAACGCCCTGCACAAACCAAAGCGTTTTTTTGGCGCAGCGCGTAACATTGAAGAACATGGATCTTTAACCATTATTGCCACCGCTTTGGTCGACACCGGAAGCCGCATGGATGAGGTGATTTTTGAGGAGTTTAAGGGTACGGGCAATATGGAACTAGCCCTTGATCGAAGGCTGGTTGAAAAACGCATTTTCCCAGCCATTGATATTTCTAAATCGGCCACGCGCAAAGAAGAACTCCTGATCCCTAAGCATGACCTTGACCGCATTTGGGTGTTGCGCCGCGTACTGCACCCTTTGAGTGTGGTGGAAAGCATGGAGTTTTTATCGAGCAAACTGCTTAACTTTAAAAATAATGCCGAGTTTTTAAACATGATGGACAAAATGTAAAGTCCTTAATCGATGCAAACACCTGCATAGGTCACCATAACGCTTGCCTCCACCTCAAAAAACCCATACACTTCGGGGATTATGAAGCCAGATATTCATCCAAAAATCTATCAAACCCAATTTGCATGCGCTTGTGGGGCAAAGTTTTCCGCAGAATCTACAGTAGAGGGTCCTGTTCGTGCCGATGTGTGTGCTGCCTGCCACCCCTTTTTTACGGGAAAACAAAAACTGGTCGATGCTGCTGGACGCATTGAAAAATTTCGCAAACGCTATGATAATCTAAAAAAATAATCCGCCCGATCAAGACGGTTATTTGGGTACTCCTTTGGGTAACCCCTTTGTTTGTTGTATGGATAAGCATCCTTTAAGTTTGTTGCGGTGTGGGGAGACCTGTGGCCTTTGAAGACCTTTCACGACGCATCGACGCGATTGATGCCCAAATGGCTAACCCCGCAGTGCTGGGTGATGCCCATACGTTGCGGCGTTTAGGTCGAGAACGTGCAGATTTGGCGGCTTTGTTGAAAGCCGCCGCACACAAACAAAAACTAGAAGAAGAACTCAAGGCCACCCATTCGTTACTGCACGATGCTGCAGGGGATGTCGAAATGGTGACCATGGCGAGTGAAGAAGCCCTTGTGTTGGAAAAAGCCTTGGCTGAAGCAAAAACAGCTTTGCGCGAACTGTTGCTTCCCAAAGACCCCTTAGACAATTTGGATGTGGTGCTTGAGATTCGAGCGGGCGCAGGAGGCGAGGAAGCTGCCCTGTTTGCGGCCGACTTGCATCGGATGTATTTACGCTATGCCGAACGCATGAAATGGAAGGTGGAGCCTTTGGATTTTAGCCCTTCTGAAACGGGGGGGCTAAAAGAGGTGATCTGCTCGATTGAGGGCGTTGAGGTCCACCGATTTATGAAGTTTGAAGGCGGGGTGCACCGCGTGCAACGCGTACCACGCACGGAATCCCAGGGGCGCATCCATACCTCCGCCGCCACCGTGGCTGTCCTGCCCCAAACCGAAGAAGAAGACGAAGTCGACATTCCCAGCACCGAACTCCGCATTGACGTATTCCGTGCCTCTGGCCCGGGAGGACAAAGCGTGAACACCACCGATTCTGCTGTGCGCATAACCCACTTACCCACGGGGATTACCGCCCAGAGTCAAGATGAGAAATCGCAGCACAAAAATAAATCGAAGGCCTTAAAAACCCTTAAAGCACGCCTGTTTGAGCGGATGCGTCAGGAGCAAGAACAGGCCGAAACGGCCAAACGCCGCGCCATGGTGGGCAGTGGCGATCGCAGTGAGCGCATCCGCACTTACAATTTTCCTCAAGGACGTATTACCGACCACCGTATTGGCCTCACCTTGCATAAATTAGACAAAGTGCTCGATGGCGAAATGAGAGAATTGACGGAAGCGCTGTTAAAAAGTGAGCGAGAAGCCCTGCTACTGACCAGCGAAGGTGGCAGAACGCTTCATGAATGAGACACCAACCACGTTCCCAAACGAGCAAGGGCTCGTCGTTACTGACCAGCGAAGGTGGCAGAACGCTTCATGAATGAGACACCAACCACGTTCCCAAACGAGCAAGGGCTCGTCGTTACTGACCAGCGAAGGTGGCAGAACGCTTCATGAATGAGACACCAACCACGTTCCCAAACGAGCAAGGGCTCATCGACCCCAGCTTGGTGGAACACAGCATACGAGAAACCCTCACGATTGAAATTGCGGGGCTTGAGGGCTTGAAGCAGCATCTGGATGCCTCGTTACAGCAGGCGATGCGCTGGTTGCTGCAATGTCATGGCAAGGTCGTGGTAACGGGCATGGGAAAATCGGGGCACATTGGGCGCAAAATGGCCGCCACCTTTGCCAGCACAGGCACCCCAGCGTTTTTTTTGCACCCAGGAGAGGGTCTGCACGGCGATTTAGGGATGGTGCAGGCAAAAGACCTCGTGTTAGCACTCTCCAATTCGGGGGAAACCCCCGAGGTGCTCAGCCTGCTGCCCCCCTTGCGCCGCATTGGAGTGAGCATTATTGCCATGACAGGCAAGCCTGCATCTCAACTGGCCCGCAGGGCGGATCTACACCTAAATGTCGGCGTCCAAAAAGAGGCCTGCCCGCTCAATTTAGCCCCCACCGCCAGCACCACCGCATTGCTTGCCTTTGGCGATGCCTTGGCCGTGTGCCTCCTTAAATTGCGTGGATTCCGCAGCGAGGATTTTGCCCTGTTTCACCCAGGGGGCAATTTGGGCAAAAAACTGATGACCACCGTCGCCGATTTGATGGACAAAGAAAGCCGACTGCCCTGCATTGCTGCCAACGACAGCGTGCAGCGGGCCGTTGAAGAAATTGAAGCCAAAGGCTATGGCGTTACGGCCGTGGTAAACGCTCAAGGAAGCCTATGCGGGGCCTTCTCATTGGGGGATTTAATGCGCCTGCACGCTAAACACGCCGACACAGTATTTTTAAGCCAACCCGTGGAACAGGTAATGAATCCCAATCCAACAGCGATCCCCAGCCATTTTTTGGCGGCGCGCGCGCTCAACACCATGGAGGGCAAAAAAATTCGCGCCATATTCGTGACCAACCCGCAAAAGGAACCCATTGGCATTGTGGGCATTTATGAGATTTTAAAAGCGATTGACTACTAAGCCAACAAACACCCATTGGCATTGTGGGCATAAAAAAGTGCCAAAACACCCTGGATGGCACTTTGGCACTTTTTAGCGTGGCAGTGTTGTAAAACCCTGCTTGTTCACTCCCTAGGCTTTGATGATGTAATGCAAGATCTGAAAAGGAGGCATGTTCTCACCAAAGCCTGTGCCAGATGTGGACACTTTATCCGCATATGTAGTGCTTTTGCCACCCTCAACGTATTGAAAACTTCGCCTAATACCGCTATTTTCATTGCCATAAGCAGCGGCTAAAGTACCTCTGCTACTGCCCGAAGGTGCTTGTAAATGGTAATGCGCTTGTGAGTACTCATCCCCGCCATGGTGCCCCAGCAGGCGCTCTGCGAGGCGCAATTCTTGGCCCTGTTCCTTGCTGGTGTAACCAGAAGCGTCCCCTTTGTTCGAACCCAATGGCATGCGCCCACGCAGGTCGGGCAGGCTAAATTCATTCGGCCGAATCAGTGCCAATTCACTGCCTGGGGCAGCGGGGCTAAGCCCTACAGTCGCATTCATCAAGGCACTGGTGTGCAAGCGAATGATGTGCGGTGTGGCGGTGGGGGCTTCCACGTAATAACTGGGATCCATGGGGTCTGCTGTAGCGTTGCCAGCGGCATCCACCGTTCGGACCTTCACTTCTTCTCCATTGGCAAAATGGTGAAAAGGCAGATAGATGCGGTCTTCGGTTTCGCCTTCCACGTTGGGCAACACAGTAATCACGGGTTCAAAGGCATGACCAATGGCGGCAAATAAATGGGTGGTGTCCCTGGTGCCAGTGGCCCCTAAACGCCCATCAGCAGTCGACGTTTGGCTAATCGCCCGCCCATCACAAGGCAACCATCCATCAGGAATCCCCGTGTAACTTGCGTCACCCTGGCCATCATATGCGGAGGTAACGCCCTTGCCTCCATAGGCTTGAATCAAGCCCGTGGGAATCATGGCGCCTTGATCCCTTAATGCTGTCCCTACCAGTCGACTGACCACCTCTGCCAGGACACCACGCTCTATCTTCAAGTTCAAATCGGTTAACGCCGCATTGACTGTTTCTGTCATCGCTCTACCCTTCTTTGTTGTTGGCTGTGTTTTTTTAAATACATAAACCACCTTTGATCAGGGCTTTTTTACGGGCCGTTGGCAAACATGGCAAGCGCAAGATACACAGCCCAACCCCCAAGGGGCAGTGGGAAATGATTCCTGCTGATAAAACCGATTGTAACCATTCACCCCCTTTGTTGCTTTGGGTCACATGCTTTGGGTCACATGCTTTGGGTCACATGCTTTGGGTCACATGCTTTGCGACTCGTGATTTTGGCGCACGTTTTTCATGGCATGTTTTTGTGTTTCGCTGTCCATATCAACCTTTACCCGCTTTGCAAGGCCGCTTGTAAGGCAGGGGTTTTCAAATGGCTGCAAAGCCGTTCTGTGATGTTTTCGTGGTAGGCAGGTGTGTTGACGCAGATGCGTGTATCGGGTATCAACCTGTTGGCGGTCAAAAGGTGAAAATATCTCGCACATTTTGGGTGTTGTTAATGCTGATCAAAAACGTGCCTTGCACTTTTTCCAAAACCGGAGACTTTCAAAGTCTCGCTCAACAAAAAACCCCTTGCCAGCGTCATTTTCGTGTCTGTGGTAAGGGCTAAATCTACGTAAAAGGGGGGTTCTTGCGCATCGTAGCGGCGGGTCGACGCACGTTTTGGCTAAGCACCAGCCACCAGCCACTTGGGAAGCACGCATTCCCCCCTTTGACGAGGGCGACCCGATTACAGGTACATTGCGGCATTTTGAATATGGGCCCCGCGGGTTTGATGCCATTGCCAGCTCTTTGGCCTGTGAAGCACCAAAGTCCGTATGGACTCGCTCCCTTGGAGGGTGTAGCGTGCCCCACACTGGCAATGATCGTGCTGGGCTGTTGGGTTATTTGCTGTGTGGGTGTTTTTGCCGATTGATTTTCTTGAATTCATGGTTGAGGCCAATTTTTAGCCGCCCTCACAAAGTGCTGCACATTCTCAAAAGGGGTTTGTGGCAAAAGCCCATGGCTTAAGTTTAGGATATGCGCCTTGCCTTGCATGCTTTGCAAGCATGCGTGTACGGTGCCTTCAATTTCATCAGGCTTTGCACCAGCCAACCATTGGTTGTCAACATTGCCCTGGAGCACGCATGCCCCCCCCGTTTTTTCCCACACCTCTGGCAAGGTTAATTGCGCGCCAACACTGATTGCAATGGCACCCGTTTGGGCCATTTTTTCCACTGCAAGACCTTCGCGCACAAACAAAATGCTGGGCATGCTTTGTGGCAAACTGGCAAAGATACGTTGGTGGCTGGGCTGTACAAACTGTTCGTACAAATCATGGGGCACGGCACCCCCCACCGATTCAAACAGCTGCACTGCGTGCACACCATTTTGTACTTGGTAACCTAGATAATCGATGGTCATTTGGGTGAGTTTGTCCATCAGCCTTTCAAACGCTTGGGGTTGGCGGCGGACCAACCCAATGGTTTGCCCAAGGTTCATTCCAGGGCTTTTGCCTGCAATTAAAAAGGCAGCCAGGGTAAAAGGTGCCCCTGCAAAGCCTAACAAGGGCAAGGCATCTTTTAAGGCCTCTAAAATACCCTCAATACTTTGGCCTATAAACCCAAGGTGTTGTGAGATTTGGTAAGGTCTTAAAGCTTGCCAATGGGTGGGGGTAGCACATGCTTCTTGTAGTACGGGGCCCGGGGCAAAGTGAAAGTCGACCCCCATTGGCGACAAGGGGGTAAGGATATCTTGGAACATGATAATGGCATCGACCCCAATGCGCTGCGGCAGGAGAGAGATGCGCACAGCATCGCTGGGGCTGCGAAAAAAAGCATGCAGATCGCGTGGTGACCGTTGGCGTAAGGCGTGGTATTCGGGGTCGGTACGTCCCGCTTGACGCATGAGCCAAACGGGGGCACGTGGGGTGCGCTCACGGCGTAAGGTACGCAATAAAAGATCGTTTTGCGGCATGCGATTGCTTTATTATGTTTTCATTACAAAAAGTGGGTAAGGCCAAGCAACCGCCCGTATTTTGCGGGGTTTTTAGATGCCTATTTTTTAGACAATTTCACCTGTACATGGCCCGTTATTTCGTTGACTTCTTGAATTTGTACTTGAATGCGCAGCCCTGATGCGAGTGCCGCGGGCATGGTGCATTTTGCCATAATTCCTACTTTTTCAAGCCATACCAAGCCCGTTTCTTGGGTGGCACCTGCACTCACTTCTATCACAGCATGAAAGGGTGTTTTAAGCGCCATTTGCTGCGTTAGATATGCACATCGCCACGCACCACGTACTTTTTTGGCCAACCGACGGTATTGTTGCTGGCGACGCTCAGCTTGCAAGCCCCATTGATACATTTGTTCTTTATCGGCAAAAGGGGTGGGGCGGCCACCTAAAACAGCGGCCAACTGCTGTTGTGTCACCATATCTAAAAAACGGCGAATAGGCGAGGTGATTTGTACATAATGTTGGCATGCCAAGCCCGCATGCAAGCCGCCTTTTAAGTTTATCTTGGCGGGGGGAAACTGGCCCTGGGGATCTTGGTTTGCTTGTGCACGATAGACCGCCAAAGCACCTTGTTGGCGTAATAGATTTCCCGCATGGGTGTTGGTTAATATAGCCAATTCCTCAATCATACAATGAATAGGCCCTTGGCGCAGCACATGCTCCATTTTAATGTCCAAAGGGTTTTCTACATTGATGTGCCATTCGTGGCGTTCTTGTTGTTGGGCTCCTTGAGCAAAGCGTGCCTTAGCTAGCACTTGGGTGTGCCGGGCCAATTGCCCCCAAGTGCTTTCTTGAGCGATGCGTTCTTCCCCTTGGGCATAGTGTAGGTTTTGGGTAACCTGAACAACGCTACAACACGCTTTTTCTAAGCGAGGTTTACCTCTGCCAAACAAAAATGCAAAAGAAATCGCCTCACAAGCCTGCCCAACCAGCAATGAAAAACGCTTTTGGCTTAAAACAAAAGGAAACATAGGATAGGTTTGCTGCGGGTGGTACACGCTCGCGATGCGCTGTTCTGCCACGGCAAACAAAGGACCCGTTTGCCCGAGCAGGGCTCCTGGGTAAGCGATGTGTGTCCACACCCGCAACACACCTCCTTCAAGGGCTTCCAATGAAAACGCATCATCACAATCGAGCGTACTTGCACCATCGACCGTCCAGCATTCCAAATGGCGCAAATCCTCACACCCACGGCTTTGCACAGGCATGGCTGCAAGACGCCGTGCTTCTTCCAAAGTATCGGCATTAAAAAGGGCATCCACCCCCGCTTTGGCACACCAAATGGCGGGCCAACCCTGCCACGCTTGCGCTGCTTTAAGCAGGCCACTTAACCTTGCTTCACGGGCAGGTTCAGCCAGATTTTTTACCCCAAATACCTCAGCCAAATTTTGCCAATGGGGGCTTTGTTTCCCAAAAATGAGAACACTGCGGAGCGCATCTATAAAACCCTGCCATTGGCTTGCGACCACACCCGCCTGGAGTTTCTTGAGCGATTGTTCCTTTTGTGCCTTTTGGGTTTGTGATGTCGACTGCATGCAACTTTTTAATTGGGCAATCCATGTCGCGTACAGGGCAGATACTTTGGTTTGTTCTGCGGAATCTTGCCGTTTTTTCTGTGCTTGGCGGGTTTCTTCGGGACTGAGGACCCACAGTTGGTGGTTTTTATAACAAAAACGGTGACGCGCCTGTAGCAAACCTGCCAGTACAACGGCAGCCCACCAATTACACTCCATTTGGGGTGGAGGCTTTAATTTGCTTACTAACTCCCCCACCGCATAGGTGGATTGCCTCCCGCACTGCTGCTGCAACAGTGTCAAGGTTTTATCGTTGGGGGCATGCTCGCTCCAGTGTGTATCCCAGTAATCCAACTGTGCTGTAGGTTGCCGCGTGGATACCTTTTCGCCTTGCCAGCGTAGCAATACCTGATCCCTCTTTACGTTGAGCACTGTCCCACAGGCGAGCACCACCTGCAAACCCACAGAGGTTTCTTGGAGAATAAAACAAAAACGAAACCGTCGGTGCCAAAAAATTCCACAAAATACAAGCGGAGAACCATGCTTTTTCATAGTTGGAAAAGATGAGATTATGGTATGGCGGTAAGGTGTTAAGGGGGTACAGCGTGGCCGGAAAAACGCGAGCGTCAAAGGCGTAGGTTCCCTTTAATTAGGGCAAGTTGTCCACCCCTTTTGTAAAATAATCTGTCATCGCAGCGTATACGAGGGGTCTATCCACCCCCCAATCAGGCCTCGAAACGCTTTGTTCTGGACGCGGATGGCTTTATCCCGTAGAAAACGGTGGGTTCCATGGGGCCATTGTAAAGGGACACATGCTTTTACACTGATCGTCTTGACCGCTTGCCATTGCAAAAACAAGAAGCCGCTCACACTCACCTGGAAGCAAGTCCGTTTAAAGGATGCGCGGGGTTTTATCCGCTTCTCAGGGGAGGGATCGCAACGCACCAAGTCGGGCCGAGCAAGGGTCCTCCCCTGCCATCACAAACTTAACTCTTGGCAGGGGTCCCACAGGATGAGGTCGAGCTTGCCAGCGACCACAAAGGGATCCAAATCACAGGATGAGGTCGAGTTTGCCAGCGACCACAAAGGGATCCAAATCAGCAGAAACTACACCAACCTTAAAGCCAAAACCATCCTTAAATCGCCACCCATGGCGATACAACCAAGACAAGGGCATCACCCTACCCGTCAAAGGCAGGGAAGATGAGGCCATGATTGCCTGGTAGAAAAAAAGAGGACACAATAAAGGCACACACCCTTTTTAAGGCATGCTCAATAATGATTTAAGATATTGATTATAAACATTAAAATTCGATGTATTCCAAAATATAAAATGGGAAGACAATACCCGCGAATACAGATACGCACGATAAAAGAGATGTTTGCAGGATAAGCGCTTTAATTTGCCGCCATATCTAGGCTTCACCAAAGGCAAGGCACAAGGTGAGATCATCCATGCTTATAAGCCCTATTACGGTGAACGGTGCGTTGGTATTTGACATCCTATACAACACGCAAAAAACATGCTATTCAAAAATTAACGCTAAAATCACCAATATAAAACCATGTGAACGTTTACAGTGGATGGCGGCTGGCGGCATAAACGGGTAAAGAGGGATGCATAGATGCCGCTAAAAGCTGTACTTGGCCACTTAACGAGCTTGCTTGTAGGTGTTACGAGTGTCTTTGCCGCCTCACCCCCATTTCCCCCCCCGCAGCCTAAGGCCCCCTTGCCTAATTATCACGTGCAAGGGCATGTCGACTGGCAGAGTAAAACGCTTTTGGTACACATGCAAATTGTCCTCGGGGCTCAAGATGCACGTGCCCAAGGTGGGTCGTGGTTGTTGCACGTACCTAGCAACCGCTTTTTAACCCCCGATTCCCGAGGCACCCGCCGCACCATTCAACCCCTCCCCCTTTTGGATGCCTTCGAACTGACCCCACAAGCAGATTCGGAAACCCCTGCAGGGTTTTCCCCAGGAGGTCTGGTTTTGCATGAGGCCAAAAATACCCAAGGGCACCCATTGCAAGCCACATGGCTCGACAACGCCAGCATTCCAGTGGGCTATTCTAGCCAGAAAGGTTTGTTGGAGCTTCGCCTCCCCAATCCCCCTCAACCCAAGGGTATCGCCATGGGGAAAACGCAGCACACTTCTCTAAAGTTGCGGCGGGTTTTCTTAACCTTTACCCTAAAAATTCCCAGACGGATTTGGGAAGGTTGGCACGAGGATATGCTGGTTTTGCGCTGGTGGTTGCCCGAACTGGCCAACTGGGACAATGGAGAATGGGTTCGCGATGTGCACGCCCCGCGCATAGCCCACTGGCAGATGGCACTGGGTATACAGGGCCCCAAGGCAGGTTACGCTTTGTTAGGCCACGGGGAAACTCAGCCTTTGCAAGCGGGCAGCATATTACGCATGCTTGCCCCCAGTATTGCCAACCCCAGTGCAGCAAAAACCTTGCGTAATCCCACGACACCCCGCGTAAAATTGCGCCCGCCCCAGTCTATGCGCCAGCCTGCCCTGGTGCTCACCGCCCCTTTACAACAGCATACGACGCAAGTGTTGAACACCACCTTGCGCATCCTTTACCCAAAACATGCTGCAGACCAAGCCCAGCATATACTGCGCATTGCAGCCCAGTTTGTGGCAGAGGTGAAGGCTAACTATGCTTGGGTTCTTCCTAAGCAGATTGTGCTTGCCCCTACCAATGCCATTCAAGGTGACATGCGTGCCATGGGGCAAGGCTTGGTGCTTATTCCACAGGTGTGGTGGAAAAACCCTGTGCACTCTCGACGTTTGCTCTCGGCAGAAGTGGTAAAAACCATGGCCAAACTATGGTTGGGCGAGCATTTTTTCTTTCATGAAACACGTGCTGCATGGTTGCGTCATGGCTTAAGTGGCTGGCTGGCCATACATTGGATTGAAACCCGCTATGGCCCCCATGTAGGTTTGCGTCAAGGAAGAGACTGGCTCAACCCAAACTATCGCGAACATTATTATGAACGCCGCGTACGTCAAGCTATTCGTGAACAGCGTGATGTAGCACTTAACATTGATCTCCAAAACTACCCCGATGCCTTTGCAGCACGCGTAGCCGTGTTTCACAAAGCACCGCTTGTTGTCCGAATGTTACAGCACGTACTTGGCATGCCACGCTTTGCACGCCTGCTGCAAAGCATGCAAACATCCAGCACTAATCGCATCATTACCCCGCAACAATTTCAAAAAAAAGCAGAGGCAATTTATCAGCAGTCTTTGGCGTGGTTTTTTAAAGATTGGGTTGAAGGGGTAACCTCTGTAGACCTTGCCATTGAGCGGGTGACTAAACGCAAACAAGCGGGGAAAATCGCTTTGCGTGCGACCTTAACCACCACCCAAGCACTTTTGGTGCCTATTGGAGTGGTGGCAGAAGAGGAAAATGGACGACAACACCGCATCGAATGGTTACCACATCAACCAAGTTATATCCTTAAACTAGTGCTAACATCTCCCTTAAAAAGCCTTTCCATCGACCCAAAAGAGGCGTGGTTCGAGGAAGAGCGTAAAAACAACGAATACCCAGGTCAAAGGCGCTTTCGCCCCATGGTTGATTTGGTTAGTAACCGCGATTTGCTAATCACCTTTAGAGCCATTCCAACGGCCACCCTCAAAGGGGGCAATGTGTTAAGCTGGGGGGGCGTTGCGCATTTTAATGAAAGCCATAACCTTAGCGTGTTGCTAAACCAGAGCCAAAAAAAGGGCTGCTGTGGGTTTGTGATCGACTGGGAAATTGCCCACATAGGGTCGCCACGGCTAACCCTAAACCTTAAAATCCAAGAAATCGATGAGGTCCAAAGCGGCGAAGTTGCCTTATTGTATCGCTACCCCAAACAAGAAAACATCCAAGGATTTCATCGTGTTGGAGCGATGATCACCTATCCACAAACGAGGGTAGATCAAGAGATTATCTGGTCATTGATCCATTATACGCGATTTTTAACCTATGCCAAACGGGCATATACCGAAATAGACTGGGAAACCACCACAACAAATACCCAATACCAAGGCAAACAAAACTACCTCCGTCATGATGCAAGGCTACGCCAAGGGCTTTGGCTGTTCGGATTTTGGAATCCAGAGGTAGCCTTTAGACGTGCCACCACCAAAGGGTACGCCAACCAAGGGTTTGACATAGGAGGAGGGGAAGGACTGCGGGGTTACCCTTTGGAACCCGCGCTTGCACACCAAGAAATTGCCACGGCCAGTGTTCGCAGTAACTGGCGCGTGTGGCAGGGCTTAAAAGGAGACTCACTCCAACTGCATGCCGTACATTTGGGTGTTTTTTACGAGGCAGGACGCGGCTGGCATAATGCGCAAACGGCACGCAGTCAACCTTTGCGCCGTGATGCGGGGTTGCGCTTAGAACTCACTTTGAATGCATTCAATTTACGCACATTTCCCGTGCGCATCGAATGGGCCAAACCCATTGAAGATACCCAATACCAAAGTGAGCAATTGATCTTGTTTGGAGCGTGGTTATTTTAAAAAAAATTTTATTTTATTAAGTTAATGTGTATGATTGCGAAAGGTATGTCTTAAAAAAGGATAATCATTCTTTTTGAGAAAGCGAGTGGGCGCGATCACGTTGAATCCACCCAACCTTGCACGAAGATGAACCTCATACTTAAAATTGTCCAGCGTTTTTAGAAAACCTTCACAGATGATGTGGCGTCGTAAATTTTAAGTTTCTGGAGCAAACTCTCACGTTTGCTAAACATTATCATTATGGTGGGTAATTTTTCTTTAAATACCTAACGTTAGTTTATGTTAATTATGCAACCTACTACTCATAGGCTCACAGAAATATGTCAACACCCGATGAAGAAAAAGTAACCGAGGCTAAAATTTTGTTTAGCAAAGTTAAATATTTGTCTAAAAAGGGGCTATCCCAACGACAAATTGCTGAAAACCTTGGAATTAAAACGACCCTTACGTTAAGCAATCGCCTGGTACGGGCCTCGCAAATTACAGGCGATGCTGTGCCTCCTTTTCGTAAGGCACGTTCTAGCCTGCAAACAGATGCGCAGGCAATTGAAACCGTCGAGGTTAATCGACGTGGTCGTGGCTCTGCTTACGGGGTTAGCATTCCCCAAGAACCCTTACAACGCGCAGGCATACAATTGGGTGATGTACTGAGGCTACGGGTGCGCGGCAAGTCGATTTTACTCATAAAACAGTAATTTTTTTACGGCACTGTTATGGGTGATGGTAGGGGGTGTTATGGTTTATGGTGGCACAACGGTATAACTGTTCAAGCAGCATTAACCGAACCAGTTGATGGGGTAAAGTCATGTTTGAAAGTGACAATCCCACCTGGGCGCGTTGTTTAATTTGTGCGTGTATTCCATAGGCACCGCCAATGATAAACACAACCTTGCCCGCGCTTTGTTCGCGCCAAGTGTTTAACTGGGTGGCAAACTGGATGCTGGTAAATTGCTTGCCTTTTTCGTCCAATACAATCACCCAATCTTTTGCTTGTACAAAGCGTAATAGACTCTGTGATTCTTGCTTAAGCACTGTGGTGATGTTACGCCCCGAATGGGCGGCTGTTTTAACAACTTGTTGTTGAATGGGGTAGTATGGGGTGATGCGTTGGGTATAGTGCTCCACGCCTTGCTGCACAAAGCCGTGCTTTGTTTTGCCCACCCATAAGCAAAGGAGCATTTTGGGTGAGGAAGGCTGTTTTTGGCGCAAAGCGTTTATTACCATGGGTAGCGGTGGTATTTGAGGTGCCAAGCTGGGGTATGGCACCAACCCCGTTAAATGGTTGCACCGTGAATCTTCTTGGTTTCATCTACAGGCAATGGGCGTGAAAACAAAATAAGCAACGCAGCTATTGCCAATATGCCCGCCGCAAAAGGCCACATTCCCTCATAGTTCCAATATTTGGCGGCTTGGCCAAGCAAAGGGGTGCCCAGTAAATTGCCCAATTGAAAAGCAAAATGAAACACTCCAATAGCAAGGCTTTGTTGGTCTGCTGTGCTGCGGTCTAGCATTAAGGCCAATACGGCAGGATTGGCAATGCCAAAGCCAATCCCAATCACCACAGCGCAAATGGCCATGTCCCATAAAGTGCTCGAAAAACTGAGACCCAGTGTACCGCAAGCCATAATGCCAAAACACAAAGCTGCCACCATGGGGCGTGGATAGCGGTCGGCCAAGCCTGCTCCCCAAAAGCGGCACACAGCGGTAAACACGGCATAAAAGGTAAAAAATACACCCGATGAAACCTGCAGGAATTTGGCATAGGGTGCAATAAAACTAAAAATCCCTCCTAAGCCGGAAGCAACCAGAAACAGACACCCAAAGGAACGACGTAAGCGAACATTGTGCAAGGCCTTGCCAAAATAAATGGCGTCGTTTAACCAATGCAAATGGCTTGGTTGTAAGGGGTGGCGTGGAACAAGCCATTTTAGTAAGACAACACCACCCAACGGAAAAAGTGCTGCCACGCTTAAATAGGCTTGAAAGTGGTAATGCACAATAAGTTGCTCAGCAAGCAAAGGTCCCAGCCCAATGGCTACCTGATTAAACCCAAAGTTCATGCCAATAAAACGGGCCCGTTGGTGGGAGGGGATGATTTCGGCCAAATAGGCCCCTGATGCATTGATAAATAGGGCAAACCCCAGCCCGCGTAGCATCATAAGTACCAGCAAGATTAGGTTAATTTTGCCCACTAAAAACAAGCCATAGGTGCTTATGCTTAGTAAGAATGCACCAAAATACATCATGCGGCGGCGCTCAAATTTGGAAACGGCTTGGGTAATCCAAGGAGCAAAGCCTGCAGAGGCAATGGTCATAGCACCCATTAAAATCCCAATTTCTTGTTTGCCACCACCCAAATGTTGAATGTAGAGCGGGAATTGAAAAATACTAAAAAAACCAGACAAAGTGAGCAGCTGGCTTGCACACAAAATCCAGAAATTCTTCTTGTTTTGGGCGTTCAAATGATGGATGCTCCTCATCATGGCAAAAAAGGGGGCTGGCATTATTTGCTTGCCAGGCAAGGAGGACTTAAGCGCACGTGCGCCTTTATTCTAACCCATAACTTTTGGGTCAAGCCAGTGCAGCAATGCCAACGTATAGTTGGGTAGAATGTTGTGCTGCCGTTGCAGCCAGAGTTGTAAGGCGGTTTTTTTTTGAGCAAGAATTTGAGGATGCGTGAGCAGGTGATCGATGCTTTCGTATATTTCTTGCTGCTGCGTCACCACCAGGCCTAAGCCTTGTTTGACCAGTGCGTTGGCTTGGTTATCCATGCGCATATTGGGGCCAAACAAGCATACGGCACTTGCTACAGCAGCTTCAAGCACGTTATGCACCCCCACCCCAAAAGCACCCCCAATATAGGCAAGGGTGGCGTAGCCATAGAGTGCCGCCAGTTTTCCCACGGAATCAACCAGCACCACCCTGGTAACCGGCAAGGTTTGCTTGGAGGTCGTCTCAGCCCTTTGCTCCCAAGTGCTTAAGCGCATACAACCAAAGGCATCCAATTGTTGTTCCACGTATGCAAGCTTTGGGTGGTCTATTTGATGAGGTACCCAAATGAGTTGTACGTTGGGGTGTACTTGGAGCAACCGCTTAAGCGCGGGAAGGAGGTGCACGGTATCCGTTGGCCACACGCTCCCTGCGACCAAAACGGGATTGCTTGTGCAAAAATTTTGCGGTAAGCGAGGACGTGGTTGGTGGGCGAGCCTTGCAAGGGTGCTATAGCAACGCAGGTCACCTAGGGTTTTAACGGGCACCTGAGGGGGGATGATTTGCTTTAAAAACTGGGCATCTTGGGTGCTTGCAGCATAAACGGCATTCAAGCACCCATAGATGTGCTGCCACAGTGCTTGCCTGAATGCCCCTTGAAGGATGCCCCTTTGCATGCGTTTTGACATGGTGTGTAAGGTGGCAGAAACCAGAATTTGCGGCACGCCTGTGCGCTGAATCTCTCGCGCCATGTTCGGCCAAACGTCCCACTTAACATACAATACCAACCGGGGCTTGATTTGAGAAATCGCCTTACGTACATGCCAAAAGAGATCATAAGGGCAGTAATCGAGCAACAATAAGTTTTGATGTCGAAAGGAGGCATTTTTGTCACACCATACCTTCAGCGAAGGTGAGCTGTAGGTGATGACGCCTTGATAGCCCTGGTGCATCCAATGCTCTAACAAGGGCCAGCCTTGCAAGGCCTCGCCCACGCTGGCGACGTGCATCCAAATGGGCGATGCATTGGCGCGGCGTTGCCGCATGGCACGGGCAATGCGCTGTTGCAAACCCTTTTGTCCCATTAAATACTGGCGAATGGCGGGGACAAAAGGGGCGAGGCACACCCCAAAAACCAGCAAAGCCAAGGGGGCTATGCGGAGCACACAGTCGATGCTCCAGACACCAGCAAAGGTAAAAAACCGCTTCATGAAAACGGGTCATCAAGGTTTAAGAGGGTGAAAAATGCAGGGTTTGGTATTTGGCTAAAAAGGGGGGCGATCCTGTACGCAGGGTTTGGTGATTTGGCTAAAAAAGGGGGTGTTGTTTGGGGTCCTTGGTTTGGTATTTTGCCCATAAAAGCCTTGGGGCAGTGGTGAAACGTTAGCGTTGAAAGCCTGCTATACATGGGTTAGCATGCCCTGTAAGGTGCGCCACGCATCCCCGGGGGAAATGCTCTGCAGGCAGGCTTGGGGCCATGCATGGGTGCAACGCCCTTGGCCTGTGGGGGTGCAAGGACGGCAGGGTAAAAATCGCTCTAGTACAAGGCTTTTGGGGTGACTGGGAAAATAGCCCAGGGTTTTTCCCGTGGGACCAAACAAGGCCAAGACAGGGCAGCCGACCGCTTCTGCAATGTGCATCATGCCCGTATCGTTTGCCACCATAAACCGCGTGTGGGTACAAAAATAGGCTGATTCGAGGAGCTGCGTACACCCTACCAAGTTAAGAGCATCGCCCCCCAAAGAATCGGCAAGTTCGCTTGCCCCATGTTCACCCCCCCCCCCAAACACCACAATACGCCCCTTAGGGACCGTATGGGCGAGGTATTGTTGGGCTAATTGCTTAAAATAAGGCAACGGCCAGCACTTTAAAGGCCAGGCGGCCACGGGTGCAAGCCCGAGCACAAGGGCACCTTCTTGCTTCCAGATGCGCAAGGTTTGGAGCTGAGCCGCAAATTTTTGGCGAAAGTCTTTTTGGTTTACCAAGCCTTGTGGGTGGAGTTCCAGACCTTTGCCGTCGTTTTGAATGCCATAGGGTGTGAGGGGATCTAAAAAATCCCGTTCTTTATGGACACCTGCCCAGGCACCTTGCCAGCCAAAGTGAATCTGCAAAAAGCGCCTAAAATGATGCTTTTGGTATTGCACCACGGGAAGACTGCCACACATTTTGCGCAACAATCTGCTCCGCAAGCTCCGGTGAAGATCCACGACCAAATGGGGCTTCCATTGGCATAGTTGCCTTGCCAATGGCTTTAACCCACCAATTCCTGTTGGACGATGGTAGGTAAACATTGTCTCGACATGGGGATTGTCTTGAAAAAACGGGGCATGTTCTTTAAGGGTAACGAATGCCACTTTGCCTTGAGGAAAGCACTGCTTCACGTGGCGAGGCAATGCACTTGCCTTGACAACATCCCCCATTGAACTAAAGCGAATAAAGGCAATGCGTGGGTTTTGGGGCAACAATGGGAAGGGCAAAGGGCGCGCCATAGGCTTTATTTGGGCAAGGTATTGGTGCTAGTTTTTGCATGCGCTCCATGGGAAAAGGGCAAAGGGCACGCCATAGGCTTTATTTGGGCAAGGTATTGGTGCTAGTTTGCATACGCTCCATGGCTTCTTGCAAAGTGCTAGGCCATTGAAAGAGTTTTGTGAAATCAAGGCTTAAAATGCGATTCGTACGCTGCTGAAATTCAACATCACTTTGTGGGGCACCAAAAATGGCCAGTGCTTTGGCCATTTCTAAAACGGGTTGATTTATTTCTTGCTTGCTTCGTAGGCGCTGAAAGTGCCCTTCGATTTGCTGGGTCTCGTGGAGTCCATCAAAAAAGGAGGATTGTTGGGCAAGATTATAATAATGCTGTACAAGGCCACGTACGTAAATGATGGGTTGGGGGTAGGGACACAGCGTGGCTTCGATGATGTACTGAAAAAAACGAACCCCTTTGGCGAGGGAGGGAAGTTTGGCGGATAGCACAGGCAAAAGTTGACGCTGTAGACGTTCCATATGGCGCATGCGCGTCTTTTTTCCAATCAACAAAAAGTTATGTTTGGCTTGGCTAACCTCGGCATCGTGCACAAGAAAACAAAGGGCGGAGTCAAGGCTAAATTTTGGTTGGGCGTGCTCAAGCAAGTTGACATCACGCGCTTCACGGCGGGCTGTTTCAAGGACAAAGCCCAAAATGGTTGTGGCTTCTGCGGTGTTAAATGAGAACGCCTTGTTTTGTTCGAACCAATCACGTAACCCTTTTTCCACCTCTTCAAGGCTGTGAAAACTGTCTCGATACTTTCGTATAAAACTCGATTTTTGTGCATTTAAGGCTTTTAGCACCATGGTAGAGCACTCTTTTCCACGTTGGCTGTTTAAATACGCCAACATATTTTTTTGAACCAAGCGCCCTGCCCATGCATAAAACTGGATGGGTTTTTCGGCTTGTGGGTCCTGAGCACGGACCGCACGCAATGCGCCATCAAGCATGGCGGGTGAGGAGACACAACGGAAGTATTGTGCCCAAACCAAATGTACATGGCGGTAAAGTGCCTCTGCAAACATCAACAATTCATCGGAGGAAATTGGATCACCAAACAGTGCTGAGTGGCGTGCAAGTACCCGTGCAAAATGTTGTGGGTCTCCCCAGTATTTTTGCAATAGACCCATAATTTCGCGTTGGGAATCTTCGGTGAGTTCCGTAATGTTTACCATCGCGTGTTTCTTTTTAAAGTTTGGGCAAAGTATGCAAAAAGAGTTCGCGTAACTGCTCGGCTTCAACAGGGGAAGGGGCTTGCATTAGCAAATCGGTGGCTCGCTGTGTTTTGGGAAAGGCAATCACATCGCGAATCGATTCTGCACCACTCAAAAACATTACAATGCGATCAAACCCCAACGCAATCCCTCCGTGGGGTGGGGCGCCACTGCCCAAAGCGTTCAACAAAAAGCCAAATTTTTCGTGGCATTGTTCAGGGGTAAGGCCCAAAAGTTCCAAAATTTTTTGCTGAATTTGGGGAGAATGAACGCGCATACTCCCCCCACCCAGTTCCACACCATTGAGCACAATGTCATAGGCTTGTGCGCGCATGGTGAGGGGGTTAGCCTTGGCAAAAGCTTCAAAATCAGTTTCCACAGGGGATGTAAAAGGGTGGTGCATCGCATGCAATTTTCCACTGGCTCGGTCTTTTTCAAATAAGGGAAACCCCGTTACCCATGTAAAGCGGAAATCTTTGGGGTTAATCAGCCCTAAACGCTGGGCAAGTTCTTTGCGCAAAGCACCTAAAGAAGCCCATACAACCTGGTTTGTATCTGCCCCAAACAATACCAAATCACCCTCTTTCAAACCCATCCGCGCATCAATGGCCTGTTGGGTTTTGCTTGGAATAAACTTGGCAATAGGAGACTGCCATCTGGTTGCCAGTTTACGCACCCAGGCCATGCCTTTGGCACCATATTGCCCTACAAAATCGGTAAGTTCGTCGAGGTCTTTGCGTGATAAGTCCTTGGCGGCCCTGGGTATGCGAATGGCAGCCACCTGGCCACCCTTGGCCAAGGCTTGGGCAAACACACGAAATTCCACGCCTTGCAAAAGGTCTGAGAGGTTAATCAACTCTAAGTCAAAGCGCACATCTGGCGCATCTGAGCCAAAGCGTGTCATGGCTTCATCGTAACCAATGTGGGTAATGGGGGTTTTTACCTCGACCCCAGCCAAACTGCCAAACAGGCATTGCATCATCTCATCCACGGTTTTGTAGATTGCCTCGGGGGTGACAAATGCTTGCTCGATATCAATTTGGGTAAACTCTGGCTGGCGATTGCCCCGCAAATCTTCATCGCGAAAGCATTTAACAATTTGGTAGTAGCGATCAAAACCACCAATCATTAAGAGTTGCTTAAACAGTTGGGGCGATTGTGGCAGGGCGTAAAAACTGCCTGCACTAATGCGCGAAGGCACGAGGTAGTCGCGGGCCCCTTCTGGGGTGGCCTTGGTAAGTACAGGGGTTTCGATTTCTGTAAAACCCTGCCTATGGAGCTGCGTGCGCACGCACCAGGCGGCCTCCGAGCGCAGACGCAGGTTTTTTTGCATAAGTGGACGGCGCAGATCGTAATAGCGGTGCTCTAAGCGTAAGCGTTCTTCTGCGCCATCTTGAAAATGAAATGGGGGGGGAGTGGAAGCGTTTAAAATACGCAGCGTGGTTACGTTAACCTCAATTTCCCCGCTGGGCAGTTTGGGGTTTAGCATATTCGCTTCGCGCTTTTCCACCTTGCCTTCAATGCCAATCACGTACTCATCACGTAAGCGTTCGGCCATTTCGTGGGCACTTGGGCTGTGATCGGGTTTAAAGACCACTTGGACCAAACCACGATGGTCGCGTAGATCAACAAAAACAACCCCGCCATGGTCGCGGCGCGAATGTACCCAGCCATAAAGGGTGACCGTAGAGTTGACGTGTTCGCTGCGAATATCTCCGCAAAAATGGCTCCGGTCTGCAAGGGGCATGGCGTTATCAAAAAATGTTGCGTCGTTTTTTGCCGGTTGAAAAAGGTTCGTCGAAAACGGGTTTGTCTTGGATGTGGATGCGCGAGGGTTTAAACTGACAGGTTGGTCTTTTTCATCATGAGGGTGCAAAGGCGCTTTGCGTGGCCTTTTGTGTGGTTCGCATCAAGATGATTACACGTGGTAGCCCCTTAGGGTATGCGTTTTGTGCCCATTTATGCAACACATCTTTGGTGTATGCGGCACACATAGGTTTTTTCGAGGAGACATAGACGGTTTTTTTGGATAGGAATTTTTTGATGAGGCATGGGCTGGTACGTGCTGTGGATGCGGTTTCGACGCCACATTTTTTGGGTGCTTTAAACCTGGCATGGGACTTTGGCTTTCACCCCGTATCTGAGGAAGAGAATCTGCGCAAACGGGGGGGTATTTTTAGCGCAGGCGGCGGATCCATGCATTGATTAAACGGGTCTCACGCTTCAAAAAATCCTCTTTCCCCAACTTGCCCTGAAGCAAACCTTGACGCAAGTAATGCAATTTGCACAGCCATTCTTCCTCGTTGGCACAAGTGCTCCAACCCTGTTCCCCGCGCTGGGCAATATGCCTTGCATAGGCTTCAGGTTCAATCGACTGAGGTTGTTGGGAAAGGGGACGCAAATTGATGCTTGACATGGGTTTTTGAAAAAACCCTTTCTTTACAAAATGTACGGTACCTGTGGAACGGGCAACAATCCAAAAAAACCGTGTTTTTTAAGGATATTGAATAAGGGTATGAAAGGGACAACCCTTGAGTTGCTTCCTACCTTCCAACGCGCATAATTCAATCAAAGTGGCACAACCCACCACCACCCCGCCCAGTTTTTCAACCAACGCAATCCCTGCTCCCATGGTGCCACCTGTAGCCAAGAGGTCATCAATTAAAATGGTACGTTGCCCCTTGGCAATGGCATCTTGATGAATTTCCAACCGATTGCTGCCGTATTCTAGGGTGTAGCTCGCCTGCACGGTATGGTAGGGCAAGCGCCCAGGTTTGCGCGCAGGTACAAAACTCGCGTCCAACGCTAGCGCAATCATGGGGGCAAATACAAACCCACGTGCTTCAACCCCAACCACCACCTCGACCTGGGCGTTGGCAAAAAACGCCTGCAATTGTAGAATGCTTTGTTTAAAGGCTTGGGGTGCAGAAAGCAAGGGGGTGATATCGCGAAATAAAATGCCTGCTTTGGGAAAGTCGGGCACATCGCGAATGTATTGGGTGAGTGGAAGCATATTTTTTAAATACCGCGAACAATGAGGTTAAAGCAGGAAATCGCAAACTTCGCTTGGCATGGGGTTAGAATACCATGCTTTGTTTAAAGGCTTGGGGTGCAGAAAGCAAGAGCTGTGCCCATTCACATGGTTTGCAACTCGTAATTCAACGGGTTTTTTGTGGGTAATCGCGATTTGCGGGTAGCGATTGCAAGCAAAGAGGAGATTGCAACATACCAAAAAGCCCATCTGCAAGGCTCACAAGGCCAAGATTGTATCACGCAAAAGCCTACCGCAGGGCGCATTTTTCAACCTAACCACTCTAAAGGGAGTGTGTTTCGCGGGCTTCGAAACGGTCCACGCACAGCCCAGCAACGCTTGGCTTGCCTCGCGGGCATCCATAAATGGCGGCGGTCGAGGGGCAACAGCCCCCTCGCCAAGCGGAGAAAATCACATGTAAAAAGCCATTCCCATGGATACGTTTCGCGCCTTGGAAAACGTTGCCTAAGAAACCGCACCGCATATCGCAAAGACCTTTGGAGCGATTGCATCAAGATTGGGCGGGCCATTGCTATCACGGGGAAGAGCGGGGAAAAGCATCGGGCGCGATGATTATAAGGGACGGACAAGTTTGGGGTGGACGTCTAAAAAACTTTGGCCATCCTCAACGCCCAAGGCTAAGGCAGGTCGTTTTGTTGTTGCGCGACTTTGCCCGCCCGTGGCGAGCGCTGTTTTTCATCAAGCCGCTGCCCTCACTTTGTCCCTGTAAGAAGAAAATCGGGCAGGGGCCTTGTGAAAGATTGCGGATGCCATTTTGCAGGCTTTTTAAAGGCCTCTGGCGGGCAGCCCGGGTGTTTTTTGCGCGCCAAAAACAAGACCCCCCAAACCATGACCGACATCCAGCGTGCCCAGCGATTTGATTGCCCCCACAAATGAAACCCATGGTATTGCAGCACAAGCACCCCTAAGACCACCTTGATCAAACTTAAAATAATGCGACTGTTCATGTTTGAATTCCTTTCTAATAATAACTGCGGTAATGTTAATTACCGCTTGTAATCTTGTTATCGTTTTTCAAAGCAAATTTTTTCAAAAACAACGTGCTCATCATGAAAAAAATTACCTCGCCACAACACCCCATGGAATTACAAAATCGCGGTGGTGCATGGGCGCCCCCGGAAGCAAAAAGCATTTTTCAAGCAAAAAATAAAATGAGTGCCCTGGCACCCTTTGGTGATTTGGTGCACTCCAATCGACGTGCAGCACGTGCAAAGGAAACCAATCGCGCTTTAAGCAAGAACTGGCGCTTGTTTACCCACTGGTGTGCCGCGGCGCACCACAACCCTCTGCCCGCTGAACTCAACACGGTGGAGGCATTTTTGCTATACTTGGCAGAACGGCATTTGGTGAAAACGGCGGGGTCGTTGCGCCAAGGGATGCGTCCTTCTGCCATTCAGCAAGCATTATGGACCATCAATACGGTGCACCATTTGCAACATCACGCCCCCCCAGGGAACCATGTGCAAATACAAACCGCTATGGCGGGGATTTGTCGTAGAAAAGGTATGCGCCCCCAACAACAAGCACCCTTAACGCCCGAGTTGCTGTTGAAAATTCCCTTTGAAAATACCTTACGTGGATTGCGCAATCGTGCCATGCTGTTGGTGGGGTTTGCTGCCTGTTTACGACGTTCAGAACTGGTGGGCTTGCAGGTTGAGCACCTCGAGAGCAGTCCTCAAGGGCTACGCTTGTTTTTGCCACACTCAAAAACGGACCAAGAAAAACAAGGGGCGTGGGTAGATTTGGTCTATGCCAGCCAAGAGCGGCAATTGTGTCCAGTTACGGCTTTACGTGAATGGTTGCAACGGGCTAGAATCGAGCGGGGTGCGGTGTTTAGAAAGCTGGTGCGGGGTGGGCATTTAACCCAAAAAGCACTGGCTGCAGCGAGTGTTGATGCCATTGTGAAAGAGTGTACGAACCGAGCAGGTCTGGATGCAAAGCAATTTGGCGGGCACTCATTACGGGCGGGTTGCGCCACCTATCTGGTTGAACAAAATACCCCCGCGTCGCTCATTGCCCGCCATGGCCGTTGGAAAAGCCTTAACATGGTACTGCGTTATCACCGTGGCGACATTGCCACAGCATTGGCAGGGAAATTTTGATGCGTTTGACCCACCCTGCCCAACCTATGCCAAAACTGACCTTTCGCTACGTGCATCAACCGCGATTTGGCCAAGAAACCTTGCTTGGGTTTTTGTCTCGCCGGTTTGCTTATCACAACGCACAAGAATGGCAGAACTTAATTAAACAACACTGTGTTACGGTCAACCACTGCGCCAGTACTTCTGGCAGTGTTTTGCGTACGGGGCACCTGGTGGTTTACCATCCACCCCCTACCCCCGAACCTCCTGTAGACGGGCATTGTCCTGTGGTTTATGAGGATGAAGCCTTGCTTGCAGTGAATAAATCGGCCAATCTGCCCACAAGCCCTTCAGGTAAATACTGGAACCATTGTCTCGTGCATTTTTTGCAGCGCAAAATGGGAAATGCTCAGCTGCGTGCTGTGCATCGCCTAGACCGTGAAACCAGCGGAATCAATCTCTTTGCCAAGTCACCCCAAATCGCCAATCTGCTTGGGGAGACTTTTCGCCAAGGGGCTGTACGCAAAAACTATGCCGCCATTGTATGGGGGAGACCCCCGTGGAAAAAGCACTACCTGAACGCCCCAATTACCACCAGCAAAACCAGTGCGGTGCGCATTAGGCAGGGGGTTCATTCTACAGGAAAAGAAAGTCGTACATGGTTTTTGCTTGCCAAGCATTTAACCCACCCTAACCCCATATACCCCCCAGCCAGCTTGCTGCATGTGCGTCCGCTCACGGGTCGAACCCATCAAATTCGCGTGCATGCAGCTTACTTAAACCTACCCATTGTGGAAGACAAGCTATACGGCCGCAGTGATAGGAAATTTTTACAATGGCTCGAAGATCCCTTGCGCCTGCAAACCCCCTCTCATATGCTGCATGCCTTACGCATTCGCTTCCCACATCCCCTTAGCAAAAAACCTATGACCCTCACTGCCCCCCATTGCCTCGAACAGCGTTTTTTAGATCTTCCTTGAAGGCGCCCCCAGGCCCATGTCTAAACAACGTAGGGTGGCTCAAAGCGACACGTAAGCCGGCCTTTGCATGAATGTTGCTGCATGGTTTTATAACGTTCACAGCAAGCAGCACACGCATTACCACTTTGTCACAAACTGGTTGCTCCCTACCGCGTAAAAATGGCTAGCACAAAGACAAACCCGTGTTGCTAACTTTACGATGGCAACAAAACAAGGATGCGTTTTGTATATTAAGGGGTTTGCTCTGGAATAATTTGAATTCCCATTTTAAAATGTACCACAAAAAGCAAAACCCGAAGCACAATAAGAATGAAGGGAATGTAGAGCAGGACAAAAAGCGGGTGCAAAAATCGGGGAATAACGGGGCTAAAAAGTTTTATCACGGGGTTGGTAAGATTATGGAAAAACCTCTTTATATAATTATCAGAGACCGGGATAATAATATCCAAAATAAAGCGGCCAAAAAAAGTCCACATTAAAACAGATAAAACAAAATTGGGGATGACAAGCGTGGGATGACGAGTCCAATAGTCAAGATAAATGCCCATGTAATCTTTGGGTGATGACAGATCCATGCAATTTTATGGTAATGGACGCAAGAGGGGCAGCAAAAATGATACACTTAGGTGCCCCCCTGATTTCTTCTGATTTATCAGAATATAAACCACATAAATTATGTCGCTACCGCGTCTTCGCCTTTGTTTTCGATCACGGTTTCGCCTGCTGGTATCCTTACCCTATCCACCATATCTTGAATGGCTTTCGAAGGTGCTGGGGTAAGCAAACTAACAATTATGATCGCCGCAAAAGAAACTGGGATACCAAAAGAACCCGCTGAAATGGTATTGACACCAAACCACAAATCATTTTGGATGCCAAAAGTTTTATGCGTGGAAATAATGTAGTACATGCAAACCAAAAATCCGGCTACCATGCCTGCAATCGCCCCAGTTGCATTGGCTCTCTTCCACCAAACACCTAGCACCAAAGGCGCAAACAAACCAGATGCCGCTATGGAAAACGCCATGGCAACCATAGATAGTATGTCGGCCGGTTTTGTGCTTGCAAGGACCGCTGCTAACACCGCTACTGCAACTAAAATAATGCGTGCAACGGTCAATCTAGTTTTAGAATCAGCCGCAGGATTTACCATTTTGTAGTAAATATCGTGGCTAAAAGCGTTAGCAATCGCAAGCAACAACCCGTCTGCAGTAGATAAAGCTGCCGCCAATCCGCCAGCAGATACCAACCCTGCAACAACATAAGGCAACCCTGCAATCTCGGGCGTCGCTAATACTATGATGTCTTTGTTGATGGTCCATTCAGCATACTGCAAAATACCATCACCGTTGAGATCGTTTATTTTTAATAAACCCGCCACATCAGACCAGCTATTCACCCACGCCGGCAAAGTTGAAATTTGCTGTCCGATTACATTGGAATAGATTTCTAACTTTGCAAAAGCTGCGTAAGAAGGAGCAGTAAAATAAAGTAGGAAAATAAAAAGCAATGACCACCCTACAAAAGCCCTAGCTGCCTTGACGCTAGGGGTTGTAAAAAATCTCATCAACACATGAGGCAAAGAGGCTGTTCCTGCCATCAAGCAAAAAATCAACAAGAAAAAGTTTTTCGAGTCGTAGTGCGCAAAGGGTGCTGCGGTCGTAGTGCGTAAAGGGTGCTGCGTGGGCTAGAGCTTTGGTTATACCCAATTGCGGTTCTAAAGCAGTGATTTGGGTAATTGCGCTTCCATACATCAATTGCGGAAGCGGAACACCTGTCACCTTGACGGAAAGTAACACGACGGGTATCAAATAGGCGATTATTAGAATAACATATTGCGCTACTTGGGTCCAAGTTACGGCCCTCATACCCCCTAACATCGAGCAAACTAAAATGCCACACAATCCGATAAACACTGACAATTCAAACGGAATTCCCAAAAAACGCGAGGAAATAATCCCCGTAGCGTAAATTTGTGCGGTCACATAGGTGAAAGAACACGCGAATAATATCAAAATCCCTATTGTCCTCGAGAGATTCCCACCATACCGCTCTCCTAAAAAGTCTGGCACCGTATAGGCTCCAAATTTTCTTAAATAAGGCGCAAGCAACACAGCGACTAGGATATACCCTCCTGTCCAACCCAACACAAAAGAAAATCCATCATATCCCAAAACATACAAACTTCCAGCCATACCTACAAAAGAAGCACCGCTCATCCAGTCTGCGCCCGTTGCCATCCCATTAAAAACAGGTGGCACCTTTCTTCCTGCTACATAATACTCAGCAAACTTGCGTTGTTCTTGCGATAATACCAATGGACGCATAGAGCCCTATGGTGAGGAAAATGAAGGCATAACCGATAAACTGATTGGGAACGCCCAGCTGTTCTAGAATTGCCAATACACTAACAAATCCTAAAAACCCCCCTGTATAAATGGCATAAACTTTGCCGAGGTTACCCGTCAGACCCCCCTTATTCTTGAACCTCTTTGACCCTTCCTTACAGTTAAATTATTCATTAACACCGAATTCACGGTCAATTTTATCTTGTTTATGGATACAACAAAAAATTATGCCCAAAAACGCGATCAAAGACCCTTGACCCGCCATGTAAAATCCCAACGGAAAACCCAAAAAATCCACAAAATTTAGCGCCTCTACAAAAAAATGTATTAGGAAGCTAAAAAAGAACCAAAGTGCCAAAATCAAAAACATCAGCCCTCTGGTCTTTTGCCAGTACTTTTTATGCATAACCTCATTTCCTCCTTATTAAAATAAGCGGGGAGGAGCACCCATAGGACTATACCTAAATAATATCCTGCAAGACCGCACAACCCACCCACCATGGTGGTAGCCAGTATACCTAGTCATGCTCAACGTCAACCATTAAAAGCGGTACTTGTAATAAAAAATTTGGTGAAGCAAATGGGAAAATGGATCCACTTTGCTGGCGGGTGGGCCACCGATACCCACCCATAATAGGCCGCTTTTTGACTTGCCCTTTGCTGCTTGCCTGCCACTCGTGCGAATACAAGCCAAGGGCATCTGCCGGTACCCGAGCAATGGGGTTTTGCCAGGGTATTAATCTCCTACCAAGCCCCCCAAGCGCAGGGTATTTTTACCTTCCACACCACTATAGCCTTAAGGGATTTTATGTCGCCGTCATCACTGCCAATGTGAATGCCCATGCCAGCCAAATCGTTGGCCAAATGACACCATTGGGGGTGATTTGAAATCCATAGGCAATTTTTACCTTTTGGTTCAAGATAGCGGGCAAGGTCTTCTTTTTGCGGTTGCGCGTTTGCGCGTTTGTTTTGAGCCACACCAATTGGTAGGGGTGTGGGTAAGGGGTTTGTCTTTGAGGGCTGCGCTTGGGATCAGTCTGAAAACAGGCGCAGCTGACATCCGCACTCAAGCTAAGGAAGAGCATGCTAATGGGTAAACGGCTCTTGCTCACGGCGGTTAATAAAAGGCAGCAGCGGTATCTAAGGGCTACAGCATGGACCTTTAAAAAGGTCCATTTGCATTTATCACTTGCGCATTAAGGCGTGTAACCGATATCCATAGGGGTGAACTTTCACTTGCTGTTTTAATGAACAGACCGTCAAGGTGTACCCTGCCACCTGCTTTTATGCCTGAGGTTTTGCTGGAGGCTGTTTTTTGCACGACACATTTCATGCCTTTTTTATCATCCATTTTACACTGTGTGCGGAATTATGCTGAATCTAAAAACGATGCCTACACTTTCTAAGGCTTCCATTTCAAGGTACTTAAATTGGGGGGTCGGTCCCTTGAAAAATCTAGCCCAAGCCTTGTTGTGCGCTTTTTTGGTTTTTCTGGTGTTGGTAACAGGGACCACGGCTTTGGCACAAAAAGCCAAGATAAGGGGCGATTACGATGCCCTTGGTGCGCTCCCTACCCCACGCTCTCTTAAAAAAATGGATTATGTCGAGTTTTTTAATTTTCAATGCCCGCATTGCAACGCGTTGCACCAAGGAGCCGTGAAGTTTTTGTACAAATATCGGCACCGAATAAATACACGCTTTATCCCCGTGCTATTTTCCAATCAACAAGATGATGCCTTGCGCTTGTATTACATTGCCGAGCGCTTTAAAAAAGGTTCTGAGGTACGCAAACTCATTTTTGATTCCCAGTTTAAATACCGTGTTGATATCAACGATAAAGACATCATTGTGCAGTTGGCAAAACTTTCAGGTTTGGCAAAGGAGTATGCCAAACACGCCAGGGCCAATTGGGTTGAAAAAAAACTTCGCGAAGGGGAAAAAGAAGCAGCCAATGTGAGGCTGCGGGCAACCCCCACGGTGGTTTTACAAAACGTAATCAAAATGGAACCCAAAGGAGGCCCAGACCTTTTTGTGAAACGCATTGAGGATGTGACTGTACAGTTACTCAAACAATAATTCTTTCACACTTATCGCAGGCCGGATGCGTTCATTAAAAGGTAAAAAAGCATGTTGTCATTTAAGGGGAAACGCGGCGTAATATTGGGCATTGCCAATGGACGGAGTATTGCATTAGAAGTCGCAAAGCAACTCGATTCGCTGGGAGCAGATCTTATTTGTAGCTATGGCCCAGACCCTAAAAATCGCTTTAAGCAGTACATTGAAGGCCTACAAACGAGCATGCGCATTAAGCGTGTACTGCCTTTGGATGTACAATACGATGAGCAAATCGAGGCTTTTTTTAGGGGCGTGGAAGAAGAATGGGGGGAGGGTGGCCTTGATTTTGTTCTCCACTCGGTAGCCTTTGCTGACAGAGCCGATTTAGAGCACCCTTTTTCTCAAACCCCGCGTGAGGGCTGGCGCATTGCTCAAGATATTAGCGCATATTCTCTCGCCCCCATCACACACCTGGCGGCACCTTTAATGCGTCAACGCGGTGGTGGTTCTGTGGTGTGCATGTCGTTTATTGGTGCCATGCTGGCGGTGCCCAATTACAACGTAATGGGCCCCGCTAAGGCAGCCATGGAGGCAGCCGTGCGCTATTTGGCACGGGAGTTTGGCCCTGAAAGCATCCGTTGTAATGCGGTTTCAGCAGGTGCGTTGCGTACCTTGTCTTCTTCGGGCATTAAACAATTTGGCGAAATGCTTAAAGTGGCGGGCGACCATTCTGCCTTGTTGCGCAATGTCACCGGGAAAGAAATCGGTGCCGCCGCGGTATTCTTGCTCAGTGGTGCCAGCTCTGGTATCACGGGTCAAACCCTCTATGTTGACGGTGGCTTTAACGTGATGGCCAACTAACCCTCATGCGATATTTTCCCTTTGATGCCGACAAAAACCCCTTTTGATAAAAGCTACGCTGAAGGGTTTGTCCGAAAATTTGACCCACCTTCGGCCATTTGTACCCACTACCTAAAAACCTTTCCTTATCAAGGTCCTCGCCAAAACATTGTGTACGAAACCCGTGAGTTTTCTGCCGTGTGCCCTTATTCTGGCTTGCCCGATTATGCCCTGCTTCGCCTAGAATACATACCGCACAAGTCCATTGTAGAACTCAAATCACTTAAATACTACCTTGTCTCTTACCGTAACGTAGGCATTTACCAAGAACCCGCCACCGCAAAACTGTACAACGACTTGTTGACGCTTATGCAGCCCGAAACGCTGTGCGTTACCACCGTGTATCATACACGCGGCGGGATCGATTCAACTTGCTCGGTCGATTCCCAATCCCAAAAAAACGCATCAAAGTGAATCACCCCAAATAAAAAGCAAAATCGCACAAAATCCGTTACAGTCGATGTACACTGGCATGACCCAAAAGTGGATTTTCTTGAAAAATCCGTTTAAACCCCCGTTAGCCTGTTACAAAAGGGGCCGAAGGCGATCATTAGGAAAAAGCAGCTGTTATGGCAGATCAAACCAACATTGGCGTTTGGGTCAACGGGGCAAAAGGGCGTATGGGGCGAGAAACGCTCAAAGCCGTTTCAAAATCCCCCGATTTACGTTTGGTAGGCCAAAGCGATTTGGGGGACGACCTCACCGCACTCCTTAAACAGACCAAGCCCGATGTGTGCGTCGATTTCACCCACCCCACCGCGGTGTTTCAAAATGCCTGCAATATTCTTTCATCCAGGGTGCGTCCTGTCATTGGTACCACGGGCTTAAGCGAGCAACAAGTGGGTATTCTGACCAAAATGGCTGAAACCGCGGGCATTGGAGGCTTGTTAGCAGCCAATTTTGCCATTGGGGCGGTTTTGATGATGCGCTTTGCCCAAGAGGCTGCACGTTACATGGATAGAGGCGAGATTATCGAAACCCACCATGACGGCAAAGCAGAAGCGCCATCAGGCACGGCACTCCATACTGCGGCCTTAATGGCCAAAGCACGCCCCAACCCCACCTTACACCAAGTAGAACCGCAAGCCATCGTAGAAGGGGCTTTGGGTGCAAAGCACCACCAGGTTCGCATCCATTCGGTACGTTTGCCAGGGCATGTTGCACACCAAGAGGTTATTTTTGGTGCTTTAGGCGAAAGTTTATGCATTCGTCACGATAGCATTCACCGCGAGTGTTTTATGCCGGGGGTTGTTCGTGCTATTTTGGCAGTGATGCAATGGGATCATCTTAAAGTAGGCCTTGAGCATGCGTTATAGATGGGACGACGCTGCTGTGTTGCACGCCATATCCCATAGACCATTACCCATGATCTAAGACAGTTGCATTCGGGGGTTTTGATAAAAATAATGGGGTGTTAGGCCGCAGTTCCACCCGCCTTTTGCTCAGCAATTGCCCTGTATGGGCTGCTGTTTTTTCCCAGCGAACGCCATTTTTGTGTGAACATTCGCCATGACAAACCCCTCGACCCCCGTGCGCCCACATGTGGCCGATCGCGCTCATGAAATTGGGGCTGCGCGTGGAAAGGTTACCAGTGAAACCAACTATGCAAAAGCCGCGGGCTTGCGTGTCGATGGTGGCAGGCGTGCAATCTATCCCTCTTCTGGCAAAACCTCCGTGGGCAAGGAATCAAAAAATCGTGGTCATGGCAGGGAAATCGCCCAAAAAGTCAGCCAGCCTTCGCCCAAAGACTACACCCCGCAACTTTTAAATTTTTTAAATGATATCCATGGGCAGGTCCGTCAAGATGATCAAGGGGACTATCACTATGCCAATGTATCCACCATAAGCCTACATTTTTTGCTGCAATCGGGTATTCCTGGTAAAGAGTTGCTCTGGCATTGGCACCAGTATTTTGACCAAGAGCATGGCGAATCGATCTATAGCACTTTGTCCCCCATGGAGGATGAGAGGTTTTTGAGCATTTTAGAACGCTGTGATTTTCACTGGAAGCGTGACGCGATTAAGGAATCGGGCTTGTTATTTTTGGAGCAGCATAAACACACAGTTCACCTTGCTTTAACCGAGTTTATCTCCATGCGCATTGATGGCCTTTGGACCCAGACAGAATCCGAATTGAGTAAGCAACTCAACGGTTATAGGTCTACCGAGAAGTGCCTCGACAACATTATTGATGGTATGCAAACCAGCCCTCTAGCCCCTGCCCAGCGCTTGGCCCTTTATGAGATTTTGCCTTCGCCCTATATATGTGCCACCGCCAAGGCTATGCTTGAGAGCGCGACCACCCCTAAATTTTGGAAAAACCAATCTGTCGCTTTTGCCCCGCTTGAAAAACGGCTTGTACGCTTAAAACGCGAATTGCGCAATGCAGCCATGCGCATGGGTGTTTACTGCTCGGTTGAAGAGTTTGAGCAGCGCCGCCAGCAAGAAGAAGAGCGCAAACGCCAAGAACAACAGCGCAATCGAATGCGCCAAGAAGAAGAGCGCAGACGCCAAGCAAGAAAGCAAGAGGCATGGCAACGTACCCACCGCCAAAAAGCCCACCCAAAAAACCAGCAGCGCACCACAGATCCCTATTTGAGGCGTGTGATCAAAGAATTGGAATTGCTTGGTTTGGTGGGTAATGTCAGCTTAGAGGAGGTGAAACAAGCCTACCGCCAAAAAGCCAAAGCACTGCACCCTGACCAAGGGGGCGATGTGGCGGCGTTTTTACGTTTGCAGCAAGCCTATGAGTTTGTGCTTGCCAGCCATTTTCACACACATCCTTAAAAACACCACCGCAAAAAATACCACAGGCCAAGGCCTTAGCATGACGATCTCGCTAAGCCAGGCATTAAAAAAGGTTTATGAATGGCTGAAATGCACGACGAATGCGGGGTGGTCGCCGTGTATCAATTTGGTCCAAAACAGCAAAACAGCAATGTATACCCCATTGCCGTGCGGGGTTTGTTAGATATCCAAAACAGGGGCCAATTGAGCGCAGGCATTACCACCTACCAGCCCACCCGCAATCGCATTTTGCAAACTCACAAAGATATTGGGACCGTTTCGCGGGTCTTTCACCTTGATCATGCCCGCAAAGGGCGTGAATTGCTTGAGCAGTACGCGGGGTTTGCGGCCATTGGCCAAAACCGCTATGCCACCTCTGGTACCAATGACATTGCAAATGCCCAGCCTTTTGAGCGCGTACATGGACGCACGTGGAAGTGGTTTGCCATTGCTTTTAATGGGAACTTGGCCAATTACAACGCACTGAAGACCCATTTGGAAAAATTGAGCTACCACATTACGTATCACTCGGACACTGAGGTGATGATGCACCATATTAACCATGCGCTGCGTGGTGAGAACCATCCTGATTTTTTGGAATTATTTGGACGCTTATCCCATCAGTTTGATGGGGCTTATAATATTGTGTTTTTAAACGCTGATGGCGATTTGGTGGCCTTGCGTGATCCCTTGGGCTTTCATCCATTATGTTACGGGGTTAAGGATGACATGCTGGTGGTGGCATCAGAAAGCATTGTCCATCGCAATTTAAACATCGAGAAGGTGATTTCCCTCGAGCCAGGGGAGCTGATTATTGCCAATAAAAAGGGCTTTTCCGTGAAGCGCTACGCCCCTAAACAAACCCCCAAGCATTGCTTTTTTGAGTGGGTTTATTTTGCCCACCTTGCCTCTAAATTGGATGGTCGTACCGTGCAAAAAGTGCGCTCAAGCCTGGGCAAACGGCTGGCAATCATGGAAGAAGAGGCGGGTGTGTGTGGTGATATTGTGTGCCCTGTGCCAGAAACCGCCAAAACCGCGGCCAACGCCTTTGCCTTTCAGCTAAACCTGCCTTTGGTGGAAGGGCTATTGCGCAACCGCTACATTGGGCGCTCATTTATTGAAAGCCAGGCAGACCGTTCTTCAACGGTACAGCGAAAATTTGCCGTGCTGACCGAAATGCTCGAGGGCAAGCGTGTGTACTTGGTGGACGATTCCCTCGTACGAGGTACCACCTTAAAAGCCGTTATTGCCATGCTGCGTAGCCAGGGTAAAATCAAAGAGGTTCATGTGCGTATTGGCTCACCGCCCGTATTGGCCCCCTGCTATTATGGGATTGATATGGCATCTCGCAGCGAGATGTTCGCCCCACGGTTTTTAAAAACCAAGGTCAGTTTAAACACCCCATCCAGTACGCAATTGCGGGTAAAAATGGGAGCTTTTCTGGGTGCGGACAGCCTTCAATACCTCTCTCACAGCCATTTGGTGTCAGCCATCGAGATGCCTGCGCAAAACCTGTGCATGGCCTGTATCAACAACCAATACCCCACCCCAACGGGCATCGAGCGCGCCGCCCTCGATTAGCCAATCCGATCACCGAATTGCGGGTAAAAATGGGAGCTTTTCTGGGTGCGGACAGCCTTTCAATACCTCTCTCACAACCATTTGGTGTCAGCCATCGAGATGCCTGCGCAAAACCTGTGCATGGCCTGTATCAACAACCAATACCCCACCCCAACGGGCATCGAGCGCGCCGCCCTCGATTAGCCAATCCGATCAAGGTCATCCGCTTTGGCACGCCTGGTTGTAAGCGTTCACCCGCTTTGCTCCTGGGTTGTACCTTGCTTTTGATGCATACCTTCCTTGCCATGTTGTTTTGATAATGGCGGTTTTGCGTGTTGCTCGTCGAACTTTTTGGACACATTTTTGGGGGACCCCCCTTGGAAACCATCCCCCTTTTAGGAAGCCTTTGCTGGGGCATTTTTAGGGGGGCTCATTTTTTTGCAGGGGGTGTATCTAGAATCTGCGAGATCATTGGTGCCAGGCATAATGCCCAAAAAGCGGATCCAATCCCCAGCCATTGGGTGTTAGAAGCCGCGATAAGCAGCGCAAAAATAGCCCCCATTGGGCGCCCTTCTTCTTTGCTAAAAGCGGTACGCAAGCTGTTGGCAATCACTGGCAATAGGGCTAAACCCGCAATGGCCTTAATGGCTCCAATGGGTAACAAGCCAAATACCCCTCCTAACACGGGAGAAACAATCCCCGCTGCCATAAGCAACATGCCATCGATGGTAACGGAACCATAGCGCAGGTCTCGATTGGCTTCTCCACTAGCATCTACGGCAATGGCGGAGCGCGGGGCTGCCATTGAAATGCCGCTGGCACCGATAAAAGCACCCAATACACTAAGCAAACCGCCCAATGTGATGGCCAAATTGGTGGGTGGATTGTACTGGTTGGCGCGCAACACCGAAACCCCCGTGGCGGTGTGGGCACTTAAGGAGAGCAACACCACGGGCAGGGCAATGGAAAACACGGCAGAAAGGGTAAATTGAGGAGCAATCCACTGGGGCATAACAAACGCCCAATGGAGAGGTTGGACGGCCACATTTTGCTGCCATACAGCCATTACTAAAGCCATTACCAAGGCTGCAGCCAGGGGTGGAATCGTTTTGCGAAACCAGCGATGGGTAATCAAAAACACCACCAACGTCGCACTTATTGGAATGATATCCTTGGTCCATTCCACATAAATAGCGACCCCAAAGTGTAACAGCACGCCGCATAGCATTCCCATGACCACCGCGCGTGGTATAAGGGCTAAAAAGCGACCAAACAAACCACTTATACCCACCAAAATAATGATCCCTCCGCCCACAATATAGCCACCAACCGCCTCTTGAGGACTAAAGCTAGGTAGAGTTTGGGTAAGCAAAGCGACCACTGTAACGGGGACTGCCGCGGGAATGGGCTGCTTAAACAGCAACGACATGAGCACGCCAAACAATCCCGCAGTGAAAAAACTGCCAAAATACCACGAGCGCAGTATTTCTTGACTCCAACCGCTGAGTTCAACAGCCTGTAGAATAAGCAAGCCTTGAATGCTCATAATGCTCATAAACATTAAAAGTCCCGTAGCAAAAGTACGGCGATTAAGTGCTTGGGGTAAATGAGCAACGCTCTCTTTTAAGCGCACAGGGGCACTCATCCAGCGAGATGGCATGGGAAAAACGCTTTCTTTGCTAAAAAATGGAACGCTTTGGGCAGCGCGAATGCTTTCGCGGTACATATAACAAAAATACAAACGCTCACTGTTTCACATGTATACGGGTTTGAAAAGTGATCGTCGTTTTATTCTTTGCCGAGCATTCAAGTTTGAGGGATGTCCTGCGGTTTTGTTAAGGTAATTCCTCCCCAAACGTGGGTAGCATTCATCCCGAGCACGCTGTGGTTTCATTCTGAAAATAATCTGTGCTGTGGAACTTGTCATTCACATGGCACGCCATTGGTTATGGGCTATTTGCTTGTTTTTAGTGAGCGCACATCCTCTGGCACACTATTGGCTCCATTGGCTCTATTGAGAGTTGGTTTTTTTAGTGAGCGCACATCCTTAAACTTTGTTAGGCTGCTCGTTCAAAATGGGGTTTTTGAGGTTGCTGTCAAGGGGTTTTGCTGCGCTTTTGTCGAGCGGTTAAGAAACCCATGGGCTAGAGTACGCCCTAATTGGTCTGCGGCAATGGCTTGTGCGATTGAGGTGGCAGGCGAGCTGTGGACACCTTGCTGGGCTCCAAAGGCAGTCAGGCTGTGCTCAAGGGTGTTGGCAATTTCCATAAAACCAAGATTTTCCTGCAAAAAGGCTTCGACGGCAACCTCATTTGCACCATTGAGGACCGCGGGGGCAAGGCCACCCATGCTTAGTGCTTTTAAGGCAAGGGTAAGGCAGGGGTAGCGTTGGGGCAGCACGGCTTCAAAATGCAGTTTGCCAACGTCGCTTAAATTGAGTTTAGGTACTTGCAAAGGCAGGCGTTGAGGATACCCTAAGCAATGGGCAATTGGTGTCCGCATATCGGGCATCCCCAGCTGGGCGAACAGCGAGCCATCCACAAACTCCACCATGGAATGTACAATGCTTTCGCGCTGAATAAGCACTTCAATGCGTTCTTGAGGCACACCAAACAACCAGCGTGCCTCAATCACCTCAAGCCCTTTGTTCATCATGGTGGCAGAGTCGATACTAATTTTTTGTCCCATGCTCCAGTTTGGATGGGCCAAGGCTTGTGCGCAGGTTACGTTGCGTAATTCTGCTGGCGGGGTATCGCGCAGCGGGCCACCCGAACCCGTTAAAATAAGCTTGCTAACCTGGCTTAACGGGGCTTGGTTTAACGGGACATTACCGAGGCACTGAAAAATGGCGTTGTGTTCTGAGTCCATCGGCAAAATTTGCGCCCCGCTTTGCCTCGCCTGGGTCATCATTAACTCGCCGGCCACCACCAAGGTCTCTTTGTTAGCCAAGGAGACTTGCTTACCCGCACACACGGCGGCATAGGTGGGGAGCAACCCCGCAGATCCCACAATACCTGCCACCACATGCTCGATGTTAGCACTGCCGACTGCCTGTACGATGGCATCACTGCCCCAAAGCACCTCCACAGAATGGGTTACTGGCAGGCGTTTCTTAAGGCGTGCGGCGGCTTCCTCGTGTTGCATAATGGCAAGGCGAGGGCTAAATTCTTCAATTTGCCTCGCCAGTTTGGCATCGTTTTGCCCTGCCACCAGCACATCCACACAAAATTTGCTGGGAAACTGGCGTACCACCTCCAGCACATTGTCACCAATGGAGCCTGTACTGCCTAAAATACAAAGGGTTTTTGCCTTCAATGCTGGGGGGACCATTCTTTATTAAAAAGTGGCAAAGGATCACCTGGTTATGGTACAGCATACCCTACCCGTTACCCATTTTGATTCCAATGGAGCGATGGCATCTTTTTAGGATTAACGGGTATAAGCGGCGGGTGTTTGTGTCCGCCTTTATGGTGCAACGGCAAATTTTGAAAAATAGCGCACCCGTTAAGCAAGTCTCATTGGCATGGCACAATCGGATGCCCGGTCGTTTCGAGCAATCATCCCTTTTTTTCCAATGCAAAAAGTGAAGGAGGCGTATCATTAGACCATGGCAAGTGAAAACGTGGTACATCTAACCGAAGATTCGTTTGATGGCAAAATTGGCAAAGGCCTGACCTTGGTCGATTTTTGGGCTGAATGGTGTGCTCCGTGTAAAGCTCTAGAACCTGCGATTGATCAATTGGCAGACGAGTTTACAGGCATTACGGTCGCGAAAGTAGATATTGATGCCAATCCCAACATTCCCAGTCGCTATGGTATTCGTGGCATTCCGACCGTTATGCTGTTTCGCGATGGCAAGCAGGTGGATATGTTTGTGGGCAACAGCCCGCAAAAAGTTCGCGATATGGTCGAACGTGCGGTAAATGACGGGTAGCCTAGGGATAAAGGTCTCGCCAAGGAGTACGTTTTCTCCATGCCACCTATCACGCCATGTGGTCCCGTTCCTGCAGGCTTTACCTATGCGTTGCGCCTTAGTTACGATGGCGCACCTTTTATGGGTTGGCAGTTACAGCCCCATGGGCCCAGCATTCAAGGCAAACTAGAAGAAAGCCTGGGCCTCGCTTTGCACTGCCCTAAACACTTCGTATTGCGCGTCCATGGCTCAGGGCGCACCGACTCCGGGGTTCATGCCAGCAATCAAATCGCCCATTTTTGCTTCCACCAACCACTGAACACCCAAGCCTTGCAGCAAAGCCTTAACGGGCTATGCAACCCTTTTATTGTTGTGAAACAGCTTTTAACTGCCCCCGCGCATTTTCATGCGCGTCACAGCGTGCAAAACAAATGCTACCGCTATTGGGTGTTTAACCAAGCCTACCCGCCATGCCCTTTTGTGCGACCACGTTGCTGGTGGATTAGGCGTCCACTTAACCTTGCCGTGATACAACGCGCCGCTGCCTTGTTGGTGGGTGAGCACGATTTTAGCGCCTTTAGATCCCAGGGCTGCAAGGCTAAAAGCCCCGTGCGTCATTTGCAAGCTTTGCGTATCATTGCTGCACCGCAGGTACCTGGGGTATTGTGGTTTGAGTTTGAAGGGCGTGGTTTTTTACAGCATATGGTGCGTATTATCGTTGGCAGTTTGATTGAAATTGGTCAAGAAAAGCGTTCGCTCAGCACCGTGCAACAGGCACTCACCTCGGGAGACCGCAACCATGCAGGCATCACAGCACCGGCCCAAGGCTTGCATCTTGAACGCGTTTTTTACAACCCCAAAATATTTCCAACCCTTTTCCCCCTTTGGCAAGACGGGTTTTAGTGCTTTTTTCAGCACTTTGCGTAGCACCGCCTTAACGACAAAACCTGCCCAATGGCTGGCCGAAGGTTTTTAGCCACCGCGTTTTGCTAACCATCGCGATGGGGCAAGGGAATTTTTGCGAAACGGGCATTGGAAAATAAACCCATTTTTGTTTGCATTTTGTAGCGTCAAGTGATACTGCATTACCATTTTGCGTTGTACCTGTGTTTTCTTCACAAGGAAGGGTTTTAAAAAAATACCATGCGCCTTGCCCTCAAATTGAGCCTTTTATTGCTTGTGGCCAGCTGCTTTACCCCAGGCCAAGATAAACGCGAGAAATTATTTATTGAGTCCGTGGCAAGCCATCGAAATGGGGGCAAGTGTGTCAAATGGAGCCACGGCCCGTTGTATTGTTGGGGAAGGTATGCCGGGCTTCCAACAGCGGAATTTTTAAGTGGCCCCTACCTCACCAGCCCAGAACCTGTTACCTTGGAAGGTCTCAACACGGCAGACATTGTTCAAATGGAGGCAACGTACGGCACGCTTTGTGCGCGCCTAACCCATGGTGCGCTTCAATGCTGGGGAAGCGGTGATGGTCAATCGAGCAGTGTCGAATATTACGAATTGGGGCGTGGTGTACGTAGGCTACCGTCAAATTCAAATCTTCTCTACACACCCGTTCCCGAACCTGTGGTGGGGTTGGGGGATGTGGGCACCCTAGCTGGGGTTACGTCCATTGCAGCGGGAGATGGGACCTTTTGTGCCGTGTTTGGCGACCAAGGCGAGCTTGCCTGCTGGGGCGTTAGTGGTGGTGACTATCGCCTTGGCGTTGACAGAACGGTTGTCGCCTCCGCTGGCGCCTCGACAACACCTGGCTCCCCGACGCCTTTGGCCGTTGAGGCGGCCGACCGCCCGGTGGGAAGTCAAGCAAAACTAAGGGGTGCTGCGCGTCTTGTCAGTGCCTGGGTGGTGCTAATGCGAGATGGCACCTTGGTGACCTGGAGCAATGGCTTTCGCGCCATTATTTCCTCTCATAGAGGCCATTATTTGGGTCGAGGCTTTTCTACTGCAGGTGCTATAAAGGCACCAGGCCGGGTATTGCCCCCCAGGGGAAGGGGATTTTTGAGCGATGTCCGCACAGCATCTGCCAGCCCGGTGCACACCTGCGCCGCGGTGGGTGAGGCAACCACGGTGTATTGCTGGGGAAGAAATTCTTTTGGCGAAGTTGGCAATGGCTCCACCGCACCCGCAGCGCGACCCGTCGAGGTATTGCCCCCTGCAAAAGCTGCCTCGTTGGGGAGGATTTTGGGTATCATTACGCCTGAATCCAGAACTTGCACCATCAACGCGCAGCTTAAGGTGTTTTGCTGGGGTTACAACAGAGCCCCTCCTGACGTTTACCGGCTGGGGACTATAGACAACATTGTGCGCCCAACCAGGGTGCTTCGCAATGCGCGTGTGATTGCCCTCTACGGCCGTCGGGACTCGCTGTGCTTTAACTATGTAGGCAACTTTAAATGTGTGGGCAGGAATGGCTTCAATGAATCCAACTTGGGGATTGGAATCGCTGGTGCCTTGACTGGACTGGGCTTTGGTGATGGCGACGATACCTATGGCAACCACGATGAGGAAACCCTAGCAAGGGCCCCTTTTTTAGAGTTCCCTGGCGTGCCTGAATAAGCCAAGGGGGGTGGCTGTGGGCCAAAGCTTTGTTTATAAGGGGGATGCGCTGGGGCTGAACCATCGCCGTGCGTCTGCTGTGTTTGTGCGGGGGAGGGGGGAGGTTAAAAAAAGGCATAAAACCCATGCTTATCCATACATAGCCCGCCCTTGGTATTAAAGGCACACAAAACCCCATGCCCCGCCGCGGCTGGCTTGAAGTGCACACGTGCGCATGCCAAGCAGCCAGCCCGCGGATGGGTTTGCGTTTTTTTAATCCGCCGCTGCCGCACTTTTTTGCTGACTCTTACGCAACGCTTGCTCTAAATCCCACAGGAGATCATCCACCGATTCTAAGCCAATCGAAAGGCGAAGCATATCTGCGGTTACCCCAGCCGCCTCTTGCTCGGCTAGGCTTAGTTGTTGGTGGGTGGTGGAGGCGGGGTGGAGCACCAGGCTTTTGGCATCGCCAACGTTGGCCACATGCGAAAACAGTTGCAAATGATCAATCATCGCTCTGCCCGTTTCATACCCCCCCTTAACCCCAAAAGCCAGCACCGCCCCCGCCCCTGCGGGTAGGTATTTTTGTGCCAATGCATAATAAGGGCTCGTTTTCAAACCAGGGTAGCGCACCCAGCTCACCAAGGGATGTTGCTCTAAAAAGTTGGCTACGGTTACTGCATGGGCAACATGGCGTTCCATGCGTATGGGCAGGGTTTCGATGCCCTGCAAAACTAAAAAAGCATTCATTGGGCTCAGGCTAGGTCCCAAATCGCGCAGCCCTTCGGTGCGGGCCTTAATAATGTAGGCCTGTTGACCAAAGGTCTCGTGATAGCGCATGCCATGATAGCCCGCAGAGGGTTCGGTCATGGTGGGGTGTTTGCCATTATCCCAGGCAAAGTTACCCCCGTCGACAAGAACACCCGCAATGGTGGTGCCATGGCCCCCTAAAAACTTGGTGGCAGAATGGGTAATAACGTTAGCACCATGGTCGAAAGGACGACACAGGTATGGAGTAGCACAGGTATTGTCTACAATTAAGGGTAGGTCCGCCTCATGGGCCACCTTGGCTACCGCTTCAAGGTCAATTACGGTCATGCGTGGGTTGGCAATGGTTTCCACGTATACCGCTTTGGTTTTGGGGGTAATCGCTTTGCGAAATGCATCAATGTCATCGGGATCGACAAAGGTGGTTTCAATCCCCATCCGTCTTAGCGTCACGTTGAGTTGATTTACACTGCCCCCATAAAGTGAGGCGGAAGCTACCAAATGATCGCCATGCTCAAGCAAGGTTAAAAAAGCCAACAGTTGCGCACTGTGCCCCGATGACGTGGCCAAGGCACCCACACCGCCTTCAAGGGAGGCTACGCGCTCTTCCAACACCGCGTTGGTGGGGTTCATAATGCGGCTGTATATGTTGCCAAATTTCTGCAGTGCAAACAAGGCTGCAGCATCTTCTGTGTCATCAAATACATAACTGGTGGTTTGGTAAATGGGCTGGGCTCTTGATCCCGTTGAGGCATCGGGTGGCTGACCTGCATGCAACGCACGGGTAGCAAAGCCAAAATTACGTTCCTCTTCCAAATCTGTCATCGTCTTTTACTCCTCATTTTTTTGTTATTTAATGTATTCAAAACCTCACCGTGGGTATTAACGCATTCTTATGCGGTAAAAGCCCAGTTATTTGTTTGCATTGTTTCCAAACCCCCACATGCCAGTTTATGGAAATGTGCCCAGTTACCCCGTAACACGCATGCTTACCATGGGTGGCTGGGGTAACCATGGCAAACGGGCGGGCAAGCATCGCTGTGAATCACACTTAATCCCCCTCCCCCTCCGCTTTGTCTAAGTTTCGTATAGGCCATCCATGCGCCTTTGCACCAAACCTTCTAACTCAAGTTCCAACAGCAAGGCCAAAACCCATTCCACCGATTTATTGTGCAAACTGGCCAGGGCATCGGGGTTTTGGGGCTGCGCGGCCAGCAGCATGTATAAGGCTTTGGCATCTGGATTTTCGATTTGTGGTGTGGGGGAGGTGTGCTGCGAGCGAGGGATGTCCGGAGTAGGAGGGGGGTTTTTGGTATGCGCCAAAGCAAGGGTTTTGTTTTTGGTGGTAGGGCTGCGCTTTGCATTGCCTGCCAGGGTATGTAAGGAACTTGGGACATTGCCCGCCAAGGCATGGACCACATCGGCACCATTTAAGGCGATTTTGGCGATGCCTTGGTGAATAAGGCGGTTGGTACCCTCGCTGGTAGATTGTTCTAAATTGCCGGGGGTAGCCCACAAATCGCGCCCTTGCTTGTGGGCTAAGTTGGCGGTAATTAACGCGCCACTCCGCACACCCGCTTCCACCACCAACACCGCATGCGCCATGCCGCTAATAATGCGGTTACGCCTTGGAAAATGCCAAGCACAAGGGGCTGCATTGAAGGCATATTCACTGACCAAAGCCCCCCCATTGCCCAGCATGCATTGGGCCAAAGAAAGGTGTTTATGGGGGTAAATGTGCCCAAGACCGCTACCCAGTACGCCCACAGTGGGGATACCTTGCGCTAGAGCTGCTTGATGTGCCGCCCCATCCACCCCAAGTGCCAGTCCGCTTAGCACCACCAACGCTTGTTCCGTCATGGCCATTTGCTCTACCATGCGTTCGACCATGCGGAGCCCATAAGGCGTGCAAGAGCGTGAACCCACAATGGCAATCACTTTTGCGTTCACGTTAAGGGGTGCACCTTGCCAGTACAATACAAGCGGCGGACGGGCAATGGTTTTGAGCCTGGCGGGGTAGAGAGGAGAGGTGAGCGGAAGGATTTCAATGGCATTGGTTTTGGCGATTTTTTGCCACTGCAACCACGCCCTGTCGATGGACTTTCCATGGGCAAGGTCTAGCAAGCTTTGGGCCTGCACCAAGGGCAGACCAGATCCCGCCGCAATAGCATCTGCATGGGCTAAAAAAATGCGCTTTGCATCACCAAACTCTTGAAGTAATGCACGTAAAGGGCCCTCTCCCAGTCGATCCACCGCCAGCTGAAACGCTAGCCAAGTACGGGTTTGTGCTTCATCCATTGGTTTACAACCTTTTTGTAAACAAAATGTCCCATTGAATAAGGTCGTTTTCTCACTTTTCTTAACAACGGTGCTATACCTTCTCCTTACTAACGTCTAATCGTTTCATTTGGCCAATAGGAAACGCACGCCTGCAAAAGCCCCCTTACAAGGTATCACCAATTAGGTGACGCTTTCATTAAGGCAATCACTGCTGGCTAGGTGTTTTTTTAGCCATGGGGTGCCCTCTGTCAGGAGTGAATCACTGACGGTGTATGCAACCTTCGGCCTTGTATCCGGTGAAATGGGGTTTAATTTATAAGGCATTGTTCTGGGGTTTTAGCGCGTGTTTTTCACGGATGTTTTAAGAGCCTGTTGCTTCATCAATCAAAGCAGCGATGCCAATGTGGGCGAAACCGCGTACTAACAACGCACACCTATCTGCGCATCCGCTTTTGCCATAACGTTAAAATCACACTGCCTTGCGTCTAAGACTGCATCGCATATACCTTTGGCAGCTCCCATCTTCTTTGGATAGCAGGAATTATTTTTTGACAAAGCAAGCGGTGTCGTTTTAGCACTTTGCCTAGGGCAGAGACAACTATAGCCATGTCCGTGGTTGCAACGCTTCTGGGTTAGGTGGCCTTCGCCAACAAGGCGTAAGCGTGCTCGTTGCATCGCTGGCACCCATAAACCCATCGCTAAAGGGTTTAACACGATTGCGTTATGTCAAAAATTGCGATGATGAACGAACTTTATTGCTTGCACAAAACCTATTATGTACAAGCGTGGCGGCAAGGGCCATTACAACCGCGGTGCATCTGTTTCCATGTATTTTTAGAGAATTGAGATGGAAGCGCAAAGGAGATGCCTGAAATTTTATGAAGAGGTTGGCGAGGATTTTATGCGCGACTACCTAACATTGACCTGCTACCCCACTTTGCCGTCTCTGGTTTAAGCGGTTTTGCCGCGGCCTGGGCTTTTACGGGAAAAAAAGGTTTGCCTTTCTCGATGGTTTTAGATAGAGGTGGCGTATAAGGAAGTTTCAAATGCGAGGCTAGCATGGGTATTTTCCCACGATTAGGGTGCTCTTGGCGGGGGGTTTTTGGATTCCCGCGCTTGCGGCCGTTTTTGGCGTTTTTTTTGCGCAAAAATCGAGCGTGGCGTGTTTATCAAGTGGAATTGAGATTGCGCTCTCGTATTCGTTACCATGTAAAGAAGATCTATCAGACTGTTATAAGGAGTTATTCTTAAAGTATGCGTAAATTATTTTTCGCGCTGGTGTTTTCACTGGCTGCGATCGGCCTTGTGGCTGGTCCTGCGTTGGCACAAAAACGTGGTGGCATTTTGCGGGCACAACATCGCGGCAATCCGCCTAGCATGTCCATTTTGGAGGAAGCCACTGTTTCCACCAACTGGCCCGCCATGCCTGTGATGAGCAACTTGGTGCTTTATGATGTGTTTAAAGAGGTTGAAAGCCTTAAAACGATCAAAGGCGAATTGGCCAGTAAATGGCGCTGGAGTAAAGACGGCAAATCCTTGACCTTTACCTTGAAAAAAGGGGTCAAGTTTCATGACGGCAAGCCTTTGACGGCAAAAGATGTGGTGCATACGTGGGATTTGTTAAAAGACAAAGCACCTTCGGGCAAACTGCGTAAAAACCCACGCAAAATTTGGTACAAATTTCTGGTCTCTGTAAAAGCCAAAGGTGACTATCAAGTTACCTTTAACTTAAAGCGCCGCCAGCCTTCCTTAATGGCCATGCTTGCTTCTGGCTATGCAGCCGTTTATCCAGCACACGTAAGCCCGGCCAAGATGCGGACCGCACCCATTGGGAGTGGCCCATTTGTCTTTAAATCTTGGGAGCGTGGGCAACAAGTTAAACTCACCCGCAATCCCAATTATTTTCGTAAAGGGCGCCCCTATCTTGATGGGATTACGTATTTCATCATTAAAAGCCGTGAAACGCGTGTGCTTGCTCTGGCTGCGGGTGAGCACGACATAAGCCTGCCTTACGATGTGACAACCGCCTTGGAAAAGGACTTAAAAGCGCGTAAGAAAGATATTGTCACCGTGCTAAAGCCTTCCAACGTGTCGGTAAACTTGATTATTAACCCCGAAAAAGCCCCTATGGATGACCCTGAGTTACGCCGTGCATTGACCTTGGCCATTGACCGTCAAGCGTTCATTGACACCTTATCTCAAGGCAACGGGATTATTTCGAGTTCACTCATGCCACCCCCATACGGTGTCTGGGGTTTGCCCCAAAAAGAGCTCCGCAAGCTCTACGGTAGCGTCAAGAAGAATCGTGCGCGTGCCAAAGCCGTCATGAAGAAAAAAGGTTACAGTGCAAGCAAGCCTTTAAAAATGAAGATTTCGACACGCAACATTTCCATCTATCGTGATCCTGCGGCGTTGCTGATTGACCACCTGAAGCAAATTGGTGTCGAAGCAGAACTTGAATTGGTAGAAACCAGCAACTGGCACGCCAAGGTGGCACGCCGTGATTATCAAGTAGGCTTAAACCTCACGGGTTTGGCACCCGATGATCCTGATGCCATGTTTTATGAGAACTTTGACTGCACCTCTCAACGCAACTACGCAAAATACTGCAATCCGGAGCTCGAGAAGTTGTTCGATAAGCAGTCTCAGGAGCGCAACTTTAGAAAACGCCTGAAACTTGTGCATAGGATTGAGCGCGAACTCATCAAAGATGTTGCGAGGCCTCTTTTCTATCACCGCAGGAACTATACTGCATGGCAGCCTCATGTTAAGAACATCTTCGTTCACCAAAGCACCTATAACGCATGGCGCATGGATGAAGTATGGCTTGACAAATAAGCGCGGTCCGCTTTTTCAAGCGTTTGCGTTCTAAAACGCTTGAAATGCACCTATCCCATCCCCTTCGTTTGTCCCCGGGTGTTTCGTTTGTTGCTGGTTGCAGCCCCAAGTGTTACGGTGGTCTAAAGGTAAGGGGATGTTTTGTGTTACCCACCCCAAAAATGCTTCGCTTAAAATAAGCGTGCCTTACAACGTTTAAGGCTCTGTTTTGCCTTGCTTTTGTTTCCTCCAAAAACTTACAATACCCCATTTGAAAACCCATTCCATACCACCACATTGAACTGTCCCCATGGTGTTCCAACACGCATCTATGAGGGCTGTTCGGTTTGTTTGGTTACAATAATTCACTGACAAAGGATCGATTTGCATCGTGTTTTTTACCGTTTTACCCCTAAGTAAATGTTGGCGTACATCCCAAAAAGTGCTTGAAAAATACTGCTTGCACACCGGGCTGGGAGCTGCTTGGTGCATTGCCCTCATCATCATGCTAACAGCAACCGCCAGTGCTCAAAAACATGGTAAAACCTTGCGCACACAGCATGTGGGCGATCCACCCAGCCTTTCTATTCATGAAGAAGCAACCAATGCCGTAAACTGGGTTGCCATGCCCGTAATGAATAACTTGGTGCTTTACGATGTGTTTAAAGAAGTAGAGAGCATTCGTACCATTAAAGGCGAGCTTGCTAAGGCCTGGCGCTGGAACAAGAACGGAACCCGTTTGACCTTTGATTTGCGAAAAGGGGTAAAATGGCACGACGGGAAGCCCTTTACAGCGAAGGATGTAAAGTACACGTGGCGTTTGGTACGCGACCTTGCTTCCCCTGCAAAACTGCGCAAAAACCCACGCAAAATCTGGTACCGATTTTTAAAATCCGTTGAAACACGCGGTGATTATCAAGTTGTTTTTCATTTAAAGCGCCGCCAACCCTCTTTTTTAGCTTTTCTGGCATCAGGGTATGCGCCCGTCTACCCATCCCACGTTTCCCCTGTTATCATGCGGACCGCACCCATAGGCACAGGGCCTTTTATGTTTAAGGAATGGAACCGTGGTCAGAAAATTCGCCTTGTGCAAAATCCTCACTATTTCCGCAAAGGGCGCCCATATCTTAAAGGGATTACCTACTTTATTGTTAAAAATCGCGATACACGCGTGCTGGCCTTGGCTGCGGGTGAGCACGATATGTCCTATCCTTCCGACCTAACCAAACTGTTACGCGACTCCCTTGTGGCCAAAAACCCAAAGATAATGACGGTATTGAAAACCGCCAATGTCTCAGGCAATTTACTTTTAAACCCCGATCGCCCCCCTTTAAACGACCCAGACATTCGGCGGGCATTTTCTTTAGCGCTTGATCGGCAGGCTTTTATTGACAGCATATCCCGTGGCGATAACCTTGCGGGTGGTGTCCTGATGCCCCCCCCGTATGGCGTGTGGGGACTGCCAACTGCCCAAATTAACAAACTTTACGGCAATGCTGCGGAAAACCGCAAAAAAGCACAACGTATCATGGCTAAAAAAGGTTATAGCCCCAATAACCCACTTAAAATGACCGTTTCTACGCGTAATATTTCTGTATACCGCGACCCTGCCATTTTGTTGGTAGGGCAGTTAAAAACAATTTATGTGCAAGCACAATTAGAAGAAGTGGAGAGTTCGCTCTGGTTTGCACGCTTGGCCAGGCGCGACTATCAAGTGGGCATGAACTTTACTGGCCTTGGACCAGATGACCCTGATGCCATGTTTTACGAGAATTTTACTTGTGATTCCCAACGAAACTATGGGAAGTACTGCAATCGTGCCATTGAAAAATTGTTTGATCAGCAATCTCAAGAGAGAAGTTTTAAGAAGCGTTTGAAGATGGTACATGCCATTGAGCGCAAACTCATTAAAGAGGGGGCACGGCCCATTGTAATGCATCTGCGCAGCCACACCGCATGGCAGCCTTACGTCAAAAACATTGTACTACACCAAAGCCTCTATAATACATGGCGGATGGATGAGGTTTGGCTCGATAAATAAGTCAGTGCTGTTAGGATAAAGAGTTTGACATCCTACACTGGTCTTGCTAGATGCACTCATAGCCCATTGCCAAACAAAAGTTTGGAACGCCATCTGTTGTAGTAAGCCCCCCCCCTTTTAAGTGGGGCTACGCCAACCACATTATGCGTCCTTACCGTGCCTTATGCGAACTTACGTAATTCAACGCTTTTTGCTGATGTTGGTAACCCTTTTTGGGGTTTCTGTTCTTATTTTTTGTTTATTAAGGTTGGTGCCAGGCAATATCGTCGATATTTTGTTCGACTCTGCTGGCTTTGTTGACCCTGCTGCAAAAGCACAGATTGAAAAGGAATTAGGCATCGATAGACCCATTGCCGTACAATATTTCGACTGGATCTTCAAGATGTTTAAAGGAGATTTGGGCATTTCTTACGCTGCTGAAGTGCCCGCTTGGAGCTTGATCGGGCCTCGCATTCCCATTACCGTCAAATTGGCTGTGCTGGCCCTGTTTTTTTCGATTCTCTTTGGATTGCCCTTGGGCGTGTTGAGTGCTGTACGCCAAAACACTTATGCCGATTATGCCTTGCGCCTCATCAGCCTTAGCGGGCTTTCTATCCCCTCGTTTTGGCTGGGGCTGATCATTTTGGTGCTTTTTGTACAGTTTTTAGGTTTTATTCCGATTTATTCCGACATCCCCGAAACATGGTGGCAGGAGCTTGGTTTGCTGTCTGTACCTGCAGCTGCCGTTGGGTTTAGGAGTTCGGCTCTTATCATGCGCCTGACTCGCTCAAGCATGCTCGAGGTGTTGCGACAGGACTACATCCGCACGGCATTTGCCAAGGGTCAGTCACTGCCTACGATTCATTACTATCATGCCCTTAAAAACGCGGTACTGCCTATTATTACAGTCATTGGAATCGAGGCTGCCTTTTTAATTGGGGGCTTGATTATCACCGAAACGGTATTTAACATCCCCGGGGTTGCGCGCTTTTTGGTGACGTCTATTCAGTGGCGCGATTACCCTATTGTGCAAAATTTAGTACTGTTTATTGCGATTGTGGTGGTTATTGTAAATTTTACGGTAGATTTGCTCTACGTCGCTTTAGATCCGCGCATACAACTCAAAGGCTAGTTTCCAACCCGTTTTTATTTCAAAAAAATAGCCACAACACCCACGGTGCAAGCCGACTTTGTTTTTTATTTTTTAACCTCTTTTTATCTTACCGTAATGCGGGCCAAGCTCATGCGTGAATCCCTTGCCAACGTCGAAGAAACCACCGCCAGCGAGACAAAATGGCGCCGGTTAAAGCGTTTTGTCCTTCAGCAACCCTTAGGCACGTTGGGTTTTTTGATGATGCTTTTGTATGTGCTGGTAGCGATCTTTGCCGATGTTGTTGCCTCACAAGACCCTGTTCTAACCAATCCCAAATTGTCTTTGGCAGCCCCTGGTAGTGGAGGGTATTTGGGCAATGATGTGTTAGGGCGAGATGTGTACAGCCGTCTTGTACATGGTGCGCGGATTTCTCTTTTGGTTGGGTTATCTTCGACTATCCTAGGTGGAGTCATTGGGCTGGTCATTGGTCTGGTATCAGGTTATCTATCGGGTTGGATTGATTTGATCTTTCAGCGCGTCATGGATGTTATGCAAAGTTTGCCTTTGCTGGTGTTGGCTTTGGTGATGGCAGCCTCTTTGGGCCCTTCCTTGCCCAATACAATTATCGCCATCTCTATCCCTTTGATTCCACGGGCGGCAAGGGTTGTGCGCTCCAGTACACTGAGCATCCGCGAATTACCGTTTGTCGAGGCCGCATGTGCCCAGGGAATGAGCGAAATGCGCATTGCGTTTTTTCATATTTTGCCCAACACCCTAGCACCTTTTATTGTGCTGGTAACAGCCCAGTTGGGTGCGGCCATTTTAACCGAGGCATCCCTTTCATTTTTGGGATTGGGAGTTCCAGAGCCTCATCCTTCTTGGGGACGCATGCTATCTACCTCTGCCTCGGAGTACGCACGCGTAGCACCTTGGCTGGTGATTGCACCGGGCGTGGTGATTAGTTTTGCTGTGTTTGGAATTAATTTATTAGGGGATGCTTTGCGCGATACGTTAGACCCGCGATTGCGAATCTGACCTCGGTTTTTTTCTATCCCATTATAGAAACTTTAATAGAAATAAAAGCATCCATATGTGCCAATTAACCTGTCATTTTTAGACATCATGATGAGTGAGAATATCCAACACCTTTTGGAAATTGATGACCTGCGTACGTATTTTCACTCACGTGAAGGGCTGGTGCGCGCAGTGGATGGTGTGTCTTATTCCCTGAACGAAGGGGAAACGCTGGGCGTGGTAGGTGAAAGTGGCTGCGGGAAAAGTGTAACCGCCATGTCAATCTTGCGCCTTATCCCTATTCCGCCCGGTGAATTCGTTTCGGGAGAGATACGCTTTCAGGGGAAAAATTTACTGACCTTGAGTGATGATCAAATGCAAGGTATTCGCGGCAATGATATTTCGATGATATTTCAAGAACCCATGACCTCACTCAACCCCGTGATGACCATTGGTGCGCAAATTAGTGAAGCGATTCGATTACACCAAGATTTAAGCCGAAAGGATGCATGGGAGCGGGCAATTGAAATGCTTTCTTTGGTACGCATTCCGGAGCCAGCCCAACGTACCCAAGAATACCCCCATCAACTTTCTGGCGGTATGCGCCAGCGGGCAATGATTGCCATGGCACTTTCGTGTAACCCTAAAGTGCTGATTGCCGACGAGCCTACCACGGCTTTGGATGTAACCATTCAAGCGCAAATTTTAGACTTGATGTCTGAATTGAAAGAAAAGACTGGCACCGCAATTATTATGATTACCCACGATTTAGGGGTAATTGCAGAAACGGCAAAGCGTGTGGTGGTGATGTATGCAGGGAGAAAAGTGGAAGAAGCGAGTGTGGTTGATTTATTTGAAAACCCTCAACATGCATACACCGAAGGTTTGCTTAAATCGATTCCTAAGGTAAGTAGCCATTTTGGCAACAAGCCACAAGCCCGCCTTAACGAAATCGATGGCGTTGTGCCCTCTTTGCATCACTTACCCCCAGGGTGCCTTTTTGCACCAAGGTGTCCTTATGCAGATGCACAGTGCCTTCAGGAAAACCCCCCATTAGAAGAGAAAAAACCCGGGCATTTTGCCGCCTGTTGGCATTCGAAGCGTTTGAAAGGAAATGTATAAGAGGAATGAGTAAAATGCCAACGCACAAAAAAGCAATGCACACAACACCTTTGCTGGAAGTGATAGGCTTAAAAAAGCACTTCCCCATTAAAAAAGGCGTGCTATCTCGCACGGTTGGGTATGTGTATGCTGTTGACGGAATTAGCTTTCATATAGGCCACGGAGAAACCCTTGGTTTGGTGGGAGAAAGTGGATGTGGCAAATCCACTGTGGGAAAGACCGTACTCAAACTGATTGAACCCACTGCGGGTTCGATCAAAGTCAACGGAACGAACATTGCCAACTTGAATAAAAAGGGAATACGCCCCTATCGCAAAGAGATGCAGATCATCTTTCAAGATCCTTACTCGTCTTTAAACCCACGTATGTCTGCGGGCAATATTGTGAGTGAGCCTTTGCGAATTCATCAAGTTGCCTCTGGTCGTGAACTTGATGAAAAAGTAAAGGCCCTATTTGCGCGAGTAGGCTTGCGTCAGGACCATTTAACCAAATATCCTCACGAATTTTCGGGTGGTCAACGCCAGCGCATTGGCATTGCCCGCGCCTTGGCACTTAACCCAAACCTCATTATTGGCGACGAACCCGTTTCGGCGTTAGATGTATCGATTCAAGCGCAAGTAATCAACCTGCTTATGGAGTTACAAGAAGAGTTAGGGATTTCCTACCTTTTTATTGCTCATGACCTTGCTGTGGTTGAGCATATCAGCCATCGGGTAGCCGTAATGTATTTGGGACGTGTGGTTGAGCACACCACTAAGAAAAAGTTATTCTCGATCCCAAAGCACCCCTACACAGAGGCACTGCTCTCCGCTGCCCCAAACCCTGACCCTAGGCAGGCTGGGAATCGCAAGCGCATTATCTTACCAGGTGATGTGCCAAGCCCAGTCTCCCCACCAAGCGGTTGCCACTTTCATACGCGCTGCTTGTATGCTGAAGAGCGTTGCAAGGTTGAGTCTCCCGCTTTGCGCGAAGTTGAACCAGGCCATTGGGCAGCTTGCCATTTACGCTAGGCTGGGGCACCTTTGCGCAAAACCAGTAATTGATTTAACACCAGCAAAGCTTCTTTTCCGTGGGGCGTGGCGCGTACTGTCTGCCATTTCAGTGCAGATGCTGTTTTGAGATTCACACCTAAATCATCTACAAACAGCAGCGCATCACCCATGAGTTGTAATCGCTCTTCTACCACACGGTAGATTCGCGCGTCGGGTTTGCGAATGCCCACCTCACACGAGTCGATAACCATGTCAAACAATGCTTTAACCTGTAAGCGCTTGCGCCATAACGCACTCCATTCGCGCACATTATTGGTCAAAAGTGCCACCGGCATTACGCGATGCAATGCCGCGCAGACACGAACCGTCTCCTCTCGTAAGGGCGTTTCTTGAGGGTTTTCCATATCCCCCATCAATTGATAAACGTCCCCGACATCCATCTTGCCCCCCAATGCACGCAAGCGGGATTGCAAATACACGCCAAAATCATCAAGCGTGCGTTCACCACGCTCCACGGCATTCCATTGATCCCCTTCCACAAACAGTTCTCGAGCCAGTTGTTCCCATGCTTCCTGAGAAAGGCCGTGCAGCATACCAAACTGCGCAGCATGCCTGGGGCCTGCTTCCATGAGCACCCCGCCAAAATCAAACACCACGGCCTGTATACGCGCCAAGTGCGGCACATAAGCAAAAGGGTCGATTGTATTAGAGAAGCGATGCATTTGTACCCGTTCACATGCTTTTAATTATATTGTGCCCGTTCACATGCTTTTACACCACCAAGGAAATGGCGAAAAATAACGGGATATAGCAGGATTTACGGGGATTTTTGACACAACTGGGCCCCAAATAGGGAAGGCCCGGCAAACCACACAGAGCCGATTCAATGATTGTGAGATGGGAGGCAGGCATGCCGTAAGGGTTTTGCTATGCAAAAGCCCCAATCGACTTACGGCATGAACCATACCAAGAACTCAGTTGCTTAATGCCCACCCAAGTTGAGCCGGGAAAATATACGAGTACGCGATAGCAAAGGCTTTTTTGTGCATCCGGAGCTCCCCAATTAACACAAGCGATGCTGCTAACAATGCTGAAGCATTGCGCTGAGCAATTTACGGCATACAAAGCCGAACATGCTAACGGGTATGAAAAATTCCGCTACAAAGGCAGCTTTGTTGCTAAGGCGCAAGCGATTCAAGGCTTGAAGTAGGGCAACCTCTGTGATGTAATAAAAGAGAACGGTCGCACAAGCATAGCCGCATTCAAGATGAATGACACCTTCAAGGATGGAGTAGAGAGGTGAAAAAGAATAGACCGCATTGTGCAAATCGCTTTGCTAAGCAAGGCAGCAAACCGACCTTGGCTGATGACCACGAACGGGCAATGGCCTCGATTCTTATTAAGATGGACAACGCATCAAGCACGTGTGAACCTTCACTCAAATTTGATGTGCGGATCGCGGGCTGGCCTGCTGAAACGGCAAGCCATCAAATAGCACATAACGACCATGTCTGGTATCGTGATCTTGTTCCCAAAACTTGCAACAAAACGCCCAGTAGAAAATCATGTGTGGTCCAAGGGTGGGACGCGGTGCCAACGCTTCTGGCAGCCTGCTGCCGGAGCGTTTGTGGGTATTTTCATGAAAAACAGCCTGTGCCCTTGGCATCGTTTTTTTCATCATCGCGCATTGATGGGCTTGTTAACCTTCGTTTAAAACATTGAATCGTTACTGCCCGTCAAAGGGGGAAATTTTTTGGAAAAACCCGCCTACACCTGCCCCATGTGCCCCAAGGTGCAAAGCCCCATCCCCAGCAATTGCCCCCAATGTGGCATGGCCTTGGAAGCCCCTTTGATCCCCAGCCAAGCCTACACTTGCCCCATGCACCCCAAGGTGCACAGCAACACCCCAGGAAACTGCCCCCAATGCGGCATGGCTTTGGAAACAGTGCATTTAAGTGCCGATGCCCCCCCTAATCCCGAACGCACCAACATGCAAAAGCGCTTTTGGTGGGGCTTGGGTTTTGCGTGCCCTTTGCTATTTGCTCACGTTGGCAAGCATATGCTGCCCACAGCTTGGCTAGCGTGGGTCCCATGGATTGAATTTGCAAGTGCTACCCCCGTTGTGTTGGGGTGTGGCAGTTTGTTTTTTGTGCGCGGATGGCAGTCTTTACGCCGTTTGCGCTTTAACATGTTTACCCTTATTTCTTTGGGAGTGGGGGTGGCTTATGGTTACAGTGCGGTGGTTTTGCTGTTTGCCCCTTGGTTGCCACCTGTTTTTGCACCGCCTCCCAGCCACCGCCCCTTTACCTACTTTGATGGCGCTACGTTTATCGTTTTGCTGACCTTGTTAGGGCAAGTGCTTGAACTGCGAGGGCGTGAGCGCTCAAGCAATGCTATTCGCTCGTTACTGCATTTATCGCCTGCCAAAGCTTTGCGCGTGGAAGCAAATGGCACAACCACAGAGATCGCCTTGCAGCAGGTAAAAGTGGGCGATTTTCTCCGCGTTCGCCCGGGGTCCAGCATTCCTGTGGATGGCGTGGTGCAAGAAGGGAGGAGTTCTGTGGATGAATCGCTGCTAAGTGGTGAGGCACTGCCCCTACGAAAAACCAAGGGCAGCAAGGTGATTGGCGGCTCACAAAATGGCAGTGGAAGTTTTGTGATGCAAGCCAAAAAAGTGGGTGAAGAAACCGTACTAGCACACATGATTGCTTTGACCACCAAGGCTATTCAAAGCCGTACCACCATTCAGCAAAGTGCCGATACATTGGCTGCATGGCTCACGCCATTGGTGGTGGTGTGTGCAGGGGCTGCCTTTGGTGCATGGGTTTTATGGGGCAGTCTGCCTCAGGCTTTGTTGGCTTTGGTGTCTGTGCTTATTATTGCTTGCCCTTGTGCTATGGGTTTGGCCACACCGATGTCGGTGGTGGCGGGGGTGGGGCGTGGTGCCAAAGCAGGCATCCTGGTGCGCGATGCCCAAACGTTGGAACGCCTCGCTCGAATTGATACCGTACTCTTAGATAAGACGGGCACGCTGACTCAAGGCCGCCCCAGCTTGGCTGCCTGCATTCCCAACGCCGATTATCCTGTAGGCACGCTTCTCCAGCTGGCTGCCAGTGTGGAACATGTAAGCGAGCACCCTTTGGGTCCTGCCATTGTAAAGGCTGCAGCGCAACACCAAAAACCATTGTTACCTGCCACCCAGTTTGAAGCCCTACATGGCCAAGGTGCCAGGGCCGAAGTAGACGGGCATGCAGTGCTTTTGGGTAAGCAAGATCTGCTTGAAACGCACCATGTTGCCACCCTTACCTTGCAGGGCAAAGCTGTGGAATGGCGTGCTCAAGGAGCCATTGTTATCTGGGTGGCGATTGACCAACAACTGGCGGGTTTGCTTGCCGTACAAGATGCCTTAAAACCACAAGCCAAGCAGGCCGTAAGCAGTTTGCAAGCAAGCGGTTTTGAGGTCTGTATTTTAAGCGGTGATCACCCTCAAACCGTTCAAAAGATTGCCTCCCAAGTAGGCATAAACAAGGCTTATGGTGGTTTGCTACCTTCCGAAAAATGGCAGAGAATCAAAGCCTTACAAGCAAAACAGGCCAAAGTATTGATGGTGGGGGACGGCGTAAACGATGCCCCTGCGCTAGCTCAAGCCGACCTAGGTGCAGCGATGGATGCTGGTTCGGATGCTGCCATTGCCAGTGCGCAAATCACTTTGGTCAATGGAGATATTCACGCCTTAGTACGTGCGCTTAAACTTGGCAAGGCGGTGGTAGGCAACATGCATCAAAATCTGTTTTTTGCCTTCATTTATAATTCCCTTGGTATTCCCTTGGCTGCGGGTGCTTTCTACCCATGGCTGGGCTTACAGCTTACCCCCACTTATGCAGCGGCTGCAATGGCGTGTAGTTCGGTTTGTGTTATCGTGAACGCCAGCCGTTTAAATAGGCTCAAACTGTAGCAGTTAGCGGCTGTGATTTTTTTAAAATCACTACTGGCGCATAAATGTGCTTGACAAATACGTTCAAAAAAGGCGTATTTAAGAGAACAGGCAGCGCTATCAGCAAAAGATGAGCGTGCTGGCATGACCACCTGTGGTGTAGCGCGTGTATTGGGCTTATCAATGGGTGCTCTTGGGTGTGTGTAGCATGCGTATTGGGCTTATCAATGGGTGCTCTTGGGTGTGTGTAGCATCATGTGTATTGGGCTTATCAATGGGTGCTCTTGGGTGTGTGTAGCATCATGTGTATTGGGCTTATCAATGGGTGCTCTTGCGTGCTGCGTTGGGGGCGCGCAAACTCATGCCCGGGCCTACTCTAACTTAATTTCATGCAAGGTATCGGTTTGTTTTTATGAAAACCCCTATTTACTTAGATAACCATGCCACGACTCGGGTTGATCCGCGGGTGGTGGAGACGATGTTGCCCGCTTTTGAAGAAGATTATGGCAACGCTGCAAGCCGTAATCATTATTTTGGCTGGCGTGCGGAGGAATTTGTGGAAAAAGCACGCACAAGCGTGGGGCAGTTAATTGGTGCCAGTGCCAAGGAGATTTTGTTTACCAGCGGGGCCACGGAATCAGACAATTTGGCCATTTTGGGGGCTGCCGAGTTTTTGCGCCAAAAGGGCAACCATATCATCACCAGTCCCATCGAGCATAAGGCGGTGCTTGATCCCTGCCACTACCTTGAAAGCAAAGGCTTTGAGGTAACCTACTTAAAGGTCGACAAGCACGGCAGGATTGACCTTGACCAGCTGCGTGACGCCATTACCGATCGCACCATTTTGGTGTCTTTAATGGCTGCCAATAACGAGATTGGGACGCTAAACCCTTTAAAGGAGATTGGTGAAATTACCCGTGAACGCGGGGTGTGGTTTCATACCGATGCCACCCAGGGGGTGGGTGCCTTGAAACTTGATGTCGATGCGATGAACATTGACATGGCCTCTTTTACCGCCCACAAAATGTATGGGCCAAAAGGCGTGGGGGCTTTTTATGTACGTCGCCGCAAGCCCCGTGTGCGTGTCAGTCCCATTATGCATGGGGGTGGACATGAACGCGGCATGCGTTCTGGCACCCTGAACGTGCCTGGCATTGTGGGTTTTGGCAAGGCAGCTGAGCTGGTAATGGCTGACGGTGCAGCTGAGCACCAGCGTATTTTGGGGATGCGTGAGCGCTTGCACCAAGGGATTGTACGTGAGTTGGAAGAGGTATACTTGAATGGTCATCCTGAAAAACGTCACCATGGCAATTTAAACCTTAGTTTTGCTTTTGTTGAAGGCGAAAGCTTGATTATGGGCATCAAGGAACTGGCCGTATCTTCGGGATCTGCCTGTACCTCTGCCAGTCTCGAGCCTTCTTATGTGCTCCGTGCTTTGGGCGTGGGCGACGAACTGGCCCACTCTTCGATTCGCTTTGGCGTGGGGCGCTTCACCACTAAGGAAGAAGTGGACTATGCCATTCGAAGGGTGGTTGAAGAGGTATCGCGGTTGCGTGAAATGTCTCCTTTGTACGAAATGGCCAAAGAGGGCATTGACCTAAACCAGGTGCAATGGAATGCTCACTAAACAAGTTCTTGGAAGGCTGCTTGACTAAGCAAGGTTTTATGGGTAGGAAAAAAAACCAGGTGTGGGCTATCTGCCCGTGTTTGGTTGCCGCGTGGTGGGGTGTTGACGGCACACAGTGCAACCATCTCGCTCCCTTTTTTAAAATTTATTTTGCAGGACACATTATTTTTAATCGAGATAGGTAATACATAACACTATGGCATACAGCGAAAAAGTACTAGATCACTACAATAATCCGCGCAATGTGGGCTCGCTAAGCAAAGAGGACAATGCTGTGGGGACGGCGGTGGTGGGAGCCCCGGAATGTGGCGATGTAATGAAACTGCAAATTAAGGTTGAAGAGGGACGCATTACGGATGCACGCTTTAAAACCTTTGGCTGCGGGAGTGCCATTGCCAGTTCGAGCTTGGCCACCGAGTGGGTTAAGGGCAAAACCTTGAATGAAGCGCTTTCGATCTCCAATACCCACATTGTGGAAGAACTCTCTTTGCCACCCGTTAAGATTCATTGCTCTGTCTTGGCGGAGGACGCCATTAAATCGGCGATTGCAGATTATAAAAAGAAGGTGGTTAGCCAATAAAAAGGGTTTATGGCACCTGCTTTGCGAAAGTTTGCTTGGGTCTCTCCCTATTTTTTTTGCTTGGTAGGGAGATAGCGGTTTTTTGTTGGCAAATACCCCCTTCTGCGGCGGTGTGCCAGCCTGTTTTGGCAATGGCGGGTTGTTAGCACATGGGCGTTGTATGCAATCAGGAAGGATAAGCATGGGATTTTCGTGATCCTCCCCAATTCAAGCTGAAAAAAGGGAAGGGTCACGTTACCCTAAAACCCCCCTCAGCGTATCCTATTATCCAAGGTTCATCGCGTGGCTAAGCCTGACCTTTGCAATATTTCTATCGTACCTACTGAGAATCAAAGCCATTGCAAAATCATACCCCTTAGAAATAAAGAGCACTGCAAATTTTCTCCCTCCTTATCAGATGTATAATCTATGACCACCTCCCCTGCCAAAAACCCGGCTTCGCATGGCGTGCACCTTGACAAAACGCCGCAAGTTGTCAACTTTTTTCACTATTTTCACCTGCCTCTCTCGTATCGTGTCGATAGCAAGGTTTTGGACAAGGCTTATGAAGCGCAATGCTTAGCGACACACCCTGATTTTTTGCCGTTGACCAGCGAGGAAGAAAAAGCCAAGGCTCTTGAAAACAGTGCTGCGATTAACCGTGCCTATCAAGTGCTTGCCGCTGAAAACAGCCGCTCAGTCCATTTGCTTGAACTGCTTAGCCAAGGACAAAAGCTCAATCACAGTGCTCTGCCCCAAGGGTTTTTAGAAAAAATGCTGCTCCTTCAAGAGGAGGTAGAAAAGGCGCAAACCAACCCTAAGACTAAATTGGCTTTGAAACAGCAGGTTCAACAAAGTTGCCAGCAGTGTGTCGCGGAACGTGGCATGCTATTTTCAAGCATAAGCCCCCTGCAACCTAATGTGCCTATGTTAGGGGGTGTTTTACAAAAAATTTGCGAAACCTTGAATGTAGAGCGCTATTTGCGCCGTATTTTAGCGATGTTGGTTGACCCATAAAAGTTTTCTGTCCCCGAACATTGCCATCACCAATCGCTCCTTTGCTTTCTCCTTTTTGCCCGTTTACCCTTGATAAGAACCCCATGTCCTCGTCTTCCACAACCCATGACAGCGCAGAATACATTATTGGGATTGACCTTGGTACCACCAACAGCCTTGCTGCCGTGGTGCGCTCCGCGCAAGCGCAAGCACTGCGCCCACACCCTCAAGCCTCGCCTATTTTGCCTTCTGTGCTCTGGCGCAACAACGGCGCGTGGGTGGTAGGTGAGGAAGCCAAAAGGCAGCGTACACATCACCCCGAACATGTTATTTACTCTGCAAAACGCCTGCTTGGACGCAGTGATGCCGAACTAAAAGACGAGATCAAAACCTTGCCCTACCAAGTAGAAGCGGGGCTGCGCGATATGGTGCGGGTGCGTATTGGAGAGGAGTGCTTTACCCCCCAAGAACTTTGTGCAGAAATTTTAAAAGGCGTAAAAACCCGCGCCGAAATGGCACTAAAACAACCCATAAGCAAAGCGGTTATTACCACACCTGCCTATTTTGACGATGCCCAACGCCAGGCGACTCGCGATGCTGCCAAACTGGCAGGCTTGAACGCTGTGCGCATTGTGAGCGAACCCACCGCCGCCGCTTTAGCCTATGGCTTAGACACAAAACAGCGTGGCTTAATTGCCGTGTACGACCTCGGGGGGGGCACTTTTGATGTGTCCATTTTGTCTCTTAAAGAAAAAGTATTTCGTGTACTGGCCACCCATGGTGACACCCACCTGGGTGGTGACGATGCCGACCTATTGATTGCCAGTGCCCTAAAAAAAGATGCGGTTCGCCAGCACCCGAGCTTAAGTCTCAACACCCCAATGGCCACCCAACTGCTTAAAAAAACCGCCGAATGGCTTAAAATTCAATTGAGCCACACCGATGAAGTTCCCTGGAAAATGACCTTTGCCCGTGGCGAAGAGGTGAATGGAATATTGAGTGCCACACAAATGGACACCTTGCTTACCCCCATGGTGGAGCGCACCTTGGCTTCATGCCGTAAGGCCTTGCAAATAGCCCAAAAACAGGTCCGTGAGGTCGACGAGGTGGTGTTAGTGGGCGGGTCGACGCGTCTGCCTTTGGTACGGCGTCAGGTCGAGGCTTTTTTTGGCAGGCCTGCAAACTTATCCATTGATCCTGACGAGGTGGTGGCCGTGGGTGCTGCTGTGCAAGGCGCCATTTTGGCAGGTCAGCAGCGCGATTTTCTGCTGCTAGACGTGGTACCTTTGGCCTTGGGGATTGAAACCCTAGGCGGTTCGTTTCATAAATTGATTATGGGCAATACCACGATTCCCGCCAATACCCAAGAACTTTTTTCAACCTATGTCGACAACCAAACGGGTGTCGACATTAACATTTATCAAGGTGAACGCGAACTGGTTGAAAACTGCCGTCATCTAGGACGCTTTAAACTCAAAGGCCTCCCCTTGATGCCTGCAGGTTTGCCGCGCGTTCGCGTCTCTTTTACGGTGAATGCCAACGGCTTGCTGGCTGTGAGTGCTTTTGAAGAACGCAGCCAAACCCAAGCAAAAATTGAGGTCACCCCCTCTCACGGGCTTACCAACGATGAAATTGATCACATGATGGAAGAGGCACTTTCCTCTGCCGAAGAGGATTTTCATCACCGCCAATTGGTGGAGTTTAGAAACACAGCCCAAGCGGTGTTGCGTGGCGTTCAAAAAGCGTGGCCCCAGGCGCAAACCATCTTATCAACCAATGCACAGCACGCCATGCAGGTGCAGGTTCAAAAAGTGGAAAAGGCCGCAAAAGGCCAAGATCCTAGCATGTTAAAAAAAGAAATGGATGCCCTAGGCCTGCTTACCCAACCCCTAGCCGATGAAGTGATGGGCAGTGCTGCCTTGCAAGAACTCAAACGCCTCGACTAAAACAACAACTGTGTAAACGTTCCCATGGCGTGCCACTGGCGGTTTTGGCGCAAGTTTTTAGCATGTTTTTTGCGCATCGTTCCCATGCTTTGCCACTCGCGGTTTTGGCACATGTTTTTTGCGCATCGTTGCCAATGTCAATCTTCACCTCCTTTTGCGAGGCTGCTTACTAGGGTGGGGGTTTTCAAATGGCTCTATAAGCCGTTCTAGGATGTTTTTATGGTGGGCGTGTTTGCGCTGATGACGTATTGGGTATCAACCCGCTGGCAGTCAAAAGGTGAAAAGATCGCGCGCATGTTGGGTGTGGGTGTTGAGCAAAAACGTGAACTTTAGACCCGCCAATTTGCCTGCCAATAGGGAAAAATCGGTCTCGGCAAAAATACCCTTGCCATCGATGGCCTTTAATGTGAGTTTCTATTATCTCATGGATCCTCAAAGTGCCCCGCGGCGGCGAAACTGCCACCTTGATAACGAACATCAAGGTCATTGCGGTCCACGGCTTTACTCGTAAATTCTTCGTTATTTTCAAATTGTTCTGAGCTGTCCTTCGCGATCCAGCCGATATAGGTGGTCAGATGGTTATCCCACCATCGTTCTTTGTTATCAGATACGCCATATACGATTGCATGGCCTAATCGATCCACTTCAAATATCCGTTTAACCAAGGCTGTCAAGTCGTCAAAACTTAGCCAGGTCGCCAGCATGCGGCGGTTCAAGGGTTTTGGCAGGCTGGAGCCAATACGGATACAGGCAGTCTCAATAGAAAATTTATCGTAGTAATAGCGTGACAAGTTCTCCCCAAAACATTTTGAAACACCATAAAGGCTGTCGGGGCGCACAGGTGCATTTGCATCTAGCCGAGTTTCTCTCTCATGAAATCCAATTGTATGATTGGAACTAGCAAACAGTATTCTGGGAACACCAGCCTTTCGGGCCGCTTCGTAAACGTTGTACGTACCTCGGATATTAGCACTCAAGATGCTCTCAAAGGTGTTTTCAGTTGATACGCCACCAAGGTGAGTTATTCCATCACACCCCTCGACAAGATTTTGCACAGCGTCCATATCGGAAAGATCACAGAGAACGACTTCTTCGTTTTTTCTCGCGGGACCAAGATCCGCTATATCAGAAACACGTAAAATCGTTTTCCAGCCATTCAGTTTTTTTCGAAGAACCTTGCCCAGCATTCCTGCAGCACCGGTTAATAAGATTCTAGTCACCGTAAATTTCCCATGTATTGAGGTTTTCAATCGATGAGGTTTGGCAAGGTCATGGAAATTGCGGGGACAAAGGTAATTAGCACTAAGGCTATCAGTATGGCGATGTAAAAAGGCCATATGGATTTAACCGCCTTTTCGATTGGAACTTCACCAATCGAGCAACCAACAAAGAGGCAGGCACCCACAGGTGGGGTACAAAGACCTAGTCCCAAATTCATCATCAGCATGACACCGAACTGTATGGGGTCCATGCCAAGGCTCGTTGCGACGGGTAAAAAGATGGGGGTGCAGATAAGGATAAGGGCAGCCATATCCATGATCATTCCCAGAATTAGCAACATCACATTCAATGTAAGCAGAATGATAATGGGGTTGTCTGAGAAGAAATATAGCAATGATGTCAGTTGTTCCGGTACGCGGTAAAAAGCCAGCATGTAACCAAATGCTGAAGCACAAGCGACCAAGATCATAACCATCCCTGTTGTCCGGACAGACCTTCTCACTGCGAGCCAAAAAGCATCGAGTGTCAAAGAGCGGTAAGCTAAAACCGTAATAGCGATGGCATAAATTGCCCCAATAGCACCAGATTCCGTTACGGTAAAAACCCCTGATAAGGCACCGCCAACAATGATAACTGCGGTAAAAAGCCCTGGCAATGCCGCGATCAATGTCGAGAGAACGACTGCCCATCCCGCAAAGGGTTCGGTTGGATAATTCTTCTTAACCGCAATCCATCGAGCTGCAATGGCCAACCCCAGACACATGAGCACACCAGGGACGATACCCGCTGTAAAGAGTTTGGTAATCGACACCCCACCGCCAGCAGCCACAGCGTAGAGGATCATATTATGGCTGGGCGGGATCATGATCCCTGCAATCGATGAGGTAACGGTTACATTGACGGCATACTCGGGTTCATAACCCTTTTCTTTCATAACAGGGATAAGGAGGGAGCCGAGTGCAGACACATCAGCAACCGCCGATCCCGAGATGCCGCCAAAAAGCATGCTGGAAAACACATTGACTTGTCCCAGTCCACCACGCATCCAGCCCAAGGCAGAGGATGCAAGTTGTACAAGACGGGCCGCTATCCCTCCATGGAGCATAAGCTCTCCGGCAAAGATAAAAAAGGGGATGGCAAGCAAAGAGAATACGGATACGCCTGATACAATGCGTTGGAAGGCAATGAGAAGGGGCAGACCCTCATAGGCAAAGGTGGATACCGCAGCGATGCCTATGGCATAGGCTACTGGCATCCCAATGGCAATACAAAGGACGAACAGCCCAAGCAGGATTGCTAAACCCATGATGAGTTCTCCTCAAGATAAAGTACTGCGCTTTAATGCTTTATTCGGTATTTTTTGTCGGATTATTTTTACTCTGAACATCTGCCATGAGAGAGCCAATTTCTTGCAAAATAGTGCCCAGAGAAAACAGGGCGACAAGACCTCCGCTTATGGCCATAGGGAGGGTTCTAGATCCTTCAGGTATATCGAGAAGAGGGATGATGGTGGACCAATTGAAAACCGTAAGGGCGTAAGATTGTGTCATCATCACAAGACCAAAGATGCCGAGAAGGAGATAAATAATAATATAGAGTGCCGCTCGAGCACGCTGTTTTAGCATGTAAGGGAGGACTTCGACGCTTAAATGCGTTTTCTCCTTAACGCCCACGGCAGAGGAAAGAAAGGTGATTACAACGATGAGGAGAAGGGCAACCTGCTCGACCCAAGTTGGGGTGGAGTTTAACACATAGCGCCCAAAAACCAACCATCCAAAAGTGACGACTAAAAGGATTAGGCAAAACCCTGAGATGTGGGTGCAAAGTTTTGCAAGAAGTGTCAGTTTTCTCTCCATAGCGAAGAGAAAACGAGGTTGACGGCCCATTAAGGGGTACCCTAATTAGATTCCTGCTCATAAAAAACAGCACCGCAACCCAAAAACGGGAGGCGATGCTCGATGGTGATTATTTGACAGAACGAATTTGTTTGATGAGATCTTTCAAAACAGGGGTTTTGGCCACGGCTTTTGTGTAGACAGCACCCATCGCATCTTGAAAAGGAGCTTTGTTGGCAATTTTGTTAAATGTAATCCCACTGGCTTTCACTTTAGCACGGCTTTTCTCTGCACGTTTCGCCCAAAGTTTACGTTGAAGCACGGCACTTTCACGGGCTGCTTTTTTTACGATTGCCTTGTTCTTGCTTGAGAGCTTATCCCAACTGGATTTACTGACACAAAGGCATTCGGGCAAAATCAGGTGTTCGCTACCTGAATAATACTTGGCAACTTCAAAGTGATTGGTCGATTCGTATGAAGGCCAGTTGTTCTCTGCGCCATCAATAACATTGGATTTGAGCGATTGGAAAACCTCGGAAAAAGCCATTGGCGTCGCGTTTCCGCCCAAAGATTCAACCATCCCAACGAACAAATCATTGTTCATCACGCGAAATTTCAGCCCTTTAAGGTCTGCTGGCTTATTGATCGGGCGGATAGAATTGTAAAAAGATCGCGCACCTGAATCATACCACGCAAGAGCTACAAGGCCTTTTTTCTTCATGGCTGCGCTCATCACATCACCAAAAGCACCATCCATAACACGGTGCATGTGGTCCATGCTCTTGAAGATAAAGGGAAGGGATACGACATTCGTTTCAGGCACGATTGGCCCCATGGGGCCAAGGTTAAAGACAGCAAAATCGAGGCCGCCGAGCTGGACTTGCTTGATGGCATCGGGCTGAGATCCAAGAACGCCACTATGGAATGTTTTTGCCGTGACTTTACCACCGGTTCTTTTAGCGATGAGTGCTGTGAATTGATCCATAGCCACGGACACAGGATAATCAGGAACATGAATATTCCAACCCTTCCATTGTGCCTGTACGGGCAAAGACGCCAGGGCCAAGGTGGATGCGATCAGGGTCGAGATCACTGTTTTGCGGGACAATATTCTCTTCAACATGTTGAAACCTCCAGGTGTAGGGGTTGTTTATACTTAAGTATCAAATTGCAACGGCCCGCCCATTTGGAACGGTCCCTTTATGCTTAAGTTTCAATCTTGAGATGATGCCCCCAGAGCCTAAGTCATGTTACGATTAACTGTCAATCAGTTATGGTGAAAAATACTGTATGCTTTAAATTTTTTATGTATACTTCTGTGTAAAGAGGATCGATGAAATGGCGTTGGGGTTGAAGCGTGTGGTGTTCGTCGCAGACGGTTGAGTACGTGAAACTGCATCTTGGCGAAAAGCGGATGGGCTTCTGACTTCACGCCATTGCGCTGGATTTTTTATTGCTGTAAGCCAAATGCGCCTCAAAATACATTGGCCCTATCGTGCCCCGGATTGTGCTGTCTCCATCGTATAGGCTGGTTATAAAGGTTATATGGCTGTGATGAGCATGGTTTTCGCCCTCCTCCGACAGACTTAACAAATGAGGAAATTGAAAGGTTATCGTAAAATTGTTACGGGTTGCCGATAATGAAGATATCTAAGATAAATACTTACCTTTTACATCATGACCTCGAAAAGCCTTTTCAGTCCTCATTCTCTGTATTCAAGGCACGCAGAAACTGTCTGGTTGAGGTTGTGTGTGACAACGGCTTGATAGGGTGGGGGGAGTGTCTGGGCCCTGCGGATATCAACGTTGCAGTCGTCGAATCGATGGCTGCTTTTATCATTGGACGTAATCCCCTGGATATAGAACCCATTTGGCTCGAACTTTATAACCAGTTTAGGGATCAGGGGCAGCGAGGATCGATACATACTGCTCTAAGTGGGATAGATATCGCGTTATGGGATATCGCTGGCAAGCATTTTAATGCGCCTGTTTATCAATTAATGGGCGGTGCTTATCGCACAAAAATCCCTGCCTATGCCACGGGTGGTTTCCGTCCTGAAGGCGGAGATCATACTGCGCATTGTGCTGAAGAAGTGGCGGGTTTTGTTGCAAAGGGGTTTAGGGCTGTAAAAATCAAAATCGGATATGGCATCGAGAGCGACCTTAAAACCATTGCAGCGGTCCGTGATACGATTGGTTCGGATGTGGAACTCATGATTGATGCGAACCACGGTTATGATGCCATAGATGCCATTGAAATGGGTCGTCGAGCAGTGCAATATAACATTGAGTGGTTTGAAGAGCCCGTTGTTCCCGAAGCTTTGGCTTCCTATCACAAAATCCGAGGGGCTCAGTCTATCCCCGTAGCGGGGGGAGAAACATGGCACGGGCGTTGGGCTGTGCATCAGGCTTTAGAAAGTCAGGCAGTTGATATTTTGCAGCCTGATGTCTGTGGTATGGGTGGCCTGAGTGAGGTGCGTAAAATCATTACCTTGGCAGATACCCATCACGTTCGCCTGGTGCCTCATGTTTGGGGTACGGCAGTTGCGCTCGCCGCGGCACTCCATTTCCACGCAATCATCCCACCTTCACCACCGTCTCATGAGGCACGCTCACCGAGGTTGGAATTTGACCGTACCTACAACCCATTTTGCCAGGCCATTGTCTTGGAGCCCATCGAGCATCAAAATGGGACTGTGACGGTGCCGAGTGGGCCCGGTTTGGGCATTGAAATAAAGCGGGATGCGCTCAAAAAATTTGCCCCACAATGAGCACCAGCAAACCACGTTCCTCATTTCTCAGTATGAATTTGGTTCATTACGAACGGCAATTCGGTACTCACTGTCTGGGCAACCATCACACATTGCACTGAAAAAAAGGGCGGCCTGAGTGTCACACACATTGATGAGGGCATTCATTTGAGGAGCCCCCAGCGGGTCGTCTTGGCTTACCCAGAAATGCCACACACAGCTGCGCACAGCCGATTTTTTGCTGATGCGTTTTTTGGGTAAAACGCCGCTATTTTCACAAAAAGCAAAGCATCCTCCCCGTGCACAGCCGATTCTTTGCTGATGCGTTTTTTGGGCAAAACGCCGCTATTTTCACAAAAAGCAAAGCATCCTCCCCGTGCACAGCCGATTTTTTGCTGATGCGTTTTTTGGGTAAAACGCCGCTATTTTCACAAAAAGCAAAGCATCCTCCCCGTGCACAGCCGATTTTTTGCTGATGCGTTTTTTGGGTAAAACGCCGCTATTTTCACAAAAAGCAAAGCATCCTCCCCGTGCACAGCCGATTTTTTGCTGATGCGTTTTTTGGGTAAAACGCCGCTATTTTCACAAAAAGCAAAGCACCCTCCCCGTGCACAGCCGATTTTTTGCTGATGCGTTTTTTGGGTAAAACGCCGCTATTTTCACAAAAAGCAAAGCATCCTCCCCTGCCTTTTAATAGGCCTATGCAAAAGAAGGGGGAGGGGGGCGAAGCGGGTTTAATTGCCCAATGCGTAGAGCACCAGCAAAATGACCGCTGTGAGAATAAAGCCAGACCAAATGGTGCCAGCCACGCTATCCAATGGATTTTTCATGAAACATTCTCTCTCGGTTTAAGAGTGTTTAATAGGGTTGGTTATAGTAACGCGGGTAGGATAACAAGCCACTAACATAGGCCTGCTTGTAGCCCCCAGCAAAAAGGCTTTTAGAATACCCAAGGACCGTGGGGGGAGGTAGCCATGAAATAAAGCATGGGAATCGACAAGAGCGTGTTGGTACGAGAAGCCAAAAACGCGACCCGCGGACGGTTGCCTATTTTGCTCGCATCTCCCTTGGCGGCAATAATAATTTTTTGATTTGGCCAAATGATAAACCACACGTTAAACCACATAATGGTCCCCATCACAGCACCAATCGCAATATAAATACCCCGTGCTGTGCTCCAATACCCAGGACCAATGCTGGAGTGATTCGAGACTATCATAGCCATCCCCGTCAACCAGGTAACCATAGCAGCCCAACGAAACCACCACAGCGCACGTGGAAGCAATTTTTGTGTCACCTCGATTTTGGCCGCGGCTTTCGCTTGGGCCATAAATGCCCCTTGAACAAAGTTAAAGTAATACAACAGGCCGATCCATGTAATGCCTGCCAAAAAGTGTGTCCAGCGCAAGAGGTGAAAGATGATTTGTTCCATGCAAAACTCCCTTTTAGAAATAAACTTATCTTTTAAGAATAAGGGTTAACATAAGCAGCAGACAGATTACCACCTAACATGTTTATTGGCCACTTGTATATGCCTAACGCAGCACGGAGTTTTTTGCTTTAAAGTTATGGAGGTTGATTTGTGCATTGCTTTAAATGTTGCACAAAAGCCGAACCCCTTTTGTAGTGCTGAGAAACGCGCTTTGTATCGCCTTGGGAGACGTGTTGGGCAAGGTTTTGGGCAATGGCGAGCAAACGATTGAGCACTTTGGGTGTGTTGGGGTTTGCAGTTTGAATTTGCGCGTACAAGGCGGGGTCTCCCCCTAAAACGCGCTGCAAAGCTTGGAGGTGTGCGCGCATGGCGGGGGTACTTAAGGAAAGGATATGTGCGAGGTCGTTGCCATCCAGACCTTCTTGGTTTATCTCATGCATCATTTCTGCATAGACCATGTGGGTAAAATGGGTAGCACTTTGGACAATGGCCATGGCACGATCGTGGGCTTTGGCATTCATTTCAATTACCTCCATGCCCGCATGGGTAAAACAATTTGTTAACCAAGGCAGCCAGATGCCAGGGCGTGCGGGGCAAAGGGCAATGCGCTCTTTTTGGAGGTTGGCCGTAGGCCCAAACAAAGGGTGGCAGCCAATGACACTGGCGGTACTTTGGAGCATGGCTTTTATAGGAGTTTCTTTGACCGAGGTAAGGTCGCAAAGGAGTTGTTTTGGCTGCAAATGAGGTGCAATGTTTTGAATGACCTTGGGTGTTTGATCAATGGGAACACTCACCACCACCACATCGCAGTGGGTGAGCATTGGCAAATGGTTAGGGACATCGGTTTTTCTACCAATACGCACCGTGGCTTCATAGGCTTTAAAAATTTCCGTAAACATTTGCCCCATGGCACCGTCACCGCCAATAATACCAACCATTTTAGGTTGGTGAAATTTTTTTTTTGCTGTCACCTTTAAAGAACGAAGCCTTATGGATACGGTTTTACGAATGGGCGTAGGCGGTGCAACTGCAACCTACCTACAAACCCATGCAAGGGTCAGGGATCCCATGGGTGGGGGCGGATAAAATGCTTGACAAACTCGCGAAAAAAATGCAACCTCCTCTGGTTGCAGCCAAGTGTTCTCGCTTGTTTTGGAATAGCGTATCATGTGCATGAAAACAATCAAAACCCAGCGTAAGACTGCTGCTAAATGGTTTATAAGGGTTTCCTCATAACCCCCTTGCAAACCTTACCTCAACGGGCATGCCTACTTTATCTATGCAGAGGTATTTTATTTTGCATCACTGTGTGGGATGCATTTTTTCGAAATCTCAAATTGTTAAGTGGGTTGGAGGGGATGACCAGCCGAGGGTATACAGATGGTTTAAGGTTTTTTGGATACCCGTAGCCGAGTACTTTAGTGGTTATCCAGGTTAGTGCTACCCTCTCATAAAAAGGGGTAAAAAAGTAGGTTTTCCCCCAATCAGCAAAGCGAGGCGTTTTTTGTCTCACGTACTTTTGGTGGACCGTAACTCTCGTGAAAAGCACATGTTTTCCAAGCCCCTCGCCATCGCTGTTACTTGCGAAGAGGAAGGTAGACCGATGACCACTTTGCAAAATGCTGTGCTGCGGCCCTTAAAAACCCCCTCTAAGCATTATAACCACGTGCCGTTCGCTGGCACTCAAGGGCCTAACAGTTTACAAATCAATCACAATATCGCCGCGCACGGCACGCCATCCCTAGAGCACTGGGTAGCGCAGCTGCGCAAAACACCCCCTAACATGCTTAACGCCGTTGGGGGTGTTCTGGCGCACCTGAAAAAAGCTGCCTGTGCATTGCAACTGACCTATGTCAGTGAGCATGGGCATCATTTTGGCCCTGGGGTGAGTGCGGTGATTATTCTGGCCGAATCACATCTCTCCATTCATACATGGCCAGAATACGGCTACGCCCATTTGGATGTGGTAACCTGCAAAACCTCGTTGTTACGCGCATCCATGGACCATGTTTTAAGGGAGTGCTTTAGGGCACAAGAGGTACAGCTAACCCATTTACAGTATTAGGTTAGAAACTGTGCCCATTTACATACTTCTAGATTACGTGGAAATCACGGGCACAATTTCTTCAACCTTTGCCATACTTTCAGCGCGGCATGTAGGGTTTGCGCTCCCCCGCTTTGGGGTCGGAATCCTGCCATTTTTGCAGCATCGGCCATTTAGCCCCCCCTTCTTGCTGCCTCAATTCTTTCACCAACCCCAAACGGGCAAGGCTGTTCGGCTTTAGCACAAACACCACATCGCCCACCCGCGGCGCACTTTTTGGGGAACAAAAACAGCTAGAACCAGGCTCGATGCCCGCGTAAACCAGGCTTTGCCTCGTGGTTATCACGGCAAAGTCTCTTTCGGGGTTTATGCTCTCATGGCATGTGGTGGTTGCGCTTAAAAGTTCTTTAACTGCCAGCCTGCCAGCCCGCATTCCGCCAAGCCCAGCGGAGGTCATGCTGGCAATACCACTTATCGCAACGGGCGGGGGTGAGGTTGCATCACACCTTGCTTCAAATAAGGAACCAACCCATGGAACAGCCCCCAACACCATGTTTGCCTGAGCTGCCCCTTCGATTTTTGCCCTAAGGAAATAGCCACCCCAAGAAGGCAGATAACAAGCCCTCTCCTTTGGCACTTGCCTTCGTTTTGAGTTTGGTCTTCTTGCTCATTGTCTTTGGGGGACTTTAGTTATCGCGTGTTCCAGAAATGGCGGTTTCTTTGACGGGTGCGTCTTGCTGCGGGCACTGGGGCATTGGCTGGAAAGATTGGCGGTGCTCCAGAGCGGCTGCCGTTGTCGGGGCCACCGCTTTTAGGGCTGCTAAGATATTGGCGGCACCCGCAGCGCCCGTCAAGGGCGTAAAGGCTGTTGTAAAGAAACATTTGCTCTGCCCCTTGTGGGCCAACATGGTGCACTTTTGCAAGGTGCAGACAAGGACCCTTTTCGAAGCGTAGCGCAAGCGATGCAACAAGCCATTGGCGCATTGAAGCCGATAGCGACACCAGGCTTGGTACTCAAAAGGGCGCAAAGCCGTTGATTTTGCTAGGGATGTGGGTTTTATCGTGGGGGTAGTACCTGTACCCATTGGGCAATGCCTGCGGGAATGCGCACGCGGTCTTTTTCGAGGGGCACGGTTGGGGGTATTACCATGCTCAACAGTGTCCATTGTGGCTGATTGCTGGCCCGCGCTGCCTGCAAATTGGCCCCTAAGCCAAAGCGCACATGCCCTGCACCCATCAATGCTACCACAATCCCTTTTGGGGGCAACGTTTGTACCAAGTGTGCAACCCTACGCCCCATGGCTTGCTCCCACAAGCGCTGTACGCTTAAAAAAGCGTTAAAATTCTCGGAATGTGGGTGAATTTGCCCATGATGCCCACCTGCGGCTTTCATCAACTGGGCAAATTGCGTCGTGTGGGCAGGAATGGGTGCGCTTAATGGGCCAATTTCTCGAGCCAACGCCAAGGGCAAAGGTCTACCTTGGCGTACCAAACGCCGTGTTTTGGCACTCACATTGACCCCGTACAAGGGTAGGTGTTCCCGACGAAAAAAAGCAAATAAAGCCGCATAATGCTCAAATGCCCAACCCCAGCGCTGTTTCCATTGTGCTTGCTGTAAAAATACCGCTTGGTCGAGTTTGCCTAGGCGCCATGCATCAAGGGTGGGGTTGGCTTGGGCGGGGAGCATTTCTAAGGCCACGTGCACCTTGCGCCCTGCTGCCACCAGTTGACGCAATATGCGTAAGTGTAAAGCATGGGTGCGTGCATCGCCGTGCCGTTCTCCCAAAAATAAGAGGCGCACATTGTGTAGACTCACGGCCATTTTTTGCAGATCAACCTCCATGGCACGGGTGGTATCATACACCTCGCCCACAGAGACAAGGTGTTGGGGGACACTGCCTAAATGGATTCTTTCATGGGTGGTGCACCCCTCCAAGAAGCTGACCATCAACAGTGCAGCCAAGAGCCATCCCAACGGGCCGAAAAACGGGCTCTCTAATCTTGTGGTGCGCAGCGTTTGGGTGCGCTGCGGTGCCTCGAGCACAGGTGAGTACCTCCATGAAACGGCTGTCTTGTTTTTTTGCCTCACAATCCCTCCGCATCCTTTGGGGTAAAAAGCGTTGATAATGAGGCCTTGGTGACCAACACTGAGGAAACCGCACAAAGGAAAACCCAGTGCGCTGTATGGGTAGGCTACGCGACCAAAAACCTACCCTATAAGCAAGAAAAATTTTGCCATTACAAAGGGTGCGCAAAAATACCGCAGATATCGAACCACAGTGTTTTATTAAGGGGGAGGTGGAACTGGCCTTGGCTCTAACCAATCAAAAGCCACGGGACCGAGACTAAGCGGCGCCTGGCTGGGTGTAGCCAAGGTAGTGGGTTGTGCTGGGTCCCATTTTTTGAGTTCCACCTTGGCTATTCCGTGCCAGCAGGCGTTCCACGGGGCATGGGTTAGGCTGGTAATTTTCCCCACCACCTTTTCAGACTGGTATAAGGATGCGCCCAACAACGCCCTTGATGCCACCGCCCCGTCCGTTGTGCTCCCTATAACATCCTCGGGCATGGAAAAAGCCATCAACGTGCGGTTCAACCCACCGCGATGCTGCAACCTTGCGTGTATTTCCTGGCCCATATAACACCCTTTACGAAATGAGAGATAGCCCAACAAGCCTGCCTCTTGAGGCAAAGAACCTTGCTGATAGTCCACTCCCATCCGCGGGACACCACCCACCAGGCGCAGTTCTTCGATTGCCTCGGGCCCCAGTGTCATAACTGCATCACCTTGGGACAAGGCTTGAAGCCACGCTTGTACTGAATGAGCATGCATGAGCACACTCACCCGCGGCACCTTACCCCATGGATTGCGCGCCACCACTGCAGGGGATTCATCAACCTTGGTCAAGGGATGCTGCATATCCATTCCCATGTCTGCAAGCACCTGTTCTGCTTGAGGGCCTAAAACCTCAACGCGCACCATAGGCACTTGACCTATTTCAACCGCCTCCCTAAAACAATAGGTTTGCAAGTGGCTGGCAATGCCTGCCATGTGTTGGGCGTTGCAGTACAGCAAAAATTGTTCGGGAGATAAGCGCAACACCTCCACGGAATACAAAATGCCTCCCTTGTTTGCACACAGCAAATTGGGTTGCCATACTCCCACCCTCAAGCCTTTGTTATGGTTGGTGGTTAACCCATGCAAAAAAGGGGCAGCATCCTTACCGCGTACCACCAAAGTGCTCCCAGGGTTTTGTTCAAACACCCCCACCCCATTTTTTGCTTGGTGGCTTGGCACACAAGTTTCTACCTGCTTACTTAGCAAGGTGAGTGGAATATTATGTAGCGTCGCCTTGGGGGGGGCATGGCTATCGGTATTTGTAGTCAATGGGCGCATTCATCCTTTTATGAGGTTTGGGGGATAAGCGGAAAATGTTTGAACAAAAAACCTATCAACACACCCATATGCACAGCCATCCGTCGAAACGAGCCACCTTATGGGGCGTGTGCTGCCTATCAGGCTACCTCAAGACCATACATGTAGGCTACGGTTAAATGATTGCATTTCTCCTGGGGCACTGGTTCGAGAAATGGAACTCACTGCGCCAAGCATGGGCCTCCACGCACACATACTGCCAACAGCACGATTGGGAGCATGGGAACATCTTTTTTTCTGCCCCACCAAGATCAAAGTCTGCGATGGGTGTGGGTATTCATCGTGTGCCTTACGGGCTTGCTTCCAGCAAAAAATAACTTTTCTCCCTTAGCTTGGGGCTCCGCTGTTGTTTCATAGCTACGGATTGGAGTAGCGCTTGCATGCGCGCGTGAATGTGGGTTTTTTTAAAAAGCCTCTCGCGAGAGGCCACCCTTTTTTATTCAAAAGGCCAACGCTTGGATGGAAAAGCACAAGGGTGCTCAAGTTTAACTCAGCTGGAATCCCAGCATACTTGCTGGCAATGCCCTGATCATGGGTGCCGCAAATCCAGAGGGCCTTTTGGGGGGTTGAATATAAACCGCCCTTTGGAGTAGGCTAGCGGGCGTGGGGAAAAAGCGCGAACAAACCAAGAACAACGTTTGTGTGTCATGTGATAGGGAGGAGAGTTTGAAACGTGGGTACCGCTGCTTAATGCTGCGCAACAAGGCGCTTTTTTTAAGGAGAGGAAAGTCCGGGCTCCACAGAGTTTTTGATAAAAAAGGATGCTGGCTAACAGCCAGTGGGGGTGACCCTAAGGATAAGCGCCACAGAAAATATACCGCCGATCGCGCGCCTTTGGCGAAAGCAGGTAAGGGTGAAAAGGTGGGAGCGTTGATACAAGAAAACGCTGGCAAGGTAAGAGCCCACCGCAGTGCTGGCGACAGCATTGGCATGGCAAGCCCCATCCGGAGCAAATCCAAGTAAAGCGGCTTATGGGGTGTAACTCTGCTCCGCCGCAGGGTAGGATGCTTGAGGTGCATGGTAACATGCATCCTAGATAGATGGTCCCACACCCTTATTTTTACGCGTGAATATCGTTGCGCAAAACCTTTGGCTTTGTTGTTAGGGGGTTGCATTGCCGATTGTCTCGTCGTAATTTTGAGGGAACAGAACCCGGCTTATTGAGAACTCCCCTCTTCACGTTTCAAAGGCCTTGGCCAAGTGCTTTTTTCTCATTCTTATTTTTAGTCGACGTGTACGCACCTTGGCGCACCTTGTGCTTGCGTTTTGCGTGAAACAGGCTTCGCTCTAAGCTTGCTTGGTATTTATGGGTTGTAAATGGTGGTGCACCCATGCTTAGCAATGCGGCTCTTAACCCCCGCTATCCCAAAAATACGAGTGGCAAAGCAAAGGGCTTGGGCGCAAGCAGAGAAAATATCCTTAAAATACCCGCTGGTAAAAGGGTAATTCTGTTATAAAATGACGATCACGAGAATATCGTAAAACATATGGGTGTAGGTGGTAATGGCAAAACCCCGCCACGCATAAAGGGTGCTTAGCAAAAGGCCCGCTACCGTACGAAAGCCAAAAATAGACCAAGCAAAGGTCTCTCCATACGCCCCCACATGATGGGCAATGGAAAACAGTAAGGATGCGACCACGGCAGCACTGCATAGGGCAAGCCAGCTGGGTAGTATTTGACGCAACAAAACCCACAACCCACCAAAAAGCACCACGCGAAACAGCATTTCTTCAAACAAACCCGCACCAATCGACAATGCGAGTCCCTCGGCGGAACTGCCACCAAGAGAGAGGCGTGTGTGCATCCAGTGTGGCAGGTGAATGCTGGCAAAGCTACCTTGCCAAGGGTGTAGTAACAGATGGACCGTGGGTCCCAACAGGGCACTTAAAATAAAGGTTTCGCACAGCATCAAACCCAAAATGCCGGGGCGTATGGGTGGGGCATTGCGCCGTGTCCAAGGCAAGGCCAGCAAGAGGGCAAAAATGGCAACTCCTCCCGCATATTGCGGGGAAATATCAAGGCTTTCTAGGGCAAAGCGCAACCATATATCACTGGTATTACGCCAACGGCTGGCCGTAGCTGCTAGCAGGCCTTCATATAGCAGCAACAAGGGAATCGCGGTGACCACGCCGTAATAAGCAGATCGTGACGCGTGGTGATACAAAGAGAAAAAACCCGCCTTTCCGGGGGCTTTAGACAAAAAAATCATAGATGAGGAGATTTTTTTAAGAAAAGGAAAGCGCTTTTACAGGGGAATGTTGTCCGTGCTTGGCATGGTTTACCAAATGTATAAACAGGTTTTCAATAAGCCGGTGCCCTGCGTTGTGGGTTAACGTTAAAATCGACTCTGGATGAAATTGGAAAGAAGCAATGGGCAAACTGCGATGCCTGAGGCCCATAATCGTCCCCGTTTCGCTCCGGGCATTAATTTCTAAATCCTTTGGCAAACCCTCTTCGCACACGTATAAACTGTGGTACAACGCGGCCGTAAAAGGGTGTGGTATGTTGGTAAAAAGCTGCTGGCGATTGTGTTGCACGCGTACTTGTTTGCCGTGCATGGGGGTTTCGAGCGTGTTTAAGCGTGCACCAAAATATTGAGCTAAACCTTGATGCCCTAAACATACCCCAAACAAAGGCAAATGTTGCGCCAAGCAGCGTTCAATAACCCGCCCTACACCACGGTTATCGGGGGTTCCTGGACCTGGGGAAAGCAGCACCAAGTCGGGCTTGATTTGCGCCAAAACCGCATCGGGGAACTCGGCACGCACTGTGGTTACCTCTGCCCCCGCACACCGCAAATATGCCGCCAATGTGTGCACAAAACTGTCCATAAAGTCGACCAACAAAACCTTTTTGCCCTCTCCTGTACGATCAAAAGGGGATCTTGCCAGCTTTAAAGGGGCTTTCCCCTTGGTAACCACATCCAAAAAAGCCGAGGCCTTAATATGGGTTTCGCGTTCCTCTTCTTCGGGTTTCGAATCGTATAATAGCGTCGCCCCTGCGCGAATATGTGCCCAGCCATTTTCAATATGGACCGTGCGCAAAGTCATGCCTGTGTTTAAATCCCCATTGGCAAACAAAAAGCCGATTGCTCCTGCATACCAACGGCGCGCGGTGTTTTCATTGGCTTCAATAAAGCGCAGGGCGGCGGGTTTAGGTGAGCCTGTAACCGTGCAAGCCCATAAATGTACCGCAAAAGCGTCCAACCCATCATAAGGCTCTGCTAAATTTCCCTCCACGTGATCGGCGGTATGCACCAAACGCGAGTAAGTCTCAAGCAAGCGCCGCCCAATTAAGCGTACGGACCCAGGCACACATACACGGCACATGTCGTTGCGATCAACATCGGTGCACATGGTCAATTCCGATTCTTCCTTTTCCGATGAAATCAGCCGCTTAATTTCGGCCGCGGTTTCCATGGGAGACTGACCAACAGGAACCGTCCCAGAAATGGGGCTGGTTTCCACTTTTCTTCCCGTTACACGCACATACATTTCGGGAGAAGCCCCAACCAGTTGTTCAACTCCAAAATTAAACAAAAAACTGTAAGGGCTGGGGTTTTGCTGTAACAAGGTTTTAAACAGCAAACTGGGTGGATGTTTTGAGGGTGCGCTAAAACGTTGCGAGAGGACGACCTCAAAAAAATCTCCCGCCTTACAGCCTTGGCGCACACGCTCGACTTTCTGACGAAACTCCCCCTCGGTGTGGTCGCTCATCGGGCCATGTTCGTCCAAATCAGGACTCCTCCCAGGGGGGGGCTGGGTCACCTCTAACCCGCCTCCTTCGCCTTCCAACGAGGGACCTTGGGGCGTCTCAAAGCAGTAGGAATAGCGCATGGCGGTCTTTTTGCTGCGATCGACCATCACCACGGAGGTAACGAAAAATAGTCGGCAGTCCGCATGGCTTTTATCGCGGGGTAACCGTAAAGCGCATGGCTCAAACTGCCACACCAAGTCAAAGCCAAAAGCACCGCACCAGCCAAGCCCTGGGGCATCTTGGAGCAACAATACATTTTGAATCGCACGCAGCACGCTAAACAGGCTGGGTTGACGGCTGCGTTCTTCTTCGGTAAAAAAAGAATGGTTTGGGACAATATGGGCATGGAGCTGTGCGCTTTCGCGGGTTAGCGTGGCAATATGAGCGTTGCCCTTGAGCATGCCTTCCATCAGACCAAGCAAGCGCAAGCCTTCGCCATTTAAGGCAGTAAGAATGACATGCCTTCCATAACAGCTAAGTTCGATGGGGGGATGTAAAAAGCCAATATCCCAGCGCGCATAGCGGTTGGGCGCCTCATAATTGCTAATCAGCAACCCACCGAGGCCAGTATCAATTCCTTGCCAAATGGTCTCAAGGGCATTGGCATAGGGAACGGGCTCAGTGGTTTGCTTGCCAGCAATTCCACCAGCGCTCAAAAAAGGTCGTGTTTCCATCATTTTTTCCCAAAATTAAACGCCCCATCCTTAAAAAGGGTCCTGGGCAATTTTGCACATGGAACATGGCTCGGCACACCCCCTTAAGGTTAGGTGTAGAGTTTGCCAACAAACTGTTCATAGCCATTTAAATAGCGGGTAGGAATCCGCTTGCGTGTTCCAATATCGCGCTCAAATGCTTGTGACCACCGAGGGTGTGGTTTGCTAGGGTCTACATTGGAGGTAAACCCATACTCATTGGGAGCAATTTGGTTCCAAAACGTGGTAGGCTGCTTTTCTACCAGGCGAATGTGTACAATCGATTTAATGTTTTTATAGCCGTACTTCCATGGGAGCACCAAGCGGATGGGTGCCCCGTGTTGCTTGGGAAGATCGTGACCATAAATGCCTGTGGCCAGTAGGCTAAGTTCGTTCATGGCCTCTTTCAAGGTTATGCCTTCTTGGTATGGCCATTCCTCTTTAGAAGGAAAAGAGAAAAACCCACCTTTTGCCTGCTTTTGGCGCGGTGCTTCATGGGGGCGTAAGAAGGTGCGAAACATCACATACTTTGCTTTGGAAAGCGGTTCTACTTGCTTTAGCAATGCGCTTAAAGGGAAACCTGTCCATGGGACCACCATGCTCCATGCTTCTACGCAGCGAAAACGATAAGCACGCTCTTCGATGGGCATGCCCTTTCGCAGGTCATCTATATCAAAAACACGCGGCTTGTGTACAAGCCCATCGACTTTAACCTGCCATGGGGAAACGGTCAGGGCTTGAGCGGACTCCCAAATGTCTTTTTGGGTACCAAATTCGTAAAAATTGTTGTATTGGGCGGCAATTTCACGCGGGGTGAACGGCACAGAAACCGGATAACGCCCGTTGCGCTTTGCCTTAATGGCTTTTAGCTTACGATAGGTTTCCTGAACGCTAGCACCCGCATAAAGGTGCTTTGCATAAGTGGTGGAAAATAAAGCACCCGCTGACGCCACGCCCAAAGCTTTAATGGCTTGGCGGCGGCTTATAAAAAGGGATTCAGGGGTCGTGGCACGCATGGGAGAGACCCATGGTTTTGGAAGAATGATATTTGCCATAAGAATAACTTTCTATGCCATGATGTGGGCTGGGGGGTAAAAAAGGAAACATGGAATCTCACAAAAGGCTTCAGCAAGCACTTTGGTGTGGTGGAACACAGCAACGATTGTGGCTCGTGAGATCAGCAAAACAATCGCCAGAATTACCATCCAAACTGCCATGAGGCAGTCATGCTAGAGTGTTTCAAGGAAGAACACCGTATCACAGGCTACCATATTTTTTTCTTAATCTGTGTACAACCTCACAAAAACATGGGTATTTTGTCTTAATCGCGGCTGCGCAAAGCAAATGCTGAAATCATGTGCGCACACATGCTGCTCGTTGGGCTAATATGGGTGGCGAGGGATGCCCAAATCAAATCAGCAGCGATACAAAACAGGGCATGCTTTAAAATTGAATGTCTAACAGCAAAGGATTTCTATGAAACGCTTTAAACGCAAACTGTTGATGGCGATGGTTTTGCTTGCGGGCGGTGCTTATGGTGTGCTCGCGTGGTGGCTTTCTATATCCCCTGCCCCCCCCCCACTGCGCCAAGTCGAAGGCGCCCCTGCGGGCAGCGCTACCATTTTAGCGGTGGTGGACATGATGCGTGCCCAATTGCGTTCTCATGGAGGCTGGCAGCCCAACGACACCCCGCTTTTGCCCAGTTTTTATGCCGATAACAACCCGCAATTTCAATTGGGAGTGCTCCAGGTAGCACGCCAGTCAAGCCTTTCGTTGCGCGACCACCTCACCCGCCAGCGCGCTTCAGATGCTGTGCAACCCGAAACGGACCGTGCTTATTCCTATTATGCCAACGATGCCTATAAGTGGCTTTTGCCCGCCCCTGAAACGGTGTACGAGCGTGCCAACCTTGCCCTGGAGAACTATGCACAGCAATTGGGTCAAGGAGGAGGGACCTTTTACCCAAGGGCAGATAATTTGGTGCAATTGCTCGGCTTGCTGATTCCCGAAATGGGTGGGGTGAGCAACCGCCTGCTGGTGGCCTTAGAAGGCGAAGAAATTGCGTGGTGGGAGGTGGATGATCGGTTTTTTTATGCAAAAGGGGTAAGCTATGGCACGCTGGTGCTGATGCGTGCCATTCGCCATGATTTTGCAGAAACTTTGCGTGACAAAAGAGCAAGTGATATTGTCGACCGAATCGTTCATGCCCTCGAACAGACTCAATTTGAACCTCTGATCGTCTTTAACGATGGGAAGTCGGGCCTGTTTGCCAACCACACCAGCAATCTAAAAGTATTTTTGGATGATGCTTTACAGCGCATGCGCGATTTGGAAAAACTCCTTACCGATGGTTAAAGAATGGCATCCGCTTCCCCTGTAACAGGTGCGCTGTTTCCCTTTGATACCCACAGCGAATTGGGTGCCTTGATTCATTTAGAGCACGTAAACTTGCGTGTTCCCGATCAAGCGTTGAGTACGTTGTTTTACGTGGAGGCATTAGGGTTTACGCGTGACCCTTACCGCAGGGTGGGCCTGCGCAATATGTGGATCAATTTTGGGCGCTGTCAATTCCATCTCCCCACAGGGGATCCAGAACCTTTGGGTGGGGAAATTGGAGTGATGCACCCCCAGCCAAAAATGGTTGAAAAAAGGCTGCAAAACGATTTAGCCCTGCTTGCTGCGGGATGTAAGCCCAGCTGGCGTGAGGCGGACAAAACCTTGTGTGTCCAAGACCCGTGGGGGCGCGTTTTGGTGCTCCATATCGCCCCTGCAGCAAGCCTTGCTTATGTGCGCTTTTGGGTGCCTGCACAGGCATTGAGCAACATTGCCAGGTTTTATACCCGCATATTCTATTGCCCTGTGATAACAAAGGAGGATGCTGTGCATGTGGCGGTCGGGCCCCAGCAGCAGCTTATTTTTCAAGCGCACGAGGGCGCGGTCCTCAATGCAGCCAGCAATCACATTGCCCTTTACCTTACCTTGCATCAGCGTATTCACCAAAGGCTAAAGCGCTTGGAACTGGTCACGCCTTTTCAAGATGCTCAGTTTCGCATTTACCAAATCGCTTGCCCTTCCACCGGTCAAGTACTGGGCCAGCTCGAACATGAACTGCGCAGCGTGCATCATCCCGATTTTTTGCAGCCATTGCTCAATCGCAGCCCAGGGTGAGACGCTTTATAACGTTGTAAACGTTCACATGGTTTTGCATCTTCTTTCCCATGCTTTGCCACCGTCGGTTTCGCCGTTTAATTTCAGATAGCATCTTTTTTGCGTATCGATTTTGCTATCAATCGCTTGCCTTCTTTGTTAGTGATGCTCAGGAGAAACTTGCCTTGCCCTTTAACCGTTGCGAGACTTTCAAAGTCTCGCTCAACAAAAAACCTTGCCATCGTCGCTTTTCGTGCCCGTGGTAGGGCTAAGTCGAGGTAGAAGGGGGTGTTTTTTGAATCGTAGCGGGTGAGCACATCTTGGCCAAGGCTTGCGCTCAAGGTGTACCCGTTGCAGGGCTTGATGGGCTTGCTTAAAGGATTTTTTCAGGATTGCAGGTTGCGCGCCGGGATTTTTTTTGAGTAGCCAAACGCCTTAGCCAAACTGCCAAAAGACATTTTATTGAGGCAATAAAAGCGTTGTGCACGCTGGATGTCGGTCAAAGTTTGGGGGTCTTGTTTTTTGGAGGTTTTCAAATACCTCGCGTGCGTAGAGCACCCACTCCAAGCCCTGCAAAAACGCCTCTTTGTGGAATTTAAGCACCCGGAATAGGTTCACCAATTCGCTGTCGATATCACCCGAGTACCTCGGAAATAGTGCGTGTGCGTTGTCGCGCAAAAAACGCCTGGGCTGCGCCCATAAAGGGCTCGCAGTAACGTGCGTGGGGCACGGCCATCAATCACGCCAGCCAACCTTTTGGCAAGCAGACGCTTTCCACCGCTTCGATTAAAAAAACGTTTCATAATTTGCTTCCTTTAAGCACGCCCACCATGCCCTTGCCCCTGTTCTTGCCCCTGTTCTTGGCTTTGGCTTTCCTCCCTCGCTGCTTGTTGGGCCTCTTCTCTTGCTTGTTGTTTTTCAAGCAGTGTGGGCAGGGCTGCGATGATGGCATCGCCTTGTGCCCAAGAGCGTCCCTCAGGGGCTGCCTTTTGGGTGTACCCGTCGCTGGTGTAATGGATGACCTCCTTATCATAAAAGCGCACAATCTCGCCTTGGGGTAAGGCGGGTAAAGGGCTGGCGTAATCTTGGGCAAAATTTGCAAGGCCGTCGCCGTAGGTCTGATTGTTGTTTTTTATGTGCACTCGTCCATCGGGATGTTGTTGCAATAAAGGCATGCTAAGGGTTCTCCTGTGGCTAGGTTTTGATGATGTAATTGAGCGTTAAAGAGGGTTGCATAATGTTGTGTGGCAGACCGCCTCCCTCCAAATCAACAAAAAGAACTGGGGACGAATATTGCCTTGCAAAATCGGGAAACCGATCCCGCCCCCTGCGAAGATTCCCACCTGTATCAAATGCACCTAACCCTGCTTGGTGGCGGTGGCTAGGCATTTCCGCAATCGTTAATGTGTGCGTTTCTTCCCCAATTTTTGATCCAAGTACTCTATTTGTCAGGCCTTCCCCTTGCCCCGCCCCAATGGGGGTTCACCCGCGCAGGTCGGGGTGGGTCAAGGTTTCCGCCTTAAACATCACGAGTTGCCCTGTGCTTATGGCGTTGAAGGTAATAGCCGCACCGCTGGCATCGATCGGGCTAAAGGCGTGGTAGGGGTGTTACCCGAGCGTGGGGTAGCGGGGGTGTTGGCGAGCATCCATGCTGCATCTGCGCGGGGCGCATACCTCCACCTTGAAACCATCGCACAACAAATCCTGCCCACCACAGCCCAGGCAGATGCTTTACAAGCATGGGGGCGTATTTTTGGCATCACGCGCAAACAAGCAGCCCCAGGCAAGGGGGCGGGTGTTGCTAAGTGGCGTGGGAGCATACCCCAACCATTGGAATTGCAAGCCCTTAGGCAATGTGCACTCTGGCCACCACCGAGCCCGGGGTGATTGGGGCAAGGGGCTTGGGTAAGCATCCCCCTCGTGGCAAGCAAAGGCGGAGGCCTGAGGCAACCTACGCCTGAGGCAGTGCCCTGAACTTGACAAGCGTTGTGGCAGGAGTTAAAAACGCTGCCTTTGTGGGTTCCCAGGGCCTTGATGGGGGGGCTGCCCGTGAAAGCGATGATGCATTACGCGCACGCGTTTTGGCAGCATTTAAGGTGCAGGTGCGAATAGGCAAGGAAGCAGATTATGTGGCCTGGGCTTTGGAAATTGAGGGCGTGGATAGGGCCTGGGCTTTTGGGCTTTATGGCGGGGAACCTGGCGTAGTGGCGGTGTTTTTCACCGTGCCAAGGGCTGCGGGCGGGCCTCTGAGCAGGGGATGAAAAAATAGCCTTTGGATCAAAGCCGCCCTTGAAGCACAAAAACCCAGCCCCGCAATCCTACGCGTCTACACCCCGCCTTTGCTCGAGGTGGATATTCACCTTGGCATTACCCCTGACACCCCGATTTTTCAGGGAGCCAGTGAGGGGAAACCTTAAGCCCAGGCCATGAGCACCCGGAGCAAGCCTGGGGCAAAAATGGCTTTGAGCGTTATTCAAGGCATACTGGCAAGCCTAGGCGGGCTCACCCGCTGGGATATCATCAACCCAACCGAGGCTATTTCCCCAGAAAAAGGGGTGCTTCCCATGCTTGGCAATGTTGCGTTTGGAGAAGGGGGCTAAGGCGATGCCAAGTCAAGCGCAACACACAAAAGCGATGCAGCCAACTGCTGCCCCCGGGCAAGGCTTGGCCAATGGTGTTGTGCCATGGATGTGGATACCAAGTCGTTAGTCGAGCATTGGAATGGTAAAAAAAATTGAACCACAGCGCGCATTTGTTGGGGTTAAGCAAGCAACTTATGTGATAGGGTGACAGCCCTTGTGACAGACTGTGACCTTGTGTGGCTCACATACTGCATTTAATCGATGGGGGCAACCTTTTGCGGGATAGCAGAAAAAACCCCTTGGTTTGGCAAAGGGTTATTACTTTGCTGAAAAAAAAGCCCAGGTGGCGGAACTGGTAGACGCGCTAGATTCAGGTTCTAGTGGGGGCAACTCCGTGGAGGTTCGAGTCCTCTCTTGGGCATTTTCCAAAAACCGAGGTATTGCACTGGCCAACGATACCATCATCCACAACCACTTGGCATGATGAAACATTCACGAATAGGTTCGAAATAAAGCATGGCAACCGAAAAAAAGCGTCCCAACAGCATGGATCCCAGAAAGTGGATCGCATTTGACGAGCTCACAACCACCAGTCAAGCGCGTATTAACACGCTATATCCCTTTTTAAAACTGGAGATGTGCCGCTTTCAAGAAAAACAAACGGGTGTTTTTTTTAAGCAGATGAATAGTGTGAAGGTCGAAAAATTACTCGATCCATCGGGTGCATAAGCGTGCCCTTGCACATCACACGTTTGTTTGGCAACACGCGCTAAAATACCCACACCCTATCCACCCACCTCCCCATCAAATGGCGTAATGCTTACCTTTTTATCGAATAGCTGGTTTTTATGGCTCGCCTTGGCAGTAGGTTTGCCCTACGCATTGGCGTATCAGCATAAGCGCCGTGCTGAACGGCGCCATACCTTAGAAAATATCGAGGAGTTTCATTTTGCACCCTTTTATAATATTCCGCATGGCGAGGGTGTCAGTTTACTTGGGTTTGTCGTCAGCATCGTTTCCTTCTCGCTTTTCCTGGTTGGTATTTTGAAATGGGTCGACAGCTTTTGATGTTTTAAATGCTGGGCAATCTTTGAATTGCACACGTTTTGCATGTTACTTTGCGGGTTCCGATGGATGTTGGTGCGATATCCATCGGTGATTCGCTTAGAAACCAAGGTGCCTATTCATCCCCTCCCAACTTGAAGCGCAAATTCAAAATATCCGGCAAAATACCCATGGCTCTTGTGACACCCGATTGGAAAAGTGCCTGGTTTGATCAACGCTTGGCGGAACGCCTCACCCGAGATATGGCCCAGGCATGTCAAACCATTGCTCCTGCTTTGGACAATGCTGAACAATGGCTGGTTCAATGCAGCATCGAAACGGGGCGCTTAGCGCAAGCCGTACAAACCCTTTGTATCAAGGAGGGTCAGGGTGAAGAATTGACCTCGGTGACCGCTGCGCGTGCGCTGCGTTTGAGCGCCATAGCCTTGCTAATGACAGCATCCCTCGAGGAAAAAGCCAGAGAGCGGCAGCAAATTCACCAAACCATCGCGCACAGCCCAGGCCAGCATTTGGCGCAACCCACACCCAATCGCAGTCAACACGGGGTGGTAGAAGCGTCGGCACCCGTAAAATCGGCAACAAACCCTGCTGCGCAATGGCTGGATATTCAAAACAAGCAAGATAGCCAGAGTGCTTTGCTCAAGAACAAGGTCAAAACGCCTCACAACAAGCACCCATCGGCGCTCAAGCAAACCACACCCTTCATCGAGGAGGGGGAGGCGGGCCTTTTAGGGGAATTGATGGTGGGGAGTGATGGGAAAGCCGTGGCTTCTCAAAACTCATTACGTGAAACTGCCAAATCTATGTATGCCAATGGGTTTTCAGTACGCGAAATCGCCGGTGTACTGGGCTGTAAAGCGCTGTGGGTGCGTGAGGTTTTAAACCCTGTCGAACGTGGCCCAGCACCTCCAAAAAGCACCGCTTAATGCGGGCTTGGTGAGGAGTTGCCATTTAGGCGATTTCTACCTTCACAACAGCTCCAGCCTTCACCTTGTTTAGCGATTTGAAACCACCGGAGGTTTTCCCCCAAATATTGGCGGCACTTGCCAAGCGCATTTCGTTACCTACTGAGGCGGGCGTTTTCCCAAAACAAAGGGCAATTGCACGGCCTGCGGGCCAGTACGCCGCTTCACCCTCTTGCATAACATCTTTGGCCGTGGCCTCTTGTGGCAATGAGACGGGGGTCGAAAAATAAATCTCTTCCCCCCATGTGTTGGCCTCAGAAGAAAACGGTGCCGCTGCATACAAGCTGTCGCCAGTTGGGGTATCAAGTACTTCTACTAAGGTGATAACATCACCTATACGGATGCGTAATTTTCGCATAAAAGGTACCTTGCCGTGTGTAAATGGGGCGTGTGTAAATGGGGCGTGTGTAAATGGGGCGTGTGTAAATGGGGCGTGTGTAAATGGGGCGAGCACGGTTTCGCCAATTCGCGAGATGTGTTGCCAAATGAAGCATTCGAGGGTTAGATTTGCTGACCCGCGGCCCAGGGGTATTGTCCACAACAGCCTGCCAATTACAACACGAACGCGTATCGCTTGAAGTCCCAAGGCAATCACCCGCTAGAAAGCTAATGGCAGGCAGGTGAAATGCGGTTACGGCGCATCGCACTGCGTTAACCTCGCTAACCTTATATCAAAGTGGATGGATATGGCAAAAAACGCGCCAAGCATAGAATCAAACTACGATGTGGTGGTGATTGGATCGGGCCCTGGGGGTTATGTTGCGGGCATTAAAGCCGCCCAGCAAGGCCTCAAGGTATTGGTGGTAGAACGCGAGCAATTAGGCGGTGTTTGTTTAAATTGGGGCTGTATTCCAACCAAGGCACTGCTTCGGAGCGCAGAACTTTATGCTGAAATAAAAGAGGGAGAGTCTTACGGTTTTAAGATAGAAAAAATCAGCGTTGATGCCAAAAAAATGGTGGGGCGCTCTCGTAACGTGGCAAGCAAGATGAATCGCGGGGTGAATGCCTTGTTTCGTAAGTATAAGGTGGCCCATGTTTTGGGAGAGGCGCGGTTTACATCACCAAGGAGCATTGCCATTCGGAGGCAGTTAGAGACCAAAGAAGATAAGGTACAGGCAAAACATATTATTATTGCCACTGGAGCGAGCCCGCGTGAAATTCCCATGTTTCCTGTGGATCACAAAACCGTAATGACATACCGCGATGCGATCGTACGCGATGCGCTCCCAAAAAGTATGCTAATTATTGGAGCAGGTGCCATTGGAGTGGAGTTTGCGTATTATTTCAACGCTTTTGGGGTTGCGGTGGAACTGGTTGAAGCGTTGCCTCAACTACTACCTCATGAGGATACCGAGGTTTCTGGCATGCTATTGCGTGCTTTTACAAAGCAAGGGATTGCTTGCCATATAGAGAATTCGGTCGAAAATTTTGAGGTCCAAAAAAATAAAGTCAAAGCGGTCCTAAAGACAAAAGAGGGGAAAAATAAGCATTTAACCTGTGAAACGGCTTTAATTGCCGTGGGAATGCAAGCCAACGTGAGCCGTTTATCCCTTGAAAATAGCGGGGTTGCCTTGGATGCGGGGGTGATTCGGGTAGACAGAGAAATGCGGACCAGCATCCCGGGTATCTATGCCATTGGTGATGTTACGGGAAAACAAATGTTGGCACACAAAGCTTCGGCAGAAGCCGAGGTGGTTGTGGCGAGCATTTTAGAGCAACAAAATGCGGGGGTTGATTACGCTCAAATTCCAGCATGTACCTACTGTCAACCCCAAGTGGCCTCACTTGGTCTAAGTGAAAAAGACTGCAAGAAGCAAAATATTGCCCATCGGGTGGGCAAGTTCCCGTTTATGGCCAGTGGAAAGGCAAACGCTATTCGCCAGGTTGACGGCATGGTCAAACTCGTTTTTGGCGAGCCACATGGTCAACTCCTAGGTGCCCATTTAATTGGCCCCGATGTGACTGAACTATTGGCAGAACTCGGTCTTGCCATGCGCCTTGAAGCAACAGCAGAAGAAATTCTGGCCACTGTGCACGCTCATCCCACGTTATCAGAAGCCGTCTTTGAATCAACGGGTGTGGCATATGGAGAGAGTGCTAACTTTTAAAACCAAAAGCGTCATTGCTCAAAGCCCTTGTCCGATGTTTGTAACATTTTGCAGCCACCTCTACTAAAAGCAAACCTTGTAAAATGCTAATAGGTCTATTGTGTTATGGTGTAAACGTTGTAAAAAAGCGTTACAGTACGTTACGGTGACTCCCTTGGCCAGAATTGGTAGGTAGTGATTGGCTACTTGAGCCAGCACTGGCTATTTTGGTGCTCACCAAAGGCGATGTGTCCTCGTGACGGCTGGGCGAGCTTCGTCAACCGATACTTGGGACCATTTGCTTTGTTTTCTTATCAAAAACTGCGTGTTTGTCCGCTATGAGCCAAACAAAAGCTATTTCACTGGCAAAAGATGCTGTGTTGCTCCAGTCAGTGGCAGATGACATCGTGCATTGCGCCGCATTTGCTGCGATCGATCAGGATGTCTTGAGGAAAATCCTTAAAACGGGTCGTTTGTTGCGCATTGCCGCGAAGGAGATGCTTATTCAACAAGGCGGGAAAGACAGTAGCCTGTTTATTCTTATTTCAGGATCGATCCAAATAATCTCTGATGGGAATTTGGTTTCTCGCCTGCATAACCCCGGCGATATTGTAGGGGAAATGAGGATATTTGCTGCCTTTCGTACGGCAAATGTACTTGCAGAAACCGATGTGCAAATGGTTGAGATCCCCGCCCGTGTATTTAGGGACATTGAAGAAAAAGCGGATAACCTCCCCACCTCTATCTCGCGTGAGGTCTACCGCATCATTGCTGCTTCTTTGGCAACGAAATTGATAAAAAGCAATCAACAGCGCGAGTGCTACGAAGGTGCCGTGCGTGAGATGCAAGGTGGCATCCAAGAAGGCCGTTTAAGCACTGAGGATACCCTTCGTGAGCTCTTGCTGCACTCTCAAACCGTAGAAACGGCACCCATTCCTATTATTTTAACCACTCCAAGCGGCGGGTTCATTAAGCTAAACCGAGCAGCGCAGTCTTTTTTAAAACGCGTAGGTGCTTCACCTGGCAAAGCCATGAATATTACCTCTCTTGTCGCCCATTTTGATGTGGGTCCATTTCGTCTTGAGAGCATTCTTGCGGATGCATCATGGCAAGGAGAGTGGCATGCCAAAACCAGCCCATTGCATTATCGTGTTACCGCTTCTTCGGTACGCGATGCAAAAAATGTCATGATCGCCGCCGCATACATTTTTATGGATGTTTCCGTTCAAAATAAACAAGCAAAGGATATTGCCCATAAAACCCAAGCGATACAACGTGCTTTGCAGGATTTAGAGAGTACCTATCAAGAATTACAGCGTAGCGATCAGGTAAAAAGTGAAATGCTAGGGCTCATTGCCGCTGAAATGCGCCCACCAGTGGTGCAAGTTCTTAATCTGGCTGAGATTATTCGTGCCAAAATAAAGGGGCAAGCAGACGAGGTCCAAGAGGTGCTAAAAGAAATGCAGCATCATTTGCGTGTGCTCAAGCTGGTCTCCGATAACATCGACCACTTGAACGAGCTCCAGGCCGAATTTATTCATTTAAACGAACAAAACATTGACCTACAAGAAGTGATCGAAACCATTCTTACCGCCATGGAACATTGGCAAACCGCAGGTAAGAGTCGCTTAAAATTAACCACAGATCTTTCCCCCATTCGCGTACACTGGAAATCGGGCCAGTTAGAAAAAACCATTGGTATCTTGGTGGAAGAAGCCTTGGCTATTTCTCATCCCAGGAGCTTTGTGCGGGTTAAGGTGGTTCAGGAGAAAGAGGCACAGTTTGTCGATATACGCATTTCTTATCGGGGTGTGGCGCTCGATGACAAAGAGGCCATGAAAAAAAGTTTGCTCATGAACTCCACACGGCAAGTTGCGATTCCTTTGGTGCGGCGTAATGTGTTGCAAAATCATGGTGTTTTGGACTTTTCCACTCAGGGCGATAACGCACACATTGTGTTGCGCTTGCCCGTGATAGATCATGAGGATGCCCTCGAAATTCCGTCTCGTATTTTGATTTATGACGAATCCGAGGCGGACCAATTGATTTTGAGCGGTTTGGCAAAAAATATATGGCCCGATTCGCATTGTATTGTTGCCGCAACACCTTATGAACTGCTTTCTCGCTATGAGGTTTTTGTCCCCGATTTGGTCATTATTGACCCCTTAATCGCCGAAAAAGGCTGGCATAGTCACCGTTTGCTGACATCTTTGGCGCAAAATCGACACCACATTTGTCCCGTGCTTTCCATTAGCACGCTTTATCAAGATTTTGCCGAGCGTGACATTGCCATGCGCCGTGGAGTGAACGATTTTTTGCCCAAGCCCTATTCCATTTCTGATGTACATTTTAAAATACGTACCATGGTTGAACGGCATAAGCATGAAATCTCGCTGCACCACACCATGAATATGGCAAACAAACAAGCCCATACCGATGGCTTAACCAAGTTGGCCAATCGCAAATATTTTGACGACTTTCTGGATATCCAAACGGCGTATTCCGAACAGACAGGAAAACCCTGCTCGCTCATTATGCTCGACGTGGACAATTTTAAACACTTTAACGACAACCACGGTCACCAACGTGGAGATGCTTTGTTGCGTATCTTGTCTCGCGTCATGGTAGATTCTGTGCGCTCTTCAGATTTGGCAGCCCGCTATGGAGGGGAGGAATTTGTGATTGTACTGCCCGAAACACCTAAGTCCATGGCGCGTGTAATTGCAGAAAAAGTACGCAAAGCCATTAGCGCAATTGATATGCCAGAAGGGGAACAACAGCCTTTGGGTCTTATTTCTGCGAGTTTGGGTGTGGCCGCGTTTCCAGAAGATAGCACGTCTTCTGAGGAATTGATTCAAAATGCTGACAAAGCGATGTATCATGCGAAAGGACATGGAAGGAATCGTGTGATTGTATACCCTCCAGATTAAAAAACAGATGAAGCGTTAAAACCTTTTGACCGCTCAAAGCCAAGACAAACAAAGGGGGCTCCAAGTCTCCATCGAAAACGGGCCCCGTTGTGCGTGCCAAACCGTGGTGCAGGCTTCGCGTGGATGTGATGGAAAAACAGGGATAACAGTGATGGTGCTTGCTTTGTTTGACGATTTCACAAAAGCATCCGTATTTTAGGGGCATAGGTGCAAAAAGAGGATTTTATGTACGAGGAATGGGGGCGTAGCTCAGCTGGGAGAGCGCGGTGTTCGCAATGCCGAGGTCAGGAGTTCGATCCTCCTCGTCTCCATCTTTTTTGATAAGGGCATGCTTCAAATAACCCTTTGCGCATTTTGTTGCCGCGGATTGCTGGTAGGGGTGGGTTGGGCGATTTTGTGCTTTTAATGATAGGTAAGTAGGCTTTGGCGATGGTCCATTTGATGGTTGCACTCGGAGGTGCTTTGGGGGCCTCGATGCGCTACTGGGTTAGTCAACGCGTACAAGGCGGGTTGGCTGGGGTTTTTCCGGTGGGTATTTTAACGGTTAATGTGCTTGGTACTTTTGTACTGGGGGTTGTCTATGGTTTGGCTGCTCGCGGTTTGCGTGAGGAAGCGCAGGTGTTTGTGGGGGCGGGTTTTTGTGGGGCATTCACCACATTTTCAACTTTTTCGATAAACACCCTCGATTTATTGCGCCAAGGTGCGGTGGGTTATGCGGTGGCAAATGTGCTAACCAATGTGTTGCTTTGCCTGGTGAGCGCGTGGCTGGGCTTGCAGTTGATGCGCCAAGGTTAATGATGGGGGATTTCTTCTGCTTTTTGTGAAGAAGAAGAAAGCAAGGTGGTGTATTTTTGGGCAAGGGCATGGCGGGGAAAGAGTTGTTGCAGACGCGAAAACACCTTTAAGGCATTGGCATGATCATCTTGGCGAATCAAAATAAAACCAAGCAATACATACATTTGTATTTGATCGGGGTGACGCATCAGCCCTTTTTGGAGCAATGCTTTCGCTTTATCGCCATTTCCCAGTTCGTAGTGGCAGTTGGCCAAGCGTAGCATGGTACCTGCGTGATGTGGGCGCTTGGTGAGGGCTTTTTGAAATGCTAGAATGGCCTCGTGTTTATGGTGGATGGCAAAACACGCTTGCCCCAGCCAGAAATGGTAATGAAACTTGGCGGGTTGCAATTGCGCGGCGGCGGAGAAGCTAAACTTGGCTTTTTTAAATAGATGTCGGCTGTATAAACAACGCCCTTTCCAATAGTGCAGTGTGTCCGATTTAGGGCGTAAATGCACGGCCATTTCAAACTCGCGTAATGCGCGCTCGACCATCCCTTTTTCAAATAGAAAAATCCCTAGGCGGTGTGCGCTCTTAACCTCACTACCCTCGGTTTTAAATACTGGAAGTAAACGCCGCTTGCACGCGTGGCAGCGTTGTTTGGGTGCGTGATCCCATGATTCGATGGCATTGGGTGCTTTGCAGTGTGGGCAAAGCAGTTGGTTTGGGTTACGCTTTGGCCTGTTGGGTGGCATGTTGGGAATACGTGCGGCTTTTTTCAGCATGGCGTCGTACTCGCTGCGTGTTGCAGGGTCGCTTAGCACTTGATATGCCTCATTGAGCGCCTGGGCAACTTTGGGATTGCCCCCCAAATCGGGGTGCATGGCACCATCTTTTAGCAAAGCGCGGTAAGCACTTTTAATCACCTCAAAAGACGCTTGAGGGGCAACTTGCAAAATGTGGTAATAGTCTCTTTCCATATTTTGTGCGGAAAAACGGGTTGGCACGGTAAAAAACACAAAAAGGGTTGATGCTGGTTTTAAGGTCAAGGCAATAATGGCATCATTCTACTGTGTAAGGTTGAACATAGGCAATAAACACGGTTTGTCAAGCCAAAATGAGTAACATGCAAAAAGCAAATTTTTTTAGTTTTAATGCAGATTAATCCTTACAAAAGCCAAATTGCATTGCATCCTAAGCATTTGCTGCCCTACCCAAACGCCCGCCTTTTAACCCAATGCATGGCGCAGAGCAAACCTTACGATCAATTATGGGTTGATTTAGGCTGTGGTGCAGGAGGCTTTTTGCTACAGCATGCTGAGGCATTTGTCGAACATCGTTTTGTGGGTTTTGAATTGCGTTACAAACGCCTTGTACGCAGTGCTCAAAAAGCCGAGCGGTTGCGGTTACACAACGTTTGGTTCTTGCATGAACGTGCAGAGAGCTTTGACACGTATTTTCCCCCGCAAACGGTCGACCGACTGTATATACTATTTCCAGAGCCATGGCCAAAGTGGCGTGATTGGGATAAGCGCTTGCTCAATGGGGCATTGCTGAAAAAGGCTGGAAGAGTCCTAAAATCTGGGGGTTTGTTATGCGTTAAAACAGACTATTCGGGACAATTCTTGCATTTCCTTAGCGCGGTACATAGGCAAAACACTTTTGAAACGGTTTTTTTTAGTAACGATATTAACAGGCAAGCAACCCCAATTGGCGGTGTATACAGCGAATTTGGAATGCTTTTTCAACAAAAGCAACGGGAAGTGTATGGCATGGTTTTGCAAAAGCAAGTCTAACGGGTTTGCCATATATAGGCTTAAAAGCCTGGTGTGTAGCGTGTTGTTTTTGACCTACATTATATTACACAATCAGGTCTCCGCGGATAATGCGGGCAAAACCCCCGTGCTTGCTTGGCAGAAAGTTGCGACCTTTTCCAGTAAAAGCACCCTACAGGCCGTGGCAATCAATGCCGATGAATCACTCATTGCCACGGCCACAGCAGGCAAAAAAAGTACGCATATTCAGTTGTACGATCGCCCAAGCCAAGCCTTGTTGGGGAGCATTAAAACACAGGTGGGGAGTAACGTCACGCTGCGCTTTGCACCCAGCCGAGATTTGTTGTTGGTCACTGGTACCAAAGCGTTGGCTTTGTGGGAGGTTTCTTTGGCCAATTTGCGAAGTAACAAAACGCTCCCTGAGCGTTTTCGCCTATGGCGAATGCCTATGCATCAAACACAAGGGCCCGTGGGCACAGCGGCTTTTACAGCATCCGCAGGCATGGTGGTGTGGTCGCAAAAACATAAACTCTATAAGCGCTCCACACAAGCGGGTAAAAATGCTGGGCAAAAGCCTTTTTACAAATCCCATACAGGGAATATTACCAATCTAAACCCGAGGCTAGATGTCAAGACACCGTTGGTCCTTGTGCAAACCAATGAAGAAAAGCACCTTGTGCAAACCCCGGTGCAAGAAAACGCTCCCTCGATACGCCTGTCTGGGCATCGCTTTCCCGTCGTGGCTGCTTGGTTTGGCACACAAGAAAAGCTCTCGCTAGATCGCAGTTTCACCCTGATTCGCTGGAGAGAAAACCTAATTCCAGATCCAGCGAAAGTGCTGTCTCATTTGGATAAAAAGTTTGCACCAATCCACATTCAGCCTATTGCAAACGATGGGCTTGTACTGCTTGGCAAAAGCGAAAATTCTCACGGTGAGATGGTGTTTTTAAGCCAAACTGGCCGCGTGCAAGCCAAGCGTATTCGAGCGAATTCTGTTCAATTGCTCGCCATTAGCCCTAGTAGCAGCTATGTATTGGTTGGAAAGGAAAAGCACGCCACGTTACTACTGCTCAATCAACAGCCCAGCCCCTTACGTTATTTAACGCGTTTGCGGACCTTGGGTTCTACTGAGCTTGCCCGCAGTTATGTGCGCCATTTGGATGAGCGAATCGCGACGGCGACACAAAAAAAACGATGGCTCAACGGGCTTGAAGCAAAAACGCAAAGGATGTCATTGCAAGGGCTAAAGCGTATTTTACGTGGGCATCTCAATGGGGGTGATTTTTCTGCTGCACAAAAAACAGCCTCGGAAATTCTACAATTACAACCCAATCAACCAGAAGCCTTGGCGGCATTGAAGGCGATTCGCCTCCGCCAGGAAAAAGCGACCCTTACCCAAGCGGCAGAACTGACTAAAACGGGGAAACCACGCGAAGCCTTAAAACTGCTTACACAAAAATTAACCTTGGATAGTTTATTACCCAAGCAGATTAAAAAAGGGATTGCCCAAGCAGAAGAAAAAATCAATCAAGATCTAATCCTTGAACAAGTACAAGAAAAATTACACATGGGGGATGATTTTTCTGCCAAGGCATTACTGGCAGAGGTTTTAACCCAAGATAAACAAAACAGCCAAGCTTTAGCGTTGCAGCAGCAACTGCAATTCCAAAAAAGGCGCAGCTGGCGTGATTGGATTGCTGTGGTGTTGGGTGCCTTGCTGGCATTGGCCATGGGGATTGGCTACTATGGATGGCGCCGCCGCCATGGGCATGATCCTGGGGGTACGCCACCCCCGGGAGAGGGGGTAAAAGGCCTAAGGAAGGGTGCATTCCAGTCCACTAAAAATCTTTTTTCGCGTGTTACGCCAAAAACGGACCCCATACGTGTCCAGGTTGTACGCAATTTGCTAGAATCTCTGCAAGAACGTATTGAACAGGGGCTGTTCGAAAAAAATAACAAACAACGCCAGCTGCGCGGTACTTGGTTACAATGGCAAGCGGAATTGAACGCATTAAGCCACGTGCTAAGCCACCAGCCAGAGAGCATTGGTCAAATACACCAACGACTCAAAATGATTGAACAGCAACTTCAAAGGCTGTCAACGGTCACAACCGTCAAAAATTCAACGGGTAGTGGCCATGGTGTATCCGCCAATACCCAACGCAGCGCACAACAAACCAAGCAAAAGCAAGGCAATTCCAAGGCTCGAGACTGGAAACGAGATCGCGAAACAAAGGAGCAGCCTCAATCCCGTGTTTCAAAGCAACAAATGGGTAGCCAACGCACAGTTCAAAACACTCCCATGGAAGGCTTAAGCCATTACGAGATATTGCAGGTAGCGTTTACTGCGGGTCCCGACGAGGTAAAAAAAGCGTATCACCGCCTACTTAAGCAGTATCATCCAGATCATCATGTGCAATCCAAATACCCATGGGTGTATGAAGAAGCCGAGCGGATGAGTCGCAGAATTAGTGAGGCCTATCAAGTGCTTATCGATTTAAAAAAGCGAGCGGATTATGACTTGGTCTTGCATCAAAAAGGCCTTACACCGCGCCAACGATTTCGCTAAGGGCATTTTTTGGGTGGTATTTCGTGCTAAATGAAAATCTAAGGATAATGGATAGCATTTTAGTTTTTTTAATGCTATTTTCCTGATACGCGTTAGCCTGTGCGTCTTTTGAATCGAGGTAAGGGTTTTCATCATGAGTGGAATACAACAGTTCTATCCCCGTGTGTTCATTATTTCTGGCCCCAGTGGGGTGGGGAAATCCACGATTATTCGCGGGCTGCTCCAACAAGTAGAGAATCTTCGCCTGAGTACCTCGGTTACCAGTCGACACCCGCGCCCCGGTGAGATTAACGGCAAAGATTATTACTTTGTGAATAAAGACTCTTTTTTGAAAATGATTGACCAAGAGGATTTTATTGAATGGGCGCACTTGTTTAACAATCTGTACGGTACCTCGCGCTCCGAAATCGATTATATTTTACGCAATCGCAAGATTCACGTCCTACTCGACATGGATCACCAAGGCATGAGTCAGGTGACCTCACGCTTTTCAGGTGCTTTCTCGGTATTTATTGCGCCGCCAAGTTTTGAAGAACTAGAACGCCGCCTGCGCGATCGGGGCACAGAGAATGATCGCTCTTTTGAAATTCGCACCGCCAGTTCGCGGCAGGAAATGAACCATATGAAAGAATATGACCAAGTGGTTGTGAATGAAGAGGTGGATGAAGCCATTCATCAAATTGTCGATCTGATTCGGATAGAAGAACGCAAGGATGTGATTTTTGCATCGAGACACGAGGAGTGTGGGGTTCCCATCCTTGATCGTGCCGTGCTTTATGCCTTAGAAATGCTCGAGAGTAATGCTACCCTCAACCAGTTGGATGTTGGGGTGCGTGAAGCTCTAACCCATGATGTTTTGCTGCAAATCCGCAAAAAAATGGCCGAAGGGTTTGCGAATGTGGATTTGGACCATGTTGTACACGAAACCTATCAAAATGCTCAACGCACTGCGTAAAATGAGCGGATTGAATTTGTTTTTTTAAAGCAATGGGGATCAAAAACGGTATGTATATTGTGTTTAGCGCAAACAAGGGGCGGTTTCCGGTTTTGGGAAAGTTGATTAAGGGGTGGGGCACGGTTCTGCGGCCCTTGGCTTTTTGGAATATAGCACCTTCTCAGTGCACGCCGGGTTGTGTTTAATGTATGGAAAATCGTTTAGAGGACCTAAACCAAAACATCGCCCCTGAAATACAGCAAGCTGTTGCGTTGTTACGTCGGTGGCATGGGGAAGATGCCAAAACGCATCTTCTTCATGGGCTGGGTGTGCGCGATATTTTGGAATGCTTGAATATGGGCGCGTTAGAACAAGCGGTGGGCTTGTTACAAACTTCCATGATGCAAAACTCCGTCGAACGCCTGCAACAGGTTGAGCAGATTTTGGGCTCTCAGGCCAGTGGGCTGATGGCGGAAACGCAAAAGATAGGCAGAGCCTCTTTTTTGGGTGCCGGGGTGTCACGCGCAGAGCACATGCGGCAAATGATTATGGCCTCGGTGAATGATCCCCGCGTATTGCTCATCCTCTCTGCCGAACGCCTCCAATCTTTGCGACAATCTCAGCTAACGCACACAGACAACTGCGTGGAGATGGCCCAAGAAACCCGAACGATTTATGCCCCCATCGCCCATCGCTTAGGCATTGATTTTCTCCATTCTGAAATGGAAGATCTGTGTTTTGCCGTTCTGGAACCCACGGCGTACCAAAGCCTGCAGGCGAAGGTAAAACATCTCACTGAGGAAGGTCAAGCGCATTTAGACTGGCTTAAAATGCGTCTTTCTAGATTGCTAAAAGCACAAGCGATTGATGCTGAAGTTTCTGGGCGTTTAAAGGGATTACGCTCGTTGCATATTAAAATGCAGCGTCGCCAATCCCCCATCGAACGCATTTATGACCTGATCGCCGCAAGGGTTATTGTAGATAGCGAGGAAGAATGTTACCGTGCTCTGGGTATCATTCACGCCGATGGGGTGCCTGTGCCAGGGCGTTTTAAAGATTATATCGCCTTACCTAAAGCCAACGGTTATCGGAGCTTGCACACGACCATCAGTGACAACCAAGGAGGGCGTTTTGAAATTCAAATTCGTACCCGTCTCATGCACCGCGAAGCCGAATTGGGGGTTGCTGCCCATTTTGGTTATAAGCATGGAAACCTGGCAGATGCTCAAGAAGTGGCGTCCTTAAAATGGTTTCGTAGTTTGTTAGAGCATTTGCCAGAAGGTCTTGCCTTTAACGATTCGGTGGATTTAATTGGCCGAGAGTTGATTGCAGACCAGTTATTTTTATTTTCACCTAAAGGTGAGGTTGTGAAATTGCCGCCTAAGGCCACCGCTGTCGATTTTGCCTATGCCATTCACACCAAACTCGGGGAGACCTGCGTTGGTGCCAAAATGGATACGCGGATGGTATCGATTCGCACGCCCTTAAAAAATGGGAGTGTGGTGGAAATTTTAACCAATAACCACCAAAACCCTAAACGCGAATGGCTCAATTTTGTAGTCAGTGCCAAGGCGCGTCATCGCATTCGTGCTGCGCTGCGCCAACAAGAAAGCGACCGATCCATCCATGTAGGCAAGGTGGCCATTCAAAAAATACTGCGCCCTCTTGAAATCAAGTTGGAAACATTGTTAGAAAAACCGCCCGTACAAGAATGGATGAGGCGAAACAACCTACACACTGTTGAGGATATTTATCTTGCCGAAGGGTTTAAGAGGATCCATTTCAAACAATCTTTCATCCGCTTGGCCAAAGAACTTGAGATTATGCTGCCGCATACCAAAGGGTTTTTGACCAAGGAACCCACTGTAAAAAAAGAGCCCACGGCTAAGGCATATTCGCCAGAGGTCTTAATTGTGGATGGGGTAGAAGGTGTCCCCACGCGTTTGGCGCGCTGCTGCGCTCCCGTAAATGGTGATCCTGTGGTGGGCTTGATTAGCCGTGGGAGGGGGGTTTCGGTGCACCATCAAAACTGCATGGGCCTGGTACGCAAGGCTTTGCATCCAGAGCGGGTGGTCAATGTCAGGTGGTCTGATGTCCAAAGAAATCTCTCCCCCGTACACATTGAAATCCAAAGCAAAACTTCCATGCGCGAAATGCTAGGGCTCATCTCAATCATCGAGGCAGAAAAAGCAGAAGTGACCAGTGGGCGGATCCACTCTGGTAACGGGGTGTATACACAACAAATCACCTTAATGGTGGACAACTACGCACAGGTGCAGCGTATTTTAATGCACCTCAACGCGGTCGAGGGGATTACTGCCCGCCGTACCTTGGAAGTGAATTAGGCGTTATTACTCGGGTGGATGTTTAATTTGCGGCAGCCCATAAACGCGACAAACGCCCTTTTTCATCTAAGGTATTTTGATTTTCCAAGGACTCTCGGTATGACTCACGCATAACCTCGACCACGACGATTTCTTGCAAACCTACCGAAGTACGCTCCAGTTCCTCAAACGCTTGCTCTAACGAAACACCAGCACGACAAATTTGCTCTAAGCGCGCACCCATGGTGTCTACCATGTTAAGAACAGAGTTGGATCTACCTTTTTTAAATTTTTTTAGACCGATATTAATTGCTTCCATCTTTTCCCATTTCCTTCAAAAACGCGAGGGGGGGGTCATACATGAACATTGCCGCTCCATGGCATGGATTTGAATACGAAAAAGGATGTTTTTTTAACCCTGCGGCACAACGCCGACTTCCCTGGGTTTAAACATGCTTGCTTGGTAGGATAAAAGCACAAAGCATGCCAAAAAAATGATTGTGCATTGTAGACGGTATCAACGATGGACAAGAATTCTAAGTGCCAGCAGCGTTGTTACAATCTGCATCAACGATAGACAAGGATTCTAAGTGCCAGCAGCGTTGTTACAATCTGCGGCCCGGATAAACGAACACAAAGTATATTGCTTCGGTTGTCCCCGTTTACATGCATTGCCACCACATGAAATGTGCCAAGACACCTGCTTTTACACTGATAAAGCATGGGAACGAGCACACTCGCATGCCACCGTTTTTTGACGGGACAAGCACGAATGGCGAATACCTACCTTGCTTTTTTTTAAAATACCTCCATATTTTGGTCAAAATACCCAAACTTTATGGCAGCATCTCATGAGAACTTTGGCATCTATAAAGCATCGAAGACCCCCTATAATTTACACGCATCAGCCATTTTTCTTTCCCGACCCCGTGAAGGCAACAGCCCCCTCCCCCTTAATAAAGTTACCATTCCATGGTTAAACTATGGCAGCATGACCCTGGCTTTGACTTTTTTCACCGTGCGTGACCTTGGCTGTGATTTTTTTTCATAGCCCGTAACGTGCCTGTGTGTGCAGAGCAAAGCCATCTTACCCACCCTGTGGGTGGTCTTGAAGTCCCTTGGTTTGTTTTAAGCAACCCGTTTTTTATCCAAAAACAAAAACTATTGCTATGCTCCAATTGCTGTTTCAAGGGCATTACGCTCTGTTTGGTCTCATCATCATTGCACTCATTTTGTCCCTGTCTTTTCACGAGTGGGGGCATGCCTTTAGCGCATGGTGCTTTGGGGATGACACCGCCGCTAGAATGGGGCGCCTCACTCTAAACCCCATAGCGCATATCGATGGGATGGGATTGCTGATGGTGGTGGTGGTTGGCTTTGGTTATGCCAAACCGGTGCCCATCAATCCTAACAATTTTCGCCATCGCTGGGCAGATTTTTGGGTAGCCGCTGCGGGACCTGGCATGAATCTTATTTTGGGATTCGTGGCCATTAACGTGCTCGCGGCGGGATATCGCTGGGAGATCGGCTGGCTGCTTGGGCGTGGGCCCAGCCAATTTTTGCTTTACCTAGGGGTGATTAACATGGCACTCATGCTGTTCAACCTTATTCCCCTTGGCCCTTTGGATGGGCGCTATATTCTGCCTTATTTTCTGCCGCGCCGTGCTGCACGGCGCTACGAGGACTTGAACGCACGCTATGGCACCATGGCATTGATGGGATTGATGTTACTCAGTTTCGTTGGTTTGCCTATTTTTGCTTTTGTGTTTCGCTTAGGACGCACTATTTTGGGCTGGCTGCAGGTGGTGTAGAAGGTCGCTTTTGCAAGAGCAGCGAATCATGGTGCAACAACCTTGGCCATGGGTACAAAGGTCCACCTTAGATATAAGCACCGCAATCCGTTTCGAAAAATGAAAAAGCGCGCCGGGGCACCCGCAGCTTCAAGCGTACGGGCATTCCAAAAAACTCGAAAAAGCCGGTTCACGCCAAGGGTTGGGTAAAACGCGGACCGTGCCGCGACAAGTTGATTTAAGAAAAAGGCTAAATTTAAAGGTTGCCTGATTCTTGCAAGCAGCTACGCTGGGGAACGCCCCCCTTTGGGATGCCTCCCCCCTAAGGAACGGGCAGGGGCGGGGCTTGAGGGCGAAGGTGGGCATATTGACGCAACTCGCGGCGCGCGATCACCATTTTATGCACCTCATCCGCACCGTCGTACACCCGCATGGTACGGGCATAGGCGTATAGTTTTGCCAAAGGGGTGTCGTTGGTAAAACCCATGGCGCCGTGGATCTGAATGGCGCGATCCACCACTTGTGTAAACACATTGGCCACGGCCACTTTCACCATTGCGATCTCCTGGCGCGCTTCCTTTTTGCCATAGGTGTCCATTTTCCAGGCGGCATACAGCACCAACAAACGCGCTTGGTCGATCTCCATACGGCTTTGGGCAATCCAGTCTTGAATCACCCCTTGGTCTGCCAGGTAGGCCCCATGCAAATAGCGGGTAGTAGCGCGCTCGCCCATCATTTTTAAGGCACGCTCCGCCCCGCCAATGGCGCGCATGCAATGGTGAATTCGCCCAGGACCCAGGCGGGCTTGCGAGATGGCAAAGCCCGCGCCTTCCTCTCCCAGCACGCTGGTCACAGGAACGCGCACATTCCGATAGCGGACCTCGCAGTGGCCATGACCGCCGTCGTCATTAAACACAGGAACTGGACGGATAATCTCAATACCTTCGGCATCCATAGGCAGCAAAATTTGGCTGGCACGCCTGTGTGGCGGAGCATCTGGGTTGGTTACGGCCATTAAAATAATCAATTTGGAATGGGGGTGTGCAGCGTTACTGGTAAACCATTTATGCCCATTAATCACATAAGTATCGCCTTCACGCACCGCTTGGGTACGCAACAAGGTGGGGTCTGATCCCGCCGAATCGGGTTCTGTCATCGAAAAACAGCTCCGAATTTCGCCTTCAAGCAAAGGTTTTAGCCATCGTTCTTTTTGAGTTAGGGTCCCAAATTCGGCCAAAATCTCCATATTTCCCGTATCGGGTGCGCTGCAATTAAACACCTCCGCGGCCCAAAGTGATCGCCCCATGGCCTCACACAGTGGCGCGTATTCGGCATTGTTCAAGCCCGCACCGTAGTCTGAGTTGGGTAAAAACAAGTTCCACAAGCCCCGTGCTTTGGCTTTGGCTTTGAGATCGGCCAGTTTTTGCGGGTGGTGGTGTTTATCCCCCGAGGCCAACACCTGTTCTTCAAACAACGCCTCGCTGGGAATAATCTCTTCTTCGACAAAACGCGATACCGACGCCAACAGGGTTTTTGTGCGTTCGTTGTATTCAAAATCCACAGGCTTTCAAAAACCTCCTGTTCCTTTTAGGATTGTGCAAAACCATCGTTGGTAAAAGCATTGCCCCAGCGCACTATGTGCAGGTACCCACCCCTTTAACGATGGATAAAGTCAGGATAGGCTTCCATGCCAAACTCATTCACATCGATACCCTCTATCTCTGCCTTGGGTGCTACCCTAAGCCCAATGCATCGTTTAATAAGCCACCACAGCCCAAGGGAAATCCCAAAGGTAAAAGCCCCCACAACCAAAACACCCTTTGCCTGTGTCCACAACGTGGTTGTGGGATGAAACAAACCTACCGCCAGTGTTCCCCAAATGCCATTGGCCAGGTGCACCGAAATGGCACCAACAGGGTCGTCAAGCCGCAGGCGATCGAGCAAGGGTACGCAAAAAACGGTAATTATTCCACCCACCGCACCAATGCCAACTGCCAGCCATACAGGGGGGTAGTCAGGCCCTGCCGTAATGGCTACCAATCCCGAAAGCGCACCGTTGAGCACCATGGTGAGGTCAATTTTTTTGTGAATCCATTGGGTAAGCACAAGGCTCGACAGCACGCCACCGGCCGCCGCCATGTTGGTGTTAACCAGCACCAAGCCAATAGCCAAAGCATCGGCCTTGCCATTAAGGGTGAGTTGAGAACCCCCGTTAAACCCCAACCAACCCATCCACAAAATAAACGTACCCAAGGCTGCCAAGGTTAGGTTTGAACCAGGCAAAGGGTGAATCTGGCCATCTACGCCATATTTTTTAAGGCGAGGACCCACTATAATTACCCCCGCCAAAGCCGCCCAGCCCCCCACGCTGTGCACCACAGTGGAACCTGCATAGTCACTAAAGCCCGCAAGCAGTCCGTTAAGTGCACTGCCACCCCAACTCCAATGCCCTTGTATGGGGTAAACAACCCCCGTTAAAATGACAATGAACAGCATAAAAGGCCAAAAGCGCATCCGCCCTGCCACCGCCCCTGATACGATGGATGCGGCCGTGGCAACAAACACCACTTGAAAGAAAAAGTTGGCCATCTCACCACGTTCAGTGCCATCATACACCCCTTGAATTCCCCAACCCCAACCTGCAAACCAGCCCCCTGCCTCACTATACATGAAGGCATAACCCACGGCGTAGTACATCACGCAAGCCACCGCATACAAGACGATATTTTTGGTTAAAATAGCCACGTTGTTTCTAGCATTGACCAAGCCCGCTTCTAACATCGAAAAGCCTGCTGCCATCCACATGACAAGTGCCGAACAAATAAACAACCATAAACTACTGAGTACGTATTGTACCTCGGGTAACATAATATAAAAAATTCTCTCCTTCAGCGTGTAAGCAACTTCATCGGGGTAAGCGATCACAGTGGTTTTTGCTAAGCCCCACCATGCCTGATACCGCGTGCCGTTTGCAAGTTTAAGTTTTTTTAGTGCTCGTCCTTCCCCCACCACAAACATGCGAGTAGTCGCAGCTTAGTCTTAGTGCATATCGCTTCATTTTTTACAAACATACGCTATAGTTGTTTATCTACTTTGCCACGGTGCAATCATATCTTTAGATGAACACCCGCCTGCGTTAGGCTGCTTTTGAAGTTCTAGGAATTTTGACTGTGCCCTTCATATGCTTTGCCATCCAAAAACCGGTGTGTGCGGGTTTGCGCGTTTTCTCGCAATAAACACGGATTTTTTAATGCAAGGTTTGCCAGCTTGACCACAGCTGCCCAGGCGATGTTGACCATGGGTTGGCATCCAAAAGTCGGAGGGCAGGCAAGGCCCTTCAAATATTCAAGAAAGGGCCGTCCTGTTGCTTCTTTGTGCCGTTGGAATACTTTTGGCCGTTTTTGCCAGCCAGCAACAGGAAACCTGCAAGCGCATGGCGACCTTAGTGACTCTGTTTGCCTTAGCAAGAAAACGGTTTAAGCGGCAAATAAACCATTGCAGCCCTCCATAAACTAAGGACTAGCCCCCAACCGTAAAAGCATGTTTTGCTGGTTAAAGGTGATGCCCTTCCTCAAAAGGTTCACGGGTCTCAGGTGAACATCCGCCTTAAATCCGTGGGGAGGCTAGCCCGATCCCTTGGCACGTTCGACCACCCCACTCTGCCCGAGGGACTGACAGCGTTGCTTGCCTGTTTTGCGCGGGAAACCCGCACAAACCGTGCAAAATCACCCCGCCGCCCGGGCACATCGTAACCCCGATCCCTTGGACCTAAAATGGCAGTGGGTTGAGGGACAAAGCGCGAAGGGGGACGCAGTTTTAGGTTGGGTTATTCTCTTTTGCGCCTTAACCACGGTCCTAGCCTGGGAATGGTGCTCTCACCTCCCCCTGGCACAAAAAGGGCTGCAAAGCCGATCAGCATCCCAAGCACTAAAACCAAGCCAAGGGGCAGGGCCACCAAAAACCAATTTTTTACGCCCCATCCTTGCATCTTGTTCTCCTCCTTCGTAGACTGGTCCCGGTGCCTACGTCATCAATCCTTTTCTCAAACCCTAAAAACCTAAAGCCCTGCCCATGGCCATTCCTCAAAACCTCGAAATGGCAAAATCCTTCGAAGCAGCCGGGTTTAACCTGCCCCAAGCTCACGCCTTGGCCAGCGTAACCAGCGGCATCGAAAGCCGCCTCGAAAACCTCGAACATGGGGTGCGCGACCTCCGCCAAGAAATGCGCGACCTCCGCCAAGAAATGCGCAAACAACGCCAAGAAACCCAAGCAGGTTTTGAAGCCCTTCGCCAAGAAATGCGCGAGATTAGCCAACGCGTTGACGCCACAAACCAAAACCTCCACACCATGACCTGGCGCTTGATAATGGCGATGATTGGTTTGCAATCCCTTTTTGGAGGCATCTTGCTGGCAGCCTTTAAATTGTTTTTTACTTGAGAATCCTCATCCTACCTCTCAAAACGTTTAATGCACACGGTGTCTTCCCCCGATTGGAGTGTCCAATAGGGCGCGATCGTTGGCGGCTTTTCAACACGCCTACAAGCGTGTGGTTATTGAAAATAAGAAGCAACCTACTCAAAAAAGAGAGAGGCATTGTGTATGCGAAAAGGGTGAAAAATAGGCTACGCTACTGCGATGAACCCCGTAAAAGGCTAGCCGGCGGTTCGTGCTGTGGTCCCCGCTACAAAATGCTCCGTCAAACCGGCTTGTTGATGCTGACTTATACAACTCTTTCTCATGCTCGCCTTTGTACCCCTTGACCCCCAAAGGACGCGAGGGCAGTCGGTCTTGCTTGCCTCGAAAACACAGGGCGTTTTGGGGCACCAAGTGTGTTATAGGATAATCACTGGCCTCATGGGCACGGTCCGTGGCTTGTTTGGCATTTCATACCCTAGGACTTGGATGAAGGTGGGCACGCCATGCTTTTTCGACAAAGCCCAAAAATTCCTGTTGAAAACGGATTGTTGAAAAACCTAGGGCATTTTGATGGCAGGCTTTAGGCGAAAACCGCCGTTCGTTCTGCTCAAACAATTCGAGGGCAGCGCAAATGGCTTGCTGGCTTTGGGTGAAAAAAAACAACCCTGTAGGGTGTTTGCTGTCAAGGCCGCGCACCGTTTCGCAAGCCCCACCCTTGCCGTAGGCAATAACGGGTAGCCCAGCCGCTTGAGCCTCAACTGCTGCAATCCCAAAGTCTTCTTCTGCCGCAAAAATCATGGCGCGCGATTGCGCAAGTTGCGCTTGTACTTGGGCCCTTGAGGCACGCCCTAAAAAGCGTACATTGGGGGTCGCTAATTTTTGGGTTTTCTTTAGATCAGGGCCATCGCCAATCATGCACAAACGGCGCTGAGGCATGCTTGCAAAGGCTTGGGCAATGAGGGACATGTTTTTATAGGGGACAAAACGCGACAAGGCCACGTATTCTTGTGCTTGTGAGTTGCAGGGCTGCTGGGCATTAGGGATGGCTGCGGGTACGTGTTTCGCTTTGGCAGCGGTGGTCAGGGTCATCGGGACGTCCACTGGGGGGTAAATCACCTCTGCAGAACGGCGATACACCTTGGCAATGCGCCGGGCGATATAGGCTGAATTGGCGACGTAATGATCCACCCGCAAGGCAGCACTGGCATCCCATAAGCGCATCCAATGCAATAGCATGGCAGCAAAGGGGCGCTTCCAGCGGCCAAGGTGCTCTAAGTATTGCGGCTGTAAATCCCAGGCATAGCGCATGGGGGTGTGACAGTAGCATACATGCAGTTGGTTGGGGCTGGTAAGGACCCCTTTGGCCACAGCGTGAGAACTCGAGATTATGAGGTCGAAAGCACGAACATCTAAGCATTCCACCGCAAGGGGCATGAGGGGGAGGTAGGCACGAAATTTTTTTTTGGCAAAGGGTAGATGCTGAATAAAACTGGCGGTAGTGGGGCGTTCTTGCAAAAAGGCGCGTTCTGCTGGGGGAACCCAATCGACAACACAAAATATCTGGGCTTGAGGAAACAACGTAATCATCTGCTCAAGGACCCGCTCTGCGCCCGCGTAGGTCTCGAGCCAATCGCACACAATGGCCACTTTAACCCCACTAAGTACGGGATTTCCAACGGTTACAGGCGTTTTAGGGAGTGCTTTTGGGGCTGTTTTGACACGCGTTTTTGAGAAGGTTTTAGAACTCACAAGGGCAATTTGAAGGCCGCTTTTTGCGCTGGCTTTATCTATTGGGTGCGGTTGTTAAGGGGAATCGATATTTTTGGTTTTGTGCATACTGTGTGGGTTCGATATCGTTATCGTTGAGAACCGCTTTGACACTCTTTTTTAAGATCGCTATCCTCACAAATTCTAACAGGTTTTTAAAAAAACAGATGGATTTTTCACTCACCAAAGAGCAATTTACCTTGCAAGAAAAAGCACGCAATCTTGCCCAAGAATGGGTGGCACCACGGGCCGCAAAATGGGATGAAACCGAAACCTATCCTCATGAAAATGTCGAAAAATTGGTTGAAGCAGGTTTTATGGGCATGACGATTCCCCGTAAATATGGGGGCTTGGGGGCTAGTTTGCTCGATGCCTTATTGGTGGTTGAAGAAATGGCCAAGGTTTGCGGGGCAACGGGGCGCATTGTGGTAGAAGCGAACATGGGTGCCTTGGGGATTATTTTGTGCTACGGCAGCGAGGCTTTAAAATCCTTTTGCACCAACCTTGTGCTGGCAGGTGACAAACCGGTGATTGCCATTAGTGAGCCCGAGGCAGGGACCGATGCTTCCTCAATGGTCACCCATGCACGCCTCGAAAATGATGAATGGGTGCTTAATGGCGATAAAATTTGGATTACAGGGGGTGGAGTCTCGCAAGTTAACGTGGTATTTGCTCAAATTGATGCCGAAAGTGAGCGACCACACATCGGTGCTTTTATGGTTAAAAAAGGGAGTGCTGGCTTTGAGGTAGGGCGTCGTTCACCCATGATGGGTTTGCGTGCCATTCCAGAAACCGAACTGCATTTGCGCAACTGCCGCGTGCCCGCGGGGAACCTGCTGGCTAAAGGCATTGGGCGCTTGATGGCGGCTTACAATGCACAGCGTCTGGGGGCGGGCACCGTGGCCCTTGGGGTGGCACAGGGAGCTTACGAACTCGCTTTGGGTTACGCCAAAGAACGCCACCAGTTTAAGCGCCCTATTGCAGAATTTCAAGGGCTGCGCTGGATGATGGCCGATTGCCGGATCCGCTTAGATTCTGCCAGGCTGCTACTCCATCGCGCTGCCAGCGACCTCGAACCCAACACAGGATTTCCACGCCGCGACTACGCGGCCCTTGCCAAAGCAGCCGCGGGAGAAACCGCCATTTACGTCTCGAATGAGGCTTTGCAAATTTTTGGTGCAAAGGGCTATTCCCGCGACTACCCCCTTGAACGTATGGTGCGCGATGCGCGCATGTTTACCATTGGTGGCGGGACCATTCAAGCCTTGCGCAACGTAATTGGCGATGAAATTTTTGGGCAAAAAATCTCCCAAACAAGATAAATCCTCCAACGCCCTTGTGTTCGACTTTGCTGGGTGGGGGGCTTTATCCTTCAAGCGTGGATATATCGGAAAACACCATCACATGCGTTCAAAATACGTCCATCGCTCAGGAGGCAAATTTGCAAGGCGACACAACGTCTAAGGAGAAAAATACCATGACCCAAATCCAAATCATCGTAAAAAGAATGACAGGCAAGCATTTACGCTCTCAGGATTTAGTGGCATGCGTGAGGTAATTCATATTCATTCCGGCAAGAGCAATTCTCCATTCAGATATGCGGGACGCAAGTTTTATGCCCGCAAAGTCATTTTACCTCACATTCCTAAAACCAGTGTATATTGTGAGCCATTCGCGGGTGGGGCTTCCATTTTTTTCGCCAAAGAGCCTGCTGGACAGTCCATCTTAAATGATCTCGACACGAGTGTATATTGTGAGCCATTCGCGGGTGGGGCTTCCATTTTTTTCGCCAAAGAGCCTGCTGGACAGTCCATCTTAAATGATCTCGACACGGACGTTATGAACACCTTTGTGCAGATTAGGGATAATCTTGACAGGCTGCTGGGCTTGTTGGATGGCATTCCTGCGACAAAGAAACTCCACGCCCATTACAAAAACACATACAAGCCCTCTGACGACTTGGAACGGGCATTTCGTTGGTATTACCTAAACCGCACTTCCTATTCTGGGATTATGAAGCGCGAAAACTGCTACTTCGGTTACGGTGCCAAATATTCGATGCGGCCTGAAAACTGGCCGCACCATCTACGTATGGTCTCTAATCGTTTGCAGGGCGTAAAATTGACCTCGCTTGATTTTGAGGACTGTATTGATACCATGCCAGACGGGGCGTTCCTTTTTGTTGACCCACCCTATTTTAATGCTGACCAGAAAAAATTTTATCCATGCCATTTTGAATTGCGCGACCATATCTACTTGATGGCGTGTTTACAACGTAATGCAGACAGACTGTCTTTACCTGATAACCTATGACAATTCAAAAGGCGTTCAGGAATTATACGCGTGGTGTGATGTTATGGAAGATCAGGGGTGGCAGTATACGATTAGCAGAACTGATGACCAAAAGAATGGCAAGAAACGCGCTGACGGCCATAAGAGCAGCCGTGGAACTGGCCGCAAACTCTTTATCAAGAACTATGATAAAGACACAATAACGGCTTGCGACCCTGTGCAACTCCCATGTCCAAAGGAAATCGACCAACATGAATGAAGTTGCCAATCTCCAAATTTACGATGATATAAAGGAATATTGTGAACGGTATAATGTCCCCATCGAAAACCTGATGGATATTTTGGAAGATCAAAAAGTCCTCCCGATGATACGGGGTAAGGCTACAGAATATATTGTGGCCGTTGTTCTAAAACAAATACTCAAAGGAAGGAATTGGCAGATCCAAAAACTCAATCTCAACGCCCAGCCCGGAATGTATGATGAAGATATAAGCATCACGCATTCTAAAACAGGTATACGCATGTGCCCATTCACATGCTTTGCCACCACTAGAAAATAGCGGGATATAGCGGGATATAGCGGGATTCACAGGGTTTTTTGACACAGGCGGCAGCCCCAAAACCGAGTCCCACGTGTCCCGCCCAAAAAACGGTGGCATGCGGGTTTGCGCGTTTTTCGTTCACATGGCGTAAGACTTTTTCGAGGGCCCTGTAGAGGGAATTCTAAAGGGTTGGAAAATGTTCGAAAGGGATTTACAATACCGCGTCCCGTGGCGATCACCGCAAAGTCTTCTGCGGGGCTCATGTCGGCAGGGCAGGTGGTTTTTACGCTTAAGGGCTTTTTTTGCTGCCAGCCCGCCAACGCGCATCGGGCCTTCGCCAATGGCTAACCATTGGATAGAAATATTGGCTTTTTGTGCAATAAGCACACATTTTTCGATGCCGGGTTTAATAGCGCCGCTCACATACTGCCCTATTAAGTTCCCATCAATACCTACTTTTGGGACAGCGCACGCTTGGCTACAGGCGTTTGCAACAGGCCGCTACTCTGCATCGCTGGCACATACCCAGCCTCCCCACCTTAAAGCGCCGTGTTTTGGCCGAGCTCCCCCACCTGAGTGCGCACCCTTGCCCGCCGCGGCGCAACACCTCTTAATGCCACATTTCCCTCGCAAAAGCGTTTGCTTAAAAGACCTTTTCGCCTTGGCCCTCGTTTGTGGCGATGGCCACCGCTTTGATGTTTTTACCCAATGGCCAAAGGTCAAAAAGCCCTGCAGTCCATGCTCAAAGGCCATTGCAAGATATTTACGAGGGGCAAATTCCTCAGTTGGCGCCTCGGGCGGAGCGAGAACAGCGACCTGGTGCGCGTTGCCTTTTCAAGCATTTTGCGCGACTTTGGCGTGCCTTTAGGCATGCTGCGCGATAACAGCCCGCGCTCGGGCGGAGCAAAGCCACACGCCCCCCAGCGCTTTCGCTTTAAAATAAAAGCAAGAAAACCCCCTATGGTTTGCTCACGGCTTTGGGCTGCACCATCCACTGGGCACAGCCTTATCACGGCCAGGCAAAATCGATTGAGCGCGCCTTTTTAGACCTGTGCGAAAGCATCGCCAAACATCCCGCCTGCCCAGGCGCATACACGGGCAACAGCCCCACGCAACAATTCCCTCATCAAGCCCGAGAACTATACAGCAAAAGCGATTCCCATTGCCACCTTTCGCGCTCTGGTCGAGCAGCAAATAGGTTACCACAATGCCCAAACGGGGCGCACCGGGGGCGTGTGCAACGGGCGTTCTTTTGAGTGAGGTCTTTAGCCGAGAGTTACGCCACAAGCCCCATCACCAAGGCCAGCCAGCAGCGTAGTTTTTTACGCGCCAGCCGAGCAAATCAAGGCCCACAAATACGATGCCAGGGTGCGCATCTTGAGTGCAAACCTTGGTCAAGACATGCTCAACCGCTACGATGCAACAAAAACCCCCTTCTACCTCGACTTAGCCCCACCACGGGCACGAAAAGCGACTATGGCAAGGTTTTTTTGTTGAGCGAAGACTTTGAAAGTCTCGCAACGGTTAAAGGGCAAGGCAAGTTCTTAGATGAGCATCACTAACAAAGAAGGCAAGCGATTGATGGTAAAATCGATAGGTAAAAAAGATGCCATCTGAAATTAAACGGCGAAACCGACGGTGGCAAAGCATGGGAAAGAAGATGCAAAACCATGTGAACGTTTATACCCACTGCAACTGGAGTTTGCCTTTGCAGACACAGGAAACAAGGCGTTGGTAATAGGATGCGACACCAAGCCCACCCTCACCAGTGCCGTAAGTTCACTGCTCTTAAAACCCTGAGTGCTCGCCATAACCAAAAGCGATTTCTCCCCCAATACTGCCATTTAGGCCCCTGTTTTGTGCAGCACGGGGCCTATTTGACAGCTGCAAAACTGGGAGCAGGCTTGCTCTTGAACGGGCATCAACAGCGCTTGCTTGAAGAACTGTTGCTAACCTTTGACTACCAGCAAATATGGAATAACCATGAGGTGGTTATTTTTGACAGTACCGACGAGCGCTATGATGCGGCCATTGCTCCATTGCTGTTTACAATGGATTACGTTATTAGGATTACAGCCGAGCAGATGGGTGCTTTGTAGAGCCTAACCCGCTCGTTACGTGCCGTGCTCTTGGCGGGTGAAGGCAGACCACGCCCTCTCGGTTTTTAGGTGCTATGGGGGTATTGCCTCAGCCGTGCCATCTCACTTGTACCCAGTGGGCACAAGCCAGTGGTTGGTCCGTGTTGGGAGTTATTCCTATAAAGCATTACAGCGCGCCCTTACACCGATGCCCAACGACGATGCGCAAACTTTGGCAGGCGCCTCCCATGATTGCAGCGAACAAAAACAATCTGCCAATATCGTTCACCATCTAACTAAGCCAAAGCACATGGGAAAAGGCTTGGGTTCTAAAAAAATGTGATTCGCGCCCTTGCTTTAAAAGGGTTATGCTTTGGGGGATGCAGGTGCTTTTAATCCGCGGTCACTTAAGGATGAAAATTGGGGTGCTGGCGTAGCGCGTGGGTCTTTTTTTTCTTAGGTGTTTCTCGAATGCGCCTGATGAAATCTAACATATAACAATTTGCCCACTGGCGCGGCGCCATTCTTGGCAAGAAAGGCTTTTGAAATGGAACATCCCTATATTGTTAGCCTTATCGAGACCGTGGCAACTGAAGAACGCTACAATTGTGAGTTAGACGTTGCAAAAGGAGTTTTTGAGAAACTTGCGGGACCTATTTATGAGGATGCCAATTCTTACGAAGACCGCACCAATTCGTTTCACAATTGGTACGTGCTAGATCGCCCGCTGCTCTTTTGCAAGAAAACACCGTTGACTTATTTTATGGAATACCACTCCAATAGCCTTTCTGCTGTCGAAAAACAGGGCTATGAGTCGTTAGCCCATAATGTGCATTCCGTATTTGAACTGATAAAAAAACCAAAAACGGATGCCGACCTTGCCAAAGTGCGTGATTTGATTACCCGTAAAAAATACGCGGTCGAAACTTTTGAAAAACTGCGTTATCTCGATGCGGGTGCCATTTTTAACACGCGCATCCTGCCCATACAAAAGCAAAAAACGTTTCGTTTTTCCAATTACGTCGTTGTCCACCCAGCGAATGTCGAGGAGGTCATTGTAAAAAGTGCAAGGGCTGTACGTAAGCAAAACGCCGACAAACGCCTTTATTTATTTCAATTGCTTTTGTTTCAAGGGCGCTGGGAGCAGTATAAGCAAATGCCGTTGCAGAATATTTATCGATTTGCTTGAGCGAAAACCAATGAAATACGCGAAACAGGTACTTGCATGCTACCAAGGCAGCGGTGTACACTAAATCGGGGGGTCTGTTGTAAACAGCAGACTACAAAAGTAACATCTAAAATAGGCTTTACACATGCAAAAGCCAGCCGAGCGCATTTATATTTCACAGGTCGTTTTTTTTCTGGCCACTGTCGCCGTCATATTTGCACTGTTACTCTATGCAAACCCTTCTGTGCCAAATGCAAAACCAGAAGCACAGCAAAAGGCACTTCAAGCATTTAGCCTGGGGCGTTTTCAGGCCTTAAAGGGGAATTTAACATCCCCTAAGCGGGACAAACAAACACAAAACAAACTTGGGCGTGGTTTTCAACTTTCTCGCTAGTAAATGGGATGGATGCTCATCTTTGGTAGATCTCCCTGGCGTGGTTAGAGTTTGCTTGGGCCGTATGGGCATTGTGCTGGCGTGCCAAATGCGCCCAGGGAAAAATTGCACACCATACAAGCCAGTATGATGCCCATGGACACAGCCACCATAAACAACACCTCCATGTGGGCTGCTTAGGCAATGGAAAAAAACGCCCCGTGCCTCAAAGGGCAAGTACATGGTTTTTGGCATTTCCCGTGGGGGCATGAGGGCAAAGGAAGAGAAACCAGACTTCGCCCTTAATGTATGAAGACCTTGTAGCAGGGCTTTTAAAAAAAAAGAGCACCGCAATAAAAAGGCCGGGCCGCGTTTAGCCGCGCATCTCCTGGGCAGCCTCCTTCGTGGCAGCAACAAGTAAACAACATAGCCTGTGGATCATGGCTGTAAAGAGCACCGCAATAAAAAGGCCGGGCCGCGTTTAGCCGCGCATCTCCTGGGCAGCCTCCTTCGTGGCAGCAACAAGTAAACAACATAGCCTGTGGATCATGGCTGTAAAGAGCACCGCAATAAAAAGGCCGGGCCGCGTTTAGCCGCGCATCTCCTGGGCAGCCTCCTTCGTGGCAGCAACAAGTAAACAACATAGCCTGTGGATCATGGCTGTAAAGAGCACCGCAATAAAAAGGCCGGGCCGCGTTTAGCCGCGCATCTCCTGGGCAGCCTCCTTCGTGGCAGCAATAATATGCTCTATCGCCTGTGGATCATGGCTGTAAAGAGCACCGCAATAAAAAGGCCGGGCCGCGTTTAGCCGCGCATCTCCTGGGCAGCCTCCTTCGTGGCAGCAATAATATGCTCTATCGCCTGTGCATCGTGGGTGGTGGAAACCGCCATGGCATGAAACAAAAATACACCCTTATTGCGCAGGCGTAGGGCAAATTCTTTTTGCTGAGCACTGCTTGTATTGTTGACTATGTCAGCCATGTTACCCACCCGCATGCCCACTTCTTTCACAAAATGCAGTTCAGAAAGCGAACCCGAGCGCGTGATACACACAGGAATATCCACCTCCTTAAAGGCCTGTGCCATCCCATCACACATACGCTGGTTGGCTTCTTCAATGGCGGGATAAACGGTATTTTGCTCTTTTTCTAATTGGGTTAGCACAGAAGAACAAGCTGCCATGCTTAAAGGGTTGCACGAGTACGTCCCACCACCTATCACCACACGCTTAGACTTAGGCACAGAAGCAGCACCCGAGCTAATATGCATAATATCAGCGCGACCAGCAATGGCACCAACGGGCATGCCGCCCCCCAGCACTTTGCCCAGGGTGGTGATATCGGGAGTTATCCCAAAGCGTTCTTGCGCCCCTCCCAGGGAAAGGCGAAATCCTGTGATAATTTCGTCTAAAATCATTACGGCACCGCGTTTGGTGGTTTCTTCACGCACAAACTGCAAAAATTGCGGGTCAACGGGCAGCATGCCTGCTCCCATCACAGGCTCCATGATAATGCCTGCAAAGTCAGACCCAGCTTCATCCATCACGCGTTTCATGTCATCAATGTCGTTGTACTGAGCGGAAACGGTGCACTTTGCCAATTCAGATGGCAAGCCCGCACCTTCAGCCCCATTAAACTCGGGTGGCCGAACATTAACCATTAAATCGGTGCTCGCCCCGTGCCAACCTCCGGTAATTTTAATAATGGTTGAACGCCCCGTAAAGCCTCGTGCCAAGCGTACGGCATACATGGTAGCTTCGGTACCTGAACAACAAAAGCGTGCTTGCTCCGCAGAAGGAACCAATTGAACGATCTTTTCGGCCACTGCCACTTCTTGCTCAAGAGAAACACCAATGTGCAAGCCTGAACTGGCGGCTGTTTGGACGGCACGCACAATGCTATTTGAGGCGTGACCCAAAATGGCATCGTAATGGGCCATCCATAAATCAATATAGGCATTGCCATCCACATCCCATACCTTGGGACCTTTGGCTTTGTTAAAATAAATGGGGTAGGGGCCGTGGCGTCGACTGTCGTGATGTACACCGCCTGGGGTTACTTTCTCGGCCCGTTCAATCAGGCTTTGTGAGCCTGGAGTCCGTTGGGCGTGGGTTGCAATGTGCTCCTTGGGCATAAATGTAATACCTTCACTCAAGTAATGGGGGGGGGGCAGTATACGCTAAGGTTGTGTGTAAACTATCTTGGCGTCGATGGTCTCTTATTTTGGTAACACTATGCAATTCAAAAATTTTGAAACTTTGGGGAAACATGGGCAAACGCCTGGGACAGCACTTTTTGATTGATGACCAATGGGCGCAAAAAATGGCGCACTTGGCTAAGGTTAATGCACAAACCCATGTGCTCGAAATTGGTCCGGGGCATGGTGCATTAACCCAAGCTTTGCTTGGCAACCAAGCCAAGGTTCATGCCATTGAATTGGATACCAATTTGGTGACCCAATTGCATGCGCGCTGGCAGCATGAACCACGCTTAGAAATTGTACATGGGAATGCCTTAACGTGTGATTTTGACCCAGAAATCTTGTTTAAATCAAAAAAACCCTACATTATTACGGCCAACTTGCCGTATTACCTCACAACACCCTTTTTGTTTCGGGTATTGCGTGCGCGGCAGTACATTGTGCATACCGTTTTTATGATACAGCGCGAGGTAGCCATGCGCATTTGCGCAGAAGTGACGGATAAGAAACGCTACGGGGCATTAAGCATTGCCATGCAGCACGCTTTTCAAACCCAGTGGCATCACGCGGTGGAACCCGGGGCTTTTCGACCCAAGCCAAAGGTACACTCTGCCATTGTAGCCTTAACGCCCTTAGCGATGCGTTTCGACGAGGAAAAAGAAAAGGCTTTTTTGCACCATGTAAAGCAACTGTTTACGCGGCGTAGAAAACGCTTGTTAAGCGTGTTACGCACGATGTATCCACAGGTGTTTTGGCAGCATTCAACGCAATCACAAAGCGTTGCGCAACTTGTGGGTGAACGGCGCGCCGAGGCTTTAAGCGTGCAAGAGCACGAAACCTTGTTTTGTATGCTATACACACAGTAATGGCTGTGGATTGCAATGCTATGTACTGCACGGTGTATCACGTATCTAAGGTGCTTTTTGCGGATCAACACATTTTTTTATCACCACCAGCGTTTTGAAATAGGCCATACCTTAATAGATGCTTAAAATGTATTTCATTGTGTTCGTAGCATGGGGTACGCTGCATGCCACAAAGGTTGGCTTGGCGGCCAGTCCACCTGTGCAAACGGCACAGTGGGTGGTGTTGGTTAGCCCATGGGAGGGATTGCGGGATAAACCGCGCGCTAGCGCAAAGCAGGTGGTGGTGGTCTATGGCAATGAGGTTTTTAAAAGGCTGAGCACCAGACGCGATTGGCAATTGGTAGAGCGCACAAATGGTTTGCGTGGTTGGTTACCCAGGGGCAGTTTGCTGCCCCATTACCCAAACCCACCTACCAAGGAAGTTGAAGCCAATAATCCCGACGTGAAGCGGGCTTTTTTGCCTGCGCAATCACCCAATACAACACCCAATTTTGGAGCACGCTTTTATCGATCCAACGAGGCCCTTCCCATAAAGGTGCGTCAACGTCTGTTACAAAATGCAATCATTCGCTGGTTTGGGGCATCGCTTACCATGCTTGACAAACAAATGGACACGTTGGTTTTTGACATGGTTGAAGCCCTCGAAAATCCACTTGCTGAGGCATCGAGCAACAAACGACCTGTTGAAGCGTACAACCTAAGGGGTTTGATGCGGCGCCCCCCCATTGGCATGACCCGCCGCGGCTTAAAAAACCGTGGCATCAGCCAACAGGCAAGCAAGGGCAAGGCTTCAACGCCTTATGAAAAACTGCTGCAAGAAGCCCAATATCGTGAAGAAATTAACGACAAAGATACGGCTGAACAAGCCTACGCCGATTTGATTTTGCTAAACCCTTCAAGCGATTATCGTTATCGGGCGATTTATGCCCTAAACAAACACCAAAAATTGAGCAAAACCCTTCGCGCTCCGCCAACCAAGGCAGGCGAAGTAACACAACAAGACTATCAGGCAGCACTCGATATTGAGGCGCGCTTGCTACAAGGGGTAGGAGACCGTTTGCACGCCAAAAATAAACTCGGAGACGCAAAAAACCTTTACGAGAGTGCAGTGATGATAGGCCGTGTATTTCGTTCCCAGTTGAAAGTGCTGACCAATTTAACCAACCAAAAGCGCAAGGGCATTACACCTGGGTTTATTGCGCATTTGCACGAAATTGCTTTGAACACCGCCGCCAATGGTACCCAACGCTTGGCAATTCTCAAAAATTTTGTCCAATCGTCCCAAACCATTGCCCAGATTCCAACACTAACGAGGTTGTTACGCACGGCACTCAAAAAGAGCATCAGCACCCTTGAACGTGCTGAGCACTTAAAACGCGTACGTCGGGTGACAATCGCTGCCCCAAACCCATTGACGCTGTTGCAAGAACACCAATACGCAGCACAAATTAGCCTCCAAAACCTAAACGAGTTTTGGCGCGTGGAGCAAGAAATTATTACCACCATGCAAGGGCTTAAACCACGGGTGGCTTCTTTAAGCCCAAAAGCGCAAGCCATTGTTAGGCAGTTTGTTAAGTAGGGTTTGTTTGAGGGCTTTTTAACCCGTGGGTGTTGGTGGTATAGCATTTTGCACGCAGTGGTTCAAGATGATACCCAGCCATTCATGCAATGCTGCGTGTCTCCAAGGCAGGCGACCTTGTGCACGTAAATTGAGCAAGTCTTGCGCGGCAGCAGGTGCTTTTGCCAGGAGAGATATCTGTTTTTTTTGTCTGGCAATGCGTGCATAAGCACCAAGGGCCTGGAGGCGTCGCAACCACACCAGTGTGAGCTGGCTGTGTTCGAACTGCTTTGTTAAGGCGTCTAGCCTGGTTTTTCCCTTTGTTTGCTGAATGGTTTGTGCTAGCAAGCCAACATACATTTTGTGCAAGGCATCGCGTTCGGTTTGTAAAAGACCTGTGTCCGGGCTGTAGAGCAGTGATACCACATCATAACCTACGGGGCCCCATCCGCCATCTTGATGGTCAATCACCACCACGCGCCCTTGTTTTGGGGCTTGGCCCGCTGTTGTCTGCCACATCAAATTACGACATTGGTAGTCACGGTGACAAAAAACCATCAAAATGGCGGTGGTTTGCGCGTTGGTGTTTTCTACTTGCGCCAAAGGCAAAAGTGCTTGGCCAAAATCCCATGCCGCCTTGCGCAGCTGTGCCATAGCTTGTTGTGTTAGTACATGGGGTGCATTGGAATACAAAGGGACAAAATCCTGCAAAAAACCCTCAATATCTTGGCTAAATTGCTGGCTGTTCACCCCACCACCCAGGGGAATATCCCCTTTTTCCATGGCCTGCATGCCCGCCAATTGCATGTGTACCAACGTGTTTAGTGCTTGCTGCAGCGGCGTAAAAGCAGCCTTGCGTCCTGCTGTTTGGCGGAGCTGTGTAAGGTGCTTGCTAAGCATACAATCCCCCAAATACTCCAATACATACACCCCCGCGCGGGCGTCTTCACCAAGCAAAGCGGGTACAGGTACACCCCTGGTCGCCAGGGCTTGGTTTACCTGTACAAACCGTTTTGCCGTTTGAGGTGAGGCTATCACCCCCACCACGCTGCCATACTGCGCAATAAATTGAATGATACGGCGCTCCGAACCTCCACCGTGCAAAGAATTTTGGGATACAATGCTGCTCCCTAGCCCTTGCTTTGCCAATACTTGCTGGCTTAGGTGCCTGAGATGCGTTTCGCGTGCACTGGGTGTGGCGGGGGCTTTGGGCATTGAAATAATTTTGTTTAAAGTATGGAATAGGGTAGGGTGAGGCGTTGGTTTATAAGGAGCGGATTACAGTCCGTGACGTTTAAAAAAAAAGCATCACGCCCATGCTGAGACCAACTGTGTTGCAAAACCCATGGCCTGGTTGCAGACCAAAAGTGTTATCATTTGTGTGGGAAAAAAGGAGATTGTGTCAGCGTGCATTCACGAGAAACAGGAATTACCACTGCGCCACTAAATGCCCCTATCATCCAAGCCAATGTATGGCATAAGCGCGATCTTGATGCCAAAGATTGGCTTATTCCCATACCAAAAGCCTGCCTCGAGGAAATAGAACACATCGTGGACGGATTACGCAAAAGCCCTTTGCCTTTGCTTACTTTACGTGCAGAGTATTTTGATTTACCCCAATGTGTCTTGTTGATGCAGCAAGTACGCCATCAATTAGATGGGGGCTGCGGCCTTGTGGTGCTTGACCGTTTGGCAATCGAAAGCATGAACACCGAGGAAAGCAGTGCGGTATATTGGGTACTAGGACAGCTCCTTGGGCAAGTGGTGGCTCAAAAATGGAATGGGCTGATGATTTATGACGTTAAAAACACAGGTCAGGAATTTGGTTATGGGGTACGGCGCTCGGTGACCAATTTAGAACTACAGTTTCACACCGACGGCGGTTTTTGCGAAATACCTCCAGAATTTGTGGGATTATGCTGTTTAGAACAGGCAACTCAGGGGGGGGAGAGTCGTTTTATCAGCCTTAACGCGGTGTACAACCAAATTCTCGCACGCCACCCCAATTTGCTTGCGCGTTTGCACAGCCCTTTTCCCTGGGACAAGCAGGCAGAACATGCCCCCGATGCCCAAAAGGTGGGCTGGCACCCCATTTTTGAGCAACGGTGTGGCAAGATTTTTTACCGTTATTACGATGGTCTGATCCACCAAGGCTATGCGCTGATTGAAGAAGAGATCGACGATGAGGGCAAACGCGCCCTGGCAGTGCTGAAAGACATGATGGAAGATGAGAATTTGTGGGTCCAATTTGTGATTGAAAAAGGGCAAATTCAATACATTAACAACGGTTTTTTTGCCCATAGTCGCAGCCAATTTGTGGACGATGACACACAAAGCGGAAAACATCGCCATTTGCTACGCTTGTGGAACAGGCGAGAGGGCAGACCGATGTTTCATGCAACGTAAAAAAACCATCCTTATACCCTTATAACTTGCAAGCACAAGCACACCCCATGCGCAATACCTGGATTTTAGGCAATTGGAAAATGAATGGCTCGCCCGAGATGGTACGTGGGTTTGCAAAAGCCCTTACGGCACGCTTGCAGGCGGCGAGTCCACTGCCTAAAGGGGTAAAACTGGGGATTTGCCCCACTTTTTTGCATTTCATGCAAGCCAAACAGCTGCTGCCAGAGGAGGTTTTTCTGGGAGCACAAGATGCCCATTTTTCTCCCAAAGGTGCCTATAGTGGGGATGTGAGTGCCCGGATGCTACACGCGGCTGGGGCCGTTTTTTGCTTGGTTGGGCATTCTGAAAGGCGCCACGGGCATGGCGAAAATACCGAGCTGATTCACAAAAAATTGCAGGCCATTCTGACAGCCAATTTATGCCCTGTGCTGTGTGTGGGCGAAACTTTGGCTGAACGTGAAGCCAATTTGCACCAGCAAGTGGTCGCGCAACAGGTCGTAAGTGCCTTGCAAGGGGTTGGCCTTCCCCGTTTTGTTGGGCTCCCCCCTTTGTTTGTAGCCTATGAGCCCGTTTGGGCCATTGGCACAGGCCTTAGCGCCACTCCAGAGCAAGTGAATGTCATGCACCAACAATTGCGCCAAACCCTGATTACACAGGTGGGATCCGAGCAAGCGGATCGGATTCCCTTGCTGTATGGGGGAAGTGTGAATGCCCAAAATGTGCGCCAATTGCTGTCATTAAAAGAGGTGAACGGTGCTTTGGTGGGAGGGGCTAGTTTGGTAGCGGATAGTTTTTGGAATATTGCGAGCCTTGCGGTGCTTTCCTAAATAAGGATGTGCAAGGCAACACACGCTAAAAAAATCTTGATGCCAAATACCCGCTTGCCCATTGTTTGCTTGGCGATGATGTGCCTTGCTACATGCTTGCACTGTCGATTATGATGGGGGCTTTTAAGCACTCGATATTGCTGGGGTTTTTTGAGCATGCCCTTGCACCAAAACAAATATTTTAAAGAGACAATAATGCTGGTTCTCGTTTTAACATTTCATACCCTTATTTCTATTTTGCTGATTGTTGTGGTGCTATTGCAAGCGGGGCGTGGTGCTGAGTTGGGGGCGGCATTTGGGGGCATTGGTCAGGCCGCCGCAGGAAGGCCCCCGACTACACTGCTTACCAAAGTTACCGCGGTGCTGGCCACCTTGTTTATGCTTTCTTCTTTATGGCTCGCTTTTTGGTATCGAACCGTGCCCAGTTCCGTGGTGCAACCCAAGCAAAGCGCTTCGAGCACCTTGGATACCCCCTCACCTGCTGCGAGTGAAGGCAACACGCCTGGCGCGGCTATCCCCTCAACCGACACAGCCCCGCAAAAATCCCAAAAATAGCGTTTTTGCCTTTTTAAAAAACCCGTGAGACCGATGCCTGTACTTCCGTGCCGCGTTGCCGTTGTTGGTCCCACCGCAAGTGGCAAATGATGGCAACACGCCTGGCGCGGCTATCCCCTCAAACCGACACAGCCCCGCAAAAAAATCCCAAAAATAGCGTTTTTGCCTTTTTAAAAAACCCGTGAGACCGATGCCTGTACTTCCGTGCCGTATTGCCGTTGTTGGTCCCACCGCAAGTGGCAAGACAGCGCTTGCTTTAAGCCTTGCCCAGCACCTGGCGACCGATGTCATTGGGGTGGACTCGGTCCAAGTGTATTGTGGGTTTGACATTGGGAGCGCTAAACCCACCCAAGCGCAACGCGCGGGCATTCAACACCATCTCATTGACATCGTGCAGCACCACCAGATCTATTCTGCCGGGCAATTTGCCAAAGATGCCCAACGTGTGATCCAAGAAGTGGAGGCTCAAGGAAAAACCGTACTCCTTTGCGGGGGGGCGGGTTTGTATTTGCGCACCGCTTTGCAGGGAATAGCGTCCTTTCCACCCATTCCCCCAGCACTGCGCCAGCGTGTGCAAACCATGTTGCAAATCCAAGGGCTCGCCGCGGGTTATACACTGCTAAGCCAGGTGGATCGTTTTGCAGCAAAAACTATTCACCCGCATGACAGCCAACGCATAGGTCGTGCTTTAGAGGTGTACTATGCCAGTTCGCGACCCTTAAGTGCTTGGCACACAGCCTATTCTAGCCATACAGATGCTTCTCCACCTCAAGCAATTGCCAGCAAAAGCCTGAAAAGTTGGCTGTTTGTGGGGTTTGCCTGGCCGCGAAATGAACTCCGCCAACGCATTGCCCAACGCACCCAGGCCATGCTTCAAGCGGGTTGGCTTGAGGAAACCCAAACCCTACTGGCACAGGGTTGCTCACCCAATGCCCAAGCAATGGGCAGCATAGGCTACAAACAGGTGCTTGCCTACTTGGAAACACCCTTTGCACAACGCCCATCCCTCGAGAGATTAGGCCAAGAGATTGCCCTACGCACAGGGCAGTTTGCCAAACGTCAACTAACCTGGTTGCGCAACCAGGGTTTTGGTAACCCCGAACAACCCAGTGCCCTTCCCATCAAGCAAGCCAATGGCGCATGGGTTTGGTGGTTTGAGCCCCAGCAGCAAGCACTTGTATTGCCAAAACTCATCCAGCGGTTCCCTTATTTTGCTTGGCCCTCTCCCAACAAAAGGATGGCAGGCACAAAAGAAATGCTTTAGACTAAGGGGTGTTGTCTGTTATGCTGTGGTGCGCCCTTGGGAGGCGATACGTTGTGCAATGGCACACGTTAAGGGGCGAATGCACGACACAAACCATGGTATGTATCTATCAAGGGCTTGTTCGATTCAACATGAAACAATGAATGCTATGAAAACACATACCTTTGGGGTGGAAACCTTTGCCATTTTTGAGAAACAAAGCAACGTCAATTCGGCCATGTTGCAGTTTATATGGGGTAAAAAAGACTTTAGAATCTACCTAAACCCCTCTCAAAACATTAGCATACCCATGGCACGCACACCCAAATTACAAAACCCCAAAGGCGATGCGTGGGTGGTCCAAAACATCCGCTTTTTGAATCAATTTGAATGGTATCATTATATAAAGGTGGCAGGGCATGGCTTGAGTAACGAAGAAGTGCTTTGGCGTAAAGGCAAATTAAGACGCTACGTTGATTTGCCCAAGGGCTTTTTAAACATTGCGGTAGAATTGGCGTGCCGTGAGTTAGGGTTTCACAAATCACAAGAGGTCGCAGCATAATGCAATGGGCATACTGGTTTAGTTGGTGCGTAGGGGGGGTTGTGTTGGTGTGGGCTATTGCATGGGTACTGGCCGCGCATTGGGATGAACAACATGGGGATAATCATTTTTAGTGCTAACCGATAGTTAGCATTGGCCACGCCAAGCCTGTTTTTAACCTCCAAAGGGCAATGCTGAGATGCCTTATTGGCTCCCCTTGCCAGAGATGAGTGGTTTTTGGGTTGTTTCTGCCTTTTACACGATGAGTTTGCTGTTAGGTGGCATTCCTTTTTTGACCTCGCAGCGCATCAAAACCGAGCGCACGATCCCCTTTGCATCTTTGGCGCAAGGGGGTTTTTTAGCAAAGTCTCACCCAAAAACACCCGCTATGGCCAAATTGGGAGGGGAATGCCTGCTTGCTGTATGGCTCGTACATGGCCTTTTTGCCCTTGCCTTGGGTTTACAACAAGGCTATTCACTCGTCTGTATTCTTGTTTTTGCGGCATGGCTATGTGGTGCCATGGCTCTTTGGCCTGCGAAAAGCCCCCTTTCTTTTTTGCGTCGCATGGGTGCCGTGCTGGGTGCCATTATGCTGCTCTTGGCGGCTTTATGGAGTATAGGCACCGGCGCACTCGGAGTGGTGGCGCAAGTGGCCTTGCAACAAGGCAAAGCCCCTTTAACCATTTTAAGCCTTCACATTATTGCTGCGGTCAGTGGGACGTGCTTGGTGGGCATGGCAGGGCTGCTTTCGGCTGCATATCTATGGCTTGACTGGCGCATGAAGTTGAAGCACCCTTTGCTTTTTGGGGGAACGTTTTCGCTTAAAATTTTGGAACATTGGGGCAACCAAACCTTGCGCTGGGGGTTTGTTGGTTTGGCTTTAAGTGTGTTGCTTGGCTTTACTTTTGCCAAGGCAAGTTCATGGGAACACTGGCTATCGTGGCGGCGTTTGGGCCCATTGGGCGTGCTATGCGTGTATGCAGCCGTGCTCTTTGCCTACGATGTGCATCTGCAACGTGGCACCAAACCAGCCTTTTGGCGCACAGTATGCGCATTGGCTTTAGGGGCTATGTTATCGATTGAAATTTGGCTGGTGGTACACAAAGGGGATCTGTGACCTCCCCCCTACCCCGAGCACATTTTTTTTCATGATTTGCGGGGCTGCACTTAAGTAGGGAAGGGGTTTTGGGCATCAAAACGCTTTGAGGTGCTTGGCCACTAGTATGGGGTGCTTCTTTGGGCATAAAATACCCGCTGGTCTGCTATGGCACCCACAAGACGCACCCTGGGCAAAGGGGGGCCGCTATCTGCCGGCACTTGGCAACAAAATGCCCAAGCACTTAAAAATATGGGGGGGTTGGCCTTTACCCCTATGGCAGGGTTATGCTACAATATCAACGTTGTCATTATAATTTCTACCCGACCACAACCCTGCTAGCTAAGGAGTTGAACGAGGCGTCGTGTTACCCAACCATAGCCAAACCGCAAAGCAGTGCCGTTACCCTCAAGACACTCCCCCCCTTTTACGGGCGTTATGGGTGCCCGCCTGGCTTTGCCGTTATGGAGGGGCTTGGCTGTTGGGTTTGGTATTGTTGCTCGGTGCTTGCGGTGGTGGTGGTGGTGGTGAAAGTGCTGGGGGAGGGGGTGGTGGTGAAAGTGCTGGGGGAGGGGGTGGCATCGGGCACCCGATTGCAGGACAGTATGAGAGTTCTCATGGAAACCCTCACGTTATTACGAACAAGGCCTGGACCATTTACTTTGGACAATCCATGACAGGCCCAAGGGCAGAATACACGATTATATCGGCTGACCCTTCCAGCCAGACTTTAATCGTTGAAAGAACCCATACAACCGGCCAGTCAATTGCAAGCGTGCCTTGCCCCGGCGATTATAGGTTGGATCCTACTATATCTGTTCCCTCTGCCACGAACCCCGTTACCTGCTATCTTCGACTCCATTGGGCGTTTGATGGAGGAAAACTATATGCTTGCGTGGATCACGGGGATGAATACCACGCACTTGCAAACGTCCCGAAGACGATTCCAACATACACCGTGAAGCCTATTCCGATGGGTCAGGTGCGCCCTACGGGTTGTGGTAGTGATGGTACTAAAACATGGGTTGTGTTAACGCCGCTGTAGCGCAAAAGGCCTATGCGGGCAACGGCGCACCTTTTGCACACAAAACCCTACAAGACGCACCTTCCGGTGGGTCAGATGCGCCCTACGGGTTGTGGTAGTGATGGTACTAAAACATGGGTTGTGTTAACGCCGCTATAGCGCAAAAGGCCTATGCGGGCAACGGCGCACCTTTTGCACACAAAACCCTACAAGACGCACCCTGGTAAAGGGGGGGGCGTTATCGCCAGCACTTGGCAGAAAAATGCCCAAGCACTTATAAATATGGGGGGTTGGCCTTTACCCCTATGGCGGGATTATGCTACGATGCTGGCGCTTCATTTAATTCTTCCCGACCAAAACCCTGCTAGCTAAGGAGTTAAACGAAACGTCGTGTTACCCAACCATAGCCAAACTGCAAAGCAGTGCCGTTACCCCCAAGACACTCCCCCCCTTTTGCGAGCGTTATGGGCGCCCGCCTGGCTTTGCCATTATAGGGGGGCTTGGCTGCTGGGCTTGGCATTGCTGCTCAGCGCCTGCGGTGGCGGTGGTGAAAGTGCTGGGGGTGGTGGCACCGGGCACCCGATTGCAGGGAGTTATACCGATTCCGGTGGAAACGCCTACACTATTACGAATACCACCTGGACCCTTGTCCCTAAAGACCCAAACAAGTCACCAGAAGTATACACAGTTCAATCGTTTGACCGTGCCAACCGGACTGTAATCATCACAACAACCCATACACGCGACCCGACAATAGGATCTTTTCTTTGCCCCAGTGATTTTTTTCCTTCTGCCACGAACCCCGTTACTTGCTATCATCAACACTATTGGGAGGTTGATAAGGCAGCAGATACCCTGTATCTTTGCCTGAGGCACGGGCTGGGATACAGCGCACTTGCAGACGTCCCGCTGACTTCAGCATACTCCGTGGAGTTTGATTCCTCGGGCATTCCTCGGGGTTGTGTTCGTCCTAACACCCGATGGGATGTTTTAAAGCGATAGCGCAAAAAGCCCTTGCGAGCAACGGCGCAGTTTGCAAACAACCCCAAAGTACGCACCCTGGCAAAGGAAGGCCGTTATCGCCTGCACTTGGCAGAAAATTGGCAACGAAAATGACCAAGCGCTAAAAAATATTGAGAGGAGTGTTACACCGAGGGAGGGGTGGCACGAATACGGCGATACTGGGTGCGAACCCACCACAAAGTACCAAGGGTAAGCAGCGCAACGTGAAACACGAAAAACACGCGCAAGCCCAACCATGGTGCTATTAAGCCTGCCAGCAAAGGCCCGCTCGCGTTGCCCAGCATGCCAATGGAAGAACCTACAGCCAGGGTGCGCCCCTCCATACCCGCGGGTGAGCGCGTGCGGAGCAAGGTGACTACGGCGGGTTGTACCCCGCAAAACAAGGTTCCTAAGGCCAAGCGGGCAATCAGCACCTGCAAAGGCGTGGCTAAAAAGGGGGTGGGAATGGAGGCTAACACGCCTCCCATCAGCCCAAAAGCCAACACCATTTCAGGGTTAAAGCGGTCGAGCCATTTGCCCCAAAACGGGGCGGCCAGGGTACTGCTGGCCGTTAACCCAAGGCTGGTCAGTCCCACCCAGCTCTCGAGTCCCAATCCATGCCATACATTTTCGGTGCTTAGGCTGCGAAACAATTGCAAGGTGTAAAGTGAGATGGTGCTGGCACTCCCAATAAAGGTGAAACTAAACAAATACTGCAAAAACACCAACTGCGAGGCTTGGGGAAGGCGTAAAATCTGTAGCGTATCTTGAATAATGTGTAATTCCAAAGGTTTGCCTGGGCGTGTGTGCTCCTCTTTTGCACCTAATAAAGCGCTGAAAAAGGCCAAAAAACTGCAGCCAGCACTCATCAAAAACAGCCGCTGTTGGGGGCGCACGAACGGTGCGATTACGCTGCCAATGGCTGGACCACAGGTAAGCCCGGCCGTAGCAAAAGCGTGCATGCGCGACAGTGCAAAGCCTATCTTCTCTCGCGGTGTGTTAGAGGCAATTAAGGCGATGCTGGCAGGTACATAGCCATTAAAAATACCTAACAGCATAAATCCCACCACAAACCACACAGGGTGAGGCGCCCAGCCAATGAGGGCAAACACCAAGGTCATCCCAAGGCCCGAGCGCAGCACCATGCTTTTTTTGCCATAATAATCGGCCAAAGTGCCCCACACGGGGGCCAGCAAAAAACTTAAAAAGAAAACCCCTGACACCAAAATGCCCACCCAGGTTTCGAGGCTACCTGGTAGCGCGTAGGTTTCGACCATTAAAGGCAAAAAGGGAAAGGCAGCCGAAAAACCAAAAGTATTGCAGATGCAGCCTAAACTCAGCGCAGTGAGGCTTGAGCGCCAAAAGGGAAATGGGGTCTTTGCTTTGGTTGCCTTTGTCGTGTTTGTTTGCGTGGGTAAGGCCATTGGGTTTTTGGCATCTTTGGTGAAATAAAAAAGGGAATACGCTGGGGAAAAGGGGTTTCACAGAGTAAGAACACCCCCTATGCTTATCTGCAAAAGTTGGCCTTACCCCCGGGATAAGGCCGATTATGCCCTTTTTTGTGGGGAACGCTTACAAGCCTCCAGTAAACGATCCTTGCAGTTGCCGTGTGTCTCCCAAGCATCATACGCAGCGTTTTAGCCGTTTTAGCATAAAGTGGGGGTTTGGCGTAAGGGATACGCCCCCAGTTTCGAAGCAAGGCCTGCTTCAAGACGAGGTAAGCACATTAAAGACCAACCAATGCTCTTCTTGTTAATGCTCTTCCCGTGCAAGGTTGCGATTCCATGCTGGAATTTCCACAACCAAATCTTGACTCCCATCGGCCACACATTGGCAGGCGAGGCGTGAGTTCATGGTGAGCCCCGGGGCTTCGTCAAGCATCTCGTCTTCTTCGTCCGAGATTTCATTGCAACTCTCCAAGCCTTGTTTGACCACCACGTGGCAGGTGGAACACGCAGCAAATCCACCGCAGGCATGGTCAAGCTCCAACCCATGGTTTAAGGCAAAATCAAGGATTGAACCCGCAAGGCCTTCATGATGTCCTTTCTCCAAAACAGGGCCTGCATCCACCGTCTTGTTTTGAGGCATGAAGGTAATGCGAAAGGTGCTTTTGGGCCCTGATTGGGGTTGGTTTTGCAAACGCGCCATAGAACGCGTTTTGCTAGCAGATTCGGTCATGAGGCAGTGGCTTTTTTGAAGGTTTGAAAAAAAGAAAGAAAAAGGGCTGTAAACACTCTCTTAAAAGATACCATTTATGGTGAGTCATGGCTTGGTCTGGTTTAAAAAATCAAGATGGCAAGGCTGGATGTGTAAAGTGGGTTTTCATGCGATAACAGGACCTAAGGGGAATAAAAACAGGGCAAAACGGGACGCCTCAGGCGTGTTACATGGCCTTGCAAAATGGAAAACCTATTCGGTTTCTTTGCTTAATACGGGGTTTAAGTTGGGGTCGTTATACATTTTCATCTGTCGATACACTTTAAAGCGCTTTTGACCTTGCCAAAGGTCGTTCAATAGCAAGGCTAGGCAGTGGGTGAGGTCGCCATGTTGCTCTTGAAGTACGCTTAACTTGTGCTGGCAGGCCTGCCTATGTGCGTGGCTGGCTTTGGCGCGGGTGGTTTGTTTGCCCATATGGTACATTTTAAGTGCCAAAATTGAGAGGCGGTCGACGATGGCACCGACGCTTTCGGAGTGCAGGGGGGCTGTTTGCTTCACCCCAGGGCCTTTGAGCAAGCAGTTTAACACCCACTCATCCACGTGCTCCATGGCATCGTTACGCTGTTGATTTAAGGCGTCAATGTTGCGCTTTACCTTGGCTATGGTAGCGGGTGCGGCCTCGGGGTCGCGCGCTTTGTCCTCCTCGTGCCACAGCAAAAAATTTTGGCAATGGTTATGTTGCACCACACGCCACGGGAAAAGGGCCTCATCTACCTTGGCAGGCGTTTGATGCCATGCACGCGTCCACTCCTGCTGTCTTTGTGTTAGTTGCTGGGCGTTGGGAAGGGGGTTAGCGTTAGAGCTTTGCATGGCTGCAATAATGCACACTTTCTTTAAGGGGTTGCATTTTTCAAGATATTCTCAAGCAAGCTTTCGGTGGCTTTTTCGACGGCTTGATAACGCACACCGCTCAAACACTCGCGCTCACACCTTGGGTAGTGGCACTGGTTTTTACATTCGATATCGTTTTCAAGCCCTTGATGCAAAGGGTTGTTAGGGGGTGTCCAATGCGACGGCCTTGTGCGCCCAAACACAGCAACGGTGGGGGTATTTTGCGCAATGGCGATGTGCCGAATGCCGTTGTCGTTACCCACCAAAAGGTTGGCGCATCGCAACAATGCAGCGGTTTGGGGGAGGTTGAAGTTGGGGGGTTCAGGCAGGGCTGTGTGCAACATTTCGAGGCGCATGCCGTCGGTGGCGGCATCTTCCCCCGGGCCGTGCAAAAGGAGCACCTTAGCATCCCAGCGTTCAATCAGGACATCGGCCAAGCGGGAAAAATGCTTCAACGACCAACGCTTATAGGGTTGGCGCGAAACGGGAGAGAACACCACCAGTAGGTCTTTTTCCTCGACCCCCAACCGTTTTAAGGCATTTTTGACGAGGGTCAAATCTTGCGCGCTAAAAGGGGCATCGAGGGACACTGAGCGCAAAGTGCCCTTGAGGGGTTTGACGAGTTCAGCCTTATGTAAGGCACTGTACTGTACGCCCTTGGGCCAAGGAATAGCATGGGTGTAGGCGCGTTTGCGACCGCGTAAGGCAGGGCCAATCCGCGTAGGGATGGCACTAAGCCAGCATAGTACACAAGAGCGCGTGCCACCTGAAAAATCAATCACCACATCGTAACACTGTTTGCGTAAGCACCAAACCAAACCAAACCAAGCGAACAAAGAGGCTTTGGCTTTGGGTGCATGCCATGTGTGGTAAATGTGTGGATTGTTTTCAAAAAAATCCGTGTTCGGTGGTTGGGTGAGGTAGTCAATTTGGGCATTGGGGTGTGCTTCGCGCACCGCGCGGATCGCGGGGGTTGTCAGTAAGGCATCCCCAACGCGGTAAAGCTGTACAAGCAAGATGCGTTGCGGTTTATCCATATGTTCTTCCACCGATTTCATGGGTGCCCCATGCGGATAAACCCATCTACAGTTAAAACCTATAAATCAGTTGGAATTTGGTGTTTTGTCAGTCACGCGGGTAGCAAGGCAGCCCAACTCCCTAACCATCATAAACCAAACCCGTCCAACAGATGCGACCCGTTTCGGTGATGCTTCCACAACGAAGTTGCCTCGTCAAATCGAGCCCAAACCCAAGGGAATCCAAAGGATCCCCCGCAAAACCTGCAAGATAAAACAACCCCTATTAAGATTTGCCTGCAAGGTTGCTAAAGATTGACCTGCTAGAGGCTTGGCGGCGCATCCACTGGTGAACAACCCCTCCCCCTTTCAAACAAATGCAGCCAAGGGAACCTTCGAAGATACCGTAGCCGAATGATCTGTGCCCCAAAAGGGGATCCCAGGAGGCTCGCTAAACGTTGGGATGTGCCCTAAATTGCTCCACAATGCGGCGCGCTCCCCGGGACCCGTAGCCGAATGATCTGTGCCCCAAAAGGGGATCCCAGGAGGCTCGCTAAACGTTGGGATGTGCCCTAAATTGCTCCACAATGCGGCGCGCTCCCCGGGACCCGTAGCCGAATGATCTGTGCCCCAAAAGGGGATCCCAAGAGGCTCGCTAAACGTTGGGATGTGCCCTAAATTGCTCCACAATGCGGCGCGCTCCCTGAGACATGAGAGGAATGTCTCCCATGAGAGCCTGGGCACGGTAACCGCGGCTGATGTAATCCGCAGCGGCCTCCCATGACCGCGACACTGTCCCTAGAGGAATATTGCGTTTGTTGGCCGCGCTTTCCATTTTTTGAATGGCTTTTATGACATTAGGGTGATCCCAGTTGCCAACATAGCCCAAATCGGCAGAAAGGTCGTTGGGTCCTAAAAAAGCGACATCAATTCCAGGGACATCCAAAATGGCGTCAATGTCTTCAATCGCCCCCCTGGTTTCAATTTGCAAAAACATCATGATGTTGTCGTTGGCGTCTTTAACGTAGTCCTTGTCCGCCCCATAGGCAGCACAGCGTGAACCTGCAATACCACGGATTCCAGCAGGTGGGTATTGAATGGCCGCAACGGCATTTTTGGCCTGCGCTGCGCTGCGGATGCCCGGCACCATTACACCGGATGCCCCACAATCGAGCACGCGTTTAATCACCACAGCATCGTTGCTTTCTACGCGCACGATAGGGGTTGCATTGCCGCTGGTTGCAATGCCTTGCAATTGGCCAATCAAGGTTTCATAACCACCTGCACCATGTTCCATGTCAATCAATAACCAGTCAAAACCCATTTGACCCATGACCTCTGCACCCACATTAGACCCCATCGAAAGCCATGAACCGCAGGTGTATTTGCCATCTTTGAGTAATTTTTTTAAACGATTGGGGCGCATGTAATTTTGTTAACCATGTGTAAGGGTTTTTTTAAGATAATTTTGTTGGGTGACTTTGCCGACAATCATGCAAACACTACAGGCATACTCAACTTGAGTTATAATGGCAGCAGAACATTACACCTTGTAGGCCCCACAGATAGCAGATTCCATCCGTACAGTGCAAATTATCCCTCCCCGCTTTTATGCAAAAAATTTTACCATCACCATGCCCAGTTTTGCGTGTTTACAATCGTGCTGCAAGGTGCGTAGGTAGAACTTGGACACCAAATTAGGTTTGTTTGACTTGAACCCAATCAATTTTTTGACTAACATAGAATTATTCTCGTTTACTGTAGATTTATATGTGCTATGGTGATAGGCATGAGGTGGGCGTCGTCGGTGGTTACGAGAATAGTCAACAGATGAGCAGGTTGGCTGGTGGAAGCGCCAGATGCGATTAACAATAACCCGGAGCCATAAAATATAAGGATGAAAATGAATGCCAAGTCTAAAAGGAACCCGAACCCACGATAATCTGAAAGCGGCTTTTGCGGGTGAATCTCAAGCGAACCGCCGCTATTTGTATTTTGCAAAAATTGCAGATGTTGAAGGCTACCCTGATACAGCGGGGTTATTTCGTGATACTGCAGAGGGTGAAACGGGCCACGCTCATGGGCATATGGACTATCTAAAAGAGGTAGGAGACCCCGCCACGGGTGCCTCTTTTGGGACGACCGATAAGAACTTGCGCTCTGCTGTAGAAGGTGAAACCTACGAATACACAGACATGTACCCAGGGATGGCTAAGGCCGCGCGACAAGAAGGATTTAACGAAATAGCCGATTGGTTTGAGGTACTCGCCAAGGCTGAGAAATCCCATGCAGGGCGTTTTGAGAATGCCTTAAAAGAACTTTAAGGACCGCCTGAATCAATCAATGGGGTTTGTAAACGCCCCTTTGTAAGGTTTTTTTGACGCTCATATTTGTGAAGGTGCCTTACCGCCCACTATTTAAAATAAGCACAAGGGGCTTCTTGTCGTTTGTGGGGGGTGTTGTTTGCCGCGTTTAAGCGAATGTATTACGTTGCTTCACTGGTGTGCGGTTTTTTTGAAGGCTGCACACGTAAAACCCCCATAATTTATACAAAATCGTCTATTTTCCCATGGCACAAGGTCACATATCAACGCAGCCCACAGCAGGCCTTTCCTACAGCCCGTTAGACGCCCACTATTACGATGAAGGGGCATTGAAGCAAGAACTAGACAGGGTATTTGATATATGCCATGGCTGCCGTTTGTGTTTTAACTTATGCCCTTCTTTCCCTGCTTTGTTTGATGCGATCGATAAAAACGACACGGGAGTGTCCAACATCACCAAAAAGCAAACCCAGTATGTGGTAGATGCTTGTTATCAATGTAAAGCATGCTATTCCAAGTGTCCTTATACTGCAGATGATGGACATGCATTTAAGCTCGATTTTCCGCAGTTGATGCAACGCGCCAAAGCGATTCAGACCCAACAAGAGGGTGTTCGCTTTCGCGATAGGCTGCTAAGTGCACCCGACTTGTTAGGTAAAATGGCAGCACTGATGGGTCGCCTTAGTGCTTGGATGCTTAATGGTTCGAACCGCCTTCGTGCTCAGCGTTGGTTGATGGAAAAGCTCGTGGGCATCCACCGTCACAAACTGCTGCCCGATTGCCATGGGCAAACTTTTACCCAGTGGATCGCTTCCAAACACGCCAAGGTTCTTGCTTTAAATGGGAAAAATGGGAAGATTGTTTACTTTCCTACCTGCTTTGTGAACTACAATGAGCCCGAGATTGGCAGGGCTGCGTTACGTGTATTTTCACGTAACCAGCTCGATGTGAAGGTATACTATCAGCAATGCTGTGGGATGCCTGCCTTAAATACCGGCAATGTGGCCAAGGCACAAGAAATGGCGCGCAAAAACGTTGCACAAATGCTGCCTTATGTCCGCGAAGGACGCAAAATATTGCTGACCAACCCCACCTGCTCGATGATGATGCGTAAGGAATACCCTGAATTGATTGCGGGTAAGGAGGTAAAAGAATTGGCAAATGCCATCAGGGACCCCAGCGAGTATTTGAACGAAATGCGCCGTGCAGGCACCCTAAACACCCATTTTGCCAGCAGTCCTCAAAAAGTGCGCTATCATGTGCCTTGCCATTTACGCGTCCAAAAAATTGGGTATCGTTCACGCGATTTGCTTAAGGCGATTGATGGGGTACACACGGAGGTGGTAACGGAATGCTGTGGACACAATGGCACATGGGCGATGAAAAAAGAGTGGTTTGAGGCTTCTTTAAAAGCGGGGAAAAAAGCGTTTGATGGGATGCAAGGAGAGGGGGAAATGATGACCGAATGCCCATTGGCAGCCATTCAGTTTGAACAGGTCCTTGGCAAACGTCCCTTGCACCCCTTACAAGTGCTTGACCTTGCTTATGAATCAGATGGGTTTAAAAACAAAGTAAGCACAAACGATTAGGCATCCTTGCGCTTACAGGGTTGTAAACGCAAAAGCACTCCACGTGCCGCTGGAAGGATGCGATGTACCTTGGGGAAATGGGTTTTCAATGAAATTGGTCGATATTTCAGAGATAAAAGACATTGCGGAGTATGAACGCATTCGAGACGCGTTTCGGCAGGAAGTAATGCGGGAAAAAGCCTGCAGACGCTTGCACGTGGGGCCAATCATGACTTTTTTGTTTGAAAATCATTTAACAATGCTTTACCAAGTACAAGAAATGATGCGCACGGAACGGATTGTGAAGCCCGAAGCCATTGCCCATGAAATTTCGACCTACAATGCCTTGCTCCCGAGCCGTGGTGGGCTGTCAGCCACTTTGCTCATTGAGCACGAAGACCCTATCACCCGCCCACAGGTGTTAAGTGGTTTGCGGGGCTTAGAAAAAGAGATCTGCTTTGTGGTGGGTAATACACCCCCTGTGAATGCCGTTTTTGACCTAAAACAAATCGGTCGCGACAGGCTTAGTTCGGTGCAGTATATCTCCTTTCCACTGCAAGCGGTTCAGCGCAAAGCGTGGTTGACACAGGGTCAAGAGGGCAACGTTCGCCTTGACATTACCCACCCTGCCTATACCGAAAGCCTCACGCTATCCCACGAGACGCTACAAGCCCTCGCCAAAGATTTTACAGACGATAACGAGGTGAAAGCTTCTAGAGGAGCGCATCGTGACGCCATCCCACGAGACAAGCCCTCGCCAAAGACTTTGCAGACGATAACGAGATGAAAGCTTCTAGAGGAGCGCATCGCGACGCCATCCCAGGAGACAAGCCCTCGCCAAAGACTTTACAGACGATAACGGGATGAAAGCTTCTAGAGGAGCGCATCGTGACGCCATCCCAGGAGACAAGCCCTCGCCAAAGACTTTGCAGACGATAACGAGATGAAAGCTTCTAGAGGAGCGCATCGTGACGCCATCCCACGAGACAAGCCCTCGCCAAAGATTTTACAGACGATAACGGGATGAAAGCTTCTAGAGGAGCGCATCGTGACGCCATCCCACGAGACAAGCCCTCGCCAAAAACTTGGCGCAAACTACAACGAGGTGAAAGCTTCAAGGAGCGCATCGTGCAACATCGGGCGTAAGGCTATCCATTCTTTTTGGGCATGAAACCGTCCCCCATTAACCCGCGAACAAAGTATGACAACAAGGATACCACTTTGAGGCTCCATCCACAGCGAAGGACCCGTAAAAGCGGTGTGCCCAATGGCGCGTTGTGAAAAATGCTGACCTGCGCTGCTATAACCCCTTGAAGCCTTCATATCCCAACCCAACCCACGGGGCTCGAGGGAAGGTGGATTGTGGTTTTGACACATGAAGGTTAGGGTGTGTTGGCTGATCTCCCAGGGGGGAGAATGGAGCCCTTGGAGGCCGCGAAGCACCGCAGTTGCAAGGCGATGTACATCCCCCGCATGGGCAAAGAGGCCCGCATTTCCCCCTTCCTGGTTCAAAATCCACGCGTTTTCGTCATGCACCTCGCCGCATAGTACGCGTTTGCGCCATGGACAATTTTGAGTGGGCGCAAAGGGGTTCTCCCAACCCTCTTCTAAGGGGCGAAAAGCGCAGTGCTTTAGGCCTAAAGGTTGGGCCACTGTGTTGGCAAAAAGCGTTTTGAGCGTGTGTCCCGTAACTTGACGCAAACACGCTGCCAACAGTAAAAAGCCAACGTCGCTATACAGCATGGTGCTGCGTGGCGGGTGTTCTAAGGGTTGCTGTACCAGGGTTTGTAGGGCTTGTTGGCTGGTTTGGTTGTGAGAATACAAATCGACCCAAGCTGCGAATCCTGCACGATGGGTGAGAAGGTCAATGAGGGTAATGCGGGATTTTTCTGCTTGTTTAAATTCGGCAAAAAAATCCCCCAAGGGTTGCTGTAAGCAAAGCAGCTGACGCTGCTGCAAGAGCAGCGCACATAGCGTTGTGGCCAGTGGCTTGGTGAGTGAGGCAAGGTCAAAAACGGTTTGTCCGCAGATTAATACTTTGGCTTGGGGAGAATAACTTTGCATGCCCCAACACCAATGCCCCAACACTTCTTCGTGACGGGCTATCAATACCTCGAGGCCTGGCAAAATTTTTTGGTCTAAAATATGGTGTGCCAAACGGTTTAAACCAGGCGGTGGAACTGCTTGCATGGCCATAGCCTTTGGTGAAAAACGAATGGTTTTATTCTTTTAAGGCTTCGCCCAAGCCCCTTTGACGCATTTGTGCAAAGAAGCGTGCTTTGGCTATTTGCTTGCGCTCTTCGCGTTTTTCGGGCGGATATTCACCATTGGGGGCACTGCCATCAAACAAAGCTGCTGGAATTTCCGATACAAAATGGGCTATCAATACCTCGAGGCCTGGCAAAATTTTTTGGTCTAAAATAGGGTGTGCCAAACGGTTTAAACCAGGCGGTGGAACTGCTTGCATGGCCATAGCCTTTGGTGAAAAACGAATGGTTTTATTCTTTTAAGGCTTCGCCCAAGCCCCTTTGACGCATTTGTGCAAAGAAGCGTGCTTTGGCTATTTGCTTGCGCTCTTCGCGTTTTTCGGGCGGGTATTCACCATTGGGGGCACTGCCATCAAACAAAGCTGCTGGAATTTCCAATACAAAACGTGAAATATTTTTGGTAACACGTTCCTTAAAGCGCCTTTTAAAATGCGCACTCGAAAGGGTGAGCAAGCGTTGGGCACGGGTGATAGCCACATAAAACAACCGTCGTTCTTCCTCAATGCCCTCAATGCCGCTTTGTATGCTCCGGTGGTGTGGAAACTCGCCTTCGGCTAGTTTGGGCAAAAAAACACAGGGAAATTCCAGCCCTTTGGCAGCATGAACGGTAAGAATGGTTACCTCTTTTACAGGGGTATCCGCATTATTGTCGCTGGGTAAGGACAGTAATGCCACATGCTCGAGGTAGTTGTTTAAACTGGCTTGGGGTTTGCGTTCCACAAAGTGCTCTAGGGCGCGCAACAGTTCTTGGATAAAGGCAAGAGGCTTTTGGGCGTTTTTGCCTTTGCCTTTTTCTTGTGCAAGGGCCTCTGAAAAATGGAGCTCGGCCAGCAGATCCCGAAAAGCGGTGTGCAATTTTCCCGGCACAAATGCATTTTGAAAGCGTTGGAGCAAATTGGCATATCGCGCCATTGACTGCGCAGCAGCTGGAGGAATGCCTTGGATATTGGGCGCATAGTCGAGCAGCATAAATGGGGTTTTGTTTCGAACTTGGGCCTCTTCGGTTAAACGGGTGAGAGAGGCTTGTCCAATTCCTCTGCGAGGAAATTGTAAAGCACGCAACAAGCGCATCTGGTCTTCAGGATGTGCCATGACTTGCAAATGTGCCAAAGCATCCTTGATCTCTTTGCGTTCATAAAAACGCATTCCCCCGACCACGCGGCAAGGGATTCCTTCTTCACGCAGGGTTTCTTCAACGATGCGTCCTTGATGGTTAGCACGCAAAAGCACAGCCATCGCACCCCATTCCGCCCCCTCTTGCAAGCGCAACAAACGCATGCGCGTTACCATCGCTTCCATTTCATCTTGTTCGTTTTGGGCAAAAATCCAGCCAATTCCTCGCCCTTCACCGCGATGCGCGCGAAGGGTTTTTTTTCTCCGTGTTTGGTTGTGGGCAATTACCGTATTGGCTGCTTGTAAAATCGGCTCCGTTGAGCGGTAATTCGACTCAAGGCGTACGACCTTTGCGTGAGGAAAGTGAGTCTCAAAATTGAGGAGGTTTTGCGGCGCAGCACCCCGCCAACCATAAATCGATTGATCATCATCGCCTACCGCAAACAGGTTTTGCCGCTGTTGGACCATTGCTTTTAGCAGGTCAAATTGAATGGGATTGGTATCTTGACATTCATCCACCAGCACACAGCGATAACGCCCAAAAAAACTCTGGGCCGCAAGGGGATGCTCTTGGGTAAGGCGTAAACTTTGTTGCAAAATATCTTCAAAATCCATCACCCCCCAGCGCAGCATCGCTTTTTGGTATTCTTGCCACAAAGCGGCCAATTCCATTTGCTGGGCCGTTTGGGCTTGTTGCGCCAAGGTTTGGGGGGTAAGTCCTTGGGTTTTGGCGCGTTGCAGGGCAGCCAAAGCGTGCTTAGGCGATTCGAAAACATCGTCAGAGGTCAGCAGATCGCGCACCAAATGAAGCTGGTCGCCGTAGTCGGCAATGGCAAAATTGCGGCGGTAGCCTAGTTTGTCGGCGTGGGCTCGCAGCAGGCGCAAGCCAAAGGCGTGAAAGGTCCCCATAAAAGGTTTTGGACTCCCTTTGGGCAACATGGCATGGCAACGCTCGGCCATTTCTCCTGCGGCCTTGTTGGTAAACGTAAGGGCAACAATTTGACGCGGGTTGGCATAGCCAGACTCGATGCTGTGAACAATGCGCGCCGTAATCACGCGGGTTTTTCCGCTGCCCGCCCCTGCCAGCACCAGCAAAGGTCCTTGGGGGGCAAACACAGCTTGTTCTTGCTCTGCATTAAGCGTGTTCAATAATGCAAAAGCAGACATGAGGTTTCTTTAAAGGGGGGTCTATTTACTTGGAAGGGGTTTTTTAAACAAGGTCTTATCTTTTTTTGGCTGCCATAATCCAAGGAAGAACGGGCACAATCTCAAAGATAGGGCAGGTTGCATTTTGCCATGGCGTTAAAACCAACCTTGATTGGATGAACTAACGGCCTTTCGCCCCCCAAAATAGGGCAGGTGGCGTTCTGTCTTAATCCTAAAACCAACCTTACATGGGATGTTTCTCATCTCCTTTCTGAGGGCTTTGCTGCCTTTTGGGTTAAGCATTATCCAACAAGCGTGCGCAGTCTTTTTGCTTAACCCCACTCGCAAACCAAATGGTAACGATAATTCTTATCTTACCAGGAGGCGTATTTGGCACGTAACCGTAACAATGTGGTTCCATTCCCATTTCTCGAGTTAAGTTATGCTTGGATGAGACCTTGGAGATGGCTAACTAAGGCTGTCATTTTCACGCGTTCTTGGCTGCCGTCGTCGCGGTTGCGAATGGTAACCGAGGCATCTTCAAGGCTTTCAAAATCGAAGGTAAGGCAAAAAGGCGCACCAATCTCGTCAAAACGCCGATAGCGCCTCCCAATGCTCCCGGTCCCATCATAGTCACAAGCAAAGGCGTTTAGCAAATCTGCATACAACTTGCGTGCAGGTTCGGCAAGTTTTTTAGACAAGGGCAGCACGGCAAATTTTACGGGAGCAATCCGCGGATGGAGGCGCAATACCGTACGGGTTTCACCGCCCATAGCATCCTCGCTGTAGGCATCAACCAACAATGCCAAAACCAAGCGTTCAACACCAAGGGCGGGTTCAATCACGTGAGGCAGAAACTTTTCGCCCTTTTGCGCTTCGACATAGTACAAATCTTTGCCCGATGCATGTTGATGCTGGGTTAGGTCAAAATTACCGCGATGCGCTATTCCCCAGAGCTCACCCCAACCAAAAGGAAACGCGAACTCAATGTCAGCGGTCGCTTGGCTGTAATGAGAGAGCTCTTTGTCGTAATGCTCACGCCATCGCAAGGAGTTTTGCTTGAGGCCAATGGTTAGCAGCCAGTTAAAGGTCGTTTTACGCCAATGCTCATACCATGTGTGGGCTTCTTCAGGGCGGCAAAAAAATTCAAGTTCCATTTGCTCAAATTCCCGGGTACGAAAGATAAAATTCCCGGGGGTGATTTCATTCCGAAACGATTTGCCAATTTGCCCTACCCCAAAGGGTAGTTTTTTGCGGGTGGTGGTTTGAATGTTTTTAAAGTTTATAAAAATCCCTTGGGCTGTCTCAGGGCGCAAATACACGGTCGAGGAAGCATCTTCGAGCACCCCTTGAAAGGTCCGAAACATCAGATTAAAGCGCCGTACAGGGGTATAATCGCATTGACCACAGTGGGGACAGGCAATGGTATGTTCGGTCAGTTTGGCATGCAAGTCGCCCTCGCTCATTGCGGCAATGCCCACCTCCGAATCGGGGGTTCGTTTTTTGCGCAAGTAATTCTCGATGAGGTGATCTGCACGATGGCGATGCTTGCAACTGCGACAATCCACGAGCGGGTCGGTAAAATTGTCTAAATGCCCCGAGGCACCCCACACCGCGGAGTTCGTCAAAATAGCACTATCCAAGCCGACGATATCGGCACGCCGGCGCACAAAGGTCTGCCACCATGCCTGCTTAATGTTGTTTTTCAGTTCGACTCCCAAAGGGCCATAATCCCACGTGTTGGCCAAACCGCCATAAATTTCAGATCCCGCAAATACAAAGCCGCGGCGTTTGGCAAAAGAGGTCAGTTGATCCATGGAAGGGGTTTTAGGCATGGGGCTTTGGTGTGTGAAGGGTTTTGTAAATCGGGTATTTTTTATTTTTCAACCAAACAACCATCGTCGCGCCAGTTCACTCGCACTTAGCAACACGCTTCGTTGTCCCCAGACACCTTGGATTTGCATCTGTTTTTAGCAACATGCTTCGTTGTCCCCAGACACCTTGGATACGACTCTTTCTCAGGCTTATCCATAGATAACCCCAAAGTTGGTTATCTGTTGAGACAGCCCAAAAAATTTACGAGGGAAGTTGCAAAACATGCTTGGAGATAATGTTGCGTTGAATTTCGTTGGAGCCTGCATAGATGCTCATGGCACGGCTCATGACAGCCATCATGGCAACGCTATAGGCTTCGTTGCTTAAGCGTTTATCCCACCATGCTGCGCCGTCTGGCCCTAGAATTTCAAGGGCGAGATCATAAATCGACTGGCAGAGTTCGGTTTGATAAAGCTTAAAAATAGAGGCTTCGGGCCCTGGGGTTTTTCCTTGCATCACGGCACTCATCAGGCGTTTTCGCGTAAAAATGAGGCAATCTGCATCCATTTCGAGCTTGGTCAGCCTTTGACGAAATCTTGCATCTTTGATGAGGGGTACACCGTCATTTTCGTAGGTTGAGGCAATGGTTTTAACATCTTTTAGCAAATTAGTAAGGTTGATGCTTTCGCCCGTTGAGGTGCGTTCGTGGTTTAACAAAGCCTTGGCCATGCTCCACCCTTGATGAATTTTGCCTACCATATTGGTGGCAGGTGTGCGTACCTCTTCAAACAACGTTTCACAAAAGCCTTGCATGCCATCGAGTTGCTCAATGGGCTTTAAGGAAATACCTGCTGTTTTCATGTCCACCAAAAAAAAACTAATCCCTTCTTGGGGTTTGCCTTGGCTGCTGGTACGTGCCAGCACAAAAATCCAGTCGGCTACGTCCGCCCTTGAAGTCCATACCTTGCGCCCGTTGATTACATAATGATCACCATCGGGTTGAGCATGGGTTTGCAAGGAGGCTAAATCAGAGCCTGCATCGGGTTCGGAGTATCCCTGACACCATATTTCCTGATGACGGGCGATGGGGGGCAAAAAACGCTCGCGCTGGGCTTGAGTGCCAAATTGCAAAATAAGCGGTCCCACCATCGAGAGGCCAAAACCTCCAGGAGTAGGTGCACTGCAGCGCGATAATTCATCGGCAAACACCACCTGTTGAGGTATTGAAAACCCCGCCCCACTGTAGGTGCTTGGCCAACGGTATGCCAGCCAGCCTTGCTTGCCCAAGCGTCGGTACCACTCGCTGGTGAGGTTATCGTCTTCCATACCACTATAGCGGTATGGCTGCTTCATTTCGGCGGGCAAATTAGCCAATGTCCATTCACGTATGTTTTGGCGAAAAGCGTTTAGTTCACTGCTTTCTTTTAAATCCATAATAGTGCTACCTACCTGCGTTAAAGCGTTTTATGAGCCGTTTTTCATTTTGGGTAAAAGGGTTGGGTTGACAGCGTTTTGTGTACGGACCTCGCCTAAGCGTACTGGGGGGGCTTTTTGTGCACCAAGGGGGGCGCGCTGTGGCTGTACCGCCTTGGTGGGGGCTTTTTGTGCACCAAGGGGGGCGCGCTGTGGCTGCGCTGCCCTGGTGGGGGCTCTTTGTGCACCAAGGGGGGTGCGCTGTGGCTGTACCGCCTTGGTGGGGGCTCTTTGTGCACCAAGAGGCGTGCGCTGTGGCTGTGCTGCCCTGGTGGGGGCTTTTTGTGCACCAAGGGGGGTGCGCTGTGGCTGCGCTGCTTTGGTGGGGGCTTTTTGTGCACCAAGGGGGGTGCGCTGTGGCTGCGCTCCCTTGATTGGAACCTTTGGAGCACCAAGAAGGGGGGTGCGCTGTGGCTGCGCTGCCCTGGTGGGAGATCTTTGTGCACCAAGAGGCGTGCGCTGTGGCTGCGCTGCCCTGGTGGGGGCTCTTTGTGCACCAAGGGGGGTGCGCTGTGGCTGCGCTGCTTTGGTGGGGGCTCTTTGTGCACCAAGGGGGGTGCGCTGTGGCTGCGCTGCTTTGGTGGGGGCTCTTTGTGCACCAAGGGGGGTGCGCTGTGGCTGCGCTGCTTTGGTGGGGGCTCTTTGTGCACCAAGGGGGGTGCGCTGTGGCTGCGCTGCTTTGGTGGGGGCTCTTTGTGCACCAAGGGGGAGGCGCTGTGGCTGCGCTGCTTTGGTGGGGGCTCTTTGTGCACCAAGGGGGAGGCGCTGTGGCTGCGCTGCTTTGGCTGGTAGCCTTGGTGCTGGTCGTTGTATGGGCATTTTTTGGGTGGCGCCATTTTGGAGAGGCATGGATACGGACCCGAGGGGCTGCTGAGCAATCGAGGCTCCCCTTTTTGGTAGAACAAAGGGGTGAAGCATCGCTGATTCTAAATCGGCATTACGCGTGTCCGTTTCTTGTGAATTTGAGGTATCATTTTCAAATAGTACCTGCATTTCAGGGGGCAAAGGTTGGGTTTTATTCAGCCATGCAAAAAAGAGACGAATGGACTCCTTGCGATCATCTTCCACAAAATAAAAGGAGACACCACGGTCTTCAATTTCCCAAAAATCACGCGTGCCTTCGCGCACCAAGTCGTTGTGCACCCAGCGCATGAGTTGGGGTGATTCTGCTGCCATGTCTTTTAAAATATCTTTTGCCAAATCGTAGCGTTTTTGCCGGATAAAAAATGCAGCCATCATGACCTGGCTTTTGCGCACTCCACGCAGCATCTGCAAATCGGTTTTGTTCTCGGCAATTTGGTCAAGGCTCAGCAGTACCGCCAAAATGTTTTTGGCTGTATCAGGAAACTGCTCGTAGGCCATCTCGACCAAAGTGCGTAGATCGTAAGCCACAGCATCAATCACAAATGGCACCCCGCGGCGCTGGCTGTTAACCCCATAATAGCGCATGTGATGACAAATTTTTTGCACCAAATTAGGGCGGTAAAGCAAAGCCTCCGCCAATAGGCGGTATTGATAAAGCACGTGTACCACGCTGCGAATGTCGTGCACATTGAGGGCAAACATAATGAGCGTGTTAAAGCCTTTCACAAAAAACTCCACCGTATGCTCGGAGTCGGTGGTGGCCGCCCGCTCAGCAACCTCGCGAAGGTTACGCGCCACAATGCTGTTAATATCGCGTACTTTATTGAGCGAACTGGTAAAAGAGATCTCAAATTGCTTAAACACTTCCAATTCTAACCAGGCCCTAATCTTCACAATATCGCGCCATACTTCCTCAGACATCCCTGCAATTTGTTCTTGCTCAATGTAAAACCATGCCTGTGGCATGCGCCCCTTGCGGTCGAGGTAAAACATCATAATATGCTTTAACGAGTTAATACACTGGGTGGCCAGCACAATATCAGAGCGCTCAATCGAAGAAAGGGTAATGTCGCTTAGCTGGCGAATCGACTGAAAAACCTCGTGGCGTGCGCGAATGGTGGTGTCTTTGTCCAACCCTTTTATCAGGTGTTTTTCAGTGGCGCGCTCGATGGTGGTAATAATGCTTTGGGGTTGTAAAAAGTGAAACACATACTGAAAATATGGAATAACCATTAAAACCACCAAGGTGGTCAGGGTTGTAAAAATACCCACCGACCAAAATGCGGGAAGGTTTGCTTGCAGCGTGTTAGCCAGCCAAAACCCATAAAGCAAAGGCATGACATAGGCAAAGAGAATAAAGATGTTCATGCGATCGGCCAAAAATAGGTCGACCACCCGCGAAGTATACCGGGTAGCAGAAAGCTGCACAATAATGGCGACCACGGTAATGGTAATTCCAAACAGGCCTGCAAGTACCTCAAGCACGGCCCAAATCATGTCGCGCGCAGAAAGGGGATCGCTGATTGAAAAAAATGAGAATAAACTGGTAAAACCTATCTCGATGCTCGCACTATCAACGATTCGCCCGATGAGCAAAAAGAATAAGCCGCCAAAAAAAACGGTCGAAATGGGAAACACCCAAAACTTAACGACCAAGGCGCGGTGCCCGAGGCGCTTGTCGGCACTGTCTTCATTTAGGTTTAGCAGGTTAAGTAACGCGCTATTGTCGCTGGAATCAGATGCATGTTGCTCTGGGTATTCGAGCCCAGTACGCTTGCGCCATCTTCGTCTTAGGCGGTGTCTATGGGGCAAAAATGTGTCTCCTCATAACAGGCGGGACTCTCTATAGAGGCACAGTGCACGCTTAAGGGTTCAATAGGCAAATACAAGGGTGCTTTTTATTGGCTTTTTGCGCGGATCTTTTTGCGCGGATCTTTTTGCGCGGATCTTTTTGCGCGGATCTTTTTGCGCGGATCTTTTTGCGCGGATCTTTTTGCGCGGATCTTTTTGCGCGGATCTTTTTGCGCGGATCTTTTTGCGCGGATCTTTTTGCGCGGATCCTTTTGCGCGGACCTTTTTGCGCGGATCTTTTTGCGCGGATCCTTTTGCGCGGACCTTTTTGCGCAATAGCAGCAAACAAACCATCGATTGGCGTACAGCCACGTATCATGGTAGGCAATCATACGACTCGCATCCAAAATTGTCCACTACCTAACATAGGAATACAGTTCTAAGCGGTGCGTTTTGTATGCTGGTCTTTAGCCGTCCGTTCTGCCTTAATATTCTTCATTGATGCCTAGTAGCAAGACCGCTCCGTCTAAAAAAAGGAAATAATGCGCTTAATCAGGCAAAAATCGGGTGCGTTCAGCGTTTACCATCCACGCTTTAAACAAACCATGCACCCTGGGGATGGCCCTTGGCACGAGGCTACAAATTTGTATGTGAAGGGTAGCGGTTTGCTCGGTTTGCTGCATGCTTCTCCCACTTTTGGCGCCTCTCCCGCTTTTAAAAACGCTCCCGAGGTGGTGGTGTTCGATATTGGCTTGGGTGCTGCTGCCAATGCTCTGGCCGCCCTGAGCCTACACCGCACACAGGCCCAGCAAACCACGACCAAACCCTTACGCCCTTTGCGAGTGGTTAGTTTTGAACGCGATCTGAGTGCTTTACATTTTGCCTTAAAAAATGCGGAAACCCTGGGCTATTTAAAAGGCTGGGAGGAGAGCGTTGGGTTGCTCTTAAGGCATGGACGCGTAGATTTACAGCATCATGGTCAGTCCAACCACAAGCCTCCCATTAAGGCCGTGTGGGAACTGCGCGAAGGCGATTGTGCACAGTGCCTAGACCAAGAAACCCTGCGCGCACAGGTGGTGTTTTTTGATCCTTTTTCCCGTGAGGTTAACGAGGAGATGTGGCGCTTGCAAATTTTTCAAGCCCTAAGGCACTGCGCAACGATGGGCGAGGGCATCCGCTTGGTTACCTATAGCAAGGCTGCACCTGTGCAAGCGGGCTTGCTGGCCGCCAATTTTTTTGTGGGCTATGTGCAAATGGCCCAGCATCAAATTTTAGGGAGCATCGCTGCCAGTGCCCAGCCCTTGATTAAAACGCCGCTAAGCCCCAAATGGTTATTGCACTGGAAAAAAAACAAACGTCCCTTGCCCCCCCAAATCCCACATCGGTTATGGGGCAAATGGCAGCAAGCCGTGCTTGAGCATCCCCAGTGGGAATTCGAAGATTTGGATGCCCCTCCCAATCAGGCTCCTAAACCCACAAAAAAGGTGGTGTATGTCAAGCCATGGCAACAGCAAGGGAGTAGGGATACGCGCGATAAAACCAAGCATGGGGGGGCAACCCGTCGGCACCGTAATGTCCGCTTGGATGATGAAGAAAATAACCGCAGCAAAGAGGCGCAATCTGGCAAAACCGCTCTGGGAGGTAAGGGTGGTCAATCTGGCAAAGCGGGGATCTACAGCGGGGGTGTTGTCGCAAAGAAGAAGGCCTTAAGCCGCAGGAGGCGGCGTTCGAGTACTTGGTGAATTGAGGCTCCATAAAGCCTATCTGCAAGGCGCACAGGGCTAAGATTGCAGCACACAAAAAGCCTACCGCAGGGCGCATTTTTTAAAACCAACCACGCTAAAGGGAGTGTGTTTCGCTGGCTTCGAAACGGTCCGCGCCCAAGCTCGCAACGCTTGGCTTGCCTTGCTGGCATCCATAAATAGGGGCAACAGCCCTCTCAGCCGCGGAGAAAATTACATGCAAAAAGCCATTCCCGTCGATAGTTTTCGTGCCTTGGTCAATCGGCAAATGGGGTTGCACAACGCCCACCAGGCGTGCAGTTGCATTCAGCGTGCAGTTGTAATCAGCGTGCAGTTGCATTCAGCGTGCGGTTGCATTCAGCGCTGCATTCAGCGTGCAGTTGCATTCAGCGTGCAGTTGCATTCAGCGTGCAGTCGCATTCAGCGTGCAGTCGCATTCAGCGTGCAGTTGTAATCAGCGTGCAGTTGCATTCAGCGTGCGGTTGCATTCAGCGCTGCATTCAGCGTGCCAAGGCGATTGCCCGTACCAAAAAACAAGGCATGGGGTTCGTGCGCACAAAAGAAGAGGCGGGCAAGGAGGCGATGCTCCGCAGGCCACAAGATGCAGCCAAGGTCGCAGGGGATTTTAATCAAAAGCGCGGGCGAGGTTTTTGTGGCAAAGCCATTTCACCCCTCAAGATACGGCACCAAAGAATTTGAACCTCCCTCCACTTAAACTCCTTTACCCAAATTGGCATGAAGGTTTGAACCTCCCTTTTTGCAAAAAAAGCCGTCTTTGATGAGAACGGGGCGATGCCCTTAAAAAATACCCCCGTGGTTTAACGGGAGATGATGTGCCACGTTTAGTGAGGTGCTTGGGGACTTTGCAAAGGCCTCTGGGCAGCAGGCATTCGCGCGTTGGCCAGCCCAGGCTCTTTTTGCTGTTGCAAATTGCCCAGTACATTCGAATTGGCATCATAGGTAAAGGTATACTGCGCATGAGGCAGGCAGGCCAGCAGGTTTTCGACCACTTTTGAGGTGGGTTCAATGCAGCTGGGCATTTGTACATCGAGTTCACAGCCATTTTGGCTTTTTACCCGTAACACCAACGCACAGCGGCTTGCACTGCTTTTGGCATCCTCAGCCAATACACCGTTTAAGCGACGCAGTACGGCTGGGCTTAGGCTTTTGGTAGGACTCATGGTAAGGCTTGTGGCATGCTGACTGCGGTAGACCTGCAAGGAGGTAATGGTTTCGGCTTGAATGCTAATACCTTGTTCACGCTGGTTAATGCGCCCTTGGACCAACAAAGGTTCCTCTTTACGCAGCAGTGTATTGCACGTTTGATACATGCTGGCAAACACCACCACTTCCACCGATCCGTGCAGATCTTCAATGGTAAGTACGGCAAATTTTTCACTTTTGCGGTTAAGCCGTAAGGTGAGGTTGGTTACAATGCCCGCCACCACCACGGTTTGGCCGTTAGGGTGTTCGCCTTCACGCACGCTACGTGAGGTTATGGTGAGCTGGCTTACCTCAGATTTGTAGAGGTCGAGGGGATGCCCTGAAACAAACACACCAATGGCCTCCTTTTCAAGCCGTAAACGCTCTTGCAAGGGGTAGTCTTCGACCGTTGGCAATTGAATGGCCAGGGTGTCTGCGGAGGCCTCATCTTCTTTGCCGAGCAAATTGAGTAAGGTTTCCTGCCCAGCCACTTGCGCATTTTGGTATTGCTGCCCTATGTAAAGCAGGTGTTCGAGACCTTGACGGAGACTTTTACGATTGCGATGTAGGCTATCGAGGCTTCCACATTGAATAAGGGTTTCGAGGGAGCGTTTATTGACTTTACGCAGGTCTACGGAGCGCAAAAAGGCCTCAAGGCTGGCAAAGCGTTGTCCTGTCTGGTTTAGTCTGGCTTGTAAAATGGCCCTGGCTGCGTGGTGTCCCACGTTTTTAATGGCACTCATGCCAAAGCGAATTTGGTTTTGGTGTACGGTAAAATCTGCCTCGCTGCCGTTGACATCGGGCGGCGAGACCTTGACACCAAGTTCGTTGCAGTCGGCAAGGCAACTGGCCATTTTGTCGCTGTTACCCATCTCACTACTGAGCAACGCTGCCATGAACGCAACGGGGTAATGCGCCTTAAGATAGGCGGTTTGGTAGGCAATTAAGGCATATGCTGCCGAATGCGACTTGTTGAAACCATAGCCCGCAAACTTGTCAATTTGATCAAATATGTGCTCCGCTTTCTCCGCTGCAATGTTATTTTTTGCGCATCCTTCCACAAAGCGTTGGCGCTGTTGGGCCATTTCGAGGCTGTCTTTTTTGCCCATGGCCCGCCGCAAAATATCGGCCTCACCCAGAGAAAACCCACCCAGTACGCGTGCGGCTTCCATCACTTGTTCTTGGTAGGCCATCACCCCGTAGGTATCGCTGAGCACGGGCGCGAGGTCAGGATGCAGGTGGCTTATTTTTGCCTGGCCATTTTTGCGTTTGATAAAATCGTTGGTCATGCCCGAATCCAAAGGACCTGGGCGATAGAGTGCCAAAAGGGCTACGATGTCCTCAAAGCAGGTGGGTTGCAGGTCGACGAGTAGGCGGCGCATGCCTTGGGATTCCAGTTGGAAAATGCCTGTCGATTCGGCACGCCCCAGCAAGGCGTACACTTTGGGGTCATCCAAAGGGATGGCATCGAGGTCCAAGGTGTCCTGGGTTGCTTGATTTGCAGGGTTGCTGCTTTGGGCATTCGCATCGGTAACACCCTCATTTTCTGTGTTCACAGGGTTGTTAATCAGGTTTAGAGCGCGCTGAATGATGGTGAGGTTATTGAGCCCCAAAAAGTCAAATTTGACCGCCCCTTGGTGCTCAGCCCATTTCATGGCATACTGCGATTGCACCGCCCCTTTAAGTTTGGAGGACGTACAAACGGGCATCACATCTTGTACGTCTTGGCTTAAAATAATCACCCCTGCTGCGTGGGTCGATAGGTTCGAGCTCAGTCCTTCAAGCAATTGAGCGACGCGCAGCAGGCGTTGTTCATTCTCGCTGCCCTCGTCAGCCAATTTTTTGAGTTCGGGTTCCATGCTCAAGGCATCGGCCAGGGTAATGCCCAGTTTATTGGGGATGAGTTTGGCGATGCGGTCGGCAGATTGATAATCAAAGCCCAGTACCCGCGCCACATTGCGGACAGCGGCTTTGGCACCCAAAGACCCAAAGGTCGAAATTTGACACACGCGCTGGTGCCCGTATTTTTCGCGCACGTAATTGATAACCTTGTCGCGCCCCTCGACATCAAAGTCAATGTCAAAGTCGGGCATGCTAACGCGCTCAGGGTTTAAAAAACGCTCAAACAACAGACCGTGGTAAATGGGGTCGAGGTCGGTAATGCCAAGGGCGTAGGCTACCAAAGAGCCTGCCCCCGACCCGCGCCCAGGACCTACCCGTACCTGGTTCTTTTTGGCCCAACGAATAAAGTCGGCCACAATTAAAAAATAGCCGCTGTATTCCATATTGGTAATGATGCCCAGCTCAAACTGCAAGCGTGCTTCATAGGCTTTGCCTTGACCAGATTGTTCTTGCACCGGCCATTGATAGCGCTTGGACAATAAGGTTAGGCGTTGCGCCAAGCCCCTGGCTGCCTCGCTGCGCAAGTGTGCATCTTCGCTTACGCCTGGGGGGGATTCACATTGAGGTAGGTGGTATATTTTATTGCTCAGATCGAGCTGGCATTGCTGGGCAATGTGAGCACTGTTGTGCAGGGCTTGTGGAGGAAAATGGGCCAGGGCTTCTTGCATTTCAAGGGCCGAGCGCAAATGGCGGTTCGTTTCCGTCTGGGGGTCCACATTGCCATTATGGATGGTTTTTTGCCTGCCGATTAGGGTAAGCAACTGCTGCGCTTCCCCTTCATGAGCTTCAAGGTAAAAGCACTCGTTCGTCCCCACCAAAGGAATTTGCTGGCTTTGGGCAATGTTTAAAAAATGAGGGATGCCTTCTTTTTCCCAAGGGGAACCTTGGTTTTGAACTTCGAGGTAAAAGCGTTCACCAAACACCTGCTTAAACCACAAGGCTGCCTTTTTGGCTTTTTCAATCCCCTCGAGGCGCAAAGGACGCCCAACCACCCCCCACTCCCCCGAGGAGAGTGCGATGAGCCCGTGATGGTGTTTTTCGAGCAACGCAAGGTCGATGCGCGGTTGATAGTACTTGCCCTCCACATAGCCTAAACTGGCCAGCTTGCACAGGTTGTGGTAGCCCTGCTTGTTTTGGCATAACAGCACCAATTTGCTGGCGTTGGGACCTTTTCTGGAATAGCTCCGGTTGTGGCGACCACCATCTGCTACGTAAGCTTCCATCCCAATAATGGGGGTGATGTCTTGTTTTTTAAGGGTCTCATAAAACTCAATGGCCCCAAACATGTTGCCCAAATCCGTAATGGCGCAGGCATGAAATCCCCGCTTTTTGAGTGCGTTTGGCAGCATTTTAATGCGGATAGCACCTTCAAGCAAAGAGTATTGGGTGTGCACGTGCAGGGGGACAAAGGGCTTTTCCATGGTGTTCTTTAAATGATGAACGGTTTTTTCTGATGAAATATGGGGGTCTCTCAAAAACCCAACGCTAGCACCCCCCCAGTAGGTATTTTAAGGACATTGGTAGATGCGGGCATAAATGGATGAAGACAATAGGGTCCAATCTAAAAAAGGTCCCCTATTTTGCGGGTGACGCCACAGGTCACCATCAGCTCTTTACGACAAGGTAGCATACCTGCCCTTCGTTTTTTGTTGTGAAAAAAAGCGTACACTGTATCCGTTAACCGATTGTGTGTGTAGCTAGGCAGCGGGTTACGCTCTAAAACCTCTTAATGGATGCCCCCCTAGAGCGTTTACGCGTACATTAGAGCGTTCACGCGTAAACGTAGAAACAGGATTTTGCCGGTTTTTGCCAAGGTTTACGGGCAGAGGATGTCCGCCGAATCGATGTTTTGACGCAACCCTAAAACAAATGGATAATGACAAACCGTGTTTTTTGTGTAACGTAACAGGGGTATGGCTTTGAGTGGTTATGCGACGCACCCCCGGTAAGAGTGGCCCTGCATATGGTGCGCTGGTGCTGAACGCGTATTATCATCGCAAACAATGCGTTTGCAAGCGGTTAGTCCATGGATTTGGGTGCCGTCATGTCAAAAAGCCTCTCATCTGCCAAGTGCTGAATAATCGCAGTGCTGGTATTTTTGAAAAATTTTCTTTTTATTCTGAAAATAAAGGAACGTGTTATGCAGAAAATGGGTTTTACCCTGTGCCGACGCGCCTTGCAATCGATGCTTGTGGGCTTGTTGCTTGTGAGCTTGAGTGCTGGTTATGCTTTGGCCAACAAAAAAGATGGGGTGCTTAATGTTGCCTCTGAAACCGAGTTGGAATCGGTTGATAACTATTTTAACACCGCGCGTGAGGGCATATTGCTCTCGCGCATGCTATGGGATGGTTTGTTTTATCGCGATCCCAGTACGTTTAAGTACAAAGGCAATCTAGCCACCAGCTTTAAATGGGTGAACGACACGACCTTGGAGTTTAACCTGCGCAAAGGGATTAAGTTTCATAACGGCGAAGCTTTTGATGCCGACGATGTGGTGTACACCCTTAATTGGATAAGCAAGCCTGAAAACAAGGTCAAAACCCAGCGTAATGTGAACTGGATTGGCAAGGCTACCCGCCTGAGCAAGTACAAAGTACGCTTAACCTTAAAAAAGGTTTTTCCTGCTGTCTTTGAATACCTTTCAGGCCCTTTGGTGATCTACCCCAATGAGTACTACGCCAAGGTAGGCCCTGAAGGGATGGGTGTGAAGCCCGTGGGTACAGGCCCTTACAAGGCAACCAAAATCGATCTTGACAAGCAACGCTTTGAATTTGAGAGCTATTCGGGCTATCACAAAGGACCCAAACCCAAAGCTTCCATTAAGCGCATTGTGTATCGCACCATTCCAGAGCGCAATACGCAGTTTGCCGAGTTGCTCTCGGGCGGGTTGGATTGGATTTGGAGAGTACCTGCAGACCAAGCCGAAAATTTTAAGAAAGCGGGGCGTTTTACCGTTCAAAATGCTTCCACCATGCGCATCGGCTATGTCAGTTTTGACGCCTCTGCGCGAACGGGGAAAAACCCCATGAATGACAAGCGTGTGCGTCAAGCCATTGCCCATGCCATTGACCGCAAAACCATCTTGAATTCCCTGGTGAAAGGGGCTTCTAAAGTGGTGCATTCCGCTTGTTTCCCCACCCAGTTTGGGTGTACCTCGAACGTTAAAAAGTATGCGTATAACCCTAAAAAAGCCAAAGAACTGTTGGCAAAAGCGGGTTATCCTAACGGCTTTACCACTGACTTTTACGCATATCGCAACCGCGACTACGCAGAAGCCATGATTGGGTATTTGAACGCCGTGGGCATCAAAACCAAGTTTACCTACTTAAAGTATTCTGCTCTGCGCGACAAAGTGCAATCGGGCAAAGTGCCTTTTCAGTTTATGACTTGGGGTTCTTATTCCATCAACGACGTTTCTGCCATTACCAGCAACTTTTTTAAGGGTGGTGTAGATGATTATGCCAGAGATAAAAAGGTGATCGCTGCCCTCGAAAAAGGGGATAGCTCCATCAGTCCTAAAGTGCGCAAAAAGAGCTATCGCTCAGCGTTGCGGCGGATTGCGAATGAAGTGTATTGGCTGCCTTTGTTTTCATACAACACCAATTATGTGTTTAGTAAAGAAGTGGCGTTTGAGCCCACTGCGGATGAAATCCCGCGCTTTTTTACTGTGAAATGGAAATAGGCTAGCGTTGGTTTTTACGAGGGGCTTTTTTACCAAAAAAAGCCCCTGTTTGATATGGGCACATGCTTGTTATTTGGGCTGGCCGAAGGGCGTGCCCCTAGTAAGGGTGCTGTGCTATCCAAAGCGGGCCGGTCTGTGTCGCAAAAAATCGACCCGCATTTACTTTCAAGCCCTTAATAAGGGGTACAGATTGCCTTTCGCACGCAAAAAAACCGTGGTGTATGCGTGTTTGCCCCAGGAAACGTTAAAAATGACACGGGTTTTTTAATGCGTTTTACATCGCGCTAAGATCGCACGATGACAAAAAGAAGGTTTGTGCCATGGCGGTATATTGTTTAAAACGATTGGGGCTGGCGTTGCTGGTGGCACTCACCGTGTCGGCGATTTGCTTTAGCCTTGTGTTTACGGCGGGAGATCCCGCCGTTGCCATTGCAGGGGAGTCAGGTTCTGCAGAGGATATTGAGGCCATTCGCAAGGCCTACGGTTTTGATCGTCCTATTGCGCTGCAATATTGGACATGGATTAGCAAGGCCCTACAAGGTGATTTGGGCGAAAGTTTTTATTTTCAAAGCAAGGTAAGCACCCTTATTTTTAGCCGCTTGCCACGCACGATGTACCTTGCATTTAGTGCAATTTTGTTTGCTTTTGCCATTTCGCTGCCTATGGGGGTTGTGGCTGCCATGCGCCCTAACAGTTTGGTTGATCGCGCGGCACTGTTTATCTCAGTGGTAGGGCAGGCATTGCCTAGCTTTTGGTTCTCGCTTATTTTGGTGGTACTTTTTGCGGTAAAATTTGGCGTTCTCCCCGTTTCTGGCTCGGATACATGGCTTCATTTTGTAATGCCAACCGTTGCGCTTGGCTACTATGCCACCCCTGCCATTATGCGCCTCACCCGTACAGGAATGCTTGAGGCGTTGGATTCGGATTACGTGCGCACTGCCCGATCCAAAGGGCTTTCGGTGCCAAGGGTGTTGTTTAAGCATGCCTTACGCAATGCCATTCTTCCTGTGATTAGCCTAGCAGCCGTGCAGTTTGGCTTTATGCTGGGTGGCTCAATCGTGATTGAAACCATTTTCGTATTGCAAGGTGCAGGACATTTAGGTTGGGAGTCGATCACCCGCAGCGATTTTCCCACGGTGCAAGGTTTAATTTTGGTGTTTTCAAGTATCTACATTACGCTTACCTTTTTGGCAGATATTTTTAATGCATGGGTTGACCCACGCATTCGCTTACACTAGGGGTTTGCCCATGTTTGATGCGCTCCGGATGTGAGGGGGGCGTCTGTTATAAACGATGTGTCCATGGTTTGACATACACCTTAGCTCGATAAAAATTTTGAGTGCGTGCCGCAAAACAACATGCATTCCTCTTTCATCACTTTAACCGCCAAGGAAAAATAGCATGGCACAGCACCCCAACCCAATGCCTTTAGCGGATGAATCCGAAATTGCATTGTTGCAGCCTAAACGGGTAATGCTAAACCGTAGCTTACACCACAAAGGGCTTATCTTTGGCGGTTTTGTGCTGCTGGTTATTTTTGTGATGGCCATTTTTGCCCCCCTGCTCACCCCCCACAACCCTTATCAGCAAGACCTTACCAATCGCATCATTCCACCTGTATGGCACGAAAAAGGAACGTGGAATAACCCCTTAGGCACCGACCACCTGGGTCGCGATTATTGGGCGAGGATGGCTTACGGTGCACGTATTTCCCTGCTGATTGGCTTTGGAGCTGCCCTCCTTTCAGGCGTTATTGGCTCGATCATGGGCATTTGTGCAGGCTATTTTGGCGGGCGGGTTGATCTATTCGTCACTTTTCTAATTACGGTTCGACTTTCGATGCCTGTGGTGTTGGTAGCCCTTGCCGTGGTGGCCATTGTGGGAGGGTCGTTGCAGGTGGTTATCATGGTTTTAGGCCTCCTTATTTGGGATCGCTATGCGGTGGTGATGCGGGCTTCCACCTTGCAAATACGCCAGCTCGACTACATTACCTCTGCGCGTGCATTGGGGTGTTCACCTTTGCGTATTTTGGCCACAGAAGTGCTTCCCAATGTGTTAAACAACTTGATTGTGGTGATTACCCTCGAAATGGCCCATGCCATTTTGCTTGAAGCTGCGCTGTCGTTTTTGGGTTTAGGGGTGCAGCCGCCCTTGCCTTCTTGGGGTTTGATGGTTTCCGAGGGCAAGGAGTTGTTGTTGTTTGAACCTTGGCTGATTACCATCCCAGGGGTGGCTTTGTTTATGTTGGTGCTGGCCATCAACCTTTTAGGCGATGGTGTCCGCGATGTAACTGCACCCGAAAACCGAAACTAACCAGCCCCGCAAAGTAACAATTCGCCTCGGTAACAGGCACACACACAAGGAGGTTATGAAAACATGACAACGGATCCTTTGCTTGCAGTAGACAATTTGCAGGTAAGCATTGCCTTGGCCAATGGTCATCTGCACGCTGTGCGTGGCGTTTCTTTTGAGGTGAACAAAGGCGAAAGTTTTTGTATCGTGGGGGAATCGGGTTGTGGAAAATCCTTGAGTTCGTTTGCACTGATGGGTTTATTACCAAGGCGTGCTGTGCGGAGTGCCAAGGCGCTAAACTTTGCTGGGATCGACCTGCTCTCGATTTCCAAACGCCAAATGGCACGCCAAATCCTTGGACAGCGCATGGCCATGATTTTTCAAGAACCCATGACCTCCCTCAATCCCGTCTATACCATTGGTGAGCAGCTCTGTGAGGTGCTACATCAACATCAGCGTATTCCCACCACCCAAGCACGCGAGCGGGCGGTTTTTTTGCTGGAACGGGTAGGCATTACCGCTGCCGCCAAACGCCTACGCCAATACCCCCATCAGCTTTCGGGTGGTTTGCGACAACGCGTTATGATTGCCATGGCTTTGATGTGTAGTCCTGAATTGCTTATTTGCGACGAACCTACCACAGCCCTCGATGTAACCATTCAAGCTCAAATTCTGCGAGTACTCAACGATTTACGCAAAGAGTTTGACATGGCGGTATTGCTTATTACCCACGACCTAGGGGTGGTCTCGCGCATTGCAGACAAGGTGGCCGTAATGTATGCGGGTGAATTTGTGGAAACAGGCAGTGTGAAACAGATTTTTAGTGAACCGATGCACCCTTACACTCAAGGTTTGCTACGTTGTATCCCCATACCAGGTCAGGTAGCCCATGGCGAAAAACTAGGCTCTATCCCTGGTATGGTCCCTACTTTAATGGGCAAGATTGAGGGTTGTGTGTTTAAAAGCCGCTGTGCCTATGCCCACGATGCCTGCCAAAAGGGGACCCCACCCTTGGTGAATTTGGGTAGCGACCACAGCTATCGCTGCGTACTTCCTGCGGAGGATCTCAAAAAGCACACACAGCAAATGAGGGCTGCCTCTTAAGAAAAAAGTGCGACCCACCCTCATAGGCCAATCCTATGATCTATGGTGGTATGTAAACATGAATTGGGACCATAAGCATGGCACCCATTTATCGGGAACGTTAAAATGGTGCCCATTTGATGGGCTAAGGCGGAGGGTTGCTTGTTTAAAGGCTATTTTTGCCCATACCCACCAGGTGCCTGTGCTTTTAACCCCTTTGGTATATGTTTGATGTGCGCCGTTTTTGAAAAACCCCTTTTGCCTCCTTGTTCTACTGCGGACAGCAACCCTTTGGATTTGATCAATTTTTCATTATAAGCGTAAATAGTGGTTCATGAATAGCGAGCAAACAAGCGTACCCGTATTGGAATTGCAAGATATTTCTGTAGTATATTCAGTGCGTGAGAGCATATTTAGCCCCAAACTACCCTTGCGTGCCGTGAATGGGGTAAGCCTGTCCATTTACAAGAGGGATGTAGTGGGCTTGGTAGGGGAGTCAGGTTGTGGAAAAACCACCCTTTCACGCGTGCTGCTCGGTTTGGAAAAACCCAGCAGCGGCACGACTTTTATCGATGGCAAGCCCATTGAAGAATGGGACAGAAGGGCGATTGCGCATCGCATTCAACCCATTTTTCAAGACCCCTATTCCTCACTTAACCCGCGCAAAAGCGTGGGTGATATTATCTCTTTGCCCCTGCGCGTACACCACATGGGCAAGGCGCAAGAACAACGGGCTAAGGTGGATGAAATGCTCGATTTAGTGGGTTTGCCTAAGCGTTTGGCAGGTGCTTTCCCCAACCAACTTTCGGGCGGTCAGCGCCAACGCGTTGCCATTGCCCGTGCCTTGGTCATGCGCCCTTCCATCGTAATCTGCGATGAGCCCACCTCGGCCTTGGATGTGTCTGTGCAATCGCAAATTTTAAACCTGCTCATTGATTTACGTAACGAGCTCGATTTAACCTACCTGTTTATTAGTCACAATTTAGCCGTGGTGGAGCACCTTGCGACCCAGGTTGCGGTGATGCACCTTGGGCGCATTGTGGAACAACATCCAACCGATGCCTTGTTTCATGAGCCGCAACACCCGTACACCAAGGCGTTGCTAACCTCTGTGCTCACCCCAAATCCAGATCTTGGCATTCCTGATGCGCATTTAAAGCAGGAATTCCCAAACCCGCTTTACCCACCCACAGGTTGCAGTTTTCATCCACGCTGTGAAGAAGCTGGCCCGCGCTGCGCAAAGCAAACCCCCAAGCGATTGCAACACAAAAATGGTGTGGTCGAATGCCATCTGCACGATGGTGGTGTACAAGGCTAGCCTTGCCTCAAGGGGAAAATATATCTCCCTTGCCTGTCAAGATTTTGGGCTCAAAAACCTTGCGACTGCACTACAAAAGCCCCTCATAGTCCTTAGTCCTTAGTCCTTGTTTCTCGATTGCAGCATGCGCTGGGCAAAATACCCAAACAAATAGCGTGAATCGTGGGGGCCAGGGGAAGCTTCAGGGTGGTATTGCACCGAAAAAGCACTGTGCTCAACACTCTCTAAACCTGCTATGGTGTCGTCGTTTAAATTGACATGGGTGATCTGGACCCCTTGAGGCAGACCTTGGGAAGCGATGGCAAAGCCGTGGTTTTGGCTGGTAATTTCTACCCTGCCACTGGCCAAGTGCTTTACGGGGTGGTTCGCCCCGTGATGCCCAAATTTCAACTTAAACGTGTGCCCACCCAAAGCCAAACCCAATATTTGATGCCCTAAGCACACCCCAAAAATAGGCACCCTGCCCAGCAAATCTTGCACATTTTTAACCGCTTTACGTAAGGGTTTTGGATCCCCAGGCCCGTTGGATAAAAACACACCATCGGGTTTTTTGGCCAGCACTTCGGCTGCGGGGGTAGCGCAGGGGACCACCTCTACTTGCATGCCAAAACTTACCATTTGACGAAGCAGGGCATGCTTAATGCCGTAGTCGTAGGCCACCACCTTAAAGGGTGTGGGTTGGGAAATGGCATGGGCGTTTAGGGGTAAGGGGTCAAGGCGTGCAGGTTGTGGAACCTCATCACCCCAGCCATACGCCTGTTTTGTAGAAACCTCTTCGGCCAGTTGGCAGCCCGCCATATCGGGGGTTTGCGCAAGCATTTTTTGCAGTGCCTCGCGTGAGGTATTGGCTGGTGCAATCACCCCTGTCCGCGTACCTTCATCACGCAAGTTAAGCACCAACTGGCGGGTATTTACCCCTTCAAGCAAAGGAATGGCGTACTTGTCTAAATGCGCTTCAAGGCTGGTTTCAGCACGCCAATTACTGGTAATGGGGCTGAGTTCTTTGATTATCAGAGCACTGGCAAAAATACCGCGCGATTCGCGATCTGCACTGCTTATTCCGTAATTGCCTATGTGGGGTTGGGTCATCACCACAATTTGGCGGTGGTAGGAGGGATCGCCCACAATTTCTTGATACCCTGTCATGGCGGTGTTAAAAATTACCTCTCCGCTGCCTTGGCTAGCATGGGTGCGTAGGCGGCCGCGAAATGTTTTTCCTCCTTGTAGTACCAACACACCCTCTCGCATCTCCATTGCTTTTGCTTTGTTCTCCATGCTGCCTTACACCACCCGCTTTTTTGTAAATGGTCGCAGGGGGACTGCCACCGCCACTGCCTTTGTTTTGTTTATCCATGCTGCCTTACACCACCCGCTTTTTTGTAAATGGTCGCAAGCCTACCACCGCCTGCCAATAACGGTCTCCTGTCTTGCATCCTTTATCATAGGCAAGCGGTTACGACATGTGGGCACTATGCGTGGATGCGTCATTATAGCACCATGGAAATTTTTTATCTCAACGCTTGTCAAAAGCGCAAGCAATGGGCAAATATAGAGCGCACCTTGTTGTGTAATATTGCCATAGTGAAAATCTCCTGTCTTAAAAGCAAAGCCGCGTTGTGATGAACCTAAGTAATGAAAAACGATTACCACTGCATGCCCTGCATGCCCAAGCAGGCGCTAAATGGGCGCCTTTTGCTGGATTTATGATGCCTTTACACCACCGAACCAAACCCTTAGAAGAACACCATTTGGTAAGGCATGAGGTGGGGGTGTTTGATATTACCCATATGGGCCAGTTTGTGGTGCGCGGCAAGGGCAGTGCGGCGTTTTTGAATTACGCCGTTACCAACGATGTTTTAGGGATGACCGAGGGTCAGGCACTGTATTCACCATTATGTCAAGAAAACGGAGGGGTATTGGATGACCTCATTGTGTATCGCATCTCTCAACACGAGCACCGCGTGATTGTGAACGCTGCGCGGCGGAGCGTCGATTTAGCCCAGTTGCAAAGCGTGGCCAAGGGTAGGGATGTCAGCATTGAGGATCGATCGGATGCCCTGTGCTTGTTTGCAGTACAAGGGCCCAAGGCTTTTGAGCGCTTGCGCGGTGTGTGCGCTTTTGCACCAGAACACCTGGGCTATTACACATTTACCGAAACTACCATGTTCGGCAAACCCGTGTTTTTGGCCCGTACGGGTTATACGGGTGAGCCTGGCTGTGAGATTTCTGTAACGCGCCAAGATGCCCAAGCCATTTGGTGCGGACTCACCCAAGAGTTGCAAGTAGCACCCATTGGTCTTGCAGCACGTGATTCTTTGCGTTTAGAAGCAGCCATGGCCCTTTATGGGCATGAACTCCGCGAGGATTGGCACCCTTTAGAATGTGGACTCGGTTGGGCTGTTAAGGTGAACACAGCAGACATTTGCGTGGGCGCCGCTGCCATTTTGGCCCAAAAGCAGACCAAAACCTATGATTTACACGTAGGGTTACAAGTGCAAGGGCGCGGGATTGTACGCGAGAACGTCCCTTTGCTGTTCGATGGTCAAGTGGTGGGGCAGACCACCTCGGGGGGGTATTCTCCTACCCTCGAAAAAGCCATTGCTTTGGGGAAGGTGAGGCGGCATTTGGCCAAGGCTGGGCAACGCTTGCAGGTTAATGTACGCGGGCGCTTGCTTGAAGTAGACGTGGTGAAACGCCCCTTTTACCAAAACCCTGACACACGTGGTTAGTGACGGTTTCCAAGCCCGACGGGTTTTTTAAAAGCATGTTGCCAATGTTGCAACTGCTCAAAAACCTCTCCTGCCAGCCACAAAGAACCCGCAACCACCAAGGGCATTTGGGGTGTTTGCGCTGCTTTTTGCAGGGCTTCGGGGGCGTTCTCTGCCAAAAGTAAAGGGGGCAAAAGGGGGGGGGGCATGTTGCGTTGGCAGGCTTTTAGAATAAAATTTTGGATGTGTGCAGGCTTGGCAAAGCGTGGTGCTGACTGTTGTGGCAAGATTACCTGGCTTGCAAGGCCAAATAAGCTAAGGAGTGGGGCTGCCATGGCAGCGGTCAGTTTGTCGGTATGCATGGCAAACACCAGCTGCATGCGGGGTATTTTCCAGCGGCGCAGCTGCGTACACAGCGCCTTGATTGCTGGAGGATTATGGGCGCCATCTAACAACAACCAAAGCAAGATCCCTTTAGGGGTGGCTTGCTGCTGCAAAATGTGTAAGCGCCCGTTCCACGGGGTTTGTAAGGCTTGAGCCAGGCCTTGCTGCCACGCTTTTGTATGAACTAACTGGGTGGCGGGCCGTTTGCTATGCTGGATTGGCTGAGGGTATGTGTGCCCTAGGCAAACCTTCACGGTAAGCACCGCATTGGCAAGGCATTGTAAACGAACGTTGGTGAGGTGGCATTCGGCTTCATCGGGCAAACGGGTACCATTTGGAATGCTCGAAGGCAAGGCAATTCGCTGCCTGTCTGCCAACACAACCCCGCGTTGTGCCCCTCGGCGGTAGGCTTTGATGGGGCTCAAGCGCACGTGGTGCACATCGCTCACCCCTTGCTGCTTGGCCTTGGCTTGCATCCAACGCTCTAAGGCGGGGGGTTGTACCGCCAACACCAAGGGGGTTCGAGGACGGGTAATGCCAAGTTTTTCACGCGCAATGTTTTGGAGACCTTTGCCTAGCTGTGCTTGATGGTCTAAACCAATGCGGGTAATTACGGCGCAACATTTTTCCTCAATGGCGTTGGTGGCGTCCGCCGTGCCACCCATACCCGTTTCCATCACCGCCCATCGGGCTTGTTTCAGCCCAAATGCCATCCATGCAATCAGGGTCATGATGTCAAAAAAAGAGGACACAGGCTCTAAACGGGCCTCGGCGGCAAACACAGCCTGGCCTGCTTGAGCCAAAATAGCAGGCGGCATCGGCTGACCGTTGTACTGAATGCGCTCTTCCAACCGCACTAAATGCGGTGAGGTAAACAGTCCAACCCCTCCCTTTGTGTGCACACTGGAGGCAAGGTGGCTTACGTGCCCAAGCAATTTGGTAATCATCATGGCGGTTAACCCTTTGCCTACCGTACCCGCAACGTGTACCATTTGCGTAGAATGGCGCGGTTCGTTATGGGCAAGGGGGTCATGCTTTAAGTGCTGTAACAAGGCTTTGAGTATGGCCAGTTTTTGAGCCCCGCGGGGTTTTGGTGGGGGTTCGCGCCGCGCACGTTGCTCTAATTGGCGCAATATGGTATCCCAGGCGGGTATTCCAGTGGGGGCAAAGCCGAATAAGTGCATCTCTTTAGCCCTTTGCAAGCAGCGTGTGAAAAGGGTTTTTTGTAGATGGTCATGGTCCCCTTTGCATGACACAACACACGAGGTTTAAATACACACCATGCAAGCACCAAAATGTAGCGCTTTTGGTAAGGTTTTTTTGCCTGGCTTACCACCGATGGGCGTGGCACCCATAATCGCGTTATGCAATCCCATAAACAAAGGGTCATGCAAATGCATGATACAGCGTTTTTGAGAATGGCTTGCTCGCAAAATAGCAGGCAACGGAGGGACAAGGTTTAAATACACACCATGCAAGCACCAAAATGTAGCGCTTTTGGTAAGGTTTTTTTGCCTGGCTTACCACCGATGGGCGTGGCACCCATAACCGCGTTATGCAATCCCATAAACAAAGGGTCATGCAAATGCATGATACAGCGTTTTTGAGAATGGCTTGCTCGCAAAATAGCAGGCAACGGAGGGACAAGGTTTAAATACATACCATGCAAGCACCGAAATGTAGCGCTTTTGATGTGGCATTTCAAGGCAAAAATTGGCGTGAACGCTACCTGCGCTTTCGCAGTGAACACCCGCTTGAATGTCCTGAAAACACCAGCACCATGGATGCAACTGCTGTTGAGCAGCTGCTCTATGCCTCCTTGCAACCCACGGGAATACTCTATGGTTTTCCTGTGAGGGCCCCCTGGGTTTTGTATGGCACCGAGAAACGGCAGTTGCCCCACGGCGAAATGTTACATTTTATGTTCTTTGATCTGTTGCTGGTTATTCTAGCCATTGACTTGGCCAAGGAGGAAGGCTGCCACCCTAACGTGTTGTTGCAAATGCCCCAAAAATTGTTTGCCATGGTCGAACGCTGCATGTGTGACAGCCACATGCTTCATGTCCCAAGCAAAATAAAGCGTGGGTTTAACATGCGTATCTTGGTTAGCCGCCACGCATTGTTTAAGCGCGACACAACGCGCTTGCTGATGCAACAAGCGAGTTTAGGGGCGTTTCCAGGGGAGTTTTGCAATAGTTTTCTGCTGCTCGATTTATACCATATGAGGCACTGGTGCCAGCAGGTATATATTCAAAAAAAAGCCCCGACCCGCGTGCAATTTTTTTTGGTTAAAGAGCAGCAGACATTACGTCGCACTTTGCTCATGCTTATGGTTGCCGCTGCCTATGCCAACAACACTACCAGTTTGTATGAAACAAGGCTCATTCGTCATTTTATCGACGCATCGTTTTTACCCAAGGATTACCGTACTGAGGCAGAGCACTTGTTGCGCACTGGGATCTCTCTTGACAAGGTGCCGCCTTTGCACAAGGTGCCGTGGCTTATTCGTCAGTTTTTTTTGCATACCACCTTGATGACCCTGATCGACAATACCGTTTTTGCGCCGCAAGAACACGATTTCACCCGTCACCTGGGTCATTACTTGCGAGTCTCTACAAAGGAGTTAAAAACCAGTCTGACGACAATCGCTGCGTTTTTTCGCACCCACCATGCGCGCTTTACCGTGCTTAATGGCAAAGGTTCCATGAACAACCTGGTTTCAGGATTGCAGCAACGCGCACGTAGGCTGGTAAAAACCAACTTAAAGCGCATCATGCAAGAAATTGAAGAGACGCGTGAACTAAAAACCTTGCTGCTCGAAGCAACCAAGCGCTCACTAACGAGAGAAGAAAAGGAAAAAGTTCGCGCCCAGCTGCTGGATATTTTAAAAGCCATTCCGTCATTGGCTATTTTTGCACTCCCAGGAGGAGGGGTATTGTTACCTATTCTCTTTCAAATCCTACCCTTCAATTTGCTGCCCAGCACTTTTAACGAAGTGGCTGAAGAAGAAAATTGATTGACTACGGCATGCAAAAAAGGAAACTGCAAACCAAAGAAACATTACAGCGAAGATGAAAAAGGGGACGGAAACGTGTCAGCCAAAGAACCCTTGTGACGAAGACGAAAAGGGGTTGGATATCTAGTACGAATGAATGATGGCATCAAGGATTTTTTGTGGCCATTGCGTGCTTTCGGGGACGCCTACCTGCAAGATAGAAAAACTCAGATACACCACGTATACGGTCACCAACACCCCCCCAAGTGCGCGGCTCAGTTTCCAACGCCCCAAAATAAGCGTTACAAACAACAAGACCACTGTGCCCAACAACAACACGATCGACCCATCGAAGGTCCCCTTGCCAATGGGAATGTTGTGCCCTGTAATGGAAATAATCACCACCCAGACCAGCCCTAGACCAACCAAAATATCAAAAATATTGCTGCCAATGGCATTGCTTACGGCCATGTCACCGCGCCCTTGTTTGGCCGAAACCAGCGAAGCAAGTAAATCGGGAACCGACGTCCCTACAGCCAAAATGGTAATGGCCACGATTGTTTTGGGGATATTAAAAAGCGTGGCAAGGTGTACGCCTGCCTCTACCAGTACCCAACTAAACAGTGCAATCAGGATTACCGAATTGAAAAAAGAGACAACGTACAAATGGGGTTTTTTTCTGGGGTTTGGAATACACCACTGTAACAAGAAGCGAATGGGCGAGGTAATGGTGCGCAAGCACTGCCCAATCAAGTTTGGTGCTCCGGTGTTTAAATCGCCACCAATGTAGGCGGGCGGTTGATTAAGCGCATCTTCTTGGTTGGCGTAGGGGAAGATTTTGCGCCACAATGGCAACGCAATCAGGTAGACCACGTAAAACGCCACCAAAATCCACGCTTCGCCAAGGCTAATCCAGCCATCATGAAACACCATATACAAAATGCCAATGGTAATCACGTAAAACAGCAGGTCGCGTAATACAGGCTGCCAAGTGAGGACCACTTTGGTTACTATGGCCGAAACACCAATAATTACCAGCACATTAAACACGGCCGAACCTACAATGGTCCCCGCACCTAGGTCTCCCAGATCTACCGTTTTGACCAAGGCCAGCAAACTGGTAAACAGTTCTGGTGCGCTTGAACCCATGGCCATCAGCGTTGCCCCTGCAATATCCGAGGGCATGTTATTACGCTTGGCAATCATTTCCAAACTAGACACAAAGTACTCGTCGGTAATGCGTGCCAGAGCATAGAATGAGACTAAAAGAGCAAAAACATCAATGAGGGCAGAAACAAGCATAAATTTTTCAATTTGTGTTAGATGGTCGGTTAAGAACGGCGGGTCTGCACCATAAAAAATGAGTCGGTGTGAAAAATCATCCGCCTTCTTTTGGCATCAACCCCCCTTTTACCAACCAAGGAAGAGGAGGAGGGAGTTTTTCAAAATGGAAAGCAACCAAGGGAGTGCGTTTATAATCACCCCTCCCTTTTGCGTGCTAGCCCTATAGGATAAAGTCGTTCTACCATCGTGCCTGGGGGTGGATGCAAAAAAAACGCCGTTTTAAGCGATAACATGACCATTTGAATGTTAAGCTCGTGACATGCACCGGGTTCACCACCCCTTTAAAAAATATGCCTTGGCAGGGTGACCGATCGCGCACATTTGACACCGCTTTTTAACGAACCTTATCTTAAAGGTTGCAGGAGGCTAATCCTAAAACACATGGCGCATCCACCCCCCTATAAATTGGCTCCAACGCTCGATACTTTGGCATGGCAGGGCATCCTCGCCGGGTTTTCAACCGCGGCTCCATGGCCTAACGACGATGCCCTAAGCCAAACGATGCAAGGGTGCTTGTTGAACAAAACCATATACCATCGCACAACAATCCCGCCGCCCGTTGCCGTTCTCCACCAGCATCATAGCATACATTTGGTGGAATGGAAGGCAGAGCCCCACAGTCACAGACCACGTGACATGTTTGATGCCAAAGGCCACGCAGAACAACGTGGCGATGGCTGGGTAAGTGCCCAGGCAGGAATATTCTTGTGCATTAAAACCGCCGATTGTGTTCCCTTATTGGCATTTGAACCGCGCTTACGGCAGTGCGCCGCCCTGCATGCAGGTTGGCGCGGGGTGGCTTTAGGTATTTTGCCGGCTTTGGTGCGGCGTTGGCAGCAGCAAGGCGGGGTGATAAGCCAGATGAAACTGGCGATTGGGCCCCATATTTTGCCTTGTTGTTTTGAGGTAAAAGAGGATTGCCTAAGCCAATTTAAAAGTCGTTGGCTCTTAAACAATGTGCGCTCCAAACAAGGCAAAACCTACCTCAATTTGGCTGGCGTACTCCAAACGCAGTTACGCGAACTGGGGGGTAGCCAAACGCAGCAGCAAATTTTGCAAAGCCAAACCCGCTGCACACGCTGCTATCAACTGCCAAATGGGCATTTCCCCTATGCCAGCCACAGGAGGCGCCTGGCCATGCCCAAAGCAGCCCGCCCTGTGCGCATGAGCAACCTTTCTGTGATTGCGCTGCAATAGCCTTTTGGAAAGGTTCCCCTGCTTGGCCCCTTATCTTTTACGGTGGTTTTGCACGGGGAGTTTTGCTGCTGCCAAATGGGCATTTCCCCTATGCCAGCCACAGGAGGCGCCTGGCCATGCCCAAAGCAGCCCGCCCTGTGCGCATGAGCAACCTTTCTGTGATTGCGCTGCAATAGCCTTTTGGAAAGGTTCCCCTGCTTGGCCCCTTATCTTTTACGGTGGTTTTGCACGGGGAGTTTTGCTGCACGTTTTTCGAAGGGTACGTTTTTTGCGCTTCGCTGGCTGTGGCCTCAAATGGCATTCCCACGTCTATCCCGCCCACTTATTTTGCCCCCGCCTTAGTTAGTGCTTGGGCTACCTCTACGTTGTCGTTGTCCACTGCTGCCAAGCGCAAGGGGGTGTGGCCATCTTTATCCCGCGCATTGATGTCCGCCCCTGCCTTAAGGGGTACTTGAATAACCCCTGGGTTCCTGTTCCACACCGCCAGGTGCAAGGGGGTGTCGCCACCTCTATTCCGCGCATTGATGTCCGCCCCTGCCTTAAGGGGTACTTGGATAACCCCTGGGTTCTTGTTCCACACCGCCAGGTGCAAGGGGGAGCTGCTATATTCAGATTTATCCCGCCCATTTACATCGAGCCCTGCCTTAGGTAAGGACATACACTCGGGCAGGGCTGGCTTTTTTCATAAAGTCCCTGTCGCATAACTTGCCGCAATCCGCTGTGGCAGGAAAAGTGGGCAGTGCCACCGCGAGTGCCAAAAAAACCAAGGCGTGGCAAAGTCCGTTTTTGGGTAACATCTGGGTATGCTTCCTTTGTTTCAAAAAGGGTTCAAAAAAAGGGTGGATGCCTCAAGCAAAACCTCCTGCAAGGCTGTGTGCTTTTGGGGATGCGCCCATCCGCGCATCAGGGCAGCCCTTCGACCCGAGCATTATTTTCCTTAAAAAATACACCCGCTCCAGTGTCGATGGCAAGAGCGAACGGCCATGGCGGGGGTTTTCGAGGCCCATTTCCCTTGGGTGATGGTGAAAATGGATGTGTTTGACATTGGTTTTTGCTCAAAAGTGCGTCAAAAACACCCCATCATGAACCCATGAGAACATTTTGGTGACCACGGATAAAAATGCGCATTGTGGTTTGCATTTCACACGCTTTTTGTATAGAAGGTGCAGTATCCCTCGGTTTCGTTTTCGATTTCCTTGTCCACTCCCTTATCCATGCGAAGCACGCTCTTTTAGGCACTGAAAGTAATTATCCATGCAAATTCACGAATACCAAGCAAAGCAACTGCTTTCGAGTTATGGTGTGCCAACCCCTCGGGGCGAGGCCGTGTTTAAAGTGGAAGACGCCCCAGCAGCCGCCAAGCGCCTTGGGGGTAACGTGTGGGTGGTCAAGGCGCAAATTCATGCGGGCGGGCGAGGTAAGGCGGGCGGGGTTAAGGTGAGCAAAAGCATGGCTGAGGTGACCCAAAATGCCACAGCCATTTTGGGTGCTACCTTGGTCACCCCCCAGACGGGTCGTGAAGGACGGGTGGTGCGGCGCTTGCTGATTGAAGAAGGGCTTGACCTTGCCAAAGAACTCTATTTTTCGCTCCTGATCGACCGCGGCACCCAGCGGGTGTCCGTGTTGGCCTCCCTTGAAGGGGGGATGGAAATTGAAGCAGTCGCCAAAACCAATCCTTCGGCTATTTTTCAGGAATCTGCGGAGCCACACTTGGGCATGCTCCCTTTTCAAGCGGCCCGATTAGCCCAAAAATTAGGGGTAGGTTTTGATGGCAAAGTGGTCCGTCAGCTGCAGCAGTTTATTTTAAATGCCTATCGCGCTTTTTGTGCGTTGGACTGCTCGATGCTGGAGGTAAACCCCCTTGCCATTACCGCAGAAGGGCGCGTGCTTGCCTTGGATGCCAAGGTGAGTTTAGATGACAACGCCGTATTTCGTCATCCTGAATACGCGGAACTCCGCGACAAAGACGAAGAAAACCCGCTGGAAATTCAAGCCGCCGATGCCGACCTAAGCTACGTTAGTTTGGATGGGAATATTGGATGCATGGTAAACGGTGCAGGCCTTGCCATGGGCACCATGGATATTATTAAAGCCCATGGGGGCGAACCCGCCAACTTTTTGGATGTGGGAGGTGGGGCTAATCAACAGCGTGTTGAAACCGCCTTTCGCATCATTACCCATAACCCGAATGTCCGTTGCATTTTAATCAATATTTTTGGCGGCATTGTGCGTTGTGATATCGTGGCCCGCGGGGTGGTGGCTGCTTTTCGCTCGGTGGGTTTAAACGTACCCGTGGTGGTCCGTTTGGAAGGTGCTGCTTCTAATGAGGCGCGTGAGGTGATTGGAAGTGCGGGCTTAGGGGGGCGCTTGCAAATGGCTGAAAGCCTCGAGGCAGCAGCCATCAAATGCATTCAAGCGGCGAGCGTGTTGGCCTAAACGCTGTTTAAAAAAACCCACAAAGGGGGTGCAGGCAAAAAGCAAAGGGGGTCCAGGCAAAAAGCAAAGGGGGTCCAGGCAAAAAGCAAAGGGGGTCCAGGCAAAAAGCAAAGGGGGTCCAGGCAAAAAGCAAAGGGGGTCCAGGCAAAAAGCAAAGGGGGTCCAGGCAAAAAGCAAAGGGGGTCCAGGCAAAAAGCAAAGGGGGTCCAGGCAAAAAGCAAGGGGGGTCCAGGCAAAAAGCAAAGGGGGTCCAGGCAAAAAGCAAGGGGGGTCCAGGCAAAAAGCAAAGGGGGTCCAGGCAAAAAAGGGCTGGTTTAGAACTGTGCGTGTTTAGTCCAAAGGTCGCAACCTTAGCCATGGCACATGCTGTGGTTCTCTTTTGCTCTGCCTGTGCGCTTAGATGAACTCACAAAAAAATAATCAACCCATCTTCAATTAGAGATCCACACCTTCACCCAATCACCTTCGACTCTTAGCAAACGGCGTTATAGGTTTTTTTACAAAAGGAAGTACTTACCATGGCCGTATTGGTCACCAAGGATTCGCGTATTATTGTGCAAGGCATTACGGGGGCACAAGGCTCGCTACATGCCCGCGAGTGCATGGCCTACGAACCCACCAATGTTGTGGCAGGGGTGACCCCTGGTAAAGGAGGGCAGGTATTTGAAGGCAAATTGCCTGTATTTAATCGGGTGGATGAAGCCGTGGCGCAAACCAATGCCAATGTATCGCTTATTTTTGTGCCCCCCCCCTTTGCCGCCGATGCCGTGATGGAAGCCGCCGATGCAGGGATTGAACTTATTATTTGTATTACTGAAGGCGTGCCCGTACTCGATATGGTGAAAGCCGTACCCTATGTAAAAGCCCGCGGCGCAAGGCTGATTGGCCCCAATTGTCCGGGGGTGATGACCCCAGGGCAGGCCAAGGTGGGAATTATGCCCGGCTATATTCATAAAATGGGTGGGGTGGGTTTGGTTTCACGCTCGGGAACCCTAACCTACGAGGCTGTGTGGCAACTTACCCAACGCGGGTTGGGACAGTCAACCTGTATTGGGATTGGTGGGGACCCCGTTAATGGCACCAATTTTATCGATTGTCTGCAACTGTTTCAAGAAGATCCCGATACCACCAGCATTCTCCTGATTGGTGAGATTGGCGGGGCGGCGGAGGAGCAAGCTGCAAAATACGCAAAACAGCATGTTACCAAGCCCATGGCGGGTTTTATTGCAGGTGCCGCCGCCCCTCCTGGACGCCGTATGGGCCACGCAGGGGCTATTATTTCGGGGGGTTCGGGTGGAGCAGCCGAAAAAATTGCAGCCCTGCGCCATGCGGGGGTTGAAATTGCCGAAACGCCCGCACAGATTGGTGCCTCCATGGCAAGGGCTATCGACAAAAGCAAGTATGCAGCCCTTTAAAAAAACCGTCAAAATCTGCTACAGGCAAAATGGACGCCTGTAGGTTTTTTGTGCTTGCATGTGCGAGCAAAAATCGCTGGTGGGGGTTTTGGATGCCGACGCCACCCAATGCATCACCCCATGATAGTGCCACCTATGCAGCACAAAAGCGCATACGCAATTAGGGTTTTTGCATGGCCGCTTTGGTACGCCACCACCATTGTTTAAATTGCCCCCATACCAGCCAGCACCACAAAACATATAGCCAAACACGCAAACCAAGGTGCAAAAGGGTGGGCCACACACCCCAGTTTTGCATGAGGCTGGGTGCTACCCCTCGGTGTTGAAAAAATAGTTCCCAGCCCGACAACAACAACAAAAGCAACAACAACCCATAACTGAGCCGCAACCAGCGCACACCACGCCTGGGGTTGCACCATGCCCGATGCAGGTGTTGCTTGGCTTCGCTTAAACCGCCGTGTAACACGGCACGCCCAAAGCGCAAAAAAGGCCGTATAAGGCGAAAAAATACCACCATGCTAAGCACCAAGCCAACCATGCAGTGCAATGCAATCAGCAAACGCCTATCCCATGCAGCCTGCAAAGCCGTTTGCCAGTACAGTGCTTCGCCACTTAGCATGGCCAACACAGGCAAGGTGGGTTCAATGCGCAGCAGCAACCGGCGTACCTTGGTTTCAAGGTGCCACAAAGCGCGCAACACCCCATAGGCCCAAAACAGGTCTCGATCAATGAATGGCATCGCTCATACTAAAAGCAAAGGAGTGAATAATTTGCGAGCAAAGGCGCACGTCTTTGTCGAGGCGTAAATTGCGTGGGGTTTCATTGAGTGCGGTCTCCAATGGGCTTCGTTGCCCTGTCTCATCCATGGCCCCCCCATGCCAGGTGCTTGCAGAAATGATATCATAAAAAACGATGCGCCCTCGTTCAAATACCACCCAATGCCGCACGGCACCTGCGGGTGATTCTACCTCACCCACCCCTTCAGCGCTAACCTTGGAAAAGGTTTCACCTTCAACCATCACCTTGCGATCGGGATCAAGGCTTTGTAATTGTGCTTGGCTGTGACGCAGCACTACCATGGTTTCGCCCAGTATCGCCAACAGGCGTCCACCAATGGTGTTGATCTCAAAAATGGGGTTTTTCATCTGTTTCACAAGGTCGCGTCCCCAAGAGAACGCGCTTTGATTTTTGTCTGTTGAAAACGCCACCGCCAAACGTGCTGCGGGCCCGCTTTCGGCAGATTTCCCTTGCCACCTTGGTGATTTAACCCAGGAAATCGCCCCCAATTTGGTTGCATCGGGCATGGTGAGCACGCCCGTTTCCAGCGCTTGTTTGGCCATTTGATAGCGTGCGTGTGCCACCGATTCTTCAGGGGTACCTTGTAAGGCAGATAGCTTGCCATTGCGGAGAATTCCTGAACTAAACAACGCTGGATTGACATTGGCTTCCCCCACTTTGTTCCCCGCGCTAAACAACGTTTTGACTCCCCGCCCGCTGGTTAACAACGCGGGAAAGCGGGTAACGATCAGTTGGATGTCGGGCTCAAAATGGGATTCAACAAACCTTGCCACCTGCTCGAGCATGGTGCCTATTTGGAGCATTAAATGTGCGGTCAGTGGTGTGGTCACCCCTCCGGGTACCAAGCACATGGCAATGGGAAAACGCCCTCCAAGCATGGCCAATATGCGCTGCAACACGCGCAAAACCAGTTGAGCCTGGTGGATTGAATCAAAAAGTTGGGTTTTTTCGATAGCGGAAAAAGGGTGGGCAAAATTGAGGCTGCGCCAGGCGGGCGTGTGGGCTGTTTTGCGGATCGAATCGTTGTTTAAACCCTCGCTGGGGGGCAGGTAGTCGGGCAGTACTCGCATGTATATATGGCGGATGTGCGCATGCATCAATGCACAGGCATGGAGGACCTCGCGCAAGGCAAGGCCATTGGGTGTGGGCAAAATACCCGCTGCATTTTCAAACGCCTTGAGGGCTGCGAATCCGTGGCTTAAACCTGAGTCGACAGAAATATGTTGGGCGAGTTGTACGGCATCTAAAGGGCCGCGGCGGTGCATCAGCCTTTCATAAACAGGGCGCCACCCACCCCCTATGCGAATGGCACCGCTTTTATCTTGGTGCAAAGACATCCCGCCCTCAATCCTAGGCATGCTTACCATCACTTCGCTCATTGGATGTACCTCTTAAGTGTGGGTGGTGTTTTTGGTAAATGGGTGACAACGACGCTTTGTTGTTGTTGCTCGCAAAGCACCATTTTGTTTACCTGTTATTCGACGCGGCCTTGCTGCTGGAGGCAGGGGTTGCATGCACAGCCGATGCTCCCGTCTTGCCCGTGGGTTTTTGGCTTAAGGCGGTGGCAGGCTTGGGTATTGTGTGATTGCCCAGGGGTCTCAGGGCGGGTTGCAAAGCACGTTGTTGCGGAAAAAAATATCCACGCAGAATTTGCAACAAAGCCCCCACCGCGCCAAGGCTTAGGATCCCTACCCCCACACCATGCAAATTTCTCCAAATCCAACTCGCAGCACCGTGGCTTTTTAATGGAACACTGCCATACAAGCCTAACCCGGCATGCTCGGGCCAGCCCGGGGCAGCGCAACCTGTACAAGGACCACCCGCACCCACGCACCAATTACTGCCGTTATTCCAGCGTGAAATGGCACAGCTGTTGTGGGTAATAGGTCCTTTACAGCCCAAGTTCAACAAACACCCTGCCTCTCCATACCCTTGGGCAAATTTGCCCCGTTGGAGGTCGCCTTGGCGTTCACAGTCATGGCATACCGTGTGCCGGTAGTATAGCAAGGGGCGTTGTAGAGAATCGAGCTTGGGAAAACCAAAAATTTCTAAATGGGTGATGATACCAAGCAAATGCTGGGGTGGGGGCGGGACGCCTGGGAGTTTAAGCAACGGGGTTTTGGCCCGTTTACATTGGTTGACAAATGCTTTTAAGTCTTGTGGGCTGTTTGCGAGCACACCAAAGGATGCTTGTGAACCTAACAAAATCACGGCCTTTGCTTTGGAGACACTTTGGCGCAATGGCCGTGCATTGGGAGTATGCCATACCTCGGCAGAGGGCAAGGTTTCAACCACCAAAACAGGCGGTGTGCTGGGGGTTTTGGGTTTCCAATTGGCACTGGCTGGTCTTAAAAAGTCGAGGGCATCGCTTTGCCATTCCACGTGCATCAAAGACAGAAAATCGGGGGAACTTTGTGCGTGCAAGGTGGCTTGACCCAGCTGTGCCCCACCCCCGGCCCACCAAATAAGCCATGGTTTGGTTTTGGTGCTGCGTAATGCATGGACCAAGGTCGGCCTGCTTAGCCACGCCCCAAAAGTAGCCACTCCTAGGGTACGAATGGCCTGGCGGCGGGTAAGCAGTACTTTCGATTTGTTACCCTGCTGCATGGCAAAAATAGGGGGTGATGCGTTGTTTGGCACAACGATGCTCTGACACAATGAAGGTTTTAAAAAAGCCGTTTTGGCTCAAAAAATACGCTTAAAGTGGCGCACCCCTCACGAGTGTATTCCATGGACGATGGTTTTTTCAAGGGCAAGGTTGCCATTAAAAAATACATGTAACCATTCACACGCTTTGCAACTTTTGTTTGTACGCTTCATACGCTTCAAGGGCTATGGGCACAATTCCTGCGTAAGCGGCAATAAATCGTTGATATTACAGGCATGTACTGACTGACGATTTGTCAAATGCCTGAGTGCTTCCAAAGGCGTGCGCCCTTGACTAGAATTTTGTTCGCGATAAAAAGCGCCATCGGCGATGGCAATAAAAAAGGTATCGCGCAGTCTACTGTGGTTACTTATCGCTAATAAACGTTTTTAAACCCTGGTGCTGGGTGTTTTGCTGGCCACCCAAAACGCGTTGATGCGTATGGCGAGCATAAAACCGTTTGCCCCCATAGCACCATGTAAACTGGAGGGGCTTTGTCCCTTTCGAGCATCCTGCTTCGTCGCAACTGTTTTTGAGAAAACACGCGCCCACCTACAACATACATAGCACTTCGGCGGGCATATTGTTGAAACTCAAAGACCCGTGGCAGACCTTGAATAAATTTGGCAGCAGTGTTCGTGTAAAAATTTTGCTTTTGAGGATCGTACGCAAAGAAGGCCGCCACAATGGGACTGCTGGCAATGGCCTGGCGTACCTCGGCTTCTTTAAACCTGTGAAGCCCGCAAAAGGTGGTAATTTTCTCATCAAGCTGACCTTGGCGCATTTGGTCATGCACTTTCTCCACGTTTTGGCGATATGCCTCAACGTACCTTTGGCGGTAATCGAGCGTGAATTGAGAATGGTTAGCGTTTGGCACCCATCAAAACTCCCCGTTTTTCACAGTAAACTGCCTTTGGCACATTTGGCTAAGGTAGTTCTCTCTACAGTCTTGGCAGCGGGCCTCCAGGATAGCATATATTTTTTCAAAAATGGGCTGCACAAGCCAAAAAAGCAATCCCACGGCACCCCAGGGGTTTATACACAAAAGGAGGGAGGTTTTATCCACGGTTCGAAAAGCCTCGAAACCAGCCATAGGCGCAAATAAAATCCCGTGCCATGGCAAACTCCATTCTGCGGCGGTACTTCCCATCGCGACGCAATCCCTTAAAGGGGGTTAAAAAAACATCATCCGTGCTGGCCCTAAACTGGGCCAGGGCTTGGTTAAGCCTTCCAATAAGGCCGCCTAAATCCTCGATATCACCCCCTATGCGCGTAAAAAACCTTGAAGACATCTTGATGGGACGGTGGGCAATCTCCTTTGCCTCACAAAAGCGAATGCTGGGCGCATGGATGCTGTCGAAAGAGATAAAACCCAAGGCACCATGAGGGTCGTTAAATTTGAGGGTGCGCTGCCGACGTACTTTGGGTAAATGCCGTTTGAGATTGCGCAACAAACCGATGAACTGGTTGTCATAATAGATTTGGGTGTCGGGAGTTTTCTCTCCAAATAAGGCAAGGCACACGGGGTGGTCGGTGTCGTGAAACACATGCCGGTTGTGCAGCAACATGTACACTTCAAGGCGATTTTGAAACAGATTGCTCTGCAAGAACGAGGCTGGAATCAGCGCAGCCACGTGTTTACAATGCTCCAAGCAAAGGCTTAGGCAGTGCTTGTAAAGGTTGTCGTAAACAATGGTGCTGGGGAAGGGAAGCCCCCTTTTGCTGGCGGAATTACGCGCCAACCACGGGGGGTTTGTAACGCACACGGGGTGGTTCCGCGGAAAAGATTGCAGCGTATCACGCTGTTGTACCTCGGGGTGCTTTGGGTGCAAATCATACGCTTGAAATGCGTTGCACAAGCCAAGGTCTTGCAAGCAGTGAATAAGGTTATTGCTGCCCGCAAAGGGCTCTAAAATGCGGGCTTGGCTGAGGGGGATTTTCTCTGCCCATTGGCGAAAAGCTGCCGTCTTAAATGGGTTGCTGGTGGTAAAATACTGCCCATGCTCTCGTTTTTGATCGAGCATCCGCTTTTGGCTTACGGGTACCATCACTTGCTTGCCTTTGCATACCACGTGGGGATGTTCGTTTACAAAAAAACGGTTGTAACTATAAGGAGAGGTCTTCGGCGGTTAAGGCGTATATGTCGTGGTCTTCCCACTTGCCACGAATGCATAAATAGCGTAGGGCACGCCCTTCACAGCGAAACCCGCATTTTTTAAGCACCTGGATCGACGCGGCATTGCTGGGCATGACCGAGGCCTGCAAGCGGTGTAATTCCAATTCACAAAAAACATATGTGACCAAACCTTGTAATATCTCTGTTCCATAGCCCCGCCCAACGTGATTTTTGTCTACCGAGTAACCGACCACTGCGCTTTGTGATGCCCCTCGAGAGACCCCACTCACACTGGCACGCCCGACCATGGTATTCATATCCCTCCCTTGAAAAGCACCAAAAAGAATGTTGTCATTTTGGTATTCTAACACGCATTGCTCAAGCACCATTTGCTGCCCTCGCTTTGTATAATAAAAGGGGGTGTGCTCAGGCTCCCAAGTGGCTAGCCATTGACGGTTGTCGAGCACATATTTCCACAATAAGAAAGCCTGCTTGGGCATCAAGGCACGCAAAACCAACCTGGGCAAACGCAAACGCGTTTTTGAACGTATGGTTTTCATGAAACGGCTTACCATGCCCATGGGAGAGTTACTTTAAAAAACCGCGTACACACAGCGTGATACTCAAAAAATATAGGATGCCATTTTTTATGGGTTGCTAAAGCGGTGTCCATGCCAAGGTCAACATGCGCACTTCTGCTGCCCCTGCTTGCATCAGTGCCTTTGCACAGGCATGCCCTGTCATTCCTGTGGTACTGACATCATCAATTAACAACCAGCACTTGCGCACAATGCGTTGCCGCGTTTTGGCCGCGCCAAGGCGTCCTTTGTGAGGCATCACACCAAAAGCCCCCTTCACGTTTTCAAACCGTTCACGGGCATTTAAGCGCATTTGCATTTTGGTATAACGCAGCCGCAGTAACACGTTTGGCATCCATTGTGCGCCCTGCCCGTTGTGAGGCGTGCTCAAACGCTGCTCTAATACAGCCTTGTGCCAGTGGTAGGCCAGCAGCATACTTTGGTTAAAACCGCGTTCACTTAGCCTACGCCAATGCAAGGGTACCGGGGCAATGCAATCGGCCCAGGCATACAGTGCTCCACTCACGGGTGAAAGTGCCATTAAATACCCTAGCATGGGGGCCAACTGCGTTTGCCGTTGGTATTTTAGTCTCCATACCCAATGTCGAATGTCCCTTTCAAAGCGAAACACGGTGTACAAAAAGGGCGTGGGGGTTACTTCCCCCGCCTTGGCTGGAGGCGCAAAAGCGTTGCCAACCATCCTAGGAGCGAGAGATAGACCCCACCGCTGGTTTAATGAAGATTCTGGGAGGGCGTTTTTAAGCCACGGCAAGTGCGCTGTGCAGGCTTTGCACATAAAAAAAGCATCGCGGGTAGGGAGGTGCGTTTCACAACCCATGCAACACGCAGGAAACAGCCACGTGAATGCCGTGCGCAAAGCCCGTTTTAAGTGCAAACCTAGCATGGTCGTACGCAGTTGGGAGCGTTTGCGCAACGGCAATGGGGCGGGGTAAAACATAGCTTTTTTTTCTAGATAACGCAACTTTGGGTGCATCCATGGCTTGGCTGGCTTGCGCAACGTCCTGCACAAGTCCTTTTTAAAAAAAATATAACTATGGGCAAGGCAAGCGTGGCTTTTTGACAAAAACCCCAATCTTAGATGCTCATAGGCGCCATGCGTTTTAACCCATCATCAGGCAAGCACTCTATTTTGTGGGGGTTTGCGCTTGCCAATATGCCTGCAAAAAAGGGCGTGCCATGGGCGCAACCCAGCATTCTTTTCGGGTTTGCATAACATACGAAGACGAAATAGACGGCAATTTCAAGGGCAACAGCCTAAGTTGATAGCGCAATACCTTAGGGATGCATTGCCCCAGCAATAGCGCTTGTATCAATGCTTGGGGCTGCGTATCTTTTAAAAGTGTTTGGACGGCCAAAGGCACCCTGGCAAACCAATTGTGCTTGGTTTGGGGGTTTTGTGGTTCCCCCTGGCGTGGCACCACCCACAGGGCCACCATGCGCAAAATGGTAGTAATTTCACGCCAGCCTGGGATGGCCATAAAAGCATCCCAACCAAGCACGAGGGCAAGACAAGGCGGCACCCCAGGTGTCATTTCACAGGCCTCCTTTTCCAAGGTAGCACGCAACCAAAGCAAGGTATCGACGCTATAAGAGGACCCTCGTTTGTCGATTTCAAATGTTGAAATGCACACCTTGGGCGTTTTTGAAAACTGGGCTCTAAGCATCCTTAAGCGCAGTGTATTGGGCAGCATGGTCTGGGTTGGCTTGTAAGGCGATCGATGGGCTGGGATCACCCATATTTTGGCTACCTCTGGCAAGGTGGCAAGGCTTTCAACCAAAGCCACATGGCCAATATGCAAAGGGTTAAACGACCCTCCATAAACCACCTGCCATGCTGTGTGCGCTCCACCTGCCATTCCCATCTATCATGCGCCCCGCTGCCATAACATCCATTCGAAGTCATCATGAATTTTAATTCACGAATGGTGTGCAATAGAATCCTTCTTACCTGCTTACCAAAGGGGATCACAAAGAAACCCATCGGTGCATTGTACCAAAATGGCTTCTCATTATGATAGGTTCAGGCTTCGGGTTTCATCTTAAAATTTTTTGCTAAATAAAAATGCCTATGCTTTTTTTGTTTTCCTCGATCCATCTGTGGCTTAGCCCAATCTTGGCTCAGGTGTCCAGTTCGCAGCTAAAAGCGCTTCGCTTCCGCCAGTCTGGCTCTTCTGGAACCTCAGATATGATGTTGCTGGGGTGGTTTGTGGTTGCCGCGGGGCTGTTTGCCCTGGCATTGCCCTTGCTCTTGCGCAATCGGCACGGAACTGCGCACCGAGGCAAGATAGGTAAAACCCAGCAACGGCAACTGCTTAGTGACCTACACCTCGAAAAAGAGGACCTTGCGGCCTTGGTTCAATTGGCTGGGGGGGATAACCCAAGCAAGCTCATGCCCATATTGCAATCCAAAATGATTTATGAGGACGCCGTCTCTCTTTTTCGTACCCAAAACCCTTCAGACCCCCTGCTGAGAAGAACCCCGCGCCTGCGCCAGTTACTCAACTACGGGTTTGCCAATCCGCGCAATCCGTTCAACGATACCCGCTTACTTGCACCTGGCTTAATCGTGCAGGTACGCATTCCCCTCGGCGACCGCCAAGTGCGCTTTGTATCACGCATTGTGACCGTGTGGGAGCATCAATGGCTGATTCGCTCTCCCACCTCCAAGGGAAAGCCTGTTAATTTAAAAAAAATCGACCACCTTATCATCCGTACTTCCAGGGAAAATGACGCAGAATATGAATTTAAGGTGAAACTCATCGAACAATTGATGGGGGAAATTCATACCCTTTCCCTATCCCATACCGCCACCATTCAGCGCTTGCAGTTTCGTTCTACAAAACGTATCACAACCTCGATCAGCGCCAAGTTTCATGTGATGGCGGATTCCTATTCCATAAAAAAAACCACAGCTTTGGCTAAAGCGCGCGATGCCAACTATGTTTTTTTAGGGGAACTCCATGACTTAAGTGCTGGGGGCGCCTTGGTGCGCGCGAGGACGGATAAACGTTTGCCAGAGGCAGGTCAAATGATGCTGTTTACCTTGCCAGAAGCGAGCATTCCCGAAGACATTGTAGCACAGATGGTACGTACCAGCCCGAGCACAGAGTCTACCATGCAAAATTTGCATTTGGAATTTGTGGGATTGCCAGAACATAATCGCCTTAAACTAACCCGCTTTCTTGAAACCCTCTCGGTAGGATAGCTTGGCAATCTAACCATGCTGCTGGTAGGCGTAAAGGGCTTTGCTTTTGGGCTTTAGCGTAGGATTTTTTGGCTTTGACACAGAGGCCGGCGTAAGCTCCGCGCAGGCTTGGATTGCGCTCAAAGAAACCGTGGTTTTAAAAAAAGGCTCGCCAGGGGGGTGAAAAAAACCCAAACATTTTTCAAGGGCAGCTGAAAAAATAAAAGGCTTAAATACCAACCACTTACAAAATAAAACAAGGAGAAACCCCTGCCCAAAAAGGATCGCCAAGGGGGCGAAAAAAACCCCAAAACCTTTTTTAAGGGCAGCTGAAAAAATAAAAGGCTTAAATACCAATCGCTTACAAAAAGAACAAGGAGCGATCCCTTGCTCAAATGACGTAAAAAGGGGTGTTTTGTGACGTTTTTGCAAGCCATTTTTGGACGTTCCTAACACGTTTTTAGCACGTTTTTCCACGGTATTTGTGGGGGTGTTGCTTCCGCCGTCCCAGCCCCCTATTTTGCAGGGCAAGGCATCTTATTGTTTTGCTCGGCCGTGCTCAGGCGTTGCCCAATGGATTTTGCACCCAAGGGCAGTGAGCAAACCATAGGGGTTTTTCTTGCTTTTATTTTACAAGCAAAAACGCTGGTGTGGCTTTGCTGGCAATCGCTATCCGCAAACCGCGATTACCACAAAAAACCCGTTGAATTACGAGTCGCAAAGCATGTGTCTCGGCGCAGCCATCTTTGTGGAGTACAGCTGTGTCAGAAATCGCGCTATATCCCGCTATTTTCGCCATTTCGATGTGGTCGCAAAGCATGGGGACGGGCACCATAAAAATGGCCGGCACAAATATTCCATCGATATAATGCTTGTGTAGTTTTTGCGATGTTGGCAGAATAAGATACGGTCGGAAATGGATGCCTCGCAGAATCGTCACGCTATTTTTCTTGCGTTCATGCATCGGGGCATGTATTTTGCGCGGGTGTATTTTGTAGGAATATTTCGAAAAGAAACCTGTTTGCCATGCCAGCACCCAACCGCCGCCTTATAGTAGCCCTTGACCAGTTTACTGGTTGGAGTGATGAAATGGGCGGCTTTATTGAGCAACTGTCCCCTGAGGTGGCCTATTTTAAAATTGGCATGCGCGCCTTTTTTGGGGGAGGGTTTGCCCTGCTTGAGGAGATTAAAAGAGCCAAAGCCAAAGTGTTTTTGGATTTAAAACTTCTCGACATTCCCAACACGGTGGCCGATGCCCTAAAAAGCCTCGAAACCCAGAACGATGGCATTGTGCTTGCCACCATTCATATGATGGGTGAAGGGATGAAAGAAGCCCTGAAACGCGCTCAACTAGAGCGGTTGAAGGTCCTCGCAGTTACCGTGCTCACCAGTGAAAAAGCCGTGGGCAACCTCTCGAAGAAAGTGCTTGGTTTGGCCGTTAAAGCGCGCAGCATAGGGTGCGCGGGGGTCATTTGTTCGCCCTTGGAAGCACGTCAGGTACGTGCCGGAGTGAGCGATGATTTTTTGATTGTTTGCCCAGGGGTGCGCCCCGATTGGAGCGAGGTCGCGGGGGATGACCAGCAGCGTGTAACAACCCCTGCCCAAGCCATTGATAACGGTGCCGATTACATTGTGGTAGGGCGCCCTATTTATCAAGCCAAAAACCCCCTTAAGGCCGCCCGACGTATCAATCAAGAAATGGATCTTGCCCTTCAACAAAGAAGCGAGGGCACACAGCAACAAAGAAGCGAGGGCACACAGCAACAAAGAAGCGAGGGCACACAGCAACAAAGAAGCGAGGGCACACAGCAACAAAGAAGCGAGGGCACACAGCAACAAAGAAGCGAGGGCACACAGCAACAAAGAAGCGAGGGCACACAGCAACAAAGAAGCGAGGGCACACAGCAACAAAGAAGCGAGGGCACACAGCAACAAAGAAGCGAGGGCACACAGCAACAAAGAAGCGAGGGCACACAGCAACAAAGAAGCGAGGGCACACACCTAGCGCCATAAAAAAGCCACCCTATGCCTGAGATAAATGTGCTAGCATGGGTCCGGTGCCTGGGGTGTTTTTACTGTGGGCAGTGCGCGATGGTCCTCGTTACCTGTCGCGCTACACGGCGGCATGGTTAAAGCTGGGTTGGTATTTAATAATAAACAACGCAAGAGGTCCTGATGGACATATTACTCAACCCAATCGTTCAATCACTGATTAAAGTTGCGCTGATCGTTTTAGGTTTTGTGATGGCGGTTGGCACCCTCCTAACCTTGATGGAGCGCAAGTGGATGAGCGCAGTGCAAGACCGCATTGGACCTAATCGCGCCAATCTGGGGCCTTATCGTGGGCATGGCATATTGCATATTGCGGCGGATGGGATTAAATCCATCTTTAAAGAAGATTTTATTCCTGCAGGGGCAAACCGCGTTGTGTTTGCCATTGCGCCTTTTTTCACCTTGTTTGCAGCAATGGTGATTTGGTCGGTTATTCCATTTGCCTCGCCATGGAATGGGATTAAGTTTCAAATTGCCGATGTGAACATTGGCATTTTGTTGGTATTGGCTGTCACTTCGCTAGGGGTCTACGGTGCGGTCCTCGCGGGCTGGAGTTCCAACAACAAATTTGCCATTTTGGGTGCGGCGCGTGCTTCTGCGCAAATGCTCTCTTACGAGGTGTTTTTAGGCCTCTCCCTGGTGGGTTTGTTTATGGTGTATGGGTCGGTTACGGTCAGCGATATCGCCAGACAACAAGGGGAGTATTGGCTAAACGGTCTTATTCCAAAATGGGGGATTTTTACCCAACCCCTTGCTTTTTTTATGTTTTTCACCGCCATGTTGGCCGAACTTAAGCGCCAACCTTTCGATGCCCCCGAAGGGGAGTCGGAGATTGTGGCAGGCTATTTTTTGGAATACTCCGGCATGCGCTGGTCGGCATTTATGCTGGGTGAGTATGTGGGTGTGGTCGGACTTGGCGGCTTGGTGACCACCTTGTTTTTGGGGGCGTACCACATTCCGTGGCTCCATCCCGATGGGTTTCGCTTGGCAGAATTTTTTCTACCTCTACCCCGCCTGTTGGTGTTTTTGCTGCAGGTTGGTGCTTTCGCCACCAAAACGGTGGTGCTATGCTGGCTTGTCATTATTTTGCGCTGGACCCTGCCCCGTTTTCGCTTTGATCAAACCATGGCACTCGGTTGGAAGCGCATGCTACCCTTAGCCCTTGCCAATGTGGCCATCACTGCGATAGTCCTGTTGTGGGTTGGCTAATTGTTGTTGTACCCTTATCATAAGGCACCCGAGATTGGTTCATTATGGCACAAAATCGCCCACCCAAGGTAAGGATTGTTGATCGCAGCGAAGGGTTTTTACAGCGGATGTTTTTGCCTGCCGTGCTGGCTGGCTTGCGCGTTACGATGCGCCATTTTTTTCGCAACATCCTCGGCAAGCGCAGTGTGGTTACCGTTCAATACCCTGAAGAAACCCGCCGTGTTGCCCCGCGCTACCGTGGGCGTCACCGCTTAACCATGCGCGAGGATGGCTTTATTAAATGTGTAGCCTGCTACATGTGCGAGGAGGTATGCCCTGCCAAGTGCATTCACATCGAGGCTGGGGAGTCCCCCGACAAGTCGGTCGAAAAATACCCTGTGGTGTTTGATATCGACGAGCTGCGCTGTGTTTTTTGCGGATTGTGCGTGGAGGCCTGCCCCAAAGATGCCATTCGGATGGACACGGGGATTATCTCTATGACGCACAGCAGCCGCGATCGCTTCGACTACACGCGTGATCTTTTGCGCGATGCGCATCAAGAAAACGAAAAAACCAAGTTTCGTGCCATTCCTTTGCCTACCAGCGAAGAAGAAGCCTTGCCCCACTCCCATGGGGAATTGCCCACCCCCGTTTAGCAGGTTGTTTTTTAATGGGTTAAGATTGGCTTTAGCGTACTTTTTCGACACAAAACACGACAACAAGGCGGTTTTCCCTGGGGTGTGAGGGCTGTACACAAAAACCGTTCAAAAATAGGTATATCCCATGCTTTGGTGCTTAAAATAGGGGGTTTTATTTGATGTTTCGTCCTTTTTGTATGTGCGTTTGTCCCCGGTTTTTATGCCTCTCGCACGGGCGTACCAGCCTTGGGTTTTTGCTCGCCCTGTGCTGTTTTGCCAGCATAGTCTATGGGCAAACCGCCACCGAGATTTTACTGCAAAAGAAAAGCATCCAAGCGGCGGGCAATCAAAATCAAGACGATGCCCCTTTAAGCGCAACAGAGGAATTGCTTAAACTTAAAGCGCAGCGTGAGGGCCGCGTGTGGCAACGCCAGGGTGACCACAGCACCCAGCGGACCGTTCTCCCTGCAATTAGCGTGGTGGATGCCCGCGGATTGGCCCCTTGGTATGCCAAAGACCCTGCTCGCTCAAAAGAGGAGGCTTTGGAGGCAGCCTTTCGCGATGCTGTACAGCAAGTAAGCGGTGTGGCTTTAAGTTCGGAAACCGAGGTGCAAAATTTTTCTTTGGTACGTGATGAAATCTTGACGAAAACCAAAGGCTTTGTCAAAAGCTATGAGATAATCAGTGAAAAACGTACGGACAATGTGTACGAAGTGGCGCTTCGTGCCACAACCTCGCCCCAAGCCTTTGTGGACGAGGTGGGTGCCTCCCTCAGCAGCCTGTATGAACGGGTGGGACGACCGCGGATGCTCATGGCCATCCAATCGAATGCCAAAGAGGATTACTTTCGCCCCGTTGAGCGCATTTTACGCAAAAAACTTATCAAACAAGGTTTTATCTTGGTCGACCTGAACCAAAATACCCCTCATCAGCGAAGTGCCTTGTTGGCTGCGGCCAGTAAACAAGGGGTAGAGCTTTTGTTTATCGGTGAAAACCAACTGGGCAAACCCACCCAACAAGGTGCAGTCTACGTCTATGAAGCCACGGTGGGTGCCGACGTACTCCGCGTGGATAACGGGCAGGTCATTGCTGCAGAAGTGGCTTTAGGCTATGGCAAGGATTCCCGTGAAAGCCAAGCCATTTTGGCCGCTTTTGGGAATGCCACCGAAAAGCTCCTGCAATCGGTAGCAGGTCAGGTTACCTATGCGTGGATTTCTGAAAAACAGGGGGGTAGTCGCGTCGAAATTGAAATTAGCAGCATCCGTCTCGATCAAGCAGCCACTGCGAGGCGCATTTTGGCCAATCGGGTAAAGGGGGTTAAAAGGGTCAGCCAGCGCTCATTTTTAAACAATCAAGTGGTACTTGAGGCGTGGAGTACCTCGCCGTCGAGCAAATTGGCCGATGCTATCCATGGTATGGCTGTCTCCGGTGGTTTTTTGCAGGTTAGCGGCATTTCTGCGAACCGAATTTTGGTTGAATTCCAAAAAAAATAAGCCCTTTACCCCTTGTTTCACAAAAATTTTGACACAATGCAGCACCGCTTCGCAGCACAAATTTTTCTGCCTTTGCTAAGTTGTTGGGGGGTGTTTTTTTGCGCCTCTACCAGCTGGGGCAACCCTGGCAAATTGGATATTCACGGCGGGCATTTTGATCAGAAAACGAGTGCTTATCATTACCATCGACCGCTCATTGCAAACTTGCTTGAAAAGCACTGGCACTTGCGCTGGAGTAAGAAGGATCCAAAAAGTGGCGAAATGACGGGTGTGCTCGCCCAAATGCGCCGTTCGAATGCTGTGTGGATCTGGATCAATAACCGCACCGCGTATCAAGAACTGGCCTCGCGCATAACCCTCAGCAACCGCAACGACAAACGGCAATGGATTCGCGTGTGGCTACAATACATTGCACCTTCTCAATCCGCTGGGCATGCCAGCCCTGCTTTTGCTAAATGGCTGCGTAAAACGGTGATTTATCGGGTAAGCAAACGCCTTGAGAACCAGCAGATACAAGTGCTTTTCACCCTACCCGCGGGCAGCAAAAGGGTTGTGGGCATGCTGGTGCACGACCAGCAAAATATTAACCTTTGGATCGTACGCAAGGGATGGAGTTTTTATGTACAGTCAAAAGCGAAAGGGGTACATCATGAGGCATTCGTGCGTGCCGAAAACCGTGCTCGCAAAACCAAACAAGGGCTGTGGAAGCAATAGTCATGCCTAGCCTTTCAACCATGCAAACCTATTGGCTTACCCGGGTGGGCGAAGGCTTAAAGCGGGTACGCGAACGGATGGCCAATGCCAGTTTGCAAGCGCAGCGCAGCGCAAAAAGTACCCAACTGGTGGCGATTAGCAAAACCAAACCCGCCGACGCCGTATGGGCGGCGTTCCAGCACGGGCAGACCACGTTTGGCGAAAACCGTGTGCAAGAGGCACTGGATAAAATTCATACGCTGGAAAGGCTGCTCCAAGATGCCCCACAATCACCCATTCAGTGGCATATGGTGGGCCATTTGCAAACCAATAAAGCCAAACATGTAAAGGAAAAATTTTCCCTCCTCCACTCGGTAGATACGTTGCGCTTAGCCCAAGTTTTGGATGCGCAACAACACACCCAACAAGTTCCTTTGGCAGTATTAATTCAAGTCAATTACAGCGGCGAAAAGAGCAAATCAGGGGTTGACCACTGGGACGCCCTCGAGCAATTGGTGGAAAACGTGCAAATGCTACCCAGATTGCGGCTACAAGGGCTTATGTGTATCCCACCATCAAATTTGGGGGAAAAACCCACACGGACGATTTTTGCCGAGGTACAAAAATCTTTACGAGAACTACGTGAACGCTTCCATCTTGGGTCCGATTTTGCTACGCTTTCCATGGGGATGTCGGATGATTTAGAATGGGCGATTGCAGAAGGATCAACCTTGGTACGTATTGGTCAAGCGATTTTTGGACATCGAACTTAAAACCGCTTCAATTTTTTGCCCCCCCCTTAGCTGCACTCACCACACACAGAGCATTAAAATAAACATGACTTGGCTTTTGTTTGATGTCGTACGCGTTGCCTTTAAAATTTACAGCGTCCTTCTCATCGCTCGCGTGCTTATGTCATGGGTTCAACCCAACCCGTTAAACCCTTTGGTAAGCTTGCTGCGCCGCCTTACCGATCCCGTGCTTGAACCTTTAAGGCAGCTTATCCCTTCAATTGGGGGTTTCGACCTGTCCCCAGTGGCGGCATTGTTTTTACTGCAGTTGCTCGAAAGCCTTACTTTACGCTTGCTTTTGCAAATAGCCTAAGCCACCCGTATTTGCATGGACTCTGTGCTTCGGAACGGACGTTACCCACGCAATACGCACACCACATATCAGAAAGTTTAAAAAAAAGCCATGAAACAAATTCGCCTCGGGTTTTATGGCATGGGTGTGGTGGGTTGCGGGACCGTGGTGGCTTTGCGTGATTGCGCAAAAGCGATCGGCCGTCGCCTAGGCATTGAATTGCTCCTCGAACGCGTGGTGGTTGCCAACCCTCAAAAAAAACGCCCTATCCCCTTGGATGGGGTGAAAATTTCTGCGCGGGCGGCCGATTTACTGGAAGATACCAGCCTTGACGTGGTTGTGGAGGTGGCGGGAGGGTTGGAAGAGGCGGGGGAATTGGTGATTTCTGCCTTAAAGGCCAACAAAGCGGTGGTTACAGCCAACAAGGCTTTGCTGGCTGAACGGGGTAAGGAGGTGTTTGAAGCAGCATCCCAAAACAGAGCTTTTTTAGGTTTAGAGGGTGCAGTGGCAGGCGGAGTTCCCGTAATGCGTGTCTTAAGCGATTCACTGTGTGCCGATGATACGCTGCAAATTTTTGGCATTTTAAATGGCACGGCCAATTATATTTTGTGGAGTATGAGCGAGACGAACGCGAGCTTTGAAGATGCCCTAAAAAGTGCTCAAAACCTCGGCTATGCCGAAGCAGACCCTACCTTTGATGTGGATGGTTTTGATGCGGCGCACAAGCTCACCATTTTGGCTTCTTTGGCAAGTGGCAAGCACATTCCTTATTCTGCCGTCTACAAGGAAGGCATTCGCAAAATCACCCCCCTCGACATTACCTACGCCCGTGAGCTGGGGTATGCGATTCGTCTGCTGGGTGTGGCGCGCTTAAGCCAAAACACCACCGAGGTACGCGTCCACCCAGTGCTTACCCCAAAAAGCCACCCTCTTGCTTCTGTTAATGAGGCTTTTAATGCCGTCTATCTTAAAGGCAAGCACGTGGGCCCACTTTTGCTTTATGGGCAAGGTGCTGGTGGTGCACCCACTGGCGTTTCGGTAGCAGGAGACATTGTGGAAGCCGCCCAAGCTCGCTTGATCCCCCAAGGGCACAGCACCCTAAAAAACAGCTTCTACACCCTACAAGGTCAAGGACACCCCATGTCCATTGGGGAGGCGTGCTGTGCCTACTATCTGCGGTTTCAGGTAAAGGACGAACCTGGAGTGCTGGCACAAATCACAGAGGTGATGGGCCGTCGAGGCATTAGCATCCGCTCCATGATTCAACCCGAGCAAACCCATGAAAGCAACCAACCTGCCCAAATTATTGTAACCACCCATTTAGCCAAAGAAGAAAGTGTGAGCCAAAGTTTAAAGGAAATCGCTCCCAAACCCTTCATACTCAAGGCTACCCAGTTGTTGCGGATTGAGCCCATGCTGCTTGAATAAGGGACAAGGCTATGACAAAAACCCTTGTGTTTTGGGGAAGTTGTTTTGTATAGTACTCGACTTGAGAGTGGGTTCACGAAAATTGTCTCGTACTTAACGTTTCTTAAAGGTAGCCTCCCCCCCCACCCCAAAAATGGCATTAAAAAGACACGCTTCGCCGTGTTTTCCCTTTTGAATTACATGCAACAAAATGGATGATTGGTTCTTTATGATGAATGCACGACCAGCCCCTAGCAACCGCAGCAGCCATAGTGACCCTAGCACCAATGATGTAAATACGCTTAAAGCGACCCCCGCTAAACCCAAACGTGCTCGCAAAACCGCAACCACTGCAACCAAAAAAAATAGCCCGCGCACAAAAAGAAAAACCAAAACGAAGCCAGGCAAACCGCTTAGTGCCGGCAAAAAATTGAGTGTTGTGGATGCCAAATTGGATGGCATTGTGCGCTTTATTGCTGCCTTGCCTGAGCAACATGCAAACGGGAGCACCCAAGACAATACGGCCGTTCTCAAAATGCTGGCCCTAGGACGAGAAAAAGGCTTTTTGTCTTTGGAAGAAATTGAAAAAACCCTACCCGTTAAAGGCGTAAGCACCAAAATTGTCGACAAATTGTATGCAGCCCTTATCCATTTAGATATTGAGGTGCAAAATGCTGACGGCAAACCCATTCCCAGAAAATCGCCAACCCTTGAAGAAAGCGATGGCGAGGAGGCAGATGTTGATGCTTCCAGCGACACACGCACCGACGATCCTGTGCGCATGTACCTGCGTGAAATGGGACACATTAAACTCCTAAACCGCGAGGAAGAGGTAGAAATTTCGAAACGCATCGAGGACGGGCAACGCGAGATGATTGAAGTGCTTGCACGTTCTCCTTTGGTGGCACAGCATTTGATTGATATTAGCGTGCGTCTGCGTGCAAAAAAAATTAAGGTGCAAGAACTCATCTCGGGGATGGATGAGGACGACAACGTTATCGAAGAAGAAGACCTTGCTTTAGATAAGGTATTGGATGTGATTGATTCGGTTGAGGCGCATCGCGACAATTTTCTGAAATTAAGGTCCAAAAAACGCCCCTCGACTGCGCAAAAACAGAACATTAGAGAGCTGCAAGGCATCATTGCAAAAACCATCCAAAGCATTAACTTCAATTCACGGCAGATTGATGCCATGTGTGCCGTGATGCTGCAGCATCGTGACAAAATTTACCGTACCAACCGCAGCATGGAAAATTTACGAAAGCAAATTGCCTGCAATCCAGCAGATGCCTATTCCCTTTTGGATACATGGAACGAGGCCAGCAAAGGCCTCAATTCTACCGCAAAAGCACAGGCCTTGGAAGAGGCATGCGGCCATCCACCGCACGTGGCAAGGCGTTTTTTGGAACGGTTGTATATGAGCGAGCAGCGCATTGTCCGCTTGCTTGAACAAACCGAAATGGAGCGCAGTACTTTTGATGAAGAAATTAAACAATTGGTGGGCTCCGAGCGTAAGGTACGGCGCGCCAAAGGCCAATTGACTGAAGCCAATTTGCGCTTGGTCATCAGTATTGCCAAAAAATACACCAACCGAGGTCTTCAATTTTTAGACCTTATTCAAGAGGGCAATATTGGACTGATGAAGGCGGTTGACAAGTTTGAGTATCGCCGCGGCTATAAGTTTTCAACCTATGCTACATGGTGGATTCGCCAGGCCATTACCCGCGCCATTGCAGACCAAGGCCGCACCATTCGCGTACCTGTACACATGATTGAAACGATGAATAAAATTTTGCGCACCTCACGCCAGTTGGTCCAAGAACTTGGACGCGAGCCCATTCCCGAGGAGATCTCAAAAACGATTGCCATGCCTTTGGAAAAAGTGCGCAAAGTATTCCAAATTGCCAAAGAACCCACCTCTTTGGAAACTCCCATTGGAGAAGAAGAGGATTCTCACCTTGGCGATTTTATTCCCGATACCAATGTGGATGCCCCCGACTCAAGTGCCATGAACCAAAACCTGCGTGAGAGCACGCGGAATATACTCACCTCTTTAACCAAGCGTGAGGAACGGGTATTGCGTATGCGCTTTGGCATTGGTGAAAAGCGCGACCATACCCTTGAGGAGATAGGCCAAGATTTTGATGTGACTCGCGAACGCATTCGCCAAATTGAAGCCAAGGCGTTGCGTAAACTACGACACCCACGGCGAACCAAGGTGTTGCGCAGCTTTTATCAATAAATGTCCTTCACTCGAGGGGGCATCATGGTTGCGTGGTGCCTCGCGCTTATTAGGGGCACGGGCGGGTGGTTTGATGCACGGACTTTTTTGAAAAACAAATGGCCCCCTGTCGTAGCACAGGGTAAGGGGTTGTATGCGCGTTAGAGTTGAACTTTTTGCCATGCTTAAGGAAGCACTGGGCGATAGTGGTCCCCTGTCGTAGCACAGGGTAAGGGGTTGTATGCGCGTTAGAGTTGAACTTTTTGCCATGCTTAAGGAAGCACTGGGCGACTGGATTGAGTTAGAAGTGGTTGAACCTGTCACTGTGCAACGCTTGCTTGAAGCATTTGCCAAAGAATACCCGCATTTTGCAAGCCTGAACCAAAGTTTGCAGGTGGCAGTGGATCACGCCTATGCCAAGTCGGATCAAATTATTTTAGCAGACCAAGAAACGGCTTTTATTCCTCCAGTAAGCGGTGGCTAAAGGCTGGCGATGTGATAGCGAATGGTGCAAAGCGGACACTATGGCAAAAAAGGGTGAAAGCACCTTCATGAGTGCCCATGTTATTTCGCAGGCAAAAAAGGGATGAAAGCACCTTCATGAGTGCCCATGTTATTTCGCAGGCAAAAAAGGGATGAAAGCACCTTCATGAGTGCCCATGTTATTTCGCAGGCAAAAAAGGGTGAAAGCACCTTCATGAGTGCCCATGTTATTTCGCAGGCAAAAAAGGGGTGAAAGTACCGTCATGAGTGCCCATGTTATTTCGCAGGCAAAAAAGGGGTGAAAGTACCGTCATGAGTGCCCATGTTATTTCGCAGGCAAAAAAGGGATGAAAGTACCGTCATGAGTGCCCATGTTATTTCGCAAGAAGCATTGGACGTGGCTGCACTGACGGCCCTGGTAAGCAGCCCTCAAGCGGGTGCACTGGCCAGTTTTGTGGGCGTTGTCCGCAATAACAGCCTTGGGCGTCAAGTACGCTATTTATTTTACGAGGCCTACGCCCCCATGGCTAAAAAAGAATTTGAGCGCATTGCAAAGGAAATGGCTGTGCGTTGGGACATCTTGAATGTGGCCATGGCCCACAGGGTGGGCAAACTGTGCATCGGTGAGGCCAGCGTGGCCATTGTGGTGGCCAGTGCGCATCGCAAAGAAGCCTTGGAGGCCTGTGCCTTTGCCATTGAACGCATTAAGCAGCGGGTGCCCGTGTGGAAAAAAGAGTATTGGGAGGGCGGTGAGGTATGGTTGGAAAATGCGCAAGGATCTACCATTTTGCCAGTCAATGCTTAAAAAACATTACCCTCTTCCAACAAAAAAAAACCTCGAACAGTCGTTCATTGGTTTTTTCACAAAAGAGGGCGGAGTAGGTCCCTGTTATAAAGGGACACATGCTTTTACACTAATGGCTTTGCTGCAATTTTTCGATGGCAGATTTATTGCCTATTCTTTTTCCCCACAACAGCATACAAGCCCGTGGTGTAATGGGTTAGCATGGTGTAGCAGTCCATATTTTTAAACCACCCGCAAATGTTGGATGGTGTTTTGTTTCATGCCTCTCTTCCCAGGGGCCCACAAAGTACAAAAAAAGGCCCGCGTTAGGGCACACCTTGGCAGAGGAGAAAAGGCATCAAAAAGGCCCGTACTGGGGGACACCACCTGCCACTGTACCCAGTCACATGGTTTTACACCACTACAAAACTGCGGGGGGGGGGGGGGGGGGGGGGTGCGGGATATAGCGGGAATTAAAGCGCTTTATGACACAGGCAGCGCCCCCCCAATAACCGAGTGTAAATTGTCTCGCCTAAAAAACGGTGTAATGCGGGTTTGCGCGTTTTCGTTCACATGGAATGCCACTTCTCACAAGGCCTTGTTCGAGGGAATTCGAAAGCGTTCGAAAGCGCTCGAACCCCCTAACATCAAGCCTTAGCGGGTTTTACACAAAAAATGCCCAGGGGGGTTTATGCCCCGCAAAAGGTCGGAGTTCGGCACTCTAACATGGAACTGAACATGGAACTCAATTTTTCGCCCTTTTCATGGATCAAACCCTTGTTTTGAAAATACTTTTTCGCGATTGGCCTAAAAATAAAAAATAATCTAGCTTGGAACTCCTTTTTTTCTAAACCGCCCTGGGTTGCACGTAAATCACGGGCACAACCTGTTCTATTTCGTCATCATTCCTTAGCGAATGGGTGTCGTGCCAGCACTCCTCTCTTGCCCCGCTTTTGCAATGCCTTTTTTTAAAGCAACCCGTATTTAAGGAGCAGCAGATGGAACATCTCAGCGCGAACGACCTTGTGTGCTTTGATTGCCCCCTAGATTTTTGCCTTGAGGAGGCAGCCCTCCCAAAGGGAACCCAGCCACCCGGTGGTTGCCCCGCCATGGCTGAAAAGGGAGAAATCGCAGCCTCCCATAAAGCCTACTGCGGGGCCAACAAAGCCAGGCTTGCGGCACGCGAGAAAGCATGTTTATAAAGCAACCCACTTTGCAAGTTGAAAGGGCCGTGAAAACCCCATGCAACAATGGTACAGCGCACAAGAATTGGCAGACATTGCCAATGCACTAAGATAGCAATGACGCAGTTAAGTTTGTTCGAGGGTGGCATGGGCCGCCAGCACGAAGGGAATGACACTTTGCATTAAAGGAGGTTTTTAAAGGATGCGTGAAGCGGTTGCACAAAATAAGGGGGCACAAAATGGGGATGTTGCTGTGCTGCCCATAGGCTATAACCAAGCCCTTGAGGGGGTAGCAAGGGGGGATTGGACACCCACTGAAATGCGGGTATGGGCTGCTGTGATGGGATGCACAGAGCATGGACGTTCCCATGCCCTTTTTACCAACAAGACTTTGGGCGCGATGATTAAGCGGAGCCCTGGTTGGGTTGGGCAGGTAGTAAAGCGCATGGCCAAACGCAACATGCTTTGGCTAAGCCGTGGTCATTGCAAGCGTGGTGAGTGTGGTCATTGCAAGCGTGGTGAGTGTGGTCATTGCAAGCGTGGTGAGTGTGGTCATTGCAAGCGTGGTGAGTATTGCTTGCGCCCTACAGATTGTTCGCTGTGGGAGGAACGCGAACCGGTGGTAAGAAAAAAAGCAGCCCCGAAACCCCGAGGCGAACAGCGGTCAGCAAAAGGACAGCAGCCAGCAATACCCCCAAGTAAGCCCGCCAAGAAGACGCAGCAGCACATGATAGAGGATATCCGAGAATCAGCCTTCGTGCTGTTTTATTTTGGCAACGCTGATCCCCCACGCAAAGAAGATGGGCAAGCCAAAGCGCATGCCCTGGCGTTGGGGTTGCCATTGCTAAAAAAATACCAAGGCTACCCACGCAAAGAAGGCAGGCTTATGGCACGCAAGGCATTTGACACCAAATTGAATTGGTTTAAGGCACAAGACAAAAAGCGCGTAAAGCAAGGCGAACACAAAATATACACCCTTAAGAACGTGTTGGAAATATTGGAGCAAGGTGTATTCGATGCTGGGCTGTATGACAGAGAGTTGAATTATGTCAAGCACCCTGCAACCTTTTTTAAATCAATTTGACCCACGAGATGTTGAAGATAAAAAGGCGGTGATGCATGCAGACAGGGTTGACCCTGCACTTTGTGACGGGCGATTTGATGCGGTGTTTGCACAAAGTTACGCAGCCAGCCCCATCACCCAGGCCACCGCCCAGCCAGCAGCGCAGTTTTTTACGCGCCAGCCGAGCAAGTCAAGGCCAACAAGTACGATGCCAGGGTGCGCATCTTGAGTGCAAACCTTGGTCAAGACGTGCTCAACCGCTACGATTCAACAAAAACCCCCTTCTACCTCGACTTAGCCCTACCACGGGCACGAAAAAGACTATGGCAAGGTTTTTTTGTTGAGCGAAGACTTTGAAAGTCTCGCAACGGTTAAAGGGCAAGGCAAGTTCTTAGATGAGCATCACTAACAAAGGGGGCGACAAGGAGGCGATGCTCCGCTCCCCACAAATGGCAATCCAAGTTGCGGGGGTTTGCATCAAAAGCGCGGGCGAAGTCTTTGCTGTGGCTCCAAACCACCCCCAAAGCATCCGGATAAAAAAAGCGACCCTTGCGCATGAGGTGGCGCTATGAGTTTTTTGCAAACGCTTTGCGACGCCGTAGTGAGCGGATTTGGGTTTTTTATGGGTGGGTTCGCTGCCTACGGCATGTTGGAAATGTGCGAGGAGGGCCCATGAAAACCAAATCCTATGCACCCAACGAGCAAGCCTACCGCAATAAAAAATACGCGGCCCTGCACGCCCAATCGAGCAAAATGGGCTTTCGGCGATGCCCAATACCGCGGGCTGGGTAAGCAACTCCGGGGTGCGCAGCGCAAAAAACCTACCAAAAAATGTCCCGCCAACGCCTTGGCTGGCAGCGCAAAATTAGCGGTGCAACACGCCGCGCGGACAAGGCACGCGACTACCCTGAGCGCACTTCAGGCCAAAAAAATAACGCCACCTTGTTTGCCCTTAGGGGTCTCGCTCCTATTTTTTCGAAGCGGTGAACCTGCTTGCAGTGCACACCTTGCGCCGTGCCAACACTTTGCCAACACTTTGCCAACACTTTGCCAACACTTTGCCAACACTTTGCCAACACTTTGCCAACACTTTGCCAACACTTTGCCAACACTTTGCCAACACTTTGCCAACACTTTGCCAACACTTTGCCAACACTTTGCCAACACTTTGCCAACACTTTGCCAACACTTTGCCAACACTTTGCCAACACTTTGCCAACACTTTGCCAACACTTTGCCAACACTTTGCCAACACTTTGCCAACACTTTGCCAACACTTTGCCAACACTTTGCCAACACTTTGCCAACACTTTGCCAACACTTTGCCAACACTTTGCCAACACTTTGCCAACACTTTGCCAACACTTTGCCAACACTTTGCCAACACTTTGCCAACACTTTGCCAACACTTTGCCAACACTTTGCCAACACTTTGCCAACACTTTGCCAACACTTTGCCAACACTTTGCCAACACTTTGCCAACACTTTGCCAACACTTTGCCAACACTTTGCCAACACTTTGCCAACACTTTGCCAACACTTTGCCAACACTTTGCCAACACTTTGCCAACACTTTGCCAACACTTTGCCAACACTTTGCCAACACTTTGCCAACACTTTGCCAACACTTTGCCAACACTTTGCCAACGCCTGAACCACGTTTTGAGATGCGCCAGATAACCCACTGGATGCGCACCGCGCAATGGCAATGGCGCATTCAAGCCATCAAAACGCAAATTAAAAAGGCTGCGGAAGAGGCGGGTGGAGTTAACGCCTTGGCGCGTGATAGAGGCTTAAACCCTGCGGCCTTAAGCATGGCCTTGAACCACGAGAAACTCCTCAAAAAGAATAAGCGCACCCTTGGAGAAGGGAAGTGGAGGCAATTGGAACAAGTTTTTATAAAAAAGGGAGTGGCTGTAAATGAATTGACGCAAAAAACCACAACTTTAAATTAAAAATGTGAGCTTCATCCAGAAAACCGTAAGCACAACTACAAATTTTTATACGAAAACTTGGACGACCGCTTGACCCAAGACGACATAAAATACGCGTGCTTAAATTAGCCTTTTACAGCATGGTCAAGGGGCAAGGCGTGGGCTATGCCGTCTGCCTTTGTGATGGGTTTATGCACGATGCGCGTGATTCTTTCAGAGGTGAGAAAGACCGTGCCGCAGTTTTTGCACAGCCTTTGTATTTCACGCAGGGTGCAGTCGCTGGTATACCCTCGGGTGTGCGTTAAAAATGTGCGTGGCGCTTGGCAGTTTGGACACCTCATGGCGTTAACCTCCCTTATCTTTTGGGGTGGGGTAAAAAAGAAAAATTGGGTTTAAAAGCAAGAGTGCTCCCTTCGGGTAAAATGGGGTTTAGCGTTTGGGTAAAGGCCTGTTGGACTGAGGCAATGACAGAGGTATGAAAAAAAGCGGCTTCCTTGTCGAGGTCGCCTGCCGAGCCTGCCCCTTGACCCTTTAAGGTGACGCCTAGAATGCGTGGCGGAATGCGATGGGCTGCGAGGATATCGCCTCTGCTGATGTTTTTACACTTTTCAAAGTCGTCCTTTAACAAGTCCCCAACACTAAGAAATTCAACCTTAGATTTATTTTGGGACGAAGAAGCCACTTCGAGGATTGTGTTATGAAAATTGCCAGCACCCTTGCCTGCCTTAAGTTCTTCTTTGAGTTCAGTAAAAGCATCACTTGTAAGGCTGCCGTCGGTGATGGCAAGGATTCCGCCCATGTGGGCACCGTTTTTGTAATAACGGCGCCGGAAAACGGTAGCATCGTCATTTAAAAGGATAGACCTAATCGCCCCAATGGTGTGGGGCATGCCGTAGAGCTCGCTTTCAGGTGTATAGTTTTTGATGTGGACGACCTCATCTTTTTTAAAGGGTCGAATTTTCCCCTCTTTGGCAAGGAGCACATAACTGCGGGGCTCGGTTTGGGCAACACGCACAGCGCGGGCAGGGATATGGCGCAGGCTTAAAAGGCGGTTGTTTAAGCCCGTGATGCGCTGAAAATACGCATTGCCAAACACCCAGTAATCGCCAATGGCTGCCTCCATATGGGGATGTTCAAGCAAGTTGCCATTTGGGGGCTCGTATCCATACATGCTCCACACGCGCTTGCAATCCAAAGCACTTTCATGGTGGGCGTTGATGCGCACCAGGCACATGAGTAGCAAAGGGGAAATCGGGGTGGGTTCATAATCCCCCCCATGCCAGTCTTGCCACCAAAATGGGATAGATCCGCCGCGGTCAAGGGCACTTTGGGTTCCTGTCGGATCCCATGCTTGGTGTTGATCGGTTTGATATGTGTAATGCATCTTAGTGGCTAGGTTTTCCTATGAAAAGGCGACTGGTCGGTGCCCCACCTAGTAGATAGGGAGGGACGGCATCAAGCGCATGGGCTACGGCAAAAAAGGCTTCGGCATGCCCGGTGACTTTGCTGTGCGCTGCCATGTAAGTAACTTTGCCTTCTTTGGTGGTTGTGACGCCTTCGCGTGTGGTTTTTGGGCCCGGTGGGTGCCCCTTTTTTTGGTTTCTGCCCCCTACAAGTGCTTCTGGCACGGCATCCTTAGACGGCACGGCATACCAGTGGTACTTTTCTTTCCAAAATCGCACAGTGCGCTCGGGCACGTGCAGGGTGTTAACAATCCGCCCTGTAGAAAAGCCCATTGCGTAGTATTTTTGGGCTTTGTCGCGTGTGTTTTTGTCATATGGCATGCCTTATTGTGCCCTTTTTAGCGTGGCACTGGGCATAGCAAGTGGGTGGAAAACCCCATTTCCACCCTACTCATGCTTGCATTCGATCATGGCTGGGCTCTTAAAATGGAAGCATGAAAACAAACTGGCTTACTTGGGCTGTGCTACCTGGGAACAGGGCCGCCCATCAAAACCGCAAAGGCAAGTCCAACAAGTGGGGGTGGGTGATGTTTAACTGGGTAGGCCGATTTAGCCCAAGCGTTAACCTTTGCCGTGCTGTGGCCGCAACTGCTCCTCCTTGCAGGGGCAATTGTCCCCTTTTTAGCGTGGCACTGGGCATAGCAAGTGGGTGGAAAACCCCATTTCCACCCTACTCATGCTTGCATTCGATCATGGCTGGGCTCTTAAAATGGAAGCATGAAAACAAACTGGCTTACTTGGGCTGTGCTACCTGGGAACAGGGCCGCCCATCAAAACCGCAAAGGCAAGTCCAACAAGTGGGGGTGGGTGATGTTTAACTGGGTAGGCCGATTTAGCCCAAGCGTTAACCTTTGCCGTGCTGTGGCCGCAACTGCTCCTCCTTGCAGGGGCAATTGTCCCCTTTTTAGCGTGGCACTGGGCATAGCAAGTGGGTGGAAAACCCCATTTCCACCCTACTCATGCTTGCATTCGATCATGGCTGGGCTCTTAAAATGGAAGCATGAAAACAAACTGGCTTACTTGGGCTGTGCTACCTGGGAACAGGGCCGCCCATCAAAACCGCAAAGGCAAGTCCAACAAGTGGGGGTGGGTGATGTTTAACTGGGTAGGCCGATTTAGCCCAAGCGTTAACCTTTGCCGTGCTGTGGCCGCAACTGCTCCTCCTTGCAGGGGCAATTGTCCCCTTTTTAGCGTGGCACTGGGCATAGCAAGTGGGTGGAAAACCCCATTTCCACCCTACTCATGCTTGCATTCGATCATGGCTGGGCTCTTAAAATGGAAGCATGAAAACAAACTGGCTTACTTGGGCTGTGCTACCTGGGAACAGGGCCGCCCATCAAAACCGCAAAGGCAAGTCCAACAAGTGGGGGTGGGTGATGTTTAACTGGGTAGGCCGATTTAGCCCAAGCGTTAACCTTTGCCGTGCTGTGGCCGCAACTGCTCCTCCTTGCAGGGGCAATTGTCCCCTTTTTAGCGTGGCACTGGGCATAGCAAGTGGGTGGAAAACCCCATTTCCACCCTACTCATGCTTGCATTCGATCATGGCTGGGCTCTTAAAATGGAAGCATGAAAACAAACTGGCTTACTTGGGCTGTGCTACCTGGGAACAGGGCCGCCCATCAAAACCGCAAAGGCAAGTCCAACAAGTGGGGGTGGGTGATGTTTAACTGGGTAGGCCGATTTAGCCCAAGCGTTAACCTTTGCCGTGCTGTGGGCCGCAACTGCTCCTCCTTGCAGGGGCAGCGGTTTATGGCAAGCGTTTGCCGGGCAGCCCTGGGCAACAAAAACGTGCGCCCCTTCACCCGCCTTACTGTGGTGCTGGGTGGCTTGGGGGTGTTTTGCGTAATGGCCACTTTTGTGTGGCTTAAGGGATAAAAATCACCATGAAAAAGAAGGAGTAAATTCACTGATGGCATTAGGAAACATTACCGTAAGCACTGCGGTGGCTCAACCCCCCACCTACCCAAAGGTAGAAGGGGTGGGGCTGTTTGTCGGGGCTTGCACCACACAACCTTCAAGGGTTCAATCGATTGGGCAAGGCGCAAGCCTTGAGGCATTTGGCGATGCAGGGAGCCACCCCCTTGTGCCCACCTTAAAAACCGCAGCGCAAAACGGGGGCCCAAATTGGAGTGCTTATGCCTTGGGCTTGACGCCAACCGCCAACCTTGACGCGACCTTGGTGCGCGTTAAAGAGGCGTTGGTTACCCATCAGGTTGAATTTGTGGTGCTCTGCACCCCGTTAACCAGTGCTGCGGAGATCGCTAAGGTTCAAACGGCGATGGCGGAGGTTTTTAGCAACGGCACACGGGTGTTTGCATTGTGCAGCCTTTTTGCGCCAAAGCATACAACGGGCACTGGAAGCCATGCCAATTGGTTTGCATACATCGCTGCTGCGAAGACGGTCGTTATGGAAGCAACCGCGCCAAGGGTTATGTGTGTGGCCCCCGTTTTTGGTGCTGAACTGGGTGCTTTTGCGGGGCGTTTGCAAAAAACACTTGATGAACCCCAAGGACGCATTAGCCGCAGCCCGATGCGCACTGCAAGTGGCCATGCCAAAGGGTTTTCGGGTTCTCGATCCGCCGTGGTCGATAAAACGGGGGCTGCCATAAACCTTGAAGTCCAAAAGCAATTAGATGGTGCCAGGCTCTCGGTGTGGCAGTGGTATCAAGGTCAGCAAGGGCTCTATTTTGCCGATGCCAACACCTTGGCCAGTGCGGCGGGGGATGATGCAAAAGTGATCGAGCACTTGCGCGTCCTCGACAAAGCCGCGCGCCGGATTTACCTGCGCGGGGTTCAAAAAATTGCCGATGACAGGGTGCAAAACACCCCTGCGGGCAATGCCGTCTTTGGCACTTACCTCAGTGCACCGCTTCGCGACATGGTGGCTTTGGGTGAAATTAAACCCTTAGAAGGCGATGCTGTCAGCATCACCTGGCCAAGCACCACCCAGGTAAACGTGCGCTTTACCATCCAACCCCCCAATGCCCCCAAACAAATCACAACCGAAATCACCTTAAACACGGGAGAGTAAACCACAGATGGCACAACGATTTAGTGGCAAAGACGTCATCGTTTCCCTTTCAGAGACAGGAATTCTGGCCAGAGTAAAAGAGGTTTCTCTCACCACAGAGGACAACATTGCCGTGGTTAGCAGCGGAGGCTACCCCGATGGTTGGGTGGCGGGGGAAGTCACGGGAGAAGGCGAATTACAGGTACAAGCAGAAGAACTTGCGAAGTTTTTGGCTGCAGCCGAAGTCGCGGGCTCCTGGGAAGCCATGGCAGCGATGGACTTGACCCTTTATGCCAGCACTTTAGAGGGCGAATGGAAGGTTGAAGCTTACGGTTGCAAGTTAAAAATGCCCAGTGTGTCGGTGGATCGGGGCGGGGGTGAGGCTTTAATGCACACCATCGCCTTTGTGATAACCAGCCCTGAGTTTGTGCGCATCAACGGTATCCCTCTGGCAGGACGAAACGCGTAAACAACCCATCTTAAACCATTTTACGAAGGATCACTCATGAGCACCCGCGTTTTTACCTTAGAGGTTGAAAAAGAAGCAACACCCTTTACTTTTAAAATCAACCAACGCGACTTTGGGAAGTTTTTAGCAGACGCCCAGCGTGATGCCAATTTTGCCAGTCATAATTTTTTGATGAATACGGTCGAAGGCGCAGACAAAGAACGCTTGAAAAAAGCTTTTGAGGAGGACTGGAGCCTTCCTTTGCAAATGCTTGCACCCTTGCAAGACGAACTCGTGTCCCAGCGCGAGGTGCTCGTAAAAAAGTCCGTAAAGCCCTTACCCGCTTAAAGGGCGATGACCTCGGGGGAGCGCAGGCCTTGTGTGCGGTGCTTTTGCCTCGGCAAGACCCGGACGATCCCGAGGTTTTAGGGCAAGCCCTTTATGTGTGGCAAAGCTTTTGGGAGCACCTGGAAGTTACCGTGCAAAACGCCATTGCCAAGGCTTTTAAGGGATAGGGCTAACCGAGGGGCAACCCTCACACCCCGCACCAGAGTTGCCATGCACCACGCATCATGCACCCCAGGGAATAGAGCACCTTAAACGGGAGGATTAAAACGTGAACGCAAGCCGCAAAACCAAAACCAATTATGCTCAGCAAAAGGATTAAAGGAATGCCGACCACGAGACCATAAAAAACGGCTTTGACTGCGCTGTCCAACAGCCACGAGTTTGAGGCGAGAAAATTTTCGATTGCCATCAGCCATGGGGGAATTTCCATAATTTTCTCTTTGCACCCACTATAATCCTAATGCGCCATTGCCATGCCAGCTGCATACATCGACCGCCTCACCGTATTACTCGGCTTTCAAGACAAGCTTACAAGACCCCTGCGCCGTGTGCAACAAAACGTGCGCCGCGCCTCGATGCGCATGAAAAATTCCCTCGAAAAGGTGCAAGGCGGCCTTGTAGGGGTCGTTGCTAGGAGCTACGGGCTCGATCGTCTTCTTGCCCCTTCCCTTGCATTTGAGAGTGCTTTGTCGCGGATTGCCCCCCAAGCAGGTGGGGGTGCCGTGGCTTTGGATTCCCTACGAGCTTCTGCCATGCGCCTCAATGCCACCTATGGAATAGGTGCGAACGCAATGGTGGAACACCTCGATGCGGCACGGCGCCTCACCCGCTTAAGTGGGGCGGACTTAGAGGATGCCACCAAGGCTGCGCTGTTGTTTGAGCGCCAGTTTAAAACGGGCACCCGCGAGGTGTTCGCCGCCCAAGCCCAATTGCAAGGTGACTGGGGGATTGGGATCACGCAAGCCAACGATGCCCTCGCCCACCTTTTAAGCCAAGGGGGGGACAAGCGCGGGGAATTGCTGGGAAGCCTGCTGAAATACAGCGTCCAGTTTAAGAGCCTAGGCTTTGATATCCAAAGCACCATTGGCGTCACCCAGCAAGCCCTGCAAAACGGGTGGAGTGTTGAAAATGCCTTGGATGCGGTCAAAGAGGGCGGGCTTCGCCTGCGCGAATTGGGGGGCGCACAAACCAAAGCCTTAGAGCGTTTGGGACTAAACGGACTGGCCAATGCTTTGCGCACAGGGGAGGTGGGTGTGGTTCAAGCCATGCAGCGCATTGGTAAGCGTGCAGAAAAACGGGGAAACAGCGATAAATTTCAGGTTTTTAGCGCCCTTTTTGGGGCCCCTGCAAAGGAAATTGGCGTAGAAAGCTTCACCAAACTGCTGCAAAGTGTGGGAACCACCCCAAAGATCCGTGGCACCTTCGATAAACTCTACCAACATTGGGGCAAAGGCACAGATGCCTTACTCTCAAACCTACGCGGCAAGTTCCAAAACACCGGCGTTGCTTTGGGAGGCAATCTCTTGGAAGTGCTAACCCCCCTGCTAACAACCACGAGCAAATGGCTTGGGGAAATCAACAAGTTCATCATTGCCGCCCCAAAGCTCACCAGTCTCATCGCCCTCCTCACGGCTGCCTTTTTTGGGTTGGTTGTGTTTGGGGGCACGATGCAAATCATCATAGGGACCCTCACCTTGGCTTGGGCTTTTTTTGTTTCATTGGGATTGCTGCCAAGTTTAATCTATGCCACGGCACTCCAGGTGCGCTTTCTCGCGCTCAAAGCGGCCGCCCTCGTAATGGCCGCCGCGCAATGGGCACTCAATGCAGCGTACTTGGCAAGCGCAATCGGTCTGTTGCGCAACATCATCGCCTCCGCGGCCCTCAAAGGGATCTGGCTCGCGCTCAAAGCGGCCACCCTCGTAATGGCCGCCGCGCAATGGGCACTCAATGCAGCGTACTTGGCAAGCCCGATTTTCTGGGTGGTGGCAGCCATTGCCGCGCTCATCGCTGCCGTCGTTTCCCTCGTGGTTTACTGGGATGACCTTAAGGCGGGAATGGTGGCTGTGTGGGATGTAATGAAAAAATGGGGGCAGTGGTTAACGGGGAAGTTTTTTGCCCTGCTCGACAAGGTTAAAGGCATCCTTTCATTTATTGGCGACATTGGGAGTGCAACCACGGCCCAAACTTCTCAATCTCAATCCCCTGTCTCAAACAGGGCAAAACGCCCACTACCCACGCTCAATCCCAGACCAATGGCCGAGCCAAATACGCCCATTGCAAAAAGGATGGCAAATTTCATGGGGAAGAGCGCTGTAAACCACACAAACATCACCATTCACGCTGCAAGTGCTGAGGATATGCATGCCGCCCTCAATCGCGCAGGGCTCGCACAATAAGAGGAGCATCCATGATTACCGACTTAGCCATTGAAAACGGCGACTTGGTGTTGCAAGCCAACGGGTCGCCTGCGCGCGTCCAAGGGCACCATGTGATCCTCCAAGATATCCACCACGCGTTGCTTGAAAGCCAAGCACTACACCATTTGGTGGCTGAGGATGCAACCCGCATAGGGATATTTGAGGTATTGCGCATCGTGGAGGCCGACCCTCGGGTACGCCCTGGAACAGCCACAGCCACCTCTCAAAATGGCGTTTTACACATCAAGGTTCAGCTCCTCACGAATGCCGATGCCGAATTTTCCCTGGAGGTTAAAACCACATGACAAACGATTTTTCCCCCGATTTTTCCCCTTACTTAGAGGGTATTCCAGCAACCCAAAAACAAGGCTTAGCAGCCTTGGGTGAAGAAATACAGGCAGCAGGGAGTGCTTTGGTTAACAACAGCCCCTATAGCCCTTTTTACAGCCTTTTAGGGCACTTGGTGGTCAACCCCATGCTTTACCTGCGCGAGGTGCTTGCCAAGCACATCATGCCTGGGATGTTTTTGCACACTGCCCAGGGGGATTTGCTTGACCTTAAAGCCGCCGAATTTGGCATGGAACGGCTCCAAGCAAGGGCTGCGGTAGGTAAACTGCTGTTTACCCGCGCCAGCACCCTGGGAACCTTGCTTGTACCCAGTGGGACACGCATTGAGAGCCCACCGATTGATGGCAAGGTTTACGCCCTTGAAACCACCCTAGCCACATCCTTTGCAGCGGGTGAAACCGACACAAGGGTGGCGGTGCAAGCCCTTGAAACGGGCGCAGCCCATAATTTGAGGGCGGGTCTCTACAGCGTCCTTCCAGAGCCCCCAGCCGGGGTTATTGGGGTAAACAACCATGAAAATTGGCTTCTAAAAGCGGGGCGTGATGCGGAAACAGATGATGCCCTACGCAGGCGTTGCTTGTTGCAAGTCCAACGCCTAGGCCAAGGAACCCATGGCTACTATCAAGCGATTATTGCTGAGGAAGCAAGGATTGACCCTGTGGATATTTTTACAGGTGCCTACGGTGCGCGTGGCTTTGGCAGTAGAGACTACCACTATTTACTTCCTACTGGGCAACCCTCAACCAGCAAACTGGCAGAAATCAATGCTCTCCTCACCAAGCAACACCTCGATGGCGACAGCGTTCAAGTAAAAGCCCTGCCCGCCTTGAACGTTGACCTGGTGGTAAACCTGTATCCAAAGGCACAAACCCCAACCGAGGTTCAATTAAGCATCCGCGAGGCCACCACCACCGCCATCCGCGCAATGTTCAGGGAAAATGCAGCCTATCCGCAACTCCCCCGCGTAGCCCCAAACAAGGTCGTCCCCTGGGTGAAAATTAGCAGCCTCATCGCAAAGCGCTACCCTCAGGTGCAAAGCATTGACTTTGCCCCCGCACAGTTGCGCCCAGCATTGCAACTCCCCGTTCTTAACAGCCTAACCGTTAACGTGGAGGTCGCTTAATGCCATGCCCAGTTTAAACGGTTTTAATGCCCTGCCCCTTTGGCTACGGGGCCCACAAATGCGTTCCCTAGCCAAGGCGCTCGAGGCATTTTACAACACGGTTCTCACCGCAACCAACCATACAGGCAAGCAATGGCGCATTGCCCATGCACAAGGCAATGCCCTTGATCTAATCGCCCGTGAACGCCACATCGAGCGCATTCCCTCCGAGCCCGAGGCACTTTACCGCAAACGCATCCAAGGGGCATTTTACACCGCACGCCTTGGGGGCACAAAACCAGGCTTAGAACGCACTTTAGCCCTTTGGGGCTTGCACGCAGTGGTGCTTGAACGGGACGAACACGGCTTAGAACTCGATCGCATTGTGGTCGGCTTTGGCGGCATGTGGGATCAAGAACTCGTGGCAGAACTCCTTAGTCGCCACGGACGGGCCTGCCGCCGTTATCAGGTGGGCGAATACCCTCTCACCGCCCCCTTGCCCTTGGTGTCAACCACCCAAGGCATGGTTTTAGGGCGCATCACCGCAAAATAAACAAAGGTTAACCCCCATGGCACAAGCACAAACCACCCCCAGGGCCACCTTAACCGCTGCTGGGCGCAACCGCCTAGCCCAAGCATTAGGGCAGCAAGGGCAAACCGTCCAAATCGGCAAGGTACATTTTTTAAACGCCCAAGGTGATACAGTGCACGAGGCGCCCCCTGCCCTTGTGGGGCATGATGGCGACAATGCGGTGGTTCTCGCCGCGAGCCTTGAAAGCGCAACGGGGGACTTTAACTTTAGCAAGTTAGCCTTTTATACGGGCGATACCCCCCCTGTATTGCTCTTAGAAGCCACGCTACAGCCCTTTAGCAAAACGGCGGGGGGCTTAGCTTTTACCCAATTCATCCGCATTGAATACGCCAACGCAGCCCAAGCAATGGCCTCTACCCAGCCCGCACCGCCATGGCTCCTTACGGGGGACAATGCCCTAGCCCATGTGCAAGCCTTGCACACCCGCACCTTGCACCCTTACGAGGCCACAGCCACAGCCATTGACGTGCAAGTGGGGTTCAATGTACACGGCAATCTTGACCTAAATGGCAACGGTTTAACCAACGCCAGCCTCGCTGCAGACTTGATCGATAGTGGGGTGCTCGCGACACAACGCATCCCCAATCTTGATGCTGAAAAAGTCGCGACAGGCGTGCTCGATGCCTTGCGAATTCCCGCATTGGCTGCCAGCAAGATTGCCAGTGGCCTCCTAAACCTCGCCCGCATACCACGGATAAGCAGTGCAAAAGGGGGTATGCCCACAGGGGCAATCCAAACCTTTGGGGGGGCCGCTGCCCCCGGGGGCTGGTTGCTTTGCAACGGGGCACGGGTTAGCAGCACCACCTACGCCGCCCTGTTTGGGGCGCTTGGGCAGCGATACGCGCCCGATGTGCTGCTGAGCGCTGCTTTTGCCCTCACCACGGCAAGGAGCCTTGAAAGCATGGGCTTTCAAAATGGGGACAGGGTGCGCTTTGAGGCCTACGACGCTACAGGCGCAGCGATTGACCTCCCCACCCCTTTGAGCAAAACCACCCCCTATACCCTGGGCATCGCCACAGATGCCACCCATGACTTTACCCTTACCGATGCCAGTGGCACAGCCGTTGTTCCCACAGCCCAAAGCAAGGGGCGTCTCGTGATGTCTAAAGCGGACACCTTGACCCTCCCCGACCTCCGCGGGCGAACCCCCATTGGGGCCGGGCAAGGGGAAGGCTTAACGCTGCGGGCGTTGGGCATACAAGGCGGGGATGAGGAAATGCAGGAGCATAGGCACTCATATCCGATTGGGGGTCGTCCAGTAAACGGGGGAATCCTATCTTACGTGGGGTGGGAAGAGGTAGCTTATGGGCCACTTTACACTGACAACTACGGACTAGGTCAAAGCGGCAACATGCAGCCCTACCTGCCGCTTCACTACATCATCAAAACTTAGTAAAGGTTTTTTTATGGAACTCATCATTACCCAAAGCACGATTACCCTGGGCGGGTATAAGGCCAGTTTAGCCGACTTTGCCCAAGACTACGGCCAGCGAGCCCCAGCCCCTGCGCATCCTGACAGTGCCCGTTCCTATCATCGAGGCGTGCGCCACGCATCCCACACCAAGCACGGCCAAACCGTTGGCGGGCCACTGGTTTGGGCCCAAGGCGATGCCATCATTGCAGCCCTGCCCACACTGCTTGCCAAGCAAAAAGCAAGGGAAGACGCGGCACAGGTTGCCTACGAAGCCGAGCAAGCAGCGAGGGAGGCAAGCCAGGCCGAACAAGGGGCAAGCCAAGCCGAGCAACAAAGCCGCCAAGAACAGGGGCAAGAACAGGGGCAAGAACAAGGCGGGGATGCTTAAAGGAAGTAAATTATGAAACGTTTTTTTAATAGAAGCGGTGAACCGTTTTTCAAGAGGTCCACCAACGTTTAACAAAGGTCAACATTGAGTGCCTTCCCTGGCTTGAGGTCATGCAACGCTACGACAGACCACACACCTTTTTCTACCTCGACCGACCCTACCACGGGCGCGAAAACTTCTATGGCAATGGGGTTTTTGCGAGAGAAGATTATGCCATCACCCAAGGCCTTATATGAAAACATGGCAACCCTTAAACCCACGTACGCCCAGTGCACTAACCATCCTGGCAACGGCAACCAGCAGCGCGGGTGCGGTTTTAGAAAATACCCTCGATACGGTTGAAACGGGTCTTGGTGTGGCAGGTGCTTTGCTCCAAAGTACGGCCAATCCAGCAGCCAATGCAGCCAATGCGCTCCTTACCCAAACCCGTGCCTTTGCAGACGCCCTGCTTAATCCTCGGGTGTATCATCTGGCTCTGCATCCATGGACGCCGGGGGTGGGAGATCGCGAGGGAGCATTTAAGAGCCTGCCGCACCCCGTTTTACGCCAAGTACTAAGTGACTCTCTGGTGGATACAGGCGATGACCAACGCCCAAAGCAAGGGGTAAACAGCCCCCTCGAGATGTTGTGCATTACTCTTGGGGCTGCCAGTCCTGCCCTGTTTGCCAGCAGCCTCGAAACGCTAAATGCCCTGCTGGGTTTAAGTCAATTTGCCATGGCAGTAAGGCGGGTTAAACAAGCCTTTACGCTAACCGAGAAACGCTACATCCAACCTCAAAGGGCGAGCCGCCCCCCCAATTGGCAACAAGCCCGTTTAGCGCAGGCCTTGCCAGCCCTTGAGAGGGTATCTCAAAGCTTGCAAGGGCCGCTTAACCTTGCCAACAGCACCACGGTTGGCACTCAAGACAGCATTGCCGTTTTTCAAGCCTTGGTGGCCTCCAAGCGGCGTCAAGTGGGTTTGCTGCATTCGCGTCTTGAGGAGGCATCCCAACTGTTTACAGGGGGCGTCCTAGGCGCAGGGGCGTACGTGCTCCATGCAAAAGATTTGGCGGGGGCACAAGGGCTGCGTGATGCCCTGTTGCACTCCAAGGGCGCACCTCAAACGGAGCAGGCTTTTTGCGCTGCGGTCTGCCTCGTGGCATCAAGCGGCGTCTTAACCCCTTTAGCAAAGGTATTTGTCTAACATGGATACCCAGGTTTACCTCAAAAACGAGGGCGAACAAACCCCCTTCCCAATGCCAGGGGTGCAGCACACCCTCGGACTTAAAACCGAGATTGCCCACACCGACATCAGCGGTGCCAACAGCACAGGAGCTCAATCAGCATTAGGCTGGAAAGCACCCGTGTTGTCCTTTACTTGCATTATCCCTTGGCGTGAACCAATCCCCTTGGAAGAAAAAACCCGTACAGGTGAGGAGGCCCTCGGCTTTTTACGCCGTTTACATCAGCGTTCCATAGCAAGCAAGGGCAAGACCCCCGTGTCTTATCAAATCTTTCACCCCCTCACCCAAAACATGGCCGTTCACGAGGTGCGTTTTTTTGGGGAACTTGGGATTGTCCAAGCTCAAAACCTGCATGCATGGGAAGTAAACGCCCAATTCATTGCGGGGGGCGGAGTGCCCGCAACTTCTGAAGAACGCTCTAAACCGCCCCCCGTTGCAAAACAGACCTCCCCTGGCAACACCTCCGCGGGTGCGACCACACCTGCTGGGCAAAAGGCAGATGCACAGGAAAACGTACCCTTGTCCCCATTCCTTGAAGATCTCGAGCATTACGCAGCCAAAACATTAACATTCATCTTTGGACAAGATGGGAAAGAGTAACCCTTAAAAGATGCGTATCGAAACCTTGATTACCCTTGCGGGGGAAGCATTCCAGGCAAACACTTCCCAAATAGCCCTCGGTGAACACGCGGTGGGCTTGGCAGAACTGCGCACCCACTGGGGAAGGGAAAAAGCCTTGCCAACCCTTGGGATCCCTTTGCGGATTGCCCTTGGCCTCGCAGACACAAAAGAGCCTTTGGTACAAGTGTTTATGGGCGTGCTGGCCGATGTGCTCCGCTTGGATGGCGACGAGGCGCAGTTCACGGGGCGTTGTGCGGCTGCAGCCTTGGATTTGCCTGCGCACCTTTCACTCTACGCCCCCACCCCAGCCGATGTCCTTCGCAAGGTCGAAGGGGCGTGTGGGCTCCCCTTGCTCCTTCCTCAAAAAGCCCCCTACCTTACCCAGCGTGTCCCGCGCTTTGTTTCTTTGGGTAGCGGGCGCGAAGCATTGGATTCGATGTGCCATGCATGGGGGATTGAGGACGCCGGCTGGTGGGCCCTCCCCGATGGGCGCGTGTTTTGGGGGCAACGCCAGCACACCCCCTTTTATGGGAGGGCCTTAAGCGTGCCCAGAGCACTGATTGGGCGCCATCAGCCCGACGGACGCTTACGCATGGTTGCAAATCCTCATTGGCGTCCAGGCATGCGCCTCGCGCTCAACGGCACCGTGCGCCGCATTGTCCGCGTGCTCCACTTCCCACCCCACACCGAGTTGCAGTGGTAATATGTTTTCGCTCATGGCCTTTCAAAAGTGGATGCGGCGTGCCTTCCCTGGTTTTCCACAGCACTATGCGCCACGCCTCGGACGCGTGGTTGGGATACCTGAACCGCCCCAGGAAGAAACCTTAGGCGATGCCTTTTTGCCACGCTATGCCGCCGATGTCCAATTGCTCAATGCCAAAGGCCAGCCCGATAAAAACGCCCCCGTTTTGCAGGACGTCCCTTTGCCCGTTCCAGGGGCTGGAAACGGCACAGGCTTTTATGCCCTGCCCGACCTTGGAACCCATGTGATCCTCGCTTTTGCCAATGGGAACCCCCATGCACCCTACATCACAGCCCTTTACGCCACAGGCTCCAGTTCGCCCATTCCCGCCTTAAAAACGGGGGAAATTGCCATTTCCCATACATCAGGGGCACAACTGCGCTTTGGGAGTGATGGCCGCGTCGACCTTTGCAGCCCCGCCAATATTTCTTTAGACGCCCACAGCGCAACCCTCCAAACCCAGGTACTTAAAACAACCACAGGGAAAGCAGACCTCACCATTGAAGGCGATGCCAGCCTCAAAGTGGCAGGCAGCAGCAGCGCCAGCGTGTTGGGAAGCAGGGTCGTAAGCACGGGGGGCGACCTGCGTCAAGCAACCCTAGGGAGCGCAGAGCACGCTGTGGGGGGTGATCATACTGTGCTCGCAGGGAGGGCGGCCAACACCATTGCAGGCGAAAGCGTTGCCACAAAAACACCCCTGGCAAGCATTGAAATCACTGCTCAAGGACGCTTGAAAGCGGGGACACCCGTAGCAGAACTCATCACAATCTTGCATGACGTTCTCACCGCTTTACAAAGTGAAACCCATGGAACCGGCGTTGGTCCCACAACCCCGCCCAACAACAACCCCGACTACCTTGCCACCCAAACCAAACTGGCCACCTTGAAGGAGTAAACCATGCCCTTGAACAAAGCAGCGTTGGTTAGTGAACTCACCCGCATTTTTGAAGCAGGGCAAACGGGCACAAAAACCCAAGCACAAGTGGCCCAAGAACTCGCCAATGCCGTTGATGCCTACATCCAAACCGCCACGGTCACCGTGAGCACACCCGCAGGACCCGGCACGGGTGTAGCGGGACACTTGCTTTGCCACTTTGGGCCACATGCTTTGCCACTGGTCATTCTGGGGTCTCTTTATTTCGGCATGTTTTTTGCATAAGGGTTTAGCTGGGGATAGTGCTTCAAAGTATCCGCAATTTACCTCCTTTTCTATGCCACTTTTACGGTTTTCATGGCCTCAGGTGCTAAGTTTGTGTGTAGCAATTCGCGTACCTGTTTTTTCCCGACAACAGCATACAAGCCCGTGGTGTAATGGGTTTTCATGATGTAGCAGGCCATGTTTTTAAACCACGTGCGTATCTGCGGTGTGTCGTTGATGCTCAGGAGAAACCTGCCTTGCCCTTTAACCGTTGCGAGACTTTCAAAGTCTCGCTCAACAAAAAACCTTGCCATCGTCGTTTTCGTGCCCGTGGTGGGGTGGGTCGAGGTAGAAGGGGGTGTTTTTTGAATCGTAGCGGGTGAGCACATCTTGGCCAAGGTTTGCACTCAAGATGCACCCTTTGCAGGGCCGCGTGGGCTTGCTTAAAGGATTTTTAGGGGTTGAAGGTTGGGTGGCGGCTGTTTTTTTGAGTAGCCAAACTGTCTAGTTTCGCTGGCAAAAGACATTTTGTGCAGGCAATAAAAGCGTTGGGCACGCTGGATGTCGGTCAAAGTTTGGGGGTCTTGTTTTTGGAGGTTTTCAAATACCTCCCGCGCGTAGACCCCCCATTCCAAGCCCTGCAAAAACGCCTCCTTGTGGTATTTAAGCACGCGAAATAGGTTCACCAATTCGCCGTCGATATCGTTTAGCACTTCAGAAATAGTGCGCTCGCGATTGCGCGCAAAAAAGACGTGGGCTGCGCCCATAAAGGGCTCGCAATAGCATGTGTGTGGCACGGCATCAATGATACCCGCCAGCCTTTTTGCAAGCAGACGCTTGCCACCTTTCCGACTAAAAAAACTTTTCATGATTTACTTCCTTTAAGCATCCCCGCCTTGTTCTTGCCCCTGTTCTTGCCCCTGTTCTTGGCGGCTTTGTTGCTCGGCTTGGCTTGCCCCTTGCTCGGCTTGGCTTGCCTCCCTCGCTGCTTGCTCGGCTTCGTAGGCAACCTGTGCCGCGTCTTCTCTTGCTTTTTGCTTGGCAAGCAGTGTGGGCAGGGCTGCAATGATGGCATCGCCTTGGGCCCAAACCAGTGGCCCGCCAGCGGTTTGCCCGTGCTTGGTGTGGGATGCGTGGCGCACGCCTCGATGATAGGAACGGGCACTGTCGGGATGCGCAGGGGCTGGGGCTCGCTGGCCGTAGTCTTGGGCAAAGTCGGCTAAACTGGCCGTGTATTCGCCGAGGGTAATCGTGCTTTGGGTAATGATGAGTTCCATAAAAAAGCCTTTTTAAGTTTTGATGATGTAGTGAAGCGGCAGGTAGGGCTGCATGTTCCCGCTTTGGCCTAGTCCGTAGTTGTCAGTGTAAAGTGGCCCATAAGGTACATCTTCCCACCCCACGTAAGATCGGGTTCCCCCGTTTACTGGACGATCCCCAATCTGATATGAGTGCCTATGCTCCTGCATTTCCTCATCCCCGCCTTGTATGCCCAACGCCCGCAGCGTTAAGCCTTCCCCTTGCCCGGCCCCAATGGGGGTTCGCCCCCGTAATGGGCAAAAGCCCAGGCGCGATCAACGCCAGGGACGGCCCAAAGCCCAGGCTTTGTAGTCGGCTACGCTGCCAAGGCGTTCTTGGGCGCGAATGCGTGCCAGCAGGCGTGCGCGCAGGGCATCATCCGTCTCTTGGGGTGCGCCACCGACAAGCCCGCCTGTTGCGACCCTTGCCTCGGGTTCAACCCCGAGCACGGTGCTGCTTAGGGTGAGCGTGCTACCTGTTGCTAGGTTGCCTGCCGCCCCGCCTTTATCAGCACGCACGGCGAGGGTCGCTTGCCCGTTGGTGGCCAGCACCCCGCTTTGGCTGGTGGTGTAGGTTTGGTTGCGCTGGCTTTGCAAGCCTAAGCCAAGGGGCACCCAAGCGCCTGCTTGACCTTGAAACACCACTTGACCGACTGCCCTGGCTGCCGGGGTGCGGGTGACACCCCAAATGCCTGCCCAGCGTTCAAGGGCGTCTGCTTGGGCGGTGTCGGGGAAGAGGTCTTGGGCTAGGGTTTGTTGGTGGAGGTAAAGCCCGCGCATGGCGGCAGCGTGGCTGTCTGCCAAGGTTTGCGCCATGCTCGCCTGTTGGGCAGAAACCCCTGGCAACGCGGCTTCCATATCACCACGGCTGCGGGCGCGTAAATCGCCAAGGCTGGGGATTTTAAACGGCATACAAACCTCCTTTAAACGCGCTTGCAACGCCCTTTACACGCACCTGCAAGGCAATCTGCCCTGCTTGCCTCACCGCTTCCACTTCCAAACTGGTGGCGAGGCCGTCTTTGGTGAGCCATGCTAGGGCTCGGCGGGCTTCATCGGCGAGGGCAAGAGCATTGGCCTGGGTGTTTTTGGCGCGGGTGTGTTGCCAAAGGCCACTGCCGCTACATCCACCCCACCAGCCGCGGCGGTTGGTGGCGCCATCGGGCAAGGTAGCGCTAGGGCTGGCAAGCCCATCGCCAAATAGGCTGATGATAACGGCGCTCTCAAGGCCGTTATCCAAGGCGATGTCGCCCGCATCGAGGGCAATATCTGCCACCCCGTTCTTCCATTTTAGTGCAATGTCTTTCATGTGATCCTCCCCGTGGCTGCTCCGCCCCCTGTTTGCACCCCTTGCACAACCACCTCGGCTTCGCTTTGAATGTGTTCGACCACGGCCTCGGCCAAGGCTTGCAGGTTGGCTTCACCCGCCGTGCCTTGGGGCAGGGCGTCCATTTTTTCTTTCATCAACATAGCCAAAACGGTTGCGTTTAAGGGCATCGGTTAGGCCTCCTTTTTGGCCAGCACCACTTGGCTGGCTTGGGGGTGTGGGTTGCCTGTAAAAGCGCACACGCACTCCCCTGTCACCACCCCTTGCATGGGGTTAAGGCTTTGCTCGCCTAACATCACCTTGCCTTGTGCGCCTGGTTGCACCACCACATTGCCGTCTGCTTTCAAGTGGACGCTGGCGCCTCCTTGGGCATAAATCTTTACCTCCCCTTGGGCTAGGGCAGGGGCGCTTTTGGCGCTTTCACCCAGCGCCACGGGGGCGCTTTGGGCGCCGCCCACAAACACCACCAACGCTTGCTGGCCAGCTGTGGGTTGTGAGGCAAACCCCCAAGGCAAAAAGCGCTCGGCCTCTAGCGCTTGGGCCCCAAGGCCTTGCACTTGCACCTTGCTCGGGCTGTCAACCCTCGCCAAGAGCAGACGGCGCACCATGTTTTTAAACCCTGTTATCATCGCCTAGGTGCTCCGGATTAAAAAAGGCCGCGCTAGTGCACTTGGGTTTGGCTTGGCTTGGTAGGCTGCGGGGTGGGTGAGGTAGATGCTTAATTTAGGTCCCTCCTCGCTTAAAAAAACCCGCACCCCTTGCACCAGGGCATCGCCGTTGAGCCCCCCCTGGCTGGCTTTTAAGCGCACCAGCCCGCCAACAGGCAGCAAGCGCGCCAAAGCATCCCAGCGCTGCATGTCTATGGTGGCGCTGGTGCTACTGGCCAAGCGCACCCCGCGCTCCCAGTTGGCTCTGGCTTGCAACGCTGCTGGCAGGCAGGGTTCCTCTGCTAGCAGCACATGCCTGCGCATTTTTTGGCTCCCCGCATCCATTGCCAGGGCCTCTATCGTGTTGCCCCCTGGTGTTTCTCCTAGTACCTGCACTTGGCCAAAGCGCGGGGCGCGGTTGGTGGTGGCGCTGGTGCTAATCAGGTGTTTTTGCAGGCTTAATTGATAAGGTGCCCGCCCCTTGCCTGGGATAAAAAAGCGCAAGTGCCCTGCGGGCGCTACGTCACCCACCCAAGCCCCGCCCAAGCGCGCCAAGCGCACCAAGGCCTGGGCAACGCTTTCGCCTGGGCGCGTCGCAAAATGGGCAAAGGGCTCGCTAAGCCCTGCCTTATCTGCCACCTGCAAGCCAAAGGACGAGGTGAGCGCGTGCGCAATTTGGAGGGCGCTTTGGTTTTGCCAGGCTTGCAACGGGGCCGCACAGTCCACCAAGTCGGCACTGGCACTGCGCCCCGCCACCACCGTGCGCACCTCCTGTGCCGCCACCTCGTGGCTGATGCTATCAATCATCCCCACCAAGGCCGTCTGCTCACCTTGAGGGCTGTGCAACGCCACCTTGCACTTAGCGCCCAGTGGCACCGCCTTTGGCAGTTCTTGGGCATTCCCACGGCTAGCCAAAGAAAAATCCCCGCAAAACTGGTTTAAATCCCAGCCAATCCGCCCGCCCGCCCAGCCTGTGATGCGCTGGCCAGTAACTTCTAAGGTGATGCTGTGCGCGTTCATGGTTGTTTGCTCTAACTTTTTACCAAAAGGGTTTTTGGGGTTTCACCCCACGCCCCACTGGGGGAGGTTAAAAAAATTGGGGAGCCAAGATTTGCCCCCTCATGGGTTTCCAAAGGGTTTACAAACCCTTTGGTGGGTGTTTCTAGGGCAAAGCCCTCCAATAAACTTTAAGCCCCATCCACATACTCTAATGGCACGCCCCCAGGCATGAACAATGGATTGGGGGCACGCCTGATATTTCGCTGCCACACTTCATCGGCGCGGGCGGGCACATCGGGGTCATCAGGGTAAAGCCGTTGCCCCAAGGCCAGCCAAGGCACGGCGGCGTCAAGCACAATGGTTTTTACCTGGGGCAAGCCTGTGCTCGCCTGTGCCAAAGATTGCACCGCGCGTGCTTGCAGATTGCGCAGGGCTTGATAGGTTTGGGCATCGCCCGTACTGGCCAGAACCCCCTCCATGCGCCCCAGCAAGGTGGTTTGGGCAGTGCTGGCAGCTTGGTTGTTTCCCCAGTCGGCTTGGCTGGCTTGGTTGGCCAACTCGCCGACTGCCCCGACCAGCAGCAGGCTTTGGCAGGCGCGCTGTGCTTTAACTTGAGGGCTATCTCCTTGGGGCGTATCGCCCAGCAAGCGCGCTATCACCTGCAAAAGCAAGGCAAAGGCGCTTTGGGCGTTGGCCGCGCTGGCAATTATCGCATCCACCCCGCCCAACACGGCAGCGGCCAAGTTTGCGGGGGTGCGCGCAAGTGTGGCCAGTGGTTCCGTGAAAGCCTGCACGCCCGACACCACCTGTCCCACAACGGCGTTTGCCTGGTTTTGAAAGGCCGTTGCCCCCCTCGCCAGGTTGCCTCCAAAACCCTGTGCCTGCCCTAAGAACCCCCCTTGGGCGGCGTTGCTGGTGGCTCCTTGGGCTGCCAAAAACCCCGCCTCGGCTGCCTGGTTGGCGGCTCCTTGGGCTGCTGCCAAGCCTGCGGCGCTGTCAGTCTCTAAGGGGGCACCCTCGCCCGCCTCGGCAAAGGTGATGCTAATGCGCGCTAGCCCGCCTTCCTCGGCGCTCTCCTCAAGAGTCCATTTTGCAACCACCACCTGCAATGTGCCTAGGTGCGGGTGGGCCAAAGTGCCTACCCCACCAGCGCGCAACTCGGTAAGCAACAAATCGCGGGCTTTGTCGTAGTCTGCACCGATTAAAAGCGCCTCCACGCCGTAGTGCTCGCGGGCGCGCCCAAAGTCGTGGGCGGCAATCGGCTCGGGCGTGATGTCGTCTTCGCCAACATCGGTTAGGCGCCCGCCCGTGGCGCTGTACGCCTCCACAAAAAAAGGTTGGCCGTTGTAGGCTGCGCCGATTAAACGGTTGCGCCAAGTCATACAGGGGGGTGGCTCCATTTTGTGAGGGGGTGGGCAAAAACGGGTGTGCCAAGCGCCAAAAAAACGGCAAATGTTAAGCCTCTAAACAGGGTTTTCATTGGGTGATGCTCCCGGTGTTAAGGGTTGGGGTTAGGGGTTGGTTTGCATCCTTGCGCAGGGCTTTTAACTGCTTCACCATTTCTGCGCTTAGATGCACTTGGTCTTTTAGCAGTTTTTCGATGAGAAGTTGGCCGTCAGGTGAATTGATTTGCTCTGGGGTTGTTGTCTGCAGAAAATGCTGCGCTGTGTGGTTTGCTTGGCGCGAAACACCCTTTTTTATTCGCTTTACCTGCACAGCGCCTTCAATCCTTTTAGCCCCTTGGGCAACTACCTCAGTGATTTTATGGACCACAGGGTTGCTTACCGCTTCGGCAGAAGCCAGCGCCCTGACGGCCGTGGCCGACTTGGTGGCTTGAATGGCCTTTGCTTGGGTTTTGATGAGGGCGGGGTTGCCCTTGGTCACGGCGAGGGCTTTGGCAGCGTCAAGTCCGCCGCTTAGCAGGTCTTTTAAGACCCCCGCCGACTCCACATCAATGCCCAGCCTATCAAAGACCCTGGCGCGCTTTCTTTCATCGCCGCCAATGTAGGCTTTTAAGCCCTCCAATATGTCGAGCAAGTTTACCGTGGTTTTGTCGTTTTGCTGCACCTTGATGCCCGCCACGTTTTGCAAGTAGCGCTTGTTGCTGTAGTTGGTGAGGGCGGTAATCAGGTTGCGCACGCCCGTCGCGCCTTTTTCGGGGCTACCCACCGCCACTTGGGCGCGCTGTAGCAAGGCGCCCACCTCGGCCACGGTTTGCTCGGGGGTGCGCCCCGTGCCTAATTTGTATGCCCCCAGAGACTCCGGCGCAACCAAGGCAAGTTTGCCAAGGGTTACGTTGCCTTTTTGGGCTTGGCCAACCAGCACCCCAAGGGCTTTGGGCAGGTCTGCGCCCACGGTTTGTTTGAGCACGCTAATCAGGGCGCCAATGTCTGCGGGGTTGCCCCCTGTGCCTTGCACCACATCGCCAATGAGGTCATGGTTCTTTGCAAACACATCTAGCAAGCCGCCCTGGTCTTGGAGTGTCTTGGCCACCTCAAACTGCTTGTCAATGCCAAGGCCCGTTTGTTTTGCGCGCTCGGTAATTAGGTCAAACACCTTTTTAATCTCTTCCTTAGATTTGCCACTGACAGCTTGCAAATAGGCGGCTTGGTCTTCCCTTTTGATAGCCTTTGAGATGGCCGCCCCCGCACCAAGGGCTGCTGCAAACTTGCCTGTGGTGCTGCGCAAAATCCCTTTGGTGGCGGCCTGCCCGTGCCTGCGGATAGCGGCTGTTGCCCGTTTTGCGCTGCGTGTAATCCTCTCAAAAGAGCGCTTGCCGTGCCTGCCCAAACGCTCTAGGGCAGCGCTGTTGCGCCTTGCATCGCGCACCAGGCTTCCCCTAAGCCGCAGGTATAAGCTGGCCTGTAAATCTGCCATAACTTTTACTCCAGTGCCTTTATCCAGCGTTGCATGCTGCGCAATGTGAGGCCTTTGGCATCCGCCAGGGTGAAGCCGTGTTTAAGCAGCACCCTCACTTGCCTGCGCAAGGGATCTTGCACGCGCAAAACCAGCGCCCCGATGCCAATTAGCGCTCCCCCAGGCATGACACTGCTTCCTCTTTTGCGTCCAGTTCGTCTGCTGCCTGTTGAATTTGGGCTATGTCGCCTGCGCTTAGTTTCCTTAGCATCTCCACCGTAATGCTTACCTCTTCTGCGCCCACTCGTTTAATGCGCCGCCCCAACAAAAACAAACCCCGGGCTAATTCGCCCTCCACATTCTCTGCATCCAACATGTCGCCCACATTAAAAAAGCCAACCTGCACGCTTTTCTCGCGCACCCCGCCAATCAGCCAGCCTTGGGTAAGCAAAACCTCTTTCATTTAAGCAATCTCCTTTGCATCCACGGCTTCAAATACGAGGCGGGCGGTGCTGCCGTCTTTTGCCTCTGTGAGCGCAGGGGGGTCGGTTAGCCAGGCATTTGGCAAGACGTACACGTTGCCTGTGTCGGTTTCAAAGGTAATCGTGGCGTCTTCAACCTGCCGCCAGCGCTCAAGGCTGGTGCCCTTGCCCACAAACACTTCGCATTCAACGCGGGCAGGCATTGGTTCTTCTGCGTAGCCTAGCACCTTGTTGCCCCCGATGACGGTGTTGCGCTTGACCCCGCCGATGTCAAGGGTGGCGCCATCCTTGGTGGGCAGGGTGTCGCCGTCAATTTTAATGCTTGCTTTGCCTGCGTGTTGCATGGGTGTGACTCCTTATAGCCTAAATTCAATTTTGGCAGCCAGCACCCGCAGGCCGTTGATAATATCGGGTGGCAGGCTGGCGTTAATGCGGTTTTGATCGGTGCTATCGCGTTCAATGCGCAGGCCTTTGATAAAAGCCTCGGGGTTTTCAACCAGCCCTGCGGCTTCCCACTGGGTGAACAGGGCCACAATCTCTGCCTTCAGCGTGCTGGGGGTGACCACGTTGTCTCCCGTGGCGCCATCGTTGGCCAGCTTGTGGCGCGGGTATTTTAAGGCGATGCGCCTTTGCAGGCTACTGCGCAAAAAAGCCAGGATGCGCACGACGGTCAGGTCGTGGTAGGCGCCGTCGGCCGCGCCCGCGGGGTTGGTGGCATAGGGGGTAACCAGGCGTTCAATGCGCACCTTGCCCGCCTGGGTGGTGGTGGTCGACACGCCTTTTTTAAGGGCGGTGTTGCGCTCGGTATAATCGAGGGTGGTCCCATCGTTGGGGGGAAGCACCCCTGGCAGGAGCAGTGTTTGCAAGGGGCGCGCTGGGTCAAGGGCTGCTTCGCGCTCACTTACCGCAGCAGTGGTGGCTGCCCATGACCAAGGGGCACTGGGGCTTTTGCCCACCCCAACCAGGCAGATCAGTTGGCTGTTGCAGGCTTCGCCAAGGGTGGTCATGGCGCTTAGCGTGCCTACGGCAGGGATAAACGCCACCCCCTCCTTGGCTTCCAAGGGGCCCCAACGGCTTTGGAGCACGCTATCCAATGCGCTTAGCGCTGCGCGCTCATGATAGGGCATGGCAAGGCTATGGTATTGGGTGTCGCCTAGGGCGGCCAATGCACTGGTGAGGTTGGGGTCGGTTGCCCCGCCCGTAAAAGCGGTGAGAGCAAGGGTAACGCCACTGGGCAAGGCTTGGGCTTGAAGGTAGGAATGGCGCAGGTCAATCTGGTTGCCCGTTGTGCCGCCCCAACGGCATGTAAGGGTGAGGGTGTTGGTGCTCACCGTAGCGACTACAGGCAAGGCGGGCGAAGCCTGATTGCAGGCGGTTTGAATGGCGGTTGCAATGGTGTTGGCATCGGCGCTAGCCTGCACCCCCACGGCCACCCGCTGGCCTGCAATGTACAAGGCAATGGTGCCTGCTTGAGCGCTGGTTGCTTCCACAACGATGCTGGCACTTGCCTTGGCTGCGCCGCTTGCATCGGCCAGGGGCAGCGCCCACACCTCGCCTAGCCGATGGGCTGCCTTGGCCACGCGTGCCATTGTCCCCACCTGGCTGCCTTGGCCAAACAAACCCGCCACGGCGCTGGCGTTGTCCACGCGCACCGCCTCGCCTGGGCTTGCGCTGCCACCACTGGCCACGTGACCAATCACCAGCATACGGCGCACTTGCGTGCTGGTGCCCGCCTGGCTGCTGTCAAACTCCACATACTGCCCTGGCACTTGGATGCCAACAGGAATGCTGTTAAATGCGATGGTCATGGCTTTTTCTATCCTTTCTTTTTGCCCCGTTTTGCTGGTTGTTGGTCTGCGCATTCTGCTGGTGGGTTGCAAATTGTCAATTCACCAGCCTTAATGCGCCTTTGAATGTAGAGGGTGTTGGCCACATATTCGCCCTCTGGCGGGTGGTGTTCGTTCGTTTGAATGTTGTACACCTTCAGCCCCGCACGGGGTTTTACAAAAATGGGTTTCATTTACTCGAACACTCCTCTTAAGGATAGTGTAATGGTGTCTTGAATGCCGTTTAGGGTGGTGTCAACGCGGGTTAAATCGCTTAAGACTTGCTCTTTTTCGAGCTCAATGCGCTGGCGCCAAGTGATTGCCCAAATGGCGATGCCCGTTTTATCGAGGGCAGCATCGTAAAGGTTATCGCAGCGCGCCTCCTGGGGGGTGTGCGCCCATTCTTCTACGCCCCACCTGTTGTCTGCCACCAGCACCCCAAGGGCCGTGCTAATTTGCAAAGCCTGCGCGTTGCGCCCTTGGCCAGCGGCAATCACAAACGCCCCCAGCCTTGCGTGAAGCCACACTTTGCCAAAACTGGTGCACTCGACGCGCTCCACCCCTAGCAAGGCAAGCCTCACCCCTGGGGCCTGCTGGGCATAGCGCTTTAACTCCTCAAGGCTAAAGCGCCCGCCGTGGGTTTTTACCCCTCCTTTAAGGCCACTTAAACCCGCGCGCAAGCCCCCCGCAACGGCGCTTAACAAGCCTTTTAGCCCTGGGGTGGGCGGGTTATCTGCCATGGAGCACTTTCTTTAAAAAATCTTCTATCACGCTCTCAAGGTCTTGGTTGTTGGCGGCGCTAAGCCCAAGGTAGGGGCGCGCTGGCAGGCCTGGTTTGCCCACCTCCGCCCCGCCAAACTGCAAAATGGCAGCGTAGACAAGGTTGCTACCCACCAACACCGCCCCATCGTTGGGCACGGCAAAGGTGATGCTATCCAATAACGCCCCTTCGCCCAGCAACAAGCCCTGCCCGCCGTGGCGGGTTTGGGCATGTTTTGGCGACCACGCCTTCCACGGTTCTCCCTCGGGGCTCTCTTTCTCCTCCGCCAACCTGCGCCTGGTTTGGCTTTCCATCTCTGCGCCCAAGGCGTTTAGCAGTTTACGCTTATCCACCTTGCCCAAGCGTGCAATGCGCTGGTTTAGTGTTTTTAGCCCGCTTAGGTCGGCCTCAATTTGCACGCCTGCCATTTTTTTAAAGCCCTCGCAAAGCGTCTCTTGTCAACTGGCGGGGCGTGCTTTGCACCGCAGGCGCGCCTCCTGAACGGGGCTCTTCAATCGCTGCCCCTAGGCTGATCAGGCCCCTTGCCACCTGCCCGAGCCATTGGACGCGCTCTTTGCGCCTGTCGCCAATCTCTTCTGTCATGCGCCCCCCCGTTTGTCCATTCCACTTTGCCCCATACCCCATCAGGGCGCGCTTCCATCGCCACAATCCACCCCGCAGCTTTCTGGGTGTGCGGGCTGGTTGCGCCATACTTCTCGGTGGCATGGTTCCAGTCAACTGGGATTTTGGGCAAATTGCGAAAACTGGCGGCTATCACCTTTTGTACATCTGCCAACTGCCACTCACGCCCTGTGCGCCCTTGAATGCGCGGCCCCTTGGGCAAAAGCGGTATCCACTCGGGCACTTCGCCCTGCCCGATGGCGGCTAGGGCACCATCCAACGCCATGCAAAGGGCTGGGATTTCGGCTTGTTGGGGGATTTGTGTTTCCATGCCTTTTAGTTTAGCCATGCAAAACACACAAAAAAAGGCTACGCTAGTGCACCCTTTTGCCAGGGGCAACTACCCCCTTTGCAAACTTTTGCCAGGGGTAAATACCCCCGTTTAAACCCCGTTTAAACGCGTTGAAAAGCGTTGCAAAATGTTTGGCTGGGGAGTTGGGCTAGAGGAGGGGGATAAAGGGCTTAAAAGCGTTTTAGCGCCCTTGCTCGTATTGGTTGGCCATTACAGCCCAGACGCTGTGCAAGGCAGGCGCTTTGCTGGGCTGGCAGGCATGCGCGAAAGGGGTAATCGGCGTCGGGAGTGGTGTGCACGAGCGCAACAGGAAAAAGCGCCTCAATAGGGATAAATCGGCATTGGGGGTGTGCACGAGCGCAACACGAAAGATTGCCTCAATAGGGATAAATCGGCGTCGGGAGTGGTGTGCACGAGCGCAACAGGAAAAAGCGCCTCAATCTCACCAGGGCGGCGGGCACGCACCAAGCGCAAACGGGCATCATCGCGATGCGCCACAATAGAAAGAAAGGCCTTTGGGGTAAATAACCACACTTGCCTTAGCCTTTTTTGCCCGGTTTGGGTTTGGCGGGGGGGACATCCTCGACCAACTCCATTTCGGCCGAATCGAATTTGGCCTGCAGGTGCCTTGACACAGGCTTGAGTTTGCCTTCTTTAAGCAGGCGGTCACTCTCTCTAAAAGAGGCCCGCATTTCTTCAACGAGCTTTTTATCCTCATCACTAAGCCCTTCAGCGTACTCAATCATCATGTATCTCCTTTAAACCTATTTCTACAACGCTGCCCCGTTTTTCCCTGTATACAACACGAAACTTGGTATTGGGTTTAAAGAGGACCTCTTTTTCGTGCGCGTGCCGGGATATCCAAGATACCTCCTTGCCCGTGCGGCTCTGTATTTTCAGCCGATGCGGCCCACCAAAGGCTTTACCCGTGGATGTGCTGGTAAAGCCTTTGGGTGTCCAAACCTTGCCTGGCTTGAGTTTGGCCAGTTCACTTTCGGGCAGGGTCGTCCCTCGGGTGACCTTCCCCCGGTAGTTGGGGAGTTTTGCCAGCCCCGCGATGATGGTTTTGGTGTAGTGGGCGTATTCCTCTCCCAGGGCTTTGGGCAGTTTCCCGCGCTTGGCCTGGTTAATCGGTTTATAATCGATGACCGTGTAGCCGTGCAATGCAGCCAACTCGGGCTCGGAGAAACGGTGCACGACACCCGATTCCTTCGCCCTTGTGTTCGCCTGCCCAAGCAAGATTTGGTATTGATAGCCTTTGAGGTTCATCAAACCCTGCTCGTGGACGGGCAATTTGGCAAAGGCACGCACCTTGCGCGACACCCCCTTGAGGAGCATAGCACGCTTTTGCAAGGTTTGTAGCATGGCAAGGCGCTCGGGCTCGGGCACCCCTGGCACGGGGGGCAAGAGGTCGGCAAAGGCGTTGGTTTTTTTGCTTAGGTTGCTAATCGCTCGCTCGGTCTTAAGCCAGTGATCCCCCAGCGCCTCGTAAATGCGCACCCCCGCTTTTTCCATTGCCTTGGCGTAAGTGGGGTTGGTGGCAGGATGAAAAAAGCCCTCGGCTTCGCCTATTGTGGCCAGTGCCTCGGTATTTTTGCGCCCCGCTTTGGCTCGAAACAAGAGCGCCCCGCCGTTGTCAATCCGCACGGGGGCGCCTTTTTGCCAAACCACGTTATCAAAGGTTTGCCCCAAGGCATCCCAGTTGGCCAGCCAAGCATCTGCCGCCACCCCGTCAAGCAGTTTTTTTGCCTTGGCTTGGGTTAGTTCGTCCAAGGCGATTGGGGCTGCCCCTTCAATCCACTCGGTGGCCAGGGCAAGCCCCCCTTGTTTGCGGGCAACCAAGGCGCTTTTGGGCGCATTGACCGCCAACTGGGCATAGATTGCATTGACCGCCGCCTCGCCGTAGGCTTGGACGGGGTCGGTGTAAAACTTGACGTAGCGCTTGATGCCGTCTGCGCCTTGATAGACGCCCCCTTGGTTGCTGCCCTTGGCCTTGCTTAACTTTTTTTTCATGACCGCCCGCTCTTCGAGCAGGGGGATCGGGCCGAGGGTTGCAACGGGCGCATCTGCGCTTTTTGCCGCCAGCATGTTGGCCAAGGCTTGGCTGCGTACCTTGCCTGGGTTGGTATCCCAGCCTGGGTCTATGCCTTGGGGCACGCGTTCTTCTTCGCCCGTGCGCTTGTTAAGCCAAGGGCGGGTTTTGTTGGTGGGCGGTTTGCCTGGGCCACCCAAGCGCCCCGCCTCGGCCTTGCTTAAAAGCCTGACGCGACACTTGCAGCCCCAGCCGTTGGGTGGCATGTGGGCGTTCCACCAAGCATCGCTGCTGGGCAAAATAAGCCCGTTCCAGTGCTGATGCTCCAAACGGTGCTCCTTGCTGGGGCCCAGTTCATAGCGCAGGTAGGGGTGGGAGGCCTGGTTGTAAACCGCATCAAAACTGCGCCCGTTGCACACGCCCCCGGTGCGCCCCGTTTGGGCATTGTGCAAGGCAATTTGCCGGTTTGCGTGGGTCCGAAAGGCTTCAATCTCAATCGCCTTGCTGGCATAGTTCTCGGGCTTGGCGCTGGGGCTGTTGCCCGTGTAGGCGCCCGCGCAAAAGGGGTGCTTTGCAATGCTTTCACACAGGTCTTTAAAGGCGCGTTCAATGGGCTTTGATTGGCCATGATAGGGCATTGCCCAGTGGATTTTGCAGCCCAAAGCCGTGAGCAAACCTTGGGGTTCTTCTGCCTTGATTTTAAAGCGAAAGCGGTTTTTAGCCCCGCCCGTTAGCCACTTGCTAGCAAAGGCGCGCCCGTTGTCGAGCAGCACGGCTTGGGGCACGCCGTGGTTTTTAAGCAGGTCGGCAAAAGCTAAACGCACCAACAAGGTGCTCTCGTTTAAGCCAATCCGCCAAGCCACAATTTTGCCCCTCGTAAACATCCTGCAAGGCAAGCAACATGGGGCGCACGGGCTTTTTTTGCCCTGGCCACTTGGTAAAAACATCAAAGCGGTGACCATCGCCGCAAACCAAGGCCAGCGCAAAAAGGTCTTTTGCGGTGCGCTCTTGGGCGGGGTAGGTGTTTTCTAATGCCCCTTCGCCGCGCCTTGCTAGCATAATCGTAGGGCGTGACACCTCGCGCTTTAGCCTGCGGGTAAGGGTTTTTAAACTGGGCAGTTGCCAGTCTTTTTGGGCGGACACCTGCTGCAAGCGGCGGTAGCAAGCCGCGGCGCTGGGGCGTTCGGGGCGCAAATAGTCGCTTTTGTAGAAGTTCCAAGCCTCAAGGGTGCCATTGGCCGTTTGTTGCTCGCCGCCGTGGCTGGGCGCAAGCATCGGAAGCCAGTCGGTGATTGGGTAGGAACGCACCCGCTCAAGCCAACGGAACACGGTTTTACGGTCGGGGGCTGCCCCTTGTTTTTGCAGGGCTGCAATCGCTTGGTTGCGGGTTAAGCCGTTGCTCTCCAGTGCAAGCAGGGCCATTAAAACCGCCATGCGCTTGTGGCCGCGTTTTTGTTGGCCCCCTGGCAAACGGCCAAACGCATCCCAACGGTGCTCGGAAGTAGAGGAGGGGCCATTCTTGGAGTGTTGCAGCGCCTTCCTGCCACCCTCATGTTCGGTTGTATACCAGCGCATTGCCAGTGCCGCCTGGGCTGCCCTGGGAAGGCATGAAAAATGGTATTCCTTGCCACCGCCACTGCGTTTGAGTGGGCGCGAACGCCAGGCTTCGCGGGTGGCTTGTTTATGAAGACCCATTATAGATTTGGGTAGCCCTGCCACACCGACTAATTCTTGTGCGCTGTACCATTGTTGCATGCTGCTGTATCCTTTTTTATACAAACAATTCGCCCGTCTGCGAGTTTCGCCCATCGTTTAGGCCAGATTTCCCAAAGTGGAACTTGAATAATTTTTGTTGCGCAGTTAAATTTTACCGTTTTTCGCAAATAAGATACTGATGTCTTTGTTTTTGTTAATTTTTTACGCATCTATCAATGGATAGATTGTTGCGTACTTCTTTGCACAGTTTGGAGGGTTAAGTACGCAATGCGGGGGTCGTGATTTCCCTCTTGTTTTTAACGAACTCAAGCTCGTATTTCACGACAACCTTGATTTCTTTGAGAGCGCAATCCAGACATGCGGGGGTCGTGATTTCCCTCTTGTTTTTAACGAACCCAAGCTTGTATTCCACGACAGCCTTTGCGGTGGCAGTCTCAAAATTGCCGTTCTCATCTTCAAAACCCTCGGTAATCTCATAATTGTGGTCCGCATTGGGGAAGAGTTCCTGCCCGCATTTGCAGTGGGTGCTTGTGGTTTGTTGTGTTTTTAGTGCCATTTGGTAATGCGTCCTTGTTGGTTTGTGTTATGCCCTTGTTTCATCATGCTCCAAGCCAGCCTTTTCTTGCGGATGCCCGTGCCCATTGGCGAACCGTCCGCCTTGTAACGGCTGGGCCAAATCACCTGCGGGTGCACCCCTATAATATCGGCAATCGTTTTTTCTAAATCCGGCCAGCGCTGGATTTTGACGCGACAGCAAACGCAGGCGTAGGAATAGCCTTTTTCTTTTGAAATCCTGGTAAGGGTGTAGCCCTTTTTTGCCAAGGCTGCCCTAACGTCCATCCAATGCCAGTCTTGGGAGGTATTTGTGTCCATGACGCCTTTTTTGATATAATTTTTAGAAAGCGGTTTTTTAAACTAAAAATACAATAGCATTAGCGTTTAAAAAAATGCAATAGCAAATTTGTTTTTTTTTTGAGTCCGAGTTCATATTTATTTTTAAAACCACACAAGGCAATGGAAATCCTTTGTTTATAGGGGCTAAGGACGGTTATACAGGTGAAAATATGAGTCCGAGTTTGGGTCCGAGTTCGAGTAGTAAACTCGGACACTTTATCAAAAGGCTCCGTCTGCTTATGCAAGGACAGACTGAAAAGTCTTTCTCTACCCAAGTAGGACTTCATCAAGCCACATTTAGGCGATATTTAGACGGCAGCGAACCATCCAGGAAATCTTTAATTGCTATTGCAAATGGGGCTAATGTCACCATTCAATGGCTGGCCACTGGCAAAGGCCCGATGCGCCCTGTTGAAAGCCTGATGTACCCCGAGGATGAAAGCCTTGAGGAGGATATCGCGCGGATGGAGGCGAAAATGGCCCGGGAGGATGCGGAGTCGCTTCGAAAAACGGGCAAGCCTAAGGTTTGGCGGTCGTCCGATGTGGAGATGGATGAAGGGACCGCGCTGATGATCAGGGTGCATTTAGCGGAAAACAGCCGCCTGAGCAAAGAAAACGAGGCCCTGAGGGCCGCGGGCTTTGGTGGGGGGCCGGCCCCGTCCCTTGCCTTGGAGCAGGAAATTGCGGAGTTGAAGCGCAGAATTGAAGCGCAACAAAACCTGCTGAACGACACCCATTCGATGAGGAATGATTTCGACGCCAAAAGGCGGGAAATTGAATTGCTTAAAGAGATGGCCGCGCTTAAGCAACTGGTTAAACAGCCCCCGCCCCCGCCTACCACAAGCGGTATTGCCAACATGACCCTGCTGGGCTTGGCGGAATGCGGGCTGGCGGGCTGGCAGCAAAAAAGGCCCTTAAGCGTAAAAGCGAACTGCCCCGCCGATATGAACCCCGCAGAAGACTTTGCGGTGATGGCCACGGGACACAGTCTGTTTTACGCGGGGATTGAGCCTGGCTTTATCTGTTTTTGCGCGCCTAAAAGCGAGGCACAGGTGGGGGATGTGGTGTTTGTGCTAAAGCCGAACAACCTTGCCAGTTTGGGATTGGTGAAAGAATTAAAGCGCAAAGAAGGGGGAGTAGAATGGCTGGTGCTCCAAAAATGGGACGACCCCAACCCCAAAACGGGGGAGCGAAAACCTTACACCCTGAAAGAAAACATGGACGAAATAGAACAGGTTGTGCCCGTGATTTATGTGCAACGCAGGGCGGTTTAGAAAAAAAGGAGTTTAAAGCTAGATTATTTTTTATTTTTGAGCCAATCGCGCAAAAGCCTTTATAAAACAAGGGCTTGATCCATGAAAAGGGCGAAAAATTGAGTTTAAAGCTGAGTTTAAAGCTAGAGTGCCCAGCTTGTAACTTTTGCGGGGCATAAACCCCCCTGGCATTTTGTGAAAAAACCCGCTAAGGCTTGATGTTAGGGGGTTCGAACGCTTTCGAATTCCATCGAATTCCCTCGAACAGGGCCTTGTGAGAAGTGTAAAGCCATGTGAACGAAAACGCGCAAACCCACATGCCACCGTTTTTTAGGCGAGACAATTTACACTCGGTTATTGGGGGGGCGTTGCCTGTGTCATAAAGCGCTTTAATTCCCGCTATATCCCGCTATATCCCGTTATATCCCGCTAAATCCCGCACCCCCCCCCCCCCCGCAGTTTTGTAGTGGTGTAAAAGCATGTGAACGGGCACAACAGCCTTTTGTCGAGATAAAAAAGCCTATGTTAACGCCTGTAAAGGGGCGTATGCTTTGCCCCTTTCGTTCGCATGGCGCGCCATCAGTAGTTTTTCCGCAAGTTCTTAATGGCGTGGTTTTTTTGCGTCTCCTTTTTTAGGTCGCTCCTATTTTGAACAACCACACGCTGTTGCCTTGTTGTGAAGCCGCCGCAAGATACGGCTAAAGGTGTTTTTGTCAACCGCAAAGGGGTGTCTTTTAATGCAGTGCAAGCTCGGCTTTGGGCTGGGCTGTAAAGCTATTCCCCAAAACGGAGGGGCACCCACCCTGCACGCTGTGCTGAATGGTATCCCTCTTACGCCTGGCGCGATCCGCGTTGGTTTCGATTTGACTGGGAAACCTTAAGCCAATTACGCCTACGCGATGCCGATGATGCGCTAAGGAACAGCACTGATGCCATGCAAGTTTATGGTGCACCAACCCCACCTCAAAACGGGTCTCCCTGTGCTGAGGCGGTTTGGCACGGGTGGCATGCTGGGCTTATTTGTTTAAATCTTATGCGCGCTCAAAGACTGGGCAGCCTTTATGGAGGTGTTTGGGATGCCTTTGCTCGATGAGGACGCTCCGGCCCAAATGCCACTGCAGAAGACAAAAGCAAACTGCGTGGAGCCTTGATTGCTCTGGGAACCGACACCCCGTGGGGGCGTGGCGGCACGCAAAACCCGCACCTTTGAGGCACAAGCAAGTGCCGCGGGCAGGATTGCGCTGCTATGTTGCCACGGCAACGGGTAAGCGTCCAGAGTGGCAGTAGACGATCCGGCCGCAGCCATCGCCACAGCCCTCTATAGCGGCATGCAATGCAGCCCTGCCCAGCTTGCTGGCCGAGGCTAGCGGTGCGGTGCTAACGCTCACGGGTGCGCTGGGCGGGCAACACGGGCAATCACATTGAAGTGCAACTTGAATTAAAGCCCACCAACTAAGTTGTTGCGTTTGATGGCGCACGCGGGATGGGGGCGTAATAACGGCCGCTCTTTCCCCCTGTTTTTTCTACCAGGTACGTGGTGTTGATTACCATGCCTTTGTCGACGGCTTTGCACATGTCGTAAAAAGTGAGTGCTGCCACGCTCACTGCGATCATAGCCTCCATCTCGACCCCCGTTTTTGCCGTGGTGCGTGCGGTGGCATCGATGTGAATTTCGCAGGTCTCCTCGTTGAGTTCTAACTCGATCTCGACCACATCCAAAGGCAAGGGGTGGCACATGGGAATGAGCTGGCCTGTCTGCTTCGCGGCCAAAATACCAGCAACTTTGGCGGTTGTAAAAGCATCCCCTTTTTCGAGCTGGCCTTTACGCAAAGCGCTCACCAGTTCGGCACTTATGTGAATGCTACCACGGGCACGGGCCATGCGTTGAGTACGCACTTTGTGCTCTACATTTACCATGCGCGCACGGCTGGTTAGGGGGTTGAAATGACTGAGCATAGCCAACCTATAGCGCAATGGATTTTGCTGCGACAACGGTATCTGAAGACAAAGAAAGCCTGTAATCTTCATCGTCTTGCTCCCATGTCGCCGTTTCTTCCACCTTGCCAACGAGCTTTTCTATCACGTCTTTTACGTACTCCAACTGGGTTAGTCGATAGCCATTCGATCCAGAAAAAAATAACCCTGTATCCAAATTCCCCAGCCAAGCATCGCTCAGGGAATCGGCAATGCAATAGCCCACCTTGTTCGACTCCGTACCGTGGTCGCAAGGGTCAACGCAGTTAGAAATGCAAGGGATTTTTGGACGAATGCCAGCAGCCACCCGCTTTACCAAAGGGGTGGTCGCAACACCGCGGGCGGGGTAGCCAACAGGGGATTTCAGCAGCCTAATATCCCCCTTACGAGAATTAATTAACACCTGCTTAAATACCAAAGAAGCATCGCATTCATGGGTGCCGATAAAGCGGGTGGCAATTTGCACCCCACAGGCCCCCATGTTCATATACATATCAATATCACGGCGATTCCAAACACCTCCAGCCACAATCAAGGGGATATTGCCCCAGGCCTTGCATGCTTTGACAACGCTAGGGGTCATGTTTTCCAACTGATACTCAGGCATCAAACACTGTTCATAGGTATACCCTTGATGCCCCCCAGACTTAGGACCTTCTAAGATAATGGCATCAGGGAGACGTCCATGGCGTTTCCAACGCTTGCACAGCAAGTCCACCACACGCGGAGAAGAGACGATGGGAATAATGGCAACATCAGCCTTACCGACGTATTCTGGTAAGCGTAACGGCAGCCCCGCCCCACTAATAATATACTGCGCACCGCCCTCAACACTGGCACGTACCTGGCGCTCATATTCGGTAAGTGCACAAAGGATGTTGACCCCAACAGCACCATTGCCTTGGGATTTTTCCTTGGCACTTTGAATAATCGCCTTTAAATTTTCTGAATTGTTAAAATTGACTGACTTTAACGGGCGTCCGTTGATAACGCGCAGGTTTTGTGTGCGCCAATACCCTGTTCCCGCAGAAGAAACGGTGCCCCCACACCCCTCATGGGCAACGGCACCTGCAAGGCTATCCCAAGAGATACCAACGCCCATACCTCCTTGAATAATGGGGGTTGGAAGGGTGAAATTACGGATTTTTAGCGGTGGCAGTGCGGGTACACGCATGCTAGGGTGGGCCTTTGTGTGGGGTGATTCGCATAGACTTGTCAAAAAGCACAACGGTAAACAGCCGAAGCTACCATCCATTCGAGCATGACTTCCTACATTTTGGCTAGTTCCTTTTTGTATTTTTATGTAGGTAAAAGGCAAGACGTTGCTTTATTCTAAGGGTGGGCAACGGTTTTGAAAATAAAAGAACCGTTCTCCTCTCTCAATATAGATCCTACGCTTTAAATAAACCCCTTTGTTCCATGCAAGGTAGAAGCATTCCTTTAAAGATGGTTTTAATGGCCTTTGCGACAAAAACATAAGCAAGAATTTACGATGAAAATAGGCATTAGCGGGCTCCCGGGCAGTGGCAAAACAACCATGTTCAATGCGCTTACAGGTTTGCGTGCAGATACAGGCCCAGGGCAAAAGCGTAAGGAGAACATGGGCGTGATTAAAGTGCCTGATCCTAGGCTTAAAAAACTTACCCAAATTCACAACTCTCGGCGCATGGTGTTTGCCGAGGTTAATTTTGTGGATACTGTGGCCCCCATGGGGGAAGAGACGAAGGGTGGTGGGTTGCACCCCCAGGTGTTACAGGGGCTACAAGGCATGGATGCCCTCGTGGTGGTGATACGAGCCTTTGAGAATCCCATTTTACCCCATCCCCAAGCAGAGGCACTGCTGGAGTATCGCACTTTTTTTGAGGAATTGATTTTAAGCGATCTAGGTCCATTGGAAACACGCCGTGCACGCATTAAAAAGGAACGCAAAGCGGGTAGCGAACGTGAAATGGAAGTGATCGAACGCTGCATTGCTTGGCTAGAACAAGAAAAACCTTTGCTTGATTTACAATTAGAAAGCACAGAACACCATATGGTAACGGGTTTAGGGCTTATTTCGACAAAACCTGTCCTAGTGGTGATTAACCAAGACGAAGAAACCTTTGCCCAAGGGTTGCCTAAGCGTTTGACCGATGTGTTGCTCGAACGGAGGCACATGGCTGCCTGTGGCAGGCTGGAAATGGAAATATCGGGCCTACCTGAAGAAGAACAACCTGATTTTTTAGAGGTGATGGGTGTTGAAGGTGCTGTTCGTGAGCGCTTTGTGCAAGAAGCCTATGGTTTGTTGGATTTGATTCATTTTTTTACCTCTGGCCCTGAGGAAAGCCGTGCATGGCCTTTGCGCAAGGGTTTAAGTGCGCAAAAAGCGGCGGGAAAAATTCATTCTGATATTGAGCGCGGATTTATTCGGGCAGAGGTAATTGCGTGGAATACTTTGGTAGAATTGGGTGGTGAAAAGCAAGCAAAGGAAAACGGAAAACTACGTCTCGAAGGCAAGGATTATCTGGTGCAAGATGGTGACGTAATGACATTTAGATTTAACGTGTAACTTGTTGGCTGTCCCCGTCCCCATGCTTTGCGACCACATTGTGCCGAGACACATGGTTTGCGCTTCGTAATTCATTTGCCGTGCCGGGGGGCTGATCTCCCCGTGCTGAGGCGGTTTGGCACGGGGGGCTGATCTTTCTGTGCTGAGGCGGTTTGGCACGGGTGGCATGCTGGGCTTATTTGTTTAAATCTTATGCGCTCAAAGACTGGGCAGCCTTTATGGAGGTATTTGGATGCCTTGGCTCGATGAGGACGCTCCGGCCCCAAACGCCACTGACGAAGACAAAAGCCAAGCAGCGTGCAGCCTTATTTGCTCTGGGAACGGATGCGGCTGCCTTGTTAGGCTAATAGGGAATACAAATTTTAGTTTTTAAGAGGCTGTGCAAGCCTACAGCGAAGAAGCAGCAATTGCCCGTGGTGGAACCCTCGACCACCAACACGATTTCCCTAACACCCAAGGAGGGCAGCAGCGATGAAGATAAGCATTAAGCCCAGCAAAAAAAGGAGGGCAACGCCGATGAAGATAAGCATTAAGCCCAGCAATAAAGGGGTGAAAGTGCCCTTTGCCAATCCAGCAGGGTTGGGCTAAAAAATGAGGGCGAAGAGGTGGACGACAGCCTTTACTGGGAGCAACCTTTGGCCCAGGGCGAGGTCGTGTACGTGAAAAAAACGCTGGATCCAAAACCAAAAACGAGGGGGCAACACCCATGAGCATCTTTTTCGAGCAAATCCCCACGGGGCATGAGGATGCCAGGGCAGTATATCGAGATTGATAACAGTGGGGCAGGTGCCGCCACCGAGTTAAGGCGTATTTTGCTGTTGGGGCAAAAAGCCAGCACACCGCAGTGCGCAAGAGAACCACGTGATCCGCACGCACTTTTTTTGTTTGCACAGCCCAAGCCAAAACGCTGTTTGGGGCGGGCAGCATGCTCTATGATGATGTACGCAAGTGCTAAGCACATACACCCAACGGGCGAGGTATGGCCCTTGCCATTCCCGCACCCCGTGGGGGCGTGGCGGCACGCAAAACCCTCACCTTTGAGGCGCAAGCAAGTGCCGCGGGCAGGATTGCGCTGCTATGTTGCCACGGCAACGGGTAAGCGTCCGGAGTGGGGGCAGGCGATGGGGGCGCAGCCATCGCCACAGCCCTCTATAGCGGCATGCAATGCTCCCCTGCCCAGCTTGGCCGATGACGGCCGAGGCTAGCGGTGCGGTGCTAACGCTCACAGTGCGCTGGGCGGGCAACACGGGCAATCACATTGAAGTGCAACAGGGCCTTGGCACAAACGAAGATTTACCCCGTGGTTTGAGCATGACGATTGGAACGGGCACGCTCGGCACGGGTGAGGTGGCTTTGACGCCCTCCTTGGCAGCCCTTGGAAGCACCCAGTATCACAGCATCGGTCAGCCCCTATACAGGATGCCAGTGCCGTTCAAAACCATGGGCAGGCGCGGCAAACGTTCCATGGATGCCCTTTCACGCAGCGCAAGGCGTGCGGCCAAACATACAGCCCTTGGTGGGGGGCACAGGGCGGGGGCACACTGGGCGCGGAGCAAGGGCTCAGGAGGCGGAGCCGTGCGGGCGTTGGGCATACAAGGCGGGGATGAGGAAATGCAGGAGCACACCCACAGAGTATTGAGTGAAACAACAGGGGGTTACGGCTCAGTAAACGATTTGGCTGGAGCTCAAGCACTCTTGGGGCAAGATATCTCAGGCCATGGAAATAGGTCAAGAAACTATCTGCTCAATACATACGGTGGTAATGCTGCGTACCCGTCAATACCTTACGTTCAAGCAACAGGCACGGGTCAAAGCGGGAACATGCAGCCCTACCTGCCGCTTCACTACATCATCAAAACTTAAAAAAGGTTTTTATGGAACTCATCATTACCCAAAGCACGATTACCCTGGGCGAATACACGGCCAGTTTAGCCGACTTTGCCCAAGACTACGGCCAGCGAGCCTCAGCCCCTGCGCATCCTGACAGTGCCCGTTCCTATCATCGAGGCGTGCGCCACGCATCCCACACCAAGCACGGCCAAACCGATGGCGGGCCACTGGTTTGGGCCCAAGGCGATGCCATCATTGCAGCCCTGCCCACACTGCTTGCCAAGCAAAAAGCAAGGGAAGAGGCCCAACAAGGGGCAAGACAGGCCGAACAAGGGGCAAGCCAAGATTTGGACAGCCAAGGGCAAGGGCAAGGGGCAAGAACAGGGCGGGGATGCTTAAAGGAAGTAAATCATGAAAAGTTTTTTTAATAGAAAAGGAGGCAAGCGTTTGCTGGCCAAAAGATTGGCTGGCGTGATTGATGCCGTGCCACACACATGCTATTGCGAGCCCTTTATGGGGGCAGCCCACGTCTTTTTTGCGCGACAACGCACACGCACTATTTCCGAAGTGCTAAACGATATCGACGGCGAATTGGTGAACCTATTTCGCGTGCTTAAATACCACAAGGAGGCGTTTTTGCAGGGCTTGGAGTGGATTGTCTACGCGCGGGAGGTATTTGAAAACCTGAAACAACAAAACCCAGACACCATGACCGATATCCAGCGCGCCCAACGCTTTTTTTGCCTGCACAAAATGTCTTTTGCCCACCAAGCCAAAAACTTTGGCTACTCAAAAAAAGCCACGCCACGCAACCTTCAACCCCTAAAAATCCTTTAAGCAAGCCCACGCGGCCCTGCAAAGGGTGCATCTTGAGTGCAAACCTTGGCCAAGATGTGCTCACTCGCTACGATTCAAAAGAAACCTTGTTCTACCTTGACCCACCCTACCACGGGCACGAAAACGACTATGGCAAGGTTTTTTGTTGAGCGAGACTTTGAAAGTCTCGCAACGGTTAAAGGGCAAGGCAAGTTTCTCCTGAGCATCACTAACAAAGAAGGCAAGCGATTGATGGTAAAATCGATACGCAAAAAAGATGCTATCTGAAATTAAACGGCGAAACCGACGGTGGCAAACCATGGAAAAGAAGACGCAAAACCATGTGAACGTTTACAATCGCCTGATGCTTAAGGTATGTGCTAAGACGACCCTTAACCGTCGCTCCTTGCCTCCCGATCGTACATCGAAAGCCACTTTTGCAATGCCAAGGTTAGGGTCATAGATCTTTCACCCCTTTAACCATTAACATGTCTGTGATAGGCGCAAGGCTGGTGCTTTGGGCATGTGTGTGGGTCCTCCTTGGCACAAAAAACCTCCCTTGCTCTGCAAAAGCAAAGCGCAGGAGGTATTTCCTAAGATAGGGGGATAAGGCTGAATCCCAATTTTGTGCCTGAATTATTTTAGATCAAGCCACACTTGAGCGAAACGCATATTTAGGTAATGGCTTGGAGTAATACGCCAGCCTTTCATGCGAACATCATGGACAACAAAGCGGTTGTACCACAAAATAGGCACAGTCCACACACCCTCCATGGCACGTTTGTGCATATCATAAATAATGCGCTTTTGGCGCTCGCGATTGCTTTCGTGTAATTGTTGGTCATGCAATTTTTCAAAGACCGCATCCTTGTAGCCAGAATAGTCGTTTCCACCACTCGGGATATATTTTGCAATATCAATAGTAGGGTTCACCAAAGATTGACAGCTTGCATCTGTCGCCGCCGCATAGTCTTTCGAGCGACGCAAAGCATACCATTTAGAAGTAGGCTCCGTTTTAATGGTGGCAGTCACCCCAATTTTTTTCCACTCCCTCACCAACCAAACGCCAACCACCTTGTAGGGTTGGTCGGTTCCACGATTTAAAAGTTCAAACTTCAACTTGGTTTGTTTGGCGGCTTTGAGGAGTTTTTTTGCTTTGGCGCGCTCCTTGTTAATGTCGCCATAACCCGGGAGATCGCGCAACGCCTTTTTGTCAGGGGATAGATAATGCCTCGGGAAAGTCAGACCACCCACCGTTTTCACAATCCCAGTCTCAGATAATTCCCTACCGCCTTTCCAACGATCGATACCCAAAGAGAGTGCTTGGCGCACACGTTTATCATTGAAAGGGGCCTTGGTCGTATTAAATACGAGGGCAACCGAGCAATTCCAGTCGCTTTCTTGAACGCGTACTTTATTGCCAAGTTCCTTTTTCAGGTCCGCCACGGCCCCCGGCGGCAATCCACGAAATACGGAATGGATGCGACGGTCACGCAATGCCTGCAAATAAATATACTGCTTTCTAGAAAAGGTAGCTTCAAAACCATCCAAATACGGGAGACCTTTAAGGTAAAAATCAGGGTTGCGTTTGCCTACAATCCGTGCTTTGGGCACATACTCAACAAACGCAAAAGGGCCGCTGCCCATCACATTTTTTTCATACCACCGAGGGTTTTTCTTCAGAATATCGGCCTTGTACACGTAATTAAACGGCATAGCAACCACGGGGATAAAGGCTGAAGTAGCGTGCCTTAACTGAAATTCTACCGTGCTCGAGTTGAGAGCACGCACCGATTGAATCATTCGAAAGAAATCTTTGCGCGCACTTAACACGTCTTTGCCGTATTTTTCAGGAAAAACGAGCTTCTCCCAGCTGGCAACCACATCTTTCGCGGTCAACGGGCTGCCATCATGAAACTTGACCCCTTTACGAATTTTAAACGCATAACGGCGTTTCTTGTCACTCACTTTAAACCCAACCGCCAAATCTCCCGTTAGTCTCAGCCCACCCCTGCTGGTAGGATCTGTGTAGAGCAGCAAACTGTAAAACGGTGCGGTTGGATGTACCGTGGCAAAAGTGGTTTCACGGTGTGCATCAAGGCTCGGCGCACCCGAGGAAGGAATAATATACTTAAGGACGCCACCGCGTTGTGGCTGGATACGGGCACGTTTTTGAGCAAAACCATCTTCTGACACAACCGCCGCTAAGCCAAATAAAATGGAAACAGCCGTGATAAATACAAGTTTAGTACGCATAGTGAATAACAAAGCCTCCTGCTATAACAAGGTGGGGGGTACATCGGCCAGCCGCACGCCACTGCTACATTAGAATAAGCATTAGAGTAAGCACAGGGGCGAGGCTCACACGATAGTAAGCCACTATTTACACTACAACAGGCAGTAAGTCAATGCTTTGGCTATGTGTTCAAGTATAAACAAGCAAGCAGTCACAAAAAACAAATAACCGCCCTTTTTAAAAACCGTGAAAAACCAACAAAAATGCCTTCTCATCTCATCCCATGACGGACTAAATGGAAGGCATCTGTTTTCCTGCGCAGGGCTTTGAGCAAATCAAGCGATCGCCCTAGCGCAACATAGAAAATGAACTAATAGGCGCTTATGATCACAAGCCTTATTTATCTAACCAAACATTGGCATGACCAATGTTCAAGTAGTGACTCGGACCAATGTTAAAGCCTCGCAGTTTTTTGTCGTGCACCAGCACCAAATCCCACCACAACACAGGGGAAGTCCACATTTCGCGTAAAGCATAGCGCTGCATTTTCAACATAATTTTGCGCTGCTTCTTAGGGTCACCCTCACGCAACTGCTGGGCAAACATCTTCTCAAACTTTGGGTCTGGACCAGAGCTGCTGTAGTTATTCGACTGGCCTGGTCGATGCTTGGAGATATCCACCGAGGGGTTTACCAACGCTTCACAACCAAAATCTATTCCCACATCATAATCGCGGCTACGAAGCCGCCCAAAGTATTGGGAACTGGAAACCGGCTCTTGCGTAATACTCAAGCCAATTTGGCGCCATTGGTCAATTAGCCACGTTCCCACCACCTTGTAAGGTTGGTCGGTATTACGATTGTGAAAGACGAATTTCAAATTAGATTGCCCTGCTTCTTTTAACAAGCGGCGGGCTTTTGCGCGGGCTTTTTTAATGTCTCCATAACCAGGCTCTTTGCGGAGTTCGGCATTGGTAAAGGCAAGAGGATGGCCGGGAAAGACATACGCACCAACGGTCTTTACAATGGCAATGCGCGACAGGTGCTTGCTTGCAGCCCAGCGATCGAGGGCCAAGTGCACTGCTTGACGCACACGCACATCGTCAAAGGGTTTTTTGTCCCTGTTGAAGGTCGCGTACATTCCACAATTCCAAGTACTTCTGTGCACGGTTAAGGTTTTTCCACGTGCCCTTAACAGGTCTTGCACAGCGGCAGGGGGCAAACCACGAAAGACGCCATGTATACGGCCGCCACGTATGGCTTGCACATACACGTTTTGCTTCTTGGCAAAAATGGCCTCAAACCCATCTAGGTAAGGGCGCCCTTTAATATAATAATTTTCGTTACGCTTTCCTGCTATGCGCCCACCAGGAACGTACTCAACAAATTGAAACGGGCCAGAGCCCATCACATTTTTTTCGTGATAATGGGGGTCTTTCTCTAAAATGGCAGCTTTGTAGATATAGTTAAAAGGCATGGCCAAAGCAGGAATAAAGGCTCCTGACGGATGCTTTAATTTAAAAACAACCTGGTATTTGCCAACAGCCTTGTATGATTCAATCATGGAAAAAAAGCCCTTGCGCGAACTTACCACGTTTTTGCCATAGGTTTCGGGGTTCACCAGCTTACGCCAACTCGCAATCACATCTTTTGCAGTAAGCGGTGTGCCGTCATGAAACTTAACATTGCGGCGCAAGGTAAAGGTGTAGGTTTTTTTGTCTTTACTCACCGTCCATTTGGTCGCAAGGTCGCCCCCAATTTTATTCGTTTTGCTGGTTGGGTCAACTTGAATTAACAAACTGTAAAACGGTGCGGTTGGGTGAATGGTGGCAAAGGTTGCCTCGCGGTGTGCGTCTAAGCTGGGCGCACCAGAAGCGGGAATCATATACTTGAGTTGCCCACCACGTCGTTGTGCATGGCTGTCACTTGGTATCACCACCAACGCGGCCATTCCAAACACCAGCGCGAGTAAGCAAGCACGAAATGTTTGCATACGCATAAGCGTTTCTCCTTTTATTGTTTCTTGTTAAGGAATGCTGAGATGATATCATGCGCTTTTTGGGGCGCATGAGGATCGATGCCTTTGGTCTGTTTCACTGAAAAAGTAACTTAAAGCCACACCCGATTTTGTATCGATGCCAAGGAGCATCGCTTTTTGCGTTTTTAAATTAAGATTGAGTGACCTAGTTCGCAATAGAAAACCTCGCTCGAAAAATATACGCAAACCACAAACTGCCAACACAGCAGCGCGGGGTAGCACACACTCCTTACTCACGTTGGGCCAATCAAGAGGCTTGCAATAATACCTCGGTTATCAAGGTACAAACACGCACGCTTGCTCCATTTACCGTCAACCGATGTTAGTCGCACCAAGTCGATTGCTTTATGCAAAAAACGCTGTTGACGCAGGCATTGTGTACTCGGGGAAAACCCCATTTCTTTTACGTTACTGACGCAACACATTATCAAGACATGGGGGCATCCTATAAGGAATTCAAACAGTCTGTAAAGTTTCTTTTTGAGTAAAAAAGCGATCCCCCTACGCTTTTTGATTAATTGCGCCACAGGTGCGTGTGGCGCATATTTCATATGGTGCAATTCTTGAGGGAATGCAGATTTTAGTTTCAAGAGGCCGTGCAAAGCAGCGGGGCGAATTCACCCTTTGTAAACCGCCGCGTAGTGGTGGGACAAACATTTAAGTAGGCGGGTGCTCTGGGCAGCACGCGATAGCACCAAAGGCAGGCCAGGCAAACGAGGCGCTGAACAAGCACAAATGGAGGTGCGCCATTTTTTACTCTAGTGCCGATGCTCGCACGCTATAGCGACACCCTTAGAAATCGAGATTTGGTCAAGCCTTTCAGCGATCTCAACTGGGGAAGCCCTCGCAAGGGTCTCTTAAAAAATCCACTTTGTGTTGCCCAAGCCAGACAGAACATCCTTGCAGGGAGATGTGCTGGCAAAACGAGTGCCCTCAAGGCTAAAAACCCCATCCCCACCTGAGCCAAAAAAAGGCTGGTGAAGAACGCAAGCAAATGAAAGACCTCAAAACAGGACACGCCTAAGGAGGTGCGCCTTGGGAGTCTTGCGCCGTTTGCGTACCGTTTTTTGGGTCAACACCCGCGCCGCCTAGGCTGCTTCGAGGCAGCGGAAAAACACCCCGCAAAAAAACAAGCGCGTGCCCGCCTTTAAAAAACACGGCTCACAAGCATTTTTTAGAAGAAAAAATCACCAAGCCTTTAAGCTTTTGCACCACCTTGCCGTTAAGCAACCCATAAGAGCATGGTCTGCCATGTTCCACATTGCACATTTGTTTTTTACAAAAAGGTTGTTCAAAAACCCGTCATGCTTAAGCAGCAATACAGCAAGGGCGCCAATGCCTACAAAAAAAACTCGGTAACGACTACAGACCAACGCACGTTGATTTTGATGCTTTACGATGGTGCCATTCGTCGCCTTAAGGCAGCCATTCAAATGGAACTCGATACCAAAGGTCTCCACCTATTTCACACCTATGTGGTACGTGCCAAAAGCATTGTGACAGAACTGCTTGCCTCACTAAACCTTGAAGCTGGTGGCGACATTGCCAAGAATTTACAGCGGATATACATCTACATTTTTAACGAACTGATTGACGCCAACCTCAGCAAAGACAAGCGGCGCCTAGTACAAGTGGTGGGTTTGCTCGAAAGTTTGCGCGAAGGATGGCAAAACATTAAGCCAGAAAACAGAGCCTCAACCCCCAACAAAGCGGCCCCTATGCAAAGCCACCCAGGCCCTCAAGGTTCTAAATTAAGTTTAAAGCAATAAAAAATTAAAGTCCTAGGGAAGATACACCGTAACCATCAGGTAACAAGCCGTTATTCAGCACAAAAGCAAGTTTACTCAAAATTTGAATAAGCCATTTTCGCCTGCGGATAAGAAAAAAGGATTCATAACACACCATGTCTCAAACCCAGAGCCCTTACAGTGCTTACGAAATGACGAGCGTTGAAACCGCCAGCCAAAGTCGCTTAATTGTGATGCTTTACGATGGTGCCATCCGCTTTATGAACAAGGGTGCTGCATGTATTGAGAACGAGGAGATTGAAAATGCACACCGCTACCTAACGCGCAGTGCAGACATTGTTTCCGAGCTATTGAGCGGTTTAAAGCCTGAACAAGGTGGCGATATTGGAAAAAATTTACATCGCCTTTACGTGTTTGTATTTGAGCAAATTGTAGAAGCAAACCTTCGCAAAAATGCAGCACAGGTCGTGCGAATGGCCAAAGTAATGGGCATTTTGCGTGAAGGCTGGGTTTTGGTGTTGAAAAACACAACTGCCGGAAAAAGGCCCCATGCAAGGCAACCATTGCAACGGCGCATGGTGGTTTAAAACATTATTCATTAGCGCATCATTTAGCAACGCAACACCACACAAACCATAAGCGTGCTGGAGCAACGTGCTTTTCGTTTGTGTTTGCCCTTATCTGTGTGCCTTTTTTAGCACGCATTTTAACAACACCCTTACTTGATTTTTATGCAAGGAGAATCACCATGGGAGCATTGGTTGTAAACAACAACACACAAGCCATTAACACCCACCGCCATTTGCTTAACACCGACAAGCGTTTGCAAACCAGCCTCGAGCACCTTTCCTCAGGGGAGAGGATTGTGCGGGCAGCTGACGGACCTGCCACCTTAATGATTTCGGAGCGTCTGCGTGCTCAAGTGGCCGCCTTTGGTGGTGCCATTCGCAACTCAGAGGTCTCTGTTTCGATGGTGCAAACGACCGAATCCGCTTTAGGTGAAGTGAACCGCCTGTTGGTCGACATTCGCCGTTTGGCCGTGCATGCTGCCAACGAAGGGGCCAATGGGCCTGCCATGCTTGAGGCAGACCAACAAGAAATTGAAAATGCTTTGATAGCCATTGACAACATTTCTAAGTTCGCTAATTTTGCGGGGCGTAAAATTTTGGACGGTAGCAGCGGTGTTAACGGCGTAGCCGTAGGAGATAATTTAAGATTTATCAAGGGCAGTGTGAACACAAACGCTTCCCCGGAAGGTGGGTATGGGGTGTTTGTACAAAAAGCTGCCACCCGTGCGCACCATACGGCCCCCAAGGTTTTCACCGATGAAGACCTGGGTGCCAATGTAAGAGTCACCATTGAAGAAAGTGGCAGAATAGCAGACCTAGTCCCCCTCGAAAAAGATACTCCACAAACTTTTGTTAACAGGTTGGGCAAGCAAGCAGAAGAGCGCGGCCTCAACGTGGAAGTGAGCTTAACCGATGATGGTCGCATCAAAGTTTCCCATAAAGATTACGGCTCAAAAGAATCCTTTAGCGTGAGTTCAAGTGTGGGGGGTGTATTGGGCGAAGATAATAAAACCCCTTTAACCATTCAAAATGGCCAGGATGTTTTGGCCACCATCGGTGGAGAACCCACCTATGGGGTAGGGCGCCTCATAAAAGGCGTCCCAGGTGCTAAAACCGACGGCATCCAGATGATTTACGACGGCCATAAAGAAGACCAATTGGTGGGGCGCGTCTTGCTTGCTCAGCACTCCGCGCTGTTTCAAACGGGGCCTGATGTGGGGCAAATCACAAAGGTGGCCTTAAACAGCGTCAACACGGGCGTACTTGGGCGAAACGTTGACAATGTCAGCGGCTATCGTGCGCTTGCCGATATTGATGTGCGTAGTTTTCAAGGAGCCGAAGATGCGATGCGCTTGGTGGAAAAAGCGATTGAAGATTTGAATGCCGTGCGTGGTGAATTGGGTGCCATTCAAAAGAACTCACTCGAAGCCAATATACGTAGCTTGCGAATAAACCGTGAGGAACTTTTGTCCGCAGAGTCTGTGATTAGAGATGCAGATATGGCGGAAGAAGTGAGCGAATTTACACGCAACAAGGTCATTTTGCAATCGGGTTTGTCGATGCTAACCCAAGCCAACCAAACCACGCAAAACGTTCTTGGTTTGCTCCAAGGCATCTAAAGGTGAAGTTTTATTGCAAGCGAAACCTACCTGTTGTTTCGTAGACTGCATGATTTTTTAAGTAAAGCGTTTTTTATGGAAATTCAACACCTTCCCAGCGATGCCCACCAAATGCGAGCCAAGGAATTTAACCTTGGCGAGGTGGGCATGCATGCAAGCCAAACAGAGCGGATGCCGCAGCCCGGTGGTTGGCTACACTTTGATTCTGGATGGTTGGACACAAAGCAAATTCTGCGCAACCTAGAAACCTCGGTTTCCATACTGCAACAAACACAACGGGGGATTTTGCACATTCAGCGCAAAATTGCTTTTGGCCTCGATTTTTTAAACACCCATTGGGAAATGCGTAGCATGCACAGCAAACCTTTGCCTGCTTTAGACCAGTGCATGCAAAGCATTGCCCAACAAATTGACGACACCGTTCGCAATTGTAAATTTCATGGCCGTGGTTTGTTAAATGGACAAAGCAGTGTGGTGGGTTGGGGAAACGGTGTCGGGTTTTTGCGCGGTGGTCCAAACACCAAATCGTCACCTGCACAAGGGTTTTCCGTCAACATCAGCATTTACCCAACACGCTCTGTGCTGATGGGCCATGCGCCTTTGCACCCTGCTTTTATGAATGAGGAACAAGAACTGATACTGACTGAAAGCGACCAAGAAATTCGGGTGCTTTTACACAAAAATGAAAGCCCCACGGCGTTTGTGCTGCGCTTGCAAACGGAAATTTGGCGCGCAGGTTTAAACCTTGAAGCCCAAATTAGCCCCAGCGGGAGACTTGTGCTGCAACATAACCACTATGGCTCACAGCATATTTTCCGTGGGTTGAGCCGGCGCACCTCCATTTTGTCTCAACAACCAGGGCACTTAGAAATCTGCTTAAAAGGCAAGGATATTCAAGGCGAACTGGACGGAGAACACGCTTTTGGCGTGGGGCGCATGCTTGTAGGCCTTTTGGATAACCAACGCACAGCAGAATTGGCGGTGTGTTGGACAGGCGAGCGCTCCCTTGAAGAAAACAAACAAGCAAACTGCCATGTGGTGCAAAACAGCATTTTTGTGCAAGAAGCGGCCGATCCTCACACTGCTATCCCAGCCATTACCCTACCTTGGTGCCAGCCAGGCAAACTGGGGAATTGGGTCGACTCATCGAGTGGTTTTTTGTCTTTAGACCATGCCGCGTGCCATTCGTGGTTTCAGGTAAAAGATACCATTCACATGCTTCATAGCGTTGCCTACGAACTGGAAGACTGGCTCGAAAAAATTCAAGGCACCATGAAACGCAAGCAAGATGCCGCCATGGCAAAGTTGAAATACGCATCGAGTGTTAAGGCACAACCAACAGCCACGCGTTCTCTAGATGTTTTTCATCAAAAAGCCGCCCAAATGGCCTGGGTGCTTCAACAGGCAATGGCTAGAGATTAGATAAACCCTCTCGTCAAATGGATTAATTGACTTAAATTCACCTTTTGCCCACAAGGCAAATTTTTTTCACCAAACCCAAAGGGGGTATTTTAACCATAAGACCACGTTGTGATGAAGGCGTTTCGATTGAAAAAGTAGTTAGAGCGATCCGCTTTTGTGTAAAAAAATTCTTTGCAGACACAACGTTGCCTTTTAAAAGTGCCATCGCTCAAAAGTTTATCCTTGCGAGCAAAACCCTTTAACAAGATCAACCCTTTTGGCCAACATAAGAACATAACCAAAAGCGTTGATATGTGGTGTCTTAATCAATCTTTGGTTAGGGCAGAACACCATATGCAAAGGAGCCTTTTTACCTGATAACCCTCGAAAATGGAAACATTGAAGCGGGGTACTTAAGGTAAGCCTAAAAGGCGGTCTTTAAAAATACGAAAGCGAGAAATCGCCTCATTTTTTGAAGATTGGCAAATCTAACTACAAGGAGGTTCGTAAATGACTCTGCGAATCAATAACAATATTCCAGCACTTAATACCCATCGCAACTTGTTAGAAAACAGTGGGACGCTTGCTAAATCATTAGAGAAGCTTTCCTCTGGTTTAAGAATTAACAAAGCTGCTGATGGACCAGCCAGCCTGATGATTTCTGAGCAATTGCGCTCACAAGTGATTGGGCTAAACCAAGCGACGGAGAACTCTGAAGTGGCTATCTCAATGATACAAACAACAGAAGCTGCCTTGAGCGAGTTGACAAACACGTTAACCTCGCTTAGTCGTCTTGCCATTCATGCGGCAAACGAAGGGGCAAACTCTCCCGAAACTTTGGCGGCTGATCACCTAGAATTTACACGCTCTTTAGACGCCATCGATAACATTAGCAAAAATGCTCAATTTGGCGCGCGCAAGCTGCTTGATGGAAGCACGGGTGCAAATGGGATTGCCATTGGCGATGGGGTGCGATTTTTAGGTGCTGGTGCCACAACCGAAACCAGTCCCGTTGAAGGATACGTGGTCCGCATTACCCAACTGGGTAGACAAGCGAGCACGGAAGGTACAACGGCATTAAGCCAAGAACTGATTGATGCAGGTGAAACCTTTAGCTTGTCTGAAGGTGGAAAATCCGTAACTTTTACAACCACCGCTGGCGACACAGCCAGCCAAGTTGTCAACAAGTTGGATAATGTCATCAGTGATGCGGGGCTTAATATTAATGTGAGATTAACCGAGGACAACACACTTCACATACAGCACAAAGAGTACGGTGTAGCAAAAGAGTTTAACTATGTTTCTGCTTCAGATGGCGTGCTATCTGAGGTGGGTGGTGTGGTTGAGCGCAAAGCTGGCCTTGATGTGCAAGGTACGTTCGACGGTGATGTTGCCACAGGTGAAGGTCGCGTATTAACTGGGGCTATTGGCACTAGAGCAGAGGAATTACAGGTTAACTATACGGGTAACACCCAAACCGATGACGGTGAAACTGGGGAGGTTGCAGGTAGGGTTGCTGTGTTCCAAAACTCACTCACTTTTCAAGTGGGTGGCAAGGTAGGACAATCGGAAACGATTGCACTTGTCAATGCTGGTTCGCGCGTATTAGGGCGTGGAATCGATAATGCAAGCAATTTTCAAAATTTGCGCGATATCGACATTCGTACCTTGCAAGGGGCCGAGGATGCACAACGGTTGGTGGATGTCGCACAGACAGAAGTCAACCGCAATCGTGCTGAATTGGGTGCGTTTCAAAAGAACTCACTTGAAGCCAACTTGCGTCAATTGCGCATTAACGCAGAGGAACTTACCAATGCAGAGTCGGTCATTCGTGATGCAGACTATGCTAAGGAAATTTCTGAGTACACCCGCAACAACATTCTCGTACAATCTGCTACGGCCATGTTGGGGCAGGCCAATCAGGCGCCTCAAAATGTCTTGAGTTTGTTGGGTTAACCCCCAATCTCGCTCGAGATTTTCATCCTCTACCCCGGTGGTGGGGCACATCGTAAAAAATGGGTTCCATCATTGGGTTTGAGTGTGGCTTGTTATTTTTAAATAAAATGGATTTTTATTTTTAAGTTTTGATAGCGCAAGCCGTTACGTATAATAACTAAAAATTAGTAGTAATTTCAATTACTTAACTGTTTTTAGATTTCTGATCCCCCGCATCTCCCTGTGGTTGGCATTGGAAAAATAACGACGTAAACGACTGTCATTTTATTCTCAAACAATGGCCATAGGAAGGAACCTCGCCATGAGTAGTCTGCGCATTAATCACAACGTTCCCGCATTAAACACCCACCGCAATTTGCTGCAAAATAGCCAGCAGTTATCTCGCTCTTTAGAGAGACTGTCTTCTGGTCTTAAAATTAACCGTGCAGCGGATGGCCCTGCCAGTTTAATGATCTCCGAGCAATTACGCTCCCAGGTAGCAAACATCAGCCAAGCCACCGAAAACTCTGAGGTGGCTGTTTCCATGGTGCAAACCACAGAAGCCGCTTTAAGTGAACTCACCAACACACTCACCAGCCTTAACCGCTTGGCCATTCACGCGGCAAACGAAGGAGCCAACTCCCCTGAAACCCTAGAAGCGGATTATTTGGAGTTTAGCCGCTCTTTGGATGCGATTGACAAAATTAGCCAGTTTGCCCAGTTTGGCGCACGCAAACTCCTTGATGGGAGCAATGCAGCCAACGGGATTGCCATTGGCGATAACCTAAGCTTTGTTGATGCAGGTGAAAACACCAAAACCAGCTCGATTGAAGGGTATGCTGTCCGCATTACGCAATTGGCTGAACGCGCCAGTATTGAAGGCACAACGGGTCTTTCTCAAGATATAATTGACAACGGTGAAAAACTCACCATTGCAGAGGGTGGACGCACCATTACCTTCATTACCGAAGCAGGCGATACCGCCAGCCAAGTGGTAAGCAAGTTGCGCAATGTGGTCGAATCGGCCGGTTTGCTCATCGATATGGAACTCAACGATGACGATACACTGTCATTCACGCATAAAGAATATGGAGCAAATCACTCAATTGACTTTTCTTCAAGTACCGCAGGTGTACTTTCGAATAAAGCCAATACGGTAGAACGCCATGTAGGTGTGGACATTCGCGGCACCTTCGATGGTGAAGTGGGTATTGGGGAAGGGCAGTTTTTAAGTGGTGCCGAAGGCACGCGTGCTGAAGACTTGGTCATTAATTATTCGGGCGATATCCAAACCGATGACGCTGAAAATGGTGAATTAGCAGGGCGTGTTGCACTGTTCCAAAACTCTCTCAACTTTCAAGTGGGTCCTACGGTTGGTCAAAAAGAAACCATTTCTCTGGTTAACGCCAACACGCGCTCACTGGGTGGCAACGTCGACAATGCGAGTGGTTATGAACATTTGCGCGATATTGATATCCGCAATCTCCAAGGCGCAGAAGACGCACAGCGTTTGCTAAGCAGTGCCATGACTGAAATCAACCGCAACCGCGCCGAATTAGGTGCTTTCCAAAAGAACTCACTCGAAACCAACATTCGCCAGCTGCGCATTAACTTCGAAGAGTTGACCAATGCAGAGTCCGTTATTCGCGATGCCGATATGGCAAAAGAAATCACGGACTATACGCGAAACAACATCTTGGTACAATCGACAACGGCCATGTTGGCGCAAGCCAACCAGGCACCACAATCGGTGCTGTCCTTGTTGGGTTAACCCCAAGGCGTAAATCGCAAAAGCAGCAACAGCCAAGCCAAATTCAAAAACCCTTTGGCTGTTGCCTTGCTTGCGCAAAAACGGACACATGCGCACCCATGGAGTGCATATTAAAGCAGATTTGGTTTAAAAAAAGACTCTCGTCAAATCCGCTTCAAAATGAATTCCATCACGAAAAAGCCCGTTTTCGATTGGCCATTTGCCCAGCAACTGCTTGCCATTTTGTTCGACTTAAAAACAGGCATAAAAGGCCTATAGTCTTGGTGAATGCGATGAACTGCCTACACACGATAAGCGCTCCATTACGTAACCAAAAGCACGTCTTAAGATAAAGGCTGTGTGATTTACAAATAGTAAGAAGTAAACACGCCATGCAAAGCACCGCGCAACAACTCGTGCAAGGCAGCAGCGCAGATCACAACGTGGGCAACCATCCCACGCCGTGGCTTTGGAATGCCCAACAGCAGCGCGAAGCCCTTGCCAAATTAGAACGCGATATTCGCTTGACCGAGCACGCCATGGGTTCACTGCACCAAGCAAAAATTGCATTGAGCCTGATGCATAAAACGCTCAAAGAGATAGCACAAGAACTACAAAAAGCCTTGCGCAACCCTGAGCACATTGGCAAAGCATTACAATCTTGGTTAAGTCAAAGAATAAAGCACCTTGATACATACAGCGCCAATGCACACTTTGGCCCTTTAAACCTCCTAAGCGGAACCCTTGGCGCCAAAGGATGGAGCACTGAAGATGGCTTTCAATTTGTGATGGCCTCTGCATTGACCAAAAGTTCCCCTGCAAAAGGTTATAAAGTACGCATTACCCAAGAACCCGTTCCAAGCCATATTCAAGGGCAACTCGCCCTCACCCCCGAGGTTTTAAACAGGGGGATTACCTTGATGCTCCGCATAGGGAGCACTGTGATTGGCTGTGAAATACAAGGGAAAGTGCCCGTGGTCGATTTTTTACGCTGGATGCAGTATGAGGTATACAAGCACCAGCTTCCTTTGGTGGTATCCTTAAGCACAAAAGGGCACATTCACATTCGTCACCTGCAATGTGGCAGCAGTTACGGATTTTGGGTACGCTGCGCCCCTGTTACCTTGCTCGGGGTAGCCAACCCCAACTGGCATTGGGTGGGCAATGGTTTGGATGTACAAGGTGAGATTCATCACGAACCAGGCATTGGGCAAGGCTCTTTGCTGATGGGACGTACGGGAAACCCTCGCACCACCGGGCTTGTGGTAGAGCGCGTACAAAATCACCCCTTTGGTGTAAGCATCCATACCCCCCAGCCCCCTAAAACAGGATGGATTCACGTGCTGCAAAGTAGTTTGCGTCTGCACGCGTTGGATGAGGGAAATGATAGCAAGTTCATTTTGCATTTGGCTCCAGCAAGAGCCAGAGACTTAGCCAAAGGGGTGAACACGACCAGCAATTTTACCAGCTTGGCCACCATGCAAGCAGGCAATCCACGCCAAACCATGGACTGCTACACAATGGCCTGTAAAGCCCTCGAAGAAATTGCCTTCTCTTTATGCACGATTGAAGACCTCCGCTTGCAAACGGGTCCTAGTGCGCTGAGCCAACTTAAAATACATGCACAAAACCTGTTTGCGTACGCGCATATCAAGCCCCATATGGTTCAGCCTATTGCACAAAAACCCCAAAGCGATCTGAATGACATCTGCCTAAAGATGCAGCAACGTTTGCGCCTAAAGTTAAACCGGAAGGCATGGGTGGCCCCCTTAAAACCTTGGCAAGGATTAAACATGGTCGCTCACAAAGAAAGGGCCGATTTGATGTGGAATTAACCGTGTTGGATCAACCAGACACCCATGGGCGGGCTTTTTCTTAAAACATCGTTTGCCTTCTTGTTAAGTTGCAGTTCCAAAAAGGACATGAGTGATGACTTTACGCATTAATACCAATATCGCAGCGCAGCGCAGCGCACGCCTTTTGGGTAGCTCCAACCGCCGCTTAGCCGATTTGCTTCAGCGCCTTTCCTCAGGCTTTCGCATTCACAGTGCAGGCGATGACCCTCGTGGATTGATTGTCTCTGAACGGCTTCGCAGGCAAATTGCAGGGCTCAACCAGGCAGTGGCCAACTCTGAACTCGCGGCTGCCTTGGTGAATACGGCCGAGTCCTCTTTGGGAGAGGTTCATAATCTCCTGGTACGGGTGCGTCAATTGGTTTTGCACGCTGGTAACGAAGGCGGTAACGACAAGAATGCCGTGTTAGCCGACCAGAAAAAAATCCGCAATGCTTTAGACAGTATCGACCGCATTGCAAAAAATGCCCAATTTGGCTCACGTAACTTGCTTGATGGCAGCGCGGGTACCACGGGTTTTGCTCAAGGTGAAGGCTTGGTGTTCGTTTTTGCCAATGAAAACACACGTACTTCTGCGGTGGAAGGATATGCGGTAAACCTCACCCAACTCGCCACCAAAACGAGGTTGCTCACCGAGAATCACCTTGAACAAAAAGATGTCAATGGCGCACGCCTGAGCTTTTTCGAAGGTGAAAAAACCGCAGAGGTCGTGGGAACAGCAACGGACACTCTAAGCAGTTTACAGGCTAAGGCACGCAAGTCGATTGCAGTAAGCGGGCTCGCGATTGATTTTAGTATCTTAGAAGATGGCAGGATTGAGGTAATTCATAAAAATTATGGCAAGGGAGCCACGTTTTTGTTGGGCGTATTCGCAGACCAAGGCGATTTTGCAAACAGCAAAACCTTGATTGCGCCCGTAGCAGGACAAGACATTGCGGGGAGCATTGGCGGCGAACCTGCCGTAGGAAATGGGGCAATTTTAAAAGGTTTGGTGGGGAATGCGAATAGCGACGGACTGTTGGTGTGCTACCTTGGCAAAAAAGAAAAAACGGGTCAATTTGATGACGTAGGCAATGAGAGTGTAGACCAAGTGTTTGAAACGGGTGTTGTGGGGAGGGTAGCCGTCATTAACAATGCGCTTACCTTTAATTTGGGCGCCAATGCAGGCCAAAGTTTGGTGGTAGCCTTACCCAACGTTTCTACCAATTCCCTGGCCCGCGAGACAGGCAACAGCAGCCGCTTTAACAACCTAGGCGAAATTGATGTGACCCTCAATTCACAAGCGGCTTTTGACAGCCTTTTGTTGGTGGATAGCGCCATTGGTGAACTCACCCGTAGGCGGGGCGACCTCGGAGCATTGCAAAAAAACACGCTGCAAACCAACCTCATTACCCTGCGTGTTGCAATGGAGAACTTACAGGCCGCTGATTCGGTGATTCGCGATGTGGATTTTGGAGCAGAATTGGCTAACTTTACCAAAGAGAGAATTGTGTTTGAACCAGGGGCAGCGCTGTCGGCCCAGGCAAACCAAATTCCACGTGCGGTGTTACGTTTGGTAGATTAGAAGCTATGGGGCCGTACTGCACAGATGTCCTTATGTAACACCACCATAAAAAGCGGGGACCATGCTCCTAAAATCCCTTAGGTTAACGGCACGCTTTTTAAACCCGTAGGGAGAAAAAAAGGGGACTTTGTGCAGACTAGTCCTCTTTTTTTCCTTCACTTGTGAAACCACACCCATCCTCCCTTGTTATCTTGCACCCTTTGACCCATAAATACGGAAACCATGCCATGCCTTCCAATGATTTGGATCTTGCAAAATCTGTGGTAGCCAAGCCCCATTTGCCGAGCCAAGCAACGCCCCTACCCTCGAGTGGGACTTGGATTACCCCATGGATCCTGTTGGTTTTTGCTTTTTCGATGGCAAGCTGCAGGGGGCTTCAATCAAACGCCTCCATTGGCGCAATGGAACCACGCCTGACTTGTGCCGGTTATTGGTTGCAGCTTTCAAACGCCCTGCACAAAGAAGCCAAAGAGCGCTTGGTATTTTACTATGAAAAACGCACAAGCACGGCACTTTACAACACACACCGCCTTGGTACATCCTCGATTGAAGCAGCACGTTCGGTCCGCAGCTGTGGTTATTATGACGACCTTGACAAGCAACGCGCCATTGACGTTATTCGCGCGAACTTTTTGCTCATAAGGCTTGCTTTTTCCAACCTGCGCGATCAGGATCAGCAAGTTGTGCTCCACCTTTTAGGCGAGGCACACTACCGCCGTATATTTCCTCACGACCTGCGCTAACGCCATCCATCGATGGGTTTTAGGCATCCTCCGCCCGTAATCCACACGTTATTGGCAGCAAAAACCGAGCCCGGATAAGGAATTGTTGGTGAAAGGGTGGAATCACAAAGATACCATTGCTGCCATCGCCACCCCCCATGGAAGCGGGGGCATTGGGGTAATTCGCATCAGTGGCCAACAGGCATTAGAGCATGCCAGTGCGGTGTTTTGCACCGCAAAAGGGAGGGCCTTACAGCACTCCCCCTCACACCAAATGCGCTACGGTTGGGTTAAAACCAGCGATGGTTTGATGGACGAAGCCTTGGCCGTTGCCATGCGCGCACCGCGCTCCTACACGGGAGAAGACGTGGCGGAACTGCATTGCCATGGTGGCAAACAGGCCCAACGCACCGTGTTGGCTGCAGTGCTTAACCAGGGTGCTAGGTTGGCAAACCCTGGCGAGTTTACATGGCGCGCTTTTATGCATGGGCGTTTAGATCTCACCCAAGTGGAAGCCGTTGCAGATATTATCGAGGCAGATTCTGCGCTCGCCTTGCGGGGCTCGGTTGAACAGCTGCGCGGCGGATTGCAACAACGCATCGCAGCCCTGCAACAACGCCTCCAACATCTAGGAGCCTACCTTGCTGCCTGCATCGATTTTTCCGATGAGGGCGACGTACAACAGCACACCCAACGCGACGCGCAAACACCGTTGCACACCCAACTGCAAGGGATTCAAGCCGATTTGCTTGCCCTGCTCGACAATGCGGAAAAAGGGCGCAGAATACGCGAAGGGTTGACCATTGCATTGATCGGCCCACCCAATGCAGGCAAGTCAAGTTTGCTCAATGCCTTGCTTCAAGAAGAACGTGCCATTGTTTCTGCCATGCCAGGGACCACGCGCGACACCATTGAAGAAGCCGTCGAGTGGGAAGGCTTGGCGGTCCGCTTGGTTGACACAGCAGGCCTACGCAATACCAGCGATGCAGTCGAACAGCAAGGGGTGTTGCGCTCAAAACGCGCTTGGAAGCAGGCGGATTTTGGTTTGGTGGTGCTCGATGGTACGCAACCACTAAGCCAAGAAGGCCTCGACATTTTACAAAAAACCAACCCGAAGCAAAGTTTGGTGCTTATTGCCAAGCAAGATGCCATGTCAACAGACACACCCAGCTGGCATCAACGGCTCCAAAAATACCGTTGGCTTAGGGTTTCTTCCAAAAAAAATATGGGTTTAAATGCACTAAAACAAAAGGTGCTAGACTGGTGCTTTGAGGGCAGCCGACCCCAAACCGAAGAGGCCTTGCTGACCAATATGCGCCAAATAAATGCGGCCCAGCGTGCCATGGTTGCCGTGGAGCGTGCCCTGCAAATCAGTGTGCAGCATGGTCATGAAGAACTCTTGGCTGTAGAGGTGGATTGCGCTTTAACCGCTTTAGGAGATATCGTGGGGCATACCACCACCGAAGATGTACTGGGGCTGGTGTTTTCTCGCTTTTGCATTGGGAAATAAAGCGTCTTGAAACAAGTGCTTTTCAAGAATGAGACAAGCATCAAACGCTGTAACGTGAACCTTGAAGCCACAAACCGTTGGTAAGCACCCGTTTTTATGATTTTGCAAAGCGTGATACAAAACAGCCTATGACAGCCAAACCGCCTCTCTCCCCTTTTGTGGGTATCCATCATCAAGGCTTGCAACTTAAACTGCGCGTACTACGCCAACTTAGCCAGGTTACCCAGCAAGAATTGCTCTTGAGCAATCCTGCCGAATTGCCGCGCCTTGCAGCCGAGAAGGAGAATACCTTTCAGCATCTGCGTGCCATCGACCGCCGTTTAACCCTGCGCCCACCTTCTCGCGATCAGCAGCAACGTGCACAGCCCTTGATTAAGCGCTTCATTCAAGCTATTGTGGCCAATAATGTTAGGATAGAGCAAAAGATTTTGGCAGAACGGCGCTCATTGCTTAAAGAAATGAAAAATTTGGATGCGCACCACAAACTACAAGCCCATTTGCAACGCGAAGCAGGGCAAAAGCAACCCAGCAAAGGGGCTTTTTTACGCATCAAACATTAAAAGCATGGCTGTAAACAAGCATGAAAATAAAAGCGCGAGCACGGCACGTAACAGTATTTGCCTGTATCCGCATCAAACCCTATGCTAGGTCTGCCGCGTCCGTGAGCGTTTTGATCTCGCATTTCATCCAAACATTCGCCCAAGGTCTAACCAAGCCATGGCTTTTTCTACCTACCAAATGCAACGTCTGTTGGCACGTTTTTTTCGCCAGTTTGGAAAGCCTTTGGCGTCCAAGCCCAGGCGTCTCCAATCGCTCAATGGACCTATTCGCGTGAGTTTGAGTCCCCAAGGCAGGCAGGCAGGCATGGCAGCGCAACAGGCATGGCAACAAACCGAACAACGCCTCAATGGCCTCTGCCAAACCACCCATTTACATCGTGTACTCGACACCCAAGTGCGCGACCCGTTGATACAAGCAGAAATAGAGCGCCGCGCAGGCAGCGTTCTTCCCGTGCCTCACCCCGTCACACGACCTGCCCGCATTCCCAAGGTGAAAAAAAAGAGCCCGACATCTACCCAAGCAGGCAGCCTTTACCATAAAATACTTTAAAAGCCTGCCTCAACATCCCATTGCCCTAACCCAACATGGTCATGAGCAGCACATTCAAGCAACACAACACCATCATCCCGCGAACCTAAAACCCGTTTATTGTACATACCTCATTGCCAAAACCCATGTCGAGCAACCCTGCCCAAGCCGTCCCCCCCCCCTTTGCGCCCCCACACCAATGGCAAAATATCGACCGCCCTATTGTATGCCTTGCCCCCATGGATGGCATTACCGACAGCGCATACCGTCAAATTATACGCCAGATCCACTCCAAGGTGGTATTGTTTAGTGAGTTTACCAGTGCAGATGGATTTTTACGCAGTGCGCATGTACGTAAACGCCTTGCCTTTAGCCCTGAAGAACACCCCTATTTTGTGCAGCTCTTTGGCTCAAACCCCACCTCTTTTCTTAAAGCCGCCTTAACATTAGAACAAGCAGGGGTGGCGGGGGTTGATATTAACATGGGATGTCCTGCCAAAAAAATTGTGCACTCCCAACACGGCAGCAGTTTAATGCGCGATGTGGAAGGGGCTTGCCGCATTGTGGAAACCATCGCCAATGCGTGTCGGGTACAAGTCTCGGTGAAAACCCGCCTTGGCTGGCACGATCATCAACAGCTCATCCCCTTTATTCGCGCACTCACCAATGCAGGTGCCTCCTTAATTACCATTCATGGGCGGACCTACCGCCAAGGTTTTTCAGGACAAGCCAATTGGCAGCCCATTTATGCACTTAAACAAGCCCTACCTCAAATACCTATCCTAGGTAACGGCGATCTCCAAAGCATGGATGATGGTCTTGCCATGCTACGTAATTTGGATGGTTTTATGATTGGCAGAGCAGCGATTGGCAACCCGTGGGTGTTTGCCACCGCCAAGGAACGCAGCAGCTTGACCATGTTTCAAAGAATGGCAGTGGTGAAAGAACATTTTGCACGCATGCTGGCGCATAAGGGAAACGCGCACGAACACCGTGCGGTCTTAGAGTTTCGTAAGCATTTGGCGGGGTATCTGCGTGGATTTGCCTTAGCAAAAATGGCGCGTGTGGCCTTGTTACGCGTTGCGTGTGCCAAAGATCTCGATGCGCAGCTTACCATTTTGCAAACCGAAGGGCCTCAAGCCTTGGCAAAAGCCTCTTAAAAAAAACGAGCCCATGAACGACCAAGCAATTATTGAAGCATTAGAACCCCACACCACCCCGGCACGTCGTCAGCGAATGCGCAGCGTGCTTGAGACGCGGAGCGATTACGCGGCTTTTGTGTTTGAGGCAATGCTTGACCCACATAATTTTAGCGCCGCTTTGCGTTCACTCGAGGCGTTCTCGTTTCAAAACATTCACCTGCTACAAGGTGGGGAGCGCCTTGGGATTGCTCCCGACCCTGCCCTTTGGAGAAACCCTGCACACGATGGCAAGCCCAATTACCCCCTTTACCCAAATGGGCCCAAAGCCCCTAGTCGCGGGGTAAGCACAGGGGTCGATCGTTGGTTAAGCATTCAAAAACATCAAGATGAGATGGCATTGTGCAGGCAGCTCAGGGCAGAAGATAGACGGATTTACGTAAGTTGCCATTCGAGTTATGCTGTTCCTTTAACGCAAATTCCCCTTAAGAGCCCCTTGGCGTTGGTCTTTGGGAATGAGCATCGAGGGGTGAGTGAGAAACTAAGCACCATGGCCGATGCGCATTTTTGGATTCCCACGTTAGGCTTCGTGGAAAGCTTAAATTTATCGGTATCGGTAGCCGTGTCTGCTTTTTATCTGCGCAACCAAATAGATAGCCTCAGTACCCAAGGAACACAGGCTGCCACACCTACGCTACCCTTAAATACGCAAAAAAAAGCGGCACTCTACGCCCATTGGCTCAAGCAAAGCGTTAAGCGCTCGGCGGGCATCTTAAAAAAACCCCTCTAAGGCTCATTAATGCAAACGCGCTTTTCAATGTTTTTTCCCCAAAAAACACGCTTTTGGCTTGGCTTGTTGCTGGTGGCAGCCGGTGGTTTGGGTTTAAGTGCGTGGATTACCCAAGGCTTTCACCCTGGGTGTTATTATCACCCCATGGAGGATACCCCCCTTTTTTGCCATTCTGCCCGTCTGTTTGCCACACATTTAAGCCCGTTTCCTTGGCCTCAGCTGGACCTTGCCCATTCTAATGCCACCCTATTTCCCATCGGAAGTAACCATTTTTTTGCGGGAGCATACATGTTTGAGGCCAACTGGCTCACTTGGCTGTTACAGCCTTGGGGTGGGGTTTGGATACCTGTTTATGCTGGTTATAGTTTTGTGGTATTGAGCGTGGGTGCATTTTTGCTGCTTTACAAACCTTATGGCCTAAACCGCGCCGTTTGGTTTACGCTCTTGTTGCTGTTTTTAAACCCCGCACTGCTCCGCTGGTTTCCAAACCGCATGAATGGCGTGTTTGTGCACTGGGCTGTGCTGGGGCTGATCACCGACGTTTTGCTCTTGCGGGATGTACGTCACAATAGGCGCATCGCTTTTGGGCTGCTTGGTTTGCGCATGGTTTTTTTATGCTTGGCCATGGGTTTGGAAACGGGTTACATCGCTGCCTTTGCCCTTACCGAATTTAGCCTGTTTGGTTTGTTTTATGGTTATGCCTTGTATCAAGGCAAGCTGTTGCGGCTGAAGGTCTGGTCCCATGGTGCCATAGGGTATATCCAAACCCATCCGTGGCGTTTTGCTGGCATGCTATCCCTTATGGGTGTGGCTGTCTGGCTTTATGTGCCCATTTTGTTCCAAGTGCTCTTCCATTCTTTTCATGGGAATTTTATCGAAGGCCAAGGGTTGCGCTTTGCCTCACCTTTGCGTTTGCTCTTGCCGTATTTCCCTTTTTTGCATCCAGGGAATTTTCAATCCCTCTTTGATCTGCCTGAAAAGCTGTGGTCGAGCAGCGTAGGCTGGGCTCTGCTCATCGGTGCTGCCGTATCCCTATGGCAACAGCGGCGTCGAATGACGCCCGCCAATGTTTTTGTGCTGGTCTTAATAGGTTTGTTGCTTAGCCATATCCCGAATGTGTTTTCTGTGTTACAACTCCTTCCATGGCACCATTTTAGCCGCATTGCAGATCGCTTTGCAGTCTTTATTCCCGTGCTTTTCTTGCTTTTGGCTTTGGATATTCGCTGGCAAAAACTCCCCGTATGGGTGCCTTTTGCATTCCTCGTTTTGATTGGGGTCGAAATCACCACCCTTTATACCAACACCCAACAGCAGCGCACCCAACCTCGCCAGCCGCAATCCGTGCAACACATGCTTGAGCAGCCGCACACCAAAGACCACAATAAATCCCTCATACAGGCATTGCCGCAGACACCCTCGATGCAACGCTATTTTAGGACCGTGCAACGCACACAAGGCATTGCCCTGTTTAACTGGCCTTTTTGCCTGCATACAGGCTCTTTGGTAGGAAGGGAATTTTGTCCGTTTCAATCGGTTGATCCCCATCGCATTGGCCAGTATTACGATAATTTAGCCCTTAAAAAAACCAACCAACATGTAACAGGGTATGTCATGATCACCCCGTCCTATCTGCGCTTTGCAAGGCAAGGTTGGGAGCATGCCTTAATGCCCAATGCCAAAACCTACCGCTCACGTTTTCGTCAACAGCGCTGTTTAAACACGGCAGAAAAAAACCTGATTACAGCGATGCTGGAGCGCTATGATTTTGCAGGAATTCAGTTGCATAGGGACCTGCTTGCCCCCCATTGCCTAACCGATTTTTATGCCAGTTTTGGTCAGCCTGTTGTGAGCACAACCATTTTGCAAACTTACCCTTTAGAGTTTATTCCTAACCCTTGGCGTGAGAAAAACCCTACCCCCCCTAGTGCCGTCCTGCCACGCTTAGAATTTGCCATGGATGGCAAGCAGGCCAATTTTATGAGCCATGAGCGACCTTATGCGGTTTCAAGTCAAGGCCTGCACTATGTGTATCACCCCGGATTGTTGGGTAAAGCACGTTATTCACGGGGGCCCAAGCTGGTGTTGCGCTTTTTTTTGAAAACCCCTCGCCCTGTGCGCATCGAAATGCAAGGGCATAGCCGCCACAACAAACAGGCACTGGCACTGTTTTGTCCCATAGGCGCGCCTGGCAAAACACACCACACCAATAGCCAAACAGGCATTGCCCCCCCCGCGCAAACGCGCACGGGTTTGAGCAAACACGAGGCTTTTCAAATAGACCACACATGCCAAGGTGTCGCGGGTTGGAACGAGGTTTCCCTAAGCATTAAGGAGCACCACACTCCTTCCTATATCCCTTGGAGATTGCTTTGGAGTACTTTACAAAAAGAAGGTTTGCGTGGATTAAAGTTTGAAACTTTGCGCTTAAACTGGAAGCATTGGTTGCAGGGTGGCGTGACGTTTACCCAACTGCAGTTACATTTTTAATACCTCACCAATGGCAGAACAACGGTTATAAAGAACACACCATGAATGCTTCGAATGCCTCAAAAGCGCGGGTACAAAAATTTGGTGGTACCAGCTTAGGTAGTGGCCAGCGCTTAAAAAGCGTGGCCCACATTATTCAAACCAGTCTGCTCAAAGGTCCTAGCGTCGCTGTGGTTTCGGCCATGAGTGGCAAAGACAAAGCCAGTGGTAGCACCAGTTGCCTATTGCAAGCGGGACGCATGGCAGTCGCGGGTGAATCTTTTACACAACCTTTGCAGGCCATTCGTCAACTGCACAAGCAAGCCATTTTCGATGCCATTCAATCTTCGCTATTGGCGAAAGAAGCGGAGCATGTAGTCGAGGAACAGCTCCGTGCATTACGCTATTTTTTGGAGGCTTTGCAGGTTATTCGTGAGATTTCTCCGCACTCGCAAGATGTACTGCTGGCTTACGGTGAGCGTTTGAGTGCGCATTTGCTTTCTTATGCACTAAAAGATGCGGGTGTGGCCGTGCGTACCGTAGATTTAAGCCATTGCCTCGACACCCTCCCCAACCCATTGCCCATCGATTGGCGCCAACAAGCCCAAGTGCAAATTGCCCAAGCCTGCCCATTTCACAAAGGGCAAGCCGTGGTTGCCACTGGGTTTATTGGCATGCTGCCAGAAGGTTTGTTACAGACAGTTGGGCGCGGGTATTCCGATTTTACCGCGGCTTTGATTGCTGCAGGGTGGGGCGAAGCCCATGTGGAAGAAATGCAGGTGTGGAAAGAGGTCGACGGCATTTACACCGCCGATCCACACAAAGTTCCCAAAGCGCGCCCCTTGCCGTATATTTTAGCGCGCGAAGCTGCCGAACTCACCTACTTTGGTTCGGAGGTGTTACACCCCTTTACCATGGAACACGTGGTTGCGGCCAACATCCCCATTCGCATTAAAAACACCCTAGCACCACAAAAAGTGGGTACGGTTGTTTTGAAAAACCCACTTGCAACTCGCATAAACAGCCCACATACCCCCCAAGAAGTGGCCCAAAGCGATGTGCAGACCATTACAGCGGCTACCGTTAAAAGTGGGATTACCGTGGTTAATTTGCAATCGAATCGCATGTACAATGCCTTTGGTTTTATGGCCAAGGTGTTTGCCTGCCTTGATAACGCGAAGGTGGTGGTGGATTTGGTAGCCACCTCAGAAGTAAGCGTATCGTTTACCATTGAGCACAATAAACAACTCCAGCAAGCCATTCCCGCGTTAGAAGCTTTGGGGACGCTTTCGATTACACTTGAACGCGCCATTGTTTCGATTGTAGGCTGTGGGATGCGCCACCATACGGGTATTGCGGGGCGTATGTTTGCAGCCTTAGGTAACGCGGGTGTGAACATTGAGCTCATCTCCCAAGGGTGCTCGGAGATGAATGTGTCTTGCGTGGTCAAACAAAACGATGCCCAAACAGCACTGCAAGTGGTACACGCGGAGTTTTTAGAAGGTGCGCCTTCAACTTAAAAGTTCCCGCGCACAAACATCCCCTTTTTAAAAAATTTGTGATGACACCCAAGACCGCCGAAACACTCTATGCCAAGTTGCTCGCTTTTCGCCCTGGGCTCAAAACCGAGTTACAATTTCAAACCCAATTTCAATTGCTCATTGCAGTCATGCTCAGTGCCCAGGCCACCGATGTTTCTGTGAATGCGGCCACCCAAAAATTGTTTGCGCAATGGGGTGATGCCAAGGCTATCATTTCTCTTGGTGAAAAAGGGTTGCTTGGTTATATTCGCACCATTGGTCTGGCCCCCACCAAAGCGCACAATATCATACGCACCTGCCAAATACTGCTTGCACAACACCAAGGTCAACCCCCCAATACCCGTGAGGCCTTAGAACGCCTTCCAGGGGTTGGCAGAAAAACGGCCAACGTGGTTTTGAATGTGGCGTTTAATCGGCCCACCATTGCAGTGGATACCCATGTATTTAGGGTGAGCAACCGCACAGGCCTGGCCTTGGGAAAAAACCCTCTCGAGGTCGAAAAAGCGTTGCTGCAGATTACCCCAAAAGCCTACTTACAAGATGCGCATCATACCCTTATTTTACACGGTCGCTATATTTGTAAAGCACGCAAACCCCTTTGTGAGCAGTGCCCTATTTTAAAAGAATGTCGAAATGTGGTAAACCCACCGCAGCAAACCGCGTAAAGGATGGCACAATTAAGGTCGATGATGGGTTTGTTACAACAGCCATGCGTATTTTTTTAATCACGCTTACCGTACTTTTGGGCTTAAGTGGACAAGCCCTGCATATGCTAAGGGAGCCTGCCAATTCAGCCCTTGCCAACGCTGTGTCTCTCCAAAATTTACAAAGCCTGCACCGTGGGTTCCATTTGTTGCACCTGTGGCTTTCTTGGCTATTTTTGGTGGTACTTCCTTTGTATGCATGGGAGCACGTGCGTCAGCAAAAGCACTGGCTTAAAGTGTTCCGTTTAACCAGCATTTCAGGCGTCATCCAGCTGCTTAGTGCAGTGGTCCTGATTGCGAGCGGCCTGCTGCTGTTTTTGTTTGATCCAGGCATTTGGCCCTTGCTACGCGATTTACATTATCAGGCCACGTTTGTCTTGCTGCTGGGGTTAGTCGCTCATCGCATGGCTTCGAAACACTTTTGAGTGCCCTTCCTTTTGTGGTGTTGTGTTTTATTCTCCCCATCAGGGCGCATCGAGCCTTGTCCAGTGGTTCACCATTGTATAGTGACACCCGAACCATTAGCGATTGCAACCAAAGAGGATAGCCATGGCTGGCTTTCCTCTAAAGGGTGCCTAAACGTGCTTTGCTTGATCTCTATTTTGGCAGAAAAAAAGGCCGGCAAATAGCTTTGCCTAAGGGTGCGGACATTCGCAAAAAAAGGGGTGCTCATGGGCAGTGAGAGCCGAGTAAAATCCGGCATTTCCCAAGCGAATCACTGCCAAAAGCGGACATTCGCAAAAAAAGGGGTGCTCATGGGCAGTGAGAGCCGAGTAAAATCCGGCATTTCCCAAGCGAATCACTGCCAAAATGGGAGTGAAAACCCGACGAAACAATGGGATATTGTGCTCAAACCTTTTGCCAAATTGCGATTACTCCCGTTTTTGAAGGTGCCTACCATGGGTTAGGGTAAAGCCTGGCAAGAAGAGATGGATTCCTGAGGGTGTCTTTATCAATGAGGGAGCCACGTTTTTGGGGGCGTTTGTAAAGTCATGTGAACGAAAGTGTAAAAGGATGTGTCCCTTTACATTGGCGTTGGACCAAGAATAAAGGGTAGAACGGGAAGACGGATGTACTTTATGGTCTAGGCCGTTTTTTGTGCCAACCCATGAACAAGACTGCGGCATGGGACTTCGCGGCTTGCGCCAGCTGTCGTCTGGGAATACACCCTTGCCAAACAAGCAAACCCCTTAAGTTTGGCTGCAGATCAGCTGACCGCATGCTGCTTGAATGTCACCGCCTTTTGAGAGGCGCACGGTGACCATCAAGCCCTTGTCAAGCAACACGCGCTGAAAGCGACGTACCTGATCGATGAAAGGGGATTGGTAAAGGGATTGGGGGTGGGCGTTATAAGGAATAAGGTTGACCTTGCAAGCAAAGCCATGCAGCAGACTAACCAATCGATTTGCATCGGCCAAAGAATCCGTTAACCCACGCAACAACACATACTCAAAGGTCACGCGCCTGCGTCGATCCACAGGTGCTTTTTTGCAGGCTTCCAGTAGTTCTGCAATAGGCCAACGGCGGTTAACAGGCATGAGTAGGCTGCGTTGTTCATCATGCACAGCGTTTAAAGATACCGCCAAATTGGCACGCACATCCTCCTTCCAAAAACGCCGAATGGCAGGGACCAGCCCCGAGGTAGACACGGTAAGACGCCTTGAAGAGAGCCCCATGCCATGGTCATTTTGAAAAACACGCAGGGACGATACCGTGGCATGGTAGTTGTGTAAGGGCTCACCCATACCCATAAACACAACATTCGTTACCCGCTTTTCTGGGGTATCCAAGTTTTGCATTTGTAATGCTTGTTGCACAATCTCACCTGTGCTTAAGTTGCGTTTCAGGCCCATTTTGGCGGTCATACAAAAATTGCAACCCATCGCACAGCCCACCTGTGTCGACACACAGGCAGTATAACCATGGCGATTTGGCATCAGTACGGATTCCACTTGACGTCCATCATGGAGACGAAAAGCATACTTGCATGACCCATCGACCGACTGCTGCCGGCCTACAATGTGTAGCAGACCTAGGTGAAAATGTTGGCTTATGCGCTTACGCAAAGCCTGCGACACATTGCCCATCTGCCCGAAACTACTCACCTTAAGTTGGTAAAGCCATCGATAAATCTGCTTGGCACGGTAAGGACGCTCCCCTTGTGACACCAGCCACGTTTCCATAGCAGGTAAGGTCAAATCTTTAATGTTACGCTTGCCATGTATTTGCATCACATCATTATTTGCATTGTTGTCGACTGCGCTATTCGTGATACCATCTGCTACATTGGCGGGGCTAGGCACAAGTTTGGGTTGGACTGTGTCGATATTGGAGGGTGTGGGGAGAGAAATCATGACTTAATGTTACCAATGGGCTCCCACAATCTCACCGCCTGGGTGGGGGTAAAACCTTTTAAGGCCACGCTTCGGGGAGGAAAAAGGACGATTACCGTGGAACCAACCTCAAACATCCCTATTTCTTCTCCACGCTTTAAAGTCACGGGGTTAGCAAAAGTGTGATGTGTTGGGTGGGTGTGGAGTTGGTTCGTGTTTAAAAAATGCGCATGAATTCGAATGCCTCCCACCCCTGTGGCAGCCACAGGAATATAGGCAAGGGGGCCAAAATGGGTTCGCAAGTGTACAATCACCCTTTCATTGCGCGCAAACAGCCGCGGCACCCCTTGAACCCCCACCGATGATACCGTCCACATATCCCCTGGCAAATGGGCAACCCCCACCATTTTGGCGGCGCAAGGGCTGTGAAATCGATGGTAGTCGGCGGGACACAAGTAGAATGAGGCAAAACTCCCACCTTCAAATATTTCTGGTGGAGTCAATAAGGGAATACTTCCTGCGCCAAGGAGTTGCTCAATGCGAAAATAGCGTCCTTTGGCTTGAATCATGCGCCCATTTTCAATCTTTCCGCTTTCAATCACGCGCCCGTCACAAGGACAAAGTAACGCCCTGCTATTTTTTGGCATTACGCGCGCCTCTTTGCGCAGTGTGCGCGTAAAAAAAGCATTAAACGAGCAAAAAGGCCCTAGCTCAAACTGCGAAAGGTCAATGGAAAACAACAGCGCATACAAGCGAATGGCAGGTCTCAGCACAAACTGCGGCGGTTGCCGATTGGCCAACCACCCCATCATGCGGGAAAAACGCTTTTTAGGAAAAAAGCGAAACAGCCAATAATACACATGGGGTGAGATCATTTTTTATGCGTGACTGGCTGTTACAGTCCCGTTTAATTTGAGCAAATTCTTCAAATCATCGCCGTCAAGGGTTTCTTTTTCAAGCAGATCTTTTGCCACCGCATGCAGTGTTTCAAGGTTTTCGGTGAGCATGATTCGCACCTTATCATAGGCATTTTTCAAAATGCTACTCACCTCTTGGTCTACTTTAAGTGCTGTCTTTTCGCCGTAAGCACGCTCCATGTGCATATCACGACCCAAAAAGCTGCGCTCCTCGCCTTCCTCTAAACAAATGGGGCCCATCGTGTCACTCATACCCCACTGGGTTACCATGTTGCGGGCAATGCGCGTGGCCTTACGTAAATCATCGCTAGCCCCCGTTGTTCGCTCTCCAAACACCACTTCTTCTGCAGCCCTGCCACCCATGGCCACCATAATTTCACTCACCACGCGGTCACGGTCTTGGGTGTATACATCGTCAACGGGCAAAAAGCTGGTTAACCCCATGGCTTGACCACGGGGGATAATGGTGATTTTATGCACGGGGTCGGCCTTGGGCAACAGGGCACCCATCAAAGCATGCCCTGCTTCATGGTATGCGGTGTTCTTTTTTTGTTCCTCGGTGATGATCATGCCGCGGCGCTCTGGCCCCATCATCACCCTGTCCCGCGCCCAATTGAGCTCGGCCTCGCCCACCGATTTTAAATTTCTGCGCGCGGCACACAAGGCCGCCTCATTGACCAAGTTGCGCAAATCGGCCCCCGAAAAACCGGGGCAACCACGGGCAACGGTTAAAAGGTTTGCCTTTTTAGCCATGGTTACTTTCTTTGCGTGCACCTGCAAAATTTTCGCGCGCCCTTTGGCATCAGGCAAAGAAACCATCACATTGCGATCAAAGCGACCAGGCCTCAGCAAGGCGGGGTCAAGCACATCGGGGCGGTTTGTGGCGGCCATCACTATAATGCGTTCACTGCCCTCAAAGCCATCCATTTCTACCAGCAATTGGTTTAAAGTTTGTTCACGTTCATCGTGCCCACTCCCTAAACCCGAACCCCTTTTGCGGCCCACCGCATCAATTTCGTCAATAAAAATAATCCCAGATGACTCCTTGCGTGCTTCCCTAAACAAGTCGCGCACACGGCTCGCCCCAACCCCCACAAACATTTCCACAAAATCAGAGCCGCTGATCGAGAAAAAGGGTGCATCCGCCTCCCCTGCCACAGCACGTGCTAGCAAGGTTTTGCCTACCCCCGGGGGGCCCACCATTAACACCCCACGTGGAATGCGGCCCCCCAACGCTTGAAATTTATCGGGTTTTTTAAGGTATTCCACAATTTCTTGCAAATCGTGCTTTACCTCCTCTATCCCTGCAACATCGGCAAAGGTTACCTTGCGTTGGCCGCTTTCGTCGACACGCTTGGCGCGGCTTTTGCCCAAAGCAAACAGTTTCCCCCCCCCCCCACCTTGCATGCGGCGCATTAAAAAAATCCACAATGCCACAATAAAAAGGAGCGGTCCCCAGTGGAAAAACAACGTTATCCACCAAGGTGAGTTGTCGTCTTGGAGTACTTGAATCAAAACATCGTGCTTGCGCAACAACCCTGTGAGCGAGGGGCTTTTGGGCTGAATCACAAAAAAGCGTTCACCATCCCTTAAGACGCCATCAATGCGCCAGCCTTGTAGGCTCACGCTTTTAACCTGCCCGGCACTAACGCGCTGAATAAAATCGCTATACACCAATTCACGCGAGGCACTTTTTTTGCCCCACAGCGCATTAAGGCCCAGCAGCAGCAAAAATACCACCACCAAACCAAGAATAAAATTGCGATTGCGGTTACTCATTTGCTTGTTACTACTCACTAAAGCCTTTGTTAACGTGATGATAATGGGTCTCTCATAACGTACAGACATACCACTGTACACTACGGATTTGCATCCACAAAATATACGGCAAAACGAGATCGCCTCAATGGTTTTATAAACGTGCTATAAATATGATAGCGTTGGGCGGTGCGCCAAAAAACGGCATCATGGGTGCAAGTTTATAAAGTGGGCAAAATCAGCATGCAATCCCCAAAGCTGTAAAAGCGATAATTTTGCGCCATGGCTTCATGATATACCCGTAATGTGCGTTCCGTTCCATGAAAAGCGCAGACCAGCAGCAGCAAGGTGCTACGCGGCAAATGGAAATTGGTTACCATGCCGTCAATTACCGAAAAAACAAAGCCAGGTTGCATAAACAAATTACTCCAACCCTCATAACCGTGAGGGCTTGCGCCCTCTTTCCCCCAGGTTTCCAAAGCGCGTACTGTGGTGGTACCTACAGCAATAATGGGTTGTTCTCTGGCTTTTGCTTCAAGAATTTCTTGGGCAAGCTCGGCTGAAATGTGAACCCATTCTTGATGCATGCGATGCCCTTGAGCAGTTTTTGCCAGAACGGGTGCAAAAGTTCCCTCTCCCACGTGAAGGGTAAGGGTACGCCACTGGGAACCCACGGCTTCGATTTGTGCAATAATTTGGGGGGTAAAATGCAAGCCTGCCGTTGGTGCAGCCACTGCCCCTGGGGTTTTGGCGTAACAGGTTTGGTAGGCTTCACGGTCTGCAAGACGCCCGCTTGCCAAAGCGTCTTCATTGGGGGGAGCGCATTTAGATACCGCATTTTTTAGATTTGTGTGTAAGGCTGGGCTACTTGGGGGGCAGGGTGCCTCACGCACATTTCTCCGGATATACGGCGGTAATGGAGCCAGACCATAGCGCTGTAAATTTTGGGGTAAGTTGGCAGCGTCATCAAAGCGTAAAAACCAACCCCCCTTTGGCGCAGGGCTTAAGGCGGTTGCACACATATTCCCTTGGGCAAACATGAGCCGCAGCCCCGCTTTAAGCCGCCTTGCATTGCGCACCAATGCCCGCCAACTACCATCTTGTTGGCGTTCAAGCAGTAGACATTCCGCACGCCCACCACTGGCCAAATGCCCTACCAAGCGACGCGGTTCGACCTGGGCATCGTTAGCCACCACAAGGCTCTTAGGGGGAAGCAACTGGGGGATTTGACGAAATATCGTATGTTGGATCGCTGCCTGCCCACGGCGCAACAGCATCAGGCGGCTCGCGTCTCTTTTTGCTGCAGGGTGTTGCGCAATACGCTCAAGATCCAATAAAAAATCGTAGGGATCGAGCCAGTGTTGATTTTGCAAAGGATACACTAAAGCCTTGAGGTCTAGAGGAAAAAGGCAGTTGGTGGTTAACTGGGCAACGGACGCGGCTGCTTTTTGTGGCAGTACACACAAGACCTTAGCGCAACAATTCCATGCTGCGACCACAACGCGCGCAGTCTTTTGCATTCCATCCTTGAGGTCTAGAGGAAAAAGGCAGTTGGTGGTTAACTGGGCAACGGACGCGGCTGCTTTTTGTGGCAGTACACACAGACCTTGCTCAACAATTCCATGCTGCGACCACAACGCGCGCAGTCTTTTGCATCCCAACCACGGTGGGGGGTGGGATGCAAAGCCAGCAACAAGCGCTCAAAGGGTTTGCTGTCTTCCAGTCTTTTTTGCATGCGCAGCGTCTGCTCTTCCAATTGGCTTTGCAACAGCCGGTGCACCTCTTGATAATGCTGGCGATAACGACAAAACTCACGCCAAGTAAGCCATAAGCCATAAAATATGATCATACTAACCAGCAACAAGCACAAAAACACCCAAATCGACAGGTGCGCTGCTTGCATTGCGTACACCGTAAACCCCAAAGACGTGAGGCCCAAAAGGACAAAGCCCGCAAGGGTTGCCCGAAACATTTCCACGATGATTCGATGCTGGTGAATATGCAAGCGTAAAATGCTGATGTTCTCGTTGATTTCGGTTTGCTGTACACGTTCCAAACGCAACGCAGTACGCAAAGACCGCAATAGTTGCTCGCGCCACCCTCGTATGTGTTCTGTTGCCATAAATATGTCACCGAATTTTCAAAAAAGCGCTTGCAAAAACCGTTTGCTGCCCAGCAACTTAGCGCATTGCTTCTGCATTGTGCGCTCTCAACCAATCACGTTGCAAAAAGCCTCTTGTCCTCAAGGTAACACCATAACGGCTCCAATTTCAAGCTAAGGCAATCCCAAAAGCGTTATCGCGACCAGCACCTTTATAAACCAACGATAACCAACAACGCCACCTAAGGCATCGCTCAAAATATCCAATCCCATGGGGATTGCGTCATCTTGGTTGTGGAGAGGTCCTGAGCCAAGGCACTGTAAGCCCATTCCCGTTGAAGACCGCACTGCGTTTGGGCTGATACCCCCCTTTTCGGTTCACTTGATAGCGCTTTGGGTGTGATGGCTGGCTGTGGGCGGGTCTGCTTCCAGCAAAGCCCATACCCGTGCCATTAAAAACACTTTACGCGTTTTGCGGGTAAATGCCTCGTGGTCCTCTAAAATTTCCTCATCTAACTTAAAGGCAATGTTTTGTAAACCCAGGTCATGGGCACGTTGCATCATGTGTTGCCGTAATACGTCTTTGGCACTTTGCATGGCATCGGCCAAACACCGGTGGGTTTGAGGTGCTTGATGGGTGTAGAGCACAAAGCGATCGTTGTTTTTCACGGGTTCAACACTGGCATGCTGGCGTATCAAAAAGCGCGATACGGCAGCACCCACAGCGTTGGCTGCCTCGCGGTGGCGGGGGAAGTGCACGTGAGGTTTAAGCCATGAGGGCAGATGACAAAACACCGCCTGTGCGCCTGCACCCACCATGGCAAGCGGGCTGTACGGGTGCATTTGCAAGCGGGTTTTCTTTATATTGGTTTCAAGGCTCGCATCCATGCAAAGGTGCTCTGCCAACAAGGGCCATACCGCTTTGGGCAAAGGGGAATTGTTGGATGGATTGCCTTGGTGTTGGAGCAAGAAAAACCGGGCCAAGGTTTGCATCGCTTGGTTTTGCAGGGCATTCAAAAGGTGCCCCAGAAGTTGTAGGGGGTTCATCTCAAGCACTTTGGCGTATATGGCCAAGATGCGCTGTGCTGTTGGTTGATCAAACTGGGAGGCTTGGTTTTGGAGACAAGCCAAGTCGGTTGGGGTGAAGGCAACCCGGATTAAAACCCGTTTGGTGAGCAGCATTTGCAGTGCCCCTTTCAGCACTTTTCTTGCTGCGCCCCCACCTTGATTGGTGAGTTTTGCAAGCCTTTGAGGGCCTGCAAACAGGGCCTTTTTTAAAGTCTGCAGTGCTGTTTGCACAACCGAATCGGCTGGCATGCTTTGCGCGTACTCGGTCAAAGCAGCCGAACACGCCTTTTTGGCATTGGGTGGCACGATTACAAAGCGCAGTAGTTCAATATCACCAAAATGCCAAAACGTCTCTACTTCAGCCTCGAGAACCTCGAGCCATTCAGGGCCACTCCATTCGCATACACGGCAAAAGGGCAGGCAACGAACGGGGCCAAACATAAATTGCCTGTTGCCCACTACGCGTAAGCCGCTGTCCCCACCAAGGGCATGGGTATGCATATCCAAACCATCTACCGCAATTTGCTCACCGTTGATCTCCATGCCTCCATTGCGCAAGTGGCCTTCGCCTTTTTGTGCATGGCCAATATCGGTGGTTGTCCCTCCTACATCCACCACCACCACCGCGGGTTCTTGGCGACACAACCATGCCCCACCACGCAGCGAGGCGGCAGGGCCACAAAGCAAGGTTTGTACGGGTTGCTCCGCCGCCTGCTTTTCACTCATTAAGGAGCCATCTCCTTTGACGACATAAAGCGGTATTTGAATGTTTTGGCGTTGTAAAATAAGACGAACAGACTGCAACCAGTCTAAAATAACGGGCAGCAAGCTGGCATTTAACGCTGCAGCACGGGCACGTTGAAAAAAATTGAGGCGGTTGCTTAACTGGCAGCCCAATACCACGGGTTTTTGGTAGGTTTGTCGCAATACAGCAGCAATGGCTTGCTCATGGGCAGGGTTGCGCGTGGATGCATAGCCCGAAACCGCAAATGCTGTAACCTTCGGAGCAAGTGTTGCGGTTTTTGTTAAAATTTCAGCCCCAGACACAGGTATAATGGTGCGCCCGTCAAAATCCATGCAGCTGTTTAGCGTAAGCAGATTGGCATGTAAGTGGGTGGGTGGGCGTACATCTCCAGCCTCAAGCAACAAGGCTGCGGGGCTGAGCTGCTGCTCGGCCACAGCATTGGTGGCTAAGGTGGTTGAAAGGTGTATCCGGAGCAACGCTTGGCGCTCTAGGGTGCTAAGTTTTAAGGCATGGATGGCGTTCTCGATGCAGACGCCATAATGAAAATGGGTGGTAGGCGTTTTGGCAGTGCGTAAAATGGACTGGTTTTGGGTGTCGTAAAGCACAGCATCGGTAAACGTTCCTCCAGTATCTAACCCTAGCACCAGCCATGCTCTATTTTGCCCCATTTGTAGCCAGCCTTTGCAAATCTACGCTATTTTAAGTTAGCCTATTAGGGGTGCGTGGCTGTCCCCAAATGCGCTCTGCATGCTTCTAACACCCTTGGCAGCCAGGGTGCAACCCTTGGAGGGCGGTGCTTGCTTTCGCCACGGGAATCCTGAAATTTTTGCTCCAAAAGGCGTTAAGGAGCGTTTTTTGTATCATCAATGCGGGATAAGCGCATTGTTTTTATGGAGCCATTGTTTTACACTAACCCCCATTGTGGGTGTTGCATGGGTTACTTCAGTGTGGCGATGTGTCGTTTTTAAAACGGACTAACCATGGCTTTGGTGGGGTTCTTTGTTCGCCTTTTGCCCGTGAGCGTGGCATGGCCATCCCACAATAGTGTGTACTTTGTTTTTCGTAATTTTTATCCATACTTTTTGCCAAGAGTTGAGTTCTGTATATTATGGGCGCTAAAGTTCCAGTTTTTGTTCATTCCATTGAAGCACAACCCCTCCCCCGCAACGAATACCACGACTCCTTGGTCAACATGTTTGTGGAGACCGTGCGGGTGCACCAAAATTTTTGTACCTATGAACGCTGGGATTCCACGGATTACATTGGACCTTATTCCGAAATTAAAACGGGATTTTTGAACTATCGGAGCTAGTCAACCGGGGTTGGGTGCGTTGCTTGTGGATTGCTTTTTTCAAGGGGCCCTCTTCGCTGGGGTCTGCTGGACACAAAAAGGCTTGTTGTTGCCCTAATCTACGGGAACACGCTGGGGTCTGCTAGACACAAAAAGGCTTGTTGTTGCCCTGAGCCATGGTTTGACAAATCGGGGTTTTTACGCAACAGTCCCTTTGCTTGATGTGCGCTTGCTGGTTGGCGTTCGCCCTGGGCGTGGTAATGCTGTGGGCTTTGGCAGTGGGTGTTTGCCGTAGGGGCCTCTACTTTAGCGCCTGCGCTTAACGGGGGGCCGGCCTCTTTGTAAGATGGCTCTTTAACCACACGCATGTGCAGTGCTGCCAATTGCAAAAAACGATTGTGACTGCATGGAATAACGATAAGAATAAAAAAAATCGGCCCGGCATGCCGTGTGGCTTTCGCGGATCTCTACCCTGTCCCACGCCAGCCCTATGGTTAGGAAATGCCGTGTTTTGCAGTGTTTTGCAGTGTTTTGCATTGGCCTCCCGTGAACAACTTCCACCCACACCAAGCCCGCCACGCTGCCTGGGGAGAAAACAGCGGGTAGTTAAAACCGACGGTGTAAAAAAAACGGGACTGCCAGAAACCTTTTTAAGAGGCAGTACGGTGGGGTTTTGCAGTCAATTTTGAGGTTTTTTTGAAACAGACCTTTTGGCTTAAAGCAAATCGTGTAAAGGACTGTGACTGGGGGCTTTGATATGAAAATCGGCCAAGTCGAGCCAAATACCGCTTAACAAGCCCCACAGCAAAGCCAGCGGAATTGAGAAAAAGAAGAGGCTCATGCCTTTTTCGAAGCCAAAAAATCCATAGTCCATACTGGGCCAAAACCACAGCCACAACGTGGCAAGTTGAAACATGCTAAGCATAAGGCCACGTATCCAATGGGGGAGACTTGTAAGTACGGGGAGTAAAAATAACGGACCCCAAACAACCCCGCCCCATACCGTACGGTTATACACCCACGTAAGGCTGTTTTGCGGTGGTTGAATGGGTGCACCGAGCGTCTCAAAAAAACCCACGGTTTTCAAAAATACCATCAGTAGGCTAATCGCCAATGCAGCAATTCCACCCGCAGCAAGGGCTTGGTTTGCCTGCGCGGCACGGTTGTAATGATTCCAAAAAACCACTTCTTTCAAAACTCCTTTGTTGCCCGCAAATATCAATTCTGCATGAACCATAATACCCCACAGCGATTGACCGTGCAAAAAAACCAGACGAGGCAACCATTTGGGATCTCACTTGCTTCATCAAGCGTCTGCGGCACAGGATTTTGACGGCATCATCGTTTGGCTTCTAGGGGTTTCACAAAATCTGACGGTTACAATAGATCGGCTGCACGTCCTTCATCTAAGGCATGCTCATGGGCGCTATCCGCATGAAAACCTGAAAAATCAAGCCATGCACCGGCCACCATACCCCATGCAACCGGTACAAGAACAATGTGCACAAGAGGCAACGCATAACCCTGTGCCAAGCCAAAATAACCCAAACCATCCTTGGTAGGCCAATCCCAAAGGCAGAGGTACAATAATGGTGCCACGCCCATTAGCAAGCCTCGATACGCATTGCTACGATACTTTACAATGGGCAGCATAAACAACATGCCCCAAATGGCACCCCAAACGCTTTGACGTGTTAGCCAAGATGCAACATCCGCTGGCATGGCAACCGTCGCTCCCAGCCAAGAAAACAGATCGATTTTTAGGAGAAAAATGCGTAAAATACCATTGAAAAACCCTGCAATAAACCCCCCCATCACCACTTGGTTGATGCGCGCAAAAAAATTGTCGTTCATCTTTCGTCAATCCCTTTTCTTTAAGCAAAATGCCGCAACCTTGTTGCATAAACCTTCTTTCTGTAAAGGACGCACACATGCAAAAAATCGTGCACCAATAAGGGCATTGTTTTTCCCAAAAGCAACGGTTTTCCACTTATGAACAAAACCCGTGGTGCGCTCACTGCCCACAGCAATGGGTTTCAATTTCTGTGGACAACTATCAGGCCATACGGGCCTCTTATCAAGGCAGGGCAACGCTAACCCAACGAGGGACCACTCTAGCATAAATTCATGGCACATTGTTTGTGACATGCCCTGCCAAACCCGTTGCAACGGGTACTAACGCAATTTGCTGGGGCTAAGGGCCGCCCACGTGGCTTCTAGTTCAGCAGAATTGGCGGCAATGGGGCTAAGGGCAATCGAATGAACTCCCGCCGCAGCAAATTCCAAAATGCGCTCACGACAGTACTGAGCAGAGCCCACCACCGCCAAGGCATCGACCATATCATCGGTTAAAGCAGCAGCGGTGGCCTCACGATTCCTTTGGGCAAAGCCTTGGGCAATCCGCTTTGCAGCTTCCTCATACCCACACCACGCCAAAAAAGCATTGTACACAGCACTGGAAAAGTAGGGCAGTAAAAACTGGCGCATTTGCTCTTTGGCACGCGGTAAATCGTTAGACACCAGTACATTCAAACGCAGCGCCACCTCAACCTTGGCCAAATCACGCCCGTGCGTCTTTGCGCCTTTTGCCACTTCTTGGAGCATTTTTGGCAACCCTTGCACGGGGGCTAAATGCAAAATAACGCCTTCTGCAACCCCGCCTGCCAAAGCCAGCATCTTGGGGCGCAAAGCGGCCAGCATTAAGGGTACTTCAGGGGCGGGGGGATAGAGCTTAAACCCTTGACTTTGCAAAGTTTTTCCCGAAAAATTTGATTTTTCTCCAGCCAACATTTGGCGGAGGACCAACACGGTTTCATGCACACGGGTTAGCGGTTTTTCAAAGCGTAGTCCGTGCCATTTTTCAATCATGGCGGCAGTAGAGCTGCCCATGCCCAACACGAAGCGCCCAGGGGCCAAATCGGCAATGGCCGTGGTTGCGGAGGCGAGCACCGCGGGGGTGTGTGTAAACACAGGCACAATGCCTACCCCAATTCGAATGCGCTGGGTTGTGGCTGCCAACGCGGCTGCTACGCTAAGGGAGTGCATTTTTCCTGCGCCATCGGGAATCCACACATCATCATACCCTTGTTCTTCTGCCCAACGGGCACGTTCAACCACGTTCATTTTTTCCCCCGGGGAAAGTACAAAAACACCCAACCTCATAGCGACTCTCTCTCTCCTTTTCATAATAGTGCAAGACAAATGGCTGGTTTTCGTTTACCACCAGCACCTGGTTCGAAACCCCACGCACAAGAGGTACGTAGTGTTTTTAAAGTCTTGCATCTTCAAAAACACAGGGCATTTTGTGAATAGACTTCCTTAAAAATATGTGCCATCCTCGTAATACACTGTTTATAAGTAAATGTGATTGGAATATCCCGTTTACCTACCAAATATGTGCGTACACATAGGAGTGTATGTCTTTTTTTGAACATTGTCTCGCTGAGGGGCGGAGCACAAACCCCGTGCGGAATAAACGCCACTAAACTGGAAGCGCATTTTGTATCTGCTGTTTGTCAGCGACACACACGCCTTCTATCAGATGGAGATAAGACCATACTCTGTACGGTCACATTCCATATTTCAGTAGCAAAAGCAAACATCCGCGGCGTGCAACGTATACCATATTCTAATAGCAGAGGAAACATTTCGAATGAAAACAGGTTTTCAATGGCAACACTTGGGATGCCTACTGACTTTTAGCATCTTGACCATGCTCGCCCTCCCCCCCCAAATCCATGCCCAACAACATGGTGGCATCTTAAAATACATGGTACCCTCTTCGGGTGCACCCAGCTTAGACGGACACCGAGAAACGACATTTGCAACCATTCACCCAACCGCACCATTTTACTCTCTGCTCATTCAAGTCGACCCCACCAGCACAAAAGCACGGATTATAGGCGACCTAGCCACACGCTGGAGGGTAAGCGAAGACAAAAAAACCTACACCTTTACCCTGCGCAAGGGGGTAAAGTTTCACGATGGATCTCCGCTAACCTCACGCGATGTGGTTGCCAGCTGGCGGAAGCTGGTAAACCCTGAAACCTATGGTAAGGAGATAACAAGTGCACGCAAACGCTTTTTTAGCATGATAAAATCCTATCGAACAAAGGGTAGTTATCGGGTTGTTTTCACCTTACATCATCCTTCGAATGCGTTTATTCCCACTTTAGCCGTGCCTTTTAACTATATCTACAAAGCCGACATTCTCAAAAAAAATCCGCGGTTTTATGAAAAAAGTGTGATGGGCTCTGGACCATTTCGACTGAAAAAATACGTGCCACGTAAATATATAACGGGTGAGAGTAACCCTAGCTATTACGTGCGAGGTCTGCCATACCTCGATGGCTTTCAGGCCATTTTTGCCAAACGGCAAGGTACCTACGTGAAAGCCATTCAAGATGGCAAGATTCATGGTATATTTCGCGGATTGCCTCCCGATGCTGTGACAGGATTGCTTAAAAAGAAAAACGCTTTCAACGTGCATGAAGGTGCATGGAATTGCTTGATTTTGGTGGCTTTTAACACCGACAAAAAACCGTTTGACGATGTTCGTGTACGACGTGCTCTGCACTTGGCCATTGACCGCTGGGGCGGTAGCAAAGCGTTATCTCAAACGACCATTGTAAAAACCGTGGGTGGCTATACCTTTCCTGGGCACCCGCTGTCGTTTACTCAAAAAGAACTTCGCCGCGAACCAGGCTATGGCAATTTCCCCCGTTCGCTACACACTGCAAAACTTTTGCTAAAGCGGGCTAAGCAGACAGATCTTTCCTTCGAACTGCTTAATCGTGATACCGACCAGCCCTACTTGGTGGTGGGTAATTGGCTGGTTGAGCAATGGAAGAAAATTGGGGTAAACGCTCGGCAAAAAGTCGTCTCAACGCCTCAATGGTATGCCCAAAGGCGCAATCGTCAGCACGCCGTGGCAGTCGATGCGGGTTGCCAGGCGCTGGTGAATCCCACGGTAGATATTGCAAAGTTTATCCCAGGTGCACCCGGCGATTATACCAGCACCAAGCAGGACAAGCAGTTTAACCGTTGGTACGCGCAGCAACTGCGTGAAAGTAACTTTAAAAAGCAACGTAAGGTTATCCTAAAAATGCAGCGCTATGCTTTGCGTAAAATGTGGGCGGCACCCGTATTGTGGTGGAATCTTGTGCTGGTACATGACCGACGCCTTGAAGGTTACGTAATGGCCCAGAGCCACTTTCTCAATATGCGCCATGCACACCTGTGGCTCAATCAATAGTTGCATCATGTGAAATATGCGCCATGCGCACCTGTGGCTCAATCAATAGTTGCATCATGTGAAATATGCGCCATGCGCACGTGTAAACGTTCGCATGCTTTTACACACACATTGTGCCGAGACACATGCTTATGCGACCACATGGAAATAAGCGGGATATAGCGAAATTTCTGATACAACTACATCCCACAAAGATGGCTGTCCCCATCCCCATGCCTTGCGACCACTGTTATGTGGGGATGGGTATTGCCGTTCGCGCAGACCTCCGCGTGATTTGGGTGCCCAGAACAAGTAGGTGATGTGTTTTGCAATTACGGGTGTGGTTGGCGTGCGAGCCCTTGCCCCTTGAAAGCGGATAACGACACCCGCATGGCCCGTTTGCACCGCAGCCGCCAAACGCCAGCGATTCCCTAACCCTTGGGTCAAGAGACCGAAGCGCGCGATGCGCACGATTGCAGTATTTTACAAACGTGGAAATTGAATCGTGGCCGGGCTCACTTGCCAAGCGAGAGGCAGCCAAAGAAGAGCCCCTTTTTCTTGAAGGGGCCGCTGAGGTGCGCTGCTTGATTGCTGCCACTAGCCTTTCCAGCGATGGTGTTCCGATTTGCTGAGATGCGTTTGCCAAGAGCTATCGCGTGGCTCAAAATCAACGGGTAAACCGATAGTCTGCCTGGTGGTATCCCTCTTGACCCCTGGCGCGATCCTGGGTTGGTTTTAAGTTTGACGGGGAAACCTTAAGCTAAGGATAAGTGGAGCCAATCTTTTAGGGACTGAAATTATTATACCCAAAAAACATGCTATTTAAGATTGACCCCAAAGCAACCCGTGTAAAACCATGTGAACGGTTACACTTTCACCAACGCCAGACTGCGCTTACTAAAAAATACGACCCCACGGTGCTTTAAGCATGTGTGGTTCGAAGAGGGCAAAACCCAGCCTTTCACCACGCACGTCGCGTGCCTTTGGGGTGGAACGTTGATCCGTGTCTGGTGAATGCTTTTTCCTTCCTTTTGCAATGCTATTTTTGTAGGGCAGGGGTTTTGGCGTTGCTGCTTATGAACAATGCGCCCCTAAAAATGCCCCGCCAAGGCTTTGCAAGATCGGCATTCTCACCGCTCAAAATGCCCCGCCAAGGCTGCAATATCGGCATTCCCACCGCTCAAAATGCCCCGCCAAGGCTTGCAAGATCGGCATTCCCACCGCTCAAAATGCCCCGCCAAGGCTTGCAAGATCGGCATTCCCACCGCTCAAAATGCCCCGCCAAGGCTTGCAAGATCGGCATTCTCACCGCTCAAAATGCCCCGCCAAGGCTGCAATATCGGCATTCCCACCGCTCAAAATGCCCCGCCAAGGCTTGCAAGATCGGCATTCTCACCGCTCAAAATGCCCCGCCAAGGCTTGCAAGATCGGCATTCTCACCGCTCAAAATGCCCCGCCAAGGCTTGCAAGATCGGCATTCCCACCGCTCAAAATAATCCCAACCTTGGCCCCTTTTAAGGCGTGGTTGGAGCGTAACAGGGGTGCTAGCGCCGCTGCCGCAGAAGGCTCGACCAACAGCTTTGCCCGTTCCCACAGTACGCGCAATGCCAGTATAATTTCTTCTTCCCCAACATCCCATATGGCGTCGACCAAGCGCCGCATAATGGCGAGGTTGTGCTGGCCAATGGCCGTCGGTAAGAGGCCATCGGCAATGCTGTGGGATGGTGGAATGCGAACCACTTTACCCACAGCCATGGCTTGCTGGGCTTTTGTGGCTACACTGGGTTCAACCCCAAATATCTTGGCCCTTGGTTGGTGTGCTTTAAGCGCAATGGCACAACCCGAAAGCAAACCTCCGCCACCGCAAGGGGTGAGCAAAGCCTCCAGATCCCCATGCTCTTCAAGGAGCTCAAGGGCTGCTGTGCCTTGTCCTGCAATAATGTGAGGGTCATCAAAAGGAGGCACCAACACCAAATCACGTTCTTTTTGTATTTTGGTGGTAACCTCTTCACGCTGTTGTGTTTGTTTGTCATACAACACAAGCTCCGCTCCATACCCCCGAATGGCATCTAACTTAACCCTAGGCGCATTGTGGGGGGACACAATGGTGATGGGTACTTGCAACAAGCTGCCCGCCAAAGCCATACCTTGCCCATGGTTGCCCGATGAATACGCGATGACCCCCTTGTGACGCGCTTGCTTGGAAAGGGAACTCAACGCATGGTATGCCCCGCGAAATTTAAAGGCCCCAGCACGCTGAAAGTTCTCGCATTTTAACACCAAATCACAGCCCGTGAGACGGTTAAGGGTGCGCGATGTGTTCACAGGCGTGCGGTGCGCAATGCCTTGCAAACCACGCGCTGCGGCAACAATGTGCTCTGGGGTAACTTCATTTGTGCGCATTGGAGGTTTTAAGGGCTTTCTTTTTTTCAAAAAAGGGTTATGTCTAGCTGGGACCAAGAAGCTAAGCACTGCAAAGGCGGTGGTGGGTTTTTGCTTACTTTTTTGGTCAAACTAAGATTAGGGGTTAAAAGAAATGCGGTAGAAACGGATTAGCTAACGTATCTCAAAGTAAAGCACCCGAAGGCATCTACAATCCCCGTTAGTATAACCATTGTGCTATGTTGTGAACAAGATGCTCCCTATATGCTTTGATGCGCTTAAACTTATGCAGACACATGGCGTGGTGGAGGTATGGTGTCTCAGCGCGCTGGCGGTGCTCGTTTGGGAGGAACCACGCTTTGCAAGTGGGCTTAGCCTTGGGTGTGATGCGCCATTATGGTGGGAGAGGCAAAGGACCTCCGGTCCGCGGGGCGCCTTGCAATGGTAACTTGGGGTGGGCGAATATTCCTGGTGGAAAAGCGGCATTTTTGGGAGTGATACCACCGCGACCACCAAATTTTCTGCACCCAATAACGCCCTCCGCCCCGCTAAGGTGCCCGTCCAAGCAGACGCCAGTGCCCAAACCAACGGCATCCAAACGGGTTTTGTGAGGCGTTTTTCCATGGCACTCGGGGAGTTGTTGCTGGGGGGTTGGCTTTCGTGGTTGCGCTATCACCTAAACTATCGGCGCCCTATGGGGTTTTTGCCCGTGAGCCAAGTCAACAATGTCCAAGGCAACAGTAAAAGCGGCTACCTCGACTTTGGCCCTTAGCAGATGGCCATAGTTTAGCTATTCCCTTACCCAAAGGCTAAAATTGCCGCAACCAATGCCATAACCAACAATGGGGGTGTGGATGTAAATAGGTGTGGTGCGGCGTAAAATGAGGTCATCATCAGCTTTTGTTAAAAAATTTGGTCAACCCTGCTGGGGTTTGGTGAAATGAAGCAAGGCAAGGTATTGCAAGTAGCAGCTTTAGGTTTGCTTAAAAAAGCACTCGGGCAGCCTTGTTTTATTTTGTGAACTATCCAAAGTAAGCCTCACATAAACCGCCCCCATGCCCCCATGCTTTGTGAAAAGAAGAGATACAAAAACGACAATCTATTTGCTATAGTGTCGACTTCGTTTTTCTAACTTCTGAAATTTTGCCATGGACCACCATTTTAAGGGATATAAACAACCGATGCATTCCCAACCCAAATTTTTGCTTAAAGGTTTGCTTGCCATTTTTGTAGTGCTGACCATCGTGTTCACTGTGGTGGCATTTTTACCCATAGCCCATGCCATGCCTGGGGGAAATGCAGACCAAGCGGGCGGTGGCAGAAATATCATCGCCCAATTTGTACCCCTCATCCTCATTTTTGCCATTTTTTGGTTTTTAATGATCCGCCCCCAGCAAAAACGCGCCAAAGAACACCGCGCCTTGCTTGAAGCTCTCAAGGTGGGAGACAATGTAATTACCGACAGTGGCATTCATGGAAAAATTGTCAAGCTGGGTGAGCAAACGGTTACCCTCGAAATTGCGAGTAGGGTTTCAATTGTATTGTCTCGTCCACGCATTGCGGGCAAAACGACAGGGAATGCGACTGCGTCAAGTGCCACAGCCAGCAAAAAAACCCCTCCCAGCAAACCTGCCAGCAAAGCCAAAGCCCCCAGCAAAACCAGCAAAAGTGCAAAAAATAAGGCAGATAAGTAACAAGGCGTATGGGAAAAAAACTGAAAGGACTCTTGATTGGTGGCCTGTTGGCTTTGTGCATATTAGCACTTTGGCCCACTTGGAAGGCTTACCAGGCACAAGGGGATCACATCAAACAACCCTACCAACTAAACCTTGGTCTTGATTTGCAAGGCGGCATGCACCTTGACTTGGCAGTGCAACGCGAGGCAGTAATTGAACGCACACTTAACCGCATTGCCGTTGAACTTGAGGACGTGTTTATTACCGATGCCGTCGATTTTGTGTCGGTTGAAGTCGACCAAGGCAAGGTTTTGGTGTCTTTAGGGGCGGGCGAACAGGTGGACTGGACAAAAAACCCATACCAACGGTTGCTGCTAAACCTTGAGCGTACCCAAGAAGGCCAGAACACTACCTTTACGCTCCCCGCTGAGGAAGCAAAACGTTTGCGCGAAAACTCCGTTGAGCAAGCACTGGAGGTATTGCGCAATCGGATTGACTCCCTTGGGGTGGCAGAACCCTCGCTGCAACAGCGCGGTGAGAGTGGTCTTGTGATTCAACTGCCGGGTTTAAAAAACCGTGAAGATGCCTTGAACACCATTGGTGCGCAAGCGGTGTTGGAATTTTACCTTGTGGCCCCCGATGCCACCCCACAATCTTACGATTCCTCGCGCCATGTGGTAAAAAACCGCAAAGTGCGCGATCCCAATGCTAGCGTGTCACCACAAGCATTTGTGTTGAATAAACGCGCCGTGCTTAGCGGTGCAACCGTGCGCGATGCAAGGGTGCAATTTAGCAGTTTCGACAATTCGCCTTATGTGTCTATTTCTTTCGACTCGATCGGCAAGGCACGTTTTGCCAGCATTACGCGCAACAACGTAGGGCGTAGTTTGGCTATTGTATTAGACGATAAGGTGCAGTCTGCTCCCGTGATTCGTGAGGCTATTACGGGCGGTGAGGCACAAATTAGTGGCGGGTTTACCTTGCGTGAGGCCACCAATTTATCGGTTGTGCTGCGCTCGGGTGCGCTCCCCGCCCCACTTACCATTCGTGAGGAACGCACCGTAGGTGCCTCTTTGGGCGAAGATTCCATACGCTCGAGCTTTATTGCCTTGGTCGCGGGCAGTGTGTTTGTGATGCTGTTTATTGTGGCCTACTATCGCACTCCGGGGACCTTTGCGGCTTTTGCCATGTGCTTTAATTTGCTCATTATTCTGGCCATGCTAGCCTTACTACAAGCCACTCTAACCCTTCCAGGGGTTGCGGGCATTGTGCTTATTATGGGCATTTCAGTGGATGCCAATATTTTAATATTTGAACGCATTCGTGAAGAACTCCAAGACGCACGCAGCATCCACGCAGCCGTACACGAGGGTTTTAGGCGCGCTTTTTGGACCATTTTTGACGCCAATTTAACCACCCTCATGGCTACCATTGCCTTGCTCTTGTTTGGCACTGGTCCCATTAAAGGCTTTGCGGTTACCTTAGCCATTGGTACTTTGGCCAGCATGTTTACCGCTATTTTTGTAACCCGCTTTTTGTTTGATGTGTTTTTACTGCGAAAAGCCAATGTTACCCATTTGCGCATTTAGCCAAGTTTGCATTCTTGGTGCACGATCGTGTTGGTAAAACCGCGTAAATTACAAAGCGATATTTTGGCACTCGTGGCAGGTATGGGTGAGGTCATGATAATGCTGAAAGCCATTGTACACATCCGAGTGCGGTTTGCCATGTGGGCACCGTGTTTAAAAAGCCCCCGCATAAAAGTAGGCAAAACACCTCAATACGCCCTTTTTAAAAACAGCTAAAAACAGCATTGCTTATAAGGCCTGTAATCCCCTTCCAACAACATCACACACCTTTTTTGCTAAGGTTACCCCCTGCCCCTTTATCCCTATGAACACACACCGACGTCTTTTGCATATCGCTTGGCTTCACTGGCGCATTCCAGCCATCTGTTTTTCTGCTTTATTTATTTTGAGCGGAGCACTCGCTTGGTACCCTTTAAATGGTCTCAACTACGGCATTGATTTTCGTGGTGGATCCCTGGTCCAAATTAAAACCCAGCAAAACATCACTGGGCAGACCTTGCGCACAGCACTTGAAAAAGAAGGCTTTTCGCAGTTTTCGATCCAACGATTTGGCAGCAAAGAAAACAACGAACATTTGATTCAAATTCCTCTGACAGACAGCAACCGAACGATTGGCAAATTGCAGACATTTTTAAAATCGCGCTTCCAAAAATTGGATGTACGTCGCATCGAAACCGTCGGCCCGCGTGTGGGCAGTGAATTAAAACAGTCGGCCGCCTTGGCGATTGTGTGTGCGCTGCTTGCCATTTTAGCCTACATTTGGCTGCGCTTTGAGTGGCGTTTTAGCCTCGCCGCCGTGGCCGCTTTGTTCCACGATATTTTGTTTACCCTGGTGGTGTTGCTCTTCACGCGCATTGAGATATCGCTGCCCATTACCGCAGCCTTGCTCACCATTGCAGGATATTCCATTAACGATACCATTGTTATTTTTGACCGTTTGCGCGAAAATTTGAGGCGCCAACCCAATCTGAGCTTCCTTGAAACCTGCAATTTAAGCATTAACCAAACCCTGGGGCGCACACTCATTACCTCGGGCACCACCTTGTTTGTGGTGTCAGCACTGCTCATTTTTGGGGGCGGGGTAATTGCTGATTTTGCCTTCACGCTGCTCATTGGGGTGATTGTGGGGACCTATTCCTCCTTGTACATTGCCAGCCCTGTAGCCTTGGCACTGCAAGCCAAAATATCCCAGCCAAATACACAAAAAGCACCTGCCAAGCTAAAAAGTACGGCGCCCGAAGCCAGCCCAGGAAAACAGCCTGCCAGGTCTCAAACCAAGCGAAAAAATGGAAAATCTACAGCCAAACGCAGTAAAAAAAGCAGAAAATAAAGCAAAAATAGCCCCCTACACCTGCCTTTCTCCAACACTCTCCTTAGCTCATAAGGTTTGTAAAATGAAAAAAACAGACCCGTACGCAACCAGCCCAATTGCTAAATATATGGCCTAGGGCACGGTTGGTAGCATTAACGGGTACACCAAAAAATCGAAGGGTTCGCTTGGCCGTTGCTCAAGAAGGGGGGAAGGGGGGAATCGCCCTTTGGTGAACCATGGCTGCGTTTAAAAAACGCCGCAGGCCAGAGTGACTTGAACCTGCTTTGTGCAGGTGGGGACAAGGTGAATAGAAGCTTCCGGGTGCAAAGTCCTGCCAAAGCAATAAATTGCCTGGGAGGCAGCTGCTGACTTTCTACGATCGAAAGGCACACAGTGGATTAACAATGCCGCACACCACCCCCAGTGACCCTCCCCTATTCAAGAATTAGGCTCAAGGGACTTACCAGCCATATTGCGAACGCCGCAGCACTTGGCAACAAAGGACGACAGCGTCAGTCTATCACACCAAGTCGCCATAGGGTACGGGGTTTATTTTAACTGTTTGATAATGGCCCAGTGCATCCGCAAGAGATGTGGTCTGCAAAACACCGCATAGCCCATACTCCAATGCCAGTTGCGTGCGGCGTTTTTTGTAGGCTACACAGCATTGGTTTGGCGCAAAGTCTAGACGGCTGTGTGTGCGCTCCATACCGTTTCAATTTCCGCGATGTAAGTGGGGCCGGTATAAATGTCCTAATCACATACCCGTTTTGGGGCATGGCTTTTAGGCATGGGCATGCTTGGTCAATGGGGCGCAGGCTGCGTATAGCCCATTCACATACCCGTTTTGGGGCATGGCTTTTAGGCATGGGCATGCTTGGTCAATGGGGCGCAGGCTTCCAAAATGTGCAGCAAAGCGCACAAAACCTGGTGAAGTTATCAATGTTGACTTACAATGGATGCGATGTGGTACCGTTGGCGGGCTCTTTTCTGGTTTACCGCAATGTGGACTTGGTCTACTCATATCAAGCCAATGCTTTCGGGTGTGCGCCCCTGCTAATGGATGCCTGATGGCGTTTGGCGCATGGCCCTACGGAATTAGGGGGTTGTTGTGGGCCGACGAATTTTATCGCGTTCTTGTGTTCCCTATTCTCATTTTGTTTATCCTATTAAATCACCCCTTTTTTAAATTTGCTTTTACAAAAAGGCTGTGTTGTTTGCCGTGCATCTATACTTTGCCTATGGTTCTAATCTTTGGGAAGAGCAAATGGAAATGCGTTGCCCTGGGACCGCTTTCATAGGGGAGGCTTCCATTGAAGGCATGGTTTTCGCGTACGGTGGCTATTCTAGCCGTTGGCGGGGCGGGATAGCCACCCTAAAACCCTACCCAGGTGAGCGTGCCTTAGGCATGCTGTATCGCTTAAGCGAGGAAAATTTGCAGGCCCTTGATCGGTTCGAAAACGTACCCCATACCTATCTCCGCGAAGAAATAGAGGTTATCCGACCCAAGCACGCCCCCACAAAAGCATGGGTTTATTTGATGAGGCGCTGCCCGCCTACGCCACCTTCTACAGACTACCACGGCATTATCGCCTATGGCTATGGTAAGCGCAACTGGTCTTTGGAACCTCTTTGCCGTGCCTTAGCAAAAAGTCGCCCTGGCATGTCCTAAAAGGTGGGCGATACAAATCCTTTGTTTTGAGGGAAGTTTTTAGAAGTACCCCCTTATTCATGGGCGTTGCGTGTCTTTTTTTAAAAACCCCTCTTCCTGTGACCAACCCTAGATTGCAACACCATGTCGCTCGCCAGCATGACCAACCCTAGATTGCAACACCATATCGCTCATCAGCAACGTGCCAGCAAGCAAGCAAGCCACCTAAGGCAGCACTTGGATCTGCCCTCTAGCACCCAAGAACAAATGGCGCAGGTACTTGAACAGCTAAGCCTAGGTCTGCCTACAGCACTGCTTGGGCGTTTGCATGGCCAAAACCCTGGCACCCCTTACACCCCTTTGGGACGGCAGTTTTTGCCTCAACTAAAAGAATTAGACGTACAAGCAGTCGAACTTAGCGATCCCATTAGCGATACGAAATATTCGCCCACCAGGGGGATTGTACACCGCCACCCCGACCGTGTGTTATTAAAACCCACTTTGATTTGCCCCGTGTATTGTCGTTTTTGCTTTCGCAGGGCGCAAGTGGGTCCGCGCCCTGGGGGTGCCGCTGCCTTGGGCCACGCCCATCTACAGGCAGCCTTGGATTACATTGCCCAGCATTCCACAATTTGGGAAGTTATTTTAACGGGTGGCGATCCGCTGATGCTACCCCCCAAGCGTTTAAAAACCATTGTACAAGCCCTTGCCAACATGCCCCATGTGGGTGCATTGCGCATTCACACGCGTGTGCCCTTACTCGCTCCACAACGCGTTGGTCAGGACATGCTGCTAGCTTTGCAAAGCCGCCTTGCCTGTACCCTGTGTGTGCATGTAAACCATCACGACGAATTTAGCCCTCAAGGAGAAGCGGCACTGGCCATGTTTCATCAGCAAGGGATCATGCTGCTGGGACAAACCGTTTTGCTACGCAAGGTCAACGATTGCGAGCGGGTTTTAGCCGCATTGTTTCGCAAACAAGTGCAGCACCAAATAAAGCCCTACTACCTACACCACTGCGACCTTGCCATGGGGGTAAGTCATTTCAGGGTGAGCATTGCACACGGACTAGCCCTCATGCAGCATTTAAGAAAGCATGTATCGGGGATATGTTTGCCCAGTTATGTTTTGGATATTCCGGGGGGAGGGGGCAAGGTATCCCTTGAATCGAATGCTGTTACCCACGGAAAACACGGCAAGCCGTGGCGTATTCGCGATTTTGATGGCAATGAACACGTACTGCCCGCAGCCTTGAGTGGATAAAAGCTAATGGCCGTTTTGCCCTATTTTTTTAAAAACCCCCTGGGTTAGGATGTGCGTGTTTGGCTAGTCTTCTTTTTGTGTCCCATTCCAATACCGCAGCAAAGGCAACCCCAACCACAGCGAATCTACCAAAAAAGAAATCAGCGTGGCAGCCATGCCAAACACCACGCCATTCATTTGAGGAAAAGCATGGATGACAACCAAGCCCCATAAAACGAGTGCGGCCAATTTGCCAAAGGCCGATTCTCCAATGGGCTTGGTATGACGCAAAGCAGAAAGCAGACCCCGAAAGAAAAAAACAAACACCCAAAACGGTGTAATGAGGAGGGGCATCCACAACCCTGGCTGCGCATAGGCATACAACGCTTGTGGCAAGCCAATGATGTTTTGCAAAATCAAGCGGCTCACCGAGGGCATGCAAAAAATCACCAAGACCAGACCCACAAAAATGACCATTACCGTGCAGGCAAAGCGAAGCAAAACCGGCCAATCTTGGCGTTGACGCACCAAGGCCTGGGTGGTTTGGCTCAGGTTGCGCAAAGGGCTGAGCAACAAACGCATTAATCCGTTAATAACCCCAAATGCGGCCACACCACGGTCGGGGTTTAGCAAGCGCCCTAAAAAGAGGTTAATCGTTAAATTGACCCCTGCTTCAACCGATTGGCTCATCATAAGCGGCCAGCCAAAATGCCATATTTCGCGATAACTGGGGGGATCTTCTTTTTTTTCTTCCAACTGAAGATAAAACGGAATGCCTATGCAGGCCATCACGAGGCATTCTGCGAACAACGACAAGGTAAATGCGACCGATCCCACCTGCGCACCGTGAAGCGCAGCAAGGGTTAAGGGGAGCCAAATGAACAAACTGCCCAGGCGCACAAACGCGCCAAGGGTTACAAAAATGGTTTGACGATGCACCATCATCATTACCTGAGAAATGTGGCGCAATACCACCAAGGGCATCACCAAGGCCATAACGACATTGGCTATTTTGGCTTGGCGTGCCGTTTCAGCACTGACACGCATGAGGCTGCCATATAAATAATCCCCTAACGGACTAAGCCCCACCAGGCATTCAATAAAGGTAATTACAAAAGCCACCCGCAATGAAAAAGAAAGCAAGCGCCGTACGGATGTGCGGTCTCTCATAAACCCTAAGCAAATAAGTGGGGTTGTCCACACAGGGCCGCCAATCGAGGCATGAAAGGAAAACGCAGCGTTATACGCAGCCAAAGAAATGGTGGGTTGGTGGGTGCGCGCCAAAAATCCATGGATGATGGGATGCGAGATCATCATCATTTCTGACATTAAAATGAGGGGCAAAAAGAAAAAATACGCATCGCGCAAGGTGGGTGGCGTTCTTTTGGGGAGCGGTTTTGGAGGCACTGGTTGGTCCATGGGGGGCATGCCTCCTTCGCCCAACACTTTGAGCACTTTAATGTTGGAATAAGCGGTTTTTTAAGGGGCCTGTTTTTGCGAAAACCAGCGGGGGTACTTTGAGCTTCGCGCAAATGGAAAAGCCTAGTAAAAAATGCCTCGTACAACCCGCAGCAGATCAATTCGCCATTGGGCGTCTTCGCGCATAAGCAAAAAGGTTTGACGCCGTAAAACGGGTTTTTGTTGTGCTTGCTTGGTGCGATACACCACGGTAGCGGTTACATACACCACCCCACGAAAATGCAATTTTGTTCGTATTTGTGCGGGGTTTAAAGGCCACTGTGGTACATGTTTTAGCCGTACCATGCGGCGCACAAACTCCTCGCGTTCCAAGGCATTCCGGCTTTTAGAAAGCCCCCTTTCATACAGGGCAAAATAATCTTCCTCCGCCCAAAGGCGGACCACGGCTTGAAAAGACGCCAGCGCTTGTGCTTCAATTTTCTGCCGTTCAAAGGCATGGGGGGCGCCAAAAGCATCCCCGCCCCATAAAGAAAACGGCGTTCCAAGCCATCCACCCAACAGCCACGCCAAAATCACAGCGCCTATCCATAGCCCCTTACCCCTTGATCGCCCATGCACACACAAGCCGGTCATGCGCTCCAAGGGCGTGGGGGGGGGCGCTGTTAGACCTTGCCATTGGGAGTAGCCCTTGGCTTGCCAAATTGGCCTATGCGGTTTTTGCTGTGGGCAATGCCACATCCAATACCTTCGCCTCATTGCAAAGCATTTCCCAAATTGGAGGCTCGATTTCAACACCCTGTTTCAAATTTTTGCGCCTGTTTTCGGCTTCATAAGCCCCTGGCATGGACACCCCAGCACCATTGGGCAGTGGCTTAGCACTTTGAATATGTGCGCTCAGCATGCCCAATTCTTGGATGTACTCTGCTTTGTCCACAAAAGCCCAGGGGTCAATACACACCATAAACATCCCGTTGTCTAGGGTTGCCCCCAGCCGATGGGCTGCACCCGAACCACCCAAAATGCCGCATAAAATATCCACCAACACGCCTAAGGCGTAGCCTTTATGCCCTTGAGCACCCCCCAAAGGGAGCAAAAATGCCTCTTTTTGTTTAAAACTTTCGGCATTGGTGGTGGGCTCACCGCTGTTATTTAGGGCAATCCAGCCCAATCCCGTGGGTTGCTGGTGCGTGCTGGCCTGGTGCACCTTGTTGGCCGCCACGGCTGAGGTGGCAAAGTCTAAAATAATGGGGTCGCCGCTGGGGTTGGGCAAGCCCGCACTGATGGGGTTGGTGCCATAGCGTACTTCAGCACCACCAAAAGGGGCCACTTGCGGGGTTTGTGAGTTGACGAACAATAAACCCGCCATGCCTTCATCCACCATGCGTTCCGCATATGCACCCACGCGCCCCACGTGGTTTAGGTTGCGGACCGAAACCGCTGCCAAACCTAATTTTTTAGCCTTTTTTAGTGCTATGTCGATGGCACGCCAAGCTGCCACATGGCCCAAGGATCGGTTGGCATTGAGCCTTGCCATGGCAGGGGTTTCGCGCTCAACCTCCATGCCACGTCCCGGGGTAATAAGCCCTTGGCGAATTAAACCAAGGTAGCGCCCGGTTTGCCGGACACCATGGCTGGGATGGCCACATACATTCGACCCAACCATAATCCGTCCACAAACCCCCGCCTCCTCGAAAGGTACGCCCACAGCCACAAACATCTGGGTAATAAACGCCTCAAGTTGTGGGGCTTGAACGATCACCATCTGCTATTTACCTCAAGTTTCATGGTTTGCTAATACGTGGCCCTACCGCCTGTGGCATCAAAGGTAAATCCCGTGGTAAAACTGCACATTTTAGATGCCATAAAGGCGATCATGTTCGCAATTTCTTCAAGCTCCCCCGTGCGCTTCATGGGAATTTTATCCGTCATGTAGGATACCTGCTCGGTTGGCAATGCCTCAACCATGGCGGTCCGTACCACCGCAGGTGCTAGGGCGTTACACACAACCCCTTGCTCAGCGTATTCCTTGCCAATCGACTTGGTTAAGGCGATAACCGCTGCTTTTGAGGCTGAATAGGCCTGCATGCCCACATTGCCATCCTTGCCTGCAATAGAGGCGATGTTTACAATGCGCCCGTATTTTTGCTTTAGCATTTGGGGTAGTACCAACTGAATACCGTGGAGCATGGCTGTGACGTTTAAGTTCATCACCCTGTCAAAATCTTCCAGGCTAACATCGGTGGTTTTAAGGTTTGTGCGCCCCGTAATGCCTGCACAGTTCACCAAGATATCGAGGCGCTTGGTCTTTTGAATACATGCTGCCATAGCCCGCCTTAAATCGCCACGATCGGTGACATCTAAGGCATAGACATCTGGACGTTTACCCATTTTACTCAATTGGGCTTCGGCTTCATTTAATGCTTTGACATTCATATCAAACAACACCACCTGACAACCCTCTTGCTCGAGTAGCATGGCTGTGGCTAACCCTATTCCTTGTGCTCCGCCAGTAATCAAGGCCGTTTGCTCGGCAAATCGGCTCATTCGTTTTATCCTCCTGCTAGTTAAAAAGTGTTTCATTTGTGCGGCACCCTCCACGGCCATGTGGAATACACACCGCATTTTTACCGCGTACGCCATCGTTTTATACAAAACTTGCTTTTATCTGGCCCACGCCCGCTATTTCGGTACGCCACTGTTCACCCTGGCTCACAGGCATGGGGACATGAAAGGAGCCAGACAAAATTTGCATCCCCGAATTGAGTCCACGCCCCGTATTCTTGTATAACGCACGCGCCAGCCATGCCAGAGATTCAATTTGATGATCAATGACATCCTTGCCTACAGCATTCACAAGCAACGTGTCATTACAAAATGTTTTTACTTTCAATGTGCTTAAATCAAGGTTAGTCGGGTAGGGTGAAAGGCTTTTGCCCACCACAAAAGCATGTTGCATCACGTTATCTGCCACGCCAAGGGGTAGGTTTTCCCCCATATTTACCCGTTGCTCGACAATTTCAAAGGCTGGGGCGACCGAATCCACAGCGTCTAAAACCTGCTCTGGGGTGATATTTGCCCCGTGTAAAGGTCTTTCTAAGGTAAACAGCAGCTCACTTTCAATGGCGAGGGGAAGCATTTTATTATGCGTAAACTCTACATTATTCTCCCTGCGCGAATGGCTCATTAAATAGCCATATACAGGTGCTGTTGCCCCAAAAACGGCGCGGACCTTCTCACTGCTGAACCCTATTTTCCAGCCCATTTGCCGTTCACCTTGCGAGATACGCAGATCTAATGCTGCCTGTTGGTAGGCATAGCCCTCTTTCATGGTAAGATTACACAATTCTGGTGGCGGTGCATTCCACGTTGAACTGTTAAGCAAGAAAAGGGCTGCCTGGTGTAGATCTCCCATCGTTATTTAAAACCCCCTCTTGTATTTTCTTGTTGATGGTCGTTGTAAGCGAATAAGAACCGCAGCAATGTGCCCCCGCAAGCATTTAAACCATGCTGTCGATTACAAGCGACCACAAGCGCGGCCAAAATTTGGCTGCGCTACCCGTTAGGAAAAACGCCACCGTGTTTAGCAACACGGAGGAAAACCCGCCCACCCTATAGTAACAAATCCAAACAAGCAAACATAAATTGCTGGTCACGCACCACCTTGCCCCGCGAAAAGGGTGTGGACGCACCAAATTTGACCCCGTGCTGCCTGCCTATTGTAGGCTATAATGCCGTTGAATACGCAATAGTTTAAGCGTAGGATGGGGGATAGCCCGCCCATTTACCTTGCTGTTTAACACATGGGGAGGGATTAGAAAAACAGGTGTGCGAAACACTGCAATCATCCATAAAAATAAGGGAGGGATGGCGGTTGGTGCTTGTAAAAAAATCTTCAAAAAGGCTTTCCTTAGCCATTAATTTTTGAAAAAATCTTTCACCACCAACCGCCTCTTATCATGATAAGGTGGGTAAAACGTCCTGCCGCACAACACTTCCAAGGTGCACGCAGAGCGTTTTATTGGGTTGATCACAAAAGGCATGAAGGGAAAAGTCTACCACAATGCAGGTCTCGCCAATCCTTATTTGGCAGAGGGCCTGCGTATTGTTAATTCCATTCCTTGCGTCAATACCTTGTTTTTGTTTACCAAAAAGGCTCTCCATGCGTAGGGTTTTTGAATGCCATAGGCCAGTTCGATCCATGTTCTAGAGAACATGCTTAGCACATGCCAACTTTAAGCAACAATAATATCTGGATGACCATTGCTTTTGGTGGTCCTATTATTCATAAAACGGTGCCTGTTAAGCGACCCAGCCAGCATTCAAAAAAGAAAAACCGTTCTTGATAAGGCATGATGTGGGTACTAACGGGGGTACCTTGGTTAAGGTTCCATTTTTTGTGAAACGATTTGATTGTTTTTAAAGAATTTGCAAAGGCTGCCACAACCCCATCCCAACCATGAAGGTTTTATTTTTTATTCCACAAGGTTGGCCTATACGCTTGCCCTGAGTAAGCCATGCTGCTCTGTACACCGTCACGTATCCTTATAATCCACGTTTAGAGTTTTAAAAAAACTGATGCCTGCAACCCGGACCCCAATCGTGCCTTCTCGCCCCATCATCACCCTTAAAAAAGTAAGTAAGCGCGTGCTGATGGCAGGGAAACCCTTGATCATTTTGCACCCCATTGACCTGTGTGTTCAAAAAGGGGAATTTGTGTGCTTAATGGGACCTTCGGGGAGTGGCAAATCGACCTTGCTCAGTTTGCTTGGAGGATTGGACACTCCAAGTAGTGGCACCCTTTGGGTGTGTGCCACCCCTTTACACCAAATGAAAGAGAAAGCACTGGCCGTGTTTCGCAACCGTAGCATTGGCTTCGTGTTTCAATCGTTTCAACTGATCCCGAGTTTAACTGCGTTAGAAAACGTGCAAGCACCCATGGAAATTGCCCGGATACCCCGTGTCGTCAACAAGGCCAAGGAGCGGTTAGACCAAGTGGGTTTAGCGGAGCGCATGCGGCACTACCCCAATCAACTTTCGGGTGGTGAGCAACAAAGGGTGGCTTTGGCCCGTGCTTTTGCCATGGACCCCCCGCTGTTACTGGCAGACGAACCCACCGGCAATTTAGATGAGGAAAACAGCCTTGTGGTGTTAAATTTACTCAAACGCATGCACAAAGAAAACAACACCACCTTGGTGATGGTGTCCCACGACGCCATTGCAGCCAAGCAGGCAAGCCATATTTTGCACATGCGCGGGGGCAAAATCGTTCCCGCATAAGCTAGAGCGCACGCCTAACCTTCCTTAGGTTTGGGTTATCACGGGCCGACATTGATGCATTGCACTTTTTGGCGCGTTCATCCATATTGGTGAAATGTACCTGCGTTCCCATTAACTATGGTTAAAACGCATGCCAGCGCACTCGCATCACGCTACGAAGGGCCTATAGCTCAGCTGGTTAGAGCATCCGACTCATAATCGGACGGTCCCTGGTTCGAGCCCAGGTGGGCCCATTAGTGTGAGCGCCAGCCAGTACAGAAAATAGCCTTATAGGCAGCGATCACGAAGGCAGCGATCACAACGGGCTGCCTTTTATAATATGGCAAGGCAGGTGCCTTCTTGGTCTTGGTTTTTTGCCCACCCGCGGGAAGGGTGTCCTCTTAAAACCCCATATGATGCCCCTCAAGGGGTCTGGTGGGGTGATGGATTTGGGTGTGGTTTTGAAAGACCTCTGTGAATGAAACCATTTGATTATTTTTTCCTCTGAACGATACACCGGAGCATGCATGCATCATGGCCAATGAAACACAAATGGAAGCCTTGTTAGCGATGGCAAACTTAGAGGTGCAATTACTTACTTTGCGACAGCAAGCAAAAGCACTCCCAGATCGCCTGCGTGAGGTAAAAGCCCCCCTAAAACAAGCACGTAATGAATTGTCCCAAATACAACAACCTGCAAACAAGTTAAAACACGAAATTAAAGAGCGCCAAGCAGCCCTTGTTTTAACCCGCGAAACCATTGATAAGTTTGAGGGGCAAATGGAGAGGGTGAATTCTCAACGTGAGTACCTTGCAGGGCGTAAGCAGGTAGAAGAAGCCATTAAAATTAACCGCCAACTACAGCAAGAACTCACAGAGCGTGAAGAAAAATTGGCCGTTTTGCAACCCGATATGAACCGCTTAACCGAAGCCCTAACCCTTGCACAAGAACACTGGAGTGCGGAAGAGTCGAGTGTTCGCGTTGAATACACAGACCTAAACGAGGGTATGAAGCAAATTCACACCAGCCTTGAAAAATACCTGAGCCACCTGCCGAGCTACCTTAAATCTCACTACCAACGTTTGCACACATCCGAGCGCAACCCCGCATTAACCACTGGCTTAGGTGGAAATTGTGGCGGTTGCCATATGGCCCTTCCTCCTCAAGACTTTAATCGCCTGCGTGCCGAGCATGCCAAACTCATTACCTGCCCACATTGCCATCGCATTTTGTTTTACCCTCCGCAACTTGATGAGCCTGAAGTAGACGAAGGCACAGCAAGCCTCGAACCCTCCCCGTCTATCAGCAATGCTTCGCCTGCCTAGATAAAATGGTGCTTGTGATTGCTGAATGTGGTGAAGGTGCCTTAACGTTTTTAGCGTGAAGGCAATTGATCACTGCCAATTCAGCAAAGCGACACAGGCAATTTCTTTTCTTCACCATCAAACACCCCCTTTTTATCAATGGCTCATGACGGAATTACCTGCTGATACTTCTCCCAAACCCAAGCGCTACGGGTTTGTGATTGACAACAGGCGGTGTATTGGCTGCCATGCTTGTACGGTGGCGTGTAAGCAAGAACACAACACGCCCGTGGGCGTAAATCGTACTTGGCTGAAGTACGTTGAAAAAGGAACGTTTCCCCATTCGCGCCGCGTGTTTTCCGTGCACCGTTGTAATCATTGTAGCGATGCCCCATGTGTCGACATTTGCCCTGTGCGCTCGCTGTTTGTACGCCCTGATGGCATTGTGGATTTTGATTCACAACGCTGCATTGGTTGCAAGGCATGCATGCAAGCATGCCCTTACGATGCCCTACACATTGACCCCCACAGCCACACCAGCACCAAGTGTAATTATTGTGCGCACCGTGTGGACGGCGGCATGGAGCCCGCTTGTGTGGTTGTTTGCCCCGTACAAGCCATTATCTCGGGGGATATAAACGACCCCAACAGTCGTATTTCGTTGAGTTTAAGCCGCACGGCGGTCAGTGTACGCAAACCCGAAAAAAATACCCAGCCCCGCCTATTTTATATTGACGGCGATACCGTCTCGTTACGCCCAGAAATGGCACCGCCAAGCACGCAATATGCCCAAAGTGCCCAAAGCGCAGGGGTGGGTAGGCATGCCTTGCATCAACCTTTGCAAGGTGCGCTGGCACTACCCTTTGGTGCCGAGCAAAAAAAAGCAACCCACCCAACCGCGCAAACCGCTACCAACACTCCCGATTCCAAGGGAGCCATGAAAGCCACACGTACTTACGATACCCCCCAACGCGGCGTTTTGTGGGGATGGGAAGTGGGTGGGTATCTGTGGACCAAGTCGATCGCAGCAGGTGCCGTGCTAACCCCACTGTTGCTACACCTGCTCGCCGGTCTGCAACTCAGCATACCCGTTCAGCAAGCACTGGGGGCGATATCATTGATCTTTATGGGGCTTACAGGGGTCCTACTGGTGAAAGATCTCACCATGCCTCAGCGCTTTTTGTACGTGATTTTACGCCCCCAGTGGCGCTCGTGGCTTACCCGCGGTGCTTATATTTTGTTGGTGTTTGAGGCGTTGCTTAGCGCGTGGTGGGGTTGGCTGTGGGTGATGCAAAGCACAGCACCCGTTTGGCTGATGTGGTGTCTGTGCGTTGCTGCCTTCATGGCTGCGGTATACACTGCCTTATTGTTTGCCCAAGCCAAAGGGCGCGACCATTGGCAAAACAGTGCTGCCCCGCTGCGCATGGCCTTGGCAGCCTTGGGCAATGGGGCGGCAACGGCTTTGCTGCTGGGGTTATTGCTGGGAGTTGCTGACCATACCTTGTTTATCCTTAGCGCAACCACCATGGGTGTTTTGGTGGTACATGTGCTTTTGGTAGGTGGGGAATTTAAACTAGCACCGCCCACCCATGATGCTGCCATGGCACACCATCATCTACTGCGTGGCCAATTGTGCCTAGCCTTTTGGGGCAGTGTGGTTTTTGGCTTGTTGTTTCCCATCGTTTTGTTTGCGCTGGTAATGGGGGGCATGATGCCCGCGGTTCTGGGCATTGGGCTGGCTAGCGTGAGTGTCTTAATTTTTTCCCTCGGTTTAGAGCAGGTCATGGTACGTGCACCCCAGCTGGTGCCCCTGGCTTGAAGAGGTTTTGCGCATCACTTCACGACCCGTTATGGTTGATAAAAAACGAGTAGGATGGCCTTTTACAAAAAAGAGAGAAACAACCCATGGCCTCAAATCAAAAATCTTGGATTGAACGCGCTGCCGAAGCTTTGCACATGCTTCCCAAACTGGCACAAGCCCCGTTTGCCAGTAGCAGCCCAAACAATTTGCAAGAACACCCGCCCCCAGAACAATGGGATTCCTGGGGGGAATGGGATGCCAATGCATGGCCTCAACGCGTAAAACGGCATTATTCGATTGTGCCCACCACCTGCTTTAATTGTGAGTCCGCTTGCGGAATGCTGGCGTATATAGACAAAGAAACGGGCCGTGTACGCAAATTTGAGGGTAACCCACACCACCCGGGCTCAAGGGGGCGCAATTGTGCCAAGGGTCCTGCCACCATCAACCAAATTCAAGATCCAGAGCGCATTTTATACCCCTTAAAGCGCAAAGGCCCAAGGGGCAGTGGCCAGTGGGAGCGGGTGAGCTGGAATGCGGTGCTCGACGATATTTCGGGACGCATTCGCAAAGCCCTACAAGAAGAGCGGCGCAATGAAGTGGTGTACCATGTGGGGCGCCCTGGGCACGAAGGCTATATGGATCGTGTGCTAAAAGCATGGGGCGTGGATGGGCACAATAGCCACACCAACATTTGCTCCTCAGCCGCAAGGCTGGGCTATAATTTGTGGCAGGGCATCGACCGCCCTTCGGCCGATTTTACCCATGCCCGCTTTATTTTGCTGCTTAGTTCACACCTTGAAACGGGACATTATTTTAACCCCCACGCCCAGCGCATTTTAGAAGGCATGTCTGCTGGTGCAGAATTGGCCGTGATGGACCCACGCCTTTCGAACACGGCCAGCATGGCTAAGTACTGGTTGCCCACCCAACCTGGATCAGAGGCTGCCGTGCTTTTGGCCATTGCCAAAATTTTGCTTGATGAAGGCCTTTACGACCGCACGTTTGTCGAAAACTGGGTGAATTGGCGCGAATGGATGGAGAGTTTGGGTGAGAAGGGTGGGTCCAGTTTTGAGCAGTTCATAGTACGCTTGCGCCAGCATTATGCCCGGTTTACCCCCGAATTTGCAGCCCAAGAAGCACGCATTCCCAAAGCGCAAATTGTACAGATGGCTGCACGAATTGGCGCCGCGGGCAAGCGCTTTGCCTCCCACAGCTGGCGCGGCGCCAGCACGGGAAACCTTGGCGGTTGGCAGGTTTCGCGCTGTTTGCATTTTTTGCACGTACTCACGGGTTCGGTGGGGGAAAAAGGCGGCGTACTCCCTGCGGCATGGAGCAAATTCAAGCCTACTTTTTTTGACAACCCACCCGCGGTCAAATTTTGGAACGAACTCCATTTTCCGAAAGAGTACCCCCTGGCTCACTTTGAAATGAGCCCAATTTTGCCCCACATGCTTAAACAAGGGCGGGGAAAAATGGACGTGTACTTTACCCGTGTGTTTAACCCTGTGTGGACCTATCCCGATGGTTTTTCGTGGATCGAAGCCCTCCAAGATGAAAGCAAGATAGGCATGCACATTGCCATGACCCCCACGTGGAACGAAACCGCCTACTATGCCGACTATGTGCTTCCCATGGGGCACGCCTCTGAGCGCCACGACCTTAACAGCTACGAAACCCATGCAGGGATGTGGATTGCTTTTCGCCAACCCGTGCTGCGACGCTATCTTGAAAAACAAGGGAAGCCCGTAGAATTTACCTATCAAGCCAACCCAGGGGAGGTATGGGAAGAGGATGAGTTTTGGATGGAACTCTCATGGCGGATTGATCCCGATTCGACCTTGGGAGTTCGCAAGCATTTTCTTTCTCCCTACCGCAAAGGGGAAAAAATTAGCGTTGCAGAATACTACCAATACATTTTTGACCATACCAAAGGGTTGCCCCAAGCCGCCAAAGCACTGGGCATGACCCCCTATGAGTACATGTGCCAACGCGGTGCTTTTTTGGTAGAACCAGAAACCTACCAAAGGCACACCCGCCCTTTAAACGCCAGCACCTTAAAAACGGCCAAAATTCAAGAAAAAACGGGCTTGATCTGCGATGGGGATGCCCCTATTGGGGTGATGATCAACGATCAACCTTGTGTGGGATTTCCCACCCCCTCGCGCAAGCAAGAACTGTATTCCTTGACCATGGTCGAGTGGGGCTGGCCTGAGTATGCGTTGCCTGGATACATCAAAAGCCATGTACACCCCGAGGAACTCGATGAAGCCAATGCGGGGTTTGTGTTGCTGCCCACGTTCAGGTTGCCTAACATGATTCACAGTCGTTCGGCCAATGCAAAATGGCTGGTTGAAATCTCCCATCGCAACCCCGTGTGGATGAACAACCAAGATGCCAAGCACCTTGGCTTTGAAACGGGCGATCTGATTAAGGTACACACCGAAATTGGCTATTTTATCGACAAGGTGTGGGCTTGCGAAGCCATTAAACCAGGGGTTATTGCGTGTTCGCATCACATCGGGCGCTGGCGGACAGAGAACAGCCCCCAAGGCAATAGCTGGATGCTGAACACCGTCACCATTGAACAAGCGAGTAGCACATGGCGCATGCGCACCCTTGCAGGGCCCAAGCCTTTCCAAAGCTCGGATGCCGACTCCAGCAAAATAGCCTGGAATGATGGTGGGGTACACCAAAATATTACCCACGCAGCGCATCCCGATCCCATTAGTGGGATGCATTGTTGGCACCAACGCATCAAGGTATCCAAGCCTACCAGCGGCGAGCATTATGGCGACATTGAGGTGAACACCCAGCGCAGCCTTGAGGTGTATCAAGCATGGCTAAAGAAAACCCGCCCACCCCAACGTCAAGATGGGCTACGCCGCCCCTTGTGGCTGCCGCGCCCTCTGCGCCCCGTCGACGACGCTTTTTATCAAAAATAAGTGGGGTGTAAAGACGCACGGATTTTTTATTCACAGGGCACACCGCTGGTTTTTCGCTTTGCTTTTGGTGAATGCGCACCCCCGCTTTGCTTCACCTGCCTTGTTAAGGCAGGGGCACCGAGATTTCCAAAAACAGTCTTGTCAGGCGTCTGTGGTGAGCGATCTGCAGGTGCGCCCATGGCACATCAAACTCCAACCCCTCGAAACCAAAAGGCGCGAAGATTTCTCGCACATTTTGAGAAGCATGTTGCCACTTTGATCTACCAAATCGTTTACTGAGCCGTAAGTCCCTGTTGTTTCACTCAATACTCTGTGGGTGTGCGCCTGCACCTCCTCATCCCCGCCTTGCCCGCCAAGAGCACGTGCACTCAATCCTTTCCCTTGCCCTGGGCCAATGGGGGTGCGCCCGCGGAGGTCGGGGAGGGTCAAGGTGTCCGCTTTAGACATCACGAGACGCCCCTTGCTTTGGGCTGTGGGAACAACGGCTGTGCCACTGGCATCGGTAAGGGTAAAGTCATGGGTGGCATCTGTGGCGATGCCCAGGGTATAGGGGGTGGTTTTGCTCAAAGGGGTGGGGAGGTCAATCGCTGCGCCTGTAGCGTCGTAGGCCTCAAAGCGCACCCTGTCCCCATTTTAAAAAGCCCATGCTTTCAAGGCTCCTTGCCGTGGTGAGGGCAAAAGCAGCGCTCAGCAGCACATCGGGCGCGTATCGCTGCCCAAGCGCCCCAAACAGGGCGGCGTAGGTGGTGCTGCTAACCCGTGCCCCGTTGCAAAGGAGCCAGCCCCCGGGGGCAGCGGCCCCCCCAAAGGTTTTGATTTCCCCCGTAGACATACCCCCTTTTGCACTGCTTATCCGTGGTATGCGGGCGAGGTTTACGAGGCCACTGGCAATCTTGCTTGCAGCCAATGCGGGAATTCGCAGGGGATCGAATTCCCCACCCTTCACCAATTTTGCATCGATGCTGGTGTTGGTTAAACCGTTGTCATTTAGGTCAATGTGCCCGGACACTTGCTTTGCCACTGGTCAAAAAGAAATGGTTTTATGTGGTTTTTCAACAGTTTACGGGCAGTGAGTTTGCGCCAAAAGGGTGGTGGCATTTGTCCCGCCCAAAAAACGGTGTAATGCGGGTTTGCGCATTTTTGGGACACATGGGATGACACTCGGTTCGCGCTTCATTCGAAGGGTTTTAGAAGGGGCAAACTGCGTTCGATAAGGGTAAGTTCAAATGCCGCTTTGCAATTCGCAAAAAGGCTTACCACCAAATGGCAAGGATTTTTCCCTTTAGGGTGGTCATAAACCCCTTGGCGCGCAGCGCTCTGGCAGCAGATAACCCCGCATGGCGGTTAGGGGGGTGCAAAATGCAGCCCTTCGACCCACGCTCTCGCTCTGCCCCGGCTTGTTTTAAGGCGGTTTGGGTAAAGTTTGCGCTTATGCTTCGCCAGCCTGCCGCAATGCCCCCTGCCAAGGTGCTTTTGCTGTGCGCCAGCATTATAACCAGCAAGGTTTCCGCGCCGCGCCACACCAAAATGCCAAGGGTGGCACCCCCCAGTGCCCATAAAAACCCTTGGCGCAACTGGGGCAACTGGGGCAACTGGGGCAACTGGGGCAACTGGGGCAACGATAGCATTAACTTGCATTAACGCGCATTAAATGCGCCACAAAGGCATACAAACCAAGGCTTGCCTCGCATTGGGGGGCTTGGCGCTGGGGGTGTAACACGCCCAACCCTTGCTGGCTAAGCCATTTGGCAGCATCTTTGCCATGTCTTTGCCATCTGCGCATACGCTGGCGTGCAGGCTGCGGTTTTTGCGCTTTGTGTTTACTAAAAAAATATCATCGGCGCGTTCAAGCAGGCCACGCATGGCATCGCGCGCGCTGCTGGCCTTGCTTAAGGTGGGTTCGCGTAGTTTTGGCGTTTGCAACCCCACAATTTGCACCTGAACCCCCTCGCCTAAAATGGGGTGGTGACTGGGCAGGGTAAACCTGCAGGTGTTGCCATCATAACAACCGACTATGTGCGCCTTAAACACCCTTAAAGAGCGGTTTTGGCTTAACCAAATCTCTGCAAATACAAGGCTTAATGTTATAAAAGCCAGTAAAAACAACGCTATATCTCGCATGTGCCACCCACCTTACCCACGCTAGGTTTTTTTACCCCAGTGTGACCGTAAAGTGGTGCCAACAATGTAGCGATTTTGTGAAATTTCTAAGGAATAATGCGTTTGAAGCGTAAAACCAAACCCCCAAAACCACCCCGTAAAAGTTCAAAGCTAGGTGCTCTAGCTTTGAACTCAGCTTTGAACTCAATTTTTCGCCCTTTTCATGGATCAAACCCTTGTTTTGAAAATACTTTTTCGCGATTGGCCTAAAAATAAAAAATAATCTAGCTTGGAACTCCTTTTTTTCTAAACCGCCCTGGGTTGCACATAAATCACGGGCACAACCTGTTCTATTTCGTCCATGTTTTCTTACAAGGTGTAGGGTTTTCGCTCCCCGGTTTTGGGGTCGGGGTCGTCCCATTTTTGGAGCACCAGCCAGGTTGCCCCCCCTTCTTTGCGCTTTAATTCTTTCACCAATCCCAAACGGGCAAGGCTGTTCGGCTTTAGCACAAACCCCCAAAACCACCCCGCAAAAGGTCGGAGTTCGGCACTTCACGATTCGTTATTCCATAGTTTTTTACGAATCTATTTACGAATCCATGTAAAGAAAATTTCTATTTTTAAATCAACAACATAGTTAATATCAAAAATAGTTTTTTACGAATCAAAAATAACATCCTTTTTTTTAAACCGCCCTGGGTTGCACATAAATCACGGGCACAACCTGTTCTATTTCGTCCATGTTCTCTTGCAAGGTGTAGGGTTTTCGCTCCCCCGTTTTGGGGTTGGGGTCGTCCCATTTTTGGAGCACCAGCCAGGTTGCCCCCCCTTCTTTGCGCCTCCATTCTTTCACCAATCCCAAACGGGCAAGGTTGTTCGGCTTTAGCACAAACCCCCAAAACCACCCCGCAAAAGTTCACAGTTCAGCGCTCGAACTGTGAACTGAACTGTGAACTCAATTTTTCGCCCTTTTCATGGATCAAGCCCTTGTTTTATAAAGGCTTTTGTGCGGTTGGCCTAAAAATAAAAAATAATCTAGCTTTGAACTCCTTTTTTTTTAAACCGCCCTGGGTTGCACATAAATCACGGGCACAACCTGTTCTATTTCGTCCATGTTCTCTTGCAAGGTGTAGGGTTTTCGCTCGCCCGTTTTGGGGTTGGGGTCGTCCCATTTTTGGAGCACCAGCCATTCTACTCCCCCTTCTTTGTGCCTCCATTCTTTCACCAATCCCAAACGGGCAAGGCTGTTCGGCTTTAGCACAAACCCCCAAAACCACCCCGCAAAAAGTCCGAGTTCGGCACTCTAACTCGGACTCTAACTCGGACTCATATTTTCCCTTGTATAATCATCCCTAGTGCCCATAAACAAAGGCTTTACATTGCTTTGTGTAGTTTTCAAAATAAAAATGAAGTCGGACTCAAAAAATAACCCGAGAACGGAAAAACCGTCTTTAAACCGCCCTGGGTTGCACATAAATCACGGGCACAACCTGTTCTATTTCGTCCATGTTCTCTTGCAAGGTGTAGGGTTTTCGCTCGCCCGTTTTGGGGTTGGGGTCGTCCCATTTTTGGAGCACCAGCCAGGTTGCCCCCCTTCTTTGTGCCTCCATTCTTTCACCAATCCCAAACGGGCAAGGCTGTTCGGCTTTAGCACAAACCCCCAAAACCACCCCGCAAAAGTTACAAGCTGGGCACTCTAGCTTGTAACTCAGCTTGTAACTCAATTTTTCGCCCTTTTTATGGATCAAGCCCTTGTTTTATAAAGGCTTTTGTGCGGTTGGCCTAAAAATAAAAAATAATCTAGCTTGTAACTCCTTTTTTTTTAAACCGCCCTGGGTTGCACATAAATCACGGGCACAACCTGTTCTATTTCGTCCATGTTTTCTTTCAGGGTGTAAGGTTTTCGCTCCCCCGTTTTGGGGTCGGGGTCGTCCCATTTTTGGAGCACCAGCCATTCTACTCCCCCTTCTTTGCGCTTTAATTCTTTCACCAATCCCAAACGGGCAAGGCTGTTCGGCTTTAGCACAAACCCCCAAAACCACCCCGCAAAAGTTTAAAGCTAGGTGCTCTAGCTTTAAACTCAGCTTTAAACTCAATTTTTCGCCCTTTTCATGGATCAAGCCCTTGTTTTATAAAGGCTTTTGCGCGATTGGCTCAAAAATAAAAAATAATCTAGCTTTAAACTCCTTTTTTTCTAAACCGCCCTGCGTTGCACATAAATCACGGGCACAACCTGTTCTATTTCGTCCATGTTCTCTTGCAAGGTGTAGGGTTTTCGCTCGCCCGTTTTGGGGTTGGGGTCGTCCCATTTTTGGAGCACCAGCCATTCTACTCCCCCTTCTTTGCGCTTTAATTCTTTCACCAATCCCAAACTGGCAAGGTTGTTCGGCTTTAGCACAAACACCACATCCCCCACCTGTGCCTCGCTTTTAGGCGCGCAAAAACAGATAAAGCCAGGCTCAATCCCCGCGTAAAACAGACTGTGTCCCGTGGCCATCACCGCAAAGTCTTCTGCGGGGTTCATATCGGCGGGGCAGTTCGCTTTTACGCTTAAGGGCCTTTTTTGCTGCCAGCCCGCCAGCCCGCATTCCGCCAAGCCCAGCAGGGTCATGTTGGCAATACCGCTTGTGGTAGGCGGGGGCGGGGGCTGTTTAACCAGTTGCTTAAGCGCGGCCATCTCTTTAAGCAATTCAATTTCCCGCCTTTTGGCGTCGAAATCATTCCTCATCGAATGGGTGTCGTTCAGCAGGTTTTGTTGCGCTTCAATTCTGCGCTTCAACTCCGCAATTTCCTGCTCCAAGGCAAGGGACGGGGCCGGCCCCCCACCAAAGCCCGCGGCCCTCAGGGCCTCGTTTTCTTTGCTCAGGCGGCTGTTTTCCGCTAAATGCACCCTGATCATCAGCGCGGTCCCTTCATCCATCTCCACATCGGACGACCGCCAAACCTTAGGCTTGCCCGTTTTTCGAAGCGACTCCGCATCCTCCCGGGCCATTTTCGCCTCCATCCGCGCGATATCCTCCTCAAGGCTTTCATCCTCGGGGTACATCAGGCTTTCAACAGGGCGCATCGGGCCTTTGCCAGTGGCCAGCCAATGTACAGAAACATCATTTTTTGTCGCTATCTTGACAATAGAAGTAAGTGGTGGGTTACCCCCGTCTAAATATCGCCTAAATGTAGATCTTTTCAAGCCCACCAAAGCAGAAAAGGCCTCTTCAGTATGTCCTTGCATAAGCCTGCGAAGCCTCGCAATAAAATTACCGAGTTGGCCTTTAACATTGGTATCCACATTGCTACTCATATTTTACCCACTAATTCATCCCTAACTCCTTGTAAACAAAGCACTCCTTGCTTTGCATTAGATTTTTAAAAAAATGGTCGTATTCAAAATAAATTGTTGACATCATGCATTTTTGTCTTTATCATGCATTTAGTTTAAAAAACCGCTTTCTAAAAATTATATCAAAAAAGGCGTCATGGACACAAATACCTCCCAAGACTGGCATTGGATGGACGTTAGGGCAGCCTTGGCAAAAAAGGGCTACACCCTTACCAGGATTTCAAAAGAAAAAGGCTATTCCTACGCCTGCGTTTGCTGTCGCGTCAAAATCCAGCGCTGGCCGGATTTAGAAAAAACGATTGCCGATATTATAGGGGTGCACCCGCAGGTGATTTGGCCCAGCCGTTACAAGGCGGACGGTTCGCCAATGGGCACGGGCATCCGCAAGAAAAGGCTGGCTTGGAGCATGATGAAACAAGGGCATAACACAAACCAACAAGGACGCATTACCAAATGGCACTAAAAACACAACAAACCACAAGCACCCACTGCAAATGCGGGCAGGAACTCTTCCCCAATGCGGACCACAATTATGAGATTACCGAGGGTTTTGAAGATGAGAACGGCAATTTTGAGACTGCCACCGCAAAGGCTGTCGTGGAATACAAGCTTGGGTTCGTTAAAAACAAGAGGGAAATCACGACCCCCGCATGTCTGGATTGCGCTCTCAAAGAAATCAAGGTTGTCGTGAAATACGAGCTTGAGTTCGTTAAAAACAAGAGGGAAATCACGACCCCCGCATTGCGTACTTAACCCTCCAAACTGTGCAAAGAAGTACGCAACAATCTATCCATTGATAGATGCGTAAAAAATTAACAAAAACAAAGACATCAGTATCTTATTTGCGAAAAACGGTAAAATTTAACTGCGCAACAAAAATTATTCAAGTTCCACTTTGGGAAATCTGGCCTAAACGATGGGCGAAACTCGCAGACGGGCGAATTGTTTGTATAAAAAAGGATACAGCAGCATGCAACAATGGTACAGCGCACAAGAATTAGTCGGTGTGGCAGGGCTACCCAAATCTATAATGGGTCTTCATAAACAAGCCACCCGCGAAGCCTGGCGTTCGCGCCCACTCAAACGCAGTGGCGGTGGCAAGGAATACCATTTTTCATGCCTTCCCAGGGCAGCCCAGGCGGCACTGGCAATGCGCTGGTATACAACCGAACATGAGGGTGGCAGGAAGGCGCTGCAACACTCCAAGAATGGCCCCTCCTCTACTTCCGAGCACCGTTGGGATGCGTTTGGCCGTTTGCCAGGGGGCCAACAAAAACGCGGCCACAAGCGCATGGCGGTTTTAATGGCCCTGCTTGCACTGGAGAGCAACGGCTTAACCCGCAACCAAGCGATTGCAGCCCTGCAAAAACAAGGGGCAGCCCCCGACCGTAAAACCGTGTTCCGTTGGCTTGAGCGGGTGCGTTCCTACCCAATCACCGACTGGCTTCCGATGCTTGCGCCCAGCCACGGCGGCGAGCAACAAACGGCCAATGGCACCCTTGAGGCTTGGAACTTCTACAAAAGCGACTATTTGCGCCCCGAACGCCCCAGCGCCGCGGCTTGCTACCGCCGCTTGCAGCAGGTGTCCGCCCAAAAAGACTGGCAACTGCCCAGTTTAAAAACCCTTACCCGCAGGCTAAAGCGCGAGGTGTCACGCCCTACGATTATGCTAGCAAGGCGCGGCGAAGGGGCATTAGAAAACACCTACCCCGCCCAAGAGCGCACCGCAAAAGACCTTTTTGCGCTGGCCTTGGTTTGCGGCGATGGTCACCGCTTTGATGTTTTTACCAAGTGGCCAGGGCAAAAAAAGCCCGTGCGCCCCATGTTGCTTGCCTTGCAGGATGTTTACGAGGGGCAAAATTGTGGCTTGGCGGATTGGCTTAAACGAGAGCACCTTGTTGGTGCGTTTAGCTTTTGCCGACCTGCTTAAAAACCACGGCGTGCCCCAAGCCGTGCTGCTCGACAACGGGCGCGCCTTTGCTAGCAAGTGGCTAACGGGCGGGGCTAAAAACCGCTTTCGCTTTAAAATCAAGGCAGAAGAACCCCAAGGTTTGCTCACGGCTTTGGGCTGCAAAATCCACTGGGCAATGCCCTATCATGGCCAATCAAAGCCCATTGAACGCGCCTTTAAAGACCTGTGTGAAAGCATTGCAAAGCACCCCTTTTGCGCGGGCGCCTACACGGGCAACAGCCCCAGCGCCAAGCCCGAGAACTATGCCAGCAAGGCGATTGAGATTGAAGCCTTTCGGACCCACGCAAACCGGCAAATTGCCTTGCACAATGCCCAAACGGGGCGCACCGGGGGCGTGTGCAACGGGCGCAGTTTTGATGCGGTTTACAACCAGAGCTACGCCCAAGCCCCAATCACCAAAGCCACACCCCAGCAGCAGCGCGCCTTTTTGATGGCAGCCGAGAAGGTGTTGGCTCACCGCGACGATGCCAGCGTTAGGATTTTGGGCAACCGTTTCTGGCACAAAAAACTAGCCCCCTACGCCGGCAAGCATCTCACGGTGCGCTTTGACCCCGACGCCCCGCGCGATGGCGTGCAGGTTGAAACCCCCGATGGGCGTCTGGTGTGCTTTGCGCCTTGTATTGCCGCGATTGGGTATACCGATCAAGCCGCCGCCAGGGCCCATGCCAAGGCGCAAAAACAGCACAAAAAAGCCACCAAAGAAGAACTGGCCGCCCAGCGCACCCTAAGTGCGGCCGAGGTGGCGGCGGGGCTTAGCACGGGCGCGCCCCCAGCCGAGGAGCACACGTCCAAAATCATCACGGGGGTGTTTGCCCAGCGCAAGTCAGACGAAGAGGTAAGCCAAGAGGAGAGAGAGAACTTTAACAGGGGGCTGGAAAACGCCCTTAAACAAATGGAAGCACAGCGCCAGGTGGAGGGCTTTTAAAACCAAAAAGCCCCACACGGACAGCCAAGAACCGTAGCAGGGCTTAAACCGCGGGGCATAGAGCCCCGCCAACCAACACAATACATGGAGTATAAAACATGCACCAAGCAAAGGCAACCCCTAGTTTACAGGTGGTGCAAGAGGGCGATCAGCCACCACTCACCCCGTTAGCAAAGTCCCCATTGCCCGCCGCCGAGGCGAGCAATCAGGCGTCAATTTTGCGGTCGGGGCTACAGACGGTCTTAACCGAGCAGTGCCTGTCCCAAGCCGATGCGGCCAAGCGGATTGGGTGCGGGGCAACAGCGCTTTCGCGCTGGCTTAACGGCAAGTACACGGGCGATAACGCCGCCCTTGAAGCCAAGGTTTGCCAATGGCTAGAAGACCAAGCCTGCCAAACCGCCTTTTTGCCCAGCGAGGGCGCAGACTGGATAGAGACCCCCACAGCCCGCCAAATCGGCATGGCCATTGCCTACGCCCACCTAAGCCGCGACATCGCGGTGGTGTGCGGTGGCGCAGGGGTTGGCAAAACCATCACCGCCCAGCACTACGCCCAAACCCGCCCTAATTGCTGGGTGTGCACAATGGTGCCCAGTTTTGCCAGCGCCCCTGCCTGCCTTAAAGCCCTTTTGTTTGCCCTTGCCCCAAGCCAGCGCGCGGACGGACGCGGGGGAGATGTGGTTTACCGCATGCTTCTCAGCCTATCTCTCAAAAAAAGACGCCCTGCTGATTATAGACGAGGCACAGCACCTCACCCGCCCCGCCTTGGAATGCCTACGCGCTTTGCACGATGCCACTGCTTGCGCCCTGGTGTTCATGGGCAACGAGAGCGTCTACACCCGGATGAGCGGCCCGCGCTCGGCAGAGTATGCCCAGTTGTTTAGCCGCGTTGGCAAGGTGTTAAACCCCAAAAAAGCCCGCCGTGCCGATGTAGAGGCCATTGCCCAAGCATGGGGAGTAAGCGAGCAGAAAGCCCTTGGCTTTTTAATCAAAATTGGTCACGGCCACGGCGCACTGCGTGAGGTTACCAAAACCCTACGCTTGGCCAGCCTGGCGGCAAACGGGGCACGGCAGGCCCTTAGTCTAAGCCACCTTAAAACCGCTTATTCCGAGCGGGGAGGAGTTAGCGAATGAACCCGATCAAGCCCAAAAATAGGCGTCTGCGTGCACCTGCCTGTTCGCATTTATACGCGGCACACAAGCAGCCCCATGTTTTGCTTAAATAAATAAAGGAGACCCGTCATGAAAATTGACATCAACAGTTTAAGCGCAGCACGACAAAAATGGAATCTCAAAGGGGAGACGCGCCTATAAGGCATGGGCAAAAAACCTCTTTTTTTTGCGTGGCCAAGGCAGGGGGTTTGTTCGCCCCAGCAACCGACCCCGCGCAGGGCTACAACGCTGGCAAGGAGGGCTATAGATGAAAACGCCAAAGGTTTATGTTGGCGCACGCTGGAGGGATGCTCCCCCTTTAAACCACACCCTGACACCCTTAATAAGGAGTCCCCACATGCAAGCCCAAACCATCCCCCAGGTTGGAATATGCATCACGCTTCCAGAGCCCATTTACAAGGCCCTGGTGAACTGCGCCCTTTACGAACACGGTGCGCGCAACCTTGCCCCGCTTGATAAGGACACGGCTCAGCAACTCGAAGCCCTAGGGCTGATGATGCGTTGGCCTTGCACCGATGGCAAAACCCACCTTTACCTGTCCCCTGCTGGGTGGTTGTTGGCCGAAAACAGTCCCCAAGTGCGCAAAAAAATCCGTGCTCTCGAGGGGGGCCTTACGGATGCCTCAGTCAAAAACCACACTTGGGGAAATAAAAAAAGCCCATGAGGAGCTTATAAAGAGACCCGCATTGCAAAACTAGACACTTTCGACCCTAAAAAGGAGGTTTTTTAAAAAAACCATGAAAAAAACCATGAAAAAAATGATGCAGGGCCTGCCAAACCCAGTCGAAACGCGCCTTCAAGCAGAAGTAGCCTTGGCCACGATGGGGGAATTGCAGCGTGAAATTGCTTTGGCAACGCTTGCCTGTGAAGAAAGTATCGGGGTTTTAAAAAAAGACCTTGCCGAGAAGACCAGCGGACTAAAAGTGGAACTCAAGCAACACCTTGCAGACCTTAGCATTTACGCCCAGGCACACCGTTTGGCCCTTTGCCCTCAATTGCAAAAAACCGTTTTCTTGAGCACAGGAACCCTATCATGGCGCAATTGCCCGCCCAGGGTGCAGATAAGCAATCACAAAAAGGCCCTTGTGAGCATCAAGGAACAAGGACTCTCACAGTTCGTTCGCGTGAATGAGGAGGTCGATAAAGCGGCGATTTTGGCAGACCCCAAAAAGGCCGCAAACCTTGAGGGCATCACGGTCAAAAGTCAAGGCGAAGTCTTTGCTGTGGCTCCAAACCACCCCCAAAGCATCCGGATAAAAAAAGCGACCCTTGCGCATGAGGTGGCGCTATGAGTTTTTTGCAAACGCTTTGCGACGCCATCGTGAGCGGATTTGGGGTTTTTATGGGTGGGTTCGCTGCCTACGGCATGTTGGAAATGTGCGAGGAGGGCCCATGAAAACCAAATCCTTTTGCCCCAACGAGCAAGCCTACCGCAATAAAAAATACGCGGCCCTGCACGCCCAATCGAGCAAAATGGGTTGGGACGATGCCCAATACCGCGACTGGTTGCAAAGCAACTACGGGGTGCGCAGCGCAAAAAACCTGAGCACCGAGCACTTAAGTCAAGCGGCAGACCTCCTTTTTACGGGCGGCGTCCCACAAAAACAAGCGCCTAGCACAAGTTTGCGCCAACGCGGAGGCAAATACCTTGGGCTTGATGCCCCAGGGCGTCCCCGCCTTAGAGGAGGCGAAGGTGAGGCGCAACTAAGCAAAATTGAAGCCCTGTTAGGTGAGGCGGGTAAAACCTGGGCCTATGGGCTTGCCATTTTACAACGGCAATCCAAGGTCGAACGCTGGGAGTGGGCAAGGAGCGATGACCTCAAAGCCGTGATTGCTGCCCTTAGTTATCACCTTGGCGTCTCAAAGCGCCCAACCAAAAGGCGCCAAGCGCGCCAAAAATAACCACCTGAGGGCAGCATGGCAAAAACCCCCGTTTGGGAGGGTGACGAAACCCACCAACAATACCTGTTTAAAGCGCATGTCTTAAAGCACTTTCGCCTTCACCTGATGGGCAAGCAGTCTGCGGCTAAAGCAGAAGACATCATGCAGGCCTTGGGCATGCCAAGTGCCAGCGTGTTTCAAAAAGGCCTGGCCTATTTGCGCGCCCAAGGCGAACCCCTTTGTGGCTGTCCAGGGGCGGGGTATTTTTACGCCACCACTGCCGAGGAACTTAAAGAGACGACCAAGTTTTTAAAGCACAGGGGGCTGGGCATTATCAAGGTTGCCGCACACATGGAAGCCTTGTGGAAAAAGTAACGGAGGTTGGGGTGACTATGCCAACAATGCAGCTCTCTTTTTTTGGTAAGCCCCTCCCTTGCTTGCGGCCTGTTAAAAAAGGGCAAAAGGAGCACAGCCAGGTGGCTGCCCTGCTGGCCCACTTGCAACCGGGCGATTTAACGCGCTATCGCTTTTTGGGCGCATTTGCCCGCCAATGCGGGGTGGCCGAGGCCATTGTTTTTTGTGCAAAACACCCAGGCAAGCGCTACACGCCCGAGCGGGTGGTGGCGTTGTTGCCCGCTAACATTGCCCACAAAATGGACCCCATTATGAACGCATGGGAGGCCGAGGCCGTGAAGATCCCCAAAATTGAAAAAGCATTTTTGCATGCGCGCAACCGTGCAATCCGTGCCGAGCGCGAGCAAGGAAGCTCCATCAAAACACTTTGCGCGCGCTGGAGGCTTAAGCGGCGTGCAGTCTATGAGGTTTTATCATGCCATGAAAAAACACGCTAACACCATCTGTGCCTGCGCCTTATTACTGGCAGGCCTCGTACTTTTGCAAGCCCATGCTTTGCCTTTTTGGCAAGCACTAAGCGGTCCTGTGCTGGGGGTTGTTTGGTCGCTTACCTTGGAGGGGGCTGCTTTGTGGTTGTTATTCCAGCGCGGGGTGGGGGCGCGCATCCTTGGGCTGTTGGCAGCCTTGGCTATTTTAAGCGCGCCCTTGTGGCAGGTGGGGCAACCTGTGATTGCCCGCCTGCAAGGGGCGCATGCGCAGATAGCACAGATGAATGCCTACCAACACGCCTTAAGCCAAGCGCAGCACGACAAAAAACGCTACCAAGCCCTTGCCGTTCAGCGCATTGGCTGGCATGGCCAAATCACCGCCGCAGAGGCGAGGGAAGCCAGCGCCCGTGCCGCCCTCGCCACCTTGCGCGCCAAGGGCACGCCTTCCGTCTGGGGCGAGGCAGCCCCCTTGTTGCCGTTGTTGTTTTCTTTGGTGTTTTTTCAAGCCATCAATCTCCTGGCAGTGCACACCTTGCGCCAAGCATGCTACCAAGCCAACCTTGCCACAAAGCCACATGTGGCAGCCACAAAGCCCTTGCCACAAAACGCCACAGCGCCACAGCCCTTGCCACAAAACGCCACAGTGCCACATGTGGCAGCCACAAAGCCCATGCCACAGCCTTTGCCACAAAACGCCACAGTGCCACATGTGGCAGCCACAAAGCCCATGCCACAGCCTTTGCCACAAAACGCCACAGTGCCACATGTGGCAGCCACAAAGCCCATGCCACAGCCTTTGCCACAAAACGCTACAGCCAGTAAACATAAGGGTTTGCGGGCAGGCGCACCTGCCACAAAACAACCGCCCATGCCACAGCCCTTGCCACAAAACGCCACAGCGCCACAGCCCTTGCCACAAAACAACCGCCCATGCCACAGCCTTTGCCACAAAACGCCACAGCGCCACAGCCCTTGCCACAAAACAACCGCCCATGCCACAGCCCTTGCCACAAAACGCCACAGCGCCACAGCCTTTGCCACAAAACGCCACAGCGCCACAGGCGACCCGCGTTTTGTAATGCGTAGCGTGGTCCATTGGCTGCGCAACCTAGCCCAAGTGCAAGGAACATGGGAGGCGGTTGCCATAAAGTTAGGAATAGAGCGCGCAGAGATTAGCCGCTATGTGAACGAGGCCGAGGGGCGCCGATCGAAACGAGGGGCCAGCGCAGATACCCGCAAAAAACTGGAGGCACTTTACACACACAGCACACACAAAAGCCTTCAAGCCCGCCAACAGAGTGTGCACTAGCGTAGCATTTTTTATGTCCCATTCCTCGGGTAGACTGGTTTTCATAAACCTAAGAACCTTATCCATGCAAAGAGGAGCTTGACCGATGCCAACCCTGATTTATCCTCCCCTAGACAAAAAAAGGAGGGTGTAATGGGCTTTAAAATCTCACTAAGAAGCAAAATGCGCTTGCGCAAAGTGCACCCCGATATAGCCTTGGTGGTGCGCCGTTGCGCTGCGGATTGGCCCGATAGTGGAAGCCGTTTCGTGGTTAGCGAAGGAATTCGCAGCTTGAAACGCCAGCGCAAACTGGTGGCTGCAGCAAAACCCTAAAAAGCCGTCACCTAAGCGGGCACGCCGTCGACTTGGCGGTTGTGGTCGGGCGCAAAGCGCGTTGGGATTGGCCCTTGTATTTCCAACTGGGCAAACACATGAAAATCGCTGCCCAAAACGAGGGGATATCCCTCCAATGGGGCGGTGACTGGCAAAGCTTTAAAGACGGGCCCCACTTTGAATTGTCCCGCAAAAAATACCCCGCCAACACTTAAAAAAAGGAACAAAAACCATGCTCAAAAACCCCAACAATCCCAGATGGAAGCACAGGCGTAGAATTGCCTATGCCTGCGTGTTTAGCCTGCTGCTTGTTTTTGTGGGCTGCGTTCCCTTGGCCATTTTTTACCCCCTGGCCAGTGAAAACTTGGCGCAGGTAAGCGGGATTTTGGGCACTATGGCCATTGCAATCGCGGGAATTGTGGGAAGCTATAACGGTTTTGCCACCCATGAGGACGTGAAACGGGGCGAAAAGCCCAGCCTTGAAGAAATCGAAAGGGGACCTTGATGTTGGATTGGATTGGCACTGTGGCCCAAGCCTTGACCTTTGCAGCCCTTTGGCGCCAAGTGTTGCTGCTGACAGGGGCGCTTGTGTACGGGGCGGTGTGCTGGGCTGCGTTTCGCAACCCAAAAGCAAAGCCCTTTACGCGGCGCTTTGCCACCCTGGGAGGGCTGGTTATTTTTGCGGTGCTCCCAGGCTTTGTATTTTTGAAAGGCGCATAGGACAGATGGATTTTCTCCGCGAATGGTCGCCCCTACTGGTGTTTTTGATGAACGCCCTCTTGGGCTGGGTAATTTGGTCGGTGCGCCGCGGTTTGGTGAGCAAAGAGGAGCACCACGCATTAGAACGCTCAGGTCGATGCAAACGATGCAAAAATAGAGCACGTTGGCAGCACGGTGCGCAGTTTGCCAGACCCTAAAGAATGGGCAGAAATAAAATCCCAACTGGCACGGGTAGAGACTTTGATTGAAGGGCTGCATCGTGAACAAAAGGCCCAGAACAAAAGCATTCAACGCATTGAAAACCACTTACTCAAGCAAAAACAATGAGCCAAACCTACGCACAAACACTAAGGATCCACAGGCGGCGCTTTTTTTTAACGTTGCTTGACAAAACACCTGATGGCAAAGGCAACCACCTGGTATTTGCCGAGGCGGCCAGCCAGGCAGGGTTGACCACCAGCGCAGATCAGGCGGCCACGGAGTTTGCCTGGCTTGAGGCACAAGGCTTTGTTGCCTGCCAAGGCAGGGAACAAGAGACGCTTATTGCCACGCTAACCCGCACAGGGCGCGAGGTTGCACAAGGGGTGGTTAGCGCTCCTCGAATCGCCCCTTACGAAGGCTGACCGGTGCTATGGGAAGGAGAAGTACCATTAAACGCCTACCCCCTGAAATACGCGAGCAAATAGGGCGCCTGCATAAAGCAGGTTACACCAACGCGCAAATCGTAGCACAGCTTAAAGCCTTGGGGGCTGTCGTCAGTGTTTCTGCTACGCAGCGCTACACCAAAGAGATTAAGGTGCTCGGTGAGCGCCTCCAGCGTAGCCGCATCGTAGCAGAGGGGCTGATTGCGAAGTTTGGCAATGCTCCAGAGGGGAAGGCTTTGCGTCTCAACGTAGAACTTGCCCATGAAGTGATGTTGCGCCTGTTGGCAGGGGAAGGAGGCGCTCAAGTCACCCTCACCCCTAAAGACGCCATGTTTGTAGCGGGGGCACTGGGCAACCTGGCGCGGGCCAGCAAAACGGACGCCGACCTGCACGCCCAGGTGAAAAAGGCAACTTTGGAGCAGGCGGCGACCAAGGTTAAGCAGCAAGGCGCGGCCAAAGGGCTATCCCCTCAAGTGATTGCAAAAATAGAAACACTTTTGAAAGGGATTTAAAATCACGATGCAAAGCCCTTTAAACACCCATCTTTTACCCTATCAGGTGAGGTGGCTAAACGATGAAAGCCGCTTGAAAATCTGGGAGAAGTCGCGGCGGATTGGCGCAACCTACGTGCAGGCCTTTGAGGATGTGCGCGATGCCGCCAAGCAGGGGGGTTACGATGTGTGGTTTACCAGTGCAGATCAAGCCACGGCCAAAGAATACATGCTTTACTGCGCCCACTGGGCGAGTGTGTTTCAGGTCGTAGCCAAAGACTTGGGTGAGATTGCGTTGGACGAGGATAAAGGCATTAAGGTGCTGGCGATTGAATTTGCGAACGGCAAACGCATTCATGCTTTAAGCAGCAACCCGCGTGCCTTGCGTGGTCGTGGCGGCAAGTTGGTGGTTGACGAGTTTGCCCACCACGCCCAGGGCGATGAACTTTGGCGCGCGGCCCAAGCGGTGGCCACCTGGGGACATAACATTAGGGTTTTAAGCACCCACAATGGCAAGGGCTGCCGTTTTTACCGCATGGTGACAGATGCCAAGCGAGGCAAGGCGGGTTGGAGTTTGCACACCACCCCCTTGCAAAAAGCAGTGGATGAAGGGGTGGCAGACAAAATCGCTGGCAGGCCATTAACCAAGCAAGCGCGCGCCGCCTTTATTCAAGAATGCCGCGAGCAGGCAGGCGATGAAGAGACCTTTGCCCAAGAGTATGCTTGTGAGCCGATTGACGAAGCCACCGCCTGGCTGCCTTGGGCACTGATTACCCAAGCAGAGCGCGAAGAAGCAGGGGTTCTTGCGGGCTATCACGGCGGGGTGTGTTACGTGGGCATGGACATTGGGCGCAGGGGCGACCTAAGCGTGATATGGGTGTGCGAAAAAATAGGCGATGTCTTGTGGACGCGCGAGGTGATTGCGATGCGCCGTGCGCCCTTTGCCGCCCAACTGGATGCCCTGGCTGGGGTGTTCGCCCGCTATCAGGTGCATCGTTGCTGCCTTGATCAAACGGGCATGGGTGAGGCGGTGGTCGAACAAGCCCAAAGCCAGCATGGGCGCTCTGCCGTCGAGGGCGTGTTGTTCACCAGCAATACCAAGCAAGAGCTCGCCACCCTTGGCAAGCAGGCCTTTGAAGACCAAACCGTACGCTTGCCCGTCTCACGCGTTATCCGCGACTCGCACCATGCAGTGCGCCGCACCACCACCGCCGCAGGCAATGTACGTTTTGACGCCGAGCGCAATGCAAAAATAGGCCATGCCGACCACTTTTGGGCGCACATGCTGGCCCTTCATGCCGCCAGTGGGGGTGAGGTGCGCTATGCATATCACCGCGTCTCTCCCCGCGGTCGAGACCGTTGGGGGCAATGGGATGATGATGTGGCTGAGCGCGGGGTGCAGACCAATGCTGGCTTTGGCTTAACGAGAGGGGTGTGGTAGAGATGCTATTCGATGCTTACGGCAAGCCTATCAACAAGAACGCTTTGCAAAAAGAGGTGGCCTCCCCTGGTGGGGTGGCCAGCTTGCGCAGGCCTTGGACCGAGAGCGTGGCCAGTGGGCTAACCCCAGCCAAACTGGGCGCGCTGCTAGGCCAAGCAAATCAGGGCGACCAAAGAGGCTACCTTACCCTGGCCGAGGAAATGGAGGAGCGCGAGGCGCATTATCGCAGCGTGCTCCAAACGCGCAAACTAGCCTTGTCAGGCCTTGAACCCCAGACGGTGACCGCGGGTGATGATGCCAAGGCAAAAGCCGAGGCCCAAGCCCTAGCTGGGGTTATTCAAGCCCCCGCTTTTAGAACCCTGTGCTTTGATTTGCTTGATGCGATTGGCAAGGGCTATAGCGTGGCAGAGATAAACTGGCAAGTGCAAGGCGAGCAGTGGCAACCCACCTACGCCTGGCGCGACCCGCGTTGGTTTTGTTGGGATAAAGACACCCTAAGCGAACTGCGCTTGATTGATTTTCAAGGGGTGGACGGCAGCAAACTCCCACCCTACAAGTTTATCGTGCACACACCACACCTTAAAACGGGCTTGCCCGTGCGCGGAGGCGTGGCTCGCGTGGCCGTTTGGAGTTACCTCTTTAAGGCCTACGCGCTCAAAGACTGGGCAGCCTTTTTAGAGGTGTTTGGGATGCCCTTGCGCATTGGGCGTTATGGGCCAGGGGCTAGCGATGAAGACAAGCGCATCCTGCGTCAAGCGGTGATCAACCTTGGGAGCGATGCGGCTGCCGTGTTGCACGAGAGCATGCAAATAGAGTTTCAAGATGCGGTGCAGGGCCGGGGCGGGGAGGGCCTGTTTTTGGCAGCGGCCGAGTTTTGGGATAAGCAAACCAGCAAGGCGGTGCTTGGACAAACCGCCAGCACCGAGGGCACCCCTGGCAAACTGGGCAACGATGCCGCCCAAATGGAGGTGCGCCAAGACATACTGCGCGCAGACGCCGCCGTTTTGGCAGCCACCTTAAACCGCGACCTGGTCAAGCCTTTCATTGACCTTAATTTTGGCCAGCCCCCCGATAACCGCTATCCGCGAATTGTGTTGCCTTTGCCTGAGCCCGACAAAATGGAGGCAATCGTTGATGCCATTGCCCGCCTTGTGCCCCTTGGCTTGCGCGTTGACCAGCACACCCTGTGCGAGTTGCTCGGTTTGCCCGAACCGGGCTCCGATGCCCAGTTGCTTGGTACGCCAGCCAGCGCAACCCAAGCCAGCAACCAAGCCCTAGGGCACATATTAATAGCCCTTGCCCAAGCAACACCAGCCCAAGCGCAAAGCGAATTAGATGCCTTGACAGAGGAAACAACCCAAAACTGGCAGCCCTTGCTGGCGCCCTTGCTTGATCCCTTGGTGCAAGCCCTTGGCCAAGCGAAGAGCCCAACAGACCTCGCGCGCTTGCTCGCCCAAGCCTTGCCCGAGAGCGATCCGGCCCCCCTTGCCAAGGCGATTGCCCGCGCCACCTTTAAAGCGCGTGGCATGGGTGATGGGGAAGGCTAAAAACCATGCCCACACCCAAGCCAGGCTTTCATTTTACACCCACCCCGCCCAAAGAAGCCCTTGCCTACCTCAAGGCCAAAAAACTAAAACCCGCCTTTGACTATCGCGATGTTTGGCGTGAGGAGCACGCCTTGGGCTTTAGCGTGGCCAAGGCAATGCAGTTGGATGTGTTGCGTGCCATCCGCGATGGTCTTGCTGAGGCGCTGGCCAAGGGCAAAACCTTTGAGGGTTTTAAAAAAGACCTCATCCCCACCCTCCAACAAAAAGGATGGTGGGGCATAAAAGGCAAAAAAGACCCCAAAACGGGCAAGATAGAGCAAGTGCGCCTTGGGAGCCCACGCCGTTTACGCACCATTTTTTGGGCCAACACGCGCACCGCCTATGCTGCGGGGCAGTGGGAACGCATTGAGCGCGAAGCAGCTACCCACCCCTACCTGCGCTATGAACTGGGCCCCAGCAAGGAGCACCGTTTGGAGCATCAGCACTGGAACGGGCTTATTTTGTCCAGCACCGATGCTTGGTGGAACGCCCACATGCCACCCAACGGCTGGGGCTGCAAGTGCCGCGTCAGGCTTTTAAGCAAGGCCGAGGCAGGGCGCTTGGGTGGCCCAGGCAAACCGCCCACCAACAAAACCCGCCCTTGGCTTAACAAGCGCACAGGCCAAATTGAACGCGTGCCCCAAGGCATAGACCCAGGCTGGGATACCAACCCAGGCAAGGTACGCAGCCAAGCCTTGGCCAACATGCTGGCGGCAAAAAGCGCAGATGCGCCCGTTGCAACCCTCGGCCCGATCCCCCTGCTCGAAGAGCGGGCGGTCATGAAAAAAAAGTTAAGCAAGGCCAAGGGCAGCAACCAAGGGGGCGTCTATCAAGGCGCAGACGGCATCAAGCGCTACGTCAAGTTTTACACCGACCCCGTCCAAGCCTACGGCGAGGCGGCGGTCAATGCAATCTATGCCCAGTTGGCGGTCAATGCGCCCAAAAGCGCCTTGGTTGCCCGCAAACAAGGGGGGCTTGCCCTGGCCACCGAGTGGATTGAAGGGGCAGCCCCAATCGCCTTGGACGAACTAACCCAAGCCAAGGCAAAAAAACTGCTTGACGGGGTGGCGGCAGATGCTTGGCTGGCCAACTGGGATGCCTTGGGGCAAACCTTTGATAACGTGGTTTGGCAAAAAGGCGCCCCCGTGCGGATTGACAACGGCGGGGCGCTCTTGTTTCGAGCCAAAGCGGGGCGCAAAAATACCAAGGCACTGGCCACAATAGGCGAAGCCGAGGGTTTTTTTCACCCTGCCACCAACCCCACTTACGCCAAGGCAATGGAAAAAGCGGGGGTGCGCATTTACGAGGCTTTGGGGGATCACTGGCTTAAGACCGAGCGAGCGATTAGCAACCTAAGCAAAAAAACCAACGCCTTTGCAAGCCTCTTGCCCCCCGTGCCAGGGGTGCCCGAGCCCGAGCGCCTTGCCATGCTACAAACCTTGCAAAAGCGTGCTATGCTCCTCAAGGGGGTGTCGCGCAAGGTGCGTGCCTTTGCCAAATTGCCCGTCCACGAGCAGGGTTTGATGAACCTCAAAGGCTATCAATACCAAATCTTGCTTGGGCAGGCGAACACAAGGGCGAAGGAATCGGGTGTCGTGCACCGTTTCTCCGAGCCCGAGTTGGCTGCATTGCACGGCTACACGGTCATCGATTATAAACCGATTAACCAGGCCAAGCGCGGGAAACTGCCCAAAGCCCTGAGAGAGGAATACGCCCACTACACCAAAACCATCATCGCGGGGCTGGCAAAACTCCCCAACTACCGGGGGAAGGTCACCCGAGGGACGACCCTGCCCGAAAGTGAACTGGCCAAACTCAAGCCAGGCAAGGTTTGGACACCCAAAGGCTTTACCAGCACATCGATGTCGACGGATAGAGCTTTTAATGGGCCGCATCGGCTGAAAATACAGAGCCGCACGGGCAAGGAGGTATCTTGGATATCCCGGCACGCGCACGAAAAAGAGGTCCTCTTTAAACCCAATACCAAGTTTCGTGTTGTATACAGGGAAAAACGGGGCAGCGTTGTAGAAATAGGTTTAAAGGAGATACATGATGATTGAGTACGCTGAAGGGCTTAGTGATGAGGATAAAAAGCTCGTTGAAGAAATGCGGGCCTCTTTTAGAGAGAGTGACCGCCTGCTTAAAGAAGGCAAACTCAAGCCTGTGTCAAAGCACTTTCAGGCCAAAATGGACAGTGGTGGGCCCTTTGCGGACGAAATTCACGATGCTCCCCCCGCCAAGCCCAAACCGGGCAAAAAAGGCTAAGTCAAGTGTGGTTATTCACCCCAAAGGCCTTTCTTTCTATCGTGGCGCACACAGAAGACCCCGCCAACTTGCGCCTGGTGCGTGCCCGCCGCCCTGGTGAGATTGAGGCGCTTTTTCCTGTTGCGCTCGTGCACACCACTCCCGACGCCGATTTATCCCTATTGAGGCGCTTTTTCCTGTTGCGCTCGTGCACACCCCCAATGCCGATTTATCCCTATCGCGCATGCCTGCCAGCCCAGCAAAGCGCCTGCCTTGCACAGCGTCTGGGCTGTAATGGCCAACCAATACGAGCAAGGGCGCTAAAACGCTTTTAAGCCCTTTATCCCCCTCCTCTAGCCCAACTCCCCAGCCAAACATTTTGCAACGCTTTTCAACGCGTTTAAACGGGGTTTAAACGGGGGTATTTACCCCTGGCAAAAGTTTGCAAAGGGGGTAGTTGCCCCTGGCAAAAGGGTGCACTAGCGTAGCCTTTTTTTGTGTGTTTTGCATGGCTAAACTAAAAGGCATGGAAACACAAATCCCCCAACAAGCCGAAATCCCAGCCCTTTGCATGGCGTTGGATGGTGCCCTAGCCGCCATCGGGCAGGGCGAAGTGCCCGAGTGGATACCGCTTTTGCCCAAGGGGCCGCGCATTCAAGGGCGCACAGGGCGTGAGTGGCAGTTGGCAGATGTACAAAAGGTGATAGCCGCCAGTTTTCGCAATTTGCCCAAAATCCCAGTTGACTGGAACCATGCCACCGAGAAGTATGGCGCAACCAGCCCGCACACCCAGAAAGCTGCGGGGTGGATTGTGGCGATGGAAGCGCGCCCTGATGGGGTATGGGGCAAAGTGGAATGGACAAACGGGGGGGCGCATGACAGAAGAGATTGGCGACAGGCGCAAAGAGCGCGTCCAATGGCTCGGGCAGGTGGCAAGGGGCCTGATCAGCCTAGGGGCAGCGATTGAAGAGCCCCGTTCAGGAGGCGCGCCTGCGGTGCAAAGCACGCCCCGCCAGTTGACAAGAGACGCTTTGCGAGGGCTTTAAAAAAATGGCAGGCGTGCAAATTGAGGCCGACCTAAGCGGGCTAAAAACACTAAACCAGCGCATTGCACGCTTGGGCAAGGTGGATAAGCGTAAACTGCTAAACGCCTTGGGCGCAGAGATGGAAAGCCAAACCAGGCGCAGGTTGGCGGAGGAGAAAGAGAGCCCCGAGGGAGAACCGTGGAAGGCGTGGTCGCCAAAACATGCCCAAACCCGCCACGGCGGGCAGGGCTTGTTGCTGGGCGAAGGGGCGTTATTGGATAGCATCACCTTTGCCGTGCCCAACGATGGGGCGGTGTTGGTGGGTAGCAACCTTGTCTACGCTGCCATTTTGCAGTTTGGCGGGGCGGAGGTGGGCAAACCAGGCCTGCCAGCGCGCCCCTACCTTGGGCTTAGCGCCGCCAACCGCCGCGGCTGGTGGGGTGGGACTAGTGGCAGTGGCCTTTGGCAACACACCCGCGCCAAAAACACCCAGGCCAATGCCCTTGCCCTCGCCGATGAAGCCCGCCAAGCCCTAGCATGGCTCACCAAAGACGGCCTCGCCACCAGTTTGGAAGTGGAAGCGGTGAGGCAAGCAGGGCAGATTGCCTTGCAGGTGCGTGTAAAGGGCGTTGCAAGCGCGTTTAAAGGAGGTGTGTATGCCGTTTAAAATCCCCAGCCTTGGCGATTTACGCGCCCGCAGCCGTGGTGATATGGAAGCCGCGTTGCCAGGGGTTTCTGCCCAACAGACGAGCATGGCGCAAACCTTGGCAGACAGCCACGCTGCCGCCATGCGCGGGCTTTACCTCCACCAACAAACCCTAGCCCAAGACCTCTTCCCCGACACCGCCCAAGCAGACGCCCTTGAACGCTGGGCAGGCATTTGGGGTGTCACCCGCACCCCAGCAGCCAGGGCAGTCGGTCAAGTGGTGTTTCAAGGTCAAGCAGGCGCTTGGGTGCCCCTTGGCTTAGGCTTGCAAAGCCAGCGCAACCAAACCTACACCACCAGCCAAAGCGGGGTGCTGGCCACCAACGGGCAAGCGACCCTCGCCGTGCGTGCTGATAAAGGCGGGGCGGCAGGCAACCTAGCAACAGGTAGCACGCTCACCCTAAGCAGCACCGTGCTCGGGGTTGAACCCGAGGCAAGGGTCGCAACAGGCGGGCTTGTCGGTGGCGCACCCCAAGAGACGGATGATGCCCTGCGCGCACGCCTGCTGGCACGCATTCGCGCCCAAGAACGCCTTGGCAGCGTAGCCGACTACAAAGCCTGGGCTTTGGGCCGTCCCTGGCGTTGATCGCGCCTGGGCTTTTGCCCATTACGCGGGCGAACCCCCATTGGGGCCGGGCAAGGGGAAGGCTTAACGCTGCGGGCGTTGGGCATACAAGGCGGGGATGAGGAAATGCAGGCGCATAGGCACTCATATCAGATTGGGGATCGTCCAGTAAACGGGGGAACCCGATCTTACGTGGGGTGGGAAGATGTACCTTATGGGCCACTTTACACTGACAACTACGGACTAGGCCAAAGCGGGAACATGCAGCCCTACCTGCCGCTTCACTACATCATCAAAACTTAGTAAAGGTTTTTTTATGGAACTCATCATTACCCAAAGCACGATTACCCTCGGCGAATACACGGCCAGTTTAGCCGACTTTGCCCAAGACTACGGCCAGCGAGCCCCAGCCCCTGCGCATCCCGACAGTGCCCGTTCCTATCATCGAGGCGTGCGCCACGCATCCCACACCAAGCACGGGCAAACCGATGGCGGGCCACTGGTTTGGGCCCAAGGCGATGCCATCATTGCAGCCCTGCCCACACTGCTTGCCAAGCAAAAAGCAAGGGAAGACGCGGCACAGGTTGCCTACGAAGCCGAGCAAGCAGCGAGGGAGGCAAGCCAAGCCGAGCAAGGGGCAAGCCAAGATTTGGACAGCCAAGGGCAAGGGCAAGGGGAGAGTGCTTAAGAAGGGGAAGGAACGCAAAGATTTTTTGGGTCTGAGAAACCCAAAACGGCCTGCATGAACAGGCCACGGCAAAGCCGCTTCTTAAACCCCCCCGTCAAGGGGATGTACAAAAGCGGAGCCAAAGAAGGGGCAACATACCGTGGTCGGTTTTTTTAGTCGGAAAGGTGGCAAGCGTCTGCTTGCAAAAAGGCTGGCGTGATTGATGCCGTGCCACACACATGCTATTGCGAGCCCACCGATGAACCACTACCACCGCCTTATGAAAAAGCGAGGCGGGGGAGGGGGAAAACAAAACTATGAAAGGGAGAAGCGTTATGGCAAAGGCATCAAAAAAGCAGATAGCTCAATCAGGGTGCCTGTGGCTTATTATCGTGCTTGTGCTGGTAATGTGGTTTGGGGGGGGGGGGGAGGAAACCAGGGAGGAATATCATGCCCACAGATTACAGTATAGCCCAATCCTTAAGTTTGTTTACTTAATTGGGTATGGTGCGCAATCGAAAACGGGAGAAGACGCACAGGTAACTTTGATAATCAATCCACGTACAATAAGCCTTCATGCATGTTTTTTTAGAAAGAAAGACTCTTATTATGGCACCCCGCTTCACCCTGATTTAACTAAATGTCAAATAAACAAGGTATCCAATGCCCAAATTACATTTTCGATAAATGCCTTCAGTCGCATAGATGGACCAGATTCTTTATCGGGAGTTATATTCCTTGATAAGCATCCGCCCTATAAAACCCTCAAAAACTTACGGCAAAAAAATCGCCATATTGATAAAAAATTGCTGAGCCTGCTCTCATTACTCGCTACCGAATAACCTTCCCGCCTTTTGTGTACAAGCGCAAAAGTGGCGTGAGGGTGTGAGAATTGCCAGGGCACGCCATAGATTTTGCCCGTCTGCGGTGAGCACGGTGGGCAATTTGCCTTCCCCAGCATGGCTGGTGAGGCTAAAGCCCCTGCACAGGGCATCCAAAGCCCAGTTGATATGCCCCGCAGAAGACTTTGCGGTGATTGCCACGGGGCAAAGCTTTTTGGTGTAGGCGTAGAGCCTGGCTTTACCTGCTTTTGCGCACCCAAAAGTGCGCCACGGCTCGGTGATGTGGTGTACGTGTTAAAGCCGAACAACCTTGCCCGTTTGGGGCTGGTGAAAGAACCGAGGCAGTAAGATTGCGCAAAAAATAAAGGCCATGGTGGCGGCAATGCTGGAGCCTCCGGATACATCCCACCAAAAAGCCAGGGCGATGCCGCACAAGGCGGCAAAACTTTTGGGCTGCCTGGGTTGCTTTTTTAAGCAGCTTTAGCCTGTTTGGCCTGCAACGCTTTTTTGGACTCATTGCACAAGGTGACAAAACCTTCGGGTTGCTCCATTGCCATAAGGGCCAGATTTTTGCGGTCTAGCGTAATATTGGCATTCTTAAGGCCATTCATAAACTGGTGGTAGGTTAGCCCATTAAGACGGCAAGCAGCGTTAATCCGCACAATCCATAAGCGGCGAAACTCACGCTTGCGCACACGCCGATCACGATAAGCATATGTACGGGCACGGTCAACAGCGTTGCGCACGGTACGCCACAAGCGTCTGCGCCCACCACTAAACCCTTTGGCTGCCTTAAAATAGGTTTTTTTACGCTTATTGGCATGTACTGCCCGTTTCACTCTTGCCATGATTTTTGTCCGGCCTTTTTGATGAAACCCCCAGCATAATGCAGCCTATGTGCCCGCAGACAGGGATTTTTTCACGGTTTAAATTGATGGTTTCATTTTACGGGTGCCACACCCGCCAACATGACCTTAGGGTAACACACCCGCGGTTTTTGGGGGACTTGCAAAAGGCACCAAACTTTTTTAGCAAGTACAGCACAAACCCCACCCCAGGCAGTGCTAAGATTTTTAAGAATGGCTTATGGAATGCCTCGCGAGACACCCTTAGCCATAGGGCATCAGTTGCTTAATGGCTTTTTCGTTGGATTTTGCAACGTAGGCTCTGTTGCGTAAATTGCGTTTCGAACTGGAATTTTTACGGCGCATAAAGTGGCGCAAACCCGCTTTTTTGCGGCGTATTTTCCCCGTACCAGTAAAAGAAAAGCGCTTAGCAGAAGCTTTGTTGGTTTTCATTTTATAACTGTGCGCCATGCGTATTATGCCTTTTGGGAAGGTAAAAAATGACTTGCAAATCAAAAGAGTTCAAAATTGTAGGGGACAAGCATCGCCTCACAAGTGCAAAACATACCGCACTCGACACGACTACAGGGTTTTTAAACAAAACCTTGCTCTCATGCACGCAAGCCTTCATGCACGCACTTTTAGCAGAGTATCCCGCCCGTAAAACATACACCCTCACCATAACCTAACCGGCTTGCCATCCGTTTTGCCGAGGGCTCCACCGAAACCGCCTGTGACCAACGTAGCGCGCGCGTGATCAGGACGGCACCTATCAAGGGTACCTCCAAGCCACCTTACGCTTCTTCCTTTACGTTGTTCACCGTACCCGTAACCCCTTTTGTTGTTGTCCTTGCAGCACTCTCTTCGAGAGCGGATCTTGTTTTTGAGGAAACGCTTACCTTGGCTTTAAGCGCACTCGCTTTGGCTTCTTTGGCTGCATTGGCACTTTTAGCAATCTCACTGGCCTTAAAACCTTTATTGGGGGAAAGCACCACAGACAAAAAGCGTCCCTCCATGTGCAAGGGATTCTCAACCACAGCCCTCTCGCCCACGCCCTCCATAAAACGATCCATCAAACGGCGCCCGTTGTCTTGGTAATGCAACTCACGTCCGCGAAACACCACGGTAACCTTAACCTTATGCCCTTCTTGTAAGAAATTAATGCCATGCTTTAGTTTAAACTGAAAGTCATGATCCTCGGTTTTCGGGCGAAATTTAATTTCTTTTAATTGAATGGTCTTTTGATGCTTTTTGGTCTCGTTTTGTCGCTTGCTTCGCTGATACTTAAAATGCCCATAATCCATAATACGGCACACAGGTGGATCGGCATTGGCTGCAACCTCAACCAAATCCAAACCTTCACCTGCTGCAATAGCCAAGGCTTTTTCTATTTCTAACAAACCTATTGGTTCACCATTTACATTAATTAAGCGCACAACGGCAGCTTCAATCATCCCATTAACGCGGGTAGTATCTTGTGCCCTCGAGCTGTACTTTCGAGGCGAACGAGAGGGTGTAGCGATGTTTGGTTTCTCCTATACTGGCAAAATGCAAAATCAAAGAGGCGTTTTAAGAGCAATACCCCATTGTACACAAAAGTGCACCCTAAAAACATCCTAAAACTAGGGTAGCTATCAAAAAAAACCCTTATGGGTATCCTTGCTAAGGGTGGGACGCCGCCTCGTCAATTAAAGCATATCCTTAACCAAATTGCGCTCTTCCTCGAGCTCTCGCCACGATGTGCGGATTTTTTCCATGGCAAAATCGTTATGCTTTAGCCCTTGTACAATGTCCCAGCCACCCCTGCCATCGGAGCGAATGGGGTATGAGGTGACAATGTTTGCAGGTGCGCCATAACTTCCGTCCGAGAGAACACCAGAGGATATCCAATCGTTCTGATCTGTGGCTTTTTCCATCGATTGGACATGATCGACAACCGCATTGGCAGCAGAGGCGGCCGAGGAAAGCCCACGCGCCTTAATAATGGCAGCACCGCGTTTTTGGACGGTTTCAATAAAGGGTTTTTCCAACCAAACCTGATCGCCGACCACATCGGTAGCAGGTTGTCCATTTATTTTAGTATGAAAAAAATCAGGAAACTGGGTGGCACTGTGGTTGCCCCAAATGGTCATTTTGGTAACGGCACTCACCGGGGTGCCCGTTTTCCCAGCCAATTGAGCGCATGCGCGGTTGTGGTCAAGACGCGTCATGGCATGAAAGCGGTTGCCGGGTATTTGGGGGGCATTTTTCATGGCAATAAGGCAGTTGGTGTTGGCGGGGTTTCCCACCACCAGCACACGCAAATCAGCATGGGCTTTTTGTAACGCCTTGCCTTGTTGCACAAAAATTTTACCATTGGCGGTGAGTAAATCGCCGCGTTCCATTCCAGGCCCACGCGGACGGCTCCCCACCAACAAAGCCCAATGCGCGCCATCAAAACCCTGTTCAGGGTTGTCGTACAAATCGACGCTGCTCAGGGCACCAAATGCGCAATCGTCAATCTCCATGGCCACCCCCGCCAAGGCTTTCATGGCAGGGGGAATCTCGACCAAACGCAACGCTACGGGCTGGGTTGCACCAAACATTTCCCCTGATGCGATGCGATACACCAAACTGTAAGCCAGTTGACCTGCGGCCCCCGTTACAGCAACACGAATTGGGTTGGTCATCGAACATACTCCTTTATCACTTTATCTCACATTTTTGTACAAAAGCACGCGGCAGCAAAAGCGAAGCCTTGCCGCGCCTATGGCAATAACACTGGATTGCCTATGTAGCAGGCACAGCGTTTAAGCAGTATTGCAATGCAGCTCCGGTGCTCAACCCAGCAGGAAAACCCGAGCCCTTCCCCCCCCGCGCCACGGGTTTCGAAAAACGACACATCAGGTTTTGATGAGCCATATAAGGGGAGAAAATTATTCAAAGGGTTTTTTTTATAATCATTGCATATTCAGCGGTTGGATAATAAAAACCCAGGGATATAAAACCAAGAAAACCATAAAAAAGCGTAATACTGGATTTACATAATTAGGAATTCCATTGACTATTTCCCAATCTGGATATCTATCTTCAAGCACTTTATTCATTTTATTGGCGGATGAACCTCCAAGCCAACCCGCATTGATTTTGACTTCTACAATTTTTGTTTTTATCATTTATAATTGAACTTTACTTAAATTTACGATTTAGTAAGCAAAACGAGTACATATTGTCAACATACCCACAAGCACGCCTATGCATTGACACAGCAAAAGCGCGTAAAAAGGGAGGAGTTCTCTCTTTCAATACCCCCAAAAAATGGCGCCTCCTGCCCCTCTTTTGGTTTGTAAATGAAAAAAGGCGGAAACAACAAAAGTTTAATGATGTAACAAAAAACAACTTTTTCGAGTCAATTTTCACCCTAGAAATCTGTTAAAACCCTGTTAGCAAAGGGTTAGAGAAGGGAAACTTAGGCATTGCGCATCCTTTTAAAGGACCCTACAGCGACCGTCATTGCGCAAACGAGCAGGGTGTGACCTTAGCGCATTTTTCCCCAAAAACAAAACAAAAACTAGACCACTCCCGCCTTTTGCAAAGCTTTATGCTTGGCTGCATCCACACCCAAGGTGTGTAGCATCTCTTTGGTGTGCTGGCCTAAGCGGGGCGCTACTTGGCGTACGGCCACTTGTGCACCCGACATTTCCACAGGTATGCGTAAATGCGGCACGTTGCCCAGTTCATCATCTTGCACATGCACCACCATTTGCTGGTGCTTTACTTGAGGGTCATTAAAAACCTGCTCGTAAGTGTTAACAGGTCCGCAAGGCACCCCTGCCGCATCCAAAATCTCGAGCCATTCTGCGACACGGCGCGTTGCAAAAATGGGGGTAAGGATGCCTTCAAGCACATGGCGATTTTCGCGGCGGTCTTGGCGCGAGGTAAAGCGCACGTCCAATTTGAGTTCGGGGTGCGAAACGGCATCGGTAAAGCGCTCCCAAATGGCTTGAGAGGCAGCCCCAACCATAATGTAGCCATCTTTAGCACCAAAGCTTTGGTAGGGTGCATTTTGGCGATGGCGAGACCCTTGGCGGGTGGGTTCCACGGGGTTTGCAAGCCAGCTTGCACTGGTCCACGAACTATATGCCACGGCGGTTTCCAACAAAGAGCATCCAATGCGCTGACCCATGCCGCTGTGGGCACGCTGCCACAGGGCTGCTAAAATGCCTTGCACCCCCCACATGCCCGTGCCCAAATCACAAACGGGGACCCCCACCGACATTGGGGGGCCGTCCTCCTCGCCCGTAACGTGCATGAGCCCTCCCATGCCTTGGGCAATCAAGTCAAAACCGCCCCGCTCACGGTAAGGGCCGCTCGAGCCAAAACCCGACAAAGACGCATAAATCAGGCGAGGATTGCAGGCGTGGAGATCTTCCCAACCAAGCCCTGCGCGATCCATAGCCCCAGGGCGGTAATTCTCAACCAATACATCGCATTGCTTGGCAAGGTTTAGCAACAGTTGGCGCCCTTCGGGGTGCTTAATGTTTAAAGTGAGGCTTTTTTTGTTGCGGTTAACGTAGCGAAAATACGGATTGCGTTTGCTGCCATCACCCATGCCACGGGTGGTATCCCCTACAACGGGGCGCTCCACTTTAATCACCTCTGCACCCATGTCCCCCAAAATCATGGTACAGTAAGGCCCAGCCAGTTGTTCGGTTAGGTCAACCACTTTAACACCCGCGAGGGGAGGCGGGGCGTTGGGGGTGGCTTGCATGGTTGTTTTCTCGTTTGAACGGGGGTTTTGCAACTCGGTAAAAAAGGGGGCATGTCAAGGGGCAATGCTTACTTGTAGGTAGTCCGTTTACCGTCTGCAATTTGTGCATGGCTTGTCAAGAGAATAGTTAGAATCCATGCCTTATCCATATCCATTAGATCTAAAATGTTATAAGTAAAGAAACCACCCACCCATACTAAGGAGGGTATTTTCTCACCATAAAAGGGGTAGAAGAGGATGCACCCGTTCCGAAAATTTATGTGAGGTTGCTATGGGTGGCATAGGTTGACATGTGCATCAAACCTGTGCTTGCCTCATACAGCAAGATGTGTTGGCGTTTTGCATGCCCAAGATTTGTTAACTGGGCATTAAACGGGCAACCACACTGGCAGTTGCCCGCAGCTACCAACCTAAAGAAATGACTGAAGGGGAAATAGTTTAGATGGGTGATGCTATGAAAACTCACAAGGGATATAAGGAAATATTTAATAAAATGGCAGAAGACTCTGCTATTGACGAGGTGATTTTTAAAACCCAAAAAAACCATGGAGAACCCTTTAACGAGGCCGCTTTTGAAGAAAGATTGCTGAAAAATGCTGAGGAGCACGCTAAGGCAGATATAAATGGTGCAGGGGAATCTTAAGTTTTGGCCGTATGCGAGCTAAAGATTCTATGGAGACAACGGGTTTGGTCGTGCAAAGGAGAAGGCTAAAAAGCAGTCTGCGGTGTTTTGTCGCTATTTTGATAAATATGCTGCTGGGTTACAGAAAGCATGGCCCTGTGTTGATACCGGAGAGGTGCTCTGCTTGCAAGGTGCAAAAGGTTCTTTTGTACCAAGCTTTGTGTAGCTGCAACATTGATATCCAGCGCTACATTAATTTTCACCAAGAAGGCACAGGCCACCCCTTAAGTGTCGAAAAACTGGCGGCGTTCCATGTAAAATGGCTGAACAAAATGCAACCCATTCAGTGGTTGGCGCGACATGAGAGTGTTACCTCTGCAGCCATTCCGGATGAGCGGACGCGGAAGGGGCTGCTTCGTTTAGGAACGTCGATTAACCAGCGTTTTTGCGTCTGGGTTGTGCAGGAGTTTTTGGGGGTGGTGTTCTCCCAGGATATACGAAAATCATTGCGCTATGCCTTGAGATATAGGCCTTTAGATGAAAGCGGGCTGATTTTGCTTTTTCAAGAAATTAAGAATCATAGTAAGGTTCAAAGCGAGCAGGGCAGTCAAAATGCCTAACTATGCGTAAGCAACTGCTTCGTCCGCAAAAAGGCAGAGTGTCAACATTGAGCAAACTGTACCCAAGCGATTGTGCTGGTCTGCCCAGGTCAGGCCTCGTGTTCACAACCGGTATTCTTCAATAAACATCCCCACTAAGGAGATACACGCATGATAGGCGAGCGAATTGAGGTCAACTTGGCGGGTGAGTTGCAAACCCCTTTGCCTTTGATGGCAACGGTGAAAGTGCGCTTTGAACAAGGCCAGATCAGCGATGTTAAACGCGCCGTGGCCGAGCAGTTTGCCCGCCCGGAAATTAACCAAACCATTACCGCTGGGATGCGCGTTGCCGTGGGCTGTGGAAGCCGCGGTGTGGCCAACATTGCCGACTGCGTGGGCGAGGTAATTGCCCAACTCAAAGCCCTTGGTGCCAAACCGTTTATTTTTCCCGCCATGGGCAGCCATGGTTCTGCCAGTGCCCAGGGGCAACGCCAGGTGTTGGAAAGCTATCGCATTACCGAGCTCCGCATGGGTTGCAAGATCGTGTCTTCCATGGACACCATCGTCCTCGGTCAGCTCTCTTGCGGGACCCCCGTGCATGCCGATGCCAATGCAGCCAAGGCTGATGGCATTGTACTCATCAACCGCATCAAACCCCACACCACCTTTCGAGCCCCCATTGAGAGCGGTATTGCCAAGATGATGGCCATTGGCATGGGCAAAATTAACGGTGCCAATACCCTGCACACCCAAGGGATGGATCACTTCGAACGCGTAATTCCCGAGGCAGCCACGCTGATTATGGGCAAACTGCCCTTTTTGTTTGGGGTGGGGCTGGTCGAAAATGCCTATGATGCGACCGCCATCATTGAAGCCATTCCTGCTAAAAACCTGCTCCTTCGCGAAACGGAACTGCAGGCCAAGGCAAAAGAGATGATGGGGCGCTTGTTTTTTCCTGAAATTGATGTCCTGATCATTGATGAAATTGGCAAAAACATTAGCGGGGCGGGTTTTGATCCCAACATTACGGGGCGCAACGCACGCGGTGTGGAATGGGAAGCCAAACCTTCGGTGCAAAAAATTGTGCTGCTGGGGCTCACAAAAGAAACCCATGGCAATGCCACGGGCCTCGGTGTGGCTGACATCATTACCATGCGCCTGTTTAAAGAGATGGAAATTGCCCCCACCTATGCCAATACCATCACCTCAAAATACCTCGACGGTGCAGCCATTCCCGTTATCATGAACACCCAAAAAGAAGCCGTGCAGCTGGCCATTGGCACCTTATTGCGTGTTAAACCTGCCGATGCCCGTGTGGTGCGGATTAAAAACACGCTTGAGGTGGCTAATATTCAGGTATCTCAAAGCCTAGGGGCAGCGGTACGCGAGCATGAGAGTATGGAACTTACGGGACCTTTTCAACCCATTGTTTTTGACGAAAATGGCGATTTTAGCCACCAGGCCACACCTGCTGCCTAGGGCGTTTGGGTTCCCACATTGGCAAAGAGGGCTTTGGGCGTGGGAGGACTTCAATTTGAGCCACCAGGGCCACACCTGCTGCCTAGGGCGTTTGGGTTCCCACATTGGCAAAGAGGGCTTTGGGCATGGGAAAACGTACGTTTTCCTTTGGCCCGTCCAACTGTTTTACAAGCACATGCGCGGCACCTGCCAGCCATCTCACCAAATCTTGCACCACATCTTCTGGCGCGGATGCCCCTGCGGTTACCCCAACCACTTTGGCACCTTTGAGCCATTCCAGTTCCACGTTATGACGGCTTTCGACCAAGTAGGCAGGGGTGTTGCACGCCTCGCCCACCTCCACCAAGCGCGTCGAATTGGAACTGTGTGCAGACCCCACCACCAAAATAACATCGGCCTGCTTGGCTAAACGACGCACCGCATTTTGACGGTTTTGGGTGGCATAGCAAATGTCTTCCTTACGCGGTCCTTGTAAGGCAGGAAAGCGTTTTTTTAGCACGGCCAATATCTCTTGGGTGTCGTCCATGGACAAGGTTGTTTGGGTCAAGTAGGCCACTTTACGCGAATCTTTAGCCTGCACCGTGCGTGCCTCTTCCACCGTACCCACCACCACAATATGCTCAGGGGCCTCGCCGTACGCTCCAATTACCTCAACATGATTGGCATGTCCCACCAAAAAAATGGTGCAATCTGCCTTGGCATAGAGACGCGCTTCCATATGTACTTTGGTCACCAAAGGGCAGGTGGCATCCACCACAGTAATTTGGCGTGCCCTGGCCGCTTGATGCACCTGCGGTGATACCCCATGTGCCGAGAACACCATGCGCGCACCCACAGGTGCCTCGCATACCTCCTCTACAAAAATGGCCCCTTTTTGCTCCAAGCGGTCTACCACATGACGGTTGTGCACAATGGCATGCTTCACATAAATGGGGGCTCCAAAGCGGTGCAAGGCCTCTTCCACAATCTCAATGGCACGATCGACACCCGCACAAAACCCGCGTGGATTGGCCAGCAACACCGTGTGCAATGAGGAGATATGCCTGGAAGTAACGGGAGTTTGGGGTGCGGCAGGCAAGCTGGGCATGGCAGATGAAGCAACCTTTTTTGAAAATTTCCGTGCGCTCTGCTTGGTTATAATAGTGGGTCCGTTACGGAGAAAACCGGGGGTCCCACGTGTTTTGCGACCCTTGGCAAAGGCAAACCCAAGCGCAAGGTTTTGTAAGGATGCGTCCCTGAAGAACCCCTTGTAAGATAACAGTCTGCTACCTTACGATGCAAACCCATTTCTACCCATGCCGTGTTAGTTTGTTTTTTTTGCAAGGGGCTGCTTAAAGCATGCTGTCGAGCAGCACACGCTCTTCATAGCGTGCCAATGCATAAGGCCAATCATGGGCTGCCGCCTTGGCAAAGGCTTGGGCAAAAGCCATGGCGTCCCAGTGCCCATGGCTAAGGGCAGGGGCGTATTGTGCGTGCGCTTTTGCATACGCACTAAGTTGTGCGTGCACCGGGTGCTTGCCCGTGCGTTGCAACCAATAATGCGCGTTGGAGTGGTCGCCTTCTGTGCGATGCACCAGTGCGTGCCAGTAACATGCATTTTGGCTGCTAAGGGGTTGCACCAATAGGTGGGCTTTTTCCCAATTGCCTGCATTTAAGAACAGGCCTGCCTTAACCTCATCAGGAAAACCCAATGCTTGAATCCGGGCCAACAGTTTGGGCATGTTGGGGTTACGGCTTTGTATGTCGCCCTTGAGCTGCCTTGCCACCCCCAGCCATGGGGCTGGGTCGGCGATGGGGGTTGGCGGTGGTTTATGTGTGTGTGACAAAATTCTACCCCTTGTGCAAGGTTAAGCCGTCGTCATGATCAAAGCATATAGACAGCACTTGCAAAAGCTCCTGGCTGCTGGGCGGCATGCGAATGTGCGTCGTGGCCCCTGCTTTGATCGAGGCCACCCTCTCGGCCAAAGTCATCCCATCGTCGAGAATCACGCAAGGAGTGTGTCGCCCCCGCTTTTGGCTCCGCAAAGCGCGCAGGATGCATACATCGTGATGGTTTTCACCAGGAATTTCAAGTTCCCACGGCAGAAAAATAACGCCCATGACATACTGGTTTATCGCTTGAAAGGCATCGATTGGTGTGGAGGCAAGGTAGGGTGTAAACCCATACGCTTCAAGCATGCCTTTGAAGCGTAGGCCATGGGCTAGGTGAGGCCAAAGGATCAAGGCCGCGGGCTTTTGTTGTAATTCAAAATGTCGTGGATGCATGCTGCCCGGCGGTGGTGGTGGGGGTGATGTTGCCTTTGGGTTGTACTTGAATGGTTTGCCATTCGCGATGCATATCATGGGAGAGGCGACGGATGAATGCTTGGCGCTCTGATGCCGTGTGAATGTGCTTGGTTTTGCGCGGCGCCAGAATGCTTGAGCGTACGCGCCACCAGCCATCCCCTTCTTGATAATGGCGTTTGCCCACATGCAAGCCTCCGTCGACCACCACAGGCAGCACCGCCATCCCTTGACTTAAGGCAAGACGCAAAACGCCCGTACGAAAAGGCAGAAATCCTTTTTCAGGCGTGCGGTTGCGTGTTCCTTCGGGAAAAACCACCATTCCTTTTTCTTCCCTAACCATTTGCTGGCTGGCCTGGTCGAGGGTGTTTTTGTCTTTGCGCATGTTGTTGCGCTTTAAAGGAAAGCAGGCGCATATCCTGAGCCAATATCCCGCCATAGGAATGTGGAACAGCTGCTGCTTGGCCAAAAAACTGGTAAACCGCTCAAGACTAACCACCACCAGCCCCACGTCATACAACGATTGATGGTTCGCCATTACCACAATGGGACCCGTGGGAATATGCTGCCGACCTTTGACATCATAGTGCACGTGCATTTGGTGCATAAAGAGTTTCGACAAACGGATGCACAACGCATTACTAATGGGGTTGGCTTTTTTGTAGTCATGCTGTTTGCGTAGTTTAAAAAGGCATAATGCATCAGGCAATACCCGCACGCTCAAAACTGCAATGCGTATCAGCGCAAGTAAAAAACGCAGTCTCACCACAATTTTATCGCGCAACATACCCTCTCTCTCACAGCCAAAAGGGGGTTAACACATGAAAGGCAGAACACCGTTTTTAGGCCTTCTTCGCTTTGATGACTTTGTACACGGTGGGAATGAGCGAAAGCGCACCGAGCAAGCCAAAGGCAATAAACACATCAGGAGTTAGCAACGCCGCAATGCCTTCGCTGCCAATGCTAAAAAACTTGCGCCCAATCGAATGCCCAATGTTGACATACACAAATGTGCCAGGGGCAATCCCAAAAAACGTCCCAAAAAAGAAAACCCTTGCCGTGAGAGGGGTAATGCCCGAGACCAAGTTAATCAAAAAAAACGGTGCTACGGGAACAAAGCGTAAAAACAGCAGAAAATACAGGCCGTTTTCTCTAATTCCTGTTTCGACTGTGTTAAACGCCTTGTTGCTTGAAAAGCGTTGTTTAACCCAATCGCGCACCATAAAGCGGGCCGCCAAAAAGGCCAGTAACGCCCCCAGCGAGGCGGCACATACCACCACCAGCGTGCCACCAATGCGCCCAAACAACAATCCCGCGGTAATGGTAAGCAAGGTGGCCGCAGGCAGCGAGAGAGCCGTGGCAACAACATAGATAAAAAAGAACACCCACCCGGAAATATAAGGGTAATTCTGTGCCACATCCAACAAATCTTCATTGAGATATTGACCGAGGTCAAAATAGAAGTATGCCCCAATCAATGATGCCATGGCCAGTAACAATACAATACGACCGATTTGTTTTGTGCTCATCTTTAGAAAAAATACCTTTTAAAAAAATAAAACCCCATTGGTTTCATCAAGAGTGTCCAAAAACCCAGCGAACCCCTTCGCGCTTATAACGCCTTGCTTTTTCCCAGGGATGCCTTCACGCCAATCACCGTCTGTATCAATAAACGGGTGCAGCCCATTTACAGTAGCGCATTTCACTCCATTTTTACAGCGTTTGTATTGATAGCGTTTGCAAAACATAAAACCCTGTGCATCATTTTTGCATCTCTTAAAAACCGAAGCAGCAGATCCAAAACAGCCGTGGCCATCTGCCAAGAATACGCTTTGAACTTGCGGTGAAGTACCCGCACTTTATGTGAAAGCCCGCAAGGCATCCTTGTTGAGAGAGGGTGTGTGCCCAAAGGACCTCCCCATTATAGAGAGGCCGCTAGAAAAAGGCACTCGAGGGCAAAACGTGAAACGCAAGGCAAAATAAAGGCAAAGCACATGCCATTACACAAAACACATGCCATTATAGGTGGTTATAAAATCATCCCCCTTGAACACAGGATAACGATAGATAACGCTTATGCTCCATTTTTTTAGTTCAAATCCGCGCCATCGGTATCGGGCTTTTGCAACCCGCTGCACCGCGTATGCATGTGCATTGATGCTGATGGTGTTTGGCGCAGGCATTTCGCCAAGCAGTGCTTTGGCGCAGTTTTTTGAGGATGAATACAGCTCGGATGTATTTGAAGACAGCGATTTGTATTTTGAGACCTCTGCAGACGATAGTGAAGATTTGAACGTACCTGGGAAAGATATTACCGAAGGCGATCGTTTTATTGAAGATGTCCCCGACAGTTTGCAAGCAGAAGGAGGTGTACTCCTATCCCCCCAAGACATTCGCTTGGCCGCAGAACGCGATAACTTCCCTGCTAACATTGGTTGGGGGGGGGGATTAGGGTTGCTGCTTGGGAGTTGGTTTGCCATGATCCGTCGCGGCGACAGTCGCAGTTCACTCCGCTCGTTGGGTGTGGGCACTGTCCTGGGTTTAAGCCTTGGCACGTTAATGGGACTGCGCAGCCTTGTCCTTCCCGATGCGCCCCGCCCTTCCCTGGGGCACGTACCAAGGCTCAAATTGGCGCCCCATACCCATTCTCCCTTCCAGGCATCTTTGTACATGCTTCCACGACCCTTGGGGGAAAAAACACGCTTTGAAACACACCTGAAACTCCAATTTTCCTTCTAGCACAACACTTTTTGGGGGGAGACTGGTGTAAAGGGTAGAACGGGAAAACGGGGTATGCTTTATGACCTATGGTGTTTTTTGTGCCAACCCATGAACAAGACCGCTAATGGGACTTGAGGCTTGCGCCAGCTGCCGCTTGGGAATACGCCCCGCCAAATAGGCCATGCGCCCCGCCAAACAAGCATGATGCATGGCCCTGGCCATTAAGGCAGGGTTTTTTGCTTTGGCAATGGCTGTATCAAGCATCACAGCATCACAGCCAAGTTCCATCGCAAAAGCAACATCCGAAGGGGTGCCTACGCCGGCATCAATAATAAGCGGGATCGAAACTTGTTCACGAATGCGCTGCAAATTGTAGGGGTTCAAAATTCCTAAGCCTGTGCCAATGGGTGCTGCTAAAGGCATCACGGCAACACAGCCTAGGTCTTGTAATTTACGGCATAGTACGGGGTCATCCGTACAATAGGGCAGGACCTCAAACCCTTTTTCTACCAATTCCGCTGCAGCCTGCAGCAGTTTTTCAGCATCGGGGTATAGGGTATCCTCATCTGCAATCACCTCCAATTTAATCCGCTTTTCCCCCAAGGCTTCGCGCGCGAGTTCTGCTGTAAGCAGGGCATCGCGTACGGTATGGCACCCTGCTGTATTCGGCAATAAATGCAGCCCTTCTTGGCGCAACAAAGAGAGCAAATTTTCGCTGCTGGAAGCGTTTAGGGTCACGCGGCGAATGGCCATGGTAACCAACTGGGTTTGAGCGTTGCGTAAAGATTTGAGCAAAATATCATGGCTGGAGTAGCGCCCCGTACCTAAAATGAGCCTCGCCTCAAGGCGGAGTTCGCCCAGATTCAAGCCATCGGTTTGCGCGGTTTGAGAAGATTGGCTGGGGGGGTTGAGCATGGTATTTTTTAGAGTATCGTCACCTGTTTATCTTGGTACTTGTCTTTTCTGTGTTTCGTCAAAGGTCTAAAACGTCCCACGTGGGCACCGCGCGCCTTCTTCTCTTTAAAACTGGTCCGCACTTGATGCTTTGCCATTTCGGTTTCGACAACCGCTTTTTCCTCTGCGCAATGGTGTAAGCGCCGCTTAGCACCGGACACATAGCTGGGTGAAATATCAATACCGAGGTAGTGGTGCCCCAACAACTTTGCTGCCACAAGGGTGGTCCCACTGCCACAGTAGGGATCAAGCACGGCGCCATTTTGGTGGTCGTCCAAAATGGAGTAAATAGCGCGCGTTGGCAAGGTTAATGGAAAAGGAGCAGGATGAGGGTTTTTTTCTTCGGGACCAAAGCGCCATATGGAGCTCATTAAAGCATGTTTTGAGCGCAGCTCTTGCCCAATTTTGTGTTTGCGTAAGGGTTTGTATAGCCAATAAATACGTTCTTCCACCTGCCAAAAACGCCAGCCGCGAATGTTCGCGGCAATCACCCTGTCCCAAATAAGCTCTTGGCGAATAACCCAGTGGGTTTTGCAAAGCCATTGCATGGGGTGGAGCAAATCGCCTTTTTCCCAGCGGAGCTTGTGGTTGTAAAAAAAAGAAGCCCCAGCCTTCATCACGCGATACACCCCATTGAGCATCTCGATTTGTTCTTGCTGATACGCTTGCTCTTCCTTTTTATCACTGGCACCAAAGTAAGTCACGCTTTTGACCAGCCAGCCTTTTTTATTTTCTTGCTTGTTGTAAGGCGGAGAGGTCACCCCTACCTCAAACATTTCGGAAGGCAAGCTTTGTAAACTGGCAAGGGCATCCCCTTGAATAACTTGATTGAGCATGTACGCGTCACCCACACCTGTTTTGGAAAGCAAAAGACGTTGATCGACAAAGCTAAAGAGGATTGCATTAGACCAGTGTTATGCTTGAATTTGTGCCATTTAAAACCTGCCAAATGTGTCTGCACGGCCCAAGCAGGCTCGGACAAGATGCTTTTTATCGGCATTTTTCTTTTGAGCCGAGATATTTCGGAGCGCGCTTGATCTCACAAGGTTCAGCCACCACGGACTGCGGTTACCACCTCGACTTTATCGCCTTGTTTTACCGATTGCGCAGCCCATTGGTGGCGGGGAATAACCTGTCCATTCAGGCACACCGCCAAACCGTCTAACGTGGTTGGAGCAAACTTTGTAATCAAACCTAAAATCGTGAGCGAAGAGGCGTGTGGACGAGGTTCTCCGTTGAGCAAAATAGGCATCGTTTTTTATGAACATCCTCAGAAAAAAAAAAGCAAGAAACGCGTGCTTCTCACATAGAGCAAAGGAGGGTGTGTGATATCTTTCGGGTACGAATATACCTACTGGGAGTCTAAAATTACAATGTTTTTTACCGTGGGCCACGGGCTCTCATGACACACGTTACGGCAAACCCCCGCTATAATGCAACGATGGCAAGGCTTATCATGCTTATTTCTTGCTTATGATGATGCTTTATTTTAAAGTTAGCCTGGGGGGTGGTTTCGGCATCTATGGACATCGCTTTGGAAAAACGCAAGGCTCGATTTTTTAAAATGTGGGGTGTGTCGAAGGAGGTTTTTTAGCGTATGGCAGATCATTTTTCCCTAATGGATAAATACCTTAAAGAAGAAGGACAGGTTTTGCTCAACGGTGTACAGGCATTGGTACGCCTGCCCTTAGAGCAAATGCGCAGTGATCATAAAGCGGGCCTGCGCACAGGAATGTATATTTCTGGGTATCAAGGCTCTCCCCTAGGTGAACTGGACAAGCACTTAAAAGGCATTGAAAAAGAGCTCATTCGGCACAACATCATTTGGCAAGCAGGAATTAACGAAGATGTGGCTGCGACTGCTGTGTATGGCAGCCAAATGTTACATATGTTTCCCCACGCAAAAACCGAGGCCGTGGTGGGCATGTGGTATGGCAAAACCCCGGGATTAGATCGCAGTAGCGATGCTTTTCGCCATGGCACGTTTATGGGCGCAGCCCCCAAAGGGGGTTACCTTGCCTTGGTGGGCGATGATCCAGCTTGCAAAAGTTCTACGCTTCCTGGAGATAGCACCTTGGCATTGTATGATTTGGTCATGCCCACATTGTTTCCTAGCGGCTCGCGGGAGACGCTGGAATATGGATTACATGCGATTGCCATGTCTCGCTACAGTGGTACTTGGGGTGCCTTAAAAGTGGTGACCAACGTGGCCGATGGTGGTGAAATTATTAACGTAGAGCCCCAATTGGTGACGCCGATTATCCCCAAATTGGAAATTCATGGTCGCCCGTTTGCCCACGTACAAGACCCGCGCTTAATACCCCCTTACAGCGTAGAACTCGAACGCCATTTGCACAGTGAACGCCTTGTTGCAGCCATGGCCTACGTGAGAGCCAACAGGCTCGACAAAATTACCGTACAAAGCAGTGCAGATACCATTGGACTGGTAGCATCGGGCAAAACGTATCGCGATTTAATCCATACCCTCGACTGGTTGGGCCTGAATGAACAAGCCCTAAAGCAAGCAGGGATTCGCCTGTACAAATTGGCCATGATTGCACCCATTGAGTCCGAAGGCTTGAAGCATTTTGCCGCTGGTTTAGACGATGTGGTGGTGATCGAAGAAAAACGAGGCTTTATTGAAACCCAAATGCGCAGTGCGCTGTACAACCAACCCAAACGCCCCCACATATGGGGTAAATTTGATGAACGCGATGCGCCGATGTTTCCCACACATGGGGAACTCAGCTTAGAGAGCATTGGTGTGCCTTTGGCAGGTTTTTTAGCGCGTAAACTGGGGCGAGAAGATTTATTGACGAGGGTGGAAAGATTGGTCGACATTCAAGGACGTCGCTATGAGCCGATGCGGGTACGGACCCCCTTCTTTTGCAGTGGGTGCCCTCATAACAGTTCCACCGTACGCGATGGGGACGAGTTGGTAGGGGGCGGCATTGGTTGCCATTCCATGGCAGTGTATATGGATCGCGGAGTGGCCTGGCTCACCCAAATGGGTGGTGAGGGTGCACCTTGGATGGGCATCTCACCCTTTACCGAACAAAGCCATATTTTGCAAAACATTGGCGACGGCACCTTTTTTCACTCAGGTTCGAAGTCATTAGAAGGCTGTATTTCTGCGGGGGTCGATGTGACATTTCGCATTCTCTATAACCGTACGGTGGCTATGACAGGGGGGCAAGATGTGGAAGGGGGCTTAACGCCACCCGCACTGGCCCAAAAATTAGCTGCAGAAGGGGTTCAAAAAGTATGCATTGTGACCGAAAACCTTGAGAACTACCAAGGGACTGCCCTCGGTCCAAACATTACACTCCACCCGAAATCGGCCTACCTTGATGTTCTTAAAAACATTCGCAAGGTAGGGGGGGTTTCGGTCATTATCTACGATCAACAATGCGCCGCAGAGAAGCGCCGGATGCGTAAGCGCGGGCGTTTAAGCACCCCACCCAAACGCGTTTATATCAATCAAAGCGTGTGTGAAGGTTGTGGGGATTGTGGCGTTCGCTCTAATTGCCTGTCGGTGTTGCCTGTAGAAACCGACTATGGGCGTAAAACGCGTATTCACTTGCCATCTTGTAATTTAGATTACACCTGCTTGCAAGGCGATTGCCCTGCTTTTATGACCGTCGAACTGACGGGGGACGCGAGCCCTGCCAAGCAATCTGAGACCCCCATGGCACCTGCTCAAGGTCTAAAGGCTCCTGCCAGCAGTGTCGCGGAAAATTCCCCTTATAAAATTTTGCTGGTTGGGGTTGGAGGCACCGGTGTAGTAACGGTGAACGCCTTACTGTCAACTGCGGCAGCTATTGAAGAAAAGCAGTTGACGTTTTTAGATCAAACAGGGCTATCGCAAAAAGGGGGTGCGGTCCTCTCTAATTTGGTTATTTCTCATCAGCCCATTCGGCATTCCAACAAAATTGCTGCTGGTGAAACCGACCTATTACTTGGCTTTGACTTATTGGCTAGTGTTTCCCCCGATAACCTCAGCCGATATTCCCCAGAGCGTACCCGTGCGGTGGTGAACACGCATACCCTGCATACGGGGGAGAGTGTTATCAATATTCACGCAGCACACCCCCAACAAAAAGCCATGCTCAATCGCTTGGCATCCTACACGCGTAAAAAAGACAATGTTTTGGTGGATGCCTTGGCAATTTGTGAGGCCCTGTTTGGCGATAGCATGCCAGGCAATGTGTTTATGCTGGGAATAGCTTGGCAATTAGGGCACTTGCCCTTGGAGCACAAGAGTATTGAAAAAGCGATCACGCTAAACGGTGTTGCGGTTAAAACCAACCTCAATGCTTTTCGTTGGGGGCGTTGGTTCGTCCAAAACCCACAAAAAGTGATGCAAACGGCTTTTGGTCCCTCTCCCAGTCCTGAAGCCTTTGACCAAGCGAAAGAACGCTTGGCGCGTTTTGCTGCATACTTGGTGCCTGCGTGGCAGAATTTACTAGCTCAAATACCAGATAAAGGCGCATTGCGGACCATCGCCGCTCCGCGCTTAGCCGACTTGTTGATGTATCAAGGCAATACCCACTTGGCAGACCAGTATGTAAACCACGTTAAGCGCGTAGCGCAAGGCGAGATGCAAACACTTCAATCAAGCGCGCTAACCGAAGCCTTTGCCCGCTGGTACTTTAAACTGCTGGCAGTCAAGGATGAATACGAAACGGCACGTTTATGGTTACAGGATACGGTTTGGGAACGGGCAAAAGCCGATTATCATGGCAAGGTGAAACGCTATGTACACCTGCACCCTCCCGCCCTAAAGCGCCTGGGAGTAAAAACCAAGATGCGTTTTGGGAAAAGTAGCCAATATCTCTTTAGGGCTTTGTATGCCATGCGCTTTTTGCGGGGCAGCATTTTGGACATGTTTAACTCAAAACACCGCCGCTTGGAGCGCAGTTTGGCTGGGTGGTATTGCGATTTAGTATTGGGTTTGTTGCCCAAGCTTACCCCGAAAAATTATGCGGTGGCCCTAAAAATGGCTTGTTTGCCCGATGGCATTCGTGGCTATGAAGACATTAAAGAGCGCAACATTGCCAAGGCCAAAACCCAAGCAAAAACATTATTGCAAGCGTTTTTAGCACCACCCATGCCTCAGCGTGAAGCCGGCTAAAAGGATGTAAATCACACCCCAGGGTGTAGGCGCACCTTGGTAAAAATATATGACCACACACAAGCAACACACCTTGCGAGGACCTATTCACCTACAAGGCGTGGGTTTGCATAGTGGAAAAACCACCTTCCTCACCCTCTTACCGGCACCTATCAACCACGGTGTGTGGTTCGAAATTCCTCAAAAAGGCGGCACCCTCGAGTTTCCTGCCCGTTGGGATTATGTTCAATCGACCACCCTATGCACCACCCTAGGCAAGCACAAAAGCAGTGTTGGTACGGTCGAACATTTGCTCTCTGCCTTGCACGGACTCGAAATTGACAACGTGTGGATTGATGTAAAAGGACCAGAAATTCCCATTCTCGACGGTAGTAGCCAGGTTTTTGTCAGCAAAATATTGTCTGGCGGGCGCAGCCAGCAAAAAGCGCCACGCCGTAGATTGAAAGTGCTTTCAGCCGTTGAAGTCGAAGATGATGGCAAGTTTGCAGGGTTATACCCTTCTGCGCTGTGTCGTTTTGAGTGTTACCTTGAATTTCCACAAGCTGCCATAGGGGCACAAAATTTCTCCTTGCCCTTAACCCCTCAACGCTACATAACCCAGATTGCCAGGGCACGTACTTTTGGATTTATGCATGAGATCGAAGCCTTGCACTCTCGCGGGCTTGCCTTGGGGGCCAGTTTGCAAAATGCGGTGGGCTTGGATGAAAAAGGCAAGGTTTGCAACCCAGAAGGCCTGCGCTTCTCCAATGAACTGGTCCGCCATAAAATACTTGATGCTATCGGGGACATGTTTTTGATTGGCACCCCTTTGCTGGGTACGTACCGTGGCATTAAAGCCAGCCATCAACTCAATTTTGCGCTGGTTGAAAAATTGATCAGCCAGCCCGAATGTTGGGAGATTATAGGTGAACCTAAAACAGAGGAGCACCCCGTCATTTAAACACTTGAAAGGCCTAATTCTTGATGCCGTGGAACAAAATGCCGTGGAACAAAAACCAGAAAGCGGAGAAGAATAAAAGGGTTTGCGCTAAGCGGAGAAGAATAAAAGGGTTTGCGCTGGGGGAAGGGTGCGCAAGATATCGCTGAGCAAAACACCAACCCCAGGTGTGTGCCTTTGCATCAATAAAAAAGGGACGAGGGAGGTATTTTTGGCACACCAACCTCGTCCCTACCGTGACGTTTCCTGCTGCTAAAAGGAAACTCTCACCTTCTTATTTTTGCAAAATGGCCTGGTCTACATAGTGCTGGTCTCCTTTTTGGCGTGCCAGCCAATTTTCTATATTCACCAAAGCACCGTGAGGGTTAAACCCTCCGAGTTGGGCTTGTGTACCCTCAATCCATGGCTGCAAATGCGCATACACACACGCGTAATGCCATGGTCCTGCTGCAAGGCGCCCTTTACCCGTAATGGGCAAGCGCTCGCCCCCCGCTTTTTGGCAGCCTGGGCAAGGTTGCTTGCTGTATCGCTTGGTTGAAGCGGCATAGGCCAATGGTACATGCTCTATAGTAGTATTTTTTAAATTCATCTGCAAATGTATTTACCCCCTCTCGAATGCCGTGTTAAATCGCCATGGCAATAGCCCCAAGGTATGGCTTGAAAAAAAAATGGATGCTATCAAAGGCTGTGCCCCTACCCAGTGGGTTTTGCAGCAGATTGTGCATCGGCTTGGGTTTGAAGGTCTAGAGCATCGGGGTAAAGCTCTTTAGACAATTGAAAATGAGGCCCATCGCGGAGCGTTTTCCAGTCTCCCCCCCACTCGACTGCCACCGCCTCTTTTTGCGCAGCCAACTTCATGCGTTCCCCCAAGCCCTCATACAAGGGCCAGTCCCACCTTGCTTCGTGCTCCATAATTACAGCCAGGTCTGCTGCCATGCCGCACAAATGGCGGCTTTTTAGGGTTTGGCTAGCCCCTATCGCAAGCAGTTGGCGTTGGCGTGCTAGGCTTCGGCGTCCCTCGGTTACCACAAAGCGCGTTCCATCATTTGGCCAGTCTGCGGCGCAGCGAGAAATAACACGATGAAGATCCTCATGGACACTGTTTAAGCGCCAAAGGGATCGTTTAGACAAGGCAAAACTCATTGGGATGATCCTTTCAAATAATTTATACAATTGGAGATATTATGTCTTTGAAGGTTTCATATAATCCCGTAATCCAGTAAGGGGGAACTATCTCCTACAGGTCTCTTTCAAGGTTTTCTGAGATGTCATTACACGGGCAACCCAGGTAATTCGAGGAGGGTCATTCGCGAAATCAAATCAAGACAATTGTTAAAATTGAGCCAAATTTTAGACACACAAATCCCTTATCAAGCATTATGGTGCCTGCTTTTGGGAGTGCTCCAAGGGCAAATGAAAAAATAGAAATGTGCGAAGTTCTCACAAACCCTGCAAACATAACGCATACAATGCGTTGTCCGGGTGTAAAGGGACACTTGCTTTGCCACTTTGGGACACATGCTTTGCCACTGGTCATTCTGGGGTCTCTTTATTTTGGCATGTTTTTTGCTTGGTGCAAGGCTTGATTTAGTGCTTCTTTAGTTTCCGACCTCGGATTTTGGGTGGGGTTTGATGGGCAAGCAGATATTTTGTTTAACCCTTTGGTCAATTAGAGTTTGCATGGCCTCAGGTGCTAAGTTTGTGTATAGCAATTCGCGTACCTGTTTTTTCCCGACAACAGCATGCAAGCCTAGGGTGTAGTGCGTTTTAATCTGGTAGCGGTCGAACCGCGCAAAATACGCGCGCATTTTGGGTGTGTCGTTGATGCTCAGGAGAAACTTGCCCTTCAAGTTAGCCAATTTGCCTGCCATTGCGGCGTAATCTTCCCTCGCAAAAACCCCCTTGCCATAGTCGTTTTCGTGCCCGTGGTGGGGTGGGTCGAGGTAGAAGGGGGTGTTTTTTGAATCGTAGCGAGTGAGCACATCTTGCCAAGGCAAGCACTCAAGATGCACCCTTTTCAGGGCCGCGTGGGCTTGTTCAAGGATTTTTAAGGGTTGCAGGGTGATTGTTGGCTGTTTTTTTGAGTAGCCAAACTGTCTAGTTTCGCTGTCAAAAGACATTTTGTGCAGGCAAAAAAAGCGTTGGGCGCGCTGGATATCGGTCAAAGTTTGGGGGTCTTGTTTTTGGAGGTTTTCAAATACCTCCCGCGCGTAGACCCCCCACTCCAAGCCCTGCAAAAACGCCTCCTTGTGGTGCTGCAGCACGCGAAATAGGTTCACCAATTCCCCGTCAATATCGTTTAGCACTTCAGAAATAGTGCGTGTGCGTTGTCGCGCAAAAAAGACGTGGGCTGCCCCCATAAAGGGCTCGCAATAGCATGTGTGTGGCACGGCATCAATCACGCCAGCCAATCTTTTGGCCAGCAAACGCTTGCCTCCTTTTCTATTAAAAAAACTTTTCATGATTTACTTCCTTTAAGCATCCCCGCCCTGTTCTTGCCCCTTGCCCTTGCCCTTGGCTGTCCAAATCTTGGCTTGCCCCTTGTTCGGCCTGTCTTGCCCCTTGTTGGGCCTCTTCCCTTGCTTTTTGCTTGGCAAGCAGTGTGGGCAGGGCTGCAATGATGGCATCGCCTTGGGCCCAAACCAGTGGCCCGCCATCGGTTTGGCCGTGCTTGGTGTGGGATGCGTGGCGCACGCCTCGATGATAGGAACGGGCACTGTCAGGATGCGCAGGGGCTGAGGCTCGCTGGCCGTAGTCTTGGGCAAAGTCGGCTAAACTGGCCGTGTATTCGCCCAGGGTAATCGTGCTTTGGGTAATGATGAGTTCCATAAAAACCTTTTTTAAGTTTTGATGATGTAGTGAAGCGGCAGGTAGGGCTGCATGTTCCCGCTTTGACCCGTGCCTGTTGCTTGAACGTAAGGTATTGACGGGTACGCAGCATTACCACCGTATGTATTGAGCAGATAGTTTCTTGACCTATTTCCATGGCCTGAGATATCTTGCCCCAAGAGTGCTTGAGCTCCAGCCAAATCGTTTACTGAGCCGTAACCCCCTGTTGTTTCACTCAATACTCTGTGGGTGTGCTCCTGCATTTCCTCATCCCCGCCTTGTATGCCCAACGCCCGCAGCGTTAAGCCTTCCCCTTGCCCGGCCCCAATGGGGGTTCGCCCGCGGAGGTCGGGGAGGGTCAAGGTGTCCGCTTTAGACATCACGAGACGCCCCTTGCTTTGGGCTGTGGGAACAACGGCTGTGCCACTGGCATCGATCGGGCTAAAGTCATGGGTGGCATCTGTGGCGATGCCCAGGGTATAGGGGGTGGTTTTGCTCAAAGGGGTGGGGAGGTCAATCGCTGCGCCTGTAGCGTCGTAGGCCTCAAAGCGCACCCTGTCCCCATTTTAAAAAGCCCATGCTTTCAAGGCTCCTTGCCGTGGTGAGGGCAAAAGCAGCGCTCAGCAGCACATCGGGCGCGTATCGCTGCCCAAGCGCCCCAAACAGGGCGGCGTAGGTGGTGCTGCTAACCCGTGCCCCGTTGCAAAGCAACCAGCCCCCGGGGGCAGCGGCCCCCCCAAAGGTTTTGATTTCCCCTGTAAGGGCGTGGCCTTGCATAAAAGCCTCCATAATTTGCGCGTGGGTCGCGTTTGCGGGCAGGGCGTGGCTTTGTGCGAGGCCCATTGCCAGAGCACGCCAGATATTTTGCCCATCGGCGGTGAGCAGGGTGGCCTCGCGCCCTGTCAGGGGGTCGCCCTCGTCAAAAAGGGGAATGCGCTCTTCCCAATTGGCGGGTGTATTTGTTGCCATTCCTTTGACTTCTCCTTTTAGGTTAGCACCCAGCGCCACGCTTCGTGGGCGGGCTGGTAGGTGGTGAGTATGGTGCGTAGGGTTTGTGCGTTTACGGCTTCGCTAGGACTGGGGGTGCCCGTGATGCGCTTGGCAAACACCCAAGGTGCGCCATAACCCCGTGTGCCAAGGCGCGCTTTGCTTACGCGTGCGGGGATAAAGTAGGTAAAGGCCAGCCTCCAGCCTAGCGCGCCAGCCAGGGCAAGGAGCGCTGTATCGGTGGTGGGCACCCCGCTTGCTAGGCGAGACAACACCACCTCGCGGCGTTCTGCCTGAATGCTACTACTATCCAAGGGCACAATCCCCAGCAGGCGTTCCCACTCGGGCAACAGGTCGCTGCTATTGGCTGGGTTTGCTTCGCCTAGCAAGGTTTGCAGGCTGTTGGCGCTACGCACCAAACCCGTAGCCCAGGCGCTAAGCAGCCTTTGCAGATTGCGCCCTTGCCAAGCTGCCCCTGGGGGCAGTAGCCCTGCGAGGGCTTGGGTATAAGTCTGTGTATTGGTCATTTTAGCCTGCCCTCAACGTAACGGTGCCCAGCACGGGCAGGTTGCCTGCTGCGGGTTGGGTTGCCTCGCGGGGCCTGGTGATATTCCATGATGTTAATCCTTCAACCCTCGCAAAGGCCGCTTCAATCACGCTACGCGCCAGGCTGGCACCAGGGCGGGCGGCTTGGTGAAGGGCATTGGCCAATTCGGCTCGCACAGCCGTTTGCAAGGGTGGGGTGAGGGGGGCGATGCTTGCTTGGACATTCACAGGCAACAAGGCTGGGGTCAGCGTGCGCAACACAGCGCCCGCTGGGCGCAGGGCATCGAGGGCTGTTTGCACCTCTTGCAGCTTGGCAGGGTTGGCTCGGGGGTCGTCATTGGTGCTGGGCACGGTGATAAACACGGCGACCACGCCTGCCTCGCCCCCGTAATGGGCAAAAGCCCAGGCGCGATCAACGCCAGGGACGGCCAAAGCCCAGGCTTTGTAGTCGGCTACGCTGCCAAGGCGTTCTTGGGCGCGAATGCGTGCTAGCAGGCGTGCGCGCAGGGCATCATCCGTCTCTTGGGGTGCGCCACCGACAAGCCCGCCTGTTGCGACCCTTGCCTCGGGTTCAACCCCGAGCACGGTGCTGCTTAGGGTGAGCGTGCTACCTGTTGCTAGGTTGCCTGCCGCCCCGCCTTTATCAGCACGCACGGCGAGGGTCGCTTGCCCGTTGGTGGCCAGCACCCCGCTTTGGCTGGTGGTGTAGGTTTGGTTGCGCTGGCTTTGCAAGCCTAAGCCAAGGGGCACCCAAGCGCCTGCTTGGCCTTGAAACACCACTTGACCGACTGCCCTGGCTGCTGGGGTGCGGGTGACACCCCAAATGCCTGCCCAGCGTTCAAGGGCGTCTGCTTGGGCGGTGTCGGGGAAGAGGTCTTGGGCTAGGGTTTGTTGGTGGAGGTAAAGCCCGCGCATGGCGGCAGCGTGGCTGTCTGCCAAGGTTTGCGCCATGCTCGCCTGTTGGGCAGAAACCCCTGGCAACGCGGCTTCCATATCACCACGGCTGCGGGCGCGTAAATCGCCAAGGCTGGGGATTTTAAACGGCATACAAACCTCCTTTAAACGCGCTTGCAACGCCCTTTACACGCACCTGCAAGGCAATCTGCCCTGCTTGCCTCACCGCTTCCACTTCCAAACTGGTGGCGAGGCCGTCTTTGGTGAGCCATGCTAGGGCTTGGCGGGCTTCATCGGCGAGGGCAAGAGCATTGGCCTGGGTGTTTTTGGCGCGGGTGTGTTGCCAAAGGCCACTGCCACTAGTCCCACCCCACCAGCCGCGGCGGTTGGTGGCGCCATCGGGCAAGGTAGCGCTAGGGCTGGCAAGCCCATCGCCAAATAGGCTGATGATAACGGCGCTCTCAAGGCCGTTATCCAAGGCGATGTCGCCCGCATCGAGGGCAATATCTGCCACCCCGTTCTTCCATTTTAGTGCAATGTCTTTCATGTGATCCTCCCCGTGGCTGCTCCGCCCCCTGTTTGCACCCCTTGCACAACCACCTCGGCTTCGCTTTGAATGTGTTCGACCACGGCCTCGGCCAAGGCTTGCAGGTTGGCTTCACCCGCCGTGCCTTGGGGCAGCGCATCTAGTTTTTCTTTCATCAACATAGCCAAAACGGTTGCGTTTAAGGGCATCGGTTAGGCCTCCTTTTTGGCGAACACCACTTGGCTGGCTTGGGGGTGTGGGTTGCCTGTAAAAGCGCACACGCACTCCCCTGTCACCACCCCTTGCATGGGGTTAAGGCTTTGCTCGCCTAACATCACCTTGCCTTGTGCGCCTGGTTGCACCACCACATTGCCGTCTGCTTTCAAGTGGACGCTGGCGCCTCCTTGGGCATAAATCTTTACCTCCCCTTGGGCTAGGGCAGGGGCGCTTTTGGCGCTTTCACCCAGCGCCACGGGGGCGCTTTGGGCGCCGCCCACAAACACCACCAACGCTTGCTGGCCAGCTGTGGGTTGTGAGGCAAACCCCCAAGGCAAAAAGCGCTCGGCCTCTAGCGCTTGGGCCCCAAGGCCTTGCACTTGCACCTTGCTCGGGCTGTCAACCCTCGCCAAGAGCAGACGGCGCACCATGTTTTTAAACCCTGTTATCATCGCCTAGGTGCTCCGGATTAAAAAAGGCCGCGCTAGTGCACTTGGGTTTGGCTTGGCTTGGTAGGCTGCGGGGTGGGTGAGGTAGATGCTTAATTTAGGTCCCTCCTCGCTTAAAAAAACCCGCACCCCTTGCACCAGGGCATCGCCGTTGAGCCCCCCCTGGCTGGCTTTTAAGCGCACCAGCCCGCCAACAGGCAGCAAGCGCGCCAAAGCATCCCAGCGCTGCATGTCTATGGTGGCGCTGGTGCTACTGGCCAAGCGCACCCCGCGCTCCCAGTTGGCTCTGGCTTGCAACGCTGCTGGCAGGCAGGGTTCCTCTGCTAGCAGCACATGCCTGCGCATTTTTTGGCTCCCCGCATCCATTGCCAGGGCCTCTATCGTGTTGCCCCCTGGTGTTTCTCCTAGTACCTGCACTTGGCCAAAGCGCGGGGCGCGGTTGGTGGTGGCGCTGGTGCTAATCAGGTGTTTTTGCAGGCTTAATTGATAAGGTGCCCGCCCCTTGCCTGGGATAAAAAAGCGCAAGTGCCCTGCGGGCGCTACGTCACCCACCCAAGCCCCGCCCAAGCGCGCCAAGCGCACCAAGGCCTGGGCAACGCTTTCGCCTGGGCGCGTCGCAAAATGGGCAAAGGGCTCGCTAAGCCCTGCCTTATCTGCCACCTGCAAGCCAAAGGACGAGGTGAGCGCGTGCGCAATTTGGAGGGCGCTTTGGTTTTGCCAGGCTTGCAACGGGGCCGCACAGTCCACCAAGTCGGCACTGGCACTGCGCCCCGCCACCACCGTGCGCACCTCCTGTGCCGCCACCTCGTGGCTGATGCTATCAATCATCCCCACCAAGGCCGTCTGCTCACCTTGAGGGCTGTGCAACGCCACCTTGCACTTAGCGCCCAGTGGCACCGCCTTTGGCAGTTCTTGGGCATTCCCACGGCTAGCCAAAGAAAAATCCCCGCAAAACTGGTTTAAATCCCAGCCAATCCGCCCGCCCGCCCAGCCTGTGATGCGCTGGCCAGTAACTTCTAAGGTGATGCTGTGCGCGTTCATGGTTGTTTGCTCTAACTTTTTACCAAAAGGGTTTTTGGGGTTTCACCCCACGCCCCACTGGGGGAGGTTAAAAAAATTGGGGAGCCAAGATTTGCCCCCTCATGGGTTTCCAAAGGGTTTACAAACCCTTTGGTGGGTGTTTCTAGGGCAAAGCCCTCCAATAAACTTTAAGCCCCATCCACATACTCTAATGGCACGCCCCCAGGCATGAACAATGGATTGGGGGCACGCCTGATATTTCGCTGCCACACTTCATCGGCGCGGGCGGGCACATCGGGGTCATCAGGGTAAAGCCGTTGCCCCAAGGCCAGCCAAGGCACGGCGGCGTCAAGCACAATGGTTTTTACCTGGGGCAAGCCTGTGCTCGCCTGTGCCAAAGATTGCACCGCGCGTGCTTGCAGATTGCGCAGGGCTTGATAGGTTTGGGCATCGCCCGTACTGGCCAGAACCCCCTCCATGCGCCCCAGCAAGGTGGTTTGGGCAGTGCTGGCAGCTTGGTTGTTTCCCCAGTCGGCTTGGCTGGCTTGGTTGGCCAACTCGCCGACTGCCCCGACCAGCAGCAGGCTTTGGCAGGCGCGCTGTGCTTTAACTTGAGGGCTATCTCCTTGGGGCGTATCGCCCAGCAAGCGCGCTATCACCTGCAAAAGCAAGGCAAAGGCGCTTTGGGCGTTGGCCGCGCTGGCAATTATCGCATCCACCCCGCCCAACACGGCAGCGGCCAAGTTTGCGGGGGTGCGCGCAAGTGTGGCCAGTGGTTCCGTGAAAGCCTGCACGCCCGACACCACCTGTCCCACAACGGCGTTTGCCTGGTTTTGAAAGGCCGTTGCCCCCCTCGCCAGGTTGCCTCCAAAACCCTGTGCCTGCCCTAAGAACCCCCCTTGGGCGGCGTTGCTGGTGGCTCCTTGGGCTGCCAAAAACCCCGCCTCGGCTGCCTGGTTGGCGGCTCCTTGGGCTGCTGCCAAGCCTGCGGCGCTGTCAGTCTCTAAGGGGGCACCCTCGCCCGCCTCGGCAAAGGTGATGCTAATGCGCGCTAGCCCGCCTTCCTCGGCGCTCTCCTCAAGAGTCCATTTTGCAACCACCACCTGCAATGTGCCTAGGTGCGGGTGGGCCAAAGTGCCTACCCCACCAGCGCGCAACTCGGTAAGCAACAAATCGCGGGCTTTGTCGTAGTCTGCACCGATTAAAAGCGCCTCCACGCCGTAGTGCTCGCGGGCGCGCCCAAAGTCGTGGGCGGCAATCGGCTCGGGCGTGATGTCGTCTTCGCCAACATCGGTTAGGCGCCCGCCCGTGGCGCTGTACGCCTCCACAAAAAAAGGTTGGCCGTTGTAGGCTGCGCCGATTAAACGGTTGCGCCAAGTCATACAGGGGGGTGGCTCCATTTTGTGAGGGGGTGGGCAAAAACGGGTGTGCCAAGCGCCAAAAAAACGGCAAATGTTAAGCCTCTAAACAGGGTTTTCATTGGGTGATGCTCCCGGTGTTAAGGGTTGGGGTTAGGGGTTGGTTTGCATCCTTGCGCAGGGCTTTTAACTGCTTCACCATTTCTGCGCTTAGATGCACTTGGTCTTTTAGCAGTTTTTCGATGAGAAGTTGGCCGTCAGGTGAATTGATTTGCTCTGGGGTTGTTGTCTGCAGAAAATGCTGCGCTGTGTGGTTTGCTTGGCGCGAAACACCCTTTTTTATTCGCTTTACCTGCACAGCGCCTTCAATCCTTTTAGCCCCTTGGGCAACTACCTCAGTGATTTTATGGACCACAGGGTTGCTTACCGCTTCGGCAGAAGCCAGCGCCCTGACGGCCGTGGCCGACTTGGTGGCTTGAATGGCCTTTGCTTGGGTTTTGATGAGGGCGGGGTTGCCCTTGGTCACGGCGAGGGCTTTGGCAGCGTCAAGTCCGCCGCTTAGCAGGTCTTTTAAGACCCCCGCCGACTCCACATCAATGCCCAGCCTATCAAAGACCCTGGCGCGCTTTCTTTCATCGCCGCCAATGTAGGCTTTTAAGCCCTCCAATATGTCGAGCAAGTTTACCGTGGTTTTGTCGTTTTGCTGCACCTTGATGCCCGCCACGTTTTGCAAGTAGCGCTTGTTGCTGTAGTTGGTGAGGGCGGTAATCAGGTTGCGCACGCCCGTCGCGCCTTTTTCGGGGCTACCCACCGCCACTTGGGCGCGCTGTAGCAAGGCGCCCACCTCGGCCACGGTTTGCTCGGGGGTGCGCCCCGTGCCTAATTTGTATGCCCCCAGAGACTCCGGCGCAACCAAGGCAAGTTTGCCAAGGGTTACGTTGCCTTTTTGGGCTTGGCCAACCAGCACCCCAAGGGCTTTGGGCAGGTCTGCGCCCACGGTTTGTTTGAGCACGCTAATCAGGGCGCCAATGTCTGCGGGGTTGCCCCCTGTGCCTTGCACCACATCGCCAATGAGGTCATGGTTCTTTGCAAACACATCTAGCAAGCCGCCCTGGTCTTGGAGTGTCTTGGCCACCTCAAACTGCTTGTCAATGCCAAGGCCCGTTTGTTTTGCGCGCTCGGTAATTAGGTCAAACACCTTTTTAATCTCTTCCTTAGATTTGCCACTGACAGCTTGCAAATAGGCGGCTTGGTCTTCCCTTTTGATAGCCTTTGAGATGGCCGCCCCCGCACCAAGGGCTGCTGCAAACTTGCCTGTGGTGCTGCGCAAAATCCCTTTGGTGGCGGCCTGCCCGTGCCTGCGGATAGCGGCTGTTGCCCGTTTTGCGCTGCGTGTAATCCTCTCAAAAGAGCGCTTGCCGTGCCTGCCCAAACGCTCTAGGGCAGCGCTGTTGCGCCTTGCATCGCGCACCAGGCTTCCCCTAAGCCGCAGGTATAAGCTGGCCTGTAAATCTGCCATAACTTTTACTCCAGTGCCTTTATCCAGCGTTGCATGCTGCGCAATGTGAGGCCTTTGGCATCCGCCAGGGTGAAGCCGTGTTTAAGCAGCACCCTCACTTGCCTGCGCAAGGGATCTTGCACGCGCAAAACCAGCGCCCCGATGCCAATTAGCGCTCCCCCAGGCATGACACTGCTTCCTCTTTTGCGTCCAGTTCGTCTGCTGCCTGTTGAATTTGGGCTATGTCGCCTGCGCTTAGTTTCCTTAGCATCTCCACCGTAATGCTTACCTCTTCTGCGCCCACTCGTTTAATGCGCCGCCCCAACAAAAACAAACCCCGGGCTAATTCGCCCTCCACATTCTCTGCATCCAACATGTCGCCCACATTAAAAAAGCCAACCTGCACGCTTTTCTCGCGCACCCCGCCAATCAGCCAGCCTTGGGTAAGCAAAACCTCTTTCATTTAAGCAATCTCCTTTGCATCCACGGCTTCAAATACGAGGCGGGCGGTGCTGCCGTCTTTTGCCTC
>CBDBIG010000004.1:0-540308 GCA_965205845.1 bacterium | reverse complement strand
GCCTGGCTGCTGTCAAACTCCACATACTGCCCTGGCACTTGGATGCCAACAGGAATGCTGTTAAATGCGATGGTCATGGCTTTTTCTATCCTTTCTTTTTGCCCCGTTTTGCTGGTTGTTGGTCTGCGCATTCTGCTGGTGGGTTGCAAATTGTCAATTCACCAGCCTTAATGCGCCTTTGAATGTAGAGGGTGTTGGCCACATATTCGCCCTCTGGCGGGTGGTGTTCGTTCGTTTGAATGTTGTACACCTTCAGCCCCGCACGGGGTTTTACAAAAATGGGTTTCATTTACTCGAACACTCCTCTTAAGGATAGTGTAATGGTGTCTTGAATGCCGTTTAGGGTGGTGTCAACGCGGGTTAAATCGCTTAAGACTTGCTCTTTTTCGAGCTCAATGCGCTGGCGCCAAGTGATTGCCCAAATGGCGATGCCCGTTTTATCGAGGGCAGCATCGTAAAGGTTATCGCAGCGCGCCTCCTGGGGGGTGTGCGCCCATTCTTCTACGCCCCACCTGTTGTCTGCCACCAGCACCCCAAGGGCCGTGCTAATTTGCAAAGCCTGCGCGTTGCGCCCTTGGCCAGCGGCAATCACAAACGCCCCCAGCCTTGCGTGAAGCCACACTTTGCCAAAACTGGTGCACTCGACGCGCTCCACCCCTAGCAAGGCAAGCCTCACCCCTGGGGCCTGCTGGGCATAGCGCTTTAACTCCTCAAGGCTAAAGCGCCCGCCGTGGGTTTTTACCCCTCCTTTAAGGCCACTTAAACCCGCGCGCAAGCCCCCCGCAACGGCGCTTAACAAGCCTTTTAGCCCTGGGGTGGGCGGGTTATCTGCCATGGAGCACTTTCTTTAAAAAATCTTCTATCACGCTCTCAAGGTCTTGGTTGTTGGCGGCGCTAAGCCCAAGGTAGGGGCGCGCTGGCAGGCCTGGTTTGCCCACCTCCGCCCCGCCAAACTGCAAAATGGCAGCGTAGACAAGGTTGCTACCCACCAACACCGCCCCATCGTTGGGCACGGCAAAGGTGATGCTATCCAATAACGCCCCTTCGCCCAGCAACAAGCCCTGCCCGCCGTGGCGGGTTTGGGCATGTTTTGGCGACCACGCCTTCCACGGTTCTCCCTCGGGGCTCTCTTTCTCCTCCGCCAACCTGCGCCTGGTTTGGCTTTCCATCTCTGCGCCCAAGGCGTTTAGCAGTTTACGCTTATCCACCTTGCCCAAGCGTGCAATGCGCTGGTTTAGTGTTTTTAGCCCGCTTAGGTCGGCCTCAATTTGCACGCCTGCCATTTTTTTAAAGCCCTCGCAAAGCGTCTCTTGTCAACTGGCGGGGCGTGCTTTGCACCGCAGGCGCGCCTCCTGAACGGGGCTCTTCAATCGCTGCCCCTAGGCTGATCAGGCCCCTTGCCACCTGCCCGAGCCATTGGACGCGCTCTTTGCGCCTGTCGCCAATCTCTTCTGTCATGCGCCCTGCGGTTTGCGCCATTTGTCCCAAGGCAAGGTCAACGCACACCTGGGCTAAGCACGCCAGGAGGCTCGGCCAAGGGCAAGGTGTAGCGCACGCCAATGCTGGCATCCATTAAACTGCTTGCATCTGCCAGTGCGCGCGCAACCGCGGCGCCGTCCACTTCGCCCGCCTCGGTGAGGGGCGCCGCGTTGCGTAACGCTACCTTTTGCCAGTCGTCACCCGCCATCCCAAAGCCTTGATTAAAGGCTGCGCTGTACCCAACAAATAAGTCGTCTAGGCTTTGTCTGTTGATGATCATTTATACTACCTCCACCCATGCAAGGTTATCGTCTACGTTGATGATTTTGCCCACCTTGGCAAGCCCCTGCCGACACATCGGTCACCGTTTGGTCATCAAGGGCATAGGCATCGCTACCAATATCTGCCTTGGTCAGCGTTGTGGCTTTTTTAAAGCCAAACACCCCACGGCGCACCAGCACGCTCACCTCGCCTGCCGTTGTGCCGTTTTTTGCCCCCGCTTGGGCCACGCCCACAAATTTAAGGCGGGTTGCTTTGCTCGTATTGGTTGGCCATTACAGCCCAGACGCTGTGCAAGGCAGGCGCTTTGCTGGGCTGGCAGGCATGCGCGAAAGGGGTAATCGGCATTGGGAGTGGTGTGCACGAGCGCAACAGGAAAAAGCGCCTCAATAGGGATAAATCGGCATTGGGGGTGTGCACGAGCGCAACAGGAAAAAGCGCCTCAATAGGGATAAATCGGCGTCGGGAGTGGTGTGCACGAGCGCAACAGGAAAAAGCGCCTCAATCTCACCAGGGCGGCGGGCACGCACCAGGCGCAAGTTGGCGGGGTCGTCTGTGTGCGCCACGATAGAAAGAAAGGCCTTTGGGGTAAATAACCACACTTGCCTTAGCCTTTTTTGCCCGGTTTGGGTTTGGCGGGGGGGACATCCTCGACCAACTCCATTTCGGCCGAATCGAATTTGGCCTGCAGGTGCCTTGACACAGGCTTGAGTTTGCCTTCTTTAAGCAGGCGGTCACTCTCTCTAAAAGAGGCCCGCATTTCTTCAACGAGCTTTTTATCCTCATCACTAAGCCCTTCAGCGTACTCAATCATCATGTATCTCCTTTAAACCTATTTCTACAACGCTGCCCCGTTTTTCCCTGTATACAACACGAAACTTGGTATTGGGTTTAAAGAGGACCTCTTTTTCGTGCGCGTGCCGGGATATCCAAGATACCTCCTTGCCCGTGCGGCTCTGTATTTTCAGCCGATGCGGCCCACCAAAGGCTTTACCCGTGGATGTGCTGGTAAAGCCTTTGGGTGTCCAAACCTTGCCTGGCTTGAGTTTGGCCAGTTCACTTTCGGGCAGGGTCGTCCCTCGGGTGACCTTCCCCCGGTAGTTGGGGAGTTTTGCCAGCCCCGCGATGATGGTTTTGGTGTAGTGGGCGTATTCCTCTCCCAGGGCTTTGGGCAGTTTCCCGCGCTTGGCCTGGTTAATCGGTTTATAATCGATGACCGTGTAGCCGTGCAATGCAGCCAACTCGGGCTCGGAGAAACGGTGCACGACACCCGATTCCTTCGCCCTTGTGTTCGCCTGCCCAAGCAAGATTTGGTATTGATAGCCTTTGAGGTTCATCAAACCCTGCTCGTGGACGGGCAATTTGGCAAAGGCACGCACCTTGCGCGACACCCCCTTGAGGAGCATAGCACGCTTTTGCAAGGTTTGTAGCATGGCAAGGCGCTCGGGCTCGGGCACCCCTGGCACGGGGGGCAAGAGGTCGGCAAAGGCGTTGGTTTTTTTGCTTAGGTTGCTAATCGCTCGCTCGGTCTTAAGCCAGTGATCCCCCAGCGCCTCGTAAATGCGCACCCCCGCTTTTTCCATTGCCTTGGCGTAAGTGGGGTTGGTGGCAGGATGAAAAAAGCCCTCGGCTTCGCCTATTGTGGCCAGTGCCTCGGTATTTTTGCGCCCCGCTTTGGCTCGAAACAAGAGCGCCCCGCCGTTGTCAATCCGCACGGGGGCGCCTTTTTGCCAAACCACGTTATCAAAGGTTTGCCCCAAGGCATCCCAGTTGGCCAGCCAAGCATCTGCCGCCACCCCGTCAAGCAGTTTTTTTGCCTTGGCTTGGGTTAGTTCGTCCAAGGCGATTGGGGCTGCCCCTTCAATCCACTCGGTGGCCAGGGCAAGCCCCCCTTGTTTGCGGGCAACCAAGGCGCTTTTGGGCGCATTGACCGCCAACTGGGCATAGATTGCATTGACCGCCGCCTCGCCGTAGGCTTGGACGGGGTCGGTGTAAAACTTGACGTAGCGCTTGATGCCGTCTGCGCCTTGATAGACGCCCCCTTGGTTGCTGCCCTTGGCCTTGCTTAACTTTTTTTTCATGACCGCCCGCTCTTCGAGCAGGGGGATCGGGCCGAGGGTTGCAACGGGCGCATCTGCGCTTTTTGCCGCCAGCATGTTGGCCAAGGCTTGGCTGCGTACCTTGCCTGGGTTGGTATCCCAGCCTGGGTCTATGCCTTGGGGCACGCGTTCAATTTGGCCTGTGCGCTTGTTAAGCCAAGGGCGGGTTTTGTTGGTGGGCGGTTTGCCTGGGCCACCCAAGCGCCCTGCCTCGGCCTTGCTTAAAAGCCTGACGCGGCACTTGCAGCCCCAGCCGTTGGGTGGCATGTGGGCGTTCCACCAAGCATCGGTGCTGGACAAAATAAGCCCGTTCCAGTGCTGATGCTCCAAACGGTGCTCCTTGCTGGGGCCCAGTTCATAGCGCAGGTAGGGGTGGGTAGCTGCTTCGCGCTCAATGCGTTCCCACTGCCCCGCAGCATAGGCGGTGCGCGTGTTGGCCCAAAAAATGGTGCGTAAACGGCGCGGGCTCCCAAGGCGCACTTGCTCTATCTTGCCCGTTTTGGGGTCTTTTTTGCCTTTTATGCCCCACCATCCTTTTTGTTGGAGGGTGGGGATGAGGTCTTTTTTAAAACCCTCAAAGGTTTTGCCCTTGGCCAGCGCCTCAGCAAGACCATCGCGGATGGCACGCAACACATCCAACTGCATTGCCTTGGCCACGCTAAAGCCCAAGGCGTGCTCCTCACGCCAAACATCGCGATAGTCAAAGGCGGGTTTTAGTTTTTTGGCCTTGAGGTAGGCAAGGGCTTCTTTGGGCGGGGTGGGTGTAAAATGAAAGCCTGGCTTGGGTGTGGGCATGGTTTTTAGCCTTCCCCATCACCCATGCCACGCGCTTTAAAGGTGGCGCGGGCAATCGCCTTGGCAAGGGGGGCCGGATCGCTCTCGGGCAAGGCTTGGGCGAGCAAGCGCGCGAGGTCTGTTGGGCTCTTCGCTTGGCCAAGGGCTTGCACCAAGGGATCAAGCAAGGGCGCCAGCAAGGGCTGCCAGTTTTGGGTTGTTTCCTCTGTCAAGGCATCTAATTCGCTTTGCGCTTGGGCTGGTGTTGCTTGGGCAAGGGCTGTTAATATGTGCCCTAGGGCTTGGTTGCTGGCTTGGGTTGCGCTGGCTGGCGTACCAAGCAACTGGGCATCGGAGCCCGGTTCGGGCAAACCGAGCAACTCGCACAGGGTGTGCTGGTCAACGCGCAAGCCAAGGGGCACAAGGCGGGCAATGGCATCAACGATTGCCTCCATTTTGTCGGGCTCAGGCAAAGGCAACACAATTCGCGGATAGCGGTTATCGGGGGGCTGGCCAAAATTAAGGTCAATGAAAGGCTTGACCAGGTCGCGGTTTAAGGTGGCTGCCAAAACGGCGGCGTCTGCGCGCAGTATGTCTTGGCGCACCTCCATTTGGGCGGCATCGTTGCCCAGTTTGCCAGGGGTGCCCTCGGTGCTGGCGGTTTGCCCAAGCACCGCCTTGCTGGTTTGCTTATCCCAAAACTCGGCCGCTGCCAAAAACAGGCCCTCCCCGCCCCGGCCCTGCACGGCATCTTGAAACTCTATTTGCATGCTCTCGTGCAACACGGCAGCCGCATCGCTCCCAAGGTTGATCACCGCTTGACGCAGGATGCGCTTGTCTTCATCGCTAGCCCCTGGCCCATAACGCCCAATGCGCAAGGGCATCCCAAACACCTCTAAAAAGGCTGCCCAGTCTTTGAGCGCGTAGGCCTTAAAGAGGTAACTCCAAACGGCCACGCGAGCCAAGCCTCCGCGCACGGGCAAGCCCGTTTTAAGGTGCTCAGGTTTTTTGCGCTGCGCACGCCGTAGTTGCTTACCCAGCCCGCGGTATTGGGCATCGCCGAAAGCCCATTTTGCTCGATTGGGCGTGCAGGGCCGCGTATTTTTTATTGCGGTAGGCTTGCTCGTTGGGGCAAAAGGATTTGGTTTTCATGGGCCCTCCTCGCACATTTCCAACATGCCGTAGGCAGCGAACCCACCCATAAAAAACCCAAATCCGCTCACTACGGCGTCGCAAAGCGTTTGCAAAAAACTCATAGCGCCACCTCATGCGCAAGGGTCGCTTTTTTTATAGCGTGATGCATATTCCAACCTGGGGGATGGTTTGGGCTTGCATGTGGGGACTCCTTATTAAGGGTGTCAGGGTGTGGTTTAAAGGGGGGGCATCCCTTTTTCTAAGCGTGCGCCAACATAAACCTTTGGCGTTTTCATCTATAGCCCTCCTTGCCAGCGTTGTAGCCCTGCGCGGGGTCGGTTGCTGGGGCGAACAAACCCCCTCCTGCCTTGGCCACGCAAAAAAAAGAGGTTTTTTACCCATGCCTTATAGGCGCGTCTCCCCTTTGAGATGCCATTTTTGTCGTGCTGCGCTTAAACTGTTGATGTCAATTTTCATGACGGGTCTCCTTTATTTATTTAAGCAAAACATGGGGCTGCTTGTGTGCCGCGTATAAATGCGAACAGGCAGGTGCACGCAGACGCCTGTTTTTGGGCTTGATCGGGTTCATTCGCTAACTCCTCCCCGCTCGGAATAAGCGGTTTTAAGGTGGCTTAGGCTAAGGGCCTGCCGTGCCCCGTTTGCCGCCAGGCTGGCCAAGCGTAGGGTTTTGGTAACCTCACGCAGTGCGCCGTGGCCGTGACCAATTTTGATTAAAAAGCCAAGGGCTTTCTGCTCGCTTACTCCCCATGCTTGGGCAATGGCCTCTACATCGGCACGGCGGGCTTTTTTGGGGTTTAACACCTTGCCAACGCGGCTAAACAACTGGGCATACTCTGCCGAGCGCGGGCCGCTCATCCGGGTGTAGACGCTCTCGTTGCCCATGAACACCAGGGCGCAAGCAGTGGCATCGTGCAAAGCGCGTAGGCATTCCAAGGCGGGGCGGGTAAGGTGCTGTGCCTCGTCTATAATCAGCAGGGCGTCTTTTTTTGAGAGATAGGCTGAGAAGCATGCGGTAAACCACATCTCCCCCGCGTCCGTCCGCGCGCTGGCTTGGGGCAAGGGCAAACAAAAGGGCTTTAAGGCAGGCAGGGGCGCTGGCAAAACTGGGCACCATTGTGCACACCCAGCAATTAGGGCGGGTTTGGGCGTAGTGCTGGGCGGTGATGGTTTTGCCAACCCCTGCGCCACCGCACACCACCGCGATGTCGCGGCTTAGGTGGGCGTAGGCAATGGCCATGCCGATTTGGCGGGCTGTGGGGGTTTCTATCCAGTCTGCGCCCTTGCTGGGCAAAAAGGCGGTTTGGCAGGCTTGGTCTTCTAGCCATTGGCAAACCTTGGCTTCAAGGGCGGCGTTATCGCCCGTGTACTTGCCGTTAAGCCAGCGCGAAAGCGCTGTTGCCCCGCACCCACCGCCTACCACAAGCGGTATTGCCACCATGACCCTCCTCGGCTTGGCGATGTGGTGTTTGTGCTAAAGCCGAACAGCCTTGCCCGTTTGGGATTGGTGAAAGAATTAAAGCGCAAAGAAGGGGGGGCAACCTGGCTGGTGCTCCAAAAATGGGACGACCCCGACCCCAAAACCGGGGAGCGAAAACCCTACACCTTGTAAGAAAACATGGACGAAATAGAACAGGTTGTGCCCGTGATTTATGTGCAACCCAGGGCGGTTTAGAAAAAAAGGAGTTCCAAGCTAGATTATTTTTTATTTTTAGGCCAATCGCGAAAAAGTATTTTCAAAACAAGGGTTTGATCCATGAAAAGGGCGAAAAATTGAGTTCCATGTTCAGTTCCATGTTAGAGTGCCGAACTCCGACCTTTTGCGGGGCATAAACCCCCCTGGCATTTTTTGTGTAAAAACCCGCTAAGGCTTGATATTAGGGGGTTCGAACGCTTTCGAATTCCATCGAGTTCCCTCGAACAAGGCCTTGTGAGAAGTGTAAAGCCATGTGTCCCAAAAACGCGCAAACCCGCATTACACCGTTTTTTAGGCGAGTCAATTTACACACGGTTATTGGGGGCGCTGCCTGTGTCATAAAGCGCTTTAATTCCCGCTATATCCCGCTATATCCCGTTATATCCCGCACCCCCCCCCCGCAGTTTTGTAGTGGTGTAAAACCATGTGAACGGGCACAACAGCCTTTTGTCGAGATAAAAAAGCCTATGTTAACGCCTGTAAAGGGGCGTATGCTTTGCCCCTTTCGTTCGCATGGCGCGCCATCAGTAGTTTTTCCGCAAGTTCTTAATGGCGTGGTTTTTTTGCGTCTCCTTTTTTAGGTCGCTCCTATTTTGAACAACCACACGCTGTTGCCTTGTTGTGAAGCCGCCGCAAGATACGGCTAAAGGTGTTTTTGTCAACCGCAAAGGGGTGTCTTTTAATGCAGTGCAAGCTCGGTTTTAGGCTGGGCTGCGAGGCCATTCCCCAAAACGGAGGAGCGCCAACCCTGCACGCTGTGCTGAAAATACGGCAAGAATCGAAGAAGTTGTACCCGCGATTTACGTACAGCACAAGACTGTTTTGAAAGGGCACAGGCAAACCATGTGTCTTGGGACACGCAGTTTTCATGTGGTGTAAAACCGTGTGAATGGGCACACTCGCTATTACCCACAAAAAACTCCAGACACAAAGCATGTGAACGCGCACACCTGTCATCCGGAAAACCTCCAAAAATACTCCCAGCAATTGCCACCAAACCGGAGCCAGTGCAGGTCTATTCTCTGCAATAGGCCTTGTAAAATGAAGCGCTCCCGCCAGGACTCGAACCTAGAACAGCGGAATCGCAATCCACCGTTATATCCAGTTTAACTACGGGAGCTTTGAATGCGTTATGCTGGCAAGGCAGAGGCTATTTTGGTTGCCAGCCGCACCTTTGCCTGCGCCAACTCACATGGACGATAGCATACAATAAAACACCATTGTCAACGCATAATCCACAGTGCCTTAAGCCTAAGCTTTGGACTACGTATACGTTTTGCGCTCTAAAAAGGCCCGTTTCACACATGCCTCGGGGGGGTTCAAAGTGGGAATGTGATAGCCTTTTTTTACCTTGTTCCTTAAAATCAGTAACATGCTTATTTCCACCTTTATCCCAGCCGTAGTGTGTTGCTTATGCCAAACCAGCCCTCTTCCTCTCATTTGCCCAATCAGGTTCCCGTTAAACGGGTAACCGATACCGTTGAAACGCAGCTTGACGCAGACACAACCCAGACAGAAAAAATTTATTTGCAGCGTAGGGCTACAGACAATAAAAAAGGGTTTTTGCACAGTCTATATTGTGCAACCTTTGGTGCAAAAAACCACATTCACAGCATAGGGCTTATCTTATTGTTTGTCTTACTGCTTGGTGGAGTACTTTATTTTGTGTTTGGCATTCATTTTACAAGCCATAATCAAGGCGAAAATGGGGCCTATGGCATAGGCATTTCGATTGGGTTGTTTATTCAACTTTTATTTTTATGCCTGATATTTTACCTGCTGTTGCGTCGCATCATTTTTTATACCATCGCGCAAAATACCCCATTTTCAGGGGTTTCTTTGCAAAAGAAATTTGCACGGGTGTTCTTGCTGCTGTCTTTGCCTTCGATTGTGTTTCATTTGCTAGCAGGCAGTTTGGTGGCCCATGTGCTCAATAGTTGGTCCGATGGGCAGCACCACGAAATGCTACGTAGTACGACCGATTTAGCATCCGTGCTCGACGAAACACAAAATATGCATCTCCGCGACTTTGCTCAAATTGCAATTTACAACCTCCCCAAAAATCTTTCCGCCTATCAAAGCGGTGAGTGGGCAACGGATATCAAACGTCGATCCACCATTCACGGGGCGTATATTTATGATGCATATGGGAATATGCTCCATTCATGGGTGGGGGATGCAATAGCGCACAAGGCGTGGAAGCAACCTGCCCCCCGTTTGTTTGAACTCTCACGCATCATCCACGACAACAGCCAAAACGTGTTAAGCGATCCCAGTGCGATGCTGCCCACCCGAGGGATGCTTTTGCCTAGCCAAGGGGTGTTGTGGGGAGAACTCTACCAAAACCGCATGGTGCGCCATGTGCTTTTGTCTACAGTGATTGAAGGCACTTTGCTCAATGTTGAACTCATTGCCATTCAGCCCATTCAGGTGGCTGCAGCCCTTGCCAACTTGCATGAAAAACGCAGCACGCAATGGTTGCTTAACGGACAGTTTTTGTATGTAATCGGTGCCTTTTTTGTGGCCATGGTTTTGGTGGTGATGTTGTTTACCAGCATGACCTCAGGGGAATTGGCCCGCCATATGACCCTAAGCATTGAGCAGCTCAATGCCTACACTCAACGCATTGCCACAGGTGAACTGGGGGTTCAATTGCAGACTAAAAATTTGGGTGCCCTCGATCAAGACTCGACGCTGCTGATAAAAAATTTTAATCGCATGAGCAGCCAACTGTTTGAACAACACGCACAACTTACCCAAACTGCCAAGGAGATAAAAGACAGCCACGATCAATTGGAAGAGCGTAATCGCTTGGTAGAATTGCTCCTTGAAAATGTAGATGCAGGGATTTTGTTTGTGAATGCCCAAGGGGACGTTACAACATTTAATCGCAAGGCACGTAACCTGCTCCCAAACACGCAAGCGTCGGGCAACCCAGCCAACCCCAAAGCACAAACGGCCTCCGCAGCGCAAACCCTTCCAAAAACGCTGCTTGAAGCCATGCAAACGTATCAAGATCAACAAACCCCCTCCAAACCCTTTACCACCAACATTACCATCCAAGAACCCCATCAACCCGTCCATTTTTTAGAGGTAAGTTTGCACACCCTAAAAAATGAAACCGATGCTTACGGCAATTTGATTATCCTCAAAGATGTGGCCATGCTACGCCGTACACAGCGGGCTTTGGCTTGGCAGGCCATTGCACGCCGAATGGCTCATGAAATCAAAAATCCCCTTACCCCCATTCAACTCTCTGTTCAAAGATTACTCCGCAAATACAAAGGAGTTGGTGCAGATCAAGGTCAAATTTTAGAACAAAGTAGCCAAATTATTCTAAAGCAGGTCCATACCTTAAAGCATATGGTCAATGAGTTCTCGCAGTTTGCACGCTTGCCAGAGGCCAGTTTAAGCGTAGGCAATATCAACCACACCCTCGAAGAAGTTATAAAACTTTACGCACAAGCCCTGCCTCCCCAAGCCAAACTTAGCACCATGCTTGCACCAAATTTGCCTAGGTTTTTGTTTGATGCAGAACAGATACAACGCGTACTGATTAACTTAATTGACAATGCCCTTGCCTCCATTTCACAAAAGCATGAAAATGTTACAGGCGATTCGCCCTCACTTCACATTACCTTAAGCAGTCAATTTGAGGGGCAAAGCAACCATGTTGTGGTACAAGTAGCCGACAATGGCCCAGGCATTGATGCCAAGGTGCGTAAAAGTATTTTTGAGCCCTATACCACCACCAAAACTACCGGCACAGGTTTAGGGCTACCTATTGTGCTGCAAATTATTGAGGAGCATCACGGGAGCATTTACGTTCAAGACAACGTCCCACAAGGTGCGGTGTTTACGATTCACTTGCCTGTAAAGGCAAACCTATCGCGGCAAAATGCCCCCCTTGGCGTGCAAACAGGTCCCATCCAAGGTCAAGAGCAAACGAGGAGCCCTTCACGTGAAGGGGGGGCATAAAAACAACACAAATACAGCCCATGGCTATATGCTTTTTGTGTAACAGGTGGGGAGGAGGGTAATACGCAGCGCAACAGTGCGCTGGTGATTAGCAAGTAAGCTGTTTGTAACAAATGAGCCCACCCCTTTTTGTGTGCCAACAAACACGGCATACTTCCCGTCGTCCTATAGGCAAGGCATGGTTTGCATGCAGGTTTTTGAACAAAAAGCCTTCTGGCGAGGGTATTATGGTTACGAGAAAACCCCGAACATACCGGTACCTGCCTTTAACGCGAAAAGGGCTGTTGGTAGTGACAAAAACGGTAGAGTTGATGTGTAAGCTCGACGAGGCACTTTTTAAAAAACCGCATAAGCCATGAAGTGAGGGCGTAATGAAGCACAACATTTTGATTGTTGATGATGAGACCGACATTGTTTTAGGCTTAAAAAATTTATTAGAAGATGAAAATTATCACGTGATTACAGCCCAAGGCGGCAAGGAAGCTTTGGGCATCATTCGCGGGTCCGCTGCGGCTGAGTTGGACGCCGCATTGCTTGATATCTGGATGCCTGGGATCGATGGCATTGAAACCTTAAGACAGATCAAGCAGCGTTTGCCTCGGTTACCTGTCATTATGCTCTCGGGACATGGGTCGATTGAAACGGCTGTAAAAGCGGTGCAGTTTGGTGCATTTCATTTTATAGAAAAGCCGTTTTCAGAAGAATTTTTGCTGGTAACCTTGCGCAATGCTTTGCGTGTGGCCTCGTTAGAGCGAGAGAATACCCAGCTGCGCAAGGGAAGCTCGAATGGCAAACTGGAGGTGATAGGCAACAGCCCCGCCTTTATGCAACAGTTGCAACAAGTGGAGCGCGCCGCAGATAGCGAAGCATGGGTGCTGATTCATGGCGAAAATGGCACGGGAAAAGAGCTGATTGCCAACATGATTCATCAAAAAAGTGCGCGTTCCGCCCACCCCTTTGTCGAGGTAAACTGTGCGGCCATTCCCGAAGAGTTGATTGAAAGCGAACTGCTTGGCCATGAAAAAGGGGCGTTTACAGGGGCCACCTCAAAACGCAATGGTAAATTTGCCCAAGCCCACCGTGGCACCTTATTTTTAGACGAGGTGGCCGACATGAGCTTAAAAACCCAGGCCAAAATTTTGCGCGTACTTCAAGAACAACGTTTTCAACGCGTCGGTGGCAGCGAGACGCTTCAAGTGGATGTACGCATCGTATCGGCTTCGAACAAATCGCTCGAAAATGAAATTGACCAGGGGAATTTTCGTGCAGACTTGTACTACAGGCTCAACGTGCTTCCCTTAACTGCGCTCCCGTTGCGCAGCCATAAAGAAGACATTGAACAACTGGCCAGGCACTTTTTATCTCTCGTGGCCAAAACCCACGGAAAACGCCCCAAAACCATGACCCCTGCCGTTTTTGATGCCCTAAAACACTACCATTGGCCGGGGAATGTGCGCGAACTCAAAAACACCATTGAACGCTTGGTAATTATGAGTACGGGGGACCCAATTGATCTCAATGACCTGCCAACAAACCTGCTACCTTCCAAAGAGACTGGGGACATAGATAACGACACAACGGACCAGGTCCCCGTATTTTCTGCTGCCAAATCGCCGTGGTTTCAGCTTCCATACCGCGAAGCCAAAGAAGCCTTTGAGGCTGCCTATCTCAAAAATAGTTTGGCGAGTTTCCAATGGAATATTTCGAAAACGGCCGATAAAATTGCCCTAGAGCGCAGCAACCTGCACAAAAAAATTCGGCGTTATGGTCTTGAGGAAAAACACCCATCGTCTTAAAAAATCACTCCACCATTTACACGTCCCAAGCCAAGCCATAAAGAACCCATTGCTCAAGGGCGTGAAAGTGTGAAATGCTACCACAGGGGCGAGCCTCCAATCCGCCAACGCGTCACCGCCGAATTGCGTGAGCATCTTCTCGGGCAGTGCGAATGTAAGGAGCGAGCAAGAAAAAAAAGGTGAACCAACATGAACAGTTTGCGTGAGCATCTTCTCGGGCAGTGCGAATGTAAGGAGCGAGCAAGAAAAAAAAAGGTGAACCAGCATGAACAGTTTGCGTAGGCATCTTCTCGGGCAGTGCGAATGTAAGGAGCGAGCAAGAAAAAAAAGGTGAACCAGCATGAACAGTTTGCGTGAGCATCTTCTCGGGCAGTGCGAATGTAAGGAGCGAGCAAGAAAAAAAAGGTGAACCAGCATGAACAGTTTGCGTGAGCATCTTCTCGGGCAGTGCGAATGTAAGGAGCGAGCAAGAAAAAAAAAAGTGACCCAACATGAGCAGTTTGCGTAGGCATCTTCTCGGGCAGTGCGAATGTAAGGAGCGAGCAAGAAAAAAAAAGGTGAACCAACATGAGCAGTTTGCAACGAACCAAAGCCGTTCACTAGGATGAGGAATCGCGCCCAAGGTGTGCCAATCGCATAGGGTGCGCAATCAAGGGGTAGCCCGCGCGTAGAATGACTTTTGCCAACCTACCAGCCTTTCCCTATCAACACGAGACGAAGCCCTGGCAACATGCACCTTGGGTCCGTTTGTTAACCTGTGCACCAGCGGTGGTCGATGTCCGCGCACCCCTCGAGTTTGCCAAGGGTGCCCTGCCTGGGGCGCAGAATATCCCGCTCTTTTCGAATACCGAACGGGCAGAGATCGGTTTGCTGTACAAACACGTGGGCAGTGCCGCCGCCAAAAAATTGGGCTGGAATTTTATTTCCCCCCGAATTGAAGCATTTTTGGCACATTTCGAGACATGGCGCCAAAGCGGTGTGTTGGTTTACTGCGCAAGGGGTGGCTTGCGCTCCCAGTCGGTAGTGCAAGCCTTACGGGATGTGGGCATTGCGGCAGTGCAGCTGGCAGGGGGCTACAAAGCCATTCGCGGACACATTGTAACCCAGTTGGCGCAGTTGAAACCCCAAAAATGGCTGGTGCTTCAGGGGCGCACAGGGGTAGGTAAAACCTGGTTGTTAAACCGCCTTGCCAATACCATTGATTTAGAAGGCTTGGCGCAACACCGCAGCTCGTTGTTTGGCGCATTGGGGTTAACACCCCGCACCCAGCAGCAGTTTGAGGCCATGCTGCTTTGGGAATTGCAGGCACTACGTGTACACACCCCCGCTTGGATTGAAGCGGAAAGCCGCAAAATTGGGATGGTTTTTTTGCCTGCAACCTTGCACCATGCCATGCAGCAAAGTGCTTGCGTGTTGCTGACCGCCTCCCTTGAGGTCCGTGTAAAACGCTTGGTGACCCTTTATGGACAAAACAACCCGCAGTCGATCGCGTACTTGCAGCAGGTGATGCAAAAATTTGTGGGCCTATTTGGCAAGCACACGGTAAAGCAATTTTGCACATGGCTCGATCAGGGTCGCTTTGCAGAGGTGGCTGAAGCCTTGCTGGTAAAGCACTACGACCCACGCTATGAGCACGCCATGAAACGTTGGCAAATACGCGCCAAAATCACAAGCGACAACCTTGATGCAGCCTTGCATGCGTTAAAAAAACTGGGCTTGCAAAAAATTTGATGGCTTGTTCCGTGCAAAAAAACTGGTAAAATGTCGTGAAAACATGCGAAGCGTAATGGTCATGCGGGGTGTGGCGCAGTCTGGTAGCGTGCTTCGTTCGGGACGAAGAAGTCGGAGGTTCGAATCCTCTCACCCCGATGGCATTCCCTTGGCTAAAAAGGGTTTTTTTGTACCTCTTGATTTGAGGTCTGCGGTGGATAGGAGCGTTTTTGGGTGCTGTCGACGTGATTGCAACCCCCCGTTTTCCTCCTTTAAGCCAGCGTTTTTAATCCCTTAAAAACTAAGGGGGTGTATCCTTGTTTTGCAACCTGCTTGTGGTAAAACGCACAAAATACCCATCTATCATGGTGTAAAATCGCTGCTGATGGGACACCGGGGAGGTCGTCATCGTTTCATGTTCACCGTGAAAGGTCTGTGGGTGAAGGTCAAAAACAGCAGCATCCCTTCCTCAGCGGGCATATTTTCTTCATTGCAGCAAATTTGCCATTGGGTAATGCCAATGTTGTATGTAGAAATGTGGAAAAAATCTAACCCTATGTAAATCAAAAAAAAGGTGCGATGGGGCGAACGCCACGCAGTAAGCCTTAACCCATGATTCAGCCAGCAATCCCTTCTTTTTCGTGGCTAGGCGTTGTGCAACGTGTGCTCGATGCCATGGTATGCACTGCCATCTTGTGGGTGCTTACCCTTTATCGGGTTGGTGAATTCCCTCAACCCTACCAAGTACTGGCAGTGCTTAGTGTGCTGGGTGTGTGGTTGCTGCATCCTTCAAGCGGCGTTCCGCATGTGCGTCGCACAATGGGTTTTTTAAGCGAGATTTTTTTGCTAACCCGAGCATGGGTGTGTGTGTGGCTGTTGCTGCTTAGCATTGGTTTTGCCACCAAAACCAGCGATGTGTTTTCGAGGCAGATATTGTTGGCTTGGTTTAGCTTTGCTTGGTTTGGGCAGGTGGTTGTGCGTTGGGTATTGCGCCAAGGGGTCTATTGGCTACGCAATAGGGGGATTAATCTGCGCCGTGCGCTCATGGTAGGCACGGAGGATTTAATTGTTGATATGGCATGGCGTCTACACCATGAGCCCACTTTAGGCGTGAGGGTAATCGGTTATCTTTCCAACAGTGCTATCATCAAAACCCTTGCCATTTCCAGTGCGCATGTCCCCCTAACCTACCTTGGTAAGGTTGCGGCCATTCAACAGGTGGTGCAACAGCAGACTATTGATATTGTATATGTTTGCCTGCCCTTGGCTCAAACCAAGCAGGTTGAAACCTTGATGACACAGTTGTTACCCACCCATACCGCGGTGCATTGGGCACCCAACATTTTTAGTTTGCATTTGCTAAATCACAACGTGCGTCAAGTTGCGGGGCAACCCGTACTTATGCTTACCGAAAGTCCTATTGGTAACTTGGGAATTATGGCAAAGTGGCTCCTTGATAAGAGTGTTTCCTTGGCGTTGTTGCTTCTATGCAGCCCCATTTTTTGCTGTGTTGCGTTGGCCATCAAAGGTACATCAGCAGGGCCGGTGCTGTTTAAACAGGCGCGAACAGGGTTAAACGGGCGCATTATTCGCGTGTATAAATTTCGTACCATGTATGTGCACACACAAGATAAGGTGGATCAAGCCATTAAAAACGATGCCCGCATTACCCCCTTAGGGCATTTTTTGCGCAGCAGCAGTTTGGATGAATTGCCGCAATTGATCAATGTTTTGCAAGGGCGCATGTCGTTGGTTGGTCCGCGCCCCCATGCCGTTCAGCACGACCGACACTACAGCACGCTCATTGAAGCCTACATGCTACGCCATCGCATGAAACCAGGGCTAACGGGCTGGGCTCAGGTGCACGGTCTACGCGGTGAAACCGAGACCCTCGAAAAAATGCGTAATCGCGTGCAGCACGATTTACACTATCTAAAAAACTGGTCTATTTGGCTCGACGTACTCATTTTGCTCATGACAATTCGCGTGGTGCTCTCCCGGAAAAATGCCTATTGACCTTAAGTTTTATTCCTTTTCCCAAGGCCTTTTATCGTGAAGTCAAGCTACAATGTAGCAAGGCGACCTGCCATGCCAGCAAAAGACGCGCCGCGCACCCAAAGAATCCTAGGTGCCTTGGCCGTTTTGCTGGCTGTAAGCATTTGGAGCGCCTGGATTGTTTCCACCCGCCATGCAGCGTTGTTGCGCTTGCCTGCCACACACATAGGGGTTTTGCGCTATGGGATACCCTGCATCCTCCTTCTTCCATGGCTATGGCGCAAGGGCCTGTGGCCACGCCTGGAATATCCATGGCTTATTCCCATTTTGTTGCTTGGCGGTGCCCCCTTTTTTTTGATTTCTGCCGCGGGCATGCGCTACGCACCCACGGCGCATATCGGTGCTTTGCAAGTGGGCACCATGCCCATATTTATTGCTTTACTCACCTGGGTAGCAACCCGTAAGAAGGTGCATAAAACGGTGCTATTAGGCTTTGGCTTTATTTTGGTGGGCGTGCTTGCCATTGTTGGTTTTGAGGTTTTTGTGGCGGCAGAACATGCTTCGATTGGGCACGCCTTGGCGTTATGCGCCGCATTTTTGTGGAGTGCCTATACCGTGGCTTTTCGCTTTAGCAAACTTTCGGCGATGGAAGGGACCGCTTTGCTCAGTGCTTGGTCGTTATTGATTCACTTCGTGCTAGTTTGGTGGGCAAAGGATGCCCATTTTTTTGCCACTTCTACCACCGTGTTGATATGGCAAGGGGTTATTCAAGGCTTAGGTTCGGGCTTGTTAGCAAACCTTGCCTATGGGTATGCGGTCATGCAGCTTGGAACGGTGCAGGCGGGTTCTTTTTTGGCGTTGATTCCTGTAATTGCCAGTCTTGGGGGTGCGTTTTTTTTGGCCGAAATGCCCAGTACAACGGAATGGCTTGGGGTGTTTTTGGTGACAGGCGGCGTGCTGTTGGCAACGGGCGCATTAGGGCCCAGGGAAAGCATGGAGAGAAGAACAAGAGGCGTTTGAGACCCTTTGCAAGCAAGGGTTTGACTTCAATGGAATCTTCAACATAGAATGTGGAATGCGAGGTGTGGTGTGATTTTTTATCCAAAAGCAAGGGTTGTCATGGGGGGTGTATGCACGAGTTTGAAGTTTTGTCGGTGTTTTTTGTGATTGCAGCGGCTTATCTGGGGTTGTTTTACGCGGCCGAGAAATTTTTTATGAAGTAATCGCTCCCAAGCGATGGGAGGTCCTTCAAAAGGGGGGTGGGTTTTAATAAAGAAAGGACGTTGTTTTGCGCACGGCATTACGCAAAATGCGGCCCTGGGTTTTGGGGATGTGCGCTGCATGGGTTGGTGCGAGTTGCACGCCTTCTACGGGCAGTTTTGTGGTGCAGCCGCGACAAGCAATATCCCAAACAGCCTGGGCAGGTTTTGTGCTTCCCGTCCATCTTCCACCTATTGAGGCCCAAGGGCGCATGCAGTTGCGTCTTAAAAAAGGGATTACCATTAGCAATGTGACCTGGCAGGCGTGGCCAAACGGTAGCCAGCGCTTGTTGGTGTTGGCGCGCATTACAGGCTTTTTAGCCTTTGAGGCGCGCTGGAACGAAACCCATTTGATGGTAATTGACTACGCCAACCAGCAGCGGGCGTTGACCTTAAACACTCCCGAGGCGCGGCGGGCTTTGTTGCAATTCGATGTGCCTCCCGCACAATGGTACATGCTATTTACCGGTCGCATTGGGCGCCGGGTTTTTCGCACCTATCAAGGACAACGGCAAAACGATCTGGTTACCCTAACGCAAGCTGGGCCCGTTGGCACCTTGCCAATCTCCATCCATCGCATTGAACTCGGTGGGCAGGGGCTGCCAGTCAGTTGGCTGCGCCAGGGGCTAGTCCAACCCAAAATGCAGGTAGAATACCTGCAATATGACGTGCAAAAAATGTCGAGGCAGTTTCATTTACGCTTGCCTAAACGCGTGCATGTTTTTTTGGGTTCAGGGGAGAAACCTGCCCTTATTTTGGTGTTGCGCCAATTTAAGACTGCGCCTCCGCATCCTCAACCCTTTTTTGAGGTACCCAGCCATGCCAAAAAATTTTCCGTGCTTCAACCTTAAATAAACCTTTATCCAGCACCCAACATTCATGCCTTCTGCCAAAGCACCAGCCCCCCAAAAACAACCTAACCGCTTGATTAACGAAAAAAGCCCCTACCTGCAGCAACATGCCTACAACCCTGTACAATGGCAACCTTGGAGCGAAGAAGCTTTTGCAGAAGCCAAAAACCGTGACTGCTTGGTGTTGGTTAGTATTGGCTATGCCACTTGCCATTGGTGCCATGTAATGGAAAAAGAAAGCTTTGAGGATTCTGCCACGGCTGCCTATTTAAATGAACATTTTGTCACCATTAAGGTCGATCGCGAGGAGCGCCCTGATGTCGACCGCATCTATATGGACGCCTTGCAGGCGATGGAGCAGCAAGGGGGCTGGCCACTTAACATGTTTACAACCCCCCAAGGGCAACCCATTGCGGGCGGTACGTACTTTCCCCCTCAAACGGCCCACGGGCGGAAAAGCTTTGGTGAGGTCCTAAAAATGCTGGTGGATGTGTGGTCTAATCGCCGCAAAGATGCCTTGGGCAATGCTGATTCTTTAACCGAATACCTGCAACAACGCGCATTGCTTACCGCAGATGATACCCAAACATGGAGCCATGCCCCGATTGCCGCAGCCGTCAAAACCCAGGCTGATTTATTCGATTCGCAGTACGCAGGTTTTCGCTTACAACCTCAAAATAAATTTCCTCCCAGTATGGGCTTACGCTTGTTGTTACGCCACCATGCCAAAAGCGGTGATAAGAATGCCTTGCACATGGTTGAACGTACCTTGCAAGCCATGCTCCAGGGCGGCATTTACGATCAACTCGGGGGCGGTTTACATCGTTACAGTACCGACTACGCATGGCATGTCCCCCATTTTGAAAAAATGCTTTACGACAATGCCTTGCTCGCCACAACCTTGGTTGAAACCCATCAGGCCACAGGAAAAGCCATTTACCGCGCCTATGCAGAAGATGTTTTAGACTACCTAACCCGAGATTTATGCGCCCCTGAGGGGGCCTTTTACTCGGCTGAAGATGCCGATAGCGAAGGGATAGAAGGGTTGTTCTATGTGTGGAAACACTCAGAATTGCAAACCCACCTTAGCCCTGAAATAGCCCGTTGCGCAGCGGCCTATTGGGGAGTGAAAAGCGAAGGCGATTTTGAAGGGGCGAACATTTTACGCGTTACCAAACCCTTAAACAGCGTCGCTAAATCTTTAAAAATAAGCGCAGATACCCTGGCGCAACACCTGCAGCAAGCCCGTCACATTTTGCTCAAACAACGCACCAACCGCCCCCGCCCTTTGCGCGATGATAAAGTGCTTACCTCGTGGAATGCCTTGGCCATCAGTGCTTTTGCCCGTGCAGGCTGGGCCTTTCATGATGCAACCTACACCCAAACAGCCCAGCGGTCTGCTGATTTTGTGTGGCAGCACATGCGCAATAAGCAAGGGCGTTTGCTGCGCCGTTGGCGCCAGGGCGAAGCACGGTTTTTAGGCTATTTGGTCGACCATGCTCAATTGGCCGTGGCCATGCTCGATCTCTATCAAGCCGATTTTGACCTGCGCTGGATGAAGCAGGCAAAAGCTTTGATGCAAAGTGTGAATCAACATTTTGGCAACCCCCATGGCCCGTACTACGAAACCAGCAATGATGCCCAAGCGTTGTTGGTCCGCAATTGCGAGGGCTACGATGGGGTAGAACCCTCGGGGAACAGCAGTGCTGCGCTGGCGTTTTTAACCTTACATGCCTATGGAATGCAACAAGAAGGGTATGAACAAGATGCGCTGCGTACGTTTTCCAGCTTTGGCGAGCACTTGCATCAAGCAGGTTTAAGCTTTAGTGCTATGTTGTGCGCCTTGGATTTTTACCTAGGTCCAACCCAGCAAATTGTTTTGGTGGGCGAAGGGGAGGATGGCGTACTGCAAGCGATGCTAGACGTTGTGCGGCGGCATTTTATCCCCAATTGCGTGGTGAGTGTGGTCGAGGCAAATCAGGTGCAAAGCCACGCCAAAACCATTCCACTGCTCGAAGGCAAGGGCTTGCTCCAAGGTAAAGCAGCCGCCTATATGTGTAAAAACATGATCTGCCAGCAACCTGTGAATAGTGCACAAGCCTTGGCCAAACTGCTGGGCTGATTAAGCCCATCGATAACCATGTGAGAAATCGCATAGAATGCTAATCAGTTGTTTTTATTATGGTAGTTCAGACTGCCTTATTTCGAATAATCGCATAGAATGCTATATTTCGCAGGAAATAAGACACACTAGAGACACACTCGAAATGCCTTTTATTTTGGAGGTTTTAGAGCAGGCGAGCCGTCATTTGTGGGTGTGTTTTGCGGTGGAATTGCTGTTAAACGGGTGTGCCGCTTCAGTTTTTCGTTTAAATAACAGCCTGTATTTTTTGTGCCGTGTCGACAAAGTTTTGTAAATCCTCAGGGGTAAAGAAGTATTTTCTTTTTGTTCCGTCCCCCTCTCTGGCGTGAGAGATTTTACCTTGTTGGGCAAGGTCTCTCAAGCGCGATGGCGAGATGTCTAAGAGTGAAGCTGCGTTCGTGAGGTTATGTCGCAGTTTTTGCTCAAGCAAAAGCACGATTACTTTTGGTTTTTCTTGTTTTAACAGCGTTTGCAAGGCGGTTGCTTTGTTGTGCATGCCTGTTATCCCTTTGGGTGTAAAAGGTTTAGTGCCTCGTCTACACTGCGTACAATGTGGTAAAGGCCACCTGCTTTTTCGATTCGATGCTGAAACGCTTTTTGTTCTGTGCTTTGCTTGCCTTGGAGGGTTTTAATTTCCATGGCATAAAACGTTCCGCTGACACATAGGGTCAGGTCTGGCCAGCCCTTTTCACCAAGGGCACGCCATTGCCCGTTTCGCCCTCGCACCGCGCGGTAGCTGGTATCCATCACAACAGCCAAACCGCGGTTGGCATACACCAATTGCAAGTGCCTCAACAATCGCCCATTGTAATTGTTTTTCATGCACGTTGGTTTGCCTTTCACGTCCAATTTTCTACCATGGATTGGAGGGATGCAAATTGCTCAGGGCTCAAGGCTTCTTTTGCAGCCTCTTGTTCCCCTGCCCACCAGGTTTCGAGTTCTTCGGCACCAGGGGCACCCTCAATGGCTTTCGCCAATTTTTGATAGTAGGCATCGCCTTGTTTACTCTCATCGGGCTGGGGTGCACTGGGTGTTACTTCACGGGTTTTGGTGGTTGCGGTTTGGGAAAGTGCTTTTTGGGTGGGGAAGAAATCATTGACCGATGCCGTGTTATCCTTAATCGATTGGAAGGCACCGCGCATGGTGTCTAAATCATCCTCGCTTATTTCATCGGGCTTCCCCACCTTTAAGTAGGCAAGCACTTGTGGGCTCACAACCCCAAAGGTTGCTTTAAAAGTTTCGAGCATCCGCTTAACCCGCAATTCGAGTGGGTCTTTTTCTGCTTTGCACAAAGTTTGTTGGCATTTACTCAAGGCATCTTCCACCAAATCCCCAGGGACAACGCCTAAAATACAGGCTCTTACGCGCCTTGCTCCTTGGTTTGCCGTCAGCTCATAAACGTCCCTAGGGTCGAATAATTTTACGCTTCCTTTTTTTGTATGACGTGCGTGCTTTACCGTAAAAGTTTTTTGTACTCGGGTATTGGTTTCCAAATCCCAGCAAAATGCTTCCACAATCGATTCCCCTCGGTCTGCATCTTGGGAGAGTTCATTCACCCCATAAGAAGCATTTCCGTAGGCGCGAATGATCGTTTCAGCCAGGCGGATTGAAGGCCCCATCACGGTTGTTTTCCCTCGCGGATAGGTATAGACGGCCACCTTTGCCAGCCCAGGGCGTTCGCAAGCAGCCATCACGCGCTTGTAGACTGCGTATTCATCTCGGGGCATTTTCTTAGCAACCACCATCGCTGCTTGCACCTCTTGGGCTGCGCGTGTTGTGGCTATAACCATTAAGTTTGCGCTTTCTTTTTCTTTTTGTAGTTCACTGTCCATGGTTTTCACTCCTAGCAAGTGTTTATTAAAGGTGGGTATGTTGTGCGTGTGTGTTGCTTGTAATTTGCGTTTTCTTCATCCTTTGGCTGTGCTGCTTTGTGGGCCTGCCATTGATTGCAAAAGGGTGCAACCGCGCAGTAATCCTCGCACCTCGTCCTTTTGCCTGGGCGTTTTACAACACGGTGTGTCTTGCCCGTTTGCGCAGTGCGTGCACGTGCATCGGCGTTTGCGTGTTCTTGTGCTTTAAACACTTTTAGCGCACGCTTTGCCCCTGGTTTCATCACCGCCCAGGTGGTGACATTGGCCCACATTTCTTTAAGGGTGCAAGGTGGCAGGGCATCATCAGGCAAAACCTTAGCCCTTTCCAATGCTTGCACCCTGTCTTCCATAAAAGTTTGGGCTTTTTCCTGAGGCCATAAGGTATAAGCAACGCCCTTCTGCTTGTTGAACGGGGTAGTCACCACCGCTTTTTAAGCGGCCTTTCTTGTGCCAATCACGGTAAATAACCACCACCTGCAAAGCGTTCACGGCAAAGCCATACTTGTTTAACAAGTGGGCATAGCAATTTAACTGGCGTTCCCAGTCCTCATCTCGGCTTCCATAAATGCGCGTCCAAACCGAGGTGGTTTTAAAGTCGATCAGCACCCCTTTTCCCGTATACAAATCAAATTGTCCAGAAACCTTTACCCCCGCTATCCCCATCGCCAAACGCTCTTCGACCAAGGCGTTGTCCGTGTCTGCACGCTCCATCACGGCATGCATGGCCTGTCCGTACAAAGACCAAATACGTGGCTGAGGCATCCTCTTCAATGCTGTGGGAATGACGCTTTAACAAGAACACTTGACGCACAGGCGCAAGCAAATCGCTTACCGAATAATCTGCGTCACCTTTGGAGTAGGTATCGTTTTGAATGGCCTCCACCAAGGGCGCGGGTAGGTTGTGGTGGTTGGTAATGTTCATGCTTGGTTCTTTCTTTCATAAGGGTAGAATGTGGTGGTGCCTGGTTTAAAGCGCGCAAAGCCAACACCCGTTGGCCCTCCTCTATTTTTGGCAACGTTCACCTTGTAAAGGTCTAATGCATTGACATCTGGTTTTTCGGTTTTGGGGTTTTGTTTTTGCAAGAGCACCACAACATCGGCGTCTTGTTCGATGGTTCCCGAACCGCGCAGATGCGATAACTTTGGGTCTTGATTGTTGTTTAAGGCTTCCCTATTAAGTTGTGCTGCAGCAATCAAGGGCACATCCAATTCCATGGCTGCTTGCTTGAGGGTTTTGGTAATGTAGGTCAAGCGGTCGAGTTCACTTGCCTTTTTTAGGTGATGGACTTTCAACAATTGGAGGTAGTCAATCACCACCAAGGCAAGCCCACCATGCGTGCGCCTTTGCCACACGCATGGAAGAAACACACTGATCCACATCAAAATCTTGTTGTGATAAAAACAAGAGATGGTGCCACGCTGCTTTTGCGTAGATTTTATCGAGGGCCGCAGCGTGCTCCTTGTTGCCCATGCCCCTGCTTAAAATGCTGGCACTGATGTCTGATTTTGCAGACATGATGCGTAAGCCGTTCTCCTCATCTTTCATCTCGAGGGAATAAAACAAGACGGGCTTTGACGCTTCCCTCTCGTGCCGTGAAACATGCATGGCAATCTGCAACGCCATGGCACTTTTACCTTGTGAGGTTCGCGCTGCAATCACCAGCAAAGCACCTTGCCTCACTCCCCCAAGGCGTTGGTCAATGGCACTTATGCCTGTGGGTATGGTGTGCGTGTGCTTTTTAAAGTGCGCAAGGGTTTTGTCCAACACGCCAAGTATCGGCTGTGAAGGTATCAAGGCAAATCGCTTTGCTGTAATTGTCTAGCATGCGCATGACGCCACGCAAAACCTCATCCAAAGGGTCCCCCTCCTTAAGGCTCTTTGCTTTGTCAACAAAACTTTGAATGAATGTGCGCTTTGCATAGGCTTCACGCACCACATCGGCGTAGACCTTAATGTTTACCGAGTAAGGCGCAGCTTCGGCCAGTTGTGCAATGCTAAATGCACCGCCTGCGGCTTCTAAATGTTTGCGGGTGCGCATTTTGGGTGTATCGTTGATGCTCAGTAGAAACTTGCCTTGCCCTTTAACCGTTGCGAGACTTTCAAAGTCTTCGCTCAACAAAAAAACCTGCCGTAGTCTTTTTCGTGCCCGTGGTAGGGCTAAGTCGAGGTAGAAGGGGGTGTTTTTTGCATCGTAGCGGTTGAGCACGTCTTGGCCAAGGTTTGCACTCAAGATGCGCACCCTGGCATCGTATTTGTGGGCCTTGACTTGCTCGGCTGGCGCGTAAAAAACTACGCTGCTGGCTGGCCTTGGTAATGGGGCTGGCTGCGTAACTTTGTGCAAACACCGCATCAAATCGCCCGTCACAAAGTGCAGGGTCAACCCTGTCTGCATGCATCACCGCCTTTTTATCTTCAACATCTCGTGGGTCAAATTGATTTAAAAAAGGTTGCAGGGTGCTTGACATAATTCAACTCTCTGTCATACAGCCCAGCATCGAATACACCTTGCTCCAATATTTCCAACACGTTCTTAAGGGTGTATATTTTGTGTTCGCCTTGCTTTACGCGCTTTTTGTCTTGTGCCTTAAACCAATTCAATTTGGTGTCAAATGCCTTGCGTGCCATAAGCCTGCCTTCTTTGCGTGGGTAGCCTTGGTATTTTTTTAGCAATGGCAACCCCAACGCCAGGGCATGCGCTTTGGCTTGCCCATCTTCTTTGCGTGGGGGATCAGCGTTGCCAAAATAAAACAGCACGAAGGCTGATTCTCGGATATCCTCTATCATGTGCTGCTGCGTCTTCTTGGCGGGCTTACTTGGGGGTATTGCTGGCTGCTGTCCTTTTGCTGACCGCTGTTCGCCTCGGGGTTTCGGGGCTGCTTTTTTTCTTACCACCGGTTCGCGTTCCTCCCACAGCGAACAATCTGTAGGGCGCAAGCAATACTCACCACGCTTGCAATGACCACGGCTTAGCCAAAGCATGTTGCGTTTGGCCATGCGCTTTACTACCTGCCCAACCCAACCAGGGCTCCGCTTAATCATCGCGCCCAAAGTCTTGTTGGTAAAAAGGGCATGGGAACGTCCATGCTCTGTGCATCCCATCACAGCAGCCCATACCCGCATTTCAGTGGGTGTCCAATCCCCCCTTGCTACCCCCTCAAGGGCTTGGTTATAGCCTATGGGCAGCACAGCAACATCCCCATTTTGTGCCCCCTTATTTTGTGCAACCGCTTCACGCATCCTTTAAAAACCTCCTTTAATGCAAAGTGTCATTCCCTTCGTGCTGGCGGCCCATGCCACCCTCGAACAAACTTAACTGCGTCATTGCTATCTTAGTGCATTGGCAATGTCTGCCAATTCTTGTGCGCTGTACCATTGTTGCATGGGGTTTTCACGGCCCTTTCAACTTGCAAAGTGGGTTGCTTTATAAACATGCTTTCTCGCGTGCCGCAAGCCTGGCTTTGTTGGCCCCGCAGTAGGCTTTATGGGAGGCTGCGATTTCTCCCTTTTCAGCCATGGCGGGGCAACCACCGGGTGGCTGGGTTCCCTTTGGGAGGGCTGCCTCCTCAAGGCAAAAATCTAGGGGGCAATCAAAGCACACAAGGTCGTTCGCGCTGAGATGTTCCATCTGCTGCTCCTTAAATACGGGTTGCTTTAAAAAAAGGCATTGCAAAAGCGGGGCAAGAGAGGAGTGCTGGCACGACACCCATTCGATGAGGAATGATTTTGACGCCAAAAGGCGGGAGGATGCGTTGCTGAAAAAGATAGAGGCACTGGAGCAACTGGTTAAACAGCCCCCGCCCCCACCGCCTACCACAAGCGGTATTACCACCATGACCCTCCTCGGCTTGGCCGAATGTGGGCTGGCGGGTTGGCAGTTAAAAAAGCCCTTAAGCGTAAAAGCGAACTGCCCTGCGGACATGAACCCCGCAGAAGATTTTGCGGTGATGGCCACGGGGCAGGGCCTGGTGTACGCGGGGATTGAACCTGGGTTTACCTGTTTTTGCGCCCCCAAAAGCGAGGCACAGGTGGGCGATGTGGTGTTTGTGCTAAAGCCGAACAACCTTGCCCGTTTGGGATTGGTGAAAGAATGGAGGCACAAAGAAGGGGGGCAACCTGGCTGGTGCTCCAAAAATGGGACGACCCCGACCCCAAAACCGGGGAGCGAAAACCCTACACCTTGCAAGAAAACATCGACGAAATAGAACAGGTTGTGCCCGTGATTTATGTGCAACCCAGGGCGGTTTAGAAAAAAAGGAGTTCCAAGCTAGATTATTTTTTATTTTTAGGCCAATCGCGAAAAAGTATTTTCAAAACAAGGGTTTGATCCATGAAAAGGGCGAAAAATTGAGTTCCATGTTCAGTTCCATGTTAGAGTGCCGAACTCCGACCTTTTGCGGGGCATAAACCCCCCTGGGCATTTTTTGTGTAAAACCCGCTAAGGCTTGATGTTAGGGGGTTCGAGCGCTTTCGAACGCTTTCGAATTCCCTCGAACAAGGCCTTGTGAGAAGTATAAAGCCATGTGAACGAAAACGCGCAAACCCGCATTACACCGTTTTTTGGGCGGGACACGTGCCACCACCCTTTTAGCGCAAACACACTGCCCGTAAACCGTTGAAAAACCACAAAAAACCATTAAATTTTGACCCGTGGCAAAGCAAGTGTCCGGGCACAGTCATGCCCGTGTTCAAGGCACATTAAAAGTATCCGGCCCCAAAGCACGCCGCGTTGGCTCCGATTTGTTTTAAGGTCTTGCTTCTTTCAAGATACCTTCTGCAAGGGCAATATCTTGCGGGGAATCGACCCCCACCCCACAATGTTGTGCCTCAAAGCAGTAAATGTCATGCCCGTGTTCAAGCACGCGCAGCTGCTCAAGGGATTCACGGGTCGAAAGGGGGGTTTGGGCAAAATTTTGAAAGGTTTGCAAAAACGGGGTTTGATACATATACACCCCCAAATGGCGCCAACCCAGGGCTCCTTGGTCGCGTGGGTGCGGAATGGGGGAACGCGAAAAATAGAGTGCTCGCCCTTGCTGGTCAAGCACGGCTTTGACAATGTTGGCATCGAGCAACTCACCCTCATTTTTGAGCGGGTACACCAAAGTGCCCAGTTTGGCTTGGGGGCGTTTTAGCATCCCCCGAATCAGGGTATTGAGGTCGTGAGGCGAAATAACAGGCTCATCGCCCTGCACATTGAGAACCCATTGGGGTGCGGCTTGGGTTTGGGTGAGTTTGCGTAATGCTTCTGCAATGCGATCGGTACCACATAGATGCGTGCTTTGGGTCATGATCACTTGACCGCCAAATTTTTCGACCGCCTGATAGATACGGACATCATCGGTTGCTACCCATACCTGCTGCACGCTGGCCTGGGCCGTACGCTTGTATACATGCTCAATCATGGGCTTGTCCAAAATGGTGGCCAAGGGCTTGCCTGGAAAGCGCCGCGATGCATAGCGGGCGGGAATAAGAGCCCACACTGTTTGAAGCCCCATGCTTGGGTGTGTCATCAATTGCGAAGGTCCCTTGTTTAAGGCTATAACCCACTGGGCCCGCCCGTTTTTAGAATCAAAAAGGAAATCGATTTGTGTCGTGCAGGGGGCACACCATGCTTAAAAAAAGCCCATGTCGACCAACACGCCATTGGTTTTGGCCTGTTCAAGCAGGGTTAAAAATGCCTGCACGGCGGGGCGTTCGAGGCGTGTTTTGGGAATGATAAAATCGTATTCTTCGTCGAGATAAGGCAAAAAACCAAGGTTCCAAGCCTTGGCGACAGAAGCAATGGCAAGGCCCCAATCGGCCCTGCCCTGCCCCACGGCAGCAGCCACGGCATGGTGGGATTTGGCCTCGTTTAAAAACCCCTGGGGGCGCAAAGGCTCTTGGTGTGGCAAGCTGCTTTGTAGTAGCCCATCAATGAGTACCCGTGTGCCACTGCCACGGTTACGGTTAATCATCATCACGCCTGCTTGTTGACACACGCCCTCGATGGCTTCCTTCACGGTTTTGTACGAGGCAAAGCGCGGATCATCTGGGCGATATACCAAGCCCTGCTTGCGCTTGTAGCCCTTGGTCAGCTGCAAATGGGGGTTGTTTTTGAGCAAATAAGCATTGTAGAGCCCGCTTCCGGGCTCAAGTAAATGCACCCCTGCCACATCGCACTCATCACGTTGTACGGCAAAGACCCCCCCTTGGCTGCCCACTTGAATGGCCTTGACGCGCCATCCTTGTTTAGCCATACTGCTTTGCAGGGCATCCAAGCCAAGGCAATGGCTCCCAATGCTCAAAAAATCGGCAGGTTCAAGGGCTTTGCCAATCAGGGTTACAGCCACTTTGGCATTGGCATCAAGGTATTCTTGCTCTCTGGGAATGGTGGTAAAGCCATCGGCCTTGCTAAAAGCCGTAACGGACCCCGACCCTTTGCCCATGGGATAGGCACTGAGTTCGTTTTGACCGCGCACCAGATTGACGAGCAAAAATTCGGTGCGTCCTTTGTCTGAGTTGATGCGCATGGGCATGCGTGCTTGCAATTGGGTGGGTTGTTGCGTGGGCAAACCTGAAAAGCAGCGCAAAATAGGCTCAATAAAAGCGTGAAAAGTAAACACCGCAGAGGTGGGAAAACCTGGCAAAATGGCCAAGGGAGTGTGTTGGACCATGGCAAGGCACAAAGGCTTGCCAGGTTTTAAGGCCACCCCATGTACCAAAATTTGGCCAATGTCGCTCACCACCTGATAATTGACGTCGCCCGCACCTTTGCTGGTACCCCCCGAAAGCAACACAAAATCGCATTGACAGGCGCGTTCAAGGGCACGTTTTAGCTGCTTGGGGTCATCGGCAACAATCCCCAAAAATACGGGGTCGCAGCCTTGCTCACGCACGGCATCGGCGATAATAATGCCATTTGAATCGTAAATTTTGCCTATTTCCATCGGTTCGCCTGGGGCAATAATTTCATCCCCCGTCGAGAGCACGGCTACCTTGGGGCGGGTATAGACGCCAACCTTGCTTAAACCAAGCGAAGCCAATACGCCCGTTTCGCGTGAGGTTAAGACGCAGCCCTGATGCAATACCGTTTCTCCAAAGGCGATATCAGAACCCGCTGCACTAATGGCCTCGCCTGGGGCCGTGGAGTGATAGACCTCGATCGCATCTTTACCCTTGGGCGTGGTGTGTTCCACCATAACGACGGCATCCGCACCGCGCGGGATCACCCCACCCGTGGCAATGGCACTGGCGTAACCTGGGCGCACTTCGATGCTGGGGCGCACGCCCGTGTGAAGGATTTCTGGGTTTAGTTTAAGCACAACGGGCTGAGTATCGAGGGCGGTGGCGCTATCTTTTGCGCAAATGGCGTAGCCATCGACATTGCTGCGATCAAAAAACGGGACGTCGACCGCTGCGCGAATGTCTTGTGCAAGAACGCGTCCAAGGGCTTGGTCAATGGGCACCCCCTCGACCCCAAGGGGGGCTGGCTTGATGGCGTCCCAAAAAATAGCGCGGGCTTCCTCAGCGGTTTTCACCGATAAAAATTGGGTTTGCGCCATCGAATGAGGCGGTTTTGCAGGCGGGTTTTTCATGGGATCCTCAGGGTTACTTAAAGGCGTGGAACTCACCTGCTTTTAGTCGGTGAATCAGAGCGCATTTGGCGTTTCGCGGGTAAATGGTGTCGACGTGGGGCACCGCGTGCGAAAGGCGCACCACGTTCACCCATAAAATAAAGGAGACCGCTTTGTCTACGCTAGCCAGAACACTTTTAACCCTTTTTTTCATTTTGTGCGCCCACCCATAAAATAAAGGAGACCGCTTTGTCTACGCTAGCCAGAACACTTTTAACCCTTTTTTTCATTTTGTGCGCCACGGCAGGGTACGCCAAAGAGATGAAATGCATCCCCGTAACAAGTTGCCAATGCGATAAAGCGGGGTGTGTTGAGTTTGACAATAAAAGTGGGATCTACCTGCTGGTCGATCTCGCCAAAGGGACAATCAAACGCTGTGATGGGTCGGGCCTTTGTGAGGCGTATAACCCAGCAAACTCGTTAAAAAGGAGACGCGTTGGTGTGGTTTTCTTTATACAAAAGGGTATTTTCAGCGATAGCTGCTCATATAAAGTGCGTCCCCAAGGTTCATAAATAAAAACCGGTCTCCATTTTGTATTATGGAAAATGCAATTAAAACCTAGCAAAGGCAAGGAGGGTTACGGCAGGTCGTAAAGCCAAACGCTCACCGTTTCTCCCGCGCCATAGCCCTCGGAATTTTGGGGCACCACCACAAAGCCGTCGGCAGTGCAGGCTGTGCTTAAAGCAGAAGCCCCGCCAGAAGAGATGAACTCGACCCCATCATCCACTTTGCGCACGCGCGCGTAGTCTAGCCTACCAATTTGTGAAGCAATTCGCTTGGTTAAAGGCAGGCGAATTTTGGGGTAGGGCCAATTGTGGGCAAACCCCCCTTGTTTGCGCAGTGCGAGGCGTGTAAAAAAGTCGTAAGCAGCCAGGCAGGAAATGGGGTTGCCTGGCAGCAAAAAAATGGGCTTGCCTTTCACCAGACCAAAGCCCGTAGGTGCTGAAGGGCGCATGGCAACACCGTGGGCCAGCAGCTGCCCTCGTTCTGCCACGACGACGGGGGCAAGGTCTTCTTGCCCTACCGAACTGCCTCCGGTACATATGAGCAGGTCGCAGGAGGTTGCACACATGGCCTTTTCGATCATTTCTTTATCATCTCTCAGGTGCAAAAGCTGCAAAATGCGGCCTCCGTCGCGTTCAACCAGCCCTTGGAGCATCATCGAGTTCGAATCCACAATAAAATGACCATGGGGAACCTCCCCTGGCTTAAGCAACTCATTGCCTGTGATGAGCAAGCATACTTGGGGCTTTGGGTAGACCTGCACGCGCCCCACCCCAATGGATGCTAATAACCCCACATCTTGTGGGCGTAGGCGGCGGTTTTTGGGGAGAACCACTGTGCCTTGGGCAATATCCTCCCCAATGCGCCCAATGTTTTTTTGGGTGGCCACCTGTGCCGTAATGGATACCAGGGCGTCTTTTTCTGTGGCATATTCGGCCATAAGGACGGCATTGGCCCCTTGGGGAATAGGAGCCCCTGTCATAATACGTACGGCCTCGCCGCTGCTTACCTCCCCCGCAAAGCTTTGACCAGGAAGCGATTGCCCAATGACGCGTAGGCACAAGGGGTTGTACTCACTGGCACCATAACTTTCTTCTGCTCGCAGCGCATAGCCATCCATTGCTGAGCGCACAAAGGCAGGGACATTCATTGCGGAGGTAACCGCTTGGGCCAATACCCGCCCCTGGGCAGCGTGTAAATCAACCTCCTGCGCAGGCAAGGCAGGGGTATTTTGAACAATCATGTCTTGCAAGGTTTCCACCGCAACGCGCCTTTGAAAGCCTTGCATTCGTACATCCAACACCATCGACCCTTCACTTTCCCTTTGCTTAAATCATCTACCTAGTAGGAATATAAACGGAGGCTTCGTTAAAAAAACGGATCTCCATGTGCAACCGCACGCTTACACGCTAAAACCCATGGAAGGTGCCAAGGGATGCCCATTGGTGGCACAGGACGCATGTACACTAATACCCTATGAGGGTAGGTGTAAAAAATATCCCCATGGAAGGTGCCAAGGGATGCCCATTGGTGGCACAGGACGCATGTACACTAATACCCTATGAGGGTAGGTGTAAAAAATATCCCCATGGAAGGTGCCAAGGGATGCCCATTGGTGGCACAGGACGCATGTACACTAATACCCTATGAGGGTAGGTGTAAAAAATATCCCCATGGAAGGTGCCAAGGGATGCCCATTGGTGGCACAGGGCGCATGTACGCTAATACCCTATGAGGGTAGGTGCAAAAAATACACGCATTCACGAGCACTTATTATGGATAATTCTCACGCAAATGCAAAGCACCAGACCATAAATCCACGCACTGCAGTCATTATTCCTGCAGCGGGTCGGGGGAGGCGTATGCAAAGCACTGGCAATAAAGCGTTTTTGCCCCTTGGGCGGCACAGCATGCTATGGTGGACCCTGCAAGGGTTTTTGCGGCGTCAAGATATTCACCAAATTGTGGTGGTACATGGCTCTGGGGAGTGCTCACAAATGCGCGATGAAATCCCGGAAGATCCAAGGTTGAGTTGGGTCGAAGGGGGTCAGGAAAGGCAATTATCCGTACACAATGCGTGCAATCACTTAATGGTGTCCCCACCCGATTGGGTGTTGGTTCACGATGCTGCCCGCCCTTGTGTCTCTCAAAGTTTGATTAAGGGCATCTTAAATGCTTTGCAAGATCATGCTGCGGTGATTCCAGCATTGCCCGTCGTGGATGCTCTGCGGCGTCAACAAGGGGATACTTTGGTGATGGAATCCCGCGAGGGCTTGCTGGCCGTCCAAACCCCCCAAGGCTTTCATTGGAAACTGTTTGTGCAAGCATATCAACACGCCAAAGAACATTCTATTTTGGGACTTGATGACGCACAATTGGTGGAACGCCTTCATCAAAAAGTGCAGGTTATTGCGGGTGAACGCACAAATATCAAATTAACCCACCCCACGGATGTGGTTTTGGCAAAGCATTTGCTTTGTATCTAGCAGTACTCTAAATAGTTCAGAAACGAAGTGATTAACAATAAAGCCTTTGGCCCAATGGTCAATCGTATTCCAACGATTGGCAGCGATGTGTATCGAGTAAGTATTTTGCTAAAATGGCCAGCTATGGTGGTTTTTATGTGTAATCGATGGCACGGGCTTCGCTCACATTTAGGGCAGATGAAAAGCGTAAAAGCATTTGTTTATGGGGTGTTTTTGTTGGCTTTGCTAACGGTGCTGATGAGGCCAAGTGATCTTGTTTTTGCCCAGAGCCCAGAGATCAAGCCGAGCCAGGTATCCAAACCTGCCAAGCCTGCCAAGCCTGCCAAGCCCAAAAATGCGCAGCCCAAGCGTGCCAATCGAGGCAATACCGTTGAGCTCAATTTTGAAAAGGTCAGCATCCCCACCTTTTTGCGCATGATGTCCGAAGCACTCGACTTGGCTCTGGTGTGGGATGAAAGTAAAGTACGCGGTGAAATTACCCTCATTTCACCCAAAGCCTTTAAAAAAGCGGATGCCTTGCGCATCTTTGAATCCGTGCTCAACTTGCATGGATATTCTATTTTAAAGCAAGACGGTGCACCACTTACCCGTGTTGTTCCCTCGAAAGAGGCCTCAAGGCAGCCTTCGACCTTGCGTAAAGGTTCCCTGAGCACGGGGCGTTTTTTTGAAACGCGTATCATTTCTTTGCGTTATATCGATGCCAATGCCTTGCGCAACACCCTTGCCCCTTTGCTTTCGACCACTGCGGGAATTACCGTACATACCCAAGCCAATGTCATCGTATTGGCCGACTCACCTGCGGGTATTCAGCGCGCCATGCGCATTATTCGTGCCCTTGATGTGCCTGCAGGGGAAGGAGAGTTTAAAGTGCTGCCCTTACGCTATGCTGATGCCTCCACCCTTGCCTCGATGCTAGGCAGCATGGGCCGCGTCCGTGTCCAGGGACAACCCCAGCAAGGGCGCAATATTTCGATTGTGGCTGAGCCACGTACCAACTCGCTGGTGCTCTCAGGTGCGCGCGAGGAAGTGACCCGTGCAGAAAGAATTGTCACCAAATTGGATATCCCTTCCACCGACCGTCCACGGGGTTTTAGGGTAATTCGTCTCCAACATGCCAATGCGGAAAAAGTACTGAAAATTTTGCGTGAAGTGGATGTAAACTCTGTTTCACAAGCGATCGCAGCAGGCGGGCAGGCCCAAGCCCAAGCAAACCAAGTTCCACGCCAGGGCCGGGGTGGCAGGCTTAACAACAATACCACTGGCAGGAACGTTGGTTTTAGTCTTTCAGCTGATTCCGCCACCAATTCTTTGGTGGTTTTTGGGGCCGAGGCGGTTTTAAATGCTGTTGAGGGGATGGTACGTGAGTTGGATATGAATCAACCTCAGGTGCTGGTGGAAATGTTGGTGATGGAGGTAACTTTAGAAAAAAGTTTGCGCTTAGGGGTGCGCTGGCAAGGTGGAGATACCAATAATACAACTTTGGGTGGGGCGGGTTTTCCGGATGCCACGCCGCGTAACCTCAGCGATTCATTAGGAGATTCTCAAAACGCCTTGCTTGGCGTGGTGGGCAATTCAATCAGCTTTGGTGGACAAAACTTTGTCTCTTTTAGGGGTTTTTTGCAAGCCACCCGCGATGATCAAGACCTGAATGTGCTGGCAAACCCCCAGGTGCTTACCCTAAACAATAAAGCAGCGGAGGTGAATGTGGGCTCGGTGGTTCCCGTTTCAACCCGTACAATTACCAACTCCCAGCTCCAAACCTCGACCGAATACGAGTTTAAAGATGTGGGTGTCATTCTCAAAGTCACCCCCCAAATTACCGCAGGTAACAAAGTACGCCTAAAAATTGAGCAAGAAACCAGTAGCATTGCCACCCAAGAAAACCTGGTATCAAGTGAGCAGCAACAGGCCATTACCACCTTAAAGCGTAAAATTAATACCGAGGTCCTCATCGACAATCAATCGACCATGGCCATTGGCGGTCTTATTCAAAGCCAAACGGTAAAAAATGTTACCAAAACCCCTTGCCTGGGCGATTTATGGGTAATTGGCCACCTGTTTCGCTATCGCCAAGACGAGATCCGCAAAACCAACCTGATTGTGTTTATTCGTCCCACGGTCATTCGCAATGAAGATGATTTACGCAAAATTTCCGAGCGCCTTGATGCGCGCTATCAAGAAAGCATCAAAACGGATGTTGACAACCAAAACCTAAACAAAGCACTCCGCAAAGACTTTGAACGCCCTTAAAAAACATGAGCCTGCCATGGGCTGGCAGGCCTATTTTTATGCGCTCGCACACATCGAATAGGGCTTTTTTATCCATTCACCTCACCTCATCATGCCTTGCATTGTTAAATCGAGTACGATCATTTTTTTAAAAGAAATGGATGAACAAAACAGACAAAACACCTTTTCTCAACAGTGAGATAACAGTCAACACTGAGGAGCTGCCTCATGCTTATGAGGAGGAAGAACCCCCCGCTTTGCATGTGCAGTTAGAAGGTTTTGATGGCCCTTTAGATTTGCTGTTGCACCTGGTGCGGACCCAACGCATGGACATTCAAAGTTTGCGTTTAGCCCAAATCACCTCGCCCTATCTTGCCCACCTCGAACAAATGCGTGCCCTTAACTTGGAGGTAGGCGGGGAGTTTTTGCGCATTGCTGCCGTGCTGGTGTGGATGAAATCTAAAACCTTGCTCCCCCACCTAACCCAAACCGAAGAAGAAGCAAAGGAAGAGGAAAGCCTTGATCCACGTTTGATGGAAGAAATGCTGCTTTATCGCCTGCAACGCTATCAACAATTTAAAGAGAGCGCACAATGGTTAGCAGCGTGCAAGCAACTTGGGCGCGATGTGTTTGCACGCACCCCTCCTATCCAAGATACCCCAAGTGGACAGCAGCCAGAAGCACTTGAGGAAGCCTCGCTATACGGCTTAATGTCGGCATTGCAAAATGTACTAAAACGTGCAAGAAGCAAGGTCGAAGTGGTAATTAGCCTTGATGCTAAGCGCATCGAAGAGATCTTGAGCGAGGTGCTACGCAAACTTGCCTATGGCAAAAAAAATGCGTTTAGCAATTTGCTCCCAGCGCAATCCGGACGTCCTGAAGTGATTGCCGTATTTTTAGCCCTGCTTGAGTTGGCGCGTTTGGGGGCCTTGCAGTTGGTACAACAAAATATGGAGGCAGACATTGTGTGCATTCCCTCTGCATTGTTGGCAAAAAATCCCCAAAAAATGCAGCAACAAGTACTACGCGGCTTTTACAGCGCAGGATAAAACACCCGCCCGTCAGCATGGCATCACCATTCCCATGAGCATCCTGGGGATTGATACTTTAAGCGTGGCTTGTACTTGGCTTGGTTGTTGAGATACCTCCTCTGGCACACGTAACCGTGTGGTTGGAAAACCGATTGACGAACCACGATACTTGTATATAGTCTGGCGCGAAGTGAGCCCTATGCTTGTGGGAACCTGCCCACACTCACAGACAATCCTTTTGTAGGTATGCAACAGCACACGCTCGGATGTTCTTTTCCACGACCATGGCCCGTCTTAACACCTCTCCCATTTGCCCACTAAGAGGAGCGTAATACCAGCACGATGAATAACCCCATACGCAAAATTTTTAAAGATCCTCACATGGTGGTGTTATTGCTCGCCTTTGCCATATCTATCGGAACAATTTGGTTGCTAGGGGCAGCGTTAGCACCCGTTGTCGTTGCCATTGCCATTGCCTATGCCCTGGATGACCCTATCGAGCGCTTAAAAACGCGTGGGCTGCCCCGTTATGCGGGGATTGTGCTTATCTACAGTCTATTTTTACTGTTGTATACCGCCATGCTGTTGTTGGGTTTGCCAGTGGCTTTGCGCCAGAGTGGACGCCTGATGCAAGAACTGCCCAATTTATTGCAGGTGACGAGCGACTATTTCCGCCAAGTCGAACTGCCTTGGCTTAATAGTTACGCCCCCAACTTTGTGCAAGAGTTACCTGAGCGTTTGATAAACACCTTGGTTTTGCAGTCGAAAAATTTGCTAAGCAAAGGGCTTGATACCTTTGGACAGGTGACGGTGTGGGTTGTGAATTTGATGATTATTCCACTGTTGGTATTGTTTTTTTTAATTGACAAAGAACGCTTGCTGCGTGGAATCGCCTACCTTCTCCCACGCAATTTGCAGCTGGTTAGCCGAATATGGCTTGAGATGGAAGAACGCATGGTGAGTTATGTGCGAGGGAAGGTGTGGGAAATTTTGGCAGTTGCCGTTGCAACTTGGGCCGTATTTAGCTTGTTGGGTTTTCGCTTCTCCTTCATCATGGCCATTATCTCTGGGATATCGGTGCTTATTCCCTATGTAGGAGCCTTTGCGGTGGCGGTGCCGCTGTTTTTTTTGGGGGCTTTTCAATGGGGTTTTCAATGGGAACTCACATGGCTCATGTTGGCCTATGTGGTTTTGCAGATGCTTGATGGGAATGTACTGGTGCCCTTTTTGTTTTCTGAGGCTGTTAAAATGCCCCCCACCATGATTTTGATAGGCATTATTGTGTTTGGATCGCTATGGGGTGTGTGGGGAGTATTTTTTGCGATTCCCCTAGCCACCCTGTGCAAAGCGGTGGCTTTCACCTGGATTGAATGGCGTGACACGATGGATGCCAAGGGAGATGCAGAACTACAAAAGCAAGATTAGGCGCTAAGGGCACTTGCTCGAGGCCGTGCCCCTCAAAACGCCCGTGTTTTCTGTGAGAAATTTACCAAAATCGGGTTCTCATTCTTCGGGCGATCGTATCTCGCAACCCTTTTTTTAAAAAGGCGCCTTGTGCATCTCCTTGTGGACGGTGATGCCTTAGCGTAGCCGTTAACCAATGGCAACCATTGGCTGCTTCTCTCATTAGACAAAGGGATAGCGATGACGCGCATTCTGGAAAAATGTATTACACCCCGTTTGCCGTACACATACTGGAACAAGGTTGAGGCTTGGCTGCCTCGTTGCGCCCCCAAAGCGATTTGCAAAATGCTCTCCTGTGCTTAGGTGCTTCTTGTTTTGTGGCACTTTTTTCCAAAATACCCTAGGTACTTCCGTTTACCCAGGTCCCCATTTCGGGGTAGACCTTGGGCGTGCCATCTGTGCGAGATGGCATTTTGCACCAAAGTGCGGTGCTGGAGCGATGCTGCTGTTTTGGGGGAAGGATCCCTTGGCTTAGCCTATAGTTTACCCCTACCACCCCGCTGGGGGTGGCCGCATTTTTTGGCCCGACGGACGGGTATCTGCTGGGCTTGTGCGGCGTTATGGCTTTTGTAGCAAAGCACTCACATGGGATTTACGCCAACACTACAGAGCATCTTCCCTGCGGCGGGCATTCTGCCAACAGGTTTTTTAGGTTGATTGCGCTGTCGACACAACAATTCTGGTAGGGCACCCCTTCAAAGAACCGACGTGGCGGTGTTATCTCGGTGGGGCAGTGAGCAGCACATTTTGTGATGGTGGACCGTTTAACCAGCTAACCAACTAGCCAACGGTGCATGGTGGTTATGCGCCAGGGATTTAAGGCTGCCATCTGGCGCGCTCAACCCCCTGTTTGCGCCGCAATTCGTGCGCCAAAGCGTGCAAGTTTTCTAAGTGGGTTTGCACAACAGACCATTCCCAATGTGGGTTTTCGTATTCTTGGCCCTGTAATTTTTTCAATTCTTCGCGCCATTTACGCAACAATTCAGTAGATGCCATGTTTTCAATCGAGGTCTCGTTATTCGCCATTGTTGGCGGATCTCCTTAATAGTGTTTAAAAGTTCACGAGTAGCAAATCGGCGTCACAACCGCCCAGCACACACGTACAACTACGTTTTTAAAGGTGCACGCCAGTGTGTATTTGCTTCGAGCGATTGGAGTGTGGGTGATTGTTTTTCATATCTAGCGTTGTGTGATGGGCGTGTAGTCGCGCACAGTGCTGCCAGTGTACATTTGTCGAGGGCGGCAAATGCGGTTTTGCGGTGATTGGTGCATTTCCAGCCAATGGGCCATCCAACCAGGCAGGCGACCAATGGAGAACATGACGGTGAACATCTCGACGGGAATGCCTAATGCGCGGTAAAGAATGCCACTGTAAAAATCGACATTTGGATAGAGTTTACGCTCGGCAAAATAACTGTCTTGCAAGGCGGTTTCCTCCATGGTTTTGGCAATCTCAAGCAAGGGGTCATCCACGCCTAACAGTGTTAGCACGCGGTCAACGGAGCCCTTAATCAGGCGCGCACGGGGGTCAAAATTTTTATAAACCCTGTGCCCAAAGCCCATCAGGCGGACGGCGTTCGAGCGATCCTTCACTTTATCCAAAAACTGTTTTGCGCTATCGCCACTTTCGCGAATTCTTTCAAGCATTTCGAGTACGGCTTGGTTCGCACCCCCATGCAAAGGTCCCCACAAAGCGTTAATGCCAGCGGATACAGAACCATGCAAGCAGGCCTCCGAACTCCCCACCATACGCACGGTGGAGGTGGAACAGTTTTGCTCGTGGTCCGCATGCAAAATAAGGAGAACGTCAAGCGCTTTTAGCACATCATCATGATTCTTATAAGCTGTCCCTTCTTCACTAAACAGCATTTGCAAAAAGTTTTCGCAATACCCCAAACCCTCGTTAGGTTTAGGGACCCCTGTGCCCTGCTGGTAGCGGTGGCACCATGCGGCCAAGGTGGTAAACTGCCCCATCAATTTTAGCATGGACTGGCGCATCGCCTCTGGATCGCGGCTTTCGCGGGTGGGTTCATAAGCCGCAAGGGTTTCAACGGAGGCAGAGAGCATGGCCATGGGGTGTGCACCTTGCGGAAATGCCTTAAACAAATTGCCCAGCGCTTCGGGCACGGCGTAATTGCTGGCGAGTGCTTTGGAAAATCCTTGCAGATCGGCTTGTTTGGGGAGTGTACCGTTTAGCAACAAGGCACTTACCTCCTCAAAGGTGGAGGACTCACAGAGCTGCTCAATGGGGTATCCGCGGTAGCGTAAAATACCTTTTTCGCCATCAATAAAAGTAATCGTACTTTCACAAGAACCCGTGTTGCCATAGCCCCAGTCCATGGTAATGGCACCTGTCGAGGAACGGAGCTTGCTGGTATCCATGACTACCTCGCCTTCGCTACCAACCATTACGGGCATTGTGATCGATTTCCCATTTACTTCTAGTTTTGCAACGGATGCCATGTCTGTAATCCCTTCAACAAGGTGGGGGTATTTTTTAATCAATAAAGAGTGATAAAGCATGATTGGACGCGCGTGAACAATGCACAGTTAATGCGTGGTGATCATGCACCATTTTTGCCCTGAATGTAAAGCGTGCAGGCTACAATGGCAGCGTACCATTACGTACGTCCATTTGAAAAAACGCACAAGGTCTATTTGCAGTGCTTAGAAAAAGGGTTTTTCGCGGCGTATTAAAATAAAAAGCACTTTAGTTTTGGCTGCCCATTGCCGTGACCCTGTGGTAGGGTGGCGCAATGGTGGGGACAAGGCTTTTGGCTTGCACGCTTGCAAACAGCACTTGCAAAGCGGTGTGATGGTGCGCTGCCACGCCAAAGCGTGGCAGGGTATTTTTAATGGTTAAAATTGCCATGGCGTAAAGCATTAAAAACGTGATAGCGTGCAGGCCTGGCGCTTACACTGTAGGCGTGAGGGTTGGCTTTAGCGTTTGTTATAAGGGCGTTTTTGCGACTTTAATGCAAAGTCCACAAGCGTGGACGGATGACGAGACCAATTTGGAAAATGAGGGCGGTATTTCTGAAAACATGGCAAGCGCAAACGGGAGCAAGGCACGTAACTATTACAGGGTGACATTTCAAAGTGAAACGGGGGATGTATACCAATTATGCGCACGCAGCGTAGGGACATCTGACTTGTACGGCATGATTGAGATGAGTGAGTTTTTATTTCCTGAAACGGGCCTGGTGTATAACCCCGGGGAAGAGCGCTTGCGTAAAGAGTTTGCCAATATACGCAAAACATGGACGCCCTACCACGCCATATTGCGCATTGATGAGGTTGATGCATGTGAAGGGCAGCATGCAAAAATTATTGCCTTTGGTGGCAAGCGCGGTGGCATGCAACCTGAAATGCTCAAAAAACCTTAAGCTAATGGCAAGCGCGGTGGCATGCAACCTGAAATGCTCAAAAAACCTTAAGCTAATGGCAAGCGCGGTGGCATGCAACCTGAAATGCTCAAAAAAAATCTGAAGCAATGCCTGCTGCTGCGTTTTTAAAGGGGTTTTAGGGTATATTAGGGGCTTGACAAAGTTTTTAGAAAAAGGCAAAACCCTTGTTAAACTATCACGCCGTGGCTTGGCCTTGTTGTAGTGCGTATTTTTGCATGCACAAAAGCTTGTATTAGGTGTGGGGTTTGGGGTAGACGGTAATGAACAAGCACGCTTAAGATTCCGCGAAAACCCCCATTTTTAAAGGGGTGCTAGGGTGGTTTTAGGGTGCTGGTTTGTTTTGGATTGTATAAGATTTGGAATTCAGAGAGACAGGTTGGGCGAGGGCTTGCTTTTTTTTGAGAAACAAAAAAGGGAAGCCTTGTTTGGCGTGTGTTTTTGAAACCAAAAATGGGATGAGGAGGCTTGCAAAGGGGTTTTTTGAAACGAGACGGTTGTTGACCAGAGGTAACACGAAGGTTTGTTGTTACGCCTTGACGCTGAGTTGGGTGGTGAGAGCAGTTTTTGGTGCCTTTGGTTTGGTGACCTTTGCTTTGTGAGAAGGCCAATTGCAGCAAATCTTTTTCCTGTTTAACAACGACACCACCTGTTGGTACTGCTTTGTTGCGCGTTCTCCGCTTGCATCTTGTTAGGTTTTTTTTTAAACCGTTTGAGCGTAGGGCGCAAAAGAAGCATGGGAAGCGATGCAACGTTTTGATGCTTTAAGGCTCTTTTGTAATTTGGCTGTGGGGTAACCCGTGGTTTTTTGAAGGAGCTTGTTGCACATGGATAACCGTTGCGAATGTCCGCAGCACCCAGGCTTGGTTTGGCCCTTTGATGCAAGTGTTGAGAGAGAACAATCGACGCGCATAAAAGTGGGTAGACAAAAACCAAGCCACGAACGGGCGACAAAAGCGCAGGGCTTGGCAGGAAATAAAAACCTATAAAAAGGAAAAAAGTATGAAATTTCAGTTAAAAGCGGCTGTGATTCTGGCTCTGCTTGCAGGGTTTGCATTCGCTGCAAGCAACGCCTTTGCCCAGGCCATGGGTAAGGGAAAAGAGGGATCCACCATGGAAATCGTTGGTGGTGCAGATGCTTCTTTTGGTACCCTGTCCCGCGAGGTGGCAGGAGAGTCTGAGAGCGGTTTTGGTTCTGCTATTCAGTCGAACATCATTCTTACGGGCAAAGATGGTTCCGTTGACTACTACGTGCGCCTTCGCCTGCGTGGTCAAGATGAGGCTACCGCCAATGGTGGTTCGAACAGCATAAAGGGGCAACTGCAAACCTCCCGCCTGCGCGTGCGCTGGACCCCTTCCCCACTTTTTAACGTGAGCGTTGGGCGCCTGCCCAGTATAGGCGGTGTCAGTTTGGCCGACAGGCAGCCTGGCCGTGCCTATGTGCGCGGTGTTGGGGTAAGTGGGGTGGCCCTCTATGACGCCACAGCGATTGACCTTAGGGTAACCCCGGGGCCTGTGAAGGTGGGCTATGTCATCAGCACCACTGGCGGAAATCAACTCACCACTATAGGAACTATAGGAGCCCAGAGCGCAGTCGTTACAGGCCTCTACGCCCAAGCCAAGTTTGGTGGCATTCGTCTGGGCTTTCGCAACCTGAGCTACGAGGGTGCGGGCAAAGCTGCAGGAGCTGAGGATGATGTGGGTGATGAGGTAACCCTTGTGGGTGCGACCCCTGGTGAGGTGACTAATGGCGTGGTTGCAATCACAGCCACTGCTGGTGTACGTGTTAATGCTACACCCATTGCCGCTGATCCCAAGTACAAGGAAGAGGGCACATCGACGGTGATTGAAGCAGCCTATGCGGGTGGCCCCCTCTATGTTGCCTTTGAGTCGACCTCTGCTGATGAGGTAGTGGCGACTGCTGGTGCGGCGTTTGACGCAGCAGCAACAAAACCAGAAGCAAACACGTATTCTGGTTTGGGCCTTGCCGTCGAGTTTGCCTTTGGCCAGGGGAAGGCTTACTTCTTAAGTGGAAGTGTCACCTCAGGTGAAGATTCTACAGGCGATAACAAATCAGAGACGTCGAGCACTGTGTTGGGCTACAAGCACACCGTAAGCAGCAAGGCTGTGGTGGGTGTTGAAAATGCCAGCGTAGAAACCACCGTGACCAAGGCTGGCACAGAGGGCAAGCCTACCACCACCACAGGACTGCGTTTCTATATCCTGACGGGATTCTAAAGAAACACGGCCAATTGCTGGTTGCGTAATTCTTGTTAGAAAGCGGTTTTTTTTACGACCCCCAGGTGCCTCTTTAAAGGTGCTTGGGGGTTTTTTGCGTTACACGGTTTTTTTAAAAGATTCCCCTTTAAAGCCAGGCAGCCAACCCCATTAAAACGCTTTAACGCAGCTTGGCAAAAAGGGGCAGCGCACCTTGCAGGGTGTTACGCGACACAGAAAGGGATAGGCGAAAATACCCTGGCAAACCAAATCCACTCCCGGGGGCAAACAAAAGGCGCTCGTTTTGGGCACGCTTGGTAAAAGCAACGTCATCTTGAATGGGGCTTTTGGGAAAAACAAAAAAAGCACCCTGGGGCATCACCACTTCGTACTGGGCGGCACGCAGCGCGGCCACGGCGAGGTTGCGTAAGTTTTCGTAATAGGCCACATCCACCTTGGCATCAAGCACTTCAGGCAAAATACGCTGGAGCAACACGGGCGCGTTCACAAAGCCCAACACGCGGTTGGCCCACACCATGGCTTCGCTTAAGGCACTGGCTTGGGCTGCCTCTGGGTGCAGGGCAATCCAACCAATGCGCCCACCTGCCAGCCCGAGGTCTTTAGAATGCGATGCAATCAGTGCCGTATGGGGGTAGAATTTGGTGGGCCAAGGCAGCGTCACGCCATCAAACACCAACTGGCGGTAAGGCTCATCGCTCAACAAAAAAATGGGACGACCGTGAACTTGACCCGCTTTTTCAAGCAACTGGGCTATTTTGGCAAGCTGTTGCCCAGAATACACCACCCCACTGGGGTTATTGGGCGAATTGATAATAAGCGCACGTACCTTGGGCGATAGTGCCCTTTCGAGGGCTTCCAAATTGGGCTGAAAGCGTGTATCGCAAGGCAGGACACGAAGCACGCCACCATGGTTGGCTGCATACAATGCGTACTCGGGAAAAAATGGCCTAAAAGCGAGCACCTCATCCATAGGATTGAGCAATGCTTTTAAAATAACATTTAGGGCACCCGCAGCACCGCAGGTTAGCAGCACATGCTCCATGCGGTGGGCAATGCCCGTTTTTTTTACCAGCCATTGCGCTACGGCCTCCCTGGTGGCAGGCAGGCCAGCATTGGGAGGGTAGCGGTACATCCCTCGGCTGGGTTTTGAAAGCAAATTGAGCAATGCTTGCTGCACTGCGGGTGGGGGTTCTAAAACGGGGTTACCAAGAGAGAGGTCAAATACGTTGTCTTCACCATACTGGGCTTTTAAACTCGCTCCCACCTCAAACATGCGCCTAATCCACGAACTATTTTGCAAAGCCTGGCGGACGTATTCTGCGGTAATTTCCATGGTTTTTGGCCAATCATTTTTTTGAAGGTTAAACATGAGCGGTGCTATCAAAAGAAAAAGCGTGTTTAACAACGTGCCATCCAAAATGGCGGTCCAAAAATACGCTGCTGGGCAGTGTAGCGTAAATTTTTGGGAAAAAGAAAATGGCTTTAAAAAACACCTCCATTGTAAAGGCGTTCGTTTAAAGCCATCGTCCGCACGGTTTTTAACGGCCTATCATCATGAGTGCTTCCTCGGTCTGCCAGTGGCTTTGCGCATCATCCGATCCAGCTTGGTTTGCTGCTTTGCATCGAGTTGTTGGTAGAACTGCTCAAAATCCTCGGCCAGGTTGATGTACAGTTCGCCCATCACGCGCATCGTTTTCCCCCTTTGCAATAGCCATTGCGGTGTGGCTTTGCTGGCACGGCTAACGCTCAAATTTTCGCACAGTTTGGCATCTTGAACGGCGCTTTCCAGTTTTTTCCCAAAGGCATCATGCGCTTCTCTTTGTTGGGCGTTAAACTCAAGGCGATGGGCCATGCCTGCGTGCCTCTTCGAGGCAAGTGCCTTTATCTTAGAATTGGTTGAGCACGATGCTACCAGTCCTAAGACATCAATCTTGGCACCGCGTCTCATTGCACCGTGTTTCATTGCACCGTGTTTCATTGCACCGTGTTTCATTGCACCATATTCATGATAACGGCTATGATGGCGTCCGTGGTTAAAAAAATGCACCGAGAACATCACAAGACCTACAATAATAACAAGGGTAGCAAAGCCGCCCATTGTGGCCAGAACATACAGACCTATTTTTTTCTTATCTTTCATCCAAAACTCTCCTGTTTTTAGGTAAAATAGTTACGCTTGCAATAGCAAAGCGTTTTCAACAGAGGTATGTTGTGTCGGCGCAGCGTGCAGATAAGTACCATTTGGCGATGCACGTGCGCATGGGCACTGTGCCGATCAAACACGAAGCACAGCATACTTATACCTCTTTAGAAGTACTTTACCCGTGTCACACTTAATGATTCCTGAACGACCAGCCATCTTTTTTGTGTTGATCTATAAACAGGCGTAAAACGTGCGCAAAATGAACACTTAAAAAACTCCCGTGGTTAGGGAAGTTGGTCGTGTGGCTGCAATCTCCTCTTTTAAGGCATAAAATCCAAACCAATGTCTAAAGCAGGTGCAGAATGGGTTAAGGCACCAACAGAGATATAGTCGACACCACTTTGAGCAATGCTGCGAATGTTATCGGCAGTTATCCCCCCCGAAGCCTCGAGCAATACCTTACCTTGGGCAAAGTCTACCGCCTTTTGCAGTTGCTCGGGGTTCATGTTGTCCAGCAAAATAGAATCCGCCCCAGCCGCAATGGCGGTTTTAAGTTGGGCCAGTGTGTCGACTTCCACTTGTATTTTATACCCATGAGGAATGTGCTTGCGGGCACGGGCAATGGCTTCGATCAAATCGATCCCCTCTTTTTGGAGAACGGCCAGGTGGTTGTCCTTAATTAACACGCCATCGGATAACCCCTGACGATGGTTGATCCCACCCCCGATATGTACTGCATATTTTTCAAGATGGCGCCAACCTGGGGTGGTTTTGCGCGTATCGAGAACTTGTACCTTGGCATTGCCCTGGCGTGCTTGCTTTACCATGTGTGCGGTCAGGGTAGCGATGCCGCTTAAGTGCTGCAAAAAATTGAGTGCAACGCGTTCCGCTTGCAGCAAAGCCAATGCGCTTCCCGTAATTTTGGCGGCAATCTCCCCTTGCTGTAAGGTTTGACCATCTTGGGATAAAGGCGACCAGTGCGCATGAGGCTCGAGCAGCATAAAAGCTTGCTGGGCAAGGGCTAAGCCACACACCACGCCATTCGACTTAAAGCGAATTGCCAAACGGGTTTGTGCCTCGGCAGGGAGCACGGCATTCGAGGTCACATCACCCCACGGGGCATCTTCGGTCAAGGCGGCCTGGACCATGTGCTGCATGGCTTGCAAATTTAAAAAAGGCATCGCTAGGGTGTGCGCTAAACACGGTTGGTACCAGGGTGCTAAAAGCACCCAGTCAGCAAAAATGGCTAAAAAAATGCGGTTTTAAGCACGAGGTTGCCCAGCAGGGCTGACCGTTTTTTGCATTACAAAAACGCGCTAATTGTCCCTGGGTACAGCCAACATGCGTTCAAGGGCTTGGCGCGCACCATGGGCTACGTCTTCTTCAAGTTCAATCTCAAACACCTCCTCTTCCAAGGAGCGCCTCACATCTTCTAAGGAGGTTATCTTCATGTAAGGGCAGTGGAGGCGGCAACCAATGCAGCCATCGGCTAATGTAAAGCGTTTGTTGGGGTAGGTTTTTTGGAGTTGATGCAGCATCCCATTTTCGGTGGCCACGATAAAGGTATCGGCTTTTGGGTAGTGTGCCACGCGCGCGATCATGGCTGAGGTTGAGCATACCTCATCGGCCAGGGCCAACACATCTTCACGGCATTCGGGGTGTGCAATCACAATCGATTGGGGGTATTGTTGACGCATTTTTTTTACGTTGGCACCACGCAGCACATCATGGGTTGGGCAGGCTCCGTCGTACACGGTAATTTGCATTTGGGGGAGTTTTTTTGCCACCCAGTTCCCTAAATTACGATCGGGGGTAAACAGCACCTTGGCTTGGCTGCCTAAGCTGCGCACCACCGAAACCGCATTGGCCGAGGTACAGCAAATGTCACTCATGGCTTTTACTTCTGCGGTCGAATTGACGTAGGTTACCACCTTGTGATCAGGGTAGCGCGTGAGCCAATCTTCCAAGGATTCGGGGGTAATGCTATCGGCTAAGGAGCACCCTGCTGCGATATGGGGCAAAAATACCCGCTTGTTAGGGCTGAGCACTTTGGCCGATTCGGCCATAAAATGCACCCCGCAAAAAATGATGCGCTCAGCATCGAGTTCCTGAGCTTTGAGTGACAAGCCAAGGGAATCACCGCAAAAATCGGCCACATCTTGCACTTCGGGGCACTGGTAGTTATGTGCCAAAAGGACCGCGTTTTTCTTGGCTGCCATGCTCCGAATCTCCGCTTGGATCGCCGCAAAACGAGGTTGACTGCCACGAGAGGGGTGTAACTCGGCAGATTGCATGGCTGAAACGGCGTTAAATGTACTGCCAAGCGTTTTGTTCACAGGAGACCTTTCCATCAGTTCGCACTTTCTTACAAAAAAACCAGCAATAACAAGGTGTAATGATAAAATCCAAAAGGATTACAGACAACGTCTGCGAACAGTGTTCACGTTGGGGAATTTACGTTTTTTTTTTTACAGTGTGCAAACAGCGCAGGCGTTATGTGCGTTGGCTGCGAATCCATGCATCTTGGTTGGCTTGTATCCCTTGGGTGCCCGAGGGAAAAACCCGCCAAAACTCTTTTTTCACCAAACTGGTAATCATGGCGCTCTTCGAAAAACCATGATAAGCCGCCAGGGCATCGAGCATTTGTACCTCTTGATTGGTTGCTGAAAAAGTACGCACTTTTTTACGTTGATTGCCGCTTTGGGTTTGGTCCTCAAAAGTTTCTTTGTGAGGACCTTGCTGCATGTGTGTTCGAGCGTTTGAATTTTTGAGCATGGTATTCATAGGAGTTCGCTTCTTCAGATGTGAAAGTTTTAAAAAATGTGTTTTCGCGTTACAGCAGGGTAAAAATAGATTATCAATCGATCTTACTGCCCCTACCACCCTACTGCCCTACTGCCCTACTGCCCTACTGCCCTACTGCCCTACTGCCCTACTGCCCTACTGCCCTACTGCCCTACTGCCCTACTGCCCTACTGCCCTACTGCCCTACTGCCCTACTGCCCTACTGCCCTACTGCCCTACTGCCCTACTGCCCTACTGCCCTACTGCCCTACTGCCCTACTGCCCTACTGCCCTACTGCCCTACTGCCCTACTGCCCTACTGCCCTACTGCCCTATTGTGGAAGGATGATGGCGGCCTCCCCCGATAAAAGCGTTTTTATATGGTTTTAGACATTTTTTGTTCACTCACAGTTTTGTTTAATTACAATATAAAATCTATATAAATTTAATTCAAATCGAGCCTAGCACAATCCTTTTTGGGTCTGCAAGCACTAAAACCGATTGCTGTTGCTTGTTTACAAAAAGAAGCAAAGCTGATGATAGTAAAAGCATGGCGAGGGGGGGTGTTTTTAAAAGCGGGATGTTGTGTTAAAGGTTGGTTTCGCAAAAACCACGGGCCGGTAATTTGTAGGGCGATCTTATTCAAGAGGGAGGTTTTTTTTCATGTCGCAGCCTTATCGGCTAAGTAAACAAGCAGCAAACGCGTTGCGTATATTGGCGATGGATGCTGTGCAACAAGCCAATTCTGGGCACCCTGGTATGCCCATGGGCATGGCCGACATTGCAGTGGCGTTATGGGCCAACGAACTTTGTTTTACCCCCAAAAATCCCGCATGGCTTAACCGCGATCGCTTTGTGCTTTCTAATGGGCATGGCTCCATGCTGCTTTACTCACTATTGCATTTAACCGGTTTTGACCTTTCGCTGGAAGACCTGCGCCAGTTTCGCCAAAGGGGATCCAAAACCCCTGGGCACCCTGAATATGGCATCACCCAAGGGGTTGAAGTGACGACAGGTCCCCTCGGGCAAGGCATTGCCAATGCGGTGGGGATGGCCATTGCCGAACAACACATGGCGGCGCGTTTTAATCGCCCTCATTTTAAAATGATTGGGCACCACACCTATGCTTTTTTAGGGGATGGCTGCCTTATGGAAGGCATTAGCCACGAAGCATGTAGTTTGGCAGGGCACTTGGGGCTAGGGAAATTGGTGCTGTTATTGGATGACAACCGCATTAGCATTGATGGGCCTACCAACTTAAGTTGTAGCGAGGACATGACCAAGCGCTTTGAAGCCTATGACTGGCAAGTGTTACAGGTGGATGGGCATAATCAAGCAGAAGTATTGCAGGCATTGCAGCAAGCAAAGGCACACACCAAGCAGCCCAGCCTCATTCGTTGTCGGACCACCATTGGCTACGGCGCACCCAATAAGCAAGATAGCGCCGCAGTACATGGTGCTCCTTTGGGTGCGAAAGAAATTGCTGCTGCGCGCAAGCAGCTTGAGTGGCCTCATGAGCCCTTTTACATCCCCCAAGAACTGGGCGATTTTTGGCGCCAAGCAGGGAAACGGGGTGCCCAACGAGAGCAAGAATGGCTTTCGCAGGTACAAAATTACGCCACGGCATACCCTCAACAAGGCAAGGACCTACAACAATGTATCCAAAACCAGGTGCCGCGCAATTGGATCCCCCCCTTAGAAGTACTGCTGAGCAAATGGAAAGAAAATGCCCCTAAGCCTATGGCCACGCGGGCCAGCTCGGGCTTGGTGCTGTCCACTTTAAGCCCACATTGCCCGCAGCTGGTGGGGGGATCTGCCGATTTAAGCGAGTCTAACCAAACACGCCCCCCTGATATGCAAGATATGTCTCCTCAAAACCCCGGAGGCAACTACATTCGCTATGGCGTCCGCGAACATGCCATGGGCGCCATTATGAACGGATTGGCTTTGCATGGTGGCTGTGTGCCTTATGGAGGTACGTTTATGGCATTTTCGGACTACATGCGGCCCGCTATCCGTTTGGCGGCATTGATGGGTTTGCCTGTAATTTACGTGTTTACCCACGATAGCATTGGCTTGGGCGAAGATGGCCCCACCCATCAACCCATTGAGCATTTGGCTAGTTTGCGTGCCATCCCTAACTTGCATGTGTTTCGCCCCGCAGATGCCTGTGAAACGGCCGAATGCTGGTGCTGCGCACTTGGTTCAAAAAGTACGCCCTCCGCGTTGGTGCTTAGCAGGCAAGCCTTGCCCAATCAAAACCATACAGGCCATGGTGGTGTCGAGCGCGGAGGCTATGTGCTTGAGGATTCCCCCCCCGATATGCCCTTGAGCGCGGTGCTCTATGCCACGGGAAGCGAGGTGGCATTGGCTCTACAGGCACGCAGTTTGCTGCTAGAACAAGGTATAGGTACGCGGGTGGTAAGCGTGCCTTGTCATGAACGCTTTTTTGCCCAAACCAAGGCCTATCAAAGGGAAGTACTGGCCCCACACGCAAAGGCTAGGGTGGCCATTGAGGCCGGGGTGATGCAGGGCTGGGAACCCTTTGTGGGTGAAAAAGGGTGCATGATTGGCATGCAAAGCTATGGAGGGAGCGCACCCGCAGGGGAATTATTTGAGCAGTTTGGCTTTACCCCTGGTGCTGTGGTCAAGGCGGTGGAAAGCCTGCTAGGTTAGCGGCGGGGTGGATGCTTCAAACGGGGTTTGAGCGAGGTTCGAATGGTTATGGTTGCGCTTGGGTGGCGTAGTGTTGCACGCTTGAAAGTAACTTTTTCCATTGTTTAAGGTAAGCATTCGGAGCTTTTGTGGTGGGCAAACGGGTTGTTTGTCAGAGGAAGAGCCGAGCGTGCGCCATGGTGAAACGGGTGGCTGTGCCTTCTTAAAAAATGGGCAGATGGAAGAATATTTGGCGGGTTTTTTTGTAAGTTTTTAGTAAAAAATACAGACACCCTTCCCTTTTTTTGAAAACAAGGCCTGCGTTTGCTTATGTCAGCCCCTATTACCACGGCTCCCATTACCATCGCTCCCTCGCTATTGTCTGCCGATTTTGGTCGCTTGAATGAAGAGATCGCCATGGTAGCCGAGGCGGGTGCCGACTGGCTGCATTTGGATATTATGGATGGGCATTTTGTCCCCAACCTCAGTTTTGGTCCGCCTTTGGTGGCCAAACTAGGCAAACCTTCAGGCCTTGAATGGGATGCACACCTGATGGTGAGTGAGCCCGATGCATGGATTGATGCCTTTGCCGCGGCAGGAGTACAGCGCCTAACTGTGCATGCCGAATCCTCCTTGCACCTGCACCGTAGCCTAGGGCGCATTCGTGAAGCGGGTATGCACGTAGGGGTGGCACTCAACCCCGGGACCCCTGTACAAACCTTAGAATATGTGCTGCCCGAGGTTGACTTGGTTTTGCTAATGTCGGTGAATCCAGGGTTTGGCGGGCAGCACTACCTGCCCCTTACCACGCGCAAAATTGTGGAACTTAGGCGCATGATGGCGCAGCACAAGGTGTCGCCGTGGATCCAGGTTGATGGCGGCATTACCCCCCAAACCATTGGAGACGCTGCCATTGCAGGGGCGAATGTTTTCGTGGCGGGTAGCGCAATCTTTAATCAACCCCCCTATCACCAAGCGGTTCGAGCGTTGCGCCACGCTGCCAACCGTGCATTTGGTAGCGCTTAAGGGGTAAAAGTATGCTATTCTAAGCGCGGATGGGTTACAAACACCACGAAAGAACCAGACGCGTTTAGCATCGCCGCTGCTACGGGTTTTTGACGTGCTTTTTTAAGCCACCCACCCACCGTTGGTTTTAAGCACTGATAGCAGCAAGGGCTTTTTAAAACACACACAGCCGCCTTCTCCTGCTGCGGTTTTTGACGTGCTTTTTTAAGGCACCTATCCACCGTTGGTTTTGAGCACTGATAACAAACAGCAAGGGTTTTAACAAAAAAACGTGCCCGCCTTCCCCTCCTTAACCCATGCAGTGAAGGACCCTTTAGCTAAGGAAGGCCAAGGCTCCCGAGAGCGTTATCGACCCGTGGTTATCGGCAAACCATAGGATGATCTTCGCGAAAATAAAGGAACGATACGCACATGGGGCTTTCCCTTGGCCAGTTTACCAACAAGGCGCAAGAAGCGATTTTGGCTGCCCAGGGTCTGGCGCAAGATAAAAAAAGTGCCAAAATAGATCCCGAACACTTGCTGCTTGCCCTGCTGCGTCAAGTTGGAGGGATGGTTCCCTCGATCCTCGACAAACTAGGCTCCGATGTGGGCTTGCTGGAAGAGCAGCTCAATCAGCACGTGGAGCGCCAACCGCAAACGATCAGTGGTGGAAATCAGCCATACGTTTCCAAAAAACTGCAAAGTATTTTTACCCGTGCGGGTCGCGAAGCGTCTTTGTTACGCGATCAATACACAGGGTCAGAGCACCTGCTGATGGCTTTATGCCAAGACACGAGCTACACGGCGGGTGAAATGCTTAAAAGCCGCAAGGTGGCACGCCAAGGCATCGTGGCTATTTTGCGCGACCTGCGTGGTGGAGGCCGCGTACTGGAAAAAAATGCAGAAGATTCCTTTGGGGCCTTGGAAAAATTTTGTGTCGACTTGGTGGAACAAGCACTGGCCTCAAAACTTGACCCCGTCATTGGACGCGACGAAGAAGTACGTCGTGTGATTCAAGTGCTAAGCCGCCGCCGCAAAAACAACCCCGTACTTATTGGCGAACCAGGGGTGGGCAAAACGGCCATTGTCGAAGGGCTGGCCCAACGCATTGTCTCGGGCGATGTACCCGAAACCTTGCGCAACAAGCGCATTTTATCCCTCGACTTGGGCTCAATGGTGGCAGGAGCTAAGTTTCGCGGTGACTTTGAAGATCGGATGAAGTCGCTGATTGACGCCATTGAAAACCAAAGCGGGCAGGTAATTTTGTTTATTGACGAACTGCATGCCCTGGTGGGTGCAGGATCATCGGAGGGTACGCTGGATGCCTCAAATATGCTCAAGCCTGCCCTTGCAAGGGGCAGCTTGCGCTGCATGGGGGCAACCACCTTGCAAGAATACAAAAAAAACATCGAGAAAGATGCTGCCTTAGAACGCCGTTTTCAGCAAGTTTTGGTGCAACCCCCTAACCTTTCTTCCACCATTGCCATTTTGCGTGGCCTAAAGGAGCGCTACGAGGTGCATCATGGAGTGCGGATTAAAGATGCTGCGATTATCGCTGCAGCGGGCCTCTCTGAGCGCTATTTGCCCGACCGCTTTTTACCCGACAAAGCCATTGATCTGATTGATGAAGCCTCTGCCGAATTGTGCATTGAGATGGATTCGCTGCCCATCGAAATTGACCAAATTAATCGCAAGGCCATCGAACTTGAGATTGAAGTGGCTGCTTTGCGCAAAGAGGAAGATGCTTTAAGCAAAGAGCGCTTGACACAATTGGAACGCCAACTGGCTGAGATGAAAGAAATAAGTGAAGCTAAGCAGCTCCGCTGGAAAAAAGAGCGCGAAATTATTTATCAAATACGCAAACTGCGCGAAGATATTGAGCGCACCCGTCAAGAAGAGCAAGAAGCCCAACGCCATGGCAACTTAGAAATGGCCTCGCGCTTGCGTTATGGCGCGCTGGATGAACTAAACAAAAAACTGGCCCTCGTCCAAAAGCAGCTCGAGGGAGTGGGCAGCCAACGGATGTTGCGTGAGGCGGTCGATGAGACGGACATTGCGCGCGTGATTAGCAAATGGACGGGTATTCCTACCGAGCGTATGCTGGCAGGAGAGCGCAAAAAACTGATTAACATGGAAAACAATTTGCGTAAGCGGGTGGTGGGGCAAGATGATGCTTTGGGCGCGGTGAGCAATGCCATTCGACGTGCGCGCGCAGGGGTGCAAGACCCTAACCGCCCCATTGGTTGCTTTATTTTTGCGGGTTCAACAGGGGTAGGCAAAACCGAACTGGCGCGTGCCTTGGCCTCATTTTTATTTGATGATGAAAAAGCGATGGTACGGGTGGATATGTCGGAGTATATGGAAAAACATGCGGTATCCCGCATGATTGGCGCACCTCCGGGGTATGTGGGGTTTGAGGAAGGGGGCACTTTAACGGAATCTGTACGCAGGCGGCCGTATTCGGTGTTGCTCTTTGATGAAATTGAAAAAGCGCACCCCGATGTCTTTAACCTGCTGTTGCAAGTGATGGACGAAGGACGCCTAACCAACAGCCAAGGGCGCACGGTTAATTTTACGAATACCTTGCTTATTCTTACCACCAACCTAGGGCAAGACTTTGGAGAGCCGCAAGGCAAAGCGATTTACCCTCGTTACGAGTTGGTGGTAACCAGCACGCACCGCGCCTTAAGAGGGCATTTTCGCCCCGAATTTTTGAATCGGATTGATGAGGTCATTGTATTTAAACCGCTGGCCAAAGAAGCTTTGCGCCAGATTGTACGCCTTCAAACCCAGCAGTTACACCTGCGCCTTAAAGAGCATAAAATTTATCTCTCTGTAAAACAAAGTGCAGAAGATTATCTCTCCGACATGGGCTACGATCCCTTTTTTGGTGCTCGCCCCTTAAAGCGTTTGATTCAACAAGAAATTCAAGATGTGCTGGCCTATAAAATGCTTGATGACAGCCTTAAAGCGGGGGATACCGTTGAGGTCCGCAAGAACGAAAATGGACGCCTTGCTTTTAGACGCCTTGCAGGCTAATTGTTTCACTCAAAATAGTTCAAAAGCGCAAATCTTCATCCGCTATTTTGTGGCGAGGCATAAACGGCTTTTTTTGACAGTTCTAAACCCAATTGAGCTACGGTCCATCCTCTTGTATGTACGCAAAGCATAAAAATGGGCGTTCTAGGCGGTGCCATGCCCTTTTGGGCACACCATACTTTTTTAACCGTTCACATCCTTTGCGACTTTCGTTCCTGTGCTTTTACACTGGTCGTCTAGATTTGCATATTTTTTCATGGCCTGTTTTTTGTGGATGGATATTGCCATCAATCGCTTGCCTCCTTTGCGAAGCCACCTTTAGAGTTTTTTCATGATTGTAGGTGCGAGGTTTGTGTAAAGCAATTCCCTCACCTGCCTTCCCCCCACAAAGATTTAAGCCGTTTGGCGGGGATTAACCCCCGATAGCCAAGGCATTCAGCCCGCACACCCCTACCGAGGGGTGGGGAGCCCTTGCCCGCCTAGCGCCACCTTGCCTTCCTTCCCTGGCTCGATGAGCACATTGCTCTGGGCTTTTAAATGGATCTTAAGCCCCCACCCTTGGCATAAAGCATCACCTTGGCCTTGGGCTAAATCTGAGGGCATCTTGGGCGTCTTCCCTCAGCCGTCAAAGGCGCACTTTGGGGACCCACATTACCAAGGTGGTTTTCCTTACGGGCGGGGCACGCTGCTTGTCCAGTCGCAAACCATGTGTCTCGGCGCAGCCATCTTTGTGGGGTGCAGTTGTGTCAGAAATCTCGCTATATCCCGCTATTTCTTGCCATTTCCATGTGGTCGCAAAGCATGTGAACGGGGACAGGCATGATATCCCACAATTTCCTTGTAGTGTAAAACCATGTGTCCCTTTACACCGCAAAAAACCACAAAAAGCCATCCTTTTTGCCAGTGTAAAACCATGTGAATGGGCACATGCGTGCTGGAAAAGGGTTTTTATATACAGGCGACACGTTGCTCAAAAAGGCGTCGTGCCTCACCTTGCATCATTTGCAAAGTGCCCGTGTTTTGAATGACACAATCGGCCAAGGCCATGCGCTTTTGAGGGGACCATTGGGTGGCGATGCGTTGCTCGGCTTGTAATTGTGTCAATTGATTGCGCCGCATAAGGCGTTGTACAGCCAGTTTGGGCGAGGTTTCTACCGTCCACACCTCGTCGCAAAGGGCATTCCAGCCCGTTTCCAGTAACAATGCCGCTTCGAGCACAACCGATTTTGGTATCGCAACTGCAGGCCCTAACAAAGTGTTTTTGGTGCTTGCTTGGGCCTGTATACGTGCAATTTCCTGAGTGGCACGCTGCGCAATATGCGGGTGTACTATCGCATTTAGGGCCGCTAAACTGGCAGGGCTCGCAAACACCAAGGCACCCAGCTTGCTGCGTTCAATGCGCTCGTTTTCCCCTAAAATGCTGGTTCCAAAAGTGCGGACAATGGCATCGTAACCCTCCTCTTCGAGCACCGTATGCCCCAATGTATCCGCATTAATCAAGGCAGCACCTCGTTGCTCTAAGTATTGTGCCATGGTTGACTTTCCACAAGCCACTCCACCCGTTAGCCCAATCACGCGCAAGACCATCTTGATTCCTCTCATTTTATTTTGCCATTTGTGATATCTCGCGTGTAGCCAAAACAGCCATTACTCCAAGTGCTTGCTGTGCTCAAAGCCATGAAACTTGCGATGATGATTGGATAACCACACACGGGCTGCCATCTTCGGGGTTTACCAGCAAATAGCCTTCCTCATTTAAACCCACCGCTACGCCGTTAAAACACCGCTGTACATGCTCTACCTGCACTGCTTGAGGCAGCGTGCTTCGCTTGTGCCAGGCATGAATCACCTTTTGCGCTTGCTCCTGGACCAAGCATTGCTGCCATGCTGCAAAATACTCCAAAATGCTGTGCATGAACGCGTCAAGATCAACCACCACCCCACTTTCTTCCTGCAAAGTGGTTAAAATGGGCTGCAATTCCCGGGGGAAATTGGTTTTTGGCCCCAAACAATTCACCCCAATCCCCACCACCAAATGCAGAGTTCCCCCTTGGGTTTTGGCACTTTCAATAAGCACCCCGCAACATTTTCCTCCTCCCAACTGTACATCATTTGGCCACTTAAGGCGCGGTGCATGTTGCAAATGCCCTTTTAAATGTTGCGAAATGGCCTGTTCCACTGCCAATCCCGCAACCAATGCGTACAAACCCGGGTGACCATGAGGGCGTACCACCAGGCTAAATTGGAGCTGCGTGCCCGCCGCTGAAGCCCATTGGTGCCCCCTTGCCCCACGTCCTGCCGTTTGATGGTCTGCTCGTATCACCAATCCCAGGCGGTCAAGCCATGTGCTTGATTGTAAAATCAAGGTATTGGTTGAACTGGCCTCTTTAAGGCGAATCACCTGCCAGTTAAGGGATTGTTTGTCTCCGAGTGCAGCCATTTTTAGCGATGATTAACCTAATAGGTGGAAGGTCACAGATACCTCATGCAAAGGCCTCACACCGATTGACATGCAAGATGATGCGCAAAATTGGCAAAGCCGTTCGTTCTGCCTTTACACAGCAATAGGCGCCTTAAAAATGAAGGCCAAGGTTGTTTCCGGTGGTGGTGTTGGGAACAACTTACACAAAACGCTAGCGTTTGTCGTGGCTCTTATGCTAGCGTGCGCACAAAGTGGGTTAGAGTGAACAGCTCCTCATAAGGGTACCTGCCAAACAATGCTGCGCCCTACCAGTGCGTACGAGCAACGGCGAGCCGTTTGTTTTGCCGTGCTTCCTGGTTTTACTCGGCTGTCAAGAAATGCAAATTTGTATAATCAAAATGGGAGGAATGCCTCTATGTTAGAAGGTATGATGGGGTTAAATTGGCTGGGTATTTCAGTTGGCGTGGTGGTTAGTTTTATTTTTGGCGCAATTTGGTTTCACCCTAAGGTACTGGGTACGGCTTTGATGGAGTCCTGGGGTAGAACGGTGGAAGATTGTAAGGACTCTTCCTCTGTTTTACCCATGGTGACGGAACTTGCTTCGGTTATTGCCACGGCTGTGTTGCTGGCTGTGCTGGCGCAAACGAGCGTGTTTGAGTTGGGTGTAGTGCTACTCATTTTAACCACCGCTCTCAAAGGGCTTTCGGGCAGTTTGTTTCAAGAGAAGCGCACACAATCGTGGGTGATTACCGCCAGTTATGAGACGATTTACATTCTTATTCTTGGTGCGTGTATCAGATGGATTGCCTAGCTCGATAAGTAAGGGGGTTTGCTTAAAAAAAGGTCCCAAACACCCTCTTATTCTTGGTGCGTGTATCAGATGGATTGCCTAGCTCGATAAGTAAGGGGGTTTGCTTAAAAAAAGGTCCCAAACACCCTTATGACAAAAACCCTTACACTGGGTTGAAGGTTGGTGTTGATGCAAACTGTCGAGCGCCCCGTTTTGTTTGTGGGAGATATTCATGGATGCGCTGCTGAATTGGAGACATTGCTGGCAAAGGCTGGGTTTTCTCCGCAAAGCCGGCGCCTCATTCCCGTGGGAGATATGTTTAACCGCGGGCCCGATTCTCCCAGGGTGCTGCGCTTGCTGCAACAAGCCAAAGCAGAGCCCATTTTAGGAAATCACGAGCACAGTTTGCTCTACATTGCCCAACTTGAGAAACGAGATCAAAACCTTCCAGCGTGGGCCTTGCATTCTCACAGTGCCTACACACAATTTTGTAATGCCGGCTTGTGGGAAGAGGTTTTGCAAGCCATTCAAGGCTGGCCTTTATGGCGCCAGTCTGGGCACGATGCCTTCCTTTCAAAAACCAAGGCTGGCACCAAAAACTGGCTGGTGGTGCATGCAGGAATACACCCTGTGTTAGACCTAGAAAAAACCAGTGCGCGGTTCTTAACCACCGTACGCCATTGCAACGCCCAAGGTTGCACACCCACCCACTGGCCTTCCCAACACTTGCGCGCACCCGCGGGTTACCGTGCGTGGTTTTACCATTATCGCGCAAAACCCACCGTTGTATTTGGACATTGGGCTCGGCGCGGTTTGGTAACGCGTCCGCGCTTGCGTGGTCTTGATACGGGCTGTGTGTACGGGCGAAAACTCACAGGCCTGCTTTGGCCAGAAGATCGCCTGATTCAAGTGCCAGCAAAGGCCGTGTACTACCCGACCGCGAAAAGATCTTTGGTGTAGATGCATGAACCGCTCTCCTGTTAGCATGGCTAGCTGTAAATCTAGTTACAGCCTGTTTGTTGGATATTGAGTACTTTGCGAGGTCCCACCACCGCTCAAGTTCTCCCAGTGCAGCATTAACGAGCCACACGCTTTACCCTTATCGCCCACCCTATTGAAAAAAGAGGGCCTTGCAAAGGTTGATGGCGGGCTTTTGAACATGGGCGCGTGTTTTGGGCGGGCTTGTCATATCACCAGCATTGCAAGCGACATTTTTAGCGACATTTTTTGAGGCCGGTTAAAAAAGGCGTACCTTCATGTCTGTTTTGAGCGAAATAAAGGCTACCTACCGCTTGGCAATCCCCGTAATGGGTGCACGCTTTGCTGGGTTAATGCTCTTTACCAGCGATATTATCATGACAGGCTGGGCTGGGGGTAAAGAACTGGCCTATTTTGGTGCGGGCGTTTCACCTGCACAGCTCGTTTATATGAGTGCCCTTGGCTGGATGTCTGGTTTAAGTGCCTACGTAGCACGTTTGCGGGGAGGTGGGCAGCCCACTTTGTGTGGCAGTGCATGGCGTGCGGCCTTGCTACACATGCTTGGTTTAAGCCTTGTGGCCATGTTTATCTCAAGCCAAGGTCCCAATATTTTACGTGCCTTAAACCAGCCTTTAGAGATTGCCCAGCATGGTGGCGAGGTAATGACGGTCTTGGGTTGGGGGCTGCCTGGGGGCTTTTTGCTCCTTACCTGCGGAGCCCTGCTGGAAGGCTTGCGTAAGCCTCAGTTTGTGCTTTACGTGATGTTGGGGGGCAATGTTTTAAATATCTTGCTTAACTGGATGTTTATTTTTTCACACGCTGACTGGATCGGCATGGGAGCATTGGGTGCTGCCACTGCCACCAGCATTGTCCGCTGGTGCATGGGCCTTGGGTTACTCGCTGTGGTATGGTACTTGCCCGATAGAAACACCTACGACATTCAAGGAAAGCAAAAAAGCCTCGCCATTACAGAGCGTGAGGTCCGCATGCAGGGGTTTCCGCTGGGGGTAGCGCAGATTTTTGAAGCCAGCGCCTTTGCCATGCTGAATTTAATGGCAGGGTACTTGGGAGCGACCAGTTTGGCAGCCTATCAAGTTGCCCAAAACATGTTTACCATTGTGTACATGCTTGGAATAGGTATGGGTGTCGCAGCCAGTGTGCGGGTGGGCGAAGCACTTGGGAAAAACCAACCCCAAGCAGCAATGCGTGCTGCTTTGGGTGCTGTTGCAGCCGTGCTTATCGTACTACTGCCATTGGCATTGGGTTTTGTTTCAATACCTAGCGTCTTGGCGCAGTTGTACACTCAAAACCCCCACGTCGCCAGCATTGCCAGTATGTTGCTCTACGCATGCGCATTATTTATCATCTTCGATGCCTTGCAAGGAGTTTGGATGGGGACCTTGCGGGGCTTAGGCGATGTCTACCTGCCCGCTAGCATGGTAACGCTTGGTTTTTGGGGAGTTAGTGTACCTTTGGCATGGTGGTTTGGGTTACAGCAAGGGTTAGGGGTATGGATGTTTGCTTGGGCTTTGGCTGCGGGTGCTATTGTCGCCACGGCTAGTTTATGTGTGCGCTTTTACCTTATTTTACGGCGCAAAATACAGGAGGCATAAGGTGTGCTTTTAAGCCATTACCAAGTTCTGCCTATAACCGAGTGTTTAACGGGTGTTGCAAGGGTAGTCCAACGCTTCCCATGCCTTTCCAAAAGCAAAAGCAAAGCTCCCCCACGTGCTGACCGCAGCACAGGGGCACGTGCCGTTTTGAGCGCATGGCCTATTTTAAGCAAAACAGCAACCACTTTCTACTTTTGGTGTTGTTATCGCATATTTAAGCAAAACAGCAACCACTTTCTGTGTGCCAAGACACATGTTTTGCTACTACATGGAAATGGCGGAAAATAACGGATATCATGGGATTATATTGAGGTTTTTGGCACAAAAATGCAGGTCTAAATTGAACGGCCAAAAAGCCGGTGTCATGCTGGCAACACCGTGAACCGCACCTATCGTGAACACCCACATACACCTTGCCATCTTACCATAGATAACCCCAAAGTTAGTTATCTAGGGCAGCCCCAAAACCCTTGCCCCGTGTTGCTCCCTTCAAAAAAGGGTTGTTATTCCCAAAAACATCCTTGTCCGAATACGCAACGGCGAGTCACCACCCTTGAAGAAAGAACAGGGCTAGATATAGATTATATTCCCTTGGTGCCAACGTTTTTTGTGCGTAAATGGCCTGGCAAGTATATCCGCAAATCGTTTTGTTATAAGCACAGCTCTCCACTCCTCCCCCCCTTTTTTTAAAACAAAAACACCTGCATAAACATCACTATCCGCTAAAAAAATGTGACGGTTGTCTCGTGTTTTCTGTTTTATGTGAAGCCTTTCCTTAGGACAAACCTGGGTAAATCGGCGATACCTACTTCGAGAGTTGCTGCCCGTACACCTCGATGCCTTGGTGTTTCAAGGGCAGCTTTTTAAAACAAAAACACCTGCATAAACATCACTATCCGCTAAAAAAATGTGACGGTTGTCTCGTGTTTTCTGTTTTATGTGAAGCCTTTCCTTAGGACAAACCTGGGTAAATCGGCGATACCTACTTCGAGAGTTGCTGCCCGTACACCTCGATGCCTTGGTGTTTCAAGGGCAGCTTTTTAAAACAAAAACACCTGCATAAACATCACTATCCGCTAAAAAAATGTGACGGTTGTCTCGTGTTTTCTGTTTTATGTGAAGCCTTTCCTTAGGACAAACCTGGGTAAATCGGCGATACCTACTTCGAGAGTTGCTGCCCGTACACCTCGATGCCTTGGTGTTTCAAGGGCAGCTATGGTCGTTCTCTAACTTTCCTTTTTTGCCTTCCTCTAAAAAAACGTCCCATGAAAACCAAAAACCCAGTATCTAAAGACGAAAACGCAGCCAAGAAATCGTCTCGCAACCCCCATCAAAACCATGTATCTCAGGTTAATGAGGCCGTATTGCTTGAGAAGGTAACGGGGCTGACCGCCTCTCAAACAACCCCTTTCACCATGATTTCCGCTCATTATAAAACGAATTCCCTCGGGGTTTACCAGCCATACATTTACCAAAAACGCTTTCACGCTGCCAAAACCCACTACGGTAAGCTGGCCAAACAACGGGTGTTGCAAGCAGCCAATCAAATTGGCAAAACCGAATGCGCATCCATGGAGGTTGCCATCCATGCTAGCGGCGAATACCCTTCTTGGTGGCAAGGATGGCGCTGGCAGAGGCCCGTTAAAATTTGGATAGGAGGGGATACCCATGCCAACACGCGCGATATTTTACAAAAAAAACTCCTCGGTGGGCTTCCTCAAAGTGAAGGATACGGCCAAGGAAGCATTCCCCTAGCGCATTTAGGTGTCGTGCAACGCCAGCCTAACATTCCCGAATCGATTTCGAAGGTTCAGGTAAGGCACAAAAACGGGGGTTGGAGCGAAATTTGGTTTAAAACTTACCAAGCCACAGAAAAGCAATGGCGGGGTCAAGAAGTAGACATTGTGTGGTTGGATGAAGAGCCGCCCCTCAAAATTTATTCTCATGCCATTCGTGCAACCGTCAAGCGTGATGGGATCGTGCTGGCCACCTACACTCCAGAAAAAGGGCAAACGGATTTTGTACGGTTTTTTCAAGACCAATTAAGCCCAGAAGATCAAATGTGGATGAATGCAACCTGGTGGGATTGCCCGCATTTTGATGAAAAACGCATTGTCCAAGCCTTGGCCACGCTTCCACCTTACGAGCGCGATTTACGCTCGAAAGGGGTCGCCACTACGGGTAGTGGGGTCGTTTTCCCCGTTGAGGTTGCCAGCATTCAATACAACCCCGCACAGCAACCCCTTGCCACCCATTGGCCACGCATTGCCGCCATGGATTTTGGTTGGGAGCACCCAACCGCAGTGGCCTGGTTAGCCCATGATGTCATGAATGATGTGGTGTATTTATACGATTCGCACTGTCAATCAAAAGCACTGCCCGCTGTGCATGCACGCGCTATTTTGGCGCGTGGTGCTTGGATTCCCATGGTGTGGCCCAGAGATGGAACGCGCATTGAACCAGGGGCAGGGATTGCCCTGGCAGAGCAGTATCGCAGGATGCAAGTTAAAATGCTGCCCGAAGCGTTTCAAAATCCGGGGGGTGGAATTGCCATTGAACCTGGCTTGTGGGAGATGCTCCAACGGATGCAAACGGGACGCTTTAAAGTGGCAGATCATTTGCAAAATTTTGTTCAAGAATTACAACGTTACCATCGCAAAGACGGCAGAGCCGTGGCCCTTGATGATGACCTTATTTCTGCCACACGTTATGCATTGATGAGTTTGCAGTTTGCCCGCACCATTCCTTCTGCCCTGCCCAGTTTTCCAGAATATGCCGAAGGTCTCGACTACCAACCTTAAACGCTGCTTGGCGCACCAACAAAAGCCATTCCTGAATGCCTACTTATACGAACGCCTTCATCTACACATGGTGAGGCGGTTTGTGCAACCCTTGTTTTAACAAAGGCTTGAAAGGCTGTGCAGTGCCTAGAGCATAAAATTTTTTAACCCCAAGGGAGTAAGACGCGTGGCATTTTTCTCTAAAGCATTGAACAGCATTCGAAAAAGGACCCCCTCGATCGTTTCCAACGGGTTTGACGAAGTCGAGGAACTGTTTGAAAACCCCAAAGAAACCCTTGCCGACCTTCTGGGGGAAAATAATTTATACGAAGATCCTTCGACGCAACTTGAAAGCAACAACCAGAATTTACGCGAGCAAACCTTGGCAGCAATCCGTCGGAAACGGCGTCAGCTGTCAAGGCGCCGCGGAACGCTTTCGACCATTTTGGCAGGGGCCTATGGTCTGCTTAATCCGTCTTCAAAAACCCAGAACACTCCTTAAAACCGCCAGGGGAAAATTATTGTAGCCCCCAAGCAAACACTCCCCCTTTTTCACTCTTGCTGGCTAACCAAAAGGGTCCACCCACTTGACTGGTGGTCTTTTTTGGTCTTTTTTGCCCTCCCTTTTTGATTCAAAGCGTATTCATGATGGAAACCCACGTTAAAACCCTCGTGCATGAGTTTGAACAACTCAATTCACACCGTTCACAATGGGAAACCCATTGGCAGGAGATTGCCCGTTGGATGTTACCCGAGAAATCGCAATTTACCCAAGTGCAGCAGCCAGCAGCGCATCTTACACGCGACCTATACGATGCTGAAGCACCCCTTGCCTTAGAGCGCTTTGCTGCCCACATGGCCAAAAAATGTACGCCACAAGCTCAGCATTGGTTTCACTTTCGCCTGGCCAACGAAAAACACATGCGCTCTGCCAAGGTGCGCACTTGGTTGGATAAGTGCAGCCGTCATATTCACCAGCACTTAAACTCCCCGCGTTCTAAGTTTCACGCCAAAGCGCAAGAAAGTTACGAGGAATTGGGCGCATTTGGGACCACCTGCATGTTGGTCGAGGATGTCCCTGGGTACGGGCCCCGTTATCGTAACATTCCTTTGGCAGAATGCTTTATCCAAGAAAATTCCCATGAAGAAATCGAGACCTGCCATCGCCGATTTCAATTTACCGCCCACCAAGCGCTAGACGCCTTCGGTGAGCAGGCCCTCACGCCTTTGGTGGTGAAAGCCGCACGCCAAGAGCCCTTACGCAAATTTACCTTTTTGCACATCGTAAAACCCAACAATGCCACGGATAAACACGGCAAAAAGGCCATGCCTTTTGTCAGTTATTACGTGCTGTTAGAAGAAAAAAAGATCATCGCCCAAGGGGGTTTTAAGCGCTTTCCTTATGCCATTTCGCGTTGGCAAAAGGCACCTGGGGAAGTGTATGGGCGCTCCCCTGGGATGAATGCCTTGGGAGAAGCCATCAGCCTAAACGATTTAAAAAAAGACATGCTCTGGGCGTTTCATTTAAGCATTCGCCCGCCCTTGGAAATGCCTTCACTGGGCTACATTCGCCCTGCCAACATTCGTCCAGGGGCCTTAAATGTTTACGACCCAACCCTTAGCCAGCAACAGCGCATTCGCCCTTTAATTACGGGGGCGCAACCCAATATTGGAACAATGGGTTTAGAACAAATGCGCCAAAGCATTCGCAAGGCATTTTATCTCGATATTTTAGAGGAGCTCCCCCCACCGATTTCGCCAGATGGCGTGATGCTGCGCATGAGTGCCACTGAAGCAGCCGTGCGGGCCAACCAAAACTTGGGGCTATTTTCGCCTTATGTGGCGCGACTGAATGCCGAGTTTAAAGCCCCCGTCATTGAACTGAGCTTTTATAGCTTGTGGGAAAACAACCTGCTGCCACCCGCGCCCGCTGAATTGGAAGGACAAGAATTGCTGTTGGAATACACCAGCCCCATTGATGCCGCCTTACGTGCTGCCGAGTTAAACCCTTTGCTGCAGTGGATGCAGGTGGTGTCCTATTTGGGCGAGGCAAAACACGCTTCTGCCTTATTGCACCCCGAGCGTGCGGCAGAAATGGCAGCCCGTGTACTACATACACCCATCGAAGCGTTGCGCACATCAGAAGAATTAGAACATCTCAAAAATTTACAAAACCAATCCCAAGGGGCACTTAACAAAGCAGCCTTAAACAAAGAACGCGCCAAAACGCTTAAAGAAACCGCCCATGCCTTAAAAACACTGCAGACCAATGCGTAAAACAATTCCTCCTTGGTTTGCAAGGTGGGCCCGACCGTTCAAAAAAACCTATCCGTAAAGGAGGCCTTAGATTGCATGTTTAGCCAATCCAAGCAGCTCAAAGCAGCCTACGCACGCTTGTTTGCTTTAGATGATGGCAAAAAAGTACTGCGTGATTTAACCCAAAAGCACTTTATGTTCACCAACACCCTCGTCGAAAACGATTCCCTAACCACTGCCTTTAACGAAGGGCAGCGCGCCGTCGTACTGCGAATTTTGGCACTTTTAAATCAAGAACCCCAATGGCCTTATGAGGAGATGGAAAGATGAACCCATTCCATGATACTTCGCCTCCCCTCGAGGATGCCCAAACCCTCTCACCACAAAAGCATCACAAACCCTCCTCATTGCCCACTTCCAATGAAGCGTTACAAGAAGGGGTAACGGGGCCTTCGACCAAGGCACAAAGCGCAGATGGCATTGACAGTGCCAGGGGTGCTGTCGACCTACCTGACGTAGCACCAGCAAAAAATGCAGAGGGCCTACCCAGGGACAAAGAGGATCCCATTGAACAAACCCAAGCATCCCAAACATGGATGCAAGGCTTTGAAACCACCATGGAATCCGCTGGAATCAATTCAGAGCAGGCACAAACCGTGCTTTCATGGCTCCATAATACCTCTCGACAAGGTTTGGAAGACGACAGCGTTATGGCAACCCAATTAAGCCAGCAAATGCAAGCGCATATGCAAGCAGAATGGGGCTTAAACTACGACCGAAATTTGGCACTCGCACGACGCGGCTTGCGCAATGTTTCGGCAAAAACGGGCGATGCCACCGCTTTGGAAACCATTCTTCAGCAAGCGGGCTTGGCCGATGATCCCAGCATTTTAAAAATTTTTTATGCCTTAGGCGAAGAGCACGCCGATGCACCAATCATTGGGCTGGGGCATGGAGAACGCCTGGGAATCAGCTCGGCTTCCCAGGCCAAAAAACGGATTGCAGCATTGCACGCCAGCACCCATGCCAACCAAGCCCTTTATAACCAACGCGACCCTCATCATGAAGAAGCAGTCAAGCAGCTGCGTCAACTCTATGAAACCGCATATCAACCGCGACCCTCATCATGAAGAAGCAGTCAAGCAGCTGCGTCAACTCTATGAAACCGCATATCAACCGCGACCCTCATCATGAAGAAGCAGTCAAGCAGCTGCGTCAATTCTATGAGACCGCATATCAACCTTAAAACCTTTTGCCTGCCTTTTTTGCTCGGGGCCCATGCTTTGTGACTGCTCTTGTGAGAACCCATGCTTATGAGCGTCTTTTGAGCGATACAGACATCCAAATAGCCCGTCTGCCAAGCCATTTTGCTCGTTGCGACACCGCTGTTTGGATTTACCTGCATTCCCAATACAAACAAGACATTGATTTAAACCCATTTTTTTAAAATCCCGTCTGCCGCACACAAACCATGGGGGTCCCTTTGAAACACTAAGGGCCTCTTGGCAGCGTTGTGCGGGATTCTTCCAGGTGGCGATGCCATTGTTATTCCAAGCACATACCCAAACGTGCTTTCTCACAAAGCTTTCGCAAGCCACACCATTTGCCTTACACATGCAATGTGCTGTGGCTGAAAACACCCTTTTTTAAAAAATTACGCGAAACCAACTTCGACATCACCATGACTAAACAGACAATCTCTTTATAGAAGCAAAACCTTATGCCAGATATTTCTGAAGCCCTGCGAAAGGCCTATTCAAGCAATATTATCCAAGCCTTTCAGCAGAAAAAATCCCGACTCGAACCCCGTGTAACCATCGACATGCATGCCCAAGGAGAAGTATATTTCTTCGATTGCATTGGCAGTGCCGAAGGTCATGAATACCATGATCGCCATGGCAAAATACAGGCGGTTGACCCCGACCATGACAAAGTGGCCGTGTTCCCTAACAATTGGGAATGGCCTGTGTACATTGATGAGGAAGACAAGCTCCAAATGCTGTTTGATCCCTCCTCGCGCTACGTCATCGAAGCGCGCAGTGCCTATGGACGCTATTTGGACAAAAAAATTATGGATGCGTTGTACGCAGGCATAAAAATGGGGCGCAGCGCTTCTCGCACCGTTGAACTCGACACATCTTCCATCATTGATGCAGCCAATCACGACTACGACAAAGGCAGCGGTGACACGGGTTTAACCATTGGCAAACTGCTTAAAGCACGTGAAATTTTAGCCGATAACGAAGCCGATGGTTACGATGCCATGGATGAAGATTCAGCCTCGCTCACCATTTGCTGTACCCAAAAAGACATTAACCATTTGCTCACCAACGCCCAAGCCACCAGCTCGGAGTATGTGGGGCAGATTAACTCCTTTTTGGAAGGGCGCATTAAAGTACTGCTGGGCTTTGCCTTTCGCCGCATGGGCAAAGACCGTTTGAAGGTCCCTGCCACAGGAGAATTACGCTTGCCCGTATTTCATCGCGATGCCGTGGTGTTAGCCAAATGGCGAGATTTGCGCACCGAAATTCACAATGTGCCCGAACGTAGAAACGCCGCACTCCTCCGCGTTTGTTGCTCGGTAGGTGCTTCACGCTTAAACAACAACGGTGTGGTGATGATTGATGTCACCACCACATAACAATGTTGGAATTATTTTATTTTTTGAACAAAAAGGAATCCTGAAATTTCTATGTCAGATACCAATAGTAACGAACTAAAAAAAGCTCTCGATGGAGAGCGTATCAGTGCACGCAAAAGCTTTGGCGAAGCCAAACTCATGCTTGCCAGTTTTACCCTTGCAACCCAAGCCACCAGCGATCGCTTGGTGCTGGGCGATTTGCCTCAAGGCTCGGTTTTGCATCTCATTCGTTGTAATAGCAGTGTCGCCTTAGGCAGTGCAAAATTGAGCTTAGGCAGTGCGGCAGAAGCCAGTACTTTTGGAAAAGCCGCCACCATTCTAACCGCCAATACCGCGGTTACCTGGTCAAATGGGATGGGGTATGAGTGCACCAAACGCACGCGGGTGTATGCCACTGTAAGTGGGGCAGCCTTGCCCAGCAGCGGCACATTATCCTTTAGCGTTTTATACGCCGTTGACTAGATACCTTGTTACCCAAACACATTTTTTGCCCGTGCTAAGCGGGCACTCTCCTTTTTGAAGCATTTCAAAAACCATTATGGTCAATTTTAGCACCCTTTTGAACCCCATCATTGCCAGAGACAAAAGAAACGCCATGGCCCGTTTTGCTGCACAAGAACGCAGAAAAAGCGCCAGGCAACAAGCAAACAACCTTCAATCAAAAGCCAATCGCTTGGAGGCACGTGGGGTGAATAAAGTGCTTTCGAGTGGTTTGGCATTGAACGGCTCTTCCATCGATCAGCTCACAAGCATGTTGTCGGGCTATGCCTACCAAGCAGAAAGGCACCTCATCGAGGCAGAACGCAAAAATGCCCAGGATGATATCGTGCGTCAATACGACAATGTTCGCTCATTTCTCCCACTCTTAGACCACCTTTTTTAGCCCAAACCACGCCGCAAGTCTTGATATTTCCTCATCCCATCCTACCGTCAAAGGGCTTATCCAAAATGAGCATTCAAATTTCTGTATCCTCCAGTAATCGATTCATCCCTCATAAGCCTTTGCAGCATTTGCATGTCAAAGCCTTGGATGAATCTGAGCGCAGGGCCACCCGGATGTTGCGCTATCAAAAAAAAACCTTGACCTACTTGCAGGTGGATACGGCCTTTGAACATGCCTTGACACAGGCGCAAAAAGCAGAAATTGGCGAAGAAATAACCGCATTTTATGCTGCGCTTAAAGCAGCCCTAAAAGAGACGGAAAGCTTGCTGAAAGATGATGATGCACAAGGGAAAACCATCGCCCAATACACCTTGCAAAAAGAAGAGGTCTATTTGTTTCGCTTAGCAGCCTTGTTGCTGCAAAAAGGCAAAACCAGCAGCAGAAAAGTGTATGAACTCAAATGGCTGCATATCCAAAGCAGTATGCAAAATGAGTCTCCAGAAGAGGCACTCCGGATTGCACGTAAGCGTTTTGAAACCGAATTGCTTCAATACCTGGCGGCCGTGGAAGCCACCCCCCAAGAGCAAAAGCGTTTTCGTGCCAGCCAGCTGCGCCGCTTTCGCAACTGGGCTGCCAAGCAGAAAAAAATCAGGACATCACCCATCCCCGCAAACAGCATTGCACTGGAATATGAGACCTTGACAGACGAGCCCGCCAGCACGGGAGAATCTGTCCCCAAGGCGAAGACACCCCAGAGCATTGAACACGAGGCAAAGGTTATCAAACCCACATCGAAGCCACCTGTGAGTATCCCCAAAATCACCGCACGTGTACAAAACGCCAGCCAAGTGCCCCTTGCAAGCAAGGGTGGGGCAACCCTGCGAGCCCCGCGTCCCCCCAAGCCCAGCTCAAAAGGCACTGCCACCAACCAAAATGGGCTAGCCACAACCAGGGAAGGTTAGCTCCGCATAAACAGCCAAGCCTTTTGGAAGCACGCGCCATGGATCAAGCACCAACATCCGCTGCTTCGCGCATCGAAAGGCCGCGGGTTCAAGGGCAGCAAACTCTGGCCACGCCGTCATAACCACCGTCACATCCGCATTATCAACGCATGCTTGGGCCGAATCAGCGAATGCAATAGGCATTGCAGACACCATTTTTTTGGCATCGGGCATGCCTTTGGGGTCGTACACCCGCATGCTATGTCCGCGCCCCAATAACCATTGCGCCAGCTTCAAACTCTGGCTTTCCTCGACCACCTGGGTATCGGGCTTGTAAGACAACCCCAAAATACTCACCCTCCCTTTTGCATCCCCAAGGTGTTTTTCAATCATGCCACCCAAACGCTCCACCTGATAGTCGTTTATGGCATCCGTTGCCTCGGCCAAATCACAGCGCACACCAGCAGCCTTACCAATGGCACTAAATGCTTTGTTGTCCCGAGGAAAGCAAGGACCGCCATAACCCGTAGCACCGCGTAAATATTTATGTCCAATGCGCGTATCCGAACCCACCGCATGGGAAACCACATCCACATCTGCACCCGGCAAATGATCGCACATCTCTGCCAGCATGTTTGCATAGGAAATTTTGGTGGTTACATAGGTATTGACCGAAATTTTGGTCAACTCTGCATTCACAAAATTCATCCGCCGGATTGGGGGAGCGTTATCGCAGGTTTGATAATAAATCTCCGAGAGCATCTCTCCCGCTTTTACATCCGATTCGCCAATCAAAATAAAATCAGGTTCCAGCATATCGCTCACCACGCTGCCCAAGGCAATGAACTCAGGATTGTAACAAAGGCCAATATCGACCCCTACTTTTTTGCCTGAGCATTCCTCTAGGGCTTGCTGCAAAACCCCGCCCGTTGAACCAGGCACTACTGTGCTGGTAATGACCACTAGATGATAACTCTGTTTTTTCTTAAGTTCCGCCCCCAATGCCCGCAGCGAATCCAGGAGGTACGCGTTTGTAAACAAACTATTTGACATGCTGGGCGTAGGCACAATAACAAACGTGACATCGCTGTTTAAAATGAGTTCTTCAGAACTTTGTGTGGCTTTAAGCCTTTCTTGACTTGCAGAAATCAACGTTTGTAAACGCGGTTCCTCTACAGGGGCTTTGCCGGCATTGATCGCATCGACATAGCTTTTATTCAAGTCCAAACCAATCACGGGGAACCCCTTGTATGCCATAACGGCAGCGAGAGGAGCGCCCAATTTTCCTAAACCAACGACCGATATTTTGATTGTCTTCATGGTCACCCAGTATTTCCTTATGTTAAACGCTCTTGGTTTGTTATCATGCCCATTGCAGCGATCAAAAAAATGGACATAACGGAGAGGGAGGGATTCGAACCCCCGATACAATTGCTTGCATAACAGATTTCGAGTCTGCCGCCTTCAACCACTCGGCCACCTCTCCGGTGTATGTTTTGTTCCTTGCTTGCTACAAGCAGCAAACAACGTAAATCGAAACCCCGACCCTAACAAAGATGTACTCGGATGTAAATATGCGCCTGCTTTGCGGTTTGCCTTATCCTCCTTTTGTACTGCCCTTTTGCCTTGCTTTTGGTGAATACTTATATTGTAATGTTTTTGTGGTGGGTGACGTGTTTGCGCCGATGATGTATCGGGTTTTTACCTGCTGGCAGTCAAAAGGTGGGAGTGTCTCGGGCATGCTGGAGGGGCAATAGTTGCTGAGCAAAAACTTGCCTTTGAAACACGCCAATTTACCTGCCAGCAGGGCAAAATAGGTCTCAGCAAAAATGCCCAAAACTGCAGCCATTTTGCCCTCATGGTGCAATTGCGGCAAGTTGCTTTGGTCCTCGGCATTCAATGTAAACTTCAAAAGGGTGTAATTTTTTACATAACACGTTTTTTGTGATTTCATGGTTCCATGAGCTCGTAATCATAAATCCCCCCGATCGGTGATGCCCCTTTAAAAATAAGGTCCGGATGCCCGCAACCAAAACGCACGTTACATACGATTTTGCCTGTTTTATTACGGGTGCTAGCAAAGGAATAGGCATGGCACTGGCAGAGCATTATGCCGCGCAATATGCCGGGAAAAAAATGCTATTAGGCCTGTTAGGGCGTTCTCAAGACCGCCTCAACGCTCTCGCCGCCCGCATTACCCAAGGGGGAGGAGAAGTGCGGTGCTATGCTGTGGACGTAAGCAATGGTCCTGCACTCCAAAAAGCCGCCAAAGATTTTATTCAAGCAGCAAGGTATGTGCATGTGGTGATTGCCAATGCGGGTATCAGCCGCCAAGATGACTTCACCTGCGGTGATGGCAGCCAGGCAGCCCAGGTGGTTGCCGTGAACGTGACGGGGGTGATTCACACCCTCGCCCCCTTTATGCCCACGTTAATCAGGCAAAAAGGGGGGGCTTTGGTGGCCATTGGATCGGTGGCGGGTTGGCGTGGATTACCAGGCAAGGGGGCTTATTGTGCCTCGAAAGCTGCGGTGGAAACCTTGCTTGGTTCTTATCGCGCAGCCCTTGCCCCAGCGGGTGTGCAAGTTACCTACGTGGCTCCTGGTTGGGTTAATACCGCGCTGACGGCTACAAACCCCCATCCCATGCCGTTTATCATCACGGCGCAAAAGGCGGCGGCCTGCATTGCCAAGGGCGTGGCCAAAGGCAAGCACAGCGTGGCGTTTCCATGGCAGATGCGCCTTGCCAAACCTCTGATTCAGCACCTGCCCGCTTGGTTGTTACCGCGCCAAGGCCTCCCAAAAATGGAGTCCTAATTACGTGATTACGTGAACCGTTTTGTGTGAGGCTTGGGGTTGCACCCATGGCGGTGTTTTTGATTGGGGATAGGAATTAAAAAATACGAGAGCACGTTGGGGGCTATTAGGGTGGGGGACGGATAAGGCGCTTGCGGTTAAAAAATCTCCCATCTTGAGTGTTGCGATGTAATTTTTTGAGGAAAACCCCTTGTCAAGGAGGTGCAATTTTTGCTAGTCGAGGCTTTAATGGTAGAGTAAATGGTTTCGCTTTGGCGTCATCCATCGGGTTTTGGCACGTTCCTGATGGGGTATTGTGCTTAAAGCAATGGTGCTAAACATTCTGTGGTCGTTCTTCGAGTGGGTCCGTGTTTGGCTCGAACCGTGTGGCAGCCTTTAGTCTTGCCGGGGTGCGAGTGGGTGTGCCTTAGTGAATGTTGGTAATGCCCCCAGTGCCTGTATAATGATTGTGATAGATGCGAATGCCTAAAATGCTGCATACCGCCTTGAATAACCCCAGCAACCATGGGTGGTCGCGATGCCGTGCCTTGTTTTTGCTGGGTTTGACCCTTTGCATCGCTTATTTTTTGACGGGGCGGGCGTGGGCGCAGAACACATCGTCACCAAGCGATACCGTACGCTTTAACCCAGGCCCTGCCATTACGGCCAATTACACCTCTAGTTTTGAACAACTTGAACGGGGCGAGTTGGCGGTAGATTTTTTGTTAACCGATTTAGACGGCACCGTAAAAATCCACATTGATGGCGCACCGCAGAGTTTTTTGGCGCGCTCGGTGGTGGTGTTACGCAAAATCTATAATGTCCGTGGTAAGGTCGTGACAGTTAAGGTGGAAGCAGAGGATAGCAAGGGCAAGAAATCTGTGCGCACCTTTCGGTTTGAGCCCAAGTTATTGGCCAAGGCAACCTTTAAGAATTTGTCTGATAGCATTATTGGTGGCAAGTCGACCACAGGCAATGTGGTGCTCATCATGTCGGGGATGGGGTTAATCGCTGCGGGTCGTGCGGTGGGGACTACGGCGAAAGAAGACTTTCAAGGGACTGTACGTTCGCCTGCATCGCCTGTTGACCGCAATAAGAGGGTTCGTGACACTTTACTGGCCAATGGTCTTATTTTTACGGGGGCTTTGCTAGCAACGGTGGCCACTTGGCGCCTGTTTGGTGGTGAGGATGATTCTTCTGTGGAATCCGTACAGCGCGACAATCGTGCCCCCAAGCAACAGGTCAAAAATACGGTTATCTTGCCATCACAGCCAACCCATGGGCATTTGCGTGTCGGTTTGACCCAAATAGATAGCCATCTTGCATTGGGTGTTGGCTTTTTCTGGTAAAATGTTTCTTTGATAGTTTCTGTGGATACGATAAGCCAAGGCGGATGTTTGGCTCAGATATCTGTGGCTTATGTATTGGTGGTTATATGCCTCTAATGATAAAAATTTTGGCCGTTTTTGTGGTGCTTGGTGCGTTGGGAGTGGCTTTGGCTTTGGCCTTGTGGCTACACCAAGGGGGGATGTTACAACTGGCCGCGTTTAATACATGGGTAGCCGATACGTTTATTCAAAGGCTAGGCCTTCTTGGGGTGTTTGGCTTAATGGTAATTGAGTCGAGTCTCCTCCCTTTCCCCTCGGAAATCGTGATTCCCCCTGCAGCCGATTTGGTGCGTCGCCAAGGAGAGTGGAGCGCGACTGCAGTGATTTTTTCGGGGGTGTTGGGTTCTTTGGTGGGGGCATGGTTTAACTATGGTCTAGCGCGGTGGTTAGGGCGCCCTGTGGTGTTAGGGCTTATTGCGCGTTATGGACGTATGATTCACTTGAGCCATGCGCATTTTGAGCGTGTGGAAGCGCTGTTTTTGCGTTATGGTAGCGTCACCACGCTGGTGGGGCGGCTTATTCCTGGAGTGAGGCAATTGATTTCGCTACCTGCAGGAATTGCGCGGATGCCTTTTGGTGTGTTCTCTTTGTTCACGTCTTTGGGCTCTGCCATTTGGGTTGGAGTGCTGTTTGCTTTAGGCTGGAACCTTGGTGCGCATAGCGAGGCCTTTGACGCGAGCTTGAAGGGTGTTAGCGCAGTCATCGTAGGCTGTTTGACTGGGCTTGGCCTGGCTTGGTGGTTTTGGCGAAAAATCAAAACCTTCACGTCTGTGTGAAACCCTAAGGAGTGTGATCTCTCAGGGCGGAAGTGTTTTGCAAGATGATGCATTGACTTGCGTGTTGAGGTGGTGGGCAAGGTAGCAGGGCGTTGGCTTTCGCGCTTTTGTGAATGGGGCGTAGTGCGATCCGGTGTTTGATGCGTTTTTGCGGGATGTAAATGGCTGGCATGGAGGTATTTGCATGGCGGTAATGCATTGACTTGCGTGTTGAGGTGGTGGGCAAGGTAGCAGGGCGTTGGCTTTCGCGCTTTTGTGAATGGGGCGTAGTGCGGATCCGGTGTTTGATGCGTTTTTGCGGGATGTAAATGGCTGGCATGGAGGTATTTGCATGGCGGTAATGCATTTACTGCGTGTTGAGGTGGTGGGCAAGGTACAAGGCGTTGGCTTTCGCGCTTTTGTGAAAGAGCAAGCAAGGGTGCTGGGAATTGCGGGTTGGGTCCGTAACAACAGCAATGGTAGTGTGGAAGTTGCAGCCAAACTGGCTAAGCACAAAACCGAGATTTTTATACGTGCTTTAAGGCGTGGTCCTGCGTTGGCTCGGGTGTGGCGTCTGGATGTGCTGCCTACGGTCGGCTTGACAATTGATTTTGCAAATTTTCGCATTTTGCGCTAGCCCCCCATGTTATTAAGCACTGGGAAGTGTTCTTTTTTACCCATTTACACTACAGTTCCAATTTGCAAGGATGTTCTTGTTGGCCATGCGGTTTTGAGCGACAGTTTTCTTGTGAACTCGCTTTTAGTATGCGCGGTAAGGTTTATACATTAGGTTGTGTGTACGTGGTGTACTCCCTGGGTGGTGTTGTGAGATACGCATAGCCATTTGTTTTGGTGTGCACGGTAAGGTTTATATATTGGGGGGTGTGTACATGGTGTGCCCCCTGGGTGGTGTCGTTAGATGTGCGTTGCCATCTTTTTATTGATAGGTTATCTATTTTATGAGAGGAGAAAAAGTAATGACGAAAGCGGAACTTATTTCCCAAATGGCGCAAGATGCGGGAATTCCCAAAACGGCTGCAGCCTCGGCATTGCAGGGGTTTATTGATGCTGTTACGCAGTCTTTAAAGGACGGAGATGGTTTAACACTGGTTGGCTTTGGGTCTTTTTCTGTAAGTGAGCGCCCGGCCCGTGATGGTCGTAATCCACAAACTGGGGAAAAACTCAAAATTCCCGCTTCGGTCGTGGCTAAATTTAAGCCAGGCAAAGTACTTAAAGGTGTACTCAATAATCGCTAAACTGGGGAAAAACTCAAAATTCCCGCTTCGGTCGTGGATGAATTTAAGCCAGGCAAAGTGCTTACAAGATGTACTCAATGATCGCTAGGTAATATGTAGTTTTTTTCTTTATTGCTGAGTATACCCATTGAATGAAGAAGGATTTTCTTTGGCCGATAAGCGGGTGCCCTTCCGCCTTAAAAAATGTGCTTGTTTGTCAAGATGACATTATACTGTGGACAGATGACCCATGGATGAAAGTATCGCGCAGGAATTTCGCCAGCGGTTGGAACGCATGCTTCAATCACTAGAAACAGAGGCATCGACCACGGTTGTGGGGATGCGAAGCAGCGAGGGTGTTTTTCCAGACCCAAGTGATAGGGCTGTGCTGGAGTCGGAGCGCAATTTGACCTTGCGCATCCGTGATCGCGAAAGAAAGTTACAGAAAAAAATAGAGGAAGCGTTGCAACGGGTAGAAGAAAATATATTTGGTTTATGCGAGGCGTGTGCGGGCCCCATTGGAGTTAAGCGGTTACGTGCAAGGCCCGTAACGACCTTGTGTGTAAATTGTAAAGAGCAAGAAGAAAAAATTGAGAAAATAGGCTAAGGACTTGAAGGACACATTGATTTTATCAGATACCACTTTACGCCGCATGATTGTAAAGGGCAGTTTGGTGGTCAAGCCCTACGATGAACAATCGCTACAGCCCGCTTCACTCGATTTACACTTAAGCAATTCCTACCTTAAGATGCGTGAAGATGAGCAAGCCTTCGTTTCCCTAGACAGCCCCTCACGATATGTTTCCCTTGAGCGCAATGAGATCATTATCCCACCGCTTGCTTTTATGTTGGCCAGTTGTCAAGAATGGATTGAGCTCCCTGGTGACGTTACCGCCTTTGTCGAAGGGCGGAGCTCGATTGGCCGGATTGGCTTGTTTGTCCAAAATGCAGGTTGGGTAGACCCTGGGTTTAAGGGGCGACTTACTTTAGAGTTATTCAATGCCAACCACAAGCCAATTCGACTGACATCGGGTCGGCGTATTTGCCAGTTGGTTTTCGCCAAAATGGATCAAGTCCCCAGTGCACCGTATCACGGAAAGTATCAGGGTCAAACAAAGGCTACGGGTAGCATGGTTCACCAAGATGTGGAGGTTACAAGCCGGCACCCCGAATGAGTTTTGTGATGTGGCGATAAGGGCGTGCGGCTTACATTAAACACCGCAGTTCTTGCAAACATTCACACGCTTTGCCATGGGACGATAGAAACGGTTGCCTTGCGCCGGCCAATCTCAAATTTTGCCAAACACCGCCAAATACCGCTGAACATCCCATGGATATGGGAAAAGGATGGTATGCTCGCAAAGGGGGCATGCAATGAAGCATCCGTATTTTTATAATGCATCTAACTGGGGTAGCATGCCCAAAGAGGGCGGTTCACTTTCCAACTGGTAAACAACGTGTAGGGTTACCGCATCAAGCAATGCTTGCAAAGCACTGCGTGAGGGATGCCCCGCCCCGCCCATTTGCCATGTGTACAAAAAATTCAAAGCCTGGGCTGGCAAGGCTTTACAGTGGGGATTTTGTGGGCGCACGCAATCGGGGCAGCGCACCCCACCTAAGCTGGCATCAAACTGATGATCTCCTTTTTGGCGCACACTTGAGGCGGGAAGTGCGGTATCTTGCGCTTGCCCAGCTTCACGCGATCCATGGTTATTGGGCACATTTTGTTGCTGTCGACTTTGCGCAAAGGACTGGGTAAAGGTGGAGGCATTACAGTTGGGACAACGCTCCCATAACGGAGAAAACCCCAACAACTGTAACCATTTTAGTTCAAAGCGCAAACGAATGAGGGGCAACTGACGCAATCTGGCTGCATTGAACACCGCTTGCAAGGACTCCAGCAAGAGGGTGTAGGAATCGGTGTACCCTTCGGCCGACAAAGGCGCACGTTCCATAAGCGCTGCAAAATGACTGGCGAAGCAAATTTTTTCGTAACTGGCACACAAGTGCAGGTAGGGAGGATGAGGATCGCATTTTTGCAGGCTCACCATGTCGCTGGTTTCTTTGGTAGAAAAATGCATGATGCCGCAAATAAGGGGTTCATAAGCCCCTGGGCGCCGTGAATTAGGGCGCATCCCACCACGAGCAAAGCCCTTTAGCACCCCGTGGGTTGGGGTAACAAAGGTCAAGATACGCGTATTTTCTTGAAAAGGGCGTGCGCGCAAAATAATGCAAGGAGTTTGGTGGGTTTGCATAGGCATCTGTAAAAGGAATGCTCACGAAGGAGGTTGCTGGTTGTTGATAGCATAAACCTTAAAACAGCATCAGCACCATCACGGTGTGATTGTTTTTATAGCCTCTTCCTCTCATGGCGCCCGTACAGCACACGTAGCAAGCGTTTTTGCGAGCGCATGCCCGAAAAATCCCCAAGGGTCATCCCAAATTTTGGGAGGTAGGGGGAAGGCACTTGCGCAAACCAGAGTCATCTTTAAAAGATGACAGCCATGAAGCACACCCCGCGGGTGCCCTTGTTTAACGCCCGTTCAAGGCAGCACCACGCACCTGAGAGACAACCCCATGAAGCACACACCCCCCCGGGGGGGGGGGCGGGTGCCCTTGTTTAACATGCCCGTTCAAGGCAGCACCACGCACCTGGGAGACAGCCCCATGAAGCACACCCCGCGGGTGCCCTTGTTTAACGCCCGTTCAAGGCAGCACCACGCACCTGAGAGACAACCCCATTGTGCCCGGACACTTGCTTTGACACTGGTCAAAAAGAAATGGTTTTTTGTGGTTTTTTGCGGTTTTTTGTGGTTTTTCAACAGTTTACGGGCAGTGTGTTTGCGCCAAAAGGGTGGTGGCATTTGTCCCGCCCAAAAAACGGTGTAATGCGGGTTTGCGCGTTTTTGGGACACATGGGCTTACACTCGGTACGCGCTTCATTCGAAGGGTTTTAGAAGGGGCAAACTGCGTTCGATAAGGGTAAGTTCAAATGCCGCTTTGCAATTCGCAAAAAGGCTTACCACCAAATGGAAAGGGTTCTTCCCTTTAGGGTGGTCATAAACCCCTTGGCGCGCAGCGCTCTGGCAGCAGATAACCCCGCATGGCGGTTAGGGGGGTGCAAAATGCAGCCCTTCGACCCACGCTCTCGCTCTGCCCCGGCTTGTTTTAAGGCGGTTTGGGTAAAGTTTGCGCTTATGCTTCGCCAGCCTGCCGCAATGCCCCCTGCCAAGGTGCTTTTGCTGTGCGCCAGCATTATAACCAGCAAGGTTTCCGCGCCGCGCCACACCAAAATGCCAAGGGTGGCACCCCCCAGTGCCCATAAAAACCCTTGGCGCAACTGGGGCAACTGGGGCAACTGGGGCAACTGGGGCAACTGGGGCAACGATAGCATTAACTTGCATTAACGCGCATTAAATGCGCCACAAAGGCATACAAACCAAGGCTTGCCTCGCATTGGGGGGCTTGGCGCTGGGGGTGTAACACGCCCAACCCTTGCTGGCTAAGCCATTTGGCAGCATCTTTGCCATGTCTTTGCCATCTGCGCATACGCTGGCGTGCAGGCTGCGGTTTTTGCGCTTTGTGTTTACTAAAAAAATATCATCGGCGCGTTCAAGCAGGCCACGCATGGCATCGCGCGCGCTGCTGGCCTTGCTTAAGGTGGGTTCGCGTAGTTTTGGCGTTTGCAACCCCACAATTTGCACCTGAACCCCCTCGCCTAAAATGGGGTGGTGACTGGGCAGGGTAAACCTGCAGGTGTTGCCATCATAACAACCGACTATGTGCGCCTTAAACACCCTTAAAGAGCGGTTTTGGCTTAACCAAATCTCTGCAAATACAAGGCTTAATGTTATAAAAGCCAGTAAAAACAACGCTATATCTCGCATGTGCCACCCACCTTACCCACGCTAGGTTTTTTTACCCCAGTGTGACCGTAAAGTGGTGCCAACAATGTAGCGATTTTGTGAAATTTCTAAGGAATAATGCGTTTGAAGCGTAAAACCAAACCCCCAAAACCACCCCGCAAAAGTTTAAAGCTAGGTGCTCTAGCTTTAAACTCAGCTTTAAACTCAATTTTTCGCCCTTTTCATGGATCAAGCCCTTGTTTTATAAAGGCTTTTGCGCGATTGGCTCAAAAATAAAAAATAATCTAGCTTTAAACTCCTTTTTTTCTAAACCGCCCTGCGTTGCACATAAATCACGGGCACAACCTGTTCTATTTCGTCCATGTTTTCTTTCAGGGTGTAAGGTTTTCGCTCCCCCGTTTTGGGGTCGGGGTCGTCCCATTTTTGGAGCACCAGCCATTCTACTCCCCCTTCTTTGCGCTTTAATTCTTTCACCAATCCCAAACTGGCAAGGTTGTTCGGCTTTAGCACAAACACCACATCCCCCACCTGTGCCTCGCTTTTAGGCGCGCAAAAACAGATAAAGCCAGGCTCAATCCCCGCGTAAAACAGACTGTGTCCCGTGGCCATCACCGCAAAGTCTTCTGCGGGGTTCATATCGGCGGGGCAGTTCGCTTTTACGCTTAAGGGCCTTTTTTGCTGCCAACCCACCAGCCCGCATTCCGCCAAGCCCAGCAGGGTCATGTTGGCAATACCGCTTGTGGTAGGCGGGGGCGGGGGCTGTTTAACCAGTTGCTTAAGCGCGGCCATCTCTTTAAGCAACGCATCCTCCCGCCTTTTGGCGTCAAAATCATTCCTCATCGAATGGGTGTCGTTCAGCAGGTTTTGTTGCGCTTCAATTCTGCGCTTCAACTCCGCATTTTCCTGCTCCAAGGCAAGGGACGGGGCCGGCCCCCCACCAAAGCCCGCGGCCCTCAAGGCCTCGTTTTCTTTGCTGACACGGTTAAAATCTGCCATCAGCACTCTGTACGTGAGCGCGGTCCCTTCATCCATCTCCACATCGGACGACCGCCAAACCTTAGGCTTGCCCGTTTTTCGAAGCGACTCCGCATCCTCCCGGGCCATTTTCGCCTCCATCCGCGCTAGATCCTCCTCAAGGCTTTCATCCTCGGGGTACATCAGGCTTTCAACAGGGCGCATCGGGCCCTCACCAGTGGCCAGCCATTGAATGGTGACATTAGCCCCATTTGCAATAGCAATTAAAGATTTCCTGGATGGTTCGCTGCCGTCTAAATATCGCCTAAATGTGGCTTGATGAAGTCCTACTTGGGTAGAGAAAGACTTTTCAGTCTGTCCTTGCATAAGCAGACGGAGCCTTTTGATAAAGTGTCCGAGTTTACTACTCGAACTCGGACCCAAACTCGGACTCATATTTTCACCTGTATAACCGTCCTTAGCCCCTATAAACAAAGGATTTCCATTGCCTTGTGTGGTTTTAAAAATAAATATGAACTCGGACTCAAAAAAAAAACAAATTTGCTATTGCATTTTTTTAAACGCTAATGCTATTGTATTTTTAGTTTAAAAAACCGCTTTCTAAAAATTATATCAAAAAAGGCGTCATGGACACAAATACCTCCCAAGACTGGCATTGGATGGACGTTAGGGCAGCCTTGGCAAAAAAGGGCTACACCCTTACCAGGATTTCAAAAGAAAAAGGCTATTCCTACGCCTGCGTTTGCTGTCGCGTCAAAATCCAGCGCTGGCCGGATTTAGAAAAAACGATTGCCGATATTATAGGGGTGCACCCGCAGGTGATTTGGCCCAGCCGTTACAAGGCGGACGGTTCGCCAATGGGCACGGGCATCCGCAAGAAAAGGCTGGCTTGGAGCATGATGAAACAAGGGCATAACACAAACCAACAAGGACGCATTACCAAATGGCACTAAAAACACAACAAACCACAAGCACCCACTGCAAATGCGGGCAGGAACTCTTCCCCAATGCGGACCACAATTATGAGATTACCGAGGGTTTTGAAGATGAGAACGGCAATTTTGAGACTGCCACCGCAAAGGCTGTCGTGGAATACAAGCTTGGGTTCGTTAAAAACAAGAGGGAAATCACGACCCCCGCATGTCTGGATTGCGCTCTCAAAGAAATCAAGGTTGTCGTGAAATACGAGCTTGAGTTCGTTAAAAACAAGAGGGAAATCACGACCCCCGCATTGCGTACTTAACCCTCCAAACTGTGCAAAGAAGTACGCAACAATCTATCCATTGATAGATGCGTAAAAAATTAACAAAAACAAAGACATCAGTATCTTATTTGCGAAAAACGGTAAAATTTAACTGCGCAACAAAAATTATTCAAGTTCCACTTTGGGAAATCTGGCCTAAACGATGGGCGAAACTCGCAGACGGGCGAATTGTTTGTATAAAAAAGGATACAGCAGCATGCAACAATGGTACAGCGCACAAGAATTAGTCGGTGTGGCAGGGCTACCCAAATCTATAATGGGTCTTCATAAACAAGCCACCCGCGAAGCCTGGCGTTCGCGCCCACTCAAACGCAGTGGCGGTGGCAAGGAATACCATTTTTCATGCCTTCCCAGGGCAGCCCAGGCGGCACTGGCAATGCGCTGGTATACAACCGAACATGAGGGTGGCAGGAAGGCGCTGCAACACTCCAAGAATGGCCCCTCCTCTACTTCCGAGCACCGTTGGGATGCGTTTGGCCGTTTGCCAGGGGGCCAACAAAAACGCGGCCACAAGCGCATGGCGGTTTTAATGGCCCTGCTTGCACTGGAGAGCAACGGCTTAACCCGCAACCAAGCGATTGCAGCCCTGCAAAAACAAGGGGCAGCCCCCGACCGTAAAACCGTGTTCCGTTGGCTTGAGCGGGTGCGTTCCTACCCAATCACCGACTGGCTTCCGATGCTTGCGCCCAGCCACGGCGGCGAGCAACAAACGGCCAATGGCACCCTTGAGGCTTGGAACTTCTACAAAAGCGACTATTTGCGCCCCGAACGCCCCAGCGCCGCGGCTTGCTACCGCCGCTTGCAGCAGGTGTCCGCCCAAAAAGACTGGCAACTGCCCAGTTTAAAAACCCTTACCCGCAGGCTAAAGCGCGAGGTGTCACGCCCTACGATTATGCTAGCAAGGCGCGGCGAAGGGGCATTAGAAAACACCTACCCCGCCCAAGAGCGCACCGCAAAAGACCTTTTTGCGCTGGCCTTGGTTTGCGGCGATGGTCACCGCTTTGATGTTTTTACCAAGTGGCCAGGGCAAAAAAAGCCCGTGCGCCCCATGTTGCTTGCCTTGCAGGATGTTTACGAGGGGCAAAATTGTGGCTTGGCGGATTGGCTTAAACGAGAGCACCTTGTTGGTGCGTTTAGCTTTTGCCGACCTGCTTAAAAACCACGGCGTGCCCCAAGCCGTGCTGCTCGACAACGGGCGCGCCTTTGCTAGCAAGTGGCTAACGGGCGGGGCTAAAAACCGCTTTCGCTTTAAAATCAAGGCAGAAGAACCCCAAGGTTTGCTCACGGCTTTGGGCTGCAAAATCCACTGGGCAATGCCCTATCATGGCCAATCAAAGCCCATTGAACGCGCCTTTAAAGACCTGTGTGAAAGCATTGCAAAGCACCCCTTTTGCGCGGGCGCCTACACGGGCAACAGCCCCAGCGCCAAGCCCGAGAACTATGCCAGCAAGGCGATTGAGATTGAAGCCTTTCGGACCCACGCAAACCGGCAAATTGCCTTGCACAATGCCCAAACGGGGCGCACCGGGGGCGTGTGCAACGGGCGCAGTTTTGATGCGGTTTACAACCAGGCCTCCCACCCCTACCTGCGCTATGAACTGGGCCCCAGCAAGGAGCACCGTTTGGAGCATCAGCACTGGAACGGGCTTATTTTGCCCAGCAGCGATGCTTGGTGGAACGCCCACATGCCACCCAACGGCTGGGGCTGCAAGTGTCGCGTCAGGCTTTTAAGCAAGGCCGAGGCGGGGCGCTTGGGTGGCCCAGGCAAACCGCCCACCAACAAAACCCGCCCTTGGCTTAACAAGCGCACGGGCGAAGAAGAACGCGTGCCCCAAGGCATAGACCCAGGCTGGGATACCAACCCAGGCAAGGTACGCAGCCAAGCCTTGGCCAACATGCTGGCGGCAAAAAGCGCAGATGCGCCCGTTGCAACCCTCGGCCCGATCCCCCTGCTCGAAGAGCGGGCGGTCATGAAAAAAAAGTTAAGCAAGGCCAAGGGCAGCAACCAAGGGGGCGTCTATCAAGGCGCAGACGGCATCAAGCGCTACGTCAAGTTTTACACCGACCCCGTCCAAGCCTACGGCGAGGCGGCGGTCAATGCAATCTATGCCCAGTTGGCGGTCAATGCGCCCAAAAGCGCCTTGGTTGCCCGCAAACAAGGGGGGCTTGCCCTGGCCACCGAGTGGATTGAAGGGGCAGCCCCAATCGCCTTGGACGAACTAACCCAAGCCAAGGCAAAAAAACTGCTTGACGGGGTGGCGGCAGATGCTTGGCTGGCCAACTGGGATGCCTTGGGGCAAACCTTTGATAACGTGGTTTGGCAAAAAGGCGCCCCCGTGCGGATTGACAACGGCGGGGCGCTCTTGTTTCGAGCCAAAGCGGGGCGCAAAAATACCGAGGCACTGGCCACAATAGGCGAAGCCGAGGGCTTTTTTCATCCTGCCACCAACCCCACTTACGCCAAGGCAATGGAAAAAGCGGGGGTGCGCATTTACGAGGCGCTGGGGGATCACTGGCTTAAGACCGAGCGAGCGATTAGCAACCTAAGCAAAAAAACCAACGCCTTTGCCGACCTCTTGCCCCCCGTGCCAGGGGTGCCCGAGCCCGAGCGCCTTGCCATGCTACAAACCTTGCAAAAGCGTGCTATGCTCCTCAAGGGGGTGTCGCGCAAGGTGCGTGCCTTTGCCAAATTGCCCGTCCACGAGCAGGGTTTGATGAACCTCAAAGGCTATCAATACCAAATCTTGCTTGGGCAGGCGAACACAAGGGCGAAGGAATCGGGTGTCGTGCACCGTTTCTCCGAGCCCGAGTTGGCTGCATTGCACGGCTACACGGTCATCGATTATAAACCGATTAACCAGGCCAAGCGCGGGAAACTGCCCAAAGCCCTGGGAGAGGAATACGCCCACTACACCAAAACCATCATCGCGGGGCTGGCAAAACTCCCCAACTACCGGGGGAAGGTCACCCGAGGGACGACCCTGCCCGAAAGTGAACTGGCCAAACTCAAGCCAGGCAAGGTTTGGACACCCAAAGGCTTTACCAGCACATCCACGGGTAAAGCCTTTGGTGGGCCGCATCGGCTGAAAATACAGAGCCGCACGGGCAAGGAGGTATCTTGGATATCCCGGCACGCGCACGAAAAAGAGGTCCTCTTTAAACCCAATACCAAGTTTCGTGTTGTATACAGGGAAAAACGGGGCAGCGTTGTAGAAATAGGTTTAAAGGAGATACATGATGATTGAGTACGCTGAAGGGCTTAGTGATGAGGATAAAAAGCTCGTTGAAGAAATGCGGGCCTCTTTTAGAGAGAGTGACCGCCTGCTTAAAGAAGGCAAACTCAAGCCTGTGTCAAGGCACCTGCAGGCCAAATTCGATTCGGCCGAAATGGAGTTGGTCGAGGATGTCCCCCCCGCCAAACCCAAACCGGGCAAAAAAGGCTAAGGCAAGTGTGGTTATTTACCCCAAAGGCCTTTCTTTCTATTGTGGCGCATCGCGATGATGCCCGTTTGCGCTTGGTGCGTGCCCGCCGCCCTGGTGAGATTGAGGCGCTTTTTCCTGTTGCGCTCGTGCACACCACTCCCGACGCCGATTTATCCCTATTGAGGCAATCTTTCGTGTTGCGCTCGTGCACACCCCCAATGCCGATTTATCCCTATTGAGGCGCTTTTTCCTGTTGCGCTCGTGCACACCACTCCCGACGCCGATTACCCCTTTCGCGCATGCCTGCCAGCCCAGCAAAGCGCCTGCCTTGCACAGCGTCTGGGCTGTAATGGCCAACCAATACGAGCAAAGCAACCCGCCTTAAATTTGTGGGCGTGGCCCAAGCGGGGGCAAAAAACGGCACAACGGCAGGCGAGGTGAGCGTGCTGGTGCGCCGTGGGGTGTTTGGCTTTAAAAAAGCCACAACGCTGACCAAGGCAGATATTGGTAGCGATGCCTATGCCCTTGATGACCAAACGGTGACCGATGTGTCGGCAGGGGCTTGCCAAGGTGGGCAAAATCATCAACGTAGACGATAACCTTGCATGGGTGGAGGTAGTATAAATGATCATCAACAGACAAAGCCTAGACGACTTATTTGTTGGGTACAGCGCAGCCTTTAATCAAGGCTTTGGGATGGCGGGTGACGACTGGCAAAAGGTAGCGTTACGCAACGCGGCGCCCCTCACCGAGGCGGGCGAAGTGGACGGCGCCGCGGTTGCGCGCGCACTGGCAGATGCAAGCAGTTTAATGGATGCCAGCATTGGCGTGCGCTACACCTTGCCCTTGGCCGAGCCTCCTGGCGTGCTTAGCCCAGGTGTGCGTTGACCTTGCCTTGGGACAAATGGCGCAAACCGCAGGGCGCATGACAGAAGAGATTGGCGACAGGCGCAAAGAGCGCGTCCAATGGCTCGGGCAGGTGGCAAGGGGCCTGATCAGCCTAGGGGCAGCGATTGAAGAGCCCCGTTCAGGAGGCGCGCCTGCGGTGCAAAGCACGCCCCGCCAGTTGACAAGAGACGCTTTGCGAGGGCTTTAAAAAAATGGCAGGCGTGCAAATTGAGGCCGACCTAAGCGGGCTAAAAACACTAAACCAGCGCATTGCACGCTTGGGCAAGGTGGATAAGCGTAAACTGCTAAACGCCTTGGGCGCAGAGATGGAAAGCCAAACCAGGCGCAGGTTGGCGGAGGAGAAAGAGAGCCCCGAGGGAGAACCGTGGAAGGCGTGGTCGCCAAAACATGCCCAAACCCGCCACGGCGGGCAGGGCTTGTTGCTGGGCGAAGGGGCGTTATTGGATAGCATCACCTTTGCCGTGCCCAACGATGGGGCGGTGTTGGTGGGTAGCAACCTTGTCTACGCTGCCATTTTGCAGTTTGGCGGGGCGGAGGTGGGCAAACCAGGCCTGCCAGCGCGCCCCTACCTTGGGCTTAGCGCCGCCAACCGCCGCGGCTGGTGGGGTGGGACTAGTGGCAGTGGCCTTTGGCAACACACCCGCGCCAAAAACACCCAGGCCAATGCCCTTGCCCTCGCCGATGAAGCCCGCCAAGCCCTAGCATGGCTCACCAAAGACGGCCTCGCCACCAGTTTGGAAGTGGAAGCGGTGAGGCAAGCAGGGCAGATTGCCTTGCAGGTGCGTGTAAAGGGCGTTGCAAGCGCGTTTAAAGGAGGTTTGTATGCCGTTTAAAATCCCCAGCCTTGGCGATTTACGCGCCCGCAGCCGTGGTGATATGGAAGCCGCGTTGCCAGGGGTTTCTGCCCAACAGACGAGCATGGCGCAAACCTTGGCAGACAGCCACGCTGCCGCCATGCGCGGGCTTTACCTCCACCAACAAACCCTAGCCCAAGACCTCTTCCCCGACACCGCCCAAGCAGACGCCCTTGAACGCTGGGCAGGCATTTGGGGTGTCACCCGCACCCCAGCAGCCAGGGCAGTCGGTCAAGTGGTGTTTCAAGGTCAAGCAGGCGCTTGGGTGCCCCTTGGCTTAGGCTTGCAAAGCCAGCGCAACCAAACCTACACCACCAGCCAAAGCGGGGTGCTGGCCACCAACGGGCAAGCGACCCTCGCCGTGCGTGCTGATAAAGGCGGGGCGGCAGGCAACCTAGCAACAGGTAGCACGCTCACCCTAAGCAGCACCGTGCTCGGGGTTGAACCCGAGGCAAGGGTCGCAACAGGCGGGCTTGTCGGTGGCGCACCCCAAGAGACGGATGATGCCCTGCGCGCACGCCTGCTGGCACGCATTCGCGCCCAAGAACGCCTTGGCAGCGTAGCCGACTACAAAGCCTGGGCTTTGGCCGTCCCTGGCGTTGATCGCGCCTGGGCTTTTGCCCATTACGGGGGCGAACCCCCATTGGGGCCGGGCAAGGGGAAGGCTTAACGCTGCGGGCGTTGGGCATACAAGGCGGGGATGAGGAAATGCAGGAGCATAGGCACTCATATCAGATTGGGGATCGTCCAGTAAACGGGGGAACCCGATCTTACGTGGGGTGGGAAGATGTACCTTATGGGCCACTTTACACTGACAACTACGGACTAGGCCAAAGCGGGAACATGCAGCCCTACCTGCCGCTTCACTACATCATCAAAACTTAGTAAAGGTTTTTTTATGGAACTCATCATTACCCAAAGCACGATTACCCTGGGCGAATACACGGCCAGTTTAGCCGACTTTGCCCAAGACTACGGCCAGCGAGCCCCAGCCCCTGCGCATCCCGACAGTGCCCGTTCCTATCATCGAGGCGTGCGCCACGCATCCCACACCAAGCACGGGCAAACCGCTGGCGGGCCACTGGTTTGGGCCCAAGGCGATGCCATTATCGCAGCCCTGCCGACACTGCTTGCCAAGCAAAAAGCAAGGGAAGACGCGGCACAGGCAGCAAGACAGGCCGAACAAGGGACAAGCCAAGCCGAGCAAGGGGCAAGCCAAGCCGAGCAAGGGACAAGCCAAGCCGAGCAACAAAGCCGCCAAGAACAGGGGCAAGAACAGGGGCAAGAACAAGGCGGGGATGCTTAAAGGAAGTAAATCATGAAAAGTTTTTTTAGTCGGAAAGGTGGCAAGCGTCTGCTTGCAAAAAGGCTGGCGGGTATCATTGATGCCGTGCCACACACATGCTATTGCGAGCCCTTTATGGGCGCAGCCCACGTCTTTTTTGCGCGCAATCGCGAGCGCACTATTTCTGAAGTGCTAAACGATATCGACGGCGAATTGGTGAACCTATTTCGCGTGCTTAAATACCACAAGGAGGCGTTTTTGCAGGGCTTGGAATGGGGGGTCTACGCGCGGGAGGTATTTGAAAACCTCCAAAAACAAGACCCCCAAACTTTGACCGACATCCAGCGTGCCCAACGCTTTTATTGCCTGCACAAAATGTCTTTTGACAGCGAAACTAGACAGTTTGGCTACTCAAAAAAACAGCCAACAATCACCCTGCAACCCTTAAAAATCCTTTAAGCAAGCCCACGCGGCCCTGCAAAGGGTGCATCTTGAGTGCAAACCTTGGCCAAGATGTGCTCACCCGCTACGATTCAAAAAACACCCCCTTCTACCTCGACCCACCCCACCACGGGCACGAAAACGACGATGGCAAGGTTTTTTGTTGAGCGAGACTTTGAAAGTCTCGCAACGGTTAAAGGGCAAGGCAAGTTTCTCCTGAGCATCAACGACACACCCAAAATGCGCGCGTATTTTGCGCGGTTCGACCGCTACCAGATTAAAACGCACTACACCCTAGGCTTGCATGCTGTTGTCGGGAAAAAACAGGTACGCGAATTGCTATACACAAACTTAGCACCTGAGGCCATGAAAACCGTAAAAGTGGCCTCGCCATACTCACAACATCGCAAGGATAAGGAAAAAAACATGTGTCCCTTTACACCCGCAAGCCCCTTTCATCGCCGTGGGTCATTGAATATTTTACGCAAAAAACATGCCGAAACAAAGAGACCCCAGAATGACCAGTGTAAAAGCATGTGGCCCAAAGTGTAAAAGCAAGTGTCCCGCTACACCCCCTTTTTAGAGTTCCCTGGCGTGCCTGAATAAGCTTTAAGGGGGGGTAAGTGCAAACGCGCATAAACCAAAGCGTAATTTGTATGGTCTAGCAGGGGTTTTTTTAAGGAAAGCATAATTTGCCCATCCATAGTTTGCGGGGGGTGCTTGCGTTTTTCGCGGTTTTGTCTTGGGTGGCCGTTGAATGCACTGCCGATATTTCAAAACCCGCCCCCCACAAGGTTTCATGAGCGAGTACTGCAAACAACATGGCCTCTTTAAACCCAATTGAAATCCCCAATTGGCTTGCCTTGCACCATACCAGTTGGGGCAGTTCTACCTGCAGTGCACCCATTAAGGCAGGGTTGTACGCTCCCCCCCCACTGGCGTATATTTCAGTACCCTTTTGCACCACTTGGTGTTGCAGCAAAGCGTGGGCAACGCTTTTGGCACTTAGTGCGGTCAGGCTTGCCATGATATCTTCCCCCGTTAAACCGAATACCTCGGCTTGATCAAGGCTTTTTTGTAAAAACGCATCCCCAAATACCTCAGGCCCCGTACTTTTGCTCCCTTGCTGGTTAAAATAAGGATGTTTCAGCATGCTTTGTAGCCAGGTAGGGTGTACCTTTCCCCCAAGAGCCAATCGCCCACCTTCGTCGTAACCTTTGGGATGTTGGGGAAACAACCGCTTGACCGCGCGGTCAAGCAACGCATTGGCAGGACCGCTATCCGCACAGCGCAATGGCATAGGGTGAAAACGCGATGAGAGCCAGGTATAATTGGCAACACCCCCTAAATTGAGCAAAATACGCGCCACCTCGCCTTGATACAACAAAGACTCGGCATAAGGGGCCAAAGGTGCGCCTTGACCTCCCGCAGCCAGGGGTTGTTGCCTAAAGTCGGCCAGGGTAAGCATGCCTGTATAATGGGCAAGGTGGTCCCCATCCACCCCTTGCAAGCTGGCACTTTGGGTGTTGTTTTTTCCCCAAGAAAGCGGGGCATGGTATAGCGTTTGCCCATGAGAAGCCAAGCAGTCGATATCGGTAGGGGAAAAACCCCACTGCCCCAGGCATTCAAGCACAATATCGGCATGTATCCGTGCCAACCACGCGTGCAATACGGTGAGTTTACGCAACGACACGCGTGGACGAAATGCCAGGGATTCAATGCGCTGCCTCACCGCACTAGGATAAGGCTGGGTGTGCCCATACAACAGGCGAAGCTTGGTTTGCTGCCCTGCACCTTCAATCGTACACAGTGCTAAATCCAAACCGTCGAGGGAAGTGCCTGACATCAACCCAAGCACAAGGCGCTGGGGTTTATTGGCTGCTTGCACAAGCTTCAACAGCCATGGATTGGGTGTTGGTTGAAAAGGCGTCATCATCCTGTCAGCACTGCAGCATAAGGTTATACAGGGGTTTTCGGGTTTTTCAAAAAATGGAAACCAGGGTAGATGGGGGGCTTATGCCGCCTATTTTGCATCTTGCTCGAGTTACCCTCACCCCATTCCAATCTTGCCCGGAGCAACATCATGCCTGCAAGGCCTGCAAACGTTGACGCAAACCCGTGCAGCGTTCTTCCTGGCGCACATTGGCAATGGCCAGGTTTAAAGCGCGTTTAGTCCCCACCAATACCACCAACTTGCGCCCACGGGTAATGGCAGTGTAAAGCAAATTGCGGCGCAACATCACGGCATGCTGGGTGGTAAGGGGGATAATCACGGCAGGGTACTCGCTGCCCTGGGCCTTATGCACCGTAATGGCATAGGCCAACGAAAGGTCCTCCGACTCTTTACGGTTGTATTCAACCTCACGCTCATCAAAGCGTACCCGCAAAATGTGTTCTTGAGGAAGGCAGGTGATAATTTCCCCGACATCCCCGTTGAATACCTGCTTTTCATACTGGTTGCGCACCTGCATCACCCGATCCCCTTGGCGAAATACCACCTCCTTTTGCTTAAACTCGTTTTTTGCGCTGTTCCCAGGGTTAAGGCTTTCTTGCAAGATACGGTTGAGATGCGCCGCCCCCACCACGCCACGATGCATGGGGGTGAGTACTTGAACATCTTGCATGGGGTCAAAGCCAAAGGCATGCTTCACCCTTTCGGTAACAATCAGCAAAATTTTGCGCGCAATCGCGTCAGGATCCTCCTCGTTCACAAAATAAAAATCACTTTTTTCGTGAGGAATAGACAGGGCAAGATTGGGGGTTTTGCCCAGACGAATAGCATGGGCGTTGGCCACAATGCGACTCAATTCAGACTGCCTAAAAATGGTTTCAAGGCGTTCAACGGGGGTTATTTGCGATTCAATCAGGTCGGCCAAAACCCTTCCAGGGCCTATCGAGGGAAGTTGGTCGACATCACCCACCAACACCAGGCGTGCATGGTCGGGAATGGCATTTAACAAGGCTTCCATGAGCAGTACATCCATCATCGAGCATTCATCAATAATCACCAAATCGACCTCTAAGCGGCGCTCTTTATTACGCCCAAACCCTTGTTTGCCTGCTTCGAGTAAGCGATGAATGGTGCTAGCAGCCCGGCCAGAAGCCTCGGAAAGGCGTTTGGCTGCCTTGCCCGTAGGGGCTGCCAAGGCTATTTGAAAGGATCCTTCGGCGGTAAGTTGCACCATAAAGCGAATAATGGTGGTTTTACCCGTGCCTGGACCACCCGTTAGGACCGATGCTTTGTGGGAGAGTGCTGCTTTTACTGCCCGCCGTTGGGTGTCGGTTAACACAATATTTGCTTGTTCTTCCCCCCAGGCAATGGCGGCCTCGGGTTTATTGGCCTTGATGCGTGGTTCCGCACTTTGAATGGCCTGCAAGCGTTTAACAATCCCCTCCTCCGCTCGGTTCATGCGCACGGTTTGCACCAGCACCTCGGCGATGGGTGGCGTATTTGGCGCAGTGTTTTGTGGCGCATGAGGCTCTGTGTTAGGGGGCTGTGTGCGTGCTTGCGGGGTGGTGGAAAGGGAGGGAGGTTTTAGCACGCGTAACATGCCACTTTTAATGAGCATCTCGAGGGATTGCTCGGCTTGGCTATATGTTGCTTGAAGTAATGTTGCTGCATCCTGCGCTAAATTGTGTGGGGAGGATGCTGTGTGTCCTTTAATTTGCAAGGCATGCAAGGCATGCAACACGCCTGCTTCAATGCGTGCGGGTGCGTTAAGGTCTAAGCCTTGGCGCGTGGCAATGGCATCTGCGGTATAAAAGCCAATCCCTTGCACATCAAGGGCTAGGCGATAAGGGTTGGTGCGCAACACTTCCATGCTCATGGCACCATAGTTGCGATACACCCGCTCTGCAATGGCAGAACTCAAGCCCATGGTGTGCATAAACACCAATACCTCGCGTTGGGCTTTGAGGTCGTGCCATTGTTCTTCAATGGCTTCAATCACCTTCTTGGGCAGTTTGGGGACCTCTTGCAGGCGTTCGGGGGAGTTATCTAGTACCTCAAACACCTCTTTCCCAAAAGCCTTTACAATGCGCTTGGCCAACACACGGCCAACACCCGGTATTTTGGCTGCCAGATATTGTTCGATTCCCGCCAAGGTTTCGGGTGCTACCAACATAAAGGCGCGGGCAGAAAACTGCCTTCCGTAGTCAGGATGCTCTTCCCAGGTTCCCGACAGTTGCAAATGTTCCCCCGATTCAACGCCTCCTAGAATGCCTTTAATCGTGCAAATTTCACCATCTTGTTTTAGGGCCAACTTGGCTACGGAAAAGCCCGTTTGCGGGTTGTGGTAGGTAACGTGCTCGAGCACGCCTTCGATTTGCTCTTCGTCTTTGCCAGGGTTGCGCGCGGGTTTAAGCGCACCTTGCTGCATGTCACCTAACACGCTGTTGCCCTCCTTTAGCGTTCCAAAAGCATCAACTAGGGTTGCGCGCGGGTTTAAGCGCACCTTGCTGCACGTCACCTAACACGCTGTCGCCCTCGGTTAGCGTCCAAAAGCATCAACTAGGGTTGCGCGCGGGTTCAAGCGCACCTTGCTGCACGTCATCTAACACGCTGTTGCCCTCGGTTAGCGTTCCAAAAGCATCAACTAGGGTTGCGCGCGGATTTAAACGCACCTTGCTGCACGTCACCTAACACGCTGTCGCCCTCGGTTAGCGTTCCAAAAGCATCAACTAGGGTTGCGTGCGGGTTTAAGCGCACCTTGCTGCACGTCACCTAACACGCTGTCGCCCTCGGTTAGCGTTCCAAAAGCATCAACTAGGGTTGCGCGCGGATTTAAACGCACCTTGCTGCACGTCACCTAACACGCTGTCGCCCTCGGTTAGCGTTCCAAAAGCATCAACTAGGGTTGCGCGCGGGTTCAAGCGCACTTTGCTGCATGTCACCTAACACGCTGTTGCCCTCGGTTAGCGTTCCAAAAGTACCAGTAATTCTTGCGCTTGTGATGGTGGCGGCTCACCACTGAACACTTTGGGCCATTGGGCGCACCATGGCAAGGTTTTTGGGTGTAAATCCGCCCCCACACGCGCTATTTCCGTTGTATACTCCAAACCTTCTGCAACACTGGCTTGGTTAAAAATGGCGCGCCAAATGCACGGTCTGCCTTGACGGGCCTGTTTTTGAAGGAGTGCCCCCAGCCATGACAGGGCCCAAACATCGGGCCAAGCAGCCCTTAGGGGTGTGATGACAAGGTGTGCGCAGGTGCAAATGCTCACGCTCATCTCGGAGAGTCCCGGTGGGCTATCAATCACCACCCAATCATGTTGGCTAAAGGGGGCTAAGGCGCGCGAAGCAATGGGTGCGCCAACCGCACTTACCTCGACCTGCCAACGTTGCCCATGCAAGGTGCCCCACGTACTGCTGGCACCTTGGGGGTCGGCATCAAGCAAGGCAACCTTGCACCCCCCTTGGCTAAGCAAGATGCTGGTGGCAATCGACAAAATAGACTTACCCACACCGCCCTTTTGGTGCAAAAAAGCCACAACCCCAGGACCTTCTCCTTGAGACCAACGAATCGCATTAGGCAGGGCATGCCTTGAGGATTGTTTCGAAGCACTGGCAGGCGGAAGACTAGCCATTTTTTATTTGCTGCAGTAACCGTGGCATTTCCTCACGCACTGCCCTGCGTACCGAGGAGGAAACCACCTCATCAAGTACCTGTCCCAGCTCCGTTCTAATGCTGGGTTTAATTGAATCGATGGTACTTTGGCTTAAGCCTGCATTTTGTAAAGCCAGAATGGTTGACGCTTTGTTGCTATCAGGGTCGGATATCCCTCCATCACCTTGCAGCAAACCTTCTGGAATCTCTTTTTTGAGCGCAGGAGCCACTGCAGCCACTTTAGCGGATGAGGTTTTCTCGCTTAGGGGAGCATCAGGTGATGCGGGTTTTTTTTGGGGTTGAAACACTGGCACATCGTCTCCTTCTATGGTTTCTGCACCGTAGGCACGCGCAATAAGGGGGTCTTCAACCTCTGCAGCAGGCAATTCCAAATCGGGTACCCCTCGTTCTGTTCCATCCGCTTTATCGTCCATATCTGCGCTCGCATTTTCCAGACCTAAGCCCGGCACATCATTCCCTGCTACCTCCACCTCATCATTCATGTTTACAGGATTAAGCACGGGTATTTTGGCACTTTCCGCCAAATCTTCGTCAAACTGCGTCGATTCTTTCGTTTCCAAAGCCAACCTCGGAGGGGCACTCAAAGTCACCCCCTCAGATTCTAAAACATCCTCGATGCGCTCTCCATCACCGGAGACTGCCATGCGCAAATGCTCCAGATCCTCATCAAAGCTGCTGGGGCTTTTTGGCGTGTTTACTACACCCCCTGGCGATCCCGCAACACGACTTTGCGTGTCATCTCCAAGGTCCTCTAAAGGATCAAGTACCAACTCACTGGACAAATCGGAAATATCCTCTGGCAGGGAAGAATCCGAATCTTGTGTGGGCTTGGAATCTGTTTCGGGCACAAAACCCTCCTGGGTCAAGGGTAACACGTGGCTATTCGTTTGGCTATCGAGCCATGCTGTGTCGGAAGCATTTTCACTTTCGGTCAGACCTGGCCCGCTTTCAAGATCAATCGCATCGATATCAAGGTTTTGCGCTTTGTCGGCCATGGCCATCGTTTCCGTCTCGACTTCATCATGAAAGTGGAAGACGCTCTCCTCGTCTTCAGCCTTTATCTCATCCAAATGGAGTGCTTCCAAGCCTTCCATTGGGTCTCCTTCATATTGAGATAAATCGATGTCTTCCCCAGGTTCAACAGCAACATCTTGCGTCGTCGGGATGGGCGCACCTGCGACGGACGTAACAAAGGCAGCCCTGACGCCATTGTCTTCGGTTGGCAGTGTGTTTGAAGTCTTTGCAAGGTTGCTTTGTGTTTGGGGTGATGTTTTTGGAACCCTTGAAACATTCTCGCTTTTTGATGCAGCATCTTGCCCTTGGATTCCAGGGGTTGCAACGCCTTCGTTTTCAACAAACACACTGCTGTCAACAAGGGGATCACCCACTTCAACACTCACCTCCTTCGCCTCATCTACAAGTGATGTGCTTTTTTCGATATCGGTTAAATTCAGGTCATGGTGATCAAAAACATCCGAGACAACATTTTCCTCCGTCCCAAAATCGGGTATTTCGCCAGATGCCATGATAAAATGCTCATCGTATGCGGTTTCTTTTTTGTTTATTGCGTTCTCAATTTTTTCGATTTCCTCCATTGGCACACTTGCAATATCCGTTTCTACCAAATCTTCCAAAGATTGCATATCAGACACAAAACCTTCCGTTGCTGGTAACGCGTGCGCATTGCTCTCATCTTTTGCGCCATCCAAGGCTGCCATGCTCACTTCTTCTTGTTCAAAGGCGGGGCCAGCGGTGTGGAACCTTCCCCCTTCGCCCCCTTCATCGATTTCGCCGCCAAATTGGGTTACATCAATCTCTACAGGCTCTGTGTCGGTATTATCCCATGAGGTAACTTCTTCATCAATGCTGGTAGGATTGTCGACCGAATCAACGGGTATGGGCGTATCCAGTATGGTTTGGGCCTCTAAAGCGGCACCTTCCGGGCTTTTTTCGATGTCATCTGCACGCTGCGTTAAATTGTCTGCAAGGAGTGTATCCACCGGTGCTTCACCTTCAGGAAAAACGGAAGGGGATGGCTCAAGGTCTTCTTGTGCAAAGGACTCAAAACTCTCCTCAAACAATTCTGGCTCTGCTGTTGCTTCGAGGGTGTCTGTTTCGACTGCGCCCGCTTCGTCGAGGGGCATATCTGCTGCAAACAATTCTGGCTCTGCTGTTGCTTCGAGGGTGTCTGTTTCGACTGCGCCCGCTTCGTCGAGGGGCATATCTGCTGCAAACAATTCTGGCTCTGCTGTTGCTTCGAGGGTGTCTGTTTCGACTGCGCCCGCTTCGTCGAGGGGCATATCTGCTGCAAACAATTCTGGCTCTGCTGTTGCTTCGAGGGTGTCTGTTTCGACTGCGCCCGCGCCATCCAGGGGCATATCTGCTGCAAACAATTCTGGCTCTGCTGTTGCTTCGAGGGTGTCTGTTTCGACTGCGCCCGCGCCATCCAGGGGCATATCTGCTGCAAGCGGGGATTCTTCCACGGGTACAAAGGCCTCTTCAAGGTTTAAATCATTCTCCAACTCCGCCTCACCCACCACAGGAACCTCAACCCCTACGGGTCCCACCTGCCCTTTAAGCAAAGTAGGCACATCATCATCGAGGGGACGAATGCTTTCTAATGGGTTAAAGCCGCTTTCTTGCTGTTGGGTAACGGCAAACTCACTGCCCCCCTGGGTCAGTTCTGCAATGTTTAAATGGCGGATAACATGGTGCTGGAGTTCACTGCTTTCAAACGGCTTTTGAATAACGCCATGAACGGGTAAACTCTCTATCTCTTGCATAGATGTGCCATTCCCCATGGAGTCGACCATCAGCAGCATCACAGTATCGGGCAGAATTTCAAGCAGTTTGTTACATATTTTGAACTCAGTGTCCTGTGCCAAACTTCCGAGTAGAATCATTTCTGGCTTTGTTGTAACGGCTTGCTCAATAAATCGAGTGGGGGAAAACTCGTGTAAGAGGGTAACCTCAGAGGCTGCAAGGGCGGCGGCTGCCAAACTATGTACCAAAGGGTTATCATCTAGCACTAAAATGGTGTTGCTCATAATCTAATGAAGCCTATTGTAACAGGATAGTACCGCGCTCAAATGATTCAAATTCGTCTTCTTAAAATACCACTTTAGCCTTAAAATGCAAAAAGCCTGCTTTTGGGTGTTATCGCACCAGCAATACCGAACCCATTATTTTGTATGGGTTTCAATTTTCCCCCCCCCTCCCCCCCATTTTTTAGATTGAGAGGCATTTTATTGAAAATTTTATCACGCTACATTGTGCTGCGTTATTTACGGTGGTGGACTATCTGTTTTTTGAGTTTGCTATCCATCAGCCTCATAGGCAGTTTTGCTTTTGACTTTCGCTTCACGCTAGAAGGCATCGACGGCATTGTACGCCTGCTAACCGTTTTGTTAAACACCGCTTCAAACAATATTCTTTCCCTTTTGTTGATTAGCGTGTTGTTTTCATCTGTGCTATGCCTGCGCGAATTTCAACAAAATAACGAACTGCTCGTATTGTACAGCTTTTATTACTCCCCCGCAAAAATAATGCGTCTACTCGCTGTTGTTGCCATAGGTTTGGGTTGTTTTGGTTTGGCAGCAGAGGCAGGGTTGGTTCATTGGGTTAAAACGCTAAAACCCAGAGCCTATTCTGGGAGTGTGTGGCGTGCATCGCAGCATCAAATACTGCATGGCACCTTGAATGAGGGGAACCAAAATACCATCTACCAACCTGTTTTGCTGCGTTTTGAGCCTACCCAGAAGCGTTTGGTGATGGTAATGTATGCCCAAAGGATGACAAAACAAGGCGAACAATGGTTGTGGGAAGATGTACACATTAGGCAATACACAGGAAAAAATGCATGGCAACTGAAACATCAGCCCAAGCAAACCATGCTGGTGCGTCACATTCCAAACCTGTTAAGTTCTGAAAAAAACGCTTTGGGCAAAGAAAACTGGGTAAGCGTATGGAAAAAATCCCAATCGGGGCAAATCACACCTCACATTGTGTCACTTTGGCAGTTTACCATCCATCAACAGCTTTCACACATTGCCAGTGCTCTACTTTTAATGTGCCTTGGTGCAAGTGCCGTTCACCCTCTCTCGCGGATCGGCACATCGGCATGGGCTTTAATTGGTGTGGTGTTGTTAGGCACTGCCTACCTGTTTGCCAAGCAAGCGGTTACTTTTTTAGGGGCTGCCAAGGTCCTAAGCCAGGCAGTTTCCTCATGGAGTACCGAGGGTGTTTTGCTGATTCTTTTGCTCGTGATACGATGGATAAAACCCATTTAAGAATATTTTATTATCAATAAAAATTTAAGCACTATCGCGCAAAATGGCTGATTTCTTGCTATACTGTCTGGTATCTTATTTGTGACAACCCGTGTTGTGAACCTACAGATGATGATAAAAACAGCAATTGGCTGTGGTTGTCTTTTGTTTTTGCGATCTATTCCATGCTTCTTGCAAGCCCACATTTCCACTTCTTTACGAATGAGGTCAGCGTTATACCATGGGTCGGCTGTTAAAGCAAAAACAAATTATTGCCGTAGGAAGCGGCAAGGGCGGTGTGGGTAAGAGTTATGTTGCCTGCAACATTGGCTTGGCTTTGGCACAAAGCCAAAAGAGGACTATTTTGGTCGATGCCGATTTAGGTGGGGCCAACCTACACACCTGTTTGGGAATGGCCAAGCCCGAAGCCACACTCTCTGATTATATGAGCAATCATGGTCACGCGATAGACACGGTGATTGCGCCTACCCAGTACGCTGGCTTATCGCTTATCAGTGGTGCCCATGACATTTTAGACATTACCGATGCCAGTGATACCCAGTCCTATCGCTTGATAGAAGCATTGCAAGATGTTGAGGCGGAATACATCGTGCTGGATCTAGGTGCTGGTACCACCAAGTCAACGCTCGATTTCTTCTTAGCAGCAGACAAAGGGGTGGTGGTATTAATCCCAGAACCGACCTCGATTGAAAATGCCTACCGCTTTATTAAAGGTGCGCTTTACCGCAAGCTGCGCCAGTTGTCGATTAACCCGCGAGTGCGTATGGTTATTGAACAAGCCACAGATAGCCGCAACCATCTCAACCTGCGATCTCCTTTGGATTTAATCGACTTTATTTGCCGTATGGAGCCCGAGATTGGCGAAAATATGGTTACAGCACTCTCGGAGTTTAGACCGCAGATTATTTTAAACCAGGTGCGCTCTGTTAAGGATGTGAAGGTGGGCTATGCCATTCAAAACGCTTGCTCCAAGTTTTTTGGTTTGGCATTAGATTTTATTGGTTTTTTAGAAGCGGACGACCAGGTGTGGCGTTCTGTTCGGCAACGAACCCCTGTGTTGGCGAGCAGTAAAAAAGGCAAAAGTGCCCGGAATTTAAGGGTAATCACCCAAAACTTGGTATACAACCAACAACTGGGAAATATGAATAGCATGTTTTCTGAGGTGTAATAACCATTTTTTGATTACAACGGTGTTTGCTCGGCCAAGGCATCTATACCACCTTGGATAGAGTTTGTTTTTTCATTCGAACCTCGTTTTCGACAAAATACTCCCCCTAGCTAGCCGAATAACAAGTGCCATGAAACACCTGCGCACGCAAAATCACTATGAATTGCTTGGCGTTGAACGGACTGCGAGCGTTGAAGAGATCCATGATGCTTACGTCATGGGCAAGCAAGCCTTTGAGCCTGAATCGATGGCAGCGTATTCACTTGCCACCGAAGAAGAGAGTGAATTGCTGCTCAAAATGATGCTTGAGGCTTATTCCACCTTGTCCGATATCAAAAAACGCCGCAAGTACGATGATGCCCTAGAAAAAAAAGAGCAGAAGAATCGGCGTCAAGGTGGCGCAGTTGCACAGAAAAACCGTAATCCAAACAAAACCAGTACGGGGGATAAAAAACAGCACCCTGCCGCTGCTGTGCAGCGCAAAACGGCAGAACAATTTGCCCAAGCAGTGTCCAGTGTAACCAGTTTTAATGGTGCCGTACTGCGTGAATTGCGCAATCTTAGAGGAGACACGCTACAGCAGGTAGCAAACAAAACCAAAGTGCGCGTGCTCTACCTGCGTGCCATTGAAGAAGAAAATATTGAGATTCTCCCAGCAGGCATTTATATCAAAGGCTTTGTGCGTCTATATGCCAAAGAATTGGGTTTGCCAATGGACAAAGTCGTGACGGATTATATCCAGTGCCTTGGAAACTCTAAATAGCTTGATTATCCGCTGACCAAATTGGAGTGGGGCACGCTGGTCCTCCCCTCGCTGTGAGTGGCTGCGAAAAAGCCGTTAAGGTGTGTTGTTTATGGGCGCAGCCAAACCCTTGTGGAAGGTTTGGCAAGCGGTCGCGCGTGTCCCGCCAAAAAAGCGGTGGAATGCGGGTTTGCGAATGTAGCCGTTCACTTGCTTTTACACTTTCGTCCACATGCTTTGCCACTGGTCATTCTGGGGTCTCTTTATTTCGGCATATTTTTTGCGTAAGGGTTTAACTGAGGTTAGTGCTTCTAGTATCCGACCATAGGGTTTTGGGTAGGGTTTGATGGGGAAACAGATATTTTTTTTGACCCTTTGGTCTACGAGGAAGAGGTCGCGAAATTGCCTCAGTTTTAAGATTTTGGGATTGGCCCCAAGGTGCGTTTAAACGTGCGTAAGGCGGTTGCCCTTTGATGGTTTTTGCCTTTTGATGCTACACGCGCCCGTCGAGCGGGTCGAAGGTAGCGAGGTGTTCGCCCAAGTATAAGAAAATTGGAGGCTTGAGAGACCAGCGCTCGCAGCGCCCGCAGCGTTCGTCCGCAAAAGATTGGATCCACTTCAAGCGGGGGCGTAAGCGTTTTAATAAGCGGATACATAGGCTAATGGCGCGACTTTCGCTATTTTTTAGGGGCCTCATCGCTGAGCCACATGCGGCCAAAGTTCACGGAAATTCTCATAAACGCTTTTTGCCACCATGTGCTTCAAACAACGGGGTTTGATAAGGCTCCAAACTGGATCACTCCCAAGCATTTGTCTCGAATATAAACGCCAAAATGATGGGCGCTGGTGATCATCGTTGTTCGCACAAAACCATTCTTTTCCCATGAATTGCAGCTCTGGACGGAGATGCTCTGAGGGTGCGCTTTGGTTTTGGTAAGGTGCTCAGATTCGCACTCGGGCTAATTTGCCCGCATTTTCATCCATTTAATCTCAAACCCAGCCCTTAAGGCCTTGGGTGTGGCTTTTGCTCAAAGTTGCTAGGGCTTGTAAAAGTTTACATGCTTTGCCACCGTCGGTTTCGCCGTTTAATTTCAGATGGCATCTTTTTACCTATCGATTTTACCATCAATCGCTTGCCCCCTTTGTTAGTGATGCTCAGTAGAAACTTGCCTTGCCCTTTAACCGTTGCGAGACTTTCAAAGTCTTCGCTCAACAAAAAAACCTTGCCATAGTCTTTTTCGTGCCCGTGGTAGGGCTAAGTCGAGGTAGAAGGGGGGGTTTTTTGCATCGTAGCGGTTGAGCACGTCTTGGCCAAGGTTTGCACTCAAGGTGTACCCGTTGCAGGGCTTGATGGGCTTGACTTGCTCGGCTGGCGCGTAAAAAACTACGCTGCTGGCTGGGCGGTGGCCTTGGTAATGGGGCTGGCTGCGTAACTTTGTGCAAACACCGCATCAAATCGCCCGTCACAAAGTGCAGGGTCAACCCTGTCTGCATGCATCACCGCCTTTTTATCTTCAACATCTCGTGGGTCAAATTGATTTAAAAAAGGTTGCAGGGTGCTTGACATAATTCAACTCTCTGTCATACAGCCCAGCATCGAATACACCTTGCTCCAATATTTCCAACACGTTCTTAAGGGTGTACATTTTATGTTTGCCTTGCTTTACGCGCTTTTTGTCTTGTGCCTTAAACCAATTCAATTTGGTGTCAAATGCCTTGCGTGCCATAAGCCTGCCTTCTTTGCGTGGGTAGTCTTGGTATTTTTTTAGCAATGGCAACCCCAACGCCAGGGCATGCGCTTTGGCTTGCCCATCTTCTTTGCGTGGGGGATCAGCGTTGCCAAAATAAAACAGCACGAAGGCTGATTCTCGGATATCCTCTATCATGTGCTGCTGCGTCTTCTTGGCGGGCTTACTTGGGGGTATTGCTGGCTGCTGTCCTTTTGCTGACCGCTGTTCGCCTCGGGGTTTCGGGGCTGCTTTTTTTCTTACCACCGGTTCGCGTTCCTCCCACAGCGAACAATCTGTAGGGCGCAAGCAATACTCACCACGCTTGCAATGACCACGGCTTAGCCAAAGCATGTTGCGTTTGGCCATGCGCTTTACTACCTGCCCAACCCAACCAGGGCTCCGCTTAATCATCGCGCCCAAAGTCTTGTTGGTAAAAAGGGCATGGGAACGTCCATGCTCTGTGCATCCCATCACAGCAGCCCATACCCGCATTTCAGTGGGTGTCCAATCCCCCCTTGCTACCCCCTCAAGGGCTTGGTTATAGCCTATGGGCAGCACAGCAACATCCCCATTTTGTGCCCCCTTATTTTGTGCAACCGCTTCACGCATCCTTTAAAAACCTCCTTTAATGCAAAGTGTCATTCCCTTCGTGCTGGCGGCCCATGCCACCCTCGAACAAACTTAACTGCGTCATTGCTATCTTAGTGCATTGGCAATGTCTGCCAATTCTTGTGCGCTGTACCATTGTTGCATGGGGTTTTCACGGCCCTTTCAACTTGCAAAGTGGGTTGCTTTATAAACATGCTTTCTCGCGTGCCGCAAGCCTGGCTTTGTTGGCCCCGCAGTAGGCTTTATGGGAGGCTGCGATTTCTCCCTTTTCAGCCATGGCGGGGCAACCACCGGGTGGCTGGGTTCCCTTTGGGAGGGCTGCCTCCTCAAGGCAAAAATCTAGGGGGCAATCAAAGCACACAAGGTCGTTCGCGCTGAGATGTTCCATCTGCTGCTCCTTAAATACGGGTTGCTTTAAAAAAAGGCATTGCAAAAGCGGGGCAAGAGAGGAGTGCTGGCACGACACCCATTCGCTAAGGAATGATGACGAAATAGAACAGGTTGTGCCCGTGATTTACGTGCAACCCAGGGCGGTTTAGAAAAAAAGGAGTTCCAAGCTAGATTATTTTTTATTTTTAGGCCAATCGCGAAAAAGTATTTTCAAAACAAGGGTTTGATCCATGAAAAGGGCGAAAAATTGAGTTCCATGTTCAGTTCCATGTTAGAGTGCCGAACTCCGACCTTTTGCGGGGCATAAACCCCCCTCCAAAATCATCACGGGGGTGTTTGCCCAGCGCAAGTCAGACGAATGGCATTTTTTGTGTAAAACCCGCTAAGGCTTGATGTTAGGGGGTTCGAACGCTTTCGAATTCCCTCGAATTCCCTCGAACAAGGCCTTGTGAGAAGTGGCATTCCATGTGAACGAAAACGCGCAAACCCGCATTACACCGTTTTTTGGGCGGGACACGTGCCACCACCCTTTTGGCGCAAACACACTTCCCGTAAACCGTTGAAAAACCACAAAAAACCATTAAATTTTGACCCGTGGCAAAGCAAGTGTCCGGGCACAACCGCATTGATGCCTATGTTGGGTTTATGGGGGCAAAATAGCACGTGTCAAGCGGACATAAAAGCATGACCCTCTTTATCTTGTATAATAAGTTGGCGTACAATGGGCGGGTGGCTGTTAAGGTATTGGATGACGTTGCTTGGAGTCTTGCTTGTGAATAGGGTTTTTTACAAAAACATAAGGCGATTTTGTAATGAAAGAAGATGATACGCCAAACGGCGGTGAGCTTTCTTGGAAGGAGCGCGACCGATCCCTTAAAAAAGTACTTCATCAAACCACACAACAAGATGAAACAGGGCAACACCCCAAACAGTACACCAAACCAGGGCAGAACCATGCAATCTCAAAACGCGTGTTTATTCAACCCCTTCCTCAAGAATACGAGGTGGTTGACCTTTCCTCAAAAGGGGTATCATTTTTGTCTAGTTCCTATTTTGCCAAGGGCAGCAAGTTGGTCCTCAGCGCCATGAACCTGATAGCCCTTGAGGTAGAGGTATTAGATTGCGTGATGGAAGTCGATAAGGCCGACGATTTACAATATCACTATCACGTACATGGGTGCTTTGGCCCTAACGTGAGCGGCGATCAAGTAAAAGCATTGGCGTATGAGATGAGGATGCGCGCACAAAACGCCCCCGTGCTCTAGGCATGTGCGGGTGTAGTGGGTGTGGCAGCACGTTCCCTTACCAGCGCACAAAAGGTATCACCACGCGTTTTGTAGTTGGCAAACATATCAAAACTGGCGCAGGCGGGACTGAGCACAATGGCACCACCACAAGGCAAGATGTGCTCCGCTGCGGCAATGGCTTGTTTAAGGCTGCCTGCACGCTTTATGGCGGGTAGGGCACAACCCAAAACTTGCGCAGCATGGTGCAAGGCTTGTTCAATTTTATGGGCGGTAGCTCCAATCAGCACAACACCTGCCAAGGACTTATGCTGGCAAAGGGCTTTGGCTAGGGCAAAAAAAGTGACGCCTTTATCCGAACCCCCCAATAGCATCACCACAGGACGCGCAAAGGTTTCCAAGGCCCCAATGGCGGCTTGGGGTCTGGTAGAAAAAGAATCATTATAGTAATCCCACTCCCCCCTTTGGGACGCGAAGCGTGTTTTTACATGCTCTAAATGGTGCGGCAGCCCGCGAAAGTTTTGAATGGCCTGCAATGCTGCTTGTAGCGCCTTCGAGCCCAAAGGGGTGATCAGCGGCTCCACCGCCAACCATGCCGCACTGGCATTTTCCATGTTAAATGGTCCTGCCATCCGCAAAGCATCCGATGCAAACAACACTTGCACACTTCCATCTAAATACACGCGCTCCACTTGATGTTGGCTACAGTGGATGCCTTGCTTGAGGACGCAATTTTTGGGGACGGTGCCCCGAAAAAATCCGAGGACCTCGGGATGGTTGGGGCTCCGTTGACGCGAGGCTAAAATAGCCGTGTTGTACTCGGAGTTGAGACAATAGATCACCCGCTGATCCGACGGGCAGTTCGGCTGATTATGGTGTATCCCGCCGTCTTTTGCCCCGTCACCTACGGACCCCAAAGCTAGCAATTGACCTTTGGCCTCAAGGTATTCTTCCAAGTGCTCATGCCAATCCAAATGCTCGGGATGAACCCGTAACAGCACGGCCGTGTGCGGCAATATTGCGGGTTTTTCCTTGCCCAAACAGGCAGGGGGAAACATGAAACAAGCCTGCTTGTCCCTAGGGGTTTCGCCCAGCGAACAGCAACAAACAACCGAAAACGAACGCCTGCAACAACCCGCAAAAAGAAGGCCCGCGAGGGGCAAAACTGCGCTTTGTTGAACGGGGTAGAGCAGACCTACGCCACAGGCTAGACTGGCGTATCGCTCAACTTGAGCATGGCAGACCCGCAAAAAGTACGCAATGCAGACTCGCAAAAAGAAGGCCGGCGCCAGGCTAGACTTGAGCATGGCAGACCCGCAAAATGCAAACTTAAAAAGGGCAGGTTTGGAAAGGGCCGCCATACGAGTCTAAAACGGGAAAAACGCGTTAAAGACCGGCCTTTCAAAAGCACCTGTATAACCTAAGGGCGTAGCCCCCCCAAGCACCTCTTAGCCCTACGGGGCTTTTGTCCCCAAGGTGGCCACCATAACGGCTTTAATGGTATGCATCCGGTTCTCGGCTTGATCGAACACAATCGATTGAACGGATTCGAAGACCTCGTTGGTTACTTCTATTTCGCTTAAGCCAAAGCGTGCTTGTACTTTGCGCGCTAGGCTGGTTTCTGTGTTGTGAAAAGCGGGCAGGCAATGCATAAATTTGGTGTTAGGGTTACCCGTACTTGCCATCAAGGTGGCATCTACCTGGTAGGGTTTTAGCAATGGAATACGCTCATCCCACACGCTTTCATCCTCACCTAAGGAGACCCATACATCGGTATAAATAAAATCAACCCCTTTGACACCTTGCGTTACGTCTTCGCTTAGGGTAATCCGTGCGCCGGAATTTTTGGATTCTTGCTGGCAGCGTTCCACCAATTTAGCATCGGGCCATTGGGATTTTGGGCCACACAAGCGGACATCCATGCCCATTTTAACACCCCCTACTAGCAGCGAGCGCCCCATGTTATTACGGGCATCTCCCATAAAGCAAAAGGCTACTTGGTTCAGTGGTTTGTGGGCATGCTCGTACATGGTCAAAAGGTCGGCTAGTACTTGGGTGGGGTGGTAGTCATCGGTCAAACCGTTCCACACAGGGACACGAGCATTTTCAGCCAGTTGTTCAATAATATGCTGGCTAAAACCGCGGTATTCAATCGCATCGTACATGCGTCCTAGCACCCTTGCAGTATCGCGCGGCGATTCCTTGTGCCCTAGCTGCGAACTTTGAGGATCGATAAAGGTAACATGCGCCCCTTGATCGTAGGCGGCAACCTCAAAAGCACAGCGCGTGCGCGTGGAGGTTTTTTCAAAAATTAAGGCAATGTTTTTACCTTTGAGTTGTTGATGCTCTAAACCGTCTTTTTTTTGCTGCTTTAACTGGGATGCAAGGTTAAGCAGATATTGGATTTCTTCGGCACTAAAATGCTGCAAAGTTAGTAAAGAACGGTTGCGTAAGTAAATTGCCATCGCAAAATATCTGTTGAAGAAGATTAAAAGCTCTTAGGGGGCTGTCCTATGATAACGCGTTCAAATACTTCTGATAACGCGTTCAAATACTTCCTAATCCATTGTTTTAGTTGTGATAACTGCGCCGATGGGTCAGATGTTGTTCAATCTTCACTCACATTCTTTCAAAAATAGCCCAAAATGCTCCTTTGGGACACCGTTAAATGTGCGCCAGTGGCACTGCGCTTGATTCCAAAAGTACTCGATGGCGTTGATGTGATTGTGTTGGTCCGCAAAGAATTTAGCAATGGTTGATGCAAAAGGGTGAAAATGCGGACGCACCCAGCACATTAGAGCCGCGCCAGCAGTCAGCAATAGACGATACGGTCATTTTGACCTGATTATATTTGAATTATGCGGTGATTGCCTGCAAAATCATATTATTACGATTTTGAGGGCGGGTTGTGGTCAATTCGATGGGTGTTTCAAGGCAATTTTGGGATTATCGGACGCACCGATGTAGCATCATCTGAGGTCTGGCAGGTCGAAGAGTGCCACCGTGCCCGTCCCCATGCTTTGCCACGGGTCAAAATTTGATGGTTTTTTGTGGTTTTTCAACGGTTTACGGGCAGTGTGTTTACGCTAAAAAGGTGGTGGCACGTGTCCCGCCCAAAAAACGGTGGCATGCGGGTTTGCGCGTTTTTCGTTCACATGGCGTAAGACTTTTTCGAGGGCCCTGTAGAGGGAATTCTAAAGGGTTGGAAAATGTTCGAAAGGGATTTACAATACCGCGTCCCGTGGCGATCACCGCAAAGTCTTCTGCGGGGCTCATGTCGGCAGGGCAGGTGGTTTTTACGCTTAAGGGCTTTTTTTGCTGCCAGCCCGCCAACGCGCATCGGGCCTTCGCCAATGGCTAACCATTGGATAGAAATATTGGCTTTTTGTGCAATAAGCACACATTTTTCGATGCCGGGTTTAATAGCGCCGCTCACATACTGCCCTATTAAGTTCCCATCAATACCTACTTTTGGGACAGCGCACGCTTGGCTACAGGCGTTTGCAACAGGCCGCTACTCTGCATCGCTGGCACATACCCAGCCTCCCCACCTTAAAGCGCCGTGTTTTGGCCGAGCTCCCCCACCTGAGTGCGCACCCTTGCCCGCCGCGGCGCAACACCTCTTAATGCCACATTTCCCTCGCAAAAGCGTTTGCTTAAAAGACCTTTTCGCCTTGGCCCTCGTTTGTGGCGATGGCCACCGCTTTGATGTTTTTACCCAATGGCCAAAGGTCAAAAAGCCCTGCAGTCCATGCTCAAAGGCCATTGCAAGATATTTACGAGGGGCAAATTCCTCAGTTGGCGCCTCGGGCGGAGCGAGAACAGCGACCTGGTGCGCGTTGCCTTTTCAAGCATTTTGCGCGACTTTGGCGTGCCTCAAGCGGTGTTGCTCGACAACGGGCGCGCCTTCGCCAGCAAGGCCTTGACAGGGGGCGCCCCCCAGCGCTTTCGCTTTAAAATCAAAGCAAGAAGACCCCCTATGGTTTGCTCACGGCTTTGGGCTGCACCATCCACTGGGCACAGCCTTATCACGGCCAGGCAAAATCGATTGAGCGCGCCTTTTTAGACCTGTGCGAAAGCATCGCCAAACATCCCGCCTGCCCAGGCGCATACACGGGCAACAGCCCCACGCAACAATTCCCTCATCAAGCCCGGGAATTACACGCAAAAAGCGATTCCCATTGCCACCTTTCGCGCTCTGGTCGAGCAGCAAATGGGGTATCACAATGCCCAAACGGGGCGCACCGGGGGCGTGTGCAACGGGCGTTCTTTTGATGCGGTGTTTGCACAAAGTTACGCAGCCAGCCCCATTACCAAGGCCAGCCAGCAGCGTAGTTTTTTACGCGCCAGCCGAGCAAATCAAGGCCCACAAATACGATGCCAGGGTGCGCATCTTGAGTGCAAACCTTGGCCAAGACGTGCTCAACCGCTACGATGCAAAAAACACCCCCTTCTACCTCGACTTAGCCCCACCACGGGCACGAAAACGACTACGGCAAGGTTTTTTTGTTGAGCGAAGACTTTGAAAGTCTCGCAACGGTTAAAGGGCAAGGCAAGTTCTTAGATGAGCATCACTAACAAAGAAGGCAAGCGATTGATGGTAAAATCGATAGGTAAAAAAGGTGCCACTTGAAATTAAACGGCGAAACCGACGGTGGCAAAGCATGTGAAAGAAGATGCAAAACCATGTGAACGTTTACAACAATGTTGTGGGCTATTCGCGGCGATGCCAGGGGCGGTGATGTTTGTAGCCCGTTCCATAAATTGTGTTCGAGACGAGGCCATGGCGGCCTTTGTCGATAGCAAAGGGGCGTTCGCCTCCAGCACAAATGTGCGCGCTTTTATCGTTGCGGTGCCTATCCTCATCCGAGAGCGGCTTGTGCGCTAGCCCTTGGATTGTACCTGAGCTGCGATCCCAAAGCGTTTTAGTTTGTTGTGGGTCTCTTGGGGAACTATGGGCCGCAGTGGCGTAAAGCACGGTCTCATCGCCCAACGCGTGCCCGCGTTCTTAAGAGTGTCGTGCACATTGCCCGCCGTCACGATCTGGTGGCTAAATAAACCCACCCTCACCAACCCAGCGTTGAAGCCTCTTAGAACATCGCCGCCAAACTCCAGATGGCAAAATTTGCGAAACAAAAGGTCGCGGTAAAGACACTGGGCCAAAATGATCTTTACACACCCAAAACGACCAAATTAAAAATCAAGGGGAAAGCCTTAAATGTTGTTGAGGTCTTTGCATTTTAAAAAGAATAAAACTTGACATAAAATTTTTTTTTGCATGTAATGAAATCCTCCTTAAGGGATAGTACGCGCGTGACGCTTATTTTGCCGTGTTTTACAGGCAGTTTTTGCGAAAAGCGCACTGGCAATGCCATAGCGCATTAAACATGGCTTTAAGAGGATGTTTGTAAAATACGACGGTCACCATCACCCCTTGGCAAGACGCCATCTTTATGGTGAGGGCATTTATGAACCGCGGTAGCCATCATTAGCCCATGGCAACAAAACACAGCCCCTACGCGCGCAAATTGCTCAGAAATAATACCCTGGGATGGGTATGCGTGACGAGGCATAAGTGATGCCGATTTACCATCTACAACCTTAAGCCAGAAGCAAAGCACGTGAAGTGCATGTGTACATCACAACCCTTTTTTCATTGAACACATCCGCACAAAAAGGCTTTTTATGGACACTCTGGCAGAAATTCTTCGCAATCACATTCACGAATTGGGCTACACCGACCTCAAAGAATGTGCCCGTGAGCGCGATATCGCCTATGAACTCCTGCGACGGGTAATCTCAACGGGGCACTTACCCAAAGACAAAACGCTGCTTCAGTATGCTGAAAAATTAGAGATCGATCCCAGTTTGTTACTCAAAACGGTATATCGCGAAAAAGCACCCGATGAGATGCGCCCTTGGTTTGCTAACCGCCCCGAACTTACCGCCGTGGCTTGCGAACAATTGCACATGGCACCCGTGTTAGGACGGGCCGCTTGTGGAAGTTGGATGGAAAGTTACGAAAGCGAGGGCGATGAGTATGAGGCCGTTGACGTACGCGATGCCGATGCCTTTTTCGTGGTTGCAGAAGGCGATAGCATGGTGGGAGGGAACATTCCACCCAAAGCACGGCTTTTAGTGTCACCTGCTGCACGCGTGCACAATGGCGACATTGTGCTAGCGCGCCGTCGCGATGAGGAATACACGGTAAAGACCTACTACCATAAAGCCGATGGATCTACTATTTTGCAACCCTTAAACCCGCATTACGAACCTTTGCTTGTGCAAGCAGGGGAAAGTTTGAGTGTCATGCGGGTAACAGAGGTGCGCATTAAACTCTAAGTGCATTGCAACGCGGGCAATAGATTTTTGTTTCGTGATAGAACCCAGTGCATGCTTATGAGGGAGGCCGTGTGAATCACAGCCCGTGGTTTTATCACGCCTAGGGGGTAGGTATTTTTGCTTGCATGCAAGGGGGGGTTGAGTGCTTTAATGGTGCATTGCCGATCTCATCCATTAGCTAACCATTTTTTAATGTTTTTCATCCGCGTTATTATGAGGGTAATTGACCATGGCTTTCCAAGATTTAACCACTGCTGTGACGGTGGATCAACGTCATTTGCTTCACCCCTTGCATCACCATAGCGAGCATCAAAATCCCAAAATATGGGTGCGTGGTGAGGGCAGCCATATTTATGATATGGAAGGCAATGAATACATTGATGGCCTTTCGGGTTTGTGGAATGTGAACGTTGGCCATGGTAGAAAAGCCTTGGCCGATGCAGCCGCGGCGCAGATGGAAACCCTGGCCTATTGTTCAAGTTACACGGGCTCGTCCAACCTCCCTGCCATCGAATTGGCACAAAAGTTGGCCTCCATTACCCCCTCGAGCATCAATACTTTCTTTTTTACCAGCGGTGGCGGTGAATCAACCGATAGTTCCATTAAAACCGCACGCTTTTATTGGAAAGCGAAAGGCAAGCCCCATAAAACCAAAATTATTTCCCGTGAATACGGCTATCATGGGGTAACCCTCGCGGCCATGTGCGCCACAGGGCTCTCAGTATACTGGCCGATGTTTGAACCACGCATCCCCGGTTTTTCACACATTGCCAGTCCATACCCTTTGTACTTTAATCCTAAGTTTGTACCTAGCCAAAAAGCCAGTACTCCAGGGCAGGCCGCTGCCCAATTGCTAGAAGAAGAAATTCTGCGTCAAGGTGCCGATACCGTGGCCGCGTTTATCGCGGAACCCATTCAAGGCGCAGGAGGGGTGCTCCCACCGCAAGAAGATTATTTTAAACATATTCGCGCCATTTGCGACCAATACGAAGTTTTGCTGATTGCCGATGAGGTGATTACAGGGTTTGGGCGTACAGGGCGGTGGTTTGGGGTTGAGCATTATGGCATTGAACCCGACATTATGAATTTTGCCAAAGGGATTACCTCTGGCTATGCCCCTTTGGGCGGCATGGGCGTCAGTGATAGTATTCGCCAAGTGATTGACAATGTCGAGCCTTCTCAGCGCTGGATGCATGCTTATACCTACTCAGGCCATCCCACTTGCTGCAGTGTAGCGTTGGCGAACTTAAAAATGATAGAGGATGAAGATTTGGTGGCGCGGGCGGCGGAAAATGGGGCCTACTTTCAGCGTGGTTTAAAAACCCTTGAAAGCAATCATGAGCACGTTGGCGAGGCAAGGGGACTGGGGATGATGGGTGCCCTTGAATTGCTTGAAGATCGCGACAGGCGCAAGAAGTTTGACCCTGCTTTGAAAATGGGTGCCAAACTCAACAAAGGGTGTATCAAGCGCAGGCTATGGAGTCGCGTTAAAGACGATGTATATTTGTTATCACCACCGCTCACCACTCCGCGAGAAACCATTGATCGTATAATCAATACATTGGATGAGTCGCTCAACGAAGCAAGGTTGTAAACCCCACGATGAATCGCCCAACGAAGCAAGGTTGTAAACCGCGTTTTATTGCCTTTGTTGCCCTTGGCTCGAACATGGCACCTCAACGGCATTTGGGCAATGCTTATCGCTGGTTGGGTGCGCTAGGTCAATTGCTTGGTGCCAGTAGCGTGTACCGGACCCCGCCTTGGGGTGGGGTAGCACAGCCTCATTTTTGGAATGGCGTGTTGCTCTTGCACACCGCCCTCGCTGCACACCCCTTGCTTAACGCTTTGCTGGCGCTTGAACAACGTGCCAAACGTGCGCACGGTGTACCTAATGGCCCCCGCACCCTTGACCTTGATTTACTAAACCATAGCAATAGCATCGTGTGCACTTCCGCCCTAACCCTACCCCACCCACGCTTGCATGAGCGAGGGTTTGTATTGCGCCCTCTAGCCGACATTGCGCCTCATTGGCAACATCCTAAACTGGGTGTTAGCACCACGCAAATGCTTGAGAGTGTCGATTGTCGTGGCATTGAACCACTTCATTGGCACTGGGATGCAACGACATGATGAGAGCGCGTGACTGATTGTGCAACAAGGCGCGGGATGATTTAGTATTTGCTAAAGATGCTTTGTTTTTATACCATGGTGACCGTGGCGTTGTTATTTTGAATCCAGCCCTTTTAGCCATTTGTTTATCCCTGGAGTTTTCGACACCCATGACTGAGAATCTCGATGCCAATTCTACCCAAGCCATTGCCGATGAAGAAGAAAAATGGGAGGCACGTTGCGATATGGATCGCTTTTTTAAAATGCGCAAAGAAGGCCAACCTGCCTATGTGTTTGACCTGCGTGGTTTAGAGGACTACGAGGCTGGCAACCTTTCTGGTTCACACCATTTGCCCTTTGAGCACTTGGAAACCAACCTACACCGCCTGCCTTTTAGCGGCAACTTGCTGTTTTATGATCACGGGGATGGCATTGCCAAGCAAGCGGCCGAGGTATTGTATGAGAATGGCTTTAGTGATTATTATTACGCCGAAGAGGGGTATAAAAAATTGGCAGAATCCCTCAAATCATCGCCCTATGATCTCAAGATGTCGTGCGTTAAAAACGATAGCCCTGAGGTAAAGCACGAGGTTATTACCAATTTGCTTAACCTAGAGATCAACCCGCGTGTCGCATCTCATGGCGGAGTGTTTAGCTTGATTGAGATTAAAGACGATGATGTGTATGTTAAGTTGGGTGGAGGCTGCCAAGGCTGTGGGATGGTGGATGTTACGTTGCGCCAAGGGGTGGAACAGCGCATGCGTGAGGTGTTTCCAGACATGGGTGAACTGATTGACGTAACAGACCACGACCAAGGCGACGACCCTTACTTTCAAGGGGGAAAATGAGATCGGCAGGGTGCTAGGTTTTTGCTATGTGTTCTTTGCCAGAGCTTAGTTCTAGCCCTGGCAAGTGTTTGGTTCATTCCAACCGTAGAGGATTGTTTATGAAAAGCCCCGTTGTTATTTTTGGCTTGTTAAGCGTTGTTTTTTGGCTTGCACTTGAGGTGCGCTTGCTGTTGCAGCCACGCTTCATGAACGAAAAAGGTACTTGGAAAATGGCCGTGCAAGATACCATATGCATGCTCGCTTTGTTGGGTGTGGCTGCCTTAATAAGCATTGCCTTTGGCAAGCCTGGATTAGCCCCTCAATATGCCGCCTGGGTTGCCATTCCCTTGCAGGCATTACGTGCCTGGAGCATTGCCCGCGACAAGATGAAGGTGGCCTCGGTGTTTGGTATTTTGGTATTGCTTGGTGTGGGTGTTGTGTGGCTATGGCAGACTCCATGGTTTGGGCCAAACGCCTTGCCTTGAACACCACCAAAACAAAATATCTAACCCTACATAGAAATATCCCTTTGCCCCAACCCACGTTTCAGGTGCTGTACTGTCACCTGCCTTTTTGTCGCGCCATCTGTCCTTTTTGTGCTTTTGCGGTGCACAGTTTCACGGGCTCTTATGTTGAGAATTATCTCGCTGCGCTCACGCAAGAAGCTACCATGCGTACGCAGCAATACCAAGCGCCAACCCAAGGTCTACGCTCCGTTTATTTTGGAGGTGGCACCCCTTCTACTTGTAGTTTGCGACAGGTAGAGCAACTGTTGAACGTGCTGCGAAAGGCGTTTCCTTTTGCTGAAAACGCCGAGATTTGCTTTGAACTAAACCCCGAAGACGTTACTCCAAACTATGTGATGGGCTTAACGAAGCTCGGCATCACCCGCATGAGTTTAGGGGCGCAAAGTTTCAATGCCAAGATTCTCAAATCTCTTGGGCGCGTTTCTAGCGCCAAACAAGTCCAAGCAGCTGCTGAAACCCTTGCACAACACGGTAGCAATTTTAATCTAGATCTCATGTTGGGTGCACCTGGCATTCTTCCACAGCGTCACCAAAGCGATGTGCAGCACGCCCTCACTTTTTCCCCACCCCATCTCTCACTTTACCTGCCTGACATTGAACCCAAAACCCCATGGGCACGAACCTCAAAGGTAATTGCTTGGCGGACACAGCACGAAGATGCCCTGGTAGACCTGCATCTATGGGCCACCACCACCTTAGAAAGCCACGGTCTTGTGCGTTATGAGGTTTCCAATTTTGCGCAAAAAGGCCATGAAGGCTTACAAAACCAACTCATTTGGAGAGGCAAGACCTACCTTGGGCTAGGATTGGGGGCGCACTCCTACATAGACACGCAGCGCTTTTACAATACCCCGCATTTAAAAGAGTATTTGCGTAGAATTAACGCAAGAAGTCTTCCCACCCAACACACCGAAACGCTAAGTAACGAAATGCAAGCCAGCGAGGCCTTGATGATCCAATTGCGTACATGCAACGGATTAAACTTTTCTAGATGGCAGGCACAGTTCGCATTGGCACCGTCAGCCAAAATGCTTTGTACGGCAAAAGCGGTAGAAGACGCAGGGTACGGAGGATTTTTGCCGGGGGGAAACTTTCACTTAACCCCCCAGGGCCTCCTGTTGGCAGACGAAATCGCCTGCCGCCTGGCAACAGCGCAGTTTTCAGCGACCGCAACTTAAAAAACACCCATGCTTGGCTGGTTATTGAAAGCGCCTCCCAAAATTGGTTTTATCCAAAGCCATTGACCCAGACCCCGAGGTTGCCAGCACTGCACTTGCAAGGGTGAGAAGGAGTTCAAATTCACTCTTGCCATATCCACCACGAAACACAATCCACTGGGTATAGACCGTAACCAAAAACAAGATGGTAAAAACAACCCCTAGATAACGGGTGAACAAACCGGCAACAAGGAGAATGCCCCCGAAAAACTCCACGAAAGAGATAAAATACCCAAAAAACTCAGGGACAGGATAACCCAATTTTTTAAATAGAGCATGGGCAAAATCCCCCTGAATTTTACCAAAGCCATGATAGACTAAAATAACCCCCACCAAAATGCGCAAAAGACCCAGGCTAAGCCCGTTATACAGCGCAACCTTCGCCATAAATTTTTTCATGTCAAAACCCCTATGTAAGTATCATATTTTCTCAAGACGGCAATATACCCAAAAACGACAACCCCTACCAACCAGACGCGAAAAACGAACTAATCCTTAAAGGAGGCTATGCGTCAATTTGGTAAAATCCACAACACGACGCTCCGCCATCACGCCGTAGGGCAACAAGCGAACCACGCATTGTTGGAATTACAAACGAGGCTAAGGTTTTGCGTTGCAAAACGGCACCCATCCCACACATTGAAAGTACTAGCGTCTAACGTTTCCTCATGCCTACAAAGAAATGCGCCAAATGGCAAGCTGTATCTGCACCATAGATGCGCTTAAAACCATTACCGTGAGCCACAGTTAACAACACTGGATTGAGATAGCGTTATAAACCGTGGGACATAAATCGAAGCTCGGGATGATTAACAGCAGACTTTTTGTAGACTGGGTGGGTGGTTTTTAAAAAAGGCATCGCCCTTGGGGCTTTAAGAGCCCCATTTAAAAAATTTTAAACCAAGGTTGATGCTGGATAAAAGGTAGCAATGGCTTTTGCGACACCCCGTGCAATCGCACTTTGGCGCTCTTGCAAGCCTATGCAACGGGTGGGATCCTCACCGGGGTCTATTTCGGCCAACTTCGATCCTGCCTTCACCACCAGCCCGTTGTAAGCTATGCCCCTTACCATGCCATGGATTCGTGCTGTAATCGCCTCTTTTTTTTGGCCCTTTACCATAATATATCCCAGCACATCCCCTGCATGAACCAGGTTTAGCACCTTGGTACTAGGGCAAAACACCCCCGCGTGACTGGCATAACTATAGCGCACCTTGCCTTTGCCCTGAACTTGTCTGTGCACTCCGGTATAGGTTTGGCTGCTACCTTGCCATAACACGCGGCCCAAGTGCTCTCCCCAATTGCTTTCAATCACAGCGTGGCAATGCTGACCAGCACAAAACCCCGGACCAATGCCAATAACCAACGGTGCTAGATGAATTTGTACAGGGGGGTGCTCCTTCTTACGCATGCGTGCATCCACCACCACCGCTACGGACAAGGGGGGTGGTGCATCCAAATCCCTCACCAGCAAGGGAATGCATTGGGTGGTTTGCGCACAGTCCAGTAAATGGGTTTGGGTGCTTGGGTGTAAGGCATTTGCATGACTGGGCAGCATGCGCCCTTCACGCACTGGGTTAATGCGGACCGCACGCATGCCCGTAAAGTTGGCTTTGCCCGTAATGGCAGCACTGGCAAAACACATGTGCTGACGTGTGGCAGTGGGTATCGCTTGCTCTACCAGCAAAGGCAAAAAGCCCAATGTTTTGAGTTGATGGGCAACCGCCGAACCGATATCTGATGCAGATTTGATATAGCAAAGTCTATTTTGCAAAGCGTTCAATCCAAGGCTATTTGGGGTGTGTCTCATGTTCCATCATGCGCCCATGGTTTGGCTGAACGTGGGTTGCTTCGTTCCAGTGTGCCCGTTGACACACCCTTGTTATTACATGGAAATCACGGGTACAATTTCCCCTCATCTTTGCCCTATTTTTGCGCAGCGTGTCGGGCTTTGCCCGCGGGGCCTTTTGCGATCTTATCGTTACTTAGTTATAACCGCCAGAAACGATCCCAAACGGTAAGTACCACAACCCCCAGGGCGGGTGGTCCGCATTGGATTAGGAGAAAACCTCAAGGAGTATGTTCGAATCGGACTCGGGAGGTCTTCAAGGTTGAATTCTCCCGCCCTGTTCCTCCTGCAAATATACAATAGGTCTGGGTCGCCTGGGTTGCCTAGGGTGCTTGGGGCGCCTGGGGTGCCTGGGGTTACAACCTTCCAATGGTATCGATGATAACAGGTTACAGGGTACGACGACGATGCCGACCCAGGGCAAGGATCGGATATGAAACCTAATTCCAGGCGGTCGGCTATGTTGCCGCCTGCATGGCGTATGCGGATGATAAAAGTCTGGGTGCCAAGGTCAATCTCTACAGGGTAAGTCTCAAATGTTCGACCCCGACCGTCATCAAAGTACCAGTTCTCTCTCCCAATGGAGTATTCCTTTACATTCCCAGCGGCTACATTCCCAGCGGCATCTTTATAATTCCCTATCATTTCAGCCGGGAACATGGGAAAAGTTAGGAACAGGAGGAACAGCGCCACCAGGAGGAGGAGTGCCGCCGCCACCGCCGCAAGCACTGAGCAACAATGCCAAGCCCAGGAGCCAAGCCCCCAGATAACCGGTAAAGGCCAGGCAGGCGCCCATGCCGCCCGTAAAATGGAGGGTGTTTTGGGGATAACGGTTGTGTTGCAGCTTGGGTATGGTTGGGGAACATGGCGTTTTGTTCAACTCCTGATGGCAAGTCGGGTTTGCCCGCGGAGCAGCAAATAAACTATGGAATGTTAGCACTGTAGCATAACCCTGCCACAGGGGTAAAGGCCAAACACCGCTCACATTTTTGAACCCTTGGGCATTTTAAGTTGCCCGCATAACCTTGGCTGGGTTTGGGATAACGCCCCTTGGCGAGGGTGCGAGCCTGGTGGATAGCAACCTTGTCAAGCATTCAAAAAAAGGCATAGGTGCCTTCATGCGCACAAAATAGGGCGGGCATGGCGCCAGCAAGGCCTCCACAAGTGCCTTGTTAAAGGTGTTAAAAACGTGCAAAAGTGGCCATAAAGGTGCGATTGAAAGCCCTTTATTTACGCAATCACGCAAAAATCTCTGCCTTTTTCTATTTATAAAAACTGTATGTTTGCCCATTTTATGTACACCTTGCGCGATGCAGGTGTCCCCGTTACACCCAAAGAGTTTGTAGGGCTGCTGGATGCGCTGGATGCGCGGGTGATTAAACCCAACGCCGAGCAGTTCTATCATCTCTCACGCCTTTGTTTGGTAAAGGATGAGCGCTATTTTGACGCCTTTGACAAGGCCTTTGCCCATTTTTTTGAGGGAGCTGAAAAATTTACCGCCATCAAAGCACAAATTCCCAAGGAATGGACGCGTGATGCAGGCTTGGAAAAGCTGTTTAGCAAGGAGGAGATCCAAAAAATAAAGGACCTTGGCGGTTGGGATGCCCTGATGAAGGCCTTTGAAGAGCGCTTAAAAGAACAGCGCAAGCGCCACCAAGGCGGTAGCAAATGGATTGGCACGGGGGGGACCAGTCCCTTTGGTTCGGGCGGTTACAACCCCGCCGGCATTCGCGTGGGCGATGCTGGCAAGCGCCAGGGGCGCGCTACCAAGGTGTGGGAGCAGCGCCATTATGCCCCGTTGGCGGGTAACACCACCTTAAACACGCGCAACATTAAAATGTCTTTAAGGCGTTTGCGGACCTTTACCCGTGAGGGTCGCGCCAGCGAGTTGGATGTGGATGCAACCATTCGTGAAACCTCACGCCGTGGCGCGATGCTCGATGTGGTCATGCGTCCTGCACGGCGAAACAATGTGAAGGTGTTGCTGTTTTTTGATGCGGGGGGCTCGATGACGCCACACATCCGCCATTGTGAGCAGCTGTTCTCATCGGCACGTACCGAAATGAAACGCCTTGAAACCTTTTATTTTCACAATTGCGTGTACGGCCGCGTGTGGCAAGATGAGCACCGCTGGGAAAAGCGCCTTAGAACCTGGGATATTTTGCACAAATACAATGCGGATCACCGCGTTATTATTGTGGGCGATGCTGCCATGAGCCCCTATGAATTGTTGCAGGTGGGCGGTGCGGTCGATCATTTTAACGATGAAACGGGGGTGGCGTGGCTCAAGCGCTTGCGCGAAAAATTTCCCTACCTTGTGTGGCTCAATCCTGAACCTGTGAACGATTGGCCTTTGGTCGATTCGACCCGCATTATTCAAAGCGTGCTCCCCGGGTGCATGCTCCCCCTTACCCTTGAAGGGTTAGGGCAGGCCATTCATGCGCTTAAACGCCAAAGTGCTCCCACCTTGGCTTAGGGTTTTTGTGTGGAACCATTCTTTTTTAAAAAGCGAAAGGCGATCCCTTGGCGAAGAAAATCCCCATTAAAAAAAAGAGCAAATCACCAATGAAGAAAACTTAGAATTACCCCCCCCCCTTATGCTTATTTGTCGCATCCTTTGGATGGATAAATATCAAGGAATAGAAAAAATCCGCCCCGAAAACCTGCAAGGGAGATATGCACAGGAACATGACTTTGGGCATGAGTGCTGGAACTGGCTTCCCCATCAAGGCAAATTGTATGGGTTTTTTAAACTCCGTGAAGGGGGGATAACCCGTCTGCAATTGTTGAAAACCTTCCCAAAAATGCAGGCCTAAAAAAGGTTATGCCAAAAAGTGTAACCGTGGTGTGGGGTGCGACAGATGGTCGTGATTCTAAAACCTATGTGGTGGGTTGGTGGGAAAAGGCGACGATTCACGGGGAATGGCAACCCAGACCCGATGCAAAGAAGATAAAAGAAGAGATCGAAAAGAAGTTCCCTAAAGAGAAGGACAGCACTGTAAGTACTGTGTTACCTGCAAGGAGACAGATGCGATCCTCATCCCAGCAGGGGATAGAGAATTCCCAATCCCAAGGGGAGCAGGTGGGATGGGAAATCAGAGGTTTCATTTTTACCCTGAATGGGGGTGAAGACGGGGTCCATCAGACTGAACATGAAGAATTAAGGAAGAATATAAGAAAGTATATAAGAGAGCATATCAAGGCTTATTCCTCTTCCTCTCACCCTCAAAGCACTGGTCAGCCAGCATTTGACATTATAGAAGAAAGCATGCTTGGGGTTCGCGAGGAAGCCCTTTCACCAGAGGGGGGAAAAAAGTGGATGACCCACTGGAAGTCTGAAAGAAACCCAGCCCTTGTCAAAACTGCCAAACAAGCATTTAGGAAGAAGCACAACGGAAAGTTATTCTGTGAGGTGGGGAAATGCGCGTTTAATTTTGTTGATGCGTATGGCGACTTAGGCAAAAACCCATTGCCACACATCGCAAGCCCGTCATATCACACCGCTTTCGAAGGGGGAGCGTGACACAAAAATTGAGGACTTGATGATGCTCTGTCCAAATTGCCACCGCATGGCACACCACCTTATTAACCGCTGCAAAAGTGGGGTCCGCATCACCCGTGAAGAAACGCTTAAACTAAAAAACAAAAACCATATACGCAAACTTTTGAGGTAACATTGCATAGCCCAAGGGATGATGCTGTGGATGATGCCAGCTCCCTTAGGTTTAAAACTGGGTGCGCTGGGCGAGCCAACTCAGCGACCCTAGAAGCAGGTTGGCAGGTCAAGAAAAACAGTCGAAGGTCACCTCAAATCCACCTCCGGCTACGCCAGCCACACAGGCGTGGATGGGGATGGGTGCATTCGAGCACCAAACGGTGACGGCAGGCAATGTGCACGACAATCAAGAACGCGGGCACGCTTTTGTCGGGCGACGCTGATTGGGGTGCGTCCGATGCTGGGGTCTCTTGTCTTTAAAATCCCAAATCTGCTATTTTTTTTAGACACCAGCCACCTGTTGCCCTGGTGCGTTCGAATCCACGCCTTTTTAAAAAACATAAAGATACATGGGTTTTTTACGTATTATTGCGGGCGAATGGGGGGGAAGAAAAATTATCGCTCCCACAGGAACAAAAACGCGCCCCAGTATGGGAAAAACCCGCGAAGGCTTGTTTAGTGCCCTGCAAAGTCGTCTTCATTTTTATCCTTTGCGGGTGTTGGATTTGTTTGCAGGCAGCGGCGCACTGGGCTTAGAAGCACTTAGTCGTGGCGCAAACCATGCTGTATTTGTCGATTCCAGTGCCCAGGCAATCAAGGCCCTGGGGACCAATATGGCCCAACTCAACGTTCTGCCAAGCCAACACCAGGTGATCCAAGCAAAAGTGGATTCATGGCTTACTTCCACGCCCTTACAAAAGCCTTTCCCATTGGCCTTTGACTTGGTGTTTATGGATGCGCCTTATGCGCTTAATCCAGGGTCGACTTTGGCCTTGCTTTGCCAACATGGTTGGCTCGCAAGGGGTGCTTGGATTAGCGTCGAAACGGCCATAAAGACCCCTTTTGTACTCCCTGCCACGCTCCGCCTGGTACGTGAAAAACGTTATGGCAAGGCCAAAAGCAACCTGCTACACTGCGTGGCATAAAATCGTCCAAATTCATATCACAGTTGGTTCGAATCCCCCATCCTCAAGGGTATTTTGTGAGGGTGTTGTGGCTTGCAAATGTATACCAAGGCGAAACCCGTGTAACTTTTTTGGACAAGAGGGTGGTAGAATGGCATACATGTATGAAATACGTGTAGGTCTTTTTGGAGCGTTTGATGACGATGATGGGGGCAACTTTTTGTAAAATGGCCTTGTGGATGGTGGCTTTGTGGATGGTGGTGCTGTGTTTTGCGGTTCGTGGTGCCAAGGCCCAGGAAATTGGGAGCGTTTGATGACGATGACGGGCGCGGTTTTTTGTAAAATGGCCTTGTGGATGGTGGCCTTGTGGATGGTGGTGCTGTGCTGTGCGGTTCGTGCTGCCAAGGCCCAGGAAATTGGGAGCGTTTGATGACGATGACGGGGGCAGTTTTTTGTAAAATGGCCTTGTGCATGATGGCTTTGTGGATGGTGGTGCTGTGTTTTGCGGTTCGTGGTGCCAAGGCCCAGGAAATTGGAAGTTTTTTTGTCTTGGTGAATACCTATGGTTATGCGGGGAGTCCAAATTTAGGCAAGCGTTTTTTGGTGAGACATCGCAACACCTATGCCTTAATTCGCTCACAACGTGGTCCTTTAGGTAGGCTGTGGCGCCTCATTGAGCTTGCCAATATAACCCGTACGGTGCAAGGAGAGGGTTTTGTTGTACAAGGAGAACACCTCACCCCTGATGGCAATGGTGATGTACAGGTATTTCCCTTCTTACCCATAAACCCCAAGGTTTCACTGAATCCCAGATTAATCTCGCATTTAAATATCCGTTTGCAGAACGATTTACGTACCGCAAAACGATTCCCTCAACTCACTTGGCAGAAAGTACGTTACAAAAGCGAATCCCTCGTGAGGGTATGGGTGCTGGCTACCAAGGGCATTGCACGCTTTGGGGTGCGCCCTGGGGCAATCCAGGAAATCTATCGGGTCATGCTCTCGCAGCAAACCCCCCCCGCCAAGCGATGGCGCTTAATGGGAGGGGTGGTGCATCAAGGGGACACAGCAGCAGATGTGCGGATCTCTTTAGGCGCACCGTTGCGCAACCAACAAACGGGTCAAGACAATGCTTCTCGACGGGTATGGGATTATTCTGATTATACTGTGCGCTTTGAAAATGGCGTGGTGAAAGAGGTGAAAACGCGCAAAAATGGGTAGTGGAGGTTGTTGATGCCATGAAAACACCAAACCTGAGCGATTTGATTGCAGCAGGCAACTTTACCCAAGGCGTACAACAAATTAACCTCGCCACCATACCACCCGTACACGCAGGGGCAGCGGTCCGCTTAAACTGGGTGCTTGCCCAACCCCCTTCTCCCAATACGGCCATCTATTTGGAAAGAGAGCGCATTCGCCTCCAATTGGCCCTAAAAGGTTTGGTACCTAAGCCAAAGCGAGGACAAATTTTGTACAACCTCGGCTGCATTGCCTTACACCAGCACCGCTTTCAAGATGCCAAGTTGCTGTTCTCTCAAACCTTGAAGCTCCTTCCAGGGCACTCCCCTTCCTACTGCAATTTGGGCTATGCCAATGAGCGCACCCACGCGTTTGAGGCGGCACGGAGCTGCTATGAAAAAGCGGGAGCGTTGGATGCAACCGCCATTTTGCCACGCTTAAATTTGGTGTTTTTGCTGCAATCCCAAGGTTCCCCAAAAGTCGCCATGCAAGCCTTAGAGGCTTTGTATCGGGCAAACCTAGGCAACCAGGGGATTATGCTACACTTGTGTCGTTTTTTGGTTAGGCGGGCTTTGCCAAAAGATTTTATGCGCGTGATTGAACTCACCCAAAAAAATCCCTTGGCAACGGTTCCCATTCAAATGCTTGAATGCCTCGCCCTTTCGTTGAGCCGTTTAGGCAAATTGCATGCGGCGCAACGGGTGTTTGAAGCCATTTTAAACCGCCAAAAAAACAATCGGTTTGCCCACACGGGCTTGGTGAGGGTACGAACCTTGCTTAGCCAAAGCGATGCAGCCTCTTTTCATGGGAGGAGGCAGGTGGACCAGCTGCTTAAAACGGGGTTTGAACAAGCCAGCACCCTTGAGCAAGTGGTGAGGTTAATCCCAAAGGATAAAGCACATCTTTCTAAAAACCTTGTTCAAAAAGCAAAAGCATGGTTCCATCCCAAAAAAGCCAGCACCCTCTCGAGCCTACCCCTGTTTCTCTTGCCCCTCATCACCTCCGGCTGTTTGCCTTAATGCTCGACACCTTTTTGGTGCTTGTGCTCGGCAAACTCACGGCGTTGCTCCTGCTGGAAAAACACTGGGATTTACGCTTGATTGCCCAAACCAATACTCACATTGACTGGGTATGGCTTACGACCACCTTGCTGCTTACCCTATTGCGCGATTGCCTGGGGGGGCGTAGCGTGGGCAAGCGTGTTTTTGGATTGGCGGTGGTAGCCCAGAGTGATTTGCAGCAGCGACCCGACTGGGTGCTGCTTGTAATGCGCAATGCGTTTTTGCTTATGATACTGCCGTTGGAGGGTGTTTGGGTGTTTGTCGACCCCTACTACCGCCGTTTGGGCGACAAGTTCACCCAAAGCGTGGTGGTGGTCCACCCCGTCTCCTTGCGTTTGTTTCACCGTTTAATGGGAGTGTGCAGCCTGTTTTTCGCCTTGCTGCTGGCCGCATTTTTAACCTCTTCTTTTAGCTTAAAGCAAAGTGCCGCCTATGAAAGGGCTGTTGAATCCGCCAAAGGCTATGCTAAAGTGCTGCAGCTTACAGGGGTGCCTTTGGCGTTTGCGTTTCAAACCCAAATCCAGCTCAATGCGCAAACCACCCCTGCCCAAGCCCTGGTTGGCTTGCAAGCAGAAGGTCCCACGGGCAAAGCCATAATCCGGGTGGCACTGCGCATGGTGAAAGGTACTTGGCAAACCCAATCGGTCAAGGCCTATGCGTCAAAAGCACAAGCCCACCTTGATGCACCTTAAAAATATGCAGGCAAACCCGTGAGAGGGTAAAAACACCATGTCCCAAAACTTAAGCACAGTAAAACAGCGTGTGTTCATCATTGACACCATGGGAGTGGTGTATCGCTCGCATTTTGCCATGATTCGCAGCCCCCTCATTAACTCGAAAGGGGTGAATGTTAGCGGCTTGCATGGCTTGTTGCACACGCTGGTGAGTATTATCGAACGCGAGCAACCCGAATACTTGGCTGTAACTTCGGATAGCATTGAACCCACCTTTCGCCATAAGCGCTTTAAGGCATACAAGGCCACCCGTGAGAAAATGCCCCAAGAGTTGGTGAGCCAGCTGCCTTACATTCCGCGAATTGTGGAAAGCTTGGGGCTGCCTTTGCTAATTCAACCAGGTTACGAGGCCGATGACTTAATTGGCACCCTGGTCAAGCAGGCAGGTGAGCGTGGTATGGAGGCCTACATTGTGAGCGGCGATAAAGACTGTCTTCAACTGCTAAACCCCAATACCTTTATTTATACCTTGCGTGGTGGCAGCGTTGAAACTACGGGGGAGGAAGGGGCAAAAGCACGCTTTGGGTGTGCACCCAGCCAAGTGGTCGATGCCTTGGCACTGATTGGGGATGCCTCGGATAACGTTCCAGGGGCCCCAGGAGTAGGGCCCAAAACGGCTGCCAAACTCCTGGCCAAATACCATAACCTTGCAGGAATATACCAACACCTCGAGCACATTAAAGGGGAAAAACTGCGCAAAAACCTCGCCGAATACCAAGAGCAAGTGCTGCTAAGTCGCGCGTTGGTTACCATTTGCTGCAAGGCACCTTTGCCCGCCCCCTTTGCCTCCCTTGCTACCCAGCACCAACCCTTAGGGCAAAACGAAGTGCTGTTAAATGTGTTGAGTGAGTTGGAGTTTCAAAGCTTGCGTGATCGGCTCATGCGCAGCCCAGGAAAAACAGCCCAAGCCCAAACCAAAGTACAAGAACCTCGCCAGTATTATACCCTGCGCTCCTTGGCTGCCATCGAATATCAAGTACAGCAGTGGTTAAAAGCATCGTTGCTGGCCATGGATACCGAAACCGAAGGGCTGAACCCTTTTCAAGATGCCCTTGTGGGCCTTTCTTTTGCGGTCAAAGCCCATGAAGCCTTTTACATCCCCTTAAACCACCCTCATTTAGCACCCCAAAAAGAGGCGGTCTTGCAAGCTCTTGCCCCACTGTTTGCCAGCGAAACCCCCCAAAAATGTGGACACAACCTTAAATTTGACCTGCATGTGTTACAACAACAAGCACATTTGCCCGTGGCTGGGCTGGGTTGCGATACCATGATCGCCTCATTTTTGTGCGAACCCGTCGAACGGCGCCACGACCTAGACAGCGTGTGCTTGCGGCAGCTGGGCATCCAAAAAATTCCCACCAGTAGTATTTTGGGCAAAGGCAAAAAGAAAATTACCATGGCACAAGCCCCCATCGCCCAGGTGGCAGAATATGCCTGTGAAGATGCCGATATGACCTTGCGCCTGGCCCAGCACCTTACCCCACGCTTGCAAGAACTCCAACAAATGCAAGGCTTGCAAACCCTTGAAATGCCCTTGATTCCCGTGTTGCTGCGTATGGAAACCCAGGGGATTGATTTTGACCAAGCCGGTTGCCGTGCTCTCTGCGAAAAAGTGGGCAAACGCTTGCTTGAGGTGGAGGAGGCAATCTATCAAGCAGCGGGTGAACGCTTTCACATACAATCGATTCTTCAACTGCAAGAGGTGATGTATGGCCGCTTGAAGCTCCATGAAAAGCTGGGCGTGCGTCCACGCAAAATTAAGCTGGGGTTGGGTTTTTCGACGGATGAAGAAACCCTCGAGAAAATGCAAAGCCATCCTTTGCCAAAGGCTTTGCTAGAGCACCGCTTTATCACCAAGCTGCGCTCGGGTTACCTTGAGCAGCTTCCCAACCATGTAAACCCAAAAACCCAGCGTATTCACAGCAGTTTTCGCCAAACGAGCGCAGTTACGGGGCGTCTTGCCTCCGACAACCCCAATTTACAAAACATTCCCATTCGCAGCCCCCTGGGCCGCGAGTTACGCGCCTTGTTTTTGCCCAGCCAACCCGGCCATGTGCTGCTTTGCGCTGACTACAGCCAAATAGAACTGCGCATTGTGGCGCACTATTCCCAAGATCCTGCTTTTTTACAGGCCTATCAAAACAACCTCGACATTCACACCCTCACCGCGGCCACCATTTTTAACAAGCCCCAAGGTGAGGTTACCCACGAAATGCGTGCCGTGGCCAAGGGGGTTAATTTTGGGCTGATTTATCGCATGGGTGCTGAGCGTTTGTCGCTCACCACAGGGGTTTCACGCGAGGAAGCACGGGCATTTATTCAGCGCTTTTTTGAGACCTTTTCTAAGGTGCACAACATGCAAAAAAACCTCATCGCCCAAGCGCGCAAAGAAGGCTATGCCCAAACCTTGCTGGGGCGCAGGCGTTATTTACCCGAACTCCACAGCCAAGATGCCTACGCGGTCCGCATTGCCGAGGGTGCCGCTGTCAATACCCCCATTCAAGGGAGTGCTGCGGAGCTGATGAAACGGGCGATGATCAACGTGGACAAACGCTTAAGCCAAGCGCGCCTATCTTCTAAAATGGTGCTTAGTGTCCACGATGAACTGGTGTTTGATACCCCCAAGGCAGAAGTGGATACGTTGCGTGCTTTGGTGAAAGAAGAAATGGAAGGTGCCCTTCGCCTTTCGACCCCACTGCAGGTAACAATAGGGGTGGGTGCCAATTGGCTTTTGGCGCATTAGGTGCCATTCTCACCGCTTGGCTTTTGGCGCATTAGGTGAAAGCAGTGTTTTTGGGTATGATGACCTCGTGACATGGTTTTGTAGCAGCATTTTTTTAAAACACCGTGCGCTGCACGGCTTGACTGTAAGAATAGGGGCGATAAACGCGTGACGGATAATGTGTTATACCGATCGGATTGCAAGGAGGCTCTGAATGATTTGATAGACAAAGGCGTGAAGGTCGACTTGATCTACCTTGACCCGCCTTTTAATAGCAGCCGCACCTACAACTTAATTTATAAAAACCAAGGGGTTACCGCGCAGCAAAAAGCCTTTGGTGATATGTGGGCACTCACCAGTCAAAATCGCCAAATGCTTTTGCAGTTTGAGCGCATTTTGGAGACCACCAAAGAGATTAGCGAATTGGTCAAAAATTTTCTCAAAGCATGGATCGCCCCTCTACAAGAAGGCGATGTCCAAGACCAGAAAATGTTGGTGTATCTGATGTACATGACCGAGCGCTTGGTATTGATGAAAAAGGTGCTTAAAGATACGGGCAGCATCTACTACCACTGCGACCCCACAGCAAGCCATTACATTAAAATGATTATGGACGGCATTTTTGGCCGTGAAAACTTTAGAAACGAGATTGTGTGGTGTTATACACAAGGAGGGAGGTCAGTAAAGGACTTTCCCAGAAAGCATGATGTTATTTTGCGATTTTCTAAAACAAAAAAATGTTTTTTTAACCCCTCACAGATAAAAATACCCTACGATTTATACTCTAAAAAATCTTCTAGCAGTTTTACGAAACAAGATGCAGATGGGCGGTTTTACAAAGAAATTTTTGGTCCAGGCAAGCAAAAAAAATACAAATATTATCAAGATGAGGGTAAGACACCCTATGATTGGTGGACGGATATACACCAAATGACTGGAAGAACAGCAGTTGCCGAAGGATCCGAAGCGTTAGGCTATCCCACCCAAAAACCCATCGCTTTGCTAAACAGGATTGTGAAGGCGTCGTGCCCTAAAGGCGGGATGGTCCTCGACCCCTTTTGTGGCTGTGGGACCACCATTGCCAGCGCCATCGAAAATAATGCGGACTGGATAGGGGTTGATATTTCCTATGACGCCATAGAACTGATAGAAAAGCGTGTTGAAAAGCAGGTAGGGCTCAATAGCAAAGGAACATACACCCTTGTCGACGGTAGCCCTGAAACATTTGAGGAATACACCCACCTGGACCCGTTTGCAAAACAAGACTGGCTCATTAACAAAGTGGGAGGCTTCCCTAATCCTAAAAAATCGGGGGATGGGGGGGTTGACGGGGAACTCACCATTCATCTAGGAATCGAAAACGGCTTGGACACCTGGGGTAAAATGGTGTTTAGTGTTAAAACGGGCAAGCAGCGCACGCCTTTGCTGGTGCGTGAGTTGATTGGCACGGTAAAGAGTACGGGGGCTGCTATGGGGGGCTTAATCGTCGATGCGGACCCCACCCAGGGGATGGAAACACTGGCAAAGAGCCAGGGCAGACTGGAGTACATTTTTGCGGAAAGGATGCCAAAAAACGTCTACGACAAAATACAAATTTTGATCGCACAAGAAATTATAGACGGCAACCGCTTTTCGACCCCGCCTACCCTGAAAGCCATTAGGCTTCACAGGGGCGATGCACAGCTCCATTTATAACCCACGTGATAACCCATCAAAGCCTTTTTTTCGCGTAAACTTCCCCTTTTTGCGCAATCGATGGTTTTTTAACAAGGCCCTTCAGCGCAGATGAAAATTGAAAACGTGCTCCAACACGCGCAGTTTAATGCAACAAAAATGGCCAAAGTCGACCTTGCCCAAAGTAGCAAACTCCTTTGCGGGTTAAATTGCTTTTCCCCAGGCCAAATCCATCAACCCCACTCCCATGCGGGGGTCGACAAATTATACCATGTGCTGCAAGGTGCGGGAGAGTTCTCTTTGGGCGATGAAATCCATTTGCTCACTGTGGGTGACCTGTTGCATATTCCCGAAAACGTGTCCCATGGGGTGCGCAATCCGGGCAATGCGCCTTTGGTGGTGATGGTCGTCATGACCCCCAACCCTAAAGGGTGAGGGCGCCTCTTTTTTGATAAAACCGAAGGCCTATTTCAGTGTCACGCCAAGCAACCCCATTTTTCTACCATCAAACCGTACGGCTTGAACGGATAGAAATGCCCAGGTTGGCAGGTGAGACGCCCCCAAATGTAGCCCTGTGTGTGCAACGGTTGCGGCGGGCTCAAGCACCTCCACTGCTGCTGTTACGCGGTGAAAGCGAGCACAAGGATGGCCCTTTGAAGGTGGTGCTTGGGCTTGAATGGGCGCAAGCCATGCGTTTTTTGAGATGGCGTGAAGCCGAAGCGGTGGTGCTCGATGAGGTCTATGCAACCAGTTTAAATGCGCTGGAGCGCTGGCAGCGTGGTGCCTGTAGCCCCTGGCGTTTATCCGAAGCACTAAGCGATTTGTACAAGCGCTGTCGATGGACACAAACCCAGCTGGGCCAAGCGATTCACAAGTCGCGCGAATATGTGGCAGATGTGTTGACGCTAGGACACATTCAGCCCGAGGTGCGTGAATTTATTCGCTCACACCAGCGAAATTTCCCCTTAACTTTTCGCCATTTACGCAGTATTGGGCGCCATGTCCCTGCAAAACAGCGCGCCTTTGCAGAGAAGATCATCCGTGAACGCCTCTCAAGCAAGCAGCTCGAGCAGCAACACAAAACGGGCTTCGCCAAAACCTCTGCCTTGGTTGAAGTAGGACGAAGCAAACGTGGACGCCCCAAAAAGCGTAGCCCTCAAGAATGGCGGAACTTGCAAACGGCATTGCAACAAGAGACCCTACGTCTTGAACAGCATGAACAACGTCAAATAACGCGTATTGAGCGGAAAATCCTTGAAATGCGGTTGAAACAGCGCCAAATACGGTTGCAAAACCGCAACAAGCGCCGCTGGATAGAACGGCAACTCAAACGCATTCACACCCAGCTTGAACAAGGCCAACCCACCGCCATGCTTTTATCGAGCCCCATGCAACCTAAAACGCAAAAATCCCTTGGCGACTAAAACCGCCAAAATACGCCAAGCACCACAAAAAGGAGAAACAACAAAGGTGAACAAAGGGACATCGTGGCAGCCTTTAACCGCTCCTGAGCAAGATAAAGTGGACCGGATTTGTGCAGAGACAAACCTGCATCCCATTACGGCCCGGGTTTTGGCGCGCCGTGGTGTGGAAAACGGCACCCAAGTACAGCAATTTTTGCACCCCGCCCTAAGCACCCTCCACAATCCTTTTTTAATGAAGGGAATGGAGGCCGCCGTTGAACGCATTGTGCATGCCTTGCAGCACGACCAACACATGGTGATTAGCGGTGATTACGATGTCGATGGTACGTCGAGCACCGCATTATTGGTATGGATGTTGCGCCAGTGTGGAGGGAAGCACGTTTCTTTTTTAATCCCCAACCGCTTTCACCATGGTTATGGCTTAACCGACAAAACCGTTGCAACATTACTGGAAATGCAGCCCGATTTGGTGATTACCGTGGACAATGGGGTGACCGCCTTACCTCAAATTGCCGCCTTGCGTCAGCAAAATGTGGATGTGGTGGTTACCGATCACCACCGCTTGCACCCCGATGGCCTCCCAAATTGCATTGTGGTGAACCCCAATCAGCAGGGCTGTGAATACCCTTTTAAAGTGCTGTGTGGTTGTGCTTTGGCGCTTAAACTGGCCATGGGCTTACGTGCCCGTTTGCGGCAAATGGGCTGGTGGAAACCAGATAGGCCAGAGCCCAACCTGCGCTCGCAATTGGATTTGACTGCCATTGCCACCATTGCTGATGTAACCCCCTTACAAGGCGAAAACCGGACCCTTGTGTACAACGGGCTGCAACTGCTTAACCAACCCCCTTTACGTCCTGGCTTAAGGGCACTTATGCTTGAGAGCAACACCTGGCGCAAGGGGAATCATGGGATTGATGTACGTACCATTGGGTTTCAAATTGCCCCGCGCCTCAATGCTCCAGGGCGCCTGGCTGATGGGAGCATCACGGTTGAATTGCTGCTAAGTGATAACATGGAAAAAGCACGGGGATTGGCCCGTCAGTTGGAAAAGCTCAATGTCGAGCGCCGTGCCACGGGCGACGGTATGCGGAAAGAAGCACTGGGCATTTTAAACAGCACCCAAGTACCCAAGCCAGAAGGGGCGGTGGTCATTGCTTCGCCCACGTTTCACCAAGGGGTGATTGGGATTTTAGCCAGCCAACTCACGGATCGATACCAAATGCCTGCTGCCGTATTTACCACCTTGGAAAACGGCTACAAAGGTTCGATTCGCTCGGTCGAAGGGATTGATGTGATAAAAGCGATTGGGGTGTGTGCCGATTTGCTGGAGGCCTGGGGTGGGCATCCAGCTGCAGCAGGGTGCACTGTGCCATTGCAAAATATGAAACCGTTTACCGAGCGCTTTCAATTGGCCTGCGCAGAGCAGGCGGTAACGAGCAAAGCACCCACTGTGTGGTTTGAGGAAGCGGTCGACTGGACGATGTTAAACAAAGCCTTGGTCGAGGAGCTGTTTACCCTTGCCCCTTTCGGCTTGGGCAACCAGGAGCCGTCGTTTTTACTGCTGGCCAATGCCAACATGCCAGCACCCAAGGTGGTTCAAACGCGCCATTTGCTGTGGAAAATTACCCCAACGTTGGAAATGATGGCCTTTAATGCAGCGCAAAGCATGCCTCAACAAGGGGGGGTCGAATACCTTGTGCACCTTGGCAAAACCACTTACCAAGGCAAACAAAAAATGCGCTTACTGGCCAACGCCTTCAGGCCGGCAAACCCTGGCTGCAGCTGACCAAAAACCCCTCCCCTTGCCAACATACCTTAAGGGCTTTGCTTGCGCTTACTGGCCAACGCCTTCAGGCCGGCAAACCCTGGCTGCAGCTGACCAAAAACCCCTCCCCTTGCCAACATACCCTAGGGCTTTGATTGCTCTTCTTTAGCATTGCTAAACACAACGCGGTTGCGTGAGGCCATCTGAATGGTAAGACCAATGCCTTGACGGCGCAGCCCTAAGCGCACTTCCCGACGCAACCTGCTGTGCTTTTCATTAGAAAACAACTCCACCTCTAACAGGTTAACGGTGTTTTGTCTTTCAGAAAGCTGGCGAAACCCAGGGCTGCCTTCCAAAAAATCGATGATTTTGTCTTTTTCATCGTCGTTAAAACCCCGAAAAACCAGCACAAATGCATTTCCTCGCCCTTTTTGAATTTTGTAGGTGTTGGCAATGCGTCCAATCACCTTGTCGGCTGCTTGGCTGGCCGCTTTTTTGGCAGCATTGGCCAAGCCAAGCTCCCAATCGTAGGGGCCTGCATTGGGTTTTAGCAACTGCTTGGCAGAAATACTGGCATTGGCAACGTTACGCCCTGTGGTTGCGCTAATAACCCGTGCACGCACGGTGGCATAGGCAGCAGCAAACAAGCCATTTTCGGCCCCGCGCTTACCCGCAACAATGCTTTGCAGTACTAACAAATCGGCCTGTTGATCCAAGGCAAGGGCGGCCAATGCCTCATCAGGGCGGTCTATTTTGGCAGCGCGTTCCACTCCCCGATATACTTTGGCAGTGCTGGCTTCATCAAATACGCGAAAACCCGCCTCGTTTAAAGCACTGCGCATAGTAAGCAAACTGGTTTGGGTCATGTTGTGGGTGCGTGGCAAGGCATTGGGTGAAACAGGGCGGTAAAGCACCATGACACGTGGTTGGTCGGCTTGGGCGTGCAAAATTCGCAGGGCACTTAGACGTTGTTTAAGCAAATTTTGAGAAACATTGGCTTTAATTTTAACTTGATAGTACTCATCTCCCGCCACGGCACCTTCCGACACAATGGTATATTTGGTAATGAACCCCTCGCTGGTGGTTAAAATGTTTTCGCGAATTATCTCATAATTTTGGGTTTGCGCTTTGGCGTTAATCAGCACGCCTACCCCTTGTTCAATGGCGTTGCGTTGGGCATTTCGAATGGCTTGACTGCGTGCACTTGCTGTATTTTTATTGTGAATCGAGGCGCGGCCTTCAGCCTCGATTTCAATCGCAAAAATGGGCGTAGGGAGCCATGTAAATGCCAGCCATACGCTGCACAGTAGCAGCAAAAAACGGAAGGATGGCCTTGGGTTGTTTCTATGGAGTGTGGCTTGAAGGCAAGAAGGCAGCATAAGGAACTCTGGTACTCCTAATTTTTTAGAGGGTGTGCACGAAAGAGATAGAAAATGCAATCGATGGTTGGGTGAAGGGTTTTTAAAATATGCGCTTATGTTACCCTTTTTTGACATATTTTGGGTTGAGGTAAAAACCCCCTTTCGCACTCAGTTCGACCGTGGACTGTGGCGCGTCTTTGTTCGCTGCGCTGCCATTTTTTGCGGCGGGCTCGTGTGTGGCGGGAATCAACAACGCTTTGGTAGGTGCTGCCTTTTTATGCGCTGCGCTGCGCGTTTTTTTCTTGCAAACGGGGCTTGGCTAAAGCTGGGGTGGTATAAACCGCCAAGTGCAACATCATTAGTGTATACAATGAGCAAGTTGAGGGCTAAGGCACGCGGAATGGCTTTAACAATGGAAATGTGCTTGCTCTCACCTATTTAAATGTTAAAACCCAACAAGGCACTGCCATGTTGCAGGATTTTTTCTAACCACGGAGCACTAAAAGATGAAGAAGTGGGGATGCTGCTAATGTGGAAACGCAAAATTAACCAATAGATTACGCTGGCAATTGCCAAGCCTTTGGCAGTACCCACCAAACCTGCCAGTACCCGCAAAGGTGACCACGGAGTGACAGGGGGGGAAAACGCACTGATGAGGCGACCCAGCAACCACCCCGCAAAACCGCAGAAAAGAGCCCCTAGGGTTGTGCTTAGTGGCGGGGTAATTGTGTAGGGTTGAAAGACCATGGCCACGAAGGCGGGGTTGGCAAGGGCCCATAAAGTGCCAACGGAGGCTCCCAACAAGGTAAGGATCGTGTGCGCAGGGCCGCGCTCCCAACCCAAGTAGGTAAAAACGAGAATGATCGATGCCGTGAGTAGATCAAAAAGGTTCATACGAGGGGGTAATCCTTTGCTATATGATTCGTGGCATTGGTGGTTAGAGTTTAAAAAAACCGGTTGAAAGCACACAATAACCTGCGCTGCGAGTAAATGGGAATGCTGGGCTAATTTCGAGCACGTTTTAAAAACGGGTGTAACTGCTTTACAGTTGCACCGCACCCGTTGATAACAATACCATGCTTGTACAGCGATCATGCATGCAAAAAGGGGGCTAACCAGCCAAATAAGTTCGAAAAGCGTCGCAAGAAAGGCAGAAAGGCAGCAAAAAAACCCAGAAAAAGCCCCTGTTAAGCCAAAGGCCGTCCTCACGCGCTTGCATTTCCACAAATAGCAAAACACGGTTGCGCGGTTGGGAGCTCAGCCTTGTTTTTGCAAGGTTGCAGTGGCTTGGTTGCAGTTTAAGCCGCCGTCTTCCAATTGCAGCAAGGCCATTCAAGCGACCATGCGCTCCGAGGGTTGCTTGCTGCTGGTCCCTTGGCAGGCGACTAAAAGCATCCCAACGGTGCTGGGAAACAAAGGACGGTCCTTCCTTGGACTTTTTTTAAGGCTTCCCTGCCCTCCTCCGTATGGGTGTGCCATGCCAACGCATGGCCAGCACGGCCTGAGCCGCCGCGGGCAGGCTCGAAAAATGGCATTCTTTACCACCGCCACGGCCTACGCACGGGCGGGATTGCCAGCATTCATCCCGTTATATCCGCAGTGGCAAAGCATGGGGACGGGGCCATGCCATCTTTGTGGGGTGCAGTTGTGTCAGAAATCTCGCTATATCCCGTTATATCCGCAGTGGCAAAGCATGGGGATGGGGACAATTCCAAAAGAAATAAAGTTAAGGAGCACACATGCCATCTTACAACCGCCTCACTGCAGCGAAGCGCATCGAACTCTACGCGATGAAAAAAGCGGATTTGACGCAGAAAGTGCGCCGCGCATCCCGGCGTTCATCCGTCCATGATCAGTCGGGAATTGAAACGCAAACACCGGTTCACGCGGGTATCACCCCAAGCAAGCCCATCGTCTGGCCTGTACTTGCAAGGCTCAGGTTCGCAAGCAAGCGCATTTCAGAGGCCAGATGGCAGGGCGTTGAGGAGAGGATCAGTGAGGACTGGATCCCTGAACAAATCAGCGATCATCTCAAGGCCAACGGCTTGCCAAGCATCAGCCCGCAATGGATTTACCAATACATCTGTGCTGACAAGTCCCAGTGCGGCTATCACCAAGGCAATGAAACCGCATGCGAGCAACGTCCACACCGTGACCTATGACAATGGATAAGGAATTTGCCTCTTATCAGCAGGCCTCAGATTACTGGACGCACAAGGCTTCTTCGCTCACCCCTACCATTCATGAGAGCGCGGACTGAACGAAAACACCAACGGCCTGATCCGTCAATATCTCTCAAAAAGCAAAGACTTTGATGACCTCACTGGCGTAAAGGTTAAGGGCATTATGTACAAACTCAACGACCAACCCAGAAAATGCCTTGGCTTCAGAACTCCAAATCAGGTATTCCTATCGACAAAGATCAAATGTTGCGCTCGCAAGTTCGAATCCACGTCGCATTAACGCGATTTGTAACCTTATGAAATTCACGCTGTACATCCTGATTTTCTTGCACTTGGCGCAGCCTGCACATGCGCAAGAAAATCCTTCGGATGCTTCAAGCAATCACCAAGATTTCAAGATACAATCCCATCAATACAATGATTGGGCCTACCAGTGTCTTGTGCCGACCAAGCATGCACAAGATGCACCGGAGCCAAAGTGCGAGATTTCCCAACCGGTGCAGGCAGAGCAGAACGGTACAAATATTGAGTTGTTCAATGTGGCCTTGATACCTGCCAATGACAAGGCCGGGAAAGTAAAATGGGCGCTGGTGGTCGTTACATCTCTTGGTTTGGATATTCACTTGCCGTCGGATTTTGGCTTGATCGTTGGCACGAAAAACCCGTTCCTCACCCGATTCAGAAATTGCAGTGTGCAAGGGTGTCAGGTCGTTATTCCTGCTGATAACTCTCTTTTGACAAATCTGAAGCGTGCAAACAATGGCGTAGGGCTGTTCAGACTGTTGAATGGCAAGGTCATCAGGGTGGAATTTTCTCTCAAGGGGTTTACAAAAGCGTTCAACGCGCTTGCCTCGGGTGACCCTCCCATTGAGAAAAATGCCCGGAAATAAAATGTATCCGAGTGATTGCCATCGTGCTGCGTAACGTTCTTTTCAAATCATTGTTGCCGTTTTTTTTAACTGCAATCTTGTTTTTTCCGAACATGCACGATAAGGCTCAGGCACAAAGTGCTGCCGATAATGCCGTAAGACAAGCTGATCAAATTGAGCGGGATCGTACGGCAGATGAACGTCAAAGTCAGCGAGAGCGTAATAGGCTTAATAACCAGCCGCCCGGTGGGGCTGATGTTACTCCCCCACAAAGGGACGTTGCATCACCCGATGAGGCTTGTATTCAGATTAACACGGTTTCTGCGACGGGTATTACATTGCTGCAAATTCGTGCAGTCAATGAGGTTATCTCCGAGTTTGAGGGAAAGTGTCTGGGGCTTTCCGATCTTAACAACATTCTCAAACAGTTGACCTTTCTATATGTGGAGAAGGGCTACATTACCTCGCGTGCATTTCTGCCAGAGCAGGATTTGGCTGATGGTTCTCTTGAGATCGTAGTTGTTGAGGGGCGTTTGGAATCTATTGTGCTGGACGGTGAACCAGACGCACACAAAAGTCAGATCAATACGGCATTTCCCAACTTGGTTGGCAAACCCGTTAATCTGCGCGACATTGAACAGGGGCTTGATCAACTGAATCGTCTGCGCTCAAACAATGCAAAAATTGAACTGGAAGCTGGTCAAAAACCGGGTTCCTCGGTTTTGCAGGTTTTACGAAACAAATCTAAAACTTGGTATGGAACCGTGGGTTTTGACAATTTGGGTTCCTCATCAACTGGTGAATACCAGTCAAGGATCGATTTGGGATTTGAAGATATCCTGCAACTAAATGATCAGTGGAATTTCAGATACCAGCGCTCAATGGACCGCCATCTTCTCTATTTTGATGATGTTCCAAGCAGCGACACCTATACGGGAAGTTTTTCTGTTCCCTATGGATACTGGACGTTCGCTGTAGACGCTAGCCGGAGTGAATACAATTCGCAAATTCCCGGGGCTGTTTCAGATATTGATACCTCTGGTCTTTCACAATCCATAAATGCGAGCATCTCGCGCGTTCTTCATCGAGATCAAACCTCAATCACATCGTTTCCCAGTAAGCTCAAATGGGAACGAGCCAAGAATTTTATTTTGGGCAACCAAGTAGACGTATCCAGCCGCGACTTGTCCAGAGCTACTTTAGAGATCGTCCATTCCCGGCAACTATGGAATGGTCAGCTGGTCGTGTCTGCCAGTTATAATCAGGGTCTGGATATTTGGGGTGCCTTTGATGATGATACTGCCCCTGTTGGTTCGCCGAAGGGGCAGTTCAAAAGTGTGAATGGTTTCATCAGTTATTTCAAGCTCTTCAAACTGGGTGATCTAACTGCGACCTATAATGGTCAGATAAGCGGGCAATACACGCCAGACCTTCTGTTTGCCTCAGAGCAGGTCGCTTATGGAGGGTATTCAACGGTTCGAGGATTGCGGGAATCTGTTGTGTTTGGAAATCGCGGTATCATAACGCGCAATGAATTTGCATTCCAGTTGCCGCAATCAAAAAGCCAACAATTTACAAAGGCATTTGGAACATTGGAAACCTATGCAGCCCTCGACTTTGGCCATGTGTTTAAACAAGACGGCTTTGGGATTGATGGTGGAAATCTGACCGGTGCCACGATCGGTTTGCGTAGTCGGGGTGGCAGGATCAGTTTTGATGTGGCTTGGTCGGATATTGTCGCATCGCCTGATAATCTGGATGCGGCAGTTGCTGAGTCGGGATTGGTTTATGCGAGGGCAAATCTTTCTTTTTAATGGTAAGTAAATTATAGACATTCTTCGCTGGTATCAGCGTAAAACACATGGAAGGATCACATGGCCAAAAACAAGAAACGCAGGAATTCGCAATATTTCTCCAACAAAATGAGATGCCTGATGCGTCAGGCCGTGTCATATCTGCTGTGCTTTCTCCTTACCTTCGGGCCATTGCTCTTGCAGGCAGCAGAAATTACAACTGCCCAGAGTGCAGCTACTTGGGATATGCGGGTTTAAACAGGCTGGGCAGTTACTCTTTTTAATGGTAAGTAAATTATAGACATTCTTCGCTGGTATCAGCGTAAAACACATGGATGGATCACATGGCCAAAAACAGGAAACGCAGGAATTCGCAATATTTCTCCAACAAAATGAGATGCCTGATGCGTCAGGTCGTGTCATATCTGTTGTGTTTCCTCCTTACCTTCGAGCCATTGATCTTGCAGGCAGCAAAAATTACAGCTGCCCAGAATGCAGCGGCGACAAACCAACCGGGAGTTGGAACCGCTGATAATGGTGTACCCCTCGTCAATATCGTTGCCCCCAATGCGTCCGGGCTTTCGCATAATAAGTACGATCAGTTCAATGTTGGGCAACCGGGCACGATTTTAAACAATTCCAATCAAAACTTGCAACGCTCACAACTGGGAGGGCTGGTTCAAGGTAACCCTAATTTAAGTTCTTCGGGACCTGCAACAGTCATATTGAACGAGGTGATCAGCTCCAATCGGTCGCTTTTGGAAGGAGCCCTTGAGGTTCATGGCGGTCGTGCAGATGTTATCGTTGCGAACCCCAACGGCGTAACCTGTAATGGCTGTGGTTTTGTGAATACGCCAAGGGTTACGCTTTCTACTGGTCGCCCTGAACTGAACAGGAATGGGTCGTTAAAGAGCTTGTTGGTTGAAAAGGGTGATATCAACATCGGTCTGAATGGCGCCAATCTTGATAGCGTAAATGCGTTTGAATTGGTTTCCCGCAAGATTAGTATCGGAGGTCCTGTAAAGGTTCTGGGTGATCTTAATTTGGTTGCGGGGCGGAATAGCTATGCTTATCAAACAGGTTTGATCACGCCTCTTGCGTCTGACGGCAACGAACCCGGCGTGGCGATTGACTCCTCATTGTTAGGCGGCATGTATGCAGGCCGGATCAAGATTGTTTCGACAGATCTTGGTGCAGGTGTCAATACACAAGGGCAAATGGCTGCAAATGCCCATGGCATGACCATGACAGCTGATGGCAAGCTGGTGCTTGGGAATGTACGTGCCAAGAGAGCCGTTCGGGCAACTTCTCAAACCAAATCTATTCAAGTTCAGCGGACTTTGTTCTCTGATGAAGCAATCGTTTTGGAAGGAAAAAGTGCGGTCAACCTTGATGATAATACGCTGCTTGCCTCAACGGGTGATATTTCTCTGAAAGCCGATGTGGTTTCGTTGGGAGATTCAGCACTTGTTGCAACCGGTACAAGCGAGGAGGGTACGCAAAGCAATGTCGGCAATCTAACAGTTGCAGCAAATCGACTGAATGCAGGCAACGGTCAACTTGCAGCAGGAGATGGATTAACTGTCACCGCGTCTACGATAAATCTGGACCGTGCAGTTGATGACCATACGGACGTTTTACGATCCTTGGGGGGAATAGCCCTCAATACCGATCATGTTTCTGCTCAAAATGCCCGTATTACGGCTTTGGGCGCTCTGGACCTGAAATCATCCTCATCGCTTAACCTCACTGGTGGTTTGTATTCAGCGGTAGGAAAGCTTCTAGTTGAAGCCAATGATATCACAACCAACACGAGCCTGAATTCTAAAGGGTTGATAACGCTACGCAGCACAAGCACAAGCGTTGTTAATTCAGGGAAAATTGCTGGTGATGGCGGAACGGTTCTCAGCGCGGCAACAATCCTTCGAAACGAGGGAGACCTGTTTTCTGCAAAAGCCGTAAATATTACTTCGTCAGGTATTTCGACCAATACCGGAACAGGGAGGATTGCCGGTAACGAGGGAGTAGCGTTCAATGTCGCATCGCTCAACAATGCTGGAAAGGTTGCCGCACAGGGCTCAGAACTGACTGTCAATACGAATGGGAATTTGGACAATACAGGCGAACTTGTAGGGGCAAGTGCCCGTTTGAATGTCGATGGAATTCTTACGAACAGCGGCAAGCTGGATGTCACAAATGCCTTGACGATCAAGGGGCTTAACAGCACCCACGGTATTGCATTGAACAATAATGCAGGCGGCTCAACCATCAGTGGTTCGGGGAGCTATTCTGTTGCGTCTCTCGATAATGCCGCTGTTTTGAAATCCCGTACTGCCGGGCTAGACATTGATGTGACCGGCAACGTAATCAACTTCCGGCACGATAGAGGCAAAGACAACAGGCACCATCAAGCTTGATGGTAACGTTACCAATTCCGGCTCGATTATCAGCGAAAAAGCACTGGTGATTACTGGCCGTTCTGGCGGTCGTTTGGGCACCTTGTCTAACTCACAAAATACAGCGCTGATCAACGGCGCGGAGAGCTTGACCATTCAAGCCACTCTCTTAACGAATGCGGGAGAAATTGGGTCGGTAGATGGTAATGTATTGGCTGAGCTTTCCGGTGATCTCACGAACACTGGCGTGTTTTATTCCGGGACTTCGGCAGTCTACAAACTTGATGGAAACCTGACCAACACCAATGCTGATATTCTTGCGGAAACCCATCTGTCCATCAGGGGGCTAAGCGCTGCCCGTGCAACGTCAATCAAGAATTCATCCGGCAATCTAGAAGCCATTTCGGGCAATCTGACATTGGCAGCCAATACGATCGACAATGAACGAACCAATCTCACATTTGGCGCCACCTCTTCAACACAAACGTCTACTTCGGGCAGTACGACCACGACTGTGGTTACAACCCGTGAAACTTTGAACCAAAGTTCCGCAACATCCAAACTGTTGGCTGGCGGGAATATCATTGTTGATGCCAATACACTCAATAACAACCACAGCCAGATCGCGGCAAACGGACATATTACAATCACCGCGAACACGGTGAATAACACCGGTCGCGATTTGATCGAAACCATTGATACAAAAGCCGTCACCCAGCATTGGCAGAGATATTGTTCTTTTCGCTTTGGCAGATGTTTCAAAAGAAAAACCCGCTACTGGACAACCACCAGCCATAACGCGACCTCTTCAACCTATGATTCAACGTTTGCATCTATTGAAGCTGGCGCTACATTGAATGCTAATGTAAGCGGTTATCTGAACAACAATGCTGTGCGTGGAAGTGCCGGACAGATCGGTCTTTCTTCGGGTGGTCGTGCACTCAATTCTGCCAATGTTACGGGCGGAAGCGGCCCCGGAAGTCTTGTAAATCTTAGCGAACTTAATGTCAGCATTAATGCCCTGCTTGGACGCAGTGCGCTCTTTGGTGAGGCCCAAGAGCCGAATTCCCCATTTCTGGTCGAAACTCGATCCAAGTTTATTGATCCGAACGAATTTTTGGGGTCAGATTTTTTTCTGAGAAAGGTCGGTGGATACAACCCTGACCAAAATCACCGCCGCTTCGGTGATGCTTAGATCGAAACACGACTTATCCTTGACCAGGTTTTTGAGCTGACCGGGCAGAGATATATCGGGAAAACCACAGATGCTCGCGGTCTTGTTCAAGCCCTTTACGAAAACGCCATTGATGCCCAGCAAAGCCTTGGGCTTACATTTGGTGTTTCCTTGACGCCTGAGCAGGTTGCGCGGCTGACACAGGACATTACATGGCTTGAAGAGCGTGTTGTTCGCGGGAAATCCGTTCTGGTGCCACGCGTTTATCTTGCCTCATCCACATTGGATAATGTCAATCTTGCAAGTGCGCAAATCAAGGCCGGACAAGCCGGTGTACAAGTTGCCGCACTGATCAACTCGGGAGACATTACAGGCAGTAATGGTCTGAACGTTACAGCCAATGACGCTATGCTCAATCGGGGTGGCGGGCTGTTTGCCAATGCTGATGTCGTGATTAACGGTGGCAAGCTGTTTGCCAACATTTCCGGCACGATTGTCGGTGATAACGTTACGATCAAGGCGAAGGATATCCTGAACGATACCGCTAAAACCCGCGATCAGCGTAACAATGGGTTTACGGACCGCAATCAACAAATTGCCCGCATTCAGGCGCGAGGTGATTTGTTGCTGGAAGCAGAAGAAAGCATTGCTTCGACGGGTGGGCTGTTTGGCTCAGGCGGCTCGACTACACTGGACGCTGGTGAAGCGGTTGAAATCTCTGCACTTGAAATTGAACGTCTTGCCCATGACGAAATCAAAGGTGGGTATAATCGCGAAACATCCCTCACCAATCAACTGGCTGGCATTAATGCTGGTGAAGAACTCAGCATCAATTCCGGCGGTGATATAACGTTGAAAGGTGTGGAAACCTCTTCCGGCGAAGACACAAACATCACTGCAACCGGTGATGTGAATATTGTTGCTGTTCAGGATTATGAATCCAAAGACCTAAAACTTGATATCAAGACAGGTGGCCTTTTTGGAACAGAAACCAATATTCGCAGACAATCCGCTTCAACAAAAACCAAAGGGTCAGACATTGAGGCAGGCGGCGCCTTAAACATCACCTCCAAAAAGGGAGATGTTACAGTAAAAGCTTCCAGACTTGCCAGCGAGGAAGAGACTACCCTCTCCGCCGAAGAGGGCAAGGTAGCGCTTCTTACAGAAACTGATTCTGAATTTGAACGAGATGAACTGCGTGAAGAAGATACCTTCTGGTGGAATGAAAGCGGCAAGGGGCATGTCAAGGAAACCATTAAGCATGTTGAAATCGAAGCAGGCGGTGGTCTCAAGATCAATGCAGGTGAAGGTATTGTTGTTGAGTATCAAAAGACCGGTGACCTGAACGCCTCGATTGACCAGCTTGCCAAGTCACCCGGATTGGAGTGGATCGGCCAACTCCAAAATGATTCACGCGTGGACTGGGTTGATGTTCAGGCACGTTTCGACAGTTGGGACTATGAAACTCAAGGACTGACAGAAGCCGGAGCTGCCTTTGTATGCCTTGTGGTTGGTGCGGTCAGTGGAGGAGCGCTCTCGGCCCTGTCCGCAAATCTTGCGACAGGAATGGGTTTTGCCGCAAATGGTGCCATGCAAGCTGCGCTTCAGGCGGGGCTGAGCTCACTTTCCAAACAGGCAACGATTGCCCTTATCAATAATCAGGGCAATCTTGGTGCCACTCTCGAAACACTCGGGTCATCAGCTTCCCTTCGTTCTTTGGCAACGGCCATGGTGGCTGCTGGATTAACAGCGCATATCAGCGATGTTTCAGGAACTGGCGCCGACCTTCCCAAAACGGCTCCGCTGGCAGATCGCGTAGTACAAGATATCCAGCGCGGTCTGATCCGCACCAGCGTCAATGCAGGGGTTTCTACAGCCATACAGGACGGGAAGCTGGATGAAAATCTCATCTCCGCCCTTAGAATGGAAGCAGCATCCGTCATCGGTGAAAATGCCGCACAGGAGATCAGCATTGCTGTTGATGATGGCAATCTCAATACGGCAGGTCAGTTGATTGCCCATGCTGCACTTGGATGTGTGGTTGGTGCAGCGGCTTCGGGTGATTGTGGCTCCGGGGCAGCGGGTGGCGTGGTTGGCGAGACAGTTGGCCTGATCACCAAGGCGCGTTTGGCGAACTGGCTGGAAAAACGCGTGGGGGATGCTCGCTCGGGTGAAGTTTCTGAAGAACAACTTATACAGGAGTTGAACACATATCAAGATGCCGGTGTTGATGTTGCCCGTCTGGTGAGTGGTTTTGCGGTTGCGGTTGCTGGCGGTGATGTGGATACTGCCGCTCTCACCGGTGGAAATGCAGCTGAGAACAATGCGTTATGCGGGGGGATATGCATCGGCGTTCTCGCCGTCATCGTTGCCAGTTATACGACTCATTCAGGGGATGGTAATCCACTTGAAGGACTTGCTGTTATCGGATCGGGTGATGATCCCCTTAGTCAAGCTGTTGCAGCTGGCGCAAGTACGGCGGTAGAATGGTCTGCAACCAAATATCCCGATCAAACGGCTGCTGTACTCGGTGTTCTTGAAGCCACCGGAAACGCCATTGATGCAACCGTCACCTATGTGGATGACGCAACCGGAAATGAGGTTTCAAGACGCTGGAATGAAATTCCGGAGCATACCCGTAACCAGATCAAGGGTGGAGCAAGCATTGCCTCCATCTTTATACCGGCTGGCTCAATCAAAGCCCTCAAGCAGCTGAAAAGCGCAAAGAATCTACCGGATGGGCCTGATAGACCTAACATAACAACTGGTGGCCGACCTATTAATTTTGATGGAGAGTTTTATTCGGCAGATGGCTTCAAGTTCAGTGAACGGTACTATCAATATCTATACGACAATGGTCGACCTGCTCCATTTCTTCAGGCCAGAGAAGTACTCAATAGCAATCCGAAAATAACGCCTGATCCCCAAGGCGCGCCTGGATTTTTTAGGTATGAGGGAGGTGGATTGGAGATGATCTACAATCCAACAACCGGCCAAGTAGGCCATTTGCAACTAGTACGTTGAAGGGGATGGCTATGGATGTAGATGCATTGACGGATATCTTACGTGATGGGCTAGATGAATATGATAAGGCAACTAAAAAAATCAGGAGATGCCTACCTGCATTTGAAACAGCCTGTGGTCAGATAATTAGAGAGATAGAGGGAGCTTCTCTGTCCGAGGCAGAAAGTAAATTTGACCAACTTTTAGAATTACAAGGTGTTTTATCTAAAGCCGTTTTTATTTATGATATTGATATCGGGGAAAGATTGATGGCTGTTGTCAAAGAATTTGAACGGCTTCATGATCCATACATAAGGGATGTTTGGTTCAAAAAAATCAAGGATGGGATTACTTGGCCTGTTTTGAAGCGGTAGAATAGATAAGCGGTTTCATATTCAAAAACTCGTTGAGTTAACTAGTGGAGATTGGGAGCGCAACAAGTATTGTTGCTCACAACCTATCAGGAAGAAGGTAAAAAGGAGTTCCAAAACCAACTGTCTCTGACCCGAAATTAAGTAATCTTGTCAAAGATCTCTATAAAGGTTCAAACACTAATAAGCCAATTGGAACTGGTAGTACGGCTGACGCGATTCGCCAAGAAACGATAACCGGTCAGCCTGTAGGCGGTAAATTTCATGCACAAAAAGGCCAAGGATACATCAATGCACTAAACAAATGGAAAAGGAAGAATCCGAATGCATCGGCTTCGGATCGTGCAGCAGCTCAGTCGATGCTTGATGACCTAACGGACGCGCTTGGAGGTAGTAGTAGATGACGGGCACTGCTATTACTTCATTTGTAGAGTCGCTTACTAAGAGTGTTCCTGATCTAAAATCAGTTTATGATGAACATATTAGCGACTATGATGAATTACTTGGGCATGTTTTTATGGGCGATGTGACAAGGTTCATCGAACAGCTTTACAACGAAAATCCTAGTTCTACATCCCTGACAGAGTTATTCAAATTATTTGATAAGGCATTTTCATTAAATGATGAATATCTAAAGGAGGTAATTTCTGTTTCATTTTTAGAGAATTTATCGCGCGATGAAAGTTCCTTTGAAGGCATAAAAAATATGCTAAGTGATCAGTTAAAAGAAGAACTATCTAAATACGAAGCAGATCACACCTAAGATGTTTGACGCTGTCGAGTTTCTTTAAACCCCGTTTTTGATGCCGATGCGCGTGCTGTTGAACAAACCCTGATTAACTTTCACGGCCTAGGTAAGAATGGCGGTACGTTGATCAATAAGATCAATTCAATTTCGTCGGTTAACAATCCAACGAAATACGAGCAGGCGTTAATTCGTGGCGCAGAAATTCTCAAAAAAACAAATATAAAGGATTTTAGAATGGCAAAGAGAGCAAAAATTGGTGATGTGATTCAATTTCTGACGTCTGAAGGCATGGCATATGCTCAATACACCCATAAACATGATGAATATGGGTATCTTCTTGGGGTACTTGAGGGTTGCCACGAAAAGTTTCTTCGCGACTTTTCACAAATTGTTAACGCGCCCCCTCAGTTTTACGCGTTTTTTCCCCTCCAGACCGTGTTGAATCGGCACCTTGTTTCTGTGATTGCGAACACCCCTGTGGCTGCTTGCAACAAATCTTTCCCGATGTTTCGGACATGCGATCACACTAAGGAGGGAAAAAGGGTGAACTGGATGATTTGGGATGGCGTAAAATTCGAAATGCTAGGGCGTGATCTCAATGAAAAAGAAAAGAGATATTCTATGCATGAGATCGTCAGTGCACCATTACTTCTGGAGAGGATTGAAAAGGGATATCGCCCTGAAACCCACGAGGTTTGACGCTGTCGATTTATATTACCAAGGAGCATCTTAATCGCGCCATCGCTTTGGCAGAAAGATTGGCACCTGCTTAAAACTCGATCGAGTCTTCCACGGGCACTATCTTGCGCCCAAAGAGGAGTTGCGAGCCCCCGTAACTAGATCAAGGGTGGAGCAAGCATTGCCTCCATCTTTATACCGGCTGGCTCAATCAAAGCCCTCAAGCAGCTAAAAAGCGCAAGAAAACTGTCTGATGGGCCTAATCGGACAGGAAATGTAGTTGAAGGTGAAGTAGGTCGGTATCGAGACTTAGCGCGGAGGAGTGTTGGTGATGGCAAGATCGCATACAAAATTGGCGGGAAAGTCTTTAAATCTGCACCTAAAGCTTGGGAGGCCGTTAAGAAAAGTGGAATCTATAAACGGCTTTCGACACGGGGAAAGATTGATACTTCCAAGTGGGTAACGTCGGATAGAAGGTCTTACAATAGTTTGGGTAAACGTATTGATGAACACCAAGCCAAACTCGCAGAATTTAAGAAAAATCCGACTGTTAGACCAGGCATGGAAGGTCAGCCCGCTGAGGTAATTAAACAGCAGCATCAGAGAAGAATGAGGCATTTGGAACAGGAGATAACTGAATTTCAGAGGCAACGAGACGCGTTGTTAAAAAGGTATGAATAGACACGTATATGTAAATCCTGTGAATGACGACAATATTGTTGTTCCGGACTTATTGGATTGTTACGCAATAATTTTTGACACCAATTGTGCTGGGTGGAAGAGTAATCTTACATTTTTGCTAGATGTGCGTAAGCTTTCTAAGTGCAAGCTTTTTTGTCTTTTCGGTTCATCGGCAAAACAGGCTGAGGATGTTGTCGATGATTGGATTGTATCACTCGAAGATAATTCACTATTTTTCCCAACAATTTCCGATGATGATATTGAGGAGATATGGTATGCAATTCAAACTGAAAAAATAGCCTTGTTAACAGTCGATGCTAGTTTAACCCAGTCTGTAGAAGAACTTGCTGCTAATGCACGAAATTACGGTGATAGATGACTGATTATAATGACGGGCGGTCTGTTTACCTTCAGGAATCCACGGGTACAGTTGTAGTTCGCAATCCTACGGGATCTGGGCAAAGCACAGCATTTCAACCTAAAGATTGGAACACCTATATTTCTGGCTTATCAAACGCAAATTCAAGCTGACGCTCAAGATTTGCGCAGAGCTGCAGATGCGGACTTGGACACTTGGGAACCAATCTGGCGGAAAAATGGCTGGTCTAATGCAGATATTGCAAATACCCGCAGACAAATACATGAATACAATCACCGTACTATTGGAGAATTTGGATTGGATTATGAATCTAACTGAATATTTTGGAAGAAATATAACCGATGTGTTGTTACAGCTTAAGAAAAGCAATGAAACAATTTCATACGCAAAGATTGCACATTCTGAATTCGTGGAACTTCCAGAATCCGGATATTATCTCCAAGCTAAGTATGGGACCGGCGTAATTTCTGTTTTTCGGTTATATTTCTGTGCGTACAATGAGTTTTTTCCGGCAGACATCTCAACCAGAGGCGAATTTGGTGATTTATTTACTCTCAAGGATTTTGAAGAAAGGTTTGGGGCGGCAGTTAAGGATGTTAGAGCTTTCAAAATGCCCGGTGCTGAGCCCACTCTACCGGGTAAACTTTTTAAAATTGAAGGGAAGAAAATTACCGCATATTCTTCTGATGGAACTACTGTTGCCTACATCCATGTGAAATCTACTTAACCCATTGATATGCCCTTGAAAGATCAGGGTTATCCAAATGGCATTCCCATTACAATTTTACGTTTTCCGGGGGCGAGTCGAGGCAATACCATGCAGGCTGGAGAGCATGCGAAGCTCTTTCAAGGTGCCAGCACCTTCAATTTTACTGGCCACTAAATACCCCAAATTGGCCCAAGAGGAATTGCTAACGGCTTGGAAAAAAACTTCACGCACGTTTGATCGATTGATCAGAATTTTAACCTCAAACGACCAAAGTTTGGTTTTCTTATCGGCAAATTGTTGGACACAGTCTTTGATTTCACGATGTCAGTCACCGCTGAGGTCTTCCATGCCAACCAGATCCAGGTAAAGCCATTTGTTGCCGCCAGAACCACGGGAATTGCGAGAACGCTTTTCGTCAATGCGCTTACTGTATAACTCAAGCTCTGACCACAGGAATTCAGACAGGATCGGGTAAAGATTGTGCTCTTTAACAACTGAGCCGTTGACCTTTGAAGCAGGTGAAGCCTCATTGCTTTCCGCATGGTCAATTTCAGCACTGTCAGTGGATGCGGTTTTGCTTCTGGCGACACTCATCTGGGTAGGTTTCAAATATCCAATCGGCGATTTCCCGAGCCGTAAATTTTTGCTCCGTGTGCCCATTCACATGCTTTACCACGGGTCAAAATTTAATGGTTTTTTGTGGTTTTTCAACGGTTTACGGGCAGTGTGTTTACGCTAAAAAGGTGGTGGCACGTGTCCCGCCCTAAAAACGGTGGTATGCGGGTTTGCGCGTTTTTCGTTCACATGGCTTTACACTTCTCACAAGGCCCTGTTCGAGGGAATTCTAAAGGGTTGGAAAATGTTCGAAAGGGATTTACAATGCCGCGTCCCGTGGCGATCACCGCAAAGTCTTCTGCGGGGCTCATGTCGGCAGGGCAGGTGGTTTTTACGCTTAAGGGCTTTTTTTGCTGCCAGCCCGCCAACGCGCATCGGGCCTTCGCCAATGGCTAACCATTGGATAGAAATATTGGCTTTTTGTGCAATAAGCACACATTTTTCGATGCCGGGTTTAATAGCGCCGCTCACATACTGCCCTATTAAGTTCCCATCAATACCTACTTTTGGGACAGCGCACGCTTGGCTACAGGCGTTTGCAACAGGCCGCTACTCTGCATCGCTGGCACATACCCAGCCTCCCCACCTTAAAGCGCCGTGTTTTGGCCGAGCTCCCCCACCTGAGTGCGCACCCTTGCCCGCCGCGGCGCAACACCTCTTAATGCCACATTTCCCTCGCAAAAGCGTTTGCTTAAAAGACCTTTTCGCCTTGGCCCTCGTTTGTGGCGATGGCCACCGCTTTGATGTTTTTACCCAATGGCCAAAGGTCAAAAAGCCCTGCAGTCCATGCTCAAAGGCCATTGCAAGATATTTACGAGGGGCAAATTCCTCAGTTGGCGCCTCGGGCGGAGCGAGAACAGCGACCTGGTGCGCGTTGCCTTTTCAAGCATTTTGCGCGACTTTGGCGTGCCTCAAGCGGTGTTGCTCGACAACGGGCGCGCCTTCGCCAGCAAGGCCTTGACAGGGGGCGCCCCCCAGCGCTTTCGCTTTAAAATCAAAGCAAGAAGACCCCCTATGGTTTGCTCACGGCTTTGGGCTGCACCATCCACTGGGCACAGCCTTATCACGGCCAGGCAAAATCGATTGAGCGCGCCTTTTTAGACCTGTGCGAAAGCATCGCCAAACATCCCGCCTGCCCAGGCGCATACACGGGCAACAGCCCCACGCAACAATTCCCTCATCAAGCCCGGGAATTACACGCAAAAAGCGATTCCCATTGCCACCTTTCGCGCTCTGGTCGAGCAGCAAATGGGGTATCACAATGCCCAAACGGGGCGCACCGGGGGCGTGTGCAACGGGCGTTCTTTTGATGCGGTGTTTGCACAAAGTTACGCAGCCAGCCCCATTACCAAGGCCAGCCAGCAGCGTAGTTTTTTACGCGCCAGCCGAGCAAATCAAGGCCCACAAATACGATGCCAGGGTGCGCATCTTGAGTGCAAACCTTGGCCAAGACGTGCTCAACCGCTACGATGCAAAAAACACCCCCTTCTACCTCGACTTAGCCCCACCACGGGCACGAAAAACGATGATGGCAAGGGGGTTTTTGCGCGGGAAGATTACGCCCTCATGGCAGCATCAATACGCAAAAAATACCCCATTCAAGATTAAACGGCGAAACGGACAGTGGCAAAGCATGGAAACGGGATAGCAAGGGTTTTTAATCGGTTACGCTTGATGCTGGGCTGGGGCAAAACCATCCGCGCAAGACAGCCCAGGCAAAGGGCAAGTCCAAGGGCAGACCTTCGTTATTGGCGGTCAGCAAGGGCAGCAAGGGCAACGGGGCAAGCGGGGGGAAGATGCCCCAAGATGCCTTCAGATTTAGCCCAAGGCGAGGTGATGGTTTATGCCAAGATGGAGCGCATCCATTACACCAGCGATGGACACACCCAAAAGGCAGCCCCTGAGGGACGCCCTTGGCCCGAGGGTGATGCCATTATCGCGGCCCTGGCCGACACTGCTGGCCAAGCAGCAAGCCAGGGAAAACGCCGCGAGGGTTGCCTACGAAACCGAACAAGCCAAGCACATGGGCAAGGGGGACTTGACGATCCCGATGGTGTTTAAAAAAAAAAGCTGAGTACCTTAGCCATTAAGTACGGATAAATGTGCTGGGCAGGGTTTCTTGGTAGGGGCTTTGCCATTGGCCTCGTTGTTGCCATCGTTGCCGTGCGGTGTCCATGGCTGTAGAGGGGGCAAAGGCACAGCGTGTACCCAAAGCACTGGCATGTGTCATCAGCGTTGAACACACCGTCCCATAGGTGGGTCCCGTTACGTACACCTGCTGCATACTATCCATTCCACTTCCACCATCGACAACCAGCGGATTGACCTGACACAAAAACTGCTGTAACGCCTGCCACCAAGCATTGGGCGCCAAGGTGGCCGCTTGTTGGCCAAACGCTTGGGCACAGGTCACCTTGGGCCAAGGCAGTTCACCAAAACCGCCATTGCTCATGGCCCATAAACGACCCGCCTCTAAGGCTATTGATATGGGATTTTCCGTACTAAAGCACCATAGTTCATGGGCATTGCCCAATGCCAAATGAAAAGGACGATAGCGCTGAACGGGTTGACGCGCAAGCCATTTAAGCCCTTGCTTAAGCGTGCCTTGGCGTAAGACGTCAAGCACAATATGCCCCCGACTTAACGGATTTTTCTCAAGGGTTCCCTTGGCTTGATGATGATTGGTGAGGGCTGCCATGGTCCCGGAACTGTTCATGGCCATCCAACATCCGCCCGCTTCAAGATCTTTGCCACCCCAGACATCGGGCGAACTGACAACCCGATGGGGAGGCAACCAAGGGCGCTTGCGCTGCTCATCGCGATTGCCTGCCATGACTAAACCACCCAAAGGCATGGCACCAAGACCAAGCAAAACAAGGCACATATCCTAATTATTATAACCACCTTGATATCTGTTAAAAGCTCGTCTACGAAAAAATGCCATTTCACAACCAGCACCATTTAGCGGGTTGTTGCGTGGTCCTCTTTAGCCCCTTTTTTATGGGTTGAGGAGGGAAGTTTGCTGCAAACTTGTTTGACGGAATCGTGTAATAATTCAATTTGGGCGAGTAGCAGCGTTTTGGCATCGGTAGAGAGTTGGGGAAAGTATTGAAAAATGGCATCGGTGAGTTGACGAAAACGCAGCGAGGCCACCTCCCCTTGCCCAAAGGGTTGTTCGGCTTTTTTAGGCTGCAATGTACTCGCTTGCTCACTGCGTAATAGAGCAAGTAAATCATAGTAATTCCAATCGCATACCAAGCTAATGCGGCGCAATATTTCATCGGAAGGAGACGCCCCATGTTCAAGTGCATGATAGCTTTCGACCTCCATATTCAAGAGCAACGCCATGATTTCTTCGGTTTGATTGGCCTGCATCCGCACCTCGCGCAAGCGTGTGCCCAGCAAACCCCCTTGGGGAGAAACGCTGGTTTGGGCAGGTGGCTCGTAGTTTGTACCAAAACTCCCTGTTTGCTGGGTGGATGCCCCTTGAACCTTTGTTAAGCTTTGCATGTGTTTGGCCGCCTGGGAAACGGGGGCGCTAAACAAAGCGTTCTCGTTGAACACCATCTGTTTAACCTCGTGATAGTTCCACTCCGCAATCAAGCAAATGCGTTTTAGGGTCTCATCGTGAGGTTGTTGCTGTCCACTTTCGATGCTGTGATATTCCTCAAGGGGCATGTTGAGCAGCAATGCCATTCCTTCGGGTGTTTGGCCCACATTTTGGCGTTTTTGAAACAACATTTCGTGTAAGCGTAAGCGTGGGGGCGAATCTTGCATCGTGGCATGTTGCATAGGGTGCGTTAATGTGCAAATCTCTTTTTAGGCTAAAGTTAACCCGTTGATAAAAGCATCACCGTGTGTTGACCACAACATGCCTGCTGAGGAAGAAATGGGCGCGGCATGCATTTGCGAAAGATCCGATGACGGTTATCCCTTCACCTGCATATGGCGAATTGTAGCATAGAGGGATGCAAAGGGAATATTTTTTAGCATCGAGAAAAACCTTTGCCAAAGGGGGGGTATCCGTGTTAACCACACCCTTATTGCCTAAATGCCTCATGTCTCGTTTTTTTGTTGAGGCTATTTTTAGGGACGAGGGAGATCGCCAACGGTGCGCCACGAATCAGATTTGGGTTTGAGATGACGAGGATAAGGATGCTGCTACAGTGATTGCGTGGTTTTCGCGAGGGAGTTTCTTGTGACGGGTCTCATTTTGTAGCATGTGTTGGTGAGATATATGTTGACACATGAAACGCGGTTTATGTTATCCTTCGGGTTTATTCCTGTGGGTGTTGGTTTAGTGATCGACTGCATGTCTTTAGGTTATAAAAAACACTATATCCACCCATTTTTTGTTACTTTAATATACGGCGAAGTAAATTGTGAAAAAGTACACGTTTATTCTCATTCCGCCAAAGGCAGCTCGAGTGCTGCGCGTTCAACTCAATCGTAAATGGCTGCTTGCCCTTTGTGGTGTGGCGGTAGTTGCACTGATTGTTTTGGGGCACACGGCCTACCGAGCAGTCGGATTGCAGTCCCAAGCGCATGCTTTACAAGGGATGCGCACCAAAATCCTGCAACAGTATGTTCAGATGGGAAAGCTGAACAACCATATGGCTGTGATGCAGGTGCGCTTGGAAAAACTACAAGAAACCGACCATAAAATGCGGCTTATTGCCAATTTGCAGAAAGGTGACAACACGGATGCCGTGTATGGGATTGGGGGTGCTGGTGTAGGCAATAACATCAGTGTAAAGGACGCCAAGCACTTGCCCGTACTGGATTTGCTTGAAAAAGAACTGGGCAAGTTAGAAAAGAGTTTAGCCGTTCAAGAAGAAAGCTTTAACAACCTTAAGTCGCATCTGGCTGACCGTAAAGATATTATTGCTCGCACCCCTTACCGGATTCCTGTCAAAGGTTTTATTTCTTCCACTTTTGGGATGAGAACAGATCCTTTCACAGGTCTGCCCCGTGCTCATGAAGGTCTCGACATTGCAGCACCCGCTGGCACCCCCATTTACGCCACGGCTGATGGACTGGTTACCTTCTCGGGAACACAATCGGGTTTCGGTAACATGGTGGTAATTGACCATGGTTATGGTGTGATTACACGCTATGCCCACAACAACACCTTGTTAGCACGCGAAGGCCAAAGGGTTAAACGGGGTCAGGTAATTGCCACGGTGGGGACCACAGGACATTCGACCGGCCCCCATTTGCACTATGAGATTCGCATTAACGGTGTTTCTATCAACCCGCTGCACATAATGATGAAGGCACGCCGTTAGGGGGATGCACTGCGGTTTTTGTACAAACCCTCTTCAAGATATGGTGGTTTGTATCCCAAAAACGCCCGTGCTTGGCCTATGCGTTTGTCTTTGCGGGGGGCAAGCCGATGTTCTCAGGCAGCGATTTTGCGGCCGTGGTTGGCAAAACCTCATCCTCATCCACGCTCCCTTCCAGTAAAACTTGCAGTTTTTTTAGGTGACTGTTGGGGTTGATCTCGCTGTATGCCAGGCCCACATTCCAGCTTAAGGGTGGTTCGGTGGCTTCTTCTACCCATGCAACCTCCGTTGCCACTTGCAATGGGTCTTCCTTGGATTGGCCCTCGTCTACAAGGTGAATGAGCACCTTATCGCCCTTTTGCAAAGGTATGAACGAATCAAAACTAAGCTTGACCGCACGCATTGTCATGCCCGTTTGTGTGGATTTCGCGGCATGCTCCCCCCAGTGCAAGGTAATGGTTGCACGGCTAAGGTCAACGGGTTGGCCCGTGATTCGGTGTTTTTTGCTGGTGGTGGAGGATTTTTGCGCCTGTGGGTTTTGGTGCATCGTTTTGCGATAGGCGACCATGGCGCGAAACTCATCGGCAGGGATATCACTTGCATATCCATAACCATTTTTTTGCTCGGACTTGGGTATTTCTTGCTGATCCAACCAACCCATTGTGCCCCCAGAATGGGGAACGTAACGTCTATCACTTGATTGATCGCTATAAGCATGTTTGTCCTCACGGACAATCTTTGTCAAAAACACAAGTTTTTTTTCATCCATAACGTGATATCTGTTTCCTTTGGATGTAGAACGAAGCGTTGGGATGGCTGGTGGTTGGCGTCAATGCCCATTGTGGCAAACCTTTAAGTTCAACACAAATGCCGTATACTCACAGACCTTCGTTGGATATAACAAGTTATAGGGTTTTTTTAAAGCCTTTTGCACGCATTTTTGCTGCAGGCTATGTATTGCTTTTGGGCGAGGGGTGAAAAAAAGCAGAAGATCAACATGTTTTCTCTCTTTTTTAGATGATTGCATGCGCACAATGGGGATTATTGTGTGTTAGTGCCTTATCCGCTATACTGCCACAACGCGCAAAGCATATTTTTTACAATGCAAAAAAGCGGATGGAACCCCATTTTTTCCAAGCCAAGTTTGAGAGTATGATGTAAGCATGGTGTCCCAACCCTTTTTTTTAGATTTTGAGAAAGCCAATGGGCTGATTTGTGCTGTAGCACAGGACTGGAAAACCAACGAAGTGTTGATGGTTGCTCACATGAACAAGGAAGCCTATGAGGAAACTTGCCATAGTGGAATCATGCATTACTATTCGCGATCGCGCCAGTCTTTGTGGAAAAAGGGGGAGAGTTCGGGGCACCTGCAAGAGGTGAAAGAAATGCTGGTTGACTGCGACAGGGACGCTTTGGTGTGTAAGGTAAAGCAGCGGGGTGCGGCTTGCCATGAAGGGTTTTTTAGTTGTTTTTTTCGCCGCATCGAAAGAAATGCTGCCCCCATTTTTACCCAACACCAACTTTTTGACCCCAAGCAAATCTACTCAAAACCATGATACATTTAGGATTACCCAAAGGCAGTTTGCAAGGTGCAACGCTTGATTTATTTCGCAAGGCGGGGTTTAACGTGTCTGTCTCCTCGCGGTCGTACTACCCCACCATTGATGATGATGAGATCGAATGCTTGTTGGTGCGTGCTCAAGAGATGGCACGCTATGTTGAGAAAGGGTTGTTGGATGTGGGCTTAACAGGATTGGATTGGATTATTGAAAATGGGGCTGATGTCGAGGTTGTATCTGATCTGGCGTATTCCAAAACGGGCAAAGGCACCGCAAGGTGGGTGTTAGCCGTACCCAACACCTCTCCCATTCAAACGGTGCAAGACCTACAAGGCCAGCGCATTGCCACCGAGGTCACCAATTTAACCCGCCGTTTTCTCGCGCAAAACAACGTGGAGGCCGAAATTGAGTTTTCATGGGGTGCGACAGAGGTCAAGCCTCCCTATTTGGCCGACGCCATTGTAGAAATCACCGAAACAGGGAACTCACTGCGCGCCAATAAACTGCGCATCATAGAAACCGTACTGGAAACGAACACCAAACTGATTGCTAACAAGCAAACCTGGGCGGATGAGAAAAAGCGCCGAAAAATAGAACAAATAGCGATGCTTTTGGAAGGGGTAATCGAGGCTGTTGGCAAGGTGGGCATTTTGCTCAACGCACCCAAGGACAAGCTGGCTCAGATCGTAGAAGTGCTCCCTTCTTTACATGCACCGACCATCTCTAACCAAACCGATCCACAATGGGTAGCCTTAACTGTGGTGGCAGAAGAGAAGGTGGTACGCGATTTAATCCCGCAACTAAAGGGCCTAGGTGCCCAGGGCATTGTGGAGTTCGCCCTAAATAAAGTCATTCCTTAAAAGGCAATGTTTCAAAGCCTCCCCACGTGCTGCACAAAAGTCCTATCTCAAGGAAAAACGTGCGTTTTCCAGTGCTTTTTCTTTGCAAGGTTTAACCTAAATGCGCTATGTACGGATGGCTGGGGGGTTGTGCTCTTACGAGTTCCCCACATTTGTTGTCAAACCCTTCACCCTAGATCATCTGATTACACAAGACGATTGCAAGAATAGAGCGTTATTACTTTTCAGGAAACCCCCATTATTATGTCCTTAGAGGAACAACAAGAATCTATACCCGTGAACCCTGTCGAAACATCGCTAGGCATGGAATTTGTCGACGACATGGATTTTGCCGAATGGTTTGACAACGATGCTGCAGGCTTTGAAATACGACAGGTATTGCTAGGCAAGGTGGTTGGCATTACGAAGGACTTTGTGACGGTGGACGTGGGCTATAAGTCCGAGGGGCGCATTCCTGTTGAGGAATTTGAGAGGTTTGAGGGAAAACCCAGCGTAAACCTAGGAGACGACGTTGAGGTTTTTTTAGAGGCCCCCGAAAACGCCGAAGGCGAAGTGGTGCTCTCTAAGGACAAGGCAGTCAAATTACGGGTTTGGGAAGACGTAGGCCATGTATATGAGGCAGATGGCACGGTGCAGGGCATGGTGGTGTCGCGAATTAAGGGTGGTTTTGCGGTAGATATTGGCATTAGAGCGTTTTTGCCTGGCTCTCAAGTGGATTTACGTCCCGTACGCAACATGGATAGACTGATTGGGGAGACCTTTGAGTTTAAGATTTTAAAGTTCAATAAAAAACGCGGCAATATCGTGCTTTCACGACGGATTATGCTGGAGCAAGATCGTGCCGAAAAGCGAGAGGGGACCTTGGAAATGCTGAAAGAAGGTGCCGTGATTAAGGGCCACGTTAAGAATCTCACCGACTATGGGGCATTTGTCGACCTCGGTGGTGTCGATGGTTTGTTGCACATCACCGATATGACGTGGGGGCGCATTAGCCATCCCTCCGAAATGTTTAATATTGGCGAAGAAGTCGAGGTTGTCGTTTTACGCTTCGATCGCGAAACCGAAAAGGTGTCTTTGGGCTACAAGCAAAAAAGTTCAAACCCGTGGGAAACCGTGATGGAAAAATACCCACCAGGGGCACGTGCCCACGGAAAAATTGTGAGCTTGGCCGACTACGGCGCATTTTTTGAGCTAGAACCCGGGATCGAAGGCCTTATTCACGTGTCTGAGATGTCGTGGACACGCAAGGTGCGCCATCCTTCCAAAATGTTCGAAATTGGTGACAAGGTCGAAGCCATGGTGAAAGAGATTGACGTTGATCGCAAACGCATCTCGTTGTCGATTAAAGAAATTGAAGCGAACCCATGGGATGTTATCCATGAAAAATACCCCGTTGGCAGTGTGGTGGTGGGCAAGGTGCGCAACATTACCGATTTTGGGGTGTTTGTTGGCATTGAAGATGGCGTGGATGGCTTGGTGCACGTCTCTGATTTGTCGTGGAGCCAGCGCCAGCGCAAACCTTCGAACTTTACCAACAAAGGGGATGAGATTGAGGTAAAGGTGCTCGGGATAGACTCAGAAAAAGAGCGTATTTCCTTAGGGGTTAAGCAGCTTACCAGTGACCCGTGGAAAAGTTTGGAAGAGCAAGTTCACCTCAATGAAGAGGTGGATGGGCGTGTTGTGAATGTGACCGATTTTGGGATCTTTGTGGAGGTGATGGAGGGTGTTGAAGGCCTCATTCATATTTCTGAACTCGAGCCTAGCGGGGGAAAAGAGCCGAGTACCAGTGACCATCGCGTCAATTCCGTGGTCCGCTCTAAGGTGTTAAAAATTGATGTGGACGAGCGTCGTTTAGGCTTGAGTTTGGTCGAGGTGATTGAAGAAGCACCCTCTGAAAACCCTGCAGCGGCTGCGGTGCGCGAAGCAGTAGAGGAGGCCGAAAACCTTGCTGCTGGCGATGGGGACGGCAGTGGAGATGACGCCAAGCCAGCCGGCGAACAGGCCACGCCTGAATCACCAACAGCAACGAGGCAATAGGTTAACCCCCCACTTGCCTAACACGCTCAATGTTGCCATATTTTTTAAGCACAAACCCTCATTCACGGTTTTTGCGAGACCTTGCCCCATCTACCCCAAGAGATTAATTGGGAATGGCATAAAATGCGGGTGGGTTCGTGGGAGGTTTTCATGGCGTCGGCGCATCTCACAACCACCCCAAAAACATCACAGAACTGCTTTGCAGCCACTTGAAAACCCCCTGCCCCAAAAGCACAGCCTACGCAAAGCAGGTGAGTGTATTGGCAGCAACACAAAAAAACAGCCCATGAAAAACCTGCGGCAAAACCACCCGTAACACGCCTGTGTGTCCCAAAGTGGAAAAGCATGGGAACGTTTATAGCCGCCCCTGTACTTTTATCTTGTGCAAGCTGCGCGCCACCTTTTCTTGTCTTAGACCGGGGCAACCCCTGGCATTGAGCCCATGCCATGCTTTGCTTTGGGGGAGGGTGTGTCCTATGAAATCCCAAGGACGACCTATGTATGAGAATTTTCCCCCCCATTGCTGCGCTCAAATTACGCAGATACCATGCAAGAGGAAAACATGATGCATCCTCGTGGTGTCACACATTTTTCATTTGCGTCCCCTAGTTTCTTTATTTCCTGGGGTGTGGGTGTGTACGCCTTGCTAAGGCGCATGTACTTTCGCGAGTTGGGGCTTGTGATGCTGCTTTTGACACACACTCCTCACCAACCCGTTCATGCCCAAAGCATGATGGCGCAAGCAACCCAACCCAACGCTTTATTTGTGCGGCGCGGTATTGCCTTGCTTGGGCCATGGAGCGCAAGAGCACGTTCTCAATTGCGCGTTGAGCGTGCCACAGGCAGTATCAAAGTGGTTCCCCAAGCCATGCCAGCAAGGGCAGGATGGTTGGTGTCCTTACCTTGGGAGCGAGGCGAGCAGCTTACCCTCCGTTGGGGACAAGGGAGCATGCCCTTGCAAGCACCGTTTAACCCCAGCCCCTGGGTGCTAAGTGTGTACCATTGGCCGACACAAAAGCCGTTGTGGGGCAAACACCCGGACAAACTTTCTGCCCTTGCTTTTTCCGCCGATGGGCACTGGTTGGCGTCAGGTTCAACCCAGGGTAGGGTGGCGGTGTGGCGTTTGCTTGATGGGGAAAAAGTATATGCAGCCAACAGTCTATTTAGCCACGTTCGCCAGTTGGTATTTGCCCCTCATGGCAGGTTACTGGTGGCCACCCAAAGCCCCCAAGGGCGCTTGGTTGCCTATGCTTGGCAAAATGCCCGCCGCACAAAACCTTTGTGGGTTTGGGATGCTGCCCCAATTATTGGGCAAGCCACGCCTGCACCCAAAGCCAACGAGCCATACGGTTGGGTGCGCTACCCTGGGGTTTTTCGTTTGCTGCAGAAAAACAACACGGTATGGGCTTTTGCAGCGCGCAGCTGGCGCACAAACCGCGGAGACAAACGTGCCGCAAGCGTGTTGGTGGAACTTAATGCCAGCAACGGTCAGTTGCAATGGCGCTGGCCCCAACATGCCCCTGCAAAAGGTTTGATGCTATGGGCGCAGCACGCTCCAACGAGCCACAGCCTTGCAAGCACTTTGCAGGCAGCGTGGGGTGCCAAGAGCAAAACCTTCCAGCCCAACCCTTCGAAACTGCTCGTGTGGCCTTTGCAAAATTCCCAAAAACCCGTGCAATACCTTGATGTACCCCCCGTAGACAACAAAGCCTTCACCTCTTTTTGGCGCGGAATCGGCTTTGCCCCGGAGGGCGATCGTCTTGCCTTTTCTAGCGAGGATGGCAGGGGTTTTTTGCTGAAAAAAACCTTGCAGCACTGGCAGATCACCCATCAATGGCGGGTGCTAAAGCCTCTTCGGATTGCAGGGGCATGGATTTCTGCCAGCAACGGGCAGCTCCTTGCTCTCCGCCAAGGGGTGGTTTTTGGCGCAGGTGAATCCTATGCAGTGCAAGCACCTGCTTCTCACATCCAGCCAAAACCCACGGGCAACACGGCCCCCACCATTGATGATGGCAAAGCCATACACCCCCATGGCAATACCTTGTGGGCCTATAACTGGCAGGCCAAGCTACAATGGATTGTACCCCTTGCCAACAGTTTGCAAAGCATGCGTAGCCCCGCGAACACGCCCTGGCTGGCCCTACAATTAGGTGGCAACACAACCAACAGCAAGCATGCCTTTCAAGGCTTGCAGCTCTTGCGCCTTAGCCATGGCAAGCAAACATGGCAAGCAAACACCCTTTACCGCCTTCGGTTGCAAGGTGTTAGCGTGTTCAATGGGTTGGCTTTTTCACCCAACGCCAACACCCTCGCCCTTGCCGAGGCACCCCGTACATCCAAGCAACGACATGCGCCTGTTGGCAAAAATCGAATCTGGATTATTCACTAAAAAAGCCTTTTTTTTTTGAGTACCTGTTTTTTTGCTATACGTGTGGCTCGTTGTGCCAATCCCCTTGCCATAGGCGCGCCTTGCTAATCGGCACGCCTTGCTAATCGGCACGCCAGATGTTTTGCCCATCGGCGGTGAGCAAGGTTGGCAAAGTATGCTTGCAAGGTACCTGCAATCGGGTCACCCTCGTCAAAAAAGGGGCAGGCGTTCTATCCATGTGGTGGGTGTGGTGCTGGTGCTGGTTTCACTCATGGGTTTTTTTAAGCCTCCTTTTTTGCGCGTACCGCAGCACTAGATTGCGGGTGAGGGTTCCTCTTCACCCCTGTTTCATCGGTGAATTACGCCACCCCTTTTTTTGCGAATGCCCGTGCCCTTAGCAACTTGTCTTGCATGGAAGCCAGCCATCGCTATCCTCTTTGCTTGCAAGCGCTACCCGCAAACCGCGATTACCCACAAAAACCCCGTTAAATTACGAGTCGCAAAGCATGTGAACGGGCACATCCGTGATTTTCATGTGGTCGCAAACCATGTGTCTCGGCACAGCCCTTTTTGGGTGCAGCTGTGTCAGAAATCTCGGTAAATCCCGTTATTTCAGTGTCGTGGCAAGGCGTGGGGACGGGGGCAATGGAAAAGGGGTCGTTCCTTTTTGTGCGTGGGTGTGTGGCTCGAGGTGTAACAGAAGGTTGGCGCAAAGTCGTTGCATGCCTTGCGTATTGCAACTTTGGGCTTGCGAACCTTGAACCCATGGCATAAAAAATCTAACCCGTGGGGGTTGCACGGCCAAAAGGGAGCAAAGCCTATGTCCCTTACAAAGCGCACGAAAAAATGAGAACAAAGCAGCACAACGCTTAAGAAAGGAGGTTGCTTTCGTGTTTTTGCCAGTAGGCTCTCACTTCATCAGGCAGCGTGATGGGGTCGAAAGGTTTGCTGATAATGCCACTGGCCCCCAGGGCCTTTAAAATTTCCAATTCCTCGGGCAAAGATTTAGCCGTTAAAAACACAATGGGAACGGTGTTCATCTCGGGCAATTTACGCAAGGCAACGTAGATTTGCATGCCATCCATGCCAGGCATCATCACATCAAGCAAAATAATTTGTGGCGCAAAACCAACCACGGTTGCAAGGGCATCTTGCCCCGATGAGCAAATGCGGACATCATAACCACCAACGTGCTCTAAGGCTATTTTGGCAATTTCTTGAACACAAGGCTCATCTTCAACGTACAAAACGCGTTTTAACATCAACTGCGTAAAATTCCTAGTGGTCATGGAGCGTTGGGGCACAAAGGGCTGTGGTGCAATGGTTTTAAAACCCTTGGCTTTTACAAAAATTTTCTCCCAAGGGGTTATGACAAAGCAGTGGTTAAAAAACTTTTACGTAGAATGTGGGGGCAGCTGCAAATGGACCTCCAAAGAGCCTTATAAGCTTAAAAGCCCAGTGTTTTCTCCCTTTCGGTTGGTGGTAAAAGGGAGGGGGGAGGGGGTTTGGCAAGGTTAGGATCGATGCGTGCGTGCGTGTTTTGCAATACGGGTAGGGTAAAAGAAAACTCTGCTCCGCCTTGAGGGTGGTTGGAAAAGTTCAAGGTGCCGCCCGATTGTTTGACAATGTGCTTGGTGATGCTTAAACCTAGCCCCACACCATTTTTGGTTCTTGCATCCGAAGGATCTTCCTGGGCAAAGGGGGTAAAGATACGTTCTCTAAAACTGGATGAAATTCCAGGACCCTCATCTTGTACCAAAACGGCATGGTGGCACTGTGTTTTATGTGAGCACAAGGTAATTGTTACGATACCTTTGGGGTTTGAGAATTTAACCGCATTGGAAACGAGGTTGACCACTGCTTGCGCAATGCGATCGCTGTCGGCATGAACCCAGCACTCTTGTTGGGGTAACACAAGGTTTATGGTAACGTCCGCGGGGGTGGCATAGCTCTCCATTTCATCGACTACCTTCTGCATTAACGCTCTCAACTCTAAGGGTTCATTTGCAAAGGGCAAACTGCCGCTTTCCATGCGCTGCACATCCAAAATATCGTTAATAAGGCGCACCAAACGCTCGCAATTTTCCTTGGCAATAAACATGAGTTTATGCGCTTTAGGGGGGAGTGCACCTGCCACATCGTTGGCCAGCAATCCTAATGAGCCCCTAATCGAGGTTAGCGGTGTCCGCAACTCATGGCTTACCATTGACACAAAATGCTTGATCATATGCTCCATGCGCTTTCTTTCACTAATATCGCGCACGGCGAGCACGCGTACATTCTCTCCGTTATATTCGTGTGAGCGCATGAGCACCTCGACATTGAGTGTGTCCCCGTTGCTTTGGAGTAGTTGCATTTCCCCGCAGTGGGTGACGGGATCTTCCTTTGTTAAGGGTGGAAAATGGCTGTCTGGGGCAAAAAAATTTAAAATTGACTGGCCACTCATTTCCGATGAAGGGTTAAGCAACATGTGCAAAAAGGGCTGATTAACGTGCAAGATACAATGCCCTTTAAGCATGACTAACCCTTCAAAAGTAGCCTCGAACAGGCTCCGGTAGCGTTGTTCACTGGCCACAAGTGCCATTTCGGATGCTTTGCGCTGGGTAATATCTTGGGCATAGCAAACCACGCTTTCGACCATATTTGTAGCACCAAGCACAGGGATGGTAACTATGTGGCGGATAGTGGTGGGTTGCCCTGGGATTTTGACCTCCCATTCGCTTTCCATGGCGACCTTTTTTTCAATTACTTGCTGGTCCATGGCGGTTATCTCTTGTAATGCCGCGGGAAGGGAATTTGTCGCGTTGTTACAGCGGTTTGCGCGGTTTAAAAACGCCTCTTTATCAATCCCTATCGATTCACAAAAAGCACGGTTAATAAATTGGAACTGCCCTGTGCCGTTTTTGAGGGAAATCCAAAAGGGCAGGTTGTCAATAACCGTCTGCAGCAAGCGTTTTTGAGAGAGCATCTCCACTTCGTAGTGTTTGCGGTGCGTAATGTTCATTAAGGTGGTAACAAAGGCTTTCCCTTTGCCCCAGCGAATGGGCAAGGTTTTGCCCTCGACCCACACTTTATGCCCGTGTTTGCCTGTGCCCCAACTCTCTTTAACCTTGTCTTGTTTGTTTTGGCCTCGGTTGGTGCTTGTGGTATCGTTTGGCTCTACCTTAAACAATGCTTCATGGGAACCTGGGAACACCTTGCTAAGGGGCATTCCTTCTATTTTTTGGGTCCCTTGTAATCCAAACATCTCTATAAAAGATTGGTTTACGTACAAAATATGTTGCCTGCGGTGTACTAAAATGCCCTGAATCGAGGCATGAATCAGCGTATCGAGGCGCATTTTTTCGCTGTGTATCCTCCTTTTGTACATTTTTCTGCGTTTTTGCATAAACAAACGAACCCAGAAAAACCACACACATAAAAAGGCAATCACCAAACTGATGCCACCCAAGGCAAGGGGAATAATATCTCGATAGTAATTGGCATGGTGCAAAACCAAATGGATTACGGTGGTCGAAGGCAGCAGTTTCAAAGGGAGGTGAGTTGAGAAAAATGTTGCAAACAAAGACTTATGCTCTAAATGGGGGTCTTTGTGATTCGCGTAAATATCCGCATGGTACTTGCTTTGATGGTTGCTAGAATTGGGGAGTGTTTGAGAATTTATCTCATCCCCGTTGTCAATGTGGTATTTTTCGTAATGCTTTTTGTACTCTGGGTTTACGCTTAAAATAGATCGGGCGGTATAAATAACCGATAGTGCCCCGTGGCTTCCTTTGGAGGTTTGAACGGTTACCTGACACTCGATGGTATGAATGCGAGAGTTTCCAGGAGAATCGACGTAGGGCCGGCAAATAGGGATAAGCGAGGAATCTGAAGGCGACAAGGCTGCCTGTGTCGGCGGGTGGGCGTCGTTCAAAAGGACCCTGTTAAAATATCGAACGGGGCGAAATATCTCGGCTTCAGGCAAAAATTCTGCCTTGCTAAGGTGAGAGACCAGCCATAAAGTTTTTTTTTCGTGGCTGATAAAACGAATTGCTTTGGCCTGCATTTGGTTTTGCAAATAGCGCTGCGCAGTCTGTTGGCGTAATTCCTCTAAATCAAACCGTTCAATTTGTATTGCCATGCTGACAAAATAGGCTAAACTTTGCGTTAGATGCTGACTTAAAGATGCATGCATGGTCTCGCTTTGCACTTCGATTTGTTCTGCATGATTCTCAAGCAAAAACTTGGCGTTAAAGTACAATAGCAGCACTAAAATGGGCACAACCACCCATTGGAACAAAGCCAAAAGCGCATTTTGACGGCTTATTTTTTGTGATCTAAAACAGCGTGAAATGACTGCCGACATAACGGAATAACACCTATTTTTAAAAAACAACCTAACCCGCGAACACTGCCAATCCATGGCAAGACCTATTTTGCAAGATACACGGCAAAAATGTTCTTGCAAACAAGCCAAACGCCAAGCGTGTAGCAAGGGGTATTGAAGGCGAAGGATGGCTGTGAAATAAACCCGCTATAAAAACCCACGGATTGGGGTAAGACTCTGGCTCTATGGCATGGCATGTGCCACACAGGCATGCTCGCCTCACTTATTAGGTTAAACGAGACACGTGTTTAAAAAGGCATCAAGCAAAGATGGCAGGCATACAAGGGATTGCAAGGGCGATGCGTATCAAACGCCAACGCAAGCATGCAACAACGTTTGCATCGATTTGGGGTAAACGGCAAAGCACAAAAGAGAAAAAAATCGGGGCGAGAGGATTTGAACCTCCGACCTCACCCACCCCAAGGGTGCGCGCTACCAGGCTGCGCCACGCCCCGATCAATGCAGCTTGGCTGATACAAGCCAAGGGCAATTCTAAGCACCTTGATACAAAGAGCGCAAGGGAACTTTTTTAGGCAGAAAACCTTTTATCACTTCAAATAACGAATCCCTATGACACGAAAAAAACGCACGCTTTCAGGCATTAAGCCCAGCGGATTTCCCCATTTAGGCAATTATTTGGGCATGATGCTCCCCGCCCTGGCCATGCAAAAAACCCATCAGACCTATTACTTTATTGCCGACTACCACGCTTTAACCACGGTTGAAGAACCCAGCCGTTTGCAAGAATGGACGTACGACCTTGTGGCAGCTTTTTATGCTTTTGGCATGGATTTTAAAGAGCATGTGTTTTTTCGCCAATCCGATGTGCCTGAGGTAACTGAATTGGCATGGCTGTTAAGCTGCATTACCCCCCAAGGCTTGCTTGAGCGGGCCCATGCCTACAAAGATGCACGTGGGAAAAATAACGAGATAAACCATGGCGTGTTTGCCTATCCTGTACTCATGGCTGCCGATATTTTACTGTATGATGCCGACGAGGTTCCCGTAGGCAAAGACCAAAAGCAGCACCTTGAAATGACCCGGGATTTGGCCTTGCGTTTTAACCATCGCTACGGTGAGGTCTTTCGCATTCCTGAACCTGTGATTGCAAAGGATGTGGGGGCCATTCCAGGGATTGATGGGCGTAAAATGAGCAAGTCATACAACAATCAGCTTCCTTTGTTTTCCACCGAAAAAGCACTGCGCAAGGCGGTTATGCGCGTGGTAACCGACTCAAAAAGCGTGGGGGATGTGAAAGACCCAAACCAATGCAATGTATTTGCTTTGTTTACGCATTTTTCAACGTTAGCAGAACAAACGCAGTGGGCAATGCGCTACCGCCAAGGCGGTATGGGCTATGGAGAAATGAAACAGGCCTTGTTCGAAAACATGAACCGTACGCTCTCCCCCTTTCGCGAATCTTTTTTTGAAATCCGCAACGATGACACCAAAATGGAAACGCTGTTGGTCCAAGGAGCACAAAAGGCGAGGCAAACGGCGCAGCAAGTGGTGCAGCGTGCGCGGCAAAGCGTAGGGTTACCCAAAGCACCCGCTTTGCATGGGCGCTAAAAACCCATCGTAACAAGTACGGTTTTGAACATATCGAAAGCATAAATCTGAGATGGCCAACCAATACCCAGAAATCGATTTAAAGCAGGTCAGGCGCATTTCTTTTGCCGAGCGCGACACCAAGGTTGATGTGGGTATGTTTGGCAAAGTCAATTTAGAGAGCGACTCCTTTCACGCGTTTTTTTGGGGGCTGCCAGAGATTTTGGCCAGCAAAACGCTCAAAGAACTGGCCCGAGAAACTGCCCGCTGCATTGAACAGGGCAAGAAGGTGGTGGTGATGATGGGGGCACACCTTATTAAAACGGGGGTGTCACCCTTGTTTGTGGAATTGATGCGCAAAGGGGCTTTTTCATGCTTGGTAATGAACGGCGCAGGGGTGATTCATGATTTTGAAACCGCACTGTTTGGGAGAACATCAGAAGATGTCGCCCGCACCCTCGAAACGGGAAAATTTGGCTATGTACACGAAACGGGGGTGTGGATTAATCAAGCCATTCAAGCGGGAATTGCCCATGAATGGGGCTATGGAGAAGCCGTAGCCCGCGATTTACAGGCGCGCAAACCACCCCATGCTGAGGTTAGTTTGCTCTTAACCGCCTTAAATAAGCGCATCCCACTCACAGTACACACGGCTTTGGGAACCGAAACCATTCATCAACATCCCGAAGCCAACGGCGCCGCTTTAGGGGAGGCAAGCATGCGTGATTTTCGCATCTTATGTCATCAACTCACTCAGCTTGAGGGTGGCATGGTGCTTTTGTACGGGTCGGCGGTGGTTCTGCCTGAGGTATTTTTAAAAGCCTTAACCGTCGTGCGCAATTTGGGCCACGAGGTAAAGCGCTTTACAGCTGTCAATTTTGACATGATTAAACACTATCGTCCTCATGAAAATGTGGTGAGTCGCCCCACCCAAAGCGGTGGCCAAGGCTTTCACCTCATTGGGCACCACGAACTGATGATTCCTTTGTTTTGGCAGGGGGTGTACAGTTTGCTGGGGCGTTAGGGCAATGCCTCAAAAAGTGGGGCGAAAACGGGCTTGCAAACGCGACATTGGCTGTGTGGTATACTTTTAAAAAATGCCCGCTTTTTGTGCCCCATTGACGCCCCAACTAGCATTGTATGCTATTCCCCAATAAAAACACGGGCTAAACGGCCAAGCGTGCTTTGTTAGCCAACGCGTCACAGCGTTCGTTTTCGGCCTGCCCCGCATGCCCGCGCACCCATTTCCAGGTAACCTGCCGTCCTTGGCAAAGGGTGTTTAATTGCTGCCAATAGGCTTGATTGAGTACAGGTTTTCTATCGCTTTTGCGCCAGTTTTTTTTCTGCCAATCTTTGATCCAAAGTGTTATCCCGTCCACCACATAGCGGCTATCGGAATGCAAGATCACTTTAGCCCCTAATGGCACCCGTTTTAAAACCTCAATTGCGGCGGTAAGTTCCATGATGTTGTTGGTGGATTCGGGTACTGCTCCGCTGTATTCATAGCACTTTTCTCCCACGTGCATGACCACCCCCCAACCCCCAGGGCCTGGGTTGGGGGCGCAGGAACCATCGCCCCAGGCGTAAATCGTTTCATTGGTAGCAAAACGGAGCGGTTGCAAAGCGGCATCGGACACGGCAAAAACACGGGCTTCGCCCGTCCCTTGCTCACTTGCCATGAGAGGGGGTAAGTGCTCTAACGCATCGCTTAGAGTTTCAAAAGCATGGGAGGTCTGCTTGGGCAAAGGCCGATTGGCCTGTGCATTCAAAGCCATTGCTAACCGCTTTAGTTCCTTTGCAAGGGCATGGGTGGTCTGGGCAGACGGCATGTTAAGGGGTGTGCCTTTTAGCCTTTAAAGTTGGGAGTGCGTTTCTCTAAAAAAACCTGTACGCCCTCGGTATGGTCGGCGGTGTTCATGCAATCGCTAATGGCTTCACCTTCCTAGGGCATGGGAGGTCCGCTTGGGCAAAGGCCGATTGGCCTGTGCATTCAAAGCCATTAGCTAACCGCTTATAGTTCCTTTGCAAGGGCATGGGTGGTCTGGGCAGACGGCATGTTAAGGGGCGTGCCTTTTAGCCTTTAAAGTTGGGAGTGCGTTTCTCTAAAAAAGCCTGCACGCCCTCGGCATGGTCGGCGGTGTTCATGCAATCGCTAATGGCTTCGCCTTCTAGGGCAAGCTGGGTTTCGAGGCTGTTATCAAAAGAGGCATTGAGGATGCCTTTAGCGCGCCCATAGGCGTAGGTGGGGCCGTTAGCAAGGCGTTGTGTCCATTGTACCAGGCGTTCTTCAAATTGCGCAGCAGGTACCACCTCGTTCACCAAACCTAAACGCAAGGCCTGTGCTGCATCGAATCTATCTGGCATAAAGGTGAGCTCAAAGGCTTTGCGCAAACCCACAATCCGTGGCATAAAAAAGGAACTTCCCCCATCGGGACTGACCCCAATGTTGGCGTAGGCAAGGGTGTAAAAACTATCGTCACAGGCCAACACCAAGTCGCAAGCCATGGCCAAGGAGAGCCCCGCCCCTGCAACCGCACCTTGCACGGCAGCCACCATGGGCTTGCTCATCCCGCGCATGCGTTCAATGGAATAGTGCAAACTGTGCAGCAGTTTCATCGTCTGGGATTTGCGTTCGGGTGCGCTTAACTTTTGGCGTTCATGAAACTGTTTAATATCACCGCCCGCCATAAAATGCCCGCCTGATCCGCGCAACACCACACAACGTACGGTTGTATCGTAGGTGGCTGCATCAAGGTATTCGGCGAGGCCTTCGCGGAGGTCATCGCTTAGGGCATTGCGTGCTTGGGGGCGGTTTAGGGTAATGGTGGCCACGCCATCCGTGTTGGCGTAACAGATATCACGATGTTCATTCAGCATGGCAGGACCTTAAATAAAGTGTTTTTGAAATCCATTATCCGTCGCTAACGGGCACCTGTTTGGGGCTTTGCAAAGCATCCCCACGCTTGGCCATGGTAAACAAAAAAGGGTGTCGAATGCAAGGCTCTCCTGTCGACAACGGCTTATTCCAGCGGGTGTAAATGCGCTGTGTAGCAGGGGATGGGTTGTTCACAAAGGCTATCAAGCGCACTTGAACTTAGCAAGAATTGGGGCAAAAAAATGCCCGAGATCCTTACCGCCAAGCAACAAGACGGTGATTTAAGCCCTTGTTTGACGCATAGTCTTACGCATTGCTAGGCTGGAGGCCATGGCTTAATCTTATAAGCCAAGGGTTTACTTTATGGCATTTGCTCCTGTAGTTTAACTGGAAAAAACAAAGCTTTCCTAAAGCTTAGTTTCGGGTTCGAGTCCTGGCAGGAGTATCCTACTCAGGGTTGTGGCAAGGGTTTGTGGTACAAATTTCCCCGAGGCAGCAAGGGGTTTTGGGCCCGCAATCGCTCAAACAGTAGCCCTAGCAACGTTGGGGGTGCCATGAGCAGCCAGTTGGGCAATGGCGGGCTGGGCTGGATTCAAAACAAAATGCGCCCACTGCTAGTGAACAGTTTGCGCTTTGCCAGCCCGCTTTTTTTTCACACAAAACCCCATACCGTATTCATAAGGGCTCTGCAATAGATTTTAGCCCTAAATAGGTTTTTTTTTAAATCCACACCCCCTTGCAAACCCTTACTACACTTATAAAATAGTCTCAATTTTTAATGAAAGCACTTGCAGATGGTTGCAAAGGTTTCTTGCAAGTTCACATTTTGCGGTCGAAATCAGTATTTGTAAACACCCAATGCGGAAGATCAACGCGATGCCTGTGGAGAAAACCCCCCTTTTTGATGGCGACATCATGCCAGAATTTGAAGCACAAAGTGTAGCCCATGGCCGCGTCTGCTTCCCCAGGGCGAGCAATCGCCAAACTTATTCGGTATTGCTGGGATATCGTGCCCATTGGTGAGGTTACTGCGTGCGGCAGTTGGCCGAATTTCAAACGCAATTACCCACTTTGCAGCAAAATAAAATTGAGGTGTATGCCGTTTCGTCTGATTCTGCAGACAAAGCCAAGGGAACGGTGGAAAAACACGGTCTAACCTACCCCGTAATGTACGGCATTGACCCACAGGATCTGGCCAAACAATGGGGCAGCCATTGGGAGGAAGCGCGTAACATCCTGCATGCCACGGGGTTTTTGCTGCTACCCGACAACACCATTGGCACTGCGGTGTATGCCACAGGTGCTATCGGACGCCTAACGAGCAATGATGTCCTGCGGCTGGTGCGCGATAGTTGGAAGCACAAGCACCTTTCATTTTCACTGCCGTAGGTGCTATCGGACGCCTAACGAGCAATGATGTCCTGCGGCTGGTGCGCGATAGTTGGAAGCACAAGCACCTTTCATTTTCACTGCCGTAGGTGCTATCGGACGCCTAACGAGCAATGATGTCCTGCGGCTGGTGCGCGATAGTTGGAAGCACAAGCACCTTTCATTTTCACTGCCGTAGGTGCTATCGGACGCCTAACGAGCAATGATGTCCTGCAGCTGGTGCGCGATAGTTGGAAGCACAAGCACCTTTCATTTTCACTGCCGTAGGTGCTATCGGACGCCTAACGAGCAATGATGTCCTGCGGCTGGTGCGCGATAGTTGGAAGCACAAGCACCTTTCATTTTCACTGCCGTAGGTGCTATCGGACGCCTAACGAGCGATGATGTCCTGCGGCTGGTGCGCGATAGTTGGAAGCACAAGCACCTTTAGATTGGCTTGGCTTCCCAGCGCAATGACAAATTGCGTGCCGCCGCAGCCTCGTCGAGCCGACGCCGTGGCATGGTATGCGGGGCTGTTGTGACCCATTCAGGGTTTTGCTTGGCTTCTTGCAAAACGCTTTGGACGGCCTCTACAAAGCGGTCGAGTTCCTCCTTAGGTTCAGACTCAGTGGGTTCAACCATAAAGGCACCGTGGACGGTTAGCGGAAAGTAAGTGGTGGGCGGATGAAAGCCATAGTCAAGCAAGCGCTTGCCCAAGTCTAGGACGGTAATCCCCCCATATTTTGCCAAACCCTTATCGCTAAACACCACCTCGTGCATGGTAGGGTGTTGGGTGGCTACATGGAGCATCTCCGAGAGGCGTTTGCGCAAATAGTTGGCATTAAGCACAGCCACCTTGCTCATTTCGGTTAAGCCATCACCACCCATGGCCATAAGGTAGGAGAGTGCCCTCACCAAAATGCCAAAATTTCCATAAAAAGCGGTAAACTTGCCAATGCTCTCGGGGGCATCCCAGTTAAGGCTATAGGTGTCGCCCTTTTTGCGAATGCGTGGTACGGGCAGACCAGGCGCCAGTTCTTCAGTGCACAAGCAAGGCCCAGCCCCAGGGCCACCACCACCGTGGGGAGTTGAAAAAGTTTTGTGCAAATTGAGGTGCATCACATCCATTCCGTAATCTGCAGGACGGGCTGCACCCACCTGAGCATTCATGTTGGCACCATCGCAATAAATATATCCGCCGTTGCTGTGAACAATATCGGAGATTTGGGAAATTTGGGGTTCAAAAATACCCAATGTATTCGGGTTTGTTAGCATTAAGCCTGCCACATCGGAGTTCATCAATTCGCGCAAATGCGCAATATCTAAGGCTCCTTGTGTGGTACTTCGCACCTCCTTTACATCGTAGCCTGCAATGTTGGCACTGGCAGGGTTGGTTCCATGGGCACTATCTGGTACCAGCATGTAGCGCCGTTTTTCACCTTTGGCATCGAGCCGTGCTTTAATCAGCAGCACGCCGCATAATTCGCCTTGAGCCCCCGCCGCTGGCTGCAAGGTTACGGCCGAAAACCCCGTGATTTCAAGCAAGAGTCGCTCAAGGGTGTAAAGCATTTCCAAGGCCCCTTGCACAAGCCCATCGGGCAGTAAAGGGTGCAAGGTGGCAAACCCTGGGGTACGTGCAGCCACCTCGTTAATCCTCGGGTTGTACTTCATGGTACAAGAGCCCAAAGGATACATGGCAGCATCAATCGAGGTATTCCATTTCGACAAACGGGTAAAATGGCGAATAGCCTCAAATTCGGATATTTGCGGAATACCCGCTAAATCATCCTCACGCAAAGCAACCCCTGGGAGGGCTTGGTTGGGGTTTGCCTCGGGCACATCCAAGGCCCGCAACCTCACCCCCATGCGCCCCGTTTTGGGGTAGTCGAACAGTAAGGATTCCTCTTGAAATAATCCACAAGGTTTCATGGTTTGTTATGCCTTTTGCGAGGGTGATACACGCGTCGCGCGCAATGTTTTTGAATCCCAAATTGACACCAAAGATTCAAAATGGGGATCACGATAACCAGAATGAAGAAAAAAATCATCCATCAGCCACACACCTTATGAAGAAAAAATCATCCATCAGCCACATGCCTTTGCCAGGGCTGCCACCAATTGATCTATTTGCGAGGCAGTTTTGGTTTCTGTAACAGAAACCAGCAAGTGCTTGGCATATTGGCTTCCCCAACGCGCCAGGCTAACCCCTGGAACAATTTTTTGTGCAATGCATGCGTCCATTGCTTCTTGTGCGGGTTTGGGCAAAATAAAGCAGGCTTCGTTAAAAACGGGCCCTGAAAAAGCCCTTGGGCACATAGGGGCTTTTTGGGCCATTTGCTGCAAAAAATATTGAAATGCCGACACATTGTGCAGGGCTGTTTGCTTGAGCCCTTCTTTACCCATAAGGCTTAGGTGGATAAGTGCCCCGAGCATCACAAGATTTTGATTGCTGCAAATGTTGCTGGTAGCGCGCTCACGGCGAATATGCTGCTCGCGGGTGGACATGGTAAGTACAAAACCAGGATGCCCCTGGGCATCCACGGCACGCCCTGCAATGCGCCCTGGCATTTGGCGCTTTTGCTTGTTGCGGGCAGCCAAAAAACCGAGGTAAGGTCCACCAAACTGCAGGCCAATCCCAAAGCTTTGGGCTTCTCCCACCACAAGGTCGGCTCCTTGCGCCCCAGGGCTTTTGAGTGTGGCCAAACTGTAAGGCTCATTCACCACCACCACCAGCAAAGCACCTGCTTGATGGGTCACTTTGGCAATCGCGTCTAAATCCTCAATCACTCCATAAAAATTAGGTTGTTGTACAATCACGCACGAAGCAGGGCTTTGCTTAAGCAAACCTTCCAAAGCACCAAGGTCGATGTGTGCGCTTTTGGTATCAAAACCCACCTCATCTAAGGTTAAACCTAAATTGCAGGTGTAACTTTTGGCGGTATCCGCATAAAAGGGGTGTAAGCTCTTGGCCAAAATTGCCTTGCGTTTGTTTTTTTGAATGCGCTCTGCCATGAGCAATGCTTCTGCACAGGCGCTTGCGCCATCGTACATGGAGGCATTGGCCACTTCCATTCCTGTGAGCAAGGTAATGAAGGTTTGGAATTCAAAAATGGCCTGCAAGGTTCCCTGACTAACCTCGGGTTGATAGGGAGTGTAGGAGGTAAAAAACTCACTGCGTTGCAACAGCGTGTCAATGACCAAGGGGGTAAAATGCGAATAGGCCCCAGCACCCAAGAATGTTAGCATCCCCGAGGCTTGGTTCTTCTTCCCCCATTCCCTAAACTGCGTCAGTTGCTCTTCTTCTGCCATGCCTTCGGGAATGTTTAAGGCCCGCTTTAAGCGCGCACTTTCGGGCACGCACTCAAACAAGGCATCAACGCTGGAAACACCTATGGTTTTCAGCATTTCTTGTTGCGTGTGGGGATCGTTAGGAATAAAACGCATGGGTGCCCTTCATGGTATGTTTCGGGTATGTGGGTATTAAAGAGATGCAGCTTTAAGGCAAGAAGCGGCGCAAAGCAACACACGTGGTTAGCTAGCGCATGCAATAGACCTCCAGCAAGGCCAGCCCAGACGTTTAGATTCAATGTAAAGTGGTTGGCTAGCGCATGCAATAGACCTCCAGCAAGGCCAGCCCAGACGTCTAGATTCAATGTAAAGTGGTTGGCTAGCGCATGCAATAGACCTCCAGCAAGGCCAGCCCAGACGTCTAGATTCAATGTAAAGTGGTTGGCTAGCGCATGCAACAGACCTCCAGCAAGGCCAGCCAGACGTCTGATTCAATGTAAAGATGCAAAAGCTTTGTGTCAAATGCTGTTTTTAAGAATGGCGAGCATGTTGTACCCAGTTCGAAAATTGATAGTATAGGCGCACCGCACGCTTGCCCCAATACCCTTGGGCTTGCAACCAGTCGCCTACCTTACGTAAGTGGTCGAGCTGAGCTTTGGAAAGGTAGCCTGCCTGGCTCAAACCCGTCAAAATACAGCCTTCACCCTCACTTCCACCACCATCTCTAACTTCGATTACGCTGGGAGGGTGGGTTTGAAGCATGCGGGCAGCATCGACCAAACCCCCTCCATAAAAAGCATTGCGGGAATTGACGTACGGAACAGAGCCTATTTTACGCGCTGTTTGGAGGAGCGCGCGTTTGGCTTGCTGGGCAGTGGCATGAGGGTATTGGGAGAGGTAGAGGCCTAAAATACCCGCAATCAGGGGGGCTGCGGCAGAAGTGCCCCCAAAATTTGTGGTGTAACCGCTGCTTGTATCTGTGCTTACAATGCCTCCCACGGAGTGGGTCTGCCCCGCTGGAAATACAATGCCACCGTTGCTATGCGCAACCACGTCGAGGTCCGCGCCCCACTGGCTGTAACCAGAACGCGTGTTGTGGATGGAGACAGCACCAACCGAAATGGTTTCTGGCAAAGTGGCCTCGGGGGAGAGACGGCCTTGGACCACAGGATCATCGTCTGCAGATGCATAACCACAGGTAATAAAACGCTCTTCGCTGCCCGTGCCACGTTGCGCGGTAATTTCTAAGCGATCTTGACCTGCACAGGCGTTCCCTGTAGCCACCGCGGCAGCCACCGAGGGGTTGAAGCAATTGGGTGTTTGACATGTGAGACGGTGGGAGGATACCCAATATCGAAAGTACACGGCGTTACCCGCTGAAATATTGAGGCTGAACTCCACCTCCGAGGACTGGTTAAGGCCAACACTCCCTGCACGCAAGGAGCACCGCCCGCCAAAGGTCGAATCGGTCAAGCCGTTATCCGCAGTAATCGCCCAGCCGGCAGTAGAATCTGCGGTGCCCCCAAAACCGCTGGGCAAGCGGCAGTCCTCAAAGCGGTGGTGATGTTTCACAAGGCGATTTGTGCTGTCGACCTCAAGAATATTGCTTACAATGGCCGTATTGAGCAGAGTATGCCCGGGTACCCGTGCAGTGTTGGGAATCCCACTTTGAATGTAGCGCATGGTTACATTCACGTTGAAGGCACTGCCACCCGGCGTTAATGTGACCCCTTGCCAATGGCTGGCAGCGTTACCCGCAGCAAAAACGATGGGTGCTCCCAGCCCAGCGCGTTTCATGTTGGCCAGGGTTCCATTATGAATGTGTCTAATGACCGTCCTCAAGACAAAGCCCACCCTGCTTGCGCTTGCACTACTCCAGCTGTTGGTTAAAACATCGGCATGTTGGGCTGCATAGGCAAGTGCAGTGGCTATGTCACTATCAAAAAGGGGGCAAAGAGCAGAGGAAGTGGGGAAAAATATTTGGACACCCAAGACAGAGCAATTGGGGCATGCACCCGAGAGGCCAATGCCGTTGTCACCCCTCCCCGCAGCAACCCCTGCCACGGAGGTGCCGTGATCATCCGGCAATATAGTGGTCGAGGGAAAACCCCCACCCGTGCAATAGTTGCGGCTAATCCCAGGAACCACGCGCAAATCAGGGTGATTCACCTCTACCCCACCGTCAATCACGGCAATCACAACGCTCGGGTCGCCCAAGCTAGTGTCCCAGGCCCCTTCAATGCGTGAGTCGTGATCGGTATAGTCTCCCCCATTTAAAGAGAGACCCCCTCCAATGGAGGTCGAGTTGTAAGGGTTATTTAGATGCCATTGCTGGGGGTAAAGCGGATCGTTTGGGGTGAACTGTGCCTTGCGCTTGCGCAAAAAATTAGGCTGGGCATTCACAACCCAGTCAAACTCGTCAAGCAGGCGGTTGGCTGCGGTAATGGGATGCATTTTGCGTGGACTGCGTAACCGCACCAAGTGCAAGGTCTCGACACCTGCAATCATCTTAATCCACTCCACCCAGTCGGGGAACTGGGCTCGTAATTGGGTCAAGGTCATCCCAGGGCGCACCTGAACCACCACTTCGGGAGAGACGTGGCTTGGCACTGCAAAGCCTTCCTCCAACAACCCTGGGTAAGCCCATTCGACATTGGCGTTATCAAGGGGTGTGGGAGCTGCTGGGCGGGGCTGTGGGGTCTGGCTTTTATCTGCGTTAAACAGGGTTTTCCCTTGGATGGTCCCTGTGGTTTGAGGCATGGGGGCGCTGGGATTTTTCCAAATGTGCATGAGGTCACCGCTGGACAAGGTGGTGGTGACGTTCACCTGCCAACCCGCGGGAGGGGTGAGTGGCGGCTGGTTTTTAGAAATGGCGGGTCCATTTTGCGGTGACAGCGTTTGCGGTGAATGATTCACACGCTTGCCCACCGTCCAGCTGCGATGATCGGGTTGTACAGCAATGCGACGCCCGTTATCGTAATAGAACAAGGGTTGTTCTTGCGCGCTTGCCTGTTGTGCCACGCAAAGCAAAGGGGTAACGAAGACACAAGCCAAGAGCACAAGCATCCATTGGATACGCTCGCCACGCCTGATGTTACATTGGGCTAAAAAGAGAGAGGCTTTTGTCAGAAACCCTATTTTTGGCATGGATGAAACCGTGAATAAAAACGAGAGGAAAACCCGTCTCCAAACACATTAGAGACGGCTGGCTAAATCGTGTAAAAGCGCAACCCCCAGCGTCGTGAATCTTGCTATCAAGAACGCTCCCTTTAAAAACCCTAAGGCAGCCACGCTTAAGAGTAACAAACGTAACTTTTAAGTAAAGGGTTGAAAGGGGTGGTTGTTTTCTTTGGTCTTGCTCCAATCAGGACGGCAACTTAGCCACACTTTGGCCTGCTCACAATCTTGGCCAATCTGCGCTTTAAGCGCATCAAGCGAAACAAAACGTTGTTCATGGCGTAGCATGTGTAAAGGGCGCACTTCAACCCAGGCGCCATACACATTTTGGGTAAACGCAAACACATGGGTTTCCAGCACAGGTTGTTCATCTCCCGTTAGGGTTGGGCGCAGACCATAGTTGCTTACCCCATTATACCATGCTTTGTCCACCTTGACCCGCACCGCGTACACCCCGTAAGGAAGGGGTAAGGTGCGCTGAAACACCATGTTCAAGGTGGCAAAACCCAGCGCTCTCCCCTGCTTTTTGCCTGTGATAACCTGACTTAACAAGCCATAGGGTCGTCCCAAAAGCATGGCTGCTTGACCAAAGTGCGTTTGAACAAGACTCTGCCGGATCCGCGAACTGCTTACGATGCAACCCTCGACACGTACGGCAGCCAATGCACTCACTTGGATGCCATAGGCTTGGCAGAGATCTTTAAGCAAGGCAACATTACCTCGACGACCGTTGCCAAAACGAAATCCTTCGCCTACCACCAATGCCTTTAACACCAACTCCCGCAATAAACCATGCTGCATAAAATGCTGGGCAGAAACTTGGGCAAAGCATCGGTTAAAGCGCAAAAAAAATGCGTGTTCAATCCGTGCTTCGTGTAAGCATTGCAGCATGTGCTGGCGGGTGGTAAGCACCTGGGGAACTTTGGTGCCCAATACGCTGGCGGGATGGGGGCTAAAGGTAAGCAAAGCAGGAGCAGCCTGGTGCTGCTTTGCTTGTTGTAACACACATTGTAGCAAGGCTTTGTGCCCTAAGTGGACGCCATCAAAATTGCCAATGGTGAGTACCAGCGGTTGTTGGCAAATGGGCTTTGTGCGGTGGGCTGCTTGGCGAGGGGATTTTTTTTGCGGACTTGTTAAATTGTAATGTTGCACGCACCAAAAATCTTTGGGAGAAGGAGAGGTGGTTTGCATGGTGAAAACTTTATGGTCTTGAGAAGGTATTATAAAAATCCAAAGAAAAAGTTGCACTTGTGGATCAATATGAGATATATGTCAGGAATCTGGTAATCCCTCCACCTTGACAAAAAGCCCACGCCCCATGCTAGCAAAAAATTTGTTGCTGCTGCAAAACATTACGCCAACCCTTTATTTGTGGCTGGGGATGTAAATTTTGGGAGTGTATGCGCAAGGGCTTGTTTTGTGGGCAATGCCTTCATCCATTCACATTTTAGTGAGAAAGTAGAACACCGTCACCGATGCTGGGGTCTGAACAATTTAAAAATCGTTTTCGTTATTCCTTCGGTCGCATTCAAACACCGCCCATGCCGCATTTGCTTGATATGCAAGTGCAGTCTTACGAGCGGTTTTTGCAAAAAAACACCGATGTCAAGAAGCGTAAGGTCGAAGGACTGGATGCCGTTTTTCGCTCTGTGTTCCCTATTTCTGACTACAGCGGTTCAACCACCCTCGAATATGTCAACTATCGCCTTGGGGATCCCGTGTATATGGTGGATGAGTGTCGTGTGCGTGGGTTTACCTACTCCGCCCCCCTCCGCGTTTCTTTACGCTTGATTGTGTGGGAAAAAGAAGCCGCCCAAGATGGAACCAAGCAAATTCATGACATTAAAGAACAAGATATTTACCTTGGTGAAATTCCTTTAATGACCGACAGTGGATCGTTTGTGATTAACGGTACCGAGCGCGTAATTGTTTGCCAGATGCACAAAAGCCCAGGGGTGGTGGTTCTTGAAGATCACAAAAACACCCAACTTGGCGGCTCTTTGCTATACACCGCCCGCATCATTCCTCAACGCGGCTCGTGGCTTGATTTCGAGTTTGACGGCAAAAACATGCTGAATGTACGCATCGATCGCAAGCGAAAATTTCATGCCACGGTGCTGTTACGCGCCTTGGGCTATGAAGAGGCCGATCTAATCAAACGCTTTTATTTGAGCGAGGATATCGACTTAAGCGAGGCCCTGGGCGTTGCTCCAGAAGAGCGCCAGTTTTATACCAAGTTCAATGCCCAGACCTTGCAGGGGCAACGGGCGTCTTTGGATATTTTGGCACCCAAAGACGACAAAATCTTGCTGCACGCAGGGCGTAAAATGACCCGCATTGCCTTAAAGCGCCTCGAAGAAGCCGGTATTTCGCGCATTCCCCTCGCCAAAACCGAGGTGGTTGAGCGCTATACCTCGGATGAGGTGTGTAATGCCAACGGCGATGTGCTGGCATCGGTCAACACTTTTGTGAGTGAAGCACTGCTCGATCAAATGATTGAAAACGGTGTGAAAACGCTCCCCCTGATTCACATTGGCGAAAACTCTGTGGGCGATTCCCTGCGCCAAACTTTGGAGGCAGATGGCATGGAGAGCGTGGCAGATGCCATGCTTGATCTCTACAAGCGTTTAAAGCCTGGCGATCCCGCCACCATGGAGGCTGCCCGCAGCATGCTCAGCAATTTGTTTTTTAGTGCCGAGCGCTACAGCCTTTCGCGGGTAGGGCGCATGAAGATAAACAAAAAACTGGGCTCAGATACCAATATCGAGCAACTGACCCTGGACCATGATGACATTTTGCGGACCGTTGAATACCTGCTTCGACTCAAAGAGGGGGTGAGTGGCACCGTGGATGACATTGACCACCTGGGTAACAGGCGCGTGCGCGGGGTGGGGGAGTTGCTCGAAAACCAGTTTCGCATCGGCTTGGTACGCATGGAACGCGCCATTAAAGAGCGGATGAACCTGCATGAAACCGAGTCGATGATGCTTCACGACATCGTCAATGCCAAATCGGTTTCTGCGGCCATTAACGAGTTTTTTGGGAGCGGTCAACTCTCTCAATTTATGGATCAAACCAACCCTTTGGCAGAAATCACCCACAAACGCCGCTTAAGTGCGCTGGGCCCTGGGGGGCTCACCCGTGAATGGGCTGGTTTTGATGTGCGCGATGTCCATGCCTCGCACTATGGGCGCATTTGCCCCATTGAGACCCCTGAAGGTCCAAACATTGGTCTCATTGCCTCCCTTGCGACCCATGCATCCATCAACGATTTTGGCTTTATTGAATCCCCCTATCATCCTGTGAAAGAGGGTGCGGTGAGTGCAGAGGTAAACTACCTTTCTGCCATTGAGGAGGATCAGTACAAAGTAGCCCAAGCCAATGCCCCTTTGGATGGTGCGAGGCAGTTTCGCAACCCTTTGGTATCTGCGCGCCATAAGGGGGAGTACGAGATGATTGGCCGCGAAGAAATTGACTATATGGATGTGGCTCCGCATCAGTTGGTGTCTGCCGCGGCTGCCTTGATTCCTTTTTTGGAACACGACGATGCCAACCGCGCCCTCATGGGGTCTAACATGCAGCGCCAAGCAGTGCCTTTAATCAAGCCGAGCGCACCCCTGGTGGGTACAGGCATGGAGCGCAAGGTCGCCATTGACTCGGGGGCGTGCCTGATTGCCAAGCGCGCAGGGGTCGTCAACCGCCTCGATTCCGCGCGGATTGTGATTCAAGCCGATGTCAATCTGAGTGACGATTCAGCAGCAAATGAACCGAATGTGGATATTTACCATTTGGCGAAGTTTCAGCGCTCGAATCAAAACATCTGCATCAACCAGCGTCCGATTGTAAAGGCAAACCAACGCGTACAAGAAGGGGATATTATTGCAGATGGTCCCAGTTGCGACCAGGGTGATTTGGCCTTGGGGCAAAACCTTACCGTGGCCTTCATGCCTTGGAATGGCTACAATTTCGAGGACTCGATTCTCATATCCGAGCGGGTGGTGCGAGAGGATTTATATACCTCGATTCACATTGAGGAAGCCGAGGTGGTGGCCCGGGAAACCAAACTTGGCAGGGAAGAGATCACCCGTGATATCCCCAATGTAGGGGAGGATTCGCTACGGTATTTGGACGAAAGCGGCATTGTTCGCGTGGGCACCTACGTTAAAGGGCGCGATATTTTGGTGGGTAAAGTAACCCCCAAAGGTGAAACCCAGCTAAACCCCGAGGAAAAACTGCTGCGTGCCATTTTTGGTGAGCGAGCAGGCGATGTGCGCGATACCTCGTTGCGTACCCCTCAAAGCATTGATGGGGTTGTGATTAAAGTGGTCACCTTTAACCGCAAAGGGGTCGACAAAGACGAGCGCACCAAAGAAATTGAAAATACGATGTATCGTCAATACAAAAAAGATCACCAAGACGAGGCGCGGATTGTGCGCTTGAGCATGTTGTCCTTGCTTGCACCCATGTTAAAAGGGCAAGAACTGGTCTACGACATTACCAACGCTTCCCATGATGTGCTGTTTCAAAAAGGGAGTGCCATTACCAGTGAGGTCATTGAGAAAATCCCCCTGCGCAGCTGGGGCGATGTACACGTGGGCGATGATCGCTTAGACAAGCAAATCACCCGCATTATTGAGAATGCCCTAGCTCAAATTGACCTGCTCGAGAAGATCTATGAAGACCGCTGCCAAAAGCTAGAACGTGGTGACGAAATGCCACCTGGGGTTATTCGCATGATCAAGGTGTACATTGCCGTGAAGCGGAAGCTTTCTGTGGGGGATAAAATGGCGGGTAGGCATGGCAATAAAGGGGTGGTTTCACGCATTGAATCGATTGAAAATATGCCCTATGTCGAGGATGGCACTCCTGTGGATATCGTGCTGAACCCGCTAGGCGTGCCTTCGCGGATGAATGTGGGTCAGGTACTTGAAACCCACCTTGGTTGGGTTGCTGCTGAAATGGGCAAGCAAGTAAACAAAATGATGGCCGCTGCCCAGCCACTCAAACCTTTGCGTACATTTTTAAAGCAGGCATTTGCCACCAAGGGAGTCCAAACCTATTTTGATGGGCTAAACGATGAAGATCTGGCTGAAAAAGCCAAGGATTTTTGCCGAGGCTTCCATTTTGCCACCCCTGTGTTTGATGGTGCGCGCGAAGAAGATTTGCAAAGCTTGTTCTCGCTGGCCCAATTGCCCAGTGGTGGGCAGGTGCGGTTGTATGATGGTTTGACAGGAGACGCCTTTGAGCAACCCGTAACCGTGGGCTGTATTTACATGATGAAACTCAACCATTTGGTGGATGATAAAATCCACGCGCGCAGTATCGGGCCGTATTCCCTGGTAACACAGCAACCTCTGGGCGGCAAAGCACAGTTTGGCGGGCAGCGCTTTGGTGAAATGGAGGTGTGGGCCTTGGAAGCCTATGGGGCCTCGTACACCTTGCAAGAATTACTCACAGTGAAATCAGACGACATTACGGGGCGTAACCGCATTTACGAATCGATTGTAAAAGGCAATTATGTACTGGAGACGGGCTTGCCGGAATCCTTTAAAGTGCTCGTCAATGAGTTAAAGAGCCTTTGTCTTGATGTTAAGATAGGCTAGGAAGGAGCCAAGTCAAGACACGCACGATGCGCCCTTAAGGTGTCCGTCAATAAGGTGCCCGTCAATGGATTATAAGAGCCTTTGTCTTGATGCCTAAGATAGGCTAAGGGGAGCCAAGTCAAGACACGCACGATGCGCCCTTAAGGTGCCCGTCAATAAGGTGCCCGTCAATGGATTATAAGAGCCTTTGTCTTGATGCCCAAGATAGGCTTAAGAGGAGTCAAGACACGCGCACGCGATGCGCCTTGCTCTCAATTAAAGGCAAACCCATTTTGAACACGCCAAAAATGAGGAAAATTGAAGGATTCATATGCTGGATAAACGCAAACCTGCCGTTGCTGACTACTCCTCGGTAAACATTCGCCTGGCTACAGCAGACGACATTTTAGCGTGGAGTCATGGGGAGGTAAAAACCTCTGAAACCATCAACTATCGTACCTTTAAGCCCGAACGTGATGGTTTGTTTTGTCCGCGTATCTTTGGACCAATCCATGACTTTGAGTGCATATGTGGCAAGTACAAGCGCATGAAACACCGCGGCATTACCTGTGAAAAATGCGGCGTTGAGGTAATTCAATCCAAAGTGCGCCGTGAACGCTTAGGGCATATTAAACTGGCCAGCCCTGTGTCCCACGTTTGGTTTCTTAAAGGGGTCCCTAGTCGCATTGGCAACCTCATTGATATCACCTTGCGCGAGCTTGAGCGCGTGCTGTATTTCGATGCTTACATTGTCCTCGAAGCGGGCAGTTCAGACCTTAAAATGCATGAGCTGGTGGAAGAGAGCAAGGCCAATGAACTGTTGGACGCACATCCGGATATGCGCATCGGAATGGGGGCAGATGCCGTGAAAGAACTGCTGCAAAACATTGATATTGAGCAGTTATTTGTCGAACTGAGTGCCGAAATGCAAGAGGTCAATTCCGAGGCGAAGCGCAAAAAAATTGTGAAACGTCTGAAGATCGTCAAGTCCTTCATGGATTCGGGCAACGATCCTGCCTCCATGATTTTATCTGCAGTGCCCGTACTTTCTCCCGAACTACGCCCATTGGTGCCGTTGGAAGGTGGCCGCTTTGCCACCAGTGACCTCAACGACCTATACCGCCGCGTGATCCACCGCAACAATCGCCTCAAGCGCTTGATTGACCTGCGTGCCCCCGAACTGATTGTACGCAACGAGAAGCGCATGCTCCAGGAATCGGTCGACGCACTGTTTGACAATGGCAGGCGTGGACGCCCGATTGTGGGTTCTAACAAGCGAACCTTGAAATCTCTGAGTGACATGCTTAAAGGCAAGCAAGGGCGCTTTAGGCAGAACTTGCTTGGCAAACGGGTTGATTATTCCGGACGTACCGTGATTGTGGTGGGTCCCGATCTCAAAATGCACCAGTGCGGCTTGCCTAAAATGATGGCCTTGGAGCTCTTTAAGCCCTTTATTTTTCACAAACTCATGGCCCGCTACGAAGCACCCACCATTAAGATGGCCAAAAAAATGCTTGAAGAACGCCGCGCAGAGGTGTGGGAAGTGCTAGACGAGGTGATTGCTGAGCATCCTGTGCTTCTTAACCGCGCACCCACCTTACATAGGCTAGGCATTCAGGCCTTTGAGCCGTTGTTGGTCGAAGGCAAGGCCATTCGTCTCCATCCTTTGGTGTGTACAGCCTTTAATGCCGATTTTGATGGCGACCAAATGGCCGTGCACGTCCCTCTTTCGGTGGAAGCACAACTCGAGGCGCGCGTGTTGATGATGTCTGTGAACAACATTTTATCGCCTGCCAATGGGAAACCTGTGATGACCCCCACCCAGGATATGGTGCTTGGGCTGTACTGGTTAACCAAAGAAAAGGAAGGTATTCCAAACCCAGGCGATCAGGCGGGCAAGCGGTTTATCTCGGTTGAAAGTGTGCAAATGGCCTACGAGTACCAAAAAATTGGCTTACAAGATGCCATTCAAATTCGCCTTGACCCCGTGGGCGACACACCCGCCGAGGTGGTTAATACCACCGTGGGGCGCGCACTGCTTTACGCCCAGACCCCCAAAGAAGTCCCCTATCGCTATGTAAATCGGTTGCTTAAAAAGCGCGAAATCGGACAACTGGTTGATGCAGCCTACCGCTATGCGGGCAACGCCAAAACGGTGCAAATGCTCGATGCCTTAAAGCAACTGGGCTTTAAGCATGCCACCAGTGCTGGGTTTTCAATTTGTATCAACGACATGACCATTCCTGCCAACAAAGGCAAAATGCTGGCCCAAGCACAACAAGATGTGCTTGAAGTGCGCCAGCAGTATGTCGATGGGTTGATTACAGATGGTGAACGCTATAACAAGGTGATTGATATTTGGGCACGTCTCACCGACAAAGTGGCAGACAGCATGCTTGAAAACCTGCGCGTTAGCCCTGATAAACAGGCTGGCAGCATCAATTCTATTTTTGTGATGGCGGACTCTGGTGCAAGGGGTAGTGCCCAACAAATGAAACAATTGGCGGGCATGCGTGGGTTGATGGCCAAGCCATCGGGTGAAATTCTTGAAACCCCCATTACAGCGAATTTTCGTGAGGGTTTAAGCGTACTGCAGTACTTTATTTCGACCCATGGTGCGCGCAAAGGTTTGGCGGACACCGCCCTAAAAACCGCCAATTCGGGATATTTAACCCGCCGTTTGGTAGACGTAGCCCAAGATGGCATTGTTACAGCCCATGACTGTGGTGCCATGGACGGGATTGAGATAACCGCCTTGGTTGAGTCGGGTGAAATTATTGAATCCTTAGGAGAACGCGTGTTGGGGCGGGTGAGTGTGGAAGACATTCGCGACCCCGTACGTGGTGATTTATTGGTAAAATCCAATGAGGAAATCGATGAAGAAAAAGCCCGTACCATTGAAGAGGCAGGGGTTGAGCGTGCGCTCATACGCTCAGTGCTTACCTGTGCCCAAGAGTTTGGCGTGTGTACGCTGTGCTACGGGCGCGACCTTGCTCATGGGCGCTTGATTTCCTTAGGCGAGGCTGTGGGTGTGATTGCAGCCCAGAGTATTGGAGAGCCTGGCACGCAACTGACCATGCGTACGTTCCATATTGGTGGCGCAGCCAGCCAGCAGGTGGAAAGCAGCAAGTGGGATGCCAATCTTTCAGGCAAACTAGACTATAGCAACGTGCAGGTCGTGAAAAACGAGACGGGGCATTGGATTGTGATGGGGCGCAAAACCGAGGCTCGGATTGTGGACCCTCATGGGCGTGATCTGGAAACGCGTGCTTTACCCATGGGGACGCTGTTATTGGTAGCCAACGGGTCGCAAGTTTCCCGCGGGCAAACCATTGCCGAGTGGGATCCCTTTGCGATGCCTATTCTTTCAGATACAGCAGGTGTCGTTGCCTTTGCCGATATTGTCGAGGGTGTGACCATGCGCGAGCAAATGAACAAAGAAACGGGGCTTGCGCGCAAAATTATTCTAGATCATGGGAGCACCGAACAGCAGCCTCAAATTGCCATTTGCGATGAAAGTGGGATTCCCAAAACCTCGAATCACACAGGGAAATCGGCACGCTTCTTCTTGCCCGCCCGTGCGGAGCTGATGGTGACCGAGGGACAGAGTATTCTTGAAGGGGCGGTGCTGGCTCGTATTCCACGTGAGATCTCGCGCAACCGCGATATCACAGGAGGGTTGCCGCGGGTGGTTGAACTGTTTGAAGCACGCATTCCTAAGGATCCCTCCATTATTTCTGATATTAACGGGGTGGTTAGTTTTGGCAAGGATGTGAAGCGAAAGCGCCGCGTGATCGTTACCCCAGAACATGGTGAGCCTATGGAATACCTTATTCCACGCGGAAAGCACGTGATTGTGCATGAAGAAGATGAGGTCCAAGCGGGCGAACCCATTGTCGACGGCTTGGCCAATCCTCATGACATCCTTTCTGTGCTAGGGCCCAAAGAACTCCAAAAATATCTGGTGAATGAAGTACAAGAGGTGTACCGCCTGCAAGGCGTGAATATTCACGACAAGCATATTGAAGTGATTGTACGCCAAATGCTAAAGCAGGTGATCATTAGCGAGACAGGGGATAGTACCTTTTTGGTAAACGAGCAAGTCCCAAGGCATGAATTTGAGCGTATCAACCAGGAATCCTTGATGCAAAGGAAGGGAATCGCCAATGCGCGCCCTGTACTACAAAGTATTACCAAGGCAGCTTTAAGCACCGATTCGTTTATTTCTGCAGCCTCCTTTCAAGATACCACCAAGGTTTTAACCGAAGCCTCCATTCAAGGGAAAAGCGATTTTTTACGTGGCTTGAAAGAGAACGTGATCATGGGCAAACTTATCCCAGCAGGTACGGGTTACAACCTGTTTAGCAAGGTGGAATACACGGCACCCGATGGTGAAGAAGAGCTTGTGGTGCCCGAGGCCGTGGTGCCAGGCTCGCAAAGTACGACTGCTTTTTTAATGGGCAAACCCAGCTTGGAAAGAAAAGTGCATTTACTGCCGCCCAGCGCAGACGATTAACGGGTGTTTACATTGGCGCGGCACACCTTGTTTTTGGCAGGGAGCCAACATTTTGCGATGAAATTTGGGGTGTTTTTGTCATGCCTAGGCAAACCCCCAACCTTTTTCAGCCCAAAGACCCTCCTCCTGTTTAGGTAGGGGGCAACGGTGGGGTTTGCCTAAAAACATGGAGTAAACCTCTGCCGATGCTTGTCATCCCCTTCGTCCCAACTTAGCGAGGCCTGATGCGCCTAACCCAAGAATTTACCCCTTTGGCAACAAAAGGCATGCACAACAAGCCACCTATTGGTTGGCTGTTCAATGCCCGTTGCGCTTTACCAACATCTCACCTGTTAATGGCTATTGCTATCCGCAAAGCCTTGGGGCCATTACTGGGTTAAAAGGGCTCGATAACACAAGCTAAGGATAAACTCTGGGTGGTGTTTGACCTTTCACCCGAGAGGTTACACAATCCCTTGGCGGGTAATGGGGTGCCGGCCTTAAAAGAAAAAGCAAAAAATGGGTAACGCGGTCAGCCCGACAATGCGAAAGAAGCTCATGAAAGTACTGCTGATTGGTGGGGGCGGAAGGGAGCATGCACTGGCATGGAAGCTTACCCAAAGTCCTTTGCTCACCCAGTTGTATGCGGCCCCTGGTTCCAATGCCATCGGCCTTCTGCCCCACACCCAATGCCTTGATTTGAAAACCATTCAAGCTACCTGCCAATTTGCCACCCAACACGCCATTGACTTGGTCGTTATTGGACCTGAAGCACCATTGGCAACGGGTTTAAGCGATGCTTTACGCCAAGTTCATATCCTTGTATTTGGTCCCAGTCAGCACGCTGCCCAGTTGGAAAGCAGCAAAGATTTTGCCAAGCAAGGTATGGAACGCTGGGGCGTGCCCACCGCTACCAGCCGCTGTTTTACCCAACTTACGCCTGCTCTGAAATACCTCCAAAGCCTTGCCCCGCCCTATGTTCTTAAAATGGACGGCCTTGCGGGGGGAAAAGGGGTCTTCATCCATCACACGTTGGAGAAGGCCACCACCCAGTTGCAAAGCCTTATGGAAGGGAACAAGAAACGTGCCACAGATAGGCACGAAAAAGTGTTGATTGAATCTTTTTTGCCAGGGGAGGAAGCCTCGCTTTTTGCCTTTTGCCATGGTGAAGAATTTATTCTTAGTCCTGCCACCCAAGATCACAAACGCTTGCTTGATCAAGATCAAGGACCCAACACGGGTGGTATGGGGGCCTATGGGCCAGCGCCCGTTGTAACACCCACCGTGCTAACGCATGTTGTAAGCCGTATTTTACGCCCCACTTTGCAAGGCATGGCGTGCGAAGGGAAGCCTTATTCGGGTATCCTATACCTCGGTCTCATGATTCATCAAAACGAAGCCAAGGTGGTGGAATTTAACTGCCGCTTTGGCGACCCCGAATGCCAGCCCTTAATGCTGCTGTTGCAAAGCGATTTGCTACCCCTATTGCACGCCATTGCACAAGGGCGTGTGCCTCCGCAAAATACCGTGCACTGGCAACAAAAAGCCGCGGCTTGCGTGGTGTTTACAACCAAAGGCTACCCATTGGAATACCCTAAAGGTCTGCCCATTTGGGGGTTAAATTCCCAAGGGCAGTTGTCCACTGCCCAACCCAACCCTTGCTGGGTATTTCACGCAGGCACTCAAAGGATTGGCCCCTTCAAACCGTGGCCCAAGCAACCCCTAACCTGCCATTGGCAAACGACAGGCGGGCGTGTGTTTGGCCTTTGTGCGTGCGAGGACACCCTTTCACAAGCCCTTAAAACCGTGTACAAAGCCAGTGCCCATGTGGGCTGGGAGGGGGCCCATTATCGACGCGATATCGGGTTTAAAGCAAACCCCAAAACGCGCGTGTAAAACACTTGCATCTTTACTTTAGCTTTGCTCTAAATGGGCAGAACGCTGTGAGAGACAACGATAATTTAACGAGGGGATGGTTTTAAAAACACGTGACAAAGCAAGCCAAAGTGGGGGTTATTCTAGGGAGTGCCTCTGATAGTGCAGTTGCAGATAAAGTTTTTGCGGTGCTCAAAGGGCTCTCGGTCGAGGTTGAAGCTGCCGTGGCTTCCGCCCATCGTACCCCTAAGCGGGTACGTCGTTTTGTTGAATTAGCCGAGGCCCAGGGGGTAACGGTCTGGATTGCGATTGCGGGCATGGCCGCGGCCCTCCCAGGGGTGGTGGCTGCAGAAACCCTGTTTCCCGTGATTGGCTTGCCCGTGCAGTCCGGTGCCCTGGGTGGGGTGGATGCTTTGCTGGCCATTGCCCAAATGCCCCCGGGAGTTCCCACTGCCACGGTTTCTGTCAATGGAGGCGAAAATGCTGCCTTGTTGGCCGCACGTATTTTAGCCCTTAATAATCCTACTCTGGCTGCCCGCTTGGCGGACCACGCCAAAGCCCAAGCAGAAAAAGTGCGCGCGACACATTTAAAACTTCATTATTCAACACTAATTTAGCCTTGCTCGTCTGTGCGTTAATCCTTGATAATAACGCATGAGGTGCTTGGGTTTTATGAGGCTCTCTGTTTGCCTGCGACCATTTATTAGAACGGGCCTTTCTGCTTCGCACCTAAGGTTTTGAAACGTATGTTAAGCAGCCAAGATATCTTGGTGTTATCGAATTGGGCAGACGCATCCTTTGCCCTTGATGTTGGACACCAAGTCGGACAAAAAACAGACATTTCGGACCTCATCTCGCTAAAAACCTTTGCCAACGATGAGTTTTGCCCGCGTTTTTTGGTGGATGAGCACGACCTAGGGCATATTGGCCATGGTCTCAAAGGCAAACGCATCTACCTCATTTCGACTTCCTCCCCACACCACAGCCGCAACGAACTGGCCTTGCGCAACATGCTTATCAGCCGCGCTGCCAAAGAGAACGGTGCAGAACGGGTGGTGTTAATCGAGCCAGATCTGTTTTTTTCGGCGCAAGATCGCGGTCCGCACTTTCTGCAACATCCGCAAATGCAAAGCCTTGAAGCACGCAAAAAATTTGACGGCCAACCCTTTTCTGCCGAATGGTATGCCAAAATGCTTCACGCGAGCGGCGTGGACCAAGTGGTTACCGTACACAATCACAAACCCGGAATTCTACAGCAAATTTACGCTACCATCTACCAAAATCATGCCGAATATACCCCTTTCATCAACTTGGATATTTCGCATATTGTGGCCCAGTTTATCTTGCAAACCGCCTCGCGCAAAAACCAAGGCAAGCAGGTGTGCTTTGTGGCACCTGACCAGGGTGCATCCAAATTTGTACATCGTGTGCGTCAAGCCACAGGTCTTACGCAAAGCGGCATCGTGGTTTTGCAAAAAACCCGACTGGGTCAACGCTTGGTGGCGCTTAATGCTCCCAGCGACTTAAACCTGCTTAAAGACAGGCAGGTCTTTATTTTGGATGACATGGTGCGCACAGGAGGTACCATTGCCAGTGCCATCTCGTTGTTGGCAGAAAACCCTGAAGGGCGCCCTGAAAGTATCTATTTTTACTGCACCCACACGTATATCTCTCCCGAAGGGCGTGAGAACCTTAACTCGTCCTACCTCACCGAGTTTGTAACGACCAACACCATGCCAAACGTGCTTAACCGCGATGACCAAGGACGCTTGCGTAAAAAAATGACCGTGATGAAGATCGAATGTTGGATTGCAGACGCCATCATACACTGCCTTGAAAGGGGTGATTTGCCCAGCGAGCGTTATAGAGGCAGTGCTGCCCTTGCAAGGGCAGCGCGTCATTACAAGCTCGACTTTTCCAGCCGTAATGTAAAGCGCAATCCTCCAGACGACCAGCTGAGCCTACCCGAACTCGATGGCAAATAAGCCAAAACCTTTTTCCTTTTCATCCACGAACGAGGAGGCAGAGCGAAATGGTGTCGAACGAGAACACCCTATAGGCAGGAAATAACGCTTATACACAAAAAGCTTATAAAAGCATCTGACCATTTGACAAAAGATTGTGCAAACTGCGATGCACTACCAAGCTACGCTACATAGGAGAAACCAAGGAAGAGAGGTGGGTTACACCAGGGAGCGTAGGGGAGCAAAAAAACAAGCCCGTTTTGCAAAGGTTAACGAAAATAAAAAGGACTACGTACCAACCCATTGACAAACCAAGCCAGGGAAACCCTTGAGCACAATGACGCAAAAAAGGGTTTTCAATTGGGTTTTTAAAGCCATTTTTCGACGGTTTTGACAGGGTATTTGGTAAGGCCTTGGCGGGAGGCCTTGCTTCTGGGCTGCGGCTGTGCTTAAAAAAAGGAGGTGGCGATGCGGATTCATGGTTGTTTACTGGGATTGTTTTTGGTGTTGGGGTATTGGAATTATGCCACGGCTATGGCGGGTTTGCACGAAGCCACCGAGGCTTTAAAACACCTACACCTTCCCAAAGGCTTTCACATTCACGTGTTTGGCGGTGCGCGTGGGGCACGCAGCCTGAGCGTATTGCCCCAGCAACGCGCCTTGCTGGTGGGAACACGTGGCGGCACGGTGCATGTACTGCACGATTTAAACGGCGACAACCGCGCCGAAACCAGCCGTGTGTTGCTACAAAACCTGCAAGGTTCCCACGGTGTGCTCTACCATCAGGGCTTTTTGTATGTGGGAGAACGCCACCAAATAACACGCCGCCCCTATGATGGGAAAGGCAAACCAGGCAAGGCGCAACGGCTTTTGGGCGGGCTGCCAAACCGCTCTCATCATGGCACGCGCGACCTTGTCATGGGACCCAAAAACAGGCTGTATGTGGCTGTGGGGGTGCCTTGCAACATCTGCCAACCGAAGGGGGTTAGCGATGCCATCTTGCGCCTGCCCGCCAAAGGGGGCAAGGCAGAGGTGTTTGTGCGCGGGGTTCGTAATGCGGTGGGTTTGGCGTTTCACCCTCGCAGCAACACGCTGTTTTTTACTGATAATGGTGCTGACGGCCTCGGTGATGATGCACCCCCCGATGAACTCAATCATGCGCCGACCAAAGGGCTCCATTTTGGCTATCCCTGGTATGGAGGTGGTAGGGTTCGCACACCGCAGTTTCGCACCCAAACACCCCCTTCCAACCTGCGCTTTCCTGTACACGCATTTGGCGCCCATGTGGCTGCCCTCGGGTTGCATTTTTACCGTGGGAGCATGTTTCCGCCCGGTTTTCAAGGCGATGCCTTTGTGGCACAGCATGGCTCGTGGAATCGCTCAAAACGCGTGGGTTATAGGGTGATGCGCGTGCATTTTAAAGGCGGAAATAAACCCCTCAAGGCCACGCCTTTTGCCCATGGCTGGCTGAGAAAGGAGGCCTCTTATGGGCGTCCCGTCGACGTGGTCGAATGGGTGGATGGCTCGCTGCTGGTTTCCGATGACCAAAACGGCGTGATTTACCGCATTGCTTACAGCAGGCCCTAACTTATTTTTTAAGTGATTGGTATTTAAGCCTTTTATTTTTTCACTGCCCTTAAAAAACGCTTTGGAGCTTTTTTTACCCCCCTACCCTTTGCAACCCCCATTGCTCTGAGTGCAATCTCAGTCTGCTTAGCAGCTGTAAACGTTCACATGCTTTGCCACTTTCGTTCACATGCTTTGCCACTGGTCATTCTGGGGTCTCTTTATTTCGGCATGTTTTTTGCATAAAATATTCAATGACCCACGGCGATGAAAGGGGCTTGCGGGTGTAAAGGGACACATGTTTTTTTCCTTATCCTTGCGATGTTGTGGGTATGGCGAGGCCACTTTTACGGTTTTCATGGCCTCAGGTGCTAAGTTTGTGTAAAGCAATTCGCTTACCTGTTTTTTCCCGACAACAGCATGCAAGCCTAGGGTGTAGTGCGTTTTCATTTGGTAGCGGTCGAACCGCGCAAAATACGCGCGTATCTGCGGTGTATCATTGATGCTCAGGAGAAACTTGCCTTGCCCTTTAACCGTTGCGAGACTTTCAAAGTCTCGCTCAACAAAAAACCTTGCCATAGTCGTTTTCGTGCCCGTGGTAGGGCTAAGTCAAGGTAGAACAAGGTTTCTTTTGAATCGTAGCGAGTGAGCACATCTTGGCCAAGGTTTGCACTCAAGATGCACCCTTTTCAGGGCCGCGTGGGCTTGCTTAAAGGATTTTTAGGGGTTGAAGGTTGGGGGTTACCACGGCTTGCCCGGCCCCTACCTGGGTTCCACTGTTGGCTACCTTGTGCCTTGGGTACTTGGTGGCGATACGATTGCGCAAACTGGTGCGTAAATGGGACAAGGTGCGCATGGTGGTGACGTCCAAATAACTGGCATCTGCAACCCCGCTTGGGTTGGTTTTATAACTGGAAATCAAGCGTTCAAGGTGCACCCCTTGGCTGCCAATGGTGAAGGTGCTCACCCCATGATGCAATGCGGTATTGCGCTCGGTATAATCAAGTTGGGCTGCAAGGGGGGGAGGCAAAATCCCTGAAAGATACAGCGTTTGCAAGGGGCGCGCTGGGTCAAGGGCTGCTTCGCGCTCACTTACCGCAGCAGTGGTGGCTGCCCATAACCAAGGGGCACTGGGGCTTTTGCCCAGACCCACAAAGCAAAGATGCTGGCTGCCAAAGGGCATCGCCTAGGGTAGTCATTTGGCTTAAACTACCTTGGGCAGGCAAAAAGGCCATGCCGTCAATGGCTTCCAAGGCACCCCAACGGCTTTGGAGCAGGGTGCTCAAGGCAGTCACGGCACTGGCATCCTGTATAGGGGCTGACCGATGCTGTGATACTGGGTGCTTCCAAGGGCTGCCAAGGAGGGCGTCAAAGCCACCTCACCCGTGCCGAGCGTGCCCGTTCCAATCGTCATGCTCAAACCACGGGGTAAATCTTCGTTTGTGCCAAGGCCCTGTTGCACTTCAATGTGATTGCCCGTGTTGCCCGCCCAGCGCACTGTGAGCGTTAGCACCGCACCGCTAGCCTCGGCCGTCATCGGCCAAGCTGGGCAGGGGAGCATTGCATGCCGCTATAGAGGGCTGTGGCGATGGCTGCGCCCCCATCGCCTGCCCCCACTCCGGACGCTTACCCGTTGCCGTGGCAACATAGCAGCGCAATCCTGCCCGCGGCACTTGGTTACGCCTCAAAGGTGAGGGTTTTGCGTGCCGCCACGCCCCCACGGGGTGCGGGAATGGCAAGGGCCATACCTCGCCCGTTGGGTGTATGTGCTTAGCACTTGCGTACATCATCATAGCGCATGCTCCCTGCCCCAAACAGCGTTTTGGCTTGGGCTGTGCAAACAAAAAAAGTGCGTGCGGATCACGTGGTTCTCTTGCGCACTGCGGTGTGCTGGCTTTTTGCCCCAACAGCAAAATACGCCTTAACTCGGTGGCGGCACCTGCCCCACTGTTATCAATCTCGATATACTGCCCTGGCACCCTCATGCCCCGTGGGGATTTGCTCGAAAAAGATGCTCATGGGTGTTGCCCCCTCGTTTTTGGTTTTGGCTTCCTTGGCTTTTTTGGCTCCTTGCACGCTAAAGTTGGGGTCGGTCTCAAGGGCTGCTAAAGCCTCCTTGCTTAAGCCTTCCTCGACACGGGTCTCGCCTTGTGGCCATTGCCTGCCAGCACGCCACATGGGGTGCTGGGCGATGATGGTTATCGTCATGGTTTTTTTACCCCTTTTAAGCCAGCCAAGATGAAACCAAGAGCTCTGCTGTGCCCCGCCAGACGTTGGTGGCGCCAGCCATGTTTCTCTCGGCGTTTAGTATCTCTAGGGCCGCCTCTCTGTGTGCGGGTGGCACCACCAGCATCGTGGGCTTTACGCCCAGGGGCCGCCCGCGGTTTTTCATGCTCTCCAACGCTGCAAAGGCGGCTTTGTAGTTGTCGGATGATGGTTATCGTCATGGTTTTTTTACCCCTTTTAAGCCAGCCAAGATGAAACCAAGAGCTCTGCTGTGCCCCGCCAGACGTTGGTGGCGCCAGCCATGTTTCTCTCGGCGTTTAGTATCTCTAGGGCCGCCTCTCTGTGTGCGGGTGGCACCACCAGCATCGTGGGCTTTACGCCCAGGGGCCGCCCGCGGTTTTTCATGCTCTCCAACGCTGCAAAGGCGGCTTTGTAGTTGTCGGTGGTAAGGCTTTGTTTGCTGCCGTAGGCCAGCTGCCACAAGCCAAAGCCGACATTGTCGCGGCACTCCACACCGTAAAGGTAGACGTTGCGCATAAACACATTGTCATCCTCGGAGCGGTCTTTGCGCACAAGCAGCCCCTTTTTGCGCTCTTGAAAGATAATCGGCTTAATCATGCGGCTGGTGTCGAGCAAAAACCACGGGCTACCACTGCCTCCACCGCTATTGGATGCCGTGGTGGTGCTACCGTCTTTGTTTTCAACGGGGTGGTCGGTGTCAAAGAAATACTGCCCATCGTAGCAAGGGCTTTTAAAACCTTTCTTGAGCAAGCCAAAGACCAACTCGTTTTTGTGTGCCATCAGCGAGCGCCCCATCTCGGTAAAGAGTGGGGTATACACCCCAACTTGGTCGTCTTCAATGTCTGTGCGATTGACCGAGACGCTGTCTTCCCAGAGCTTGTTTTTGATGCGGTAGTCGTGGCTGGCCATGCTCGAAATGATGCGATCTCCCAGCCACAAATTCATCCCTTTGATGCTGCCCAACCATGCATAGTGATTTTCTGCCGTGCTTGAAGCAACCGGCATCGCTACCTTTTGCCAGTCGTCACCCGCCATCCCAAAGCCTTGATTAAAGGCTGCGCTGTACCCAACAAATAAGTCGTCTAGGCTTTGTCTGTTGATGATCATTTATACTACCTCCACCCATGCAAGGTTATCGTCTACGTTGATGATTTTGCCCACCTTGGCAAGCCCCTGCCGACACATCGGTCACCGTTTGGTCATCAAGGGCATAGGCATCGCTACCAATATCTACCTTGGTCAGCGTTGTGGCTTTTTTAAAGCCAAACACCCCACGGCGCACCAGCACGCTCACCTCGCCTGCCGTTGTGCCGTTTTTTGCCCCCGCTTGGGCCACGCCCACAAATTTAAGGCGGGTTGCTTTGCTGGCGGGCTTGGCGTTGCCCGCGCCATCAAGTGCCACCAACGCCCCTGCATAAATGGTGGTGCTGGCCACCACGGGGTAGACGTTGTCCACCCCCTCGCGATACGGCGTTGGTCTGTCTGCGGTCAATGCGGCCATTAGTTAATCTCTCCTCGTGCTTTGAGTTTTTTTGCCGTTGTTGCCATCACCCTTGGGTCAATCCCTAAGGTGCTGCACATGGCTTGTTGATGGGGGGTTAGCCCGTTTGCGCCTTCCTCGGTGCTAGGGGCACCTGCTGACACCAGGTGGTCTTGCAACAAAGCTGGGGCCCCTTCACAAAAGGCTTTAAAAGCCGCTAGCCCTTGGGCTGTGCTACAGCAAGCACGGTGGTATTCCATGCTGGCGGGGGCAATTTTCTTACCTTGCAAGGCTTGGCTTAAGGCCTGCTCGACTTTTTCGCTGTGCTGTGCCTGCTTCATGGCTTGCACCTCACCTTGCAAGGCGGCGCATTGCGCCTTGAGTTTCTCGTGCTCGTCGTGGGGTGCAAGGTTATTGCTAGGGGGCTGGGCTACATCTGCCGCGCTTGCCACGGCTTTTGGCTCACCTTGCCCTGCTGGGTTGCTGGGGCGCGCCTCTGCCTTGGTGGTGGGCTCTTGTGTGTCTTGGCCTGCTTTGGCATCCCTTGCTTGTTGGGGTGGTTTTGTTGCTTCTCCTGGCATAAGGCCTCCTGTTGGCATTGCGTTAAGGGCTTTCATTTTTAATTCTGGGTTGTTTGTTAAGGCGGCGGACTTGAGATAAAGCACCTCGCCTTGGGGTGTGTGTATAAACACAGGGCTAATATAGCGGTATTCCTTTTCTGCCACGCTGCGCGCCCCCCCGTTTGTCCATTCCACTTTGCCCCATACCCCATCAGGGCGCGCTTCCATCGCCACAATCCACCCCGCAGCTTTCTGGGTGTGCGGGCTGGTTGCGCCATACTTCTCGGTGGCATGGTTCCAGTCAACTGGGATTTTGGGCAAATTGCGAAAACTGGCGGCTATCACCTTTTGTACATCTGCCAACTGCCACTCACGCCCTGTGCGCCCTTGAATGCGCGGCCCCTTGGGCAAAAGCGGTATCCACTCGGGCACTTCGCCCTGCCCGATGGCGGCTAGGGCACCATCCAACGCCATGCAAAGGGCTGGGATTTCGGCTTGTTGGGGGATTTGTGTTTCCATGCCTTTTAGTTTAGCCATGCAAAACACACAAAAAAAGGCTACGCTAGTGCACCCTTTTGCCAGGGGCAACTACCCCCTTTGCAAACTTTTGCCAGGGGTAAATACCCCCGTTTAAACCCCGTTTAAACGCGTTGAAAAGCGTTGCAAAATGTTTGGCTGGGGAGTTGGGCTAGAGGAGGGGGATAAAGGGCTTAAAAGCGTTTTAGCGCCCTTGCTCGTATTGGTTGGCCATTACAGCCCAGACGCTGTGCAAGGCAGGCGCTTTGCTGGGCTGGCAGGCATGCGCGAAAGGGGTAATCGGCGTCGGGAGTGGTGTGCACTAGCGCAACAGGAAAAAGCGCCTCAATAGGGATAAATCGGCATTGGGGGTGTGCACGAGCGCAACAGGAAAAAGCGCCTCAATCTCGCCAGGGCGGCGGGCACGCACCAGGCGCAAGTTGGCGGGGTCGTCTGTGTGCGCCACGATAGAAAGAAAGGCCTTTGGGGTGAATAACCACACTTGCCTTAGCCTTTTTTGCCCGGTTTGGGCTTGGCGGGGGGGACATCCTCGACCAACTCCATTTCGGCCGAATCGAATTTGGCCTGCAGGTGCCTTGACACAGGCTTGAGTTTGCCTTCACGCTTGAGGCGCTCGATCTCTTCAACCCACGCGTCAAAGTCTTGATATGCTGGTTTTTTACTCATCGGTTTCTTCCAGTTCAATATAGGTGGTATCCCCAACCTTTCTTTTGCGCTTCACAAAAAACCTGGTATTGGGTTTAAAGAGGACCTCTTTTTCGTGCGCGTGCCGGGATATCCAAGATACCTCCTTGCCCGTGCGGCTCTGTATTTTCAGCCGATGCGGCCCATTAAAAGCTCTATCCATCGACATCGATGCCGATAAAAAGCCCCTGTCTCGCCATGTTTGCCCTGGCTTGAGTTTGGCCAGTTCACTTTCGGGCAGGGTCGTCCCTCGGGTGACCTTCCCCCGGTAGTTGGGGAGTTTTGCCAGCCCCGCGATGATGGTTTTGGTGTAGTGGGCGTATTCCTCTCCCAGGGCTTTGGGCAGTTTCCCGCGCTTGGCCTGGTTAATCGGTTTATAATCGATGACCGTGTAGCCGTGCAATGCAGCCAACTCGGGCTCGGAGAAACGGTGCACGACACCCGATTCCTTCGCCTTTGTGTTCGCCCGCCCAAGCAGGGTTTGGTATTGATAGCCTTTGAGGTTCATCAAACCCTGCTCGTGGACGGGCAATTTGGCAAAGGCACGCACCTTGCGCGACACCCCCTTGAGGAGCATAGCACGCTTTTGCAAGGTTTGTAGCATGGCAAGGCGCTCGGGCTCGGGCACCCCTGGCACGGGGGGCAAGAGGTCGGCAAAGGCGTTGGTTTTTTTGCTTAGGTTGCTAATCGCTCGCTCGGTCTTAAGCCAGTGATCCCCCAGCGCCTCGTAAATGCGCACCCCCGCTTTTTCCATTGCCTTGGCGTAAGTGGGGTTGGTGGCAGGATGAAAAAAGCCCTCGGCTTCGCCTATTGTGGCCAGTGCCTTGGTATTTTTGCGCCCCGCTTTGGCTCGAAACAAGAGCGCCCCGCTGTTGTCAATCCGCACGGGGGCGCCTTTTTGCCAAACCACGTTATCAAAGGTTTGCCCCAAGGCATCCCAGTTGGCCAGCCAAGCATCTGCCGCCACCCCGTCAAGCAGTTTTTTTGCCTTGGCTTGGGTTAGTTCGTCCAAGGCGATTGGGGCTGCCCCTTCAATCCACTCGGTGGCCAGGGCAAGCCCCCCTTGTTTGCGGGCAACCAAGGCGCTTTTGGACGCATTGACCGCCAACTGGGCATAGATTGCATTGACCGCCGCCTCGCCGTAGACTTGGCCAGGGTCGGTGTAAAACTTGACGTAGCGCTTGATGCCGTCTGCCCCTTGATAGACGCCCCCTTGGTTGCTGCCCTTGGCCTTGCTTAACTTTTTTTTCATGACCGCCCGCTCTTCGAGCAGGGGGATCGGGCCGAGGGTTGCAACGGGCGCATCTGCGCTTTTTGCCGCCAGCATGTTGGCCAAGGCTTGGCTGCGTACCTTGCCTGGGTTGGTATCCCAGCCTGGGTCTATGCCTTGGGGCACGCGTTCAATTTGGCCTGTGCGCTTGTTAAGCCAAGGGCGGGTTTTGTTGGTGGGCGGTTTGCCTGGGCCACCCAAGCGCCCTGCCTCGGCCTTGCTTAAAAGCCTGACGCGGCACTTGCAGCCCCAGCCGTTGGGTGGCATGTGGGCGTTCCACCAAGCATCGGTGCTGGACAAAATAAGCCCGTTCCAGTGCTGATGCTCCAAACGGTGCTCCTTGCTGGGGCCCAGTTCATAGCGCAGGTAGGGGTGGGTAGCTGCTTCGCGCTCAATGCGTTCCCACTGCCCCGCAGCATAGGCGGTGCGCGTGTTGGCCCAAAAAATGGTGCGTAAACGGCGTGGGCTCCCAAGGCGCACTTGCTCTATCTTGCCCGTTTTGGGGTCTTTTTTGCCTTTTATGCCCCACCATCCTTTTTGTTGGAGGGTGGGGATGAGGTCTTTTTTAAAACCCTCAAAGGTTTTGCCCTTGGCCAGCGCCTCAGCAAGACCATCGCGGATGGCACGCAACACATCCAACTGCATTGCCTTGGCCACGCTAAAGCCCAAGGCGTGCTCCTCACGCCAAACATCGCGATAGTCAAAGGCGGGTTTTAGTTTTTTGGCCTTGAGGTAGGCAAGGGCTTCTTTGGGCGGGGTGGGTGTAAAATGAAAGCCTGGCTTGGGTGTGGGCATGGTTTTTAGCCTTCCCCATCACCCATGCCACGCGCTTTAAAGGTGGCGCGGGCAATCGCCTTGGCAAGGGGGGCCGGATCGCTCTCGGGCAAGGCTTGGGCGAGCAAGCGCGCGAGGTCTGTTGGGCTCTTCGCTTGGCCAAGGGCTTGCACCAAGGGATCAAGCAAGGGCGCCAGCAAGGGCTGCCAGTTTTGGGTTGTTTCCTCTGTCAAGGCATCTAATTCGCTTTGCGCTTGGGCTGGTGTTGCTTGGGCAAGGGCTGTTAATATGTGCCCTAGGGCTTGGTTGCTGGCTTGGGTTGCGCTGGCTGGCGTACCAAGCAACTGGGCATCGGAGCCCGGTTCGGGCAAACCGAGCAACTCGCACAGGGTGTGCTGGTCAACGCGCAAGCCAAGGGGCACAAGGCGGGCAATGGCATCAACGATTGCCTCCATTTTGTCGGGCTCAGGCAAAGGCAACACAATTCGCGGATAGCGGTTATCGGGGGGCTGGCCAAAATTAAGGTCAATGAAAGGCTTGACCAGGTCGCGGTTTAAGGTGGCTGCCAAAACGGCGGCGTCTGCGCGCAGTATGTCTTGGCGCACCTCCATTTGGGCGGCATCGTTGCCCAGTTTGCCAGGGGTGCCCTCGGTGCTGGCGGTTTGCCCAAGCACCGCCTTGCTGGTTTGCTTATCCCAAAACTCGGCCGCTGCCAAAAACAGGCCCTCCCCGCCCCGGCCCTGCACGGCATCTTGAAACTCTATTTGCATGCTCTCGTGCAACACGGCAGCCGCATCGCTCCCAAGGTTGATCACCGCTTGACGCAGGATGCGCTTGTCTTCATCGCTAGCCCCTGGCCCATAACGCCCAATGCGCAAGGGCATCCCAAACACCTCTAAAAAGGCTGCCCAGTCTTTGAGCGCGTAGGCCTTAAAGAGGTAACTCCAAACGGCCACGCGAGCCAAGCCTCCGCGCACGGGCAAGCCCGTTTTAAGGTGCTCAGGTTTTTTGCGCTGCGCACGCCGTAGTTGCTTACCCAGCCCGCGGTATTGGGCATCGCCGAAAGCCCATTTTGCTCGATTGGGCGTGCAGGGCCGCGTATTTTTTATTGCGGTAGGCTTGCTCGTTGGGGCAAAAGGATTTGGTTTTCATGGGCCCTCCTCGCACATTTCCAACATGCCGTAGGCAGCGAACCCACCCATAAAAAACCCAAATCCGCTCACTACGGCGTCGCAAAGCGTTTGCAAAAAACTCATAGCGCCACCTCATGCGCAAGGGTCGCTTTTTTTATAGCGTGATGCATATTCCAACCTGGGGGATGGTTTGGGCTTGCATGTGGGGACTCCTTATTAAGGGTGTCAGGGTGTGGTTTAAAGGGGGGGCATCCCTTTTTCTAAGCGTGCGCCAACATAAACCTTTGGCGTTTTCATCTATAGCCCTCCTTGCCAGCGTTGTAGCCCTGCGCGGGGTCGGTTGCTGGGGCGAACAAACCCCCTCCTGCCTTGGCCACGCAAAAAAAAGAGGTTTTTTACCCATGCCTTATAGGCGCGTCTCCCCTTTGAGATGCCATTTTTGTCGTGCTGCGCTTAAACTGTTGATGTCAATTTTCATGACGGGTCTCCTTTATTTATTTAAGCAAAACATGGGGCTGCTTGTGTGCCGCGTATAAATGCGAACAGGCAGGTGCACGCAGACGCCTGTTTTTGGGCTTGATCGGGTTCATTCGCTAACTCCTCCCCGCTCGGAATAAGCGGTTTTAAGGTGGCTTAGGCTAAGGGCCTGCCGTGCCCCGTTTGCCGCCAGGCTGGCCAAGCGTAGGGTTTTGGTAACCTCACGCAGTGCGCCGTGGCCGTGACCAATTTTGATTAAAAAGCCAAGGGCTTTCTGCTCGCTTACTCCCCATGCTTGGGCAATGGCCTCTACATCGGCACGGCGGGCTTTTTTGGGGTTTAACACCTTGCCAACGCGGCTAAACAACTGGGCATACTCTGCCGAGCGCGGGCCGCTCATCCGGGTGTAGACGCTCTCGTTGCCCATGAACACCAGGGCGCAAGCAGTGGCATCGTGCAAAGCGCGTAGGCATTCCAAGGCGGGGCGGGTAAGGTGCTGTGCCTCGTCTATAATCAGCAGGGCGTCTTTTTTTGAGAGATAGGCTGAGAAGCATGCGGTAAACCACATCTCCCCCGCGTCCGTCCGCGCGCTGGCTTGGGGCAAGGGCAAACAAAAGGGCTTTAAGGCAGGCAGGGGCGCTGGCAAAACTGGGCACCATTGTGCACACCCAGCAATTAGGGCGGGTTTGGGCGTAGTGCTGGGCGGTGATGGTTTTGCCAACCCCTGCGCCACCGCACACCACCGCGATGTCGCGGCTTAGGTGGGCGTAGGCAATGGCCATGCCGATTTGGCGGGCTGTGGGGGTTTCTATCCAGTCTGCGCCCTTGCTGGGCAAAAAGGCGGTTTGGCAGGCTTGGTCTTCTAGCCATTGGCAAACCTTGGCTTCAAGGGCGGCGTTATCGCCCGTGTACTTGCCGTTAAGCCAGCGCGAAAGCGCTGTTGCCCCGCACCCACCGCCTACCACAAGCGGTATTGCCACCATGACCCTCCTCGGCTTGGCGATGTGGTGTTTGTGCTAAAGCCGAACAGCCTTGCCCGTTTGGGATTGGTGAAAGAATTAAAGCGCAAAGAAGGGGGGGCAACCTGGCTGGTGCTCCAAAAATGGGACGACCCCGACCCCAAAACCGGGGAGCGAAAACCCTACACCTTGTAAGAAAACATGGACGAAATAGAACAGGTTGTGCCCGTGATTTATGTGCAACCCAGGGCGGTTTAGAAAAAAAGGAGTTCCAAGCTAGATTATTTTTTATTTTTAGGCCAATCGCGAAAAAGTATTTTCAAAACAAGGGTTTGATCCATGAAAAGGGCGAAAAATTGAGTTCCATGTTCAGTTCCATGTTAGAGTGCCGAACTCCGACCTTTTGCGGGGCATAAACCCCCCTGGCATTTTTTGTGTAAAAACCCGCTAAGGCTTGATATTAGGGGGTTCGAACGCTTTCGAATTCCATCGAGTTCCCTCGAACAAGGCCTTGTGAGAAGTGTAAAGCCATGTGTCCCAAAAACGCGCAAACCCGCATTACACCGTTTTTTAGGCGAGTCAATTTACACACGGTTATTGGGGGCGCTGCCTGTGTCATAAAGCGCTTTAATTCCCGCTATATCCCGTTATATCCCGCTAAATCCCGCACCCCCCCCCCCCCCGCAGTTTTGTAGTGGTGTAAAAGCATGTGAACGGGCACAGCGGCAGGTCAAACATGGAAACCCGCGGAGTCTGTCGCTAAACAAAAAACAAAGGCGGGGCTGCCTTTGGGCGGCCCAAGGGGCTCATTATCCCAGCCCCATTTATTCGAACCCCGCTTTTGGCATTGCCTGTTTTTAATTAAAAGCATAGGAGCCAAGTTTATGGAACAACCTGACCCCAGCATTCACATCTGTCTTGGTTGCCCCTTGGATTTTTGTATTGAGAAAGAGGTCGAAGATAACCCTTACTGGTGGCGCAGTCTGGGTCAAGGCGAAGTAGTGCAAGTGAAAAAAACGATGGATGCAAAAACAAAAACGAGGAGGGCAATGCCCGTGGGTATCTCTTTTGAGAAAGTCCCCAACAACCTCCGCATGCCAGGGCAGTATATTGAGATTAACAACAGCGGGGCAGTCACCGATTTAAGGTGCATTTTGCTCAAAGGGGCAAAAAGCCAGCACACCGCAGCGATCGACTTGCCCGTACTCTAATGCATGGTGTTCTCCCTCCAAGACCAAACCACGGCGCACCACCAAAATCAAACACCACGGCCTGTATACGCGCCAAGTGCGGTACATAAGCAAAAGGGCCCATTGTATTGATTGGGGGGCGATGCATCACCTCACTATCTCACACATTGTGTGCTCAAACCGTGCTGCTAAGGTTTAAAAACATACAGCATCAAATACACAACAACCCCTGAAAGGGATACATACAGCCAAATAGGCAAGGTAAACCGAGCGATGGCACGGTGACGTAGAAAATCCAATTGCAATGCGCGATAAAGGGTGGTAAACACCAGTGGCAATAAAGCCAAAGCAGCCAAGGTGTGAGGGATAAGCACTGCGAAATACACCATACGCCAGGCCCCTTTCCCCGAATAAGGCGTCAATTCTGCCGTGTAATGATAAAAAATGTACAAACCAAGAAATAAACTCGAAGAGCTAAAAGCACACAGCATGAAAATGCGATGTAAAGAGATATTACGCCTGCGCACAGCAATAAAGCCCGCTAATAAAAAGAGAAACGAAAGGATGTTAAGGGCAGCGTTCAAGGTAGGGATATGCATCAGGCTCATGGTATTTTTTAATTCTAATGAGGGTGTTCGTTTTTTAAACCCGTGATGTTTTCAACATTTACCCTATAGGACTCTCACGTCATCGGGGGCCATGTTCAATACTCGCCTCGCCTCACTGTCCAAAGTGAAATACACCAAATAATTCCAGCAAAACCAACCAAAGCCAACACAGCCCCTTGAAAGGAAAGGGCTAAAACCGCTGTTTTTTCTGCTGTATACAATGCGCTCCGCAGGGCTACTAAGCCATAATGCAATGGGTTAAACATCATTACCACTTGGATCCAAATTGCTGCACTGGATGCCGGGAAAAATGCTCCCGAGACAAGCCAAAGTGGAAACAAAAAAATACCCATCACAGAATGAAAGCCTTGCACAGAATCCGCACGCCAAGCAAACACAAAGCCCAGCCCACCAAGAGTTAGAGCGGTAATAAATAACACACCACTTGCTTGCAATAATGCTATAGGCGAAAAAGCATACTCGGTTAATGGCAAAAGGCAAAGCATGGCCACGCCTTGTAGCCAACCTAAACATACCCCAGCAAACACCTTGCCTAAAACAATCGCACTGCGAGGGGCGGCGGAAGCCAACACGCCCTGCAAAAAGCCTTCATTACGGTCTTGGATGACCGAAATTGAGAAAAAAATGGAGGTGAAAATGACCACCAACAGCATGGATCCAGGCAAAAAAAACCCACGATAATCCACCAAGGTCTGGTTTTCACCTGAGAATTGAATGCTACGCCCAAAACCAGAGCCTAAAATAAGCCAAAATAGTATCGGGGCCCCAATCGCCCCCATGATGCGCTGTGGTTGGCGATAAAAGCGCAATACTTCGCGCCAAAACAATGCGCTGGTTGCCTGCCACATAGATACTGTCTACCCTTTCGTTACCACACATTATGACCACGCCACGCCAGCTTCAGAAAAAAAGACATCCTCGAGCAAAGGCTCTCCAATACGTATCCCCGTGCTATGTGCTTCCACCATTGGCAAAAGCGAGGCAAGGTCCTCATTATTTACCTCTAAGAGCAGCACTGCCATGGCCTGTACCAAGATGCGACCAGCCCAATTTTTTTGAAGAATCATTTGCAATGCTTTAGGATTTTTGGTTTCAATGCGCACGACTTTTTTACCTAATTTTTGTTTTAGCCCTTGAGGAGAGTCATACGCAACCCGCCTTCCATCATGAAGCATCAATACCTTTTGAAAGGTCGCTGCCTCTGCAAGGTTATGTGCAGCACACACCACACTGGTCCCTTCTTCTTGGCGCAATGTGTGCACCATGTACCAAAACTCCGTACGTGCTTGCATATCAAGCCCTGTTGTTGGCTCATCCAACAACAATAAGGTAGGTTTGTTGAGCATGGCCATCATCAACTCGACGCGCCTGCGCAAGCCCCCTGAAAGGGTTTCTACCTTGTCGTGTTGACGGTTGGTTAGGGCAAAGCGTGCTACGAAAGAAGCAATCCGCTCACGCAAAACAGGTCGCGCAACCCCTTGCAGTAAGCCAAAAATCCATAAATTTTCCTGAACGCTCAGTTTAAGGTCGGCATTCGAGGATTGAAAAACGACCCCATTGATTTGCCTCAATACCCTGGGATCATGCAGCACATCGACACCTCGCAAGGATAGCGTTCCTGTGTGGGGTTTCCGTAAAACAGCCAAAATACGCAGTAAAGAACTTTTTCCACTGCCATTGGGCCCTAATAAACCCAAGGAATCTCCTTGTTGCAAACTAAAAGAAACATCGCGCAAAGCATGGCGTTTCTCGTACCGCAAGCCTAAATTTTTTGCTAGCAAAAAGGGTACATTTGCCCTTGGGTGAGATGCGGTTATCTTGGCAGGCACACGCATCACGGGTAAGGTATTTCTTTTAAGAAGAAAGGCGCTCATAAGCCAGAGATCCCAATACAATGAGCAAGTGTAATACCGATGCCTTTAAGGTGCGCTTCGCCCAAAGATTGTTTAAGTGCCAACAAAACATACCGCTCACCGCAAAAAATAGCACACTTGTAACGGCAATCACAGCATAATAGACATTGCTTTGAGTGAGTTGCCAAACAGGATGTACGCACAATACCAGCAAAGTAGCACTGTAAAGGAGCTGTTGCCGGCGGATGCTTTTTCCATCGGGATGCACAACACTCAGCATTTTAAGGTTAGCGCGCGTATAGTCCTCTCGGCTAAGCCACGCAATGGGCAAAAAATGGGACTCCTGCCAAACAAACATGAAAACCAGCAAATAAACCCCTTCGACACCCCATCCCCCCTGGGCTGCAAGCCAACCCAGTGCAGGCGGTGCTGCCCCAGGGATTGCACCCACCAATGTGTTTAGTGCGGAAATCCGTTTTAGCGGAGTATATACCCCTACATACAGCACCCCTATCAACGCCGCAAAAAGCGCACATTGCCAACCAAACCACCACCAAAATAGGCCGACCCCGCTTAAAAAAAAAGACCACCCCAGCAAACAAGCCAACAACAAATCAAGACGCTTTTGCGGTAGGGGGCGGTTTTTTGTACGCTCCATGAGTGCATCAACATCGCGCTCAAAATATTGGTTAAGCGCATTAATCCCACTGCTCACCAAAAAAACAGCCCCTAGTAACCCCAGGAGTTCCCTTGCATGATGGTGCAGTGGCATTGCTGTGTCTTTGCCAATCAGCCAGCCCAGGCCTGCGGTAATCACTACTGTTAACGTAATGCGCGGTTTGATCAAAATGAGCAAATCCAGTGTAAATTGCTGTATTTTCATGACAAACCAACACGTAAAAAAGACTGAAAATACGATTTTTTATTTGTTAAGGGGCTGTGCCCCAGTAAACATGACGGCAGCGAAGCCATACCACCCAAACGGTGGCCAGCAATATGGCACCATTGAGTAAATGGAGGCTTGTAATATGCGTAGGCCTTTGGAGCCAAACAATCGAGGCTCCAAGCACAAACTGGACAATCACCAGCAAGATGATTGCGACGAGCCAAAACCTAAGCAAAGAGCGCAACGACGGTTGTGTAAGTCCAAAACCAGCAAAGGCAATGCTCAAAAGCACCACTATGTAAGCAAAAGTGCGATGTAAAAAGTGCGCAAAAACTGGAAACGCTGAGAAGGCTTCTATGGGGGCTATTTTACCATAGGAAAGAGGAAAATCTGGAATAATAAGCCCTGCACCAAAATGCCTTACCGTCGCCCCCAGTATGAGTTGCACCAACAATGCGATGCAAAGCCACTTTGCCAGCATGCCCATGGTTTGCGCTTGGATAACCAGTGCTGGGCTGGGTGGTTTGAAAAAACCAGTGCGTGGGGCGGTGTATTGCACCAAAGCCACTGTGCCCAGAAAATAAATTTGTGCTGTAATGGCGTGGGCAATCGAGATAATTTTAGGTAGCAAGAATAAAACGGTAATTCCACCCAAAAGACCTTGGAATATAACCAGTGCCAACATGCCCAAGCCTAGGTAGCGGGGTAGCCATTTGACTTGAAACCACCGCAACAATCCAACCAACACAAGGGTCAAAAAACCTACCCAAGTTGCGATGAGTCTGTGCCCATGTTCATATAAAATCCCCCCCACCATGGGCGGTAGCCACTCCCCATAAGCCAAGGGCCAATCTGGAACGGCCAAGCTCGAACCCGTGCTGGTGACCAATGCGCCCGCATACAGCAAGCACACCGTGCTTAAAAACAGCACCCACGCAAACCCATGCAAAACGTAGCGTCGATACCGCATCAGCAAAAAGTTCCTATCCACGCAAAAGAATCAAAACGGATGACACAGCCAATTGGACACCATCCACCCTCCGCTATGGTGCTGAGCCACAATAAGGGGGGGTGGTGTGGCTTTTTGTCTAGTCGCGATAGCTAAAAATGGCTTCAATATCGAAGCGCACCTTGCCCTCTACGGTTTGATGTGCAGGACAACCCGATGGATGTAATTCCAGCACCCGTTTGGCTGTTTTTTCCTCTTCGCGCCTAATTGGCAAACGATACCTTACGCGCATTGCTGTAATGCGCAAAACACCATCAACCGCTTCAATGTCCCCTTCCACATCGCTGTGGAGCTCTCCTGGGGCTAAGGAAATTTTACGCGCTGCCAGCGCGCCTTTATAAGTGCCCGTGAGTCACGCCGCAATGGCAGAAATCATGTGATCCAGGGTTGAAGGCATTTCCTCAATACTGCCTTCTGGCACAGCGTAAAACATGGCTACGGCCGTATGCATGCCATATTGCACAGGCTTTTTAAAGTGTTCGATAAAACCCTCGCGCAAAGGAGGCTTTTGCTGCACAATGCGTATCTTGCTGGTGTGAATAAGTTGGTTCATGCTAGGGGAGACCTTTCTTTTAGTTATGCATAATGATGCTTTTGGGTTGTCATGTTGTCTTCTGCCTTTTTTTGACTTCTTCAAACATTAAGCGTACCAATCCACCATGAGCACCGGTAGAAATTTTGGGGCGACCACCCAGATAACCATACCATTCAGCCATTTTAGAGATGTTCTCGGTTAGACGCTCATCCATGCCCACAAATCCTACATACCGTGGGTATTTTGGATCTTTGGTGATAGGCAACGCACTGCGCGAGCCCCCAGACAGCGGTACATAACGCATCGTGGATGGATCGTGTTCTCCTGCATGGATCACGTCTACCTCTTGCTTATGAATTTTCATGACATATCCCCTTCATTATAGTGCCGTAGTGTTTGTTTGGCTTCTCAAAGAAAATTTTGCGTTACAATGGATCGCTCGAGTATCCATGCAATATGCACCTTTACGCCCCCAGTGCTATCTTGTTTTTTGCAGGTGCTTTGCGAGCAAAACCCCACCAAAAAGCAACTCACCCAAGCGCATACGACCCCATTATCGCCCTTACAATCCGTTTGAACAAGCTATTCGCGTACATTTTAAAAAGCCTCTTGACCTTAAAGGAATGGGTTCTCTTTGTTGCCAACACGAAACACAACTTTGCATGATGCACGATATGAGGTGCGCTGCCCTTTGCACGGGTCTATTGCTTTCAATAAACTGGAGCAAGCAATCATTGACCACCCATTGGTACAACGCCTACGACACGTGAGCCAATTAGGGTTTGCCTCGTTTGTCTTCCCTGGGGCAACCCATACCCGCCTTGGTCATTCGCTTGGGGTAATGCATGTTGCAGGACGTATGTTTGAACAGGCGCTGCAACACTCCAAGGAATTTACAAAGGCATGTGGCAGAGAACAAAACAAAGCCTATCTCTACCAAACGGTACGTTTAGCGGGATTATTGCACGATTTAGGGCATCCGCCATTCTCCCATTGCGCCCACATGCTACTGCCTTTGCGTAAGCAATTACCCATTCCTCACACATGGCTCGTCAATCCACCGACTGAATCTCAAATTTCGACAGCGCAAGGCAGTCCTGCCCAAAGAGCGAGCCATGAGGAAGTGTCGCTCGCCTTAATTGCACAACTAAGCCAAGGCAAACAGCCGATTCTTTCAGCCGAAATGGCGCAAGATATCTGCTCGCTCATCTCACCAGACATCAAAGCGAGTCCAGCACTTGGCAATCCTGCACACCCCGCCAGCTGGTTACGCCCTTTCTTGCACCAAATCATCAGTGGCGAAATCGACGCAGATCGTATGGATTATTTACGCCGAGATGCATTCTACACGGGCGCAGCCTACGGTTGGTTTGATCAAGGTTGGTTGCTCTCTTCGATGCAGGCAACGTTGCACAATCAAGGTTGGACGATGGCCTTAAATAAAAACGCCCTGAACGCCTATGAACATTTTTTGATGGCAAGAATGCATATGACCACGCAGGTTTACTGCCACAAAACCGTGGCGACATTCGAATACTTTTTGGAGCAAGCCATCAAGGAGAAAGAGGTCTGCTTAAGCCTGGAAGGCTATATTGAATCCTTCTTGGGTGCAAGGGAGGATATCCTTAACGCAAAAATATACAATGCACGCAACAGGCCTTGGTCTAAACGTATCGTAAAACGGCAGCCTTACACACAAATACTGAGTTTCAAAGAAGAGCACGCATCCTCTAATACGCTTCAAAATAATGCATTTAATAAGAATGAGTTTTTGCGCATCCTGCACGGGGCAAACATTATAGAAGCTGTCTGCCTCACAAAATCTGTCCGCCTTACCAATTCAAGCGACGGAATCAAAAATCCACACACTTGCTCTGCGCCTTTGTTGTTGTTGGAGAACGCATACCACGACAACACCGCACACCCCGCGCAAGAATCATCCCTACTGATTAAAACCCAGCAACAAGCATTCACGATGCACAGGCTATACTGCCTTCCTAGCAATCGAAAGGCAGCACAAGAAATACTGAGGGTAGTGCGACCCGACGCTCCTTTGCTCGCCAACCTCAAATAGGTGCACTTCCTCTCACGGCTCAAAAACACGTGCATGCCTTTTGCGTGTATCTATCCCCTAGGCATTTGCTCGCCAACCTCAAATAGGTGCACTTCCTCTCACGGCTCAAAAACACGTGCATGCCTTTTGCGTGTATTTACCCCCTAGGCAACGGTTATTTCGCGCGTACACTTGGCTTTTTTGTGCCTTTTTCTCTTGCTGTACTAGCACTCGTTTTTTTCTGTGTAGGACCGACTTGCTTGTCTTTTTTGTGCGCCTTATTACGCTTCTCACCAGAGTAAGGATCCTTCGGGCCATCAACCAATATGAGCAAGGCCAGCGGCGCACCATCCCCCCTTCTGTTAGAAAGGCGCAATATGCGGACAAACCCTCCATTGCGCTCACGGTAGCGCTCTGCAAACTCTCCGAATAAATTCGCTATTGCTTGCTTGTCGTGCACAAAAGCAAGAGCCTTACGCCGCGCACTGAGATCGCCACGCTTACCCAAAGCAATCATTTTTTCTAAAGGACGACGCAGCTCCTTTGCTTTGGCTAATGTTGTCTGCACTTTTTGGTGTACCAATGCAGAAACCGCCATATTGCGCATCATAGCACGCCGATGGGATGGGGTAACACCCAGTTTCCGTCCCGATTTTAAATGTCGCATGGGTTTATCATTTCTAACATAAAGTGCCTACTCGCCAATGGCTTTTTCGCGCATCATAGAGGTGTTACCCGCATCAAGGGGAATGTTCTCTAAATTCATCCCAAGATACAAGCCGAGGTTCTCCAAAATCGCTTTAATCTCATTAAGCGATTTGCGCCCAAAATTCTTGGTCTGTAGCATCTCTTGTTCCGTTTTTTGTACCAACTCACCAATGGTTTCGATGTTGGCATTTTGCAAACAGTTAATAGACCGCACGGAAAGCTCCAGTTCACTCACAGGCCTGCATAGGCGATCCGCCAACGAAACAATGCTTTTGGTTTCGGTTTGCGATGCAGGTGCCTCAACGCTAGCGGAAAATTGACTATCTGTTTCGTCAAAATTAATAAACAGTTGTAAATGTTCTTTTAAAATCTTTGCCGCATAAGCAATGGCATCACGCGCAGAGATAGCACTGTTGGTTACCACTTCAAGGAGTAGGCGATCATAGTCCGTGCGCTGCCCCACCCTTGCGTTTTCCACAGTGTAATTAACACGGCGAATGGGAGTGTGCACTGAGTCTAAATAAATTACATCAAGGGGTAAGTTGTGCTGCTGGTTTTCCTCTGCGGTAATATAGCCATGATTGACCGTCACAAAAATGCGCAACTCCAACTCAGCACCTTCGTCCAAGGTAGCAATGACCTGCCCTGGATTCAAAACCTCTACCTTTCCGCCGGTTACAATATCACCTCCTGTAAGCACCGCAGGGCCTGCGCCTACCAATTCTATTTCATGCACACCCTCTTTTAATTGTTTGAGATTGACATCTTTTAGGTTGAGCAAGATCTGTACAACGTCTTCACGCACACTACTAATTGTCTCAAACTCGTGGGATACACCTTCAATTTTAACAGCAATAGCAGCGCAGCCTTGTAAAGAGGACAGCAATGTACGGCGCAAAGAATGCCCCAACGTAACCCCAAAACCACGCTCCAAGGGTTCAGCAACAAAGCGGCCGTACTCCGCAGATTCACTTTCTTCTTCTACTCCTAAGCTTTTTGGGTGCTGTAAAGCCTCCCAATCTCTAAAGTACATGGATGTTACAATATCTCCTGCCAATGAAACAATTCAATGGTTAATAAAATGGCGCATTGTCATGCGTAATCCCGTCTAACGAGAGTACTTTTCAACAATAAGCTGTTCATCAATCGGTAAAGTGAGCTCTTCTCGTTTCGGAACAGAAATCATTTTGCCTACCATTTTTTCTAAATCTACCTCGAGCCAACTAAATGTAGACCTGCCCACCGCTGTTTTCGTTGATTCGACAACAGGTTGTACGCGGCGGCTCTTTTCGCGAATACTTATCTCATCTCCCGCTTTGATGGACATTGACGGAATATCGGCCTTTTTCCCATTAAGCAGCACATGACCATGCGCAACGAACTGACGTGCCTGAGAGCGAGAGGTGGCAAAACCCAACCGATGCACAACATTATCCAAGCGACACTCTAATAAGAGCAATAGATTCTCACCTGTCATGCCTTTACGGCGCACCGCCTCTTTAAACATACGGCGAAATTGACGCTCCAGTACGCCATAAATCCGCCGTACCTTTTGTTTTTCCCGTAACTGAACCCCGTACTCAGATATTTTTGTCCGATGAGATGTTCCATGCATCCCAGGGGGATGGTTGCGTTTTTCGATGGCACATTTTCCCGTATAGCAACGCTCCCCTTTCAAAAATAGCTTTGCCCCCTCACGACGGCATAAACGACAAACCGAACCCGTATAGCGAGCCAAAACCAATGTTCCTATCAAAAAAAAATGTACACTACTCAAAATAACCCAGCATCCACAACGCACGCTTTTCTATTTATATCCGACGCATTTTCGGAGACTTGCACCCATTATGCGGAATAGGCGTCACATCACAAATGGTGGTGATTTTTATCCCCTCAGCAGCCACCGCACGCAAAGCCGCCTCACGCCCAGAGCCAGGCCCTCGAATTCGCACATCAACCTGATGCATTCCCAGCTCCTTTGCTTTACGTACGGCATTTTCTGCCGCTGTTTTCGCGGCAAAGGGTGTGCTCTTGCGCGAACCGCGAAAGTTAGAGGCACCCGTGCTAGACCAAGAAATAACATTTCCCATGGGGTCGGCAAATGAAATAATCGTGTTGTTAAATGACGCCGTAATATAACAAATCCCAATTGGGATGTCTTTTCTCTCTCGTTTGCGACTTGATGTTTTTTGTGCTTTTGCCATACTTATCTTAATATTCGTTGTGCCCTAGGGTGGTGTCGCCTCTGGCATGATGAAAAACTGTCTAAAGGGATATGATGGGTGCTTGCCCCTATTACCAAGCACACAAAAATCTCACTTGCCCACTGCCCTTACTTTGCGATTAGGGCCTTTCCTAGTGCGTGCGTTTGTTTTGGTGCGTTGCCCTCGCACAGGCAGGCCTCGCCTATGGCGTAAACCCCTATAATTCCCCAAATCCATCAGTCGCTTAATATTCATTTGTATTTCACTGCGCAAATCACCCTCAATTTTGTACTCTTGTAGTGCTTCGCGTAATTGTGTAATTTGAGCATCCGTCAAGGAATTCGGGCGTACACTCTCATCAAGATTCACCTGTTTCAAAATAGATGCAGACGCAGTGGGACCAATTCCATAAATATACGTCAAGGCAACAACCATTCGTTTATTTGGCAAATCGACCCCTGCAATACGTGCCATCTATTCTATTCCCTAATTGTATGTTCAGGTTTATTTTATGTTTTGCAGCATAAAACGCTCATTTGAACGCGATTTACATATTTTTGCTTCTACAGAATAGTAGATCATTACCCTTGGCGCTGCTTATGTTTTGCATTCTTGCAGATCACGCGCAACACCCTGCGCCTGCGCACAAACTTGCAGTTATCACACATTTTTCTAACCGATGCCCGCACTTTCATATTGATGATCCCCTTATCCATCTTTCTCAACTGTTTGTTTCGCTTTGTTTTTCCACATTACTGCAAATGCAGTGCGCATTTATCTAGCTCGATAAGTTATCCGCCCACGCGTTAAATCATAAGGAGACACTTCCACCTTTACCTTATCACCTGGTAGAATTCGTATGTAATGCATCCGCATCTTACCTGAAACGTGGGCCAACACTTTTCGTCCGTTGGTAAGTTCCACTCGAAACATGGCGTTGGGCAAACTTTCCACGACAGAACCCTCCACCTCAATATTGTCTTGCTTTGACAAAAAAATACCGCCCTTCTCCAGAAAAAAAACCCTCGTGATCTACGACAAACATCATTTACAATCTATTTACGCCATTGCAAAACAAGCTTTCGCTACGTTGTCTTTCGCCCTTGTTTTAAAATATTATCAATATCCAACGTAACTACATCCGCAGTTTTATCTGCGGAGATACTTTTCAACACGTTCCTTTCTTGATACCACGCCACCAGAGGCAAAGTTTGCTTATCATAGGCAGCCATACGGGTACGAATTTTCTCCTCATGATCATCCATTCTTTGGACAACCTTAGAACCACATACATCACACAAACCTTCATTTTTTGGCGGATGAAACAAAGTATGCCATTCCCCATGACCGTTTGGGCATATCCTGCGTCCAGCAAGCCTAGTTAACAAGCACGCTAAGGATGCCTCAAAATTAATCACCGCATCAATTTTCCGTGCCTCCTCCGCAAGCACCGTTTCTAATGCTTTTGCTTGGTGGGTAGTACGCGGGAAACCATCCAGCAAAAACCCATGCTTGCAGTCTGGGTCTTTTATCCGCTCATGCAACAGTGCAATTACCAACGCATCAGGTACCAACTCACCCTTCACCATGTACCCATGAGCTTCTTGCCCAAGAGGTGTATTCAACCGGACAGACTCTCGCAACAAATCCCCTGTAGAGAGATGCCGCACACCCCATTTAGCCTCAACACGTTTGGCTTGAGTACCTTTGCCCGATCCAGGAGGTCCAATAAAAATTACTCTCATAGGGCATCATGATAACTGTTTACAGCAAAAGAACAACACAAACCAACGCTCCGAGAGCTGATCATATCACACAGGTGATGGTCATAGGGAGTATTTTATTAAATACTAATGCTTCTATAACCGCAAGGTACGTGCACCCGTTCGTTTTTTGTTCTTTTGCATAAAACCATCGTAATTACGATTTAATAAAAAAGTCTCCAACTGTCTCACTATATCTAACCCGACACCAACGACAATCAGCAAAGCCGTTCCTCCAAAAAAGAAGGGCACATTGAGTGCGTTGAATAAAATTACAGGCAACACGCTAATTGCTGATAAATAAACCGCGCCACCAAAAGTGAGACGCGTCAGTACTTGGTTCAAATACTGCGATGTTTTTTGCCCTGGTCGAATACCGGGGATATAGCCCCCGTACTTTTTCATTTCCTCGGAAATCTTCACTGGGTTAAACTGAATCGCCGTATAAAAAAATGAAAAGAAAAAAATCATCACAACGTACAACATGTTGTATAAAAATGCGGAAGGGCTTAACTGCGAACTGATTGCTTGCACCCAATCAATCTGAATAAACCCCGTGATAGTCGCTGGAAAGGCTAAAATGGAGGAGGCAAAAATAGGCGGGATAACCCCCGCAGAATTCACCTTCAAAGGCAGGTGTGTACTTTGCCCGCCGTACACTTGACGCCCTTGTTGGCGTTTTGCATATTGAACGGCAATTTTTCTAATGGCCGTTTCCACATAAACTACAAAATAAATCACTGCCGCCACAATAAGCGCAGTGATAGCCATCACAAAGGGCGATATTTGACCAGCTTGAACCAACCGAAACGAATTGAGCAGTGCGCCCGGGATTTCTGCCACAATCCCCGCAAAAATAAGCAACGATATCCCATTTCCCACCCCGCGCTCATTGATTTGCTCACCAATCCACATCAAGAAAGCCGTGCCAGCGGTTAGCGTAATGACGGTTAGCAAGCGAAACCCCCACGGGTGGATCGAGGAAAGCACGATCGCCGCACCATCGGGTGCTGACATGCCCTGCAACCCTACCGAAATGCCAAAACCCTGGATCACACTTAGCCCAATGGCACCATAGCGGGTGTACATCGTGATTTTTCGGCGACCTGCATCCCCTTCCCGACTTAAACGCTCCAAATAGGGTATAGCCACGGTGAGTAACTGGATGATAATGGAGGCACTAATGTAGGGCATTACCCCCAGAGCAAAAATAGTGAGGCGCTGCAACGCACCGCCAGAAAACATATTGAAAAAATCAAAAATGGTTCCCTCACGGGATTCGAAAAACGCCGCCAACGCTGCGCCATCTATGCCGGGTGTGGGTATATGCGCTCCGATCCGAAAAACCAACAGCATGAGAAACACAAAAAAGATTCGATTGCGCAACTCCTCAATTCGAAATGCATTTTGGAATGTACTCCACATAAGTCACTTATTTGAACCTTTTCACACTCAAAAGCAAGATGGACTTGCTGACAATATACGTTGCTACCCTGCGCGTTTTACAGGGCGTTGAGTTTTTTTGAGAATGCTAACACTACCGCCAACACCTTGTATTTTTTGGATCGCCGATTGCGTAAAGCCATGGGCTTGAACTTTTAAGTCCTCAAGCGCATCGCCTCCACCCAATATTTTCACAGGGCGCTTTGCATTGCGAACCAAACCCGCTGCAATCAAATCTTGAGGGGTAATTTCCGTTTTACCAGCCAATTTTTTGCAATTCGCGATCCGATGCAAGTTGACTGTCCAGTACAAAGTCTTAAAAATGTTGGTGAATCCACGCCGTGGCAATCGCCGCCTTAACGGCGTTTGCCCGCCCTCAAATCCTCTTGGTGGGCGACTTCGAGCCAACTGTCCCTTCTGCCCTCGACCCGCAGTTTTCCCACGCTTTCCACCTGGACCACGCGCCCTTCGAAGGGCTTTTTTTGCCCCAAGGTTTCCATTTTTAATCGTGTGCAATCGCATCATCCACCATTTTAAACCCTCAATGCACCGTCAATATTCAGCCCATCATCAGCGTGTGTTTTATAACCCACACGTTTTATTACTCTTTTTCTGCGCTCTCCACATACACCATGTCCTGCACTTTAAAAATCATTCCACGAATCTCAGGTGTGTCCTGTAGCCGTTTTACATGGTTTATCTTGCGCAGACCCAACCCGCGCAAAGTAGCACGCTGTTTGGGGTTCCTGCCAATGGCACTTTTTACTTGACGTACCAACACCATTTTTCCATCGTATGTCGCCTTTTTCATGCCTTCCCTCACCCTCGCAACCTATCCATAGAGACACCGCGTCGAGCAGCAATTTGTTCAAATGAACACAAACTATACAAGGCATTCAAACTGGCCTTCAAAACATTGTGCGGATTATGTGAGCCCAGCGTCTTGGCACTAATATCGTGAATTCCGACAGCCTCCATCACAGACCTCACCGCCCCCGCGGCAATAATCCCCTTGCCCGGTGCACAGGGCTTCATCACCACTTTCGAAGAACAATAACGTCCTGTGGTAGCATGAGGGATCGTACGCTCAGCAATTACCACGCTTCGCATGTTTTTTTGCGCTTGCTCGACGCCTTTACGAATGGCTTCGGTTACCTCATTCGCTTTCCCCAGAGCATAACCCACACGACTTTTGCCATCGCCCACGACTACCATGGCACTAAAGCTAAAACGACGCCCTCCCTTGACCACCTTGGCCACGCGGCTAATTTTAACCACCTTTTCAATCAGATTGTTCCCCTCAGCACGCTCTTCCACAAAACGTCTCCTTAAAATTCTAGCCCGGCTTCTCGAGCCGCTTCAGCGAGTGCCCGTAACCGACCATGATAGCGCCTGCCATTGCGATCAAACACCACTTTTTTCACCCCTTTTTGCACCAAGCGATCAGCAATAAGTTTGCCCACCGCAGCAGCAGAAGAGACGTTGCCCGCAGACCCTTTTAAAGATTGGCGAAAATCTTTTTCTACGGTAGATGCAGACGCCAAAGTGCTACCTACCTCATCATCAATGGCCTGCACATACACATGGTGCAAAGAGCGGAACACGCTTAGCCTAGGGCGCTCAGCCACTCCATTTATTTTCCCTCTTGTCCTGCGTCTACGGCGCGCAAGCCGCATACCGCGCAATGAAACCAGAGTCATGGTTCACCCTCAAATATTGTATCAAAAACCACCGCCCACTTGCCATACCATCAAAACCGGATTCATAGCGTACAAACAAGGCGATGTGCGTCTATTCAAAATCAAACCCCGTTTGCCAACGCGGCACTATTTTTTGCCTGACTTACCTGCTTTACGGCGAATAACCTCACCCACATACATTACCCCCTTGCCTTGATAGGGTTCGGGTGGTCGCAAAGAGCGGATACGTGCTGCGAATTGTCCCACCGCCCCCCTATCACATCCCTCCAACACCAGTACGGTATTCTCTTCCATTTTTGCGGAAATCCCCTTGGGAATGGCCTCTTTCACGGGGTGTGAAAAACCCAAACTCAGCTCTACCATACCATTTTGGATCGCTGCACGATAACCAACACCTACAAGCCTTAATTTTCGTTCAAAACCCTCAGATACACCATGGATCATATTTTTCAATATAGCACGGGTTGTCCCCATCATTCGCTTCGCCACCACACTATTTTGATAGTCTGCTTTTACCCACAAAGATTCGTCTTTAATCTCAAAATCCACCACTTCCGGCAAGCGATAAACGACCTCCCCCTTCGGACCTTTAACATGCACCCCGCCATCCCGACGAGAAACCTCGACGCTTTTTGGCAACGGAATTGGCCTTTTTCCTAATCTAGACATCGCACACATTCGCTTTTCATTAAAAACCCATCACCCAATCTCCCATCAGCCCCGCAAAACATGCGTAAAAACAGGGGTTACCCAGATGTTTTTGCATTTAAAAGAGGCCTAGCCACACCAGCAAACCCTACCAAACATGGCATAACACCTCCCCCCCCACTTTGCGCGCTCTACACTCAGCGTCGCTCAGTACGCCTTGGGAAGTGGTGACGATCGAGATGCCCTGCCCGTTGTACACCCTACCCAAACTTTGGTGTCCAGTGTGATAGCGCAACCCTGGTTTGCTAACACGTCTCAACCCCCGTATCACACTATCGCCTTCTTGGTTATACTTCAACACCATCTCGAGCAATGGGGCCTTCAGGGATTCATCAAGTTTGCGAAGATCAGCAATAAAACCCTCTTGTTTCAACACACGGCCAATTTCCTGTTTTAAATTGGTGAACGGGCAACGTACAACCGCATGCCCACGCATAAGTGCATTCCGAATGCGCGTCAACATATCTGCTACAGGATCACTCATTGTCATGACGGCTCACTACTCTATTTTTCATCCAAATTTTTTTCAAAACGTCTCCAATAAACTGCCTACCAGCTGGCTTTGCAAACCCCCGGCAACTCGCCATTCAATGCACGCTTACGAAAACACAACCTACAAATGCCAAAACGCCTCAAAAACCCACGAGGGCGCCCACAATCACGGCAGCGATTGTACATCCGCACAGCAAATTTAGGAATGCGCTTTGCTTTTGCGATTAAACTTTTCTTAGCCATATGCCTTAACTCATTCCTCATCTCTCATACACGCGAAGAACCCTCTATTTTACGAAAGGGCAGCCCCAAAAATTCCAACAGTTTCATTCCCTCTGCGTCCGTCAAAGCACTGGTATGAAAAGTAACATTCATCCCTCGCACTTGCTCAATTTCATCAAACGAAATCTCAGGGAAAACCAACTGCTCGCGCATCCCAAAGGTGTAGTTTCCACGACCATCAAAAGAGTTGCGTGGTAACCCTCTAAAATCCCTCACCTGGGGCAGGGCGGTGGTTATCAATTTGTCTAAAAAATGCCACATTCGCCCACGGCGCAATGTAGCCATCACACCAATTGGCATGCCTTCACGTAATTTGAAAGCCGCGATCGATTTTTTTGCTTTGGTTACCATCGGCTTTTGCGCGGCAATCCGCGTCATGTCCTTCACGGAAGATTCCAACGCTTTATTGTTGGTTGCTGCCTCACCAACACCTATATTCAAGGTCACCTTCAGCAATCTGGGTGTTTCCATCACATTTTGGTAATCAAACGCCTTAACCAAAGCAGAAACCACTTGCTTCCGATATTTTTTCTCCAATCTTGAAAGGGCCACTTAATTTTTTTACATCCTCATAAAACTAGGCTATCACCATCTTTTTCAGCCAACACGCACTTCCTTGACTCAAACGCTTTCGCGATTCAACACATAACACTCCCTGGGAACCCATTTCTAATTCTTTTGGAGAACCCGTACATTAGAAAGGTGTATGGGTGCCTCAATCGAGATAATACCGGCTTGCTCGCCTTCACGGCGCGCTTTATAATGCCGCTTTCGTAAATTGACCTCTTTCACCAGCACGGTTTCGCGCAGGCGATCAATCTTTAAAACTTCGCCAGAGCTTCCTTTCGAATCCCCGGTAATCACTTCCACCACATCACCAACTTTAAACTTGGTTTTGCGCACTCCTTTAACGCACCGTGCCTTTTTTCCCATGCTGCCTCAAAATATTTTTGTTCTTGCTCTCAAGTATTTTACTATAATACTTCCGGCGCAAGAGAAATGATTTTCATAAAACGACGCATGCGCAACTCCCTTGCTACAGGGCCAAAAATGCGAGTGCCAACAGGTTCTTTGCGGTTATCAACCAATACAGCAGCATTTTCATCAAACTTAATCGCCGAACCATCTGGGCGTTGGGTCGAGCGTGCTGTCCTAACAATCACTGCACGTACCACATCCCCTGATTTAATTCGACCGTTAGGTGCTGCCTCTTTTACGGATGCCACAATCACATCGCCAATAAAAGCATAGCGCCGCTTAGAACCACCCAGCACCTTGATGCACATCAGCTTACGTGCCCCCGTATTATCCGCCACTACCAGTGCGGTTTGCATCTGTATCATATCAGTTTACAACCCTACCCGTCGATCATTAACAATTCCATATTTTCCTGCCACATCCAAACGGTTTACGCTTTTATATCAAGCACTTCCATTAGTCGCCAGGTTTTTGTACGGCTCATAGGGCGGCATTCCATGATGCGCACCACATCCCCCACCTTGCCCACATTTTCCTCGTCATGCGCATGATATTTTTTGGAGCGCGTCATCACTTTTTTGACCAAAGGATGTCTCACAATTCGCTTCACTTGCACTACAATGGTTTTATTCATCTTATCGCTCACCACAATCCCCTGGCGCACCTTGCGCTGTACTGCCCGAACCACAGTGGTTTGAATCTCAGCCATTATTCTTGCCCCATTTCCCTCAAAACCGTTTCACCGCGCGCAATGAGACGGCGGATTTTACCAAACTGGCTATAATCAGAAGTCTGTCCAACGGCTTTTTCACACTGAATTTTAAACAACTGCATACGCCATTCCTTAACTTGCGCTTTGATTTCCTCGTCTTTCTTTTCCCGTAATTCTGCTGCTTTCATTTTTTACCAATCTCCATTCACTTACGGCGCACGCCTGATAACCTGAGTACGCATGGGCAGTTTGTAAGAAGCCAAACGCAATGCGATCAAAGCACCGGCTTCATCCACACCATCCATCTCATACAAAACGCGACCCGCCTTCACCCTAGCAGCCCAATGATCCACAGGCCCCTTTCCACCGCCCATACGGACCTCTGCGGGACGCTGCGTAATCGGTTTGTCGGGGAAAACAGAAATCCATATTTTGCCCCGCCTCCGAATGCTCCGCGCCAAAGTTCGTCGCGCCGCCTCAATTTGGCGCGCAGAAAGCATGCCCGTCTCCACTGCCTGCAACCCAAAAGAACCAAAACTTAAGGTGTTTCCACGTCTCGCTTTACCGCGTAAACGGCCCTTGCGTTGTTTTTTAAATTTAGTGCGATTTGGCGATAACATAACCTGGTCTTTACTTTAACAAATCTTTAGAACAAACCTCAAAGCGAGGCTATCAATATGGATGACGAACCCTAAGCTTCCTGCGCTCTTGAGGAATCTCTACGCCGTAACTGGCGATTCTCTTGAAAATTCTCCCCTTTGTACACCCAAGCTTTAACCCCAATGATGCCATAAGTGGTCATCGCCTCAGCGGCACCGTAGTCAATCTTAGCGCGCAAGGTGTGCAAAGGAACCCTGCCCTCATGCACCCATTCTCGTCGCGACATCTCAGCACCATTCAAGCGTCCAGAAACCATAATCTTACAGCCTTGAATATTCATCCGCATCGCAGCAGACATTGCCCTACGCATCGTACGTCTAAATGCAATACGCCTTTCCAACTGCCCTGCAATATTCTCTGCAATCAACTGCGCATCAATTTCGGCGCGTTTCACCTCGCGGATGTTTACCGAGACCTCGCGGCCGCTGCGGCGTTCCAAATCGCGCTTTAACGCATCGGCAGCCTCCCCTTTGCGCCCAATAATGATGCCGGGTCGCGCAGCAAACATCGTGATTTTCACTTTCTGCGCGGTGCGTTCAATTTGAATCCGTGAAATACTCGCGTTTTTCAGATGCTTACGTAAATAATCTTGTAATCGCTTATCTTCCTCTAGAAGTTCTGCGTAGTTTTTGGAGGCAAACCACCTGCTTGACCAGTCTTTAGTTAACTGCAAGCGAAGCCCAATCGGATTAACTTTCTGTCCCACAAAAACACTCTCTACCGTAAGGTGATTAAAACCTGCCATCGTCGCCGGGCAACCCATGCATCCGCATGGTTCAATTCTCTTGCAAAAACTTCACGCCGTCTGCCTGACCCTAGTCAGGGCCACACCATCATAAAAACCCCACCAAAACAAAGCATCACCCAAGCATCAAGGTGATATGACTGGTTCTTTTTCGAATTGCCGCGCCACGTCCATAGGCTCTCGCTCGGTGACGTTTTAGTGTTGGACCACCGTCCACAAAAACCCGCCGCACATTCAACGTTGCCACATCCAAACCCGCACCACCTCGCTGCTCTGCGTTGGCAATAGCAGATTTCAACAAGTTTTTTACGACAGGGGCAGACCGTTTTAACGTATTATCCAGCACACCTAACGCAAGCGATGCAGGCATACCACGAATCAAATCGGCTACCAAACGCACTTTGCGGGGTGCAATCCGCACCCCCTTCATCACCGCGCGATACATGGGAGGCGTCCTTTGAGGTGCAACCTCAACGCTTTTTTTGACTGTCTCAGACTGTTTTGCCATGACAAGAATCGCCCGTTTCCACGTTTAGATTTCAAAGATTAAAGCCAGCAACCCCTGCCAAAACACCACACACGCGCTTAGCGTTTGCCCGATTTGGTTGTGTGCCCACGATACGTCCGCGTTGGCGAAAACTCACCCAACTTATGCCCCACCATATTTTCAGTGATGAAAATGGGGATAAATTTATTGCCATTATGTACGGCAAAATTCAAACCTACAAAATCAGGCAAAATCATGGACCGTCGCGACCAAGTACGAATCAAACGCCTATCATCTGTTTCTTTGGCACGCATGGCCTTTACCATCAAATGGTCATCCACAAAAGGCCCTTTTTTCAAGGATCGCGGCATGTCTACCTCTATACCAATGGTTACCTTCTTATTTTAAGGATTCGCGCCAAAACGCCACTCAACCGCCGGTATTACACAAAAATACGCTACGGTCGCCTGCGAATACGCATTCTATCTGTACGCTTATTATGACGCGTACGCAAACCTTTGGTCTTCTTACCCCACGGGGTCACGGGGTGGCGCCCCCCGGACGTTCGGCCCTCACCACCTCCATGAGGATGGTCTATAGGATTCATCGCCACACCACGTACCGTGGGACGAACCCCCAGCCAACGTTTGCGTCCCGCTTTCCCAAGCACAACATTCGCATGCGACGTATTTCCCACCTCGCCGATCGTTGCCATACACTCCAAACGAACACGGCGCATTTCCCCAGAACGCATCCTTAATTGCGCATGATTGCCTTCTTTAGCCGTTAAGTTGACCCGTGCACCAGCACTACGCGCAATCTGCCCCCCCTTACCGGGGCGGAACTCCACATTATGCAAAGTGGTTCCCAGCGGGATTTTATCTAAAGGGAGTGCATTGCCCCGTTTAATCTCCGAATTCGGCCCTGCCAACACCACGTCATTCACCTGAATCCCGTTGGGTGCAAGGATATAACGCTTCTCCCCATCTTGATAGATAACCAAACAAATCCGTGCACTGCGGTTTGGGTCATACTCAACACTCGCAATCCTACCAGGCACATCAAATTTATCGCGTTTAAAATCAATCACGCGATAACGGCGTTTATGGCCGCCGCCTTGATGGCGCACAGAGATCCGCCCTTGATTATTTCGACCCCCCGAACGTTTCATCGGTGCCAACAAACTGCGTTCAGGTTTGTCAGCCGTAATCTCATCAAAGGTAGAAACGCTCATGAAGCGCCGACCTGGCGAGGTGGGTTTATATTTTCGAATAGCCATACAAAACCCGATCAAAGAGCCTTTTCTTCATTTTTAAGCACCTTCAAAATATTCAATTTTGTCTCCTGGCTTAAGGGTTATCATCGCTTTTTTCCATGCTGACCGACGACCTTGATAACGCCCCATGCGCTTTTTCTTGCCCCGCACGTTAATCGTCGCAACCTTGCGCACACCCACATCAAACAATTGTTCAATCGCGCGGCGTATCTCAATTTTATTGGCGTCTCGCGCCACTTCAAAAGTGACTTGATTCGCCTTCTCCTTCATAGCGACAGCTTTTTCTGTCAAATGAGGCCGTTTCAAAATACCCTCTCTCATTCGCCCATCCTCTCTTCCAAAGCAGCCAGTGCGTCCTTAGAAATCACCATCCATTCATGGGAAAGCACACCATGCACATCGACCAACCGCTGATTCAAGGGGTGTATCCTTGGCAAATTCGCCGCAGACCTCACCAGATTTTTATTAGGTTCAACAAACACTAGCAATGCACTGCTTACTCCCATTTTGCCCAACCACGCAGCCAATACTTTGGTCTTATGCGTCTCTAAAACCCAATTCTCCACCACCTTTACCCGTTGCTGCCTCATTTTTTCGGAAACAGCACTCCGTACAGCCATTTGGCGTGCTTTTTTGTTCATCTTATAAGCACGTTTGCCTGTCACGGGGCCATGTACGATTCCACCACCACGCCGTTGCGCAGATTTGACATCCCCAGGGCGCGCACGCCCGGTCCCTTTTTGACGATAAAGTTTACGCCTCGACCCAGAAACTTGAAAACGCGTTTTAACAGCAGCGGTCCGCTGATGGGAATTAACCCGTCGCAACGTTACCGCACACCGTAACAGTTCATGGTGCAAAGGCGTGTCAAACACCTCGCCCACAGAAACACTCCCTGCCGTCGAGCCGTTGCGATCCATCATTTTTAACTGAACCATCATCTCTCAAATCAATATTCACGTGTGGCAGACCGATCGATTTGCCACCCGTCTGTTTACGCATTATGAACCCTGCTTCATGCTCACATCAATACCCGCAGAAATATCCAGTTTCATCAAAGCATCCATGGTTTGGGTGTTTGGTTCAACAATGTACAGCAGTCGTTTGTGGACGCGTGTTTCAAACTGCTCCCGCGATTTTTTATCCACATGGGGCGAGCGCAACACCGTGATGATCGACCGCCGTGTAGGTAACGGAATGGGGCCGTTTATCTGCGCCCCTGTACGGCGTACAGCATTCACAATCTCACGCACCGTCTGATCAAGCAGGGCATGGTCATACGCTTGAAATCGCATCTTAATGTGTTGACTAACCGCCACAAACAATACCTTCGTAAACCCAAAAAAATTTTCAAAAAGCAAGCAAACATAGAACGCTTCACGACAGAATGTCTCTCATTCGTCCAGTGCGTTCGAAGCCTATTTGCTAATCTTGGAAATCACCCCTGATCCCACCGTACGACCACCCTCGCGAATGGCAAAACGCAACTCGGTCTCCATTGCAATCGGGGTAATCAATTTCACCTCAATGGCCACATTATCACCAGGCATCACCATCTCTGTCCCCGATGGGAGGTTTATCTCCCCCGTCACATCCGTTGTGCGAAAATAAAACTGCGGCCGATAGTTATTAAAAAATGGTGTGTGCCGCCCACCCTCATCCTTGTTTAAAACATACACCTGCCCTTTAAAATCCGTGTGGGGTGTGATAGAACCAGGCTTTGCCAAAACTTGCCCCCGCTCAATGTCTTCACGTTTCAAACCTCGCAACAAAACGCCCACATTGTCACCCGCACGCCCTTCATCAAGCAATTTGCGAAACATCTCGACCCCCGTCACCACCGTACTTTGGGTTTCGCGCATGCCAACAACATCCACACTTTCCCCCACCTTTACAACCCCGCGCTCAACCCTTCCCGTGGCTACAGTGCCCCGGCCAGAAATAGAAAAAACATCCTCCACAGGCATTAAAAAGGGCTTGTCGACATCGCGCACAGGGTTTGGAATCGTTTTATCGACCGCATCCATAAGGTCATAAATAGGCTTAAATTCAACAGCAGCAGTATCGCTGCCGGCACTTTCTAGAGCTTTTAGAGCAGAACCACGTACGATGGGGATGTCATCCCCTGGAAAATCATACATGTCAAGCAATTCGCGAATTTCCATTTCGACCAACTCCAGCAGATCATCATCATCACCTACCTGATCAACCTTGTTCAAAAACACCACAATGTAGGGAACCCCCACCTGACGCGCCAACAAAATGTGCTCACGAGTCTGAGGCATAGGACCGTCTGCGGCGGAGACAACCAAAATGGCACCGTCCATCTGGGCGGCACCCGTAATCATATTTTTAACATAATCAGCGTGACCAGGGCAGTCTACATGGGCATAATGCCGAGTGTCTGTTTGGTATTCCACGTGGGATGTTGCAATGGTAATTCCACGTGCCTTTTCCTCAGGCGCCTTGTCAATCTGATCAAAAGCCTGGAAGTCAGCATAACCCTTTAGCGATAAGCTCTTGGTAATGGCAGCAGTTAGTGTTGTTTTACCATGATCAACATGGCCAATTGTGCCTATGTTGACATGCACCTTAGAACGGTCAAATTTCTCCTTCGCCATGGATACTCTCTTCTCCCTTTAATAACAACGAAGATTAATCATAATGGATGAAATCACGGTTTGGGTCGGTTATTACAAAACCAACCACGTCCTCATACGCTACGGTGATCTTTTACTCGCCTTACTCGCTTTTTTATCTTCACAAAACGCAACTTTGACAGACACCTTAACCACATCAACCCTCCAAACGGGTAATTTAACCCGTTTTTCGCGATGATGCCGCCAATTGATCTACCACTGTATTTGGTGCTTTCTCGTAGTGCGCAAATTGCATCGTATACGATGCGCGCCCCTGAGTCATCGACCTTAATTGTGTGGAATACCCAAACATCTCACCCAATGGCGTCTCCGCATCAATGACCTGCACGCCGGCACGCTCTTCCATCCCCTTAATCTTACCTCGGCGACTACTCAAGTCGCCAATCACATCGCCTGTGAAATCAGGCGGGCAGACGACCTCGACCGACATCATCGGCTCTAACAAAGCGGGGCCCCCCTTACGTAAGGCGTCCTTCACCCCAATAGAGGCGCAAATTTTAAATGCCATTTCCGAAGAGTCCACATCATGGTATGAGCCATCTTCTAAAACCACCTTGAGGTCTACCAAGGGATAGCCCGCCAATATGCCAGAAGACAGTGCTTCTTGGACACCTTTCTCCACGGCTGGGATGTACTCCTTAGGGATAGCCCCACCCACAATGGCACTCTCAAACACATACCCTTCCCCAGGCGATAAAGGCTCGACATTTAAGACCACGTGGGCATACTGCCCGCGACCACCGCTTTGCTTCACATATTTGTGATCGATTTCCGCCGCTTTGGTAATCGTCTCGCGGTAGGCCACCTGAGGCTTTCCCACGTTGCTATCCACTCTAAACTCGCGCTGCATGCGATCCACCAAAACCTCCAGGTGCAGTTCTCCCATCCCCGAAATGATGGTCTGATTCGACTCTTCATCTGTGCGGACCCTAAAGGATGGATCTTCTTGCGCCAGCTTTTGCAAAGCCACCCCCATTTTCTCATAGTCCGCCTTGGTTTTGGGCTCGACCGCCACATCAATCACGGGTTCAGGGAATTCCATGCGCTCTAACACAATTGGGTTCGAAACATCACAAATCGTTTCGCCCGTATTCACATCACCCAGGCCAATCGCGGCACCAATATCCCCTGCCAAGATCTCCGCCACCTCTTCACGCTTGTTTGCATGCATGCGCACAAGGCGCCCCACACGTGCCTTGGTCCCTTTTACCGAGTTTAGCACTTGGCTGCCTTGCCGCATTTTGCCCGAATAAACGCGCAAAAAAGTCAGCTGCCCCACATAAGGGTCGGTCATTACTTTAAATGCCAACGCAGAAAAAGGCTCATCATCGCCCGCCTTGCGTTCCATGGCCTCTTTTGTTTTTACGTGTTCACCCCTTACGGCAGGCACTTCAATGGGAGACGGCAGATAGCACACCACCGCATCGAGTAGCATTTGCACACCTTTGTTCTTAAAGGCAGACCCGCAAAGCACGGGAACAAATCGATGCGCCAAAACACCTTCTCGAATCGAGCGTTGAACATCCTCCACGCTCAACTCCACCTCAGATAAAATCTTCTCCGTAAGCGCATCATCCTCCTCAGACAAAATATCCAGCATCTTTTCCCGTGCCGCTTCTGCCTTGACTTTTAACGCCTCAGGAATATTCTCAATGTTATATTTGGCACCCAGATCCTCATTCAAAAATCGAACGGCCTTCATCGAAACCAAGTCCACCATGCCAACAAACCGATCCTCTGCGCCAATCGGCACATGCAAAGGCAGCGTGCGTGCCCCTAAGCGCTCTTCAATACTGGCAATAGACTTCTCATAAGAAGCCCCCATGCGGTCCATCTTATTCACAAAACAAATGCGGGGAACCTTGTACTTATCCGCCTGCCTCCACACGGTTTCTGACTGAGGTTCTACCCCGCTCACCGCATCAAACACGGCAACAGCACCATCGAGCACGCGCAAGGAGCGCTCCACCTCAATGGTAAAATCAACGTGGCCAGGGGTATCGATAATGTTGATGCAATAATCCTTGCTCCCCACCTTCCACTGGCAAAACGTCGCCGCAGAAGTGATGGTGATTCCGCGTTCTTGCTCTTGCTCCATCCAATCCATGGTTGCCGCGCCATCATGCACCTCACCTATTTTGTGGCTGCGGCCCGTATAATACAACACGCGCTCGGTGGTGGTGGTTTTGCCAGCGTCAATATGTGCCATAATCCCTATATTGCGATACCGCTCCAGGGGTTGCTGCCTAGTCATGGCTTCATTACCTGCAAAAATTTCTGTTTCATTAACACCCATCGCCTCACGACGAGAACACCTGTTTACCTACCAACGATAGTGGGCAAAAGCACGATTTGCTTCCGCCATCCGCTGCACCTCTTCTTTTTTGCGAAGCGCACTCCCGCGACCTTGAAAAGCATCTAACAGCTCATTGGTCAGTTTTTCCTCCATCGAACGACCACCGCGCGATGCAGCACTTTGAATGATCCAACGGATACCCAGGGCCTGACGCCTCTCAGGCTTTACCTCAACCGGCACTTGATAGGTTGAACCGCCCACCCTCCGCGACTTCACCTCAACTACAGGTTTAATTTTTTCCACCGCTGCCTTTACCACTTCAAGAGGGGGTGCCTCACGTTCTTTTTCCTCAATCCGCGTCATAGCCTTATACAAAATAGATCTTGCCGTGCTCTTCTTGCCATCGCGCATCAACGCATTGATAAACTTACCAATCAATACATCATGGTATTTGGGGTCGGGAAAAACATCCCTATGCACTGCACGTCTGCGCCTAGACATCAGAATTAACTACCATTTAAAATTCAACCCATTCAAACTAAAGACAATTTATCAACAAAGCACCCAAAGCCCAACCAGCATCTGATGACGCCCAGTGCTAAACAAGCCACCATATCCATGGTTAAATTAAAAAGCAAGACTTTTTATGGAAAAAACGCACGCGCATTCGACATCGTATTGAAACCAAAGGCTGACCGTCTAGCTCTCTTTTTTAGTGCCGTACTTGGAACGTCCTTGCTTGCGATTGCTTGTAGACGCCGTATCCAGCGTGCCACGCACAATGTGGTAGCGCACCCCAGGGAGGTCTTTTACACGCCCACCACGAATGAGTACAATGGAGTGCTCTTGCAGATTGTGCCCAATCCCCGGAATGTAACTGTTAACCTCAATTCCATTGGTCAAGCGAACCCGCGCCACCTTGCGCAAAGCAGAATTGGGTTTTTTAGGAGTGGTGGTGTACACGCGCACGCATACTCCCCGTTTTTGAGGGCAACTTTGCAATGCAGGCGTTTTTGCTTTGGCAACCCTACTTTTACGCCCTTTGCGTACCAATTGATTCAATGTAGGCATCCGCCAAATGTCTCCTTAACTACAGTTTATCAAGTTTAGTCATTATGCTATCGCATCGTACAGCTACAACAAGCCAATCCTACCCCCATTGCTCGCACCCGCTGCGCGTAACCAGCTTCCAAAAGCCCAAAGTCCAAACGACACCACTTGCACGACCAGTCTGCGTACGTGCCACAATTTTAAGATTGAATGCAAGAGATAATTTATAAAAACTTTCTCTCATCCGTTTCAAGTGCTTCTTAGCATGCAGGCTTCATCTCTTGGAGAGCCTTTGCGTACGGTGTGTATTTCGGATTACCATGGCTTTTGCCCAAAAATGGATTGCTTTGGTGCGATGCGCTTTTGGCGTTTTGCCTGACTATTGATTTTAATCCAACTTTTCCTCCTCGGCTGGCGATTGTCACCTTGAATTTTAAACTTAAAACTAGAGGGATTTAAAAACCCGTGCAGCCCGTTTCGAACCCCAAATGGATTGAGCATCTTGGTCGCAATGCCTTGCTTCATGTTGAAACAATGGGTGGTGTTGGGCGACAACTTGTTCAAGCCATTGGCCTTATTTTTGTTCCACCGTTTCGTTTGCGCCTTGTCATCCGCCAAATGGAGTTTGTGGGAAACAAATCACTCGGTGTGGTTATTTTGACAGGGATTTTTACGGGGATGGTCCTCACTTTTCAAACCTATCGCTCCCTGCGCGACTTTGGCTCGGAGTCCATTGTGGGAGGCTTGGTAGCGGTTGCCATGGTGCGCGAATTAGGACCTGTGCTAGCCTCACTCATGGTAAATGCACGGGCTGGGTCTGCCATTGCAGCAGAGCTGGGTACCATGAGGGTTACAGAACAAATTGATGCCTTGGTATCACTGGCAGTGAACCCTGTACAATACCTCGTCACACCGCGTATTTTGGCGGGCATGCTCGTCATGCCCATGCTTGCCGTTATCGCTGACTTAATGGGGATTGTGGGCGGATACTTGGTGGGTGTCCTCCTTTTGGGGGTCGATGGTGGAATTTTTTATGCCAAAATTTTAGCCTTTGTAACCTTCAGTGATATTATGCAGGGCACGCTTAAAAGCATTGTATTTGGCCTTATCTTAACCCAGGTAGGTGCTTACAAGGGCTATTATACCAAGGGCGGCGCCGAAGGCGTAGGGCGCGCCACTACCGAGGCGGTGGTTATGGCTGCAGTACTTATTTTACTGGCCGACTACCTCATTACCGTATTTTGGCAATCCTAAAAAGAAGAATCGCACCCTATGGGTAAGTTGACCGTCGAATTCAAAGTTGGGTTGCTGATGCTCGCTGGTTTTGTTGGCATTGTGTACGGTTCAATCTTGGTAACCAGCTGGGCTCCCGGTCAAAGCAAAACGTACCCACTGATTGCAAATTTTGACAATGTTTCCGGTTTAAGCGTTGGCGCACCCGTCCAGATTGCTGGGGTCAAGGTGGGCCAAGTGGCCAGCATTGCCCTTGAAGGCTCAAAAGCAAAGGTCACTTTGCACATATACCAAAAGCATGTGCTCCACATCGACAGCACAGCGGCGATTAAGTCGTTGGGGATTTTAGGGGACAAGTACATCAACCTACACCCCGGCACAATAACCCTACCCACACTGCCCTCGGGGGCAAAAGTGAGGCGCATTCAAGAGGGCCTCAATTTAGATGGCATTGTTGAGAATTTAGGCGGAGTTTTGGGGGATCTAAAATCGGTTAGTTCCAGCTTACACAACGCCATTGGCAGTGAAAAAGGCAGGGCACGGCTTGAGGCGATTGTGAATAACCTAGCCAAAGCGTCTGCCGATATTGAACGCATTACCCAGGTTATTGGTGGCGAAATTGAGGTCATTACCAAAAACTTTTCCACCTTTAGCGACGAAATGGCAGCGATCACCACTGAAAATCGCGAAGATATCCGCAAAACCACCGTCAATTTTGCTGCCTTCTCCCAAGATTTACAACGCCTAGCCGCAGACAACCGCGAGGCACTCACCAACACCTTGCACAATTTAGATACTTTTAGTCGGGCTTTAGCCAAAGATGGGCCCAATATCACGGGCGACCTGCGCCAAGTGCTAAACGAAAACAAAGACCGGATTGGGAGTTTACTCAACAATTTAGACAGTTCGACCTTTAAGATAAACGAAACCATGGATAGCTTACGTTCTATTTCGCGCAAAATAGACCGTGGCGAAGGGAGCATTGGGCGGTTGGTAAACGATGAGAAAACGGTGGACGAACTCAACGAAGCCCTGACTGGAATCAACCGGTTTTTAACCGATGCCACGCGCTTAAAACTGGATATTGGCGGCAGCACCGAATACCTATCTAAACAACAAGCGTTTAAGTCGTATTTTGATATCCGCTTACAACCTCTCAAGGATCGCTACTATTTATTACAGTTGGTCGATCGCCCCAATGGTAAGCTTGAAAAGAAAACCACCACCACTACTAATAGTGGGGGCACGCAAACCACGGAAGAAACGGCTGTAAAAGACGAGTTTGTGCTCTCCTTACTCATTGCCCAACGCTATTTTAACACAGAGATCCGCGGTGGAATTATTGAAAATCAATTTGGCTTGGCAGCAAGCCAGTTTTATGGCAAAAAGGACCAATATCGCATTGGTCTCGATGTGTGGGACTTTGGACGAGATGAGGGTGTGCATTTAAAAGTTTCTGCCCACTGGCGCTTTTTCTCCAACGCTTTTTTGGTGGTGGGTGGTGATGATTTAATCAACAAAAACACCGAATTACGCGATGCATTTTTTGGAATTGGTTTGCATTTTAATGAAGACCCTCTAAAACCATTGCTCGGGACCGTCACAGGAGCACTCACCCCATAATTTTCAACCAACGCTTTTTTGGTGGTGGGTAGTGATGATTTAATCAACAAAAACACCGAAGATTACGCGATGCATTTTTTGGAATGGGTTTGCCATTTTAATGAAGACCCTCCATAAACCATTGCTCGGGACCGTCACAGGGAACACGCACCCCATTATTATTGCTCGGGACCGTCACTAAGGGACACGCACCCCATCATTTTTGATTTTTACCTTGGTGGAGATTGCATGGCCCCATTACCACAAAAAACCGTTGATCTTAGGCAGGTTTTACACGGTATTTTTAAGCGTGCTGGCCGTGAACACGCCTGGATATTACACACCCTGCGTCAGCAGTGGCCTGCCATTGTTGGGGCATCTTTAGCGGAAAAATGCTTCCCTTTACGCCTAAAAAGCCATGTTCTTTGGGTGGGCGCACCCAATGCCGCCTGGGCTCATGAATTACAATTTGAGCGCAATACCTTGCTCTCTTCGATTCATGCTTTTTTGGAAGAGAGTGGCTCGGTAACGGAATTGCGCTTTCAGCAAGCGACGCCACCTTTTTCGACCCACCACCCCTAACAAACCCTATTGTGGGGCGTCTTAAATCCTTTAACTTGCGCCATTCACGTATTCGAAAGTTTTGTGTTGGTCTAGCAACCCCTTCTCGTTTGTGTTATAAGGGGGCGACGGGTAATGGTCCACATTCATTTCTGTGCCAGAAGTTACCCAAAGCGATTTACGGCGCATCCTTTAGATGAGGCTTTTTGGATCGCTTTTTTGCGGATGTGTGAGCATTGTACTTGTCTGACAACACGAGTCTGATTTTATCAATAGTCTTGCTCCCATCGCTTGGCATAGTATTTTTGGCGGTCACTAAAAACAAAGGGAATTACTTGCTACCATGGCACTCTTGCAAGAAGGCGATCAAGCCCCTGATTTCACCTTACAAAACCAAAATGAAACAGCCGTTAGCTTAAACGCATTAAAAGGCAAGACGGTTGTCCTTTGGTTTTATCCGCGTGCGGATACCCCTGGGTGAACGAAGGAAGGAATAGGATTCGGGGACCGAATTCAAGGATTTGAAAAACGCAATGTCGTCATTTTTGGGGTCAGCAATGATGCACCTGCAAAAAACCTGAAATTTCAACAAAAATTTAAATTTCCTTTTGACCTGCTTAGCGATGAAAGCAATGCGATGGCCCTGCTCTACGGTGCCGTGCAAAGCGTCTCAGACAAAGCACATGCACGTATTTCTTACATCATCAATCCACAGGGCGTGATCCAAAAAACCTACCCCAAAGTAAGTGCTGCAACCCACCCCGAGCAGGTGTTAGGCGACCTATAATGGGAGGGTTTGGTGGGCTGTGTACGGGCGGAAGCGGCCTCGTCCCTTAAAGGCTTGCTGCCCCTCCCTGAGCAGGTATTAGGTGGCCTATCATTTGTTGGAGGGTTTGGTGGGCTGTGTACGGGCGGAAGCGGCCTCGTCCCTTAAAGGCTTGCTGCCCCTCCCTGAGCAGGTATTAGGCGGCCTATCATTTGTTGGAGGGTTTGGTGGGCTGTGCACGGGCGGAAGCGGCCTCGTCCTTTAAGGGCTTGCTGGCGGCGGCAGAGGCTTGGCCAGGGGATGCGGTGGGTTTCGCCGTACGGGGTGATTCATGGGAGGATTGGGGGGGTGGCATCTCCATTTTCTTGATTTGTTGCTTTATTTTTGCCCCCAACGGTTGCAAAAAGCCCTTGCCTAACGCGATGCTGTGTGCGCCCAAATTTTTCCCCTGCCTAACAGCCCACTTGCTGCCCTGTTGCATCCCCTGTACGCTTTTGCTCCTCACTACCCCCAGCGGCGTTTTAAGGCGCATGAGCGGTTGCCCTGCTTTTTGGGTTTGCTGGTGTTTTTGTTTTGCAGCAGGCTTGGGGGCTTTTGCGGGTTTCACTTGACCTTTACCGGTTGTGGGTTTGGTGGTGGTATCAGGCAATTTTTTAGGGATGGTTGTTGTGGGAGGTGTTGCGGGGGTTGTTGCAACACCTTCTTTTTTAGCGGCCTTTGCAGCAGTTTTGGCGGCCTTTGCAGCAGTGGGTTTTTTGGATGCTGCGCTTACCCCAAACCATCCCATACACAAGCGTAAAAACCACAACATCAAACCATTCAATCCCAACACCACAACGGACACTGCCCCCGCCCCCCAAAGCAGCAGTTCACTGAGCACCTGGGCAAACACGGTTTGCAAAAAACGCTCTCCTGCCAAGCGTTCCCATTCACCGGGAGTGTTGGCTTGGGTAGCAAATCCTTCCCCAAGCCAAAGCAACAAGCGGCTGGGGAGGGGCTTGGGGTTATCCAAGCGGGGCTCAATATGAATCATCCAATATAAAGCAAGCTCCGCAAACCACTGCTCATGAAGGGGGGGGGCTGCTGTCCCTCCCTCGCTCGCAAGGGCATTGGGTCCCCAAACCCAACGTTTGGAAATGGTTTGCAGCGGACGCAAGTGTTTGGCAACCTCTCGCTGATATTCCAAAGCACCCAAAGATTGCAACTTGGCTTTGATTTGTGTAAAAGCCAGCGCCTGTGCGTGGTTTTCTGCACGATTTGGAAGGGGGTTTTGTGTGTGGGGAGAAAAAATGGGAGAAAGGAGTGCTAATCCCACCTGCCTTGCAGCACTTTGGGGATGATTGGAATGCGCAGCTTGTTGAATAAAGGCATCCCCTTGGGAGAGGACTAAATACGCCAACAACCATATTTGCAGTGAAACCGCCAGTACGCCAAGCAACAAGGAGCCAAACAGCCAGCGAAACACCCGCCCCCTATGCCAAAACATGCTTAACAAGCGGTGCAAACCCACAGCCGCCAATAGCCCCAGAACACAGAGCAACAAAGGCAAATGCCATGGCAGCAGAGCATTTAGCACGGCGGGTGGCTGTGCCAAAAACCAGTACCAAGCGCGCTGTGCTGCTTCCAAAAAAACGTCCACTTTTAATACCTTGCTTGGCAATACCTTGTTTTTTTAGAGCTAAGGTGAATTGGGTGTTTTTGCCAGGGGCGTCCGGTCAATTTTTTTACAATGCCGTGCTTGTCGAACTTTCAACGGCCGCTTGGCCCGCAGCCAGGCGGGCCGGAAGAATGCGAAAAGGGGAGCAGCTCACGTAGTCAAAACCCATGGAATGAAAAAATTTGACCGAGCGAGGATCGCCACCGTGCTCACCGCAAATCCCTATTTCGAGACGAGGGTTCACGCTTCGTGCTCTTTGCACCACCATTTTTAACAGTTGCCCCACCCCTTGCTCATCAATGTGTACAAACGGGTTGTCTTCGAGCACCCCTTTCTCTATATAGCGCGGCAAGAACCCTCCGGTGTCATCACGGGAAAAACCGTAGACCATTTGGGTGAGGTCGTTGGTCCCAAAGGAGAAAAAATCGGCAAGGTGGGCAAAGGCTGAGGCACACAAGGCCGCGCGCGGCGTTTCGATCATAACCCCAATCTCGTATTCTACGCGAATTTTTTCTTTGCTAAAAACATCCTCTGCGACCGCTTCAATTTTTTTGCGCAGCCATTGCAATTCGCCAATGGCACTTACCAATGGAATCATCAACTTTGGCTTAGGCGTACCCCCTTGTTTTTTGACGTCACAAGCGGCTTCTAAAATTGCCCGCGTTTGCATTACGCATATCTCAGGATTGGTCACTGCCAAGCGACACCCCCTACGCCCCATCATCGGATTTTGCTCATGCAGTTCTTCCACCCGCTTTTGCACATGCTCCAATGGCACGTTCATCGTACTGGCCATGCGATGTTGTGAACGCAGCCCCTCGGGCAAAAACTCATGCAAGGGGGGGTCGAGAAAACGGATGGTGACGGGCATCCCATCCATCACCTCAAAAATATCTTGAAAATCCTTTTTTTGGATGGGCAAAATGGCGGCAAGGGAATCTTCACGTTCCGCCAAAGTGCTGGCCAAAATCATTTTTCTAAAAGCCAAAATGCGTTCTAGTTCAAAAAACATGTGCTCTGTGCGGCAAAGGCCAATGCCCTCCCCACCTCGGTCAATGGCATTGCGTGCATCTTGCGGGGTGTCTGCATTGGCTAGCACATTCATGGTGCGGTTCTCATCGGCTACGCGCAGCATGGCGTGCATCTCGTCACCCAAATCAGGGGTAACCATGGGCACTTTTCCCACATAAAGAATCCCTGTACTGCCATCCAAACTGACCCAATCACCGCGTTTAAGTACGCTACCCCCTGCTTGTATCGTGTTAATGTGATAGTTAACACCAAGGCTCGAGGCTCCGACAATGCAAGGCATACCCATGCCTCGAGCCACAACCGCGGCGTGGGAGGTAAACCCACCGTGTACGGTAACCACCCCTTTTGAGCAATGAAAGCCGTTGATATCCTCTGGCGTTGTTTCTTCACGCACCAAAATAGATGGCTCCCCCTTGGCTGCCATTTCCTCGGCATGTTCTGCAAACAGTGCAAGCCTGCCGACCGCCGCTCCCGGTGAAGCACCAAGACCACTGCACAAGGCTTGTGCGCCATTGACCTCTAAAGCGGGATGCATCCGTTTGATTAGGGCCTCCGAAGGCGTTAAAACCAAGGCACGCGATGCCGAAATGACTTTCTCGACATGCAAGTCCACGGCGATGCGAAACCCACCCTCATCACTCCGGCGTGCGGGACGAAGGTCGAGGATCTGCAACACAGGCTGGCCGTTTAAGGGTGTTTCCAGCACAAAATCGACTTGCATGGCATCCTCAAAAAGGGATTCAAGCAAGGCAAGGCATTCACACACGCTTTTGGTCGCTTGGGGCATCGCCTTTTCAAACATGGCTGCCTTTTGGGGTATCAACCAACCCGCGGTTAAATCTTCCACATAGGCAGCCTTTAAAAAGCCTCCGCAGAGCTCTTTTTTGCCTTCGTGTGGGTTGCGCCATTGCATCCGCCCACACCCACCGTTTAGCACCCTTTCACCCATGGATTGTTGAAGGTACACACTTAACATGGGCGCAGTCTGACCCGCTTCTTGGCTTTTTAAACGCATTTGGCATACCGAGGGTGCTTGCGCTGCTTCCCACAGTGCTTGCATAGCCCGCTGCAATTGTTCCCAAGGGTTGGCACACCATGCTTCCCCCCCGCTTTTAGCACATAATGCACATAGTTCTTTGGCCAAATCCTCTGCCCCTTGCAAAGAGAGCTCGGTGGGAGTCTCGACCCCTTGGGCAGCCAAAATACCACCGTATGCTTGGGCTAAGGCGGTTTGGTCAACCCCCAATACGCTCTTGCCATAACTCTCTGCCATACGGCGCAGTGCGTCCCACACAAAAAACGCTTTTTTGCGATCTTGTGTGTATCCATGGGCCAATTGTGTGGCCTTTTCAGGGGTAATGCCCAGGTTTAGCACGTTGCAAGGCAAGCCCTCCAAGCCCTGAGGTCCTGCGCAGCACACATTAATCCATAAAGGGAGGTGTTTTTTTTTGGCGTCTATAGACTGATCAAAGGCACGTTGGCATTGGGTTTCAAGGACCCCCACGGCTTCACGCAAAGCAGTTTGCAAAGCCTTTGGCCAAATTCTAGGCGATGCCTTTATGCTCTCTTTCCCAAGCACTTTTGCGGGCCATTCATGGTCAAACATCAGCCCAGGCACAACGCATGTCATGCCCGCAGTCTTGGCAATCGACAAGGGTTTCTCACCCCATACCACAGGGCTTGCGCTGGCTGCGCTGGGATGGTGAAAGGATAAAAATTTCATGGTTTTTTGTTAAAACCCAATACTTGTAACCGATAAAACGAGGGGTATCGATGGAGATTGAATGAAGAAAGTGATTTTTTTGATTGCAACGCGCGCATTTTATTCAAAACGCAACGTATCAGTGATTCACATCCGTTAGGTGGGCTATTTGAAACCCACCTGCAAAACAAGCGCTGTGTGCCCAAAGGCGAGAGACATCCATGGCGCTTATCCTAGCCAACCGTAAATAAATCTTTGCCTCTGTAATGTCAACCTACCAAGTCTACGGCATGTTTTTATTAAGTATTGAATAATCTGCGCGTTTGCTTTATGTAGAGAACGGGGATTGGAAGGCCATAAATTAGGGGTGTTTGGCTTAAAGCCAATGACACCCAAGCAATTCACCCATTCCCACTGGGGACACACGTATTTTTCACGGGCAATAAAAAAGCATTTTTTATGGTAAAAGCCGATCTCATTAAGCATTTAGAATCTCACGCCAATCTATCCCACGAGGAAGCGTGCGATAACGTGGAGTATATTTTAACCATGGTCAAAGAAAACCTGGAACAAGGCAATCCCGTTTTAATTAGCGGTTTTGGCCAATGGTGCCTCCGAAACAAAACACAGCGCACAGGGCGTAACCCACGCACAAACAAGGAATATGTCGTCTCCTCAAGGCGTGTCGTTTCCTTTCAGCCCTCCCCCGTATGGCTCAAACAAATCAACCACAACAAACAATCTTAACCCCCCCCCCTTATGCTTTATCAAAGGGCTATCCCCTCCACCCGCGTGCTTTTTAGGGGGACATTCAAAACGGTTCGGCTGTTTGGTGCATGTTTTGCACCCTCCATCGCCAACGCTTGGCTGGGGTTAGATGGGTTGGTATCGTAACCTAGAGGTCTCTCGCATGCGCCACACCGCGTTCCCCACACCTGCTAAAGAGGGGCGCATTCGCTACGGTGGGATTGGCCCCTTGCTTGCCATTCATTTGGCAGGTAGGGTAAGAGGACTGTGAGAGTTTTTGGGGGTAGACAGACCCGCATCCTACCGGTAATCCAGATCGATAACCTTCGTTTTTTATCCCTTTAACTTATACGTAATTTTTTAAGAAAAAGATGCCTTGACACCATGTATTTGCTTCGAATTTTTGCCCCTTTGTTGAAGTCATGGGGTGTGGTCATTTTGCTCTGCGCTGCCCTGTCTGTTTTGTATACAACTGGCTATGCGCAACGCGCAAGTACCCTTGAGAGCAGTGCTTCCCCTCTAAAAAAGGAACGGGCATTACAAAAAGAGGAAGCGGACATCCCTTCGCTGCAAGATGAAATTCTTGCCGACTTGGAAGATGCTAACGTGACACATGTTGCGCCCGATGCCCCAGGCATTAAGGCTGCGCAAACAACCAAACCTCCCCCCCCTCGCACCAGCAAACGAGCCCGTAACACCAAAACGCCGTTTTCAGTGCACCCCATTGTGGCGCGCCAAAAGGCCTTTTGGATTCAAGTGTTTACCAAATACACAGGCAAGCAAGGGCTGTTGCATGATGGTTTGGTAGGCTTGCCAACCTATGCCAGCGTAAACTTGCATGGCATGACAAGACGCGAAGCCAAGCGCTACGTACGCGCCAAAAAGAACGAAGTTGCGAGCAATCTGATTCAATTGGCCGCTTTGGTCGATAGCAATGGGACACTTACCCCAGCGCAAACACGTTTGTTGCGCCTTTTTCCCAGCGGTATTTATGGTGCAGAATTGCGCAAAGCCTCAAGAAATGTGCGCTTTCAGCGCGGGCTTGCCAACCGCTTTAAACAAGGCATTGAACGCTCTGGTGCTTACCTGCATCTCATTAAGGGCTTTTTGCGCGAACACGGGGTGCCAGAGGATCTCGCCTACCTGCCTCACGTGGAATCTTCTTTCCAGATTAAAGCACATTCTTCGGCAGGTGCTGCAGGAATATGGCAGTTTACCCGCGGCACAGGGCGCTTGTTTATGAAGGTCAATCGTGAAATTGATGAGCGCTTGGATCCTGTGATTGCCTCTGAGGCAGCCGCCAAGTTTTTGCGCCAAAATTACGACCGCCTGGGGTCTTGGCCCTTGGCCATTACTGCGTACAACCATGGCCCTATGGGTATAGCGCGCATTGTGAAACATACTGGGATCAACGACTTGGGGGTATTGATTGAAACTTACCATGGAGGCTTGTTTCGTATCGCCAGCAAAAATTTTTATGCTGAGTTTTTGGCAGCCAGAGAAGTGGCCAAGAATCCACGAAAATACTTTAAAAACATCGTGTTTGCTCCACCCTTTGAATACCAAGAATACAGGTTGCCCTTCTACGTGCCATTTTCGAGTGTGGTTAAGGCATTGCGTACTGACAAAAGCACTTTGCGCAGAATGAACCCCGCTCTGCGCAGAATTGTTTGGTCGGGTGCACAGTATATTCCTAAGGGTTTTGTACTTCGCTTGCCCAAACGCAGCAGCCCGCGCGCGTTTTTGGCCTCACTCCCGCATGATACACGCAAAAAAGGGAAGAAGCGGACCTGGATTGTGCGGGTGAAGCGGGGCGATACCCTTTCTGATTTGGGACGGCGTTATGGGGTAAGTTGGCGTACACTCGCAGCAGCCAATAATATTTCCTCGACGGGGCGCATTTTGCCAGGCCAAAAGCTGATTTTGCCCCACAAAGGAAAAAACGCACCCGTTGCGGTGAAACATCTCCAAAAACAACGCCAAAAACAGCAGCGAATACGAGCCAAAGCATTTCAAACCGCCCGAGCCAACATCCAGTTAGATGGGGTTGACCAAGTGCCTTCGAGCAACGGGTTTCTACCCTCACTAGGTTTAAAGTTGATTAAGGTAGAAGGCAACGATCGGTTGGGGACCGTGCGCATTGCCTATGGTGAAAACCTTGGACAGTATGCGGAATGGAGTCAAACCACGCCCCTCGAATTGCGACAGATAAACCAACTCTCAAGGCACAGAGCCCTGCGCCTACGTCCTGGGTCTTTGGTCAAAATTCCCCTGGATGCGGTCACCCCCATGCAATTTGAAACCCAGCGTATCGCCTTTCACCAAGACCGTGAGGCTACTTTTTTCGCCGCAAATCGCGTTGCCAACGTTCAAAAAATCGTGGTTCGCCGCGGTCAAACCCCATGGAACTTGACCCAACCCAAAAACGTACCCATGTGGTTGTTTTATCGCAAAAACCCCACCCTAATTAACCGCTCTATGCAACCAGGAATGACCGTTAAGTTGCCTATTGTGGAAAGTATTGCCTCCTCACAGTGAAGCGTTCTGTTTACACGCACCCTCAGTCACCACTGTAAACGTTCACCTGCTTTGCCGCTTTCGTTCGCACCAGGGATGTGACCGGTCGTTTTGCCGTAAGGTTTTAGTGGGATGTTTTGAGGGCCATGGTGCGCACGGTGGTGACCCCGCTTGCATTGGTTTTGCTAGGGTTTTGCTAGGGTTTTGCTAGCGGGTAATCGGGCGCTCGAGATACTCGAGGGGCCATTGGGGGGAGTGGATTTCGCTGTAAAGGCATCCCCTGCAAGCAACACTAGCCCATGCCAAATGCTATAGGGCGTGGAAGACTGGCACCATCCCCATGTACGTAACACCAATAATTAGGGCCTTGCAAATGGTAGGGTTGCGATGGGAACAAGGCCTCATCTACTGCGGGGGGCGTTAATCACCTCACTTCCCCCATGAAACCCAAATGGGCTTTATCTTGCGCGCGTGCATTGGGTGGCAGCCAAAGCAAAGCTTAAGGGCATTTTGGTTTCATGGCGTTGGGCTTGCTGGTTTTTCCCGCGCCGTTGACGACACGCGATGTTTAGCCCCCGTGTTGGGTTCGCTCATGTGTTGATACGTTATCGTATGGTGATGATGGGGACGACCCCTTGAAGATTTTCAAGGCGCGTTTTGCTGCCATTGTCGTCAACCATTATCCAGTGCTAAAGCATGGGGCCGTCGGCAGAAAATACCCACAGCACGCCGCAACCACAGTGTCGTTGCTGGTGGCATTACCCACGTGGGAAAAAGGCACGTTCGGCAGGATTCGAACCTGCGACCGATGGCTTCGAAGGCCATTGCTCTATCCAGCTGAGCTACGAACGCATTTTAGCAAGCGCGTCAAAATTGACAAAAACACACCCGCTTCCACCAAATTTACAGGGTTTGCCCCCGTGTTGGCAAGCCTCACCATTGGTTTTAGGTATAGACCCGCATTATCCAGCAGATTTTGTTGCTGTACTTCAGGCATCCAGTGTGGATGTTCACATGCTTCGCAACTGCGAGGCTATGGCAGGATTTACTGGAATTTATGACACAAAATCTAAATGCCATGCGTCCCGTCCAAAAAACGAAACAAAAAGCAAAATGGCATGCTCCCCCGGCAAGGCACACATCAAGCAAAAGGGAAGGTGTACAATCTAAGGAACGTTAGCAGACTTGTTGGCAGGGAGCACGGATATGACCCGGGCATTACTTTACGCCCTTTATGGGCGATATGAGTTTGCGGGCAGCATCGAGCGCAAAATAGGTAAAGATAAGATCGGCCCCTGCGCGCTTAATGCTTAACAAGGTTTCCATCATAGCGTGCTCGAGATCGATGACCCCCTTTTGGGCTGCGGCATGCAGCATGGCATACTCACCGCTTACGTGGTAAGCCACCACAGGCATAAGGGAAAGTGCCTTGGCGCGCGCAATGATGTCGAGGTAGGCCAAGGCGGGTTTCACCATGACCATATCTGCTCCTTCAGCCAGGTCTAACAAAATCTCTTTTTCAGCTTCGCGGGCATTGGCACTATCCATTTGATAGCTTGCCCTATCTCCAAAGCGCGGAGTAGCCCCCGCCGCTTCGCGAAAAGGCCCGTAAAAACATGACGCAAACTTGGCCGAATAAGCCAAAATGGCTGTGTTCTCATGCCCCCCATCGTCCAAAGCCAGGCGAATGGCCCCGATGCGCCCATCCATCATATCAGAAGGTGCCACCATATCTGCTCCCGCTTGAGCATGCACCACAGCCATTTTCACCAGCACAGGCAAGGTTTTGTCATTAACAATGTGCTGCTGATGCACCAACCCGCAGTGACCGTGGCTTAACCACTCGCACAAGCACACATCGGTAATCACCAGCATATCAGGCAAGGCTCGTTTAATCGCTTTGATTGCACGGGGTATCAACCCATCGGGCTGGCAAGCCAAACTGCCGTCTTCATCTTTTTGTGCCGCATTGGGCACACCAAACAAATTGACGGCCAAAACCCCCAGTGCTTGCGCCTGTTGGGCCTGTTGCACAAGACCATCAATCGAAAGTTGGTACACCCCTGGCATCGACGCAATGGCGCGCTTGATCTCCACACCTTCGCAAACAAACAACGGTAAAACAAAATTGCAAGGTTGCAGTTGGGTTTCTTGGACTAACTGTCGAAAACCGGCACTTTGGCGTAAGCGGCGTGGCCTGTTGGCAGGAAAAGAGGAAGGAAGGTGTTGCACCACGGATCTCGTTTATACACCACTGTTTGCTAAGAAAAAAAATGCACTTGCACTTTTGTACCCGTTTGCAGTTGGCGCTTTTCTTGTAGTGAAAGGTTTGTGAGAAACAATTCAAGCATGCCCTTACTATTGATCCAACCACCCAAAGCGTTCTCTTTATTTTTTAACTTGGTCATGTGCATCACGCCATCTAAATCACCGAGCACAATTCTAATCTTGCCTTTTCGATCGATCTGCTCTGCCATAATATTGGTTTCGGCATTGCCATAGCGATCAAAATACACCACTTCCCCGTGCAATACATTGCCTTTTAGCATGGTTTGCTCGCTTAGGGGAAATTGGCTCCAATGATTCACCTCAACGCCTAAGTTTTCGGGGCTTTCACCACAAGCAAGCAACGCTGCAACGGGGGCAAGGACATGCAAAGCCGTATCGGCATGGGTGGGTGGGGTGAGCGTTGTGGTTTTGTGATTCTTAAAAATGTCCGTATTCACAGCGTATATCTTTTCTATCACCGTTTCCTCTGCAGCAGGGGCTAGCACCCCACTATCCAAGCCAACAAGCCAAAAACGATGCGTACGAATAATAATGCAGTTCAAACTGCCGGGGGTTTGTCCCTTTGAAGATGGAGACTGCTTGGTCCCTACCGCGGCAATATGGGTTGTGCCAGGCGGAAACCGCATGACGGTACGCTTTAACGACCATGCACCTGCCTCAAGATTTTGGCTCGGAACATTGTGGGCAATATCGCAAACGCGCAACAGGAGGTGGGTTTTACGAAAGGCACCAATGTGAAAAATGCGCCCCTTCATTGCATTGGGATAAAAACTCTCTATCCCAAAATCGGTTAGCATGGTAACGAGCCCGTTGGGTTTATGCATACAAAACCTACTTATATTGAGCGTGTAAAGAGCCTAGCAAGCACACGCACCCCATTATCGATCGTTGAAAACGGGCAGCCTCCAAAGACACCCTGCTTCTTGATTGGGAAACAACCTCCCCTCTTCATGGGTATTTTTAAAGCCCACTTTTGCCAACAACGCACCCGCAATACAATCATCGGCGTGTATCACTGCCTCAAGCACTGTTCTTCTCAAACCCGCGGCCATTTGCAAAGCACAAGACACCAATAAAGTACCGAGCCGCCTGCGTTGCATGGCGGGGTCAACCATGACACAGCACAGTTTAAAAGGTTTTTCGCCGCCGTTATCTTGCACAAGCAAGGCACCATCCACGGCATATTCGGAATCGGGGGTGGTAAGCACCACAGCACCTGTGCCTTGGTCGGTAATGTGTTTCTTTAATGCCCGATAAACCCCTTGATCAGGCTGCAATTCAAATGTGCGTAGCGTCAAAAAATACAGCGCATCCATGTCTTGCTTTGTAAAAGGGCGCAACACACTTTTGTTTTGCATGGGATGAATAGGTGGTATACGGTCCAAACTAGAGAGTGCATTGTATCAAAAAATTCACAATAAAGGCAATTTTTGGTCGATATCCCCTTTGTTTAAGCGTGCATGCATGGTCTCGACCGCTTTGATAAGCGTGGCCAGATCCCACGTGAGATTGCCCATTTCTACAAATATCATAAGCTTTGTTTACAGGTGCATGGATGCATGATTAAGGCCAAAAGGATTCTATTTAGCCCCTTTTGACGCATCCTTTGCCGACAATCGTGATTGTCTCAAGTTAAGGTTGCGCGATAGCCTTGCTTTTTACATCGCCCAGTAGCCTTGCAGTGTTTTGATTTACAATGTGTGCTACTTCTTGTATGGGCAAGCCCTTAATGTTGGCAATGGCCTGCAAACTTACCTTGATGGCATTGGCGGGCTCGTTACGCACCCCTTGAATGGGCCCCAGTACCGGGGAGTCGGTCTCGAGTGCCAACGCACTTAGCGGCAGTGAGTGCACCAGTTTTTGCTTTTGGGATGAGCGGACAATGCTTGGCGGAATCGAAAAAATATACCCTGCTTCTACTCCCACCATGGCCTTGGATGCTTTGCCGTCGTAGGCATGCATTAACACGCGCTTGGCACCTAATTTGGTGAGCAAGGCAAGGCTGCGTGCCCCTGCACTGCGGGAATGCACATTGAGTGGTAAATTGACTTCGACTGCAAGGCGTATCAGGCGTTCAAACATGAAGGCTTGACGTTCGCGGCGGGGAGCACTTTGGCACACCCAGCGGTCTAACCCCACCTCGCCAACACCACAGATGCGCGTTGCATGCGCCCTAATTTGCGCCTCCACAAGGGCTTCTTCTGTGGGGGTAGGAAGGGCTTTTTTATCGGCATACAAATCCGGATGCCAGCCCAAAAAGGGGAGTATAGCAGGTTCTTGTTGGGCTAACGTCAACACCGCTTCGTTTTCAGACACATTTTGTCCCACCGCCACCACCGCTTTTAGCCCTGCTTGCCACGCTTGTTGCAAGATGGTATGGCGATCCGCATCAAAGCTGGCATCGGTAATGTGGGTATGCATATCAATCATGGCAGGCAAAATACTTTCTCCCTAACACATTACGCCAACGGGTGTGGGTTCTTATGATCACCGCGTTCAATGCTCCCTCACAGACTTAAAAATACACCTTTGCAATTGCCTATGCAAAGGTAAGCAAAACCTGCTATACGTGGACGCTATAAAGATTCGACCTGCCATGCTTGATATCAAAAACCAAGCGCATAGCTGCCAATCTCAGTTATGTTTAAAAAAATCCCCTTAGGTGTGGCGCGTAGGTGCTACCACATTTATTGTGGCATGCGGCACGTGGAGGCGCAGGTATCGGAGGTGCCTAAAAACGGGGTTGGATTTATTTGGCCACTTGCTAACCCCATCACCCACCCGCTTTTGCAAAATGGGCATGCGCTTTATTACGCAGTCCCAATGCTTTGCTTGATGCATCTGAAAATTTTTTTATGTCTGTGTTTCCCCCCAGAGCCAAAATTGTGTGCACCCTTGGGCCATCGAGCAATAGCCTTGAAACCATTGAGCGTTTGGTTACGGCGGGCATGTCTGTGGCACGCCTGAATTTTTCCCATGGGAGCCATGCAGACCACCTCCAAGTGATGAAATATGTGCGCGAAATCGAGGAAAAATTGGGCAAACCCCTTGCCATTTTGGCCGATTTACAAGGCCCAAAAATTCGAATAGGCCACTTTGCAAAGGGTAAAATCACCCTAAAGGAAGGAGCTCGATTTACCATTACGACCCGTGAGATGGTGGGCGATGAAACCTGTGTTTCAACCTCATACCGTGGTTTAAGCGGGGATGTTGGTGCAGGGGACATCCTTTTGCTGGATGATGGCATGCTCGCACTCAAAGTAACCCAGGTGCAAAAGGGCGATGTGGTTTGCAAAGTGATCACAGGGGGTGAACTCAAAGATCATAAGGGCATTAATGTCCCCAACGCAGCGTTGAGCGTGAGTGCTATTACCGAAAAAGACAGAGCAGATGCCCATTTTGCCATTGACCAAGGAGTTGACTACCTTGCCATGTCTTTCGTGCGCCAGCCTGAAGATGTTTTAAGCATGCGCAAAATGCTGTGGCAACGCGGTGATAAAACACCCATTATCGCCAAAATAGAAAAACCCCAAGCGCTTGACTGCATTGATGATATCATTGCCGCAGCAGATGGAATTATGGTCGCCCGCGGCGATTTGGGCGTTGAAATGCCCCCAGAAAACGTACCTGCCACGCAAAAGTCCATTATTCATAAATGTAAGCAAGCGGGTAAACCCGTTATTACGGCCACCCAAATGCTTGAATCGATGGTGCGCAACCCCCGCCCCACCCGCGCAGAAGCCTCTGATGTTGCCAATGCGGTTTTAGATGGCAGCGATAGCGTGATGCTTTCCGCCGAAAGTGCTTCAGGGCGGTATCCCATTGAGGCCGTCTCGGTAATGCGGCGCATTATCCAAGCCATTGAACAAACAAAATCCCCTACATACGACCGTTCGCAAATGCTTAAACACTGGACACCCAGCCACCCGAACGAAGGGGTTGCCTTGGCCGCTTGCACCCTCTCCGAAACCATGAACAGCATCATTACCACCATTACCCTCACGGGTTCCATGGCAACGCTTATCTCGCGCCATCGCCCAAATCAGCCCATTATTGCCTTAAGCCACAGCATTGAAGCACTGCGCAAACTAAGCCTTTATTGGGGGGTCGAAAGCATGCTCATCCCAAACCTTACCTCCAACCTCGAAAATGCCTTGTTTAGCATTGAAACCCACTTGATGAAGAACCATTGGGTTAAAAACGGTGACTTTGTGGTGGTAACCATTGGTCTGCCTTTTGCCAGCAGGCAGGCCACCAATACCTTGCGGATTACCCGCGTGCATGTGTGAAACAAAACGAGACGACACACATAGCACCGCATTTGCCAGCAGGCAGGCCACCAATACCTTGCGGATTACCCGCGTGCATATGTGAAACAAAAAAACGCGATAACATACACAGCACCGCATTTACCAGCAGGCAGGCCACCAATACCTTGCAGATTACCCGCGTGCATGTGTGAAACAAAAAAACGCGATAACATACACAGCACCGCATTTGCCAGCAGGCAGGCCACCAATACCTTGCAGATTACCCGCGTGCATGTGTGAAACAAAAAAACGCGATAACGTACACAGCACCGCATTTGCCAGCAGGCAAGCCTGTGCCAATGCCTTGCAGATTACCCGCGTGCATGTGTGAAACAAAAAAACGCGATAACATACACAGCACCGCATTTGCCAGCAGGCAGGCCACCAATACCTTGCGGATTACCCGCGTGCATGTGTGAAACAAAAAAACGCGATAACGTACACAGCACTGCATTTGCCAGCAGGCAAGCCTGTGCCAATGCCTTGCAGATTACCCGCGTGCATGTGTGAAACAAAAAAACGCGATAACGTACACAGCACTGCAAGAGAAATTCATAGGTTAACAGACTTTGCGTGCAAGCCATGTTTCCAGCGTTTCCTTTTGTCTCAACAGCTCACAAAACCCCTCTTCCGTGCCTCCATGATCAGGGTGTCTGCCTTTAGAAAGGCGACGAAAGGCTTGCTTAACCTGGGCTAAATCAACCTTAGTAGCCGACAAGCCAAAGGCGACCAAGGCCTGCCTCACCATGCCCATGGTCGGCATTTTTTTGTTTCGCAAGTGCCCATCGCTGCCGTTTTTTTGCTGGGTATAATCGTGGTGTTTAAAGCCATCGCGTGCAGCTTGTTTGCGTTGACGTGCACGCATGCGGCGCAAAGCCATTTCGAGCGTGTGCTCAAAGCGCTCCATTACAGGGGCAAGCAGGGATAAAAAATTCTGCTCCCACGGGTAGCGTGCTTGGGTGTGTTGAATGCGTAACACATTCACCCGTTTGGTCAAATAACCCAGCAATACCTTGGCTTGCTGGGTTACGTAACCCTTGGGAGCTTGCCAAGGGATATCGCGGCACAGCATGTGCTCAAGCCATAAGCGTTGACGGCAGTATTGCATGCCAATGGCATATGGAACACGGGTAAAATGCAAAGTCCATTCCTGCTCGCATTCGGGGTTTCCTGCCTCCAAATGCTCAATTACACGCCAAGCGGGTTGCAGCAGCCAACGAAACAGCCGATCGTATTCTTGGCTAGAAAAAAACCACGGACTTTTCTCCAAGCGCCAGTCCGTACAGCCATAATAGCGTACCAGCAAGGCCAACAAGGCGTCATCTTCGTAAAACCCATGCCGCTGAATGCTTTTGGCAGCACATATCTCAAGGGGTAAGCGCGCCTCTTCCAGCCACCAGCAGCTCGCCTGCCACAGTTGCCTCGGCGGAAATCCTGCTTGTACCAAGTGAACAAAATGGCGGGGCTTGCCTCCCAATTTTGCAAGACGCAAGAGCACGGGTTCATCCCCCACCAGCCTAGGCCCACTTTCAAGGCATTTGGAAAATTCTTGCAAGCCTGCTGTTTGCAATGCCTGTTGCCACCCAAACATGGAGGCAGGCTTTGCCTCGAGCAACAACGGATTTTGCGGGCTAAACGAGGCTTGGAGCGCACTTTTTTTGGTGTCGCGCAGAGGTTCGCTATAGGCACTCAGTACAGGTGTTTCAGTCATCTAGCTATTATTTTACCCGTTTAACAAGCCTGGATAAGGCTTTTTTTTTAAACCTAATGCATCATTTTTTTAAGATGGTCTCGCATGTTGATAGCGTGCACCCGAAGTTTTACACATGGGCTTGCTTCACCGCCCATTGTACTTGTATGCTGGCAGGCGATGATGGGTTTTGGCGGCGATGGATTGCCCGTTGTGTGTGCTCCGTAAACCCAAAAAGGGGGTTTTGCGACCGTGGCCATTCCTACCGGTACATCGGTAATTGTACATAAACAACCCGCTTGGCTCTCGCAAGCAAGGCCCGATTCAAGCATCGCCAGTACGCCAGCAAATTTTTATCGCTTCCCCTATGGCGATCGTCGATCTGCCATTTTTTAACACCCTCTTCGCTTTGTATCATGCTCTTTATTGCTTGCCCACTTTCACAGTAAGGCCTGTTGCCCATAAGCCTTGCACCCCTTTTTTCCAAATGCTAAGGAAGTTTTAATCCTATGAGCCAATCCTACGTTATAGATCGTCGTGATATTCGCTTTGTACAAAAAGAATATTTGCAAATCCAGCAGCTCACCCAGTATGCCCCTTGGGATGATTTTTCTGAAGAGGATTTTGACCTGATGGTTCAAGAGGGCAACGTACTGATTGAGCGCGAAATTGCGCCGCTCAATGCCAGCGGCGACCGCGAGGGTTGTACCTTTGATGATAATCAGGTTAAAACCCCCAAAGGTTACAAGCAAGCCTGGGAAAAACTGGCCGAAGGGGGTTGGATTGGAATCAACTCGAATCCCGATTTTGGTGGGCAAGGCTTGCCGATTTCTGTGGCTGTTGGCGTATTGGAAAGCATGTATGGGTCTAACCCAAGCTTGTACGTTACCGCCATGCTCACCGCGGGTGCAGCGGGGCTTATTACGGAGTTTGGTGAGGACTGGCAAAAAAAATTGTACGCCGAACCCATGCTCAACGGTCAATTTGGCGGGACCATGTGCTTGAGTGAACCCGATGCAGGTACTGCCGTAGGTGATATTACCACCAAAGCCACTTTAAGGGCCGATGGATCCTATAACATTCAAGGGGTTAAATGCTGGATTACAGGGGGTGACCACGATCTTGCCAAAAATATTGTCCATTTGGTGCTGGGCCGCGTTGAGGGCGCACCCCGAGGGGCCAAAGGCGTTAGCCTGTTTATTGTGCCTAAGTATAAGGTATGCAAAAATGGCGAACTGGGTCAAGCGAATAACGTGAGCACCGTGCGCATTGAGGAAAAGTTGGGGCTGCACGCTTCACCCACCTGTGTGCTCGAGTTTGGCGGAAAAGGCGAATGCCAAGGTTTTTTGCTGCAGGGCCCAAACCGTGGTCTTACACAAATGTTTAAACTCATGAACGAGGCACGCTATGTGGTGGCCTTTCAAGGCTTAGGGGCCGCCTCGGGGGCATTTCAATGCGCACTTCACTATGCCAAAGAGCGCGTGCAGGGAGTTGCCATTGAATACGGTAAAAATCCCGATGCCCCGCGCACAGCCATCATTCATCACCCTGATGTCCGCAATAATTTACTTACCATGAAAGCCATTGTGGAAGGTGCGCGTGCCTTTATTTACGACCTTGGTCTGCGTACTGACCTTGTGCGTCGTGGCCCCGAAAAAGATCGCGCATTCCAGCAAGATTTGGTTGATATTTTGACTCCTATCGCTAAAAACTATGGTGCCGAGCAGGGGTTTGATGCCGTGCGCCTCGGCATCCAAGTGCTCGGCGGGGTGGGTTTCACCGAAGAGTTTCCCATTGCCCAGCACTTGCGCGATGTTAAAATTGCCTCGATTTACGAGGGGACCACGGGTGTTCAAGCCCTTGATTTGGTGGTACGCAAACTGGGAAAAGACAAAGGTCGCCTGCTTAAGGTGCTGATGAATAGCATTGCCGACCTTAAACCAAAGGGCGGTTTGCCCAGTAGTTTACGCAATGCCATTGGTGCATGGCGTAAAACCGCCAACGCACTGCCTTCTATAGGGCGCCGTTTGTACTTTTTGTTTAAAACCAAAGGGCCACGCCATGCCGTGTTAAACGCTACGGATATTTCCGCTTACTTTGGAGATGTTATGGTTTGCTACCATTTACTTAAAATGGCACTCATCGCCCATGACAAGCTGCAAGCCATGCAAGCAGGGCAAGATTTAGCCCACGTGCTTGAAGAAAACGAAGAAGCACGGTTTTACTTTAATAAAATCAAAGCGGCCGAACACTATGCTTTTCAAATCTTGCCGCGTAGCCAAGCAGTGCTGCAACGCTTAAAGAACAAGCATTTTGCCGCTTTGGAGGCAGTGCTTTAAAGCGCATAAATCGCTGAAGATCTCCATTGCTGGGAGCGATAAGAAAAGCAAAGCCCCGCTTTGCATTGGGGTGCGCCAGGCAGCAATGAAACGTTTGTGATACGCAAAAAATTGCGCTGCGTTCGCGTAAAAGCAAAGCACCTTTGCCTGCCAGGTGAGGTGCGAACCCCGTCCTTCGAATTGCGCTGCGTTCGCGTAAAAGCAAAGCACCTTTGCCTGCCAGGTGAGGTGCGAACCCCGTCCTTCGAATTGCGCTGCGTTCGCGTAAAAGCAAAGCACCTTTGCCTGCCAGGTGAGGTGCGAACCCCGTCCTTCGAATTGCGCTGCGTTCGCATAAAATCAAAGCACCTTTGCCTGCCAGGTGAGGTGCGGACCCCGTCCTTCGAATTGCGCTGCGTTCGCATAAAATCAAAGCACCTTTGCCTGCCAGGTGAGGTGCGGACCCCGTCCTTCGAATTGCGCTGCGTTCGCATAAAATCAAAGCACCTTTGCCTGCCAGGTGAGGTGCGGACCCCGTCCTTCGAATTGCGCTGCGTTCGCATAAAATCAAAGCACCTTTGCCTGCCAGGTGAGGTGCGAACCCCCTCCCTTGAGGGGCCTTTGGATTTGGTGAGAGCAGGCAAACTCCCCCACGCTGGCGCAGCCAAGGGGTTAATGGCCTCATTTGAGTGCCCATAACGCCAAGGCGTCACCGCCGACCTTAGCAAAAGTTACGGTGGGGACTGCCGAATCCCGCTTTTGGTTACCAGCCTCCTCGTCCTCACGCAGACGCCCATAGGGGATGCAACCCGTTCATTGCCACTTGTAAATTCCCTGCATCTGAGGTTTGGTCGCTTGGCCAAGTGCGCGTGGGTTGTTCGCTTGAAACGCGGGTGGTGCTCTAAACAACAGACCGTGCAGAATCCAAGGGTGGTCATTTCATGGGGTATGCGCTCTTGTTAGGTAAATTTCTATCCAACAAGGTTATCATGTGTGGTAGGCTGTGTGCATTGCACATATCGAACAGCTGTTGCTCAGCTGCTTGGCTCGTTTGTAACGAGCACCATCACAAGGTAGGGCTTCCTATGGAAACCGCTTTATTTGGCCTTACCATGCACGAATCGCCCCCCTTAAAACAAGAAACCCTTGAGCAACTTTTGCTGCGTTTTGAAGAGCACGTTTTAGCGCTGCGCCAATCATTGGTTAACGCAGCGGCGGAGCGTGCTTTAACCAGCTGGGAGTATGCTTTGAGCGGCGAGGCAATGCTCCCCATTCGCTGCTCCGCAGAAGGCTTGCCCCCAGGCGCATTCTATCGCGGCATTGAACTGGAAGCAAAATGCCAGATTGACTTATGCGGCGTCCCCAAAAACACCCAAAAAAAACAACCACTGCAGTTAGAGATTTTTTTGCGCTTTTTTGAGGCACAAAAAGCACGTTTATTACAGTACATTCAGCCACTAAACCAACCTGATACCCGCCGCCCCAGCAGCCATGCTTGCGATGAGGCCATGGTTCAAGCCAGCCAAATGTCTCGCGGGCTTGGAGTTTGGGCACTGTTGGCAGATAAATATCAACAAGCCTACGACGATAATCATTCCGACCTCGATGAAAATGGGCATTGGCATCCACATTGGCCTTCTCCCCCTTTGCAAGAATGGGCGCCCGCAGAACGCAGAATTTTTGAAACCATGCTGGCATGGGAACCCCTGCTTAATCGCCTCATTAGCGCATGGAACGGCAATGCATTACACGTTTTTATGTCTTCTGCCCTTGAGTTAACCGGACGCATTCAGCAAAACACCAGCCCTGACTTGATTGAGGGCGAGCCTTTTCGCGAACGGGGTGCTATCCGCTGGCAAGTGGATACATGGCGCTTAAATAACCGCCCGTTTACCCCACGCCCCATTTTGCATCTACGCTTTAAGCGTTTGCGCGAAAAAATCGCAAAAACCATGCCCACTGCAGAACGCAGTGCAAACGTCATGAGCGATATCCGCTTTTTCATTAACATGCTCCAACAGGGGGTTTGCCAGTTGGCCATAGAACCCGTGTTTCAGGAGCGCTCTTTGGGGGGCAGACCTATTATTCGGGGCAAAGTGCGCAATCATCGTTGGTTGCTCGAGCCCAGGAGCATTTTTAAACAGGCCAATTTACTTTGCAATCGCTTTTACACCCGCGAAAGTCAAGGGCACCGGACCTTTTTTTTAGAACTGTGCCAGTTTCAACGCTGGCTGCAATGTCAACCTGCAACGGACAGCAGCATGGCTATGCTCATCAAACTGGGGCAAAAAGGGCGTATTGCTTGGGAGGAAAACCGCTTAGAGCACTTTAACCAAAGCATCCTTTCCATTGCCCGTGAATTGCTGACGCGTGCAGGTTTAAGTCTCCCTGACGGTATTGAATTTTAGATGCCAACTGCAAACACCTTAAAACCCCTTGTGTATTTTACCCGCATAACCTTACGGTGTTTTTACCATTTAAAAATTAAATTGGGATGACTGTTATGCAGCACACGAGCAAATGGCAACTGGGTTTTTTAAATATAGGACACTTTGTAGACCACCTTGTCATTTTGCTGTTTCCCGCAGTGGCCGCCCTTATTTTAGAGCGAGAATGGGAAATGCCCTATTCAAGCCTTATTGCCCTTGCCACCCCTGGTTTGGCGGCCTTTGGCTTTGCCAGCATACTGGCGGGTTGGTTGGGCGATCGCTGGAATAGGCAGGGCATGTTGCTGGTGTTTTTTTCAGGGATTGGAGTGGCCTGTATTGGAGCGGGGTTAACCAATAGCCCTTTGCAAATGGCTATTGCGGTGTTTGCCATTGGCTTTTTTGCTTCCATTTACCATCCCGTCGGTTTGGCGATGTTGGTTGAACAAAAAAAGCGCGTCGGCGCTTCTTTAGCCATCAATGGCGTGTTTGGCAACATAGGGGTTGCCTCATCCGCACTCCTAGCAGGTTGGCTCATTCAGCATTCTCACTGGCGCATGGTGTTTTTTGCCCCTGGGGCCTTATGCCTTAGCCTAGGCTTGGGGTATGGTCTTATGCTGATGGCAGTGCACAAGAAAAAACCTGCTCTAGCGCCCGAACCCCCTGCCCAAAATGCACAACAAAATACCAATACAACCGATTCGGGCCTTGATAAAAAGTTGTTTTTAAAAAGTTTTGCCATTGCCTTGTTGGTTGGTGCCTGCGGGGCGACGATATTCCAATCCACCACCCTCTCATTGCCAAGGCTATTTTCAGAGCGCCTTTTGGCGGACCCCTCCAACTCTCTAAGCAGTTTGGCAACCTCGGCAGGTTATTGGGCCTTTGCGGTGTTGGTGTTTGCAGCGTTTGGGCAAATTGTAATGGGGATATGGATCGACCGTGGAATGCTGCGCAAAATACTCATATTGGTGGTAGGGCTTCAAGCACCGTTATTGTTTTTTTTAGCACAGGCCCAAGGCATCCAGGTGATTATCCTGGGGGCTTTCGCCATGTTTTTTATTTTTGGGCAGGTGCCTTTAAACGATGTTTTGATCGCCCGAATTTCTCACAGCAGTTGGCGCAGCCGCGCCTATGCGGTAAAGTACGTGGTGTCTTTCTCGGTGGGTTCTTTGGCAGCCCCGTTAATTGCCAGCATGCATGCATGGCGGGGATTTGTGGCACTATACGTGGTACTGGGTATCTTTGCCGTATTGGGCTTGGGGGCCGCATTAAGTCTGCCCAATAGTATTGCCTTAAATCCAGGCACCGCCGCCAAGCAATCCTCTTAGAAGTTCACCTAGCGTAGGGTTTGGGGGCAAGGGTGCTGTGCGCTTGTAATCAGGGAGGAAAAAGGCACACCCCGCTGCGCTTTTGCACGCAAAAACCTCACCACACAAAATGTGTTCAAAAAACGCGGCACCCAAGGCCTCTCGCACAGAGGGTTATTTCTAAAAACAACCTTGCAAGGCGCAGCCTTGCCTATTCCGCCACCGCTTCACGCATGGGATGGGCACTCGGTCTCGACGCGGCAACGTGATCTTTCATCAACACCAAGGCGTCCTCTTGAGAAATCTCCTTGCACGCAGAAATCTCACCACACAAAATTTGTTCAATTTGGCTCAGTATTTTGCGCTCTGTAAAAGAAATTTCCTTGCGCTGATCTTCTACCATTGAAACGAGATGGCGGTAAATTTTGGCTAGCTCAATGGGATTGCTCGACTTGATATGCCGCTGGGTTTCTTTGCGCCAACGCCTCCACAACATGGCAGACATGGGTTTTACAGGGGATGAAAGGCTGTCTAGCACACACTCGGTTTCCTCTTCGCACATAATTTTGCGTAAGCCTTTTTCAAAGGCTGTGTTCACAGGAATGAGAATCTCCACTTGCTGAACCGAAAACTTAACCCGATAAAAGTGGGCTCTAATCTCGCCAATTTGCTTCTCTACAATTTGCACGACGTCACCAAGGCCATACTGTGGGTAAACCACCTGTTCACCCACCTCAAAAGGCACCATATTTTTTGTATTCATCGGCTTTTTCAAGACCCCCTTATATTTTTCAAAAGTGATATAAACCTAAGGACGCGCCAACCGTTGCGACTTTTACGCGCTTACACAAAGCCACCCCAGCGTCACCAAACCAAGGTGAAAAACCACCTTAGGTATGCCCCGATTCTACCGTAAAGCCCAATTACCGCATCCATTAAGAGGGCTTAAATAGGATTGCACTGCCTTGCAGCCCAAAAGACGACAAGCAAAAACACGCTCCCTTATCCATAGGAATGGCATGCTCGAACACTAGGAAAACACCTCATAAACCAATATGATGGTATTTTTTAAAAAATACATTCGTTGGCCACAACCGTATGCAAAATGGCACACAATTTCAAGTAGAATTAACCCTAAAAACGCCTGCAAAAGCCACTTTATGCTGGAATGTGTTACATAAACGCTCCGATTCTTTTCACGAGGTAGAAGGTGTGTTGGTTGGTTTGCGTGTATTTGATGAAATACGCTTGAAACGGGTCGCACAACCTGGGGTCAATTTGGTGTGTAAAACCCCTTTTGACTTGGGCACGATCCCAAAAAATTTAGCAACCCAAGCGGCTTACGCCTTTGCCAAAGCCAGTGGCATTGCCAGCGCACTGCATATCACGCTTAGCAAACACATTCCCGTGGGGGCTGGCTTGGGCGGTGGCAGTGGAAATGCAGCAGGGGTACTACAGGGTTTAAACCGCTTGTATGGGTTGCCTTTAAGCGTACAAACCTTGCATTTGCTGGCAGCAGAGTTAGGCTCTGATGTCCCTTTTTTTTTAAACCCTACCCCCAGTTGGGCTTTTGGGCGTGGTGAACGGTTGCAACCCTTGGCAAAGCCTTTTCCCTGCTTGGAATTGCTGCTGATTACACCACCCATTTCGATTTCAACCGCCCAGGCGTATGGTTGGGTTAAACCCTCAAACAGCCCGCCTGCACAGCCACCCACGTTGCACACCGCGGCAGATGTATGTGCCATTTTAAGCAACACTTTTCAAGCACAAGCCGTGGCGCGTTACCCCATTTTAAGCAGCGTTCAACAAACCTTGATCGGAAACGGTGCCCTAGGGGTGGTAATGAGCGGTACAGGGTCGACCATGCTGGGCGTTTTTGAGAGCTCTGCTGCCCGTCATGCTGCCCAAAAACGCATTGCCAGCCAGCATTTAGACTGGTGGGTAAAGGGTGCCGGTATTCTGCCCTAAAACAAGGGCTATATGGATGTGGCACACCCTAAAAGCAAAGGGGGCGTTTTTTGCGCTGTCGATCCCCTATGGTTTGGGCAAAGCAGGCAGTTCATCACCGGGCAGGTATCTTGGTTTGGGTGAGGGCATACACCGACACGGCATGGCCGCCACGTAATTTGCGCCCCTGACTGGTAACCCATACCTGCCCACCATCGGGCGATACAGCCAGGCCCACGGGGTAAGAATTGGCCTTAATTTGCCAGTGTTTAGTCAATGTATTTGCATCGAGCCCCACCAACAAAGAACGGCGATTTACCACCGCCAGCAACAAATTTTGTTGGGGGTGCAAAGCAATGGTGCGCACCCCAGAACCAAGGTATACGCGGTGGCTTGGTTTAATGGTTTTTTTGGCAGTGTGGGCGGCTTGCACCAAGGTTTCAACGTCAAACTTCTCGACCCAACCGCTGACATTGGCGCTTACGTATACACTCTGCCCATTGCGTGCAAGCACCAAATGCCGCGGCGAAGGCTTACTTCCGTGCACCACTCCCACATGGTGTCCCGTTTTGGTGTTGAGCACCGAAATGCCACCGCCACTCATGCGCCCCACCAACAAATGGCGCCCGTCTCGAGTAAACACGGCCCCGCGCAGGCAAAAACCACAGTGCTGGTCACGGTTTACCTTTTTCCCAAAATTTAAAGGCAGGCGATGGCCTACCACCCATTCTCCCAAATGTTTAAACAAAGGAGGAACGGCAGATGTTTGGGATGCACCCGTTACTTTGGTGGGATCGAGTCCAATAATACCCACCGTATTTTCACCCCAGTGGACCACCGCCAGTTTTTTTTGCCCGGGGGAAAGGGCTAAAAATTTAGGAATGCTCCCCGTATTCACAACCCGGACAATGCGATCGGTTTGGGTGTCAATAACCGAAATGGCAGAAGGCATCTGCGAAAGCGGATCGTAGCTCCGCCGATACAAACTAACCCACAAATAACGTCCTTGGTGGCTCAGCACCCCCTCCACCGGTTTGCCTGTAAAGTGATGGTTGGGTTTGGGTGCCCCCGCCTTTTGCAGCCTTTGTGTATAGTGCGCATCGGGAAAAAACAAAGGTGCTTGCTTGGCCCCAAAGCGATGCGCAATCACCCGGATGCGCTTGAGGGTTTGAGGGTTATACACCAAAGTTGCGTAGCCTTCTAAGGCTTGGACATAAACTTTTTGACCCGTCGGCAAAAATTGGACCGACTTAGGCGAGGCCACCTGGGCATCAAATACGTCGCGTGCATGTAAGGGTTGCGCATTGTAGCGTTGAAAACGCGCTATTAATCGTACCTGCCACCCCCCCCCTTGTGCCATGGCATCAATTTTAGGGCGTTGCAAAGGTGCTGCGGGAATCCGTTGGCGTTGGCGCGCAAGGGCAAGGTAGTCTGTCAATTCGGGTTTGAGTGCCACCGCACCCAACTGCTCGGCAGTTTGCCAATGCTCGACCACAAAATCCCAATGCTCAAGCAACCAGTAGCTCCAGCCAATTTCATAATGGGCCAGGGCGTGCTTTGCGTTGAGGCGTAATGCTTGCTGGTAGGCAAGCAACGCTTTTTTGGTGAGCATTTTGCGCTGCAAATTCAAGCCTCGGCTATAGAACACTTGTGCCTGTTTCAAGGCAGCTTGGTTTGGCATTTCACTTGGGGTTTGGCTTGGGCTTGGGCGAGGTGAGGAAAACACCAACGGCACATGCCCCCAGGCAATCACGAGAAAACACAGTACGCTCACCCATCTTGTAAAATAAAAATGCTGCATCGATTGCCTTATGGATAATATCTTCGTGTGTGGCTGTTGTTGATGTGGCTTGTAGAAATTTGTGGTTTGCATGGGATTTAGATAACGCACATCGATGTCGCTGTCTCGAATCCTTATCCCCCAAAGCTTACCTCGCGCCCTTGTTTCGTTTGCATGATCTGGGTTTTGGCGCAAAGAGCAATCATTTTTAAGTTGTGCTTTGAGAAACAATCTTGTAACAGTGGTGTGTTATACATTTTTTCACACGTGGTATAACTAGACCGCCAACCGACGCTAAAAATACATTTGCCCTATTCTTGCTAACAGCTTGGTGCCTTTAAGCACATACCATAGGGCTCGAGGCAGCCTATTTCCAAGCCCAATTGGACCAATTGCCAGCAAAGCATGGCTACCCTTTATCATTACAACCCAATCAGCCTTTCATATTAAGCCTTGCATTATGCCAAAAAGCATCCTCCCAACGTCCCATTCTTTGGTTGAAAATCACGAAAAAGTACCCCAATTTAGTTTGTTTGAAAAAGTGCTCCTGGCCGCCCACCGTGCCAAGGCCTTGCATCACGAAAATCGCAAACCCCTTGTTGAAGCCGCCTATAGCAAGGCACCCCTCATAGCCCTTTCTGAAATTAACGCAGGCATGATTGCCATTAAACCCGTTGAAGAACACAAAAATACCATGGAGTCGATTGAGGAGTTGCTGGACAGCGAACTGATTGACGATGACGATGGAGCTTTGGACTAGAACAGCCATCCTCAAGAATATGTGTGTCTACTGCCCATGGTACGCCGTGTTGCGTTACCTTAAGCAAGGTCTACTTGGGTGCGCTTTTGGCTTGGGTTTAGGTGCTTGTCTGCCCACGAATGCCTCGTGGGATTTTGGCTTGAGTACACAGCAAATCACCGTGGTATTTCCCAAACAACCCACCCCAAGCCTTGCTAACAGTAACCTTGTGGTGGTGTTTCAGCGTTCCCATACCTTTATTGAGACAAGCCCTCATGGGCGACTCGTTCGCAAAATTTCTGCACGCGTGCTGCGCCCCAACGATGTGGGGGTGGCAGTGGTGTCGTTACCCGTACAGGTGTTAGAAGCAGATTTTTTGTTCATGACACCCAACCACTTGACCGATACGCTCCATTGGCGGCGTCAGCTGGGGGTGGGCAGCATTCGCTACCACGTCAGCATGCCACAAGATCCAGCATGGCCCCATCATTTTTATACATTCTTGCTTCCCCAGCTCAATGTATTGTTAACCGAAACGCGCTTTAACCTCAATGCTGCTGAAACATTGGCACTGGCGCAATGGATCCAAACCCAGCAAAAACGCCTTGGAGAACCCATAAAAACGGTGCCTACTCAGCCTTTTCCCTTTAAAAACCATTCTCACAGGCGGCCGTAATTTGGATCGGTCGCAAACCCTACCCTAAGGGAGTCGAAGCCATCTCCAGTGTGCGTTGATTGACGAGGGCAACACACATTTTTTAAGCAAGGGAAAACCGCCAATTGGCAGGCTAACACACATTTTTTAAGCAAGGGAAAACCGCCGATTGGCAGGCTAACACACATTTTTTAAGCAAGGGAAAACTGCCGATTGGCAGGCTAACACACATTTTCGAAGCAAGGGAAAACCGCCAATTGGCAGGCTAACACACATTTTTTAAGCAAGGGAAAACCGCCAATTGGCAGGCTAACACACATTTTCGAAGCAAAGGAAAACCGCCAATTGGCAGGCTAACACACATTTTCGAAGCAAGGGAAAACTGCCGATTGGCAGGCTAACACACATTTTTTAAGCAAGGGAAAAACCGATGACAGACAAGGGCGTGCGCTTGCTGGTCATAGCAGGCGAGGTTTCGGGGGATACCCACGGTAAGGCATTGCTGACCCATTTGCGCGAGATATTTCCTAACCTACAAGCCTCTGGTATTGGTGGGCAGGGGATGGAAGAAGCGGGACTTATGCCCTTGGCACCTTTTGCCAGCATGCAAATTATTGGCATTGTTGACGCCCTGTTACGCTATCGCAAAATAAAGCGAATGCTGCGTTATTTGCGGTGCTGGGTAGAGGCCCATCAGCCACACGCCGTGTTGCTGATTGACTATTCGGGTTTTAATTTAAGGCTGGCTAAACAAATCCACGGCTTAAACATCCCCATTTTATTTTATTCTTGTCCACAGGTATGGGCTTCACGTAAAAAACGCATTGAGACCATTGCAAAGTATATTACGCGCATTGCGGTGTTGCTGCCGTTTGAAGAGCCGCTCTTAAAAAATGCGGGGATCGACGCGCGTTTTTTTGGCCACCCTTTGGCCAGTTTGCAAGCCGATGCGGGGGAGGTGGCAGCGTTACGCAACCACATCCAAAATTCTCTACCTAAGGGTGCGGTGGTGGGGCTCATTCCAGGTAGCCGCCCATTGGAGATAAAGCAATGTTTTCCCCACATGCTGCAAGCGGCCAAAAACATCAGCGAACTGGGCTTTGCTGGGCGCTTTGTGGTCCCTTTGTCATCTAATTTAGATGTTACGCACGCCCAAAAATTGATTGCGCGCTACGGGCCTAAAGGGCGCGTGCTGCTCGTCGAAAATGCATTTCTACCCTTGCTTCCTTTGCTTGATTTCGCTATTTGCACCTCAGGCAGTGCCACAGCCCAAGTGGCCATGCATGGGGTGCCCATGTTGGTGGTGTATAAATTGGGTGCGCTCAATGCGTTTATCATCCGCCGGATGCTCTACATCCGCCACGTTGCCTTGTTTAATATTTTGGCCAACAAAGAGATTATTCCCGAGTTGATACAAGAAAACATGACTGCGCCTCATATCACCCGTACTTTTATGGATTTGGCCAATTCACCCCAAGCCCAAAAAATAATGCGTCACAACTGTTTGGAGGTCTATAAAACCCTTAAACAGCCCCAACCCTATAGGCAAGCCGTACTGTGGTTTGCGCAAACCATTAAAGCCGCTTTGTGAGGAGTGCGTACAACCAAGGTGGCTCTGCGCGATTTTGGCACCTTAGCCTAGCAGTTAGGTAATGGATGGACAAAGTGCAAGTTACACGTGCCGCCAACATAACACCCTGTGCCATGCGCCTTTAAAATTTTTGAGGCTTGCCTAGCAAAGCACGTCTTAGAGAGGGATAAAGCCCCTATGGAGTGATGCTCACCCGCTGTGTCACTTTCGTTTACACGATTTAACACGGTTCGTTTTGGTTCAAATTTTTAGTTGTGGTTCAAGTTTTTATTGGGTCGTTTTTGCGGATCGCTGTCACCCTTCATCTGCTTTGCGAGGCTGTTTTTGGGTTAGGGGTTTTAAATGGCTATCAAGCAGTTGTACCACGCTTTTGCGGTGGGTGGCCGTGTTTGCGCTGATGTTAGTATTTGTGCGGGTCGAGGTAAAAGGTTTTTTGCGTGTTGAGTGTGCCATGGATGGCTGAGCAAAAACTTGCCCTTTAGGCCCGCCAATTTGCCTGCCGGTCGGGTTAGTTGCCGTTTCTCCAAGCAAAGGCACGTAAACTATAGACGCCGTGAAATACAGGTCCACACCTTGGCTGGAGGCAAGGGCATCGGTGGGGCTGGTGATCTCCTTTGCGGAGGAGCCCGAAATCGAGTTTTTGCAGTGTGCCTTTTAAAGCCTTGAGGCATTGGTGGCAAGATCCCCGTTCTGCAAAGCTAAAAAGGGTGCATAGACTGCCTGTTCAATGTTTATATAATCGTTCTTTGGGCTACGGTTGAACTGCCCCGTGCCTCACACATCCATTTCAATGGGTAAATAACATGTGGCACTTTGATTAGGTTAAAAAGGATTGGGGGCATTCATTTCAGGCTGTCAATGGCTTGAAATAGTACTTCTATCGTATCTTGATTGGATGCTACCACCTTGGGGTGAGGATGAGCGTTCAAAATAAAACGAGGGAATCATCCGCGGGCACAAAAATATCCATACTCGAGGGTAAAAGCACAGCAAAAAACCCTGAGGGACATGCCGTGAAAGGCTTAAAAATACATCTCGGGCGATTTTAACCCTTTATTCTAATGGGAAATGGGCTATGATGGGGGGTGCCTTGAAGGACCCTCTCGTGAACCTTTATCGGCACGATTGCCTTCGTTAGACCAAGTAAAGGAGTAAAGCCATGGGCATGCAAACCATTACCATGCGTGAAGCATTAAACCATGCCATGAGCGAAGAGATGACACGCGATGAGAGCGTGTTTCTAATGGGTGAAGAAGTGGCACAATACAACGGTGCGTATAAAGTAAGCCAAGGCATGCTCGAGCACTTTGGGCCAAAGCGCATTGTTGATACCCCCATTAGCGAACTAGGCTTTAGCGGCCTTGGGGTGGGAGCAGCAATGGTGGGTCTGCGCCCTATTATTGAATTTATGACCTTTAATTTTTCCCTGGTGGCCATAGATCAAATCATTTCGAATGCCGCCAAAATACTGTACATGTCGGGCGGGCAGTTTCCTGTACCCATCGTGTTTCGGGGGCCTTCTGGGCCTGCTGCAAGGGTCTCTTCCCAGCATTCGAACTGCCTTGAGAGCATGTATGCCAATGTGCCTGGTCTCAAGGTGATTATGCCTTCGACTCCTGCCGATGCCAAAGGCCTGCTTAAAACCGCCATTCGTGATAACAATCCCGTAATTTTTATGGAAAACGAATTGCTTTATGCCGAAACGGGTGAGGTCTCTGATGATGTGGATGAGATGATTCCCTTTGGCAAGGCAGCCGTACGACGCGAGGGTAGCGATGTGACCATCGTTGCCCACAGTCGCCATAACCATTTACTCCACAAAGGGTGTGATGCTTTTTTAAAAGAAAACATTGCAGTCGAATTGGTTGACCCACGTAGCATTAAGCCGTTAGATATTGAGACCATCGCGCGCTCGGTACGCAAAACCCACCGCGCCGTGATTGTTGAAGAGGGCAACCGCTTTGCGGGCGTGGGTGCCGAAATTGCCGACCAAATCTACACCCATTGCTTTGATGATTTGGATGCGCCGGTTGTGCGCGTCACCCACAGCGAAAACCCACTGCCCTATGCCAAAAACCTTGAAGAAGCCAGCATTCCCAGCATAACCGATGTGATCAAGGCTGCAAAAACGGTGCTTTATCGCAATTAACGGCCAGCATCCCTCAACAGCAAGCCTTTTGCCTGTGCAAAATGCCCAAAACGTGGTCGAGATATTTAAAAACGACGAGCCTCTTGCGCTAAATCGACGGCACTTGACAGCGTGCCGTTGCACTTTGTATCCAAATCGCTTTAATCTCATCTTTGCTTCTTCGCACCGACCGATAAGGATTTAAGGAAACGTGAGAGATGACTGAAAAAGATACCCCAGAAAACATTCCTCCAGAAGCACTTAAGGGATTACAACGGCTACACCATGAGGCGGCTACACACATGATGTCCGTTGAACGCACGGGTGCTGGTGCGAATCCACCCGCATCTGTCGATTTTGGTGCCATCGGCGAGAAAATTGGAGAACTCACTGGCGAGGTACGTGCCATCCGCGAAAGCATCAATGGTGTCGAGCAGCGCATGCAAGGGCGGATAAGCGGTACGGATCAGAACATGCGAGAAGGTTTTGATCGTCTCGAAAGGCGGATCGAAAAATTAGAAAGTCGCAATTTTGCATTACTGATTACCGCGGTGGCGGCCGTGGTGGGCATTTTTGGCAACATTGCTGTGTTGCTCGCCAAAACCTAATCCATACTGCATTCCACCCATTGGCCATATTTTCACACCCTGTTTAGTTTCATCCGTTCAACAAAAACCGAGGATTGCCCCATGGCCATTTTACTTACCATGCCCAGCCTTAGCCCCACCATGGAAAGCGGGGTTATTTCAGCCTTAACCAAACGGGTGGGCGAGCACGCTGACATCGGCGAGTTATTCGCCGAAATTGAAACCGATAAGGCGCTGATGGAATACGAATTGGCCGATGAGGGCTATGTGCGCGCTTTGCTGGTTGAGGTGGGGCAAGAACTTAAAGTGGGCGAAGTGCTGGCCATTTTGGCTGAATCCATGGACGAGGATATTACGGAAATCCTCGCCCAAGCCAAGAGCGGGGCAACCACCGCACCAACCGCACCTAAAGCAGCAGTAACCGCCGTGCCCACCCCAGCACCAGCACCAACCGCTGTGCCCACCCCAGCACCAGCACCAACCGCCGTGCCCACCCCAGGATCCTTACCAGTACTGGGGGCAGATGAGCGCGTGCGTATTTCGCCCTATGCCAAAAAATTGGCGGCAGAAAAAGGGATTGATCCGCGTGGCCTCAATGGCAGTGGCCCTAAGGGTAGAATTGTGGCAGCCGATGTTGAGGCAGCCCCTGCCAGCAGCAACGGCGTGGGCATGCCCGCACAAAGCATCGCATTTCAAGGCGAGGCCTATCGCGATGAGCCCATGAACATGATGCGTCGCTCGATTGCCAAGAAAATGTTCGAATCCAAAACCACCACACCGCATTTTCAGGCACGTAGCAAAGTACGTATGGAAGCCTTACTTGCCGCCCGTGGGCGCATAAAGCAAGATTTTCCCGACATGAAAGTGTCGATCAACGACCTGCTGATCAAAGCCTGTGCCACTGCACTACGCTTACACCCAAACATTAACTGCCAATTTTTGGGGGACAGTGTTCGCTACTTAAACAGCGTGGATATTGCCGTGGCCGTGGGCATAGATGACGGCCTGATTACCCCCGTTATTCACCATGCCGATAGGAAAGGCTTGTTGGCTATCTCAAAAGAAATGCGCGATTTGGCAGGGCGTGCTCGCGATAAAAAACTGCAGCCCGAAGAATACCAAGGTGGTGGTTTTACCATCTCCAATTTGGGCATGTATGGCATTCATGAGTTTAACGCCATTATCAACACCCCCCAGGTATGTATTCTGGCAGTCAGCGGAATGGTGGAAGAACCCGTGGTGGATAACGGCAACTTGGCCGTGGGTAAAACCATGAACATTACCCTTTCCTCGGATCATCGCGTGGTAGATGGGGTGGCGGCTGCGACTTTCCTTGGTACGTTAACGCAGCTCCTCCAAAACCCCACAGCCATTTTGCTATAAGGGGCTCTGGGCCATGTGTGCTCAAACCTCGCAACGCATTGGCTATGTTTTTGCCGTCCCTCCGTCAGGTAAAAATGCTGCATGTATGTTGCGTGGTCCATGCCTATAAAATGGCGTTAAGGTTATGCTTTGTTTTCAACACAGAAGCCCTCTAGCGCATGTTGCCTTTGGCTTTACATTACAGTTTACATTTCATATTAAAGCTAAGGTGGCTGCAGCATCTTTTGGTTGACTGTGTATCGATTTTAATTTAAACCACGTTCACGACTTATAATTTGTAATTTAACCTAACGAAAGATTGGTTTTTTAAGAGGTTGCAGATAGCCTCCTCGTTGGATGTGCTTTAAACTCCCTCTTGAATAATGCATGTAAACACCGTTAAACTAGAAACAAACTAGGATATGCTCTCTGTAAAGCAACGTGCCCGGCTTTCAACCAAAAAGCGTGCCCAGTTGTCTATTGCCGAAATGTACGCAAGGCACGCTCGAGCCCATGCCAAAAAATAACCTCGAGGCCATGCTGTTAGATGCTCTTCGCTTGCGACTCGACTGGGAGAACATTGGTGCCGACCTGTGGTCTGTGATTCCAGCCGAGGCGATTGGCCATGCCAGCAAAGAAGACACGTAAACCCAGCAAACCAGCCCAGAGCGCTACCCCTACGCCTACACCAGAAGATGTGTCTGCTGAAGAGAAAGCATTGCTGGAACTTTTGGCGGGAAACGCCGGCGGGGTGCGCCCAGAAGTATTGGCAAAGTTAACTGCATAAGTTACCGCCGAGCACACTTTCTTTTGAGGGTCCTCTTCCACACCCAAGCATTCTGGCCGGGTACGCTAAAGTTGTGCCTGGCAGTGCAGAGAAAATGATTCAAAATGCATTGGATGGGAGTCTACACCGCCACACCGAAGTAACCAAACTCAATGATGCTAAGATCGTTAATCCCAAGCATCGTCTGAAAGAGGCCGGCAAAAATAGTTGGTTGATGTTTATTTTGTGTTTGTCGGTTTTGGGGATAGCGGTTTATGCAATCTACCTAGGTCAGGCATGGGTAGGAGATGTGAGCGTCGCCGCGGCAATGGGCAGCCCTTTGCTAGAATCGCTTTTGAACACGCAAAAAAAACCCACTACCAAAAACGAGTAGCGCGTACTTGGGTAATGCTAGAGTGTACTACCGCAAAAGGCAGCTATTTTCTGCTGGTCTGAAAAAGCCACAAAAAGGGCTAAATAAAAGAGTACACCTGCCCCGAACGCATCAAATGCTTATTTTCGGGCAGATCTTCTTGAATAAGACCCGTATGCATGTAGGCAATGGGTGCATGAATGGTTAGGTAGTCACGGTAATCGCCGTGAATCATGCCACCACCAGCGTCCATAATCATCATATCTTCATCCCCTGTAACCAGCTCTTGAAAAAAACGATAGCGCCGTTTAGAAAGCCCTTTATTGTGCATCATGCTTTTCATCACGTCTTTCGAGACATGATCGCCAGAGATATGGATGAGAGATTCTTGCCGACCAATTTTCACCCGTAAGCGACACCCCAGTGCAGGAATGGCGTGAATGGCATGAAAGGTAAAACATTCTGCTCCCAGCACCTTGGTGTCTGTTTCAGCTTTAAGCGGGCGCCAGTTATAGCATGCCTTAGCTTGCTCCATGGTGTACCCATGCACCGCCATGAGTTTAATCAAAATGCTGTAGTAAATTTCAGGTGTCGTATACAAATCGAAGGGGGTCTCCCTCAAACTCTCCTGTACGTCCAAGTGGTCTTCATGCACGTGGGAGACGATTAGCGCGTCGATGTCCTTGGGGTCGACTTGCAAGTTTCTCAAATGGTGGTGCAAGTAGGCGGGGGAATCCCAAAGCAGAAACTTACCATCAATATTAAATAGGTAACCGTTGGCTGGATCTTTGGGGTCGAAGCCATTGCTACGTCCCAGTACTGCCATGGTGAATTTACCTTTTTCTTTTTTAAAAGGCCTATGATTTAAGGGATAACTTGGAGAAATTTCCTGTGTAATCGTGACATCCACCTCAGTGGCATCTTCGCCGTAATTTAAGCGATACTGGCACTCGCCTAGGTTTTCAAGCATCAGCGCGGGTTTGTTGTGCGTGGCCGGATAAACCTCGACCACACCTCCCTTTTCGGTGGACTTAAAGTGTACAATTTCATCCACCAAAAAAGGTCTGCCGCCTTTGTCGGAGTTTTTAAGCGCGAGGGAAGAGGTTTCTTGATAGATCTCTTGGGCCAACTGAGGGTCGCAACCAACGCCGGTCATCTCCTCCTCATTCGGGCCCACCAAGGTTACGCGCAACATCTGCTCTAAAGATTCACAGTGATGCGCTTGTGCGATTACTTGAAAATGCCGCTTGCGTTCGAGACCACGCTGCACAAACAAAAAATGGTATAAGGGAAACTCGAGCGATGCATGCGTTGAATGGTGGCTGTAGAGTCGCTGGGGCAACACAATTACATCAGGCATGGGCAGATGCATAGGCAAAAGCCGCTTTAGAATTTCTGGCGGACAGCCAAAAAGTACATTGCCCCGAGGTGTACACAACAAGTGTACCCCTTCCACAATTGTAAATCGTTCGATTAAATCTGCTGATTTTGCCAAAATCCCACCTACTCAAAAACACTGGGTATCCTATAATCATACCCTTTTAAAACAACCTCTCATTGTAGGGAATAGGTCCTTTTTCAAAAAAACAGACACCTGTGCGCACATGACGGCTCAACCGATTCAGCATGGCACTATCGTTTGCTTCGTTTTCCTATTTAACCCGCTCAGTCCTTGAGGTTCTTTTACAAAGGGTGCCCGTCCTTAATGTTGATAAGAACGAGCAGCGTTCACTTAACTACACACTAAGCATAGCAATTTGCTTACCAAACATACCTTTATGTACCTCTAATGCCATTTTTAGCGGCTCAAGAAATACGGGGATGTTGTTACGGTGTACTGTGAATCTCCCTTTTGCGCTATGAGGCAATGTCGTCACCTGGGCAGGTGGTGACATTCGTTTTCTAAAAACATAAATCAGTAAATTTTTTCGCTACCCATTTTTTTGTTCTGCTTTTTATGGGCACCTCGTCAGATTGTACTACCAACGCTTTATGGTTGTCCATGAGAAAACATGAAAACCCGCATCCGCTGTCGCAAACATCGCATGGGAATCCTAATACAATCGCCAAGCCAGACCCATTCTCAATGGGTCGCTGAAGGCATTGCGTTGCCACCCGCAATGGAAGGTACAATTTGAATGGAATCGCCTTCGTTCAATTTGGCTTCCATCAAGCCTTTGGCCCGGATATCCTCATCATTCACATAAATGTTGATAAAACTGCGTAAATTACCCTGCTCATCAAACAAATGCTGTTTGAGTTCGCCATGGGCATTAATTAAGGCATTCATGGCCTCGCCCACATTGCTTCCTGGGGCGTTAAACTGCGCATGGCTGTTGGTAAAACGTTGCAATGCGGAAGGGATTTCAATAATTGCAGGCATGATAAGAGTGTCCTTTTTGCTGAATAACGAAGAGGGGGGAATGACGCCGTGCCAGCACCTCACAAAAAATACGCTGGTGGGGAATGACGCCGTGCCAGCACCTCACAAAAAATACGCTGGTGGGAAATGACGCCGTGCCAGCACCTCACAAAAAATACGCTGGTGGGGAATGACGCCGTGCCAGCACCTCACAAAAAATACGCTGGTGGGAAATGACGCCGTGCCAGCACCTCACAAAAAATACGCTGGTGGGAAATGACGCCGTGCCAGCACCTCACAAAAAATACGCTGGTGGGAAATGACGCCGTGCCAGCACCTCACAAAAAATACGCTGGTGGGGAATGACGCCGTGCCAGCACCTCACAAAAAATACGCTGGTGGGGAATGACGCCGTGCCAGCACCTCACAAAAAATACGCTGGTGGGGAATGACGCCGTGCCAGCACCTCACAAAAAATACGCTGGTGGGGAATGACGCCGTGCCAGCACCTCACAAAAAATACGCTGGTGGGGAATGACGCCGTGCCAGCACCTCACAAAAAATACGCTGGTGGGGAATGACGCCGTGCCAGCACCTCACAAAAAATACGCTGGTGGGAAATGACGCCGTGCCAGCACCTCACAAAAAATACGCTGGTGGGGAATGACGCCGTGCCAGCACCTCACAAAAAATACGCTGGGATGCATGGGTATCAAAAATGCCCCTCGAACCAGCAAACCATGATGAGAGAGGATGGACTTTGCAGGATGCCATAACCCGCTTGATCGGTTATTTTGTCCAAAAATTTTCATCAAGGTATTTCAGGCCGTTGTCTGGAAACACCACCACCACCACTTGGTTTGGGTGTGCGCAGGCCACGCGCTGGGCTACCACCAAGGCTGCACCGCTTGAAACCCCTGCTAACAAGCCTTCCTCTTTGGCCAAAGTGCGCACAGCCTCGTAGGCATCCTCGGTGCGGACCACCTGCCTTTCGTCGGCAAAATGGGGGTCGTAGAACTCAGGTTGAATGGAACTCTCCATATGCTTCATCCCCTCTAAACCATGAAAGGGTGAATCGGGCTGCACTTCAACGAGTTTAATGGCAGGATTCAATTCCTTTAAACGCCTGCCCGTACCGATAAAGGTCCCCGACGTGCCCAAGCTGGATACAAAGTGGCGTATTTGACCATGGGTTTGGCGGTAAATTTCGACACCCGTGCTGTGATAATGCGCTTGCCAATTATGGGGATTGGTGTATTGGTCGGCATAAAACCAGTGCTCCGGATTTTGCTGGGCCAGTGATTGGGCTTTGCGAATCGCGCCATCTGAAAATTCTTGGGCAGGGGTAAAGTCGAGCTGGGCCCCATAGGCTTGCAAAATTTTAATCCTTGCAGGCGACACGCTGCTGGGCATACACAAATGTACCTCGATACCCAATGCCGCTGCAAACATGGCATAGGCAATGCCTGTATTTCCAGAGGTGGCATCGAGCAGGGTTTTGTGAGGGGTTAGGGCACCGCTACACAAGGCTTCACGAATGATGTTCCATGCAGGGCGATCTTTGGCTGACTGCCCAGGGTTGCACCATTCCAGCTTGGCCCATAAATTACCCGCTCCATGCAAGCGACGTAAAGCCACCAAGGGGGTATTCCCCACCATTTGGGCGATTGCAGGGGTGGCTACCTTGATGGATACGCCATTGGGGCATTCTAAAAGAGCAGGCAGCGCATCTGCTGGATTGGTTGCTGCCAGCCCCATTTTTTCATTCATCATATTCGAACCACTTTTCTGCCTGCCTTATGCTTCACTTTTGGTCAAGCAAGCACTTCCCTGGGATAAAGTATGTTAGTCTGGCGGATTGCTTTGGCCTCAGGTTTTTTTAAAATCTACAAAAACCTACCACCTCCAGCAGACCACGCCATCACGTTAGGAGCAAATAATCCGTCATGGGACAGTTGGCTTTATTCGCGTGCATCCAAAGGCAACGTATTCCTTAAATGGGCTAAATCTTTGGGCTGGGTATAATTGAGTTCATCGAGCATCTCATGCACCGTAAAGCGGCGCCGGTTGCGGCGTTCTAAACGGCGGCGCATGACATCTTGCCTGCGCAAATCATACTGCCTTAAAAAAGCAATGGCGTTCACCAACACGCCATTTTCATCTTCAACCACAATCTCTTTTAACCTATCTTCGGGCACCCCCGACCGCCTTGCTTGGGCCACAATCCGGCGCACAAAATCGATGGGAATGCTGTTTTCGTTCACGGCTTTGGTGGCAAGAAGGCGCAGCTTTTCAGGGGGGGATTGGGTAGGGTATGGGGTAAGCACCGTTGTATTACGTAGTTTTTTTCGGGCGGAATTCTTTTTGGAATCGATGGTTTTGCCCGAGCGTTTTTGGCTGCGCAAATTTTTTGGCTTTTGGGATTTGGGGGTTGGCTTCGTTATTTTTTGTGCGGGGGCAGGGTTGGTCGATTGGGCAAACGCAGCAAAAACGAACCCCATCTGCCAGCCACCAAACGCCATGCCCAGTAACAAAAACCAAATTCCACGTTTCACGGTTCGTATACGCATTGCCATATTCTACGATGCCTTATTTTTGTACATTGTGCTGGGGATGGGAAATGGGGTTTTGTAAGCGCAAAACTTCTTGGCGCAACATATTCGCGCTGCGCACCATCTCTTCTTCAAGGGTATTCCAGCCCATGCTAAAGCGCAAAGATCCTTGAATGCGCAGCCTGGAAAGCCCCATAGCTTGCAGGACATGGCTGGGTTGCAGGGCGCCCGAAGCGCAAGCAGAACCGCTGGAAGCGGCCACCCCGTTTAGGTCTAAAGCTACCAGCAAGCTTTCGCTAGAAATCCCTTGAAACCCAATGTTTAAGGTGTTGGCAATGCGCGGTGCTGACTGGGCATTCCAAAAAAACCCCTCCAGGGTATCCACTGCGCTTATCAAATGCTGGGCACAACGCTGCCAATGCTTGGTTAAACGCCCTTGGTTTTGGAGTGCCCATGTTGCTGCCTTTGCAAAACCTTCAATCAATGGCGCAGCCTCGGTTCCAGGGCGCAAGCCGCGTTCTTGGGAACCTCCGTAGGCTAAAGGCGCTGGCAGGCGTCCGAAACGCACGGTTAACAACCCAATCCCCTTAGGACCACCCAGTTTGTGGGCCGATACACTGAGCATATCCAAACCCCATTTGCGCCAAGGCAAGGGGATGCGGCCAAAGGCTTGCACACCATCGCAGTGAATGCGGATGTCGCTGCCATGAGGTGCTGAACGCACCAGGTCCACCATGGCTTCAATGGGTTGAATCACCCCTGTTTCATTGTTGACGGCCATCAACGATACCAACCGGGTATGGGACTTGATGAGGGCGGAAATCTCCTCAATGTAGACCCGCCCCTCCTCATTGACAGGCAGGTAGTCCACCTCAACCCCTTGGCTTTCTAACCAGCGACAGGTTTCTAATACTGCAGGATGCTCGATGCAAGAGGTGATAAGGTGCGCGGGTTTTTTCTGCCCTGCCAGCCATTGCAGGGCAAGGTTGTCGGCTTCGGTCCCACCGCTGGTGAAAATAAGTTCACGTGGGGGACAATCAAAACATTGTGCCAGTTCGTTACGGGCTTCCTCCAAACCATGGCGTGCTTGCTGCCCGTAGTAATGGGTGCTTGACGCATTCCCCAAGCGCTCGACATAGGCTTCCTTCATCTGTTCTGCCACAATGGGCAAAAGGGGTGTGCTGGCATTGTGATCTAAATACACGCGTTGCATGGGGGGTTCGACCGTGTTGACCTCTCATTTTGGTGCGTACTTTATTAAGTTGCGGAGGGCAGCACGCGTAAATGGGAGCGTTTGTAGGTTTGCTTGTCCAACATCTCCAGATAATCTTTGGCCATCTCTGCAGGGTTTTCGATTTCCTCGGCAAATTGACCGGGGCTATAGCGGGTAGTGATATTCACAAAACACGCCCTTGCTTGAGGCATGTGCCCTTGCTGAAAAGCGAGAATACCCAGGTGTAACTGCGCGTATGGCCACTGGGAAGAATTCTCCCTAATTTGCTTTAATGCTTGGCTGGCAAGGGAGGGTTCTTTGAATGCAATCCGGAGCTTCCCCAGTTCGAGCAATACCTCGTTGCGCGTGGTTTTCCAAGTACTTTGCGCCGTCATGTACTGCGGGGCGGAATGGAGCCATTGTTCTGCAATCGGCAAAAAGTTGGCAGGGTTGCACACTTTGCCCTCGAAGCGCGGAAACCCAATGGGATGCAAACGCTTGCTCATCAGTGCACTTTCTTGGGTGGGAGAAAAACGGAGCTGTAACAGCTCGTTAAACACCGCGTCCAAAAAACCCTCTTCTGGCGCAAAAGGGGTTTGGACACCACAGCGTTTGCACCAAAATTTCTGGCTAGTCCACACATCTTTAGGCAGCAGCCGTTGGCGCTGCTCGACGCAGTCGGCATTAATGTATAGGCTGTGGTAGGCATAATGATAAGGTGCGCGGCAGGTGGAACAGGTTAAACGCAGCTTGCGCAAGTTGGTATTGTTGGGCGCATCCAAGGTGGGATGAGGCAAGCCATGCACATCAGAAATAAAACGCATTAGCTCCAGTGCATCACTTTCTCCGCGGCGATAATACGCCTGCAACAAGGGCAAAAAACGCATATCGGGCAAATGGGTCATAAAGTCCAAAAAGGTGTCGTAGCATTGATTTAACAGCACGGAAAACCAGTTTAGGCAAAGGCAAATGCTATCAGGATGCCCTTCGCGGCGCAGCATTTCCAAGGCGTATTCCACTTCTTGGGTGCGCCCCGCGGACAAATCGTGGGGGAGCTTTTGGCGCAACAAACCCCCCAAGCGTCGTGGCAATGATGCAAGGGGGATATCCCATGGCTGAGGCAATTGCTGGGCGATGTTTTCGTCCGTCCCCAATTGCTTGGTGTAGAGCCGCCAAAGGGTGGCCTTTTCGTTCTCATTTAAAATGGGCACCGGGCTTTGTGCTTTTTGGGGGGGGGGCAACGCTGCCTTTTCGTCGGTTTTTTGAATGGTTTTGGCTACAAACGGGTTGGTGCTCTCTGCAGGAGGTAGGCACGCACTGCCCGCAGCATCACCTGTGTCTACAGGCAAGGCAGGCGCATTTTTGTCGTTTTGGGCGGCACCAACCGTGGGATTGGGACCGCTTTCGCGGTTTCCATCTATATAGGTATTGGGGTTATCATCAAGCGTATTTAACACCGTCTGATTTAAGAGTTTGCACACAAACTGCGGAGAAGAAAAGGGCGCATGGTACAAGTGGCTAAGCATTTGAAAATCGACTTGTTCCGCTTGAAAAGCGGTTTTTTCGAGCCAGTCGACAAACACGCTAATGGGCAATGACACCAGCAGTACGCTTTCATAATTGCGTACTTTTAAAATACCCTCTTCCCATGTGTCTAACCAGGCCGTGCAAGCGGTTAAGAGTGCTTTGGCCTCGTCGCATAAATTGTTTACAGGCACCAAGGCATCCAGCAAGCAAAGCACTTGCTTAACCAAAATGCACATGGCCTCCCTACCCTCTAAGTTTTTGGGAAGTGTGCTTAAAATGGGTTCAATGCGCCTGAGCATTTTGGTTTGCCCCAACATGCCCAATGCTTCACGATACAGATCTGAAACGGACAACCCCGTGCTCATACACGACTTAACATGCTGCATTACTTGGCTGTGCACAAAGGGTGCAAAGAGGATGCGTGCCAGTTCTGTATCATGAAAAAAAGTACGCACCGCTCCGTAGGATTGGGCCAAACTCTGCCAATGTTCGGGAGTTGAAGCATGCGCACACAGCACCCGAAACACGGTGCTGTATTGGGTGTGGTTTCGTTGCCAGCGCGGCAAATAGCGCAGCATTTTAGGGGCATACAAGGGGGTGTCCAAAAGCAGCACACTTTCAATGGCGCATTCCAAAGCGTGTACATCGCCTCGTTCATCTTCGAGCAATTGGGCAAACCAGCGCCATAACAAAGGCTTGGCCGTACTTTCCCCCAAATGCCCCAAAGCAATCGCTGCCATCCAAGAAGGGCTACCTTTGCTGTTGCGAAATACCTGCAACAACGGAAACACGTAATGCTTTAGTTGCAAATTGCCCGACAAATTAACGGCCAATTCACGGAGTTCTTCTTGCTGCGACTCCCATAAGGTGGGCACAAAACGGCGCCATTCTCCCTCCCAACGTGAAGCCAATTGGTAGGCAGACCACAGGCGTACCCGCTCAGAAGGAGCCTGAAGACGTGCGTGCAAAAACCCCACAGACAGCAGCATTTCAGGGGATTTTGCCGGCACTAAGGGTTGACTTTTTGATAGTAATCTGCGTTCCACCATTCCACATCACCTTGTTGATTCTGCGGTGCGCTGGAAAACGGATTGCTTCCATGTTGGCGCACTGCCTGCTGGAGTTGTGGGCGTTTATACGCCTGTTTTCTTACTTTGTTTGCTGGCTGGCTTTTACCGAAGGCATTTTTTCTGCCTTGGGTTTGGGCTGCCGATGTGTGTTGTAAATTGGTTGGCGGGTTTTTTGAGGCGCGGGGTTTTGGCTTTGAAGGCCTGGCTCGAGTACCCGCTTTTTTGATGCGCTCCAAGGCAGCTTTTGCGCCTTTGGTGTCGGCCAAGCCCGCTTTCTTACGGGGAGCCTTTGCCACGGGGACCTTGGCTGTTTGGCCTAGGGTGCTTTGTGTTTTATGCTTGGCGAGCCTTGAATCTTCCCTTGATTGCTGTGCGCCCAAAATTTGCCGATAGCGATGGTAGTGCGCATTGGCGAGCTGGGCTTGTTGCAAGGTATGGTGCACAAGGGCTAGGTTATGATGCGCATAAGGCAAATTAGGGTCAATCTCAATGGCTTGACGATAGGCCACCACAGCCAATTCCGGCGTGCCAGCGCGCTGCTGTGCCAGACCTAGATTGTAATAAAACTCCGCATGGCGGTCATCTTCTACAATGGCGCGCTGAAACCAGCGGATGGCCAAGGGGTATTTAAGGTGTTTCAAAGCAAGGTTACCTTGCTCAAAATAATGCAACGCTGAAGGCTCAACAACATGAGATCTCGAGCACCCAACAATAGCCACCGATACTGTGAGGAACACAATACCTACCAACAGCGGCCACCGCTTGCAGTGCTTTGGCACTTGCGAACCGCCTTTGGCGCATGCCCAACCTGGTTTGTATTCGCTTTCCATAGCCTTAACTGTATCTTTGTCCTTCTTTTTAGCCATGTAACTGCAGTTTTGTGTGCAAGCACCAGCACAAAAAGTAAGTTCCACCTAAAAACGCAAACAGCCTTATGATGGTAGCCATCACCCCATTGGCGGTTTGGATTCCAGCATGCCCCATTAGATTTACCATAAGGCGTGAAAACCCCATCATCCCAAGCGCACATCGGCTGGTGCCACGCAGCAAAAACCCATGCTGCAATACCTATAACGCTGGCAAATGCTAACAAGCCCTGACAAACGATTGGTAAACAGGTAGCCCTACAGGTCGCTGTAGTAACAACCATGCAAAATTCATGCAAGGAGCATATGATTTACACAAAAACGATGCCTTGTCGCGACAGCCATGGTGCGAAAAGGAGTTTGCAAAGGCAACAGCCAGCAGTTTGCAAGCCAAAATACCGCGGGTGAGCAAAGCCCAAGGTCCGACTACTAATCGCGGGTATGGAGCACAAAAAGGTGTGAACTGCCTTTTTGGGCCTTGAGTAAACCTAAGTCCTGGCTGCGTACTTTGCCCCCTTGGGCAGAAAGATAGTCAACCCTCATATGATGCTCACCTGGGGGCACCACCACCTGAGAGATAAACACTTTATCGGGCAGGCTGCTCCACGAGCGCAAATCTGCCGACTCCGATGCCACCGAGTATACATTACCCACCAAAGCCAAAAGCGCCGCATTGCTCTCGTTACTGGTGCTTCTCTTTGCGGCACGTGCGAGCTGTTGTTTGGATACCACCCGTGCAATGGCTTTTAACGTAATCGCAGGGAGTGCTTTGCTCAAATTGCGTTCGGCCAAAGTCCCAATATCGCCCACCAGCTCTAAAGACTGGCCCATTTTATCGCCCACGCGCACCCGACTTCCATGGATGCGATAGGAACGTCGACTGTACCTGGGCAAGGCAATGTGCACCCAGCCCGCGCTACTGGCTGCTCGGATTCTGGTTTCTCTTTTAATGGGCGAACGCCCTGCAAAGTGAATCCACGTGAGCACGGCATTTTGCCGTTTTTGCGCCAGAGGCACATAGGGCACCTCGGCATAACGCTTGCGCAAGCGGGTCACCTCTCTTGGCCCTAAAGCAATGGCACTGCTTAGCAGGTTTTGCAACACAATTTGAGGAGCCTGCTGGGGAGGGTAATGTTTGGCATAAGCATCCAATGCCTTTTTGTAGGCGATATGGGCATCATTCAAGTTGGTACGCCCACCTGCGGTTTCGTACAATAGCCCTGATACCCAACGCCCAAAGGCATCTTCGCGATAAGACCAACCACTGCTTGCACCGTTTTTTCTGTCAATGTAGGTCAGTTTCTCATCCATGCGGCGCATTTCGACCAGCGCTGCATTGATGTCACCCAACTGTACATAGTTTAAGCCCTTGTATATGTGAATCATCACCGCCTCGGAGGCTTCACCACGGTAAGACACGACGTTTTCGTTGCTTAACAAAGAGCCTGTCTGGGTGACAATCGAGCGCGTAAACAACCCTTCAAGCAGGGTATCGGCTTTGGCAAACGCTCGATTACTGGCCTGCCATTGCTTTGCTTGATGCTGCAACAATCCAAGTTCCATGCCCAGCAGCGCAGCACTGTTTGAATAAGCAGGGCGGGCTTTTTGTAACACGTCAACAGCTTGCGCGTAGTGGCCCTTGGCTTGCAGTGCATCGACCTCCAATTGTACGGAGAGGATAGGGGCAGAACTGCAACCCAACAACAGCGCATACAAACAGGGCAACAAAAGCCCCCAACATCGGGCACGCGTTGCCTTCAAAAAAAAGTGACCCGTCATGTGATCCTGCTGTGAGTAAGGTGAATGGTAAGAAAGGGGCACCATTGGCTATGGCTGGGTTGCACGGTGAACACGGCATACGCAATCCACACAAAAGCATGGACGGTAAGAAAGGGGCGCCATTGACTATGGCTGGGTTGCACGGTATTTATAGCGAAACACACGCAAAGCACCGACCCTCGAAGGGCTCAAAACCACAAGGCTTTATCCAAGGATTCCGTTGCACTTAAAACTTAAAGCGCGACCGTTCAAGTACCTTTTTGATTTTTTTGTCGCCAATCCACACCTTTTTGCTGCTGGTAACGTTGATAAGTTCAAGGTTGGTTTGGTAGAACACCACCTGCAAATTGCCCTCGCGATCGTTAATTGCATTGATGGTGCCCGTTAGCACAAAGTCTGCGCCTAATTCGCGCCCAATGGCCGCAGGGTTTAGGGTAAGCCCTTGGTTTTGCTGCACACGCTCACCACGAATGGTCTCACGCTGCTTGCTATCTGCCACCACATCCACCTTGCCCGATCGCAGGAAAGAGCGTTCCAAATCCTTCATGAAGGTTTCGGTACTGATATGCTCGCTGGTGCGGTTGGTAACCCCATAAGCAACCACCACAGGGTTACGACGATAGCGCTGCTTCCACTGCGTAATCCAGGGCCATCGCAGGCTATCTTGCGCCATTTCTTGGGCAACCAAACGCGAGTCGGTATCGTTCCATTTGCCGCTTAAATCCACGGACTGCGTGTTGGCAACGCGCGAGACAGTCACAGATTTTGAGCAAGAAACCAGCCCAAACAAGGCCATTAACAACAACCCCATACCCAAGGCACAAAAAGGTTTCAAGGTTTTCACGGGAATTTTTTCCTTACACATCGGTGTTTATTGATAACCTACTGCAGGCTATTGGTCATCACAAAGGTCTGTTTTTTGCCAAACCATTTGCAAGGGATTTCGGCATTAAAGAGCATCGAACCATTTTATGTCAAGCACAACCCCAATGTATGTCACACCTCTACTTTAATACCCTGCGCCAGCAGCCCACCATCCCCCAAAAACACGCATCAAGCCTACGGGTATGGGGGGCCGTTGTCATGAACGCGTGTGTGAAGGCAAATAACACGAATGCCTTTGCCAAAAGCCCATCCTCGCATCAAGCCCGATCTTCGCTTTCGCTTTCTTCTGAGACGTCCCCTTTTTTTGGAACATCTACGCGCTCACAAGGGCTTCCTTGAAGCAAGGCATCCAAATCGTAGTAGGCCCTAGTATCGGGATGAAAGACGTGCACCAAGGTATCTTGATAGTCGAGCAACACCCAGCTTCCCTCACTTAAGCCTTCCGCTGAAAAACAGTGCGCACCTTGGGCCTTCATTTCACGCTCAATACGCTCGCCAATCCCGCGCACATGGGCAGGTGAACGCCCATTGCACACCACCACATAATCGGTGATGGAAGAGTGCGCGCGCACGTCGTATAGCATAGCCTTTTCTGCTTTGGCATCCAAGGCGGCTTGTACAATGGCACACACCTCCCCTTGCCCATTTGCAAGCACGGGTGTTTTTTGCATATTGAGGCAGCTTGGCAGGGGGGGACGGTCCATTTTGTTGTTAAAGTGGCTTTAGAAAATAGGGTAGGCGATTGGCAGTTTGCGGTTATGCGCCACGCATAGGAGTAATGCTAGCGGTAAAAAATGCTGGACAGCGAGATTACTTTTTCAATTTGATTGCCTGCTCGAAGCCAATGCACACCGAAGAGCATAACACATTTTTGAAACATGGTAGACTTTTTAAAAATCTGCTAGGCTGCGGAAACGGTTTGTGTTGGGTTGCCAATGGAGCAGCATCGAAACACACTGCTTTTGCAGGCCTGGTATTCGTAGGGTGGCTATTTATCGTGCCCTAACCGTCAACCACCGTCCTCCCTTGCACATACATAAATAGGAGCAACGCGACACCCCATGTTTGGAATGGGATTTGAAGAAATTGCCGTTATTTTTATTTTAGGCATCGTGATTATTGGCCCTAAGCAACTGCCCCAAGTGGCAAGGGGCATTGGGCGTCTCCTCACCCATATGCGGCGCTTGGCCAACGAGGTGCGCAGCAGTATGCACGATCACATGCAGGCTTTGGAGGATATGGACGAGGTAAAAACCTTTCGCCAAGAAATGGAAGCGGGTGTGAATGAGGTAGGGCAAACGGGCAAAGCCATGGTAGATAAAGAACTGGCCGACACGGAGCAGTGGCTCACGGAAGAAGATAGCGAACCACGAAGCATCCAGTCCAAAAAGGCAAACAAAGCCACCGCAGGCAAAGCCGCCGAAGCAACCGCGCAAACCAAAAAGGCAGGCAAAGACGCCGAAGCAACCGCGCAAACCAAAAAGGCAGGCAAGGCCACCGAAGCAACCGCGCAAACCAAAAAGGCAGGCAAAGACGCCGAAGCAACCGCGCAAACCAAAAAGGCAGGCAAGGCCACCGAAGCAACCGCGCAAACCAAAAAGGCAGGCAAGGCCACCGAAGCAACCGCGCAAACCAAAAAGGCAGGTAAAGACGCCGAAGCAACCGCGCAAACCAAAAAGGCAGGCAAAGCCGCCGAAGCAACCGTGCAAACCAAAAAGGCAGGCAAAGCCGCCGAAGCAATCGCGCAAACCAAAAAGGCAAACAAAGCCACCGAAGCAACAAAGCGTACTGCCCCACGCACATTGGTCAGCTAACGCCATATGCCTTCTGCACAACACCAAAAAACCCTTGCTGCCAGCGCTGCCGTTCAACTGGTTACATCGGGGATGCGCCTTGGCCTAGGCACAGGGAGCACTGCCGAGATAGCCATTCGTTTGCTGGCAGAGCGCGTCAAAAACCAGCAAATTCGTCACCTGCAATGCGTGGCGACTTCTCAACGTACCCACCAGTTGGCTGGCGCCCTTGGTCTACCTCTCACCAGTTTGAATGCGCTGATGGAGGGCAAAGCGAAGTTGCCAATCGATGCCAAGGTATTGGACTTAACCTTTGATGGCGTAGATGAACTAGACCCAGCACTCAATTTGATTAAAGGCGGAGGGGGTGCGTTGTACCGTGAAAAAATTGTTGCTTCAGCCTCGAAATCTTTGGTGATTATGGCCGATGCCAGCAAGCAAAAACGCCATTTGGGAGCCTTTGCACTACCCGTTGAGGTGAACCCTTTTGGCTGGCGACGCAGCGCAGCCTGCATCGAGGCACTTGGCTCTAAGGTGAGTTTACGCCAATGCCAAGGTCAGGTGTTTACAAGCGACAACGGTGGCTGGATGTTGGATTGTGCCTTTGGGAAAATAAGCTCGCCCACACAACTTGAAAATGCCTTGCGCGGCATTGTTGGGGTGATGGAAACGGGCTTGTTCATTGGCATGGCCAGCCAAGCCTTTGTGGGTACTGGGCAAAGCGTGGTGCACCTCACTCCCACAGCGGCCTCAAAAGGAGGCACACGGGCCTAAAAAACGTTGCCCTCCCTCACAAACCCCCCAGCCCCGATCCTGAAAAAAAAACCATGAATGGCGACCTGGCACAGGTTAAGGAGTGTGCTGGCCGTCCCCCTCCTAGTCTTTTCGCTCAATCAGTTCAATGCTGTGGTTGTCTGGGTCGCGAATAAATGCAATCACAGTGCTCCCATGCTTCATAGGCCCGGGTTTGCGCGATACAACCACCCCTTCTCGTTCCAATTTCGCGCACAGCCCATAGATATCATCCACACCAATGGCGATATGCCCCCAGGCATCCCCTTGGATATAGTCTTTTTCTTGATTCCAGTTATAGGTCAGTTCCAGCATGGGTGCTTTGGGGTCAGAATCGTAGCCCACAAAGGTGTTGGTAAACTGGCCACCAGGGTATTTTGTTTGGCGAATCATCTGCATACCCAGTTTGTTGGTGTAAAAATCAAGGGCTTTTTCCTGGTTTTTTACCCGAATCATCGTGTGTAAATAGTGCATTATTGAACTTTTTCCATGTTGAGTACTCTAACTAAAGTAACATCCGTTCACCAAGTAGATGCTACTTGCTGCGCAGAGCGCATGTAAAGCAAGCATTTTGCTGGTTACGAATTCTACACTTTTTTAACGATCGAATTGATGGCTGCCCCTGGGGATAAAGAAACCTACCAAACCCTTTCCCGCAGAACGCATTGGTTGGCAACGCAAAATTAGCGAGGCAGAGAACCGCGAAGCCAAGGCACGCGCTACCCCTCATCCCTCATCGCACTTCAAACTAAAAAATAAGGACGTTTTTATTGTCTTTATATAAAGAAATATATTACTTTAATACGTATTGTTGTAACTCAACCACCCATTGCTCATTTTGCAATCGATAAGGATCCCCTAAGAATGCAGTCGTAACGCATTGGCCCACTTTGGTGTCGCCAGCGCGCCCTTATGGAACCCATAAGGTGCCCGTAAACGCGCACAATTCATAAGCGCGGTTTAGCATTGGCAGGACATCACAAACGGTTGTTTTTAAGAGCATTGTTTGGTTTACCAAAAGCATGGTTTTTTAGATAAAAGGAGATTATTTAAAGATGAATAAACCGAGAATACTGCTTGGCAAAAAGGCACGGAATGCGCGTCGAGAAATCTCTCACGAGGAAATATCCGAGGCGTTGTCTCGTTTTAAGAAAAACGGCGGGTGTATTGCCCTTCTCCCACCACAACCCACCCGAATCAGCCGTCTGGCCGGGGCACGCTGGGAGGGCCCTTACGAAAACGTTGTTGAGCGTTAAGGGTACACCCCCTTATGTCAAAGGGCAAAATGCTTACGTTAGCGTTTTGCCTTGTGCTTGTGTCCTACTGGTCTTCGCCCATTGGCATTTGTTAAAAAGCACCCATGCTACCCACTTTGGTCCGCATTCACGTGTGGTAGGTGCACGATTGCGGCAAATTGCAATGGCATGTAACGAGACTGCATCCAATAAAATTTACGCTTAAATAAGTATTTATCTGCCCCCCCCCACGCAGGTTTTCATCAAACTGCAGCCCACCCACCCTACCGTAGCCCAGAGCCGAGACCATTTCAAAAGGGAGCAGGTTTTTGTGCATTTTATAAAGCCTTGCGTGTGAGGCATTACGCCGCGAGTAATAAGCGCCCATGGGCGATTCGTCCTCTTGGATTGATAGTGATCTTCAATCAAAATCGATAGCACTGGCAAAAATACGCCCCATTAGCGTATGCTGTGGTTTTTGCATTTTCTGTGCACCCGTGCTTCCTTCACTATCTTACTTGCTCATGCCCTCGAAGCTTCACAACCCAGGACGACCACTCGCTCTAAACATCGGTAACGAGAAGCTGTTGGCATTTTCGATCGCCGCCCTTTCGACCTATGTTTTAGCCCCCGAAATGGGTTGCGCTTTTGACATGGGCGACTGCTTGCTCGAAGCGACCTCACTGCAGCACGTGTTTATCACCCACGCCCATGGTGATCACACCCGCTGCCTACTGCGCCACCACGCCTTACGCCGTTTGTTAGGTATGGACAAAGCCACGTACTACGTTCCTCAAGAAACCGTAGCAGGCTTTAAACAGTTGGCCCACGCATGGCAAGCCTTAGAATTGGGTACGGGCCGTGCTGCAAGCAAGTACCCACCCCAAACCCTCGACCACAAAATGCCAAACCTGCAACCCATGCACGCGGGATCAACCATCATGCTACACCAACAACTAGGGGTTAAAGCCTTTGCGGTGCAACACGGCCCCCCCTCATTGGGCTATACCGTGTTTGATGTTCGCAAAAAATTAAAGCCGCAATACCATGGCACCCCAGGGCATGCGCTGGCCAAATTGCGCCAAAAAGGGGTGTGCTTTGAGGAGGAAAAATGGAGCCCGCGCCTCACCTTCATCGGGGATAGTACCATTGAAACCCTACACCGCCAGCCTCACATTGGGGATTCTAAAATTTTGTTTTTGGAGGTAACATTCTTGATGGATGATGAGCGCAGCTTGGCCAAAAAACGCGGACACACCCATGTTGAAGACTTGGCCGCTTTTTTACGCGAAAAACCCGACGCCCTCCCTAATCCGCACATTGTTCTCAAACATTTTTCGATGCGCTACCAGCGTGAGCAAATTTTGTACACTTTAAAGCAAAAACTTCCCCCTGAATTCATGCATCGCGTGCATGTCTTGGTGTGAATGATCGCGTAAGGCAAAATAACGGCCCTTTCAACCGCATTTCATGACCAAGGTATTGGTTTGGAGAAACGGGTGGAGGAGATGGGGAGGAAACAGGAGGGGAAGTTCCTAAGGTATTGGTTTGGAGAAACGGGTGGAGGAGATGGGGAGGAAACAGGAGGGGAAGTTCCTAAGGTATTGGTTTGGAGAAACGGGTGGAGGAGATGAGGAGGGAACACAGGTCTTCAATTTGCTATTGCGTTAAATCCTTTTCAAGGCGGTTCAGGCGCCTTTGAAACTCACGCTTTAAGGCCTCGCGCATGGTCTCACGCTGAGGCTTGCTCATTCGCGAAACACTTAAACGTGCAATCCACCACCCTCTACTTTGCTCATAACTTTCAAGCACAAAGCCAACCATAGAAATGGGAGTGGACCAACGAATGGGCAACCAAAAAGAAACCGCCGCCTGGACAGGAAGCCGCTGGTCAAACATCATCGAGCACCCGCCTTCACTCACCTCAATCAGCAAGGCTTCCCGTACGACTTCCTTCTTCCCAGGGTGACGCACGCGACATTTTACATTGCGCAGCATAGGGAGGCGTGGATTACGTGAGGCATGCTTGGTATCGAGCATACTGTGCGCAACACGCAAACCCTGGCCGGCCACATCTTGACCAATGGGATGAAAAGGAAACTGGTGAATCGCGCGCCCTTCCCCCAGCAACACGCCAAACTGTGTGTCGTGCTCTTTGCTGTTCATAATCATTTTTAGGCTGCTTTGATTTAAACGTAGCACAAGGTCGTCCGTAGACACCGCAGATATCACGCCATAAAATTCGTGCATGATGCCGCGATCATGCACCAATATCTGGCATAAATCCCCTTCAGATAACTGGCGGGTTGACACGATCGTGGCATTAGGGGTTTTAGAAGTGTAGCCCAAACTTGCACGCAACCGACCGATAAACGCCAAGCCATCCATCCCCCGATGGTGCGCCCGGTGCACACGGTTTTCAAAAATAACGGGTGTTTCCAACATGCGATACAGTGCGTGAAATCCGCCACCTGCCAACGTTTGCAGCACGTTGTGCTCCGCATCGCTCAGGTCGACGCGCCGTAACATAGCTCTCATGCGTGTGTAAGTACGACGGCGCTTAAGATATCGCGCTGCAATCCGGAAAATCCATAAGAAAACCAACAGCGCACATAACAGCACCGCGCCATCGGCAACCCAAAGTAACCACTCGGGCAGGAGCTTATTGGCAACATCTGGCCAAATAAACAAAACAGGGTTGTTCGTACTCATCTACTTAAAAACCCTCCTACCCCAAAGGGATATCATCAAAAAAATGTACGCAAAAAAACACCCATTATGATTTTATTGCAGTAACACGACACCCGTTGCCACTGAGGGCAGCATGTGCATCACTTTGCCATCATGCCCCGGCAAAATATGTTGCTCATCCACTGCCAAAGTGCGCATCCGTTGAAAACCCTCAATATAACAAGGCACGCTGTGAATAATGTGAAAGGGGCGGTTTTGGTGCATGTTGGCATAAAAGTGTGCGGCATCGGAGGCAATCACGCTCACTCCACTTTCTGTTTGCACTTCCACAATTTGCGTACCTGCCGTGTGTCCACCTACCCAATGTACCCGTATTCCAGGGTACAAAGTTTTACTGCCACTTACAAAGCGTACACGACCCCCGTAATTTAAGCGTAGCATGGCTACCACGTCCTCAACATCCAATGCCTGGCGAAACACCTCGTAACCAATGTATTTTCCCGTACTAAAAGCCATCTCACTTTCTTGCAAAATAAAGTTTGCCTTAGGAAACAGTCCAAAATTGCCAGCATGGTCCCAATGCAAGTGACTTATAACAACGTCTGTTACCCGCCGAGGGTCAATTTGAATGGCGTCCATCATTACGTTGGGGTCGTTCACCCATGCGCGCTTACGGCGCTCACCGGTTTCTTTGGTAAAGCCTGTATCCACGGCAATCACCCGTTCATCGTTCACCACCAACCACATGTAATAAGACATATCCATGGGGGTTTGATGGGGATCCCCCACCAACACCTCGCTCGAGTGGGTTTTGCGTCTCGCGTATTCCAGAACGTAAATCTTGTAGGGTTTTGTCATGAGGGCGACTCGAACTTGCAAGAGGTGTGTAAAATCAGCGTAGACCCATAGCTTTTTGTTGCCACAAGCGCAACAGGCGACGCATTGGGTTTATGGAGTGGATTAAACGTCCATTTCAGCAACACTCAAAGGCTTGCGGTGAGTGCCCTTACCCACGCATTGAGGCAAAGGCCAAAAACCGCCTTGCCTATTGCTACCCTTAAACACTAAATACCTTCGAAGCAGCGACTTGCACCCTAGCACAGGACCACTAACCTTGTACAGAATACCCTCCGTCGACCGTGATTACGGCACCTGTGACAAAATTGGAGGCGGCACTGCTTAAAAACACGGCAATCCCTTGAAAATCGTCAATATCTCCCCAGCGAGCAGCAGGGGTACGTGCCAATACACGGTCGTGCAGGCCGTTAATTTCTTCGCGAGCCTTTTGGGTTAACGAGGTATCGATCCATCCAGGCAAAAAGCAATTTACTTGGATGTTATCAGGAGCCCAAGCGCAGGCAAGGGATTTGGTCAGTTGCATGATACCCCCCTTGCTGGCAGCATATGCAGGCGACCATGGCGCACCAAAAAGTGACATCATCGATCCATTGTTAAGCACCTTGCCTTGCCCCGTTTTTTTCATCCAAGGCCAACATGCTTTGCTACACAAAAATGCGCTGGTCAAGTTGGTGTTTTGTACCAAATGCCACGCATCCACACTTAAATTTTGGGGCAATTTGCGAACGTTGGTGCCCGCATTGTTTACCAGAATATCAACCCCACCCAGGGTACTGGCAACGCGCTCAACCATGGTACTCACAGCCGATTCTTGCGTTGCATCGGCTTCAATAGCAATCACCTTTGTGCCATATGTGCTAAGTTCTTTGATAGCCCTGGCTGACTTGGCCTGATTGCGCCCCACCACAGCAAGATCAGCCCCCGCTTGGGCTAAGCCGCGCGCCACCCCTAAACCAATGCCACCGTTTCCTCCTGTGACAATGGCTACCTTTCCCGCCAAATCAAACAATTTCACCCTATTCTGGTTCCTTTTCGTCTTGTGTGCCCTTTTCAATGAAATCCAGCCACGTTAATCGGGCTAGATTAAGGTGCCTCTTCGAGCACCATATTGCAAAACCTAAACAAACAAGAAAATCCGCCTCGTCATAGCGTGTCAAATAACACTTAAAAGAGCAAGCCTATAGCCTATAGCCTATAAGATTCCCTCCTAATAACAGTGGATAATCCAGATATCCAAGCCTCCACGATGGTGCATTGGAAGGCAAGAACCTAATTTTTTGAGTGTTTGCGTACTGCTAAAAAAAGGCTTTGCCATTTGGTTTTTAGGGGGCATAATGCAACTGTGTGTTTTTAGAGCCGTTAACTTGACGTGTGTCGAATCTGTTTTTGCGTAACCATTTCTTATCATAAAAAAGCGACTGTTTTTTTGAGCATAAACCGTTTTTGCACTGACCACCATCGTGCAGATTTGTCTGCCTAGGTGGGTTGTTGGATTATTTAAAAAAATTTACAAGGGGGAGATAAGCGTTGCATCGGCATTTGATTGTATGGGCCGTGATGGGAGTTGCATTATTTGTGCTGTTTACCGTAGCCAATAACCGCCCCAACCCTTCGAGCACCATTGCTTACAGTGCGTTTTTAGCACAGGTAAAGGCCAAACAAATTAAGGAAGTCACCTTACAAGGCAAGAAAATTATAGGGATCTACAACGACAACCGTGCTTTTCACACGATGGCCCCTGAAGACCCCATGCTGATTGACGAGTTGTTGCAAAGCGGGGTGCGTGTGCGTGCGGAGTCCCCCGAAAAAGGCAACTTGCTGACCTCGCTGCTAAGCAGTTGGCTCCCCGTATTGCTTATTGTGGGGGTGTTCTTTTTTTTAATGCACCAAATGCAAAGCAGCGGGAATCGTGCCATGGGTTTTGGTCGTGTGCGTGCGCGTAACCCAGCAGAAAACGAAAGCAAAACCACCTTTGCCGATGTGGCAGGAGTGGAGGAATGCAAGGAGGAAATGCAAGAGATTGTGGAGTTTTTGCGCGATCCGAAAAAATTCTCCGCGCTTGGAGGTGAAATGCCCCGTGGGGTGCTGCTGATGGGGTCTCCGGGTACGGGAAAAACCCTAATGGCCAGGGCGATTGCAGGAGAAGCCGACGCCCCCTTTTTTAACATTAGTGGCTCTGATTTTGTGGAAATGTTTGTGGGAGTTGGGGCCAGCCGTGTGCGCGATTTGTTTGGGCAAGCCAAGCGCAGTGCGCCATGCATTTTGTTTATTGATGAAATTGATGCTGTGGGGCGCCGCCGTGGGGCGGGCGTGGGTGGTGGCAATGATGAGCGTGAACAGACCTTGAATCAGTTGCTGGTGGAAATGGATGGCTTTCAACCCAATGAAGGCCTGATTGTAATTGCCGCCACCAACCGACCTGATGTGCTTGACCCTGCACTGTTACGACCCGGGCGCTTTGATCGCCGCTTGGTGGTCCCTTTGCCAGATCAACGTGGGCGTGAAGCCATTTTAAAAGTGCACAGTAAGCAAGTGCGCTTGTCTAAAAAAGTGAAACTGTCCGTGGTGGCACGGGGTTGCCCCGGTTTTTCAGGGGCGGATTTAGCCAATTTAGTCAATGAGGCGGCCTTGCTTTCAGCACGCCGTGGGAAAAAACAGGTTAGCCAGGCGGCTTTTGATGAAGCCCGAGACAAGGTGTTAATGGGACCTGAGCGACGTACGCTGTCGATGCCCGACGAGGTACGTCGCGTTACGGCATATCATGAGGCGGGGCATGCCATTTTGGCCTCGCTTATTCCTGAGGTGGATCCTGTGCACAAGGTAACCATTGTGCCACGTGGAAGGGCCTTAGGGGTAACCCAGCTGCTCCCTACCGAGGATCGCCAAAGTTACAGCCGTGCGCAAATTTTAGGGCAAATCGCCATGATGATGGGGGGACGCGCAGCGGAAGAAATTATGTTTAAACATTTTACGACGGGTGCTTCCGACGATATTCACAAAGCCACCCAACTGGCCAAGCGTATGGTGATGCAGTGGGGAATGAGTGAAAACATTGGGCCAGTGTCTTATGGCACTGACAGCGATGATGTGTTTTTAGGCTGGGACTTAATGCGACATGTAGGCTTTAGTCAGGCCACCGCCTACAGCATTGATGAGGAAGTCAAAAGCGTGTTATCCTCTTGTTACACAAGGGCAAAAACGCTGATTAAAGCCCACTCAAAAGCCTTGGGCAAAATCGCTGAAATTTTGCTTGAACGTGAAACCGTGGAAGGTGAGGAGGTATTGCGCCTTACTCAAGAGGTTGCGAATGCATAAAGCTTAGGGGCAAAGCGCTTTGCTGGCGAGGGAAATAAGCGTCCGAGCGGGTTGATGCAGGGGGGGGGTGTTTTGCAATCCCAACAACAAGCATGGCGGGCAAATGGATACCGCGCGTTACGCATCGTTATCGCTTTGCTGGCGAGGGAAATAAGCGTCCTACGCATCGTATCGCTTTGCTGGCGAGGGAAATAAGCGTCCGAGCGGGTTGATGCAGGGGGGGTGTTTTGCAATCCCAACAACAAGCATGGCGGACGGGTGGGGTGTGATACACGCGCAAAAGCGTGGCTGGGGAGAGGCGTGTAAGGTCTCCGTGTGAGTGCTGGCAGGGTTTAAGGATGCACATCCGTGGATAGAACGCCCCACTTTGAACGGACAAGGGAGTGTATGCGGTGGAAGAATGGTTGGTTGCTTTTAAAAGTTTGCGTGCTCAAGATGCCCTCGATATATTTTTGCTCACGTTAGGCATTTACTGGGTTTTGCGCCTTATTCGCGGCACACGTACCATTCCCACGCTCATGGGCATCTCGATGCTGCTGGGTCTTTATATCGTTTCATCGCTTCTCGAACTAGATGCCCTTGTGTGGGTGCTGAACCATTTGTTCAGCGCGTCGGTTGTGATTATGGTGGTGCTGTTTCAAGGAGAGATTCGCAATGCCCTGGCCCGTGTAGGCTTAACCGCTTTGGTTCGTGAGCATCATCGTAGTACCCACGACAAAATTATCGACAAGGTGGCCACCGCGGCTTCCCAAATGGCCCAGCGTAAAATAGGAGCTGCCATTGTACTTGAACGCGAGACTGGCTTGCGCAACTACATTGACCGCGGTCTGCGCTTAAATGCCGATTTGTCGAGTGAACTATTGATCTCGGTTTTTCATACCAGTTCGCCTCTGCACGATGGGGCATTGATTATTAACGCCAAAGGACGGGTGGCAGCTGCACGCTGTATTTTACCCCTCTCTCCCAGCGGAGGTCAGCGCTTTTTAGGCACACGCCACCGTTCTGCCATGGGCATCAGCGAGGAAACCGATGCCTTGGTGGTGGTGGTTTCCGAAGAGCGCAGGGAAATACGCCTCGTCCGTAATGGTCACCTGAGCGACAAAATTAGCGAAGCCAGCTTGCGCTTGCTGCTTACAGAATACATGCAAATGAAGCCCTTTATTGAGAGTGATTCAAAAACATGGCTTCCCCAGAGCCAAACCAGCCCCCCAAAGCATCAAGAAAAACCGCCAAAAAGCCATTAACGGACGACACGGCTTTAAGCGGAGCACCCGTTCCCTTTTTTTGGGATATGGTTCGCAGTCGTTTGCGCCAAAATGCGGGCATGAAGCTGTTGGCTTTGTTGCTAGCAGTTATTCTATGGGGCATGGTGTTTTCGCAACGCCTGGGACGCTCCACCGAACTGGTGGTTACCACCCCTTTGTTGTTGCAAAATGTCCCTCCCGAACTCCAAGTGGTGGAAGCACCCATACAGGCGGTAAGTGTGCAAATAAGCGTGGAACGCGCCTTTGCAGGCAAGGTCAACCCTGGTTTGTTTCAGGCGCACTTAAATCTTGCCAACCAAGTAGAAGGTTCCAAGCGCCACAACCTAAGTCCCCGGGACATTACCTATAACAATACGCCCCTTTCTACAAACATGCGGGTGTTGGGGGTTACCCCTGGGTGGGCTAAGGTAACCTTAGAGCAGGTGGAAGAGCGCGTGGTGCAAATTAAACCGCGGGTCAGTGGTGAGCCCGAAAAGGGCTATGTGATTCACTCGCTGGAGGTAAACCCGCAACGGGTCCGGGTCCGAGGGCCGCGGACACGCATTAAAAAATTATTCCGGGTGTATACCAGTGCCGTTGATGTTTCTCGTGCTAATCAAGACATTGAAATCACAACAGATTTAGAAATTCCTTCCCTGGTACAAATTGATAAAGACAGCCCTGAACGTGTGCAGGTTAAAGTACGCCTCATTAATCGGCCCTCACGTTTGCGCTTGGAGGGCATCCCCATTCAATTTGAGAACACACGCAATGCTTACAAAGCAAGCACGAAAAGGTTGAATGTATTTTTAGAAGGTCCCGAAGAGCAAATTAAAAGGCTTAGTATAAAAAATGTGTACGCAGTGGTGGATATGACCACCTTTCCCCCGGGGGACTATCGCGCTATTTCCCCCAAAGTGGTCTTGCCCGATCGGGTAAAGGTGCTTGAACAATGGCCTATATTAGATCTGTTGGTGATTAACCGGCCCTTAACAAGAGATGGCACCCCAGCCCCACGCTAAAGGGTGCCTACAAAGTGTCAAGGGGCACCCTTTAAAAAAAGGATGGTTCTTTTAAGCAATAAAAACTTGATGCAGAGCTTCTCCCCCAAGATAGTGCAGGCAGTCTGCCTTTTCTCCCTAGGACATCCCCCACCACGATGATGGAAATAGTAACCCAAAGTGCACCTTGGTGTGCAGAGTTGGTACATTTTGCCCATAAAATCAAGCCTTTTTTGGATCCTTTGGTCTAAAAACACCGCAAAAAAAGCCAAAAGGGGTTGGTTTGCTCGACACACCCGCTTTATGATACGCGTGAGGTGCCGTGCCAGAAACGTCGGTGCATAGCATATGCACACCCATTTTGCTTGCAAACACCTTAACAGCCCTTTTTTTGATAAAAAACAAAAGGGAATTCTGGGTGCATGACAAAAACACTTCCCCGCATCCATACCCACTCCTTTTTACGAATGGCGATACTAGCCCAGTGGTTGACATATTTTCTACCGATTTGCACCATTTGATGGATGTTTCCACTCAAAAAATCCATCTTTTTACAAAAAAATATCTATTTTATGAGAAAAAAAGACATCATCATCAATCACAGTCCCTTCGAAACACGGGTAGCGGTCCTAGAAGGCGATAACCTGACAGAACTGCACCATGATCGCCCCCAAGAGCAAGGGGTTGTGGGGAATATCTACAAAGGTAGGGTGCTTACTGTGCTCCCTGGGATGGGTGCTGCGTTTGTGGATATTGGTCTCGAAAAAGCTGCTTTTTTGTTTGTGGACGATGTCGTGGGTTTGCCGTCGAAGGAGAATGCCAGCATCGACCTTCCTCCTCATGCTTCACGAAACGGGCACGACCTCACCAACCGCGCGGATGCAAAATTTAGCGAACAGTTTCGCGGCTCAAGTGTAAGCTCTTATGAAGAGCGTCAAGCCTTGATTGAAAACATGCTAAAAGAGAATCAAGAAATTATGGTGCAAGTGGCTAAAGGGCCCATTAGCACCAAAGGCGCACGCATTACCACCCAAATCTCCCTGCCAGGACGCAATCTGGTATTTATGCCTACCCTGCAAACCGTGGGGGTATCCCGCCAAATCAAACAAGAAACCGAACGCAACCGTTTGCGCAACACCATTGAACGTCTGTGCCCTGACAAAAACGGCTTTATCATTCGTACCGTAGCCGAAGGGCATACAGAAGAAGAGTTTAAAACTGAGATCACATTTTTACTCTCGGTGTGGGATACCATTTTGAACATCTATCACCAACACAAGGCACCGATGCTCCTGCATGAAGACCTGCGCTTAAGCCTACGCGTACTGCGTGATATACTTTCGAGCGAGATCAACACATTACTGGTGGATGATGCTTTAGAATTTGGGCGGATTGAGCACTTTTTACGCAAATTTATGCCGAGGTATGCTTCTTTGCTCCAAAAATACAGCAAACCCCAGCCTATTTACGATTACTATGGCATTGAAGAAGAAATTAAACGCGCCATGGGCAACAAAGTATGGTTGCCCTCTGGTGGCCACCTTATTATCGATCACGCAGAGGCCCTCACTGCCATTGATGTCAACACAGGACGCTTTGTGGGATCGTCAAATCACGAAGAAACCATTTTGCGCACCAACCTCGAGGCTGTAAAAGAGGTGGTTTATCAGCTTAAGCTCCGCAACATTGGGGGGATTATCATCATCGATTTTATTGATATGGATGCCCATCGAAATCGGCACCGGGTGTACGAAGCACTTAAATACGAACTCCGCCAAGATAAAGCACGCAGCCGTATTTTACAAATTAGCGAAATTGGGTTGGTGGAAATGACCCGCAAGCGCGATAGCGAAAACCTGCGCCAGGCCTTAACCAACGACTGCCCCTATTGCAATGGGGTTGGGCGCATTAAATCCCCCAGCACGGTAGCCTTTGAACTGTTTCGCGAAATAAAACGCCTTCGCACCCATGGGCGAAAACTGGGTCCCATTACCGTTTACCTGCACCCTGATGTGGCTGACTACATCTTTACCGAGTGCTACATCCATCTACAAAATTTAGAGCGCAAAAGCGAAACCACCTTTCAATGGCACGCTCAAACATCGTATCATTACGAACAATTTGAAATTATTGAATATTAATCCTTCATAAAGATTACGTGTTGCCAAAACTTGCCATACACCCACCCAAAACTTCTCGCTTACAAAAATTGAGGGTGACCGAAGGGATGGGAGAACGCGTTGACAAATGGCTTGCCCGCCATGCGGCAGCCAGTTCACGCAGCCAAATTCAACGCTGGCTTAGTGCTGGCCTTGTGTTATGCAACCAAAAAAGCGTTCATCCCAAGTACAAAGTGGGTCGCGGTGATGTCATTGCCTTTGGCATTCCAAAACCCACCGCATTGCCCTTAAAACCCCAAGCGACCCCTTTGGATATTTTATACGAAGACACGCACCTGATTGTGGTAAACAAACCTGCCAACATGCCCATGCACCCTTCTGCAGGTTGGCCTACCAACTGCCTTGTGCACGCCTTGCTCGCCCACTGTCAAGATCTTTCAGGTATTGGGGGAGTCTTACGTCCAGGTATTGTGCACCGCCTCGATAAAGACACCTCTGGTGTGGTCGTTTGCGCCAAGAGCGATGCTGCCCATGTTAACCTTGCTCAACAATTTGAAAACCGGAGTGTACAGCGCAGTTATGTGGCCTTTGCCAGTGGGCGGCCCCGTGGTGTACATGGCACCATTCAAGCACCCCTTGGGCGCAGCAAAACCTCTTGGCGCAAACGCGCAGTACGCCAAGATGGAAAGCCTGCCACAACCTCTTGGCGGGTACTCAAACAGCATCAACACTTTGTCATGCTACAGATGCACCTTAAAACGGGGCGCACCCATCAAATTCGCGTGCACCTTGCGTACATGAACCTGCCCGTTTTGGCCGACCCCCTGTATGGCCAAAAACGCGAAAAAGGACTGCCCATCTCAACCGAACTTCAATCCCAAATTCAAAGCCTAGGCAGGCAGGCACTGCACGCACAAACCCTTGGTTTTACGCACCCCGGCACCCAACAACCACTGCAGTTTACAACCCCACTGCCCGCAGATATGCAACAACTCTGGCAAGCCATTTTGGCCAACTAGCAAACAAACGCACCCATGGAGTGCTTAATGCCAAGCTCGCCTCAAAGGCTTTGCCCTCTAAATTCAAAGCCTAGGCAGGCAGGCAGGCAGGCACTGCACGCACAAACCCTTGGTTTTACGCACCCCGGCACCCAACAACCACTGCAGTTTACAACCCCACTGCCCGCAGATATGCAACAACTCTGGCAAACCATTTTGGCCAACTAGCAAACAAACGCACCCATGGAGTGCTTAATGCCAAGCTCGCCTCAAAGGCTTTGCCCTCTAAATTCAAAGCCTAGGCAGGCAGGCAGGCAGGCAGGCACTGCACGCACAAACCCTTGGTTTTACGCACCCCGGCACCCAACAACCACTGCAGTTTACAACCCCACTGCCCGCAGATATGCAACAACTCTGGCAAACCATTTTGGCCAACTAGCAAACAAACGCACCCATGGAGTGCTTAATGCCAAGCTCGCCTCAAAGGCTTTGCCCTCTAAATTCAAAGCCTAGGCAGGCAGGCACTGCACGCACAAACCCTTGGTTTTACGCACCCCGGCACCCAACAACCACTGCAGTTTACAACCCCACTGCCCGCAGATATGCAACAACTCTGGCTGTAGCGGGCCACTTGCTTTTACACTTTGGGCCACTTGCTTTTACACTGGTCATTCTGGGGTCTCTTTATTTCGGCATATTTTTTGCGTAAGGGTTTAACTGAGGTTAGTGCTTCTAGTATCGGACCATAGGGTTTTGGGTAGGGTTTGATGGGGAAACAGATATTTTTTTTGACCCCTTTGGTCTACGAGGAAGAGGTCGCGAAATTGCCTCAGTTTTAAGATTTTGGGATTGGCCCCAAGGTGCGTTTAAACGTGCGTAAGGCGGTTGCCCTTTGATGGTTTTTGCCTTTTGATGCTACACGCGCCCGTCGAGCGGGTCGAAGGTAGCGAGGTGTTCGCCCAAGTATAAGAAAATTGGAGGCTTGAGAGACCAGCGCTCGCAGCGCCCGCAGCGTTCGTCCGCAAAAGATTGGATCCACTTCAAGCGGGGGCGTAAGCGTTTTAATAAGCGGATACATAGGCTAATGGCGCGACTTTCGCTATTTTTTAGGGGCCTCATCGCTGAGCCACATGCGGCCAAAGTTCACGGAAATTCTCATAAACGCTTTTTGCCACCATGTGCTTCAAACAACGGGGTTTGATAAGGCTCCAAACTGGATCACTCCCAAGCATTTGTCTCGAATATAAACGCCAAAATGATGGGCGCTGGTGATCATCGTTGTTCGCACAAAACCATTCTTTTCCCATGAATTGCAGCTCTGGACGGAGATGCTCTGAGGGTGCGCTTTGGTTTTGGTAAGGTGCTCAGATTCGCACTCGGGCTAATTTGCCCGCATTTTCATCCATTTAATCTCAAACCCAGCCCTTAAGGCCTTGGGTGTGGCTTTTGCTCAAAGTTGCTAGGGCTTGTAAAAGTTTACATGCTTTGCCACCGTCGGTTTCGCCGTTTAATTTCAGATGGCATCTTTTTACCTATCGATTTTACCATCAATCGCTTGCCCCCTTTGTTAGGCTGCTTGGTTGGCAGGGAAGTTGAAATTGCTGATAAGGAGTTCTGTTACCTGTTTGAAACGGTGTTTTTGTGGTTTCCCTGTCGTGTAGCCCGTCAGGATGAAAGCGCGATTAAATCCAGCAAAGCATTCGCGCATTTTGGGTGTATCGTTGATGCTCAGTAGAAACTTGCCTTGCCCTTTAACCGTTGCGAGACTTTCAAAGTCTTCGCTCAACAAAAAAACCTTGCCGTAGTCGTTTTCGTGCCCGTGGTGGGGCTAAGTCGAGGTAGAAGGGGGTGTTTTTTGCATCGTAGCGGTTGAGCACGTCAAGGGGCAAAAAAAATTTTCTGCTTGTCCATCAAACCCTACCCAAAGCCCGAGGTCGGATACTAGAAGCACTAACCTCAGTTAAACCCTTACGCAAAAAACATGCTAATACAAAGAGTCACCAGAATGACCAGTGGCAAAGCAAGTGTCCCAAAGTGGCAAAGCAAGTGTCCCAAAGTGGCAAAGCAAGTGTCCCAAAGTGGCAAAGCAAGTGTCCCGCTACAGCGATCAAGTTTACTTGATGGCCATACGGTGCGTGTCACATGCAACACCGGCGATGACAGAGTCTCTCAAGTTTATAACTTCACACAGATGGCCGAACCGCTTCTCCGAATAAACAATGGAATCTGCTGGAAGGCTTTGCAGATGAGAGAGGCTAGTTCACTTGGGATAATCCAAAGGCTAACCGCAATCAAAAGAAACAAAAGCAAGGCTGAAAAAGGTGTTTCAGAAGTTCTTTGGCATATATGACAGCGATCCATTAGAAGATTATAAAGACCACAAAAACCGTGTTTGTTACCATTCCAAGTTTCATATCTCACCTGATGAGTGACAATGCCACCCATAGATTGGTGCGAACCGGTCAATTGCCAAAACCTTGATTTTACATGACTCAAAGCGCCGTACTTCGCTTTTCCAAGTACGGTGTTTTTCAGGAAAGGGGCATATATAGGAGAAAAATTAGAGAAAAACGGGGCGTTTTTTAGAAAAGCGAAGTCAGGTGCACAATGCAGGAAACCCTGAAAATACTGGGCTTTTTAGGCTATAGCGACAGCAGCATAGAGAAGCTCACTGTAGGTAAATGGCGGAGAGAGAGGGATTCGAACCCTCGGTACGCTACAAACGCACACACGCTTTCCAGGCGTGCACCTTAAGCCACTCGGTCATCTCTCCAAGGCCGCATATCAGCGAAAATCGAGGCGTGCAATATCTTTAAAAAAGATCTCATAGTCCCCCAAATCGGTTTCACCATAACATTTGCTGCTCCGCGCGATGGCCAAATCAAAAGTAGCACCACTTTTTAAGGTGGCCTTTGCCAAAGCCATTTGCGGATTTTGGGGGGTAGTCACCGCTTTTCGCTCAATGCGCTTAAGCTTGGCAAAAGGTAGAGAAACGCTACCCGCGCCATGGAGGCCACGCAGACTAACGCGCCCTTCGCAGTTAAAGCGCCTTGCCTCAAGAGAACGCCCCTGAATATCGCGCACCAGCACCGTATGGTTTGTGGGGGGCAAAGGAATGCGAGAACCCTCGCCGTTATCCCCGCCGCCAAGTCCCATTAAAAACCCACTTAAGAACACCAAGGTTGTGCAAAGAATGGCCGTTTTCAACTTGGGACCTAGCATGCCTTTGTACATCATCGCATTTACGCAATCAATAGATAGGTTTTTGATTTGAATGAACCCAGTACCCCCTAAGGGGGTAGCCTAGCGTTTTTATGACAAAATAAAAAGCACCGCATGGCTGTATGGCGATGATTTCGGTCATTAAAACGTTACGTGGTATTACTTAAGTCTGCAGAAAAGCCCCAAAAAAAGCCTTGAGCGTCGACAGGGTATGCTTATAAAAAGCAATGGGTTATTCGCATTTTTTAACTCAGCGACGATATATTTTTCTAAGCCAGTAATATCCCCCTTTAGGGAGTACGCTGCGAAGCATGCGAACCAACGGGTTGCGCAGTTTTGCCAAGGTTAAATTTTGAGGATGGAAATAAAATGGAGCACAGTTTTTCCAAACCACCTCTAGTTGGTTGTTATGTTTAGCAAGGGTGACTTTTTGAGGCGCAAAACGACTCTGTCTCCCTAGATTGCTGCCTGATTTAAACAAAAAATTTTCAGCGTCCAAACAGAACATTTGGGTTACGTTTAAACCGTCATAAAGCCATTCGAATACGTCTTTTCTGGTTAATTGTCGTTTCTCAAGGGTTTTATTAACAATTTCAAAGACTACAAATGGTTTCAATGTTTTAATCGTTTCCTTGGCCCCCTTTAAAACATCCAAATCGTATGAGTCAACATCGATTTTAATGCAATCCAATTTTACAATGCCATGCTCTTGAACAAAGGCGTCCAGGGTAATAAACTTCCAAAGGTTTTTTACGGGCTCGTTCCCCCATATTTGATAAACCAGATCTTCTCTTGTCTCCTGTTTTGCACCTACTGGAGCTTTGATAATTTCAACATTATGGCACCGATGATGTGCAAGGTTTTCTTTCAACATTTTCACAGTTTCTGTGGGCTCAAAGGCGTATACCTTGTGCCCTAGTTTTGAAAATTGAATGGTGTAATAGCCAATGTTCGCCCCCACATCAAATATTATCCAGTGAGGTTTAATATGAGATGAGAACCATGCCTTGGTCTGTGGTTCACAAATTGGATAGTACTTTGAAAATTCTTGATAGTAAGAAACGAGTTCTATTTTTCCAAATCCTGGGGCATATGAATACATGGTAATCGTTTTCCTATTGCGTAGAACTGAGAAATTTATGAAGTACCACGAAAGTATCTTGAAAGAAAGCCTTTGCTGGCGTCTATTAACATCGGGTTTGTTAGCTCAGAGGTCATTATCTCTGCACCGCGATACACGCGAAGGACATGAAGAGGTTGACGAAGGCCCAACCAATGAAGTGGGTAGGTTTTGGGGTAAAATGATGAAGCGCTTTGGTTCCCAAGGGGAATACACCAAGCAAATCATCAAACAGTTTAAAAATGGCGATGAGCCTGAAATCCTGATCGTTGTTGATAAGCTCCTCACGGGCTTCGATGCACCGAGAAACACGGCTTTATACCTGTGCCGTACCCTACGCGAACACACGCTTTTGCAGGCCATTGTGCGTGTAAACCGTCTGCATAAGGATAAAGTTTTTGGCTATATCATCGATTATGCCAGCGTGCTGGGGGAATTGGATAAAGCACTCACAATGTATGGTGCTCTTGAGGGGTTTGATGAAGAAGACCTCGCAGGAACCCTAATTTCTGTTAACGAAGAAGTGAAAATGCTGCCACAGCGCCATTCAGATCTTTGGGATGTATTCCATGAGGTTAAGAACCAGGATGAAGAGGCTTTTGAGATACTTCTGGCCGATGATGCGCTGCGTGAAGATTTCTACGAATACCTTTTTAAATACAGCAAAACCCTTGGGATTGCGCTCTCAACGGATAAATTCATCAAGAATACCGCTGAGGTAAAGTTCACAATGTATAAGCGCGATCTGAAACGATTCCAAAACCTGAAAGCATCTGTGAAGCTCAGATATGCTGAGGCCATTGACTACCGTGATTATGAGCCAAAAATCAAAAAACTTCTTGATACACATATTCAGGCAAATGAAGTCATCCAGCTGAACGAACCCGTCGATATCCTTGATGATCAAACCTTTGGTGTGGTGAAGCGAGGTCAAGACATTTACTCGAGGCAATCGACCGCAGCAAAGGCTGACACGATTGCATATGCCACAAGGAAGGCTATCAACGAGAAAATGCATGAAGATCCGGCGTTTTACGAGAAGTTCTCAAAGCTAATCCAGCAAGCCATTGATGATTGGAAAGCACGCAGAATATCAGGCTTGGATTACCTGAGTAAGGACAGCGACATCAGAGATAAAGTGGTTTCAAAACACCATCGAAGATGTTCCGGAAAGTATCAAAGAGAATGATGAAGCCTGTGCCTATTACGGTGTTGTTTGGCCATACTTTACAAAGTACGGGGCTGAAAACGAACAGATCGAAGCTGCTTGTGTTGAGACGTCTTTGGCTATAAAGCGCATCATTGATAACCACTGGAAGGTTGACTTCTGGGCAGATGAAAGTGCTCGGAACGCCGTCATCGATAACATGGACGATTTTTTTTGTGATGAACTCAAAGGCAGGTTTGGTGTGCCATTGGGTAGCGAACAGATGAATTTGATCATTGAAAAGGTGATGCAAACTTCCGAAAGCCGGAGGCGTGCAGCATGAAAAGCATCGCCCGCCGGGTCCGCTACGGTAAAACTGAAATCGACTATGAATTGCTGCTGATGAACCGTAAGTCACTGGAAATTGCGGTTCATCCTGACAAAAGTGTTGTGGCCAAAGCACCTGGCTCATCGACGCTTGAAGCCATCGAAGAAAAAATCAAAAAAAGAGCGCGATGGATTAAGCACCAAATTGCGTATTTTAATCAGCTTGATCCTCGTACACCAGAAAGAAGATATATTGGGGGTGAGAGTCATCTCTATCTTGGTCGAAAATATCGCCTTAAAGTTAAGAAATCAGAACGAGACAAAGTTCTCCTCAAAAATGGGTATTTCCATATCGAGTGCGTTCACGATTCGCCGTCCCATATTAAAGGGATCATGGATGCTTGGTATAAACGGCGGGCGAAAATGTGCCTTTCAAAAATTTTTGCTGACTGCTGGGAAGGATTTAAAAAGGGAGGCCTCGAAAAACCAAACCTAAAATTACAGAAGATGGACAAGAGATGGGGCAGTTTATCAACCAAAGGGCAGTTGACACTTAACCTTAACCTGATTCAAACCCCTAAAGGATGCATTGAATATGTTGTAATCCATGAGCTCTGCCACCTGATTCATCACAATCATGGCCCTTTATTCTATAAATTTTTGGATCGTACTATGCCTTGATTGGATGAAGCGCAAGCATAAATTAGAAATGTCGCTTGTGTAGAGTGCGTACGGGCCATTCTCGAACCCCCCATCGACGGATCGGCCCTTTTTTTGTATGGACACCAGCCTAGACCCAGCGCATGAACTGATTTCGGCAATTCGGTGGGTGCTTCACGGTTGGCTTTGCGGCCCAGGGTTCCCCGATGGAATGTTCCGCCTCCGAGGTTATAGGTGAGAAGACTAACCCATCGTATTCGAGCCTCGGTCAGCGGCACATTAAAGCAGCGCGTTTAATAAGGCCCAGGGCAGCATATTTTACAATGCCGGTGCACCTGAAGCGGTGGTTCCTTGGATTGCGCCTTGGCTGATGCCACCTGAAAAACCCTCAAACGGCCCCTGAGAGGTGGTCTATCAAGCTTCAAATTTCTTCCTACCTATGGATAAGCCTAAGCGCTTTTTACCAACTCGACGGGCGTCAGTGTATCATCAAAAAGCAAAAACAATCAAAAGGCGACCGCATCCTTAAGAGTGCACCAGGGGGTGAACCCAAAAATCTTCAAATTGAGGCCATTTCGCTCTTCCCTTGCTCAATCGACACCCAAAGCCCGAGCTTCGATACATTCACTCAATGGATTCATTGTACGGTGAAAACATGCCACCAAAAGCTCTGCGGCAAAACCACCCGTGTGAAACCTTTCTGAACGAAAGTGACAAAGCATGTGAACGTCTACAGCGAAACCAAAGGTTTTCTTCCTTAACATCAAAAGGGAACCAAAAACGCCTTTGACATTTTTTTGGCATTAGGGCTAGCATGGGCCTGTGATGCTTGTTGCAAACGCTTGGCTGGGCTTCGCATGCCTATGGGCTTGCGCATGCGGTTTTGTTCGCTCGTTGCCAAGTGGCCAACAGCGTGCGTGCGTCTTTAGCGCATAACATTGGGCATCCAACCGCCTGCTTTTAAGGATGTAAACCACCATTTTATGAGTGCTGCCGAATATTTACCTGTGTTGTTTGTGATTGGGGTTGCCGTTGGCGTTGGTTTGCTGTTTACCACGCTCAGCGTTTTGCTCGGTCCTAAACAAACCAGTGCCGTAAAACAAGCCCCGTTTGAATCGGGTATGCCCTCGGTCGGTTTTGGCAACAAACGCTATAGCGTGCGCTTTTACATGGTGGCATTGGCATTTTTAATTTTTGATGTCGAAATTGTGTTCTTTTACCCGTGGGCTGTGGTGTTTCGTCAATTGGGCTGGCATGGCTTGGGTGTGATGGCGGTCTTTTTCTTCATTTTAATTTTGGGTTTGGCGTACGACTGGAAAAAGGGGGCATTGGAATGGGAGTGAAAAACCCACTGGCAGAGAGCTATGTAACCACCAAACTGGACAACGTCATTAATTGGGCACGCAAATTTTCGCTGTTTCAGTACCCTTTTGTAACTGCTTGTTGTGGCATGGAATTTATGGCCGTTTATGGCCCTCATTACGATGGCGCACGCTTTGGCTGTGAAATCCCACGCTTTTCGCCGCGGCAGTCAGATCTGCTGTTTGTGGTAGGTACCGTAAACCACAAAATGGCCCCTGTGCTCAAGCGCGTCTATGAGCAAATGGCAGAGCCAAAATGGGTCATTGCTTTTGGTGCTTGCGCATCCTCGGGGGGATTTTACCAAAATTATGCTGCCGTTGCAGGCATTGATCGCGTTATTCCTGTGGATGTGTACATTGCAGGCTGCCCACCGCGTCCCGAAGCCGTGCTCGATGGGATTATCGATCTACAAAAGATGATCCAAGAAAAAGGGCCTCGCGGTATTGCTGGGATTAACCCACGCCAAGAGGAAGAGCCTTTGCATTTAAGCCGCGACTAAGCCCACTTTGTGAAACAAACGGTTTTTTAACCCAACCTTAGGCAGGGCAAACGCCCCTTTTTGTTTTAGTTCTAAACACTACAGCCCGATTAAAGAGCGATGGTCAACGACACAATAGCCAGCCAACCAACCAACCAGCCAACCAACCAGCCAGCCAGCCAGCCAACCAGCCAGCCAGCCAGCCAGCCAGCCAGCCAGCCAGCCAACCAGCCTAGCCTTGTAATTTCCACTTTGCAAGCACAGTTTGGTGCACACATCATAAAATGGCATTGCCAGCATGGGGATGACACCGTTGTGTTACGCAACAAAAGCGTGCTTGAGGTGTTCTCTTTTTTAAAGACGGATTCGGCCATGGGATTTGACATGATGGTTGACCTCACAGCCGTAGACTTGCTGCCGCAAACCCCACGTTTTGAGGTGGTGGTGCATTTATACTCACTGGTACATAACCACCGCTTGCGGGTTAAAATAGTGCTTGAGGAGGCCAAAGCGGAGATAGATTCGATTACCCCACTGTGGGTCGCTGCCGACTGGTATGAGCGTGAATGCCATGAAATGTATGGCATTCGCTTTAAAGGACACCCAAATCTAGCCCCTTTACTGTTGTATGAGGGTTTTGAGGGCTACCCCTTACGCAAAGATTATGACAAGGGCTTGGCACAGCCCTTGGTTGATCTGCGCCCCGTTCGTGAACGCCACGACTATGGCGAACACTATCAACCTGTGAAAGGCAACAAACCATCCTTACCCAGTTAAAATCCCGACACAAATGCCCATTAGTTCTTGGTTTGGGTCAGACAGGTCCGTCTATTTCTGACTGCTGGCGCGGGCCCTATTATACTGGATGTGTCAGATCTTTGCCCCCTAATGCAAGTCTCAAAGCAGGTGAGTATTTACAGAAATTGGTAAACAGGGAGGTGATACGGGCTATGTGAGATGTTTTTTTCAACATAGTCGAGGCAATTCCCATGCATACAAAAAAGGCGGGTCTTGAAATCTAAAAAAAGGAATTGGTTTGAATCCGGGTATACTGGGTTAGCGTGTTTAGGATGCCAGTCGAATCTTCGTGAGTGCTAAGCAAGAGGCGGTGTTGGGGGTTTTGGTCAAGATAGTTTTGAATGAGTTCCATGATGTTGTGTGCATTTTTGGCATCAAGGCCTGCAAAGGGTTCATCAAGAAGTAGCACCAAGGGTGCCTGGGCAAGCACGCGCCCTATTGCAAGACGCCGCAGTTCCCCCGCGCTAAGCTGCTGAGGGTGGGTGTTGGCTTGTGCACGGAGGCCTAAGCATTTTAGCCAGTGTTTGGCATGGTAATGTGCCTCGGTTTCGCCGTACCCAATTGCGGTGAGGGGGGCCAGTATGGCTTCCAAGGTCGTGGGGGAAAAAATGCTCGCAGCAGGGCGCTGGGGTGCGAGGCCAATCAGGGCTCTTTTTTGTCGAACACCCATGCTGGCAAGGGCGGTTTGCTGCTTTGCATGTTGCCACACAATGCTTCCCTCGCTGGGCGCAATAAACCCTGCCATGGCCGAGATTAACAGGGTTTTTCCCGTACCATTGGGTCCTTGGAGCAATATTTTTTGGTTAGGATGCAAGCTAAACTGCACGTTGCGCAAGCCAAAGTTAGGGGCTTGTTTGTCTGGGTTGTGACTGGCTGCAACTTTAAACGCTGCAGCAAGAGAATTTACACTGACCCCTTGCAAACGCAAAATACCCGTTTGCGTACTGGATGAAACATGAGGCGCATTTTTGACACCTGGGGGTTTTTTTGATGCGTTTTGGCGAATTTGACCCTTTTTGCGCTCCCACAGGGTGCTTGGGTGCGAGATTGCTTGTAAATGCCCTCGGGAGGTAAATTGCCATGCATGGATGGGCAATGCCTCAAGGTTGGCTAAGCGATGCTCGACCAACACCACCAAGCCTTGTTGCTCCACAATATGCTCCAGCATAGCCGTAATGTATCGCCGACCTTCACTGTCTTGATGGGCAAAGGGTTCATCAAGCAACCAAATGCTTTGGCTGTTAATACGGCATTTTGGGGTGGCGTTCGATTGGGCCGCGCCTTGGTGAACGGCTTGTGCATAAAGAGCAGCCAATAAAGCGCGTTGCAGTTCCCCGCCGCTTAAGCGATGCAACGCGCGTCCCCTTAAATGCGTCAAACCCAGCTCCTCCAAGGAAGCAAAGGCCGTTTGCTGCCATGCCTCGAAAGCATGGGGGGCTGGTGGTGGTGGCAACTCGGTGCTTTTACCAACCCGACCCGCTCCATTGCATAACTCACGACCTGCCTGCGCTAGGGTGTGCTGTTGGCTACCAATCCAAGCGCCAAGGCTCACATCTTGCTCCACATTTTCTAACACCGCCTGCCACTCAATATGCTGGGATAGATACAAAAAAGGGCGCACCACTTGCGTTTGCTTTTGGGGGATTCCTTGGTTTTGCCAGTGGAGCTGGAGCTCTGCTCCTTGAGGCAGGGGTTCAAGGCCCTTAAGCAGACGCAGAAAAGTACTTTTTCCACTTCCAGATTCTCCCAAAATAAGGGCAATCTGCCCCGCCTTAAACCGAATGTTCATTTTTTGAGGCCAAAAGGGTAGGGAAAGCTGGGGTGCTTCCTTGGCACGAACATCGTTTGTGGACGCGACATTGGCTGCTGGATCGCTTGTTGGTTTAAAGGCGATGCTTTTTGCGCAAACGGTCTTGGGTGGGGGTTGAACTATGGGACAGAGTTCACCGGTTTGGGGGTTTAAGCCCAATGGGGGCAGCTGAATGCTAAGGCTTTGAAGGACCTTGGCACCATGGTTGTGTATGGTCTGCTGGGCTGTGGGACTATGCCTAACCCTAACCTCGTTTTGGAAGCTTGGCAAATTGGGGGGACGCACAGGGTCCGATACCTGAGGGGTTTGTGGGGTAAAGGTGGTTAATGGAGAAGAAGCCGCAGGAATCAGTGCTTTTTGGGCAAGGGCTGCACGCAGGCCAAGCCAAGCGCCAAGGCCTGCCCAAAGGCCACCGCTAACCGCCTGTAACAACACAAACCAAGGGGCCAGATGCAAGCGCTGCCAACTTTGGGCTAATACAAGGTAGAAACCAATGGCCAAACCCTCTCCCGCAGCAATGTAAAGGGCGTTGGGCAAGGGGCGTAGTACTTTGCGCTCCATGCCTCCTGCAAAATTTGGTCGACTGGCACCACCCAGCCAAAAAGCCATTTCACCTAAACAAGCAGCGACGGCAGCACTTAACAATAGCAAAGGGGAAAATATCCCATGGAGTGCTGTTTGTGCCATTTGCCAAAGCAAAAAAAACAAAAAAAACACCCCTGTGTGCCGCAAACAACCCATTAATGCCGCCGCCCAGGCAAATACCCCCAGTTTATACACCAAGCCATCAAGCAAAAAACCAAAAGGCCCCAAAAGCAAGGTGGTCACTGCCGATACCAGCACTCCTGGCAGTGATACTGTGAGGAGGGTAATGGCGAAAATGAGGGCTAACAAAGCCACCTCCCACAAAGCCAAACGCCCTAACCAGCGCGAAAGACGTCGCAAAAAACCCAGTGCAAACACCAAACAACCCAGTGCGATCAACACAAGGAGCCACGTAGCCGTTCCCGTTTTTACCACCTTTAAAGGACGGCAGTCCGTTTTTAATGGGGTTTGCAAACCCCAAAAAAAAACATCAACACAGCGCCAGTACCGTCCTGGTGTTAAGCTGTTCTCATGCCAATCCAAGGGCAATACGATACGACCTGTTTGTTTTGGGGCAAGCACCTGTAACACGGGCTTGGGTTCCGCGTTTTGTGTACCAAAACCGAGCACGTCTTTTTGTGGTGGGTGCGCCTGATCGACCATGCGCATTGTAAAAGCAAGGGGCAGCAAACTGGGGCTGTGATTCACAACGCTTACCCCCACCAAAGCACTTGGTTGCACCCCAGGTAGCCAACGCTTCAAAGGGGTTAACCATATTGGTGGAAGCACTATTTGCCCCGTTTTATGGCGTAAAACCCCCGTTGCCCTTACACCCAGTTTTTGTCCAAATTCTGGTGGGACGGGAAAGCGGTTTTCCTGCAACAGCAAGGCCGTTTGTAAGTGTTGCAGGGGGATGGCATGTATGTCTTGTTTGCCATGGCTGAGGACTGCCCCCGCTGCATTAAGCACTCGCCATGCAATCCACCCTTTTTTTACCTTTTGTTGTGGGGTTGGATGCGTATTGGGCAATGGCTTCGATGGAAGCATGGCAGGGTTTTGTTGAGCACGGGTGAACCAAAACGGAATTTGTACATAAGCCCGTTGCCCTGGTACGCGCAAAGCAATGGCTTGGCTGTGCAAGACTGGGGCTCTTTGCAGTGATTGCACTTTTTGTTGGGAGGCGTGCGCTGCACTTTTGGGTAATTGGCGTGTAAGGGACGTCGTATGCCAGCGCAAAAACCCTCTGGGGGTTGCTGTAATCTCTACCCGCAAAGTTTGAGGCTGGGGCTGCTGCAAAACCAAAGCAAGGGCAAGGTTTATCTGCCTGCCTGCAGGTAGCCACAAAGGTAGATTGGGGTTTAATGCGGGTGTGCCTGCCGTTATCTGCAGCCTCGAATCAACCACCTGTAGTGGCATCTTGGGAGTGGTTATGTCACCCAAAAAAACAGGTGTTGCAAACAACCCCTGCCCCGTTTTACGCCCCCATACTTGCAAACGTTGATCGGGCTCCCACGGGTAGTCGAATACTATCCAACCGTTCATGGCAGCAATCCATGGCACGCGCTGAATCAGCCCACCTTGTTCATGGCGCAACAACAACTCGATATAAGGCTGATGGGCAGGCATATACAACGAAATCTTCTGCCATTCAAAGCGCACACCTTCACCACTCACCCGCCAATCGGCCCTTGGCTGGGTGCAACCCACCACAAAAGCCATCCCCAATATACCGAGTAATTTTTTACACTCGCCCATGGTAATCTCGACCATGCAGTGGTCACGGCTTTTTTTAGTGTGCGTGCTTGCAAATGGTTGTTGTAAACGCCCACATGCTTTGCGCCTGAATGTAAACGGTCAGTTGCTTTGCCACTTTGGTTCACATGGCTTTAGCGATGCGGCTGTGCCTTTGTGCCCGACACAGTGCCCACATGTTTCATGTCATGGCGTCAAAGTCTATGTTTAACAAGACAGATCCCATAAAGCGGCCCCGTCGGCGAACTCTCCCCGGCGGGCATGCGTTCGGGCATTTTGAGCAGGTGCACGTGACACAAGGTTATCTGGTCCAAGGTAGGGAGCATACATGTGCGTAGCAACCCATTAGCGCGCTGTCTGAGGGCGCAGCAAAAATTCTTGGCACAAACGGGCAACAAAACCACAGCCTAAGAAAGCATGGTACGCTCCAGCTGCTAAAAAAATTTTAGCAAAAACAAAAGCCCGGGAGCAGGATTGAACTGCCGACCTCTTCCTTACCAAGGAAGTGCTCTACCACTGAGCTACCCGGGCAACACCAAAAACTCAAAAAACACGCAAGACTAAGGACGCAAATACTACATTTTTTGTGGGCATGTTTCCATGCTTTATCAAAATTTCTGCAAGGATCACATTCTCTATGCCATTGAAAATAATTTATATACAAAAGTGTACCAGCAGGAAAACAACCCCATATCACGGGGTTCTTGCAAATACCTAAATGCCATTTGCGTCTTAAACCAAGGAAGCACCTCCAATTTGATGCATCAAGTGATCCTAATGCACTCGTCAACCTGCATTAACATGTACGCCACAGTGTATGCAGAGCGTTTCCGCTCACTTTCTAACACAGTCAGCCATGCCCACGAAACAATCGTTATTCTCCCTTTGTTGGCTTTACATTACGCTATGTTTGGTTATTTTAATGCTTATTTGGTGGCTATACGGTGACTAGCGTCTCCAAGACTAGCACTCTTGCGAGGGCATCATACTTTATTTGATATTCATTTGCACGGCACATTTTTTTAGTAACGCTTAGGGTTTTGCCCATGGATCCCTCGACTACCCTTTGGAGAACACCGTACTATGGAGAAATACAGCGTGTATACCTGCAGATAGCCCAGTATACAAGCAAGCACTTAAACCTACCTTACGGCTTTCTCGTCCATATGGGACGCCATTGGCCTTTCGCCTTGCTTTTAGCACATGGGTATCCTCGACTTTGCTAGGCGCTGTGTCGCAGGCAAGGAATACACTAAAGAGCAAAAAAAGGGCTGGTGATACCCCATAGAGCACCAAAACCAGCCCGCCTTTTTTGCTACGTTATTTTGTTGAACAAGCCAAGCATGCTTGTTTGGGTGCCTATGTTAACGCTTCAAGTTTACCACCTCGACAAGCATTTCATCGGAGGTCGTAATGCTTTTTGCGTTGGCCTGGAAGGAGCGTTGGGTTTCAATCATACTCACAAATTGGCGTGGTAGATCAACGTTTGAGCGCTCTAGGTTGCGGCTTTGCACTGCACCAAACTGCCCTTCATTGGGAAACCCGGGAATGGGGTCCCCCGCTTGAGGAGAAAATTCAAACTCATTATGCCCAGCGCCGCGTATCAAAAGGCCATTGTTATTCACAAAGCGGGTCATGGCAAGGCGGTAAACAGGTCGCACCGAGCCATTGTCGAAATAGCCCCTAATGGTGCCACCAATGTCAATGTCTATCTCTTCCAACACGCCTGCGCGAAACCCATCGACTTCCACTTGCAATACGTTAAAGTCTGATGCAAAGGAGGTCACCCCACCCAATCCGTCGCCAGGGTTGGTGTCGTTGGGGTTAAAGATGCTGCCAAAATCAATGCCAATCACCTGTGTCCCTTGGACACCAAAGGGCAATGCGACCTGAGCGACACTACTCCCTTGATTAAGGGGTGCTTCTTCTAAAACAGGAATCCCTGGAGGTGGGGGTGGTTGTCCTGGTTGTTGAGGGGGGGCACTGTCGACAAAACGACCGTTGGTAATTTGTGTCATCCGGCCAATGGCATCGAACTTTAGCGTTCCACCACCAACGGCTACTTGTAACTGGGAGGGTTGACCTACCGAATCTCCAGGCACCACCACATACCACTCCCACACATTGGCTGCCCCTTTGGCGAGGGATTGATCCTCAGAGAGTTTACGAAAAGCAATGCTCCCAACGTGTTCAGCACCGCGTTGGTCAATCATGGTGACAGGAATTTGATAATTGTACATGTCACCTACCACATTGGCAGGGTCAAAAGGTGTGATGGGTGGGGTAACGTCGGCATTTAAATTAGCACTAATATGGATCCCCGAATTATTGGAACCATCGCCCGTAGGCATGGGCGGAGTACGCAGGCCAATCAGTTTTGCAGGACCCGCAGGGCCATTGGCTTCCCCTGTGGTGGGGTTGACAGGATGGGCCATCACTTTTTTCCCATTGGGTGTAATCAAAATACCTTCGGTATCAAATTCCAGTGCCCCAGCACGCGTGTACGAGGTTTTGTTATAGTCATCGCGCAAGGTTAAAAAGCCATCTCCTTCAATGGCAAGGTCGGTTACACGATTGGTGGGTTGCACGCTGCCTTGGGTAAAGTCACCCTGCACTGAGGAGATCCGGACCCCCTTACCAATGCGTTGGTTGGTACCTTGTACACCTGTGGCGAGCAGGTCTTGAAAATTAACACGGGCTGTTTTATAGCCAGTGGTGCCTACATTGGCAATATTACTCCCAATCACGGTCATGGCCTCGCCGTACGCGGCCAAACCGCTTGCTCCTGGATAAAGGGCTAACATGGTTGTTTCAATATTCTCCAGATAATGGTTACATTTTATTTAAAAAAACGCCTGCTTACACATGATTGCAAGAGGCACGGCAACTTTTGAAAAAATGAAAAAAGGCATTCACAAAATAAGCATGGCTGGCATAAACAACCCATCGCTAAGCAATGTAGTGCAGATTGTTGGCGAAATACCGTTGGCATGCGTACCTTAAAAACCTTGGCAAATTTTTATTTTCAAAAAATCGATCGATGGGTCTTCTTGGCTTTGTGTCGCAATCCTTTTTAAAAAACGGGTGATTGATTAGAATAGGATAAATAAAAGGATTCAATGCTAAAAAATACACCCCCTTGCTTGACGTAGCCATGTGGTGGAATTAAAGAAATATTGTTATGAAGATAAAGTTAAGGTCTGCCTAGCGTTTAGGCGTGCGCAATAAATCCATGGCTGGGGCAGGTTGTAAGCCTTGAGGCAGCGAAATGTTTTGAATGGGGCCAGCGGGCTGTAATTGCTGTTGTGCGGGTAGGGGCATGCGTTGCCCATAGCGCTCAACCGATTGATTCGACACCTCGACCACTTCGCGCGCATCGACCTCTCGACCATCAATCCAAAGGAAAGTATCGTTGCCCTCGAAGCGCACCCCAGACACGCGGCCCAGGCTATGGGTTTGACTTTCAATCAAGCGATCTGTTGCATCAATGGCATTGACGCTAAAGCGGTATTCTCCCGATGGGGCAATCCTTCCTTGATCGGTTTTGCCATCCCATGGATAGGTATTGACCCCTGCTGCCAAAGCCCCCATTTGCATGGAGCGGATTCTCGCACCTTGCGAATCTAACACGTGTACACGGGCAGACTTGGCAGGTTGAGAAAGGCTAAAGCGCAGATCTGATTGGGTGCCTTGCATGTAGGAAATGCGATCGCCTTTGGTCGTTACATCACGTCCCAAATATGCGGCTGCGCCAAAGCGGTTTTGGGCTTCTTGCGCGGTTTGCATGGAGTCGAGTTTTTTGTTTAGGCTCACCAATTGTTCAATCGTACCCAGCTGTGAGAGTTGATTCATCATCCCTGCAGCATCCATGGGATCGAGCGGATCTTGGTTGGTCATCTGCGAGATCAAAAGTTTCATAAAATCTTGTTTACCTAAATCTCTTTCACCCGTTTTTCCTGGGGTGCCAAGAGCGCTGTTTAAGGCGTTGCGTGAGGCTTGCAGCCCTTGTTGTACTCCAAATGGTTGTGGCATCGTTTTCCAATCTATTCTTCCAATGAAAAGGGTTTTGTTGATGGGGTTTCGAAGGGGGTTTTTGATAAAAAGTGCGCGAAACGCGTTCCAGCACGTATGTTTTGGCTGCTGCCCTTAAGGTTTTTAAAAACAATGTAAGTCAACGGGGTTTATGCAAAAATACTGACTCCATTCAAGTTTTCATCGCGAAGGGTCGTTTGGTTCGTGCTCCCTAGGCCTTCATTGGCAGCTTGAGGGTTGTTGTTGTTACGCCCTTGGGCAGTCGAATTTCCTTGGCGTTGATCCCCTGCTTGTTGTTGCCCAAACTCCTTGGCATGGTTTTCTTGGCGCACATTTACTTGCAATTCAAACTGTTCAATGTCTTGGATGCTGGCCAAGCGTGTCCGGAGGTCTTGCTGCTGGCTTTCAAGCAATGCTTTGGTGCTAGCGTTTTCCACTATCATTTCAATCGAAAGGGCACCTTCTTGCTGGCTAATTTTCATATTCAACCTGCCCAAATGCTCTGGGGTCAGCTGCATGCTCACCTCTTTGCGTGTATTGCTCAGCATCCAACGTGCTTGGTGAGCCACCTGATCAAGCATAGCGCGTGGGTTGACCTCGGTTGTGGTTTGCCCAAGGTTCGTCGCTTGGTTGGCAGCACTGCTCGCCATGGTTTGCCCAAGGGTTGCATCAAAACGCATGGAGCTTTGATTGTCCGTGTCGTTCGTCAAATCGAGTCCTTGGTTGGGAAGTGGGTTGCCCATTGGGCCTTTTTGATTTTGCTGCATCAAAAACGCACTTTGATTGCTCACCTCTTGCCCTGGGGTGCTGACGGTGTTGCCAGCAACGATTGCGCTATGGTTTGCGCTAGAGCTGCTGCCCTTGGCAGGTGTGGGGGAATGGATGTCAGAACGGCTGTCTTTGGCCTTTGTCTCTGAGGAAGCGAGGTTCAAAGTTTGAACCAGTTTGGTTTGGGCTTCTTTGCTGCCCTCTTCGTTTCGTACTTTGCCTGCAAGGTTGGCTTGAACCGCTAACTCTTTGCCGAGCAGGGTTTTTTCTGTTGCTGGTTGCTGGGCGTTGAATGGTTGTTCCGCGTTCAGGAAGGCGCTTTTTGCGAATGTTTGGGGCTCTTGGTTGGCAGGGTTGGCTTGAACCGCTAACTCTTTGCCGAGCAGGGTTTTTTCTGTTGCTGATTGCTGGGCGTTGGGCGGTTGTTTGGCTTGAACCGCTAACTCTTTGCCGAGCAAGGTTTTTTCTGCTTGTGCTGTGCTTCCAAAGGCACTCGTGGCCTCCTCGTTTTGGATTACCGTACTGGCTTGGGATCCAAGGTTGGGATGAGCGAACCCATTGAGGCTTCCTTCGTTTTGGATTGCCGTACTGGCTTGGGATCCAAGGTTGGGATGAGCAAACCCATTGAGGCTTCCTTCGTTTTGGATTGCCGTACTGGCTTGGGATCCAAGGTTGGGATGAGCAAACCCATTGAGGCTTCCTTCGTTTTGGATTGCCGTACTGGCTTGGGACCCGAGGTTGGGATAAGCGAACCCATTGAGGCTTCCTTCGTTTTCCTGGTTGCCTTGGCTTATCAAGGCTTCTTGCACTGGGGGGTGAGCAGGCACATTGCCCGTCACTGCCAATATTTCTTCATCCCTTTTTGTCTCTTGCTCTTGGGGCTGGGGGTGCTCTGCTAACTCGGTTCGACCTGCTAATTTGGTTTGTTTGCCATGTTGCGTCTCGTCTGCTTGCGTATGGGTGCGTGCGTGCGTGGTTTGTATATGGGCTTGACCTTCAGATCTACGGGCCTCGGTACGATGGGGGACATCACGACGGGGTGTGGGTGCTGGGTTGTGCTCGGGAGATTGGCTGGATTTGGGAGCCTTATCGTAAGATGATGAGGAAGCTTGTTGGAGCGTATCAAAAAACGCCGACTGTCGATCTTCCCCCAGGGAAATGGCTGCTTGGTGCGCACTTTTTGCCGGAAGGTGCATGGCTTGATCTAATGCGGAAATCACGAGGAAAAAATCCCTTTATACTTTATAATGCAAAACATTTTAAAGCGGTGCGATTTTTTACGTATACAAAATAGAACAGGAGTAAAAAGCAAAATATGCGATTCCAGCCCCAAGCCGCGTGAACGCGAATTGACCTGCCACAAGAGACACCTATAGGCTTCGAGCGTGCTTAAAGTCTGCCTCGTTTGGATGCCTTCATGAAAAGGATTTCCAAGTGAGGGTTCTTGCTACCTTATGATGGCCGTTTTTGCTTTTTCTTTAGCGCGTTTTTACTGTTTTATCCAGTAGCCTTTGCACAATTTTCTGTGATGCTTGAGGCGATAACGCTTCCAATGCCCGAGAGGCTTTTCGCGGATTCATGCGGACTAAAATTTGTGTCGCTAAGCGAGGTTCTAACTGTCCTAGTCTATCCGCGGCTTTCACCGGGTCCATTCCGTCGTAAAGTTGTACCACTTTGCGTAGGTTTTTCGCGTCTTGCGCTTTTTTCGCATCAATGCTAGCTTCAACCTCTTCTTGAAGCTTGGTCAAATTGGCGGTTTCTTGCTGCAAATTGTCCCTTAGGGTGCGCAGCTGTTCTTCTCGCTGGTTAATCAAAGTTTCCCGCACATCTAAGCGCCCTTTGCGTGCCTGTAAATTGAGCAAAATCTGTTTTTCCGTCTCGGTCAGTGCCGCCTCCTCTAAAGAGGGCGAAGGCTCTGAGGGTTGTTCGGCTTGCTCTTGTTTCCTCTTTTGCAGGTCTGGAAAAGTGTTGGGGCGTACCTTGTTTACCAATTGCTTAAGTTGAGACATGCCATAACTGTGCCGTGGGGTTGAAGATATTAGCAAAAAGCCTAAAACCAACATGGCGCAAGCCAGTATCCACAGGGAGTTGCTGTGACATTTTGTGCTGGTAACATGCTTTTGAGAATGGTGTTTCATGGCCGCTGGGATGTTTTTGTGTGTATTCGAAAAGCACTGGGAAACAATGCTTTAAGTAAGGGTGAGGCATAGCACGCTTTGCACGCCTAGGGAGCTACCTAAGGGCGACGGTCCCAGGTTTTATGGCATATGACGGTGTTAATGGCAATTTCGTCCATGTCGATTTGCTCGGCACGCTTTTGGGAATGCAAATATTGAGCCTGTTTTTTGCGTTTTAGGCGCTTTAAAACTTCGCTGCGCTGATGCGCTTGTACCAAGGCCTCGCGTTTGGCTTCGGCGGCTTGCCACTGTTGTGCTGCCAACAAGGTTAAGTCGGCTTCTTCTTGGCGCATCCGCTGTTTAAATTGGTGGTGCAATGCATGGCGTACAGGATTTGGATTGCTTTGGGCGAGAGTATCTGCCTTGAGGTTTGCTTGTACCAGGCCGCTTTGGTTTAGGCGAATCTTTTCAAGGGTTGCTTGATGCGCACCCATGGTGCTTGCATATTCTTGATTGCAAAGCTGCTCTTGGCGCTGCCTTATTTCAAATACACGTTGGAGGCGAAAGCGAAACACATGGATCTCAATAAAACGCGTTGGGATTAAAATAGCACTTAAGAGCGGCCAGGTTGGGTAACTCGTAAGCGAGAATGCAAAGAGAATGCCATTTTTTGCTGCGCCCAGCCCATGACCAAAGTGCGCTCTAGATCTTTCTCTGCTTTATGGCATGCCTGTGGGATGCGTACTCGCCCTTTGTTGGCCATGCACGATCCTTTAAGAAAGCTGTTGTTGTGCGGATGTGAGTGTGTTGTACCTGGCTTGGCGTTAGGATAGCCCCTTAATGATTTGGAAGTTTTTTAAACCCGTACGCTGGCGAATTTGGTTGGAAAGTACTCGGGCTTGGGCGCGTGTTTCAACCCGTCCTACGCGCGCACACGGTGCCATACCCGCCCTTTGCTTGATTGAAACTGGTTTTGAGAGGTTTGCTAGCGTCCGCAAAAGCGAAACCATACGCATGTATTGCGTAAATCATGGAGTTTTTAAACAAGGCAAATGGCTCGCGAGGTGCTCCAGTTTGGGGGCCTTGTCAAGCCTCCGTTATTTTAAAGCACATGGCGGCAAAAAGCGTGCTTAAGCATTACCGTGAACCGCGTGGAAACCCCGTTCTCAGTTGGATACCCACTGTCCAAATTGCCTATTTTCATGGCAAAGGAGGAGGTTCATCTGGATGGTTGGTAGTGTAAAGGTTTTTCCTGCTTGCTTGGATGGGTGCAGAGGAAACACCCCTTACAAGAGCGGGTTGTTGCCCTAGCACCGATGGCAATTGGGGCGTTGCATCCCCATTGGTGCTCGCATCCGCGGTTTCTTCCTTTTCATCTGTATCATCGTCTCCGGTTTCTTCCTTCGGTGCTTCAAGTTTGGGTTTGTCGCGGGTAAAGTGGCTGGGGAGTGCCTGCAAAATCTCCTCCTCAGATTTTTCCTTTGAGGCTAATATCTTTTCATCAGTTACCAGCGAACCGGCCAAGGAACCGAGTACTTCTTCCAAATCGTCTGCATGGCTGCGTAACTCACCGCTGGTCGCAGCAATTTCCTCGGAGGTGGCAGCATTGTTTTGGGCTAATTTGTCCATACTGGTTATGGTTAACCTAATCCCACCGATGCGATCGAATTGGATATGTGAGGCATCGTACACCATAGCAACAAAGTTGCCGAGTTGGTCTAAGTCGCCCTCAATCGCCACCAGTGACTTCTCCACATCCGTTGCCACTTCCTCGCTGGCTTCTGCACGTGAGCGCGAATCCTCCATCATGGTTGAGGTTAATTTGGAGGCATCGGCACTTCTTTGGGCAAGCTTTCGAACCTGCTTCGCCACCACGGCAAAACCTTGACCGGAGCTCCCTGCGTGGGCGGCTTCTACGGCAGCATTCAGTGCGAGCAGGTTGGTTTGAAAGGCTATATCATCAATAGTGCGGTTAATTTTTGTGGTTTCATTGGCCACGGCTTTAATTCCATGAATCGCCTCGAGCATACGCTGCATGTATTCACGGCATTTTTTGGTTTCGTCATTCGTAGACTGGAGCATTTCCTGCAGATCTTTTGCCTTCCCCATATTTTCGCGGGTTATCTCGTAAATACCTTCTAATTCGGAGCTGGTTTTCTCAATGGTGCTCGCTTGTTTTGAGACAGAATCGGCCATGCTATCGCAACCCATGTTAACCTCATGGGAAGCTGTACTGTTAAAACGCATGGCTTGGTACACTTTTGACATTAAATTGTCGAGGGTACGATTGGTAACACGGGCTGTCCAGTAAACAAATAGGCAAAAGAAGAACATGACCCCAAATCCAACGATACTCGCGCCGTGGAGCGAGTGGGCAATATTCCCAATTTCCTTGAGCGCACCTCCAGAGGTTTGTTGCAAGTGGAACAATTGAAAACCCGTGCCATCTGCGGGCTTTCTTAGGGTGTCAATTTCTTCCAACAAGGTTGATAAAGATTCGCGCAAACTTTCAAGCAGTTCGACGCTTCTTGCCCTTTCCCTATCAAAGTATTGGATATTGCGTTCTTTGGTTGGAACCCTGCTTAGCCTGGTTAAAAGACCGCTTTGGTGCGTACTCCACGCCTCGAAAAGGGCTGAAAATGTTTCCCTTTCCTCAATCGATTTTAAATCCTCATTTTGTTTGCCAATTGTAATGTGATACAAGGCTCCTTTGCGGAAGCTTTCGGCATCCTCAAGGATGAAGGCATCGAATTTTGGGGTTGTTGGAATGCCAGAGGTGGTGAATAAGGATAATTCGGAGGCGTAAGCACGTTCAATCTCAGTTCTAGCCAGTGCATAATGGTTCCAGCTCTGATCGAAGCCGTTGGTCTTTTGCCTCAGTACATTCGCCTGTTCGACACCACCACTTAGCGCTCGCTTGATATTGACTTCCAGTTTGGTCAACGAAAACCACAAATAAACAATCATTGCTATTAAACCAAGGGTTGGAATCACGGCAAATAGGATAAATCGGTGCTTAATTTTCATAGTGTTCACAACTTGCGTATGCTTTGGGTGAAAAAAATAAATGCGGGCTGATGACCGTTGCAAATTGGGCGTTGGCCCGGCGCGATCCTGCAATCTAAACAGCATCTTACCTGTGAAGAAATTTAGGACGCCATGCACCCACAACACAAGCAAGAAATAAACCGTTTTCCACGTGCCCCCCGGAAAAGCCAACAGGGCTAACATCCACACACTCCACAAACCAGCCCATGGGCTATCAGTGTATACCTGCACAAGTTAATGGTGCAAATACAAAGCGACACGTCACCACATGATGTGCGAAAAAGGGGTTCAAAGTAAGGCACACAAGGCATGGTTTTAAACACAAAATGGGCACTCATCTACAACCCTAAAGCGGGAGGGTTCTCTGCCAGGCGTTTGCAAAGCATGCTATGCGCGTTTGCTCAACAACGCATTACGCTCAACCCTTATGCTACTGCGGGGCCCAAAGATGCCAGCACTTTGGCTGCCAGGTTGCAAAAAAACCCAAACTACGCCCGCCTGGCTGTAATGGGGGGGGATGGTGTGTTAAATGAGGTAGCCCAAGCCATGGTGGGAACAAGTACGCCCATCGCATTGCTTCCAAGTGGCACTGCCAATGTGATGGCCATTGAGTTGGGGCTCTCAAAATCTCCCAAGCAATTGGCCAAGCAGTTAGCACATGCTGTGCCCACGCGCGTTTTTCCTGGAATGTTGAATGGGCACTATTTTATGCTGATGGCGGGGTTTGGGTTTGATGCGCAGGTGGTGATGCAGACCTCGCCCGCCATCAAGGCAAAATGGGGCAAAATAGCGTATGTTTTGGCGGGTGTGCGCACGTTATTTAACCCTTTGCCCAGGTTCAATATAGTCAGCACCCAACCCCAAAAACCCCGGATTCAAGGCATATGGCTGCTGGTTGCGCGCGCAAAACACTACGCGGGAAATTTTGTGCTGTGCTCCAATGCAGGCCTGCGGCACACCAAACTTGAATGGGTGTGTGTAGGCTCAAAAACAGGCCTGCTGTGGGCATTGGCTGCAGGTGTATGGTCGCGGACCAGTCTTGGCATGGGTTCAGGTTTGGCAATCCGCAGCCACGCCACCCACGCCATGGAGATGCACAGCCAGCAACCTATTGCTGCGCATGCCGACGGGGAGGCGTTAAACCCTCAAACCCATTTTACACTGCAAGTCAGCAAAAAACCGCTGCTTTTGTGTGTGCCCAAGGGCATTTTGTTGCCTCCTAGGTGAGCGAACCACCACAACTGCTCCCCGCACCCGCAGTACACCCCAGGCAATGGTCCCCCGTAGAAATTTTGGCACAGAGCAAGGAATCTAAAGAAAAGTCGTCATCAAAAATAGAGACTCGCCCACCGTCTAGTTCCATGTCTAGCATTTGATTAAAGTCGCAATCGTAAATTTTCCCATCCCAACTCACGTTGAGGGTATTGCGGCACATCACATAGTTGGCCGAATCAGGGTTGAAGGCCTTGGTCAGTAGGGATAGATACGGTAGATATTCTCGCTTTTTCTTTAGCGTACGTTCAAAACGCCCCACGGGTAAATTGGTAATGGTAAACAGCTGATTAAATTGAATCCCAAAACGTGCGCTCAATTCCCGTTTATATTCGGCCTCAAGATTTTTTTGGTCGGCGGGTAAAAAAGCACCCAAGGGGTTATACACCAAATTAAGCTGTAAGTTTGGGTGTTTGGGCGAGGCGTAACCCAAGGCATTGAGTTTTAACAAGGCTGTGATGCTTTTGTCGTACACCCCTTTGCCACGCTGTTTGTTCACGCTTTCAGGTGTATAACAAGGCAAACTGCTCACCACCTGAACCTGGTGTTTCACGAAAAACGGCGCAGCCCATTCGTAGCCCTTTTCTTCAAGAATGGTCAGATTGCAGCGCACAATAACGCCTTTGTTGAGGGCACGTATTTCTTCAACCAAAAAGCGAAAATGTGGGTTCATTTCAGGGGCACCACCCGTCAGGTCAGCCATTTGGATGCCGGGAGTGTTTGCAGCCAGTGCAATCAGGCGCTCCATGGTTTTTTTGGTCATGAGTTCCTTGCGGGTGGGTCCGGCTTCAACATGACAGTGTTGACAGGTTTGGTTGCACAATTTACCCAAATTAAGTTGCATGATGGTGGTGGGCAAACGCGACAAATCAATGTGATGTTTGTCCAGTAAAGTTTCAAACCGGTTGGCAATTTTAGCAGGAGAAATAATGGATTCCATAGTACTTAAGGAGTAATCCTTCCTTCGTAAAATTAACATATGATTAGGGTTCACCAAGGCAACATTCAGCATCCGCAGTATGCGCAGCATAGCAAGCACTTTGTGCCCAACCGCACCAAGGAATAACGAGTGTGATGTTTGTTTGGCTGCAGCGGCAGCACAATACTCACGGGAAATACCCCGGCGAAAACCATTTGCATACTTTATCCTACAAACCCATAGGAAAATGCAACATCCTGTCTAAAATAGGTTAGCGTTTCCAAAAAAGGGTCAACCGCAAAGCCTGATGGCGGCGGTAAGCCGCCGCACCAGAACCCTTGCCAAACCAAGAAAACCCCCATGAAAGGAAAGATTTTACCCATAAACAAACGTCTATCCAAATCGTACGCATAACCCGTAAACAAAGCCTTTTTTGTAAAATGTGTCGCGTGGGTGTACCATACCCCTTTTGTGCCAAAAAGGAATGTAAGACAAAGGGCTTTCAATCGTTTTGGTCAAAGGGTTTTATTTTAAGGTGACTGTGCCGGATGTTGGGGGAACACAATTTTGCCGATCTTAAGCACCCACATACCTGGTTTGCGTTGTAACGGTGCAGCGTGAACGGCTGCAGATTACACCATGCGTGCGCACTTCTTTCATACCAAGCAAGGGGACCCAAGATGGCGGGACACTAGATTTGGTCACAAAGCGATAGCCATTATCTTGGATCAAAAGTCATGGCAACGTTGCTGGCCAGTCAATAAGCAAACGCACTAATAGTACTGTGTTGCACGGGTATAAGCGGTTGTCATTGCAACCTGGGGGATGCTTTTGGAAACTTGCTTGCCACGCTGGCTATTGAGCATGACTTCAAATGGCAGTGGCTCTGTGCAAGCGTAAATCTGTGGCTCTGCCACGCGGGCAGCCACCAACAGGCCATGGCCAAGTTGCATAGTATCTTGCAATAAAATGGCGCCCCATCCCTTGAATTTTGCACACATTGTACTCTAGAATGCGCTTTGCAGCGGCTTCGCAAGACCCCTTAGCACGTTTGGGGACATGGGCGTTAGGGGGCAAAGCCATTTCTGCCATTTCTTTGCCGTCCCCCGCCTTCTTATTTTGCGACCCTTTCGACCTTGTGCTGACCCGCCTCACCATTTCTAATCTGGCTACTATTCAGTCGTTATGTGCTGAATTCTCTGTGGGTTTTTCTGTACTTTCAGGGGAAACGGGGGCGGGAAAATCTATTTTGCTTGATGCTTTGCGCTTTGTGCTGGGGCGTAAAACCGAACCCTATCAAGTCCGTAGTGGCACCAATCTTACCTTGGTTGAAGCCGAGTTTAACATTACCAAACTGGAGTCCGTGAAAGAGCGTTTGGATGCGCTACAAATGCCCATTGCAGAGGGTCATATTGTGATTCGCCGTGGCATGATGGAGAATGGGCGTGCGCGGGCGGTGGTGAACGATTGTAGCATTACCGTACCGAACCTTGAGGCCTTAGGGCACCATTTGGTGAGCATTCACGGGCAGCATGACAATCAGCGTATTTTGAAAATTGACACCCACATTGACTTTTTAGACGACAGCGCAGACCTACAAAGCCTCCGCAAAGAGGTCGCCAATAGCCATCGCCATTTTGTGCGTTTGCTGCACAAGCGAGATCGACTACGTGAACAAGCAGCGCAAAGCGAAAAAGAGCGCCTGTGGCTTGAAAGTGTGGTCGAGGAACTGGGCGATGCCAACCTTTCAACCGAAGAAAACGACGCCCTGCGCCAAGAGAATTACCGCTTAAGCAACGTGGAATTGCTAAGCAGCTTGTGTAGCCAAGCCCAAGATTTACTGCAAGAAAGTGAGACCTCTTTGTTGAGCCAAATGGGGCAACTCAAACGCATCCTGGATCAACTTGGCAAAACCAATCCTGCCATGGTGGAGTTGGAAGAACAGTGGCAGTCGGTCCATATTCCTTTAAGCGAACTGCACCACACGCTGCGTTCTTATAGCGCAAGCTTAGAGGATAACCCTGGGCGCTTGGAAGAAATTAATGCGCGCTTGGCGTCTATTGAAAAAATCGCTGCCAAATACGGTGGCATCGAAAAAGCACTGGCAGAACTTGGCAAAGCGCAAGCCCAGCTCGAAAGCATGCTGAACCACAATGAGGAACTCGTGAGTCTTGATGGTGAGGTGAGCAAAGCCGCCAACACCATGGAAACCTTGTGCAACGCCCTTTCAGTCAAGCGTAAGCAAGCCGCAAAACATCTCGATGCCAAAATTTTAAATCAACTGGTAGCATTAGGCATGGAGCATGCCCAATTTGTCACCCGCATCACCCCCCTTGTGCGCAAAAACGGTGAAAACGCGGGCAGACCCTATCGTTCCGCCAAAGGGATTGATGAAGTGGAGTTTCGGTTTAGTGCGAACCCTGGGCAGGGGTTACGCAGCCTATCGCGGATTGCCTCTGGGGGAGAACTAAGCCGCATTATGCTTGCCATGAAAACCATTTTGGCCCAATCCGATGCCCCCCACACCCTTATTTTTGATGAGGTAGACACGGGCGTCAGTGGGCGTATTGCTGAGATTGTTGGGCGTAAGCTCAAGCAATTAGGTCAATATCACCAAGTGCTGTGCATTACCCATTTACCCCAAATTGCGGCACTTGGACATCAGCATTACCGTGTATCAAAACATACCGACAATACCCAAACCTTTACCGCCATTCGGCACTTGAATAACCCAGAGCACATTCAAGAGGTCGCCCGCTTGCTAAGCGGCATGCACATTACCGACAATGCCTTGGCCGCAGCCGAGGAAATGGTACGGCAGTTTAGCAGGGTATAAAACCCATTTTTAGATACGCGCTTACCGCTTTATGGGTATCTACAAGTCAAGGCACTGCGCCTCTAATGGATTTATCGCAAACCTAAAGAAAGGCACCCTGGCCATTTTGCTGTGGCGTGGCGCGGAAACCTTGCTGGTTATAATGCTGGCGCACAGCGCAAGCACAACGGCACGGTGCCCCGCGAAAGGCTGGCAAAGCATAGGCGCAAACTTTACCCAAACCGCCTTAAAACAAGCCGGGGCAGAGCGAGAGCGTGGGTCGAAGAGCTGCATTTTGCACCCCCCTAACCGCCCTGCGGGGTTATCTGCTGCCAGAGCGCTGCGCGCCAAGGGGTTTATGACCACCCTAAAGGGAAGAACCCTTGCCATTTGGTGGTAAGCCTTTTTGCGAATTGCGAAGCGGCATTGTAAATCCCTTATCGAACATTTTCCAACCCTTTAGAATTCCCTCTACAGGGCCCTCAAAAAAGTCTTACGCCATGTGAACGAAAAATGCGCAAACCCGCATGCCACCTTTTTTTGGGCGGGACACGTGCCACCACCCTTTTGGCGCAAACACGCTGCCCGTAAACCGTTGAAAAACCACAAAAAACCATTAAATTTTGACCAGTGTAAATACAAGTGAACGGGCACAGTGGCAAAGCATGTGAATGGGCACACTCGCTATCTCCCGCTGTAGCCCGCTTTTTTGCGCCATTGTCCTTAGTGGTGGCAAAGCATGTGAATGGGTACAGCCGTTCTGACAAACTAAAAAATCAGGCGAGGGTTGTCCATGAAAGACGGGTGGCGAGGTTTTGGAAGAAAAAATTTTTTTCAAAGAAAATAAGTTTTGCCAAACGCGAAGCACGCCTTAGCGTAATCACGTCATCCACTTGAAGGTTCCCAATGTCCTGCCCGTCCATCTGCAAATAGGCTTTTTTAGGATCGGGTAAGCTCCCCACGCGCAAAGCAATTTTAGCATTGCTGGGTAAAACCAGCGGGCGAGATGTAAAATTGTATTCATTAATGGCCATGAGCACAAAGCAATCCGCTTCTGGCATAACAATAGGCCCACCTGTGGCGAGTAAGTAGCCTGTCGAGCCTGTGGGTGTGCTCACCAACACGCCATCACCGCGAATGGTACGAATACTGGTTTCGTTGACCACTACTTCGACCGTCATCATGTGGGAGGTGGTCCGCATGACCACCTCATTAAAGGCCTCGCGCCCTTGGGTAATCCCAAGACTGGGTGCAAAACATTCAAGTAGCAAGCGTTGGCTTAAGATCCAATCCCCCGAAAAAAGTTTCTTCAGCAGCCTCCTAAGATCTGTGCGTTCACCAGCGGTTAAAAAGCCCACGCTCCCAAAGTTAATGCCCAACACGGGGGATTCGGTTGCCAGCAAAAGGGCACGCAACACAGTCCCATCGCCTCCTAAGGCCACAATGGCATCCAGGTTGGGGGACAGCGTTTGCTTGATGTTGACAATCGTTGCCTGCACACCTTCCTCACTGCAAACCTGCCTTAATGCGTCCAGCGCAGCGGGGTTTGCCCCTCGACGAAGCAGTACGCCAATAGTCGCTATTGGGCTTTGCATGGCATAACGGCTTCCTTAGTGCAAAAGGCATATCCAAAAAAACAGGTTATTCTGGAGTAGAGCGTGTGTGGGGCGTACTGTGTGTACTTGCTCCCATGAGAATGTTTTGTTTTGCTTGTTTACGAAGTTTTTTGCGCTCCTCTTGTTGCTCGATAGCAGAAATGCTTTCGCACAATGGCATCCAGGTTGGGGGACAGCGTTTGCTTGATGTTGACAATCGTTGCCTGCACACCTTCCTCACTGCAAACCTGCCTTAATGCGTCCAGCGCAGCAGGGTTTGCCCCTCGACGAAGCAGTACGCCAACAGTCGCTATTGGGCTTTGCATGGCATAACGGCTTCCTTAGTGCAAAAGGATATCCAAAAAACAGGTTATTCTGGAGTAGAGCGTGTGTGGGGCGTACTGTGTGTACCTGTTCCCATGAGAATGTTTTGTTTTGCTTGTTTACGAAGTTTTTTGCGCTCCTCTTGTTGCTCGATAGCAGAAATGCTTTCGCACAACGATCTCCAAATGGCATGAGGATAATCATTGGGCAATGTTGGCAGTTGCATAATGTCGAGCATAATCCGCCGTACACGGTTTCGGCTCATCCCACGCGATTCCCATGCGTCGTACACAGTTTCATCTTGTGGTGACAAGGGCTTGTTAGCAAGGGTCTTACGGAACAAAAATTTAATGGTACTTTCGGGGTGGTTGCGAATAAGCGCCCATATGGCATTGTTGGTAATGGGACCATTGCCATAAATCACATCGGACGGTGGATGATAGCGTTGTCCCATTTCTAGGAAATAGTCTTCTTCACCCTCATTATAGTTACCTGTTTCATCCTTAATGCTTTGCTCTAACTTTGTCTTTGTATGTTTGACGGGGGGTGGGATTGGGGTGGTATTTTGCGTGTCATCACTGCCAGCAAGGGCTGCGGCGGGCACCCCTGCTGTTTGGGGAGCAATCGGCCGCGCTTGCTCCGTCTCCACGCTGGCATCATTGGCATTTTCCACCACCGATTCTTGAGGAATCGGTGTGCCACTTTCTATCACAGAATTGGGCGCCATTACTTTTGCAACGGCTTGAGGGTTTGCTGTTTGTACGCTGGGCGAGAGAGGCACACTGGGTTGCGTGGCTTGAAATGCTGCATTGACCCAGTTGGGTGTTTGGCGTACCCTCGCAGGTTGGGGTGCGTTTTGCTGTGAAAGGCTGTTATTGTCGTGACTGGGAAGCAAAATAAAGACTCCCATTAACCCCGCTGCCATCAAGAAGGATAGGGCAAATACCAAGCCTTGCAAATTGGCCAAGTAGCGATGCGCATCTCTATATTCTAAGCGCAACTGAAAACCATTGCTCACGAGATAACTGCTGTTTTCGAGGCCCAGAAAAAAATGCCCTGCCCCTACAGCCAGAGCTGCAACGAGGAAGACAAACAACACCATGTGAAAGCGGCTCATCGAGGTCCCCATAGGCGTAAAAAAATCCCGCCCGCCTCACACTGCGTAAAACCACCCTGAGCTTTTAAGTATCTTCCTTAGCAAGATGAAGATCCCAATGCTGGTTTTTTTTTTCCGTGTGATAACGTGCGCTTTTTTTGGATCATATGCCTCATGTCCATTGAAGCCCTACGCCAAAAGTGTCAAGTTGCTTGCCCCGTGTTAAAAACACAAGGCACGGAACATGGCTTGCTTCATCCGTTACACCTAGCCATGGTTATTAAGGGTTATTTTGTGTGCTCTTGCAGGTGCTTAAAAACACCGCCTTATGGTCACCAAAAGGGTTATTCATCGTATCCAAAATAATGCACAATGTGAAGCTACCGAGGTGTTCGCCTCCCGCTGCCAGGCCCTTGGTTGAGCACAAAATAGAGCTTGGTAGCACATGGAGTGGATAACGGCAGAACCGACCAAAAACTGTAGTATCGACCTGCCAACGGACATTTTAGGTAAAAAAAGAGGCCCTACCCAATGGCTGCTTGAATACGCTGGAGCCGTGATAGCAAGCCCTGCACGGCATCAAGAGAAATCATGTTGGGCCCATCACACAAGGCAATTTCTGGATTGGCATGGGTTTCCATAAAAACACCATCTGCCCCCGCCGCAATGGCCGCTTGTGCCAAGGGGGCGACAAATTCGCGTTCACCGCTTGAAGCACCCTTGCCTGCAGAAGGCAGTTGTACGCTGTGGGTAGCATCCATCACCACGGGGAAACCAAATTGCTTCATTATCATAAACCCGCGCATATCAACCACCATGTTGTTGTAGCCAAACATGTAGCCTCGCTCAGTAATCAAAATACGCTCATTGCCACAGGCCGTCATTTTGTCAATGGCGCGCCCTACATCTTTGGGGGCGATAAACTGTCCCTTTTTCCAGTTTACAATGCACCCTGTGCGCGCGACCTCCACCAAAAAATCGGTCTGCCGTGAAAGAAACGCAGGGATTTGCAAAATGTCGAGGACCTCTGCTGCAGGTCCAATCTCCTCGAAGCGATGCACATCAGACAGCAGCAGTACCCCCGTTTCGCGCTTGATCTCACGAAAAATCGCCCGTGCCTTCTCAAGCCCAGGTCCACGAAAACCGTCAAGGGCGGTTCGGTTCGCTTTGTCGTAAGACACTTTAAAGGCAAAGGGAATGCCCAACGCATGGGTAATCTGCTGCAAACGTTTGGCAAAGGCTAAGGTTTGGCCAGGGCGCACCGCATCTTCGATCACATCGGGGCCAGCCAACACAAACAAGGGGGGCTGAATGTTATAAAAACTATCAAGGGCAAACACAAAGGGCTCTTTTAATCCAAAAACAAGCAGGGCATCTCTTAATAAAGGGGACGTAGCCGGGGATACCGATGCCACACCCTACCAAGCCATCACGATGTTAGTCTACCCAAAGACCTATGAAGCCTTTGCAAAAACGTTATCCGCCAAGCAGATTAAAAGTATCCGGCCCCAAAGCACGCCGCGTTGGCTCCGATTTGTTTTTAAGGTCTTGCTTCTTTCGAAGATACCTTCTGCAAGGGCAATATCTTGCGGGGAATCGACCCCCACCCCACAATGTTGTGCCTCAAAGCGGTAAATGTCATGCCCGTGTTCAAGGCACATTAAAAGTATCCGACCCCAAAGCACGCCGCGTTGGCTCCGATTTGTTTTAAGGTCTTGCTTCTTTCGAAGATACCTTCTTCAAGGGCAATATCTTGCGGGGAATCGACCCCCACCCCACAATGTTGTGCCTCAAAGCAGTAAATGTCATTGTAGAGAGACACTTGCTTTGCCACTGGTCATTCTAGGGTCTCTTTATTTCGGCATGTTTTTTGCCTAAGGGTTTAACTGAGGTTAGTGCTTCTTTAGTTTCCGACCTCGGATTTTGGGTGGGGTTTGATGGGGCAAGCAGATAATTTTTTTGAGCCTTTGGTCAATTAGAGTTTGCATGGCTGCGGACGGTAGATTTGTGTATAGCAATTCGCTTACCTGTTTTTTCCCGACAACAGCATGCAAGCCTAGGGTGTAGTGCGTTTTCATTTGGTAGCAGTCGAACCGCGCAAAATACGCGCGCATTTTGGGTGTGTCGTTGATGCTCAGGAGAAACTTGCCCTTTAAGTTCGTGAGTCTGTCTGCCATTGCGGCGTAATCTTCCCTCGCAAAAACCCCCTTGCCATAGTCGTTTTCGTGCCCGTGGTAGGGCTAAGTCAAGGTAAAACAAGGTTTCTTTTGAATCGTAGCGGGTGAGCACGTCTTGGCCAAGGCTTGCGCTCAAGGTGTACCCGTTGCAGGGCTTGATGGGCTTGATGGGCTTGTTCAAGGATTTTTAGGGGTTGAAGGTTGGGTGGCGGTTGTTTTTTTGAGTAGCCAAACTGTCTAGTTTCGCTGGCAAAAGACATTTTGTGCAGGCAATAAAAGCGTTGGGCACGCTGGATGTCGGTCAAAGTTTGGGGGTCTTGTTTTTGGAGGTTTTCAAATACCTCCCGCGCGTAGACAATCCACTCCAAGCCCTGCAAAAACGCCTCCTTGTGGTGCTGCAGCACGCGAAATAGGTTCACCAATTCCCCGTCAATATCGTTTAGCACTTCAGAAATAGTGCGCTCGCGATTGCGCGCAAAAAAGACGTGGGCTGCGCCCATAAAAGGCTCGCAATAGCATGTGTGTGGCACGGCATCAATGATACCCGCCAACCTTTTTGCAAGCAACCGTTTTCCACCGCTTCTAATAAAAAAACTTTTCATGATTTACTTCCTTTAAGCATCCCCGCCTTGCCCTTGCCCTTGCCCTTGCCCTTGCCCTTGCCCTTGCCCTTGCCCTTGCCCTTGCCCTTGCCCTTGCCCTTGCCCTTGCCCTTGCCCTTGCCCTTGCCCTTGCCCTTGCCCTTGCCCTTGCCCTTGCCCTTGCCCTTGCCCTTGTTCTTGGCTGCCTTGTTGCTGGGCTTGGCTTGACCTGCATCATTTTTAAGGTGTTTTCTTTCATGGTTTTCAAAAACCTCCTTGTTTAAATGGCTTAAAGTGTTCAAAAAATACTTGCTGGCCGTATTCTTGGTGTTGTCGCCAGCCTGTGCGCAGCGGAGCTGCGAAATGGAGCTGCGTATCTGGCGTTCATCGCACCCCACCTGCGAGGCGAGATCTTTGGCAGAAATGCCGTTTTCACGACCCTTGTAGGACTGCTTTAGGGTCGAAAGTGTCTAGTTTTGCAATGCGGGTCTCTTTATAAGCTCCTCATGGGCTTTTTTTATTTCCCCAAGTGTGGTTTTTGACTGAGGCATCCGTAAGGCCCCCCTCGAGAGCACGGATTTTTTTGCGCACTTGGGGACTGTTTTCGGCCAACAACCACCCAGCAGGGGACAGGTAAAGGTGGGTTTTGCCATCGGTGCAAGGCCAACGCATCATCAGCCCTAGGGCTTCGAGTTGCTGAGCCGTGTCCTTATCAAGCGGGGCAAGGTTGCGCGCACCGTGTTCGTAGAGGGCGCAGTTCACATGCGCCAACATAAACCTTTGGCGTTTTCATCTATAGCCCTCCTTGCCAGCGTTGTAGCCCTGCGCGGGGTCGGTTGCTGGGGCGAACAAACCCCCTGCCTTGGCCACGCAAAAAAAAGAGGTTTTTTGCCCATGCCTTATAGGCGCGTCTCCCCTTTGAGATTCCATTTTTGTCGTGCTGCGCTTAAACTGTTGATGTCAATTTTCATGACGGGTCTCCTTTATTTATTTAAGCAAAACATGGGGCTGCTTGTGTGCCGCGTATAAATGCGAACAGGCAGGTGCACGCAGACGCCTATTTTTGGGCTTGATCGGGTTCATTCGCTAACTCCTCCCCGCTCGGAATAAGCGGTTTTAAGGTGGCTTAGGCTAAGGGCCTGCCGTGCCCCGTTTGCCGCCAGGCTGGCCAAGCGTAGGGTTTTGGTAACCTCACGCAGTGCGCCGTGGCCGTGACCAATTTTGATTAAAAAGCCAAGGGCTTTCTGCTCGCTTACTCCCCATGCTTGGGCAATGGCCTCTACATCGGCACGGCGGGCTTTTTTGGGGTTTAACACCTTGCCAACGCGGCTAAACAACTGGGCATACTCTGCCGAGCGCGGGCCGCTCATCCGGGTGTAGACGCTCTCGTTGCCCATGAACACCAGGGCGCAAGCAGTGGCATCGTGCAAAGCGCGTAGGCATTCCAAGGCGGGGCGGGTAAGGTGCTGCGCCTCGTCTATAATCAGCAGGGCGTCTTTTTTTGAGAGATAGGTGAGAAGCATGCGGTAAACCACATCTCCCCCGCGTCCGTCCGCGCGCTGGCTTGGGGCAAGGGCAAACAAAAGGGCTTTAAGGCAGGCAGGGGCGTTGGCAAAACTGGGCACCATTGTGCACACCCAGCAATTAGGGCGGGTTTGGGCGTAGTGCTGGGCGGTGATGGTTTTGCCAACCCCTGCGCCACCGCACACCACCGCGATGTCGCGGCTTAGGTGGGCGTAGGCAATGGCCATGCCGATTTGGCGGGCTGTGGGGGTTTCTATCCAGTCTGCGCCCTTGCTGGGCAAAAAGGCGGTTTGGCAGGCTTGGTCTTCTAGCCATTGGCAAACCTTGGCTTCAAGGGCGGCGTTATCGCCCGTGTACTTGCCGTTAAGCCAGCGCGAAAGCGCTGTTGCCCCGCACCCACCGCCTACCACAAGCGGTATTGCCACCATGACCCTCCTCGGCTTGGCGATGTGGTGTTTGTGCTAAAGCCGAACAACCTTGCCCGTTTGGGACTGGTGAAAGAATGGAGGCGCAAAGAAGGGGGGGCAACCTGGCTGGTGCTCCAAAAATGGGACGACCCCGACCCCAAAACGGGCGAGCGAAAACCCTACACCTTGCAAGAAAACATCGACGAAATAGAACAGGTTGTGCCCGTGATTTACGTGCAACCCAGGGCGGTTTAAAAAAAAAGGAGTGGCAATGGTAGATATATCAATCTTTTTTAGTACCAGCGTCTTTTTTTTTCAAATTTAATGTATGGCAGGGAAAGCCTTTATTTATAGGGGTTTAGGACGATTTGAAGGCCAAAATATGAGTACCAACGTTAATACCAGCGTTAGAGGAGACGCTGGTACTTTTGCGGGGCATAAACCCCCCTGGCATTTTGTGAAAAAACCCGCTAAGGCTTGATGTTGGGGGGTTCGAACGCTTTCGAATTCCATCGAATTCCCTCGAACAGGGCCTTGTGAGAAGTGTAAAGCCATGTGAACGAAAACGCGCAAACCCACATGCCACCGTTTTTTAGGCGAGACAAATGCCACCACCCTTTTGGCGCAAACACACTGCCCGTAAACTGTTGAAAAACCACAAAAAACCATTTCTTTTTGACCAGTGTCAAAGCAAGTGTCCGGGCACAGGTGGCATTTGCTAGGGTTTCTGTGGGGTCGTTACCATAGATTTCGTCGCCGTTACCAAAGCCCAGTTTAGCCTTGGTTAAGGCACCAGCGATTCCAATACCCAAGTTGTTTGAAGCATCGGCACGAAGGGGCATGTTACTGCCCACACATTTAAGATTGCCTACGTAGTTCAAGCACAGCGAATGCCCAGCACCGTAGAGGTCAATCACAAGCGCATTGGGAAACACCCTCGTTGGACGCAAAATACCGCCCACATGACCCAGCTGGTAAATGTCATCAGGGCTGGTATTCGAACCCCAGCAAAACACCTCAAGCTGCGCGTTGATGACGCAAGTTCTGTCTTCAGGCGTAATAATACCCAAAACCCTCCCCAACGAGCCAGATCCTGCAGGAGGCACTACCTTTACGGGTAGCGATGCTCGCACGTGGTTGCCACTGCCCACTTCGCCCTCAGTGTTTTCCCCCCAACAATACACCACGGCTGCTTTACCAAGCGCGGCGCAAGTGTGCCTTGGGCTGGCAGATGCTGTGCGGACATCGCTTAAAAAACCATCTCCACCGGGGGTCTTCACCCTGCCTGGTGCCACCGTAGGAGGGATATCTGTATTATCTCGACCCAAATAAGAGCCTGGACTGGTAAAACCATGGCTCCAGGTCACCAAGGTGCCATCTCGCATTAGCACCACCCAGGCACTGATAAGGCGCGCAGCACCCCTTAGTTTTTTTCGACTTCCCCCTGTGGGGCGGTCGGGTGCCTCAACGGCCAAAGGTGTTGGGGAGCCACCATTAACTATCGCTGGCGAACCACTCATTGTCATTAGCCTACCACCCACGGGTTGGATTGGGTCAACGCCAAGGCGATATTGTTCGCCACTATTGCCCCAGCAGGCAACCTCGCCTTGGTTGCCAAACACGGCGCAAAAGGTCCCATTTCCCGCTGCAATGGAACTCACCTCATTGAGGGTCGTCCCCACACCCCCTAACCCCACCACAGGTTTGGGAATGGGTGTGTAGAGAGGACTTGCAAGGAAACCACGCCCCAATTCGTAAAATTCCTTACCGCCAGGTACAATACCACCGCCCCAGCATTGGAGCCCACCATGGGTTAGGCGCGCACAAAGCGTTTGTTCTGTTGCCGCCATTTGAACAATGTCTGCCGTGTTGAAACCTTGCAAGGTCACAGGCTTTGGGCTGTGGGGGTAGGGGTCACTTGAAAATTCCGCTGTTGGAAGCCCGGCATATTTTCCCCAACAATACAACGGGCCGTGGCTCCATTTCACACACCTGCCCCCACGTAGATGGCTTACCACAGACTCGATAAATAATTTCTCGCGTCTATCTTGGCCTGGCGTAAAGCAGCTGGCCACAAGCAATAAAAGGCTCAATTTGAAGGTAAGGCGCATGGTATTTTTTTAAAACCCTTCCTTGTGAAAAGAAACCCAGGCATAACACCAGGCGACAGTGTACTATCACTTGCCGCTAAAAAATACAAACAAAAATGGGTTTATTCTCCAGTGTCCGTTTCGCAAAAACTCCCTTGCCTCATCGCGATGGTTAGCAAAACGCGGTGGATGCTGCCCCATGCAAAGCGTTTGTTTTTGGGAAGCACCGATGCAGTGCACCAACTAACCCCTGAGAAGAACTACAGTGCCAATACGTTAAGCGTGCCCAGCATTCGCGAGGTAAGCCGTTTGCCCTGTGCGAACGTGCCCCCTTGTGAGCGTGGGGCAGACCTTGTTTTTTTTGGAGCGCGGGGGGACCCGCCTGCGTGCCATTACGCCTAACAACACAGGGGACATTGAAGAACCCCGGGAGGTAAGTCTAAGGGCACCTTTGCCGTGGGGAAAAAAGGCCATGCCTATTTAAGATTAAACGATGCCCAAGGTAAACAGATGGCAAGCCTTACAGCAGCCGCCAACGGAGACGGTGGCCTATGGCTAACCGATAATGCAGGCACCAAGATTGATGTGGGGGCAACCGCCCAAAATGCCCTTAGCGTAGCGCAATGGGCCCAAGGTTCTGCCCGGTCGAACGGCCTTGATTTGGATCTCTTGCAAAACCTTTGGGCGGTAAGCGGGGGTGGCAAGCCATGGGTTTAGAGCAACTTTTGGGCTGCAATCACCAAGGCCGCCACGGTGAGCATCATGGTAAACATCTTCCAGGGCAAACTGTGCAGTTCCTTACGCATCTCGCGCATCTCGGTTTCCACGCCACCAAGGCGGTGCTCAATGGCATCAAAACGCGCACGCGTTTCGGCTTCCATGCCATCAAGGCGTTGGTCGACGGCATCAAAACGGCGATTGATGACCCCCACCAGCCCTGCCAAGGCTTGTGCTTGGGGTTTGTCGAACCCTGCTTTTTCAAAGGGTTCAACCAGTTCCATGTGTTCGGTTAAGGCCATAGCGTTTGCGCTTAAGAAAAAAAGGTGGTGGGGCAGATTTGATGCACTTGCAAAACCTTTGGGCGATAGCGGGGAAGGGCAAGCCACCCGTTTAGAGCAACTTTTGGGCTGCAATCACCAAGGCTGCCACGGTGAGCATCATGGTAAACATCTTCCAGGGCAAACTGTGCAGTTCGCGCTCCACCCCTGCAAGGCGTGTGCGCACCTCCGTTTCAAGGCTATCAAGGCGTTGCTCAATGGCATTAAAGCGTTGCTCAATGGCATCAAAACGCGCACGCGTTTCGGCTTCCATACCATCAAGGCGTTGCTCGATGCGCCCCGCCAGCCCTGCCAAGGCTTGTGCTTGGGGTTTGTCGAACCCTGCTTTTTCAAAGGGTTCAACCAGTTCCATGTGTTCGGTTAAGGCCATAGCGTTTGCGCTTAAGAAAAAAAAAGAGGTGGCGAAGTGGGATTTTATTCATGAGCACTGAAGGCAATTTAACACAATCCATGGGATTTTTTCAACCGCCACAGCGATGCCCCAAACCCAACCCTTAGCGGTTTTATGCATTGCGATGCAATTTTTTGAAAAACGCCATAGCCCTTGCATAGGGGCCACAACCCCCGTACACGTTGTACGGTGTCGCTGTCACCTTGCAAGGTGGTTGCATGGCTGAGCCGCAAGGTGGGTGCATGGCTGAGCCTTAAAAAAGCAAAAGGCCATGGCACAGAGTATGCGTAATTCTGCTTGAAGCGTGCGATGTAGCCCCCAAGTCCCTCTATGGTGTGGGCTTGGATGATTTAGGACACCCTTGGTTATTTGTACGCCTTGGGTGCTGTTGCCGCAGCTTCCCTGTTGTCCCTTGTGCCGAGACACTTGCTTTGCCACCACTAAGGACAATGGCGCAAAAAAGCGGGATTACGCGGGATTACGCGGGATTTATGACACAACTGCACACCCAAAAAGGGTGGTGGCACGTGTCCCGCCAAAAAAACGGTGGAATGCGGGTTCGCGCTTAATTCGAAGAGTTTCGAAGGGGCAAACCGCGTTCGAAAGGGAAGTTCAAATGCTGTTCGCAATTGGCAAAAAGGCTTACCACCAAATAGCAAGGGTTTTTCCCTTTAGAGTGGCCATAAATCCCTTGGTGCGCAGCGCAAGCACACTGCCCGTAAACTGTTGAAAAACCACAAAAAACCATAATTTTTTGACCAGTGTAAAAGCAAGTGAACGGGCACACTCGCCTCAAAGGCTTTGCCCTCTAAATTCAAAGCCTAGGCAGGCAGGCACTGCACGCACAAACCCTTGGTTTTACGCACCCCGGCACCCAACAACCACTGCAATTTACAACCCCACTGCCCGCAGATATGCAACAACTCTGGCAAGCCATTTTGGCCAACTAGCAAACAAACGCACCCATGGAGTGCTTAATGCCAAGCTCGCCTCGAAGGCTTTGCCCTTCACACCCCCTCCCAAAGGTCAGAGGTAGTTCATTCCCCCTCTAGGCAAAAGAAAACGCTCTTTTTTTTCAAGCCTCGATAGATGGAGGGGGAGGTGCAAAAGAAAAGGCTATGGGCGGTTTGCTAGGTGAGGGCCGTGGTTTCCTCAAAACCGAGCATGAGGTTCATGTTTTGTACCGCTTGCCCCGCTGCCCCTTTCACCAAATTGTCAATGGCCGTGACAATCACCCAGGTGCGCTCATCTGCCGAAGGGTGCAGGCTAATCATGCAATTGTTGGAATGTTGCACCATGCCCAACTCGGCATCACGACCTGCCTCAAGCAAGGTGACAAAGGGTTCTTTTTTGGCAAAGCGAAGAAAGTGCTGGCGCATACCCTTTGCGGGAATTGCTCGAGAAAAACGTAGGTAAATGGTGGAAAGGATGCCCCGTGCAATGGGGAGTAGGTGCGGGGTAAACACCAAATCCCCTTGGGTTTTGCTGCGGTAAGGTGTGTATTCCTCGAAACATTGGACAATTTCGGGAAAATGCTGGTGGCGCATCACTTTGTAGGCTTTAAAATTTTCATACACGGTCATAAAATTGGTCGAGTCATCTTCCACCCTCCCTCCAGCACCTGAAACCCCTGACTTGGCATCAATGATGGGAGGTGCGCTTAGGTTCCTTGCCATCTTACCCAAAGGGAGCAGCCCTAACATAGCCCCTGTAGGGTAACACCCTGGGTTGGCGAGCAAGGTGGCTTTGGCAATGTGTTTCCGCGAGGCCTCTGGGAGGCCAAACACCGCCTGTTTAAGCCATGTCTCTTCCTTGTGCTCAAGGCCGTAAAATCGCTTAAATACGGCATTGTCGCGCAGGCGAAATACGCCAGACAAATCAATCACCCGCAAACCTTGCTGCAATAAACGAGGCACTATGTTCAGGCTGGCTTGGTTGGGTATGGCCAAAAAAACCAGTTTGCAAGTGCTCAAATCCGCTTGCTCATGCTCACAAAATACCTCGCTGCGTGACGCAAATTCGCTAAAAACTTCACCCAAGGCACGCCCCGCATAACGGCTTGAGGTGATGGGTCCGAGGGTAATGTGGGGATGTTTTTTTAAAATCCGCAGCAATTCGAGGCCAGAGAGACCCGCGGCCCCAATAATGGCGATTTGTGTCATGTATGTCCTTTTCTGGCGAAAACAAAATCACATGGTGAATATATGAGGCCAAAAACCCCTTGCGTTTTAAGATCGCCTTAAGTCCGGCCATGGGAAGCCTTGCCCTTTTTAGTGCGTTGCAATGGGCACAAAGCAGTCGCAAATTATCATCGCTATCTGCTCCACCTTTTGCAAGGGGCACAATGGGATCTTTGGTGAAGTTTTGATAGAGGAAATGGTGACCACACCCATTGTACAAGCCCCGTTGCTTGCCAAAAAGCCGTTGCTTTATAGCGGGTGTCTCCGTCCCCATGCTTATGCCACCACATGGAAATAAGCGGGATATAGCGGGATATAGCGAGATTTTTGACACAGCTGCACCCCACAAAGATGGCTGCGCCGAGACACATGCTTTGCGACTGGAAAAATGATGGCTACCTCCGTCCCCATGGTTTGCGACCACATTGTGCCGAGACACATGCTTTGCGCCTCGTAATTCAACGGGTTTTTAGTGGGTAATCGCGATTTGCGGGCACTTGCAAGCAAAGAGGATGGCGATGCTCTATAAAGCCCATCTGCAAGGCTCACAAGGCCAAGATTGTATCACGCAAAAGCCTACCGCAGGGCGCATTTTTCAAACTAACCACTCTAAAGGGAGTGTGTTTCGCGGGCTTCGAAACGGGCCACGCCCACCCCTTGGATTGCCTCGCGGCATCTGTAAATGGCGGCGGTCGAGGAGCAACAGCCCCCTCGCCAAGCGGAGAAAATTACATGTAAAAAGCCATTCCCATAGATAATTTTCGTGCCTTGGAAAACGCTGCCTAGGAAACCGCACCGCATATCGCAAAGGCCTTTGGAGCGATTGCATCACGATTGGGCGGGCCGTTTTGTTGTTGCGCGACTTTGCCCGCCCGTGGCGAGCGCTGTTTTTCATCAAGCCGCTGCCCTCACTTTGTCCCTGTAAGAGGAAAATCGGCGAAGGGGCCCTTTGAAAAATGCAGGGGCCGTTTTGCAGGCTTTTTAGAAGCCTCTGGCGGGCAGCCCGGGTGTTTTTTGCGCGCCAAAAACAAGACCCCCAAACCATGACCGACATCCAGCGTGCCCAGCGAGTTTACTGCCTGCACAAAATGTCTTTTTCCCGCCTAGCCAGACAATTTGGCTACTCAAAAAAAGCCACGCCACGCAACCTGCAGCCCTTAGAAAGCCTTGAACAAGCCCACCATGCCCTTAAAAAGGGTGCATCTTGAGTGCAAACCTTGGCCAAGACGTGCTCAACCGCTACGATTCAAAAGAAACCTTGTTTTACATTGACTTAGCCCTATCACATCGGCGCAAACACGCCCATTCAACACAAAAACACCGTTTCCTACAGGTAACAGAACTCCTTATCAGCCATTTTAAAACCCTTGCCCTACAAGCAGCCTAACAAAGGAGGCAAGCGATTAGATGGCAACGTCAGTCTGCAAAAAACATCCCGCTTAAAAATAAACGGCGAAACGGACGGTGGCAAAGCATGGGAGCAAAAGTCGCAAAGCAGATGTCCCTTTACAGCGGGATATCATGCATACAGTAAAACGAATACCAAAACACGAAGAGATTCCCCAAAAGCTCCCCGAAAAACTGCCCCTGTACCCTTAAAAACAAAGCACGTTTGTCAAGCACAATGACATTTGATGCTCAGGAAATCTACCCTCATGATGGACATAGGTAAGTAAAAATACGACGGCATATCATATCAAAAGACACAGGAGTTTTCAATCCATTCTTATATGTAGCGTAAGCATAAAAAATAGCGCTCCATAAATTATATGCCTTTGCCATAAATGCGTATACCCTTTGGTCTTACTCTGCGTTGCTTGGTTTGCCCATTTAGGCAAAATGGAAAGGATGGCATAAGCATTAGATAGACTAAATAAAAATAAACCATTTAAAAACAATAGTTTAATCAGGGATCTGCATATTTACTGTGCTCACACAGGGTTTTAGCAGGTCACCGCTTAAGTGGGGTGCAAGACCTAAAAAGGATAACCTCTTTGTTTTCATAGGCAAAAAAGATACGGATAGATAGGATTTTAGGCAAAAAAAATAAAGGTTGAATTTCGCTTTTTTTTAACGCTTAAATGGTTCTTAAGGACGGCTTTTTTCGTGTGGCAAGGATCCGAGAGGCTTGTGCATTTTGATGTGCGCATCATGAGCAACAGGGGTGAACGATGGGCAGTTCGGCGGGATGTTATTTGGTGTACGCTGTAGCACATCACCCACCCATGGTTTTTAAAAATGCCTTGTGCGAGCGGTGCCATGGGTTTGCGCTGACAATATTAGCAACCTCAAAAAACCCACGCATGGATCGAAAGCCAATCGTGACAAGGAAAGCATCTCAAACGTAGCGTGATCGCTAAGGGGGCGAGCCATTTTTGCTATTTGATTTGAAAAACCAAAAAGGGGTGAGCGGTTTTAATATCTTAATGAACCCGCATGAAAGTGCTTTTGAAACAACCGTTTGAGCGCATCGTTTGCATGCATAAAACGACGCGCAAACGAGAGGCATCTTTGGTGTTTTTGTCAAACATCCTTGGATCAAAGGTGGCAGCGTTTTGAGCTCCTCGGTGCATTGGGCACCATTTGCGCTAAAATCTATATGGAAATCCTCCCATTCGTTTTTATGAGGTTAATTGATTAGGCAATGTTTGTGTGCCAAGGTGCTGAAAAGGAGAATCGGTTGATTAAACGCAAGCATTATAGCGTGCAACTACACGGAGCGTTGCTGTGCTTGTTTCGCTTTTATACCCTCAACAAAAAGGCGAGTGCCCAAGAAATAGAGAGCCTTTTTGGCGTGGCTGCTGAAAATATTGTCCAAACCCATTCCCTGCCTCAAGGGCGCATCCAACTCGCACAGCTGCTTAAAGCAAGGGAGATTCATCGCTATATTGGCAGGGATCCTGAGTGGCGTGACGTCAAATATGCGGTGTTGCAGTGCGTGTTGCGAAAGCGCAGCTTTCACGCCAGTTGGGTACTTGTGCGTAACCTGTTGCTAGCCCATTGCCAGGGGATGTTTCCCGCGACCCAAAAGGCGGGTGAAGGTCGCACTTGGATTGATATGCTGAGCGATGTTCGTGCGCCACTAACGGAGCTCTTGACGGCAGTGGCTGCATTTTATTTTGATCAAGATGAAGAGCGTCCTCCGGCCAATTGGATGGTGCATTTTCCTAATGGGCATTTTCCTCAATACTGGTGGCGCGTACTGCAAGGTGGTGGTCAAAATGGCAGCCGTTTGGTGAACCAAGAGGCATGGCATCCACAAAACCCATATTGCCGTTGGGCGTGGTTAGCCATGGATTTACATCACCATATTGCCCAAAAAAAAGCCTCTCCTCCCGCAAGCGATGTGCCCCATGTCCCACCAGCAACCAAAACTACCACCGCCCCTCCGGCAGCACCAGCCCGGGCAATCGTTGGTAGCCAATCCCCAGAGCAAGTGTTTTGCCGTTTTAGTCCCAGCAACCCAACCCAACTCGAATTGCTCTCTTTGGAAGGACTGGGCTTTGCTGCCAACGTACAGCGCTTTATTCATCAACAATTTGGTGCGGATGGGGTCCGGCTTTACGCCACCTTACTCGCGCAATTGGCTGCCAATACGCCCGATCAGCAAGCACCGCCCATTCATCTAAAAACGTGCGCCCAAAACGCTTTGCCCACCTTAGCAAATGCCAGCAAGGCCAAACTGAAGCAAGTGGAAGCCAAACTCCAACGCATTGTAAAACGCCTAGGCAAAATTGAACTGATTGAAATCCAACGGGACGCAGCACAAGAAAAAAGCTGGTGCGAACACACGGCATTGTTAAGCATAAAGGCTAGCGGCAAGCCTTTCGCGCCTACAGGTGGCAACGTGATGGCTTCTATTGACCAGCCAGATGAGCACTTGACCTTGGAGTTAAGCCCTGTTTTGAGAGGGACCTCCTTGCTTCAATGGATACAATGCTACGCCCGCATTCCTCAAAGCATTTGGAAGAGTAGCCCAACCGAGCACCCTTTTGCCCTTGGTTTGTGGGTGTTTGGTCAGGCTAAATGGCAAGGCCAAGCGGCGGGCAGCAGCAATCAGCACCACGCTCATAGCTGGCAAACCACCAGTCGCGATTTGCTCGAGGTATGTGGGTGTTGGTTTTCTGCCTCTAGCCAGTATCGCGCCTTAGAAATCTTAAAAAAAGAACTGTATTGGTTGGCAGAGCAAGGGCTATTAGCCCATGTGCAAGAAACCCCCAGCCCCCATAAGGCAGGATTAGAAATCCTGTGGACCTTGCAAGGGGTCGGTTCAAAATTGGCAAGCACTGCCACACAGCCCAAGCATCGCAGTGCTTTAAAGCATTTAAACAAAAGAAGACCCACGGTCATTTATGCCTAAAGTCCAGTGTTGTATTGGGGTTGGCAAGGCAAGGGCTATGGGTCCATGTGCAAGAAACCTCCACCCCCCACTCCAAGCCCTGCAAAAACGCCTCCTTGTGGAATTTAAGCACCCGGAATAGGTTCACCAATTCACCGTCGATACCCCCTTTGCACCTCGGAAATAGTGCGTGTGGTAAGGCAGCGATTGCTGTGCCACTGCTGCGCAGACGGGCTGCCACTGGTTTTTGTGGCTGGTTAGTGGCCGACTTCTGGTTTGGGATAGGGCAAGATGGGAAAGCAGATGTGGGGGATGATGCGCCTATCCACCGATACAGGTATCTAAACTGCCGCAAGCGGTGCTGTTTTTTGACAACATACCCCTGCTTTAAGAGCCTCGAGCCCTTATGCCCCTTGATGGTGAGAGACTTTGAGTGAAAAACCTCGCCGTTAATCTCATAGAAAATCGTTGTGTGCTCACCGAGATAAAGAAAGTTTGCTGCTTGATAGACAACCCCCCCAGCGCCCGCAGCGCTGATCGGCAAAAGACTGCACCCACTTGTAGTTGCGGGCGGAGGCGCTTCATTAGACGAATACACAGGCTAATGGCGCGGCTCTCGCTGTTGCGCGGGGCGCGGTCGTCAAGCCACATTCGGTTTAACTCGCGGCAGTTTTCAAAGGTGCTACTCGCCACGATGTGTTGAAAGCAGCGCGGGTTGGCTAAGGGCCCAAACTGCAAAACGCCGAGCATTTTGTCGTCTATCCACACGCCAAAGTTTGGGCTGCTGCTGGCCATTACCTTGCCTGAGTAGTGGTGCTTGCGTATCACCTCTGCTGCTTTCGCCCGGGGGATAAGGTGCGCATAAAAAATCAGGCTCTCCGTAGCCTACAATCTGCCCTTTCTCATCTTGTATCCATTTCCTGCCCATTCTGTGCGCCTCGCTTTGAGGCGCTCTGGGGGTGCTCGGGTTGTGTTGTTATGGGGCGCTCAGGGGCGCTCGGGCTAATATGCCCGCATTTTCTGCACTTGTTTTCTATCCCTGCGATAATCACTTCGGGGCGTGCTTTGCACATCGCGCATACCCTTCATGTTGTGTATTATTTCCGTCTTTTGGCCTCTTGCTTGCACCACCTATTGGCGGGGCATGAGAGGCGGCTTTATGCTGTGGCCAGTTTTCAGCTGGCCTTTTTGGGTGCCACTTCTTAGCAAAGGAGCGTTGTATGCCCCGTGTCTTCTCACCGGCCGCCTTGTTGCAGCAGGTTTGCCAAAGCCCCCGCCGCATCACTTTTGCTTGCGCCGATGAGACCGCCGCAAGCTGCCTTTATGCAGCGTTTATCGCGGCAGCGCGGCAAGCGGGTGCGGCTGTGTTTGCTGAGCGCATGGGGCTGGGCACCTTGTCTTATGCTGGCGCGCGCTCTCTTGTGTATGCTGCCCCTGCCCATAACCACCTGCCTGCGCGGGTGGTGCTCTCGCCTATTCGCCCTGCCCTTCTTCTTCCTGCTGCTGCTCTTGGCTGTTGCTGGCTAGCCTCCTCTGCGGCTGCGCGTGCAGCCTCTTCACGCTCTGCCTGCGCAGCCAGCAGGGTTGGCAGGGCGGCGATGATGGCATTGCCCTCAGGCCACACTATCGCGCCCCCCGCCACTTGCGCACCGGGTGTATGCAGGCTGTGGTGCTCGCCTGGCTGGTAGGTGCGTGGGGTTTGCTGGCTTACGCCATCCTTTTTTTGCGAATTCCCGTTCCCATTGGCGAGCCATCCGCCCTGTAGCGGCTCGGCCAAATCTCCATCTGCTCAGGGGTGATAATCAGTTCCATGCTGTGGCCTCCTTTAGGTTTTGATGATGTAGTTTACGCCGAGGTAGGGGGGCATGTTGTTGTGGGGCAGGCCGCCGCCAAGTCTCTTTAACCCATAATTCGCCATTAGCGCTTCTACTGTCGTAGATTGTGCTATCTGTGTCCGTTCCTCCCACTAGGTATTTTGCGGTTGTGTGGTGAGCCAATCTAGCTACGCCGCCGGTTTCGCCCCCTGTTGCTGCCAGTAGTTCGTGAGAATGTCGCGGTATTTCGGAAACGTTCAATGCGTGCTGTTCATCCCCCCCACTACACCCAGCCCCCGATTGGTAAGCCCAGCGCCATGCCCCGCCCCAATCGGGATGCGCCCGCGCAGGTCGGGCAAGGCAAAGGTGGTGCTGCCATCCCCTGTGCCGTAGGTGATGCCGATCACTTCATACAGGGCAGCATAGTCTGCGCGGCTGATGAGAGCACCATTGCAAGATAGCCACCCTGCTGGGGCGGCCGCCCCAGCATAGGTTTTGATTTCCCCTGTGAGGGCACTGCGCTCCAGCACAGCCGCCATGATAGCCTCATGGCTGGCATCAGCAGGCAAGCCGTGCTGTTGTGCCAACCCTAGCACCAGCGCCCTAAAGGTGTTCAATGCGTCTGTGGTGATGAGGGTTGCCTGCTCGCCCCTTACGGCGTTTCCCCCGCTATACGGGGGGATGCGCTCTGTCCATGTGGCGGGTGTTTGTGCTGCCATCCTTGGCTTCCTTTTTTCAGGTTGAGGTGAGTGCCCACAGCCACGCCTCGTGGGCGGGCTGATAGCGTTGTAAGGTGCCGCGCAGGTCTGCCGTGCTGAGGGGGCTGCCTCGCTTACGGCATGGCCTGTGATGCGCTTGGCATGCTGTCCCTGGGGGCAAAAGCCCTTGCAGGGCGGCGGTGTATTCTGCTGCGGTTGCTGTTATCATATTTTTTTGTGAAAAAAGGTTTTTCTGCTAATTTTTTTCCTGCCCTCTTTATGGTAGGCAGCCCTTGCTGGGTTTCCAAAGGGCTTGCCCTTTGGTGGGGTGTGGGGCAAAGCCCCGCAAAAACCCTTAAAGCCCCTATATTCGGCGTGCCCAGCACGGGCAATACGCCTGCCTGCGGCTGGGTTTTTGCTGCAGGCTGGGCGATATTCCACGCGCTTAAGCCCTCCACGCGGGCAAAAGCGGCCTCTAGCACAGAGCGTGGCAGGGGTTGCCCAGGGGCGCAGTGGCGGCGTAAAAAGCGTTGGCCAGTTCTACCTTCACAAGCCGCCTCTAGCGGTTGCGTATGGGGGGTGATGCTGGCCGCTACGGCTACCTCCAGCAGTTCAGGGGTGTGCACCTGCAGCCGCGCTGAGGCTGGGCGCACGGGGAGGGTTGCTTTGCCTGCTGCACTCAGCACGGCGCTGGCGGTGGTGCTGTAGCGCTGGCCATCAGCGGCCTGCAAGCCCGTGCCTAAGGGGCACGGAGGTTGCTGGCGCGCCTTTAAACTCCACCTCGCCTAACGCCCGTGCCGCTGGCGCGCGCACAACACCCCAGATAGCCGCCCAGCACTCTAGCGCCTCGGCGCTGGCTGTGTCAGGAAACAGGGTTTTTGCCAGATCTATACCTCCGCAGAGATCCAAGCCTACCTTAAAGGGCGTGGGCTCGACCTTGGCAAAGTGTCTCAACAAATTGCCAGCTGTGTTTTCGAGCAGGCTGTGAAAGAAATCGGGGAAGATAAACGGCGCTTGAACATCCGCCCACATCATCCTCAAAAAGGCGCAAAGAGTGGCTCAAAAATTTTTCTTTTTTTAGTGGCGGCGGGGCACAGAACACGCACCTCGCAACACCACAAGCAGCACGACGTCCGTTGTATTGTATTCGATAAATGAGTTGATTAAAAATAACAAGCCAAAAAGCGGGCAAAAAATGGGTATTTTGCCTTTACCTCTGTGACAGGGTTATGCTAAGCTTCTCGCTACCTCAGTTTTAGTTCTTCAGCCGTCCCACAACCCTACCGTTAGGTTTTTGAACGAGGCGCCATGTTACCCAGCCACACCCACACTCCAACAACCATCGCTCACCCCCCCCCCACGTTTTTTACGGGCCTTGTGGGCACCCGCCTGGCTTTGGCGGTATAGGGGGGCTTGGCTGCTGGGCTTGGCGCTGCTGCTCAGTGCTTGCGGTGGTGGTGGTGGTGGTGGTGGTGGTGGTGGTGCGAGCGGCGGTGGTGCGAGCGGCGAGAGATCGCTTGTGGGGGCGTATGTGAATAGAGCACTTGGCCACTATTACGTTATTGCGAACGACGCCTGGATCATCTACCCTCAAGGAGGGAATGCACAAGGCCCAATAGGCACAGGGGATGTGTACAAAATTTTATCGAAGGACGATGCCACCAAGAATGTAATCACCGAAATAACCTTTACAAGCCCCCCGTCGGCAGGAAATGGTTTTTTTCCTTGCCCCAGCGGTACTACTAGTGGCGGCGCTGTTTTCCCTCCCACTACCTGCTATATTCCAATCCAGTGGGCGTTTGATAACAACGGCGACCTGAATCTTTGCATCTATCATCAGTCCGGATACGCCTTTGAAACGCATCCCGATCTTCAGGTTCCTCTAACATACACCTTGGCGCCTTCCGCGCCAGGGAACCCGAACCGCCCTCAGGGTTGTGGTGGTACTGGCAATCCTCCGAGGGGATTTTGGGAACTTTTAACGCCTGTTCAATAGCGCAAAAGGCCCCCTTACGGGCAGCGCTGCAACCACGGACATGGCTGTGTTGCCTGTGCTTTAGACAAAGTGCTAGAATGGCGCCATACTCGCTTTGTCAAGAAAATGGGACAACACGTAAACTATAGACTCCTGCTACCTACATCAAAGATGAGGAATCGAAAGGGGCAAGGGTGGTCCGCATGTAGTGTTGTCCCAACCAAATTATGAGGGCTGTTGTGCAAAAAAATAAAGATCCGCTATCGTCCGCCGTTCTGACCGATGCCGTTCTGACCGAGAAAGTGCGAAAATTTTTAACGCATCAAGAGCGGATGGGAGCAGATTTTGAGAGAAGTTTGACTGCATCGGAGCATTTTTTAAAACTGGCCGCACTCTCTGCCGAAAAAGAATCTGAGAACACCATTGCCATGTTAGAACAAATTCAAGCCATTGGTCTGTTAAAAAAACTTGAGTAGCAGCAAAGTGCTTTTCTCTGCTGGTGTGGGTGGTGATCGCCGCCACATGCACATCGGCCGCCAGGCGGTAGGGGGTGCGCGCCGCACCCGGCACAAAAAACCGCAAACCCCCTAAAGGCGCTGCATCCCCCAGCCACACGCCGCGCGATGTGGCCAGCCGTGCGCAAGCCTGTGCCGCTGTTTCCCCGGGCTGCGTAGCAAACTGGGCAAAGGGCTCTGCCCGCCCCGCCTCATCCGCCACCTGCACGCCATAGGGCGCGCACAGCGCCTTGGCAATCTGTAAGGCCGTTTGGTTTTGCCACGCAGCCAAGGGCGTGGCACAGTCTATCAAGTCGGCGCTTTGGCTGCGCCCTTGCACTCCTGTGCGCACCTCACCTGCCACCACCTTAAACCCGATGTCATCAATCACCCCACAAAGCGCTGTTTGCTCACCAGCAGGGCTGCGCAGCAACACCCTGCACGCAGCACCCAGTTGCACAGCTGGAGGTAAATCGCCAGCAAACGCATGTCGTTCAAGCGAAAACACACCACACAGGGCGTTCACCTGCCAGCCAACGCTGCCAGCACGCCAGTCTGCTATCTGCTGGCCTCCCACCCTTAATATCATGTTGTAATCGCTCATCTTGGGGCTATATACTCCAAAGGGATGCCAGCAGGCATGAATAATGGATTGGGGGCGAGGTGCTGGTTGCGCTGCCACAGTGCATCAGCGCGAGCTGGTAAATCAGGGTCATTTGGATAAAGCCGTTGGCCTAACACCAGCCACGGCAACGGCGCGCTGAGAGTAATGGTTTTAATCTGCGGCAGGCCTTGTATTTGTGCTGCCAGTGCCTTTAGTGAGATCGCACGCACATCACGCAAAGCATGATAGGTTTGGGCATCATCTGTGCTGGCCAAAACACCCTCCATGCTTGCTAGCAGGGTGTTTTGCGCTGCTAACGCAGCTTGGCTGTTGCCCCAGTCGGCAAGGGCCGCCTGGTTGGCTATCTCAGCCACAACACCTGCCACCAGTGCGGTGTGTAAAGCTCGCTCTGCTTTGGCAGCATCGCTACTGCCTGGCGGTGTATCGCCTTGTAAGTGCTCAATCACCTGTTTTAGCAAGGTGAAGGCGCTGTTGGCGTTATCCACACTGGCCACGATGCTGTTTACCCCGCCCAGCACAGCAGCTGCTAGGTTGGCTGGGGTGCGTGCTAGCGCAGCCAGTGGCTTAGTGAACGCCTGCATACCACTCACCACTTGCCCAACCACCCCGTTTACACGGCCTTGAAAAACCGTTGCCCCTGCTGCCAACCCGCCAGCAAACCCTTAGGCTTTGGCCAAAAAACCCGCCTTGGCTGCTTGATTGGCTGCTGCTTGAGCGAGGGCTAGACCTGCTTGGCTGTCTATCTCTAAGGGGGCATCTTCGCCTGCTTCCACAAAGGTTATCTCAAAGCGAGCAAGCCCACCTTCTTCGCTGCTTTCTTCTAACACCCATGCTTCTACCTGTGCTTGCATCTCTCCCAAATGGGGGTGAATGAGTGCATCTGCCCCACCAGCTCGCAGTTGCAACAACAGTGCATCGCGTGCTTCATCGTAGTTTTGCCCCAACACAATCGCCACCACATGATACACCTCACGCATCGGGCCTAGGTCTTTGGCCAACCCCAATGCTGCTGCCAACGGGCTCACCTCAACATCGGTGTTACGCCCACCTTCGGCAGTGTGCTCTTCCACAAAAAAAGGCGCACCACCATAAGAGGCGGGGCGCAGGCGGGCTTTCTAGGTCATCTGCTGTTTTCCTCAATGGGCGCGTATCGCTGCCCAAGCACCTCCAACAACCCCGCGTAGGTGACGCTGCTAACCCGTGCGCCGTTGCATAGCAACCAGCCCCCGGGAGCACTGGCCCCCGCAAAGGTTTTGGATTTCCCCGGTGAGGGCAACGCGCGCCATCATCGCTGCGGTGATTTGCGCGTGGGTCGCGTTGGCTGGCAAACCTGTTTGCTGTGCCAAACCCATTACCAAGGCACGCCATAGATTTTGCCCATCGGCGGTGAACAGGGTAGGCAATCTGCCCGCAATCGGGTTGCCCTCATCAAAAGGGGGAATGCGCTCTGCCCAGGTGGTGGGTGTGGTGGTTTCGCTCATGGTTTTTTGATGCTCCTTTTTTAAGCCTGTTTAATTGCGATAAGCTACACGCTGTGGGCTTGTTGGTAAGCCCTAAGGCTGCTGCGCAAGGTGCTTTCATCGACTGCTCAAAGGGGTATCTTGGGTGCAGGTAATTTTCTTAACATGCGCCCAGTTTGGGCTGTGAAGCCTTGCCCCTATACGTGCCGTGTGCAGCCTTTAAGGGGGTAAAATAGGCAAAGGTCAAACGCCAGCCTAAGGAGTTTGCTAGGGCACCCAAACTCTCATCATTCAAGGCGCGCCCTTTGCTCAGTCGCTGAACGAGCCTTGCTTGGCGTAAGGGCACGCTGGCAGTGCTGGTTTCCAAGCCCAGCACCCCTTCCCACTCGGCTAACAATTCGTCCGCATAGCTGGGCAAGGCCTCTGCCAAGCATTGGGCGACACGTGCATCAACCCTTGCCCATTCGCCCGCCCATGCTCTGAGCACGCCCGTAAGGACGGCATCCGCCCCCCTTGGCCAAGCCTTGCCTGGGGGCAGGAGTTGGCTGCATCGCTTTTGTGTGTTGCGCTTGACTTGGCATCGCCTTAGTCTCCTGCTCCAAACGCAACATTGCCAAGCACGGGAAGCACCCCTTTTTCTGGGGAAATAGCCTCGGTTGGGCTGATGATATCCCATCGGGTAAGCCCGCCTGGGTTTGCCAGTATGCCTTGAATAACGCTCAAAGCCATTTTTGCCCCAGGCTTTCTCCGGGTGCTCATGGCCTGTGGGCCTAAGGTTTCCCCTCACTTGTTCCCTTAAAAATCGGGGTGTCTGGGGCAATGCCAAGGGCAATGATGAGTGTTTTAATCATCTCCTTATAGTCGCTATCTAACCTCGCTGCCTCATTCAGGGTGATTTGAGATGCTATCCCCCCCCTCTTCCTTTGCGTTTCTGGCTGCCGCACGCAACACATTCGCAATCTCACTCAAATCCTTTTTTACGAATTCAAAAGATTTCCACATTTGAGCACACTGCACCTTGGTTGGAGTGTGGGCGTGGGCTGGCTGGCAAAGCCCTGCCAGCATGAGGAATATCAGTAAAACAAAGGTGTTTTTCATACCAGTTTTGTAATGTCTCCTGTGTTGTGTAAAAAGGGGGTTTCCTGCTTCATGCCTTTGCGCACTGCCTGTGTAAGGGCTCTCACCGAGCCCGCGCTTAAGTTCACCGTTACGGGGAGAAGGCCGCCCGCCCGCCCCCAAGGCTGCCTTGCGGGGGCGGTTGCGCTGCTTTTTGCTGCAGTTGAAGCCGCAGCAAAGCATTGTTGAGCGCATCACCTCCCCGCCCTTCCTTTTGCAAGCCCTCTGCCTCTGGAATAGCGCTTACATCGCCGCTGTTGAGCCTGCCGATAACACTTTTCTCCTCTGCTTTTTTCTTTTGGGCGTTTTGCCTAAACTCATTTAACGCCCTAACCCCGTTGGTAAAGGTATTAAACATCTCACTAGCCCCTTCCTGCAGTTTTGCTTGCTGCCTATTGATAGCGGCCTTGCCTGTGGCCTTTAGGGGCTCGGCTTGGCTTTTGAGGGCGTTGAGGTCGTATTTTACATTAGAGAGTGTGCGCGCTTTTGCCAGCCCTTCTTTTGAGAGCATGCTCAAAAACAGGGGCAGTTCGGTTTCCCCGATGCCCAGCACTTCTGCAACGGCCACGCTTTTGCCGCGCTCGCCTTTGGTAAGGGTGGCGATGTCTGCCATAATGTCAATCACGCCGCGCAGGCGGCCGTTCTCGCCCTGTGGCGCTCACGCCATGCGCTTCTAGGGCGTCTAGTTTTCTCACATTTTCATGTGAGGTAAGCCTTGAGATAAGCGCTCTGGTGGCGGTTGCGCCTCTTTCTGCAGAGCCTAGCGCCAGCGTCCGCACAGCAGCGCCATCTGTGTAGGGCATGCTAAGCGTGTGGTAGTGCGCATCGCCTAAGGCGGTGAGCGCAGCGCTTATATCAGGGTCGGCTGCCCCGCCTGTGAAGGCCGTTAGAGCAAGGGAGACGCCCTCAGGCAGCCGCTCGCCTGTGTGATAACTGTGCTGCAGGTCAATGCTGTTGCCTGTGGTGCCGCCCCAGTGCGCCGTGAGGGTGGCTACGCCAGCAACGGCACTCCGCCACCACAGGCAAGGCAGGGGCGGCGTTATCGCAAGCGGTTTTAACGGCCGCGGCAATCGCACTGGCATCGGCGCCTTCAGCCACCCCCACCGCCACACGCTGCCCAGCAACATAAAGAGCAATGGTGCCTGCCTTGGCGTTGTCTGCGCTCACCGTGATAGTAGCCGTGGCTTTGGCTGCCCCTGTGGCATCTGCCAAAGGCAGCGCCCATACCTCGCCCGTGGGGTGTGCAGCCTTGGCAGCGCGCGCCATTGCGCCCACTTGGCTGCCTGCCCCAAACAAGCCTGCCACGGCCTCGGTGCTGTCAACGCGCATCACCTCGCCTGCAGCGGCCTCCCCTTCTGCGGCCACTTGGCCAATCACCAGCAGGCGGCGGCCTTGCGTGCTGGCGCCCGCTTGGCTGCTGTCAAACTCCACATACTGCCCCGCCGGCACCTGCAGCCCCACGGGGATGTGATTAAACGCTACCAGTTCACCTGTGGCAATGCGCCGCCGGATATAAGGTGTGCTTGCCACCCACTCGCCTTCGTGGCAGTGGTCTTGATTGGTTTGGATGTTGTAAACCTTAAGCCCCTCAGCGGGCTTAACCCATATCTGTTCCATGCCGTGCCTCCTCTGTGGCTATATCATCGGTTGTGCCATTGCCCCAGTTGGTGCTAAGGGTGGCAAAGGTGTCTAAGGCTTGCTGGGGCTCTATCTCTATGCGCTGGCGCCAAGTGGTTGCCCAGATGGCCACCCCTGTTTTATCCGTTTTGGCATCGTAAAGGTTATCGCAGCGCACCTCCTCTGGCAGATGCACCCAGCCAAGCCCCCATTAATTACCTGCCACCAGCACGGAGAGAGCGGTGCTGATTTCCAGCGCTTGGCTTGCCCGCTGTTGCCCTGAGGCCAGCACAAAGGCGCCAAGGCGGGGATAAAGCCACACTTTGCCAAAGTTGGTGCACTCGCTGCGCTCCACCCCTAGCACGGCTACGCGCACGGCTGGCGTATGCGCGGCATAGCGGCTTAGGCTCTCAGCGGTAAAACGCCCCCGTGGGTTTCTACCCCGCCTTTTAGCCCGTGCAAGCCTGTTTTCAGCGCAGCTACCGTGGCTGTTAATAACCCGTGCAAGCCTGGCGCTGCTGTTTCTTCAGCCATGCAGCACCTCTTCAAAAAAACCTTCTATCACCCCCTCAACATCCCTTGTGTTTTCTGCGCTTAAGCCCAGATAAGGGCGTGCTGGTGGTAAGCCTGGCTTGCCCGCCTCTGCGCCGCCAAACTGGTGGATAGCGGCATACACCAGGTTGCTGCCCACCACCACAGAGCCATCGCTGGACACGGCGTAGGCAATGCTATCCAGCAGCGCCCCTTCCCCTACCAGCAGGCCGTGGCCTGAGTGGCGTGTGCGGGCATATCCCTCGCTCCATGCTGCCCACGGCTTGCCTTCAGGGCTTTCTTTTTCTTCTGCAATGCGCCTGCGGGTTTGGCTCTCCAGTTCTGCCCCTACCGCACCCAGCAGATTGCGCATGTCGGCTTTTGCCAAGCGGTTAATGCGCTTAAGTCCACAATGATGACAGTGTCTGCCGCCTTGGTGGCAGGCTTGGCGTCGCCGCTAGCATCCAGGGCGACCATGCTGCCCGCATAAATGGTGGTGCTGGCCGCCAGGGGGTGGACGCTGTCCACTCCATCACGCTGTGGGGTTTTCCTGTCTGCTGATAAGGCTGTCATACTTTCACTCCTCGCTTTTGAAGGTCTTTTTTGCTGGCGGCAAACTTCTCGGGGTCAATCCCCAAAGCGCTGCACATGGTATTTTGGCTGGCGGTAATGCCTGCTTGCGCCCTGCGCGCCTTCGCCTGGGGCGCCTGCGGCCACCATGTTGTCTGCCAGCAGGGTGGGGGCGGCGCTGCAATACGCCGTAAAGGCCTTTAGCCCCTCGGCCGTGCTGCAGCAAGCGCGGTGGTAGTCTGCGCTAGCCGGGGTGATTTTCTTTGTCTCCAGCGCCTGGGCTATCAGCCGCATTGACTTGCTCTGTGTGCTGGGCTTGCTGCATAGCCTCCACCTGCTGGTCTAGAGCGCTGCGCACTTGGCTTTTAACTGCTCTATGCTGGGCCCAGCAGTTGCCCCGCCCGCTTGCGGCTCAGCAGCAGAGGCGGCTGCCTTGGTTGCTGCTTTTTGCTGCTGTGCATCGGGCTCGGGGTTTGTTTTTGTATCAGCAGGGGGCTGCGCTGGCGCATCTTGGCTGGCGCTAGCCGCTGCAGGTTGTTGTGTCTTGTCTTTCATGCTGCCTCCTGTGGCTGCGGTGTTGAGTGCTTTCATTTTGAGTTCGGGGTTGTTGGTAAGTGCGGCTGAGGTGATACGCACTATCTCGCGCTCGCCTGCCGCGTAGTGCAAAAACACGGGGCTAATATAGCGATATTGCTTACTCTCCACGCTAAATGCCCCACCGACTGTCCACTCCACCCTGCCCCAGATGCCGCCATCGCGCACTTCCATCTTCACAATCCACCCCGCCGCGGCAGCCTCGTTCCGCTCCGCGAAGCGCAACTGGGTCTGGTGGTTCCAATCCAAGGGGATTTTGGGCAGGTTGCTAAAACTGGCGCGGATAACCTTTTCGGGGTTTTTCAGTGCCCATGTTTGCCCCGAGCGCCCTTTGATGGTGTCTCCTTTGGGCAAAAGCGGTATCCACTCGGGCACATCACCTTCTTTCACGGCGTCAAGGACATCATCCAGTGCCATGCACAGGGCAGGCATCTCGGCTTTTTTGGTGGTTGGTGTTTTCATGCCCCTATGATGGGGCAGAAAAAAACACAAAAAAGGTTGCGTTAGCGCACGCCTGTTTTCGTGTTTTTGTGTAGCAGCCTCTGCTCATTGGCAGAGGCTGACGAGGGTATTTTGCAGGGCAGCAAAGCGCGCTTTGGTGCGTGCGCGTGCGCTATGGGAAAGGTTTAAGCCAAAGTGCTTGGATATTTTGCAAGCCAGCACAGCGCATTTTAGCGTGGCGCGCTTGCACTGTAAAAAAACCCCGTTGCAAAACCGTTTAACGGCGTTGCTTTTCGTTGCAGAAAATTTTTGTAGGGAAGTAGGTAAGGGGTGGGGAGGGAAAAGGGCTTAAAAGGCCGTTTAAGGCAGCAAGGGCAGTTGAGAGGAGGATTGTTTTTGCGGGGCGGGCGTGGCTGCCTCAAAGGGCAAAGCCAACTGATGGTTAGGAATGCGGGGCTGGTTTTTGCCTGTTGCCCACTCTTCTAGGGAAAACACCTGTATCTTAGGCGCGCTTGTGCCATCAGGCAGGGCAAACACGCCTGCATGGGCGGTTTTTGCACGCATCGCGTTGCTAGGGGCGCTTAGGCATACGAGCAAGCCGATTGCTGCCCGCTCCTTTTCCACCACCCCTTTCAAGGCGCGCACAGAGTTCACCCCTACATTTTTGCCGCCTTTCACCTCCACCAAGGCTTTTTGCGTGCCCTTGTGCCCCGCAGGAAAGCGGATGATGCCATCCATGCCGCCGTCTTTGCTGGCAGGGGTGTATTGTGAAACGCCCAGGCGCCCACACACCCACTGCTCAAAGCCGTGCGGGTCTTCTTTTGCTAAGCGCTTAGCAGAGGCAGCGTCTTTAGGCCTGCCATAAATGCGCACCAGGGCTTTGCCTTTAAGATTTATCTGCGAGGCAATCATCTGCGGGTGGCGGAGCCACAGGCGTTTTTCAATCACATTGATGGCCAGGTGGGTGATGTCAATCCCTATCCACTGGCGGTTGGTGCTTTCAGCGGCATCCACCGCTGTGCCGCAGCCGCAGTAAGGGTCAAGCACCACATCGCCAGGGTTGCTGCTGGCTTTAATGATGCGCTCCAGCAAAGCCAGCGGCTTTTGGGTGGGGTAGCCCATGCGCTCATTTTTGCTGGCAGGGGAGATGTCATCCCAGGTATTTTGCAAGGGCACCCCTGGAATCTCGTCTAGGTAGCGCTTGTAGGCAGGCACAGCCCCAGGGCTGCTTTGCACAATGCGCCCTTGTGCGTGTAGGCGTTTCATGTTCTCGTGTGAATAGTGCCATGCACGGGTTACCCCCCATAAACGCATACACAGGGTTGCCTTTGTCTGCACCGCCGGGCCCTGTGAGGTTATCCAGACGATACCGGCGCTGCGTATTGGGTTCTATATGCCGATACATCTTGTCTAGGTAGCCTTGGTCATACGGCGTATACTGTGCGTTCCATGTGTAGGTGGTGCTTTTGGTGTAAAACAAAAGCACATCGCGGATAGCGCCATAGTTTTTGCGCCCTTGCCGCCCATCGCTGTGGGCGGATGTGCGCTTCCAGCTAATCTCATTGCGAAACCCCACATGACCAAACACCGCATCTAGCACCAGTTTTAAATAATGGCTGGCGGTGGGGTCGCAGTGCAGATACAAGCAGCCCGCGGGCTTAAGCACGCGGTGCATCTCGCACAAGCGCAGGGCAAGGGAGGTAAGGCCAGCATGCCTGTTCCCCCCAAAAAGGCTTTTAGCCCCTCCAGCAGATTGCACAAGATGAGGTTGTTAACATCCAGCGCCTGCTTAAACTCTAAGGCTGCCTTGCCATCCCACTGCCAATGGTCTTCAAAAGCCAAGGCTTGCGCTGCAGCAGGCGAGCCTCCTTCATCGGTGAACAGCAGGTTGTAATTACGCTTAGAGTTAAACGGCGGGTCAAGGTAGATTAAATCCACACTCTCATCCGCCACGCGTTCGCGCAGCACCTCTAGGTTGTCACCATAGTGCAACTCGCGGATGGAAGGCATGGGGCACTCTCCATGATAGGGTTTTTGCAGCATTCACCACAGAAAGGCAAAAAATGCGCCATCTTTATGTATGCATGCTCTCCCCTTGCCAACTCAGCCCCTGCTATGGCTTAATAAAACTAAGCGCATGCAAAAGGGGACAGATAGCCAAAAGAGAGCTATGCGGGGCTCCTTCTCTTCCCGCCGTGCGTTTACTCCTTCCATTCCCCTTGCAGCACCTTCCCATTTTTCACCAGCACCCTCACCTTCTTAGGGGTGGTGCGATGGAAGGTAAGCAAAAAAGGTTTCCCCGCCCCCTGTTTTGGCTGCTTTAAGCACGGCATGGTAAAGCGCTTTTCCTTTTTTGATGATGATTACCGTGTTCTGCTGGTCGCCCTTGCGGCGCACGATTAAGGATGGCTTGGTGCCTATCTCAGGCAGCAGGGCGTAGTCTTGCGCCTTGATGTCGGGGTGGCGCTTAAGGTTTTTTTGCGCCGTTTCTGCGCTGAGCATGGCCACCTTGCGCTTTGCACCGATGGCCTTGGCTGCTGCCTCGGGCAGGCGCAGCACGGGTAGCCAGCCTGCGGGTTTTTCCAGCCATGAGGGCAGCAGGGCGGGCAAAAAAGCGGTGAGGCTGGCGTGCGCTTCGCGCTCCGTGGCGGCTTTTAGCCGCTCGGCAAAAAGCCCTCCTGGCATGCGCGAGCGCACCTTGCCCGGGTTGGTATCCCAGCCTGGGTCAATGCCAACAGGCACTTGGCTTGTCTGCCCTGTGCGCTTGTTAAGCCAAGGGCGGGTTTTGGCAGGCGGCGGCTTGCTTGCCCCGCCCAGGCGCCCTGCCTCGGCTTTGCTAAGCGCACGCACACGGCACTTGCAGCCCCAGCCGTTGGGCGGCATGTGGGCATTCCACCAGCCATCATCGGCGGGCAAAATAAGCCCGCTCCAGCGCGCATGCTGCAGGCGGTGCTCTTTGCTAGAGCCGAGTTCGTAGCGCAGGTAAGGGTGGGTGGCTTGGTTGCGCTCTATTCTTTCCCATTGCCCCGCGGCGTAGGCGGCGCGGGTGTAAACTAAAAGCCTTGCTTCGGTTTGGCCATAGTTAGCCCTCCCCATCGCCTGCTCCGCGGGCTTTAAAGGTGGCAGTAGCGATGGCTTTGGCCAGCGGCGCAGTATCGCTATCTGGCAGGGCTTCTGCCAGCAACCTCTCTAGGTCGGCGGGGTTTTTTGCCGCTTGCACTGCCTGCATGACGGGGGCGAGCACTGGCTCTAGCAAGGGCTGCCAGTCGGCGGTCGCTTCCTCGGCAAGTGCGTCTGGGCTGTCTTTGGCTTGCTGGGGGGCGGCATTGGCTAAAGATAGCAGCATTTCGCTCATCGCATGGGCACTGTTCTCTGCTTTTTGCGCAGGCGCAAGCGGTTGCCCCTGCATGTGGGCATCGGCACTTGGCTCAGGAAAGCCCAGCATCTCGCGTAGCGTGCGCTGGTCTACCTGCAGCCCGAGCGGCACAAGGCGGGCAACGGCATCCACCATCATCGCTGTGTTGTCTGGCTCTGGCAGGGATAGTTGGATGAGCGGGTAGCATTCCTCGGGTTGCTGGCCAAAGTTGAGGTCTATAAAAGGGCGCACCAGGTCGCGGTTTAGCGTGGCAGCAAGCGCCTTTGCATCGGCACGCAGTAAATCCTCGCGCACATCCATCTGGGCTTGCTCATTGCCCAGTTTGCCCGGGGTGCCCTCGGTGCTAGCGGTTTGCCCTAGCACCGCCTTGCTGGTTTGCTTATCCCAAAACTCTGCAGCCGCAAGGAATAGGCTTTCGCCGCCCCTGCCCTGCACGGCGGCTTGAAACTCAATCTCCATGCTCTTGTGCAGCACTGCGGCGGCATCGCTGCCTAGGTTGATGACAGCCTTGCGCAGGGTAGCGATGTCTTTTTCTGTTGCCCCCTGCCCATAGTGCCCGATGCGCAGCGGCATGCCAAACACCTCTAAAAACACCACCCAGTCTTTTAGCGCATAGGCCTTAAAGAGATAAGACCACGCAGCCACCCGAGCCAGCCCGCCGCGCACGGGCAGGCCTGTTTTAAGGTGCGGTGTGTGTGTGTGATAAATTTAAACGCGGGCACAGGCATGCCGTTTGTCTCTTGCAGGTCGCGCAAGTGCAGCGTGCTTAGGGTTTCCCTATCCCAGCAAAACCAGCGCGGGTCGCGCCAGGCGTAGGCGGGCTGCCAGCGCGCTCCTTGCACTTGCCAGTTTATCTCTGCCACCGAGTAGCCCTTGCCGATGGCGTCTAGCAGGTCAAAGCATACTGCGCGAAAGGCGGGGCTTGCACCAGCGCTTGCACAGCCTCAGCGTGCTTGCTGGCGGTTGCATCATCGCCTGTCGCCTTTACCTGAGGCTCTATCCCGCTCACGGCCAGTTTGCGGGTTTGCAGCACGCTGCGGTAATGCGCCTCGCGCTCTTCCATCTCCTCAGCCAATGTGAGGTAGTCGTCTTGGTCTCCCTCATTAGCCTGCTTTAAAATAGTGTTCAGCCGTGCAGGCGTAAGGCCTGATGCCACACTTTCCGTCCACGGGCGGCGCACACCCACCGCACCGCTCGGCGCCGCCACCTCCCCGCGCAACACGCCCATGTCCACAGGGTTGCCATATGCATCTAGCAATGCCATCACCACACCCCCTTGCCAAGGCCAAAGCCAGCAGCCACGCGCACCTCACGCCCAGCCACATCATCGTCCCATTGCCCCCATCTATCTTGCCCGCGGGGCGATACCCTGTGGTATTCATAGCGCGCCTCGCCCTCACTGGCCGCATGAATGGCCAGCATATGCGCCCAAAAGTGGTCGGCATTGCCAATGTGCGCTGAGCGCGCCACATCAAAGCGCGGGTTGCCTGCGCTGGTGGTGGCAAGGCGCACGGCGTGGTGGGCGTCACGGATTACACGGCTGATAGGCAGGCGCACAAGGCCATCTTGAAAGGCCTGCTTGCCTGCAACAGCCATCTCCTGCTTGCTGTGGGATGTAAACACTCCTTCCATCCGATGCTGCCCGAGGGTGTTTTGCGCTTGCTCTACCAGCCCCTCGCCCATGCCTGTTTGGTCAAGGCAGGCGCGGCTCACCTTGTAGCGCTCAAACACCCCCACCAACGCATCCGGTTGCTCTGCAAAGGGGCGGCGGCGCATTTCAATCACCTCGCGCGTCCACAGCACATCGCCCATTTTTTCACACACCCAGATCACGGTAAAGTCGCGGCGGAGGCCGATGTCCATACCCGCATAGCATACCCCGCCCCCGTAGCCCTCGGGCTTGCCCGCCTCTTCGCGCTCGGCTTGCGTGATAAGTGCCCATGCTAGCCAAGCGGTGGCCTCGTCTATCGGCTGGCAGGCATACTCTTGCTGGTAGATTTCCTCATCGCCCGCCTGCACTCGGCATTCAGCGATAAAAGCAGCGCGCTCCTGCTCATTAAGAGTGCGCCCTGCTATTTTATCAGCCAGTCCCTCATCCACCGCTTTTTGCAGCGGCGTGGTGTGCAGGCTCCAGTCTCCCTTGCCCTGCCTAGCGTCTTCCACCATTGCTGTAAAAGCGGCAGCCCTTGCCGTTGTGGGTGGAAAGCACCCGTATGCTATGCCCCCATGTGGCTACCGCCTGGGCGGCGCGCCATAGCTCGTCTCCCTGGGCGTGGTGGGCAAACTCATCTACCACCAGTTTGCCGCCGCGGCGGCGCATCCCCATGCGGGCAAGGGCGTTGACGATTGCTGCACCGCCAAGCCCTGGCAGGGTGATGGCGGAGACATTTTCCAAAAACACAGCTGCGCATCCGCTCTCCTTTGCAACGCTAAGCACCTGCCATACCAGCCGGCTTCGCTCTCCAGCCAAGCCTGCGCCAGTGCCAACGCGGCTGATGTCTTGGCAGGGAAAGCCTGCGGTGACAAGGTCTGCTTTTCCCCTAAAAGCGGCTGCGTTGAAGGTGCGCACATCTGCAAAGATGGAGGCTGTTGGTAATCGCTCACGCTTCATATTCCTTTTCAAAACAGCACAGCAAAAGGGGTCTTTTTCCACATAGGCAACAGGCTTTGCCCAGGGCGCAAGCCCTAAGGCGATGCCGCCAATGCCAGCAAACAGGTCAATTGAGGTGAGCATCAGCGCCCTCGCTTTGCCCCGCAGCCTGGGCTTGTTGGTATAGTGCCGCCAGTTTTTGGCGGATGCGTTGCGCTGCCTTTGAGGTGAGCATCAGCGCCCTCGCTTTGCCCCGCAGCCTGGGCTTGTTGGTATAGTGCCGCCAGTTTTTGGCGGATGCGTTGCGCTGCCTTGCGCGCTGAGGTTGCTTGCCCCTGGCTTCGGTGACGAAGCGCGATACCTCGGCTGTATCCAGCCTGTGCGCTAGGCAAAAGGCCTTGGCGCTACCGTGTTTTTTTGCCTCGCCTTCTAGCCAGCCTAAAATCTGGCGCATGGCAAAGCGTGGGCCGGGCGTTGGCAGAGGCTCTGCTGCTGTTGGCAGAGGATTGGCAGGATTGGCAATGCCATTGGCATGTGTCAATCCTTTGTTTATGCGGGTTTGTGGGGTGCTTTGGGTAGGTGCGTTGGCAGGGTTGGCGGCGCTGTTGGCAGGCGTTGGCAAGGTTTGTTGGCGTGCCATTTTTGGCGTGTTGGCAGTGTTGGCAGCACCTTGGTGCGCCCTTCGCAACACCTCCACGGCCAGCAGATTGACGGCTTGAAAAAACAGCAGGCTTGCCACCAGCAGCAACAGCGGTGCGGCCGCCGCCCAGGGGCTGGGCACACCTTGCTGGCGCAGGGCTGCAAGGGCTTTTTGCGCCGTTGCCTCCCTGGCTTTTGCGGTGGTGATTTTGCCGTGCCAGCCAAGGCGCGAGCCCGCTATGCTTTGGTAGTTCTTTTTATCAGCACGCGCACTAGCAAGCGCCTGTTTGTGCAAGTGCATCTGGGCGCTTGTTGCCTGGGCATGGCGCACCTGCTTAAACACAGGGGCGCCTGCCTGCCAAAAGGGAGCAGCCAAAATGGCCAGCGCTGCCAACAGCCCCGCAAGGCGCATGCCGAGCCCGCGCTGAAAGAGCAGCCACAGGGCGGCGGCCTCCAGCGTGAGCGACCACAGCGCCCCCAGCACCGCGCCGCTTAAGCCCTGCCAAAAGGGCAGCGCATGCGCTTGCAGCAACAAGATGCCCGCCGCCAAAAGCACGGCAGCGCAAAGGGAGTTTGCCGGTGTTTTCATGGCGTTTGCCCTATTATTTCGTAAATGCGGCGGCACTTAAGCCCCCAGCGTGCGCTAAGGGTTTTTACCTTGGCTCCGTTTGCCCGTTTCTCGCAGATAGTGCGGTCGCGCGGCAGCAGCAGCGCCTCTTCAAGGCACGGCACATGAACCATCTCGGCATTCCAGGCATTGCAGATGGGCTCCATTTTTTTGCATCTGCTAAGGGCAACTTGCGCAAAGCACTTTGCGGGGTCATCTTCTTTCCACTGTGCTGCGCGCAAAACAGCAGTGCGCTGCCCAGCCCGCAGTGCTTGGCGATGGCGCCCAAAAAGGCATAGTGGGCGAGGTCGCCCTTTTGCAGGCGTGCCAAAACCGTTTGAACGAGCCCCAGCCACTTTTCCTGCGGAGGCACTTCGCACAAAGGCTTTGGCCTTGGCGCAGGGCATGCGGGGGGAATGCCGCACAGGCGCAACTGCTGATTAGGGCTGCTTTCTCTTTGCATGGTGTGCGCCTTTTGATAAGCTGGCCGCGCTTCATTTCGCGGGCGGTGGTGAGTGATACATGCGCGCGACCAGGGCCTGATTTTTGAGGTGTGCTAGGTGCTGTAAGGTTCCCCCACGCTTTGCTTCGCTTGGCGGCGGCTTTGGCGTTTTATGTTTTTATGTGGAGGTTTGTATGGAGAATTATGCAGCCACAGCCTATGCATCTTATGCAGAGATTTACGACTTGCTAGAAGAAGAGGAAATTGCGCTATTGCGGCGCGAATGCGAAACACAAGGCCTTGCAGGCTTTTATGCTTTTTGCAGTGAACAAAGCGCAGAGATACAAAAAATTTTGCAAGCAACCCCTGCCGCTTTGCGTAAGCGCGCCTCTTTGCGCGCAGATGCGCCATATAGAAGGTTGCTGCTGTTTGCTGCTTACCATAAGGCATGGCAGGGCTAAACCTTGCTAAAGGCGCTTGTTGACTTTGACCTAGCGCCGGGGCGCAGCTACAGAAAAAGCCCTTGCCTTATCCTCAAGCGCTCTTGACTGGGTGTTGCATGAAGCGGTTTATGTAGACCCTTGGGTTTTGCCCCGCCAAGCCCCTTTGAGGCTGAGGGTTAACTGTTTTTTGCTGGCTCATGGCTTATTTTACCCTCCTCGGCCGTGGGCTTTCGCCTTTGTAATGGTTTAGCGCTACAATCACCGCCTGCAGGTGGTCGCTTTGCGCCCATTCCCAGCGCTCCACCTTGGCTTGCCGCTTAAGAATAGCCAGCCCGTATGCCCAGCCCACGCCTAACTCGCCGAGCAAGGCTTGTATTTTGCCCAGTTGCTGCCCCCCTCCGCCCGTCATGTCAGGGCGGCCTGGGGCATCTTTCCCTAGCCAGTGGTCGCCGCGGCTGCGCAGGGTGCTGTTCATGTGCAGGGGGCGATTTTTGTTAAGCAGTTCCTGCGCCTCTATCAGCGCTTTTTTGCTGAGTTTTGTTGCGCTGTTCACGCCCCAGTTGCTTTGCAGAGCCACTCGCGGTAGTCGGCATCACTCCAGCCCATTTTGGCTGCGATGGCATGCAGGGCTGCATACTTGCGCTTGCGCCACACTTGGTAGCCTTCGCCTTGCCCTTTTGGTGCTTGCGTGCTCATTTTACCCGCCCCAAAAAACGCGCGATAATCAGTTCCACAACCTTTGTGAACAGCCATATAGTGGCTTGCGCTGCGTATGCCCCGTAGAGAAGCCCAGCACCGCAGATCATTGACAAAGCCAGTATTTTAAGCACTTCCATTGCTCACCTCCTGCAAAATCTCTTTATCCTCGCCGCTTTCGCCCGTGAAGGGCTTGATGGCAAACACCTCGCCAGCGCCGCCTATGCTCACGCAAACGGTGTTTGGCGGGATGCGATAGCCTTTGATGCGCTCCCGTTTAATTCGCTCAGGCATCTTCTGCTCTCCTTATTTTCTTTGCTTTAAATACCCGTTTCCCCACGCACGGCAGAGCCCACCGCCCGCCCAAAAACAAACCAGATAGCCTATAAAAGGCTCAAACTCCAGCAAGCCCATGTCTGCCCGCTAAAAAATATGGCTGCATGGGCGCAGGCAGCATAAAACAGCATGCCTGCTATCTGCGTATTCACTACTTCACCTCCTGCACAATTTCTTTGTGCATGCCCTTTGCATCTGCGTAGGGCTTGATGGCAAACACCTCGCCAGCGCTGCCTATGCTTATCCCTTCCACATTTTGGGCATCGGTGGGGTTTTCTAGCAGGGCGTCTTTGTTTAACGCTTCTGTGGTGCGGATAAACTGCTTTTCCAGCCCCTGCGCTTTGATGCTTGCCAGCGCCTTAGCGGCGCTGCTCACATGCACCGAGGGCGGGCGGTGGCGCCATGTAAGTGCCCATTGAACAGCATCAGGGTTTTGCCGCCATCATTGCAGAGGTCTAGGCGGTTGGCTTGGGCGTAAGCCGTGATGCCCTGCACCAGCCCGTTTAGCCGCTCTTGGTGTGGAGCGATGGCCGCGGCTGCATTCTGCTTAACCTTGGCAATGGTTTCTTTGCACGCCAGTTCTGCTAGCGCTATCTCGCGCTGGCACTCGCCTGCCTCGCCTATCCATGCGTCAAGGTCTTCTCGGTTGTGGGGGGTGGCAAAAGATGCTCTTGCTATCCGTGTCATGCTGTTTGCTCTCTTGAAAGTAATTGTGCTTGGGGGGTGCTCGCCCAGTGCTCATAGCCTGCCTGCATCCGCGTTTTTACGGTGAGGGTATGCATGGCGCGGCTTGTCAAAAATGCTAGGGTGCTGTTCAGTTCTTCCTTGTTGGCAGGCCAAAAATAGCCCGTCTCAGGCCGCCCGCAGATGGGCTGGCCTCTCTCACGCAAGGCACTGATGGCTGTGCGCTCCTGGCGGGGCGTGCACTCCAGCCGCTCAGCCAAACGCTTGCCATTGATGCCATTGGCATTGCCTATGTGCTTTTGCTTTAGCCACTGCAGGGCGTGCCTTTCTAAGGCCGTTTCTTCTGTTGCGTCTCCACTCATCACTACTCCTTAGGGCTGGATTGCTTTTTGAGTTTGCTTAGCGCCTCGCCCACACTGCCCACGGGCGCGCACAGGCTGTGAAAAATGTTAGGACACCCTTCAGCGCCCAGCACAAACACAGGTATCTCCGCTGCCAGCGCAGTGCCCAGTTCCACCAGCCGCCCGCCGCGCTCTGGCACTTTGCCCGTGTGCACCAGCAGCAGCATGGCGTTTGATTCCCTTATCTGCCCGAGGTCGGTGTGGGCGATGATGCGCTCATGGCCTTTTTCAAGCGGCGGCTCTTCTTCACACCATGCCTCCAGCCATGTGCTGGTGTAATGGGCACCTGCCCAGGCGAGTTGCCGCGCTACCTTCACTGCCTGTGCGCCATCCACCCAGCGGGCGGCAACATAGATGCGGGGGGCTTTCATAACAGCCTCCAGTGGGCTTTTTGCCCTGTGCGTGGGCGGTTGCTGCTAAGCCCGCCCCTTTTAGGGTTTCTGTTGCCCCTGCGCAAAAACCGCAGATTGCTCAGCCAGTGCTTGAGGCGCGTCGTGTTGCGCAATAACCGTGCGCCGTCTGCGCTAGCGCCCAGCACCCAGGGGTTCAGTTTGTCTTGCACTGCGTTTCTCCTTTTAGTTGGCGGCTGGGGGGGCAGCCATGATGGCCACATCGGGCTTGCCTGTTGCGCGGTTGCGCGGCAGTTGCGAGGCTAGCCATTCGCCAGTCAGGCTGACGCAAAGCACTTGCCTGCCATCTTTTCTTTGAACGGGCACAATCAGCCCGATTTCTAAGGCATGCCTTATGGCTTGCGGGCAAGGCGTAAAAGGCTGTGGGGGGGCGCTGGGGTTGGCCTTTTCGGGCACGGCCATCTTCACAAGCAGTTCGGGCACGCCTGCGGGCAGGTGCACCGCAAAGCCAACCATTTTTTCCTTGCTCGTGCAGCACCTCCCCGCTCGCTGTGGGCGGCTTTGAGGTGCTTTAGGCCAAGCGCTTCGCCCTCGCCACTGGCAGCCATGCCCGCCAAGCGCAGATTTTTGCACACCTCGCGCAAAGTGCCGTGGCCATCACCAATGCTGCGCAAAAACTTGAGGGCGGCTTGGTCGTTTACGCCCCATGCTTTTGCGATGGCGTCTGTATCGGCGTGCAGGGCTTTGCCCAGTTTGCAGCGGCGGCCAATGCGGCTAAACAGCTGGGCAAACTCAGCCGAGCACCGCCCTGTAAGGCGGGCATACACCGTGGGATTGCCCATGAGCACCAAACCCACGCCTGCAGCATCGTGCAGGTAGCGCAGGTTTTCTAAGGCGGGCAGGCTAAGGTGTTGCGCCTCATCTATTATCAGCAGGCCGTTTGTGCCCTTGAGGTGCTGGCAAAGCATGCCAAGCACCGCATCGGTGCCGCGCCCCTCCGCGCACTCATGCGGCATTAACCGAGACATGAGCGCTTTAAGGCAGGAGGTTGCCGTGCTAAAAGCGGGTGCCATCTGCGCCACCCAGCAGTTAGGGTATTGGGCTGCGTAGTAGTCGGCGGTGACAGTTTTGCCCATGCCTGGGACGCCATACGCCACTGCCATATCGCCCACCAGGTGAGTGTATTCCAGCACCGCAATAATCTCCTCGGCGGTGGTGGTGAGCACAAACTCTGTGCCCACAGTGGGCAAAAAAGCCGTTTGCTGGGCGTTGTTTTCCAGCCACTGCTCAAGTGCTTTTTCTATCTCAGCGTTGTTGCCCTCATACTTGCCCCCCAGCCAGCGGTTCAGTGCTGTTTTAGATACTCCTATCTGCCCAGAAACAGCCGCTTGCGATAAGCCGCGGGTTTGCACTCCTTTTTTACGCTTTCCCTGAGTTTATCCGCCTCAGTGCTAGCCGTTGGCAGCAAGGGCGGTGTGTCATCACCCCCGCCACTGCCATTAATTACTTGCAAAGGGGGGGGGTTGCTTTTGCTGGTTCCATCTGTGAAACTCCTGTTTAGATGGTAAAGAGGCATTTTTTTTTGTTAAGGCCTCTGGTTGAACCCCGCTTCGGCATACAGCGCTGAGCGGGGTTTTGTTTTTGTGGCGGGCGGTTTTCAAAACCCCTCCGCTTCTTTTTGTTTTTTTAATCGCCGCAAAACTATTGCTTACCCCCCTGTCAAACTTCTCCTGGTCAGCCGCCTCGGCTGCCTGCTCTTCAGGGGTGGGCTGGTGCTGCTGGAAAACCCCCCGTATCACACCTTGGCCTCGGGCGTGTTTTCGGCGGGCTGCTCACCGAGGCTTAGCCCTGCTGCCACCTCTGCATCGGTGAGGGTGCATTGGGCTGCCAGCGATTTTTTGTTAGCCTGCATGTAGTTTCTTTTGGCGCGGGCGTGTTCTTTGGCAGACTGCTGATTTATAAAGCCCACGGCACCAACGCAAGGGGCATGGCAGAGTGGGTGCCCGCCTGGGGTTTCCACATGCACCCCGTCTCTCGGGTGGTCTGGGTCAAAGAGCACCGTTAGGCGTGCCCATGTAGGGGGCTAGTTTTTCATGCCAAAAACGGTTGCCAAGGATGTGCACGCTGGCATCGGGCGGCCTTGCTTGCACTTGCTCGGCGGCCAGCAAAAACCTGCGCAGTTGCGCCTTGGTGGCCTTGGTGATGGGGGCGGCCGCATAACTCTCGGCATACACCTCATCAAAAGAGCACCCCGCACAAACACCCCCTGTGCGCCCCTGCTGGGCATTGTGCAAGGTGATCTGCTGCGCCACCAGCACCTTAAACTCCGCAAGCGGCACGGCGCGGCTGCCGTGGTTTGCCGGCTTGTTGCTAGGGCTGTTGCCCGTGTAAGCCCCCGCGCAAAGCGGGTGCTTGGCAATCGCATCGCAAAGGTCTCTAAAAGCGCGTTCAATCGGCTTGGCTTGGCCGTGGTAGGTCATTGCCCAGTGGATTTCACAGCCAACGGCGGTAAGCACCCCTGCGGGCTCCTCGGGTTTAACCTTAAAGCGAAAGCGTTTTGTGCTGCCCCCGGTTATCTTTTTGCTGGCAAAGGCGCGGCCGTTGTCTAGCAGCACCGCTTGCGGCACGCCGTGATTACGCAGCAGGTCAACAAACGCAAGGCGCACCACTTCAGCGTTCTCGGTCGTATCCATGCGCCAGGTAAGGATTTTGCGGCTGTAAACATCTTGCAAGGCCAGCAGCACGGGGCGCACGGGCTTGGGCTCCCCAGGCCAATCGCAAAACACATCAAACCGGTGGCCATCGGCACACACCAGTGCTAAGGCGTGCAGGTCTTCCACGCTGCGCTCTTGTGCGGGGTAGGTTGCTGCCAAGGCCTGCTCACCACGGCGGGCAAGCAGCCGAACGGGCACGGACACCTCGGCTTGCAGGCGGCGCCTGAGGGTGTCAACGCTGGGCAGCACCCAGTCTTTTTGCGCGGCCACTTGCTGCAAGCAGCGATGGCAGGCGTTAAACGAGGGGTGCTCCATGCGCAGGTAGTCTGCCTTAACCAGGCTCCACGCCTCATCAGGAATACGCGCTTTTTGCTTGCCGCCGCCGTGCTGAGGGGCAAGCAGCGCTAGCCAGTCGTGGCGGTTGTGCCCGCGAACCAGTTTTAGCCACCTGAAAAAAGTTGTGCGGTCTGCCTCTTCCCCTTGCGCCTGCAAGGCGGCAATCGCCTTGTTGCGGCTGTAGCCTCTTCTTCTTTCTAACTCTAAAAGCGCCATCAGCAATGTCATGCGGCGCTCAGCCTCGGTTTTTGGCTGTTTGGCAGGCGGCTGTAGGCTTCCCAGCGCTGGGCAGAGAGAGGGTCGCCTTCCTTGGCTTTTCGTAGGGCTTCCCGCCCCGCCTCTGTCTCCGTTCTATACCAGTGCAGCGCCAGCGCTACTTGTGCCCTTTCAGGCAGGGAGGAGTAGTGGTATTCTTTGCCACCGCCACGCCCTCGCACGCCACGGCTGCGCACATCCCATTTTTCTTTTTGCGCTCTTATCTGGATTGCGCGCGCACCTCCAAAAACTGACATTTTTGCCAGTTCTTCAGCAGACCACCAATTTTTCATGCAACCCTCCTGCGGCGGATGCCTGTGCCAACGGGTGAGCCGTCTGTTTTATAGCGGCTTGGCCATATCTCCATCGGGTGCCTCTTGATGCGGTCTGCTATTATTTTCTCCGCTAATGGCCAGCGGGTATTTTTGACATTCGCTAGCGCGCAAGGGCTTTGAAAGCCATGCTCAAGACTAAGACTTGTGAGCGTGTCCCCTCCCTTGCGCAGCTGCGCCTTAATATCTTCCCAGTGCCAGCCTTTTTCTAGCGATGTGTTCATGTGGTTTTTTTGTTATGGTTTGTAAAATGTGCTTTGTTGTAAAAACACAGTAAAACGATTTTTACATTATTGAAAGTAATTTATTCTTTTAATGTTGAATTTTTCGTTTCTGCGTGGAAAATCAGTATAAACAAAGGCTTATGGAATTTTAGCCGTTAAAAGTTTAGTTGAAAGTTCATCGTGAAAACTTTAAACTTTGCTGACCGTTTGAAATCAGTGATAATTGCTGTGAATGGACAGGGTACTCTAGCGCGAATTTTAGGCGCAAAAGCTTCTACGGTAGGAAGCTGGGCGCAGGGCAAAGGTCGGCCTTCTTTAGAAAAAATCCATGAAATTTGTTTAAAAACGGGATTTTCGTCTAACTGGCTAGCTTTTGGCGAAGGAGAGGTGCGCCCAGGTGAGGGGCAAGTCGCGCAGGCCGCGGGTGGGGGGTTCTTAGGCCATAGCACGGAGCCACAAGGGGGCAAGCGAGGCCGCTTAACATCGCCGCCGATGGATGCTGGTGCGGCGTTTACCATCAACGCTCTCGGCGAGTTAGCAGAGCAATACAAACACCGTATAAAAGAGCTGGAGAGCAGGGGCGGGGTGCAAAGTGAAACCCTGCCTGTGGTAGGCTTGGCTGAGTGCGGGGTGGAGGGCTGGCTGCAAAAGCAGCCTTTAACATTTAGGGCGGAGTGCCCCCCAGGCATGCAGCCTGAGAGTGATTTTGCCGTTGTTGCCGTTGGGGAGAGCATGTTTTACGAGGGCATTAAGCCTGGTTTTACCTGCTATTGTAGCCCCCGCTCTGCGGCTGTGCCCGGAGACGCGGTGTATGTGCTAGGCCATGAGGATAGGGCAAGCATTGGGTTGGTGGTTTCTCTTGCTGAAAAAGAAAGGGGGGAGGAGTGGCTGGTGTTAAAAAAATGGCACGACCCTGACAAAAAAGGGCGGCGTGCCAGCTACCTGCTAAAGACAAACCTAGAGTTTGTTCAGCAGATTGCGCCTGTGATTTATGTGCATCGCCGCACTTTGTAAACGGTTTTTACATGGTTTTTACACGGTTTTTACAAAAGCACTGCACGGGCACCTAGGAAAATGGAGTTTATCCATTTTTTGAGGAGGTGTGTTGTGCGGTTGATGTTGTTTTTACTGGGGTTGTGTGCTTTTACGCTGGCCTATGCTGGTGTTTGGCTGATGCAAAAAGAAGCGAGGCTGAGGGTTTTTGAGGCGCGCTATATCACTTGCTACGATGGCAACACATGCACGTTTAACCTGCCTGATATTCCTGTAGCCCTGGGCGATAGGGTGCGCGTGCAGGTGAGGGGCTTGAAAACCCCTGCCTTGCGCGGGCAAACGCTGGCTGAAGCGCGCCGAGCGAGGGATGTGCTGCGCCGTTTTGTGGATGGCAAACGGGTGTTTTTGCTGGGCTTTAACCGCGAACGGGGGGAGTATGTGGCTGATGTGTGTGCAGGCGGCCAAGATGCTGCGGCGTGGATGGCAAAGCAGAAGCAGGGAACGCTTGTTGCTAAGAGAAAAGCCCCTCACTGCCAGCAAAGCCTTGCGCTTGCTGCAAAGGCGGCGCAGATGATGGCTTAGCTGCCTGCGCTAAGGCAAGCGTTTTTATGGGCGTTGGTTGGCGCAAGCCTCGCCTTGCTGTTGTGGCGAGGCCCCGCGCGATGGCGTCCATGTGGAAACCCCCGACGGGCGTTTTATTTGTGATGCCCCCTGTGTCGGGGAAGATGGCTTTCTCAATGCCGAGGCTGCAAGGCGACTTGCCAAAGCCAAACGAAGCTACATGAAAGACCACAAAAAAGCCCTTGAAAGCGCACGCACTTTAAGTGCTCAAGAACTGGCAGCGGGTTTGCCCCAAGGCGACCTTCCAAAAGAAACACCCCAAACCAAGGTTATTCAAGGCTTGTTTAAGCAGCAGCTTAAACAACACCAGCAAGAAAACCCACCAGAAGAAAAAATAAGTGACGCACAAAGGGCGCACTTCCAACAAGGCCTCGACAAAACCTTTCAACAAATGGAAAAACAACGCCAAGCGGAGGCGGGCTAATGCCCAGTTTAAACACTTTGGGGGTATCGACGGCGAATTGGTGAACCTGTTTCGCGTGCTTCAGCACCACAAGGAGGAATTTTTGCAGGGCTTGGAGTGGGGGGTCTACACACGCGAGGTATTTGAAAACCTCCAAAAACAAGACCCCCAAACTTTGACCGACATCCAGCGTGCCCAGCGCTTTTATTGCCTCCATAAAATGTCTTTTGGCAGTTTGGCTAAGGCGTTTGGCTACTTCAAAAAAACAGCCAACAATCAACCTACAACCCTTAAAAAAGCCTTAAACAAGCCCACGCGGCCCTTAAAAAGGGTGCATTTTGAGTGCAAACCTTGGCCAAGACGTGCTCAACCGCTACGATGCAAAAAACACCCCCTTCTACCTTGACCCACCCTACCACGGGCACGAAAAGCGACGATGGCAAGGTTTTTTGTTGAGCGAGACTTTGAAAGTCTCGCAACGGTTAAAGGGCAAGGCAAGTTTCTACTGAGCATCAATGATACACCCAAAATGCGCGGGTGGTTTAAAAATATGGACTGCGACACCATGCCAACCCATTATACCTTGGGCTTGCATGCTGGTGTCGGGAAAAACAGGTAAGCGAATTGCTATACACAAATCTACCGTCTGTAGCCATGCAAACTCTAAAAGTGGCATAGAAAAGGAGGTAAATTGCGGATACTTTGAAGCACTAACCTCAGTTAAACCCTTACGCAAAAAACATGCCGAAATAAAGATACCCCAGAATGACCAGTGTAAAAGCAAGTGTCCCGCTACACCGCACGCAAAAGCGCGGCCTGATGCAAAAGCTGCTCTCGGGTGAATGGCGTATAAAAAAGTAAGGAGATCGCATCATGCATGGATTCCGATTGAACGAAGCATATTTTTTGTCGCAAATTCCAGCGTTTCAAGCGCTAATTGCCCTTGGCTATAAATATCTTTCGCCCCAAACAGCCCGTGCCATGCGCGGCACCAAAACCAACAGTGTGTTGCTGGAGGATATTTTGTGCACGCAGCTCTCAATACTGAACCGCGTTCACTACAAGGGCAAGGTGCATTCCTTTTCTAAAACCAACATTCAAGAAGCGATTCAAAAGCTAAAGAATGTGGGGCATGATGGCCTCCAAAAAACCAATGAGGCGATTTACGACCTCATCACGCTGGGCACGTCCTTGCAACAAACCGTTGAAGGGAACTCCAAGAGCTTTAACCTCAACTACATTGACTGGAAAAACCCGAAGAACAACGTGTTTCATGTTGTGTCGGAGTATGCTGTTGAACGCTCCCATTCGGTTGGAATCGCGGTCCCCCGGATATCGTTTTGTTCGTTAATGGCATCCCCTTGGCGGTGATTGAATGCAAATCACCCAAGGTCGACATTCAACAAACCGTATCCCAGAATATCCGCAATCAGGGTAAAGCGTATATCCCCAAGCTGTTCGCCTACGTTCAGCTGGTGATGGCCGTGAATAAAAACGCAGCCCAATATGCAACAACGGGCACGCAAGCAAAATTCTGGGGGGGGGGGGGGGGGGGGTTGGAAAGAGCATGAAGACAAAGAAGACGAAATAGCCTCACTGGTAAACACAACCCTGAGTCAAGATCAAAAGGACGCGTTGTTTCCCGGCAAATTTTCCCCGGCTCGCGAACACTTCGCTGCTCTTGAAAGCAAGGGCAAGGGCACGGTTACAGCGCAGGACAGGGCACTTTTTAGCCTTTGCCGACCGGAACGCTTGCTGGATCTGACATACCGCTTTACGCTGTTTGATGGGCACACCAAGAAAATTGCCCGCTACCAGCAATTTTTTGTTGTGCGTGGGGCCATGTCGCGGGTCAAGTAGCGTAACACCGCCGGCAACAGAACCGGTGGGATGATTTGGCACACTCAAGGATCGGGCAAATCATTGATTATGGTCATGTTGATGCGTGCGCTGGCACTGGATACAGAAATCATCAATCCACGCATCATCCTTGTTACGGACCGTGATGACCTTGATAAACAGCTGGGCAATACCCTTGCGGCATGTGGCCTCTTAAAAAAGCGAGCCACATCGGGCCGCAATCTTGTAAAGCATCTAAAAAATGAGGCGGGCATCATCACAACGCTGATCCACAAATTTGATAAAGGCTGGGCCTCGGAAAAGTTTGTCGATCACTCATCGAACATCTTTGTGCTGGTTGATGAAAGCCACCGGACAAGCTTTGGTTCGCTGGCGGCCAGAATGCGCCAAATGCTTCCCAACTCTTGCTATCTGGGGTTTAGTGGAACGCCGCTCATGAAAAAAGAGAAAAATAACTTCTCCAAATTTGGGGGGTTGATTGCGCCGCATTACGCCATTAAACAGGCTGTAGCAAGATGAGGCTGTCTTGCCACTGCGTTACGAGGGGCGGCATGTTGAAATGGAACAAAACCAATTAGCAATTGATCGCTGGTTTAAGCGCTACACTACGGATTTGACCAGAGAACAACAGGCTGATTTAAAGAAAAAATATGCGCGTGCCAAGGTGCTGGATAAGGCAGATCAAGCTATTTATATGCGTGCTTTTGATATCAGTGAACACTACCGTGCTAACTGGCAAAAAACGGGATTTAAGGCGCAGCTCGTCGCACCAAGCAAGGCTGCAGCATTGAAATACCACGAGCACCTCAAAGAGGCGGTCTACAAGCCTGTTTTGTGGGAAAATTGTCTTTTAAGAAAATCCGTACCCTCTTCTTTTGCTCCGAACGATGGGGAGACCTGTACGGTTTCCCCACGTGAATTGAAAGCGGCCTCGCCAGTTTTGTATGATGCGCGTCATCTGCTAGCATCGGGTTTTGCTGTACACGCTTTTAAAACAAGTCTAACCCCGCTTTGTTCAATTGCTTGGGCGTAAGGGCCACAACGGGTGGCTTGATGGCAGCCAAGAAAATTGTAGGCGATGATTTTTTTTGTAGCAGATTTGCCTGTTAAGCAAAACCCGCCTAATTCAATGGATGCCTGACCATAAAGGCGCATGGAGCATTTCCCCCCAGCAGCCGTCAATGAGAATGTAGCCACCCTTAAGGACTTTGTTTACGGGTGCGGTGGCGATCTTTGCATAGATAGCATCCTAACATAGCGAACGCTGTTGCGCATTGCAAAGGTTTGCGCAAGGGGGTGTTGTAAAACGCTGATCAAGTCTTTTTCCTCATCCACATCAGGAAGCGAATCAATGCATTCCACCAAAAACCCTCGCCTTTTTGCAGCCACCATCGATTGTTTTAGCACCGAACCTTGCCCCCAGCGGGGTAGGTTAAACACGCCTGTAGGGGCCACGCGCATGCCCACCAAATAATAGCCTCCATCGGGTGTAGGGCCAAACACCACATCGGTTTTCTGCAGAGCTGCCTCGGCCATTTGCCAGCAACCTGCGTGCAGCAATGGAAGGTCAACACCACATAAAATACACAGGTTGGCTTGTGGCTTGTTTTTTTGTACACTTGCGATGGCTTTTTCCATACGTATGCCTAGATTGTCGATGGACGCTTGGTTGTGTACCTTTAGCCAAGTGGGAAAGGCAATACCTTGGGTTGCAAATGCGCGAGAGGTGTTCGCGGGGGTAATGAACAGGTGAATCTGGCGTTGCGCGCTGGCCTGTTGGTGCCAGTGGTGGGCTGCTTCCAAAATGTCTTGTAAACACGCCACATGAAGCGCACAGGCCTGTCGAGAACCCACTGTAGGAATAAGGCGTGTCTTGGTACTACCGGGAATGGGTGCGCGGCTAAACAGCATTAGGTGAAGTGTATGTGCCAAGGCGGTACTCGCAACGGGTAAAAAGAGAGGCACCCTGTGCCAAAACGCCTGTGAGTGGTGGCTGCACCAGTGCTCGTTTGCCTAACAAGGCGGTACTCGCAACGGGTAAAAAGAGAGGCACCCTGTGCCAAAACGCTTGTGAGTGGTGGCTGCACCAGTGCTCGTTTGCCTAACAAGGCGGTACTCGCAACGGGTAAAAAGAGAGGCACCCTGTGCCAAGACGCCTGTGAGTGGTGGCTGCACCGGTGCTCGTTTGCCTAACGTAGGTCTTGATAATGGGCCGGTTTGCTCAGCAAAAAGTGTGGATCATGGTGAAAGCGGTGGTAAAAACGCCGAAACAACCACCAAGTGTGCCAAAACCCATTTGTATCCCAGCGGCGTCCTGAGGTGCAGACCTTCTGCTTTACCAACAGCCATGGTATTTTTTGCGCCTTTAAATGCAGGGCAAAAGCGTAGTCCTCCATAATGGGTAGCGAGGGAAACCCACCCAAGGCTAAAAAGATATCACGCCGAATAAAACAGGCCTGATCCCCGAGGGCAATACCTTGCCAACGGCTGCGTAAATTGGCTCCAAGCGCCAAAAGAGGGAGCAAGGGATGCTTGCCTCGTATGGAGAGTTGAAATGCACCAGCTTGCGCGTGTTGTGCTTCAGCCTCTTGGAATGCGCGTTCAAAATGCTTGGGCAAACGGGTATCGGCATGCAAAAACAAGATCCACTTTGTGCGGGAGTTTCTAGCACCTGTGTTGAGTTGCTGGGCGCGTCCCTTAGGGCTACGAATTACCTTTGCATGCAAGGCTGCCAGTAAAGGGGTTTTGTCGGTCGATTCCCCATCTACCACCAGCAGTTGTGCTTGGGGCACCTGCACCTTTAAGCGCATCAGCGCCCCCTCAATGCTGTCGGCCTCATTGAAGGTAGGGATAATAATGGAAAGGGGGCGATCAATACTCTTTTAACCTAGCATAGCGATCTTGATGAAAGGTGATGGCTCCTATAGGTCGCTTTTGCCACCCGTCCGCGTTTAAAATACAAGCCTATATCATGCTCGTCGATCATGCCAATGCCACCATGCATTTGAAGAGCCTCATTGGCAACGAGGTGTATCGCCTCATTACCATGCTGTCGGCCTCATTGAAGGTAGGGATAATAATGGATAAGGGGGCAGATCAATACTCTTTTAACCTAGCATAGCGATCTTGATGAAAGGTGATGGCTCCTATAGGTCGCTTCTGCCACCCGTCCGCGTTTAAAATACAAGCCTATATCATGCTCGTCGATCATGCCAATGCCACCATGCATTTGAAGAGCCTCATTGGCAACGAGGTGTATCGCCTCATTACCATGCTGTCGGCCTCATTGAAGGTAGGGATAATAATGGATAAGGGGGCAGATCAATACTCTTTTAACCTAGCATAGCGATCTTGATGAAAAGTGATGTCTCCTAAGGTCGCTTCTGCCACCCGTCCGCGTTTAAAATACAAGCCTATATCATGCTCGTCGGTCATGCCAATGCCACCATGCATTTGAAGAGCCTCATTGGCAACGAGGTGTATCGCCTCATTACCATGCTGTCGGCCTCATTGAAGGTAGGGATAATAATGGATAAGGGGGCAGATCAATACTCTTTTAACCTAGCATAGCGATCTTGATGAAAGGTGATGTCTCCTAAGGTCGCTTCTGCCACCCGTCCGCGTTTAAAATACAAGCCTATATCATGCTCGTCGGTCATGCCAATGCCACCATGCATTTGAAGAGCCTCATTGGCAACAAGGTGTATTGCCTCATTACAGCGCGATTTTGCGGTGGAAACCGCTGTTTGCATGTCTTCCATATTTTCATCAAGCGCCATAGCGGCGTAGTACACGGCTGAGCGAGAGAGTTCAATTTGCACATATTCATCGGCTTTACGGTGCTTTAACGCCTGAAAAGCACCAATGGGTTGACCAAACTGCTTGCGCGTCTTCATATAGTCTAGGGTTGTTTCAAACGCTTGCAGCATCACCCCTAGCATCTCGGCACACAGCCCCACCGTGGCTTTATCAATGGTACGCTCTAGCACTTCATCTGCAGGGGTGCTGCTTTTTAATTGTTGGGCATCTGCCGCCTTAAAGCGCACGGTCGAGCGTTTGCGGTTATCCATGCAGGGTTGGTCCATGATTTCTATCCCATTGCTTTTGGTTTCCACCACAAACAAACCCAACCCTTCTCGCCCGCGCCGTGCTCCCTCAATGCGCGCACTCACCACCATGGCGTCCGCTGAAGCAGCGTCTGCTACAAACACCTTATCACCACTTAAAACCCAGTCATTACCCCTAGGAGTCGCCGTGACGGCGATATCAAAAATATCGTAACGGCTCTGGGCTTCCACATAGGCCAAAGTGAGAAATTTCTGCCCCAAAGCCATGGGTTCGAGCCATGCTTTTTTCTGTGCCGCATCACCTGCCTCTAAAAGGGCACCACCACCCAGGAGCACGCTCGAGATAAGTGGCTCTGGAAGCAGGCCACGACCTATTTCTTCCAATACCACCGCCAGCTCAACCATCCCCATATTTTGGCCACCCAAGGCCTCTGGGAGCAAGATGCTCTGCCAGCCCAGATCGGCCATTTTCTGCCACACCTCGCGCGAAAAACCAAGGTCATCTTGGCGAAGTCTGCGGATGCGTTGCATAGAGGATTCACGCATCACAAATTCACGCGCCATTTGTTGCAATAATTCTTGTTCTTCAGAAAGTGAGAAATTCATAAAGCCATCGCGATAGCAAAGAAGGTTTTACAATAAGAAATGAACCACCCGAAGCGAACCATATCACGGGTTACATCCATAAAGCACCCGTCGCAATGGATGGGAGTTGCCTAACGCATAGGGGAGGGATGTGTGATTTAAACATTTTGATTGGCATATTCATAGACTTTTCCAACGATAAACACGTCAAGCAAATCTTTATCAACATGCGCTGCGTTCGCTTCTTCCACCAAAATATTTAAGGCACGTTCGGGTGGCAAGGCTTTTTTGTAAGGCCTGTCGAGTGCGGTTAAGGCATCGTAAATGTCGGCAATGGTCATCATTTTTGACTCAACGGGAATTTCCTTTGCGGTCAGGCCAAGGGGGTATCCGCAGCCATTGAGTTTTTCGTGGTGGGCGTGGGCAATATCGGGTACGCGGTGTAAATTTGTTGTCCAAGGAATTTTGCTTAAAAAGCGGTAGGTGTGGCTTACGTGGGATTCAATCTCTTTGCGCTCCTCGACGGTCAATGAGCCCTTTGGAACAGAAAGTGCCACAATTTCAGGGTTTTCTAAGAGATGAATGGTTTCATTTTGCTCAGTATATGCGCTGATTTTGGCAAGATCTTGCAGGCGTTCAAAGCCACCTTGTTGGAGTATCGTGGGCTCGTTGCATTTCAAAATAAAGGCCAGCATCTCATCGTATTGTGCCAAGGCCTTTTGCATTTTTTGCTCTTGGGCTTTTAAAATGGCCGTGGGGTTTTCCTCACAAGGATTTTTGACATATTTTTCCAACCAAAGAGCGCGCTCTTTGGTGTAGTGCAATGCGGTGCTGGTACGCATCAGTTTAACACGATCTTTCAAGCGTTCTATCTCGTTGGGGTAAAGTTTTTTCGCTTTTATCAAAACATGCTCGCGTACCCCAATTTTGCCAAAATCGTGCAGCAAGGAAGCGTAACGAATCTCGTTTAATTCTTCGGTGCTAAATTTTAGTTTTGCATAAGGCTTGGCAGAGGTGGCATCAACGCGTTCGGCCAAACGCACGGTAAGGTTGGCCACACGTTGTGAATGGCCCGAGGTGGTTGGGTCGCGAGATTCAATCGCCTTGACGCTGGCATCGATAAACCCCTCAAACAAGGTGCGGATCGCTTCAACCAAGTGGGTATTTTGCAGGGCAATCGAGGCTTGGGATGCAATCGAGACCGCCATTTGAACATCCACCGCTGAAAAGGGCCTGACATGCTTAGCAAAAGAGTCCTTGGTTTTGAGTTTGGTCTTGGCGGATTTTTTGCGGTTAATGAGCTGAATCACCCCAATGGTTTGCCCCTGCCAGTTCACCATAGGAACCGTGAGAATCGAGGAGGTGTGGTAGTCTATGGATCGATCAAAATCTTTACCACCCCACGAAACAGGGCTGTCTTTGGGCATCTCGTACACATTGTCAAGGTTTAGTGGCTTTTGGGTAATGGCCACATAACCATAGATAGAGGTTTTTTTGATGTCGATCAGAAAGGATTGAAAAGGGATGTCGCGCGAGAAATTTTGAGCGACTTGAAAGCGCATTTTTTTATTGGAGAAATAATCATTAGACCGCACTGGAACATTGGATGTTTCTTCTACCAAATACAAAGTGCCCGCGTCTGCACAGGTAATCTGGCGACATTTCACCAAAATCAATTCTAACAGTGTGTTAATTTCCTTGGTGGTCGAAAGGGCAATCCCAACCTCGTTCAACACGTTCACGCTGCTTTGCTCGCTTTCTACTTGTGAAACAAGGCTCATCACCTCAATATCACGTTCTAAATCTTGCAATGCTTTGGAAATTTTGTAGCGCAACATCTGTGGAGATGGCTGGTGGGAGAGGACATCGACATTGGGCAGCAAGGGTGCATTTTGCAGATCTTTTTCTTGCATCAACAACAACAAACGGCTTTGGGTAACCTCACCAGGCTGTGCACGATCCCCAACCTTCAAACCCTTTGGGGTAGCAAACACATCTTTTACTTTTCTAAAGTCCTCAAAAGGCACCAACACAATCGAGCGCCCTTTTTGCAGGTTTTTCCAGTAGGTTTTGGTGAAACTTTTGTAGAGGAGGATATGAATACCACTGAATGTGCACAAGCAGTCGAATAACTGCTGCTGGTGGTACAAAGCCTCAGGCAGGCAGACGGTCACTTTACCAGGCAGCCACACAATACTATCGCTATCGGTCTGGCTGGCTGGTATGGCGGTGGTGCTTGCGAGCATGGTAGAAGAATATCCGTTTGCGGGTGATCAATCTGGGTCAGTCGATGCCTTAACAAAGACGAGGGTAGCCAGTAGTTGTACGGCCAGACACTTTTGATGCTTTAATAAGTATCTTTATGACTAAATATAACACCCAATGCGCAAACATTACACTATCCATATTTTTTTGCCTGTCCCGCATACTGCCAGTACTTTTGCCCATGGCGAATGTAAGCGTGTGGACTTTCTTGCAAACCGATGGCTGCAACGGTCGCTACGCATCCTTTGGTAAATATGAAGGTTTCGAATAAATTCGCCCAACAAGCCCGCTAACAACCCTCCTGCACTAAAAACACAGCCCTCATCTTACAGTATGCGGCATAGGCAAAACAACCTGCGATGCGTTTTTTTAAGCAGATATAACCCCCACGCGGGTGCTAAAGATGCACAGCCATCGCCAACAAAGTTTGGTCTAGAATGCATGGGGATCTCTTCACGCGTGTTAAGAAGCACGGGGCTGTGTTGCACGACATGGTTGGTGCCTAAAGGTTAGGGCAATGGGGGTCATTGTGGCGGGACTTGCAAGGTAATCCGACCCAATACCCCTTTGCGAAAATCGTGTAGCAAATGGGAGGCCCCCACGTGCAAATTGGCCTTGCCCCCTTGTTGCAGCAGACCACGCTTTTGGCAAATGGTACGCAGAATATGCGCCCCGCTCTGCCAACCCATTTTAGGTGTCACGCAACCGTAATGTTGGGCAATGTGCATGGCAGGGTTGGGGGCCTGTGATCCATGGGTTTTTGGGGTGGGGTCGAACCAAGGGGGCTGGGTCCTCGAAGGGTGGCTTTGTGCCTTGTTTGGCGGTAACGGGTCAGGATTGATGGTGGTGCGTAAATGGTCTAGCAAACTTTCTGCCAACCGCACCGCTCCAATTAAGCGATCGGGTAGCGAGCCAATCCAACTTAAAAGGAGCGCATCGAGGGTTTTATCAATGCGAGGTAACATGATCCCCGGGGTATCCATGAGCAAAAATGCTTTGCGCCAAGCCACCCACGTGGCATTTTGCGTTACCCCAGGCACAGGGGAGACAGCCTGACGCTTGCTGCCCAATAAACGATTGATGAGGGTGGACTTGCCTACATTAGGCGCACCCCCAATAATTAAGCGCTGGGAAGGGGGGTTTAAGCCTCGTGCCATGAGGGCATTGCGCCGCGTTGCCAAAATTTTACGTAGCAAATTTTCAATTTGGGCGATGTCTTGGCTATTCATGATATTGAGCCATAATGTCTCACTGCCCTTGGCAGCCAAGTGCTTATGCCATGCTTGAGAGCACCCTTTGTGGGCTAGTTGCGCTTTGTTCATGATGATCACATGCATGCAGCGCTTTGCTTGCTCGTCAACCCAAGGGTTTGCTGAGATCCCCGGGAGGCGTGCATCGCGTATTTCAATAAACACATCGGCTTGTTTTACCACCGCTTGAATGCGGCGCTGTGCTTTGCGCATATGCCCTGGAAACCAGCTATACGCCTTGGGTTTATCCAGCATTTTCTCGGGTTGCTGGGTTTTCAAAGGGGTGTTTTTGGATGCAGGCATATGTGGCATAATTACAAGGCAAAAGGGGGGATATCCTTAGAGTGTCATGGCCTAAAAGCCACTTGAACATGGCAATTCACAAGTAGACTAAGGGGGGCTAAGGGTCGAAACGCACGAATTGGTGTGGATAAGCGAGCACGAAATTCATGCCAAGCAATCGTCTACTCGCAAAACCTGTCTTTTAGGCATTGCCTTTTGGGGTAAAAAAGGGTTAAACAGTGAGGGCATGTTTTAGCATAAATTATTTGCAATAAGCCCACATTATAAACAACAGCTGATTAAAGCGTATTGTCGTTATGCAAGCAAATTACACCCCTCTTAGCCCTTTGTCATTTATGCGGCGCAGTGCGTATGTTTTTGGCGAAAAAATTGCTGTTAGCGACCAAGAAGGGCGCAATTTTACCTACGCCCAAATGTATGAGCGTACGTGCCGCTTGGCCAATGGATTGCAGGCGAAACTCGCCTTAAAGCCGCAAGATAAGGTAGCCATTTTAGCACCCAATACCCCAGAGCACCTCGAAGCGGTTAATGGGGTGCCTCTAACCCAGGGCATGTTGGTTGCAATTAATTACCGTTTAAGTGCCAGAGAAGTTGCCTATATTCTAAACCATAGCCAGTCTCGCGCCTTGCTGATAGATCACGAATACCTGCCCGTGGTCAAGCGCATTTTGGAGGAAGAGACGCTCGAAACCGTCGAATGCTTTATCGTGATTCCCCCCGTACAAGGTCGGGTGGCGTGGGTGCCGCTTGGTGCCATCGATTATGAAAGCTTTTTGGCAGAGGCTTCGCCAAAGGATTCGGGTTGGTTACCGGAGGATGAAAATGCCCCCATTTCGGTCAACTATACCAGTGGCACCACGGGGCGCCCTAAGGGGGTGGTGTACACCCATCGCAGTGCTTACATGAACGCGGTCTGCTCGGTAATGCAAATGCAAATGAATCACGAAAGTGTTTATCTGTGGACCTTGCCCATGTTTCATTGCAATGGATGGTGCTATGTGTGGGGGGTCAATGCTGTGGGGGCGCGACATGTGTGTGTCCGCGCAGTCAATGAGAAAAGCGTGGTTCAAACCATTCAAAGCCAAACTGTTAGCCATTTTTGCGGTGCGCCGGTTGTGTTGCGCATGGTGGCAGATGGTGCTGTGGCCCTGGGAATAAAACGCTTCGAGCATGGCGTGAGGGTGGCCACTGCAGCAGCCCCACCCTCGCCGAGCATTATTGAGGCGATGTTGGCTTTGAATGTGGACGTGCTCCATGTGTACGGCTTAACGGAAACTTATGGGCCCGTTACCATTTGTGAGGTCCAACCAAAGTGGAAGCAACTCAGCGGAAAAGACCTTTCACATAAAATGGCGCGCCAAGGCGTAACCGCGACCTTGGCAGAAGGTTTGGCAGTACTGGATAAAAACGATCAGCCTGTGCCAGCAGATGGTGAGACTTTGGGTGAGGTGTGTATGCGTGGCAATATCGTGATGAAAGAATACTTAAACAACCCCGAAGCCACTGCCAAAGCGTTGCGTAATGGCTGGTTTCATAGTGGAGATCTAGGGGTGGTACACCTTGATGGGTACGTCGAATTGCGTGATCGTTCCAAAGATATTATTATTAGTGGTGGGGAAAATATCTCAACCATTGAGGTGGAGAATGCGTTGTATGGGCACGAAGGGGTGGCGGATGTTGCCGTGGTTTCAAAACCCGATGAAAAATGGGGCGAGGTCCCCGTGGCCTTTGTTACTCCAAAGGCGGGGGTTGACCTTACACAAGAGGGCGTTATTGCTTTTTGCCGCAAGAAATTAGCCCATTTTAAAGCACCTAAGGCGGTATTTTTTCGCGAACTGCCCCGCACCTCAACGGGCAAGGTACAAAAGTATCTCTTGCGTGAGGAAATGTGGAAAGGGAGCAAAAAACGCATTGCAGGTTAGGCTCCGTGCTCCCTTTTCACAACAAAGCTTATTCACCCAAAATGCCTGCCAATTGCCTGCGGGTGCCGCTGGCGGTCGGGCAAAAAATCTTTAAAAACTGGGTTGCGCAACGCAGCCTTCGCGGACTGGGGGTTGCTTGCATGGGTGTTTTTTCGCTTCCCCTGCCCCTGCATTTCCATTGCACTGTAATGACAAACCTCGGCGGTGTCTCGCGTAGAAAATTGATGGATGTATCGGTGATATTGTGGCTGCGCCTTGTGTTTGCGTTCATGGCTGTACTGGCCGTAGCTTTGTGCGTGATCCCCACGCTCATTCGCAAACTCAAGATGCCTCCTCCTGCCGTTTTCTCCAAAAACAGGGTTGCCCATCCCCGCTTATGGAACATGGATGAATTGGAAATTCCCAGTGAGCCCGACGCCTTCGCGAAAGTGGCGCAGTGGCGGCGTCAACAGCGCGAAAAGCGGCTCAAGGAGCTCGGCGAGTTATCCCGTGAGCAAACCGCCCAAGTGGTACGTGCGTGGCTGCGTAATTCCTAACCCAAACTGTGCGATGGCTTGCCATAAGTCCATGCGGAGCGGAAACCAAAAAATGCCCTTTGGGTGGCTTGCGTAATTCCTAACCCAAACTGTGCGATGGCTTGCCATAAGTCCATGCGGAGCGGAAACCAAAAAATGCCCTTTGGGTGGCTTGCGTAATTCCTAACCCAAACTGTGCGATGGCTTGCCATAAGTCCATGCGGAGCGGAAACCAAAAAATGCCCTTTGGGTGGTGCAGTCCCAAGGATGTTTGCATGCAGGGTGTTTGCTTAACATGGCACACTCATCCACAGCCCTACTAAAGCCCACGATTGATTTTCCCCATGCCCGAACTGCCCGAAGTGGAAACCGTTGCTTGTGCGTTGCAAAAAAGCCTTGTAGGACAAAGCATTCAACGTACGCACGTTTTGAGTCAAAATGCGTTTAAGCGCATTTTACCTGGATCTACCTCCAGCAACACGCACACAATTTTGGAAAAAACCACACCCAAAAATGCGTTACAAGGGCTGCGCTTTGAAAAGGTTTATCGGCGTGGAAAATGGATTGTGTTCTGCTTGCGCCCTACAACTTGGCTGGTGGCCCATTTACGCATGACGGGAAAATTTGTGCTGCTCGAAAACCTTGACTGCAAGACGCAATCACCTCATTCCCACGACCGCATATGGTTTGATTTGGTGGGTGGAAGCAGGTTAATTTTTCAAGATATGCGCCGTTTTGGTGGGGTCCACTGGGTGGATGCCTTGAAACATTTTGCCCCATTGACAAAGCTGGGCATTGAACCGTTGTCCCCACAATTCACCGCTGCATGGCTCTTCAAAGCGTTGCAAAGCAGCCAAATGCCCATTAAAGTATGGTTGCTCAATCAGTCTTATGTGGTGGGTTTAGGCAATATTTACGTGGCTGAAGTGCTCTTTAGGGCCCAAATTAACCCTTGGCTACCCGCTTGCAAGGTGAATCCAAACCAAACCAAGCGGTTGCACGCTGCCATACAAGCCATTTTGCAAGCTGCGATTCAAAAAAATGGCACGACCATTTCTGACTTTAGACGCGTCGATGAAAAAACGGGGGAGTTTCAAGCATTTTTACGCGTGTATGGTCATGCAAATAAACCTTGCGGCGTGTGTGGTATGCCCATTTTGCGCCAAATGCAACGCCAGCGCGCTACATTTTACTGCCCCCGCTGCCAAGCGCAACGGTTCGACGCTGCCTTTTTATAAAAAGATGCTTGAACGAGCAAAAAACCCGTTTACGCCATGAGAATTTTTCACAGAAATCCGGGATTTCACCCAAAAACCTCACCCATTGCCCAATCCACCTAAAGCTTCACTTTGGGTCTCGCCGCCTTATGTTGCCAAAAATAATACAAATACTCGCCTGTGGTTTGTGGATCTTCGCATTGCCCCCCCTTGGTTTTGCGAGCAACCCTGGCAATAGCCCTGGGGGTTGCCATTTACCCCCCTTAAAACGGGTGCTAAAACGTCATGTTACCCATGGTGGCTTAGCCATTGCCCACAATGGGAAACCGGTGTTTGTGTCTGGAGAAGCGCACTATATTCCTGCCTCGATTCTTAAAATAGCCACCGCCCATGCAGCCCTTAGTATTTTAGGTCCTGAGCACCGCTTTCAAACTTGGGTGCATGCGGAAAAAGGCTGGTTGCACCTTAAGGGGTGGGGAGACCCAATGCTCGTCTCTGAGGTGTGGTTCGACATGGCAGCACAGCTGGCAAGGCAAGGTTTTTTTCGCGAGGTTTTTAAAGGGCTTGCCTTGGATGATTTTGTATTTCCCAAAACCCAAATCGATGGCAAAGGACGCTCATTAAACCCTTATGATGCAGCCCTAGGTGCCTTGGCCAGCAATTACAACACCTTGTATTTAGAAACAACCCAAGGTGGTCTCCTGCGCTCTGCTGAATCCCAAACGCCGCTCGTCCCCTTGGCCGTCGAGTTGGGCAAAAACCAACGGACTGGAAAAGTGCGCATTAACATCACGGCCAAAGGCGACCACAGCCTGCGTTATTCTGCCGAATTGGCATGGCATTTTATGCGAGATGCAGGGGCGCAGTTTAGTCCCAAAAACATCGTGTGGCGGCGCACACCCTCTCCGCATCGGGCACCCGATTGGGTGTATGTGTCACCGCATACACTGCAAAATGCCGTCCAAGCGATGCTTGAATACTCGAATAACGTGATTGCTAACCAACTGATTTGGGCTTTGGCCCTGAACCAAGTGCCAAAAAATGCCTCCGGGCACCCAGTTCAAGCAAGGCCATCCTTTTCTCAAGGGGTGCAGGTACTCCAAAAGCACCTGCAAGCACTAGGCTTAAACCCCAAGCACTATGCTCTGGTTGAAGGGTCGGGGCTCTCTCGCAAAAATCGCATTCATTTGCGCAGTATGCTTCGGATTGTCGATGCATTTTATCCATGGCGTAATCTATTGGCGCTCGCAGGCAGTCAAAAGCATCAAATACGCGCCAAAACGGGCACCCTGGGGGGGGTGCAATCCCTGGCAGGCTTTCTATCCCCCTATCGCGGCAAACCCAGAAGTTTTGTATTGATGCTAAACCAACCTACAAGGGTGCGTCAACGGGTGGTGAAAGCCTTGTTAACAGCGTGTATGGCACGTTAAAAACCCAACGATACGCTGTAAACTCCTGCAGGCAAAAGCATTTAAGCGGGTGTCGAAAGTGTGACCAAGCGGGCAAACTGCGCATTGGTTTCCAAGAGGGTTTGAAAATTACCAATGGCTGCGATTTGGCTATTTTCCATGTATACAATCCGATTGCAGTGTTTAAGCGTTGACAGGCGGTGCGCAATCGAAATGAGGGTAAGACCTTGTTGGCGTAGCCGATGGAGGGTTTGCGTAATATGGTGTTCTGTTGCTGAGTCTAAAGCCGAGGTGGCTTCGTCTAACAACAATATCTGGGGCTGATGGTACAAAGCGCGGCAAAAACTAAGCCGTTGGCGTTGCCCACCAGAAAGTTGGCGCTGAATATCTGTCATGTGGGTCTGAATCCCTTGGGGCATCTGCGCCATCAAACCTTCCAGTTCGGTCATACGCAACACCTCCCAAACGCGCGCATCATCAATATTTTCTGCCTCTTCTCCATAGGCGATGTTTTCGCGCAAGTTGGTATCCAGCAAAAACACCTCTTGGCTGACATAACCTAACAGTCGCTGCCAACTGCGTAAATTTCCGGCATGGATTTTTTGCTGATCAATGCTCAATGTGCCAGTTTGGGGCACCAAAAAGCCCATTAAAATATGAAACATGGTCGACTTGCCAGCACCCGAGGTGCCTGTAATCCCGATAAATTCCCCTTTGTGAATGCTTAAATCAATGTTGCGCAGCGCGAATTCTGGGCTGTTTGGATAGGAGAAGGAGGCATTTTGAAGGCGGATCGAATGCCGAAAGGGGAGCGGCTTGTGAGAGGCATGATCTTGCATTAGCAATTGGGCATAATTGCTTTCACGCCATTGTAGGCGTTTGCCGTAGTCTAAAAATGATTGTGCTTGGGCGCGAAAGGTGTGAATCGTGGTGATGGCAGAGAGCGCGCGGTTTAAAAAGGGCAAAAAGCGAAACCCCAATACCGCAATAATGCTGATCTCAACCATGGCTTCGTTAAAAGAGTTTGCTGTGAGTACCAAGAAACCAAACGCAGAGAGTACCAAGGTTATCAACAATATTTCGGTAATATTGGCGGGGATCTGTGTGAATAGGGAAACCCACTTTTGCACTTGATTATCCTTGAGGCTCCAATGGGCATACTTGTCGACAAAAGCCGTCTCTTTTTGCGCGATGCGCGTTTCGCGGTAACCCTGGGTACACAGCTGAATAACGCGTAATAGGTTGGTGTCAATCACGGGAAGTTTACTTGAGGTACGCTGGGTTGCCCAATGCATCAAGCGGCTTTGCACGACAAACAGCACGGTAAACTCAGCGAGTAAAAAAAGCATCAACCATGGATTGCGCACCACCAAAAAGCTGACCAACACCAACAACGCACTGAGGTTGGCAAATAACAAAAGGAATTGGTGCGCATAATGTAAAACGGTGTTTTGCGAGTGCATTATCATCACAGGAATAAAATCTCTGGGATTAGTTTGCATTTGAGACACATGATAGGGCGCACTTAGGTAGGCTTGCATCAGTTTAACACAGAGCGCATGGCGCCATTTGGCCAAAAAATTGAACTCCAGTACACGAAAACCCATGATGAGTACGTTTTTGCCAATGTACACCCCGCTAAGAAGCAGGATAAAAAGCGTGAGTAATGCCACCTTGCCCTGTAAGCCAAGGTAAAGGTCTAGGAAATGCTTCACTTTTTCCAACCATGGGGATTGGATGTCGTTGGCAATGGCAAAAATAGGTCCAATCAAGGTCAAGGCGACCAGTTCGAGTGTGTTCAACAACACCCAGCCACCGCAAATCCATACAAAGGCAAACCCAAATCCTTTTTCAATCAACTGTTTGAGGATGTTTAAATCTTTTTTGAGTAACGACATGTTAGGGTCAGGGGAAATGCATGTGGGTGTTAAGAAGTGCAGGGAATTTGTGAAAGTACGCCGCGCATATGGCAGGTCAATCGATACCATGCATGGCTCGACAATGTATGGCCCAACAATGGAAAAGGGCGGTGAGTGGGTTCCCCGTTATTGCAATGGTGCAAGGCATCACAGCAAGGGGCACTTTTCTAAACCTTTTGTAGGGCAGCACGCAATAAAAACGGTGCTCTAGGGCTTTCTTCGCAGTAAATAATCTGCCAATTTAAAAATGTGCTTAACAGTTGCTGCTCGTCGCAACACCATGCAACAGGCAGGGATGCTTTATGCTCCCTTTGCCTTGTAGAAAATCCTTGATGCACCCAGAGACCACCGCATTTGAGTAAGGTTTTTAGGATAGGAAAAAAAGCGTGATCGGTATATCCAAAGCTACATATCATCTCAAACCCACGCTGAGGTAGTGGTGCTTGCACTAGGTCAGACACCAGCCAGTGAATTTTTAGGTGGCGGTGTGGGGCGCTAGGTGCGTGCCACAATTGCTTGGCCAAGGCAATACTCCAAGGGGAGGCATCAACGGCATAGGCCTGCTGGCAAAATCCACCAAACGCATGCAAGCCTCTACCCAAACCACAGGCGGCGTCAAGCATGATAGCGTGTTGGGTAAAGGGTTTTAAAAGGGGGGAAAGCAATGGCAAAATGGTGGGCACAAACGCGGGTATAGCGGGTATTTCAAGGGCAGAGCTTGGTTGTTGCGCCTTTGTTTGCCAATGGGAATTCCATTTTTGGGAGGCTTGTGCTTCTTGGGTGATGCGATTCATTCGAACTTGAGGTGCTTAGCCCTGCTAATAAAGGTTTTTTTCTGCCAGCCATGGGAAGGGGCGTTTTTAGAACGCGGCTCCTTCGTTACGCATTGATTTTGCCATAAGAATGGTGCGATAACTAGGACCCAGTGTGAATTATTTTTAAGATACCTGCGGTGCATGATGCACCGTATGTGCGGTCGATGTTTCATACGGAAACCCTGACTTAAAAACCCTTTTTTTGGATTGAATCCTCGTAGCCTTGAGTGTAGACAAGGCTATGATTTGTTTATGTATATGCTTAATCGTTATTCGCGCACCATCACCCAACCCAAATCACAAGGTGCTTCTCAAGCCCAACTTTTTGCCACAGGTTTGAATGAAGCCGACCTTGAAAAACCTCAGGTGGGTATCGCCAGCGTGTGGTGGGAAGGCAACCCATGCAATATGCACCTGAATGACTTGGCAGCAGAGGTCAAGCAGGCCATGGCCGCAGAGGGCTTGGTGGGTTTGCGCTTTAATACGGTTGGGGTGAGCGATGGCATTTCGATGGGGACGCGTGGGATGAGTTATTCACTGCAATCACGCGATTTAATTGCGGACTCGATTGAAACCGTGGTGGCGGCCCAGTGGTATGATGGGGTGATTACGCTCCCTGGTTGCGATAAAAACATGCCTGGGGTGGTGATGGCCATGGGGAGGCTCAATCGTCCTGGCTTGATGGTGTATGGTGGCAGCATTCGCCCGGGTGCCACCAAGCGGTTTTCTAAATTGGATATTGTGTCGGCTTTTCAAGCGTATGGCGCGTTTTTGGCGGGGAAAATGAGCGAAGAAGAACGCCAAGAGGTCATTCGGCATAGTATTCCGGGGCCTGGGGGTTGCGGTGGCATGTACACAGCCAACACCATGTCGACCGCCATTGAGGCGTTGGGCATGTCCTTGCCCTATTCTTCTTCGACTCCTGCGGAAGACCCGCAAAAACGTGCCGAATGCCGCCGTGCAGTCAAGGCGGTCCGCCACTTGCTCGAAAAAGACATCAAACCCCGCGATATTATGACCCGTGCTGCCTTTGAGAACGCCATGGTGGTGGTGATGGCCTTGGGGGGCTCAACCAACGCGGTTTTGCACCTGATTGCCATGGCGCATTCGGTGGGGATTGCGCTGAGCTTGCAAGATTTTCAAAAGGTAAGCGACCGTGTGCCTTACTTGGCCGATTTAAAACCCAGTGGGCAGTATGTAATGAGCGACCTACACGCGGTGGGTGGTGGCCCTGGAGTCATGAAAATGCTGCTTAAGCAAGAAGCCCTCACGGGGGATTGCCTGACCGTTACGGGCAAAAGTTTGGCTGAAAACCTGGCAGAGGTTCCTGATTTAAGCGAGGGGCAAAAGGTTATTTTTCCCTGGGAAAAACCCCTTAAACCAAACGGTCATCTGCAGGTGTTATATGGCAATTTGGCACCCGAGGGCGCAGTTGCTAAAATTACGGGCAAAGAAGGGGAACGTTTTTGCGGCCCTGCCAACGTGTTTGAAGGCGAGGAGGCGATGCTGCGTGCCTTGGAGGAGGGAGAAATAAGCAAAGGTGAAGTGGTGGTCATTCGCTACGAAGGCCCAAAAGGTGGTCCTGGCATGCCTGAAATGTTGACCCCATCATCGGCCATTATGGGAGCGGGTTTGGGCGACAGTGTTGCCCTCATTACCGATGGGCGTTTTTCAGGCGGTTCCCACGGATTTTTGGTAGGACACATTACCCCAGAAGCCCAGGAAGGCGGACCCATTGGTCTGTTGCAAAATGGCGATATGGTCACCATTGATGCTGCCAACAATACGCTTGGTGTCGATTTGAGCGAGGAAGTACTGGCAGCGCGTAAGCAAGCGTGGGTTCAGCCTGCATACAAGGTAACGCGCGGCGTGCTGTATAAATACATTCGGTGCGTACGCCCTGCCTCCGAGGGTTGTGTGACCGATGCTTAAAAAATCCAGTAACTCCTCACCTTGGGGGGTGGATGCGGAGCATTCAAGCAAGCGTGGGGTCAGCCTGCATACAAGGTATGCGCGCGGCGTGCTGTATCAATACATTCAGTGCGTACGCCCTGCCTTTGCAGGGTTTGTGACCGATGCTTAAAAAATCCAGTAACTCCTCACCTTGGGGGGTGGATGCGGAGCATTCAAGCAAGCGTGGGGTCAGCCTGCATACAAGGTATGCGCGCGGCGTGCTGTATCAATACATTCAGTGCGTACGCCCTGCCTTTGCAGGGTTTGTGACCGATGCTTAAAAAATCCAGTAACTCCTCACCTTGGGGGGTGGATGCGGAGCATTCAAGCAAGCGTGGGGTCAGCCTGCATACAAGGTATGCGCGCGGCGTGCTGTATCAATACATTCAGTGCGTACGCCCTGCCTTTGCAGGGTTTGTGACCGATGCTTAAAAAATCTAGTAACTCCTCACCTTGGGGGGTGGATGCGAGGGGTGCTGCCTGGCCAACGAGGATGACAACCAGCGCATATTGATGTCAATCCACGGCATTATGGTTTGTTGCGCAAAGCACCTAACGCTGCTCACGCAACGCCTCCACGGGTGCCTGGGCTGCGATGCGTTTGGCCACAGGGCGTGCTGCAAACATGCAAATTAGCAGCGAGGCGAGGAGTACGCCCAAAACCTCCTTGGCATCAAGCCAAACGGGTGCGCCGCTTGCCCCTGGATAGATGCCGTAAGGAATCCACGCATCCGAAAAATAAGCCAATAATCCCGCCCCCAAGCAACCCAACCCAATACCCAGCACAATTCCTATACCCCCAAGCACCATGCCTTGCCAAAACACAACCCGTTGTAGCATGCGTTTGGGAAGCCCCATGGCACGTAAAATCGCGAGATCGTGCTGCTTATTTTGCGCCAGCACAAAAAGGGTTGCGCTGGTTCCAAAAAAAGCCAAACTTACAATGAGTAACAACACCACCCACAGCAAACTTTTTTGAAACGCCAACACGGTAAACAAGCGTTGGTTACCTGCCAACCAACTGCCTATCGAAAAAGGGAGGTTTTTTTGGTGTAACCCTTGGCGCAGATGATCGGAAGCCACACTGGCCTCAAGCGGTTTTTGAAGCCAAACCCCCAAACTAAGTGTTATGGGTTGGTGGGTAAATATTTTGGTAAGCGCGTTGATATCGGTGATGGCGATCAGCTCATCAAAAGAAGGAATTCCCGTTTCAAACCAGCCCACCACTTGTAAAGAACGGCTTAATGGGAGCAGGCGAAAACCTTCTTTGGTATCGGGTGCGCGAAAAGCTTGGAGATGCTCGCCCAGTTTTACGCCCAACAAACGCCCCAAACGGCGGCTGATTAAAATGGGCTCGGTGGGTGATGCCAAGGTGCTTTTGCGGCGCAGCTTGGCAACGGTTTGCAACGCCCGCTGCCGGCGTTGGGTTGGGAGTGTTTGCCCTGAATTCACGTACACCAATTCTGCCAAGCGCACCGCCTCTTTTTGTGCGCCGTTGGCATTTAAACGTACCCCTTGCAGCGATACAATGCGAATTTGTCCCTTAGAAGCGTGGGCAGCTTTTACCAACACCCTGCCACTGGCATAAGTGCCGACATCGTCAATGGCAACCCGCTTGGCTAATATCTGACGAATGGTGCTTGGCTTGGGAAGGGCTGGCGTGTTGCTTTGCACGCTAAGGTGGGGCAACGCTCTGGACATTACCCGCAACAAACTGCGCTCATAGCCACTTATAAGTGCCAAGGTTATAATCAAGCAAGCCACCCCCAAAGCGCAGCTAAACACCGTTAAGCCCGCCAAAAAAGAAAGGGATCGTTCTTGCTTGTTGCGCACATTAAAACGCCATGCCAATGCCAAATCTAATCGCATGATAAACAAGTAAAGCCTTATTAGTGTATCTCAAAATGGTAAAACAGTGCATGCCGTAACTCTACGTTGCTCTTAATAGTGGTATGCTCCATTCATACCATTTTGGAAGTTGACATTAGGGTATAAAAGGCAGCCCAGCGAAGGGTTTATTTTGATTTTCTTAAAATAACGGCATTGGTTTTTGACAGGTCTTGCAAACGAGGTTTATACTTGTACGTACGACGTGCCTCAAATTGCTAATGGAGTTGATGGTCCATTGTAATTAAGGGCACCGTCGAGAGGGGCTGTCCACGAGGTGGCTATGATCTTGCACGCTAACAGATGGCGGCCTCTTTGAATGATTACGCAGTCTTTTTGCGTTTTTTAACAGCAAGGCCCCTTGCACGAAAAGGGATTTCGCTTTGTCTACTTAATAAAAGATTTTTTCGCCATTTTTGACTACCATTTCATTTCATTTTAAAATAACGGTATTGGTACCATGATGAGCAATGATATTTATAGCCAGTATAAACCCACATTTTAACAGGTTTGCCATTGACGGCAAGGAAACTTGACCCCATCTAAAAGTAGGACAACGATTGTAAACGTTGTTTTTATCAAAAAATTGTTTACCTTACCAATTGCATTGATGAAGAAGGAGACTCCATGACGGCGTCAAAAACCCTGTCAAAAACCCTGCCCTTGTTGCCCATGCGCGATATTGTTGTGTTTCCACAAACAACAACGCCGTTTTTTATTGGTCGTGCCCAATCGATGGAGGCCCTTGATGCCGCTTTAAGTGGCGATCGGACGGTGTTTGTTACTGCGCAAAAAGACCCCATGGTTGAAAAACCCGCCGCCGAAGACCTGTACAAAATTGGCTCGATTGGTGTGGTGCTGCAAATTATGCGCCTCCCAAACGGCACCGTTAAAGCATTGTTTGAAGCCAAAACCCGCGGGAAATTGCTGGAATCCAGAATGGAAGACGGTGCTTATGAGGCCGTGGTAGAACCCATTGTAGAGATCAAAGAATCAGGGCCGGAGTTGCGTGCGCTCGCCAAAACAACCCTTGAAGAGCTTGAAGTGTATTTGCGCGACATTAAGCGCAACGCGGAAAGTACGGAACAACTCTCTTTGGATTCTGATCAGCCCGATGGCATTGCCGATCGCATTGCGCCGTTGCTCAACCTCTCTTTGCAAAAAAAGCAAGAATTGATGGAAATTTTCAGCCCCAAACTGCGGTTGGAAAAGGTGCTTGAGCGCATGCTTGAGGAAGCGGAAATTAAAAAATTGGAGAAAAAGCTCAAAGAGCGTGTACAAGGACAAATTGGACGCACTCAAAAGGAGTACTATTTGAATGAGCAAATCAAAGCCATTCAAAAGGAACTGGGTGCGAGCGAAGACGGCAAGCAAGAGCAAGAGGAATACGAAAAGAAGATTAAAGAGCTGCCTTTAAGTAAAGAAGCGAAAGTCGCTGCGAAAAAAGAGATTAAAAAACTGAAAATGATGTCCTCCATGTCTGCTGAAGCAAACGTGGTGAGAAATTATTTGGACGTCTTACTGGGGATGCCTTGGGGACAAAAAACCAAAGACACCTTTGACCTAAACCAAGCAGAAGACATCTTAGAACAAGACCACTATGGCCTTGATAAGGTGAAGGAGCGTATTGTTGAGTACTTGGCGGTGACCAAGAAAGTGGGCAAATTGAGTGGCCCAATTGTGTGCTTGGTAGGACCCCCTGGCGTTGGCAAAACATCCTTGGCCAATTCGGTGGCAAAAGCTTTGGGGCGTAAATTTGTGCGCATGAGTCTGGGTGGTGTGCGCGATGAATCTGAAATTCGTGGCCACAGGCGTACCTATATAGGTGCGCTGTCAGGCAAAATTTTACAATCGTTACGCAAAGCTAAAAGCAATAACCCGCTGCTTTTGTTGGATGAAGTCGACAAAATGACCCATGGTGTAATGGGTGACCCCGCTGCAGCCTTGTTAGAAGTGCTTGACATAGAGCAAAATCATGCGTTCATGGACCACTACCTTGAGGTGGAGTATGACCTCTCTGATGTGTTGTTTTTTTGCACAGCCAACGATTCCTTTGGTATTCCTGATGCCTTGCGCGATCGCATGGAAATAATTACCCTCGCGGGTTATACTGAGCAGGAAAAGCAGCATATTGCGACTCAGCACTTGCTCTTGAAACAGGTCAAAGAGAACGGACTGACTGTGCAACAGGTTGACCTAAAAAAATCGGCCATTGTCCAAATTATTGAACGTTATACCCGTGAAGCTGGGGTGCGTAGTTTGGAGCGCGAAATTGGCAAAGTCATGCGAAAAATTGCAACACGCTTGGTAAGAAATCCGAACCTCAAAAAGGTCACCGTTACCAAGCCCCAACTGCAAAAAATGCTGGGCCCACCCAGGTATCGCCACGAACGCATTGTGGGTAAAAATGAGGTGGGTGTAGCTACAGGCATGGCTTGGACTGCTGTTGGAGGCGACTTGCTGTTTAGCGAGGTGAGTTTGATGCGCGGTAATGGCCGCCTCCAAGTTACGGGGCGTTTGGGTGATGTGATGAAGGAGTCTGTGCAGGCGGCTTTGAGTTATGTGCGCTCGCATGCCAACGAGTTGGGGATATACTCGAAAGCGTTTAGACAGCTTGATGCACACATTCACTTTCCCGAGGGGGCAGTGCCTAAGGATGGTCCTTCGGCGGGGGTTACCCTGGTGACGGCGATTGCGAGTGCCTTTTCAGGCATTGCGGTCCGCAAACGTGTGGCCATGACCGGTGAGGTTACCTTGCGTGGCAACGTGCTAAAAATAGGCGGGTTAAAAGAAAAACTGCTTGCTGCTAAGCGTGGCGGGGCTTTGGAGGTGTTGGTGCCTTTTGAAAACGAAAAAGACATTGTGGAAATTCCAAAAGAGATCACCTCAGGGCTCAAAATTCACATGCTAAAGCACGTTTCAGAGTACTTAAAGTATGCACTTGAAACCGCGCCAACCCCCGTTTCTGATCCCCCAGAGCCTAAAGATATCCGTGGTGTGGAGGGCAAGCGTTCTGAGGGTGGGTCCGAAATTATTCAACCGCCCCCAGCGGATATCCCATCCACGCCCTCTGTGTACACTTAGAAGTGCACTCAGCCAAAGAAGGCTCATGCACCACGAAAAGTGGTGCATGAGAACACCAAAAACCCTCTCTGGTTAGGGGGCTTTGCCGGGGAAGTGAGAACTTAGAGTATCCTTGGCGATGACGTAACGTGTGGTCAAAAAATGCGTGCCTTGCCTAGGCGAATAACAGCGATCCTTGCTCATAGGTTTTTTCGACCACTCCAATAGCGCATGCATGGGGCAAACCGGCTTGATGCAAAGCGTGCAGTGCGGACTTAGCCTGGGCTTGGGGTAAGGCAAAAAGCAAGCCCCCTGCGGTTTGTGGATCGAAGGTTATTTCTTGCAAGGGTGCGGGGGTGCGTGCAGCAAAACACACAGCATGTTGACATAGTGCGCGGTTGGCGTGGTTTACCCCCGTGGTAATCCCGCGGGCATACATGGCAAGGGCTTCGTTGAGCAGGGGAATGGCTTGCAAGTTAAAGTGCATTTCCACCCCTGCCCCTTTGGCCATTTCGTAACCATGGCCAGCCAAGCCAAAACCCGTAATATCCGTGCAAGCGTGTATTTCAAAAGTGCTTAAAGCCTCTGCAGCCCCTTTGTTTAAGATGGTAATAACCTCCATGCATTCCGCCATCGCTTGCCTTGAAACCAAGCCCTTGCGATTGGCATTAAATAACACTCCACTACCGATTGGCTTTGTTAAAATAAGGGAATCGCCTACCTGGGCGGTGGAGTTTCGCCAAATGCGGTTTGGATGCACCAAACCCGTAACAGAGAGGCCAAATTTCGGCTCTTCATCTTCGGTTGAATGGCCGCCAACAACCACTGCCCCCGCTTCAAGCACTTTATCTGCAGCGCCCTTTAAAATGCCTTCCAACGTGCTTAAAGGCAGCATTTTAGAGGGAAAACCCACCAAATTAAGTGCTGTTAAAGGCTTGCCGCCCATGGCATATATATCGTTAAGGGCATTGGTGGCGGCGACCGCACCAAAGGTATAAGGGTCATCTACAGGCGGGGTGATAAAATCGACCGTATGCACCAAGGCACTCTCAGGGTTTAACTGGTATACCCCCGCATCATCGCTGGTATGCATATCTACCAGGATCTCTTTTTTGTTACTGTGTGGCAAATTGCTTAGCACGTTTTCAAGCCCGACCGGGCTTAACTTCGCTGCTCACCCACACGTCTTTGCCAGCCCTGTCAGGGTTTTCTTTTTAAACCAAAGCATTTTATTCGGGTAAGTGAGTGGTAAAACAATGTGCTTAGGGATTAGCAATGCCATTTGCGCTGGGTATGATGAAGCGCAGCTTCCCTTTTTTAGGTGGAGGCTTGCCGGGATTTGAGCCATGCATCGAGCACCATAATGGCTGCAGGTGTGATGCCGCTAATGCGCGTGGCTTGTCCAAGGGTACAGGGCTGATGACGCACGAGTTTTTGGACCACCTCGTTAGAAAGCCCTGCAATCATCGCATAGGGTGGGTTTAAAGGGATGGATCGCGTTTCTAAATGCTTAAACGAGGCCACTTGGTTGCGTTGCCGCTCAAGGTACCCCAAATATTTAAAGTCGGTTTCCACCTGAGCACTCACATTTTGGGGCGGGTTTTGTTGGGTGATGAGTGCTTTTACCTTGGGTATAAAGCGGAGATCTGTGAGGGTGATGCCAGGCCTACACAATAGGTCGCTAGCCTGGGCGGCGGTTTTAAGCACTGCTTGCCCCATGCCCCTTAGCCCTTGGTTCATGGCAAGGGTAGGGGTAACTTTAACTTGGCCAAGGGCACTGCTAAGGGCATGAATGCGCCGTTGCTTTTGGCGCAGCTGCAAAATGCGTTCTTTAGGCAGAAGGCCTAAGGCAAAACTGCACTCACTTAAGCGGCGGTCGGCGTTATCCTCACGTAGGTGCAAGCGTAGCTCAGCCCTTGAGGTAAACATGCGGTAGGGTTCATCCACCCCTTTGGTAATCAGGTCGTCAATCATTACGCCTATCATTGCCTCATGCCGATGCAACACAAAAGGCTTGGCTTTTTGTACCCACAAGGCCGCGTTAATGCCCGCCATCAGGCCTTGAGCAGCGGCTTCTTCATAACCCGTGGTGCCGTTAATTTGTCCTCCCAAAAACAACTGCGGGCAGGTTTTTACTGCCAAACTGGAGCTCAATTGAATGGGTTGCACAAAGGTATACTCGACCGCATAGCCGGCCTTTAAAATCTCCACTTCTTCCAAGCCCACAATGGTTTGGAGGTAAGCCAGTTGAATCTCTTGAGGCAAACTGGTGGAAAGACCATTGGGGTAAGTTTCGTCACCTTCGAGGGTGGTAGGTTCTAAAAACACCTGGTGGCGTTGCCTATCTGGAAACTTGACCACTTTGTCTTCGATGGAAGGACAATAGCGTGGCCCCACTCCCTGAATGGCTCCGCCGTAAAGGGCAGAATGCTGGAGATTTTTTTGAATAACGCGGTGCGTATTGGGGTTGGTGTGGGTAATGTGGCAGCAAGTTTGGGCTAATGGTATGGTCGAATCCCAAAAACTAAATTTGGGAATGGGTTCATCACCCCATTGTTCTTCTAACTTATGCCAAGCAATACTGTGGGTATTAAGGCGTGGCACCGTGCCTGTTTTGAGGCGCCCAACCTCCAAACCTAACTGCGCGAGCGCACCCCCCAAGTAATTGGCAGGGGCCTCATTTGCACGCCCTGCCGCTTGGCTACGTTTACCAATGTGAATTCTACCATTTAAAAAGGTTCCTGTGGTAATCACCACCGTTTTGCTGTGGTAAGCCCGCCCACCTGCCAAGACGCCCTCGATTTCAATGCGCCCCGCTGTTGCCTTTAAGCCTGCGTGCAAAGCTTTGGGCTTGCATATCAATAAACCTTGTACTTCCGCTTCCACAATGCTTAAGCGTGGTTGGTTGTTCAGGGCTTGTTGCATGCGTTGGCGGTAACGCAACATATCGGATTGGCAGCGTGTACCCCACACCGCAGGGCCTTTTGAACGGTTTAATGTGCGAAAGTGAATCCCCGTTTCATCCGCAGCAAAACCCATCTCACCACCCAACGCATCAATTTCTTTGACCAACGCCCCTTTGGCCACGCCACCAATGGCAGGGTTACACGGCATGTGCGCAATGGTCGCACGGGTCATTGTAATGATTAAAGTCTCGCAGCCCATGCGTGCAGAGGCCAAAGCAGCTTCACAACCCGCATGTCCTGCGCCCACCACAATAACGTCGTACGCCCTACTATGCATGGCAATCTCTTTCTATTTTAAAAATAGACCGCTTCAAAAACCCACCCCATCGGCATGCACACACCCGTTAGTGTATAAACCGACCAACATATCTATAGGTTATAGCAAATATAGCCTTACATACCATCCCTCTTTATAGTACCCGTTTTTTTATCACGCTCCGTGTTAGGCCATTTGCTGGCACAGGACCCATAATGGGACTTACTCGAAACAAATTTACACCCCTACTACCACGCGAGATGAAGCCACAAGGTAGCTGCAGAGGTTTTTTCATGCATGCTTCATAGCGCACGATTGTACGTAGAAGCAGCCGTGATCGACTGAATTTTAAGCCTTTTTAGGTTTTTTGCGCAATTTCGACCCGATTTTGCAAAAAATGATGTGTCATGCGTGATACCAACAGCAAAAGAGTCCCCTCTATGAAGGTGCCTATTGCACGCCAAAAGCAAATCTTGCACTCACATGTTGCAATGCTGCTGCGCAGTTTTTGTATTTTTTTGAGAGCCAATCCATGCAAGGGTTACGATGTGCAAAATAGCGTCTTTTGGCGTGACCTGTGGTGCAAATTGAGGATGCAGCCCTAAGGAACTGCCCCTTGCCCATGCTTTGCGCAGCGGTCAACTCAGCCTGTAGCGAGAGATACCCTTCATACCCCCGCAAAGCCCTTGATGCGATTGCCCGCAAGGGACTGTCCCGATATCTTGGCTGGGTGCGGGCACAGTGCTTACGGCGGGCCGCGCAGGTGAATGAGGCTATGGAGGCTAGCGCGGTGTTTATCGTTGCCCGAGGGCTTGATCCCCCTTGGTGCGGCATTGCCAAGAACGCGGCGCGTTGGTGCTGCCAGTGGCAGTGTACACTCGCAGCCAGATGGCGGCACCCAAAATCCTATCCGCAGGAGGTTTTGACCAAATTGAACGCTTAGCCTTAGCCAGCCGTGCAGTTAACACAAACAACGCAGCAAGCAAATGGAAGTTAAAAGCAGGCATAAAGTGACCGTATCGACACTCGTACGCAGTTTGCTAATATATTTGCTTGACATAGAACGTCTGATTGTTCACAACAGCATATGATGTGAAGGCTTTAATTCGATTGAGGCGTATTTTTAATACACCAAAATCCAACGTAATGCTTTAAACCGAAATGAACCGACATTTAAACATTGGAGCGATGTATGAAGCGACGTAATTTTATTAAGGGTGCGCTGGTGGCGAGTGCTGCGGCAGGTGCTGCCGTGGTGGCCTCTTGCACTAAAAAAGAGAGCGACGCCCCTGCGGTTGCCAAGGGCAAGCAAGTGGTTAAAATGGTTACAACCTGGCCCAAAAACTTCCCGGGATTGGGCACAGGTGCACAACGTATTGCAGACCGCATCAGTACCATGTCTCAAGGGGGTCTTGAGATAAAATTGTATGCTGCAGGCGAGTTGGTCCCCGCTTTTGAGAGCTTTGATGCTGTAGCCTCTGGTTCTGCCCAAATGTACCATGGTGCGGAGTACTACTGGCAGGGTAAGCACAAGGGTTTTAACTTTTTTACCGCTGTGCCTTTGGGTTTTACTGCGCAAGAATTACAGGCGTGGGTTCACTTTGGCGGTGGCCAAGAGTTGTGGGATGAGTTGGCCGCTAACTTTGGTGTAAAAAGTTTTTTGGCGGGCAATACAGGAGTGCAAATGGGTGGCTGGTTCCGCAAGCCCATCACCTCGCTTGATGACATGAAAGGCCTGAAAATGCGTATGCCAGGTTTAGGGGGTGAGGTTTTACGTAAGTTGGGTGCTTCTGCTGTGGCATTGCCCGGGGGTGAAATTTTCCCCGCTTTGCAGTCGGGGACCATTGATGCTACCGAGTGGGTGGGCCCTTACAATGATGCCGCTTTTGGATTCCAAAAAATCCTCAAAAACTACATGTACCCTGGGTTTCATGAGCCAGGTGCCGGCTTGGGTGTAGGGATGAACAAAAAATGGTGGGAAAGCTTAGGCAAGGACTTCCAGGCCATTATTGAGACGGCTTGTGCTGCGGAAAATGACTTTATGGCTGCAGAGTACAATGCCCGAAATGGTGCTGCGCTCAAGAAGCTGATCGCTGAAGATGGCGTTGAGTTACATCGTTTCCCCGATGAGGTTTGGAATCAAATTGCCAAAATTTCTGAAGAAGTGGTGGCTGATGTTGCTGGTGATGATGCCTTGGGCAAAAAGATTTATGAAAGCTACTTCAAATTTCGTAAGGACGTGGCAGGTTGGTCTAAACTCTCTGACTTAACCTACATGGAAGCCCGTGAAAAAGCCGTGTTTTAACGCTTTGCATGTGTGCTTTTGAAACGCGGTGCTAAGTTTGTTTTTAACACCGCGTTGGGCAAAGAAAGAGACGCTTTTCTGAGTTGCGTAGTGCATCTCGAAAAAAGAGCATTCCCTTCTCCGTTGGTCTGTGAGGGGGGAATATTAAAAAATCTTGGAACGATGGAGGCTGAGCCGTGTTTGGGATACAAATTTTAACACGCCTTCATCAAATATTAGATCGATGCAACCATAAAATAGGCAGTGCCGTTGCCTGGCTTGCATTAGGCATGTTACTGGTGCAATTCGTGGTGGTGGTTCAACGCTATGTTTTTTCGATCGGCAGCTTGTTTATGCAAGAATCGATTGTGTACATGCACGGTTTTCTGATTATGCTCGGCGGGGGATATACCTTGCTGTATAATGAGCATGTACGTGTCGATATTTTTTACCGCAGTGCCTCCCAACACTACAAGAATTTGATTAATTTATGGGGGTCGTTGCTGTTTTTACTTCCTGTTTGCGGCATCATTTGGTGGTCTGCTTGGCCCAACGTCGAACTCTCTTGGCGAAACCTTGAAGGCTCTACGGAAACCTCGGGGATTCCCGTAAAATATCTTTTAAAAAGTTCGGTATTGTTGTTTGCGCTCCTGTTGGGTTTGCAGGGGGTTTCCACGGCCATAAAGTCTTGGCTGCGTTTAAAAGGCATCGAGGTTTTTGACCCTTATGTCACAGACGACAGCAGTTAGCCCTTGGTGGTTATAGCGCGGCCGGAGCCGGAGACAACCTTAAAGACAAAACGCTTTTACCCCCGTTACACAACTGGTCTGGATGCGTTGGTGCTGGGGCTGGCTGTGTGAGCGTCTGAAGTTTTTCGAGCAGTTGGCATTTTGGCTACCGTTACACAACTGGTCTGGATGCGTTGGTGCTGGGGCTGGCTGTGTGAGCGTCTGAAGTTTTTCGAGCGGTTGGCATTTTGGCTACCGTTACACAACTGGTCTGGATGCGTTGGTGCTGGGGCTGGCTGTGTGAGCGTCTGGGGTTTTCCGAGCGGTTGGCATTTTGGCTACCGTTAATTAAGTTAGGTGAATTGTGTATTATCTTGATGCGTTCATGTTTGCAGCAGCACTTATTCTTTTGCTGCGTGGTTATCCCGTGGCTTTCACCTTGGCAGGTGTCGGGCTTTTGTTTGCCCTGTTAGGTAGCATTTTGCAAGTAGGCCTCTTTGCAACGGGGGATTTGTCTTTTATTAAACCTTTTTACAGCCGCATTTTTGGTTTGATGGATGAAGTGAACGAGGTTTTGGTTGCGGTGCCATTGTTTATTTTTATGGGGGTGATGCTTGAGCGATCGCAAGTAGCGGGTGAGCTGCTTGAAAACATGGGGCGCTTATTTGGCAAATTGCGCGGTGGTGTGGGCATTTCGGTTACCTTGGTAGGGATGCTGTTGGCGGCTTCAACAGGGATTGTAGGCGCTACGGTGGTTACCATGGGGCTTATTTCTTTGCCCACTATGCTGCGCCACAATTATTCTAAACCGCTTGCTTGTGGATCGATTGCAGCTGCAGGAACCCTTGGACAAATCATTCCCCCTTCGATCGTTTTGGTGATTCTGGGCGATCAAATTTCGAGCGAATATGTTGAGGCACGCCGTGCGGTGGGCGATTGGTCCCCCGACCCTGTTTCGGTAGGTGATTTGTTTGTGGGTGCTTTGCTACCTGGACTTATGCTGGTGTTGATGTATATTGCTTATCAAATTGGGATGGCTATTTTTCGCCCCGAAAGTTCTCCTGCCATTAAGGAATTAGACCCACCTCCGCTAAAAGAGATATTGCGCGTACTCGTCCCGCCTGTAGGTCTTATTATATCGGTATTGGGCTCTATTTTGGCGGGGGTAGCCACTCCCACAGAAGCCGCTGCTGTCGGGGCCGTTGGATCGGTATTACTGGCGGGTGAACGCTTAACCCAAAAGCAGCTGCCCTTGCTGGTGGGGGTAATAGCGATGGTAGTGTCTTTAATTTTGGCTGCTACCTTTGACCTACGCCTTAATCGTGATGTAATCACTACCCAAAGCATGGTGGGCATTGTACTGGCTGGCATGAGTTGTTTGAGTGTAATGTGGGCGGTGTTGACAAGTGTGCTTCGCGTTTACAAAGCAGGAGTATTAACCGATGTTATGCAATCCACCACCAAAATTACGGTGATGGTATTCGTCATTTTAATTGGGGCGCAATTGTTTAATCTGTCATTTCGAGGGCTTGGCGGCGATGAACATGTGCACGCACTGCTTTCACAAATTCCAGGGGGTGCCTTTGGAGCTATGCTCGCGGTCATGCTGGTTATGTTTCTTCTGGGCTTCTTTTTGGATTTTTTAGAGATTATGTTTGTGGTTATCCCGATTGTCGCTCCTGTGCTGTTTAAGCTCGATTTGAACCCTGTGTGGGTAGCCATTATGATTGGGATGAACCTGCAAACCTCGTTTTTAACCCCACCTTTCGGTTTTGCGTTGTTTTATCTGCGCGGGGTAGCACCGCCTGAGGTAAAAACCTCTGATATATACAAAGGGGTGGCCCCATTTGTAGCCATTCAAATGATTGCCCTTGCCATTTTGGCGGCATTTCCTGAGTTGGCTACATGGCTTCCTAAAGTGGTGTTTGGGTAAAGTTTTTTTGTCTGTGTAGCAATGGGGGCACAATCTGTGAGAACGGTGGTCCCCGTTTTCCCCCGCATCATAACCAAGAGGGCTGTGGCGCGCTTTTTACACAAGCTTAATCTTGCTGAACTGCGCCCTTTCTCGCAAAATCCTGCCAACACCATTGGCACGAAAAACCCAATGCTCTTTTTTTAAAAGCATCGCCATACAGCCTTTGCAGGCGGGTGGCGTCTTTGTGGGTAATATGCGCTATCCTCAAAACACCCGCAAACCCTTGCCCATTCTTGGTCAAAAAAGGAGGACATATCCAAAAACGAAGGATTTTTGCGTACACCTGTACTTAATAGGAATTCTTGTGCATATGCATGAGGTTCCAGAGATGCGGGCATATGTATTAGCAAACAATTGGGATTTCAGTGAGAAATAAAGAAAGAGTCTCCGCAAAACCCCAATTGCACCACCGATACAAGCTTGAAGATACTAAGGTGATAGCCTTTGCGTGGTGGGCATAACGGTGGACGAAGGTGCTCGGGATTGGGATGACCCATACCTTTAAGCACCCATTTTTTGATACCACCAAAACCTGCCGGAGGTTACTGTAAATTTTGGAGTTGTTTTAAGGTTTGACCCAATTTGTCTAATGCTTCCCCAAATTTCCCCCAATTGCCTTGACGTCCTGCCTCATTGATGGCTTGCTGCTGGCGCAGTGCTTGCTGAATAACTTCTTGACGCTGTTTGATTATGGCAGCGGCACTGCCTGTTGAATCCGCTTGGAAATTTTGTGCCCCTTCCGTGCCCACTGTTTTGAGTAAATTGGACGTGTCACTGCCACCAAAAATCTGCTTCAACGCATCATCCAAATCAAGACCCATGGCAATCTCATTTTGATAGCCCACGATCACCCGCTTAAGTTCGGGGATGCGGCCATCTTCTGCGCGCAGATACAAGGGCTGAATATAAAGGAGTGAATCCTCAATGGGGATGACCAATAAGGTCCCACGAATCACATTGGAACCGCTCTGATCCCACAAGGTAATTTGCTGCGACACTTCGGAATCCTGATTGATGCGCGCCACAATTTGTTTGGGACCAAACACCAACTTTTGCTTGGGGAAGGTATAAAGCACCAACTTGCCTAAATGATCGCCATCGCTGCGTGCCACCATCCATGCGGCCAGATTGTCCTTGCGCCTTGGAGTGAAGGGCAGCATCAAAATAAACTCCTCTTTCTTCTCCCCCGGCAGTTTCATCACCGTGTAATAGGGTTCCATGCGTTTTTGTCCCACCACAGGAATTGCCCATTCGTCTTCGCGATTGTAAAAAGTGTTAACATCGCGCATGTGGTAGGTGGCATACACCTGGGTTTGTACCGAGAACAAATCGACGGGATGGCGTAAATGGGCACGTATATTGGAATCTATGGTCTCAATGGGGCGGATAACGCCGGGGAATAACCTTGCATAGGCCTTGGCAATGGGTTCATTTTCTTTAGAGAAAAATTTGATGCTCCCATCTTTAGCATCGACCAACACCTTGATGGGGTTTCGCATATAGTTACCCAGGCTTGGCAATTGCTCTGCGTAGGGAAAACGATCGCTGAACGTATAGGCATCTTGAATCCATGTCAGGCGCCCATTTACAGCCACCATGTACGGATCGCGGTCATAGCGAAAAAACGGCATTACCTTTTGAATACGCTGATAAATATTACGATACAGCAAGACCCGCGTTTCCTCGGTAAAGTCGTCGGAGAGCAGCATTTTGAGGTCGCGCAATCCCAATGAAAAAAGCAGTTTGCGCCAAAACCCCGTAATGGGTACGCCACCTTTGCCTTCATAACGGCTAAAGATATTGGCATCCCCTTGGGGGTAGTTAAATTCATCATGGCGCGTGCGTACAAACACATAATTGCTGGCCACCTCGCCGTAGTAAATTTCAGGGTGGTCAATTTTAAAGGCATCTACAGAAGATTTTGGTGGGAGGTCTTGCACGTACAAATTGGGCAAACCTTGTTCGTTAAACTGGTTCACGGGGCCGCTGGTAATGCCATAGCCATGGGTAAAGGTAAGGCGCTCATTAACCCAGGTACGGCTGGGCAGGGCCAGCGGGTTTAATTCACGTGGTGACAGCATGATCTGGCGCAGGGCACCGTTAATCATGTAGCGATCGTTGTCGACCGAAACAAAATCATAGTAGGTACGAATTTCTTGTATTTGGGAAAACGTACTCAACAAGGGTTCATGATCCCACAAACGAATGTTGTCAATGGTGGGACGATTACGCGCAATATCCAATGCTGTCAACGGGCGTTCTTTTTTGTCTAAAGTGCGCTCGACCGCTTGGCTTAAGCCAAAAGCATAGTTGGTTGCCTCAATATGGTGGGCTAAAAAGGTACGTTCTTTTTCAAGTTCATTAGGGGCAACAACAAAGCGTTGCAGCACGTTGGTATAAATGTTCCCTCCAACCCAGGCAGTAACGAGCAATCCGCCAATGCCAAACAACAACCCGCGTCCACCACGCACGGTCCAAAGGGTAAGCAGCACCGCAGCAATGGCCATAACCGCCGCCTTTAACGAGAGAAACGGCAGTGTAGCGTGAATGTCGGCATACCCTGGTCCGGTAAAAAGCCCGCCTTTTTCGTGCATCAATTCAAAACGGCTCAACAGCAAGCCAAAGGCAATAATCAACAACAAGCATACACCAAGACCCCCTAAGTGATTGGCACCTTTGGGTGGAAAGCTTCGAATAAGTACGTTGGAGCCGTTGCCTTTGCCAAACGGTTCTTTGCTGGAAGGCAAAGTAGATTGGGCTTTAAAAAAATAGATTAATCCACAAATAAGCATTGGGAAAAACGTGATGGACCAGGCAAAAGATTGCAGATTTTTGAGAAACGGCAAAGAGAAAATATAAAAACTGGCATCGCGGCCAAAAACGGGATCTTGGTAGCCAAAGGGCTCGCTGTAAAAGTACAGCATAATCTCCTGCCAAGAAGAGGCCATGGCAGCCCCCGAAGCCAGTCCAAATAAAGCGCTAATGCCCAGCAAGGTTTTGCGCAGCAAGCGCTTGTCAAGCAGCCTCACCAAAGGAGTATCGCGCAGATCTGCAGGGATGATGGACGATAAATGGCCTAAACGATTCAGGCATAACAGCAAGTTGACAAACAAAAACAACGCTGCAACGCTGCCGCTTGCCACCCCTATCAGCAGCTTTGCACTAAAAATACGTAAAAAAACACTGGTATACCCAATGGTCTCAAACCACAAATAATCTATCAACCAATTGATGACTGTTCCGCTGGTATAAAAAACAACCATGGCAAAGGCAAACAAAGACCATGTAATTTTTTTATTTCTCATAGGTTTTTATGTCTCTTTTGTTAAAGTTCGAAAACAATTTTTGCTTACACGCCGCTAATAGTTATTAACCCACGCTTGGCACACCCAAAAGGGGGGCACTTTGAAGCTTCAAGTGACTTAAAACGTCTTTTTAGGCCTTTATGAAGGATATCCCCTTTTTTCATTAGCCCGACCGACCTTGCAAAGCATGATAGCCCATGCAAACAAGGCTTTGCATGCCCATGATAGAATGCGCGAGGGGTATGTTTGGTGGGCAACTAACACGGCAATTCCAAAATCGGGGTGGCAGGATTCGAACCTGCGGCCCCCTGCTCCCAAAGCAGGTGCGCTGCCAGACTGCGCTACACCCCGTCTCATGACCTCTCAAAAAGCCATTTTGTTACCTCCCAATCCTCCACTTAGCTCGTCATCTTTCATGACTTGGCATCAATCCCGACAACCTTAGATAATCATGCCAAGGTTAGCGCAACGCACCAATACCATTTATAAGAAAGGTTCATGGTGATGAAGACCCCCCATCAAGAGCACAAGTGCAATCCGTACCATGCTCAAGCAAGAGATGTATATGCCTTATTACGCACTTGAAGCCCATTGAGCAACCCCTTGCACATTGGAGGTAAAAGGCGAGCCTTCTTTAATTTTTCAGATAAATCGCGTTTTGACCGTTATCATTGCAAGGAGGGTAGCCCATCCGCATGATACGCAAACCCGCATGCGTGGGCAAAATGAAACCCTTGGCCGGCCCCATGTGAACCTTGTCTTGAAAAGCAGGGCTGTTTCGCGCATGATGGTCGACGTGTCTTGCGTGTGTTCATGGTGAGGGGATTGGCGTTTTCACAAAAAATGATTTTCTCGAGGGAATGCCAAGGCGTGCGCTTCAATTCACTGTGCAAAGCCATCTTGCATTTGTGAAGAATCGTAAAAAGCCTCATTCAAATAAGGCAGAAAAAGCATGCATATTGCGATGAATGATAGGTGGGGCCGTGCACTCCGGATATTGGCGGTGCTGTGTTTGACCTTGTGGGTGTTGGGGTGCTCTTGGAATGAGTTTGGTGCTTATCAAGCGTACAACAAGCGCAATTTGAAGCAATTTGACCACAACCAAGCCTCCTCAGAACAAGCCATTCGCTTATGGCAGCAAGGGGTGGTGCGCCAAGGTGCCATCGATTCTGCGGCCGCTGAGCGCATTTTGCAGCACCGCAAACAGTATACCCAGCTCTTAATTAGAACCCAGGAAGCTGTAGAAGAATTTAACCAGCACTCTGAGGCTTCTCGTAACAAATGGCGCCAGTATTTGGTGCGCTAGTGCCGTGAAATTGCCTAGAAAAAAAGCCTTGGCTAAGCGTGGCACGTTGCAGGCTTACGAATGGTAGGTGGGCACGAAGTAGATCGCACAGGGTTGTGGGCAAACGGGCAAGCGCAACGGGTTAAAAAAAAGCAAAACCCTGAGAAAAGGATGCTCAAAGCAGAGAGGGCTGTTTTTTAAACCTATTCATGCCCCACAATCAAAAACAAAAAGCCTCTTTGTAGTTCAGGGCAACCATGGTGGAGGACAGTGCAGCAGATACAATGCCAGAAAAAGACGCCACACCCCCCGAAGATACCACGTCAGCAGAGGGAAGCACACATGCTGCCTTGCTACGCCCCCAAACCCTAAGCGGTTATGTGGGCCAGGTGGAAATTGTAGCCAATTTAAACGTCTATATTCAAGCCGCCAAAAAGCGCCAAACCAGCCTAGATCACGTACTGCTTAGTGGCCCCCCTGGGCTGGGCAAAACCACTTTGGCACACATCATTGCCCATGAAATGCACGTCCCCATACGCACTACAGCAGGTCCAGTATTAGAACGCCAGGGGGATTTGGCAGCTATTTTAACCAACCTGCAAGCGGGTGAATTGCTGTTTATCGATGAGATCCATCGCCTGAGCCGCAATGTGGAAGAAGTGCTGTATTCTGCCATGGAAGATTGGAAATTGGATGTGATTGTAGGGCAAGGTCCAATGGCGCGTACCGTGCGCGTCCCCTTGTTGCCTTTTACCCTGGTGGGTGCCACCACCCGTACAGGGCTCCTATCGGCCCCTTTGCGTGAGCGTTTTGGCATTCCCCTTCGCCTACAGTACTACCAAGCAAAAGAGTTGGCTGAGGTGGTTTTGCGCTCTGCCAAAAAACTGAACGTGCCCATTCACAGCCCTGCCGCCCTTGAATTGGGAAAGCATTCAAGGGGAACACCGCGAACGGCAAACCGCTTGTTACGACGGGTGATAGATTACGCGCAACATCAACAAAAAAAAGCCATTTCGCTAGAGGTTGTGCGCTATAGTTTGCAACAGCTGGGCATTGATTCTTACGGCCTTGATGCTTTTGATTTAAGCATGTTGGTCGCACTGATTCATACTTTTGGCGGTAACCCCGTGGGGCTTAGCACGCTGGCAGCAGCACTTTCTGAGAGCAAGGATGCCATTGAAGAAGTCTACGAACCCTTTTTGATCAAAGAAGGTTTTATCCAAAAAACCCCGCGCGGGCGCGTGCCCACTGCCAAAGCCTACGCCCATTTAGGGGCACCCATGGTGGTCGAGGACCAGTTAGAGCTGGTGTGAGTGACAAAAGGCCTTCACGCATGGCTTTCTAGTGCATGCGCTGCTCCCAGCGTAAGGCGTCTTCAACAATCACTTGCAATTGTGAGCGCTGTGGCTGCCAACCCAGTATTTTTTCTGCCCTTGTGATTTTGGCCACCAAGCTGGGAGGGTCGCCTGGGCGGCGTGCTGCGACGTTGACAATGGCTGCCATGTTGGTGACCTTGGTCACCATATCAATCACCTCGCGTACGCTGCTGCCCCGAGCATTGCCTAGGTTATAAGCCCCGCTGGGAGCCTTTTTTTCCAAGGCATGCAAGGCCAACACATGAGCTTTGGCAATGTCCTCCACGTGCACGTAGTCGCGTACAGCCGTCCCGTCGGGGGTGTCGTAATCATCCCCAAAAAGCGTAATCGCCTTGCGATTGAGCACAGCCCTGATGGCCAGAGGGATCAAATGGGTTTCAGGATCGTGCCTTTCGCCAATTTCCCCTGCCATATCGGCACCGGCAGCGTTAAAATAGCGCAACGCCGCCCATTGCAAGGGCCAATTTTTGCTTTGCCCTGCCTTGGAATAGTCTTGCAACAAGCGTTCACAGCACATTTTGGTATAGCCGTAAGGGCTGGTTGGGGCGAGGGGGTGCTCCTCTGGAATGGGCGTTTGCTGTGGAATTCCGTAAACCGCCGCACTACTTGAAAAAACGATGCGGCACACCCGATGCTTTTGCATTTGCTCGAGCACAGCCATCATGCCCCCCACATTGTTTTGATAATACAGCCAGGGACTTACCACCGATTCGTGCACAGCAATGCGTGCAGCAAGGCAAAGCACTGCCTCGGGTTGGTGGCGGGCGAATACATTGCCCAGGCGGGTAGTATCAAGCACATTGCAGTGCTCAAAGGGTCCCCAACGCACGGCATCTTTGTGCCCTGCCGAGAGATCGTCGATGCAAACGGGCAAAAAACCTGCCACAGCAAGCTGCTTACACACCTGGGCACCAATGTAACCCGCACCGCCAAGCACACACACGGTTTTTTGAAGCATTGTCGGCAGCCTTCGTTTTTGGAGGTTGGTTGGAGAGGAAATTCATAGGTCTATAGTCAATCAAAAACAAGGGATGTCCCCTGATTTGATCTGTGAATGCGCCCTATAGGGCTGCTAGCCCCCCAGCAAAACGCGGCAGCACGGGTTTTTGCATGGGCGTCTTCACTCAAGGCTAAGGGCTTTTTTCGCACGCACCCGCGTGTCACTCACCACAAAAACATCACAGGACTATTTTTAAAGAAAAAAGCAGCTTCGCAAAACTGAGGGTAGGCATTCACCAAGGGCAAGGCAAAGGGGCCGTGCGTATAAGCGAGGTGTCTCGCTACAATGGGGATGGCAATACTTTGGGAAGATACGCACCGTAAACGTTGTGACAATGCCCTAATTGAAAACTCCAGTGTTTTATAGCACAGCTGTGTAAACACCGCGGGAATTTTATAAAAATGCTAAAAAATTTTTGATATAATCCCCTTAGTACCTCCACGTCAATAATGAAATGGTTTTTATATGAACACGTTTATGCTACAATCGGCCGGCGTGTCGTGCCTCATGGAGTGGTGCATTTTTCTTCATAAACAATTAAAGGCTTTTTGAAAGTACTATGCGTTTTGCACTCAAATGGACCCTCTTATTGCTTATCGCCAGTTGCTCTGGCCCGGGTCAAGATACGGGTCAAGATACGGGTCAAGGTACGTCCATCGAGTCTGTGGTGGCACATAAAGATGGCGGCGTCTGTGTGAAACGCAGCCAGGGTCCGTTGTATTGTTGGGGAAGGTATGCTGGGCGTGACATTACCACGATTGGTGGCATTCCCAATGATAATTTCTCCAACAGCCCACAACCCGTGCCCCTAACAGGTCTTAATACAGCAAACATTGTTCAAATGGCAGCAACAAAGCACGTGCTTTGTGCACGCTTAGCCAGTGGCACGCTGCAATGCTGGGGTGGCGTTTCCCATACAATCTCCCTTGTCTCAGGGCCCGGAACCCCACCACAAATTATTGGGACTTATAACAATCGTGTGGATGTTATCCCGGCAAGTTGGGAATTGGGGCGTGGTTATGAACTGCACAATTACACAGACCTTCCTGGGTCTGTGGTGGGTCTAGGGGGTGGGAGGGGAACCCTCTTAAATGAGGTTAGTTCCATTGCAGCGGGGAATGATACCTTTTGTGCCGTGTTTGGCGAGGAAGGCGAAGTGGCTTGCTGGGGCTCTTTTGGCTCTGAATCCCTAAAAGACAACAACCCTCCACTTTCTGCTAGCAACCCACCTTCTTTCAGCAGCGACTATCGTCTTGGCGTTGACCCAAGCACGCTCACAATCAGGGGGTCAACGATAATGGCTGTTGGTACCGAATATGGATTAAGGGAACAAACCAACGGATCCCCAGCTGGACAATCGGTAACGGTTGTTGGCTCCTCGAAACCCTTGGCTGTTGAGGCGGCAGACGGTGCATCGGGCAATCTACGCGGTGCTGCGCGTGTTATCACGGGCGGAGTGGTGTTGATGCGAAATGGGACCATGGTAACCTGGAGTAATGGCTCGACTACTGGAAACACGAATTATTTAGGTCGAGGAAGCCTTTCGATACCTAACGAACATATGGTAGCACCAGGCAAGGTGGTAGCCCCCGTGGGTGCAACGGGCCTTTTTTTAGAGGATGTACACATCGCATCTGCCAGCCAACACCACATCTGCGCTGCGGTTGGTGAGGTACGCACCGTGTATTGCTGGGGGGAGAACGCGTCGGGCCAAATGGGTGATGGCAGCACTTCCGGTAAATCTACGCCAATACAGGTCGTACCCATAAGGATTGGTGATCTGGGTAGGGTTTTGGATATTATCACGCCTGAGAGAAAAACCTGCGTCATCAACGCGCAGTTTGAAGTGTTTTGTTGGGGTGACAACACGGACACACATGGCATTCACTCACTGACGGAAATCCAACTTAAAACACCAACCAGGGTGTTTCGCGGTCTGCGTATCGTTAGCCTACACAACAAAAGTGCTGGACTGTGTATAAACTATGGGGACAAGCTCAAATGTATAGGTGATAATGCGAGGGGAAGTCATGGTGCCAGTTTGGGTATTGGAATCGAAGGTGCTTTGACCGGCTTTGGCAACGGTAACAACATTTACGGCGACCACCCCAACGAAACCCTGGCGGGAGCCCCCTTTTTAAAATTTCCTGGCCTGCTTGAATAAGCCAAGGAGGAAGAGACGTTAACCCCCTCGTATCGCCAACAGGCAGGCGGCCTCGTCAATAATCAGTGAAAAAAAACAGGGGTTGCCCCTCACGATAGAACACGCACGAGGGGCTTTTAAGAACCGCCTTATGCCTTAAAGGGTGGCTCCTCCAAAAATACGGGGTAGGGCAACCGCAGTCGCGGCGTTGCCAAATGAAGCACCTGCAAAAACATTCGCCAAAAAAGGGAAACACGGCTCCGAGAAAATCTGCCAAATCTTGCACCAAGCCATGTAAAAAAAAAGGTCTTCAGGCTGTACGCGGATGATGCAAATTCGATAACGCACAGAGCCCTTGGTTTTGCGTGGTTTTGTTTTTATGCCCCGCGGCATGCGCGTACATTGTGCCGTGGCAGGGTAGATAAAAATATTTTTTTATTTTCCCCATTGTGTTTGCACCCGCAAACGCACTAGGCTGCATGTTGTGCTTGGCGCAAGAGGGTGCTATCCAGCCAATGCGCTCCCAGGTAGCCATGCCAACCCTTTGGTTTGTGCGCCATAACAAAGAGTAAACTTAAACGAACGACGCGGGGTAGAGCAGTTTGGTAGCTCGTTGGGCTCATAACCCAAAGGTCGGAGGTTCAAATCCTCCCCCCGCTATTTTTTGGGTACATCGCCTAAGATTTTCCCGCTTTTTGCGTGGTGGGGTGCTTTTTAAAAAAAAGAAGCCCGCTTTTTCCCCATGGCTATGGTGGTGTAAGTCGCGACTGGTGTAACAATGTGCGCTTTTAGAGGGCGTGCCTAACGCGATGTGCGCGGCGGTGTTTACTGGATGCTAATCTACGGAATCCCAGGCAAGAAGGCCGCTTGCCAAAGCATGGCGTGGCTGCGGGAATTGTTAGAAAAGCCCAGGGTTTCTGCCTCCCCATAGCGCGGGGTTCCGCCTTTATTTCCCATGTCGCCATCTGCCCTTGTCGACATCGTTTTAAACGCGCTGCAATACGTGGCACTGTGCGCGCAGAGCACCCCCCCCAAAACCCTTGCCAGAGCATTATTTACCTCGTGGTGAGCACCCGCGCATGTCCTTGATTAACACGCAAAACCCCATGCAAGCCTTGTTTAGTGCACAAGAATGCGCTTGGCAAGCAGGGCTTGTGTGGACGCAGCAACCCAATGCTTTTACCCCGGACTACACGCGCTGTCTTGTGCAAGTTCTCCCCAGTGTGCTGGCTTTGCTGGGGAGAAATACGCAAAATCATCCCCATTTACTGCCCTATGTACCCAGTGCCAGCCCACAAATTGCCAAGCGGGTGCTTTTTTTGTGCATAGATGGCCTTGGTTACACCGCCTTGCAACAAAACCAAGGAATCACAGCCCTTTACCAGCGCTATGGCTGCCCGATTACCTCGGTCTTTCCTTCGATTACAAGCTGTGCTCTTTCAAGTTTGTACCAAGCCTTGCCCCCTGCTGCCCACGGGATTGTGGGGCGACGCATTTTTAAAACGGCCTTAGGTGGTGTGGTCGATACCTTGTTGATGAAGTTGGAAGGTGCTTCGGCCAACCTAAGTCAGGCGGGAGTGGGAATGCATTTGCTTCAAACAAAAGGCGGCATTTTGTCAGGCGCCAAACCCCCTACGTTGCCTGTTGTACACATCATGGACAAAGCCATTACGGGCAGTGGCCTTTCAGCACTTATTTATGGCGATGCCCCCTTGGCAGGTGCGGGGCATAGTGTTGAAGGTTTTGCTATGGCCTGCATGGCCTTAGAAGATTTGCATCAACAAGGACGGCAGGGCTGGGTTAGCATGTATTGTGCTGAAATTGATTTTTTAAGCCATTCCCGTGGGGCCCATTCCATGGTGGTGGCAACGACGCTAAGGGGGATGTTGCAAGCACTGCAACAATTTATGGCGCAAATGCACGCTGCTGCACGCCAAGATACCGTTTTGTGCATTACCGCAGATCACGGCCACCATGACACGCCGCAAAGCATCTCTTTGGCAGACGAGGCAGGCATCGCCCTCAAAAACAGCTGCAGTGCCCTGGGTTCTTCTGGGCGCGTGTTGCACCTTAGCCCTAAACCTCAACAAACCCAACACATGCTCAAGTGTGCCAAGGCCGTTTTGCAGGGGCGTGGCCTGCTCTTGCCTTTTCAGGAGGTGAAGCACCTAACAGGCCTTGCAAAGAACGCTGACACGGTGGCCGAACGCAACGTGCGCGAATCTTTAGGGGATTATGTGGCGTTGTTACACGCGGGTTATACATGGAAAACCCACGCATTCTCTCCACCTCCACCCTATGTGGCCTCACTTATTTCGCAACACGGCGGCCTTAGTGCCGATGAGATGTTTGTGCCTTTTTTTTGTATTCCTGCCCAAGCCTTTGTCGAAAGCACTTTTTAGTATTCCCCCCCTTGGCACACAGTGCCAACGAATGCTGCCTTCACCACCCAGACATTCCTGTTAAACGTCCCCCCTAAAACATTTCTGCAAAAAAACGTTTTAAAAAAAAGCGCACCCTTTGACATTTGGGCCCAACACCTGTTTTTAAAGCCCGATGCGCTCAGAGTGCAAAGGCCTTTTTGCATGACCACATCCTATGCGTAAAAAGTGCACTTTTTTGCCCCACAGCACTCAAGTTTCAGAGCATTTTTCCGTTACCTGTGTCCATAAGAGCCCTGCATGTGTCTCCATCCACGTTTTTTATTTCGCCTATAACAACCAAAAACCATCATGCACCTTTTTTTTCAACACCATGCTGTGGTTAAGAATGCACTGCAAAAGGGCGTATCACCCCATACCATGCGTTATTTCAAACATACAACGGTCAAATGGTGTGCCCGCGCATTGGTGATACTACCCTTTTTGTGGCTGCTGCTACGCGCCACTTTTGCTTTAGCGCAAACACCGCTCACACCGTCTAATCGCACTCCAGGATGGCTTAGCCCTCCCCCCCCCTTCCCCACATGGGGAGACAGTGCCCCCGAAACCCGCCCTTGGGCAGGTTGGTTATGGGAACGTGTGCGTTATGCCAACCTAGGTGGTAGAAAGCAACTCCTTTTTAGTGAATACTTGGGACGTCAGCGACCCGCCCTGGGTGACCTCGACGGCGATGGCGATTTGGATTTGCTCTTAGGTGTGCAATCGGGGCGTGTATTGGTGTTTTTAAACATCAAGCAGGGGGGGCAACCCCAGTGGGAAATGACAAACGACAGTTTGATGGTGACCGTAGGCACCCCTCAATCCGGACAACCCTTACAGGTTACCGCAATGGCAGCCCCCACCTTGGGCGATATCGATCAAGACGGTGATCTCGATCTGCTTGTAGGTGCCCATTCAGGAGCCTTGCTCTTTTTTGAGAACATAGGGAACCGCTTGGTGCCCGAATTTACGCTGCGCAGTCACCGGTTTGCGGGAATTCATGCGCAAAGCGGGATAAGCCCTGCCTTGGCGGATATCAACGGCGATGGGCTCTTAGACCTTGCCCTTGGCTTAGAAAATGGTGCGGTCTGGTTGCTGCACAACGTTGGGACGCCATCCCAACCACGTTTTTGTCCCATACCAGCAGTCATGCAAGAACGTGCACCCAAAACGCTACAGGCCGCTGCTTTTTGCCCCTTGCCTGCCCAAAAAATTACCCACAATGCCCTGCATGCTTCCCCCGCTTGGGTCGATTGGGACGGCGATGGCGACTTGGATTTGCTGATTGGGAACCACCAAGGCCAGCTGTTACATTGGCGCAATATTGGCAACGCGCAACATGGGGTATGGGAAAAGGCACATGATGGTTTTCGTTTGCTACGCAGTGCAGGCATGGCCGCCCCTGCTTTTGCGGACCTAAACCGCGATGGCAAGCCCGACCTATTGCTGGGGAGCGCAGGTGAGTACTTGGCTTTTTACACCAATATTACGCCCAGCAAGCAATCTCAACGAACCAGCCTCAATTCAGTCGCTCTGCCTTTGCACCAAGTAAACCACAATGTTTTGAGTCTGGCACGGCTGGGGCGTAGTGGCGACATGCTCCATTTTTCCGCTGCTGATTTGAATGGCGATGGTATGTTAGACCTTGCCTTAGGCAGCCGAAGCGGTGCATTGCGCTTGTTGCATAACCAGAGCACCCCCATGAGTCTCGGGTTTTCAGCACCTCAGGCCCTGCCCACCCTCGCAAATCCCCAAAGGCGCGACTCACACCCCGCTTTGGGAGATTTAGACCACGACGGCGATGCAGATCTGTTGCTGGGCAGCAAAAACGGTACGCTGGAATGGATTGAAAACGTCGGCAATCACCACACCTCAAGCTGGCGGGTGCGTACCACCCACTTTGCCCAAGCACGCACCCATGGCAGCAGCGTCCCTATTTTGCACGACATCAACCAAGATGGTCGTCTTGACGTGGTATTGGGGGATACTGCTGGCAAACCTGTCGTCATTCGTAACCTGCATCAAGCGAGATTTGTCGTGGATCCCAGTTTGCAGGGTCTGCTTGCGCAACACTTGTTTTCTCGCCAAGATCCCCCTTTGGCATGGCCTCATAGAGGTGGACAAACCAATCCCCCTTTGGGTGTAAACTTACATGGTGCTTTGCCTGTTGTTTTCCCCGCAGTAATTTCCCATCAAACCAAAGGGTTGACTCCAAAAACCCTAAGTCGCGATTGGCTTATGTGGCTTGAACCCAACGGCGTGATTGAAGCGGGTAGCCCTGTGGTCAATGTTTTTGCTTCAACCCATGGTCTTGGTAACATGGGTCAAGGCAACAGCCCAACCAATAACATCAACAATCCTCTGTTTTACGCCCCTGCAGGCAGCAAAGCGTTTATTGCCCAACTATACCCTAAGCAGGGTCCATGGTTGCTGATTAGTACACCCATTGGTGGCTTGCTCGGCTGGCAGGCAAAAATACCCTTGCAACCCACAAAAACCCTATTGGCACAAAGCCCTGTACATTAAAAAGCATTCCAAGATCGTGCTCCGCGTAACCTGCCTGGGAGTAGGGCGCAAGGTAAGCAGCCATGAAAAAGGCAGCGTTTCTCTACGACAGTGCACCGGTTGTCACCCAGGCCCATATGCCCAACCCATGCTTTCTACCTCAATTTGGCAATGGCAAGGCAGTTCTAGGGGGGCTCTTTTTTGACAAGGTGTTTATAAGGCATGCTATCCTTGCCTTGGGTGCTGGCAAGCAGTGCTCTTACGTAAGGATGAATGATGGCGCCACTCACCAACACCTTGGAAAATGCCCGCAACCTTGAAGAGGCAGGACTGCCCTCTAGGCAGGCCGATGCCATTGCTCAGGGAATCGAAAGTGCGCTGAGTGCTGCTCAGCAAGACCTCAAGGGCTTCATCAAGGAACAAAACCAAGCCATGGAAGAACGCTTTGGTGAGCGGATGGCATCCATGGAAGAACGCTTTGGTGAGCGGATGGCATCCATGGAAGAACGCTTGCTTGCACACATGGATGCTAAAATAGCCAACGCCTTGCGCGCCCAAACTTTTAGTATTTTGGCTTTAATGTGTGCCTTGGTGGGGGGAGTGGTGGCGGTGTTCAAACTTTTTCCTTAACCTTGCCCAAAAAGAGGGAGCCGTGTCGTTATTGAATCGTGCTGTGTATGCTGTCCTCGTTCCGTTCCCCTTACCAAACCTTTTTTTTAAACCACAATGCTGGTGTTGACGGTGCTCGCCCCTTTGCTGACGCCGTAAATATCGTCATCACTCGTACAAGCAGTGCTCTTACGTAAGGATGAATGATGGCGCCACTCACCAACACCTTGGAAAATGCCCGCAACCTTGAAGAGGCAGGACTGTCCTCTAGGCAGGCCGATGCCATTGCTCAGGGAATCGAAAGTGCGCTGAGTGCTGCTCAGCAAGACCTCAAGGGCTTCATCAAGGAACAAAACCAAGCCATGGAAGAACGCTTTGGTGAGCGGATAACATCCATGGAAGAACGCTTGCTTGCGCACATGGATGCTAAAATAGCCAACGCCTTGCGCGCCCAAACTTTTAGTATTTTGGCTTTAATGTGTGCCTTGGTGGGGGGAGTGATGGCGGTGTTCAAATTTTTTCCTTAACCTTGCCCAAAAAGAGGGGGGTGTTTCGTTAACATCAGATGTAACACTTTGGGAAGGGGGGAATCGTCTATAATTCGTATATCGTTTTGGGAAAGCTGGCAAAAGGAAGGCCAGTGCGCTCTTGCCAAAGCATGGCCCTGTGCTGCAGCAAAGCCTTTGATGGCACATTGGATTTGAGCCCTGTACAAAACAAAATCACGTTTGAATCGGCGCGTGCGGGCAAGCAAGACACTTTGCCAAAAATGCCACGCAACATGTGTTGTAACTTGCGTAAACGGCTGGTTTGCGAACCCCAGGCATTAATGGCAAGCCAGCCCGTTGAGGTAAGGCATTTGGCCATATGTTGTAGCGTTTCTAAAGCCAGCAAATGTTCCGGGGTACCATTGGCTAAGAATGCGTCGACCAACATCATGTCGTACTGGGTTTGTGTACGTGCTAAAAAGGTTCCTCCATCCTCAATCACCACGCTTATATGAGGGGTAAAAGGCAGGGGGAAGAATTGATCTGCCACCTCAACCACCCCTTGGTTGAGTTCGACAATGGTTTGTTGTAAAGCAGGGCAGTGCTGATGTAAAAAACGGGGGAGGCATCCTCCACCCAAGCCAATGTGTAAGGCCTTGCTCGGGGAGGGTTGAAACAGCAAGATCCCCGCCATGCTTTGGGCGTAAGACAATATCAATGCACTGGGCTCAGCCAGCCACATGGCACTTTGCACCACGGTATTCCCAAAGTACAGCGTACGGCTGGTTTTCGTTTCGTATACCTCAATGGTTAAGCCCTGAACCTGGGTGTAGTAGACGCGCGTTTGTGCCTGAAGTGCTAGGGTATTTTTCGATTGAAACATGTGCTGTATGCTAAATTTTCTCAAACCCCACACTTCCTATCTTGTTGTCGTAATCAAAGGGTACGTGGTATCTTCGCGCATCCCGGTGGTGCGTTTTTTAGACGCTCTAGTATATATGCTACATCTCGGTGCTGTTAGTCTTTACCAATGCAATGGGCGCATCGTCAAGATGAATTCATTCTTAAGCAAAGCATGATGCATTCAATATAAACCCAAAACAACCCAATTTTGGGCGTGGTTTTTTCATAAGCCACGTTTTTAAGTACAGCCACGTTTTTAAGTACAGCCATGACAAATACTGCCGGCCAAACCCCTTGGCGTGCACCTCTTATACAAGTGCATCAAGCGGTTTTGCTTTCTGCCAAAGGGACTTTAATGCCCCCCATCAGTGGCGTTTTGCGGCAAGGTACGCGCCTTAGTATTGGTGTTGAAGCACCGGAAACGTGGCATATTTTTCGTCAAGCACTGCTTGGGCGCCAACAACCCCGCCGTGGCTGGGTGCGCGAGGCTGTAGGTTTGCGGGTACAAAGCGATACAAATTTGTATGAGCATGCCTTGCTTTCAAAAAATGCCTCCGAGTGGTTGTGTAGCGTGAAAGGGGGTTGGGTCTGGCTTAACGGGCGCAGGCGCTCACCCCATGGGATATTAGACATGTTGGGCATGAGTGCTCGAATAGCACGCAGGCCATGGCACTTGTTAACGCCTTCCCAACGTCGTAAGGTGATCTCGCTGCAGCTTATATGCTCTTCTGCACGGCTTGTTTTGATTGAGCGCATGTTGGCTTGGAAAGAGCCACACATTGCAAAAACATTGGCCATGCGCTGGGGGGAGTTTCCAGGGGCTGTGCTCGCAATTGGCGCCAGACAAGGTATGCCTGGTCCTTGCAATGGGCGTATTGAGTGCTTGTCTGATCGTGTTGTATGGCATGAGGGTAGTGCCTGAAAGGGTCCATTTTTGGTGGGGTCATGACGTAAAACGTACGTTTGCCGTTTAACAACCAAGGCTTAAACGTGGTATCATGCTCTTGATGGGGGGTTGGGCGGATTCTTAAATCCATCACAGCGGGTTTTAACTGTTACGAACCACAGGCAGCGCTTTGATTATCGCTTCGGATCAACGCTTACAATGGGCCTCTCTTTTGCGAGAGGGCTGATTGGTGTTCTTTAGCCTTGTTTTTCTGGCGTTTTTTAAGTAGTTCTTGGATTTCAATAAAAATTAAGACATTGTCGTAGGTTTGCAATGAGTGCTACCCCCAGCCGAATACGCTTAAAGAATCTCAAAAAAGGTTGGATCATTTCCGAGGTGCTCGAACTCTCCGATCACTATGCTCCGCTGAGTGCGTCAGCCCTAACATTTTTACAAAAATGTTTTCCAGGGGCAAGGGCGCACCATATGGATGACCGTCCGCCAGCGGTCATTGAATCGTTGCAAACGGGTGATCACATCCGCTCGATTGTCGGAATTCCATCTCACCTTCCCCTTGCTAAGGTGAACGAGCGTGCACAGGCAGTGTACAAGCGCTTTGGCCTGTTAGAGTTTGCCATTGGTGGCAAGGTTGGTGCTGGGCAAGCACCCATTAAAAAAGTGGAGCGTCATGAAGTGGTCCGCGAATTGGATACCCCTGACTTGGCCGTGGGTTCCGAGCAGGCCAAAAAATTGAGTGCCATTCGTAAAACCGAAGCCCAAGAAATGGTTGAAAAAATGGATGCTAGCGAAAAACTGGGTGCCGAAGCCTCCAGTGCGGTCCGCGACATGCTCGAAGGTAGCAGGTCTGGCAAAGTTAACGCCAAGGGTGTGGAAAGCGTGGTGGATGACATTGTAAAACAAGGCTCTTCAACGGCCATGCGCGCTATCTCTGTACTGCGCAGTAGTGACCAAACCTATGCTCACTGCACGGATATGTCGGTAATTTTGCAAGAATGCTACATTGACATGCAAAGGCGTGCGGGTTCTAATCCGCCACCCAAGGTAAAGCATTTTGTATTGCTGTGCGGCTTTATGCACGACATTGGTAAAAGCGATGTGCCCAAGGAAATTTTGGAGAGCACGCAACGCTTTGAGGCTGATAGCCCCGAAATGATTATTATGCGCAACCACACCATTTATGGGGGGCGCATTTTAACCGATATGAAAATGCCCGAAATGCTGATTAACACGGCGTTATACCATCATGTTAAAGTGCAGCAAAATTTGCTGAGCAGTTACCCCAAGGTGGAACCTGGGCAGGTCATTCACCCTATCACCCGACTTGCCTCGATTGTGGATGCCTACCAAGCCTTGATTGGACGGCGCAATTATAAGCGCAGTTGGACACCTGCTGCGGCCATCGCCTACATTACACGCCTTGCGGGGGAAGAATTTGACCCGGTGATGGTCCACCATTTTGTGACAGCTGTGGGAAAGTACCCAGTGGGGTCTTTGGTGCTCTTAAATACGAAGGAGGTGGCTTTTGTCGTGGGGATAGCCCCCGTGAGTGAACCAGACCGCCCTATGGTAACCGTGATTGAGAACAAAAATGGTGAACAATTCAGCCATTATCGAACGGTAGACCTAATGCTTTCCCCTGAGATACAAGTGCAAGAGGTGCTCGATCAGTATGATCATTTTGAGGGCAAGGAAGGCACGCCTTTGAGTATTTTTTCAAAGCTTGATGTTCAGTAACAACACACTGTGCTGGGTGGACATGGCACGATACCACCCGTATTCAAACGGAATGAGTGCCTCATGCTGCACATAAATGCTGGGTACTTTGAGCGTCATCGACGCCAAGGTACTGGTAAAAGTGGCGTGTTTGCGTGTGAGTGTTTTTTCAAAGCTCGATGTTGTAGTAACAACACACTGTGCTGGGTGGACATGGCACGATACCACCCGTATTCAAACGGAATGAGTGCCTCATGCTGCACATAAATGCTGGGTACTTTGAGCGTCATCGACGCCATGGCATTCATAATAAACGACGTGTTTGCATGATGGTTTTGAAAAAAACAGAAAGCGCAAATTTTGCGAAGGGCTTGGTTTGAAAGCGCATGAATTTTGATTGGCGAGGCATTGCACAGGAGTTTTCGAGCCTTGCGGTGCTTCATGGTTTGGTAAAAAGGACCAAGGACGACACCTTGACGTGCATGCCTTTTGCGTTGCCCCCCTTGCGGATTGAGAAAGCGGCGTGTGCGTATTTGAAACAACTAACCCCTTTGTTCAATACACTGGCGTGGAAGGTGGCCCAAGATACCGATATGTTGCACAGCATGTTGGAAACAGGCAGCGACCGCGATATTTTTTTGGGCAAGTTGCTGCGCTTGGACGCACAGACGCGCCGTGACAAAGCCGCAGATCTGCTGGTTACCCGCAGCGATTACTTTTTTCACCAACCTTTGCAGTCTCATGCCCCCAACGCGCAACAAGCGGGTGATATCAACCCTCAAACACTTCCAGCCAGTGCCTTGCGCCAAGTGGAACTCAATACCATTGCAGCTGGTTATGCGGGGATGAGTGAGGTCTGGTCGAGGGTGGTCGAGCAACTGCTGCCTAGATTGAACACGGTGTTTGGTGAAGGTAGGGTTGTCGAAAATGCACCTTGCACACAATTGGCTAAGGTGTTTGCCCAAGCGCATGGGTGTTATGGTGTATCGTGCGCAGTAATGGTCATGGTGGTGCAAGCAGATGAGATGAACACCATGGATCAATGGTCATTGCACCACGCACTCGTCGAACAAGGGGTACACACCAGGCGCTATACCTTGGACGATATTGCAACCAAGGGGCACTTGCGCGACGGAGCCTTGTGGATAGAAGGCGAAGAGGTAGCCTTGGTGTACTTTCGGGCGGCTTATGGACCAGAGGATTTTACCCGCCCCTCGAGTTGGGATGCAAGGGAGAAAATAGCCCGTTCTGGGGCCATTGAGGTCCCCAGTTTGGCTGTACAATTGGCGGGAATGAAACGGGTGCAACAAGTACTTACACAGCCTGAGCGGGTAGAAGCCTATTTGCCAGCCAAAGATGCTGCCATGGTACGCCAAACCTTTGCCGCCATGTATGACCTCGAAGAGATGCAATCGCGTATTACAGGGCCTGTGCCTGTCTACCAAATGGCCCTCCAAAATCCCGAGGATTATGTGCTAAAACCCATGCGCGAAGGGGGTGGACACAACCTTTACAAGGCCGCGTTAAGTCAGGCATTGCAACATGCTTCGCCTTTGCAGCGCAAAACATGGGTGTTAATGGAACGTCTTCATCCACCACCACGCCCGATGGCTTTTTTTAGGGCGGGCAAATGGGTAGAGGAAGCAGAAGGGGTGAGTGAAATTGGCTGTTTTGGGGCCTTGCTGGTACAATCGAACAAGGAGGTGTGCAACGTGGATGCCGGCTGGTTGGTACGCAGCAAGAAAGTTGGTCAAAGCGAGGGGGGTATCTCCGCTGGGGTGGGGTATTTCGACAGTATGATGATCGTTTAAAAAACCAACACCTTGACCCCTACCTCATTTTACGGCCGCCCTACAATGGGGTTTCGCGCTACCATTATTAAGATTGGGTTTTGGTTCAAAAACCATGTGATCGACGCTAGAGCAAGCCTATTAGGAGGTATTTTGTTTGCGATGAACCTGGGCGCATCGTTTGCTATAGGTTTGTTGCCCGTGGCTTGGCTTGGCATGGAAGCACTGGGTTTTTCATGCGCGTAATGAATATAAGCCTTGCTTAATCCCTTGAAGGTGTCTTATCCTTTAAGTCATTTGACGAGAACGCGAGAACATGGTTACGCGGGGGTAAAAGGGTTGTGAAAAAAACACGACTTTGTGTGTGATGGCTTGCGTTTTTTTCAATCCAGACTTCAAAATGGTTGTAAACCTTAAGTTTGCTTACAAAAAGTATTTAGCTTGGTGGAGATTAGGAATCGGATATGGCTACAGAGCAACTCGAATATGAGGTTCATGAACAATATAAAAGCTATAGCATTGCACAGTTGAACGATGCTCCAATCACCTGTTTTCAGGGGGTGAATGCGCAGCACGCAGAATTGCTAAAGCGATATTTTGAGGTTACCAAAGTATCAGAGATGGCCGGATTGTCTTGCTTTCAGCAAGCCTTGGCTGTGCAAAAGGTGCTGGGCGAAAACGCCGCCAATCCAGATGACAAGGTGATTACCGTGCAAAAAGCGGGTGGATTTGGCTTTAAGGTGCGTCAAGAACATGCGACCTTGACCATGAAGGATTTGCTAAAAGCCCCTGTACATGTGCTCGATAACATCAGCCCAAGCCAAGATTTGGCCCTGTACAATACCTTTCGCATTACCAGTGTCAAGCAGTTAGCCGAGAACCGCATTATGCTTGAAGCGCGGGTGATTGCAGCACTGAGTGAAAAAGGCGATGGTGATGCTGCACTGGGTGGTGCGGGGGACATGGAGCAGCATGTGCAAAGCCGCATTTCAGCGATGAGCAGCCGCTTGCGCGACGAGGCGAGCAAGGCCGAGGAACGCAATGCAAAACAAGAGGATGTGGCCAGTAGGGCCGCCAATATTGCCCAACGTCGTGTGGCTAGTAGTGGGTCGCGCTTAGATAACATTATGGCCAGCCGTGGTCGTGCACGAAGTGAGCGGGTGGCAGCGCAAAAAAGCAAGCCCTCCGTGGTGAGCAAAACTAAACCTGTGCAGTCACCCAGTGCAGCCAAAAAGGCCAATGCTCCTCGAAAAGGCAAACCCGAGACAAAAACGGAGGTAAAACCAAAAAAACAACAGTTAACCCCTGCAGGACGCCTGTTGTTCGCTGTTGGTGTGTTGTTGCTGCTGGCTCTTGTGATATGGGCTGTGGTTTCCGTTGGTACGCGCTCTGAACCTGAACCTGTGCCTGTGGTAGAAGAAGTTTCTCCTCCAGTGCCTGAAAATCTCACGCTGCGTCTTGTAGAAGGCGATACGCTGTGGGAGATCAGTGCCCGTGAATTGCGTGATGGCGAGCGTTGGCCCGAGATTTTTGAAGCCAATCAACAAAATATCAGAAACCCCGATTTGGTATACCCTAATCAAGAAATCACCATCCCTGGGGTTTTAAGGCGTGGCGCCCAAACGGGTGCGAAAAACCCAGACCAAAGCCAGCCGGCCGTCTTGGTGCCCAATGCAAGATAGGCAGTCAGGGGGTTGATAGGGCACATGCATGCCATGGTGAAGGGCAGGCAGGTGGCTCTGACAACTGACAAGGCGGTGGTGGGTTGGGTGGAACGCTTTGTGCGATGCTCTTTTGGTCAGAAGCTGTGTGGTCCAAAATGAGGCTGTTTTGCATGCTTGTGTGATGTGCGAAAAAATGACCCCCTTTACTGTAAAAACCCCCTTTCATACCCCCATATCGCCAAACCACGTGCCTGTTCGCCTGCCTTTAGCCAATCAAATACGCTCACCACATTTACCCGTCATTACCCAAATACTGCGCAGCCAAGCCCGCATTAGTTTGCGGGGTTTTAGGCACCTACGTATGCAGACAAAATCGGATGGCTCTACGGTTACCCAAGTGGATTTGGCCATTAATGCGATGGCCATTAAGCGCTTGCGAGCCGCTTGCCCTCACCACGGCATTATTTCTGAGGAAGATCAACCCATTAACCCCCAAGCCCGTTGGCAGTGGGTTTTAGATCCCCTAGATGGGACGGCCTCGTTTTCGTGCGGCTACCCCGCCTGGGGTATAGGCTTAGGGCTATGGTTGGGGTCGGTCCCAATGGAAGGTTATTTGCATTTTCCAGCCGTCCACGAAACCTATGCGGCCAATAGCAAGGAGGGTTGTTTTTATAACGCCCAACCCATGAAAGCACCCATTATGCAGGCCTTGCCCGATTTACAAACCTGCCTCGTTGATTCCACCTTGCATCGACAATTGCCTTTGCAAAACCTGACGTGGCTTAAGTTACGCATTTTTGGCTCCAACCTGTACCACATGATGTGTGTCGCCATGGGACGCGCCACGGCCATGGTGTCGAGTCGCGTGTTTTTGTGGGACATGGCAGCAGCCCTCCCTTTTACACGAAACTTAGGCTTGGTGGAATGCCATCTCGACGGCAGCCCATTAAACCTTGAAGCCTTGTTAAGACCGCCGCAAAGACTGCCCAGCCCTTTGGTGATGGGGTTTCCTGCCGAGGTGCAGCGGATTGTTGACGCGTTAAACCCGTAATGTGTACTCTTAGTGTCGCGTACTTAATCGTCATCAGAGCCCACCAATCAAGCTTTCTTGTGGTGTGGGTATGAAACCTTTTGCCCTTATAGCCTATTTCCCCTTCACTGCGGTGCATTTTGCAGCATGAAAATTGGGTTCGATGCAAAGCGTTTTGCAGCCAATACCACTGGATTGGGGGTGTATGCACGCAATTTGGTAACGTCGCTGGCTCAATACCATCCCCAACACGCATTGCACGTATTTTCTCCTGTCCCTGTACGTTCGGTATGGGCTAAAAATTTAGCACAAAACGTGACTGTACATGCCCCAGCACAAAAGCCTAATTGGTTGCGCCAACATCGTTTGCGTAATGTGGAACCCATTCACCACGTTAAAACACTGCCCTTAGATGTATTTCATGGCTTGAGCAACAGCCTACCGCCATGCCTACCTTGTGCATGCGTGGTCACCATTCATGACCTTATTTTTTTAAAAGACACACGCTGGCACGATTGGTTAAACCGTCAGCGCTACCGCATCTTGGCTCTACGCGCCTGCCAGCAGGCAGACCTTATTTTAGCTGTTTCTCAAAGCGTTAAAGAGGATATTCAAAGCTATTTTGCACAAGATGCCAGCAAAATTTGGGTGTGCTACCCACACGTGGATCCCAGTTTTACAAGTCAGCCACAACAGCACTTTCAAGAGGTTAACGCCCTAGGTGCCCTTGGCCTTGTCCCCCAGCAGTACTGGCTCAATGTTGGTGGGGCCGAAAAGCGTAAAAACCCCTTTGCGGTAATGAAAGCCTTTGCCCAGGTAAGCCAAGCACTACCCACCATGCAATTGGTGTTCACAGGGCGTTCAAAGCGCGTGGGGAAGCAACTGCAAGTGTTGGCTAAACACCTCGGGTTGGCAGAACGCATCCATTTTATGGGTTATGTGGCTCAGCACCTTTTGCCCGTACTCTACCGTCATTCGGCCTTGTGCTTGTATTTGTCCTACGTCGAAGGCTTTGGCCTTCCCGTGCTCGAGGCTATGCAATGCGGTGCCTTATGTTTGGTCTCAAACCATTCCAGCATGGATGAAGTATGTGGAAGTGCCGCCTACCGCGCTCCTCCAGATGATGTAAATGCGATTGCCACAGCACTTCTTCACTTGGCTAACACCCCCATTTTAACCAAGCAACTGCGTCAAGCAATTCCAGCGCACACCGCGCAGTTTGCCCCCCAGTGTTGCATGCAACAGCTTACCCAGGCTTACCAAGAAGCCATTAGGCGTTGGCAGGCCAAGAGGGTCTTTTAAAAAAATCCCTTTGCCAACGAGCCTTTTCACCGGAGAGGACTATCCTCCCACCCTATTAAAGCGGGTGTGAAAGGACTGATGTGTTAAAGGAATAATTGTCCCCGTCTCCATGCTTTACCACTGCCCCCGTTCCCATGCTTTGCGACCAGCCATCTTAAGCATGATGAAGTGGCGCGCCATGGGTATCCCCACTGGAGAAGACAAGATTTTGATGGGGAAATGACAAATGCAGATTGGCTGGGAAATAATTTTTGCACACCCAAAACCATCCCATGAAAACCCCAGTGAAAAGCCTATAAGTTATGCTGAGGTTTTAGAGCATGAAAAACACTATTTACGCCATAGGTGGGGAGACAACATCATAATGACAGTCATGAGTTCGAGACGCCCCATAACCATGCCCACCATGAGGATCCATTTTGTGTAAGGTGAAAAATGGGTGTGGGTATTGGCAGGCCCTGCAAGACCAAAGCTGGGGCCAATATTGCTAATGGCTGAAAGGGAAACCCCAAAAGAGCTAATGATGTTTAAACCGTCGAGAGAGATTAAAAAGGTCGTCGCCAGCAAGGTCCCGACATAAAGCAAACAATAGGCATAGATATTGGTTTGAATATGGGTTTCGACAACAGCACCATTTAAACGCAACTGGCGTACTGCCCTTGGGTGCATCATGCGCTGCAGGTCGCGAAAGGCACCTTTAAAAGCCAGCACAGCACGTACCATTTTCATGCCACCGCTGGTGCTGCCCGCACAACCTGCGGGTATCATGACTATCAGCAGCAGCATTTGCATCCAACTGGGCCACGCGCCGTAGTCGGCTGAGGCAAAGCCTGAAGAACTGGCAAGGGAGGTGGTTTGAAACGTGGCTTTTGTCCAGGCAACTGGCCATGTATAATGGTGAGAAGCGTGAAGCCCTAAGGCAAGTGCGGTAATAACAAAAACAACAACGCTTAAAAACCACAAGAGCTCTTCGTCTTTAAGCAGCGCCAAGCGGTGCTTTTTGCCAAACAACAAGCGGTAAGTAAGGCCAAAGTTAATGGCACCGATTAACATAAAACCACTCATAGTCCACTCAATGGCAGGGTTGTTAAAGTCGCCTATGCTGCCTGCCCTAGTGCTAAAGCCCCCCGTGCCAAGGGTGGTCATGGCGTGGTTTAAGGCCTCAAGCCATGTCATGCCTAGCAGACGTAAAATAACCATCAGCAACAAGGTTAGGCCGAGGTAGAGCTGCCACAACAGCTTGGCAGTATCACGCAGGCGCGGGGTGAGCTTATCTTGGGTAGGCCCAGGGGTTTCATGCTTGAACAGCTGCATGCCACCAATGCCTAGGGTGGGCAAAATAACCAACCCCAGCACAATAATGCCCATACCACCCATCCATTCCGTCATGCTGCGCCACATGAGCAAGCCTTGGCTTAGTCCCGAATAATCCTCAAATACACTAACGCCCGTGGTGGTAAAACCGGACAAACTTTCATAGAGTGCATCGGTAACGTTGCCAATCACGCCCGTAAACAAATAGGGCATGGCCCCTGCGGCCCCTGCGGCCACCCATGTCATGCTTACTGCCACATAACCATCTTGCTCAGTAATTTGGTTGGCACCTTTGGATACAAAAACGAGTAACACGCCCGCCCCAATTACCATCAGCGCAGCAATAAGCAAAGGAAAGCCGTCTGCTTCGTCTAAAACAAAACTCAACGCGGTGGGTGCAAGTTGGGCAACACCCAACACCAGCAACAACCCACCCATTACCCTAAGGGAAGTCATGATGTTCATGGGTAGCGGGTATTTCAAGTAAGAGGGATTTTTTATCCATGTGCAAAAATAGGTGGACTTCTCACTCTAAACAAGCCGCACAAAAAGCGCATCAGCAAAAAAAGCACCAAAGGAATCGAAGTGTTGACTATTGCCCACACGTATTGCACCCTCGATTAGGGTCTGCCGATCGTCTCAAAAACGAGAATACGTGCTTAGGGATTCCGCATCGTTTTTCATGGTCAATTTCTCAATAAGGTGTCGCGTGGGTTACCCCCTAGCCCCGAGAGCATGTCTTAATAAATTAAGGGTCATTGGCGTTTTGAGAACCCTTTGGTGGGTTGGGGGCTGTGGATTTTAGGCGGCGCCATGCAATCACGGGGAATGGGTGGCAAGAATCGTTCGTGTTTTAAGAAAACCTCTCAACCACGCTAGGAATGCCTCGCGCTTGCTCATGCTTTCAAAGGAAGCACATCAAAGCGATATGCCAAATATTCGAGATACATCGGCAAAGCGCAAAAATGCCGTCCGTTATGCTGCACGTGGCGTGTATGCCGAAAAGCATGAGGTGCATGTGGCCGTTGGTAAGGCCAACGCGGCGGTCTCAAGCAGGCCTTTGTTCCCTGGGGCATTTTGCACCATTGCACCCGATGTGCTTACCCAAGACGCTGCCCATTGCTTGGTGATGCACGCAGATGGTGCGGGGAGCAAAAGTGCAGTGGCTTACTTGATGTACAAAGAGCTGGGTGATGCGCGTGTTTTTGCGGGTTTAGCCCAAGATGCCTTGGTGATGAATATTGACGATATGCTCTGTGTGGGGGCAACAGGGCCCTTTTTGGTGAGCAATACCATTGGGCGTAATGCCAAGCGGATTCCCGGGGATGCCCTTGAGGCAATGATTGACGGTTTTGGCAAGGCTGCTGCTCAGTTGGGGGAGCTGGGAGTGGAGGTTCATTTAAATGGTGGCGAAACCGCCGATATTGGCGACCTAACCCCCACTGTGGTGGTGGATGCGACGGCAGTGGCGCGCATGGCCCGTCAACACGTAAAGGATAACCGTGGGATTCAAGCAGGGGATATCATTGTGGGTTTGGCTTCTGCAGGGCAGGCCCGCTATGAAACCCTGCCCAACAGTGGGATGGGTTCAAATGGGCTCACCTCTGCGCGGCACGACCTGCTAAGCAAGCACTATTTTAACACCTACCCCGAAACTTGCGATTCAAGTATTCCCAAAAATTTACGCTACTGTGGGCCTTTTCGCGTGCAAGATTCATTGCCAGGTAGCCCCTTGACCATTGGCAAGGCCTTGCTTAGTCCCACCCGAAGCTATGCACCGCTTATCTTACCTTTACTCGCAGAACCTTCATTGCGTGTGTCGGCACTCATTCACTGCACGGGGGGCGGGCAAACCAAATGCCTGCGCTCCGGTCAAGGTATCCACTTTGTAAAAAACACCCCCTTTGAACTTCCGCCGCTATTTAAGGTGCTCCATGAAACCAGCGGGGCTGCCTGGCGTGAACTCTATCAGGTGTTTAATATGGGCTGGCGCTTTGAGGTGGTGGGTGAGGCGGCGATTCTACCCTTTTTGGAGACACTAGGTCAAAAATGGGGCGTGCGAGTACAGCAAGTGGGGGTGTGCCAAAAATCCACCCAAACGGAACATAATCAGCTCAGCATCCATACCCCCACAGGCATTGAGAACTACCAGCTGGCGGTTTAAGCATTCGCTTTGATTGACCCACTAGAATCGCCAGCACGCCTTTGCGGAGTTTTTATATGCATCCAACACTTCTTCATGTCAAGCTTTGGTGCGCGGTATTATGGCTGTGCGTGTTGGGCTTAGGCGTTGGCGGTGCAGCCACGGCGCAAACCCACCTGGCGCGAATAAAGGTGCTCGCTGCCATGGCAGCCCAGCTCCAATTACAGCAGTCTAAGGTGCCGCCCATTGCCCCTCAGTTTACCTTACCCCGATTGCGTGGGGGGAGTTTGAGTCTCAATGCCCTGCGCGGGCAATGGGTATTGGTCAATTTTTGGGCAACGTGGTGTGGACCTTGCCGCCATGAAATGCCTGGGTTAGAAGAGGTGCATCGCCGTTTTGGTAAGCAAGGCCTTAAAGTGGTTGCTGTTAACATGGGCGAGAGCAAGGCACAAGCCCAACGCTTTATTGAAAAAGGAAATTTTAGCTTTGCTGTGGCCTTGGATACCAGGAGCGCAGTGGCGCGCCAGTGGCGTGCGGTTCAACTCCCACTTACGCTGCTTATTAACCCTCAAGGGCGTGCGGTATACAGGGGGGTTGGCTCACGCGTGTGGAATGGAAAAGTGGGCTTGGCTTTTTTTTCCTTGATGCTCCAACAAAGCCAACCTACTCAATAAGCCATGGCGAGCACGCCAAAATTTTTGCTATACCAAAGGCATAACCCTTTTTTTGAGCAACCCCGCACATGCGTTACGTTAATGAAGGTTTTTAAATAAACCATGTTGTGGGTGGGCTAACAATGGGGGTCAAAAGGTTTTGGGCATGGGTGGCCGATGGCGCACGCGTGCCTTGATGCGGAGCGTATCCGCAAAAAGGACAAAACGGCGCATTGTGAAGGCATGCACAGTTTGGCTACAATCCCTTTAAAGCCATAGGCAAAACCATTACACCTCCTAACCACTGCGCCCTTCACCCCTTGCACATCTTTATTCAAATTTGATTCAAAAGGACACGCGTATCATGGAAAAAACCATGCAAGCTTACGTGCTCCGCGGAGACGCTGCTGCGCCCACGGGAAACGTTGAAAGCGATTTTTTGACCGAAACCCTTCCCGAAGGCGAATTGCTGATCAAAGTGCTGTGCTCAGGGCTAAACTACAAAGATGCTATGGTGGCGGTGGGACAAGGGCGCATGGTGCGCAATTTTCCGCATATTCCGGGGGTTGATTTGGCGGGAGAGGTTGAAGCAGATACCAGTGGTCGCTTTAAGCAAGGTGACCAAGTGCTGGTAACGGGCTATCACCTAGGTGTTGGGAGCTTTGGCGGTTTTGCCCAATATGCCCGTGTTCCTGCCAAATGGGCCTTGCCTTTGCCCGTAGGCTTTACCTGCGAACAAGCCATGATCCTTGGCACGGCGGGGCTCACTGCCATGTTGGCCATTCACGCCCTTGAACGCAATGGGCTTAAAACAAACCAAGGCCCCGTGGTGGTAACGGGCGCTTCGGGAGGCGTGGGGAGCATTTCGGTCAACATCCTCGCCCAATTGGGGTATGAGGTGCATGCAGTCAGTGGCAAAAGGGAACTCACCGATTGGCTAAAAGAACTGGGTGCAAGCGAGGTGATTCCACGGAGTGCGGTCGAGGATGATTCAGGCAAACCCCTTTTGAAAGAGCGGTGGGCGGGGGGCATCGACAATGCGGGGGGCAAGGTGCTTGAAGGCCTTATTCGCACGACAAAGCGCGAATGTTCTGTGGCGGCCATTGGCTTGGTGGCAGGCCATGCCGTGGAAACAACGGTATACCCGTTTATTTTACGCGGGATAAACTTGCTGGGGATCGACTCCGTGTTTTGCCCTGCATCCCTGCGCCAGCGCATGTGGGAGCGCTTAGCAGGAGACGAAAAACCGCGTGCTTTAATGCGCATTGTAAAAAGTATCTCTTTTGCAGAACTCCCCCAAGCCTTGCAATGCATAATTCAAGGCCAAGCCAAAGGGCGTTTTGTGCTCCACCTGCCTGTGGGATGACACAAGGGTATTGCAAAATCGGGTGCAAGGGTTTGCCTTTGCTAAACTGCACACCTATTGCCCAGGCAACATATCCTTTGGCTAGATTTCCACTGCCTCGTTTAATAGAAGGCTTTGTCACCAGCCCCCTACCCAAAAGGGCTTTTGGTGTAAAGCATGTGAGCGCCTGCAGCGATACGCAAAATACATCCCACAGAAAATATCAACAAAATACCCCGTGTAAAATCATGTGAATATCTGCAGCCAAAGCAAGTGCTCCTTTACACCCAGCGTAAAATCATGTGAACGTTTACAGGTGCGTCCCAACCTGTCAAACACATGTTGTGTAAGATACACCCTGCCAAAAACCGTTCGGGCATGAGCACGCCACCTTTGGAATCCCTTTGCCCACCCCCGCTTAACCTTGGTGTTTTTACATAGGCTATGAAAGTTACCCACAAAATGCGCCGCATTGCGTTGGCGCAAACCACCAGCACCGATGATTTCAATGCCAACCTAAAGCATGCTTTAGGCTTGGTTGGCACGGCAGCCCAGCAAGGGGCGACTTTGTTGGCTTTTCCAGAGGTGTTTTTGTTCATCGGGGGGAGGCAAGGCAAACTGGTCAATGCGGTTTCTCTTGAGGGTGACGTGATTGCCCAATTTAAAGAACAAGCCCAAAAACACAACATGCTTTTGCTGCTTGGCAGTGTGCATGAGCGCATTGAAGGCAATGATGACAAGGTATATAACACCTCGATACTCATGGATGAGCAAGGCAAGGTGCTGGCGGTGTATCGCAAACTTAAATTGTTTGATGTCGATTTACCCGATTTGCGCATCAGGGAAAGCGACACCATTATGGCAGGAAGCGTGCCCCCTCCTGTAGTCGAAACCTCCCTTGGGCGCATTGGCTTAACCCTTTGTTTTGACCTCCGCTTTGCCTCGCTTTACCGCCATTTACGTCAGCAAAATGCCGAATTGGTTTTTGCTCCCTCCAGTTTTACCTTTCCTACGGGTGCGGCCCATTGGGAGGTACTTTTGCGTGCCCGTGCCTTAGAAAACCAGTACTATGTGGCAGCCCCCGCTCAAGTGGGTGTACACAGCCCTAAATTTACCTCTTACGGGCACAGCGCTTTGGTTGACCCGTGGGGTGATGTGGTGGCCATGGCCAAGCATCAAACAGGGCTGGTGTTTGCTGAAATCGATTTAAACTACCTGCAGCAAGTAAGACGTAAACTGCCCGTTGAAGCGTGGATGGACTAGACAAAAGGGCCTAGATCTAAAAAAATCTTCAAAAATGCACGCTTCGCCATAAAAACCTTCTTTTAGTGATTGACAAGCGCAGGGCGCGATGTGGCACGGTTGAGCCTTATAGTCTAAACTGGTAGCGTCGATTTAAAAGTGGATCTGTCATGGCGATAGGCCCTTTTAAGGATGTGGGCCGGCATAAGGCAAAAAGGCAAGCAATTGCCAAACATCTGGATTGGGTTTACCACCCTTCGTGCAGTAATCTTCCTTTCCCTCCACATTGCATGGAACCAGGAGCATCCCATGATTATTCCCAATCAAAAAAAACTTCGCCCTGATCAAGAAAGAGAGCTCCGGGAGGTTACGGCTAAATTTGGGGTAGATTTACAAAAAATTGAGGGTGAGAGTGTGTCCATATATGCCATGTTGGGTGATGAACGCGATAGTTTGCTCATAAAACGCGTTGAAGGCTTACCCTATATTGATCGGGTCGACCGAGTGCAGTCTCCTTTTAAACTCATGGCACGCGACTCAGAGTTGGGCAGCCATGTGGTGCGGGTAAGGAGTAAGTCCGTTGGGCGCGGTAGTTTTTTTGTGGTGGCGGGGCATTGTACCATAGACCCCAAAAATCCCCAATTGTTTTACGAGAGTGCCCATGCCATTAAGGAAGCTGGGGCAGATGCCCTTCGCGGCGGCGTGTGGAAACCGCGTACCAGCCCTCATTCTTATCAAGGTAACACCAAGGCGCTGGAAATTTTACTGGAAGCACGCGATCAAACGAACCTGCCCATCGACACCGAGGTGATGGATGCCGATCAGCTGCATTTGTTGCTTGAAGCCAAAGTGGATATGTTGCAGGTGGGTGCGCGCAATGCCTTAAACTATAGTTTGCTTAAAGAAATTGGCCAAAAAACCCAGGGTGGTAAAACGGTGGTCCTTCTCAAACGCGGCCTTCACATGGGCAAGGTCGATGAGTTTATTTTGGCATCAGAATACCTTGCGGCGGGCGGGAATCCCAATATTATTCTTACCCCGCGCGGTACCTCACCTACCATGGACGGTTATCGTAACCATCCTGACGAATGCATTACGACTTTGCTCAAGGAAAAAACCTGGGCCCCTGTGATTGTTGACCCTTCCCATTCAGTGGGTAAGGCCGCATACGTGCCTCGTGCAGCCATGGCGGCCGCGGCGTATGGAGCGGATGGCGTGATCGTAGAAACCCACATCCAACCCACCGCGGGCATTGGCGATGACCCCAAACAGGCCATTACCCCAGATGTGCTCGCACAGCTCATTCAAAACCTTAAAACCATTCACGCCATGCATCAGCAAGATATACTAATAGCCAAAAGTGCCTAAAAGGGTTGCGGTGCTTGGCTGGCGTGGATATGCCAATGCCGCCCTGGGCCGAATCACGCCATGCATCAGCAAGATATACTAATAGCCAAAAGTGCCTAGAGGGTTGTGGTGCTTGGCTGGCATGGGTGTTTCAGCACACCGGCATCACACAAAAACCGTGCCCAAAGCCCTGTGTGCCCTTCACGCCCTTTTATTCCACCTTGGTGCGGTGTACTCCCAGCCCTGAAATTTCCATTTCCAATGCATCCCCCTTGTTTAAAGGACCTACCCCTGCTGGCGTACCCGTAAGCACAAGGTCGCCCTCCTCAATGGTAAAGTACTTGGATGCCGCCGCCAAAATTTCTACAATCGGCCAAATCATCAATTGGGTAGTGTCATCGTGACGTACCTCACCATTCACCGTCATGCGCATGCGTAATTCTTGAGGATTGGCAATGTGCGCTTTGGGCACAAACTCACTCACGGGGCAAGAACCATCAAAGCCTTTGGCAATTTCCCAGGGGTGGCCATTTTTTTTACAGCGGTCTTGTAAATCTTGCAAGGTCACATCAATCGCAACCCCATAGGCATCAATCACCTCGAGCAGGTTGGCGGCAGGGGTAGCATTTTTAAACGTTGTGCCGATCAGCAAGGCCAATTCCAATTCATGGCGCACCTTTTGGGAGTAGTGAGGAAGCACAATGGGTCTCGTTAAAGAGCAAAGGGCGGTGGCAGGTTTAATAAAAAACATCGGTTCCGCGGGGCGCTTGTTGTTAAGTTCGGAGATGTGGTCAACGTAATTACGCCCCATGCAAACAATTTTGCCAACAGCAATGGCTTCAGCCCGACCTCGAACGCGAATGGTATGGGGGATCATGAGGCTTTGGTGTACTCTGGGGTTATCAAAAAATGTGGAAAAATGCCCTGCCCATGAGCGCAACATCGTCATTAGCGTATGATGCCGCGTTTTTAAGACCAAGGACCCTGTTGCCCCCAGGTTTCAAAGAAGGTCGTTTCCTGAACGGATTTACGGCGCGTGACACCAAAATTGCCTTTAGGGCGACCCAAGGGGATACAGCAATGAAAGCGTGCATCTTGAGGAACGGCAAACATGGTCTGCACACGATCCATCACGCTGGAGTGCAACGTGGTAATCGACCCTCCAATGCCTAAGGCACGAGCACACAGAAGGATGTTTTGCACTGCTGGAAAAATAGAATGTCCAAAATGAGTCCCTTGGGTGAATGCCAAAATCACCAGCGGAGCATTTTGTATCTCATCTGCAAGGCGTGCAGCCGAGGCGTGGTTTTTATCATCTGCGGGAATATCTTCGCGACGCGTCCATGGCTGCTTCTCATCACGGCGTTTAGCCCACCACGCATCACGGTAAATGGCACCAAAATCCTGCATGCGCGCACGATCACGGATGACCACAAACCGCCCGGGCTGGCGATTGCCCCCACTGGGTGCTTTAGAGGCAGCTTGCAAGATGGTTTTTAAGGTAGCATCGTCAATAAGGCTCCCGTCATAACGCCTAATGGCACGCAAGGTAAACATGGCCTCGCCAACGGGCATCTTGACATGTTTTGGGGGTTCTAGTCTTTCTTCTGTCATTTTGGTATTTTTTAAATCTGCAGTGAGTGCTTAAAATCGCGCTGTTGGCGAAACGATGTGCACGATCACGCATTACGCCGAACACGCCTCGATGCCCCACAACACCCGCCCCGAGGCAGCGCTTGATGATGCTTTTGGTGTGGTGCGGGTTTCTCAAAAACCGGGCTTCACTCTAGCACACACAAATTTTAACCTCAACAACACGCAAAGGACCCGCAGTCAGCCATGTCTGGGAGCAATACTTACGAAACCATTGCAGTCGAAACCCCCGAAACCCACATTATGCAACTGCGCCTGCAGCGCCCGAAGGCCATGAATGCACTCAACACGCGGATGGGTGAGGAAGTGCGCGATTTTTTTCGCCATTTTGATCACTTTCAAAGCCCTGACATTCGCTGCCTTATTTTAACGGGCAGTGGGCCTAAGGCTTTTTGCGCAGGAGGCGATCTCAAAGAACGGCGCGGAATGACCGATACGGAATGGCGTTATCAACACGCCATTTTTGAAGACATGTGCGAAGCCATTTGGCGCTTTCCAAGCCCTATTATCGCCGCTGTCAACGGAGTGGCCATGGGCGGTGGGCTCGAAATGGCACTTGCTTGCGACTTTATGATTGCGGCGCAAAATGCCCGCTTTGCTCAACCCGAAGTTAAACTAGGCATTATTCCAGGGGTTGGCGGTACACAGCGCCTGCCGCGGCGGATTGGCCCCGCAAGGGCGAAAGAACTTCTCATGACGGGCCGTGCCATTGATGCAAACCAAGCCGAACGTTGGGGCTTGGCGAATTGCGTTACCAGCCCTGAAAACTTGCTTACCACCTGTATGGAGATTGCCCGCCAAATCGCCGCCAACGGCCCGATTGCCGTACGCCAAGCCAAAAAAAGCGTTGAACGCGGCATGGGTCTGGCGTTGGCAGATGCCTTGGAGTTTGAACTGCAAGCCTACAACCAAACCATTCCCACCCAAGACCGCCAAGAAGGGGTCAACGCTTTTAATGAAAAGCGCAACCCGGTTTTTAAAAACTGCTAGCCCTTTTTGATTGATATCCTTGACAGATTAAAGCAGGAGCGATCGATGTGTACCGATGGTTCTTAAGGGTATGTGCTGGAAATTTGGAGTACAAGCAATCCAAAATAGAACTGAAAATCGACTCAGCACCCCATAAAAACCCACCCCAATCAAAAGGAGTTTGTATCGTTCTATGCGAGCACAGCTTTTAGAAAATACCGCTTTTGCCGCACGCCCCGATTTTGAAAAACGCATGGTGAGCGTGAATGGCATCCGCGTGCACTATGTGAAAGTTGGCACCGGCAGGCCTCTTTACCTGTTGCACGGCAATCCACAAAACTGGTGGATGTGGCGCAAGGTTATTCCTTTGCTCATGCATTCTTTTGAACTGATAATGCCTGATTTACGCGGCTACGGCGATACAGACAAACCACGCAACGGTTACGACAAACGCAGCATGGCAGCAGACATTCGTGCTTTGCGTAAGCATTTAGGCCATGAAACAATAGGGCTTGTCGGCCATGATCGCGGTGGACGCGTGGCACACCGCTATGCCTTGGATGACGAGGGAAGTTTACAAGCGTGGTGTACCTTGGATATTGAGCCTACCTTGCACTATTTTACCGATATCACACGAGAAACGGCATTGAGCGCATGGCACTGGCAGTTTTTGCAAACGGGCGACCTTGCCCAAAAAATTCTGGCAGCCCAGCCCGAGCTGTTATTGCGCTATTTTATCTACCAATGGGCAGGCAATCCCGGTGCCATTGAAGAAGAAGCCATCCAAGAATACCTGCGCTGCTTTACCCTTCCGGGAACCACGCGTGCCGTTTGTGAAGATTATTGGTGCGGTGCCCATACCGATTTAGACCACGACAAAGCCGATCTAGGTACAAAAGTACAAATCCCCCAACTGGTATTGTGGGGAGGAATGGGGCGCCGTGGTCAAAAAGATTTGCTGTCTATTTGGCGGACCCGAACGCAACACGTTGAGGGTGGTGCCATAGCAGACTGCGGGCATTTTATGCCCGAAGAAGCACCCCATGAAGTGGCCAAGCGGATCAAAGCGTTTTTTATGCCCAAACTCCTTGCCTCGAGGTGCAGTACACAGGTCATGGAAAAAAGGGGTTAGGAGGCAAAGAGGGGGGCACGGTTCCTGTAAACGTCCACATGAGTTTACACTTTGGGACACACAGCGTGCCACGGGTCATTGAACAAAAAGCGCATATCTCGAAAGCGCTCTCAAAAACACCCCTTCGCAACGAAACCTTAAGAAAAAACCGTTAAAGCGGGTTTTTTTGGCAAACTATCAAGGGGAAATTATCTAAAAGGCATCCAAAACGCCCCGGGACAACCGAAGCCCTTGCCATGTGAGTATATGGATGGCACCAGCCACGGCGATTTTGGCGTCATCTGGAGTTTGGAACAAGTTAGTGAGGTGCTTTTAAAAGGATTGGGTTGCTTGCCATCCCGCGCAGCAAAGAGGATAAACTTGCCATGTCGTTTTGATAGCGGTTGGGCTCAAAACTGACGGCCACACGATCGGCATAGGTAAACAGCACCAGCAACTGTGCCCAACGGGCTGAAGGTTGGTTTTGGGAGAAATGTTTGGCTTGGGCTTTGAACCCGCTTTGTGCCACATGGCGCATTAACGGGCGTACTTCGAGATGGTTTTTAATCAGCCAGCGCAGCAGGTTTATTTCTGTAGTGCTCAAGGGAAGTGCCGTGGCCTCCAACACCTCGTCTAAAGCACGTGCCCCCAATTCGGGGTGATTTTGGGCGGGTTTTTGAAGGTCGTGCAACAAGCCCGCCAACGCCAGTACGCGCCGCTCGGAGGGGGTTAAACTTTGCTCAAAGGCAAACAACGTACCAAGGGATTGATTGAGTTTGCAAAGGTGTCCAAAGGCTGTAATACAGGTTTCTTGGGTACGCTCGTAAAAACCCACTTCCATGAGGCTTTCTAGCGGGGTTTCGGCAACTTCGTCGAACAAGCGAAACACGCTGCTGGTAATTGGGTTTAAGCGCAAAGCGGGGTCTTGGCGCAGCATACCAAGGGTAATGGCGTGCTTTTGCCAAAAGCGCAACAATTGGGCTTCGTGGCTTACCGTGTGGTAATCTGCCAACAGGGCTTTGGCTCCGTGAGGCAAGGCGCGCCTTAGCAGGGTTAAACTTTGTAAGGCTTCAATGAGTACCAAGGAATGCTCGTCGACGGTATAGTAGTGCTCGGCACTGCGGTGAATAAGGCCTTCGATGTGTTTAAATTGAGGGATCCAATAGCGAAACACCCCGCTATCACGCATGGTGCGCATGACAAAAGCACCGCTAGTACAGGCAACGCTGGTGTCGAGCACCTGCATAAACGCTAAGCCTACTTTGTTGCGTTCGGGTTGGCTGGTGGCTTCCCCCCAGCCCTGCCAAATCATGTCGACTTGTTCCAACAACAAGGGGTTAACAGGCTGATGGGTGCGTGCTTGTAGCAAAAAAAGTTCCATAGTTTGCAAAGGGTTGTCGAGCCACAGATTTTCTTGCAAGCACAGCTGCCTTTGTGGGTTGCAGCAAAAGCGGCTCCTTTCTTGGTTTGGATTAAGGATTGCTAGCGTAAGTTTGCTGTTGAAACGCCAATGGGCTTGCTGGGGATGGCTAAGGTTTTTAAACAGGGGTTCCATAATGCGCCGCGCGCGATTGCGCAAGGCAAAATAGCGCTTGCACAAAGTGGTATGCTCCTGGGTGGGCAAGGTATTTTGCAAGGTGGCAAGGGTGTTTTGATGGGTGGTGGCAAAGCGCTGGGCTTGTTTAATGCACGCAAGGTCTTTTTGGGTTAAATAGCCCTGACTTACCAACCCACGCAGACCGTTTTCAATTTGATGCAGTTCGACCAAATTGCTTAAATCTTTTATTTCAGCCAAAAAATCTTTGAAATTAGGGCGGCTCTGCAAGGTTGTATGCCCGCACTGGGCATCACGCTCGCGCCATGCCCGCCGTTGATAGTATAAGTTAAAACCCAGCAACATGCTGTTCATGCTTTCACAAGCAGATAGCAGTGCTTTTCGTACTTGGGGGCTATCTTCAATTTTTTGCTGGTATTGATCCACCACATACAAGCGGAGCCTGGCGCAGCTTTTCTGCTGTTTAAACTCGGCTATTTGCACGTTCCACCATAACGTTGAGCGGGCAATGTGGTGCAAAAAAATACTTATGAAGCGGTGCGACATGCGGGTGGCCTCAACGGTGAGGCAGGTGTATTCTGCATGGACCTCGTTGTCAAGCACAGGGGGTATTTTCAACAGGGGAATAAAATTTCGGGTGGGGAAATAGCGCAACGTTTGCAACAATTTGCGCTCTTCATAACGCAATTCGCGCAAGGCCGCCAAAATGGTTGCCACGGTTTTCTCTTGAAGGGCTTTCCCATGATGCCCGTGAATTTCGAATAGGTTAATGACGTTGGCATTCTTGCCTGTAAAAATGCGTGCATGCTGAATGCGCGCCTCACCTGTTACTTGATTGCAACGCAAAATGACTTCAAGTATCTTGTCTAACAACCCAGGTTCAGACCAATCGTGGGTAATCAGAGAAAACAACCACCCGCCATGATGCAAAGGCTCTGCATGGGCAAAAAGGTGTTGGGTTTTGTGGCCCGTGGTCGCAGCGGGCTGGTTGCCCAATTGGCTTAGCCATTGTTGATGCTGCAAACGTTCTGCAGGGCTGGTGAGTTGGTAGTACAAAGTGGGCATTTGCGCAAGACCGTGGGTACTTGCAAAACTTTGTTCAAGCGCAGGCTTTGTTGCACTTGCAAAGGCAGCAGGGGGCATGCCCTGGCGGGGGATGGGTGTGGACATGAGGCAAAAAAATCAACAAACACAGCAAGGTGAGGCGTGGAAGCCAGAAAATTAGAAGTTAGAAAAAAAGATCGCCTAGGGCGAGGTTCATAGCAAACCAACAGCCGACCTGGCGGGCCTTTCCATTTTTTACGGTCTAGCACATTTTGCGACTCACTTGCTAAGCCATTGTTTAAAGGCAAGGTAAAACTGTTGTAGCCTGGGTGTTGTTTCATCAAGGTTTGGTAGCGTTTTGCGCCCTCACTCACGGGGTGGTGCATATTGTCGGCCACCACCACACTGCCCACTTTTAGGTATGGTTCAACAGCCTCGAAGCAAGGGAGGTAGGCATCCTTCCAAACGTCCAACAAAACCAGTTCAAAAAACCCGCAAAGTTGGCTTAAAGCAGCGGGGGCAACGCCCTCAATCCAACGCACATGCGTGCTAAGCTGGGCTTGCTCCATAAATTGGCGCGCTTGCTTGACCTTGTTTGGGTTTGATTCCACAGAAAAAACCCTTCCCCCTGTTTCTTGGGCGGCTTTGGCTAGCCATCAGGTCGAATAACCCACACTACCCCCCAATTCAAGAATGCGTGTCGCCTTTTGAGTGCAAGCGAGCAAATGCAAAAAGCGCCCCGTGTCTTCTCCTACAGGCAACATCCATTCATCAAGACGTGCCGCGAATGCCTCCTGACCAATGCGCTCTTGGGTGGCTTGTTCTTGTGCCATGCGGCGATGCAAGTTTTGTAAAACCGTTTCAAATGCTGACATCGTTTGCATCACTCACTTTTTTTTAAGATGGATTGCATGCTTCAAATTCCGAAACCATTGAGATCCCATGGGCAGGCACCATTGTGCTTGCAGTTTTTTCAAAGCCCTATGCATGGTGCTTCGAGCACGTTGTCTTCCTCCTTTTTTGAGATACCCCTCAAATACGGTGTTTTTCACACCACGCTTATGGGGGTCTTGACTACGCCAAGTTTGCATCCGTAAGACACCCACATGGCCCCCTTGACCACACCAAGGTTACATCTTTGCAGATAAGAGCATCCCGATTCATTTGTTTTACATGTAAACGCTCCCATGAACTTGCCCCTTTAGTTATAAAAGGAGATTGGCTTTGCCATTGGGTTTTGCCTTGTTTTTGATGCAAATTCCCATTTCAACGTTGCTCTTGGGATAAAGGGGTTAACATTGTTGTAAAGCCGTTTTGCCGCCCTTTTGTGGACTGTGGTGATGGGGGGATGTATTGGGTTTGAAACCCGTTGCCAAGCAAAAGGTAAACAGACCTCACCCATTTTGGGGGTTTTATTGATGTTGAGGAACCCCCTTGCATCGCAGCATAAATGAAGGTTTGAGCGATGACAACAATAGTTTGCCTCAGCCAAAATGCCCCTGGCTACCAGTTATTACCAGTGGTGTGGTAATTGCTTGGATAGGGTAGGAGAAGGATGCGCAATAGGAAAATCCCTTGCCCGTGCTGGGGGATTTAGGGCACACTAAACCCGTTTGGAGCAATGTTAAAGTATTTTTGTAGATTATTTGAAAAAACCATGGCTATTTCTTCCCCTCAAGAGGTCCTTGAGTACTGGTTTTCGCTCGCAAATCCAGGAAAAAAAGATGATGCTCGAATCAAAGAGAACCTTGGCGCGTTGTATGAACAGGCCGCGTCGGGTGCGTTGGATGACTGGGTGTGGGATCCTAGGTGTCGTCTATCCCTCGTTATTTTGCTCGATCAAATACCACGCCATTTGTATCGCAAAGATGCCCGGGCCTATGCGACAGATAGAAGAGCACAGCATATTGCTTGCTATTTTGTGCAAAATGAGAACGAGTGGGATGGCCTTGGGAACCCGCGCGAAAAATTGTATGCCTTGATGCCGTATTTGCATGCGGAAGATATCAATCTGCAGCACCTTGTGAACCCCATGCTTCACGATTTGTCTAAAACACAACCTGAGTTGGCGTTTGTAACACACATTGCAGACCTTTACTTAAAAACCATCGAGCGTTTTGGCCATTTCCCACACCGTAACGACATGCGGGGGATTCCCAGTACCGCGGAAGAAATGCAGTTTTTAAAAGAAGAATGGCATCAAAAGCGTGAAAAAATTTTGCAGGCAGGCAACAGCCCAAAATAATTGAACCATGACAATCCCCCTTGCCAAGGCTGCCCGCAGGTTACGCTTTGGTGGCGAAGAAGCCAAACATACCTCTTACCAAGAGTCGAAAATTGTTGTTTTACCTGCTCCTTACGAGGCCACGGTTTCTTATGGGGGTGGTGCGTCTCGAGGGCCTGAGGCCATTTTGCGTGCGTCGGCTCAGCTGGAAATGTATGATGAAGAGCTGGATACATGCCCCGACCAAGCGGGGATTTTTACCTTGGAACCCGTTGCGCTCAGCGGCCTTACCCCCCTACAGGCTTTTCAAAGCATCCAAAAGCAGGCACTTAAGCCTTTGCAAGACAAAAAACTGTTGCTTACCCTAGGGGGTGAGCACAGCGTTACCTGTGGGGTAATGGCAGCGTGTCGCAAGGTGCATGGCCAAGCCCCGTGGGTGCTCCAAATCGATGCCCATGCCGATCTCCGCCAAAGCTATCAAGGCAGCCCTTACAGCCACGCATGCGTAATGGCACGTTTACATGACATGGGCGCAGCCTTTGTGCAAGTGGGTCTTCGCTCACTATCTCAGGAGGAGCGCGTGTTTTTGCGTCGAAAGGGGTTGGAGAAAGGGGTGTTTTGGGGGCGGCACATTGCCGAAAGCAGAGACGATACGTGGATGCAAGCGGTAGTCGAGGCCTTGCAGGGGCCCTTGTATATTACCGTGGATGTTGATGGCCTCGACCCATCGGTGATATGCGCCACGGGTACGCCTGAACCCGGGGGCTTAAGCTTTCGTCAAGTAATAGGGTTGATAAAACGGGTATGTTCTCAATATCCCGTGATTGGGATGGACATCACGGAACTGGCACCGATTGCGCATTTTCATGCACCAGATTTTATCGCAGCAAAGCTGGCATACAAAATGTTGGGGTTTGCCTCAAAAGGGCCGACACCCTCGTTTTTTGTGTCCGAAACCCCGCGATAGTCTCTCAACCGGCTTCTTCGTTTTTCCCAGCCGCGTACCCTCTGGTATCACACCAATAAGGTCATCAAGGGTTTGCATGACAAGCAAAAGAATGATAGGTTGTGCGCGTTGATTGTTAGATTAGGATCACATTTAGCATGAAGGAGAAAGGCAATGCCTGACCGTTTAGAAAAGCAACGCATTCTTGGGGTGGGAACTGCCATAGTAACCCCTTTTTTGCAAGATGGGAGCGTTGACTATCCTGCCTTGGAACGCTTTGTTGATTTTCAAATTGAGCAGGGGGTTCATTTTTTGGTGCCCTGCGGCACCACGGGCGAAACCCCCACCCTCACCACCGCAGAGCAAGATAAAGTGGTGACGCATACTTTGGCCTTGTGCAAGGGTAAAATACCCGTGGTGGTAGGTTGCACCAGCAATAACACCCGCGAGTTGGTTGAAAGGGGCAAGCAGTTGGCACAATTGGGGGTGGAATATGTACTCTCGGCCTCGCCCTATTACAACAAACCCACCCAAGAGGGGATTTACAGGCATTTTGAGGCTTTGCGCGATGAAACACACCTTGAGATTATGGCCTACAGCGTACAGGGGCGCACTGCGAGTAACATCTTGCCTGAAACGGTGGAGCGTTTAGCGGCGGCGGGGGTTATTTTTGCCCTCAAAGAGGCTTCTGGTGATATTATGCAAGTGCAAGACATTTGTCAGCGCTGCGGGGATGAGATTGCGGTACTTTCGGGTGATGATGCCTTCACCCAGGTAATGATGGCGGTGGGCGGCAAAGGGGTGGTGTCGGTCGCCGCCAACGTGGTTCCTAAAGCCATGCGCGAGTGGGTCGACTGCATGCTGGAGCGCGATTTTGGGCGTGCACGCTTGTTGCTAAAGCCATTACTGCCTTTGTTTACGGCGTGCTTCGTGGAATCGAATCCCATTCCTGTCAAAGCAGGTGCAAAGGAACTGGGGTTGATGGAAAATCACCACCGCTTGCCCTTGCTGCCCGCTCAGGCGGCCACCGTTCACCAAATGAGGCAAACATTACGCCCTTTTATGCATTAAACCGTCGAGCCTTTTGTGCAAAACCCCGTTGTTGTACGGATTGTTGACAAGTTTGATGGACATGAATGCGGGCTGGCTCGATGATAAGATTGTTTCTTCACAGCACCAAATGAAGCAAGCGTTATGCCCTTTTATGCATTAAACCGTCGAGCCTTTTGTGCAAAACCCCGTTGTTGTACGGATTGTTGACAAGTTTGATGGACATAAATGCGGACTGGCTCGATGATAAGATTGTTTCTTCACAGCACCAAATGAAGCAAGCGTTATGCCCTTTTATGCATTAAACCGTCGAGCCTTTTGTGCAAAACCCCGTTGTTGTACGGATTGTTGACAAGTTTGATGGACATAAATGCGGACTGGCTCGATGATAAGATTGTTTCTTCACAGCATCCGCATAACGCACAGTTGCAAAATGGCCTTCGGGTGGTGGTGTTACACCAACCCGAACGCGTCCAAAGCGTGCTGCGATTTTTTGTAGCATGCGGCTCAAGGTTTGAAACCCCTCACAATGCGGGTATTTCGCATTTGCTCGAGCACATGCTGTTTCAAGGCAATCGCCAGCATGCCTCAAGCGCCTTGCTTGAGGAAGGTTTTGAACGGGCGGGAGTCTTTGCTCCAGAAGCGATGACGGGCGTTGAAGAGAGCGAATACCGTTTATCGTGTCATGCTCAAGCATTGCCCCAGGCCATTGAAAAACTGGCCGCTTTGTTGCGTGAACCCTTGTTGCTTCCCCAACAAGTGATGCGCGAACAAGCCATTGTGCTCGAAGAACTCCTCGATGCCTACAATGCAAAGGGCTATGTGATTGATGCGGATCAATTGCTGCTGCGCTTTATTTGGCAAGAACATCCGCTAGGATATCCCGTGGGTGGCAGCCCTCAAACCGTACAAAAATTAAATGCGGACATGCTCCGCCAGTGGCATGCACACCACTACCAGCCTTGGCGTTGTGTGGTGGGGGTAGCGGGCCCTACAACACCCAAAGGCGTGCTAACCCAGATCGAAGCACATTTTGGGGACTGGCAAAACCACCCCAGCACACTGGCACCCAGCCCTCCCGGAGCATCGCCCATATCGCCCATGGTGTCCTCCCCAAAAGCCCTTGCATCGCGACAGTTTGGCCCCTGCCTATGCTGGCAAAAGGATACCAACAGCCAGTTGAGCTTGCTGCTCCGTTTTTTGGGGCCTGGGTATTGCCATGCCTCGCTAAAACCCATTGAAATGCTCTTGGATATTTTGGATGGTGGGATTGGCTCCCGCTTACAGCGTATTTTACGCGAGGAGAAAACCCATCTCTATTACGTAAGTGCCGACTATATAAGCCATTGGGATGTGGGTTATTTGGACATTCAACTCTCATTTCACCCCAAGCACCTTAAAACCACGGTCAACCAAGTGCTGGATATTTTAGAAGACCTCCGCAACAACCTTCCAAGCAAAGATGAGTGCGACATTGCACGTAGGCGTTGCATCATGCAACTCTGGCATGGAATGGATAGCGCATTTGCACAGTTAGAGCGTTACGCATGGCCTTTGCTATACAGCAAAGTGCATAGCGAGAATGAAGAGAGCGAGCAGTTTAGGAGGGTTACTCCAATGAATGTGCGTTCCGCGGCACAAAGCTTGCTGTATGGGCGCAATGCGTATGTTGCACTCACGGGGCCTGTTACGGTTCCTGCATTAAAATGGCTTAGCCAAACCCTAAGCACATGGGCAAGCCTCCCTTGCAAGGTGGCACAGGGAGAAAAGGTTCTCTAAAAAAAGGCAGCGCTTTGGGCAACTTGTAAAGGCATGCCAAGCCTTCGTTAGAAGGCTTATCCTTAGGGCATGGGCTCAATCAAAAAGGATTATCGCCATTTCTCATTCACTCCCATTGCCTTTGCTACCCGCCTATTCAGGGGGGCAAGATGTACTGCTAACCTGCCGTGCAGGGTATGAGAATGCTTTGCGCCATGAGGTTGAAGAGGTGTTAAAGCAAAAACCTCTGTGCCAAGGAGCAGGTTGGTTGTGCTATCCTTATCAGGCATTTAGGCGGCCACCCCAGGCCTTTGTGTTTGAGCGCCAGCGCATGATGCCCGTGAATTGGCTCGCTTTTACGCGTCCGCACACGTTAAGTCAGCAACTGCTCACTGCTTGCGATCAACAACATGCCCTGGTTCAAGGCCTTGCTTGGCGTTGCGACTGCTTTTTATTGGAGGCCAACCCGCCAAAGGGGAGCGTAAAATCCTTACACGCACTTAAACGCGCTTTGCACGGTGAGGTAAAAACAAAACATTTTCACCCTGGATTTCAATCCCGTTGGGAAACCGATTTAAAACCCCCGCGTTGGGTGTTACAAGTGGCATTGCTTGAAGATAGGGCGGGGTTTTGCTGGATGAGAGGACACCATTTAACACACCCTGCTCCCGGGGGTATGCCCCGCTTGCGCATTCCATCAGAATCCCCGAGTCGTTCTGCGGTAAAGGTGGAAGAAGCGCTGTTATTGATGGAGAAAATGCCCGCACCGCGCGAACGCGTGGTAGATTTGGGGGCATCCCCTGGGGGTTGGACCCATGCTTTTGTGCGCCGTGGCTGCAGGGTATTGGCGGTCGATCGCGGACCTTTAAAGCTGATGCCTGCCGAAACGTTAGCAGGTGAATGGGATTGGATTGGCGAGGACGGCCTGCGCTTTCGCCCACCCGCCCCTTGGCTTCCCGTGGATTGGTTGCTGTGCGATATGCTCATTTCACCAGGACGTGCGCTGGCTATTTTGCGTAAGTGGGTGTTGGGGCACTTAACCAAGCATTTTATCGTAAACCTCAAACTCCCCCAAAAACAGCCCTGGGTACCTTTGGCCGAGGTAGAGAGATTGTTACGGGATCTTAGCGGTTGTCGCTGGCAGATGCGCCAACTCTACCACGATCGCAAGGAGGTAACCCTAATGGGTTCATTTAAGTGATGCAATGTGGCGTGCACGTATTTTGTCTTTATGCTAGCAATGTAAACTACAGTAATTGGAAGCACAAAAAGCCCCTATGCCCCCCCCCTACAAAAGCAAAACGACGCCTCGGAAGCATGGCAAGGATGCCACCAAACCACGGCGTACGTATCCAAAAAAAGCAAAACAAGCTGGTGGGCGCGGTGAATCCCGCCCAAACAGGGGCAGGCAGGGAAACGGGCACGGTGAGGGTGAATCGCGTAACACAAATAAACCCCGCCCAAACAAGGGCAGGCAGGGAAACGGGCACGGTGAGGGTGAATCGCGTGACACAAATAAACCCCGCCCCTATTATAATCATGCCGATATGCAGGTTTCCAAAAACCCCCGCCGCGAACAAATGGTGTATGGTTGGAATGCCGTTTTAGCCATGGTGCAGCATCGCCCCCAAGACGTACGCGAAATTTTGTATGCGAACCCACAAACTCAAGGTGCGAATTCCACAGAAATGGGCGTCTTGCTGCAATGGGCACACCGCCAAAATTGCAACATCCAAAGCGTGTCTGAAGGCACCTTGCGCATTACGTGCCGCACACCGCATCACGAAGGGATTGCAGTGGTAGGTAGGCCACTCCCCTTGCAAGCCTTTCACAAAAAAACCTTGTCTACCATCCAAACCTCCACTGCCCTGTGGGTGGTGCTCGACGGTGTTCGCAACCCGCATAACATAGGGGCAGTTATCCGCACGGCTGCTTTTTACGGCGTATATGGTGTGATAATGGGCGGGCATGGGGAAGGTTTTTGCTTGGGGTCTTCCACCTTGCGGGTAGCAGAGGGGGCTGCAGAGCATTTAAATTTGCATGGTGTTCACAAAATTGAAAACGCCCTCGAAATTTTGAGTACAGCAGGGGTTTTGGTGCTGGGGCTGGAAACAGATGGCGAGAAAACCCTTTTGGAAGGCTTAAGACAGGCGCAAGAGGGTTTGCAGGGGGCGATCGCAGTGGTATTTGGGGCAGAGCGCGAAGGGTTAAGCCACAAAGTGCGTGCTGCATGCAGCCAGGTATTGCGACTTTCTCCGCGAGGCGAAATGGAAGCACTCAATATCTCTGCAACGGTTGCCGCCACACTGGGTTTGGTGGATGCCTTGATGGGCACCGCAAGATAGCGACTTCAACCAACAAGGGGTTGTCTGTTGAAGACGACAGATCAGCTTGCCGTGGTCGACAAATTTAACAAAGGCAGCACGGCTAGTGGGAGCGCAAAAACATGTCTGGGTCTGGCGGCTTTGTGCCACCCACGGCCTAATAACAAAGGGAAATCGGGCTGCCTCTGCCAACCCTTAGGTTTCCATCTTTTGCGCTTTTTCCACGGCTTCTTCAATAGAGCCCACCATGTAAAATGCCTGCTCAGGCAGAGAATCGTGCTTACCTTCCATAATTTCTTTAAACGAGCGAATCGTATCCTTAATGTCCACAAAAACCCCCGGGGTTCCCGTAAAACCTTCTGCCACGTGAAAAGGCTGTGAGAGAAAGCGCTGAATTTTTCGGGCACGATCCACCGTTTGTTTGTCTTCTTCGGAGAGCTCGTCCATACCCAAAATGGCGATGATGTCTTGCAAATCTTTGTAGCGCTGCAAAATGGTTTGCACGGCCCGTGCGGTTTGAAAGTGCTCTTCCCCTAAAATGCGGGAATCCAAAATGCGCGAGGTGGAATCCAGTGGGTCAACAGCGGGGTAAATACCCAACTCAGCAATTTGGCGCGAAAGCACGGTGGTGGCATCAAGGTGGGCAAAAGCAGTGGCTGGTGCAGGGTCGGTCAGGTCATCAGCGGGTACGTAAATGGCTTGCACCGAGGTAATCGAACCCTTTTTTGTTGTGGTAATGCGCTCTTGCAGAGCACCCATTTCGGTAGCCAAAGTGGGCTGATAACCCACTGCAGAAGGAATACGCCCTAGCAAAGCTGAAACCTCCGAGCCTGCTTGGGTAAAGCGAAAAATGTTGTCGATGAACATCAGCACGTCGGTACTGGCGGAATCACGAAAGTGCTCGGCCACGGTTAATCCCGTTAAGGCAACACGCGCACGCGCACCAGGGGGCTCATTCATTTGGCCGTAAACCAGGGCTGTCTTGTCGAGCACCCCCGATTCTTTCATCTCAAGGTATAAATCATTGCCCTCGCGGGTGCGCTCACCCACCCCAGCAAACACAGAAAACCCACCGTGTTCGGAGGCAATGTTGCGAATAAGTTCCATGATGATAACAGTTTTACCCACTCCCGCACCGCCAAAGAGACCAATTTTTCCACCACGGGCATAAGGGCAAAGCAAATCCACCACCTTAATCCCCGTCACAAACATCTCCGATCCCGTTTCTAACTCATCGTAGGGGGGCGGCATCTGGTGAATGGCGCGTCTTTCAACCTTGCTAATCTCGCCTATGCCATCAATGGGGGTGCCGGTTACATTCATAATGCGTCCCAAAACAGCATTTCCGACGGGCACGGTAATCGGCTCGTTCAAGTCGACCGCATCCATGCCACGCGCCAGACCATCAGTGCTTGACATGGCGAGGGTGCGCACCGTGTTTTGACCTAAATGCTGCTGGACTTCGCAAATAACGTGGCTTTTTTCATTCCCTGTCGACATCTCAATTTGAATGGCATTTAAAATTTTGGGCAAGGCATCGGCTTCATTAAAAGCCACATCCACCACGGGTCCCATAATTTGAAGAACTTGTCCTTTGCTCATGATTCTCTGCTTCACTCCAAAATCATCAAAATAAATATGCGGTGCCATTAACGCTACTGTCGTAGTATAAAAGACAGTGGTTAGCAGCCGATTTAAAGCGCTTGGGCGCCGTTAATAATTTCAATCAACTCGCTGGTAATACTGGCCTGGCGCGCTCGGTTATACTGTAAAGTTAGGCGGGCAACCATATCACCCGCATTTTTGGTTGCGCCTTCCATGGCAACCATCCGCGCACCATGCTCACCTGCTTCGGTGTTTAAGTGGGCCAACAGCAGCTGGTTGCGGACATAAGAAGGCAGCAATTCGTCCAACACCTCTTGCTTGGAGGGTTCAAACAAGGTCTCTTTCACCCCCCCCCCAGGAGCATCCTTTGGGGCAATCTCGGGGGATATGGGCAGCAGCGCACTTATTTTTGGGTTTTGCGTAATGGGGTTTTGAAAATGGTTGTAGGCTATAAAAGCCCTTTTCACCTCTCCGTTCAAAAAGCCTTCCATGCACTTTTGTGCTGCCTGCTGGGTTTTTTGGGCACGCACAGGCTCGGGTTCTTGAATGCTAAAGCACTCAAGTTCTATCCCACGACGGCGGAAATACTCATCGCCTTTGCGTCCAAACACCCAAAGCACCACCTCTTCCCCTTGGGTTTGTTGTTCTAGGACAAACTTGGCAGCCAGTTTGAGAATTTGGTTGTTAAAGGGGCCTGCCAAACCACGATCTGAAGCAAACAATACCAGCACCACTTTCCCAGTATGGCTGGCTTTTAACAGTGGGTGCTCAACATCTCCCGTGCCAAACAAACCGGTGGCCAATTGCTGCAGCGCATGGGAATAAGGCAGGGCTTGCTTTACCTTGCTTTGTCCACGAGCCAGCTTGGCTGCGGATATCATCCGCATGGCACTGGTAATTTGCATGGTACTTTTTACAGTGCCAATGCGGCGCCGAATGTCTCTTAAAGTGGCCATTACAGTCTCAAAAAAGGGGGGTTATACTGCTTTTTCTAAAAGGGATGAATTCGAACCCACTAAAACGTTGATTAAACGACCCACCACATGGTGGTCTGCACGCAACCCAGCCAATGCAAATGTTTTGAGCAGCCTATAAAATTGCACCATCTTGCCGATAGCGTGCTTTCACACACTAAAAAAACATCCTGCCATCCCATTCCAAACGCATTTTGGTTCACGTTTTTCTCTGAGAACTTGACGTGTAAATTCACACACTTACTTGCGCTGCTGAGAAACGCGGTCCAAACTCCTTCAATGCTGCGTCCAGTGCTTCTTGAATGCTGTCATTCATCTGCGAACTCTCGCGAATTTGCTCGTACAAACTGGCCTTGTTCGTGTGAATAAAGTCCAAAAACTCACGTTCAAAACGCTGCACATCGGTCAGGGCGATATCATCCAACCCACCGTGGGTCCCCACAAAAATAGAGATAACCTGGTCGGTCACAGGCATCGGCTGGTATTGCGCTTGTTTTAGCAGCTCGGTCAAGCGCCCTCCTCTTGCCAACTGCAGTTGGGTGGCTTTGTCAAGGTCGCTCCCAAACTGGGCAAAGGCGGCTTTCTCACGGTATTGCGCCAAATCAAGGCGCAGCGTTCCCGCCACAGATTTCATCGATTTTACCTGGGCAGCCCCCCCCACGCGCGACACAGAAAGGCCCACGTTAATGGCAGGCCGAATTCCTGAGTTAAATAGGTCCGTGCTGAGAAAAATCTGTCCGTCCGTAATGGATATCACGTTGGTGGGAATAAAAGCAGAAATATCCCCTGCTTGGGTTTCAATAATGGGCAGTGCTGTGAGTGAGCCCGCACCTTGCTCTTCGTTCAACTTGGCAGAGCGTTCAAGCAATCGGCTATGCAAATAAAATACGTCACCAGGGTAGGCCTCACGCCCAGGAGGGCGGCGGAGCAACAAGGAAAGCTCACGATACGCAATGGCTTGTTTTGATAAATCATCGTAAATACAAAGCACGTGCTTGCCCTGAGCCATAAAATACTCGCCCATGGTGCAGCCCGCCATAGGGGCAATGTATTGCATGGGCGCGGGGTCGGAGGCAGAAGCGTTTACCACCACCGTATAGTCCATGGCACCTTCTTCTTGGAGGCGCTCCACCACATTGGCCACGCTCGATTTTTTCTGTCCAATGGCCACGTAAATACAAATGAGATCCCCACCTTTTTGATTAATAATGGTATCCACCGCAATCGCTGTTTTTCCTGTTTGACGGTCGCCAATAATGAGTTCACGCTGACCGCGGCCAATGGGAATCATAGCATCAATCGCTTTAATGCCCGTTTGCATGGGCTCGTGCACGGGTTTTCGTTGGATAATCCCAGGGGCAATAATGTCGAGCAAGCGGTTCTCATCAGACTGAATGGGACCTTTGCCGTCCAAGGGGGTGCCGAGGGGGTCAACCACGCGTCCTAGCAAACCCTCGCCTACGGGGGTGGAACTGATGCGCTCGGTACGCCTGACCTCAGCACCCTCTTTAATGTTGCGCGATTCGCCTAGCAACACCACACCCACGTTATCTTCTTCGAGGTTTAGCGCAATGCCATTTAGTCCGTCACCAAACTCGACCAACTCTCCCATACGCACGTTGTCCAAACCATGTACACGGGCAATGCCATCGCCCACGGTTAAAACACGGCCCACCTCCTCGGCAATGGCCCCTTGATCAAAGTTGGCAATTTGCTGCTCAATGATCGAACTAATTTCTTCGGTGCGCAGTTTCATGAATGCTTATCTTTTTACCTCTTTGTTTGACGTGATTTCGTAGCGCATGCCGCCTATGAATCGAATGCTGTTGTAATCGTTACTGTCGGCAAATTTATATTCCCACAGAGAATAACACTGCCCTCTCTTTTCAAAGAATAAACTCCTTTTGATTTCTGCCCTCATATCCCGCATCTACCTCTGTCTGCACACCTGCTATCTCCATTTTCTGCCCGCTAACCACAAAAGAAAAATGCGGGGTATATTTTCTACCTCTAATGGTTAGAATAAGCGTCTTAACTTCTAAAAAAGTGCGTATTGCAGCTTGTTGCATAGGCAAAGTCGAGGTGTTGCATCTCAGAGTTGCCCACTCTGGGAGTATCAAGTTCAAAGTCCAATTTAGAAGTATATACAGATACTTCCTTATACTTCAGGGATGTCAAAGTATCCTTCCCCTCGAATAAGAGCAAATGTCCCATTTTTAATGGGGAGTATAAAATAGATTGTTGTCAATAAAAACCTGCGATCTGTCTTCTTGTGAATCTTGCTTGCAAAGGATACGAACCTCTTTTTCTCCTGTCTTTTTGAAATGAGCGGTTGCAGCCTTTATCTTGGATGCTGTAACAGTGTACGGCTTTTTATCAAAATCGTGGTTTTGAATCCCATATTTGTCGAAAATTGCCTACCATGAACCGTGCTTACTCATAGCGCCTTTTATGAAAAAGAGACGCTTGTATTTGAGTAAATTGTTTGAGCCTTTTTAAAGTCAAATCAATGTAATCCGCATTAATCTCAATCCCAATATACTCTCTATTTCCAACGTATTCACAAGCAAGCCCCGTTGTCCCACTCCCGTTAAAAGGATCGTAGGACAGTATCGTTGTCTTTGGTTGAAGCACAGTACAATACGCTTAAGTAAAGCAAGTGGTTTTTGTGTAGGGTGCTTACCAAACGTCTTTTCCTTTTGTGCTGGTGTGGGAATAGACCATACAGAACGCATTTGCCTACCTGGGGTTTTTATTTTATCTTCCGCAAAATCCCCATCTTTCATTGCAGCATATTGAAAAGCATGCTTTTGTTGTTTTTCTTTTTTCGCCCATAACAGGGTTTCATGGATATGAGCAAATGTTGTACATGCAAGGTTAGGGGCAGCGTTAGGCTTAAACCAGCATATGTCATTAAGAATGTGAAATCCTAGTTTTTGAACAAGGTAGCCACATTGATAAATGCTGTGAAGCGTACCACTGATCCACATCGTCCCTTCGGGCTTCAATATACGTTTACATTCCGCAATCCATCTTTCATGAAATGCCACATCCTTTTCGAAGCCACTACTTTTATCCCATCTGCCTTTGTTTACACTGACCATCTTGCCCGCATGGCAGGTAATCCCATTGTCGGAAAGCATGTAAGGAGGGTCGGCAAAAACCATGTTGATATCATTGCTTGGGAAAGTTGCCCTCACCGCCAATGCATCTTGTTGATACAAGCAAAAATCCTTTGTTTTAAAAATGGGGCGGATGCTTTTTTGCGTGTTTTTATTTTCTACGCGCACTTTAGAGGGTTTTAGCACCCAGTCTTCCTCCTATAATTCTCGTGAAAAACTACGCAAGACCTAAGCAATCCACCCATAGGCACGATTATTTTGTGGGTTGGCGAGTATGCTAGGCCAGCATGGTTTGCCTCAAGCGGCGGAGTTTTCCACCAATGCTGGCATCCCATACCAAGGAGCCTGCTGTTACCACCAAGCCGCCAAGCAACTGGGTGTCTACGCTCAAGCTGAGGGCCGTGGTTTTGCCACCCAATAGTTTTGTTAACGCCGCTTGTAACGTTTTCTGCTGGGTGTCGCTCAGCGCAATGGCCGAGACAACATCCACCTTGGCGCGCCCTTTAAGCACATCGTTGCGTTCTGAAAAAATATCAGCCACATCGCCAAGCAACTCCAAGCGTCTCTTTTGGGCGAGCAAGCGTAGAAAATTTTTTAATATGGGCACCAACCCCATTTTATCCGACAAGTTCGCGACCAGGGCCTCCTTTTGGGAAGGGGGCACTTTAGGGTCCAATGCCACCCGAAGCAAGGCGTCGTTTTTTTGAATGGCATCACCTAAATCGCGCAAGCTTTCTTCAATGGTATCGGTTTGGTTTTGTTTGTTGGCCAAGTTAAACAACGCTTGCGCATAGCGCCTTGCCACCACCACATCACTCATAGCTTAGCGGGCCTCCATTTGGGCAATGCTTTTTTCCATTACCTGCAGTGCTTTTTCTTGATTAAGTTCCTCGCGCACTTTCTGCTCGGCAAGAGAGAGGGCTTTTTCTGCCATTTCGCGACGGATTTGTTGACGCAAACGTACAGCCTCTTGTTCTGCGCGCAACGCCATGTCCTTTTCAACGCGTTTTATGCCTTCTTTCGCTTGATCCAGCATGCGCTTACGCTCAACGTCCAATTGCTTGCGCATATCGGCTTGTATTTGCTCAATTTCTTGCTCGAATTCATGGAGGCGTTTTTTGTGTGCGGCAAGGTCTGCATCTGCTTGCTGGGCTGATCTTTGCGCATCATCCCATGTGTCTTTTTCTTTTTTGGCGGCGTTTGCCAAGGCGTTGCCCAGAGGTTTGCGCGCTACAAAAAAAAGAATTCCCATAAGAATACTGGTGTTCATGGCCTTCCACAGCAAGTCAAGCCACGGGTTCCCCTCCCCACCAGCAGCAGCCCAAACAGGCGTTGCAAACAAAACCCCGCTCAGTACGCTAAGCAGGGCTATTTTTACCACATGGTGGGTGGTGTTGGTTAAAGCAGGCATCAAAAATTTTGTCAACATGAAGCAAGGGTTTCGCTGATTCTTTCGCTCTATGGTCTCGTCGTCATAGTTGTCTTCTTATACAGACAAGGAAATGGTTCAAGACAGGCTATCTAAACGTGCCGCTCTGTGCAAGCGAACACGAGGTTTTATCATGGGTTCTTGTTTTTTACTGCCAAACGGTCGTTCTAGGCACCTAACAAGCGTGCACGCAACCGCTCCGCCAATGTTTGTACTGTGTGTGCAAGATTTTGCCTCGCTTGCTCTGCCTCTTCGCCCATGGCAGCCACTGTCCGATCTAGTTGTGCTTGCGCTTGTTGACGCGCTTTTTGTAGCATCTGTTCGGTCTCTTTCTCAATTTCCTTGGTTTGCGTTTGGCGTGCAACAAGGCTCTCCTTCCTGATTTGCGTCAGGCGCTGCTCGCAGGTTTTGACAATTTGAGCCATTTGTTGCTGCTGTTCGCAAGTTTGTTTATGCCACTCATCCGTCTTGGCACGGCGTGCATCCAAGGTGGCAAGCACGGGCCCAAACAGCCATTTTTGTAAAAAAAACATGACCAGCAGCACTAAGGCAAAAATAAACAACGGCGTGTTGAGTTGCAGGTGAAGCAGGTCAAAGTCAAAAATATCAACGATATAGGGTGATTCGCGAAAGTTCATGGCTGTTGTGTGGAGATGTATGCCTGGTTTTTGAAAGGGTGGTAATCACACGGTCCCCGCTAGCGTAACACCACTTTTTGGGGTGTGTCAATTGCCTCCCCGCCAATTTAACCAAGCCGTCATTCCCACACAGCCAATAAGCAGCTGTGCCCATAGTGCTGTGCCCATGATAAGGTTAGGTCACGGCTTTTCTAAAACCTTACATTTGCCAATCACACCAAAATATTGGTTTAATTGGTGCTCGGTGGCATAGGCCATTTGTTGAAGGCACCGCTTTTATTCACCTGCCTACCCCTTAGTTTCCTTTGCTAGTACAAGATAGGAGGTGGGGCGTGGTTGGATAAGAGGGTGTGTTCGCTTGTTCCCCCATTGTCACACACGTTGTCGCAGGTAAATCCACTTTTTATACCCTTTTTACAGCAAGCATAAACCCACCATGCAAAACCCATTTGACAGTACCGAAACCTATATTGCCAGCGAAGATTTAAAGGTAGCCATTAACGCGGCCATTGCTTTAGAAAAACCCTTGTTGGTAAAAGGTGAACCAGGCACAGGCAAAACCCAATTGGCTCATGAGGCCGCCAAAAGTTTAAATTCTGACCTGATTGCTTGGCACATTAAATCTACCACGACTGCACAGCAAGGCATTTACGAATATGATGCCGTGTCGCGCTTGCGCGATAGCCAACTGGGTGATGAGCGCGTGCGCGATGTGGGCAACTACATTATTCCTGGCAAACTGTGGAAAGCCTTTACTGCCGATGAAAAGTGCGTGCTGTTGATTGACGAAATTGACAAGGCTGACATTGAGTTTCCCAATGATCTCTTGCTTGAACTAGACCGCATGGAGTTTCATGTATACGAAACCCGCCAGACCATTAAAGCCAAGCAGCGTCCTTTGGTGATTATTACCAGCAACAACGAAAAAGAACTGCCCGACGCGTTTTTGCGGCGCTGTTTTTTTCATTACATTCGCTTTCCAGAACCCAAAATAATGCAAGACATTATTCGCGTGCATCACCCTGAATTGCATGAAGGCCTCATGAAAGAAGCCCTCGAATTATTTTATCAATTTCGCAATGTAGAAGGCTTGAAGAAAAAACCCTCCACCAGCGAATTGATCGACTGGATCAAGCTTTTGATGGTCGAAAACATCTCCGCGGCCGTCCTCAAAAATCTTGATCTTTCCAAAGAACTTCCCCCTTTGCACGGCGCACTTCTAAAAAATGAGCAAGACGTCCATGCTTTCGAACGCCTGCGCTTTATGCAACGCAGCATGCGCTAAATGATGCTGCGGGTGTAAACGTTCACATGGCTTTACACTGGTTGCTTTGGCGTTAATTTTAGATAGCATGTTTTTTGCGTAAAATAATTCAATCCCTTTATGGCAATGAATGCTTAGTATCCGACCATAGGGCTTTGGGTAGGGTAGGATGGGGAAACAGATATTTTTTTTGACCCTTTGGTCTACGAGGAAGAGGTGGCGAAATTGCCTCAGTTTTAAGATTTTGGGGTTGGCCCCTGGTGCATTTAAGCGTGCGTAAGGCGGTCGCCTTTGATGGTTTTTGCCTTTTGATGCTACACGCGCCCGTCGAGTGGGTAGAAAGTGCTTAGGGGTGCCCCTCTCCCTAAGGTATAAGAAAGTTGGAGGCTTGAGAAACCAGCGCCCGCAGCGTTCGTTCGCAAAGGACTTAAATCCACTTTAAGTTCAGGGTGCAAACGCTTATAACAAACGGATGCGACAGGCTAATGGCACGGCTCTCGCTGTTTTTTGGGTGCCGCATCGCTGAGCCACATGCGGTTCAATTCGCAGCAATTCTCATAAACACTTTTTGCCACCATGTGCTTCAAACAACGGGGTTTGATAAGGCACCCGCAGCACAGGTGCAAAGGGCGGAAACCCCCGTACAATCCCACGATATCCCGCTTATCCTTAGTGGTGTAAAAGCATGGGGACGGGCACATCTGCGGTTTTCATGTGGTGGCAAAGCATGGGGACGAGGACACTCGAACAGGCTATTTTGAGTGGCGCACCTAATGCCTTGCCTCAAGCGCATTCATGAAGCGATGCTTGATACATGTTGGGCTAATGGGTGGGCGGTTTGTTTTGGGGGAGCGTGCATCAGTACAAATGGCATGAAGCATCCACGGGCCATCTTCGCGCAATGCGCAATCAAGGCTGGCCTGAAAAGCGTCCAAGGTCTCCACCGTTTCTGCCTTGGCATAACCGCAACCTAGTGCCACTTGGGCAAAATTGGTTTTGTCTGAGGATGCCGTAGGTTGACCACCCGTAATTTGATAGAGACGGTTGTCCCAAACAATATGGAGCATATTTTTGGGTGCACGCCAGCCAATCGTGGCCAGGGAGTTTAGGTTCATCAACAAATCTCCGTCTCCTTGAAACAAGGCCATTCGACGCTCTGGCTGGGCCAATGCCATGCCCAATGCCATCGAGGAGGCCATGCCCATTGAATTCCACATATAAAAATTAAGATCTCTGTCTCCTGCGCCTTTGAGGTCGTACTTGGTGTTGCCTAAAGAACCCAACGCCAGCGCGTTTTTTTCTAATTTGACAACCACTGCTTTCGTTGCTTCTGCCCGTTCAATCATGGTGTTGTTGCTGTCCTTGCTATGATTCAATCAAATTGGTGACCGCTTTTGTTATTCTTTCCAACCCGCCAATTGGGTCGAGATAAACAACGCCGCAGGGCTTTCCGTGGTGTAGCAAATGCGTAAAAAACCTTCCGTTTTTACGGCTACTTCTTCCTCGTTGGTCAGTTCAAACCAAGGAATGCGCATGGTATCTAAAATGCCTTTGGCAGACTGCCCCATGGGAACTTGGGCGGGGTTAAACTCCCCCAAGTCACCCCTAAAACCGATAATCATGGGTATGGGCAGGCGGTAGGGAATAGCCAAGGAGGCAAGTGCATTGATCGAATTTCCCAAACCAGAGGTGGGCATGAGTAAGACCGCACGCTTTCCCGCCAGGGTTTGACCGCTTGCCGTACCAACGCCTTCTTCTTCGCGCGCCAAGGGCAACAAATCAAAGTCCTTGTCTTCGCGAATAAGGGCAAGCAGCCGCTCCCCCATGGCATCGGGCACATAGTTCACGAACTGAATTCGATAGCGTTTAAGCATATCAACCATTATTTTTGGCCATTGCATCAATTTTTGAATTCCTTAAAATAAATCTGTGATTAGGATGTATTTCTTAAACGATGCCCCATCATCATGGGTTAAGCGTGAAAATCTGTTGAGCACTTTGCGCTCAAAGTAAACCATGGGACAAAATAAAAAATCTGCCGTTGGCCTTGAGATACCTGCCTTGGTTAGATAAGCCAGGGGGTTTTTGATGTACACCCACAACGCACTTGGTTAGATAAGCCAGGGGGTTTTTGATGTACACCCACAACGCATCACACGCTGGACACCCTCCTAGCATAAACTGCCAAGTTTTTAAACATTATTGACACAAACAGTGGTATAACTCACTTTTATCCTTTAAAAACTGGGTGCACTTATAATCCCCCCCCTCCCCCAATCGTTACATTGTTCATGGAGTATAAAAAGCGATGTTTGGTTTAGGTATGCAAGAGCTTATCATTATCCTGCTTATCGTTGTGGTTGTTTTTGGCGCTTCGCGTTTACCACAAATAGGAGATGGCGTTGGTAAAATGATTACCAATTTTCGCAGCAGCATGAAAGACAAAGAAAAAGATGGCGAGAAGGCAAAAAGCAAAGAGAAGATTTCTTAAAAACCAAGATTTTTTTCAGTGGGTTCCCAAAACCTTAGCCATGAGTTGCCCCGTGTTTCGCTAGACTTCCATCTTTATGCCATCGCGCTTTACCTTGCAGATAGTACTTTAAAGTACTCCGATTTCGGAGGATTCTAATCCAAAAGCTCGTGGTGCAACCCTTGGTAGGGGTGCACCTTGCCTTATTAAAGGCTACTGGCGCTGGCCAAGGCAGAAATATGCAGTCGAGACGGAAAAGTGGTAGAAAGCATGTGATCCAAAGCCTGTAAAGTGGGGGCACGCCCCAGTATGCATGCTGTGGGGCACAGTCTGAACGTCTCTCCTTCAATCATTCATGCTAGCTTGTTGCACATGGGGCTGCCATGCACGACTAAGCACGGCCTTTGATGCCTTCAGATGCAGCCAAAACGACCTCGGCAATATCCTTCACTTGAATGCTATCCTCACTGCCTGCTGCACGGACCCCATCGGAGATCATCGTCATACAAAACGGGCACGCGGTAATGATAGAGGTGGCATTTGTTTCTTTGGCCTGACGTACGCGTTCTTCGTTCACCCTTGAGCCAATTTTTTCTTCCATCCACATCCGTGCTCCGCCAGCACCGCAGCAAAAACTTTCGCTTCGGCTGCGGCGCATCTCAACCGGAGGTTTTTTTGCGGCCTTTTGTAAAAGGCTGCGCGGCGCATCGTATTCGTTATTATAGCGCCCTAAATAGCAAGGGTCATGATAAGTTGCCACCCCCGTCAAGTTCGGCTCTATCTCCAAACGCCCTTCATCGACCAACTTGGCAATGTATTGTGAGTGGTGGTAAACCACGTAGCGTCCTTCCAATTGAGGATATTCGTTTTTAAGGCTATTTAAGCAATGGGGGCAGTTGGTTACAATTTCCTTAGGCTTAACGTGATTTAAGGTTTCCACATTTTCTTGCGCCAGCATTTGGTAAAGCAGTTCATTGCCTGAGCGGCGTGCCAAGTCACCCGTACATTTTTCGTTAGAGCCTAATACTGCAAAGGAAACTTTGGCTTTTTGCAGCAGCTTGGCAGTGGCGCGGGCAATGCTTTGGTTACGGTTATCATAAGCACCCATGCAACCCACCCACATCAGCACGTCAATCTTTTCATTGGGAGTTTTTGCCAAAACCGGGGGCTTTTGCTCTAAACCTTCCATCCACGCATCACGCTGGTCGTAGCCACGATTCCACGGGTTGCCATTTTGTTCTAAACCGCGAAAAGCATGATTGAGCTGCTTAGGATGGGATTCTGCCATCAAAGTCTGCCCTTGGCGCATTGCAATAATTCGTGGTACATGCTCAATTGAAACGGGGCACACCTCCTCACAAGCGCGGCACGTGGTGCAGGCCCAAAGAGTATCGTGCTTAATCACATCACCCACCAAGCGCTTCGCATCACTGCTTTTCTTCGAGCGAAGAATTGTATCTTGTTCTTCTGTTAAATAGCCTCGCAAGTCATCATTCATCCATTTCATCGTTAAAGGTTTATGCGTTACATAGGTAGGGCAAATATCATAACAGCGTCCGCATTCGGTGCAGGTGTATAAATCAAGCCCTTGCTTCCATGTAAGTTGCTCAATCCGGTTAAGCCCCAGTGCTTCCTTTTCCCATGCGCTTTCATCTTCCAAGTCGAGGAGCGCAATGGGTTGATGCGGCCCATTAAGGGATCCAAAATACACGTTTGGCAGGGCGGTTAGTTCATGGAATTGCTTGGTGTAAGGCAAATAATTGATAAACCCCAGTGCTATCACCATATGACCCCAAAAACCAAAATGGTAGGCAAAGGCAGCACCCGTCTCTCCTAAAGGCGCAATTCCTCCGGCGAGCAAGCTCGCAAAAGGTGCCCAATCCATCTCCACGCCATATACGCTGCTATGCAAATACGGTAACGTGTGGCCTGCTTTAATCAGAGCAAAGCGGCCTGCATCAAACATGAGGTCGGTCATGACAATTCCCAAAATACACAAAAGGACCACAATGCCCTCGGCATTTAAATCCAAGCGTTGGGGGCGCAGAACGAGCCGTCGATACAAGGCAAACAAGAGCATGGCCGCGATCACGGCTTCTGCCGTGTTGTAAGAGAGCACAAAAGCGTAAGCCAGCCATGATTCTGCCCCCAGCAAAGGCAGATGTTCAGCAAAGCCTGAGACAAAGCCTTCACCCAGCAAAGCCAATTCGCGCAAACCAATGATAAGTGCTGCCCAAAAAATGAAAAAATGCATGATGCCAGCGGAGCGCTCGCGCTTGCGCCCCACCATTTTTTTCTGCGAAAAACCAATATTTCCAAGGAGTTTAAGGCGCTTTAGGGGTTGATCGAAGCGATTTTCCGGTGTAAGGCTCGACAAAAGCGCAAACCGCTTACCTAAGGTGTAAGATAAAGGCAGCAACGCCACCACCAAGGTAAAAGTCATAAGGAGTGGGTTCATAGAGAGTTTTTCTAGGTCTCCTGCTTACGTTTTTTAATTTCATCGAGCATGACGGGAACGATCTCAAACAAATCGCCCACAAGGCCATAATCTGCCACGGAAAATATAGGCGCATCGGGGTCTTTATTGACCGCCACAATAATTTTTGAACTGCTCATTCCCGCCAAGTGCTGAATAGCCCCCGAAATACCCACGGCAAAGTAAAAATCGGGAGACACGACACGACCCGTTTGCCCCACTTGTCGCTCGTAAGGTGCCCACCCCGAGTCGACAACCGCACGCGAGGCACCATATGCAGCCCCTAACACTTCTGCCAATGGCTTGACAAAGGCCACGCCATCGGGGCCTTTCACTCCGCGGCCCGCAGAAACAACGATCGAGGCTTCACCCAAATCCAGTTCACCTGTTTCTTGTATCTTCACTTCTTTTACTTGCACCCGTGGGTCCGCTGGCGGTGGGGGTAACTGGACCACATGGGCGGCACTGGGTGAAATAGTTTGCGCTTGAAATGTGCCTGCACGAATTCCAATCACATCGGGGCCTTCCCCCTTAAAACCCATCCGCATCCTTACCTTGGTCGACATAGCAGGCCTCAGTACAACCATGCGCCCATTCTCATCTTCTTCAAGGGCCACGGCATCCCCAATATAGGGCGCATTTAATGCGGCTGCACTGGCTGGGCCAAGAGCCTTTCCGCTCTCTGATGCACTAAACCAAAGGCAATCTGCATTGGCTTGCTTACAGGCTGCAAACACTGCTTGGCTGTATACAAGCGCATTAAAATGCTTTAAATGGGTTGCCTCAGCCACAAACACCGTTTTTGCTCCTGCCCCAGCACCCAGCTCTGCCAAGGCCGTCACCTTGTCGCCAATAAGCAGGGCATCAAATTCTACCTTACGCCGTTGGAGTTCACTTAAGAGTTCTATGGAGGGTTTGCGCAACGCTTCCCCTTTGCACTCTAAAACGGCCAAAATTTTTTTCATTGTTTGCCTTATTCACTGCTTATAAATTTTTTATTAACCCCCCATTATTGCTTTACAGCAATGCCAACACCTACCTTAACTGAGTGCCTTAATATAGGGTATTTTTTAAGAAAACAGCTTCGCCTCTTTGTCCAGTTTTTCCATGGCTTGAGGGGTAATTTCCGCTGCGTCACCGCTAAATTTTTGCCCTGACGCACGCTCTGGAGGAGAAAGCAAGGTGAGCAATTCACAGCCATTTGCATCGGGGCCAACCTCATCCATGCTCAAGTTTAAATCGCTTAAGTGCATCACCTCAACGGGTTTCTTTTTGGCTTGCATAATTCCCCGCAAAGAGGCAAGACGGGGCTCGTTTAAACTGTCATTGGCTGTAATCAGGGCAGGCAAAGTTAAAGAAATAACTTCCATTCCAAAATCCCCCTTGCGCTCTACCTCCAAGCACCCAGCATTGAGTTCTGGAGCAATGCTTGCAATGTTGGCAACGGTGGGCAAATCAAGCGCGGCCGCCAGGTAGCATCCCGTTGCGCCCATGTCTGTATCTTGGGCTTGGCGTCCTGTAATAATTAAATCGGGGGATTCGCGTCCAATGGCGGCGGCCAACACCCGCCCCATGTTTTTGCTATCACTCAGGGCCAAACCTGCTTCTTGAACATGAATGCCCTTGTGCGCCCCCATGGCCAGTGCTTTGCGCAGCGTTTCACCCGCACGTTCCGGACCCACAGTAACGGCCACCACCTCTCCTTCATTGGCTTCACACAACTGCAAGGCAGCCTCCAAAGCATGCTCATCCCATTTGCTTAGCACGTAATTAAGGCCGTCTTCTTGGAGCTTGCCATCACGTACACGCAAATTGAGTTCTACATCAACCACCGATTTGATGGGAACAACAACCTTCATTAATTCTTATCTCCTTCTAAGTTTCTTAGATGCATCGCAATAAAACCGACCTGCCTGGTGCATGTTGGCATCTGCCGTTAGGATAGCCCCGCCTTATGGGCTAAAGCAATCAGTAGTAAAACGATGGCAAGGCCATTGTAGGCGGCATGGCACGCAATGCTTGCCCACAACAAACCTGTTCTATGGCGTAGCCAACCTAGCACCATTCCCACCAAAAAAATACTGGTCAACCCAGGCCAATAGCCCTGTAGTTGGATCGCGTGCAAAGCAGAAAACAACACCGCTGAGATTCCAATTGCGATCCACGCTCCCCAGCGTGCCAGCGCAGGTTGCAATAATCCACGAAAAAGCACTTCTTCGAGCAAAGGTGCCATAATCACAGCCATCATGGTCAACATGCCTATCCCCAAAGCCCCTGAATTCATGAGCCGCTTGAACGGGGTTTCTAAATCGGGTGGGGGAGGAAATAGTTGCAAAAGCAATACGCCCAAAATTTGCGCAGCAAGGCCCAGTAAAATAGCCTTGATAAGCGTTTTAAAAGCAGGCTTTGTACCCAGCCCCAAGTACGCATACCCCTGGCGATGACGCCGTTGACTCACCCACCACACCCCCACCCAAGTAATAAGGTGAGAGGCTACAATGATGACGAAAAAAGAAAAAAGGGAAGGCGTTGCTTGGAAGGTGTTTGCGCTTAGCACCTGGATTAACAACCCCAAACTTATTTGCACACCAACAAACAACCCCAAAATGCCTAAAGCGTTTGGCAAACTCCACGGAAGGGAGTAGGGCGTAGGTTGGTCAACAGCTGCACCAAACCCGTGCAAGCTCCTTGGTTGGTTGGCTGTGTCTATTTTTTTGACACTGTGTATCTGCGGTGGTTCACTGGGCACCAAATACAACCCCCTCTTGGAGCAAGGTTTCAATTTGTTGGGTAGAATACCCCAATTCGGTCAGGATATCTTGGGTGTGTTCGCCTAAAAAAGGCGCTCTGGTACGCACTGCTGCGGCAGCATGGTCCATCAAAAACGGCAAATTGGGAACCTGTACGGCACCCATCTCCCCTGCCTCGACTGAGGTAATGGCACCAATGGCCTGCACTTGCCCATCCTCAACCACATCCTTTAGCGTATTCAACTTAGAAACGGGAACCCCCGCTTTTTCGAGGGCCTGTAGCAAGTTGTTGGTAGTCCGGGTGACGGTTGCAGCCTGCACCACTTTTAAGCACGCTTTTCGATTGGCGACGCGGCTGATATTGTCCTTAAAACGCGCATCGGCTATCGCTTCGGTGATGCCCAGCACATGGCAAAAGCGCTCCCATAAATTTTGGTTGGCCGAGGCAACAAAAATAAAGCCATCTTTGGTGGGATGGGATTGATAGGGTACAATGGACTGATGCGCTGTGCCCAACCGTTTTTGCAAAACGTTGCATTGCATGTAATTCGACACTTGAATGGTCATCAGCCCCATGGCCGTGTTTAGCAAAGAAGCGTCGACACGCCCTCCCTTGCCCGTGCGCTCACGTTCGAATAAGGCAGTCATTGCAGCAAATGCACTAACCACCCCAGTCGACATATCCAAAAACGAGACCCCACTACGCACAGGCTCATGGTGTTCATCCCCCGTAATTTCCATCGCTCCGGAATAAGCCTGTACCATGGCCTCATACCCTGGGTGATGCGCTTTGGGCCCTGTTCGTCCAAAAGCAGAAATCGACACCTGGACCAACCGTGGGTTCAGTTCCTTTAAGCGCTCTTCAGTCAAACCAAAGCGCTCCATTCCGCCCGTACGAAAATTCTCAATCACAACATCCGTTTTGGCCAACAATTCCTCCACAATTTGTACACCGCGAACCAATTTTAAATCCACGCCAATGCTTTTTTTATTCAAGTTCATTCCCAAAAAAGTCGCACTCATCCTCGGGGATTCCTTGCCTAAGCTCACAAATGGTGGCCAAGTACGTATTTCATCTCCTTGCTCATTTTCGACCTTAATCACCTCAGCACCCAAGTGAGAGAGTAAAGTAGCACAATAGGGGCCAGCCAATACACGCGACAAATCAAGGACACGCATGCCCTGTAACGGGGTTTTAATGGGAGTGGTCATGGTGTTTTATGGTTTTTTGTTAAGATAAAACATGCCTCACGGCACGAATCAACCGTGTTAAAAAAAGCGTTGACGGTCGTCTTTTAAGGTAGGGGTGGGTTGTGCCACGGCAAATAATGCGCCATTTCATACAATGCCCTCCCTAGCGTTTCCATATGCTCGAACAATTCGGGATGTTGTAAACTCACATCTTCAAACAGTGAACCACGCTGCGTGTCATGCAAGCTGGTTTCTTCGTCAGGCTGAATGCGTAAAATGAACCGTTTGCCAACCAAGCCCATGTTCATTGCATCGCTGGGATAAAAATAGGGGGCATAGTGAACCTCACGATCGCGCTCAATGGCAAACAAATCACGACCCAGTGTACGGTTTTTATACGGCACCCCCACCAAACCCGCCAAGGTGGGCATGACGTCGAGTTCACTGGCTGGCGTGTTGATTACCCTGGCTGATCGAATCAGTTTTGGCGCATAAAGAATCAAAGGAACATGAACTGCGGATAGTCCCGATGCGAGATACCCTGTAGGCAGATTTTTGTTCGTCCCATGCAACCCGTGATCCCCAAAAATCACGAAAAGCGTGTTTTTAAAATAGGCTTCTTTGCGTGCTTGAGTAAAAAATTTGCCTAATGAAAAATCTAAAAACCGAAATGCGTTGTATTCGGCTACACTTCTAAACCCCGAATCTCTCAGGTCCCTGGCAGAAGCCGATTTTTTTTGAAACCCCATATTTTTTTTAGGAATGGTATACGGGCGATGGCTACCCGATGTTTGAAGCACCGCAAAGAAAGGCTTCTTTTTACGGCGCCATTGCTTATTGGCTTCAAACAATAAATCCAAATCAGAAATACCCCAAACATCCACTTTAGGGAGGTTCGAGGTTGAACCTTCGTAGAGGGTTAAGCGGGGGATATTCTTTTTGAGCAAACCACGCAAATTACCCCAGCTTGCACTGCCACCGATAAAGTACATCGGATCGTACCCTTGAAATGCATTGAGCAGCAAATGCTGGTTCACCAAAGCAGGGTTACGCGAAGAGGTTCGATGCACCGCAATATCTGGGATGCCTGTCATAAAAGCAAACACCGATCTCGCAGTACCCGGGGTGGGGGTAAAAAAGCGGTTAAACACAATCGAATCAAGAAGCATGCGATCGATATTTGGTGTTGGCTCCAAAGGATTGCCATTTGCACCAAGAATGTAGTGTGCAAAAGATTCGAGGATAATCACCACAATATTGGGCGGGCTGGTAAAATGCGCTTTGGGGGGGTTGCTGCGTACAAAATGTAACGGGGTGCGCTCTTCCTCAGCAACCCCTAAATAGGAAGCGAGTAGGGGATAGTTTTTGCGGATAACATCTTCTTTGTAGGCCTTGGCGCGACTGCCTAGGGTATCGAAGAAAAATAGCGTGGGATTTAGCCCCAAGGCTGTAACGTAAGAGCTGGGGGTAAAAAAAGCATTGCTCCAACGCAAAGGGTAGGACGACACACTGCTATGCGCCAAAAAAATGAGCCCCACCCACAAGCCAGCACCCGCCAACAACGTACGTAAAAAGGCTGGTTTTTGTTGAAAGGTATCAGGATTGGAACGGGTTTTTGAAGGATTTAGGATAGAAAAAACAAAGCGACGCAAAATCCACCAATACCCCCACCCCAAGAGCACAATCAAACTCGCCAGCCAAAGCACGGGGTAGGTTTGCCAAACAAACTGCGCACTGATAGCAAGGGTTTGCGTAAATTCAAGCAGTGCAGCACTAAAGCGTGCGTTAACATAGGCGTAATTACCAAGATCTGCAAAGTGAATTACGGCAACCATCACAAAGCAGAGGGTATAGACTGCCTGCCAAAAAACGCACGCTTTTTGGCTTTTTACAACATCCAACCATGGAATACATCCCAGTATTAAAAAAGGCATGATGGTAATAATGGCAAAGCGCAGATCAAAACGCGTGCCCAGCCAAAATGCTTTGGAGATGTTGCTCAGGGTTACATAGGCATCTTGGGGGTCAAAAAAGTACGCCCCAAACCCTACTCGCCAAACCATTAACACCAGCACCTGCAAGGCTAAAACCCTTAGGGCAAAGCGCGTGCGTAGGGGCAGAAAATACGCAGGAATTCTGAGGTAGTGTTGATAGGCCTTTATCATTTTGCCATATTATTTGATGAGCAAATGTCTTTCGACGCGTCTTATTTTTGCGCATTGTTTTCGTGCAGGCAAACACCGTGTTTCCGTTGCATACAAGCGCGCATAACTTCAAAGGAAGTGCATTACGATTTGCCAAGGGGTTCGTTTGGCGCATCGAGTGCAGCAATCATCTCTTGGATATGCACAAATTTCTCCCGCGGTTTGTCGAGGATTTTGCCTCGTTGGCACTCCAAGGCATCCAACCTTTTCCATTGTGCATAGCTAACCGCACGCACCTGATGATGCTGTAATACATCTTCAATAACACGCATCTTGGACGGCAGAAATGTACTCCCTTGCGCGGTTTGCTGCAATGCCTCTTTGAGCATCCTTTCAACCGTCTGCTGTGCATCTTGCTTGTTGGTGCCAATAACCCCCTTTGGACCGCGCTTAATCCAGCCTGCAACATAAAGCCTTGGCAAAACCCGTCCATCCTCACCCAACACTAACCCATTTTGGTTAGGAATAACCCCGCGCTTTCCATCGAAGGGCATCCCTTCCACGGCCTCCCCCAAATAGCCAATCGACCGAAAAACCTGTTGCACACGCAGGTTTTCATAACGCCCCAAGCCCTTTACCCCTACCCAGCCGCTGGCATCGGATGCCGCTTGGCCACACTCGAGCCGGATGCCTGCGACACGCGTACTCCCAGTGATTTGAACGGGGGATTTCCAAAAATGGAAAACCACCTTGCGCGCGGCCCGCTTAAGAGGTCGTTTGACATGCTCACAAAGCAATGCATAATTACGCCGCGCTGTTGGATTAGGGTTCCCTTCCATTTGGGTGGAACTGGCACTATCGAGCACCAAATCTTTAGGTGAAATCACCACATCAACCCCATCTAAAGCCAACATCTCTCCTAATTCTGGTGCAGAAAAAGCAGCTTGTACGGGTCCACGACGCCCAATCAAATGAACCTCACGTAACTGGCTGCTCTGAAGCCAACGGGCCGCATGCGCGGCAATATCGGTTTTGGCCAATTCAGCGGGATTGCGCACCAAAATGCGCGCCACATCCAAAGCAACATTCCCGTTGCCAACGATGGCCACGCTTTGTGCGCTGCCATCAAAGGCGCGTTCCGCAAAATCGGGGTGGGCATTGTACCAGCCAACAAATTCCGTGGCAGACCAGCTCCCCCGCAGACCTTCACCATCAATGGCCAGGCGCCTATCCTTTTGCGCACCCGTACAAACCAATACCTGGTGGTAGCAACCAAGCAGCTCAACAATGCTAACATCCCTGCCAATGCGCACATTACCCCAAAAGCGCACACCAGAGCGAAGCGCCGTTTTTTGGAACAGGCGGGTAACCGCTTTAATGTGCGCATGATCAGGTGCCACCCCGTAGCGTACCAATCCATAAGGAGCAGGCAGCCTATCAAACAGGTCCACTGCGACTGGAAGATCGGTTTGGCGTAAAAGCGTCTCGGTAGCATAAAAGCCAGCGGGGCCAGCACCAATTACCGCAACACGCCAAGGCAACATGCCACTCACAACGAAAGAATAGACCTTTTGAACATGGTAACGAAAAGAAGCATCGGCTTAATCTGGCGTTGCGCGCGAATCGAGCACACCACGAAAGCTACTGCGATAGCGCCACGCCAAAAAAACATTACATGTGAGTAACACAAGCCCAGGGATAATTCCCGCTGGGGCGAGAAACAGATGCAAAAAAATGATGTTGATAATAATGGGTGCCACCACGACCAAAGCCAGCGGCACGAAACGCCCCGACAAGAGAAAAAGCCCCGTCACAATGTAGGTAATGGCGAGCAAAGGAAAGAAATAAACCGAGCTGCCAAGTGCTCCCATCACGCTTCCCAACTCAGGCGTGGGGGGGGGAGGCTGAAAAAAGTAAAACCGCGAGATTCCATTCACCCCAAAGACAAACAATATCAACCCTTCTATCACCCGAGCAACAATTGTTAACGTATTCGTCATAATACTCTCCTCTCAATGTGTTTGAAAAACCATACTTTATTGCAAATCTTTAGAGGCAAACCCCTCTTAAATCAAACGCCATCATTGGCCAAAACACCCACCGACACACGCAACACCTGCGTGTAGTAAATGAAGCAGGAAGCCCCCAAGCCATTTCTTCGGATTGCGCTGCCACAATACACAAAATTTAAAGCAAGCGCAAGCCATGGATATTTATTAAAATCCGTGTACCTGAATTAAATCCATTTGGCGCATAGTATGCAAAACCAACCCTTAGCACGAACATGCCCACCGTGATCCCACAAGGCACGGATGGTTTTTTTACCAGCCCTTGTGGCAGGGGCTTCGCATCACTTATGTGCCCTCGGCAAGACTTCCTAACAAAACTACCCTCTTAGCTAAGGAAACCCTGATACCTCGGCCCTACGGTAGCGCAAAATCACCCCTCATCCACCCTTGATTCCCCCTCTAACCCTGCCCTACACCCCCTTAAAGGTAGGGTTGGAATGCGCATGAAGTTTGGTGAGGATATGGAAGGCTTGGAACTGTTTCCAGATGGCATGAGTTTTCGTTCACCCTTTCCCATTGAAGGGGGGCGTGTACTTGAAATGATTTTGTGTCGTGGGTCGATTGTGGTTGACGTGATGGTAACCCACTGTGAGCATTTGCCCGCTTTACTAAGGGGGTTATGCGGTCAGGACGCGTTACCACGCCACATCCCCTGGGTTGGTTCAGCTGGTGCAAGACGCGTTTAAATGCTTAGGAATGCACTAACGCGTACCCTGGCACTTCACGCGGGTGGTGTGCTGTTTGCGTACCCACAAAATCTCAATATTCCAGCTTTATCTCAAGAGATCAGCCTCATTTTGTGCTAGATTTCGGGTTTGCGCATTGTTCCTATTGAGCTGCTTAGCAGTTTACGTTTAAGGCGGCCTGGTGCAAGATCAATAGCCCTAATACAACAATCGATTTGCGAGTAGGCATTGCTTTCACCTCTTGCCCCTTTGCACCCCCAGATTCAAAGCTTGTCATGCTCGAGGCATTTCACCACGCTTTTCTCCTTTTAATCAGCGGCAATCCAGAGCTTTGGGGCATTATTCAGCGTACACTCCAGGTGAGTCTCAGTGCTACGCTGCTTGGAGCTATCCTTGCCATTCCTTTGGGTATATGGCTTGCTTTCAGCCGTTTTCCCATGCGCCAAGTGTATATTATTGGCATCAATACGTTCATGGGCTTGCCACCGGTGGTGGTGGGATTGCTCATGTATTTACTGCTTAGCCATAGCGGGCCTTTAGGCTTTTTACGCTTGTTGTTTACACCCAGTGCGATGGCTGTTACCCAAGCTTTGCTCGCCATGCCTATTATTGCAGCCATTACTTGTCAACACCTCGAGCCTATCGCAGACCGATTAAAAGAATTTCTCTATTCTTTAAAGGCTACCTGTGGGCAAACTTTGTGGATTTTGATGCTCGAAGGACGCTCGGCCATACTAACCGCCGTGTTGGCGGGGTTTGGTCGCGCCATTGCTGAGGTAGGCGCTGTGCTGATTGTGGGGGGGAACATTGCGCATGAAACCCGTGTCATGACCACAGCCATCGCCCTGGAAACCAGCAAGGGCGATTTGGCCCTAGCTGTTGCATTGGGTATTGTGCTCTTGAGCCTTGCTTTGGCAGTGAATGTTTGCGGCGGATTATTGCAATTTTTAGCGCGGTATCGCACCGTCATCCCAGGGGGTTTCTTTTTTAAAAACAAAGAGGAAAAGCCTTTCACGCTACAGCAAAACCTTGTCGTGCTTCCCGGGCATAAGCACCCTACGCCTTCGCTCGAATACTCCCAGGTCGGTGTGACCATCAACCAACACTTTTTATTGCAGGGCATCGACTGCAAGCTGGCTTCAACGGGTTGTAGCGTTTTATTGGGGCATAATGGTGCGGGGAAAAGTGTGTTTTTGCGGGTAGGTTCTGGCCTCCTCCCCCACACTCAAGGGAAAATCCGCTGGATTGAGCATGGAGCGTGTGCCACCCCTTCCCCAAAAAGAGCCATTGTTTTTCAGGCACCCGTCATGCTTTCGCGCAGTGTACTGGCGAATGTAGCCTTGCCTTTAAGGCTTGCCGGGGTCTCAAAACAAACCAGCGCGCAACGCGCCCATGAAGCACTAAAGCACTGCCAAATGGGGCATCTTGCAAGGCGTAGTGCCGCGGTTTGCTCCTTAGGAGAACGCCAACAAATCGCCATGGCCCGTGCCTTGGTCGTTAAACCGCGGGTCATTTTTATGGACGAACCTACGGCGAACTTAGACCCTACCGCAAGCGGACGTATCGAGCGTTTTGTTTTACACATGAAACAAAATGGGGTCAAAATTATTATGGCCACCCAGCATTTGGGTCAAGCACGGCGTCTTGCCGATGAGATTGTGGTGATTCATCAAGGCAAATTGATCGAGCAAACCCCAGCGGCAACCTTTTTTCAACAACCCAAAACAAAAGAAGGTCGCGCGTTTTTACATCATGAACTCCCGTCATAAAAGACAAGCGCATTTGCGCATTTTATGGGCCATTTTGTTTGCCCTTACCATGGGTTTCATGCAACCCAACCTGGCGCAGGCTGCCAAAAAATTGACCCTTGGTTCCAGCACCTCCCTTGAAAATTCGGGCCTATTGCGCGCTCTTTTGGCACGGTTTACCCAAAAAACAGGGATTGCAGTCAACGCTGTGGTGCAAGGATCGGGTGCCGTCCTTGCCATGGGTTCGCGCGGCGACTTAGAGGTGCTGATTACCCATCATCCGCAAGGCGAAGCGCAATTTAAGGCAAAAGGGTTTTCCAACTGGCAAAAGGCGTTTATGTATAACACCTTTGTTTTGGCTGGGCCAAAGTTGGATCCTGCAAACATTAAAAACAGCAAAAATGTCACCGAAGCCTTGAGCAAAATTGCGCACACAAAAGCGCACTTTGTTTCACGTGGGGACAAAAGCGGTACGCATCAAAAAGAGCGTTTGTTGTGGAAAGCACTTCCCGTCCAACCTCAGTTTCACCCCAGTTGGTACAAAGAAACGGGCCAAGGTATGGGGGCTACCCTCAACGTGGCTGTCGGGTTGAATGCATACTTGTTGGTTGACAACGCCACCTGGGCGGCTTTTCCGCGCAAAGGGAATTTGCGAGTGCTTTATACCAAGGATACACACTTTCACAACGTGTACACCTTAAGCCTCGTCAACCCAAAAGTGTTTCCACATGTTCAATACCCCTTGGCACAAACATTTGCCCAGTGGCTCACCTCTGCCGAGGGGCACGATGCCATTGCTAATTTTAAAATCAACAAAAAAAGCGTGTTCACCCCCATTAGATAAAGTTTTGGCATTGTTATTGCTTGATATATGTGCAATCTGTCGCCTTGATAGTATGCCATGGAAGGTGTACTGACTGCCATGGAGGCACCGCTCCTCATAGTCGAACGAAGGTGGTGCATGGAAAAAAGGCTTTCTTTCGTTGCATAGAACCGGTTGGTTTTTTATGGGAGGGAGGGCCTTTTTTGCGCCTTTGCGTTCAAATACGATGAGAGCGTTTTCAATCCCTATGGTTTAAAACGATTTGCTCAAACACTCAAAGGCCATTGGAAAATAAGAGGCCTTTATTGCAGTATGAAAGGAGACCCGCAGGCATTGGACGCCGAAACGCGTAGGATACCTCATTTAAGGAGGTATTTTTGCGCATATCGCCTGCATGAAGATACACACTTATTTTTTAAGCCGCACTTGGTGCGCAAAATTCCTAGGAGGTTTCCTGCTCGCGGGAATCACAGGGTGTAGCCTCACCCCAGTTCGCCCTGAGCAGAGTACCCATGAGCGCTCGAATCCACAAAACATTGCCGCACACACGCCTTTTGCCAAACCCAGCCAAGGGAACACCCACGAGGAGCGCCTGGTACGCGGTATTTTGCGCAAAATAGAGCGCCTTGACACAGCGCATCACCCACGCAAGCGTGCCTATCCCCAAGAACCCATCGCCCAATTGGATATTCGCAATCCTTCTGGCGCATGGCGCTCAACCCATCCAAATTGTGGCAGTAGTTTTGGTCAAGATGCCGTAAACAAGCCGAATCTCCCAGGTTTTGAGAGCATTTCTGCCGAACTGCGGGGGATGGCATCGTGGTACGGCCCTAAATTTCACGGTAAAAACACAGCCAATGGTGAGGTGTATGACCAATACGGTCTTACAGCAGCGCACCTCAGTTTGCCTATGAACACCTGGATTGAGGTGCAAAATTTAAATAACGGCCTGCGGGTACGCGTGCGTATCAATGATCGCGGACCCTACAAACGGCGGCGCATTCTAGACTTATCGCGCAAAGCTGCCGAAATGCTAAAAATGATTGGGCCTGGGTCGATCCCCGTGTGCATTCAGGTATTAAAGTGGCCTAACAATATCAACTGGAGCGAGGGCTTGGTGCCCTATCAACAGTATGTGGTACAAGTTTCCGCACACCGCAGGTTACAAACTGCCAATGAGACATTGATTGCTGTGAATAAGCTGCATCCCACGGTTGCATGGCAACTCGAAGAACGCCCAACAGGTGAGCACGCTGTGCTAAGCAAGCCGTTTAAACAGAGCAGGCGTGCGGAATGGACGGCACGCCGCTTACGTGATGCAGGCTTTCGCCCCTTGGTGAGGCGCCGCAGAAAGTAATGCCCGCCAAGTTTTGGGCAATCCGCTTTTGTTAAGGCCGTTTGTAAACCTGGCCAACCACAAGGTGCCTTATAACGGTTTATGAGCAGCCAGTTCATACCCATCGCGGGTATCCTTCACCTTATAGCCTGCCTCAAGCAGTGCGGCACGCAAGGCGTCTGCCTTGGTAAAATCTTTATCCAATTTTGCCTGCCAACGCTCTTGGGCAAGGGCTTGAATCGGATTGGCAATGGGTTGTACTTCCATTTTTTTTTGTGCTGGTTGTTGAAATACCTTCAGCCCCAATAGCACCTGGGTGAGTTGAAGCAATATCCGCTTCTCGGGAATCCGCCCCTCCCCTTTTGTACGCAAGGCAGCCCACAAAATGCCTAATGCTTTTGGCGTGTTAAGGTCATCACACAAGGCTTGAATAAAGGCACGGCTTGCCTCACTGGTTTTTAAACCTTCGTTCACCCATTCAAAGGTAGCGCTAATGCGTTGCGCTTGCCCATGGGTTTCCTCCACATCAACGCCTTTGGCTTGTAGTGTGGCTGCCAATTTGCGCAAGCCCTGTAATGCCGTTTGTGCTGCTTGCAAGGCGGGCCATGTAAATTGCAAAAACTGGCGGTAATGGGTGTTTAATGCCAAATAACGGAAGGCAAGGGGCTCGATCCCTCGGGAAATCAGGTCATCAAGTATCAAAAAATTCCCTTTGGATTTTCCCATGCGCTGTTCTTTTTCCAGCGTTAAAAACTGGCCGTGTAGCCAAAAGCGTACAAAGGGCTTGTTGGTTGCACCTTCAGATTGCGCAATTTCGTTGGTATGATGCACGGGAATGTGGTCGACCCCACCCGTATGCACATCGAGCGTTTTACTTAGGTGCTTCATCGCCATTGCAGAACATTCAACATGCCACCCAGGAAATCCTTTTCCCCAGGGACTATCCCATTCCATTTGGCGCGTGCTACCGCTGGGACAAAACTTCCATAAGGCAAAGTCGGTTTTATGCCTTTTTTCGCCCATATTTACGCGCATTCCCTCACGCATTCCTTTGGTATTGAGTTGGGCCATTTTTCCGTAGCCCGAAAAACGCGTGGTGTTGTAGTACACACCGTCTGTGGTTTGGTAGGTAAAGCCCTTTTTCTCCAAGCGTTGAATTAAGTCGATTTGCTCTGTAATGTGATCGGTTGCCTTGGGGTATACACTGGCTTCCTCAATGCTTAACCGTTGTAAATCGTTTAAAAAACATGCCGTGCACGCGGCTGCAATCTCCCAAGCAGAGCATTCTTCTTCCCGTGCGGCCCACTCGAGCTTGTCCTCCCCCTCATCTGCATCTGATGTCAGGTGCCCCACATCGGTAATGTTAATTACGTGCTTTACTTGCCAGCCACGCGCCCAAAACAGGCGCTTGAGTACATCGGGGAAAATATAACTCCGCAAATTGCCAACGTGTGCGGGGGCATATACCGTTGGCCCACAGGTGTACATCTGCACCATCGCCGTATTTTGGGGCATAAAGGGCTGTTTTTGACGGGTAAGGGTGTTGTAAAGTCGTAGGGTTGGTGGGTGGGTCATGGTTTTATGCCATAAAACAGGTTTTTAAATGAAGGACTTAACACCATGAATCAAGGGTGGCGTAAACCCTTTGTTGCAGGTTGTAAAACAAAGCAAACAGTGTCATTTTTTTTCCGATAATGTAACGATGCTTTTGCCAGGATGCGGGCGGTCCGTTGACGCGTGGGCGCACCGAACAAAGCCAACCGTGTCATCCTTTTTTTTCCCGATAATGTAACAGTGCTTTTGCCAAAATGTGGGCGGTCCGTTGACGCGTGGCCGCACTGAGCATGGCTTGGCGGTCGTGGGGGTTATTCAAATTGGCCACTTCGATTAAAACAGAGATTGGCACGCGGCTATAGCGCAACACTGCGGGCAAGGTACGTTCCCCTTGGCGGTAGTAAAAAGAGCGGATGGGTTTGCGCCGATTGATCGCGAGCCCTTCCTTGCGAAGGGTGGCTGCCAGGTGCTTTGCAAAACGATGGCTGAGGCGATGGGCGATCTGGTTTTCCAGATAGTCAAAGCGAATCACCCGAGGTATGGCTTCTTTGCGCAGGTGGTAAGGTCCATTTTGCGGGGCAAATTCTTCATGACGCAAGCGGTAATCGGGGAAATAAATCATTGCACCGCGTAGGCTGGCTGCCAATGCATCCCCATGCAGGCTAAGCAATATAACATTGTTTTTGGCAACGCCCCGTTTGCGTAGTCTACGATACAGGGCGTTGATCAGGTACACGCGCATATTGACACCAACGTTTGCAGAATGCAAAACGTAAGGCGGATTGACGGCAATGCGCTCAGCACCTAAACGGGCATGTACAATGTTGCGAAGTGGATTTTTTTGCCTGGGATCTTGAACGGTAATGTACACTTTTGCCCGCTTTTTTTCCAGCAAAATTTTCAAGCGCAAGGTAATGTCGTACACCACTTCATGTTCAATAACATGGGGCTTTTTATAAACCGTTCCAGGGTCAACACCACCATGCCCTGGGTCGAGGATAACGTGCAATGGCTGCACAACCCGCTTGCTAGGTGCTTTTTGAGATTTGCGTGCTTTGGGTTTGGGGGGGATTGGCTTGCGGACCAACGCCTTTCGAAGGGGGGGGGATGCAGTTTTTTTTGGAGCAAGGTGATGGTAATACACTTCAGCAATCCATTCCAAAGGAATGCGGATGCTACGCCCAGCAAATACCATACGCACCGAGGGAAACCCATTTGCTTTGGCGAGCAGATGCGCCAGGCGATTAATCTCTTTTGCACGCTCACGGTCTGTAAAGCGTAGCACCACGGAGTATAGCGTATCGCCAGTGCGCAGTGTGTAAAGGGCAAACTGTTTGCCTTGCTTGTCATGCAAAAAGCGTAAGGGTTTTTTGAGCCGCGTTGGCGTGAGGCGCAAGCCCGCTTGCAACCACGTTAAAGGGATATGAATTTGCCTACCAAGGCGCAGCACGTTGGGATTGGTGATGCCATTAAACTTGGCCAGTGAGGGGACACGACCTACATCCCCAATATATGCTTCAGCCAATTGAGAGAGGCTTTCTTGAGAATAAGCAGTGGTATGTGTCCAACCTTTTTCCGTGAGTCCATCCTCAGGATGTAATGCCCGCAAAGCATCCCCTTGCTGCTTTAAGGGCAACCAACTCAACAAAAACCAAATGGCTCTTTCTTGCCATAAAGGCTTTTTGGCATTCAATTTTGCCACCTTGTCGGCATACCCACGGTGGCCAATTACCCGTGCAGAAAGTTCAAGATAGCCTTCATTTGCACGCGGAAAAACCCCTACCGTAATAACCCCGTTCTTCCATTGTACCTGACGTTTCTCGCCAGAAAAGAAAAAGCTAACCACACCTTGGCTGGTTCGAGAGGCACGATGAGGTGTTCTTTTTTGTGAATACGCACCGCCGCCAAAGCCAACGCCCCAACAAACACAAAAAACCAATGCTGTGAGTATCAGCCGATGCAACATGCCCTCCTTGGCAAACCGAGACTCAAAGCTTGAACCCAGGGGCATCTTAATCACGGTGTTTTGTGCAACACGCATGCACGATTTAAGGGAAAAGATGGTTAGTGCTTAAGCGTGTTAGCAGAAGAAACGGGGTTAATCACATGCTTTTCCCACGCTGCCGGGTTATAGGATCGCATGCTTAGTTTATCCCATTGCTCATCAAAATTGTTTGGCTTTGCGCGATAATCGGCTTCATCGACTTGATCTCGAAGATGTTTTGTGCAACACGCATGCACGATTTAAGGGAAAAGATGGTTAGTGCTTAAGCGTGTTAGCAGAAGAAACGGGGTTAATCACATGCTTTTCCCACGCTGCTGGGTTATAGGATCGCATGCTTAGTTTATCCCATTGCTCACCAAAATTGTTTGGCTTTGCGCGGTAATCGGCTTCATCGACTTGATCTCGAAAGCGCTTTTTTACCGTTGGGTCGTGCTCTTGTGCTGCCCATAAAAAAAACACGCTCATGGGTGCATTTTTGGCAGAATAGGCAAGGTAAGCATGCACATAGCCATCTGCAATATTTTTTCGATCGGTTAGGGTTAATGCGGTGGGCGAACCTTCTAAACCAGGTACGTGCAACTCCCATCCAATCCTTAATTCATCAGGGTCTGTAATAAGCGAAAGGTTATTGCGGTAGATGTTGGGCCACAGCTGCGCATCGAGGTACCACAGATCAGAAATCCGCCAGAGGGTTTCTTGAGGGGAAACACGATGCCTACCCCCTTTATGGGTATAGTCGCCATCAATGGCACCATAGCGATTGGCTTTGATGCGAACGCTTGCCGTAGCGTTTGGTGGGGCATTTGGTGTCACTTGGGGCGTGGGTGTGGCACCCTGCTTTGGGGAATCCGAAAACAGCCGAGTAAAAAACGAGCCTTCTTTTGGGGTTTTCGCCGCCTGTGGGGGTGGGTTTGCTTGCTGTGGTGTGGAGGGGTTTGCCCGTTTTTCGGTCACGGCCGCCTCGACTTCTGGCACTTTTGCCTCTTGGCTTTCAGAGGACACCACGGCTGCCGACTGGGTACGAGCAGACAAGGCCACGGGTTGATAGGCTACGTAAAAATCCGAAAAATCGGTTTTGGCATAAGTAAACACCGCACCACCCATCAACAAAACCAAAAACCCATACAAACAAGGCTTTTTTAAACTTGAAAACCCACGCTTAACACGCCACCACACCCCTTTGCTCCGGGGGTTATGCATGAGATAATCTTCTTGCAGGTCGTTGTTTTGATGCTGCTGTTGTGCGCGCACATGCAAAGGGCTAGCTCTGTGATTGAGTTTAGGGGAATGCGCCTCAAGGGGGGGAGGGTTGGCAAACCGCAACGGTGAAGCACCCTGTTTGGGTGGTACTGGCGGAGTTGCATTTGGTGGTGCTTGTTTATCCATGGTAGAAATAAGGCTTCTCTCGTTAATTGTGTGTGCTTTTCTACACTATAATCACAAGGCTTTTCTATGTTTATGCGTGCGTAAGCATAAAAACGCCTCATACCCTCCATGGATGATTTTTTTAAAGATCGTCGCTTGCTCAAATTTAGGCTAAAATCAACCCGCAAGCGGGGTAATCCGTGCAGCCCAAGGCATACACGGCGTTGCGGCCGGCTAGCGTTTCATCAACACTCTAAAGGGTCCATGTAAGCAAAATTTACGTCCCACAAAACGCACCAGACCTGCACCATGCTAATTAAAATAGGGTTCACAAGTCAATCTTTTACCTGCTTTTACATGCTATTGGTTTATGCCTTTTTGCACCGTTCCGTCGAAATCCCTATACCCATGAAACCATGGTGGGAAAGGCGTAGGGCACTTGCGTTTTAAAACGGCTTCTTATAGGAATTGTCTACGGCAAAAATAGCGGGTTTTTTGAGCCCAAAAGAACCCTCGTTTTGTCTTGATGCACATCTTTATAACCCCGCCCTTTTACACCCATTTCAACCTCGTTAACTTAAAGTTTGATGCGCATCGCTCATTTTTACACCCCTGGTCAAGTCGTTTTTTCCGTCGAACTCTACCCCCCCAGAGCGAAAGTTGCCCAGCAGGCTTTGCGCGATAACCTGCCCAAAATTATAGCACAAAACCTTCGCTTTATCAGTGTAACATACGGCGCGGGCGGCGGGTCACAAAATGGCACCCTCGAAATATGCCGCATGCTTGCCGATTTGTTTCAAAAACAAAACCTGCCCCGTGCAGTATTGGCACATTTAACCTGCGTTTCACATTCAAAAAAAGAGGTTGATGCTTTGCTGAGTGCTTTGCAACAAGCGGGTGTCGAAAACATCATGGCGTTACGTGGCGATATCCCCCAGGGCATCGCCCAATTTATCACACCAAAAGGGGGATTTGCTTATGCCCTTGATTTGGTACATTACTTGCGCAAACACAGCCCGTTTGGAATCGGCGTGGCGGGATACCCAGAAGGACACATTGAGGCGACAAACTATCAGGCCTCACTTCAGCACCAAATTGAAAAAGTACGTGCTGGGGGAGAGTTTATCGTGTCTCAGTTTTTTACAGAAAACCGCTTTTTTTTAAAATGGCGCGATGATTTATCCAAAGAAAAAGTGGATATTCCTGTGGTGGCGGGGGTGCTTCCCGCGCTTTCAAGCAAACAAATGAACCGCTTTGCAAAAATGTGCGGTGTTCAGGTTGCGCCCCCCCTACTAAACGGTTTAGAACGTTATGCACATCAGGCAAAAAGTGCCGCGCAATTTGGATTGGAGTACGCACTCAAGCAGATAGAAACCTTATGTGATGAAGGTGTGCAAGGCATTCATCTTTACGCTTTAAATCGGTTAAACCCCATTCGTGCGGTTGCAGGCTTGCTCCAAACTTGCACACGCCAAGAATAAAAATGCAAGCCAAAGCGCGTCCGCACAAGGCGTCTCGCTTTTGAGAGAGCCTTAAAAGCTCCCAACGACCGCTTTTTTTACGCTACGTTCTATTTTGAATAGGGGTAAAAGGCAATCCATGGTAAAGCAACCTGCGGCCCTCGCGTTGGAAATTGAACCCGTCACCCCGTTTATTGGGGCCCTGGTTCATGGTGTCGACTTGGCTGATATAGACGATGCGACCTTTCAACAAATCCAGGACGCTTTTTTACAGTATCAAGTGCTGTTTTTTCGCAACCAGCACCTAAGTCCTCCGCAACAAATCTCCCTTGGGCAACGCTTTGGACCGCTGGCACGCTACCCTTTTATAAAAGGCATGCAGGCATACCCAGAGGTTGTTGTGGTCAAAAAAGGAGCCCATGAATCCGACAATTTTGGAGGCCTTTGGCACTCAGACACCACCTACCTCGAACACCCACCCCTTGGGTCGATTTTGTATGCCAAAAAAACGCCTCCTGTAGGGGGTGATACCTTGTTTGCCAGTATGTATGCATCTTACGAAGGGCTTTCTCACGGAATGAAAGCACTGCTTAACCCCTTGCGTGCCGTAAGCAGTTCACGCATCTTAAAAGAGCGTCTTCCAGGGCGTGTTATTCGCCAAGACGAGAGCATTCAGGCAGCCGAAAAAGTGTTTTCTGCCACCCACCCTGTGGTCCGGACACATCCCGAAACGGGGCGCAAAGCCTTGTTTATTAACCCAGCGCATACCCTTTGCTTTGAAAACATGCGCGAAGAAGAAAGCGAGCCTTTGCTCCGCTATTTATTTCAACAAGCGTCTCGCTCGGAATACCAGTGTCGTTTTCATTGGCAGGTGGATTCTCTCGCCATTTGGGACAACCGTTGTGCCTGGCACTTTGCCTTAAACGATTACCATGGGCACGAACGTGCGATGCACCGCGTTACCATTGAAGGGGATATCCCCGCATAAATGCAACGCCCTGCCCTCTTTTTACACCATATTCAAAAACGCCTCGGCCAACACACCGTATTACAAGATGCGTGCTTGCAGGTAATGGAAGGGGAATGCACCCTGTTACAGGGTGAAAATGGGGCGGGTAAAACGACCTTGTTGCGGATTGCATCGGGTTTAATGACACCCGATGCAGGGGATATGCACTGGTTTGGCCATGATGCCATCCCACCCAATACACGCATGCGTGCCTTGCTTGGGGTTATTGGGCACCAAAAAGGCTTTTATACCGAATTGAGCGGATACGAAAATTTACAATTAACGGCCACGCTCTACCAAGCACCCATGTGCCGGATTGAAGAAGCACTAACCACAATCAACCTCAGTGCTTGGGCTTTTAAACCCGTGCGCACTTACAGTGCAGGGATGCTCCAACGCCTTGCTTTAGCACGTTGCTTGGTTCAAAAACCCCGTTTGCTGTTGCTTGATGAACCTTATGCGGGCTTGGATCGCCCTACCACCGATCTCGTTGCACACATTCTTCACGGGTTTATCCAGGCAGGTGCGGCAATCTTGATGACAACCCACCACATTCCCACCAGCCTTGCCCAACTGGGGGTCCATTCTGTTTGGCTACACCGTGGCAAAATTGGACAAGGGCCGCCATAGCAGGCTTGAAGCCAAAAAAAGCGTTGCCATGCATGCGCAAGAGAAGGCATATTGATAGGGTAACCGTAATGGGTCGGCGTGTTTTTTGATTACTGCAGCATTCATTTCTAACCTATTTTCCAGATGGACGCCCCCAATGCCAGCGCATGCGCCCTTTGCCCCTTCATTTCAATGGATTGCATGGTTGGGGTTCTTGAGCATAATCGGTTTGATTGGGCATTGGGTATGGGTGTTTGGTTTTACACCTGCAGACATTCACATGGGTTTTGTACAAAAAATTATGTACATCCACGTGCCTACGATTTACGCTGGGTATTTGTCGTTTTTTGTGGTGTTTGCCTGCAGCATTGCCTATATCTGGAAACGTGATGCCACGGCGGATCGGATTGCGACGGCGTGTTGCGAAATTGGCTTATTATTTACGGGGATGGGGCTGTTTTCGGGAGCTGTTTGGGGCAAGCCTACTTGGGGCACCTACTGGGTGTGGGATGCACGCCTCACCTCGACCTTGGCCCTTTTTCTTGTTTATGCGGGGTATGCCTTGTTGCGTATGATGGGCGATGAAAATGCACGCATGAAACTCCTTGCCGCAGTGATTGGGATTGTTGGCTTTTTGGATATCCCCCTCATCCATCTTTCGGTTCGCTGGTGGCGCACCCTCCATCAACCCTCCTCGTTGTTTCGCGCTACAAACGGGGTTGCAAAAGTGGCCATGCCTTTAGAACTGTTAGCGCCTTTGTTGACAGGGATGGTTGTTGCCACGTTGTGGTGGCTGTTTTTATTGTTGGTACGCTTGCGTGCACAGCACGAAAAAACCCTCTGGGAAAACGCCCTCAAAACGCTTTAAATTTTTACAACAAAGACACTATTACCCGGGTAAATGGGAGTGGCTATCAAAAATAAACACCTTGGGCGTGGCTTTGGTGCTAAAAGTTGGCAACTGCTTATTGGTGGCAGCGTGCTGGTTGCCTTGTTTTTTGGTGTGCTCTTTCAAGGGTTTGATCAAGTGGTGTTTTTTTACACGCCACAAGAAATTCTGAGTGAACCCAAAAATTTTTACGACCGCCAAATCCGCATGGGGGCTTTGGTACGCAAGGGAAGTACCCACTGGAATCCCCATGCATTAGAGCTCCACTTTGACGTTACCGAAGATTCTAAACATTATCTCCCCGTGGTCTTTCGCGGCATTAAGCCCGATTTATACCGCGAAGGGCAAGGCGTTGTGGTCGAAGGCATGCTAAGCCAAAACCATGTTTTTTACGCACATGTGCTGCTGGTGAAACACAGTGAGGAGTACACCATTGATGAAAACAAGGTCAAAAACAAAGAAGCATTCTACCGCAGCCTATCGCCTTCATCCCCTTCCAAAAATTCCCCCCAGCCTCAAAAGCCCTTTTAAAACAAAACCCCATGCTATTTAATCACCTTGGTGCCCTTTTGATTGCCGTTTGCTTGTGCTTAGCATTTTACAATGGGGTCGTTTGCTGGCTGGCGGTACGCAAAAACAATGGCAATCTTGTTCGCTCTGCACAGTATGGTGCTGCTTTGCATGGTGTTTTTATTTGGATCGCTGGATGCCTGCTATGGCGTGCCTTGTTGAACGACGATTTTAGCGTGCAGTTCGTGTGGGGGCATTCCAGTGCCGATCTGCCCCTTTTTTATAAAATCACCGCACTCTGGGGCGGTATGGAAGGATCATTGCTGTTTTGGGAAATGATTCTAGCCCTTTTTACCGTGGTGATTGCGTGGAATAGAGGGAGTGTCGACAAAGAGGTTCAAGCCTATGCCATTTTGGTGATGAATTTCATTCATGTGTTTTTACTCTTTTTGCTCATCACATACTCCAATCCTTTTTCTCTGCAATTTCCCATCCCTGCACAAGGGCGTGGTTTAAACCCTTTGCTGCAACACCCTGCCATGGCACTCCATCCGCCCATGCTTTATTTGGGATATGTGGGTTTTAGCGCACCCTTTGCCTACGCCGTTGCCAGCTTGCTAAAAGGCAGACTCGATAACGGCTGGCTTTTGCATACACGGCGTTGGAGTTTGGGGGCTTGGTGGGCCCTGGCTGTAGGGCAAATGCTAGGTGGCCAGTGGGCTTATGAAGAACTTGGCTGGGGCGGCTATTGGGGTTGGGACCCCGTCGAAAACGCCGCATTACTCCCTTGGCTGACGGGCACGGCATTTTTGCACTCGATCGTTTTGCAAGAAAAGCGCGGCATGATGAAGGTGTGGAATGTGAGTCTCATTATTCTCACCTTTTCGCTAAGCATTTTAGGTACGTTTATTGTGCGTTCTGGGGTGCTCAATTCGGTCCACGCCTTTGCGCAATCCGATATAGGACCAGCATTTTTAGGGTTTTTATTTGTGGTGCTGATTTTGTCTTTTGGCTTAATGTTTTGGCGCATCCAAAATTTACAATCGCGTTACACCGCCGACTACCTGCTTAGCCGTGAAAGCATGTTTTTGCTCAATAACCTATTGTTAATGGGCATTGCCTTTACGGTGTTATTGGGCACCATTTTTCCTTTATTGGCAGAGGCGTTAAAGGGAGCGAGACTCTCCATTCAAGCCCCATTTTTTAACACCCTTACGGTTCCCATGGGGGTTGCGCTGTTGTTTTTAATCGGGGTGGGGACCCTTATTCCATGGCGCAAAACCAGTTGGGAATCGATGCGTCGTATTTTTGGATTGCCTTGCGTTGCCGCCTTAATAACCGTGGTTATTTTGCTTGGCTTTGGGGTCCAACACTGGGGGGCTTTACTGATTTATGGCGTGTGTGCATTTACCACTTGGGCTATAGGCCTCGATTTTTGGAAAACCGTACGCGTACAAAAAAACCAGCAAGGCATTGGGAGAATAACAGCCTCTTTTCAGGTGGTGGCTAAAAATCGCCAGCACTGGGGGGGTGCCTTGGCACATTTGGGGCTGATGTTTTTATTTGTTGGCTTGTCGGGTAATTTGTTTCAACAAGAATGGCGCTTTACCTTAAAACCAGGCCAAACCCAGCATGCTGGGCCATGGGAACTTAAGTTGCGCGGTGTGCGTGAAGAACAACAAGCCAATGCGCGGTTACGCTATGCCGATCTTGCCTTGTATCAAGGGGGAAAATTCAAGGCGGATTTGCGTCCAGCGCGCAGTTTTTACCCGACCCAGCCCGAACCTTTGACCGAAGTCGCCATTCATCGCAATATCATCCGCGATATCTATGTGGTACTGGCTGCAGAAAACCGCGATGGGTCGATCACCTTTCGCATGCTGCACACCCCTTTGGTGATGGCCGCATGGCTGGCATTTCCTTTTTTTACCCTAGGAGCTGGTTTGGCACTGTTGCATCGACCACGCTCTTTGCAGCACATTACTGCGGCAAAAGCATTGTCTCTTGGCAGCACCCCACATTCAAGTAAAGCATCCACCTAGCACATAAGCGCAACTAAGCTATGCGGTTTGTTGATCAAACGATGATTCGTGTACGCTCTGGCAGGGGTGGGGATGGTTGTGTCTCATTTCGCCGCGAAAAATACGTCCCCCATGGTGGCCCAGATGGGGGAGATGGGGGAAGCGGAGGCGGGGTTTTTTTTGTGGGGGCAAACGATTGCAATAGTTTAATCGATTATCACCAGGGTCGGGTGTATTATGCACAAGATGCCAAAGCGGGCAAAAAGCGTCTCATGCATGGGGCATCGGGCAAAAATTTGATTCTCCGCGTACCCTTGGGTTGCGTCATTAAAGATGCCTTTGAAAGCAAGGCACTCTTAGAGGTACTCGAGGCGGATAAGCCACAGTTGCTCCTGGCGGGGGGGCCTGGTGGGCGTGGGAATGCACGCTTTAAAAGCTCGGTACAACAAGCACCACGCCATGCCGAGGAAGGAAACCTGGGTATAGAACTCGAGGTTGTACTTGAACTAAAATTGATTGCAGACGTAGGTCTGGTGGGCTTTCCCAATGCAGGGAAATCAACCCTTATCTCCAGCATTTCCAAGTCGCGCCCAAAAATTGCCGACTATCCCTTTACCACCCTTACCCCCAACCTAGGTGTGGTCGAAAGCCCATGGCGCGAGCGCGTAGTGGTGGCAGATATTCCAGGGTTAGTGGGCGGAGCACATCGCGGCCGCGGCCTAGGGCGAAGGTTTTTACAGCATATTGAGCGCACCACCTTGCTCTTGATGGTATTTGATATTTTTTTGAGTGAAGAAGAACTCATGGAGCAGTACAAAGTACTTTTAGAGGAAATGGCCCTATTTTCTTCCACCCTGCTCAAAAAACCGCGGGGAATTGTGCTGAATAAGCAAGACCTACTGGCGCAAAACCCCGAAGCCCTTGCCAAAAAGCAGCATTTGTTTATGCAAAAAAAGCTCCCATTTATGGCAGACCTCCAAGACCAAGGTCTTCTTTGCGAAAAAACCCTCAACCCTCCTTTGTGGTGTCACACCATTTCCGCGGTAACCAAGATTGGTGTCAGCAACCTTGTTAAAATGCTTATGCATGCTGTGCATTCAGTTTAAACCTTGGTGTTAGGCATTGCTTTGCCCAGGCGGTGTATTAACCAAAGCACCAAGGGATAGGTTAAAACAGAAAAAAGAATGGCAAACAAGCCACCCCCTAAAAACAACGGCCATCCAAAGCTGCTCCACAATGCTTTTGAGCCTTGAGCAATGGATTGAAGCATGGTTTGATTATCCACACCCACAATTTGTGAAAATTCTGCCCTCCATAGTTCATAGTTAAAGGGTTCCATGGAATTGTCTAGCCACGACAAAAAAAATTTACCTAAGACAAAACTGGCATAGTAAATAGGCACCACGGTAACGGGATTGGAAATAAACACCATGGCAATGGCAATTGGCAAAGAAAAATGGCACTTAAAAAAATAACGTAAACAAGCCCATATTCCCATGGTGATGTAAATTTGAATACCAACGGTGGGGGTAAATGCAACAAACACCCCAATGGCCGCACCCCAAGCAATTTGTTGCGGGTTGGCATTGGCTTGAATAAAAGGGCGTATAATGCGCTGGTAGAGGGCGTTACGCAAGCATTTTAGCCAGTTCATTTCTGGCACTTGAGAAGATTTTATCATTGTTGTAAGTCACAATACCAAAGCAAACAAATCCGTTATTTCATGGGTATTAGCCATAAGGTGCCATCCAAAAAATTATACTTAAAATTTGATAATCAAACAAATCCACTGCTGCGGATGCGCACTCACCTGATAGTACGTTTCGCCTTAGCAGACCTACCCAGGCAATAACAGCCTAAATATTTTTCAAATGGGCTTCAAGCATTTTCACGGCCTTACCCAGTGCCAAGGCCAGTTTTTGTGGGTGCTTTGCCCCAGCCATTGCCATTAAAGGCGTACCGCCGCCGCGCCCACCAGCAATTTGCGCAATGGCATCCACAATTTTTCCTGCATGCAGGCCTTTTTCGACCAAGGGCTGCGAAACACTGCAAAGCAGTGAGGCCTTATCCTCAATTGCAACACCCAGTAAAATAACCCCTTCGGGCAACATCCCACGCAGGTCATCGGCCATACTGCGCAACTCTTTTGCAGTGCTGGCTTCTACCTGAGAAATAAGCACCTCGACACCATGCAGAACGGTTTTTTGGCGAATCAAATCGGATGCATTCCAAGATTGCTGTGCACGCTTGGTTTTGCGCAAGGCTTGTTCCAATTTTGTCTGTTGCTCTAATAGGTGTTCAATCCGCTTCACCATCCCTTTTTCAGGAACGTGCAGACGTTTTTTAACCTCATCGATAAGCACCGCACGTTGTTGCATGTGTATTTCTGCGTGTTCACCACTCAAAGCGGTAATTCGGCGCGTACCCGCAGCCACCGAACTCTCGTCCACAATGCTAAATACACCCATTTCTCCCGTTGCCTTCACATGGCAGCCACCACACAGTTCAGCAGAAAATTGACCCACTTCGACCACGCGGACTTCGTCGTCATAATTTTCGCCAAACAAGGCGACCACCCCTTCTTTTATGGCAGTATCGTAAGCACTGTGGCGGACGTTTAGGGGGGTGTTTTTGCGTATTTCTTGGTTTACCATCCGCTCTACTTGATGCAATTCTTCAGCACGCATGCGTTGAAAATGGGTAAAGTCAAAGCGCAAATAATGGGGATTCACGATGGACCCTGCTTGGCGTACATGCTGTCCCAGTATATGGCGTAATGCTGCATGAAGTAAGTGGGTTGCCGTGTGGTTGCAAGTGGTATTTTGTCGTTGCGCTGCATGAACCTCGCAAAGAACAGGCGCCGTATTAAATATTTTTTCTAGCGAAGCGGGCGTTGTATTGGGTGGCATAGCACATGTGTGTACAATATAATCCCCATCGTGCTGCACGTCTTGCACACTACACCGCAAATTTTCCATTTCAAGCCACCCACTATCGGCAACTTGCCCTCCTCCCTCAGGGTAAAAGCAGGTTTTTTCCAGTACAATCGCTAATTGTTGGCCCTTTAATGGGCGCCAGCGTTGCACATACGTCCTTAAACTTAGGGTGTGATACCCTTCAAAAACCGTTGCCTTCATGGGTTTTACCTCATGCCACACCTCATCTTGCGCCTGGGTACGCGTTGCTTCACGTGCGCGTGTACGTTGCTTTTCCATGCATTCTTCAAAACCTTGCATGTCAATTTCCAACCCCTGCTCATTGGCCATGAGTTGGGTTAAGTCAACGGGAAATCCAAAGGTATCGTACAACCTAAATACATCTTCACCACGCAGTGTTTTTTGCATTTTGGCCTGGGCTTCTTCGCGCATGTTGCCAAACAGAGCCAGTCCGCGGTGTAGCGTACGCTGAAAATTTTCCTCTTCGGCCTGCAACATTTGCTGTATATGCCCGATCTGGGTTTTAATTTCGGGGTAGGCATCTCCCATAATTTGCGCCACCACAGGTGCCAGTTGATTTAATGCGGGCTCTTTTAAACCCAGCAAACGCGCAAAACGCGCCGCACGGCGTAGCATCCGCCGCAGCACATAACCCCTTCCTTCGTTAGAAAGCACCGCCCCATCTGCGATGGCAACACAAAGGGCACGTGCATGATCTGCCAACACCCGCGCGGCCACCGCATCCTCTTTTGCCGTACAAGGCTTATTGCTCAGTTGCCGTACTTTTTGCAATAACGGTGTAAACAGGTCGGTTTGGTAGTTTGAGGTATGGCCATTAAGCACACGGGTAATGCGCTCGAGTCCCATTCCCGTGTCAACATGCTTGGCAGGTAGTGCCTCTAAACGGCCATCGGCACGCCTGTTGTACTGAATAAACACCAAATTCCACAACTCAATAAATCGCCAGCACCCCTCTGCATTCACTGCGCACGCAGTGCTTTTGGCATTACATGCGGGGCAATCGACCTCTTCTCCAAGGTCGTAATGCAGTTCAGAGCATGGTCCACAAGGACCCACATCCCCCATTTCCCAAAAATTATCCTTGCGCCCACAACGCAACACCCGCTCCTTCGGCAAAAGGGTCAGGTCGAACCAAAGTGCTTCTGCCTGTGTATCGGCCTCCAAACCATCTTTGGCTTCACCACCAAACACCGTAGCCCACATTCGATTGACATCCAGCCCCCAACGCCCTATTAGCAATTCCCAGGCCCATGCAATGGCCTCGCGCTTAAAATAATCGCCAAAGGACCAGTTGCCTAGCATCTCAAAAAAAGTATGATGGTAGTGGTCACGGCCCACATCTTCAAGGTCATTGTGTTTACCACTTGCACGAATGCATTTTTGTGAATTGACTGCACGAGTATAAGGGCGCTTACCCTTCCCTAAAAACACATCTTTAAACTGGTTCATGCCGGCATTTGCAAACATCAGCGTGGGATCATTTTGCGGAACAACGGGCGATGAGCGTGTGACGTGATGCCCTTTTTCTTCAAAAAAGGCAATAAATTGGGCACGTACCTCTGCTGAACTGAGAGGCTTTGCTGCACGTGGATTAGGGGTGGATGGACGCGCATTTTTTTTGGCGGGTTTTTTGGCTTGTTTGGTTTTTTTTGTGGGCATGAAGGCTCAAAAAACCTATATCTAAAAAAAAGTGAAAAATTTGCGCAAGAAAAGCCAGACTCGAATTGTAGCATTTTGCATACAGCGTGCGTACATTACGTTGTTATCAGGGCTCCAAACAGCGCATCTGACAGTAATTTTATGATTCGCTAAGAAAGCGTGCGGATTGCTCTGCTATTAAGGGCATCGATTAAGAATACCTTGACCCCAAATGAGAGCTGCTGGCGATGGAAAACCAAACAGCAGCGTGATAGATCCATCAAATACAATCAAAGGGGCAGCCAAAGATCATGCACATTGAAACCATAAGTCAACAAGCCAGTCAAGATTTCAGTCCAAAGGCTCAGCAGATAAGTGGCGCTTTGCGCCAATTGCAAACAGAACTTTGTGAGGCACTCGAAGGATACGAATCGAAGCCATTTGAAAATGATACATGGCAAAGAAAAGAAGGGGGAGGTGGTCTCTCGCGTGTTGTCGAAAAGGGGAGTGTCTTCGAAAAAGGGGGTGTTTTATTTTCTGCGGTGTGCGGCCAATCCTTGCCCCCTGTTACCAAGCAAGGGGCGGATAAAAACGTTCAAATCCCCACAAACACTCCGTTTTTTGCCACTGGAATCTCGTTAATACTACACCCCAACAACCCTTATGTGCCCACGGTGCATTTTAATGTACGCTATTTGGAAGTAGGCCATGTACACTGGTTTGGTGGCGGTCTGGATCTGACTCCCTACTATCCCTTTGCAAAAGACTGCATCCATTTTCACCAAACACTGAAAGCGTGTTGTGATCGCTTTGACCCCCACTATTATCCGCATTACAAACGATGGTGCGATCGGTATTTTTTTCTTAAACATCGCAATGAAGCCCGTGGGATTGGCGGAATTTTTTTTAATCACCTATCCATCGGCAAAGAGGAAGGCTTGGCTTTTATCCTTGCCCTGGGCAACACATTTTTAGATGCTTACATCCCTCTTATTCAACGCCATCAAACGCGTGGTTTCAATGCGCGCGAAAGAAATTTTCAGCAAATACGGCGGGGGCGCTATGTTGAGTTTAACCTGCTATACGACCAAGGTACGCTGTTTGGTTTGCAATCCCAGGGGCGCATTGAATCCATTTTGGTGTCTATGCCACCCACGGTAAACTGGGCATATAACTGGCACCCCTTCCCCGATAGCCCAGAAGAAGCCTTGTACACCCATTTTTTACCCCCTATAGACTGGGCTGGCAAAGAAGGTGAGCAAAAATTGGCCATGCTCACCGCACAAGGTGCTTTTGTTTCCTAATAATTAAATTTGTAAGAAAATTTCTCTTAAGAGCAATGCGTCTTTAAAGCATCGCTTTAGTTCTCCCACACACACCCCCATTATCAAGTTAACATAACTTATACTTGGCTATCCTTAAAACATCTGCTTTACTATAGGCGGAAAAAAAGCCATAATCTTGTCTGTAAGCATGTGGGCAGGTAAGCGTGGTTTCAGCGCTCTACACCGAAGGTGTGCCGTTGGCGTGTCAACGTGCGAGCGGAATGGGTTGGTTGGTAGGTTTGTAGAAGCATCAAGCGAGGTGTGCAGTGATAAATAGATGCGTATTACGACGGGTAGGGCTGTGTTTTTTTGTGCTAGGCATGCTCGTTGGCTGCGAAAAGCAGGCACCCCAAAGCACCGCATCCCATGGTGTCAAGCAAGCAGTCGTTCCTTTCCCCAGGCTGGCTTTGATTGCAGACGAAAAGAATACCATTGAGGTTTTTAAGCGCGCCTCCATATCGACGGTGTTTATCAATACCTTGGAGGTTAGTCGGGATTTATTTACCTTTAACCCGCAAGCAAAAGTTTCGCGCGGTGCTGGCTCAGGCTTTTTTTGGGATAAAGCCGGGCATATCATCACCAATTTTCATGTGATAGAGGGCTCGCAAAAGGTTTTTGTACAACTGCCAGATAACAGTACATGGGAAGCCTCCTTTGTGGGTGCCGCGCCCTCTTTTGACTTGGCTGTCTTGAGTATTAAAGCACCCAAGGGCAAGCTCAAACCTTTAAATCACGGTGCTTCAGACACCTTACAAGTGGGACAAAAGGTATTGGCCATTGGCAATCCATTCGGGTTTGATTTTACGCTAACCACGGGGATTATTAGTGCTCTGGGGCGTGAGATTGGTGCGCCGAACGGCAGGCGGATACGCAACTCAATTCAGACGGATGCGGCGATTAACCCAGGCAATTCGGGCGGTCCTTTGCTCGACTCCTCAGGGGATTTAATTGGCGTCAACACGAGTATTTTTGGTGATTCAAGCAATACAGGCATCGGTTTTGCAGTTCCAGTCAATACGCTAAAGTGGGTTGTTCCACAATTGATTGCCCATGGTAAGGTCATTCGCCCAGTTTTAGGCATTAGCATCTTGCAGCCCACCATTGCAAAAAGGCTCGGCATTAAAGAAGGTGTGGTTATTGTAAGTGCCAGTGCGGGGTCGGGGGCTGCTAAAGCAAGGTTACGCGGCTTAAGGCGGCGCTCTAATGGGGAGGTTGTTTTGGGCGATGTTATTGTGCAGGTAAACGGGCAAAAGATTCGTGATAATGATGACTTGTTGAATGCATTGGAGCGTAAAAAACCTGGTGATACCGTGATGTTGTTGATTATTCGTAATGGTCAAAAAAAGCGTATTGAAGTCGGGCTGGGTGCGCCATAAAACTGCATATGGTTTAGGATTGCAGGCATACACATAAAATCTATGGTGTTTTCTTTCGTATTCTTTTTTCTGCGCTGGGCAGTGGTGTTGGGCCTTGTCGTTTACGTGGGCTTGGCGGTACGGATCCAGTCAAGTTCGCACACATCTCCTACGCAAGCACCCTCTCCTTCCCTTAAGGAGGATAGCCCCTTTTTGGTGAGCACGTTGCGCAAGCGCTTACCCAAAGAAGCCTTTGATCGGATACAAGCAAAGTTAAACCTGTTCGAACACCAACAACGCATCCGCTTAACCAACAGTCTGGTACGTTCAACACGGTATATCAAAATATACCGCCGCATTTTTCGTGAGCGTGGCATGCCAGAAGAATTGGCTTACTTGCCCATCATCGAAAGCGGTTTTTACGAACAAGCCCTCTCCCCAGCCAAGGCGGCTGGGGTGTGGCAGTTTATTCCCGAAACAGGGAAGCGCTATGCCTTGAATCAAAATGCATGGACAGATCGCCGCCTGGACCCCATTCAAAGCGCCAAAGCAGCGGCTGCGCTACTTCAAAAAATGCATCAGCAATTTGGGTCATGGGAACTGGCATTGGCTTCGTATAACGGCGGTGCGGGTTTGATTCGTTGGGCCAGGCGCAAAAACCAACGTGCCTCCCTGCCCACCCATTACTGGGCTTTAGACCTCCCAGAGGAAACACAGCACTACGTTCCCGCTTTTATTGCAGCCGCGTTAATCGCAAAAAACCCCGCAGCGTTTGGCTTTGTCGACCTGCCTTTCGAGCCACAAATTCATTTTGAACTTCTAGACGTCTCTCCAGGCGTCTCATTGGGCGTATTGGCTCAGCGCCTTGATATTAAGCACACTTTGCTTACACAGCTCAACCCGCATTTGCTACAGGGCCGCACCCCACCAAACAGCACACCCCACACTTTGCGTGTCCCCAAAGGGTTAAAAGCAAAATTAAACCACACGCAACCCAACAACGTGGCCTGGCGCAAATACAAGGCCCACAAGACCAAATGGATGTTGCACCCTGTTTCTGAAGAAGACACCGTTCAAGCACTAAGCACGCGCTTCCAAACCCCGTTCGAGAAAATATTAAAAATCAACCGCCTAGAAAACGATCAAGAACTTCGAGAGCGCCCTTACGTCATGATTCCCGTGAATGCTGCAGACGCTTTTCAAGAAAATTTATGAGCTCCCCTTTGTTGCGCTAGGTAAATGGCATGAATGGGCACACACGTTATTGTGCGTGCTTGGCGCGCAATTGCTCGAGGGTGACGCCCACCGCTATGTTGTCAATATCAGTCCGCACTTCAATAATACAAGCCACACCTGCTTGCAAGGCACTTTGTAAAGCGGGGGCAAACGCGTCGGTACTTTCTACCAAATAGCCTTTTCCACCATATGCCTCGGCCAATTTGGCAAAATTGGGGTTTACCAAATTGGTGCCAACAATCCGTTTAGGATGCTCACGTTCTTGATGCATCCGAATGGTGCCTAAACTTTGATTGTTGAACACAATGTGAATAATAGACACACCATACTGAATGGCAGTGGCAAATTCCTGCCCATTCATCATAAAGCCCCCATCGCCGCTGGTCCCCACCACCACACGTTGGGGAAATGCCAGCTTGGCGGCAACGGCAGAAGGCACACCATAACCCATTGAACCCACAGTGGGACCTAAAAAAGAGGCTTCCTCTTGCCAGCGATAATAACGTTGGATCCAACCCGAAGCGTTGCCTGCATCAACCGTGATAATGGCATTTGCAGGAAGTATCTGGACCATTTTAGCAACCACCTCCTCCATTGAGGCCTTTTTAACAGGACGGTTGGGAGGGGTTAAAATAGCCTGCCTGGTTATGCCAACTTCTTGCAACCAAGCTTTGCGTTGTGGTGGAATCTGCGCACCATGCTCCAAGGCAGCCTCTAATGCCCGTTTTACATCGGCTACAGCGGTCACTTGGGGCGCAAAGCGTGTGCCCATGGTATCTGCTGAAATATCAATTTGCAAAAGGGTTTGTGTTGGGGTGGGGAATTGGTAATCCCCTGTGGTAATCTCGGAAAGGCGATCGCCAATCGTAAGGATGGTCTCTGCCTTGCGCATGAAATCTTGCGCAGGCGAGCGCGCTGTGCTTAACGACCCCACATAGAGCGGATGCTCATTTGGAAAGACATCGTTGCGGCGCCAACTGCTGACAAGAGGCACTTGAAAGCGTTCTGAAAAAGCCACCAAGGCTTGGCGAGCTTGGTTTCGCACACCATCCCCTGCAATAAGCAATGGACGGCTCGATTGGTTAATATGCTGCACAAGGCTTGCAATTGCCTCGGGATCGGGATACGGCAAGGCGATAGGAATGGGCGATTGAAGGTGCATGTCTGCCTCTTCGGTGAGCATATCTTCTGGCAAACTCACCACCACAGGCCCAGGGCGACCACTGCGCGCAAGATAAAAAGCACGTCGGACCACCTCTGGTGCCTTGGCGGGGTGGTTGAGTTCGACCACCCATTTTGCCATAGAACCAAAAAACTGACCGTAGTCAACCTCTTGAAATGCTTCGCGCCCACGATTGATGCGCGGAACCTGCCCCACAAACAACACCAAAGGGGTGCTGTCTTGATGGGCGCAATGCACGCCAATGCTTGCGTTGGTCGCACCAGGTCCGCGGGTAACAAAGCATACGCCCACCTGGCCACTTATTTTGGCAAAAGCCTCTGCCATGTAGCACGCCCCGCCTTCCTGACGGTTGGTAATAAGTTTTATTTGTGGATAATCAAAAAATGCATCCAACGCGCAGAGATAACTCTCCCCAGGGACATTGAACACATGGCTCACACCCTCACGCGCAATACATTCTACAATCGCCATGCCTGCTGTCATGCGTTTAATTTCTACCATTTGAGCATTCCTTTTTAAATTGGTATTGAGTCAAGCGTGGCTCTTTCTTGTGCATGGCACCTTTTTTTTTAAAACTGGCATTGCGTCAAACGTGGCTCTTTCTTGTGCATGGCACCTTTTTTTTTAAAACTGGCATTGCGTCAAACGTGGCTCTTTCTTGTGCATGGCACCTTTTTTTTTAAAAACTGGCATTGCGTCAAACGTGGCTCTTTCTTGTGCATGGCACCTTTTTTTTTTAAAACTGGCATTGCGTCAAACGTGGCTCTTTCTTGTGCATGGCACCTTTTTTTTTAAAACTGGCATTGCGTCAAACGTGGCTCTTTCTTGTGCATGGCACCTTTTTTTTTAAAACTGGCATTGCGTCAAACGTGGCTCTTTCTTGTGCATGGCACCTTTTTTTTTAAAACTGGCATTGCGTCAAACGTGGCTCTTTCTTGTGCATGGCACCTTTTTTTTTAAAACTGGCATTGCGTCAAACGTGGCTCTTTCTTGTGCATGGCACCTTTTTTTTTAAATCGGCATTGCATCAACCGTGGCTCTTTCTTGTGCTTTGCACCCTTTTTTTTAAATCGGCATTGCATCAAACGTGGCTCTTTCTTGTGCTTTGCATCTTTTCCTATACGAGGCCCGCATAGGCACCGCCATCAACCAACACGTTCTCTCCCGTAATAAACTTGGCTTGCTGCGAGCACAAAAAAGCGGCGACCGCGCCAAAATCTTTGGCATTCCCCAAACGCTTCATCGGCACCTGGGCTTCCTGGCGCGCCAGTGCCTCGGCAAGGCTGATGCCTTCTTTTTCGGCAATGGATGCTGCCGTTGATTGAACACGCGCGGTTACATGGGTGCCTGGGAGAACCGCATTTAAGGTGACGCCCGTACTTGCAACCTCACGCGCCACGGTCTTCATAAATCCCGTTACCCCTGCGCGCATGGTGTTAGAAAGCAAAATGTAAGGCACAGGCTGCTTGACCGATACCGAGGTAATATACACAATCCGCCCCCAACCCTTTTTTTGCATCGCTTCAATCACCCCATAGGTTAGCCGAATGGAACTCATTAAGGTGAGTTCGACGGCGGGGGCAAAGTGCTCGAGCTTTGTGCTGGCAAAGGTTCCCGGAGGAGGCCCACCCGCGTTGGCAATCACAATGTCAGGGTCACCCCACTGATGGCGCAGCGTTTGGAGCATGTCCTCAATCTGCTCTGCTTGCGACATATCACAGGTAAGGGCCAAGGTTTCAGCCCCCGTAGTGCTGGCAATCCCCCGGGCAGTTTGTTGTACTTCCGTTGCATTGCGGGCACAAATGGCCACTTTGCATCCTTCTGCTGCAAGATGCTCGGCGCAGCCGCGGCCAAGGCCTTTGCTTGCGGCGGTCACAAGGGCCACTTTTCCTTTGATTCCAAAATCCATCCTGGGAATCTATCTCCTTGTTTGTTGCTTTTTGAAATGAACACAAACCCAACGGGGTTGAAGCGAATGTATGGTATCTCCTATAAAAAACGGCCTCCAAGTTTTATGATTTCGCCAAAATGTGGCTCAGGGGTCCTTCACCCAAAGTGCGAAAAAATTGGCTATTTCCCCTTCTTTTTCTGGGGAATCCGCCTCTTTTAGGAGGCCTTGCAGCGTCTTCCGCTGGGCACCCGTCAGATGACCCTCCAAAACACCCTTTGTCTTCTGGTACACGTTTTGGCTCTGGCTTTGATTTTGGCTCTGGCTTTGGATTTGGTTATGCACCATGTTAACAACTTGAGTAGACCTGCCAGCATTTTTGCCAGCCTTGGTTGCTGGCAGGCCCCTTCTCTAAGACCTCCCCCAAAACCTCTCTCAAACACTGCTTTGCCCTATACAAATGCTGGTTGTACTGCAGTTCTTCAATAAAAATATCTTTAAATTTCTGATGATGAGAAGATCCTGTGCCAAAAATCCTTTCCAGATACCTTTTTTCTGTCTCTGCCTGCCAAGTTGAAAATTTAGAGGACTTGCGTGTTTGGTTTTGAAAAACAGCGAGTCTTTCGATGAGGTTTTTTTAAATATAAAGATCTCTTTTTTTTCATCCATTCTATAACTCCTATCCAATGGCACTCTTTCAAAAATGATTGCCCTGCTGCCTAGGGCGGCGTTCGCGGAGCATGGAAGCCAGTGCCATGGCACTGTGCTCTACCTGCTCAATGCTCGGGGAAAGGAAGGCCAAAATATGGGTGTGAATGCCTTGCTTAGTCATGGTTTGCAAACGCTGCATGCAATGCTCCGCACTGCCAATCGTGGCAATTCTATCTACCAGGTCATCGTGCATGGCATCAAGGGTCTTTTGACGATTGCCCTCTTTGAAGCCTTCAAGCATCGCCTTGGCTTCGGCTTCATAGCCACACCATCCCAAAAAAGCGTTGTAGACGGGGGTGGCATAATATGCGGTAAAGTGCTTTCGAAACAGTGCGCGCCCCGCTTTGACATCGTCGGTTATCATCATTTGATGCCGCGCCACCACCTCAATGTCTGCCATGCTTCTGCCCGCTTTTTGCGCACCGCGTGCCACATAATCAAGCAATCTGGGCAGGGTTTCGTAAGGAAACAGGTTGAGGATAACCCCCTCTCCCACCTCACCCGCCAATTCAAGCATGCGCCCCCGCAAAGCAGCCACAAAAATGGGCAACGCACCCTTTGGTTGAGGCATGATACGATAGCCTTTGCTTTGCAAGATTTGCCCCTGAAAAGCGGTTTTCTCTCCCTGCCACATTGCGTGTAACAGTTGTATCGTTTCTTTAACCCGGGTGCGCGGTTTTACAAAGGGCACCCCATGCCAGCCTTCCATCATCACATGACTCGAAGCCCCCAACCCTAAGGCAAAACGGTTGGGGATCATGTGTGAAATGGTTGCAGCAGCCGAGGCAAGGGAAGCAGGTGTACGCACAAACACAGGGGTAATGGCCAATCCAATACGCAAACGCTTGAGCCGCATGGCGCACATTGCTGCGAGAGTCAAGGCATCGGGGCCGCCACTGTCCGCGATCCACGCATCATCAAACCCGTTCTCCTCTGCCCAAATAGCATGGGTTAAACTTTCTTCAACGCTACTGCCCGCGGGCAGGCTCACGGCCAAACGCATGGTTTTAGACAATGCAAAATTCCCCTTTTGATGGTTGACGAGTGGAGTTGATTTCAATCAATAAATTGGATGTGGGCTGAAGAGGCCATTTTTTTAGTCCACCACTCGACCGTCTTCCCTAAATGAAAAAACAGAGCCAACTAAATGTGGAACCAGACCCTATGATATGTTCTGTGGTTGCACGTCTGCTTACCATAGTTTTCCGTCTGTTTACAAGGCTTGGGTTATGGAACTTTATTTTTGCGGGGTGTTTTAATCCCCTGTGAGCGCATAGACTTCCCATTGCAAGGGATTTGAAAAAACATGCCCTATCAAGCAGCCTTGCAAAGGAGGCAAGCGATTGATGTCGCCATCAATCCGCAAAAAACAGACTACTCAAGATTAACGCCAAAACAACCCCTCGCACGCCATGTGTCTTTTAAAGTATAAAAGCATGGGGCCTTGCTATAATCGAAATGGCACGGGGGATATTGTTTTATTGCGGCCCACGGAAACGGATTGGCGTCGCCCTGCAAAGGCAGCCTTGCAAAGGAGGCAAGCGATTGATGTCGCCATCAATCCGCAAAAAACAGACTACTCAAGGTTAACGCCAAAACAACCCCTCGCACGCCATGTGTCTTTTAAAGTATAAAAGCATGGGGCCTTGCTATAATCGAAATGGCACGGGGATATTGTTTTATTGCGGCCCACGGAAACGGATTGGCGTCGCCCTGCAAAGGCAGCCTCGCAAAGGAGGCAAGCGATTGATGTCGCCATCAATCCGCAAAAAACAGACTACTCAAGGTTAACGCCAAAACAACCCCTCGCACGCCATGTGTCTTTTAAAGTATAAAAGCATGGGGCCTTGCTATAATCGAAATGGCACGGGGATATTGTTTTATTGCGGCCCACGGAAACGGATTGGCGTCGCCCTGCAAAGGGGGTATCCAATGGCTTGGCAGAGCATGGAAGAAAACGGGTGTTTTTTTAAGCCGAGGTTTGAAAAAGGCTTTTGAGTGTTTCTTTAAAGCGTTCTAGTAGGGGATAGGTATCGTTGCTTGAGGTGCTGTCGCTTTCAATTCGCTGCATTTCTTTGAGCAACTCACGTTGTCGCGGGGATATTTTTTTGGGAACCTCAACCAGTACCCTTACGTATTGATCGCCACGCCCACGCCCGTGAATATCGGCAATGCCTTTATTGCGCAAACGAAAAGAAGATCCACTTTGCGAGCCCGCGGGAATGCGTAAATCGACTTTGCCCTCCAAGGTAGGGGCAATGATGCTGCCACCTAACGCTGCAATGGTATAGGTAATGGGGATGTCGCACACGACATCGTTGCCGTTGCGTTCAAACAAGGGGTGTGGTTGTACGCGAATCAAAATGTACAAACTGCCCCTTGAGCCACCCCTTGGACCTTGATCCCCCTCTCCGTTCAGCTTCAGGCGCATGCCATCCTCCACCCCGGCAGGAATGATAATTTTAACCTTGCGTTGCTTTTGAACGCGCCCCGCTGCCTTGCATTTTGGGCACGGTTTGCGAATGAGCTTTCCTGTACCACCGCATGGTACGCAGGTGGTGGCCACGCTAAAAAAGCCCTGCTGCATGCGCTGCTGCCCCGCCCCTTGGCAGGCACGACATACCTCCACATCGTTTGAGGAACGCGCCCCAATTCCCCCGCACTGATCGCAGGTTTCTTGGGAGGGAATGCTGATATCGGTTTCCATGCCAAAGGCAGCTTGCTCGAAGCGCAAATCCATTTGATACTCGCGATCTGCACCGCGCATACTGGTGTGCCGCCCGCGCCCGCCACCAAATAGGCTGCTAAAAATATCTTCCCCACTGCCGCGTTGACCACTGCCAAAAATATCGCCAAAAATATCCTCAAACCCGCGAAAGTTAAAGGATCCAAAATCAAATTCGGTTTCGCCCATGCCTTCCACGCGCCCGTACTGGTCGTATTGGGCGCGCTTTTTCTTGTCGCTTAAAACGGCATAGGCTTCGGAAGATTCCTTAAACCTCCGCTCCGCTTCGGCATCCCCTGGGTTGCGATCGGGATGATACTTCATTGCCAGTTTGCGATACGCTTTTTTTAATTCATCATCGCTGCAGGTGCGATCTACCTCTAAAATGTCGTAATAATTTTTAGCCACGTGTAGCTCTCATTTAGCCTTTTTCGATACGCTGTGTTTGGAAATAGGATAGCCAATTCCATGGGGCTTTCGAGGCAGGTGAATTCCTCCACCCGCACAAAAGGGTTATTTGTTATCACGCACCTCTTCAAATTCAGCATCGACCACGTTGTCCCCACCCTTGTTGTTTGCAGCATTGGCCTTGGTGTTGTTGGCTTGTTTTTCTGTGCCATTGTTGCTGGAATTCGGGGGTGCGCCGCCATCTTGCTCGGCATTTTTGCGGTACAGTGCCTCTGCCAGGGTGTGAGAAGCTTTGGTGAGTTCCTCTGACGCTGTATTAATGGCCTCGGTGTTGTCGTCATCAAGAGCTTTTTTAAGATTGTCCAGCGCAGTTTGCACGGTACTTTTTTGCTCATCGCTTAACTGCTCACGCACCTCACTCATGGTGCGTTCGGTACTATACACCAAAGATTCCGCCTGGTTGCGTGCTTCAATTTGTACCTTACGCCCCGCATCTTCTTCGGCATGTTGCTGGGCTTCTTTCACCATGCGATCAATTTCGGCATCGTTCAAACCACTCGAAGCGGTAATCCGAATTTCTTGCTGTTTTCCTGTGCCAAGGTCTTTGGCGGTAACCTGTACAATCCCGTTGGCATCAATATCAAAAGTCACCTCAATTTGAGGCGTGCCGCGCGGTGCCGAAGGAATACCTGTGAGTTCAAACTTGCCAAGGGTTTTGTTGTCGGCTGCCATTGAACGCTCCCCTTGGAGCACATGTACGCTAACGGCAGGTTGGTTATCGGCCGCCGTCGAAAATACTTGGCTCTTTTTTGTGGGAATGGTGGTATTGCGCGTGATGAGACTGGTCATCACACCACCAAGCGTTTCGATTCCCAAAGAAAGCGGGGTGACATCGAGAAGCAATACATCCTTCACATCCCCCTTTAACACGGCACCTTGAATGGCAGCACCAATAGCCACCACCTCATCGGGGTTGACCCCGCGGTGGGGTTGCTTGTTAAAGAACTTTTCGACCACCTGCTGAATGCGTGGCATTCGGGTCATGCCGCCCACCAGAATAACTTCGCTAATTTCGCTGGCATTCATGCCCGAATCTTGCAACGCTTTTTTGCAGGGCTCCAAGGTACCTTGCACGAGATCCTCGACCATTTTTTCTAACCGCGAGCGGTTTAACCTGGTGTTTAAATGCTTAGGCCCATTGGCATCTGCGGTAATAAAAGGCAGGTTAATTTCCGTTTCCATCGAAGATGAGAGTTCATGTTTGGCTTTTTCAGCCGCTTCTTTTAAGCGCTGCAAAGCCATTTTGTCTTGGCGGAGGTCAATCCCTTCGCTCTTTTTAAACTCTTCTGCGAGGTGTTCAATAATCCGATTGTCAAAATCTTCACCACCGAGATGGGTGTCCCCATTGGTGGCTTTTACCTCAAACACACCATCGCCCAGTTCTAAAATAGAAACGTCGAAGGTACCGCCACCAAGGTCATAAACGGCAATTTTTTCGTCCGATTTTTTATCGAGACCATAAGCCAACGCCGCCGCGGTAGGCTCGTTAATAATGCGCAACACGTTCAAACCTGCAATGCGCCCTGCATCTTTGGTGGCCTGGCGTTGAGCATCGTTAAAATAAGCAGGTACGGTTATCACCGCTTCGCTCACCTCCTCACCCAAATAGTCTTCTGCAGTTTGCTTCATTTTTTGCAAAATAAATGCAGAAATTTCCGCCGGAGCATATTGCTTTTTGTTAATTTCAACATAGGCGGAGCCGTTGTCGCGCTTTACCACGTTGTAGGGCAGATTTGGGAGTGCTTTTTGGATTTCCGAAGCCCCGTAATTGCGCCCTATCATACGCTTAATGGCAAAAATGGTGTTGGTTGGGTTGGTAATAGCTTGGCGTTTGGCCACTTGGCCCACCAAGCGCTCGTTGGTGTTGTTAAATGCCACCATGGAGGGCGTTGTACGTGCTCCTTCTGCATTTTCAATCACCTTTGGGTCACCGCCTTCCATAATGGATACGCAAGAATTGGTGGTGCCAAGGTCAATGCCAATTACTTTTGCCATAAGAGTTTATCCTTCGTTTTTCGGTTGAGTGTATTTCGAGAGAGTGGATCACTTCACTAAATTGATGTTTTTCGCTTGTGTTCTGGGGCCATTTGCGCTGGCTACGATTCGTTAGCGGGTTCGGGTGCTGGGTTTTCTTGTTGGGGCAAGGTATCAGGATTTGCCTCCGGCAAGGGCGCGGCGACGCTGACCATGGCTGGCCTAATCACGCGTTCGTGCAACAACCAGCCCGTACGCAATTCTTGCAATACCTGATTTTGTGGAAAATCCGCTGTGGGGACCGCCTGCATGGCCTCATGCTGGCTGGGATCAAACGCTTTCCCTTTTGCTTCAATGCGGGTTACATGGTGTTTTTGGAGGGCATTGCCTAATTGTTTTGACACCATTTCAACCCCTTGCAACAAGGTTTTTGACATACTCCCATCGGTGCTTTTTTGGGTGTTATTGGCAGCTTGCATGGCACGGGCAAGGTTGTCTAGCGCACCCACAACGTCGAGCACCAGTTCACGGCCTGCATATTTAAGGCGTTCTTGTTGCTCTTTTTGCATCCGCTTTTTGTAGTTCTCAAATTCGGCAGCTGTGCGGAGCAATGCTTCGTGCTCTTCTTTGGTATCTTGCTGGGCTTTTTCGAGTGCTGCCTTTAGCAAACCCAGCTCATCGATTTCGACTGACGCGACCGGTGGTTGCGTCGCATCCTCTGGAGGCGTTTCAAACCCAGATTTTTCATCCACGCCCTGCTCGACACGGCTACCCTCTTCCATGGGGGCTGTGTCGACAAAACGGCCTTTAGCACGGGTTTGCTGTGCTGGTTTTTTTGCTGCAGGACGGTATGGCTTATGCTCACTCATAGATTTCAATGATGACCTTTTTTTGGCTTACATGGACCCTTTGCTATTTTTAGCAATGGTTTTTGAGAGGATATGGGCACTATGCCGAACGACAGGTAAAATGCTGGAATAGGGCAAACCTAACGGCCCCAGCACACCAATGGCTCCCAGCCTAATGTTGGCATTGTGATAGGTAGCCCCAATCAGCGCGCACTTGTTTAACGCAGTGGGGTTCTCTTTGCCTATCGTCACCGACACATCGGCTGAAACGGCAGCGCGGTCTAGTGCGTGAATAAAAATGGTTTGTTTTTCAAGCAAGCGCAGCAAGGTTTCCACGGTTTTGGCATCTTCAAACTTAGATACCAAATGATGCACACCACTTACATACAGCCTTCTTTCGGCCGCCAAAGCCAAAGCCTTGCGACCAATTCGCAATACCTGGGCGAGTTCTTTATCATATTGGTCTTTTTCTTCCATTAAGTCATGAAATGCCTGCTTACCCATCCAGTGCAAAGAGCGTGCGCCAAAATGTTTGTTAAGCAAGTTGGCGGCACGTTGTAGCGCTTCTTTGCTCACAGGTGTGCTGGCCTGCACAATGCGGCGGAACACCATGTTGGAATGCGTAGCCAGCACAATACAAAAGCGCTGGGGTTGTAATGGAATAAACTCAACTTTGCGCAATTTAGCCGCTTCATGGTGGGGCGATACCGCAATGGCCATGCACTGTGTTATGTGGCTTAACTGCTCACATTTTTTTTGCAACAAGCCGTTTAGTTCAATGATTTCATGCTGTGCAAGCTCGGTTAGTTGCTCTTTTTGGTGCTGGGTTAAATAGCTTTGCCTGGCTACACTTTCCACATAGAGCCTATAAGCATTCTCCGAAGGAATGCGCCCTGACGATGTGTGTGGTTGTTTTAACAAACCCACCTCAGTGAGGTCTGCCATAATGTTGCGCAAGGTTGCGGGCGATACCTCAAGGGAAATTTTTTTGGAAAGTGCCCTTGAACCAACGGGTGTGCCCTCTTCAATGTATGAATTCACAATGGCAAATAGGACCTCACGCATTCTTTCGGGAAGTTCATCTGCAGGCTTACTGCCCCAAGATTCCTGTAAACTTAAGGTTGAATGAAGTGTTTCCATAAGGAGACCCACCAGGGTATTGAACGCTTAAAGCTATAGGTCTGGTGCTAGGTTGACACGGGCACGCTTGACACATCTGGCGTGATGACATGCGGTGTTTGTGGCAAACACCCGATTTTTTGTTAATGCTTCATTGATTGCGAGCATACGCCATTTATCGCTAGCACTCATTGTATGACACCGCTAAATTCTGCATTATCCTAGCAAGGACCGTGAAAAACGTCAACCATTTTTTAGATAACCCTCCACTCGCAGTCCGCATACATTCATTTCCGCTTTTAACAAAAATTCCCATGTGGACCTCAAAAGAGGGTAGGCACTGGCCTGGGGTGTAAAAAATATGCTCAAAATCCACTAAGGGGAACGCGCAACTTGCTCGTCCCAAGCTGCAGTGTGCCCCAAGCGTAAGGCACTAAAAAGGCCCTATGTAAGGAACTTAAACTTGGGCAAAATGTTAGGGGGGTTTTAAAAACTGCTGTAGCATCGCGATAAATCTACTTTGTATAGAAATTAAGACCGCTGCACCTGCAAGTAGGTGCTTGTTTTTGAATAAAAAAATCTCGCCAAGGAGGCCATTCTCATGCCTAAAATCAATGCCAATCTCACCATAGCTTTTTCAAGAAGTGCCATTTATTCAGCGTTTTGCAGAAGCCGCCAAAGTGGGTTTTAAAGGGGTTGAATTTTTGTTTCCCTACGCACACAGCCCAGACGAATTGGCCGAATGCGCGCAAAAAAATGGGCTTGAGGTGGTGTTACACAACTTGCCCGCGGGCGATTTTGCGGGTGGTGAGCGTGGGGTTGCCTTGGACCCAAAACGCCAAGGGGAATTTCAAGAAGGGGTAGGTCAAGCCGTGGTTTACGCCAAAGCCCTGGGTTGCAAGCAATTAAACTGCTTGGTGGGTTTGCGCGATGCTGCGTTAAGCGAAGCCACAATGCAAAAAACCTTGGTCGACAATCTGCGCTTTGCAGCAGAAATCTTGGATACCGAGGGCATCCGGTTGTTGGTCGAACCCCTTAACAGCCAAGATGTGCCCCATTTTTATTTGGTGCATAGCCAAGATGCGTTGGATGTATTTGATGCGGTAGGGCACCCCAATGTGTATTTGCAGTACGACATTTACCACATGCAAATTATAGAGGGAAATTTGGCGCGTACAATCCAAAACCACCTTCCCCGCATTGCCCACATGCAACTGGCCGATAACCCAGGGCGCCACGAACCAGGCACGGGTGAAATTCACTACCCAAGATTGTTTGAGATGATTGACACCATGGGTTACACAGGCTGGATCGGCTGTGAGTATCTTCCCCAAAAAACCACCCTCGCCAGCTTGACCTGGGCCAAACCGTATTTAACCCGCTAGAACTGTTTTTCTGCGTGCAGTAAATATTTTACTAAGGAGGCATTCCATGGAATACTGTTAGAATGGGGGGCAAAGATGAGGTGCGCTTGTATGCCAAAAGCCATCTCTACTAGGGCCACGTTGTGGTCTTAACAAGTCTCTTTTTTTGTGAAAAACCACCCATAGTTTTGTGGTTAAAAACACCATTATTAAAGAAAATTTTATGCTGAAAAACATTGCGCGACTTGCAAACCCTACTTGCCATCAAAGAGTACTGGGCACTGCAGTGCTGTCCATAGCGTTGATGCTTGCAACCTCCGTCACCCATGCCCAAAGTGCCCTTGATGGCATTGCGCAAAAAGCCAAGTTAGGTGACAACAGGTCGCAGTACTTGCTGGCACTGAGCTATCATGGCAACACCCCAGAGCAAAAGAAAGACCTTGCCAAGGCGCGCCAATGGTATGGCAAAGCCGCCCAAGGGGGGCATGTGGAAGCCCAATACCTTTACGCCGCCATGTTATTTGAGGGTAAAGGGGGTGCGGTAAATGTGAAGGAAGCCAAAAAATGGCTTGATGCAGCGGCCAAAGAAGGCAATGCAGATGCCCAATTTTTGTTGGGTGTGCTGTATTACCATGGTCACAAGGGTGTCGTTGGGCAAAGTTTTTCGACCGCGCGCAAGTGGTACCTTAAGTCAGCAAAGCAAGGGCATACGGGTGCACAGTTTAACGTGGGTCTCATCTATCACCATGGCAAAGGGGTGACCGTTAGCCATCGCCTCGCCCGCAAATGGTACAACAAAGCCGCTAAAAAGGGCTATGCCAAAGCCCAATACAACCTGGGTGTTTTGTACGAGAAAGGTCAAGGGGTCAAAAAAAACCTTGCCAAAGCACTTGATTTATATCTGCGCGCTGCACGCCAAGGGCATGTGAACGCGCAAGCATTGACGGGCATTATGCTGGCCAGTGGGGATGGCGGCAGACGAGATTTAATCCGCGCCCATGTATACCTGAATCTGGCAGCCTCACAGGGGAATGCCCTCGCCAAAAGGGGGAGAGATCGCATCTCCGGTCTCCTCACTCCAAAACAGCGCAAGGATGCGGTTCAAATGGCTAAAGAATTTCGGCTTAAAGGCGCAAAATAGCCTTGACCCTCCTTGCCTCAATGCTTTGTTTTTAAGTGCGGACCATCTCTTCTTAGTTGAGGGTATGCGTACTTGGAGCCTTGTTTTTTGCAAACTCATGTGCCAGTGGCTGTGCTGCGGGTAGAAAAAACGGTGTCTTGCCGCGCTCTTGCGAACGTGTGCGCTTAAGGTTTGCTTGGCGACAGGTTACAAATCCTTGCACGCCTTTGGGATGCACCAAAATTCCTGACACGGCCTTTTTTATTCTAAAAAACACCCGCCCTATAAGCCTACCTATCTCGATGCGACGAGCAAGGTATTCCTAGCCTTTAAAATAGGAAGTGGGCAATCCGGCTGCTTTACCCGCAGCATTGAATAAAACCGTGGATGGGGTGTTTTTTGTGCTTTGATGAAGGCAGATGCGCTTTGCCCGCTAATCGTGCATATGCCCTTGCGTAAAGAGGCAAAATGTGTTTAAAGGAGGCAGGTGATTTTTCTTGATTATTGCATTTTTTGGCACAAGGGACGGTTAAAATACCATGGGGAATTTAGGGTTTATTGGGGTGGGCATTATGGGCAGGCCCATGAGCGGACATTTATGCAAAGCGGGCAACACGGTGCATGTTTACGATGTGAGTGCAGAGGCCGTTACGGCGGCGGTTGCCCAAGGTGGTGTGGCTTGTGGCAGCCCCAAAGAAGTGGCAGAAAAATCGGACATCGTTTTTATGATTGTCCCAGATACCCCCGATGTCGAGCAGGCGTTGTTTGATACGAATGGGGTGAACGAGGGCTTGGCATCAGGAAAAACGCTGGTGGATATGAGTTCGATTTCTCCCGTGGCCACCAAACGCTTTGCGGCGGTTTTGGCCAAAAAAGGGGTTGAAATGCTGGATGCACCGGTATCGGGCGGGCAGGTAGGGGCTGAAAATGCTGCATTGACTATTATGGTGGGGGGCAAAGAGCAGGTATTTACGCAGATCAAACCTTACTTCGAATTGATGGGTAAAAATATTACCCTCGTGGGTGGTGTCGGCGATGGTCAAACGGCCAAAGTGGCCAATCAAATTATTGTGGCTTTAACCATCCAAGCGGTAAGCGAGGCCTTGCTATTTGCCTCGAAAGCGGGGGCGAATCCCGAAAATGTACGCCAAGCCTTGTTGGGTGGCTTTGCCCAAAGCCGTATTTTGGAACTGCACGGTGAGCGAATGATCAAGCGCAGCTTCAACCCAGGGTTTCGCATTCGCCATCAACAAAAGGACCTTAACAATGCCTTAAGTGCTGCGAAGGCAATGTGCGTGGCATTGCCCAATACCGCCCTTGTGCAAGAATTGTATAACTCTGTGTGTGCTCACGGCGGTGCTGAATTAGACCATTCTGCGCTGGTGACAGCTCTTGAACGCATGGTAGACCATCAGCTGGGCAGCTAAAAAGCCATTCAATCGAGGGCAAGTACGTTAAGGATATGAGATACATTGGCCAGTAGATTTTGCGAGGCGATGACAACAACGTAGCATAAGGGGTTTTGATGCAAACAAACCAACCGAGAGGCGGGTTTTTGACTCGGCAGAGGTTTTTTCTGACCAAACTAGGCAGTATGAAGCGTGCCGTTTTGGTGATGGCACTGGCTCTGATGCATACGGGGCTTGGTGGATGCCTCACCACCTCGACCAATAAGTTGATGGAACGTGCCGACGCCGGGGATGCAAAGGCACAATACACCTTGGGGATGCGCAGCTTTAAAGGAGGTAAGGATGTCTTGACCGATCCTGAGTTTGCCGTGGAATTGCTCCGCAAAGCAGCCACCCAGGGGCATTTTAAAGCCCAAGTCACCCTAGGCGAAGTGCTTTACCGTGGCCTGTACAAAGCCAAAGCCAACACCGACGAGGGCATTCAATGGATGAAGAAAGCAGCCCTTGCGGGTGATGTTCTCTCCCAACTGCGCTTAGGGGTTTTGTATGTGGGCGGTTTGGGAGAAGAAATGAACCGAGTTGAGGCTTACGCATGGTTCAATCTTGCAGAGGCAGGCAAAGATTCGTCGTTGCTGGGCAATACGCATTGGAGCACCACCGAAGCCCGCGTGTGGCGTGAACAATTGGAGGTACGCATGTCGAAAAATGAATTGCAAAGTGCCAAACAACTGGCCCGTACTCGCCTGGGCAAAATATTGAGTAAAAAGGAGAAATAAAGACCTAAAGGCTTTAAAAACACCCCATGCAATTACCTCAAGCAGACCCCGACCGCTTAGACAAACGTGCCCAAGTGGTAAAGTCCTTACACAAAGTGCTGCCTAAAGATGCCGTGTTGTCGACAGAAGATGACATGCTTGCATTTCAGTGTGATGCGTTGGCAGCCTATCGCCAAACCCCCATGGTAGTGGTATTGCCACGCAACACAGCCCAAGTGTCCCAGGTGATGAAGGTGTTGCATCAGCAACGTATTCCCGTGGTGCCGTGGGGTGCTGGCACGGGGCTATCGGGCGGGGCCTTGCCCATGGGAGACGGCGTAACCATCGCCCTTTCGCGCATGAAACGCATTGTGGAAATTGACCTTGAGAACCGCTGTGCTACCGTAGAGCCAGGGGTGACCAACCTTGCCATTAGCCAAGCCGTTGCGCACCACGGCTTGTATTATGCCCCTGATCCTTCGAGCCAAATTGCCTGCTCGATTGGGGGCAATGTTGCCGAAAATTCGGGCGGCGTACATTGCCTAAAATATGGGGTTACCACCAATAATTTACTCGCCCTTGAGGTGGTTACCGCCGAAGGCGAGGTGTTGCGGGTTGGTGGCAAAATGCTGGATGACAACGGCTTTGACCTCATGGGAATCCTGACAGGATCTGAAGGGTTGCTAGGAATTATTACCCAGGTCGTTGTGCGCCTACTACCCAAGCCTCTGCTGGCGCGCGCCATTTTGGCCGCTTTCGAGAGCGTGGAAGAGGCCGGCTCGGCCGTAGGTGCGGTGATATCAGCGGGGATGATTCCCGCGGGGATGGAGATTATGGACCATTTTTCCATTCAAGCCACCGAGTCCTTTGCCAAGGCGGGCTACCCCATGGATGCCCAAGCCATTTTGCTGGTGGAACTCGACGGGCACCCTTTGGAGGTAGAACAACAAATTGAGGAAGCCAGCACCATTTTAAAGCAAGCTGGCGCGAGCAGCATGCGGGTTTCGACCAGTGAGGATGAGCGCTTGCGCTTGTGGAAAGGGCGGAAGGCTGCATTTCCTGCCATGGCGCGCATTAGCCCTGATTATTATTGCATTGATGGCTCCATTCCAAGGCGGACCTTAGCCGCTGCTTTACGCGGGATTGAGGCGTTGTCTAAAAAATACGGCTTGCGTGTGGCCAATGTTTTTCATGCAGGCGATGGCAATTTACACCCTTTGGTATTATATAATGAGGGCAAGGGGGAACTGGAAAGAGCCGAAGCCTTGGGTGAAGAAATTTTGAAACTTTGCGTCGATTTGGGCGGTGTGCTAAGTGGCGAGCATGGGATAGGCATTGAAAAGAAAAGTTTGATGGACTACCAGTTCGATCAAGTGGATTTGGATGCCATGCAGCGGGTAAAATGCAGCTTTGACGTGCATGGTCTGCTGAACCCAGGGAAAGTGTTTCCCGTCCTCCGGCGCTGCGCAGAGGGAGGGCGCATGCACGTTCACAAAGGGCAGCTGCCGCGTCCCGACTTGGAGCATTTTTAGCCCAAACCAGTTCAGCAGTTGCTTATTAAAAGGCAATTTTAAAATCGCTGTGAGGGGTGCTGGGTTGGTATGAATGCCTTTGTGCCCTGGCACACCCTTACTTCCCTCTCTTGGAAATCAAGGGGGGGGGGGGGGTGATGGCCAAGGCTTTTGCTGCTATCCACGGCCAAGGTTTTTTTACCACCGGGGGGTTTACTCAGCCATACTAAGGCTCGTTTGGGCTGGGTACTAGACAACACGATCTGCCAATTAGAACCCCGACCAACGCCAGCTTGCTAGGGGTGATGGACCGCAAAGACGCCTTAAAGCGCAGGATGCCACTAACAGCGCAATCCCCAATTTGCTCGCTTAGACCTGCGTGGGTCCCTGCTTGATTGGGGTAGCACATGGTGGAACAAGGCTAACCGATCGTTACAACGCCCCAGTTTGGCAGATTTTGCCCAAGACCACAGGCAACCCCGCCCCAGCTCTTGCGCATCCCAACAACCCCAGTATCTATTGTCTCGGGCGTGCACCACGCATTCCACACAAAACACGGGCAAAGGGGTGATCTATCACCGTTTAGCTAAAAAACGAGCCCTTTATTTTTGAATGGCGCGTGGGTCGTTGGCAGAAATGACGGGGCGAGACATGGCAAAACGTTTGTTGGTGCGGGTATAATCCATGTTCCCCATGCGCCCGAGGCTGCGCAAGGCGTCGGGGTTAATGGTGTTGTCGTCGTTTACAACTTTGGAATTAAGGTGCCAATACAAAGCTTCAACCACCACATGGCTGGCGTGGGGTGGCCGGCTCCCAAGGCGTAGGTGGTGCGACACACGGCATTCAAAAGCAGCCAAAGCGTTTTCAATACGCGGTGGGCTCACGCTGTGGGAAGGGAGGGCTTTAAGCCCACTTTCTTCAAATTCATCCACACGGTGATCAAAATCTGCGCTGGTTTCATTCATTTGTGCACCCAATTCTTCGCTTACAATGTGGATAACGCACTCGGGGACCTCGCGCAGGTTTGAAACGGTATCCTTCATGCTGCCATCACGGCGATCAAGGGATGAAAAAGCAAAGGAGGGTGGATTGGGGGATACCCCGTTAAAAAAGGAAAACGGGGCAAGATTGGCTCTGCCTTGGGCAGAGATGGTCGAAACCCAGCCAATGGGGCGCGGGGTAACGCAACCGACCATCAAATGATAAAGTTCGGTGTATTTTTTTTCTTCGCTTGCAAATTGAATGAGTGCCATAACGCTCTACACAGGTGCTTAGACGGGCTTAGGGGGTGATTTTTAAATAAGGAAAATACTGAATTTCTGCCCACACCAAAGGTCACCGCAGCACAGATAAGACGGCACGCTTAAAGGCACACAAGGGGTTTTAAAAAAAGGGACAATCTCCGCTTGGCAGCCAAGCCCGGTACAGCAGGCCTAACACAAAGCGTTGCTTTAAAGCAAATGGCGAGGCAGGGCTTGTGCGTACACCGCCTTAAGCCAAGTCATGGTCTCTGTTTGATGGCTTTTTGCCAAGGCTTGCACAGCCTTGGTGTACACGCCTCGTTGGGCATCCCAATGGCACATCAATGCTTCTTGCAAGGCTGATGGTGGGCGGAGCATTGTGTCGGGGTTACTTTGTACAAGCGGCTGTAGGGCCTTTGCCATATCGCCGCGTTGTTCCAGTGCCTTGCGTTGCTGAACGATGCGCACATCGTTCTGGGCCACTTTGTTGTCGCTTTCAAGCAAAACAACAGAACCCTCAAGGCGGTCTACCATGGCCAGCAGTTGCGCAAGGCGCTCCTCCATATTAAGGCAAACGGCACGCTCGCCTTGTTGATACAACGCATGGCGTGATCCAAAGCCTGCACTCACATGCAAACGCATATGGACATACCATGTGCGCAATACCATCAGTTCTGCAATCATGCGTACCTGGCTGGCAATAACACGTTTCACTTGACCATAAATGCGCGTGTCAAAGTTGCGCTTGGGTTGTGAAACGCTTGGATTAACGGCTGGGTTAAAGCCTTTTTTTAATGCATTGCGATAGTTACCCACTGCAGGCGTAAGTGCGCCAAACTCCGCTTGTAAGGGGCCAATCAAACTGCTGTTTCCCCCAATGAAGAGCGGTGCTTGGTTTAGCAATAAACCCTGGCGCACGTTGCCAAAGCAAGAACCTGTGGCTTTGTCACCGCGGGGGGTAAAGTTAAAATGTACCGTGCCGCTGCCTATTTCGCTAAACCGGCCTGGTGTTGAACCGTGGCCACCACTAACCAAGGTATCGCAAAAATTAACGTGCCCCCCTAGGGTTACCCAAGGAAAAAGAATGGTCATTTTGCAATCGGTAAACTGTGCACTGTTGGCATCTTCCTCATACAACGAGCCGCGACGCACCCTAAAGCCCACACCGCAGGTGTGCCCTTGATCATATCCGTGATTGCTCACCTCACGGCCCAAAAATACAGCGTGTTCTGCACTGCCCGCCCCCAATATGCTGTGTGGGCCTACCGTGCTGTGCTGCAAGTGGACACTACCCAGCTGACCCACCTGGGCTTTTTCCCCCACCCAACTGTTGTCCAACGTAACAGGGCCCCCTTCCCCCAACACGGCATAGGCATCCACACGGCTGCTGGCACCCACAATGCGCACCCCAGGGTAAAGCACCGCATGGGCTGCAATCGCACTCAATGGGATGCTGTTATCGATCCACACATGGCTAGGATCCACCATATGTACACCTGCTTGTTGTAGCACCAACATGGCTTTTGGTGGATGAGGCTTAAATGGCATTGGCACGGCTGGCTCATAAGCAAAGGGGGCATTGCGGTCCATTGGCAAAGGGGCACCACCGGCCATGCACCCCTCATTCATTTAACTTACCAGGGGCAAGGCTTCCATTTCGGGATTAAACACACCCCACACCCGTTTTTGCAAATCGCTAAAAAACTCTGGCGTAACAAAATTGGGGGTATCGGTATTGGGATTGGGGTTCTCAAAAACCTCAGCGGGCAAGGCATACTCTGCATCGCGATACCCTTGCTTACGCTCTAATTTTAAGCCACGTAAATACGCCCGACGCACAGCACCTTGCAAGGCTTCCTTGGTGAGTGTAGCACTGGTCGCACCCGTAAAGGCATCAAGGAGCTGAGGATCAGTCATTCCCGAAAACTTGCATATTCCCAGCAAATCATCACGCACTTGGTAAAGCCCCCTTTGGGTGATGGATTTCACCCAAAAATCCATGTCCGTTTTACCCGTCATCACCAACAGCAAAAAAGTAGCCATCGACATATGCCCCCCTGCGATGGCCCATGGGTATCCTGGGTTGGTGTCAGGGAGATATGCGGGCAGTTCGAGCCCTTTTACATGCATGGCATACCCTGGTTCGCCCGTCTTTTCTGAAAGGCGCTTCACCCCGGCGCCTATTTCGGGCATGTTGCCCAAACCCGTTTGCTCAATAAGGGTGTAAATTTTTGGATACTCGCCAAATACGGCACCGTTTAGCAGGGGTTTGTTGGGGTTGCGTGTGTTGTATTCAAGCACGTAACCCACCGTGGTCCCCAGCGAGATATTGTCCATGCCTAAATTATCGACCAAACGAATGAGATTCCCTGCCTGCTCTGGGTCGTGAATGCCCAAATTGGTGCTCAGTAAGTTTACGGGTTCGTAGTCAAACTTGGCTAAAAACGCACCTGCTTTACCATCCTCGCCCTTGCGGTACACATTTTTATGACAATGAATCCCGCAACGCCAGCATGATTCTGCTTTAATAACCCAGTTCTCTTCCACCGTTGAGCGAAACATTTTGGTCGGGGTTTCGTCCCCCTTGGGGCGAAAGTTATTCTCGGGCAAGGCGTGCTTGGCATGAATGGGTTCGTAATTGGTCCAGGTACCCCCCACACCGCCTTTGTTTGCCTCACGGAATTTGGCAGACCCAGGGCCTTTTGTTACGGTGCGATTAACGTCACGCACGGCGGGCTGCAACTTCTCTAGCACGTCTTTGGCTTGGGCTACAATGGCCAGTACATTTTTGTAACCCATCATCGATCCCATGCCACCACGTCCTGCGTAGCGGCACTTGTCATCGCCCGATTTGAGCTGGTTCTCTGTGCTTAAAGCCACCGAGGCCATGCGGTTATTCTCCCATGCCTCACCCGCCTGACCAATCGAGGCAAAATGCGCATCGGGAAACTGCTTTTGAAGTTGCATTATTTTTTCGTGGGTATTGAGCCCCACCAAATCCGCTGCAGATTGCAACCAAACCTCAGGGCCGTCGTCACCGCTCTTTAGCACCAATACACTGGGGGTGGAGGCTCTGCCTTCAAGCACAATTTCATCCACCCCTGTAAAGCGTAGTTTAGAGCCAAACTTGCCGCTGCCCGCAGACCACATGGCACTGGGCAAGCCCTTGTTCGAGTGCTTTAAGGGGCTATAAGCGGAAAAATACGTGCGCAACCCCGTCATTACGTTGGTACTGGTGAGCATGCCTGTGGTAATAAACAAAGGGTTTTCTGGGCTGTAGGCATCGTCAATATCGCGCTCAGCCAAAAAGGGAAACGTGCGCCCAAAACCGCCCAGTGCTTCCTCCAAACTGCGCGCCGGAATCTCTGCTATAGTGATGTTTGCTGTGTTTAGTGCGACCGTGCAGCGGTTAAAGTAAACCTTATGGGGCTCTGCTGCTATATCTTTAGTGTCAATGCGCATCCGTTTTCCTTTGTCTGGTGTTGTAGGCAGACCTCATCCGCCGATCTGCCGTGAAGTATCACCTTAATCACTGCTTTGTCCAGCTATATATCAAAGAGAAACCAAGCGCATCCATCGACTGCCTAAAAAACCGCTTTCAAACTGGCAAATACAAGCACCTTGTTGAAGCATGCCACGGGGTTTAAGGTGCTCCGTGCCGAATAGGTGTTTTTAAGGATTGATCTCGTGCGCAACACACCCGCAAGTGGTATGCATCGTGTAAAAACCGCTTACTTTTTCTGCAACTTGAGGGATGCAGAGTTGATACAATAACGCTGCCCGCTTGGCGGAGGCCCGTCGGGGAACACATGACCTAAGTGGCCGTCGCAACGGGCACAAACAACCTCGGTACGCACCATAAAAAATGAGCGATCTTTGTGTTCCACGATAGTATCTTCTGTAATGGCAGCATAAAAACTAGGCCACCCCGTACCCGAATCATACTTATTCTCTGAAGAAAACAAGGGCATATCACAGCATACACAATGGTATATGCCTTCGGTTTTGCTGTCATGATACTTCCCGCTAAAAGCACTCTCGGTCCCCGATTTCCGGGTTACGCGAAACTGCTCTGGGGTCAGCATGACCTTCCATTCTGCATCCGTTCGGACCACCTTTTCAATGCTGGTGTGCCCACTTTTTTTTGCCTCAGGCATGGAAATCACCTCCCTTTTGAGAATTGGGTGCTTTTTGCACAAAAATCCGCCCTTTTTAAAGAGCCATGCATATTGCAAGGATACCACATGCCAATCTTAAAGCGACCGTTTAAACAAGGTAGAGCCAAGTAAGCAATCCATAAATAGGGAGCAAGACGATGCTGGCATAAAGCATATAACCAAAAAAGCTCGGCATGCGTATTTTTTCTGACTCGGCGATCGACTTCACCAAAAAATTAGGGCCATTGCCAATGTAGGTGAGTGCCCCAAAAAAAACGGCTCCCACTGAGATGCCTGTGAGCAGCCGACTACCCACAGCATCATTGGCAAAAGTTTCTGCGCTTTGAATGCCCAATTGCCCCATTGCGGTGGTTAAAAAGGCCAAATAGGTGGGTGCATTGTCTAAAAATGCCGAAAGTATCCCCGTAACCCACATATAGGCCGCAGGCGAACTTAACCCAATATCCCCCCCCCTAACGCTTAATAGCATGAGTGCAGGGGCTATGGTGGTAAAAATACCAACAAAGAGGATTGCCACTTCACGGATGGGAGCAAAAGTAAAGTTATTTTCCATGTAAATGCGGCGCTTGGTAATCGCAAGCGAGATCCCTGCCAGGATAATTTGTGCTCCATCGCGAAACAGAGCATTGCCATGCCATTCCCCAAGACCAAAAACTGAAATTGAAAAATGTGGATGCCAATACCCACTCAAAATGACCAAACCCACCACGCCTACCAGCAAAAATAAATTTGGCAAGCCTTCTATGGCAAATAACACCTGCCCACGCAGGCGAACAACATACATGTCGTGGTATATCCCAGCGTGCCCTTCTGCTACTTTAGAACTCAAAGAACCTGCACCCGCTTTATGGCTAAGATACCTATCGAGTAAAAAGAACATAACCAGCAAAATACCTAGGGTCACCAGCCAATAGGGGATCAATTTAAGGGTCCAAAAAAACGGGACCCCTTGCAAAAATCCTAAAAAAAGCGGTGGGTCGCCAATAGGGGTGAGGGCCCCACCCACATTGCACACGATAAAAATAAAAAATAACACCACGTGTACCTGGTGCTGGCGCCCTGCATTGGCTTTTAGTAATTGCCTAATAAGCAACATGGCGGCTCCAGTGGTGCCCACCACACTGGCCAAAACACCCCCTATCAGCAGCAAGGCGGTATTGTAAAAAGGCGTTGCAGGGGTTGTACGAGCAATGTGGACCCCACCGGAAATGATAAACAAAGACCCCAACAAAATGATAAAAGAGAGATACTCTTCATACACAAAAAACATTTGCTTACCGTAGATGTCGAAAAAACCTGCCCCCGTAGGCACAGAAATGAGCATCACCAGGTAAGCCAATACCAACCACGCAATGCTTATTTTTTCGTAATGTTTCTCCCACACCTCAGGCATTACCAAGGGCAACACTGCAATCGAAAGCAAAATACCTCCAAAAGGAAACGTGGCCCAATAGGGCGGAACAAAACCTGTGGGCACCGTTCCCGCTGATGCCCAAGCCCCCGTCGCACAAACACCGTAGCCTACCGCCGCTAAAAACGAGGCCCGAATCGCTTTATTTATAACCATAAAATACTTTCTTCATATTCGTGTTTTTGTGTACAATGGGGTGTGTTGCGCTGAGGCTTTGCCAAAATGCTTGTCCATAACACTGTCCCCCCCATCTACCCTTTCATAGGGTAGCAGGGTTTACTCTAAAACCTAACCCTTAAGTGATTGATTTTTTTGCGTTTTTGTGATTTTTATTAAGGCAGACCAAGGATCAACCATTCAAACGCCTTGTGTTTTAGAGGTGCGTGTCTTTATGAATGCCATGCGCTACGTAGGGGGGTGTGCTTGCGCTTAAGGGGAGGACGTCGTGCGCGACAGTGTATCACAACATGAAGTAAGATGATAAGGTGCTTTTACGCTTTTACACCCCTATTAAGCCCTTAGTTTTGCGCCATGGCGAATGCAATCGCAAGGCAGAATGCAATCGCAAGGCAGAATGCAATCGCAAGGCAGGCTGCCGATTACATTGGCTTGCAGGCGGATACTCAGCAAAGCATGAAACCTGGGGTTGCCCTCAAAGATTACAAAAATGAGCAGCGAACTCTTTGAACGGTTAACCCGTTCCTAAATTTATTTGTTTCTTAGTTGAAAGATTAGCAAAAGTGACATGGCATTTTTAAACAAAGTGTTTCCTTCGAAAAATGAGCGCCACCTGAAGGATTTTAGCAAAACGGTGGCGCAGATCAACAGCCTTGAGCCCCAAATGCAATCTTTGCAAGATAAAGATTTTGCCCTTCGTAGTACCCAGTTACGAGGGCGCATCGAAAAAGGGGAAAGCTTGGATACCCTGTTGCCCGAAGCTTTTGCAGCCGTACGCGAGGTGAGTTTTCGTGTGAATGCTGAACGGCATTTTGATGTACAATTGCTGGGTGGCATCGCCATGCACAAAGGGATGATTGCCGAGATGAAAACGGGCGAGGGCAAAACCCTTGCTTCCACGGCACCAGCCTATCTCAATGCCCTTATGGGTCGGGGGGTACACATTGTGACCCCTAACGACTACCTGGCGCAACGCGATAGCCAGTGGATGGCGAACATATACGGCATGCTTGGTTTGCGAGTGGGCCTTATTCAACACGGCATGGACGATAGTGCAAGGCGCGAAGCCTACGCCGCCGACATTACCTACGGGACCAACAATGAGTTTGGCTTTGACTATTTGCGCGACAATATGAAATTGCGCTTGGAAGATTACGTGCAACGCCATGAACACCACTTTGCGATTGTAGACGAAGTAGACAGCATTTTAGTTGACGAAGCACGCACCCCGCTCATCATTAGCGGTCCTTCAGAAGATTCCCTTGAAAAATACCAACACATTCATAGGATAATGCACGGCTTAACGCGCGAGATTCGCAAAGAAGAAGTAGGCAAACTCCCCTCCAGTGAGCAGCATGGCTTTTGCGCCAATTGGCAGCAGCTTGAAGAAAACCACGCCATTGTGCGTGAGGGTGATTTTATCATGGATGAGAAATCGCGCAGCATTGCCCTAACCGACAACGGTGCCCAAGCCATTGAAAAGCGTTTGGTAAAGCACAAGATTCTTAAAGAAGGGCACTTGTTTGATTATGGAAACATTGATCTGCTGCACCACGTGAACCAAGCGTTAAAAGCCGTGTATTTGTTTCGCAAAGATGTTGACTACGTGGTCAATGAGGGACAAGTGGTAATTGTGGATGAGTTTACGGGGCGTTTAATGCCAGGCAGGCGCTTTAGCGATGGCCTGCACCAAGCTTTAGAAGCCAAAGAGGGTGTCCGCATTGAGCAAGAAAGTCAAACCTATGCTTCGATCACGTTTCAAAATTACTTTCGCTTGTACAAAAAACTGGCGGGCATGACGGGGACCGCCAAAACCGAGGAAGAGGAATTTTTAAAAATTTATACCATGCCCGTGCTTGAGGTCCCCACCAATCGCAAAATGGTACGCAATGACTTGACCGACCTCATTTATAAAACACGCCAAGCCAAGCTTGGTGCTATTGTCAAAAACATCGCCAACATTTACCAAAAAAAGCAACCCGTTTTGGTGGGCACCATTTCGATTGAGGCATCTGAGGAGTTAAGCCGCTTATTGCAAGGGCAAGATATTCCCCACACCGTACTTAACGCCAAAAATCACGCGCAAGAAGCCGATATTATTGCCAGCGCAGGCCAACAGGGGCGCGTTACCATTTCAACCAACATGGCAGGGCGAGGCACCGACATTAAACTGTCACCAGGGGTCAACGATTTAGGCGGTCTTTTTGTGATTGGCACCGAACGCCACGAGAGTCGCCGAATTGACAACCAACTCCGCGGACGTTCAGGGCGCCAAGGGGATCCGGGTGCAAGCCAATTTTACCTATCCCTTGAGGATGACCTGATGCGCTTGTTTGGAGGGGAACGCATTGCAGGCCTGATGAATCGCCTGAATGTCGAAGATGAAGAGGCCATCCACCACCCTTTTATTACCCGTGCCATTGCCAATGCCCAAAAACGCGTCGAAGGTCACCATTTTGAAACACGCAAGCACGTTTTGGAATATGACGATGTGATGAATCGGCAGCGCGAAATTATTTACAGCTACCGCCGGAGGGTGCTGGGCACAGAGGCGGCCGAGTTGTTTTTGGACATGGTGGACGAAACCGTTGAAGACATGGTGACCCGACACACCCAAAGTGACAGCATTGCCAACTGGGATTTGGAAGGTTTAAAAACGCGCTTTCGGAGCTGCTTTGGGATTGAACCCAACATGGACTTAAACATGGGTGATGGGAGTGGATTGCGCACTGCTTTTATGGAACAAATTGAAGGTTTGCTCGAAGAAAAGCGTCAACAAACCGCAAAGGTTCTTGAAGGCATGCAAGGCAGCAAGCCCACCCCCGAGGATGTACGTCGCATGCTTAGCGATTTTTTACGCTATATTATCCTCAACGTGCTCGATGGCTTTTGGAAAGATCATCTGCTCTCCATGGATCATTTACGCGAGGCCGTTGGGTTTGCGGGCTACGCTCAAAAACGCCCTTTGGATGAATACAAACGCGAAGGATTCTCCTTATTTGAAGGGCTGATGCTGCGGATGAGTGCGGAATGTACCCAGATTTTCTTCCGCTCGGTGCTCGACACCCAAGCCCCAGCACCTCAGCGGGTCAGCGCTTTTGGGGATGATTATCAATTGGGTGCCCAACCGGCCACCGAATCCAAGCCAAGCCAAGCAGCCGCACGCATGCCCAACTGGGGGAAAAAGAAAAAAACCAAAGCCAGCAAACGACGCCGTGCGGGCTAAACCGCTCTGAACGTCCGAAAGGCCGCCACCACATTGAAATGACGGGTGGCCCGTTCACATGCTTTTACACTACATGTGTCCCCATTCACATGCTTTGCCACTGGAAAAATGATGGGTTTTTGGGATTTTTTGGGGTTAATCGCGGTTTCCACACAGCCATGCCCAAGAAGACAGCCAAGGCAAGGGGGCGTGTGGTGCAAAGTGGCGTGGGAGCATACCCCAACAATTGGAATTGCAAGCCCCTAGGAAATGTGCACCCTTGCCACCACCTGAGTCTGGGGTAATTGAGGGGGGTATGGTAAGCATCCCTGTCGTGGCAAGCTAATGGCCTCCACCCAGCCCGCACCGCCATGGCTCCTCACGGGGGACAGTAGCCCTAGCCCATGTGCAAGCCTTGCACACCCGCACCTTGCACCCTTACGAGGCAACAGCAACAGCTATTGATGTGCAAGCAGGGTTCAATGTACACGGCAATCTTGACTGTAGCGGGACACTTGCTTTGCCACTTTGGGACACATGCTTTGCCACTGGTCATTCTGGGGTCTCTTTATTTTGGCATGTTTTTTGCTTGGTGCAAGGCTTGATTTAGTGCTTCTTTAGTTTCCGACCTCGGATTTTGGGTGGGGTTTGATGGGCAAGCAGATATTTTGTTTAACCCTTTGGTCAATTAGAGTTTGCATGGCCTCAGGTGCTAAGTTTGTGTATAGCAATTCGCGTACCTGTTTTTTCCCGACAACAGCATGCAAGCCTAGGGTGTAGTGCGTTTTAATCTGGTAGCGGTCGAACCGCGCAAAATACGCGCGCATTTTGGGTGTGTCGTTGATGCTCAGGAGAAACTTGCCCTTCAAGTTAGCCAATTTGCCTGCCATTGCGGCGTAATCTTCCCTCGCAAAAACCCCCTTGCCATAGTCGTTTTCGTGCCCGTGGTAGGGTGGGTCAAGGTAGAACAAGGTTTCTTTTGAATCGTAGCGAGTGAGCACATCTTGGCCAAGGTTTGCACTCAAGATGCACCCTTTGCAGGGCCGCGTGGGCTTGCTTAAAGGATTTTTAGGGGTTGAAGGTTGCGTGGCGTGGCTTTTTTTGAGTAGCCAAAGTTTTTGGCTTGGTGGGCAAAAGACATTTTGTGCAGGCAAAAAAAGCGTTGGGCGCGCTGGATATCGGTCATGGTGTCTGGGTTTTGTTGTTTCAGGTTTTCAAATACCTCCCGCGCGTAGACAATCCACTCCAAGCCCTGCAAAAACGCCTCCTTGTGGTATTTAAGCACGCGAAATAGGTTCACCAATTCGCCGTCGATATCGTTTAGCACTTCGGAAATAGTGCGTGTGCGTTGTCGCGCAAAAAAGACGTGGGCTGCCCCCATAAAGGGCTCGCAATAGCATGTGTGTGGCACGGCATCAATCACGCCAGCCAATCTTTTGGCCAGCAAACGCTTGCCTCCTTTTCTATTAAAAAAACTTTTCATGATTTACTTCCTTTAAGCATCCCCGCCCTGTTCTTGCCCCTTGCCCTTGCCCTTGGCTGTCCAAATCTTGGCTTGCCCCTTGTTCGGCCTGTCTTGCCCCTTGTTGGGCCTCTTCCCTTGCTTTTTGCTTGGCAAGCAGTGTGGGCAGGGCTGCAATGATGGCATCGCCTTGGGCCCAAACCAGTGGCCCGCCATCGGTTTGGCCGTGCTTGGTGTGGGATGCGTGGCGCACGCCTCGATGATAGGAACGGGCACTGTCAGGATGCGCAGGGGCTGAGGCTCGCTGGCCGTAGTCTTGGGCAAAGTCGGCTAAACTGGCCGTGTATTCGCCCAGGGTAATCGTGCTTTGGGTAATGATGAGTTCCATAAAAACCTTTTTTAAGTTTTGATGATGTAGTGAAGCGGCAGGTAGGGCTGCATGTTCCCGCTTTGACCCGTGCCTGTTGCTTGAACGTAAGGTATTGACGGGTACGCAGCATTACCACCGTATGTATTGAGCAGATAGTTTCTTGACCTATTTCCATGGCCTGAGATATCTTGCCCCAAGAGTGCTTGAGCTCCAGCCAAATCGTTTACTGAGCCGTAACCCCCTGTTGTTTCACTCAATACTCTGTGGGTGTGCTCCTGCATTTCCTCATCCCCGCCTTGTATGCCCAACGCCCGCAGCGTTAAGCCTTCCCCTTGCCCGGCCCCAATGGGGGTTCGCCCGCGGAGGTCGGGGAGGGTCAAGGTGTCCGCTTTAGACATCACGAGACGCCCCTTGCTTTGGGCTGTGGGAACAACGGCTGTGCCACTGGCATCGATCGGGCTAAAGTCATGGGTGGCATCTGTGGCGATGCCCAGGGTATAGGGGGTGGTTTTGCTCAAAGGGGTGGGGAGGTCAATCGCTGCGCCTGTAGCGTCGTAGGCCTCAAAGCGCACCCTGTCCCCATTTTAAAAAGCCCATGCTTTCAAGGCTCCTTGCCGTGGTGAGGGCAAAAGCAGCGCTCAGCAGCACATCGGGCGCGTATCGCTGCCCAAGCGCCCCAAACAGGGCGGCGTAGGTGGTGCTGCTAACCCGTGCCCCGTTGCAAAGCAACCAGCCCCCGGGGGCAGCGGCCCCCCCAAAGGTTTTGATTTCCCCTGTAAGGGCGTGGCCTTGCATAAAAGCCTCCATAATTTGCGCGTGGGTCGCGTTTGCGGGCAGGGCGTGGCTTTGTGCGAGGCCCATTGCCAGAGCACGCCAGATATTTTGCCCATCGGCGGTGAGCAGGGTGGCCTCGCGCCCTGTCAGGGGGTCGCCCTCGTCAAAAAGGGGAATGCGCTCTTCCCAATTGGCGGGTGTATTTGTTGCCATTCCTTTGACTTCTCCTTTTAGGTTAGCACCCAGCGCCACGCTTCGTGGGCGGGCTGGTAGGTGGTGAGTATGGTGCGTAGGGTTTGTGCGTTTACGGCTTCGCTAGGACTGGGGGTGCCCGTGATGCGCTTGGCAAACACCCAAGGTGCGCCATAACCCCGTGTGCCAAGGCGCGCTTTGCTTACGCGTGCGGGGATAAAGTAGGTAAAGGCCAGCCTCCAGCCTAGCGCGCCAGCCAGGGCAAGGAGCGCTGTATCGGTGGTGGGCACCCCGCTTGCTAGGCGAGACAACACCACCTCGCGGCGTTCTGCCTGAATGCTACTACTATCCAAGGGCACAATCCCCAGCAGGCGTTCCCACTCGGGCAACAGGTCGCTGCTATTGGCTGGGTTTGCTTCGCCTAGCAAGGTTTGCAGGCTGTTGGCGCTACGCACCAAACCCGTAGCCCAGGCGCTAAGCAGCCTTTGCAGATTGCGCCCTTGCCAAGCTGCCCCTGGGGGCAGTAGCCCTGCGAGGGCTTGGGTATAAGTCTGTGTATTGGTCATTTTAGCCTGCCCTCAACGTAACGGTGCCCAGCACGGGCAGGTTGCCTGCTGCGGGTTGGGTTGCCTCGCGGGGCCTGGTGATATTCCATGATGTTAATCCTTCAACCCTCGCAAAGGCCGCTTCAATCACGCTACGCGCCAGGCTGGCACCAGGGCGGGCGGCTTGGTGAAGGGCATTGGCCAATTCGGCTCGCACAGCCGTTTGCAAGGGTGGGGTGAGGGGGGCGATGCTTGCTTGGACATTCACAGGCAACAAGGCTGGGGTCAGCGTGCGCAACACAGCGCCCGCTGGGCGCAGGGCATCGAGGGCTGTTTGCACCTCTTGCAGCTTGGCAGGGTTGGCTCGGGGGTCGTCATTGGTGCTGGGCACGGTGATAAACACGGCGACCACGCCTGCCTCGCCCCCGTAATGGGCAAAAGCCCAGGCGCGATCAACGCCAGGGACGGCCAAAGCCCAGGCTTTGTAGTCGGCTACGCTGCCAAGGCGTTCTTGGGCGCGAATGCGTGCTAGCAGGCGTGCGCGCAGGGCATCATCCGTCTCTTGGGGTGCGCCACCGACAAGCCCGCCTGTTGCGACCCTTGCCTCGGGTTCAACCCCGAGCACGGTGCTGCTTAGGGTGAGCGTGCTACCTGTTGCTAGGTTGCCTGCCGCCCCGCCTTTATCAGCACGCACGGCGAGGGTCGCTTGCCCGTTGGTGGCCAGCACCCCGCTTTGGCTGGTGGTGTAGGTTTGGTTGCGCTGGCTTTGCAAGCCTAAGCCAAGGGGCACCCAAGCGCCTGCTTGGCCTTGAAACACCACTTGACCGACTGCCCTGGCTGCTGGGGTGCGGGTGACACCCCAAATGCCTGCCCAGCGTTCAAGGGCGTCTGCTTGGGCGGTGTCGGGGAAGAGGTCTTGGGCTAGGGTTTGTTGGTGGAGGTAAAGCCCGCGCATGGCGGCAGCGTGGCTGTCTGCCAAGGTTTGCGCCATGCTCGCCTGTTGGGCAGAAACCCCTGGCAACGCGGCTTCCATATCACCACGGCTGCGGGCGCGTAAATCGCCAAGGCTGGGGATTTTAAACGGCATACAAACCTCCTTTAAACGCGCTTGCAACGCCCTTTACACGCACCTGCAAGGCAATCTGCCCTGCTTGCCTCACCGCTTCCACTTCCAAACTGGTGGCGAGGCCGTCTTTGGTGAGCCATGCTAGGGCTTGGCGGGCTTCATCGGCGAGGGCAAGAGCATTGGCCTGGGTGTTTTTGGCGCGGGTGTGTTGCCAAAGGCCACTGCCGCTACATCCACCCCACCAGCCGCGGCGGTTGGTGGCGCCATCGGGCAAGGTAGCGCTAGGGCTGGCAAGCCCATCGCCAAATAGGCTGATGATGACGGCGCTCTCAAGGCCGTTATCCAAGGCGATGTCGCCCGCATCGAGGGCAATATCTGCCACCCCGTTCTTCCATTTTAGTGCAATGTCTTTCATGTGATCCTCCCCGTGGCTGCTCCGCCCCCTGTTTGCACCCCTTGCACAACCACCTCGGCTTCGCTTTGAATGTGTTCGACCACGGCCTCGGCCAAGGCTTGCAGGTTGGCTTCACCCGCCGTGCCTTGGGGCAGGGCGTCCATTTTTTCTTTCATCAACATAGCCAAAACGGTTGCGTTTAAGGGCATCGGTTAGGCCTCCTTTTTGGCCAGCACCACTTGGCTGGCTTGGGGGTGTGGGTTGCCTGTAAAAGCGCACACGCACTCCCCTGTCACCACCCCTTGCATGGGGTTAAGGCTTTGCTCGCCTAACATCACCTTGCCTTGTGCGCCTGGTTGCACCACCACATTGCCGTCTGCTTTCAAGTGGACGCTGGCGCCTCCTTGGGCATAAATCTTTACCTCCCCTTGGGCTAGGGCAGGGGCGCTTTTGGCGCTTTCACCCAGCGCCACGGGGGCGCTTTGGGCGCCGCCCACAAACACCACCAACGCTTGCTGGCCAGCTGTGGGTTGTGAGGCAAACCCCCAAGGCAAAAAGCGCTCGGCCTCTAGCGCTTGGGCCCCAAGGCCTTGCACTTGCACCTTGCTCGGGCTGTCAACCCTCGCCAAGAGCAGACGGCGCACCATGTTTTTAAACCCTGTTATCATCGCCTAGGTGCTCCGGATTAAAAAAGGCCGCGCTAGTGCACTTGGGTTTGGCTTGGCTTGGTAGGCTGCGGGGTGGGTGAGGTAGATGCTTAATTTAGGTCCCTCCTCGCTTAAAAAAACCCGCACCCCTTGCACCAGGGCATCGCCGTTGAGCCCCCCCTGGCTGGCTTTTAAGCGCACCAGCCCGCCAACAGGCAGCAAGCGCGCCAAAGCATCCCAGCGCTGCATGTCTATGGTGGCGCTGGTGCTACTGGCCAAGCGCACCCCGCGCTCCCAGTTGGCTCTGGCTTGCAACGCTGCTGGCAGGCAGGGTTCCTCTGCTAGCAGCACATGCCTGCGCATTTTTTGGCTCCCCGCATCCATTGCCAGGGCCTCTATCGTGTTGCCCCCTGGTGTTTCTCCTAGTACCTGCACTTGGCCAAAGCGCGGGGCGCGGTTGGTGGTGGCGCTGGTGCTAATCAGGTGTTTTTGCAGGCTTAATTGATAAGGTGCCCGCCCCTTGCCTGGGATAAAAAAGCGCAAGTGCCCTGCGGGCGCTACGTCACCCACCCAAGCCCCGCCCAAGCGCGCCAAGCGCACCAAGGCCTGGGCAACGCTTTCGCCTGGGCGCGTCGCAAAATGGGCAAAGGGCTCGCTAAGCCCTGCCTTATCTGCCACCTGCAAGCCAAAGGACGAGGTGAGCGCGTGCGCAATTTGGAGGGCGCTTTGGTTTTGCCAGGCTTGCAACGGGGCCGCACAGTCCACCAAGTCGGCACTGGCACTGCGCCCCGCCACCACCGTGCGCACCTCCTGTGCCGCCACCTCGTGGCTGATGCTATCAATCATCCCCACCAAGGCCGTCTGCTCACCTTGAGGGCTGTGCAACGCCACCTTGCACTTAGCGCCCAGTGGCACCGCCTTTGGCAGTTCTTGGGCATTCCCACGGCTAGCCAAAGAAAAATCCCCGCAAAACTGGTTTAAATCCCAGCCAATCCGCCCGCCCGCCCAGCCTGTGATGCGCTGGCCAGTAACTTCTAAGGTGATGCTGTGCGCGTTCATGGTTGTTTGCTCTAACTTTTTACCAAAAGGGTTTTTGGGGTTTCACCCCACGCCCCACTGGGGGAGGTTAAAAAAATTGGGGAGCCAAGATTTGCCCCCTCATGGGTTTCCAAAGGGTTTACAAACCCTTTGGTGGGTGTTTCTAGGGCAAAGCCCTCCAATAAACTTTAAGCCCCATCCACATACTCTAATGGCACGCCCCCAGGCATGAACAATGGATTGGGGGCACGCCTGATATTTCGCTGCCACACTTCATCGGCGCGGGCGGGCACATCGGGGTCATCAGGGTAAAGCCGTTGCCCCAAGGCCAGCCAAGGCACGGCGGCGTCAAGCACAATGGTTTTTACCTGGGGCAAGCCTGTGCTCGCCTGTGCCAAAGATTGCACCGCGCGTGCTTGCAGATTGCGCAGGGCTTGATAGGTTTGGGCATCGCCCGTACTGGCCAGAACCCCCTCCATGCGCCCCAGCAAGGTGGTTTGGGCAGTGCTGGCAGCTTGGTTGTTTCCCCAGTCGGCTTGGCTGGCTTGGTTGGCCAACTCGCCGACTGCCCCGACCAGCAGCAGGCTTTGGCAGGCGCGCTGTGCTTTAACTTGAGGGCTATCTCCTTGGGGCGTATCGCCCAGCAAGCGCGCTATCACCTGCAAAAGCAAGGCAAAGGCGCTTTGGGCGTTGGCCGCGCTGGCAATTATCGCATCCACCCCGCCCAACACGGCAGCGGCCAAGTTTGCGGGGGTGCGCGCAAGTGTGGCCAGTGGTTCCGTGAAAGCCTGCACGCCCGACACCACCTGTCCCACAACGGCGTTTGCCTGGTTTTGAAAGGCCGTTGCCCCCCTCGCCAGGTTGCCTCCAAAACCCTGTGCCTGCCCTAAGAACCCCCCTTGGGCGGCGTTGCTGGTGGCTCCTTGGGCTGCCAAAAACCCCGCCTCGGCTGCCTGGTTGGCGGCTCCTTGGGCTGCTGCCAAGCCTGCGGCGCTGTCAGTCTCTAAGGGGGCACCCTCGCCCGCCTCGGCAAAGGTGATGCTAATGCGCGCTAGCCCGCCTTCCTCGGCGCTCTCCTCAAGAGTCCATTTTGCAACCACCACCTGCAATGTGCCTAGGTGCGGGTGGGCCAAAGTGCCTACCCCACCAGCGCGCAACTCGGTAAGCAACAAATCGCGGGCTTTGTCGTAGTCTGCACCGATTAAAAGCGCCTCCACGCCGTAGTGCTCGCGGGCGCGCCCAAAGTCGTGGGCGGCAATCGGCTCGGGCGTGATGTCGTCTTCGCCAACATCGGTTAGGCGCCCGCCCGTGGCGCTGTACGCCTCCACAAAAAAAGGTTGGCCGTTGTAGGCTGCGCCGATTAAACGGTTGCGCCAAGTCATACAGGGGGGTGGCTCCATTTTGTGAGGGGGTGGGCAAAAACGGGTGTGCCAAGCGCCAAAAAAACGGCAAATGTTAAGCCTCTAAACAGGGTTTTCATTGGGTGATGCTCCCGGTGTTAAGGGTTGGGGTTAGGGGTTGGTTTGCATCCTTGCGCAGGGCTTTTAACTGCTTCACCATTTCTGCGCTTAGATGCACTTGGTCTTTTAGCAGTTTTTCGATGAGAAGTTGGCCGTCAGGTGAATTGATTTGCTCTGGGGTTGTTGTCTGCAGAAAATGCTGCGCTGTGTGGTTTGCTTGGCGCGAAACACCCTTTTTTATTCGCTTTACCTGCACAGCGCCTTCAATCCTTTTAGCCCCTTGGGCAACTACCTCAGTGATTTTATGGACCACAGGGTTGCTTACCGCTTCGGCAGAAGCCAGCGCCCTGACGGCCGTGGCCGACTTGGTGGCTTGAATGGCCTTTGCTTGGGTTTTGATGAGGGCGGGGTTGCCCTTGGTCACGGCGAGGGCTTTGGCAGCGTCAAGTCCGCCGCTTAGCAGGTCTTTTAAGACCCCCGCCGACTCCACATCAATGCCCAGCCTATCAAAGACCCTGGCGCGCTTTCTTTCATCGCCGCCAATGTAGGCTTTTAAGCCCTCCAATATGTCGAGCAAGTTTACCGTGGTTTTGTCGTTTTGCTGCACCTTGATGCCCGCCACGTTTTGCAAGTAGCGCTTGTTGCTGTAGTTGGTGAGGGCGGTAATCAGGTTGCGCACGCCCGTCGCGCCTTTTTCGGGGCTACCCACCGCCACTTGGGCGCGCTGTAGCAAGGCGCCCACCTCGGCCACGGTTTGCTCGGGGGTGCGCCCCGTGCCTAATTTGTATGCCCCCAGAGACTCCGGCGCAACCAAGGCAAGTTTGCCAAGGGTTACGTTGCCTTTTTGGGCTTGGCCAACCAGCACCCCAAGGGCTTTGGGCAGGTCTGCGCCCACGGTTTGTTTGAGCACGCTAATCAGGGCGCCAATGTCTGCGGGGTTGCCCCCTGTGCCTTGCACCACATCGCCAATGAGGTCATGGTTCTTTGCAAACACATCTAGCAAGCCGCCCTGGTCTTGGAGTGTCTTGGCCACCTCAAACTGCTTGTCAATGCCAAGGCCCGTTTGTTTTGCGCGCTCGGTAATTAGGTCAAACACCTTTTTAATCTCTTCCTTAGATTTGCCACTGACAGCTTGCAAATAGGCGGCTTGGTCTTCCCTTTTGATAGCCTTTGAGATGGCCGCCCCCGCACCAAGGGCTGCTGCAAACTTGCCTGTGGTGCTGCGCAAAATCCCTTTGGTGGCGGCCTGCCCGTGCCTGCGGATAGCGGCTGTTGCCCGTTTTGCGCTGCGTGTAATCCTCTCAAAAGAGCGCTTGCCGTGCCTGCCCAAACGCTCTAGGGCAGCGCTGTTGCGCCTTGCATCGCGCACCAGGCTTCCCCTAAGCCGCAGGTATAAGCTGGCCTGTAAATCTGCCATAACTTTTACTCCAGTGCCTTTATCCAGCGTTGCATGCTGCGCAATGTGAGGCCTTTGGCATCCGCCAGGGTGAAGCCGTGTTTAAGCAGCACCCTCACTTGCCTGCGCAAGGGATCTTGCACGCGCAAAACCAGCGCCCCGATGCCAATTAGCGCTCCCCCAGGCATGACACTGCTTCCTCTTTTGCGTCCAGTTCGTCTGCTGCCTGTTGAATTTGGGCTATGTCGCCTGCGCTTAGTTTCCTTAGCATCTCCACCGTAATGCTTACCTCTTCTGCGCCCACTCGTTTAATGCGCCGCCCCAACAAAAACAAACCCCGGGCTAATTCGCCCTCCACATTCTCTGCATCCAACATGTCGCCCACATTAAAAAAGCCAACCTGCACGCTTTTCTCGCGCACCCCGCCAATCAGCCAGCCTTGGGTAAGCAAAACCTCTTTCATTTAAGCAATCTCCTTTGCATCCACGGCTTCAAATACGAGGCGGGCGGTGCTGCCGTCTTTTGCCTCTGTGAGCGCAGGGGGGTCGGTTAGCCAGGCATTTGGCAAGACGTACACGTTGCCTGTGTCGGTTTCAAAGGTAATCGTGGCGTCTTCAACCTGCCGCCAGCGCTCAAGGCTGGTGCCCTTGCCCACAAACACTTCGCATTCAACGCGGGCAGGCATTGGTTCTTCTGCGTAGCCTAGCACCTTGTTGCCCCCGATGACGGTGTTGCGCTTGACCCCGCCGATGTCAAGGGTGGCGCCATCCTTGGTGGGCAGGGTGTCGCCGTCAATTTTTAATGCTTGCTTTGCCTGCGTGTTGCATGGGTGTGACTCCTTATAGCCTAAATTCAATTTTGGCAGCCAGCACCCGCAGGCCGTTGATAATATCGGGTGGCAGGCTGGCGTTAATGCGGTTTTGATCGGTGCTATCGCGTTCAATGCGCAGGCCTTTGATAAAAGCCTCGGGGTTTTCAACCAGCCCTGCGGCTTCCCACTGGGTGAACAGGGCCACAATCTCTGCCTTCAGCGTGCTGGGGGTGACCACGTTGTCTCCCGTGGCGCCATCGTTGGCCAGCTTGTGGCGCGGGTATTTTAAGGCGATGCGCCTTTGCAGGCTACTGCGCAAAAAAGCCAGGATGCGCACGACGGTCAGGTCGTGGTAGGCGCCGTCGGCCGCGCCCGCGGGGTTGGTGGCATAGGGGGTAACCAGGCGTTCAATGCGCACCTTGCCCGCCTGGGTGGTGGTGGTCGACACGCCTTTTTTAAGGGCGGTGTTGCGCTCGGTATAATCGAGGGTGGTCCCATCGTTGGGGGGAAGCACCCCTGGCAGGAGCAGTGTTTGCAAGGGGCGCGCTGGGTCAAGGCTGCTTCGCGCTCACTTACCGCAGCAGTGGTGGCTGCCCATGACCAAGGGGCACTGGGGCTTTTGCCCACCCCAACCAGGCAGATCAGTTGGCTGTTGCAGGCTTCGCCAAGGGTGGTCATGGCGCTTAGCGTGCCTACGGCAGGGATAAACGCCACCCCCTCCTTGGCTTCCAAGGGGCCCCAGCGCGTTTGCAGCACGCTATCCAATGCGCTTAGCGCTGCGCGCTCATGATAGGGCATGGCAAGGCTATGGTATTGGGTGTCGCCTAGGGCGGCCAATGCACTGGTGAGGTTGGGGTCGGTTGCCCCGCCCGTAAAGCGGTGAGAGCAAGGGTAACGCCACTGGGCAAGGCTTGGGCTTGAAGGTAGGAATGGCGCAGGTCAATCTGGTTGCCCGTGTGCCGCCCCAACGGCATGTAAGGGTGAGGGTGTTGGTGCTCACCGTAGCGACTACAGGCAAGGCGGGCGAAGCCTGATTGCAGGCGGTTTGAATGGCGGTTGCAATGGTGTTGGCATCGGCGCTAGCCTGCACCCCCACGGCCACCCGCTGGCCTGCAATGTACAAGGCAATGGTGCCTGCTTGAGCGCTGGTTGCTTCCACAACGATGCTGGCACTTGCCTTGGCTGCGCCGCTTGCATCGGCCAGGGGCAGCGCCCACACCTCGCCTAGCCGATGGGCTGCCTTGGCCACGCGTGCCATTGTCCCCACCTGGCTGCCTTGGCCAAACAAACCCGCCACGGCGCTGGCGTTGTCCACGCGCACCGCCTCGCCTGGGCTTGCGCTGCCACCACTGGCCACGTGACCAATCACCAGCATACGGCGCACTTGCGTGCTGGTGGCCC
>CBDBIG010000003.1:0-877621 GCA_965205845.1 bacterium | reverse complement strand
CTCGATGCGGGCGACATCGCCTTGGATAACGGCCTTGAGAGCGCCGTCATCATCAGCCTATTTGGCGATGGGCTTGCCAGCCCTAGCGCTACCTTGCCCGATGGCGCCACCAACCGCCGCGGCTGGTGGGGTGGATGTAGCGGCAGTGGCCTTTGGCAACACACCCGCGCCAAAAACACCCAGGCCAATGCTCTTGCCCTCGCCGATGAAGCCCGCCAAGCCCTAGCATGGCTCACCAAAGACGGCCTCGCCACCAGTTTGGAAGTGGAAGCGGTGAGGCAAGCAGGGCAGATTGCCTTGCAGGTGCGTGTAAAGGGCGTTGCAAGCGCGTTTAAAGGAGGTTTGTATGCCGTTTAAAATCCCCAGCCTTGGCGATTTACGCGCCCGCAGCCGTGGTGATATGGAAGCCGCGTTGCCAGGGGTTTCTGCCCAACAGGCGAGCATGGCGCAAACCTTGGCAGACAGCCACGCTGCCGCCATGCGCGGGCTTTACCTCCACCAACAAACCCTAGCCCAAGACCTCTTCCCCGACACCGCCCAAGCAGACGCCCTTGAACGCTGGGCAGGCATTTGGGGTGTCACCCGCACCCCAGCAGCCAGGGCAGTCGGTCAAGTGGTGTTTCAAGGCCAAGCAGGCGCTTGGGTGCCCCTTGGCTTAGGCTTGCAAAGCCAGCGCAACCAAACCTACACCACCAGCCAAAGCGGGGTGCTGGCCACCAACGGGCAAGCGACCCTCGCCGTGCGTGCTGATAAAGGCGGGGCGGCAGGCAACCTAGCAACAGGTAGCACGCTCACCCTAAGCAGCACCGTGCTCGGGGTTGAACCCGAGGCAAGGGTCGCAACAGGCGGGCTTGTCGGTGGCGCACCCCAAGAGACGGATGATGCCCTGCGCGCACGCCTGCTGGCACGCATTCGCGCCCAAGAACGCCTTGGCAGCGTAGCCGACTACAAAGCCTGGGCTTTGGGCCGTCCCTGGCGTTGATCGCGCCTGGGCTTTTGCCCATTACGGGGGCGAGGCAGGCGTGGTCGCCGTGTTTATCACCGTGCCCAGCACCAATGACGACCCCCGAGCCAACCCTGCCAAGCTGCAAGAGGTGCAAACAGCCCTCGATGCCCTGCGCCCAGCGGGCGCTGTGTTGCGCACGCTGACCCCAGCCTTGTTGCCTGTGAATGTCCAAGCAAGCATCGCCCCCCTCACCCCACCCTTGCAAACGGCTGTGCGAGCCGAATTGGCCAATGCCCTTCACCAAGCCGCCCGCCCTGGTGCCAGCCTGGCGCGTAGCGTGATTGAAGCAGCCTTTGCCAGGGTGGAAGGATTAACATCATGGAATATCACCAGGCCCCGCGAGGCAACCCAACCCGCAGCAGGCAACCTGCCCGTGCTGGGCACCGTTACGTTGAGGGCAGGCTAAAATGACCAATACACAGACTTATACCCAAGCCCTCGCAGGGCTACTGCCCCCAGGGGCAGCTTGGCAAGGGCGCAATCTGCAAAGGCTGCTTAGCGCCTGGGCTACGGGTTTGGTGCGTAGCGCCAACAGCCTGCAAACCTTGCTAGGCGAAGCAAACCCAGCCAATAGCAGCGACCTGTTGCCCGAGTGGGAACGCCTGCTGGGGATTGTGCCCTTGGATAGTAGTAGCATTCAGGCAGAACGCCGCGAGGTGGTGTTGTCTCGCCTAGCAAGCGGGGTGCCCACCACCGATACAGCGCTCCTTGCCCTGGCTGGCGCGCTAGGCTGGAGGCTGGCCTTTACCTACTTTATCCCCGCACGCGTAAGCAAAGCGCGCCTTGGCACACGGGGTTATGGCGCACCTTGGGTGTTTGCCAAGCGCATCACGGGCACCCCCAGTCCTAGCGAAGCCGTAAACGCACAAACCCTACGCACCATACTCACCACCTACCAGCCCGCCCACGAAGCGTGGCGCTGGGTGCTAACCTAAAAGGAGAAGTCAAAGGAATGGCAACAAATACACCCGCCAATTGGGAAGAGCGCATTCCCCTTTTTGACGAGGGCGACCCCCTGACAGGGCGCGAGGCCACCCTGCTCACCGCCGATGGGCAAAATATCTGGCGTGCTCTGGCAATGGGCCTCGCACAAAGCCACGCCCTGCCCGCAAACGCGACCCACGCGCAAATTATGGAGGCTTTTATGCAAGGCCACGCCCTTACAGGGGAAATCAAAACCTTTGGGGGGGCCGCTGCCCCCGGGGGCTGGTTGCTTTGCAACGGGGCACGGGTTAGCAGCACCACCTACGCCGCCCTGTTTGGGGCGCTTGGGCAGCGATACGCGCCCGATGTGCTGCTGAGCGCTGCTTTTGCCCTCACCACGGCAAGGAGCCTTGAAAGCATGGGCTTTTTAAAATGGGGACAGGGTGCGCTTTGAGGCCTACGACGCTACAGGCGCAGCGATTGACCTCCCCACCCCTTTGAGCAAAACCACCCCCTATACCCTGGGCATCGCCACAGATGCCACCCATGACTTTAGCCCGATCGATGCCAGTGGCACAGCCGTTGTTCCCACAGCCCAAAGCAAGGGGCGTCTCGTGATGTCTAAAGCGGACACCTTGACCCTCCCCGACCTGCGCGGGCGAACCCCCATTGGGGCCGGGCAAGGGGAAGGCTTAACGCTGCGGGCGTTGGGCATACAAGGCGGGGATGAGGAAATGCAGGAGCATAGGCACTCATATCCGATTGGGGGTCGTCCAGTAAACGGGGGAATCCTATCTTACGTGGGGTGGGAAGAGGTAGCTTATGGGCCACTTTACACTACAACTACGGACTAGGTCAAAGCGGCAACATGCAGCCCTACCTGCCGCTTCACTACATCATCAAAACTTAGTAAAGGTTTTTTTATGGAACTCATCATTACCCAAAGCACGATTACCCTGGGCGGGTATAAGGCCAGTTTAGCCGACTTTGCCCAAGATTACGGCCAGCGAGCCCCAGCCCCTGCGCATCCTGACAGTGCCCGTTCCTATCATCGAGGCGTGCGCCACGCATCCCACACCAAGCACGGCCAAACCGATGGCGGGCCACTGGTTTGGGCCCAAGGCGATGCCATCATTGCAGCCCTGCCCACACTGCTTGCCAAGCAAAAAGCAAGGGAAGACGCGGCACAGGTTGCCTACGAAGCCGAGCAAGCAGCGAGGGAGGCAAGCCAAGCCGAGCAAGGGGCAAGCCAGGCCGAACAAGGGGCAAGCCAAGCCGAGCAACAAAGCCGCCAAGAACAGGGGCAAGAACAGGGGCAAGAACAAGGCGGGGATGCTTAAAGGAAGTAAATCATGAAAAGTTTTTTTAATAGAAAAGGTGGCAAGCGTCTGCTTGCAAAAAGGCTGGCGTAATTGATGGTCGTGCCACACACATGCTATTGCGAGCCCACCGATGAACCACTACCACCGCCTTATGAAAAAGCGAGGCGGGGGAGGGGGAAAACAAAACTATGAAAGGGAGAAGCGTTATGGCAAAGGCATCAAAAAAGCAGATAGCTCAATCAGGGTGCCTGTGGCTTATTATCGTGCTTGTGCTGGTAATGTGGTTTGGGGGGGGGGGGGGAGGAGGTATTTGAAAACCTCCAAAAACAAGACCCCCAAACTTTGACCGACATCCAGCGCGCCCAACGCTTTTTTTGCCTGCACAAAATGTCTTTTGACAGCGAAACTAGACAGTTTGGCTACTCAAAAAAACAGCCAACAATCACCCTGCAACCCTTAAAAATCCTTGAACAAGCCCACGCGGCCCTGAAAAGGGTGCATCTTGAGTGCTTGCCTTGGCAAGATGTGCTCACTCGCTACGATTCAAAAGAAACCTTGTTCTACCTTGACCCACCCTACCACGGGCACGAAAACGACTATGGCAAGGTTTTTTGTTGAGCGAGACTTTGAAAGTCTCGCAACGGTTAAAGGGCAAGGCAAGTTTCTCCTGAGCATCAACGACACACCACAGATACGCGCGTGGTTTACGCAGTCCGACCGCTACCAAATGAAAACCCACTACACCCTAGGCTTGCATGCTGTTATTCGGGAAAAAACAGGTAAGCGAATTGCTTTACACAAACTTAGCACCCGAGGCCATGCAAACTCTAATTGACCAAAGGGTTAAACAAAATATCTGCTTGCCCCATCAAACCCCACCCAAAATCCGAGGTCGGAAACTAAAGAAGCACTAAATCAAGCCTTGCACCAAGCAAAAAACATGCCAAAATAAAGAGACCCCAGAATGACCAGTGTCAAAGCATGTGTCCCAAAGTGTCAAAGCAAGTGTCCCTTTACAGCGACAGCTGCTTATTACGGAGATGGTGTGGTGCAGGCATGTGGGTAGGCCTGGTTGCCTCACAAGGAAAAAACCCGCATCGCGACAGCCGCTTATTACGGAGATGGTGTGGTGCAGGCATATAGGTAGGCCTGGTTGCCTCACAAGGAAAAAACCCGCATCGCGACAGCCGCTTATTACGGAGATGGTGTGGTGCAGGCATGTGGGTAGGCCTGGTTGCCTCACAAGGAAAAAACCCGCATCGCGACAGCTGCTTATTACGGAGATGGTGTGGTGCAGGCATGTAGGTAGGCCTGGTTGCCTCACAAGGAAAAAACCCGCATCGCGACAGCTGCTTATTACGGAGATGGTGTGGTGCAGACATGCGGGTAGGCCTGGTTGCCCTATTGCTCGAGATTACAGTTGCAGACCAAGCAAGGATGAACCACGGCGTTCATGTCCAAGCTTTGGCTTGCAAAGCAAACGGCCCTTTGCAAGGCAAGCAAAACTGAGAGCCCCCGTGTCACGGGTTGGCAGGGGGGGGGGGTTATTTTTTGCCCTAAGCCGTGTTTTGGGAGGCGGTTTGCCCGTAAAACTCCCCGCCTTGGCTAGCCAATTGCTGCAGCTGGGGGGTGGGAGCATAAAGAGCTGCATGTTGTTTGGGCAGGGTACTGGCGAGATCGCTCGCTTGGTCGACCAGTTTGCTGAGACCATAGGCCTCTGCCCAGCGCAACAATCCCCCACAAAACGGAGGAAATCCAAGGCCGTAGAGCAGCGCCATGTCGAGTTCGACGGGGCTGCCCACAACGCCCTCGCTCAGGCAGCGCGAAGCCTCGTTAAGCATGGGGAGCATCAGCTGCAGCACCACCGCCTCAGGGGCTAGCTTGGCACTGGCATCCCCTGTAATGGCTTTGCTTAAGCGCGTGGCAAGGTTGGCATCGGGCTGCTTTTGTTTGCGCCCACGGCGGTCCTCGCTGTAGAGATAAAACCCTCTGCCCGTTTTTTTGCCTTTGTCCCCCGCATTTAGCAGTGTGTTAACGGGGTCATTTTGGCTGACCTGCAACCGATCCCCAAAGGCATCAGCCATCACCTTCCCCGCATGCGCACAGACATCCAAGCCAACCACATCGCACAGATGCGCAGGACCCATTGGCCAACCAAAATGGATCATGGCTTTGTCGAGGGTTTCAATGTTTGCCCCTTGGCTGACCAAGCGCTGAAATGCAAATAAATAGGGAAATAACACCCTGTTAACCAAAAACCCCGGGCCGCTTTTAACCACAATGGCCACCTTGCCCAGTTTAATGGCACACGCCACCGCATGGGCGAGGGTTTGAGGGGAGGTTTTGGCACTATAAATAACCTCCACCAAGGGCATCCGCGGCACGGGGTTAAAAAAATGCAAGCCACAAAAACGTTGGGGGTTTTTAAGGGAGTCTTGAAGGGTCTCTAAAGGGATGGTGCTGGTGTTGGTGGCAATGAGGGCATCTGGTGCGCAAATTGACTCCACCTCCTGCAATACCTTGCGCTTAACCTCAGGGTTTTCCGTAACCGCCTCAATAATCACCTGGGCATTTTCTAATTCGGCATGATGCAGGCTGGGAAAAATAAGGTTGCGCGCCTGCTCGGCTTGTGCCAAGGACATTTTACCGCGCTGTACACGGCGCCGCAGGAGACTCCCCGCTTCGTTTAAAGCCGTGCCCAAGGCTTGTTCTTGCACATCCTTGACCGCCGCACGTACCCCGCGCGAAGCACACTGGTAGGCAATGCCCCCCCCCATGGTCCCTGCCCCTAAAATGCCAACCCGTTCAATGGTGGGGGCATTTTTTGCAGCCACCGAGGCCAATTTGCGGACCTCGCGGTCGGCAAAAAATACACCCACCAGGGCACGGCACTGGGGTGTTTTGCCCATTTCCACAATGGCACGCGCTTCTTGGGCCAGGGCTGCTGCACGGGTAAGATTGGCGGTTTTTTCCATGGTATCCAGTGCACGCAAGGGGGCGGGGTAATGCTTGCCCGCTTTTTGTTTAACCAACCCACGCGCCACGGAAACGCTCATGGCCAGTTCGGTGGCGTTCATGTTCAGCGGAGCTTGTTTTTGTTGCACCACTCCCTCCCACCGCTTGGTTTTACGTAAAATATCCAGTTGGGCCAAGGCCGCTGCTTTAAGCCGCAAAAGCGGCACCACGGCATTCACCAAGCCCAGTGCTTGCGCTTTTTCGGCATCCACCTCATCGCCACCGCAAATCATCTCGAGCGCATTGTCCAAACCAATTAACCGCGGGAGGCGGACCGTCCCCCCCCAACCAGGAATAAGCCCCAGTTTTACCTCTGGCTGGCCCAACTTGGCATGGCTTTCTGCCACACGTGCCGTGGCAGCCAGGCCAAGTTCGAGGCCACCGCCCAGGGCATGGCCACAAATCGCTGCCACACTGGGAAAAGGGAGATCTTCTAAGCGGTTAAAGAGGGTTTGCCCACGCGCAATCCATTCCATGGCAACGTCGACAGGCTGTGCAAAACTTTCTGCAAAGGCGTCAATATCTGCCCCCACCACAAAGGCAGACTTTCCACTGGTAAGGAGCAAGCCTTGGACAGTGGCACTGTTTTGCTCAAGCCATGTCAATGCAGTGCCCAGTTCCTCAATCATTTGGCGCCCGACTTTGTTTACAGGGGAGCCCTGCAGGTCAAAGCAAATTTCGGCCACATGGTTCTCTAACATGCTGCCTTGCAAAGCCTCACCCGAAAACCAGGTGTCACCTGAGGAAGCATGGCCCCTTTGTGCGGGCATTTTGTTTGCTTTTATTGGCTTTGCCAAGGTATTTTGTCTCCTTCAATGCGCTTAAAGTTTATCCCCCATTGCTTAAAAGGGCTTAAAAGGGGGCTTGCGCCCTTGATTAGAGCATACCACAGCATGAAAAGCCTTCGAACTTTGGTTTGCTAGGCAAAAGAAAGCAAAACCTCGAGCGTTGCTCGAACAATGGGAGTTGTCTCCTTTTTTGTCAACCCTCTTTGTTTCAAAACATCCATTTTGCTATGCCCGCCTCAACCTGTGTGGCTTTGCGCCAGCAGTTGCGCAACCAAGCCAAACGAAAACGCAATGCTTTGCATGATACAACGCGTCAAGCGGCTGAACAGGCCATTTATGCAAGGCTATTCAACCATACGGCATTTAAAGCTGCAAAAGGGGTACATTGCTACTTGAATTTGCGACACGAGGTAAAAACCCATGCCGTTTTTGCCACCTGCCATGGTTTGGAAAAGCGTTGCTTTGTGCCCATTCAACAGACGAACAACACCTTGAGTTATGCACCCTATTGCCTGGGGCAAACGTTAAGCAAAAAACGCTTTGGTGTACTTGAACCCCAAATAACCTCCCCTTTGCCCGCCCCAGAAGCGATTGAACTGGTGATTATGCCAGGGTTAGCTTTCGCCGCAAACGGGATGCGTTTGGGCAGTGGCAAGGGTTTTTATGACCGCTGGCTTGCCCACCTAAAAACCACCCGCCGCGGCGGTTTACCCTTGCTAATTGGCCTTGGTTATGGGGTTCAAGTACTGCCCAATCTTGTGCGGCAGCCCCATGATATCTTGCTTGATTGGATTATTACCGAGTGTGCAAGTATCGATTGCAAACATGGTCCAAACGCCAAGGTTGACCCTTTGGCTTAACATGGGCTTTTTCTGGTTTTTTTTGCTGCCTTTCTGCCTTTCTTGGGACGCTTTTCGAACTTATTTAGCTCGGTTAGCCCCTTTTTTGCGCGCATGATCGCTGTACAAGCGTGGTATTGTTATCAACGGGTGTGGCTTTTGCTAAAAGCGAATTGCAGTGCGGGCAACGCATTTCTTGGATGCCCTCGCATGTTTGTTTTTCCTTATCCTTGCGATGTTGTGGGTATGGCGAGGCCACTTTTACGGTTTTCATGGCCTCGGGTGCTAAGTTTGTGTATAGCAATTCGCGTACCTGTTTTTTCCCGACAACAGCATGCAAGCCTAGGGTGTAGTGGGTTTTCATTTGGTAGCGGTCGGACTGCGTAAACCACGCGCGTATCTGCGGTGTGTCGTTGATGCTCAGGAGAAACCTGCCTTGCCCTTTAACCGTTGCGAGACTTTCAAAGTCTCGCTCAACAAAAAACCTTGCCATAGTCGTTTTCGTGCCCGTGGTAGGGTGGGTCAAGGTAGAAGGGGGTGTTTTTTGAATCGTAGCGAGTGATCACATCTTGCCAAGGCAAGCACTCAAGATGCGCACCCTGGCATCGTATTTGTGGGCCTTGACTTGCTCGGCTGGCGCGTAAAAAACTGCGCTGCTGGTGCGGTGTGGCTTTGGTGATGGGGCTGGCTGCGTAACTTTGTGCAAACACCTCATCAAAAGAACGCCCGTTACATAAGCCCCCCGGTTCGCCCTTGGATGGGCATTGTGGTAACCTATTTGCTGCTCGACCAGAGCGCGAAAGGTGGCAATGGGGATGGCTTTTTGCATGTAATTCCCGGGCTTGATGAGGGAATTGTTGCGCGGGTAGTATGGCTCTTGTGTATACCTGCGCCCATACTCTATTCGGGCAAAACGGGACTCGCTTTTTGTAAAAGGACATATGTGTCCCCGTCCCCATGCTTTGCCACGACATTGAAATTATGCTGCCCTGCACATCCAAACCCACAAAATGGGCTTTTAGGCGATGCCCAATACCGCGGGCTGGGTTAAGCAACTCCGACGTAAAGAGCGCAAAAAACCTGAGCACCCAGCACTTAAGTCAAGCGGCCGACCTCCTTTTTTAAGGGGGTTTCCAACAAAAAGCATGACGGACGAATGCGGGGCGCAACTGCGCAAAATGGAAGCCCTGCTCGGCTGGGTTATTTTTGTGTTGCAGGCAAACACGGGGGGTATCGCCCAGTTAGGCATGCCCTTGCCATTTTACAACGTCAAGCCAAGTGTAACCGTTCCCATGGTTTACCCATTATAAACGTTCACATGCTTTGCCACTGGTCATTCTGGGGTCTATTTAGATTAGGATGTTTTTTGCGTATAATAATTGTAAACGTTCACATGGCTTTACACTCATTGCTTTGGCGTTAATTTCAGATGGCATGTTTTTTGCTTGATATCCGACCTCATGCGCGGCTTGATTTAGTGCTTAGTATCCAACCTCGGGCTTTGGGTAGGGCAGGATTGGGAAACAGATATTTTTTTTGACCCTTTGATCTACGAGGAAGAGTGTAAACGTTCACATGCTTTTACACTTTGGGCCACATGCTTTGCCACTGGTCATTCTGGGGTCTCTTTGTTTCGGCATGTTTTTTGCATAAAATATTCAATGACCCACGGCGATGAAAGGGGCTTGCGGGTGTAAAGGGACACATGTTTTTTTCCTTATCCTTGCGATGTTGTGGGTATGGCGAGGCCACTTTTACGGTTTTCATGGCCTCAGGTGCTAAGTTTGTGTAAAGCAATTCGCTTACCTGTTTTTTCCCGACAACAGCATGCAAGCCTAGGGTGTAGTGCGTTTTCATTTGGTAGCGGTCGAACCGCGCAAAATACGCGCGTATCTGCGGTGTATCATTGATGCTCAGGAGAAACCTGCCTTGCCCTTTAACCGTTGCGAGACTTTCAAAGTCTCGCTCAACAAAAAACCTTGCCGTAGTCGTTTTCGTGCCCGTGGTAGGGTGGGTCAAGGTAGAACAAGGTTTCTTTTGAATCGTAGCGAGTGATCACATCTTGCCAAGGCAAGCACTCAAGATGCACCCTTTGCAGGGCCGCGTGGGCTTGCTTAAAGGATTTTTAGGGGTTGAAGGTTGGGGGTTACCACGGCTTGCCCGGCCCCTACCTGGGTTCCACTGTTGGCTACCTTGTGCCTTGGGTACTTGGTGGCGATACGATTGCGCAAACTGGTGCGTAAATGGGACAAGGTGCGCATGGTGGTGACGTCCAAATAACTGGCATCTGCAACCCCGCTTGGGTTGGTTTTATAACTGGAAATCAAGCGTTCAAGGTGCACCCCTTGGCTGCCAATGGTGAAGGTGCTCACCCCATGATGCAATGCGGTATTGCGCTCGGTATAATCAAGTTGGGCTGCAAGGGGGGGAGGCAAAATCCCTGAAAGATACAGCGTTTGCAAGGGGCGCGCTGGGTCAAGGGCTGCTTCGCGCTCACTTACCGCAGCAGTGGTGGCTGCCCATAACCAAGGGGCACTGGGGCTTTTGCCCAGACCCACAAAGCAAAGATGCTGGCTGCCAAAGGGCATCGCCTAGGGTAGTCATTTGGCTTAAACTACCTTGGGCAGGCAAAAAGGCCATGCCGTCAATGGCTTCCAAGGCACCCCAACGGCTTTGGAGCAGGGTGCTCAAGGCAGTCACGGCACTGGCATCCTGTATAGGGGCTGACCGATGCTGTGATACTGGGTGCTTCCAAGGGCTGCCAAGGAGGGCGTCAAAGCCACCTCACCCGTGCCGAGCGTGCCCGTTCCAATCGTCATGCTCAAACCACGGGGTAAATCTTCGTTTGTGCCAAGGCCCTGTTGCACTTCAATGTGATTGCCCGTGTTGCCCGCCCAGCGCACTGTGAGCGTTAGCACCGCACCGCTAGCCTCGGCCGTCATCGGCCAAGCTGGGCAGGGGAGCATTGCATGCCGCTATAGAGGGCTGTGGCGATGGCTGCGCCCCCATCGCCTGCCCCCACTCCGGACGCTTACCCGTTGCCGTGGCAACATAGCAGCGCAATCCTGCCCGCGGCACTTGGTTACGCCTCAAAGGTGAGGGTTTTGCGTGCCGCCACGCCCCCACGGGGTGCGGGAATGGCAAGGGCCATACCTCGCCCGTTGGGTGTATGTGCTTAGCACTTGCGTACATCATCATAGCGCATGCTCCCTGCCCCAAACAGCGTTTTGGCTTGGGCTGTGCAAACAAAAAAAGTGCGTGCGGATCACGTGGTTCTCTTGCGCACTGCGGTGTGCTGGCTTTTTGCCCCAACAGCAAAATACGCCTTAACTCGGTGGCGGCACCTGCCCCACTGTTATCAATCTCGATATACTGCCCTGGCACCCTCATGCCCCGTGGGGATTTGCTCGAAAAAGATGCTCATGGGTGTTGCCCCCTCGTTTTTGGTTTTGGCTTCCTTGGCTTTTTTGGCTCCTTGCACGCTAAAGTTGGGGTCGGTCTCAAGGGCTGCTAAAGCCTCCTTGCTTAAGCCTTCCTCGACACGGGTCTCGCCTTGTGGCCATTGCCTGCCAGCACGCCACATGGGGTGCTGGGCGATGATGGTTATCGTCATGGTTTTTTTACCCCTTTTAAGCCAGCCAAGATGAAACCAAGAGCTCTGCTGTGCCCCGCCAGACGTTGGTGGCGCCAGCCATGTTTCTCTCGGCGTTTAGTATCTCTAGGGCCGCCTCTCTGTGTGCGGGTGGCACCACCAGCATCGTGGGCTTTACGCCCAGGGGCCGCCCGCGGTTTTTCATGCTCTCCAACGCTGCAAAGGCGGCTTTGTAGTTGTCGGATGATGGTTATCGTCATGGTTTTTTTACCCCTTTTAAGCCAGCCAAGATGAAACCAAGAGCTCTGCTGTGCCCCGCCAGACGTTGGTGGCGCCAGCCATGTTTCTCTCGGCGTTTAGTATCTCTAGGGCCGCCTCTCTGTGTGCGGGTGGCACCACCAGCATCGTGGGCTTTACGCCCAGGGGCCGCCCGCGGTTTTTCATGCTCTCCAACGCTGCAAAGGCGGCTTTGTAGTTGTCGGTGGTAAGGCTTTGTTTGCTGCCGTAGGCCAGCTGCCACAAGCCAAAGCCGACATTGTCGCGGCACTCCACACCGTAAAGGTAGACGTTGCGCATAAACACATTGTCATCCTCGGAGCGGTCTTTGCGCACAAGCAGCCCCTTTTTGCGCTCTTGAAAGATAATCGGCTTAATCATGCGGCTGGTGTCGAGCAAAAACCACGGGCTACCACTGCCTCCACCGCTATTGGATGCCGTGGTGGTGCTACCGTCTTTGTTTTCAATGGGGTGGTCGGTGTCAAAGAAATACTGCCCATCGTAGCAAGGGCTTTTAAAACCTTTCTTGAGCAAGCCAAAGACCAACTCGTTTTTGTGTGCCATCAGCGAGCGCCCCATCTCGGTAAAGAGTGGGGTATACACCCCAACTTGGTCGTCTTCAATGTCTGTGCGATTGACCGAGACGCTGTCTTCCCAGAGCTTGTTTTTGATGCGGTAGTCGTGGCTGGCCATGCTCGAAATGATGCGATCTCCCAGCCACAAATTCATCCCTTTGATGCTGCCCAACCATGCATAGTGATTTTCTGCCGTGCTTGAAGCAACCGGCATCGCTACCTTTTGCCAGTCGTCACCCGCCATCCCAAAGCCTTGATTAAAGGCTGCGCTGTACCCAACAAATAAGTCGTCTAGGCTTTGTCTGTTGATGATCATTTATACTACCTCCACCCATGCAAGGTTATCGTCTACGTTGATGATTTTGCCCACCTTGGCAAGCCCCTGCCGACACATCGGTCACCGTTTGGTCATCAAGGGCATAGGCATCGCTACCAATATCTGCCTTGGTCAGCGTTGTGGCTTTTTTAAAGCCAAACACCCCACGGCGCACCAGCACGCTCACCTCGCCTGCCGTTGTGCCGTTTTTTGCCCCCGCTTGGGCCACGCCCACAAATTTAAGGCGGGTTGCTTTGCTCGTATTGGTTGGCCATTACAGCCCAGACGCTGTGCAAGGCAGGCGCTTTGCTGGGCTGGCAGGCATGCGCGAAAGGGGTAATCGGCGTCGGGAGTGGTGTGCACGAGCGCAACACGAAAGATTGCCTCAATAGGGATAAATCGGCATTGGGGGTGTGCACGAGCGCAACAGGAAAAAGCGCCTCAATAGGGATAAATCGGCGTCGGGAGTGGTGTGCACGAGCGCAACAGGAAAAAGCGCCTCAATCTCGCCAGGGCGGCGGGCACGCACCAGGCGCAAGTTGGCGGGGTCGTCTGTGTGCGCCACAATAGAAAGAAAGGCCTTTGGGGTGAATAACCACACTTGCCTTAGCCTTTTTTGCCCGGTTTGGGTTTGGCGGGGGGAGCATCGTGAATTTCGTCCGCAAAGGGCCCACCACTGTCCATTTTGGCCTGCAAGTGCTTTGGATAAGGCTTGAATTTGCCTTCTTCAAACAAGCGGAAATCTTCCTCAGCTTCTCGCTGCATCTTCTCAACTAACTTTTTTTGCCTTGGCGTCAGGTTTGGTGCCACTTCCCATTCAATCTTCATCTTCCACTATTTCCTCTAATTCTATGATTGTTTGTTTGCCCCGCCGAATGCGCAAAATTACCAGAAACCTGGTTCCTGGTTTGAAGAGGACCTCTTTTTCGTGCGCGTGCCGGGATATCCAAGATACCTCCTTGCCCGTGCGGCTCTGTATTTTCAGCCGATGCGGCCCACCAAAGGCTTTACCCGTGGATGTGCTGGTAAAGCCTTTGGGTGTCCAAACCTTGCCTGGCTTGAGTTTGGCCAGTTCACTTTCGGGCAGGGTCGTCCCTCGGGTGACCTTCCCCCGGTAGTTGGGGAGTTTTGCCAGCCCCGCGATGATGGTTTTGGTGTAGTGGGCGTATTCCTCTCCCAGGGCTTTGGGCAGTTTCCCGCGCTTGGCCTGGTTAATCGGTTTATAATCGATGACCGTGTAGCCGTGCAATGCAGCCAACTCGGGCTCGGAGAAACGGTGCACGACACCCGATTCCTTCGCCTTTGTGTTCGCCCGCCCAAGCAGGGTTTGGTATTGATAGCCTTTGAGGTTCATCAAACCCTGCTCGTGGACGGGCAATTTGGCAAAGGCACGCACCTTGCGCGACACCCCCTTGAGGAGCATAGCACGCTTTTGCAAGGTTTGTAGCATGGCAAGGCGCTCGGGCTCGGGCACCCCTGGCACGGGGGGCAAGAGGTCGGCAAAGGCGTTGGTTTTTTTGCTTAGGTTGCTAATCGCTCGCTCGGTCTTAAGCCAGTGATCCCCCAGCGCCTCGTAAATGCGCACCCCCGCTTTTTCCATTGCCTTGGCGTAAGTGGGGTTGGTGGCAGGATGAAAAAAGCCCTCGGCTTCGCCTATTGTGGCCAGTGCCTTGGTATTTTTGCGCCCCGCTTTGGCTCGAAACAAGAGCGCCCCGCTGTTGTCAATCCGCACGGGGGCGCCTTTTTGCCAAACCACGTTATCAAAGGTTTGCCCCAAGGCATCCCAGTTGGCCAGCCAAGCATCTGCCGCCACCCCGTCAAGCAGTTTTTTTGCCTTGGCTTGGGTTAGTTCGTCCAAGGCGATTGGGGCTGCCCCTTCAATCCACTCGGTGGCCAGGGCAAGCCCCCCTTGTTTGCGGGCAACCAAGGCGCTTTTGGACGCATTGACCGCCAACTGGGCATAGATTGCATTGACCGCCGCCTCGCCGTAGACTTGGCCAGGGTCGGTGTAAAACTTGACGTAGCGCTTGATGCCGTCTGCCCCTTGATAGACGCCCCCTTGGTTGCTGCCCTTGGCCTTGCTTAACTTTTTTTTCATGACCGCCCGCTCTTCGAGCAGGGGGATCGGGCCGAGGGTTGCAACGGGCGCATCTGCGCTTTTTGCCGCCAGCATGTTGGCCAAGGCTTGGCTGCGTACCTTGCCTGGGTTGGTATCCCAGCCTGGGTCTATGCCTTGGGGCACGCGTTCAATTTGGCCTGTGCGCTTGTTAAGCCAAGGGCGGGTTTTGTTGGTGGGCGGTTTGCCTGGGCCACCCAAGCGCCCTGCCTCGGCCTTGCTTAAAAGCCTGACGCGGCACTTGCAGCCCCAGCCGTTGGGTGGCATGTGGGCGTTCCACCAAGCATCGGTGCTGGACAAAATAAGCCCGTTCCAGTGCTGATGCTCCAAACGGTGCTCCTTGCTGGGGCCCAGTTCATAGCGCAGGTAGGGGTGGGTAGCTGCTTCGCGCTCAATGCGTTCCCACTGCCCCGCAGCATAGGCGGTGCGCGTGTTGGCCCAAAAAATGGTGCGTAAACGGCGTGGGCTCCCAAGGCGCACTTGCTCTATCTTGCCCGTTTTGGGGTCTTTTTTGCCTTTTATGCCCCACCATCCTTTTTGTTGGAGGGTGGGGATGAGGTCTTTTTTAAAACCCTCAAAGGTTTTGCCCTTGGCCAGCGCCTCAGCAAGACCATCGCGGATGGCACGCAACACATCCAACTGCATTGCCTTGGCCACGCTAAAGCCCAAGGCGTGCTCCTCACGCCAAACATCGCGATAGTCAAAGGCGGGTTTTAGTTTTTTGGCCTTGAGGTAGGCAAGGGCTTCTTTGGGCGGGGTGGGTGTAAAATGAAAGCCTGGCTTGGGTGTGGGCATGGTTTTTAGCCTTCCCCATCACCCATGCCACGCGCTTTAAAGGTGGCGCGGGCAATCGCCTTGGCAAGGGGGGCCGGATCGCTCTCGGGCAAGGCTTGGGCGAGCAAGCGCGCGAGGTCTGTTGGGCTCTTCGCTTGGCCAAGGGCTTGCACCAAGGGATCAAGCAAGGGCGCCAGCAAGGGCTGCCAGTTTTGGGTTGTTTCCTCTGTCAAGGCATCTAATTCGCTTTGCGCTTGGGCTGGTGTTGCTTGGGCAAGGGCTGTTAATATGTGCCCTAGGGCTTGGTTGCTGGCTTGGGTTGCGCTGGCTGGCGTACCAAGCAACTGGGCATCGGAGCCCGGTTCGGGCAAACCGAGCAACTCGCACAGGGTGTGCTGGTCAACGCGCAAGCCAAGGGGCACAAGGCGGGCAATGGCATCAACGATTGCCTCCATTTTGTCGGGCTCAGGCAAAGGCAACACAATTCGCGGATAGCGGTTATCGGGGGGCTGGCCAAAATTAAGGTCAATGAAAGGCTTGACCAGGTCGCGGTTTAAGGTGGCTGCCAAAACGGCGGCGTCTGCGCGCAGTATGTCTTGGCGCACCTCCATTTGGGCGGCATCGTTGCCCAGTTTGCCAGGGGTGCCCTCGGTGCTGGCGGTTTGCCCAAGCACCGCCTTGCTGGTTTGCTTATCCCAAAACTCGGCCGCTGCCAAAAACAGGCCCTCCCCGCCCCGGCCCTGCACGGCATCTTGAAACTCTATTTGCATGCTCTCGTGCAACACGGCAGCCGCATCGCTCCCAAGGTTGATCACCGCTTGACGCAGGATGCGCTTGTCTTCATCGCTAGCCCCTGGCCCATAACGCCCAATGCGCAAGGGCATCCCAAACACCTCTAAAAAGGCTGCCCAGTCTTTGAGCGCGTAGGCCTTAAAGAGGTAACTCCAAACGGCCACGCGAGCCAAGCCTCCGCGCACGGGCAAGCCCGTTTTAAGGTGCTCAGGTTTTTTGCGCTGCGCACGCCGTAGTTGCTTACCCAGCCCGCGGTATTGGGCATCGCCGAAAGCCCATTTTGCTCGATTGGGCGTGCAGGGCCGCGTATTTTTTATTGCGGTAGGCTTGCTCGTTGGGGCAAAAGGATTTGGTTTTCATGGGCCCTCCTCGCACATTTCCAACATGCCGTAGGCAGCGAACCCACCCATAAAAAACCCAAATCCGCTCACTACGGCGTCGCAAAGCGTTTGCAAAAAACTCATAGCGCCACCTCATGCGCAAGGGTCGCTTTTTTTATAGCGTGATGCATATTCCAACCTGGGGGATGGTTTGGGCTTGCATGTGGGGACTCCTTATTAAGGGTGTCAGGGTGTGGTTTAAAGGGGGGGCATCCCTTTTTCTAAGCGTGCGCCAACATAAACCTTTGGCGTTTTCATCTATAGCCCTCCTTGCCAGCGTTGTAGCCCTGCGCGGGGTCGGTTGCTGGGGCGAACAAACCCCCTCCTGCCTTGGCCACGCAAAAAAAAGAGGTTTTTTACCCATGCCTTATAGGCGCGTCTCCCCTTTGAGATGCCATTTTTGTCGTGCTGCGCTTAAACTGTTGATGTCAATTTTCATGACGGGTCTCCTTTATTTATTTAAGCAAAACATGGGGCTGCTTGTGTGCCGCGTATAAATGCGAACAGGCAGGTGCACGCAGACGCCTGTTTTTGGGCTTGATCGGGTTCATTCGCTAACTCCTCCCCGCTCGGAATAAGCGGTTTTAAGGTGGCTTAGGCTAAGGGCCTGCCGTGCCCCGTTTGCCGCCAGGCTGGCCAAGCGTAGGGTTTTGGTAACCTCACGCAGTGCGCCGTGGCCGTGACCAATTTTGATTAAAAAGCCAAGGGCTTTCTGCTCGCTTACTCCCCATGCTTGGGCAATGGCCTCTACATCGGCACGGCGGGCTTTTTTGGGGTTTAACACCTTGCCAACGCGGCTAAACAACTGGGCATACTCTGCCGAGCGCGGGCCGCTCATCCGGGTGTAGACGCTCTCGTTGCCCATGAACACCAGGGCGCAAGCAGTGGCATCGTGCAAAGCGCGTAGGCATTCCAAGGCGGGGCGGGTAAGGTGCTGTGCCTCGTCTATAATCAGCAGGGCGTCTTTTTTTGAGAGATAGGTGAGAAGCATGCGGTAAACCACATCTCCCCCGCGTCCGTCCGCGCGCTGGCTTGGGGCAAGGGCAAACAAAAGGGCTTTAAGGCAGGCAGGGGCGCTGGCAAAACTGGGCACCATTGTGCACACCCAGCAATTAGGGCGGGTTTGGGCGTAGTGCTGGGCGGTGATGGTTTTGCCAACCCCTGCGCCACCGCACACCACCGCGATGTCGCGGCTTAGGTGGGCGTAGGCAATGGCCATGCCGATTTGGCGGGCTGTGGGGGTTTCTATCCAGTCTGCGCCCTTGCTGGGCAAAAAGGCGGTTTGGCAGGCTTGGTCTTCTAGCCATTGGCAAACCTTGGCTTCAAGGGCGGCGTTATCGCCCGTGTACTTGCCGTTAAGCCAGCGCGAAAGCGCTGTTGCCCCGCACCCACCGCCTACCACAAGCGGTATTGCCACCATGACCCTCCTCGGCTTGGCCGAATGCGGGCTGGCAGCAAAAAAGGCCCTTAAGCGTAAAAGCGAACTGCCCCGCCGACATGAACCCCGCAGAAGACTTTGCGGTGATGGCCACGGGGCAGGGCCTGGTGTACGCGGGGATTGAGCCTGGCTTTATCTGTTTTTGCGCGCCTAAAAGCGAGGCACAGGTGGGCGATGTGGTGTTTGTGCTAAAGCCGAACAACCTTGCCCGTTTGGGACTGGTGAAAGAATGGAGGCGCAAAGAAGGGGGGGCAACCTGGCTGGTGCTCCAAAAATGGGACGACCCCGACCCCAAAACGGGGGAGCGAAAACCCTACACCCTGAAAGAAAACATCGACGAAATAGAACAGGTTGTGCCCGTGATTTATGTGCAACCCAGGGCGGTTTAAAAAAAAAGGAGTGGCAATGGTAGATTATTTTTTATCTCTAGGCCAATCACGCAAAAGTCTTTTCAAAACAAGGGCTTGATCCATGAAAAGGGCGAAAAATTGAGTTCCATGTTCAGTTCCATGTTAGAGTGCCGAACTCCGACCTTTTGCGGGGCATAAACCCCCCTGGGCATTTTTTGTGTAAAACCCGCTAAGGCTTGATGTTAGGGGGTTCGAACGCTTTCGAACGCTTTCGAATTCCCTCGAACAAGGCCTTGTGAGAAGTGTAAAGCCATGTGAACGAAAACGCGCAAACCCGCATGCCACCGTTTTTTAGGCGAGACACGTGCCACCACCCTTTTGGCGCAAACACACTTCCCGTAAACCGTTGAAAAACCACAAAAAACAACAAAAAACCATTTCTTTTTGACCAGTGGCAAAGCAAGTGTCCGGGCACAGGTGCCACAGACGAGCAAGATTTTGTGACGGAGATAGAGAAGCGATTTTCTAACCGAATAGTGTGTGCTGACGCTTTTCGATCACCGGACGGGAACCCCGTTCATGCTGCAGCGCATTTTCATGATAAAAAGAAGGAAAAAGGCATCTCGGTTCATGGTCAAAGCATGATACAATCGGGGGAGGTGGTGCTGATTGATATGCTCGTCTTGTCCAAGTGCAATGTGTTACTGAGAACAGAATCGGCGGTTTCTCTGGCGTGCCAGGTTGTTAACCCAACACAACCCGTTGTGAATATGACGAAACGGTACCGCTGGAAGCGGTTTTTTTATCGCCAATAGCCCAGCCAACGCAATTTTGAGTGGAATGCCGCGTGCATGGCCTGCGGGTTACACGACCCGCTCTTTTTTGAGGATCAAAAAATCTTCCGCACGCATCCCAAGTTCGTCCATAAACACTTGGGCGTTGTCCTCCCCATGGCCACGTCCTAGGTGCTTAATTTTGCCGGGCGTTTCAGAGAGCCTCGCCACCACATTAGGAATGGCCAAACCCGCTTTGCCAAAGCGAGAATCGGGAAAGCGCATAAAACTTTGCCGTGCTTGAAAATGAGGGTCTGCAAAGGCATCGGCAATCGAATTGATGGGCCCGCAAGGCACCTCATACTTGGTAAGCTGTCGCAGTGCACTTTCGAGCGTGTGGCTCTGTGTCCAGCGGATTACCGTGTTGTTCACGGCGTGCCAATCGGCAATGCGCGCCTTTTTAAGACCCCATGCTTTCTTTGATGCCATCTCTGGCATGCCCATCGCTTGGGCTAAGCGGGCAAACATTCTATCATTTGTGCAGGCAATCGCAATCCATTTGCCATCTTGGGTGGCATAGTGATTATGGGGCACACTGTGGGGAACATCGCCTCCCATCCGCATGCGGACATGACCCGTTTGGTCATAGCTCGGGGCTAACTCATCCAAAAAACGAAACATCCCCTCGTACAAACTCAAATCGATATATTGTCCTTTTCCCGTTTGGTCTTTGCTGCGCAGGGCTAACATGATGCCAAACGCGCCATATAACCCAGTGAGGTAGTCGCACAGGGTGTTACTTCCGGGACTGAGGGGTGGAGAATCGGGCAGACCTGTTAAAAAAGTGAGCCCACAATACGCTTGGGCAATTCGAGCAAAACCCGGCTCGTTTTTTTTGGGGCCACTTTGGCCATAAGCCGAAACGCGCAGCATCACCAAACCCGCATGCAACGCGTTTAAATCCTCCCAGCCAATTCCCCAGCGCTCCATAGTCCCTGGACGAAAATTCTCAGCCACCACATCGGCTTTGGGCACCATTTTTTTGAAGATGGCTGCGCCACGGGAATCGCTTAGGTTTAGGGTGATACACCTTTTGTTACGCGCATCGCTAAGCCACCAATAGGTTTCGCCTTTTGCTTCTTTTGCAGGGGTGCCTAAGGAGCGTAAAACATCTGGTTGGCCTGGTTTTTCAATTTTAATCACATCGGCACCAAATTCAGCAAGGCAAGAGGTTGCAAAAGGTGCTGCCACCACAGTGGCAACATCAAGCACGCGAACGCCAGCCAAAGGCGCGAGGGGGGTCGAAGGAGAAGGCATAGGTATTGATAAAAACGTGATGGGTCGTAAGAAAAGTAATGCATCGATAGCGATGCTAACAGGGATTATTTATGACACCGCGCAAAGGGTTTTGAAAGCCGTAAAGTGTGGCTTGGCGGGCCAACACAGCAAAGTAAACGTCTCCCCTCCCCTAACATGCTGTGCCAATCAAGGTCAAAACAAACCCTATTCACAAGTGGCGTAACAATGTACTAGCATTCACATTCACATTCGCGTTCGCATGTCGATGCGCAAGTGTGGTCCCAAGGCCATGTTTTGGGTACAAAGCAAACCTAATCTTATTCAATAGATTTTATATCAAGACGTGACGTGGAGGATTTTATGGCGCAAGAAGCACTTTCCCAACAAAGTTTGAACGCATTAAAAGCCTATGACACCCCAACCATTTGCAATGCATTAGAGGTGATTGACCCCGTTTGGCGTGTACAGGGGTTTACCGTAAAGCCGCTGGTTTGTGCTTTTCCGCAAATGTCACCTATCGTGGGTTATGCCAAAACGGGACAAATCCGCGCCATGCAGCCATCGCCCTTGGGTGACGCCGCTGCCAAAAAACAACGCCTAGCCTACTACGCGTATGTGAACCAGGGAGATATGCCAAAGATTTCTGTAATCCAGGACCTCGATTCCCAGCCAGGCTTTGGTGCTTTTTGGGGTGAGGTGAATACCAATATCCACAAAGCATTGGGGTGCTTAGGCGTGGTAACCAATGGCTCTATTCGCGATTTAGACATGGTGGCATCCGATTTTCAACTGCTCGCAGGTAGCGTGGGCCCAGCCCATGCTTGGGTGCACACCCAAGGCCACGCCAGTGAGGTGAACATTCACGGGATGACGGTGTGCGATGGTGACATTTTACATGCAGATCGCCATGGGGCTGTGGTGGTGCCTGCTTGTGCTGTGGAGCGTTTGCCTGGCATATGTGAGCGGTTGGGGCGTAAAGAAAAGGTGATTTTAGATGCCTGCCAAAAACAGGGCTTTAGCTTTGCTGACCTCCAAAAAGCCATGGGCGATGCCGAACATATGCACTAAAAACCCGCGGATTGTAAACATAATTTGACCAAAAGCAAAGGGAATCATGCAATGAAAGCGCTGAATTTGAAATATACTATCACACCCCAGATGGAAACGCGCCTGTATTACGGGGTTTTGCTCTTACTCCCTTTTGCGATGGCACTCGTCGGTACTTCTTGGCTGTTTATTGACAATTCTGGGGTCGATGTATGGTTAGCGCAAGGGATGATTCAAGAGTGGAGTAATCCGGATGTGTACCAAACCCAGTATAAAACGGGAAGATCGATTTTCTACAGTTTTATGTATGCCTTGTACAAAGGCTTTGGCCCGGTTTATGGTCAAGCAGTGGCGACTCTTACACTCTTTACAATATTGGTTTTGTGTATGCATGCCTTTTTGCGCATGTTACTAAAACCCGTCGCAGCGTTTTTGGGTTGCGTGGCCTTGGTTTTTTTTAGCCCTATACACGGTTTCGCTGGGGGTGGGATTACGTACCACTCACTCCCTGGGTCAGCCCTCTGCGCTTTGGCTTTATGGCTGACGGCTTTCGCTCTAATGCATAAGCAAAAGCGTGCTTGGCTGGTATTGGCTGGGTTTTCCTGGGGGGTGCTGCTGGGCACAGACCAAGTGCATCTGTTTTTTATGCCCGTTGCCCTGGGTTTGGTTTATTTTCTTTACCGACGTGGAAAAACCATCTTTCCACTTTGGCAGGTACTGATTTTAGGGTGTGTTGGTGGACTGCTCGCCGTTTTACTCACGGGTCTGTTGAGTTTGTCCGCGGGGCGTAATTTTTTCGACTTTCTGAAATTAATTGGCGTAGGGCAAGCGAATCAAATCCTTGGAAGCTGGTGTGCTAGCTTGTACGATGGGGTAGGGATATGGATCTTTTTGCCAAGGTGGCATGCATTGCGCAACACGATGCTCGTTTTGTTCGGCATAGCCATGTTTTTTGTCGTCTCCCGGTTGCGTCGCAAGGGTGGGGAAGACAAAACCACCTTGTTTTTTAGTACGCAATACCTCTACATCGTGCTCTTCTTTTTGATTTACGCAACCTACGATATTTACTATGCGGGTTGTGTAATGGCGCACCAGATGTGGCAGGCTCAATTTTTATATATACCGATCGTCTTGATGCTGGCATGGGTTTTACACAAGGTAGCACCCGAGGTCGATACAAAGAACTCCAACAGCATGGTACTCCTCTCGATGGGTGCGCTTTTGTTTATTGGAGGTTCTTTTTATAATACAGGCAACAGTAAACTATTCTACAAACTTATCATTATTTTCTTGCTCTTGATTGTGATCTTAAGTGCCAAATTTAATCTCAAAAAATATATCCCTGTGCTTATTGCCATCATTTTCGTGGGGTATTTTAGCATGAAAACCAATTACAGTTTTTGGCATTATAAATCCACAACCCGTTACCTCACCAACCAACTCATTCAGCAAATTACGGTAGATTTAAAGGGGCGCATTGCCTTGGTCCCGGATGAAAGAAACAGCATGTATAAGGTGTATAGCTGGTACCCTGTTCGTTCTCCCAGACGAGAGGGTTGGCTTTTTTTTAAAAATACCGGGCATAGGCTGGGCCAATACATTATCGGTCGAATGAGCACACTATCTGCTGCGTTTAATGGGTCAGTGCTCACGGATCTTTTCAGTCGTAACAGGAAGTTTGAGATACCCCCGAAAGCGAGGTTGCGCCAGGTGATCGAAGAAAAAGGTGTGGTGGTTTTGTTCACCGTCGATAACACCCATGTTACCACCTTTAAAAATTTGTTTACCCAATTGGGGTATCCTCCCAAAATAGAAACCAGAACCTACGGAAAGGATTTACTCGAAGAACCCATGCAGGCGCATATCCTGCGGTTTGCCTACTAGTTGTTACCAACACCTTACATCAGGAGAAAACCCATGCAACAAACGGCCTTGATGACACCCCAGCAACAAGAACGTAAATCCGCCGTTGTCGCGTTTTTACAACGGGTACGCGCTTTGGAAAAGAGCACGGCTTTGTGCCCGCAAACCCTCGAGGAAATTTGCGACGCCATGGTGAAGTTAGCAGTAAAGAAGGAGTGGTTCTCGCCTGATGAATTCCCCCAAAAAAGGGGAGAGGACGGGCGTGATTCGGTCTACCTGTTGTCTGAAGACGAAGACAAGCGGTTTGCCCTGTACCTGTCCGTGGGTTCGCCTGGCAAAAAAGTGCCCCCGCATAACCACACCACTTGGGCTGTGATTGTGGGGGTTGAGGGGATCGAACAAAATTACTTCTATGAGCGTGCCGATGACGGTGGTGTGCCAGGCAAGGCCGTTTTACGGCGCATTGGCGAACAAGCGGTGAAACCCGGCGAGGGTGTGTGTATGATGCCAGAAGATATTCATCACATCGAAACCTCAGGCGAAACCCCCAATTGGCACCTGCACCTGTATGGTCTTGCCTTGACCCAATTGGATAAACGCCTTAATTTTAACCTGGAAGATGGCAGTTACAAAATTTTTGCAGCAACACCCAATGTTATTGATGCGCGTCTCACATTGTGACTACCCCCTGTGTTCGTAACCATTTCCCCTTAGCATCAATTTAAAAACGAATGACGCCATGGTTATGCAAACCGTAAGTCCGCAAGAATTAAAACAACATTTGCACGGTACGAGAGAACTGGCTTTGCTCGATGTGCGCGAACAAGGTGACTACGGTCAAGAACATCTGTTGTTTGCGATCAATACACCCTTAAGTCGACTGGAATTGTGTGTCCCTACCCTGGTGCCGCGTAAAGACGTGTTGCTGGTTTGCTGTGATGCGCAAGGGGAAGTGCAGGGTTTTGCATTTCGGGCTGCAGCCAAATTAAAAGCCATGGGCTATGGTCGGGTATGTGTTTTAGAAAAAGGCATGGCTGCTTGGAAAGACGCTGGCTTTCATGTGTATAGTGGCATGCACACGGTTAGCAAGGCCTTTGGTGAGTTTGTCGAACATGCATACAGCACTCCCAACCTTTCTGCCGAAGAACTAAGTGCCATGCAAAAAAAGGGTGAAAATGTGCTTGTGCTCGACAGCCGCCCTTACAGCGAATACATTACGATGAGCATCCCAGAGGCGGTGAATACTCCTGGAGCAGAGTTGGTATTGCGTGTGCACGATATGGCACCCTCCCCCGAGACCGCTGTGGTGGTGAATTGTGCTGGGCGCACGCGCAGCATTCTTGGTGCGCAATCATTGATTAATGCCGGTATTCCTAACCGTGTGTTTGCCTTACAAAATGGCACAATGGGTTGGCACCTCTCGGGTTTACGCCTCGAGCATGGCATGACACGCCGTGCACCTCAAGCGTCCGCAGCAGGCCTTAAAAAGGCTCAGATTTGTGCGCAACGGGTTGCTGACAATTATCACCTCAAAACCGTTGTATGGCAACGCGCACAGGAATGGCTGCACAACAAACAGCGTACAACGTTTTTGTTAGATGTCCGCACCCCCGAGGAATTTTCGACCTCCCACATCAAGGGTTCCATCAATGCACCTGGGGGGCAGCTTGTACAAGCCACCGATGGGTATATAGGGGTTAAGAATGCGCGTGTTGTGTTGGTGGATGACAGTAGGGTGCGTGCCCGCCTTACCGCCCACTGGCTAGTCCAAATGGGCTGGAAAGATGTGTACGTCTTAGAGGAAGGGTTAGACCCGTTGCCCAATACACAAAAAGAAGGTGGCACAGCACCCCCATTAGAAACAGGGCTTGATGCCTTTAATACTCACGTACTGTCCACGGCTGACACCGCGCTGTTGTGCAAAAAAAAGGAGGCAGTGGTGGTTGATTTCGCCAGCAGCCTTGCATACAAAGATGCGCATATTCCGGGGGCGTGGTTTTGTGTGCGCTCCGATTTACTTCAGGCTATCAGGCACCTACCCCAAAATAAGCATTTGGTATTCACCTGCCCCAATGGGGATGTTGCGCGCTTGGCCGCGCCTGAAGCGATTGCCTTGGGTGCCACGGTATCCGTTTTAAAAGGGGGAACCGCCGCTTGGATAGCAGAGGGTCGTCCCATGGAAAATGGCATGACGCAGCAAGCCTCTTTTGTGCGAGACGTGTTTTTGCGTCCCTACGACCGCGATGAGCGCATTGAGGAAGCCATGCAAGAATACCTTCATTGGGAAGTAGATTTGGTGGCTCAAATTAAGGCAGATGGGGATGCCCAGTTTGAATTAAAGCCCACCAACTAAGTTGTTGCGTTTGATGGCGCACGCGGGATGGGGGCGTAATAACGGCCGCTCTTTCCCCCCGTTTTTTCCACCAGATGGGGACGCCCAGAGGGCCTTGGCACAAACGAATATCTGCCCAGTGGGATAAGCGTTGCAATTGGAACGGGCATGCTGGGCACGGGTGAGGTGGCTTTGATGCCCGCCTTGGCAGCCCTTGGAAGCACCTGGTATCACAGCATCGTCTGCCCTTGTGCCGATACCAGTGCCGTTCAAAACCATGGGCAGCCCTTGGAAGCACCCAGTATCACAGCATCGCCAGCCCTTATGCCGATACCAGTGCCGTTCAAAACCATGGGCAAGCACTGCCACACAGCCCAAGCATCGCAGTGCTTTAAAGCATTTAAACAAAAGAAGACCCACGGTCATTTATGCCTAAAGTCCAGTGTTGTATTGGGGTTGGCAAGGCAAGGGCTATGGGTCCATGTGCAAGAAACCTCCACCCCCCACTCCAAGCCCTGCAAAAACGCCTCCTTGTGGAATTTAAGCACCCGGAATAGGTTCACCAATTCACCGTCGATACCCCCTTTGCACCTCGGAAATAGTGCGTGTGGTAAGGCAGCGATTGCTGTGCCACTGCTGCGCAGACGGGCTGCCACTGGTTTTTGTGGCTGGTTAGTGGCCGACTTCTGGTTTGGGATAGGGCAAGATGGGAAAGCAGATGTGGGGGATGATGCGCCTATCCACCGATACAGGTATCTAAACTGCCGCAAGCGGTGCTGTTTTTTGACAACATACCCCTGCTTTAAGAGCCTCGAGCCCTTATGCCCCTTGATGGTGAGAGACTTTGAGTGAAAAACCTCGCCGTTAATCTCATAGAAAATCGTTGTGTGCTCACCGAGATAAAGAAAGTTTGCTGCTTGATAGACAACCCCCCCAGCGCCCGCAGCGCTGATCGGCAAAAGACTGCACCCACTTGTAGTTGCGGGCGGAGGCGCTTCATTAGACGAATACACAGGCTAATGGCGCGGCTCTCGCTGTTGCGCGGGGCGCGGTCGTCAAGCCACATTCGGTTTAACTCGCGGCAGTTTTCAAAGGTGCTACTCGCCACGATGTGTTGAAAGCAGCGCGGGTTGGCTAAGGGCCCAAACTGCAAAACGCCGAGCATTTTGTCGTCTATCCACACGCCAAAGTTTGGGCTGCTGCTGGCCATTACCTTGCCTGAGTAGTGGTGCTTGCGTATCACCTCTGCTGCTTTCGCCCGGGGGATAAGGTGCGCATAAAAAATCAGGCTCTCCGTAGCCTACAATCTGCCCTTTCTCATCTTGTATCCATTTCCTGCCCATTCTGTGCGCCTCGCTTTGAGGCGCTCTGGGGGTGCTCGGGTTGTGTTGTTATGGGGCGCTCAGGGGCGCTCGGGCTAATATGCCCGCATTTTCTGCACTTGTTTTCTATCCCTGCGATAATCACTTCGGGGCGTGCTTTGCACATCGCGCATACCCTTCATGTTGTGTATTATTTCCGTCTTTTGGCCTCTTGCTTGCACCACCTATTGGCGGGGCATGAGAGGCGGCTTTATGCTGTGGCCAGTTTTCAGCTGGCCTTTTTGGGTGCCACTTCTTAGCAAAGGAGCGTTGTATGCCCCGTGTCTTCTCACCGGCCGCCTTGTTGCAGCAGGTTTGCCAAAGCCCCCGCCGCATCACTTTTGCTTGCGCCGATGAGACCGCCGCAAGCTGCCTTTATGCAGCGTTTATCGCGGCAGCGCGGCAAGCGGGTGCGGCTGTGTTTGCTGAGCGCATGGGGCTGGGCACCTTGTCTTATGCTGGCGCGCGCTCTCTTGTGTATGCTGCCCCTGCCCATAACCACCTGCCTGCGCGGGTGGTGCTCTCGCCTATTCGCCCTGCCCTTCTTCTTCCTGCTGCTGCTCTTGGCTGTTGCTGGCTAGCCTCCTCTGCGGCTGCGCGTGCAGCCTCTTCACGCTCTGCCTGCGCAGCCAGCAGGGTTGGCAGGGCGGCGATGATGGCATTGCCCTCAGGCCACACTATCGCGCCCCCCGCCACTTGCGCACCGGGTGTATGCAGGCTGTGGTGCTCGCCTGGCTGGTAGGTGCGTGGGGTTTGCTGGCTTACGCCATCCTTTTTTTGCGAATTCCCGTTCCCATTGGCGAGCCATCCGCCCTGTAGCGGCTCGGCCAAATCTCCATCTGCTCAGGGGTGATAATCAGTTCCATGCTGTGGCCTCCTTTAGGTTTTGATGATGTAGTTTACGCCGAGGTAGGGGGGCATGTTGTTGTGGGGCAGGCCGCCGCCAAGTCTCTTTAACCCATAATTCGCCATTAGCGCTTCTACTGTCGTAGATTGTGCTATCTGTGTCCGTTCCTCCCACTAGGTATTTTGCGGTTGTGTGGTGAGCCAATCTAGCTACGCCGCCGGTTTCGCCCCCTGTTGCTGCCAGTAGTTCGTGAGAATGTCGCGGTATTTCGGAAACGTTCAATGCGTGCTGTTCATCCCCCCCACTACACCCAGCCCCCGATTGGTAAGCCCAGCGCCATGCCCCGCCCCAATCGGGATGCGCCCGCGCAGGTCGGGCAAGGCAAAGGTGGTGCTGCCATCCCCTGTGCCGTAGGTGATGCCGATCACTTCATACAGGGCAGCATAGTCTGCGCGGCTGATGAGAGCACCATTGCAAGATAGCCACCCTGCTGGGGCGGCCGCCCCAGCATAGGTTTTGATTTCCCCTGTGAGGGCACTGCGCTCCAGCACAGCCGCCATGATAGCCTCATGGCTGGCATCAGCAGGCAAGCCGTGCTGTTGTGCCAACCCTAGCACCAGCGCCCTAAAGGTGTTCAATGCGTCTGTGGTGATGAGGGTTGCCTGCTCGCCCCTTACGGCGTTTCCCCCGCTATACGGGGGGATGCGCTCTGTCCATGTGGCGGGTGTTTGTGCTGCCATCCTTGGCTTCCTTTTTTCAGGTTGAGGTGAGTGCCCACAGCCACGCCTCGTGGGCGGGCTGATAGCGTTGTAAGGTGCCGCGCAGGTCTGCCGTGCTGAGGGGGCTGCCTCGCTTACGGCATGGCCTGTGATGCGCTTGGCATGCTGTCCCTGGGGGCAAAAGCCCTTGCAGGGCGGCGGTGTATTCTGCTGCGGTTGCTGTTATCATATTTTTTTGTGAAAAAAGGTTTTTCTGCTAATTTTTTTCCTGCCCTCTTTATGGTAGGCAGCCCTTGCTGGGTTTCCAAAGGGCTTGCCCTTTGGTGGGGTGTGGGGCAAAGCCCCGCAAAAACCCTTAAAGCCCCTATATTCGGCGTGCCCAGCACGGGCAATACGCCTGCCTGCGGCTGGGTTTTTGCTGCAGGCTGGGCGATATTCCACGCGCTTAAGCCCTCCACGCGGGCAAAAGCGGCCTCTAGCACAGAGCGTGGCAGGGGTTGCCCAGGGGCGCAGTGGCGGCGTAAAAAGCGTTGGCCAGTTCTACCTTCACAAGCCGCCTCTAGCGGTTGCGTATGGGGGGTGATGCTGGCCGCTACGGCTACCTCCAGCAGTTCAGGGGTGTGCACCTGCAGCCGCGCTGAGGCTGGGCGCACGGGGAGGGTTGCTTTGCCTGCTGCACTCAGCACGGCGCTGGCGGTGGTGCTGTAGCGCTGGCCATCAGCGGCCTGCAAGCCCGTGCCTAAGGGGCACGGAGGTTGCTGGCGCGCCTTTAAACTCCACCTCGCCTAACGCCCGTGCCGCTGGCGCGCGCACAACACCCCAGATAGCCGCCCAGCACTCTAGCGCCTCGGCGCTGGCTGTGTCAGGAAACAGGGTTTTTGCCAGATCTATACCTCCGCAGAGATCCAAGCCTACCTTAAAGGGCGTGGGCTCGACCTTGGCAAAGTGTCTCAACAAATTGCCAGCTGTGTTTTCGAGCAGGCTGTGAAAGAAATCGGGGAAGATAAACGGCGCTTGAACATCCGCCCACATCATCCTCAAAAAGGCGCAAAGAGTGGCTCAAAAATTTTTCTTTTTTTAGTGGCGGCGGGGCACAGAACACGCACCTCGCAACACCACAAGCAGCACGACGTCCGTTGTATTGTATTCGATAAATGAGTTGATTAAAAATAACAAGCCAAAAAGCGGGCAAAAAATGGGTATTTTGCCTTTACCTCTGTGACAGGGTTATGCTAAGCTTCTCGCTACCTCAGTTTTAGTTCTTCAGCCGTCCCACAACCCTACCGTTAGGTTTTTGAACGAGGCGCCATGTTACCCAGCCACACCCACACTCCAACAACCATCGCTCACCCCCCCCCCACGTTTTTTACGGGCCTTGTGGGCACCCGCCTGGCTTTGGCGGTATAGGGGGGCTTGGCTGCTGGGCTTGGCGCTGCTGCTCAGTGCTTGCGGTGGTGGTGGTGGTGGTGGTGGTGGTGGTGGTGCGAGCGGCGGTGGTGCGAGCGGCGAGAGATCGCTTGTGGGGGCGTATGTGAATAGAGCACTTGGCCACTATTACGTTATTGCGAACGACGCCTGGATCATCTACCCTCAAGGAGGGAATGCACAAGGCCCAATAGGCACAGGGGATGTGTACAAAATTTTATCGAAGGACGATGCCACCAAGAATGTAATCACCGAAATAACCTTTACAAGCCCCCCGTCGGCAGGAAATGGTTTTTTTCCTTGCCCCAGCGGTACTACTAGTGGCGGCGCTGTTTTCCCTCCCACTACCTGCTATATTCCAATCCAGTGGGCGTTTGATAACAACGGCGACCTGAATCTTTGCATCTATCATCAGTCCGGATACGCCTTTGAAACGCATCCCGATCTTCAGGTTCCTCTAACATACACCTTGGCGCCTTCCGCGCCAGGGAACCCGAACCGCCCTCAGGGTTGTGGTGGTACTGGCAATCCTCCGAGGGGATTTTGGGAACTTTTAACGCCTGTTCAATAGCGCAAAAGGCCCCCTTACGGGCAGCGCTGCAACCACGGACATGGCTGTGTTGCCTGTGCTTTAGACAAAGTGCTAGAATGGCGCCATACTCGCTTTGTCAAGAAAATGGGACAACACGTAAACTATAGACCCCTGCTACCTACATCAAAGATGAGGAATCGAAAGGGGCAAGGGTGGTCCGCATGTAGTGTTGTCCCAACCAAATTATGAGGGCTGTTGTGCAAAAAAATAAAGATCCGCTATCGTCCGCCGTTCTGACCGAGAAAGTGCGAAAATTTTTAACGCATCAAGAGCGGATGGGAGCAGATTTTGAGAGAAGTTTGACTGCATCGGAGCATTTTTTAAAACTGGCCGCACTCTCTGCCGAAAAAGAATCTGAGAACACCATTGCCATGTTAGAACAAATTCAAGCCATTGGTCTGTTAAAAAAACTTGAGCAGCAGCAAAGTGCTTTTGAAGCGTTAGAGGAGGGTTTGCGCCAGCGTTTCATGCTCCCTCAAAGCCAGCAAACGCATCCCTTGTTTGCGCAGTTTCGTGAAATGCAAGACCACTTTGCTGCCCTTGGCCGTGAGGCACGCTTGCAAGAAGAGCGACTGCAAGACCTGCTTATGATGCTAAACGGGCGTAGCGATGCCTAGAAACGTTAAAGATTTGCGTGCAATCTCCCGTAACAAAACCCAAGTAAGTGGCTAATGCACATAGTGGCTAATGCACATGACGGTACCATCAAAAACGGGGAGACGTATAAATGATTTCCAGCCTTTCTAGCCATGCTCAAGATGACCCACGACGTCAATGGGCAACGCGGACAAAAAAAGTGAGATCCGCCAAAGCACCAAGCAAAAAAGAAACACCTACCCAAAAAAAGCAACCCAAAGATGCCCACGCTTCCTCGAGACGTGGCCACGATTTTTTTGTATAACCCTCCAATCTTAATTGATGGGCAAGGGGGGAGGGTAAAAAAAATCGAATCCTCGCTTTATTTCTTATGCTCGTACCCATGGCTGCATGCTGCGCGAGGCGTGTGTGCTTTTAAAACAATTTTGGTGCGGAAAAACTTCGCTCTTATCTAAAGGGGTTTGGGTTTGCGATATTTGCCAAACTTTGAGGCAGCCATCTTTTTTTTCAAAAAAGCAGCCACGCCAGCCAAGGCAATTGGCCACCCATCGCGAGCCTTTTGCCCTCCATGCAAGAATGGGGTGAGGACGTTCGTTTCGGAAAAACAGTTGCCTCTTTCTTCAAGAAAATTGTTGATAGAAAAAGAGGGAGGCATTGAGAGCCCTAATCATGAATACCATTTCCATTTGTAATCAAGCATTGGCTTACTTGGGCGAAGAACCCATTGACAATCTTGATGAAGATATTCAAACAGCACGCCTATGCAAACAATTCTGGCCTTTGGTGCGTGATGTGGTTTTATCACGACATGATTGGCAATGTGCGGCACGAAAAACGACCCTAACCACCCCTCAAATCACCCCTCAAGGTGAGCGAATGTTTGCGTTGCCAGCGGATACATTGCGGCTCATCGATGCGAATGGGGCTGAGATGCGTGCTGGGGCTTTGTATACACAAGAAGCAGTAAGCACGTTGCGGATTGTGTATGTGCGCACGCTCACCGATTTTCGAGGCTGCCCCGCTTCTTTGGTTGAGGCGTTGTCTTTGAGGTTGGCTGCATCGCTGTCTCGACCCCTTACCCGTGATCTTCGTCAAGCAGAGCAAATGCGCCTTGATGGAGAGCGTGCCCTATTAGAAGCCATTTCACAAGACCACCTGCACGTGCAAGGACGGTTGCAAAAAGTGTTGGTGGCACAAGAGCAGCACAACACCCCCCCAAAATACTTGTTAGACTAGGTGTATCGTGTGCACCTAGGGCGTCGTGCGCGTTGATTGGTGACTAAAAAACGGCTGTCCCGGTCCTTTTTTGGCCAGCTTAATGGTGTCTAAGCGTTGCCATTGTTGGGGTGAGTATACCGTTTGAAGTTGCATTGCATACGCGGAATTTTTCAGTGCCTTGGGAGTATATGGCGCGAGTGCTAAACCGCTCCATGCCTGCTTTTGCCCTTGGGGATGTTGTTGTGCCTGAATTTCGCGACGCATCGCCAGACGGGCCTGGCGAAGTGCCTGGGCCGCTGGGGCAGTGTTCCACCAGCGGATGTGTACCTGGATTACAGCGCGCGGTGAGGGCTGTAAATGCTGAGGGGCTAACTTCTCCCAAGTCGAAAAAAGATGCCTGCCATTCTTACTTACCCCCTTCCCCCAAGCACTATCAAGTGCTGCCTGAGCCAAAACAAGGCTTGGCGGCCATCCATCCATGTAAGCAAGCAAATGCTTCACCCCTTTCGTGTGGTACAAATGTTGCCTTGAGCGTAACCATTTTTTATCTGCCGTGGGCAAAGCTTTGTTTTGTTTGCGTTGTTCTAAAATGGATTTCAAGTGCTTGCGCTCTGTTGCAATGCGGTTGTTTTCTTGCAAAATAAGCGGTAGCAACAGCACTTGTAACAACTGCCAGCGCACTGGTCTTGTGTGCTTTTTAAACACTTTTATTGGGAGTGCATTGCTATAAATACGTGGTGCCAACAGCTGCTTGTTACGACCTTGTTGATAGGCAAATAAACGCAGCAATGTTTTGGCTTCTTGAGGAAGATAGGCAAGTTGCATCGGCTTCCGGGGCAGTATTTTAAAAACCCCCTTGGCCACAGGGCGCGGGACTACAACCGCAAGATATTGCTGATGGCTTTTAAGATTCGAACGGTGCTGCCAAAATAAGATGCTCCCAATCGAGATAAATAAAACAATGCCAAGCATGCTCCAGCGCATGCGCTGCTTGGCCTGCTTGCTTGTGAGAGGTGTTAAAGGGTAGGGCAGCGGTGTTTTTTTGCTAAAACCAGAAACGGGTGGGGGTGGGTTTTTTGCCACGGTGAATTTTTGTGTGTCCAAGATTACTCTCAATCAAGCAGTACGCAATCTTTCACTTTAGTGTTGCGATCTTTTGAGTAGACAACAAGAAAACCGCAAACAAATAAAAATTTGTTTACAAACATACCTGCCCACACCTATAGTGATCCAAGTCATCACTTACGCAATAGAACAAGCGGTATCATTTGGCAAGAAAATGTTTTCTCCTTGACTGCAATTGACCGCAACCAACTGCAATCGCCAAGCGACAAAGTATTGGTGTACTCATGGCCAAGCAAGCCCTTCACTCGAGGTAGAAATGCGTCAAAATGGATCGTGAAATGTTTTCTCCTTGGGGCTTGCGCGGGCGTGGTGCAACCTTAAACACCGCCAATCGTTTTGAAGCGGTGCGGATTGAACCCGATATTGACGGGCTAGACGAGGAAAGTGGGAAGCGCTTGGCGGACACCAAACGCCATACCAAAATAATTGCAGACAACACGCGTTCGATTTTGAGCAAGGTTAACAGCCCAGACTTAGGCGTGTTTTACAGCCTTAACCCTTATCGCGGTTGTGAGCATGGTTGCATTTACTGTTATGCTCGCCCTTCCCACGAATACTTAGGGTTTTCTGCTGGTGTTGATTTTGAAAGCCGTATTTTGGTCAAGCATAAGGCCGCCCATCTACTGGCCAAAGCACTCCATTCCCCTCGTTGGAAGCCTAACATTATCACCCTTGCAGGCAATACCGATTGTTACCAGCCTATTGAAAAAAACCTGCGCATCACACGCACGTGTTTAGAGGTGTTGCTTGCTTATCGCAACCCTGTGATGATCATTACCAAAAATGCGCTCGTGTTACGCGACCTAGATATTTTGCAGGCCATGGCAAAGCATCGGCTGGTGTGCGTGCGCATCTCGATTACCACCCTCAATGAAACCCTGGCACGCAAACTCGAACCAAGGGCCTCTTTGCCACGTAAACGGCTAGAAACCTTGCGGCAACTCCAGCAAGCAAACGTGCCAACAGGGGTCAATGTGGCTCCCGTGATCCCTGGATTGAATAGCCACGAAATGGCGACCATTTTGCGGCAAGCAGCGCATCATGGCGCCAGCAGTGCCTGGTGGAGTCTCTTGCGCTTGCCTGGGAGCGTGGCGGCGTTGTTTGAAGCCTGGCTCGAGCACTGGATGCCAACACGAAAAGCCAAGATACTCGATGCTGTGCGCGCCATGCGCAATGGGGCGATTACGGATGCGCGCTTTGGCAGTCGCATGCGTGGAGAAGGCGTACAAGCGCAAATGCTAGCACGTTGGTTTCAGGTGGAATGCGAGCGCTTGTGCCTTAATCAATGCCACTTTGAAGCCGATTTATCGGCTTTTAAGCGACCCCATCAAGCCCTGACCCGCTTTTCAAGGCAAAGCGAGCAGCAGTTGGCTTTTTTTAGCCAACGTTAAGGGGTTCCAAAAAACCGACGGAATTGTTCCGGTAAATTCAAATGAAACCAAAGGAAACACTTAAGGTTTTAGGCAATGGCTGTGGACACTGGAGAATAAACCCGTTTTTGTTTGCGTTTTGAAGTGCTAAGTGATAGCGTGTCGCCGTCTTGCATTATGCCTGGGTTTTCTTCACAAGGAAGGGTTAAAAAAATACCATGCGCCTTGCCCTCAAATTGAGCCTTTTATTGCTTGTGGCCAGTTGCTTTGCACCGGGCCGAGATAGACGCGAAAAATTATTTATCGAGTTCGTGGCAAGCCATCCAAATGGGGGCAAGTGTGTGAAATGGAGCCACGGCCCGTTGTATTGTTGGGGAAGGTATGCCGGATTTCCAGCAGCAACTTTTTCAAGTGGCCCCTACCCCCTCAGCCCAGAGCGTGTGACCTTGGAAGGTCTCAACACGGCAGACATTGTTCAAATGGCGGCAACAGAACACACGCTTTGTGCGCGCCTAACCCATGGTGCGCTTCAATGCTGGGGCGGTGGTGATGGTCGAACGAGCAGTGTCGAATATTACGAATTGGGGCGTGGTGTACGTGGGCTACCGTCAACTTCAAATCTTATCTACACACCCATTCCCGGATCTGTGGTGGGGATAGGGGAGGTGGGCGCCCTAACGGGGGTTACTTCCATTGCAGCGGGAGATGGGACCTTTTGTGCCGTGTTTGGCGACCAAGGCAAGGTTGCCTGCTGGGGCAGTGAGAGTAATTTCTATCGCCTTGGCGTTGACAGAACGGGCACCACATCTGGCTCCCCGACGCCTTTGGCCGTTGAGGCCGCCGACCGCCCAGGGGGAAGTCAAGAAACACTAAGGGGTGCTGCGCGTCTTATCAGGGCCTGGGTGGTGTTAATGCGAGATGGCACCTTGGTGACCTGGAGCCATGGTTTTAGCAGTGCTACTTTTAGCAACACTCAAGGCTATTATTTGGGTCGAGATAATACAGATATTTCTCCTACGGAGGCACCAGGCAAGGTTTTGAACCCCGTTGGAACGGGGGGATTTTTGAGCGATGTCCGCACGGCATCTGCCAGCCCAAGGCACGCTTGCGCCGCCCTTGGTGAGGCAACCACGGTGTATTGCTGGGGAAGAAATTTTTTTGGCGAAGGTGGCAATAACAGCACCGTGCCCGCAGCGCGACCCGTCAAGGTATTGCCTCCTGCAGGAGCTGCCTCGTTGGGGAGGGTTTTGGGTATCATTACGCCTGAATCTAGAACTTGCGTCATCAACGCGCAGCTTAGAGTGTTTTGCTGGGGTTCCAACAGCAGCCCCGATGACATTTACCGGCTGGGGAATACAAGCAACCGTCTGCGCCCAACCAGGGTGTTTCCCAATGCGCGTGTGATTGACCTCCACGGCGACGTGAATGGGCTGTGCCTTAACTATGTGGGCAACCTTAAGTGCGTAGGCAATAATGAGCCCAGTTCGCGCAACTTGGGTATTGGGGACTTAACCGACCAGGGCTTTGGTAGTAACAACCTTTTCTATGGTGACGACGACAACGAAACCCTGGCAAATGCCCCTTTTTTAAAGTTCCCTGGCGTGCCTGAATAGGCTTTAAGGGGGTGCGGGGGGCCAAAGCATTGTTTATAAGGGGGGATACCCTGGCTTAACCATTGCCGTGGGTTTGCGGAGATTGCGCGAGCCGGTTTTTTGCACGCATGGTTTTGCGACCACGGGCTTAGCCAAGCTTCGAATCCCGAAGCACCGCTGACCCTTTGCAAGATCACCATGGGTAGGGGGCATGCCCTTGGCAAAGGCAATCCCGCAAATCTGAGGCCAGTGTGCCCCACCCGCAAAGTAGCGGCATCGTAAACAATCTCCGCCAACATGGCGCACGGGTTAAAACTCCTACCTACGCATTTGCAACCAAAAGAGGGGCGCGTTTTAACCCCGAGCAATTGGCGAACCGTTTTTCAAGAGGGCCACCAACGTTTAACAAAGGTCAACATCGAATGCCTTCCCTGGCACTGGGGTCATAACATCCAACATGCGTGGGTGGTTTAAAAGTATGAACTACCAGCAAGTGAAAACCTGCTTGCACTATGGGTGAACCCGCACCAAAAAAAGGTGGGAGAACGGCTTTGATTCCCCAAAGCCAACGCTGCAAGGGGTTATACAAGGATAAGGTTGATCTTAATCCCGTTGTAAGCTGCGGAGGACCGGCGCGGTTATAAAAGACGGGTTAACCTCGGCTACGGCCATTTCTACGTCTATCATTTGAAAGATGCGTTCGCCTGAGGCCAGGTGCACCTCAATGGTATCGAGGGCTTGTTGGAGGCTGGCAAGGGTCAAGAGCGTGCCCAAACACACCTTCCGCTTATACCTCAAAAAAACCGCGTAGAGATTCAATAATCGCAATTCTAACAAGGTTAAAATCCTGCTACGCTATCTACGTGAAAACCCGCTCTGCTAGGCAAGATCCAAAAACCCTATGATTCCCCATAAATATGCACGGATTGTTGCCCTCATACGATGAAATACTGGTCACTCCCGTAAAGAGGGCATAAAATCATGGCGCGACTTCTCCTTTTTGTGGGTTTTATGAGCGTGGGGTTGTGGGTGTCCTCGCTCATTTTCGTGAAAAACGCCCCAAAATCCCCACCCCCACCCAAACAAGTAATTCCACCCCAGCGGTTTGAACAGTTTGAAATCAAAAGGCAATACGGTAATGCCGCGCTATGGCACATTAAGGCTAAACGTGGGGAAATAGACGACATTCAAATGCTATTACATCAGGTGATTTTTAATGCATTTGAGACCAACACAGAGGGAAGCAAAGGGGCAAACCCCGCTCCCAACACCCTGCGTCTTAAAGGGGAGAGTGCGCAATTTTTCTTGCAGTCAAAAAGCAAGCAATGGCTCTTGAAGCAAACTGAAGTCAAAAAGTACGATGGGAGTACTTTGCTATGGCACATTAAGGCCAAACGCGGGGAAATAAATGACACTCGGGTGCTGTTACATCAGGTGATTTTTAGTGCATTTGAGACCAACACAGAGGGAAGCAAAGGGGCAAACCCCGCTCCCAACACCCTGCGTCTTAAAGGGGAGAGTGCGCAATTTTTCTTGCAGTCAAAAAGCAAGCAATGGCTCTTGAAGCAAACTGAAGTCAAAAAGTACGATGGGAGTACTTTGCTATGGCACATTAAGGCCAAACGCGGGGAAATAAATGACACTCGGGTGCTGTTACATCAGGTCGTTTTTAGTGCATTTGAGACCAACACAGAGGGAAGCAAAGGGGCAAACCCCGCTCCCAACACCCTGCGCCTTAAAGGGGAGAGTGCGCAATTTTTCTTGCAGTCAAAAAGCAAGCAATGGCTACTTAAGGGAAGCGTACACCTTGTAGACTCATTGGGACGTAGCATTGAAGCTGCCCGAATTACCTACCTTCCAAATCAATCCTTGTTACTCGGCGAAGGGAATGTGGTCATCACAGAGGAGAACGTGGTGCAAAAAGCCTCACACATCTCTTACAACCTCAACCTCGGTGAAATGGTATTAAAAAATGCCGCCATACACATCACACCACAGCCAGTAGTGCCAAAATGAGGGAGAGAGGATTTTATCAAACAAGCCATCAACACGGCCGTTGATATACGCTTATTCAAATGGGGCAAGGGACGAGATGGGATGGGCAACCGGACAATTTCTTAACCATAACGCTCTGAACCATCGCAACCACAGTGCTGGTTTTAGGTATGGATGCGCAACAACGCTGCAATCGGCTTAAAACCTGCCAGCACTCACACCACAAACCACGCTTCCAACTCGGTAAGAGATTCGGGCGGGGTTAAAGCCAACACCTCGTCGCCTACTTGTAATTGTAGATCAGGGGTGGCAAGCAAGGCCTTATCATTGCGAATAAGTCCACCAATCATGGTCCCGCGTGGGAGGCGTAATTTTTGAATGCGATGGCGCAACACACGGCTTTTGGAGTGCACCTGGAGTTCAATTACTTCGAGGTTGGCTTGAAAAACCGCACGGTAGTCCAGTACCTTATCACCATGAATAAGTTTTTGGATAATTTTTGCCGAAGCAAGGCGTGGTGCGATATTGGCGTCTACCCCCACTTTTAAGGCAATGGCAGAGAGTTCAGGACGGTGAATGGCCGCAAATGCGCGCACTGCTCCAAAGCCCTTAGCCAACATGCAGGCCGTCATATTGCGTGCATCTTCGGGTTCAACAGCAATAAAAAAAGTGTCGGAATCTTTCAGCAACTCCTTCAAAAGTTTGGCATCCATCCCGTTGCCTTCCACGGCATGAAAATGCTCGTTAATTTGAAACATGCGCTCAAAAAAAATCACCTGCTCCGAATTGGAAGAAAGGAGCGTAACCGAAAAACCCTGACCCAAAAAACCCTCTACCAGCGTCCGTGCCAACGGGGTGTCTCCATACACCAAGGCGCGGCGTACTTGGCCCACACTTTTAATCTGCAAAAGCGAGAGGAGTTCGGGAATGCGCTCACGGGTGGTAAAACAGTACAAATAATCCCCTTCTTCAAGCATAATACCCGCGTCTCGCCCCATCACCTCATGCTTGCGTATTACGTTGGCCATCAAAAACCCTTGCGGTTCTTCTTCTTCAAGCAGTTCCCCCAAAGGCCAACCCAACCACGGATTTTTTTCTTCCAGCCGTCTGCCCAGCAAGATGAGTTTGCCACTGGCAAAGCGGGCGAGTTCGTTGGCACCATAGGTGTCCATTAGGTCCAAAATTTCCTCTTTCACCGCCTCGCTCGAATTCACTACCAAATCCACCCCCAACAGTTCGGTGTTAAGGGGTAAAGGGTTGTTTTTACTACCCAAAAAATGGGTGACAGCGATGCGTTTTTTTACGTGTAGTTCGCGCCCTAGCAAGCAGGTGATGAGGTTTGTTTCATCTTGCCCCGTTGCCGCGATTAAAAAATCAAAGCCTTGGATGTTGGCTTTTTCTAAGTCTTTGCGGTTGGCTCCATCACCCGGCGAAACCGCCACATCAAGCGCATTTTGCAGGTTATAAAGCCGTTCACGGTCTTTGTCCACCACCACCACGTTAAATTGCTCGGCACTTAGCCGCTCTGCCAGAAAGAAGCCCAACTCACCAGCCCCAATGATTGCCACTTTTTTCATTTATAATTCCTGTTGCCAACCCTGTGCAGCGGCGATTTGTGTGGTATCGCTTGTAATAATCTTGCTCGCAATGGCCTGCCATTTTATAAAGATTGACTAAAGCATGCCAATGTTTTTGGTGCCTTGCCTTTGTTGATGTTTTTTGAGGAAGGCATGTTAAAAACGTTAGCACTTTTTAGGGGTTGCATTGCTCGGCAGCGCGTTATCCCAACTTTTCACCTGGGCTCCTTTTTTACTTTGTCTTGGAATGGCATTTGCGCTTCGATTTGTGCTGCACCTGCCGTGGTTCTCCGCCAAGGTTTGGGTTGGCATTTGATTTGTCTCGAAGCAGTGTTTCCATTTGCGCTTCGTTCACAATATCCACCCCCAAGGTTTGAGCATGCGTTTTTTTTAAGCCCGCTTTTTCACCTGCTAGCAGGTAGTTTGTGTGAGACGAAATGCTGCCACTTACCCGCACACCCGCTTGCGTTAACCGTTCTATCCACAGATGCCTTGGCTGCGAAAGCGTGCCTGTGATCACCACCCGCTTGCCTTGCAACACACTGGCTTTGGCCGTTTTAGCTGCAGGCGAAACGGGTGTAACCCCCAATTCTAGGCATTGCAAAGCCAATTTTAACTGGGATTCATCCATAAAATAGTCGCATACACTTGCAGCAGTTTCGGGGCCAATGGGGAGAATTTGTTGCAAGCGGAGCACGCCATTTTGGCATGCAACATACAGGCTGTTAAAATCGTGGTAGGTTTGCGCCAGCTGTTGTGCCGCTTGTTTACCGACTTGAGGGATGCCTAGGCTGCACAAAAAATAAGCAAAGGGCTGTTGTTGGCTAAGTTTGAGCGCATCGCTTGCTTTTTTGAGATTCGCATCGCTGCCAAACAGAAGGCTTAATTTTCTCCTGATATCTGAGCCAACCCCCTCAATCGGTTGGGGCATCTTCCCTTGATGATACGCCTCTTGCAAAGCCTTGAAATGCGTGTAGTGAGCGACGATTTTTTGGGCATGGTGGTGGGGTATTTGTGCCTGGGTACACATAAAATAAGCGAAAGGTTCTGCTTGAAAGCGTTGTAGGCGCGTTTGAGCACTGCTCACTTTTTTTTTGTCTGCAAAAAAACCAAGTAACGCGTCTTTGCGTTTCAAGGGGAGTTCTGTTGCCAAAATAGCCGGTGGCTGGATGCATGCTCCGTGTAGGGCGGCAAAGCTCCCATAGTGCTCTGCGAGGGCACGCGAGGCCTGCTCACCCAAGTGACGAATGCCCAAAGCAGCCAAAAAACGATGCAAAGGCCTCGTTTTCGAGCGCTCAATGCCTGCCAGCAGGTTGCCAATCCTTTTTTCCCCCACACCTGGCAAGCCTTGCAGTTTTTCTGCATCAAGTTGGTATAAATCGGCAAAGGAGGTGATGATGCGTTTGTTAAGCAGTTGTCGCAGGAGTTCTGGACCTATGGTTTCAATATCCATGGCCTTACGCGAGACAAAGTAAAAAATCCGCGCCGCGTGCTGCTGCTCACAAGCAAGGTTGTTGCAGTATAAATCTCCCTTTTCAGTCATTGGTGTTAACGCACCAGCGCAGCTGGGGCAGTGGGTAGGTGGGACCAACATGCTGGGAACCTCAACTCTTCCCACCACTTTTGGAATCACATCTCCGCCTTTTTCAATGCGGACAACATCCCCGGTACGCAAGCCCAGTTTTCGAATGTAGCCATAGTGATGCAAACTGGCACGTGCTACGGTAGTGCCCAGCAGTTCTACGGGCTCAAGCAGGGCTACAGGGGCAATTTTTCCCGTGCGCCCTACACCTACCTCAACCCCCAGCAACACACTTTCAGCCTGTTCTGTGCTAAATTTTGCCGCCACCGCCCAACGCGGTGATTTGCTCGTACCCCCCAATTTTTGGCGTGTCGCAAGGGAGAGCACTTTGACCACCACCCCGTCGATTTGAAAAGGCAGCGTATGACGCTGGCTTTGCCAGTGGAGGTAAAAATTGCAGATTTCTTCGATTCCTTTCGCCTGAATCCTAGGGTTTATCACAGGCAAGCCAAGATTTTCGAGGGCACGCAAAACCTCTTCCCCATGGTGACAATCGGGCAGGCCTTCTTCGCCGTTGCCACAAGCATACAGCGCGATTTCAAGCCCACGCTGGGCGGTTTGCGCACTGTCAAGCATGCGCAAGGCACCTGCTGCGGCATTGCGTGGATTTTTGTAGGGATTTTCGGCATTTCGTACACGTTGCTGATTTTGCTTCGCAAATTGTGCAAGGGGCAAATACACCTCACCACGAACCTCAAGGGTAATGGACTGTTTTAGGGTGAAGGGTAGGTTGCCGAGCGTTTTAGCATTGGGCGTCACTTCCTCACCATTAACACCATCACCACGGGTTAGGGCGCGCACCAACTGCCCATTTTTATAGTACAAAGCCAGCGCGATCCCATCTATTTTAAGCTCGGCCAAAAATCCGATCTGCTCCTCCTTCTCCATGCTTCGTTCAAGGCCGTTGCCCCAGTCGCGCAGTGCTTGAACGCAGTACACATTGGCCAAGCTGAGCATGGGTGTGGAATGCGCCATGGTTTCAAAAGGTGCTTGGGCCGCAGGCACCACCTGCACACAATCGTCCCGCCAAGCGTCATCTAGCCTGGGATTCTTGATGGCAAGCAGTTCTTTTTTCAGCGTGTCGTAAGCTGCATCACACAACAAAGGGGGTTGATCGACGCGAACATAATACGCGTGCAATGCCTGCCACCATTGCTCCCACAAAGGCATGAGCAAGGGTTTGCTCTGTGCTTTCATCTGCTTCACCATGAACGTTTACAACCCCTTATTGGGCGTGTTGTTAAAAAGCATTCAACACACTGTTCACAAAACGGGAATTGGTCAAGGGTTTGCTCTGTGCTTTCATCTGCTTGTGCCATGAACGTTTACAACCCTTTATTGGGCGCGTTGTTAAAAAGCATCCAACACACTGTTCACAAAACGGGAATTGGTCAAGGGTTTGCCCTGTGCTTTCATCTGCTTGTGCCATGAACGTTTACAACCCTTTATTGGGCGTGTTGTTAAAAAGCATCCAACACACTGTTCACAAAACGGGAATTGGTCAAGGGTTTGCCTTGTGCTTTCACCTGCTTGTGCCATGAACGTTTACAACCCTTTATCGGGCGCGTTGTTGACAAGCATCCAACACACTGTTCACAAAACGGGCAGAGGCGTCATCCATAAACGCTTTGGTTAACAAAACCGCTTCGTTGATGATAACAGCTGGGGCAACCTCGCCTTGGAGAATTTCCCCCACTCCAATGCGTAACGCAGCACGGACCACCGTACCTAAGCGTTCAATCTTCCAGCGCGTGAGTGAAGCAATGAGGATCGCATCAATTTGTTTCCCTTCGCGAATTACATGCAAGGCGAGCATTCTACCATAGGTTTTGGCAGGACGAGAGGCCTCGCTCATTTCCCAAAAGCGCACAGACTCTCGTTCCGCCGCCTCCCTCTCTGTAATACCCTGCAGATCAATTTGGCAAAGCAGCTGCAGCACGCACATTCGCGCCTGATGGCGCGGGGTAATGGGGGGCGGTTTCGCAGCCATTTTAGGCGATACGGGAGTTGGTTTTGGCATAACACGCTCTTCTAACATAAACGCCTGCTTTTAAGACAAAGGGAGTGAGAGGTTCTCACGAAGTTGGAAGCGATCCAAAATTTCTTTGGAAAGGCGAACGTATGCCGTAGCACCAATCGAACTGGGTTGGTAGGTAATCACTGATTGCCCTAAGGCACTGGCCTCAGTAATTTCTTGCACCTCTGGAATCATGGTTGAAAACACCGATTCTTTTAAAGACTGATACATTTGCTGACAAATGCGTCGATGCACCTCAAGGCTGCGGTTGTACATGGTGAGCAATACCCCCGCAATGCGCAAGTCACGGTTATAACGCAATTGCAGTTCCTTAAAGGTTACCAAATATCGCCTTAGCGATTTAATGGCAAGAGCCTCGCATTGCAAGGGAAGCACCACCAAATTGGCAGCGGTAATCGCATTGAGGGCCAGCAAGTTGGTCGAAGAGGGCGCATCAAGCAAAATTAAATCATAGTCTTGAGCCTCACTGCTTAAACGCATTTTTAGGTCAGAGGGGCTGGTGATCATATCCAATGCTTGGCGTTCTTCGCGCAGGGTCTCAAAGTTAGCAAGAACATACTCCAAATTGGCACTCTTTTCCGCTGGAATACACAGATCACTTAGCGGAATGGAAGGATCGCTGATCATCTCTTTAAGCCCTAAAATGGGGCGATCACGCACCCCAAAAGAAAAGCGCACTGATCCTTGTGGGTCCATATCAATGAGCAGTACCCGGTATCCTCCCACCACAAAAGCCATCGCTAAGTTGACCGCAGAAGTGGTTTTGCCCACACCGCCTTTTTCACTTGAAAATGTAATGGTGGTTGGCATTGGTATCTTCGCTTGCTGGGAATAGGTGCTGATCACGCGGGAAAAATGGGTTTTTGGATTTGGTACTTCATCCTCTTAGCGGTATTACAAGCCACCGGTTGGGGATACCAGCAATGACCGTGCAAAAAGGGCGAGGCAAACGTCAACGGTGTCCAAAATACCCCTGCACAAAAAATACCAAACGCCATTCTAGCATTCTCTCGTCAAAATATATTGAACCAACTTTCATTTATTTTGCCATTCGACAAACGGCAATCCGTACATATCACAAACCGTGTCACCGCTGTAGCGGGACACTTGCTTTGCCACTGGTCATTCTGGAGCCTATTTATATTGGCATGTTTTGTTGCGTATAAAATTCAATCCCTTTATGGCAATGAATGCTTAGTGTAAACGTTCACATGGTTTTGCATCTTCTTTCCCATGGTTTGCCACCGTCGGTTTCGCCGTTTAATTTCAGATGGCATCTTTTTACCTATCGATTTTACCATCAATCGCTTGCCCCCTTTGTTAGTGATGCTCAGTAGAAACTTGCCTTGCCCTTTAACCGTTGCGAGACTTTCAAAGTCTTCGCTCAACAAAAAAACCTTGCCGTAGTCGCTTTTCGTGCCCGTGGTAGGGCTAAGTCGAGGTAGAAGGGGGTGTTTTTTGCATCGTAGCGGTTGAGCACGTCTTGGCCAAGGTTTGCACTCAAGATGCGCACCCTGGCATCGTATTTGTGGGCCTTGATTTGCTCGGCTGGCGCGTAAAAAACTACGCTGCTGGCTGGCCTTGGTGATGGGGCTTGTGGCGTAACTCTCGGCTAAAGACCTCACTCAAAAGAACGCCCGTTACATAAGCCCCCCGGTGCGCCCTTGGATGGGCATTGTGGTAACCTATTTGCTGCTCGACCAGAGCGCGAAAGGTGGCAATGGGAATCGCTTTTTGCGTGTAATTCCCGGGCTTGATGAGGGAATTGTTGCGTGGGGCTGTTGCCCGTGTATGCGCCTGGGCAGGCGGGATGTTTGGCGATGCTTTCGCACAGGTCTAAAAAGGCGCGCTCAATCGATTTTGCCTGGCCGTGATAAGGCTGTGCCCAGTGGATGGTGCAGCCCAAAGCCGTGAGCAAACCATAGGGGGTCTTCTTGCTTTGATTTTAAAGCGAAAGCGCTGGGGGGCGTGTGGCTTTGCTCCGCCCGAGCGCGGGCTGTTATCGCGCAGCATGCCTAAAGGCACGCCAAAGTCGCGCAAAATGCTTGAAAAGGCAACGCGCACCAGGTCGCTGTTCTCGCTCCGCCCGAGGCGCCAACTGAGGATTTTGCCCCTCGTGAACGTCTTGAAAAGCGAGCAGCATCGGGCGCAGGGGTTTTTTGAGCCCTGGCCACTGGGTAAAAACATCAAACCTGTGGCCATCGCCACAGACAAGCGCGAGGGCAAAAAGGTCTTTTAAGCAAACGCTTTTGCGAGGGAAATGTGGCATTAAGAGGTGTTGCGCCGCGGCGGGCAAGGGTGCGCACTCAGGTGGGGGAGCTCGGCCAAAACACGGCGCTTTAAGGTGGGGAGGCTGGGTATGTGCCAGCGATGCAGAGTAGCGGCCTGTTGCAAACGCCTGTAGCCAAGCGTGCGCTGTCCCAAAAGTAGGTATTGATGGGAACTTAATAGGGCAGTATGTGAGCGGCGCTATTAAACCCGGCATCGAAAAATGTGTGCTTATTGCACAAAAAGCCAATATTTCTATCCAATGGTTAGCCATTGGCGAAGGCCCGATGCGCGTTGGCGGGCTGGCAGCAAAAAAAGCCCTTAAGCGTAAAAACCACCTGCCCTGCCGACATGAGCCCCGCAGAAGACTTTGCGGTGATCGCCACGGGACGCGGTATTGTAAATCCCTTTCGAACATTTTCCAACCCTTTAGAATTCCCTCTACAGGGCCCTCGAAAAAGTCTTACGCCATGTGAACGAAAAACGCGCAAACCCGCATACCACCGTTTTTTGGGCGGGACACGTGCCACCACCTTTTTAGCGTAAACACACTGCCCGTAAACCGTTGAAAAACCACAAAAAACCATTAAATTTTGACCCGTGGCAAAGCATGTGAATGGGCACAACCATTAAATTTTGACCAGTGTAAAACCATGTGAATGGGCACACCCGCTTTTTTGCGCCATTGTCCTTAGTGGTGGCAAAGCATGGGGACGGGCACGGTGATTTTAAAGTAGGGGGAAGAGATATCGCAAAAAAGAGAAATTCTCCCCCATGCGCTTATACCAAGCGAAACACCCTGCCAAGGTTGTTTTTAAGTTCTTGAATGCGCTGCTGATGTTGTTTGCCCAGCAATTGGAAGCCTTTTTTTCCTTCCCGTTCTTGCTTACTCAAAATTTGTCTAAAACTTTCTGCTGCCAAAGATTCGGTCTCAAGCACATAATCCACACCATGCTCGTATAATTCCATAGCGTCTTCAAGAGAGGCCGTTGAAGCAATGAATGTGGTTGAGGCACCATGCTCACGTAACCAGCGTGCGATACTCACCTTGCCTATTTGCTCTTCAACCAAGCCTGAAATAATAATTTTTGCCTTATCAAAGCCAAATTCACCCCACACATCGGGATCGTGGGGGTCAGCGTATACTGAGACAATGTTGCCTTTTTGCCTCTTAAAATGCTCCGTAATTTCGGGATCTATATCAATCAATAAAACTTTGGTGTTTTGCTTGGCGTAGTACTCGGCAACGTCGTTGGTAATTTCGTTAAAAGAGAGCATAATCACGTGGTTATCCATCTCCATGCCGTGCTCTGAATCCACCTTATAGTCGATGCTGCGGCGATCGATAAAACGCAACGGGCGCGAAACTAACTGATACAAAGCCTCCAAAACCTGATGCCCCATTGAGGAAAACAAAAAGGTGATTAATGCCGTTAGCGTAACCAGCACCAAAATATCTTGGTTAAAAATTTTTGCTTCCACGGCTAAGGCAGCAAGAATGAGGGAGAATTCGGAGGTTTGGTTAATGACGCCCCCAATCATAAAGGAGGTTTGTGAACGCAGCCGTGCAAACCACCCTAAAATTAAAATGAGCAACGGGGTCCCAAACAAAATGAACGCGCTAAATATTATGGCTTGGGGCAAGAAATTTAACATGCTTACGCTCAATTCTAAGCCATAGCCCAGCGAGATAAAAAACAAAATGATCCCAAAGGTTTTCATGGGCTCCACCTTGTCTGCAACCTCTAGGCGGTAAGGCGTTAAGGCCAGTGCTGCACCTGCTAAAAAAGCGGCGATTTCAGGGGAAAAGTGGACCAACTCTGCCAGTGCAGATGCCCCCATCGCCAAACCAAGAGCCCCGGCGAACAGGGTTTCAGATGAAGAAGCCAATTTGCGAAAAGCATGGGGCAACACCCAGCGCCCCAATACAATTGCAAGGACAACCCCGATGCTGGTTTTTAAACCAATGAAGGCAAGACTCGTCCCCAGATCGCCACCACCGCTAAAGGCTTCAAGCAACGACAACGATACCAAAGCCACCACGTCTTGGAGCACCATTAAGCCCAATATAATTTGCCCGTGCAAGGTAGACCCCGCCTTTTTTTGCTGCAACACATCGACCACAATAATCGTTGAGGATAAGGTCATGGTAATCGCAAAAAAGAACAAAGTGACGGGATCGGTCAAACGAATTAAGGTACGGCTAATGAGCATACCCAAAATGGTGGTAATAATAATTTGACCTAAAGCAACAATGATCACCAGTTTCCAGCGGCGCAACAAACTTTGTACGTCCATTTCTAAACCGGCAATAAACAGCAGCAAAATTACCCCTATCTCGACAAATAGAGAAATAATTTTGGGATCAAGCTTGGGTAAATCCGAAGGGAGTATGGTGGTAAGGGCACCCACCATAATAAACGCAACAATGGTAGGTTGACGAAAATGCTTAAAAACCCCCGCGAAAACAGCTGCCGCTGCCAAAATGAGACCTAAACCAATAATTGGGTGATCCATGGACGTTTGCTCAAGCAAAAATAATGAAGAAAATAAAACTGCCAAGCCTTTTTGTATTAGCAGGTTACAAAAACTAAGCACATGGGGACAATACGCCTGGGAGCGCCACTTTAACGCACCATGCTAAAACGTTCATCAAGAATGCGATAGGTCACGTGGCCCTCAAAAAGGATTTTGGGCACCTTGCCAAGGTGGGCCTTTTGTTTGCGGGAGATTGCACCTATAAACGCCATGCTTTCACCGTTGGGGCTGCTTTTTTTCATCTCACATGGGGGGCATAAACCGCCTGACCATGGCGCAACACCCACCCTCTTAATCTAAGCACTCTCTCCACGCCATCATTTTACGATTGGCGGCCTCATGCCTCCAAAGCAACCTACTACACTAACATCACGTACGGCAACGGCGGTGTCTCGAAATCACGTTGTATGCCAAATCACGAATGGGTTTTGGCACCAGCCACACCCCCCATCCCAAGACTCTCCAGACCCCACCCAACTGTAACAACACACCCACAATGGCCGAAGAGCGTACATGGTGCTTTTGTGCTGTAAACAAATGCGCACTGTCGACCTGCCGCATGTCAAGGGCATACTGCTTGGCTAGTTTGCCTTGCAAGGCTTCTAGGTGTAAGCGTCCCTTGGCCTTTTGTTCTGCCCATCGGGACCATCGGGTACACATGATGCAATTGGCATCATAAAAAAAAATCGGTGTCGTAGCGCGCACAGCGGGTTTCTTGTTCATATCGGTCGCCTATGGCATCATACTACCTGTTCAGGGGTGATCAAAAAATCTGCCTTTCACTGTAGCAAGACAACCCCCTTCCCTCCTAGGGGCAAAAAGCATGTTTGGACGTAAATTTTTCGCCCATCTGGATTGGGTTTTATTAGGCACTACTGTGGCCATTAGCGCGGTGGGCATTTTAACCATTTATTCTGCCTCGCAAGGCTACACGCGAACAGACGATTATTGGTTGCGTCAGCTGATTTGGTTGGGCGTTGGGCTGGCCTGTGGCGTGACCATTTTGCTCATTGAACCGCGGACCATTGGGCATTGGGGATTGGTGGCACATGGCATTTTAATTGCTGCGCTTGTTGTCCTCCCACTGCTTAGTCCCAGCAGCACCGGGGTTACCCGCTGGCTACAGCTGGGGCCCGTCTCTATCCAGCCATCCGAATTTATTAAGTTTACCAGCGTGCTGGCTACCGCTTATTGTCTACGTGCTCCTTCGGGCCGTTCCGATACCTTGGGGTTGCGCAATTTGCTGCCACCCTTATTGTGTACGCTCATTCCCTTTTACCTGATTGTAAGGCAACCTGATTTAGGTACAGCCCTTATTTTAGCCATGGTTTTTGTGCCTACGCTGCTGGCAGCGGGGATTAACAGGCGTATTTTGATTGCGGCGGGTGTGTTGTGTACACTGGGTTCGATCGTGCTTATTTTGAGTTTCAGTTTGCAGTTTTACAGGTTTAAAACACAAGCTCTGCGGCAGTTAGAACAGCAAGGTGTGCCCGTAGAATTGCTTGTGCGCGCTAAAAATCTCCAAAACCAACGCTTCTTAACCTTGAACCAGTTACAACGTGCCGCTGTCAAGCAAGGTTTACCCACAAAAGGGCCCATGTTTGAAGCCTTAGCAGATGCCGCACGCAAGCCTTATATCTCCTTTGTGCTACGCCCCTACCAACAACGGCGGATTACCACTTTTTTAAATCCTGAAAAAGACCCCTTGGGTGCAGGATATCACGTAATACAATCGAAGGTAGCTGTGGGAAGTGGAGGCCTTGCGGGGAAGGGATATTTAAAAAGTACGCAAGGGGCACTCAATTTTTTACCCGCGCGACACACCGACTTTGTGTTCTCTATTTTTGCTGAAGAATGGGGTTTTTTGGGTGCGGTGCTGCTGTTAGCATTGTACGGCGTGTGGTTGGGGCGAAGTTTGCTCATTGCCCAAGAAAGCAACGATCGCTTTAGTGCCTTTGCCGTGTTTGGGGTGACGCTCATTGTTTTTGTGCAGTTCATGATTAATACAGGCATGGCCTTAGGCATGTTGCCTGTGGTGGGGGTTCCCCTACCCTTTTTTAGCTATGGGGGATCCTCGATGGTGAGTTCGTGGGTGGGTGTTGCCTTTATTTTAAATGTACGCATGCGCAGGTTCAGCTGGGGGTAAGTGAGCCTTAGAACGCCGGGGTGGGTTCTCGGCTGCCTACCTTGTGCATCCGCACCCGTGCCTGCGTTGTCCACCAAAGGATTATGATCCGCAAAAAAACATGCTCCTGAAAATATACACTCAAAACAGGCAGTGGTGTAAAATCATGTGAGCACATGGGGCAAAGCATGGGAGGATTTACGTGGCTCACGCAACAGTGCCGCTTTAGCCAACACGTACTCTAATTCATCCTCATGAATGCCTTGCTGGCGTAAATGCTCAAGCAACGTTTTAACATACACGTAAGATTCCCCACTTTCGCCCAAACCATGGGCCACCAACGGGGCAATGTGTTCGAGGTTCATCCCACCAAAATATGAGGGATGTTGGGGGTTCGGGACATATACCCATGCCTCAATAAAGCGCGGAGAATGCCCTTTGGGAAATGCAATCGGCAGTTTTTGGCGCAAATACCCATCTCCCTCACGGGAATCGAGATACGCAAACGTTTTGCCTATTTCGCTGGGCAAAATGGCATAGGCAACCCCCTTGCATGTGCCCCCTTCGCGCAAGCCCACCACCAGGCCAGGCTTTTGCGGCGTGCCTCTATGTCTAAAAGAATAGCGGCAACACGCACGCTGCCAACCGTGAAGTACCCCCCACGTTGCGTTGGTATAGGCAAACCCCGGGTTCCAAATCAAAGAGCCATATCCAAACACCCATTCTAACCCCATTTTTTACAACACTCCTTGCTTGTTTTTGCTGTAGGCCACTGGAACAACCGTTTTTTGACGCAACTGGGTGGCCAAGGCAAAGGCTTGCTCGAGCTTGGGTTCTCGAATGCCTTGGCGCTGCAAATGCAACAGCAGTTGCTCTACGTACTCATAAGATTCACCATGCTGGCCCACCCCTTGGGCAATAAGTTGTGCAATTTTAGGGATCTCCATCTCCCCTACGTACCCTTCATGGGCAGGGTTGTCCACATATGCCCATGCTTGGACCACCGTTTGCTTGGTGGATTGGGCGTTTTTGCCGGTCAAAACCACGGGGATTTTTTGGCGAAAATATGCATTTCCCTGCCCTTCACGCCGATCAAGATAGGCAAAAACCTCCTCCTCATTTTCCGCAGAAATGGCATAGGCAACCCCTTTGCAATCACCCCCTTTTTGTAACCCCACCATCAGCCCTGGGCAGCCATGGCAGCCACGTGCTTTAAATGAATACCGACAATTTGCGCGATGCCAACCCTTCAACACGCCCCATTTTGCGTGAGCATAGGGAAATTCGGGCTTCCAAATTAAAGAGCCATAACCAAATACCCATTCCATCTTTGTGCTTCCATCCTTTTTGCGTACGCATATTTTATGCGTGTGTGTTTCCTTTGCGCTTATTTTGTCTAAAAGGGGGGCTCAAACTAGGGGTTCCGCGCGCCTTGGTGCAGGGCAAGGGCATCAGGACAAACAAGCTACGCCTGGGTTTTAAGCAAACGTGCCACACCCATAAACTATGAGGGTCATCATACGCTGGCAACCAAAAGAAAAAAAACTAAAAAAAGCAGCGGGGGGTCGAGGAGGGTGTCGCGTGTCCAAGAAAGATGGGATTGAATTGTGCCTCTTCCTTGAGGGAAGGTGTGTAGGCTTGCGCGTTCAGGGAAAAGGAGATGGCGTATTTTGTGTTGCTGTTGTAGCGGGTCCTTTGGGTGTTGTTATCAGTGGCGGCAACCACGCTGTTCTGAGCAGAGATCCCAATTTGGTGGCATGTACCAAGATATTTCCAAGTAAAACTCCCCGATTGAAAACTGCGGTTCAAAGGACGTTCACTGGATCTGCGTAGATCGAACAAGGCGCTCACATCCCATTGATGCCTGGCACTGGTACGTAACAGCACCGAGGGTTTGACACTGTAATCTTCTAACTGCAAGGCGTCGTTGCGTCCAAGGTATTCGAAACGGTTGCGCCTGGCGTCAATACGAAATGTCATCCGCGCGCTGGTGTGTTCCAAACGGGTAGCCCAACGGTGAATGCGCTGTTGTTGATGGTGGTAATGTGCGCTCCCAGTGGCTTGCCAATGGGTGTGCCGCCAGTGGGCACGCAACACAAGGGGCTGCCAGGGTTCGCCACGCTGGGTGAGGGGCTTGTGAATGGGCACTTGGGTTTTAAGGGCAGCGGCAGCGGCACGACGAAGGGCATCGTAGGGTTGTTCAAGGTGAACGGCAGCCGTTTCAACCAAAGGCCCTTGCAAGGCAATTTGCTTTTGCCAATGATGCGATAGGCGAAAAAATGCGGTACGCACAGCGGATTGTTGGGCCACCACGGCGGTGGTATGCGGTTGTGCCGTATTTTGACGCCAGTGTAGGTTGATCAAAGGGATGAGGCGTTTGACCGCCAAACTGCCCTTGCCCCTCACAGAACGCTTGAACAAGGGTAACAAAATGCTGGTATTGAACTCATCTTGCCGAAATTGGCTGCTGGGCAACGGGGTCTTGCCACCTTGCTTGAGTTGGTTGTGTGTTATCCAGCGTTGTTCAAGCAAGGGGCGTATTTCAAACACCCCAAGGCGAAAAGGCAGAGCTACCCCAGGCTGCAGCCATTTGGCTTGGCCGCTTAGCAACCCGGGACTCTCAAACTGAAATACAGCACTTTGCAAATGAAAAAAAAGGTGCCCATTTTTGCCAAAGGGAACATCCCAACCACCCCACTGGCGGAGCACAGGGTTTTGGCGCACCGAGTTAGGCAACGTACTTTGCAATCGCGTATTGTCAGCAAGGGTTTCGCCCTCATATTCTACGTGGTGTTCAGCCACTGCTAAAACATCCCCTAGGGCAAATTGACGCCCAGCCCCCACCCGATAGCTCCGCCATGGGCGTCCGGGCTTTTGGTGGTATTGGCGACGCACCAAACCATCGCTGGCATGGCTGGCTTGCAGTTGCATGGAAGCACCATTTTGCCAATGCTGGCGATGCCCGTATTCGAGCCAATAGCGGGGAATGTCTTGATTGGGGCTCGGGTGTTGGTTGCTGGTGGCATCGCTTGGATGGGCCTTGCTCACCCAAGCCTCCAACAGCCCCCATTGTTGGGGTAAATAGGTATAGCGATGTTCAACATCGAGGCCCAGCCCGCGGTTTTCAATCCATTGCGGGGTTAAGGTAAAGTCGAAGGTGGGGCGGGGTGCCCAAAAAAACGGGAATTTGAAGCGCGTGCCTAGGTTCAAGCGCGGATCGCTGGAGGTTTCGCGTAAAAGCAACGGGGTAATAAAACCGCTGCGCCTCGCATTCCCCACAGGAAAAGCGATCCAAGGTGCCCAAAAAAACGGGTGGTCCTTAAACTTGAGCACGGCGTTGGTAGCCACGCCTGTTTCATTGAGGGAAAATTGGACCTTTTGTGCCTCAACTTCCCAAAAGGGCGGGGTGGGGCACACCGTAATTTTACAGGTATAAAGGGTGGAACGCTGGCCATCTTGATACAACACTGCCCGTTCACTCACCACCCGCAAGCCCGTATCAAGGCGTTGGATGCGCGCTTTTTTCAACACAATTTGCTGTTGTTTCAAATCGCCTTCTAAGGCATTGGCTTGGGCTTTAAGCACGGCATTGCTTAAGCGCACCTTGCCCGTGGCTTGAATGGCTTTGGTATCAGGCCACAACATTAAGGTATCGCCTTCAATATTCCATTGCCCCCAGTTCACGCTGCCTTCGTGAAAAACAAAGGGTGGTGCCTTGCTAAGAGAATTTTGTTTTAGATTGGTAATCGACAACGTTTTTGCAGAAAACGCCAGGGGTGCGCTGGCGGATAGGGTTTGGGTGGCATCCACATTGCCCGCAGAATTGGCCAAGGGCTTTGGGAGGGTTTCTGCCTGAAGCCCCGTGATTTTTTGCTCCTCGCTGGTTTTGGGGTTTTGAAACACTTGCACAATGGGGTTTTGAAACACGCCCCGCCCATTTTCGAGATTGAGTGTCAGCTCGGTGGCATGGCCTTGCATAAATTCGTTTAAAAACACGACCTTGCTTTGGCTTTTAAGCGTACTGGTTTGCTTGTTCCAATGGATTGTATTGGCTTGAAACTGCCATTTGCCATAGACAATGTGCGCATTTTTGATCAACACCGTTTGGTTTTTAAGCACACGCATTTCCCTACCCTGAACGCTAAGGTTAAAGGTAGGTTTGCCCTTATTTGGGGACTTGGGAAGGCTTGATTGGGCGGGGCTTTGTGCGAACAACAGCGCACTGCTAGCAATGTACACGCAGCACAGCCAACCACCCAGCCAGACTATTTTTCTGCCTATGGGTGTGCCACGGTTCATTGTGGCACTGTGGGTTGCCCTCCCTTGGCGGTCATTTTTGGAGCAAATCGTGTTCATTTTGTTTTTGATCTGGATTTACACGAAATAATTCATGCCCGTTTTTTTTTTAGATTGTGTTGTCCTACACGGGGCACTTGGGGCGTTTTAGGGACAAATCCCATGGTAACAAGAAGTGCAAAGAGGGAGACGTACTCCATTTCAAATTTGGATAAGCGTTATCACCCTATCAGAATTTGCTTTTGCCTTTTGCCTTAAAGGGAGCCTGCGGATTATCGGCGACCTTGTTGGTTGTTTTGGGGGTTTTTCTGCCCGATTGAGTTGGCACAACCGATTGGAGGCGGTATTTTTTGCCATATATTGTAAAAACCAGCATCCGAAAAGCGTGTTTTGCTCCAAACGCTGTCCACTCTTTATGGGAGTAAAGGTTTGCAAAGGGGATGCGACAGATCGATACAATCAATCTCCCTATCCAAATAACGGTCGGGGTGGTTTTTGTCACAAGGCCTTGCAAGGCCTGATGAAGAGTTCGATTGGATGCATTGGTTTTGCGCAACCACGTGCGGATGTATGCCGTGGTCTACTTTTGGCTTTATGTTGCGCTATGCTATCTTAGCAGTTAATCGACACAAATTGTCTCAAGGCACGTGCACTGCCACTGCCATTTTACCCATGGGATACCACCGCATCAAGGCACCACGGCTCACCATTTTTGGCACATAAACATGACCCGCCTGATTCCTTTTCCTTTTAGCAAACCCCAGCAAGATGCCATAAAGCGGTGCTTGGCTCAAGGTGGGGTGCTGGCCTTTCCCACAGAAACAGCCTTTGCCCTGGGAGGCAATGCCCTAAACCCGAACGCCCTTGCCACGGTGCTGCGCTTAAAAAACCGCCCCGCCAACAAGCCGTTGTTGCTCTTGGTCGAGCACGCAGCCGAAGCGCTGTACTGCTGTCGCAAAGTGGAGGATTCTGTGCACGCGTTGATGCGGGCTTTTTGGCCAGGGCCGCTCACCTTGGTGGTGCGTGCCGCCCATTGGATACCGCAAGCCCTATGCAACCCGCAAGGTGGGGTGGCCTTGCGCGTGAGCCCCGCACCAGAGGTGATGGCCTTGCGTGCCCTTTGCGAGGGGCCGTTAATTGGTACCAGTGCCAACCTTAGTGGGCAAGCACCTTGTTATCAGGATCACCAGGTGATCCGCCAATTTCCGGATACGCACTTTGGGGTGGTACAAGGTCAACGGTCTTTGCTCGGCGGTGTTTCAACCGTGGTGGATGCAAGCCAGACCCCTTGTTGCATCGTGCGTCAAGGTGCGCTTGGGGGTGAGGAGATTGCTAAAGTGGTCACCCTTGCATAATGCGCCTGGGCGTGGTTTCAAGGCGTCAAGGTGCGCTTGGGGGTGAAGAGATTAGCTAAAGTGGTCACCCTTGCATAATGCGCCTGGGCGTGGTTTCAAGGCGTCAAGGTGCGCTTGGGGGTGAGGAGATTAGCTAAAGTGGTCACCCTTGCATAATGCGCCTGGGCGTGGTTTCAAGGCGTCAAGGTGCGCTTGGGCGTGAGGGGATTAGCTAAAGTGGTCACCCTTGCATAATGCGCCTGGGCGTGGTTTCAAGGCGTCGGACCATCTTTTTTTGCGTTTCATCTGCGTGATCGATGCGGAGCACATTGTATTATGGACAACGACCCAATGACACCCCAAGGACCTCCCCACCACCTATGCCTACAAAGTGCTGCGCAAACCCATGCCTTAGGCCTTGCCCTTGGGGCTGCCTTGCCTAAAAATGCCTTGGTTTTGCTGGAAGGCCACCTGGGTGCGGGAAAAACCACGCTATCCAAAGCCCTGTGTGAGGCTTGGGGAGTCGCCCCAGCATTGGTGCATTCACCCAGTTACACTTTGGTGAATGTGTATCAAGGACGTGTGCCCATTTTTCACGTAGATTTGTTTCGCCTCGAAAGCCCTTGCGCGTTGCTCCAACTGCCTCCTGAAGACTGGCTCAATAACGCAGGACCCACCTTGATTGAATGGCCTGCATTGGCCCTACCCATGCTCCAAGGCATGGCGCATTTGGAAGTGCGCATGGCAATGCCACCCAGCACGACCATCCCACATCGTGCGCCCAAGCCACCTTGCACCGGGGCGGCATCCGCCTCCAGCAAAACAACACCCCCCCCTCCCAGCCACGATCATTCTGCTTTGCGCCTGCTAAGTGCTTTTGCTATGTATGATGAAACGCTAGCCTACCAAAGTGCCTTGCAAATCCTTGCTGCCTATCCAAAGCCACACCCATGAGCGGGTGCCAGGTATCCCAAGGGGAGGTCACACAAAAATGGCAACGTGCTTAAAATAAACCATGGCAAACACCCCTTCTAAGGATATCCCCCCTTCAATGATCGATGCCAAGGTTATGTTGCACACAGCCCAAGCTATTCGCAAAGCATTTCAAGAACTTGGCATCACCTATCGTCGTACCAACCATCCGCCCGTTGCCCGTGTGGAAGAAGCCCAAAAATACACCGCTCACATCCGAGGTGCGCACACCAAGAATCTGTTTTTGCGCAACAAAAAAGCCACCCGCTACTATCTGGTGGTGGTCGCGGATCATCAACGTGTCGACCTCAAAGCACTGCGCCTGCTCTTGGCTGAAAGCACCTTAAGCTTCGCCTCCAACCAGCGTTTAGAGCAAATGTTGGGGCTTTCCCCCGGGGGTGTTTCACCACTAGGCCTGGTGTGCGATCCTCAAAAGCAGGTTCAGGTGCTGCTCGATGCGCACTTGTGGAAACATCAAGAAATCAATTTTCACCCCGAAACCAACAGGGCCACCTTGACTTTAAAGTGCGTCGAATTGCAGACTTTTTTAGAACACTACAGCCCGCATTTTCGCAAACTTGTCGTGCCCACCCAGACTGTAAAGCCGCCAGTGCCCCTATAAAAACGCTGCTTATCGGGCTATCTGTCAGCCCTTTTTTCCACACATAGGCACTGCAGATGTCCCTTTAGCCATGCCATTTGCCACCCAACTCCCTTGTAACCACTGCACCCCTTTAGCCACTTGCATCCCTTTAGCCATGCCATTTGCCACCCAACCCAGCACCATTTTGGCCATTGATACTGCCCTTGAACGCCTAAGCCTTGCCTTGCAACACCAAGGCAAACTGGTGGGACAGGTGTATGAAAATTGTGGTCCGCGCAGTAATGAGCGAATGTTTGGGGCCTTGGAAGCGTTGTTTCACCAAGCCGGTTTACGCCCGCAGCAGGTTAATTTGCTGGCAACCACCCTGGGCCCTGGATCTTTTACAGGGGTGCGTATTGGCATGGCAGCGGCCCTTTCTTACGCCCAGTTGGGTGCTGTCCCCGTGGTGGGAATTGATACCATGCGTCTGCTGGCAGCCCAAGTTTCTCCCAGCTTTGATTCACGATTTTATGTGCTTCTCAACTGCGTACGCCAAGAGGTGCATGTGGCGAGCTACCAATGGCGTGCAGGCCAGCTGCAGCGGCTTGATGCGATTCGTTTGCTATTGCTCCCAGAAGCCCTTGAGGAGATACGCACTTTTCCCGTGCTGTTGCACAGCCTTTCTTATGGCCGTATCGAGGGTTTACACCAAAGTGCACCCAAGCTGCGCCAACCCACACCCAATGCCAGCTTGCTTATTGAGCAAGGAATCGACGCGCAGCATGGTGCACATTCGAGCGTGCCTGCAAACGACACGGGGGTGGGTTTTAAGCCCCTTGCACCGCTTTATTTTCAATCTGCCGTGTGGCGCAAATGGCAGCCCAGCAAACACGGTTAAAGTGCCCCCTTTGATAAGGCATCCATTTTGGAGCACGGCTCACGGGGTGAAAGGGCTGCTTTGGGCGTAGCGTGCTTGGGGTAAATTCGCTTGCGGGGCCAAATCTAAGGTGTCGTGGTCACCTGCTTCAAAGCGATAGGCTGCCAAACAGGCCACCATGGCGGCATTGTCGGTACATAAAGCGGGTGGTGGCACATACAACAAACAGCCTTCTTGATTGCAAGCATCGGTAAACACTTGATGCAGTTTTTTGCTGGCGGCCAACCCTCCTGATAAGGCAATGGTGCTCGCATTGAAATGGTGCTTGGCAGCCATGGTTTTGCGCAGCAAAATCTCGCACACGCTGCGATAAAACGCTGCGAAGGTGGGCCCTTCAGGTGCTTGCGGATTTTTTTGCTTGTAGTCGAGCATGGCCGTTTTTAGCCCGCTAAAAGAAAACTGAAAATCACCCGAATGGAGCATAGGGAGCGGAAAGCGATGGGATGAGGGTTCATGCTCCATGGCAAAGGCATCGACAACGGGTCCGCCCGGCATGGGGTGCCCCCACATTTTGGCAGCCTTGTCCACGCATTCGCCCGCGGCATCATCCACGCTGTGACCCACAATTTTCCAGTGAAAATGCGCTTTTTGCCAAATGAGTACCGTGTGCCCGCCTGCCACCACCAAATGGAGCAAAGGTGGTTTTAATTCGGGGTTTAGCAGAAAATTGGCGTAGGGATGGGCTTCAATATGGTTGATGCCCAAAAAGGGAATTTTGAGCCATTGCGCCATGGTTTTGGCGGTGGTGATCCCGATTAAAATGGCACCAATCAGCCCTGGCAAGGCCGAAGCGGCCACGTAGTCAAGGGAAGAGAAAGGCAGGGAATGCCCCAGACCGAGGGCTTTTCCACTGACTTCCATAGCTTGGGCAATGAGGGGGTGAATGGCTTCGAGGTGTTTGCGCGAGGCTAACTCGGGCATTACCCCCCCAAAAGGCAAATGCGTTGCATGTTGGGAGAGGGTAAGGTTTGCGAGGATGCGCCCTTTGCCTTGAATAACGGCGACGGAGGTATCATCAAAGGTGGTGTCAATGGCAAGCCCAATGGCACACGTGCTGGTGTTGCCCATGGCAATGCTAAGGGGGTTTACCCTCATCAGGGTTGTTCTTTTAAAAACGCTTCGTAAGCGTCTAAGTCAAGCAGCGTCTTTGCATCCGAGGGATTTGCCATTTTCATGCGAAACAGCCAGCCATCCTCGTAAGGGCTTTGATTCACCAATTCCGGCGTCTCGGTCAGGGCTTCGTTGACCTCGGTAACGGTCCCCGCCACAGGGGCATAGATGTCGGAAACCGATTTCACGGATTCGAGCACCATGGCCTGTTCGCCCGCACCCAATTTGCCACCCACCTCAGGAAATTCGGCAAAAACCACGTCCGTCATCTGCTCTTGGGCGTAATCCGTCACACCAACGGTGCACATCTCGCCTTCTAATTTCAACCATTCATGTTCTTTGGTATAGCGTAAGTTACTGGGGTTCATGCTTGCCTACAATTTCCTTATATGCCTTGAATGGTTAAGGGGGATTTTTTGGATGATCGCTCAAAACAACGGACTCTTGAGGCATGCTCTTGCCAACGCGACAACAACAAGGCGCACACCTTTCGATGTAGTAGGTCATTGCGCGAAAAAATCAAAGAGCCGTTGAAACCACCGAACCCAAAAAAGGCGCACACCCTTTGGTTTTAAGTTATTGTGCGAAAAAGCAAGGATCCATTGGTACCACCAAACCCAAAAGAATTGGAAAACACCGTGCGAATGGGACGCTCTTTGGCTTGGTTGGGTGTAATGTCCAAGTCACAAGCGGGGTCGAGTTCATCGTTGTTAATGGTGGGGGGAACGAGGTTGTTTTCCATGGCCTTAATGCTCACAATGGCTTCAAGTCCACCCGCTCCGCCAAGCAAATGTCCCGTCATCGACTTGCTTGAAGAAAGGGATACCTTCTTGCTTGCCTCCCCAAAGGCCTGTTTAATGGCGTTAATCTCGTTCATATCACCCACGGGGGTCGACGTGCCATGGGTATTGATGTAGTCCACGCTTTCGGGGTTGCAGCGGGCGCTTTCCAGGGCGTTCTTCATGGCCCTAGCGGGGCCATCCATGTTGGGGGCGGTCATATGGTGGGCATCAGAACTCACGCCATATCCAGCCATTTCGCAATAAATGTGGGCACCACGTTTTTTTGCATGCTCGTAGTCCTCCAGCACCAACATACCCGCACCTTCAGCCATCACAAAACCATCGCGATTGATATCGTAAGGGCGTGAGGCGGCTATGGGGTTATCATTGCGGGTCGAAAGGGCCTTCATTGCAGAGAAGCCCCCCACTCCCAATGCCGTAATGGGTGCTTCGGTGCCGCCTGTCACCATCACTTTAGCATTCCCGCGCTGAATGGCATACATGGAATCCCCCAAGGCATGGGCAGACGAAGTGCAGGCAGAAACGGTGCTGGCACTGTAATTGCGGCACTTGTACATCAGCGAAATCTGCCCCGCTGCCATATTCGAAATACTGGCTGGAATAAAAAATGGCGAAATCCTTCGAGGACCCTTTTCTAATAAAATGGCGTAGTTACGCTCAATGGTGCGCAAACCACCAATGCCCACTCCAACCAAGACACCAACATCGTTCGACAGCGCATCGTCAATATCCAACAAGCCCGCATCAGCCATGGCCTCATGGGTGGCTGCCAGTGCAAACTGAACGAATTCGTCCATTTTTTTAAGATTTGACGGGGCGATCATGTGGGGGTCAAAATCCTTAACCTGCCCAGCAATTTGGCAGCGATACCCCTCTATATTGTCAATTTTCTCAATCCGTCCAATTCCCGAACGTCCACGAGAAATGCTTTCCCACAGCGTGCCCACGCTATTACCAACAGGGCTAATGCACCCCATACCCGTAACCACAACCCGTTTTGTCATAACCAATACCCCCCCCCAACTCGGTCGAAATCTCTTCAAAAAAAGAGGGCGAACGGGTTGTTGTTTCCCTTAAAAAATCAATCCAAACGGCGGACAGTGGTTTCTGGCTTCTTTTTTGAAAGAAAAGAATAGGGCGGTAGGCAACAGCCGCTTGCACCCGAACCCACCTTATTGTGTCATGCCTTTTTCGAAAAAATCCCCCCTCCTTTAACCCGAATTTTCAGCCACGTAATCCAGCGCACGTTTCACAGTGGTGATTTTTTCTGCTTCCTCATCGGGGATTTCAAGCCCAAACTCTTCTTCTAAGGCCATTACCAATTCAACGGTATCCAGGGAATCGGCACCCAAATCATCAATAAAATGAGCCTCCGGTTTTACCTCGGAATCATCCACACCGAGTTGTTCCGCAATAATCGAGATAATTTTCTGTTCTGTACTCACAATTTCAAGCCTCTCTTTCTGTTAAAAGATAGATGGTAGTTCCACACAGGTAAGTATCAAAATAGGGCATGAGATAAATGCCATGCAACGGTCATTAAACGGTTCTTTCTATCCGCCCTCGTTATACGCACACCCACAGTGTGCTCGTGGAAACACCACAATGTCAATTTTAAAACTAATACATGCCACCATTGACATGAATAACCTCCCCACTGATATAGCTCGCCCCAGGGCCAGCCAAAAAGCATACCACCTGAGCAATTTCTTTGGCATCGCCCATCCGTCCTAAAGCAATTTGCCCCAGCAACGCTTTGCGCTGCCCGTCGCCTAACACAGCAGTCATATCGGTGTTAATAAACCCCGGGGCAACGGCATTGCATGTAACCCCTCGGGATCCGAGTTCTTTGGCAAGGGATTTGGTAAAGCCGACCGCCGCCGACTTAGAACTGCAGTAGTTAATCTGCCCTGCATTTCCCGTAAAACCCACCACCGAGGTGATATTGATAATGCGTCCACTGCGCTGTTTCATCATGGTGCGGGCAACGGGCTTGCTCATGTAAAACATCCCATCTAAATTAACCCGCATCACCTCACGCCAATCCTCCACGGGCATGCGCATCACCAAACCATCGCGGGTAATGCCCGCATTGTTGACCAAGATATCAATGCTTGCAAACTGCGCAAGGCATTGCTTTACCACGTCTTCGCTCACCTTTGCATCACCGCAATCTGCCACCAAGTGCAGGCATTTTCGTCCCAAGGACAAAATCTCTTTTTTTACCGCCGCACCACGCTCAAGATGAAGGTTGGTAAAGCAGATATTGGCACCTTGGGCCGCCAATTCGAGGGCAATGGTTTTGCCAATGCCCCGCCCTGCCCCCGTTATCAAGGCTGTTTTTTTATCTAAAATTAAGCCATCCATGGGTGCTGTAAGCCGTTTGAGGTTGTTGTCCACACTAAAAACACGGTGGTGGCAAAAAACCAATTATGGTTGTAAATGTTTTTCCGTATTTTGTAAAGAGAGATCATCTTGCACATTGTACGTGGTCGTGCTTTTGTCAATGCGTCGCATCATGGAACATAGCACCTTTCCCCAACCCAATTCAATCAATGCCCCCACACCGCAAGCCAGCATTTTTTGGAGGCCGCTATCCCAGCGCACGGCAGAGGGGATTTGCATGCGCAGCGAGGGGGGGAAGTCTGCTGCCTTTTGCATAAATACGTTGGCATAGTTGGTCATAATAGGAAAGGCAGCGTCATGAAAAGCGAGGGCGCCCAACACCCCTTCCATTTGTACGGCGGCGGGCTCAAGCAAGGGTGAGTGAAAGGGTGCACTGACTGCCAGTTTTTTGCCTTTTGCGCGGGCCAGCACACGGTCGACCGCTTGTGCGTGCCCCGAGATTACAATTTGGCCGGGGGTATTATAATTGGCAGGGCACACCACCTGCCCTTTGGCTTCCTCCTCACACAACGTGCGCACTTCCTCGGCAGCCATTCCCAACACAGCGGCCATGGCACCCACCCCTGCAGGGGTGGCTTGTTGCATAAAACGCCCACGCATCCGCACCGCACCGAGGGCATCGGCAAACGAAAGCACCCCCGCTGCCACCAGTGCAGAATACTCGCCAACGCTGTGTCCTGCAGCACTGTGCGGGATTAATGGAACACGGCTTCCTAACACGCGGGAGGCCATCACAGCCAAAGTTACAATGGCAGGTTGGGCGTTCTCGGTTAGGGTAAGGGTTTCTTGAGGGCCTTCAAGGCAGAGTTTTTTTAAATTGAGGCCTAGGGTATCGTTCGCCTCTTCGAATACGGCATTGGCCTCTGGAAACGCGGCGGCCAAGTTTTTGCCCATGCCCACTTGTTGCGATCCTTGCCCTGGAAAAATAAGCGCATATTTCATGGCAATTTATTTGTATCAAAAATACCGGGTCAAAAATTTCGAGAAAAACAACCGATGCCTTTGCTTTTAGGGAAATTTTTTCCCAAGCCCCCAGCATGACGTCCTGCAATCTTGCCCATTCAATCTTGCCCATTCTCACGCGGGACCTGCTACCCACAAAGCCGGCTCTCAGCCTGCCACAGCGGGCGATTTTTAGCAACACCAGGCGGACTTGGCACAACCCATCAACACGCTGCCAAACCCGTTTTGCGAACGAGGTCTTGTTGTTACACCCGACCCATTGCTATCAAGATCCATTATCACGACCCGTTCTTACTTAATCATGGCTGATGGCAGCAATCCTTCCAGGCCAAGCAGGCATAAGCCCAAAAAAGCGTTTCCCTTTGAAAGGGCCGTGTTTGTCGTGGGAACAAGCCTTTTTTTGGGCGTTAACTACCGGCCAATACCTGCTTTTCGCGGTAATGGCCACACTCACTGCATATCCGATGCAAAGGAATGTGGGCGGTACAATTGCGGCAGGCAATGCGCCCTGGAATTTTAAGGGCATGGTGCCTGCGGCGCAGATCGCGCTTCGGGCTTCGGGATTCGGGCTTCGTTTTAAGTGGAGAAGCCATAAAATATTACCAATTGGTTCTCTTTTTTTAGTCTATCGTCTCAGTCTCTTGGGTTTCTAAAAGAGCGTTCATACGCCCCACCACAAGCCTGTCTTGACCGCATATTTTCCGGAGCATGTTTTTTTGCGATATTGACTCCATTTGAATTATTATACGTAAAAAGCATGCTATTTAAAACTTGCAGCAAAACCACTGATATAAAAGCGTGTCAATGAAAATGGCAAAGCATGGGAACGATTACAGTTGCCACAAGCCTTTTCTAAAAAACGGTTCGCTGCTCCGATGCCCATCAAGAAAGCCCTGTCACGCTAAAATGCCCACAGAAGATTGGTACCTTGAAAAGCACACGCCCTACCACGGGCTGACCTTTAGGGTCAAAGAGCGCCTTGTCCAATTGCAAAGTGCTTTTCAGCGCATCGAGGTGGTGGATACCTTTGCCTATGGCAAAATGTTGCTCCTCGATGGCTGTGTGATGCTTACCGAACGGGACGAGTTTATTTACCACGAAATGATTGTGCATCCCGTTTTGATGCTGCATCCCAACCCCCAGCGGGTATTGGTGATTGGCGGCGGTGATGGGGGGAGTGTACGCGAGGTATTGCGTTACCCCAGCGTTGAGCGTGTTGATTTGGTGGAAATAGATGAGGCAGTGGTTGTGGTCTGCAAAGCGCATTTCTCTAGTTTGTCTGCCCAACTAAGCAACCCTAAGGTGCGCGTATATTGCTGCGATGGTTTTGATTATTTGGATGCACATGCTGCTACTTACGATGCCATTGTTGTGGATTCGATCGACCCCGTGGGTGAGGCGGCCAAGTTGTTTACCGCACCGTTTTATCAAAAGGTGCATCGTGCCTTAAAGCAGGGGGGTCTGGCGGTATTTCAAACAGAAAGCCCAGCGATTGACCCCGAGATACAAACGCGCTCTATCCAAAGTTTAAGTGCAAAATTTAAGCATGCAGCACTGCATTTGGCCAGCATTCCTACCTACCCCGGGGGGTTGTGGAGCTTTTGTATCGCCAGCGATTGCTTTGATCCCCGCAAGCAGTCCCCGCAAAAATCCCCAGCTTTTTTGGCTGACCTGCGCCATTACACCCTTGCCTTGCACCGTGCCGCTTTTGTGCTCCCTGCTAGCATTCAACGCACCATTATCACAACCCGTTCGGCCTCATAACCTTCCTTCAAATAGCCCTCATCGAACAGGCCATCACGGCAGCATAAAATCTGAATTTCCCCCTGCTGCCCCCGTCCCCATGCTTATGGGGCCACATGGAAATAATGGGATATTAGCGGGTGTCTCCGTCCCCATGCTTTGCGACTGGCAAAGATGATGGTTTTTATGGTTAATCGCGGTTTCCACAGGGTCGAGGGTTGGTTTTGGCTGTTGTTAGATGCCCAAGCAAGAAGCCTTAAAAAAGCCTTGCAGGGTTCTGCGGGCAGAGCGATTTGGTATCATTTTAAGTATAGGGTTAAGGGGTGCCCCGATTGCCCTTAACTTTAAGAAGATGGAATATTTGTTTGCATGGGTGCAGGGCGCACCCGATGAACCTTGGTGATGTTGTAGGTTTCACGCAAAACGGCATCGGTGTCATCGTAAGCCGTGATTACTTCCACCATGCACTCTAGGCTATCCCCCGGGCGCAGGGAAATTTCTTTGTTATGAAACGCTTTCAGCCATTTTTTGTCGAAAATGCTCGCACGGATGGGATGCTTGCCCTTCTTAAACTCCCATTGTGCATCGCTTAGATAATCGGGTTTGCGCACCAGCAGCTGCATGCCTGCAGCGGGCTGCACGATGGTTTTTTGTATAAGCAACGCTTCTAAATTCTCTGGTGCAATCGAAAGAGCACCCCAACTTTTGGGTTCTTTACCTGGGGTAAAGTAGGTAAATTTCTCACTGGGGCCAAGCATTTTGGAAGTTTCTTGCATGCGCCTTATTATCTCAACCAAGTCTTTTTGAGAGGGTTTTTGGTAGACGGGAAGGTGGCGAAGCTCGCTATTTTGTGCTTCTTGTTGAATCCTGTTGCTTATCGCATTCAAGCCCCTTGCCGATAGCGTTGTCGTCTTTTCCCCCAACCACGCAATTAGCAAATATTTTGTCTGCACCAGAAATTCCCCCACCAGAGTTTTCCAGTCGAGGTTTTTTAACGCTTGGTCATCCGTGCTTTTTAATACTTGACGCAACCAAAGTTTAATGGAGCCTTGCTCGACATTTTCAAGCATTAAAATGGATTCGATTTTTTCATCAATGCATGGAACAAATCGCTTATCCATTTCCTCAAAAGCATCAAGCGTTTCTTGAATACCCTTAAAGATGCGTGAGGCACTGGTGGTGGTGCCATCGTAGTTAAGTTGGAGTGCAAAGTTTGCTTGTTGGGGTGCAGGCATGGGAAAAAACCTTTTAATAAGCAAGGCGTTACGCTGTTGTGCTATACTCGGCTAAGGGGGTGCTTGAGCCTAGCACGAAGTCCTCTGGAAAAAAAAACTTGTAGCATTTAAGGGGGCTTTGTGAGGTGGCGATTTTGAACCGTTTAAACGGGCGGGTGCGCCTTCAAGCCACCCCAAGCAGGCGTGCGATAAACGAATATGAGGCTTGGGGACAGGGTTTGCAGCAGGTGGGCCAGGGGATAACCCGCCTGACCGATGCCCGTTTGGGCGAGCAAAGAGCGAGCATGAAGTTGCATATTGGTAGCGAGAGTGCCCGTTTGGAGAACGGGCTGAAAGAGCGTATGGGGGTGTTGCAAATTGAAGCGGTAAAAAACGGGCACAGCGAGGAAGCGCAGTTGGCCTACTGGCACAAGGGGGTGGTTGAATTGCGCGATGACGTGAAGCAAATGTATGGCGCAGACGAACTAATGCACCAACGCTCGGGCTTGCTTTTTGAGCAGCACCGCGTGCCTGGCGAACTGAAGATGAGGTCGAAGTCGATTGGGGCGCGAATTAAAGGGAGAAAAAACGAGTATGGCTTTTTGCAGGCAAACATCCTTAACGCGTTAGGCAAAGGCGAAACGACTGCGGATCAAGCCTTGGCCACGCTATTTGCAGGGGTGAACGCACTCCGTGAACGAGGAAGTTATTGGGGGAATTCAAGCCACGTTTCCCAGGGGTGAACGCACTCCGTGAACGAGGAAGTTATTGGGGGAATTCAAGCCACGTTTCCCAGGGGTGAACGCACTCCGTGAACGAGGAGGTTATTGGGGGAATTCAAGCCACGTTTCCCAGGGGTGAACGCACTCCGTGAACGAGGAGGTTATTGGGGGAATTCAAGCCACGTTTCCCAGGGGTGAGGCCATGCAAAAAGTGGTTTTGGTGTATGCAACCCAAAACCCCCTTGCCGTGATTGAGGCTTTTGGCAAAAGGGAGTTCAACAATCTTCCAAGCTTGTTCCGGGGCAAGAACGCCAAAGCCCTTCGCCAACTGGCTGCCGGGCGGGCGGTGGAGAGCATTGCACGTAAGACGAACCCACGGCATCGCGGACCAAAAAACTGTCTAAAAGGCGAACCCGTCTCAGGCAATGCCTTGGGCGCGGTCGAGGATGGTCTCGAAATCTGTTTCACTGGGCAAAGAACCGTAGGCACCGGACCAGTGCTCCCCCAGTCGTGACGCACAAAACGCGTCAGAGATGGCGGGCGGGCTATATTGAACCAAAAGGGACCCTTGCCAGGCCAAGGCTATCATCTCCGTGACACGCCGGGCGCGGATCTCCATGTGTTCCAAGTTTTTCAATTCCGATTTTAGGTTCAAAATAAAAGCATCCAACCGCAAATTGCGCCCCATCGCCCGTTCAATCTCAGTCAAAAAAGCCGGCAGCACCTTTGAATCGCGATGCATCGCCCGCAAAACATCGAGGCAAATGACATTGCCAGAACCTTCCCAGATGCTATTGAGTGGGGCTTCGCGATAGAGGCGTGGGAGAACACTTTCCTCAACATAACCCGGACCCCCCAAACATTCCAAGGCCTCGCCCACCAATCCCGGTGCGCGTTTGCAAATCCAGTATTTCCCAATTGCCGTTCCCATTCGGGCGAGGGCGGCCTCTTTTGGATCATGCTCTCCTTCACCAATGGCCCGCCCCAAACGCAAAAACAGTGCCGTTGCCGCCTCCGATTCAATGGCCATATCTGACAAAACATTGCGCATTAGCGGCTGCTCAATCAGTTTCTTCTGAAAAGCCATCCGATGGTTTGCATGATGCAATGCCTGCACAAGTGCTTGCCGCATCAAACCCGCGGATCCAAGGCTACAGTGATACCTATTCGCATTGACCATCTCAATTATCGTCCGAACACCACGGCCCTCTTCGCCCAGCATTACGCCATGCGCCTCCACCAGTTCCATTTCACTCGAGGCGTTCGATTTATTGCCCATTTTGTCTTTTAATCGCTGAATATAAAGGCCGTTCCGAGTACCGTCAGGGCGCCATCGAGGCATTACAAAACAACTCAACCCACTGTCCGTATAAGCCAAGGTCAAAAAGGCATCTGACATGGGCGCAGAACAGAAAAACTTGTGGCCGGACAAAGTGTAGGGAGCACCAGCCCCTTCTTCGGATTTCTCCGGACGCGCCCGCGTGGAATTCGCACGCACATCGGATCCCCCTTGCTTTTCCGTCATGAACATTCCAATGGTCACACCATTTTTTTCTTCAGCCGGAATATCTCGTTTGTCGTACTCCTGGGATAAAATCCGGGGAAGCCATTCTTTCTCAACGCACGCCGTCGCTTTTAAGGCGGGAATTGCGGAATAGGTCATTGACATGGGGCAGAGAACGCCGCCCTCCACCTGAATCAACAGGTAGTTTAAGGCACCGTGAGCCACATGGTTGCCTTCTTTGATATTATTCCAAGCAAACGTCGGCAGATCATTGCGGATGGCAAGATCCATCAGATCGTGATAGGCCGGGTGAAAATCTACCTGATTGATCCGCATTCCATTGCGGTCGAATGCGCGAAGCTCTGGTGGCTGCCTATTTGCCTGGTTTGCTAGCTCAAAAGTCGCTTCAGTTCCCGCCTCTTTCCCAAAATCCAACAACAGTTGGGATGCCCAACCTGCACCATTGCGCGCAACACCTTCTTGCAATGCCAAATCGGTTTTATACAGATTCTGATCCCCAATTGCAGGCGGCACATTGGTTACTTCGTGGGTCGGCAAACTGGAAATAGGACTACGTGCGCTCATGGCAACCCCCCTTTAATGGTGTATTTTTATCCCGGGGTGCAATCATGGCACAAGTAACCACAAACAACAACCGTGGGCCCCTTCAAGCCAAGGTAAACCTCCGTATCAAAGGTGGTCGCTTGGGGACGAGCCCAAACCTTGCATCCTCATCCCGCTATATCCCGCCATTTTTCGCCATTTCCATGTGGTCTGCAAACCATGGGGACGGGGACCATGTTTACGCATCTTTTAAAGCCCTAAGCATTCACTCATAAAACACCACCTCACATTTAAAACGCATTTTGTGCTATGAATGCGCCATGTTTAAAAGCCCCAGCCTTTACCCGCCTAAAGTGCCTCCTTTTTGGCCAAATCCACGTTGTGTATGTTTCCATTTAACGCTTGCTAAACTCGCTATTTTATTGATCTATATGACAACTTGGGCGGGTGTTTGCGTATTTTGGCAAACGGCTTGGGCAGATGGATTTTATTATGCAGGCTACACGGGATTCAACATTCAACAAGCGGGGTATGAGGATACAATTGTTTCAAATTATGCAACTTCACCCTCAACCAACCCTGGGTATTTTCCGCTCGCATTTTCTTTAGGTAACAAGAAACACATTGGCAGTGGCATAAACCTTGGCGTAAAATGGTTTAACGCCAACAAACTGTACTATGTGCTCGATTTTTCTTATGCGAGCGCAGCAAGTGCTGTAGGCGCAACTTTGATGGGAGGGGCAGGCTTGCGTTTTGCGATCAACAACTCGTGGTCGATCAGCCCTTTTGGAATGATTGGCAAAGGCCACGTCGCCTCAACCTTTGCAAACCAGACGGTCAGGGTTTTTGGAGGTGCACGTTCTTTAAACCTCGGGGGTACACTTGGCAGAACCTATATGACGGGGGATCAAGTAAAAATTGAAACCGTAGCCGATAATATTACGGTAAATATGCTGGGATTTGATATCGAAAGGCCATGGCCCAGCCGCATAGGTTTATACATTCGGGTGGGTTGGCTGAGTTCGAACGCAAGTGCGCCTAGCGTGAAGATCAACGGTAGAAAAACACAACCATCTCTATTTTTCATGCGCCGAACGGCATTTGCAAGCGATGGTAGCACACCCAATTTCTTCCCTTTTCGCCACGTAAAAACCAGCGTAAATGGCCCTGTGTTTGCTGTTGGTATATTATTTTAAGGCGATAACGAACCGAGGGTTTTTTTCTACAAAATTTAATGTGTCTGCCAGTACTCTCGTTTCTTAATAGTGCATCGGGACTCTGTTTTTTTCAAAGAAAGAAGGAATGCTGACGGTATTAAGAATAGGAGATAACTGTCTAAAGGGATGCCTATTTTGAATGCGTATCTGTATTTTTGAGAGCCTAAAATCAATCCTGATGCAGCCAGTTTTAAAAACGTCTGCCTTGCGTCATTTTTTCTTGCTTCATCCAATTCTAAAAACTAGGTTGGCATGCAGCCCAAAAAATGCCTATTGCAAGGATGGTCATGCCCCCCTGCTTGCTTTTTTGTGGAACTTTTTTAAAGGCCTAAGCAAGATAGGTGGGTTCATCTTGCTGCGCCTGAATACTAAGGGCTATAAAAATCCCTGCAATTCCAGCCAAATGGAGCATCGTTCCCATTGTCCACATTAACCCTGCCCCCAAACGTTGGTCCGCTAACGCGCCTTGCACGCCCAGGTGTGGGAGAAATTGATATGCATAAAGCGGCTCTGAAGAGAAGACGACCATGGCACTGACCACCGAATTTGAAAACGTGGACAATACCAGCAATCCCATCCGCAAAAAAGGAGACCTGCGCTGGTTGAATGGGTAGGGAGAAATAATGACCCACCAAAAGCACATGGCGGCTAAGAAAAAGTGAAAATGCTCGCCCCAATGTGCATAAGGGTTGCTCAGGGCTAGATTATAAAAAAAGGGAAGGTGCCAAAGTGCTAATGCCGATACTTGGTGGCCTAAGGCCACGGCTGGGTGCGTTGCCGTGCGTATGACCCAACGCAACACTTCCCATTTAGCCAAAGGGATGAACACGTTTTTTTTAAAAAACGATGAAAACCCCCAAGCAATGGGTAAAAACGGCGCACCAAGCAAAATTAACGGCGCACCGCATAGCGTAATGAGCATGTGTTGAAGCATATGCCATACAAATGAACTATCCGCGAGGGCATCAATGGGGCTACATAGGCTGATCGCAACCAGTAGGATACCACTTAAAAATACGAACAAATGTATCTTACGTTTGGTAATCCGCGCTTTTCTTTGTTGCCCGCGTATAAAACCGCGCACAAACAACCAAAGCATGAGGCATAAAACAATGAGTGCGGGATCGAGGGTCCAAGACTGCCACACGGCACTTACATGCTGCACCGAGTCTGCATTTTCGAGCGACGCACCAACCCCATGCGCATAGGCTGTGGTCATAGGACGCTCTCAAACAAAAAAAGGCGTGCCGACACCCATTTTGATAACCATTTCAACCGCATCTGGAATACCAACACGCTCTTATTAGGATTTGATAACCATTTCAACCGCATCTGGAATACCAACACGCTTTTATGGGACAAGGCTTAGTGCTTAGCCTTTGATGGGATGGGCGTAAAAAAACAAGGCCGTTAGGCTGAATATAACCCCCGTGGCAATCAATATTCCGCACAAAATGGGACAAGAGGCCCAGTGCTTAGCCTTTGATGGGATGGGCGTAAAAAAACAAGGCCATTAGGCTGAATATAACCCCCGTGGCAATCAATATTCCGCACAAAAGGAGATACGTAAACACCCTTTTGTCAAACTTCAAGTGCATATAGTAACCCGCCACCATTATTACCTTGGCTATCGATAAAATGCTTAGCAAAGGCACAAAAATGGGTTTGAGTTGTTCAACATAAAATGCACCAAATTCAACCAGCGTAATCAGCGTGAGGATCACCGCTATTTTGGTGTACACTGCTGGGGTGGGATGCTTTGCGCCCTCTTGGGTATTCGCACTCAAAACATTTCTCCTTAAACAAATACAAACAGGTAAACAACGGTGAAAATCACAATCCACACCACATCCACAAAGTGCCAATAAAGTGCCATGGTATCGACCTTAAGTGCCGCATCCTCGGTTAACCCACCTCGTAAAGAGGAAAAATACAGGCATAACAGCCAAATGACCCCAACCGCCACGTGCGCACCATGGGTGCCTGTGAGCATGAAAAAACTGCCGCCAAATACGTTGGTCGAAAGGGTGAGACCCATGTGCACAAATTCGGTAAATTCGTAGGCTTGAAAGCCCAAAAAAATGATCCCCCCGAGAGCCGTACCCAAAATCCAGCGGCGGAACTTGACCCGATCGCCGTGCTGAATATGGTGGAGTGCCATCACGATCGAGAAAGAACTCATGAGCAATACAAAAGTACTGAGCGTCGTAACAGGGATACTAAGCACATCTGCTGGGTGAGGGCCTGCAACACTTTCATTGCGAAAAATGAGATACGTCACAATCAGCGTGCCAAACAAAAGGCACTCTGAGGCAATAAGAATCCACATGCCCAGCTTGCGATTATCCAAACCTAAACTGGTGTAATGTTCATGCTGTTTGGACACAGTATTCTCCAAAGCTCCTTCTTGCGCGGGTGTGTATAACACAATGATTAAAAATGTTTGGATCAAAACCTCGACCCTGCCACGGGTGGGACAAATTTACCCCTCAGCGGGCTCAAAAGCCCAGCCAACCACAGAAAACACCGTGATTACAGCACCAATGACGGTGACGGAAAAGGCAAACAAAAAGCCTAGGGCAAACAAAAACAAGCCAAGAGAGCATAAAATGGGCCAATAACTGGGATTGGGCAAAATCACCTTCGCGTTTTTGGGATCGGCCTTAAAATTTTTGCTGACGTACTTACGGTGCCAATAGTCATCACGCGCTTTTACCACAGGCACCTTGGCAAAGTTATAAGGTTTAGGTGTTGAGGGAATAGACCATTCTAAAGTGCGCCCATCCCAAGGGTCTGCGGAGGCTTTCGCGCCTTTAAAGAGGCCGTGGAACATATTGAAAGCCAAGCCTAACATCCCCACCAGGGTAATATAGGCTCCTATCGTACACACAAAATTCCACGTTTCAAAGCCAAAGCCTTCGGGGTAGGTATAAATCCGGCGCGGCATGCCATCAACCCCAAGGAAATGCATGGGGAAAAAAGTGACGTTAAAGCCGATAAAAATAAGCCAAAAGACAATCTTTCCGCGACGCTCATCCATCATTTTGCCCGTCATTTTAGGGAACCAATAATGCAGCCCTGCCAAGATACCCATCATCGAACCACCAAAAAGTACATAGTGGAAATGGGCTACCACAAAATAGGAATCTTGGTGCTGGCTATCAATGGGTGGTGAAGCATGCATTACCCCGCTCAACCCCCCAATGGTAAACGTAACGATAAAGGCTATGGCATAATAGGTGGCGGTGGTAAAGCGTATCTGCCCTCCAACCATGGTAAAAATCCAGTTAAAAATCTTCACCCCCGTTGGAATGGCAATGAGCATGGTTGCAGCAGAGAAAATAACATTTGCCCAGGCTCCCATTCCCACAGTAAACATGTGGTGTGCCCATACACTAAAGCCTAAAAGCCCCAAGGCTGCTGTGGCAAACACCATGGCAGCGTACCCAAAAATAGGTTTGCGTGAACTGGTTGCGAGCACCTCAGAAACCATCCCCATGGTGGGTAGAATTAAAATGTACACCTCTGGGTGCCCAAACACCCAAAACAGATGCTGCCAGAGCAACACGCTACCACCATTGCCTGGGTCAAAAAATTTGGTGCCAAATTGACGATCCAAAAATACCTGGGCTAACGCGGCGGTAATCACGGGCAACGCCAGCAATAATAAAAAATTGGTGATTAAAATGGTCCACGTGAAAATCGGCATGCGCATCGGCGTCATTCCCGGTGCGCGCATATTCAAAATAGTGGCAATAAAGTTGATTGACGATACCAAAGAGGCCAACCCGAGTAGTTGCAAACCCATTGTCCAAAAATCCGTTCCTGGACCTGGGGTATATTGTATGGAGGTGATGTTGGCATAGCCGAACCAACCCACTTTAGGCAGGTCGCCAACAAAAAAGCCTAAATGAAAAAAAATCCCGCCGAACACAAACACCCAATAGCTAAAAGCATTTAAACGGGGAAAAGCCACATCACGCGCCCCAATTTGCAAAGGCACTATATAGTTAAAAAAGGCTGCATTCACCGGCATGACCACCAAAAAAATCATGGTCACACCATGCATGGTAAACAGGCTATTAAAGGTATCCGCAGAAACAAAATCGTTGTTCGGAACGATCAATTGGGTGCGGATCATCAACGCCTCGACCCCACCAATCACTAGAAAAAAGGCTGCCGTTAAGCCGTATAATATTCCTATTCGCTTGTGGTCAACCGTGGTCAACCAACTCCATAGGTTAAACCGATAACCCACACGCCCCATGCTCATTTCCGTCATTTTTTTTTTCCAAACCTGTCAACGATATCGTTACATTTTTTTAGCCCGATGCTCGGCCATTCACCTTGGTGAAGGTCGCAGATCATCAAACTATTGAAATAGGGCCAACTCTCTATCGCCTTTGCAAAACATGCTTGTATGCATGAAAAGGCCTTATTTATAGGGCCAACTCTCTATCGCCTTTGCAAAACATGCATGTATGTATACATGCATGCAAGGCCTTATTTTAGGGTTAATAAATACTCGATTACCAACTCTTTTTCACTGGAAGATAGGCCTGCCGCAGGCGGCATCGCCGTGTCTGGTTTGATCGATTGAGGATCATCCAACCATTTTCGTAAGTTTTGCTTGTTCATGGCTAAAATACCTATAATTTTAGCCCTGCTTGCCAATCCCGTTAGGTCTGGCCCAATCTGCCCTTTGGCGTTGGCGACCCCGGGAATAATGTGGCAGGTCCAACAAATGCCTTTTTGAACTGCCGCAAAGGCTCCGCCTGCCTGGGAGGGTGCTGCGGTCCGCGCACTTGCCTCGGCCTTTGGTTCTGCTGGGCGAATTTTGGCCGCGGCTTGCGGTGCGGCGGGTGCACTCAGCAAATATGCCGCCAAATCACGCGCTTCTTTCTCCGTCATTTCAATGGGCTTGTAGCGAATCTCACCAAACTTGCCCTGATAAGCAACCCCCATCAGCGCGTTGGGTTTAATTTTTTGCGGATTTTTAATCCACGCAGCCAGGTTGTCTGGGGTATTTTCAATCAAGGCACTTGCCAACGAGGTACGCTCACGCAAATTGGTTAAATCGGGTCCGAGTACCCCTGCAGCAACGGGATTGCCTTCAATAGCATGGCAGGCAATGCAAGTTTTGCTTACAAACAACTTTTCCCCCGCTAGTGCACTTGCATTTGCAGGTGCTTGGGGTTGTTTTTGGCGTTTTACCCACTGGCTAAAAGCATCCTCAGAAAGGACTCTCACGCGAAGGCGCATGTTGGCATGGGAGGTCCCACAAAACTCGGCACACTGCCCATAAAAAAGCCCTTCTTTTTCGGGAGTAAACCACAGCACATTACGCTTGCCTGGCAATGCATCGACCTTACCAGCCAATTTAGGCACCCAAAAGGCATGAATAACATCCTTGCTGCTGATGTTAAGCACAACAGGCTTGCCAACGGGCATTACCAACTCGTTGGCGGTTTTAACGTTATGCTTTGGGTAGGAAAACTCCCACCACCATTGGCGTCCGTACACATCAACATCCAAACGGCTGACGCCGGTAGGCGGTGCCTCTGCACGAAAAATTCCTTCCCAGGTGGGAAACGCAATAAAAATCAAAATAATGGCTGGAACAATCGTCCATGTGATTTCCATTGCCACATTGCCATGCACTTGAAGAGGCAGGTCGTTTTTATCTTCACCTCTAAAACGATAGCGAATAACAGCCCAAGCCAACAGGGCAATCACCACAAAAAAGATGCCCGCGCATATCCAAGTAACCACGCCGTAAATAGACTGGATAACACGCCCTGAATCGGTGAGGGGTTGAATGGTCGACTGCAACCCAGAACCAAAGCACCCCGTCAAAAACAGGGAGCATAAAACGAAAACCGCAACCGCCCTTGTGGTACAAAAATGTTGTGCTAACCTACTTGCGTCTTGCTGGGGCTTGCGCCTACGTGCCTTCACTTTAATGGACTAACCTCATAGTTAACGTATTCTTCAATCCGGAGAAGCAGGACAAATCAAGTCTCTTTATCCCTTCTCCTACTCCAAAGGGCATTACACACTTTTTTATTCAGCATAGTCAATCTTGATACGTATCTTTTTTCGACCTAATCGTAAAGGCCACCATTAAGCTACACAAAACCCACTTATCGGTCGAGCGCACTTTAAAATAAACAACCAGTGCGATTACAAAAAGCCAACCCGATATACCACACCCACTTATCGGTCGAGCGCACTTTAAAATAAACAACCAGTGCGATTACAAAAAGCCAACCCGATATACCACACCCACTTATCGGTCGAGCGCACTTTAAAATAAACAACCAGTGCGATTACAAAAAGCCAACCCGATATACCACACCCACTTATCGGTCGAGCGCACTTTAAAATAAACAACCAGTGCGATTACAAAAAGCCAACCCGATATACCACACCCACCGGGGTGTCGAGCGCACTTTAAAATAAACAACCAGTGCGATTACAAAAAGCCAACCCGATATACCACACCCACCGGGGTGTCGAGCGCACTTTAAAATAAACAACCAGTGCGATTACAAAAAGCCAACCCGATATACCACACCCACCGGGGTGTCGAGCGCACTTTAAAATAAACAACCAGTGCGATTACAAAAAGCCAACCCGATATACCACACCCACCGGGGTGTCTAGCGCACTTTAAAATAAACAACCAGTGCGATTACAAAAAGCCAACCCGATATACCACACCCACCGGGGTGTCTAGCGCACTTTAAAATAAACAACCAGTGCGATTACAAAAAGCCAACCCGATATACCACACCCACCGGGGTGTCTAGCGCACTTTAAAATAAACAACCAGTGCGATTACAAAAAGCCATACCGACCACAAGTGCAAGCGCCAAATCACGCGGCTATTCACATCTTCCGGGCGAACCAACCTATCTTCAACCGCTGGAGGAAACACACCCAAGCGTTCTAAAAACATCACCCACACCGAACAAACGGGGGAGGGATTGTTGGTATATTGCCACAGTGCCTGCAAATGATGATGATAGGGTGCACGGTAAAAAAACCTGACCTCCTCTGCTTTTCGACGTCCCTTGAATGCCAGCATCAGTTTGAAGAATAAACGTTGAATAATGGTCGAAAGGGTCATAAGCACAAAAACCCCCCCCACCAACGGCAAAAACACCTCAACCTTGGCATAGATAAAAAACACCCCAATCAAGCTGCCTAGCGATAAAGCACCAACATCCCCCATGGTAATCATGGCGGGCGGTGCGTTAAACCGTAAAAACGACATACACGCCCCCACCAAGCAAGATCCCACCACCACCACTTCGCGTACGGCCACAGGCAATACGGGCAAGCGCAAATGCAACGCCCATTCGGGACTGCTGCCTACATATGCCGCAGCCATGGCAAACAGGGCGCAAGTAATTAAAGGCGCACTCACCAGGCTATCCATTCCATCGGTTAAATTGACTGCATTGGCACTGCTCACAATCACCAGCAACATAAAGGGAATAAACACCACACTAGGCAAATATGGGTGCCACCACTTTAATGGAATGAAGGGGAACACCAAATGCCCATCAATCTCAACAAAGTGATCCAACCCCATGATCACCACGCCAGCGACTAAAAACTGCAACGCCAAACGCAGCCTACCGCTTAAGCCATCCGCTTTTTCTGCATACGCAGCGCGCTTCACCACACCCGTTTCCACCTGCCGCCGATGGCGTACTTTAAGCACATCATCCCAGCCTCCAATGGCGGCAAAAGCCAGCACAATGAGCAATAAAGCGACGATAAACGGGTTTATGTCAACCCACAACAGCGTGCTGCATATCAAAACGGCCACCAACACAACCCCGCCCATCATGAGCTTGGGACCTGCGTAAGGCTGGCTGTGCTGGGGGTTGGGGCGGGATTCGCTTGGTGCAGTACTTAAAATTTGGGTCGAAAAATCGGCACTGATTCGGTTTTTGCGTAGCCAGTAGATAAAAAACGGCATGGCAACCGACACACCAAAAAACGAAAACAAAAACGCAGCCCCACTGCGAAACAAGATCGATTTAAATATTTGATAGGGAAGAATGGCATACAGTGCGTCGGCCAGCATGGTGTTTACCCTTTTTTCCTTTGGCAATGCATGGGCACCCTAAGGACTAAAAATGTAGTGACGGGGAAACAACCCACAGATGGTATTTTCTGAAGACGCATGGATTGCAAATGCCTCGAAAGCAAGACCCCACAATCATCAACCCTAATGAAGCCACGCAACAGCAAACCGCGCACAAGCAAAACGCCTCGTTGCTCACACTTTGCGTGTTATACTTGCATCAGTTCTTTTTCTTTGTTTTTCATCATTTGATCTGCTCGTTGAATGGCGTCATCTATCTCGGTTTGAATGTCCGATTCTGCGGCATGCAGCGCATCTTGTGAGATGATTTTTTCCTTCTCCAAGTGCTTTGCTTTGTCATTGGCCTCACGGCGTAAATTACGCAACACCACCTTATGCTCTTCACCCATTTTACGCAGTTGGCGTACAAGGAGTTTACGACGCTCCGCGGTCAGCACGGGCACCACAATCCGCAACACCGTTCCCTCAGTGTTGGGCGATAATCCCAAATTGGAGTTGACAATGGCTTTTTCAACCGCTTTTACCACAGCCGCATCGTACACCTGCACCACAAGCAATTGGGGTTCTGGGACGGTAATATTGCCCAATTGAGCCAAGGGAGTGGTGTTGCCGTAGTAATCGACCCCAATGTTTTCGAGCATTCCCCCAGAAGCACGCCCTGTCCGCAAACTTGCAAATTCCTCGCTCGCAAAGCGCAGCGATTGCGCGATTTTGCGCTTCATCTCTGCTTGAACGGCATTCACGTCTGTCAGATCCACAGCGGCTTATCCCTTATGAAAGCAAAGGTCATCATTCTGATGAAGGAGCATCTTTATGGGTGATGGCGGGTTGATGCATCACACACAAGCCGAGAAAAAAACCTGATTTTAGGCACTTTGCAACTGCCTTGGGCTGTTAGTAAAACCGTTATCCTTCAAATTCGGTTGTCTACCAATCCTTACCACACCATTTTAGGGGTTGTCAGTGCCTGTACGTTGGATCCACGTACCCACCCGTTCACCTCCCACCACGGCACGTACCAAAGTCTCTTTTTCGCGAATGTTCAATACCAAAATAGGCATTCGGTTTTCGCGGCAAAAGGCCAATGCGGTTGAGTCCATTACGCGTAAATTTTCCCTCAGTGCTTGATCATACGTCAAGGTCTCATAGCGCACAGCGTGCTCATCTTTCATGGGATCGCGATCATACACCCCGTCGACCTTGGTGCCCTTGATTAGTACTTGGGCGCTTATTTCGGAGGCACGCAAAGAAGCCGCGGTGTCGGTGGTAAAAAAAGGGTTTCCCGTTCCCGCAGCAAACAGCACGATGCGCCCTTTTTCCAAATGGCGATCAACCCTACGCTTAATGTGGGATTCGGCGATGGCACGAATTTCAATCGCAGAAAGCACCCGCGTGTCGGCACCCTCACGTTCTAGTGCATCTTGCATGGCAAGGCAGTTAATAAGGGTGGCCAGCATTCCCATGTGGTCTGCCACCACGCGGTCCATTCCTTCTGGGGCATTGGGAGCACCACGAAAGATATTCCCGCCTCCAATCACAATCCCCACCTGCACTCCCGCCCGCTTGAGCTTGACAATTTGCGTGGCCAACTGCCGAATGACGGCATAGTCAAAACCAAAGCCCTGTTCCCCACCAAAAACCTCCCCACTCAATTTGAGCAAAACGCGTTTAAAGCAGGGCTTTAATGTGGTAACGGGGGGTGGTTGTCGTTTTTCCATAAACCGCAATACACGTTTTGTTTAAGGTGAGAAATTCAGCACACTCAAACTTGATACTTAATCAACTGCACCACTTTCACAAGACCTCCTTGGGTTTTCTCCGCCTCTTGGAGCAAAGTAGAGATCGTCTTTTTGGGGTCTTTAACGAAGGTCTGCCCTAACAAGGTACTTTCTTGAACAAATTTTCGCATCCGCCCTTGCACAATTTTTTCTTTCAGGTTTTCGGGCTTGCCTAACGCATCAAACTGCGCCTCTGCAATCGCTTTTTCTTTAGCCAACACATCCGAACCAAGCCCTTGTTCTTCGATTGCCAACACAGGCATGGCAGCGGCATGCATCGCCAAATCGCGCACCAAATCTTCTAAGGCTTTGGGTTGTTGTTGGGTTTGGGCTTCCAAGCGCACCAGCACAGCAACTTTGTGGTTGGTGTGAACATAGCCCCCCAGCACATTATGGGCTTTTGCAAAAACACACACACTCTCTTCAATGCGTAAATTTTCGCCCATGGCTTGAATCCCTTCAGTCAACACAGCCTCCATGGTTTCACCCTCACCCTCAACGGGCTTTTGGGTCAGAACATCCTGGGGACCCTGCGCCAATACTTGCTTGGTGACGCGCTGGAGCAATCCTTGAAATTGCGCGTTGCGCGCCACAAAATCGGTCTCACAAGCCATGCGCACCATTGAGGCTTTGCTTTTATCTTCAGAAAAAACAATGGCAATGGCGCCTTCATTGGCTTCGCGCCCCGCTTTTTTTTGCGCAATCGCAACGCCTTTAACGCGTAAATGCTTTTTGGCTGCCTCAATATCTCCGTTAACCTCTTGCAACGCCGCCTTGCATTCCATCACCCCAGCTCCCGTTGCGGCACGCAGGCTCATCACGGTTTTGGCCGAAACACTCACCTGCACTCCAGCATCAGATGGCGCGGGCGTTTTTGCGGGGTCCGTACTTGGATTCACGCTGGGCATGCTTGGATTCACGCTGGGCATGCTTGGATTCACGCTGGGCATGCTTGGATTCACGCTGGGCATGCTTGGATTCACGCTGGGCATGCTTGGATTCACGCTGGGCATGCTTGGATTCACGCTGGGCATGGCTGCCTTGGCAGGCAAAGGATTTGGCGCTTTTTGAACGGCCTTATCTGGGGCTTTTCTTGAAGCGGGCTTGCCATCCCTGGGTTTGCGCGCTTTATGGCCTGCATTACGCACCTTATTGGCCGCGACAATCTCCGATCTGCGTGCCTCGTAAATGGCCTTACCTTCCAACACCGCGCTGGCCATTACAGCAGAAAACAGGCGAATGGAGCGGATAGAATCATCGTTGCCTGGAATCACATAATCCACATGGCTGGGGTCGCAATTGGTATCGACCACGGCGATAATGGGCATATGCAATTTTCGGGCTTCCTTTAATGCCAAGTGCTCCTTATTGCAATCAATCACAAACAACGCCCCTGGCAAGCGCTTCATCTCTTTAATCCCGCCTAAAGCTTGCTCCAACTTCAGGCGACTTTTTTCCATCAACCCCGCTTCTTTTTTAATCATGCCTTCATACAAACCATCTTCACCGCGGTGTTCCTCAATACGCTTGAGCGTACTAATCGACCCCCGCACGGTTTGAAAATTGGTGAGCAACCCACCGAGCCAACGCCCATTAATATAGTAAGCCCCACATCGCGTCGCTTCTTCTTGGATAACCTCGCGTGCCTGGCGCTTGGTGGCAGCAAAAAGCACCATGTTCCCTTTGGCACTTAGATCGCGCACAAACAAATACGCCCGTTTTAATTGGCGCAACGTCTGTTGCAAATCAATAATATGCACCCCATGCTTAAGGCCATAAATGTACCTTGCCATTTTAGGGTGCCAACGACGGGCAAGATGTCCGTAATGGGCACCCGATTCCAAAATTTGCTTTACCGAAACCACAGCCATAGCGTTTGCTTCTAACTCAAAGGATAGTGTTGCACCAAATGCGTTTTAAATCACAATAAAGGGATACCCTATCCAAAGCGCACCACTCAATACAAGCTTTTACTTTCATCCCGCTGCCAAATACTTTACCCCCCTTAATAAAATAAAGGGAGCATCATTGACGATCTACCCGAAGGCATGGTTCATGCGAGGCCAAAAACCTTGCTCTCGAGGTCCCTTTTACTACCCTATTTTAAGGGGGTATGCCATCAAAAAAGGAGGTCCCCACGAGCCCTTTGCCCAAAAACGCATCCCTGGACGGTGGATGTTAAGCATGTGAAATTTTGCCCAAAAATCCATCCCTGGACGGTGGATGTTAAGCATGTGAAATTTTGCCCAAAAATCCATCCCTGGACGGTGAATTTTAAGGAGGAGGTCCCCACAGAAGCCCTTTGCCCAAAAATGCCTCCCTGGACGGTGGGTTTTAAGACGGTCGAAAGTCCTTAAAATTTTCCTCCGACACCGTTTCTTTGCCATTACGGCCCCACATACTATTTTCGTCAACCGTTTTGTCCTGTTGGCGGGTTAAGGGGGAAACGAAGCCTTTTTCACCTTCGCGGCTAATCAGTTCGCGCAAGCTGTAGGTGGTTTTCTGCTTGCTCGAACGCTGCAACCACTGGGGCAGCCAACTGCTCGATTTATCCAAATCCCCCTCTTGTTGCCAAGGCAAGGCACTGGTGAGCTTGTCATCTTCGAGTGGACCTTCGACCAAGAGGCGCAAATCCCCCACCCAGGTGCGCAAACCCGTGGCCAGCTCAGCAAGTTGTTGGCTGGCTGCAGAGGACTCTTCTGCCTGCGAGGCATTCCCTTGGGTAATGGCATCAATTTGACTCATAGAGTTATTAATTTGCGTAATGCCTTGCAGTTGCGCTTGATGCGAACTCATCATTTCGTCGAGGAATTTCAAAATGGTTTCCAAACCACCGTCAATCGCCAACAAACTGGCTTGCATCTCTTTGGCTGCAGTCACCCCTTGAACGGCACGCGATTGGGAACTGTGAATAAGGGCACTGGTTTCACCGGCAGCCTCTGCGCTTCGCATGGCCAAGCTGCGCACCTCATCTGCCACCACGGCAAAGCCCCGCCCCGCCTCACCAGCACGGGCAGCCTCAACGGCGGCGTTAAGGGCCAACAAATTGGTTTGAAAGGCAATTTCGTCAATGGTCTTAATGATTTTGGCCGAGTTATCGGCAGAATTTTTAATGTCTTGAATAGCTTGGTCCATCCGCTGCATCGACTGTTCGCTCCGCCTGGTTTCCGCGGAAACCTCCTGGGCGGAGCTCAGCACGGTGCCTACCTTGCCCGACGCCTCGCGTGATGAACCCGAAACTTGCTCAAGGGTCGCGGTTGTCTCTTGAATGGCCGCTGCCTGCTCATTGGTACTTTGAGCCAACGCCATCCCTGCCTGGGCACTATGTTGTGAGGCTTCACTAACCTGATTGTTGGTTTCTTGCAGACTGAAGATGGTGCTTTGCAGGTGTCGGTTTAAGGAGCGAATCACAAAAAACACGCCCATGAAGGCCATGCCAAGTAACAGGGTCGAAATAATCACGTTCGCTACCAATGTCTCCCCCACACGCTTTTCTAATTGCTCACGCTTCATGGCCACCACCCTATCCAAAGCAGAGATCATGGCACGCAGGTTGCGCAAAGGAGGTTCATGAAAAGCTTGAACCTTCGCCTCCATCGCAAAGGGGTCGTGAATAATGCTCTTGCGCGCCTCTGCAACCGCACCATCAACGGCTTGAGCAAAGCGAATAAAATGGGAGGAAAATTGATCAAGTTCCTCATTTACCTCTGTACTGACATTATGTGAATGCGCACTGAATAACGTTTTTTGCACGCGTTGACGCTCGATAATAATCTTCTGGTATAGTTCGTCAAACAACTTGCGATTATCCCCACGCAATAGCAATTCATACCAATAGCGATGCATCTCACGATACCCTAAGCTAAGGTTTCTGGCCTCGTTCGATTGAACCACCACTTCGTTCAAAATATCCTCATATTGATCACGAAAGTTTTGCGCCTGAATACTCTGCAAAACCAACACAAAAACGGCGACTAACCCTGTGAGCAGGTAAATTGCGTAAAGTCTGGTCGACATTTTGAGGTGAAACACCACAAAAAGGCGTTGCAACGCCGTGCTTAACCCATTTTTTCTTGTATTCAACAATTCCATAACTCGGGCACCGTAATAACGTGGGGCGAAAAGGGTTTTGGGAGGTATTTTTGAAAAATTCCTTAATCATTCCACTAAAAAGGAAGCTGCATCAGCGATCGTTGTGCAATGTGTATGCAAAGTACCCCGTTCTTCTGCAAGATTTTGGCAGCAAGAAGCAAAAGTTACACCCCCACCCTCCCCAAGGTAACATAATTGCTTTCTACCATACAAGCTGTTAGGAAGCGCACGACAGATTACCCCCCAATCCAAACGATGAAACGGGACCGCCTCGCGCAAATGGTTTAAAATCGATGTGGTCCGCGATCGGCCAAGTCGGCGATGGTCCGCGCCACCTTATCCCACGCGCGGACACCTCCCCCTAGCACTTCAATTTAACGCGCGTCGCCACCTGAGCGCAACAGCAAGGATTGCTCAGTGGGGTCATCCCCCCCAATCCAAACGATGAAACGGGACCGCCTCGCGCAAATGGTTTAAATCGATGTGGTCCGCGATCGGCCAAAATCGGCTGATGGTCCGCGCCACCTTATCCCACGCGCGAACCCCTCCCCCGAGCACTTCAATTTAACGCGCGTCGCCACCTGAGCGCAACAGCAAGGATTGCTCAGTGGGGTCATCCTCCCCAATCCAAACGATGAAACGGGACCGCCTCGCGCAAATGGTTTAAATCGATGTGGTCCGCGATCGGCCAAGTCGGCGATGGTCCGCGCCACCTTATCCCACGCGCGACCCCCCCCCTAGCACCTAAATGTAACGCGCGTCGCCACCTGAGCGCAACAGCAAGGATTGCGCAGTGGGGTCACCCTCCCCAATCCAAACGATGAAACTGGACCGCCTCGCGCAAATGGTTTAAATCGATGTGGTCCGCATGGGCCAAGTCGGCGATGGTCCGCGCCACCTTTCGCACGCGCGAAACCCCCCTAGCACTTAAATTTAACGTGGTCGATACCTTGTTCAACAGTGACCATCCGGGTTCAGTAAGGGGTGCAAAACGCTCAAGTTGCCCGGGGTTCATGCGTGCATTCACCCGCACATTCGTGCCTCGAAAGCGCCTGGTTTGCATTTGCCTCGAGGCCAGCACACGCTTGCGGATCGCCGCTGTGCTCTCCCCTTGACGTGGCGCCGCCAAGGCTTCCAAAGACGGAGATGGGGCTTCGACCCTTAAGTCAATGCGATCTAAAAAAGGGCCCGATACTTTGGCACGATAGCGCCTCACTTGCTCTTGGGTACAGCGACAACTGCGTTTTGTATCCCCTAAAAAACCGCAAGGGCAAGGGTTCATCGCACATAGCATTTGAAACGCACAGGGGAATTTGGCACGATGCATCGCACGCACAATCACCACATCCCCATCCTCGAGCGGCTGGCGCAATGAATCCAGCACAGCGCGAGAAAACTCAGGCAACTCATCCAAAAAAAGAACCCCGTGGTGTGCCAAGGAAATTTCCCCAGGTTGAGGAGGGGAGCCACCGCCCACCAACCCCACGGGAGATATCGAATGATGGGGCATCCGAAAGGGGCGTGCCGCAAGCCATGGCTTTTCTTCATTCAAATGACCCGCTGCGCTGTAAATTTTAGCCGTTTCCAGAGCTTCGTCAAAAGATGCTAAAGGAAGCAGGGCAGAGAAGCGGCGAGCGAGCATGGTTTTTCCTGAACCTGGCGGTCCTAACATCAACAAATGATGCCCACCCGATGCGGCAAGTTCGAGGGCGCGCTTGGCTTGTTCTTGGCCACGTACATCTTGCAACTCGCCCTCTAACCCCTGCCTTTTAGAGAGCATGTCCCCAAAAACACGGGCATCATCCTCTGGGACAGGGGGTGTTTTGTGATCGCGCAGCCATGCAATGAGTGCGTGGAGTGATTCAATGCTATACAATCTCAAACCGGGCACAATCGAGGCTTCCAGGGCATTTTTTGCGGGCAATACCAGGGTTTTGCCTTGCTGCTTTGCGAGCAATGCCATTGAAAGTGCACCGCGTACGGGGCGGACACGCCCTTCAAGGGAGAGCTCCCCCGCCAACATCAGGTTATTGAGACGCTCTGGAGGGAAGATGTCAATGCTGGCCAAAAGGCATGCTGCAATGGGCAGGTCAAAACCCGCGCCGCTTTTCCGCATTTCAGCAGGGGCTAAGTTGCAGGTGATGCGGCGAATAGGCAAGCGGACCCCGCTATTGGTCATCGCAGCGGCAATCCGATCACGGCTTTCGCGAATGGCACCGTCGGGTAGCCCTACAATGTTAAACTGGCTCAACCCCACGGCCAAATGGAGTTCGACCTCAATCGGGTGCGCCTCGACGCCGATCAGGGCAGCGGATGATGTTTGGGCAAGCATAAAAGCCTTTTATACAAAAATGATTCGCTTCACAAAAAATCCTCCCCCCCCCAAATCAAGCAAGCCCATGTGTCACCCACACCGATACGCTATTTGACAAGCCTATTATGAGAATTGCATACTACCACCGTTGCGTTTTGTCTTTATCGAATGGCTCCGGGAGCATCACCCCTTTTTTTCTTGAAATGGCCATGCCGCTGCCCACCTCACTTTTGAACCCTTTGGCGAGACCCATTTCCGAATTATGGAATGGAATGCGTGGCGTGCATGGGGGCATCGCTTGTGCCTTGCTGGGTTTCATTACGGGTGCGGGATTGGCCTATGGGCAAACAAAAACGGCAAAACCTGTCTATGTATGTGTTAAGGCACCCCTTGCACCATTGCATGCAAAACCACAAAGCACCAGCCGTGTTACATGGCAAGCCCAGCAGCACACCCCTCTTAAACTGCTAAGACGCCAAAAAACATGGCTTTGGGTGCAAGATGTTGATGGGGATTTGCACTGGGTGCAAAAAGCGTTGGTTCAAGAAAAAGAGCGCTGTGTGGTGGTGGCCCAAACCCATGCCAAAATTCGGCGCCATTATAAAAACAGGAGATCGGTGCTGACGGTGGGCAAGTACGCTGCTTTTATCGAAACAACGCGCAAAAATAAATGGGTTGGCATTCGCCACCATCAAAAAACCCTTTGGGTTAATCGGGACCGTGTGTGGCCAAAGCGCTAGGGTTTCCCGTAAGCATAACGTTTCATCAAAAATCTATTCCCCTTCTTCAATAAACCGCATTCTAAATTCGTGAAAAAATAGAGATACGAAGGTACTTACATCATGGCAGATACAAAAACGCTTTCTATACCCAGCTCAAATGGCCCTTTTTCGGGATTTTTGGCCACACCAAAAGACGGCATTCGAGGTGGTGTCTTGGTTATCCAAGAAATTTTTGGCGTTAACTTGCATATTCGCGAGGTGACGGAACGCCTTGCCGATGAAGGCTACGCAGCCCTGGCTTACGATGCCTTTTGGCGCAGCAAACCCAACATTGCATTAGAATATAACGCTGAGGGCACAAAGCGAGGTCTTGAACTCAGACAAACGGTTTCCCCAGACCAAGCCACTGCCGACATAAAAGCCAGTTTAGAAGCGCTTGGCGCACTGCCCGAATTGGGGGGAAAAAAATGCGGTGTGATTGGCTTTTGTATGGGAGGTTTCTATGCCTACCTCGCCGCCACCCGCTTAAAGCCCGCAGCGGTCTCCAGTTACTACGGGGGTGGCATCGCAGCCAATTTAGCCGAGGCAACCGCCCTGAACATGCCCACGCAATTTCATTTTGGCAAAACCGATGCCTCGATTCCCATGAGCGATGTCGAAAAGGTTCAAAAAGCCACAAAGAGCAACCCAAAGGTAGAGACTTTTGTGTACCCAAAAGCGGGGCATGGCTTTAACTGTGATAAGCGTGAGAGCTACCATGCTGAGAGTGCCAAGCAGGCCTGGGAGCGTTCCATGGCACTGTTTGCCCAGCACGTTGGCTAAAGCGTCACCCAAAAATGCAATGCGGGCGTGGCTTTTCAACATTGAGGCGGACCATTGCCCGATGAATGTTACCTCCTATCACCATTTGAAAAAAGGACTGCCATGCTGTTGACCACCATTATCACGTTTGTTTTAGTATTGAGTTTACTGGTTTTTTTGCATGAGATGGGACATTACGTCGCTGCGCGTGCCTGTGGTGTTCGGGTTGAGCAGTTCTCGATTGGCTTTCCACCCAAGGCTTTTGGCAGAAAAATTGGGGAAACCGAATACATGGTTGGGTGGTTACCTTTGGGCGGCTTCGTCCGCCTTTGGGGGCAAAACCTCGACGATGAGGATGTGAACGACCCTCGCAACTATGCCGCCAAAAGCAAAACCCAGCGCTTGCTTATTTTGCTGGGCGGACCGTTGATGAACCTGGTTACAGCGGTGGTGTTTTTGAGCGTGTTTTTGTGGTGGGGAGAAAAAATTCCAAACCATCGCTTTGCCGCCCCCGTGGTAAACCAAGTACAGGTGGGCTCTGTGGGCGAGAGGGCGGGTTTTTTGAGCCAAGATCGCATTGTATCGCTCCAAGGCCAGGCGACCCCCACGTGGAACACGGTGTTAAGCCAATTGCAAGCTGCCCTCCCGCGTTTGCAAACCTTGGAGTTTTTGGTGTTGCGTCGGGGAAACACCGTGCCCTTGCAAGTGGATCCCAACTTGCTGGTTTCGAATAGAAGGCTGGGCTTGATGCCCATTATTCCCGCAGAAATTGGGGCGTTTAGCACCGATTCTGCTGCCAAGGCAGCGGGTTTGCAGGTGGGGGATCGCCTGGTGAACATTAACGGCCAAGCCATTGCCGATTGGCACGCTATGGCCAAGGTGATTAAGGAGAACGGCTCAGAAAACGAGGCTTTGCGCCTGCAAATAGAACGTAGCAATCGAACCCTTGATGTTTTGGTGATTCCCAAGCGGACCGCATCGGGAAACTTGTTGCTGGGCATTGCACCGGGGGTTCGGACCACCCAATATGGTTTTGTGGATGGCATCGTTGAAAGCGTAAAACGCCTCACCAACATCACGGGACAGGTGTTTATGTTTTTGGGCAATTTATTGCGGGGCAATTCGAACTTGGATGCTTTGGGAGGCCCGGTTAAAATTGGCGCGGCCTTAGGTGGTGCCGCCCAAAACAGCCTGCAAGACCTGCTGTTTTTGACGGCCCTTATCAGTTTGCAGTTGGGGGTGTTTAACTTGCTCCCCATCCCCGCACTGGATGGCGGGCACATTGCCATGCTGGCGGTGGAGTGGATGAAAGGATCCCCGCTCAACGCCAAATGGCGCATGGGGATTCAATTCGTGGGGATGGTCCTCTTGCTCACTCTCATGGCGACGGTAACCCTAAACGATGTATTGCAACTGTTTCAGTAGGAAAAACCAGCGAGCCCAGCCCTCAATAATCGATTGCGGGCACTGTGCTGTGGCGTCCTTTTTTGCCCCCTCGTATTTTTAATGGGTAGACAAATGGGAAAGTGGCCCGCGTGCCGGTGCGGTTGCCACGAGAAAAAAAGGGCCCATAATGCGTGCCGCGGGACACGCGGCGCAGCAAAACTTTTTTTAAGATTCCTCTGGGCGCACAATAAACAACAGATCCCCACGATTGACCGTTTGACCGTTTTCGGCCAAGACACGGGTGATGACAAAGCGTTGATTGGGTGGGTAAAGCACCTGGGTAGGGGTGTTAAAGTCTTCAAGGGATAGGCTTTCAAATACCTTCATAGCCTCCATTAAGCACAAGGTTTGCTTAACGTTGCAGCACTTGCCCAGGGGCGCAAAGGGCGGCGTTTCAGGCGATGAAGTGGTATAAAAAACCCCCCCACGTGGCGAAAGCACTTTGAGTTCGGTCGAATTTTCAATGCGCAAGGCATCCAAATTAAGGGTCACTTGGTTTTGGGGGTGGCGCAGGTGCATGCGTTCAACCAGGGCTGTGGGTTTGATGCGCTCCAAAAATTTGGGTAGGTAGTGGGTGTCGTAGTCCCCCTTAATAAACACCTCATCTTCCAAAATGGCTTCCATGAGGGTGATGTTGGTGTACACGCCCTCGATATGTACCGTTTTAAGGTAACCGCACAGGGCGCCAATGACCGCTGCGCGGCTTTTGCCCTTGGCAATAATTTGTACCATCAAACTGTCGTAGTATGGGCTCACGTTATCTCCTGTTTCAACCCATGAAATACAACGAATGTCGGGGTGTTTGGGGAGCGAGAGCAAGGTAATTTTGCCTGGGTTGGGGGTGAAGCCAACCAGACCTTTCCCGTCTATTTCCATTTTTTCTGCATTAATCCGCACCTCCATGGCATAACCACCGTTTTTGGGTTTTAGGTGGGCAATGCTTTTGCCTTGGGCAATGTTGAGTTGTTCTTGCACAATGTCAAAGCCGCTCACCATTTCGGTAACGGGATGCTCCACCTGCAAACGTGTGTTCATCTCCATAAAATAAAAGGCTTTTGCCTTACGATCGTAAATAAATTCGACGGTTCCAGCCCCAATGTAGTCAATGCCATTTGCCAGTTCGCAAGCACGCTCTTTCAGGCGGGTGGCCATCGCTTTGCCCAATTGATACGACCCCGATTCCTCAATCAGTTTTTGATTGTCGCGTTGCACCGAGCAATCGCGTAGACCTACTGCAAGGGTGCAGCCGTCTTTGTCGCGCAAAATTTGGACCTCAATATGGCGCATGGTCTCAATAAATTTTTCGAGGTACACATCCCCGCTACCAAAGGCTGCCAATGCTTCTTGGCACACGCGCTCAAAGGCCTCTTTAAAGGCGTCGGCACGATGCACCACGCGCAAGCCTTTGCCGCCCCCACCAAAGGCCGCTTTAATCAGCACGGGGTAGCCAATGTCGCCGGCAATTTTAAGGGCTTCATCGGCATCGGTAACCACCCCTTGACTGCCAGGGGCAGTGGGGGTGTTAAATTTTTGGGCTGTGGCAATGGCGTTCGATTTATTGCCCATCAACTCCATACTTTGCGCCCTTGGGCCGATAAAATTGAGGCCATTCTTGCGGCATTCCCAGGCATAAGATGGGCTTTCGGAGAGAAACCCAATGCCTGGGTGTAGGGCATCGGCACCGTGTTGCAAGGCAAGGTGAATCACGCTTTGGCCGTTTAGGTAACTCTCCTGGGCCGTATTGCCCCCAAGGCACACGAGTTGGTCGTTTTTGGTGAGCATGCGTGCGGGTAGGGATTCCATATCGGGATCCGATTGTACCAGCACCACCGCTTTTTTGGCATCTTGAACCCCTTGAATCAAGCGGACGGCAGTGGCCCCACGGGCATGAATCAGCACGCGCTCAATGGGCGCATAGGAGATGTATCCGCTGGGCAACGTCGCTTGTGAGCTGCTTGCAGGCGGGCGGTATTCACCCGTCAAAATGCGCCCAACTACCTGTTCAATGCTTTCGGTCGGCAGTGGAATTTTGGGGTCAATGCTACGTAGGTCGTCATCGAGGTTGGTGTCAAAAGGGTTTTTTACCAACCCCTCCATGCAGTTTTCTTGGCGACTAAGGTAGTTGGCCAAGGTGGTCTCCGTGGGCAAGTGCTGGGGCACCACCCGTTGCCCTGCAAAGGGAATCGAGGCCCCCGATAAGTAGTACGTTTTGGCCAAGGCGTGGGTTACAAAACTGGCTTGTGCACCCCCTGTGCAATCGCGAAAACCAAAGCAAATCACAGGAAGGTCAAAATCTTTGACAAAACGGGTAATGCGGCTGTTAAGCACGGCCATCGAAAAGAGCGAGCCCGCTCCCTCCTTGGTTTGCATACCCCCTGAGGAAATAAAGAAAATGATTGGCAAGCGGCGGTGGGCGCATTGGGCAATCACGTGGCAGACCTTTTCGCCGCTGGCCATGTCAAAAGCCCCTGCTTGAAACTGCAAATTGCTCACCACCACCCCCACGCGACTGGTAACCTCAGGGGTGCTAAAAGTGGCGAGCCCTGTAACCACCCCCACGGGGCGCACGTTGTTGCTTAAGGCTTTTTCGACCGAATGGCGCAACCCTGGAAAACGCATGGGGTCGGAGGTGATGATGTTTTCGTCATGCTCTTCAAAATCGCTAAACAAGGTGTCGATAATGATTTTGGGGGTAATGGTGCGCTGTTGCTTGCACGCATTAAGGAGGTTTTGAATGAGCAGGTCGCGGTAGGCTTGATCGAGACGGTGCCAAAAATTTTTAATCCCGATTTGCCGTGGGCTAATTTTGCCATTGAAGGGCTTGCCTTCTTGGGTCGATTCGTAAAACGAGGGCAAGATATCGGTAAATAAATGGGTTAGCACACCAAACAAGGGCTCGCTTAAGCGTGGAAAAGCGAGGCGCTTCCAGTTACCCACCTTGTGCATCAGGCCGCTCACGTCACGGCGGCCAATCAAATGCTCTAAAAATTGCGAAAAATGTACTTGTTGCTGGGCTTTATCACCCACCACTTCATCCACCCCATGGCATTGGTTACTGGCTTGTGCAAGGGCCTTTTCGAGCAGGTTTTCTAAGGTGGTATGGGTGATTTGATTGGTTCGGCGGAGCTCATCGGCAATCGAGTGCAGGTTGTCGATGATACGATTGTAGAGCAAGTCGAAGAGCATGACGTTGGTGGTCATGAAGGGTAGTTCTTTTAAAACCTCGGGAATACGAATGGCCTCGATGAGGGTTGCCTTGTCTGCTGGGGGGGGGTCTTGGGGCGTCCATATTTGGAGTTGGTTTAAAAGGCGCCCAAAGTTGTCGAGGGAATCGCTCTTCCAAAAATTATACAAGTAGAGCACAATTTCCATACACAATTGCTGGCTGCGTTTGCGCAATCTTGCTTGGGGGTCGCCAATAAAAAATCGGCCTAATCCACGCCCCTTGGGTTGTTGGGCCGCATTGCGTGCCCCTTGCATTTTTTTATAGCAGCCCAACAGTACGTCGTCATAGCGCAGCTCAATGGGGCTTTCAAGCCATTGCTGAAAGCGTCGCGATTTTTCTTTTTCAAGGCGTGCTTTCAGTTCACCTGCGGGCAAGCTTTCGGTATGTAGGCGCGAAATATGCAGCGCAGATTGGCTTTTAAGGCGCAAGCGCAAGCGCATGTAACGCAAAAAACGAAACACCACCCCAAACACGTTCAAGCGTCCTGTGGGGGTTTTAATTTCCTTCCGGTTTTCTTCAATAAGCAATTGGGAGGGGTTTAGGTAATTTAAAATGTTGCGCTTGTAGTGCTCAAAAAAGTAGTGGTGCTCCTCTTTCTCCATAAATGCGGCGGCCTGCTCTTCGATCATCTCAATGGCAGAAAGGATGGCATCGCGTAAGGGAATGGGCGGCTCGCTATCCAAAGGAGAGTAGTCGACAACCCCGTCGAGCACGCCTTGCTCAAACAATTCATAGGCCGAAACCCCGACATACTGGGCGCATTCTTGCCATGAAAGGTTGTAGCGGTGGGCAATATCGCTTAAGCCTTGGGGGTGAATGGTGTTAAAGGCACCATCGCGTACGGCCAGCAAAATATGGGCAGAAGCAAGGGGAATCGCCCCACCGCTATAACCATTGCCAAGGACCACGCCTATGTTGGGCTGGGGCAGGCTGGTTATTTCTGTAATAAGGTTCGAGATGCTGTGCGCTTGGTTTTGGGCGTTGGCCTCAGCACTTGCATCGGCCCCGGGGGTATCGATAAAGCAAACCAAGGGCACGTTAAGCGACGAATAAAAGCGGACCAGCTCACTGGCACGCTGATGGTGCCTGGGCTCCCAGACCCCGTTGCGCTGACGGCGATCTTGAGACAAGGTAACCACCCTTTGCTTGCGCTGCCCCATCACAAAGTCAATTTCGGCCACATGCAGGGGACCAAATTGCTCCTCGTGCAAAATTTCACCCCCCAATTGACGAATGATCTCAGGGGCACTTTTGCGTTTGGGGTGGTCAATGGGGGCAATGGTGTGGCGAATGTACGCATCGACCGACATTTTGCCAAGGCCACCAATTTGACGTGCGACTTCTTTTTCGGTAAGCACCCCGCGCAAACCGACATGCTTCCAGGTGTTTTGGAGATAAAAAGGCCTGCTGCCTTTTGGGGTCAAGGTCAGTTGCCCCGCGATGCGTTCGGCTTCAATTAAAACCGTTTTGGAAGACACCAGGTTGCGGCTCAGGTTTTTTTTTGCCATAAACGTGTTTAAAACCCTCGAACCTTTGTTGAGATTGCACCCCCCGTGTTTTTTACGGGTTGCTGGTTTGGATTGCCGTTGTAATTTTGAAGCGTTATTTTTTGAATAACCCGTCCTTAATGGAACGGTTAACCAGCATAGCAAGTTGGTTAAGGGAACGCTATTCCTTACGCCATGGCATTTTATGATACACACGAACCCAGGCGTGTTTTTTCTGCACAACAGTGGTATAGGTTTGCCAAGGAAAAAATTGCTTAAGACAAATGCTTGCAATCGAGGGTTAGCATTCAACAATGGGGAGCAAAATGGCAAAGGAAATGGCAAAGGAAATGGCAGAGGAAATGGCAAAGGACGCGTGGGTTTTAAGGCGATGAATAATGTTTATTTAAGGGTGTTAAGCGGTGTATTTGCGTTTGCAGTGCTCCTGGGCTTGTTTATGTATGCCTCTATGCAAGCATTGGGGTGGTGCTTTGCTGCCATAGGCTTGTTTGCTTGCAGGGAAATTGGCGCGATGGCACGACAATCGAACACCCCTTGCACGCCATGGTGGCTCCTGGTTGGTGGGGGGAGTCTTGCGGGTGTTGGCGCCGTTTTAGGGGGTGAGCACGGGCTGTTACTGGCCATCACCTTGAGTGTAATCGGCATGCTGGTCCAGGCTTGGCTTAAAAACACCGTCCACAAAAACAGCCGTTTGCCTGGCCTTGGCCTCGGTATTTCGGGGCTCATGTTGGGAGGGGCCCTGCCCGCGTACAGTGTGCTGCTTATGCAGTTGCCCCAGGGGCGCATGGTGCTTTTGTTTGTCGTTTTTTTGGTGAGCGCAAACGATACCTGTGCTTATGCGGGCGGCAAGCTGTTGGGGCGCACCCCGTTGGCGTTGCATATTAGCCCTAAAAAAACGGTGGAAGGCTTGGCCTTTGGCCTGCTTAGTGGAGGCATTGGAGGGGGGGTGTTTGCCTTATGGTTAATCCATATCCAGCAACCGTTGGCGCCTCCCCTTTGGAGCTTGGTGGTGGCGGGGGTTATGGTCTCTATGTTAGCCCAGGCAGGAGACCTCCTTATTTCCGCTTTAAAGCGCTATTTAAAAGCCAAAGATTCGGGCTTTTTTTTGCCCGGGCATGGGGGCTTGTTGGATCGTTTAGATGCCTATTTGTTGGCTTTGCCCGTGTTGTATTTTGTGTGGTATTGGTATGTGTCCTACGCTTAAGTGTACGCCTTGTGCAATACGCATGAGAGCCCTATATTTTACTCGCGCCCCCAAAAATCCAAGGCCATGGGCAGTTAACCCCCAAAAGCCTTCATCGAACCCACACGTTGATGCATGGGCCATGCTCCCTGGTTTTTTTAGAAAAAAAATCATGACAAGAGATACATTGTACATCGGGGTATTGGCCTCGCATCATGGGAGCACCTTGCAAGCTTTAATTGACGCGATTGACGCAGGCAGCTTGCGTGCAAAAATAGCCCTGATGATCGCGAACAATTCCACCGCCAAGGCATTTGTACGGTCGAAAGCGGCAACCATTCCCACCTTACACCTAAGCACTTACACCCAAGGGAGTGAAGAAGCCCTCGACCAAGCCATCGTCCAAGCACTGTTTGCGCATCACGTGGAAGTGGTGGCGTGCTGTGGCTACATGAAAAAAGTGGGACCACGGGTCTTAAAGCACTATGCGGGGCGTGTGCTCAACGTTCACCCCTCGCTGTTGCCTGCCTATGGAGGCCAGGGTATGTACGGCCTGCGGGTACATCAAGCGGTGTTAGAGGCCAAGGAAACCATCACAGGAGCCACGTTGCATGTGGTGGATAGCACCTATGACCAAGGGCCCATTCTAGCCCAGCAACGGATACCCATCCTTAAAGGCATGGATGCAGAAAGTTTGCAACGGGCGGTCCAAAAGGTGGAACGCGAACTCTACGTGAGCACCTTGACACGCTTGGCCAACGGAGAGTTGTAAGCCCTACGCCTTGATAAAATGGGCGACGTACTCGATACTGTGCGATTGCCCCTTAGGTCAAGATTAGAGATAAGCCGATGCTATCAAAGCCTTTGAGGTTGGTGGTTCTCGGCAAAGTGAGATTTGAAGACACACGCTTACAAAAAACGAGGATACAAGGTTAACATCATGAATACAGCAAGTAACCCAAGCGCAAACCTTCCTTTAAATGGCATCCGCGTGTTGGATATGTCGCGGGTGCTCGCGGGGCCTTTTTGTGGGATGATGCTCGCCAACCTAGGTGCCGATGTGATTAAGGTGGAAAGCCTAAACGGGGATGAAACCCGCACTTGGCGCCCTTTTACGGGGAGTATGAGCGGTCCGTTTCAGTCGCTTAATTTTAACAAGCGTAGTTTGGCGGTTGATTTAAAGCATGCTCAAGGACCAGGGGTCATCAAGCGCATGGCGGCAGAATGCGACGTGTTGGTTGAAAATTTTAAAACGGGGGATATGGAGCGCTATGGCCTTGGCTATGAGAACTTGCAAAAGCAAAACCCTGCCCTGGTATATGTTTCGATTGCGGCGTTTGGGCACCATGGGCCCCGTGCCAAGCAACCGGGATATGAGTCCTTGATTCAAGCCTACAGTGGCATGATGAGTTACACGGGCGAAAGTACGGGAGAGCCTGTGCGTAGCGGGGTTTCCTTTTTGGACCTTGGGTCGGGCGTGTTGGGTGCTTTGGCGGCCGTAACAGCCCTATTTCAGCGTAAAACAACGGGCCTTGGGACCAAAGTCGAGGGCTCTTTGTTTCAAACTGCCATTGGCTTGATGACCGTACAGCTTGCCCCTTATATGATGAGCGGTGTCCAGCCCCAAAAAGTGGGCAGTGCGCACCAAAGCATTACCCCCTATCAGGCTTATCCCGTTAAAGATGGCTGGGTGATGATTGCTGCTGCCAACCAAAACCTCTGGGAACGCCTCGCTAAATCCCTGGGGTTGAACGCCATGCTAACCGATGCACGCTATGCCAGCAACCCTGCACGCATGGAAAACCTTGACGCTTTTACAGCCGAACTCAAAACCGCCCTCGGTCAATGGGAAGCCAATGCCCTCATCGATACCCTGGTCGCAGCGGGAGTGCCATGTTGCCGCATCAACGATATTGCAGAGATGACCCAAGAAGCGCAATTTAAAGCATTGGATGCGATGAACGTGGTCAAAGACGAAGAATTTGGTCTCCTCTGCGCTTCTGGTCTGCCCTTTGCCTTTAAGGCTACCCCAAAGCGTGCCCCAAAACGTGCCCCAAAATTGGGGGAGCATACCCAAGAGATTTTGCAAGAATTTGGCTACCAGACCCACGAAGTGAGCGCGCTTGTACAACAACGGGTTGTGGCTTGAAGCGGTTTTGCCCACATCCATTGGGGTGTGGCAGCCAACTCCAAACGAAGTGAGCGCGCTTGTACAACAACGGGTTGTGGCTTATAAGCGGTTTTGCCCACATCCATTGGGGTGTGGCAGCCAACTCCAAACGAAGTGAGCACGCTTGTACAGCAACGGGTTGTGGCTTATAAGCGGTTTTGCCCACATCCATTGCGGGTGTCGCAGCCAACTCCAAACGAAGTGAGCGCGCTTGTACAGCAACGGGTTGTGGCTTATAAGCGGTTTTGCCCACATCCATTGGGGTGTGGCAGCCAACTCCAAACGAAGTGAGCGCGCTTGTACAGCAACGGGTTGTGGCTTATAAGCGGTTTTGCCCACATCCATTGCGGGTGTGGCAGCCAACTCCAAACGAAGTGGGCGCAACCGATACAGCAACGGGTTGTGGCTTATAAGCGGTTTTGCCCACATCCATTGCGGGTGTGGCAGCCAAACCCCTAGAAGGCGCGGCAAGACAACTGCTCGTAAGGGGGGAAAAAGTGGGGGCGGCCATCAGCCCTTGCGCGGTTAATCGCCATCCGGCGGTTATTTTCTGCGTCTGCGCGCAATCGTGCGCCTATGAACCAACGGCACAAAGATGAAGCCATGGTCGGTGGAGAAATAGAAGTGGATGAGGGTTACTTTGCCGCCAAGCAATCAAAAAAAAACGGGGCGAATTGCGGCGCTTAAACGAGGTTATCACTGTGGTAATTGATGCCAATTTCGGGACCTAGGTAGCGCGGGGTTATGCGCTGGGGGTTGTTGCGGAGCATGGTTTGGGCAGCAAAGTGCAATTTTTTGATGGCATGAGAACGCTCTTCGTCCATACCGACCTCTTCGTAGTACAAAGCGAGCAGTTTAAGTGGCTCAAGGGCATCGTGAAACAACCTTGCACGCAACATGCGGGTGTGCAGGTCTTCGAGCAAGGCGATGGCTTTGGAGGTTTCCCCTAACTGACGGTGTGCCTGGGCAAGTGTGTGTATGCATAAGCGCTGCAAGGGAACATCGTCAATATCTTGGAGCAACACCTGGCTTTCTTCCAACAACCGCACCGCTTGCAAGGGGGTTTCGCGCCGTTGCATCACGCTGGCTTGTTGCATTTGCAAATAGGCTTGCAATGCATAAAGTGCATGGGTTTTGGCAATATCCTTGCCTACATTCCACCAACTCATGGCCAAAGGCCAGCGACCTTGCTTGGCCAAGATCTCACCAAAATGAGCACTCAGCAAGGCCTCACCATAGTGGTCTTCTAAGGCGGTATACCCTTGCATAGTTTCGGCAAACAGGTTCTCGGCTTCTTCATACCTTTTGCCCAACATGCAGCCAAAGAGCTTTTGATGTTGGGTTAAGGTTTTCATTTGCGTGTTGCCATTTTCTTCAAAGACGGTCAGTGCTTTGTCTAAGTGGGCAAGACCTTGGCTCAGTGCGCCGCGCTCAATCCAGCCAATACCAAGGTGGTACCAACTGTGGGCCGTGCGCAGGGTTTCTTGAGAAAACATGACGTATCAACAAATGCCCTTACATAAAGGTGATTGCAATCAGCGCAAGATGAATGTGCCGGAAGCTTGCAGGTGAGGCTTGTCGCTAGCCTTGAGCTGTAGCCACCCCATTAGACATGAGGATAATGCTATGCAGATTTTGGGCAAAAGGGTGTAAAAATTTTTTGACACAAAGGCTACAAATCGCGTAACCCCTAACAAGATGGCAAGTGTGGTGTTATGATATTACGATTGCGGACCCTGTGCACGTGGTGTTACCTGTGAGCCAAGCTCGATTTTTTTCAAATAATGGCTCCCGTTCAAAGCCTGTCTTTAGGCCCACCCCCGTTGTGCGTCCATGGCAACCACCACAAGGATGCTTTTGGCTATGGGGGTTTTGTGTGGTATTTTATAATTTTTTCTTAAAATGAGGTGCTCGCCATGCGTTTAGGACTTACCCTTGGCTATTCTGGCCGCGATGCAAAATGGGACTTTCCTCTGATACAAGAAGCGGATTCCCTGGGTTATTCCGTTGTGTGGAGCGCGGAGGCTTATGGGTCGGATTGTGTCTCACCCTTGGCATGGGCAGGAGCCCTTACTCAAAAGATTCGCCTTGGCACGGGCATCATGCAAATTCCCGCTCGAAGCCCTTCGATGATGGCGATGACGGCACTCACCCTCGACCACCTCTCAAATGGGCGCTTTGTGCTGGGCATGGGGATGTCAGGGCCGCAGGTGGTCGAGGGCTGGCATGGGACCGGCTACGGCAAAGTGCTGGGGCGCACGCGCGAATGTGTGAGCATTTTACGCCAAGTATTCAAGCGCGAAGGACCTTTGATGCACAACGGCGTCCACTACAACATTCCCTATCAAGGTGCAGATGCTACGGGCTTGGGCAAACCCCTTAAAAGCATTTTGCGCGCAAAAAGGACCAAAATGCCCATTCATCTGGCCGCCATTGGTCCTAAAAATACCGCCTTGGCCGCGGAAATTGGAGATGGCTGGATGCCCTCTATGCTAGCTCCCGAACATTTTGCGCTTTGCCGACAGTGGCTCGAAGAAGGCATTCAACGCGCTGGCGGGGGGAAAACCCTTGATGACATTGAAATTAACGTGATGGCCCAGGTAGAACTGGGAGACGATGTTCAGGCGTGTCGCGATAGGGTCAAGCCCCATGTTGCGTTGTACGTGGGCGGGATGGGTGCGCGTGGCCGCAATTATTACAACGACCTGGCCAAGCGCTTTGGCTACGAAGACGCTGCAATCAAGGTGCAAGACCTTTACCTAGGGGGTAAAAAAGAAGAAGCCGCGGCTGCCATTCCTGATGGATTTGTGGATGAAATTGCCCTGTGCGGACCGAAAGAACGCATCGCAGAACGTCTCCAACGCTGGAACAGTATTCCCAACTGCACCCTATGCATTAGGGCTGCAGACCAAAAAACCCTGCGTTGCATGGCCGAGATTGCCCTGTAACCCCTCCTTATGCTTACACGGGGGCTTTAAGCGTTTCCCACACCCATACAAAGCCAAAGGGGAGATGCCTTTTTTGTTGAAACCCGTGTGATCGAAATTAAGCAAGGGTGCTCCATTTTGGAGGGGGATGGGGGTGGTGTGCCATTGGCCTATTTTTTGCTAAAAAATGGCGTGCGCTACGTGCTGCGGTTTGCAAGCCTTGAACCCAATGTTGTGTGAGAGGGCCATTTTGCGCGCGCCACAAAAAAAATTACAGGGGCCCTTTATAGTACGAGCATGCTTTGGCTAAAAATTTGCGGTCTCACCCGCCTTGAGGACGCTGCCTTGGCTTGTGAACTGGGGGCAAGTGCCTTAGGTTTTGTGTTTCATTCCTCCAGCCCACGTTGCGCTAATGAAGCGGTTGTGCGTGAGATTGTGCGCCAAACACCGCCCTGTGTGCTTAAAGTGGGGGTGTTTGTCAAACAATCGATTCCGGAAATAAACCACCTGCTAACCCACTGCCAGTTGGATCGCGCCCAGCTCCATGGCAACCACACGTGGCAGCAAACACAAACCCTGGTGCGCCCTGCTTGGCGGGTGGTATCGGTTGTGAACCGAGCAACAATCCAACGCGCAATCGATGCACCCGATGTCTTGCTACACCTTGATGCCCCCACCCAAAACACCACCATGCCGGGGGGTGGCACCGGTCGGGCGGCCAACTGGAGCATGGCGGCCGAGGTCGCGCGCCGCAAAGCCATTATTTTGGCAGGCGGCCTTACCCACAAAAACATTGCGCAAGCTGGACGCGAGGTAAACCCTTTTGGGTTCGATGTGTCATCGGGTGTCGAAAAAACCCCAGGCATTAAAGACCCTTTGCGCATGCAAAAATTGTTTCGTGCTGCTGCCCGCATGGCGAATGCATAGTGCAAAATGGCTGAAAAACATCGCCCTCTTACGGGCGCCTTGCCCTTGCGCTTTGTCTGCTGCTTGCATATTGGCTACATATTGGCTACATATTGGCTACATATTGGCAATAAAAATGCCCACGCGCTGAAAAATGGGTGTTTTGCCTTGACTCCCATGGCAAGGTCGTGTCAGCATTCCAACAATACGTCTATTTCTTCCACACCACAACCCTACCGTTAGGTTTTTGAACGAGGCGCCATGTTACCCAGCCACACCCACACTCCAACAACCATCGCTCACCCCCCCCCACGTTTTTTACGGGCCTTGTGGGCACCCGCCTGGCTTTGGCGGTATAGGGGGGCTTGGCTGCTGGGCTTGGCGCTGCTGCTCAGTGCTTGCGGTGGTGGTGGTGGTGGTGGTGGTGGTGGTGCGAGCGGCGGTGGTGCGAGCGGCGAGAGATCGCTTGTGGGGGCGTATGTGAATAGAGCACTTGGCCACTATTACGTTATTGCGAACGACGCCTGGATCGTCTACCCTCAAGGAAGGAATACACAAGGCCCAATAGGCACAGGGGATGTGTACAAAATTTTATCGAAGGACGATGCCACCAAGAATGTAATCACCGAAATAACCTTTACAAGCCCCCCGTCGGCAGGAAATGGTTTTTTTCCTTGCCCCAGCGGTACTACTAGTGGCGGCGCTGTTTTCCCTCCCACTACCTGCTATATTCCAATCCAGTGGGCGTTTGATAACAACGGCGACCTGAATCTTTGCATCTATCATCAGTCCGGATACCCCTTTGAAACGCATCCCGATCTTCAGGTTCCTCTAACATACACCTTGGCGCCTTCCGCGCCAGGGAACCCGAACCGCCCTCAGGGTTGTGGTGGTACTGGCAATCCTCCGAGGGGATTTTGGGAACTTTTAACGCCTGTTCAATAGCGCAAAAGGCCCCCTTACGGGCAGCGCTGCAAAGCGAAGTGGCCTGGGCTGCGGCGCGATGGCTGAACCCAGCCTTTTTGGGGGCGCGGTTGTGTCAAAAATTCCCGTATAATCCCGTTGTTTTTCGCAATATGGGCATTGAAGGTGGGTTTAAAAAAAAAAGGAAATATAGGCCTCCGTGGGCATGTCTGCTAAAAGCCTCAAACCCTTGGTGCATGCAGGGTTTTTAGGCCTCGTCGTTGCGTGCTCTGCCCTCATCCCAAAAACCGTGCACGATGCTGGAAAGGTGCTGTCCGTTCAAGTATGGGGAACGGCAGAAAAAAAACCTCAGCCCCTTGCGCTTTCAACCACGGCCATTCAAAAGAGCCTGGCGCAGTTTAAGGTACGCCGCGCAGAAGGGGCGTTTAGTTTTAACCGCGGCGCACCCAAAGCCCTGCTCACCAAGGCACAAACCCAAGCGCTTGCCAGGGTGCTGGCGGAGCACCTGCCCATTTTGGGCGAAAAGCAAAGCCTTGTGATTGTGTTTCACGACTTTATGACGGGCATGCGTTATCGAGCAAAAGTCCGATGGCAAACGGGGTGGATAAGGTTTGTGTTTGACGAGTTTGCCGTGAATCCCCAGCTTTTTCCCTACCCTCATTCCTCAAGCAAAGACCCCAAGATATTTCGAGCCGTTTTTTTTCCACAAGAAGGGCAGGAGCTCGAATACACCCGCTTTGATGGGGTTAGTTTACGCTTGCCTGTTGATGCAACGGCGCGCAATGAGGCCGATGTGTTGCTTAAAAAGCGCGCACTGGCCCAAGAAGCGGTTAAAAACCACCTTCTTAGCCCCGCAGAAGCTGCCACCATTGCGCTCTGGATGGGCAAAAGGCGAGATATTTCCCTTGATCGATGGCAACGCTATCTCGAAAAGCGAAAGACGCTCAAAAATGCCTTGCATCAAACCCTGTTTACGCCCACAGAATACGCGGAACGTCTCGAAGCTTTGAATAAATCCGTGAAGCCAGCCCCTTAAAAACGCATGCTCAAAGGCCCCATACGCAGAACGTCTCGAAGCTTTGAATAAATCCGTGAAGCCAGCCCCTTAAAAACGCATGCTCAAAGGCCCCCTTTTGCTTTGCATAAGGGTGGGGGGCTTCCTTCATAAGCATGGGGTTTTTTATGCGCTATTAAGCGCAAACACACCCCGCCCAAAAGCACGTGCCGTACGCGAAGGGTGCAGCTGTGGAGCGTGCCAAGCAATTTTATGCTTCTTACCACCCATGCAGGCGCCGCAGCAGGTCGTAAACCACCGCACTGACCGAGGACGCAAGGTTTAACGAGCGCACTGCCCGACCTGGCATAGGCAGGGTATAGCACTGCCCACTCCAGCGCTCAAGCCATGCTTTAGGAAGCCCAGCGGTTTCTTTCCCAAACCACACCCAATCACCCCATTGGACGGGAATGCGGGTGTAGTTTTGCTGCCCTTGAGTGCTAAGCAGATGAAATCGCCCTGGGGGGAGCTGCAAAATGAGTGCTTTTGCATCTCGTTCATGCTGCCAACTCACCCAACGCCAGTAATCCAAGCCTGCGCGCTTCATCCGTGGATTAGAAAGGGAAAAACCCAGTTCCCCTGCCAACACAAGGTGGCAATTACACGCGGCACACAAGCGGGCGACATTGCCTGCATTTGCAGGAATTTGTGGTTGCATCAATACCACTTTTAACGCAGGGTTGCTTTGTTGCGTGTCCTTGTTTGGCAAAAAGGGCGACAAAATGGTTTTGTGCATAAGACGAGACACATCCCTTTAAATTGCAGTATCCCCCGGGGGTGCTTGTTTTTTGAGGAAGAGCGTGCTACAAACCAGACGAACCTTGACAAACCTTAAATTTTTTTAAGGAACTGCCACGCACCATACAAACCTGACGAAGCAAAAAAAGGAAACCAGCCTGATGTCGAGCACCCCAATGTTGCCCAGGAAAAGCCTTGAGAGCACCTCTCCCGTAGAAAGCCCTGCTCCCACAGCAGATATAGCACAAAACTCCCCCTTGCTTGAAGATCTTGAGAGCCTTGAGTTAGAAGAATGGAGCATTGACGGGATATGTGGGGTGTATTAGGGTGCTCTTGCTCTTTTCGCCTTGGCTGCTTTTGCACGCTCCGCCGCACAGAGCGTGCCGCCCACGGTCCGAAGTGCTGCTTTAGCGCTGCTTTAGCGCTGCTTTTGCACGCTCCGCCGCCCACGGTCCGAAGTGCTGCTTTGGTGCTGCTTTAGTGCTGCTTTTGTAGGCTCTGCCGCCCACGGTCGAGTGGCTGCTTTAGCGCTGCTTTTGCAGGCTCCGCCGCCCACGGTCGAGTGGCTGCTTTAGCGCTGCTTTTGCAGGCTCCGCCGCCCCACGGTCCGAAGTGCTGCTTTAGCGCTGCTTTTGCAGGCTCTGCCGCCCACGGTCCGAAGTGCTGCTTTAGTGCTGCTTTTGCAGCGCCCTGCCGCCCGCGGTCCGAAGTGCTGCTTTAGCGCTGCTTTTGCAGGCTCTGCCGCCCACGGTCCGAAGTGCTGCTTTAGTGCTGCTTTTGCAGCGCCCTGCCGCCCGCGGTCCGAAGTGCTGCTTTAGCGCTGCTTTTGCACGCTCCGCCGCCCAGAGCAAACTCCTTAAATCTACAAAGGGCTGGATTGTCATCGGGAGTAGCAAGCGCGATCCCCCTAGGCGGTGGAAGGGGGAATGATGCATGGGTATTTTACAAGTCCCTCCTTGTCACACATTTTGAGCCGTTTTGTCTATGCCTGCACTCCCTTCGCCAAGCCAACCCTTGGCTAACCCCCAGCCCGCGACAGCAACCCAGGATGCGCCAAGCCAACCCTTGGCTAACCCCCAACCCGCGACGGCAACCCAGGATGCGCCAAGCCAACCCTTGGCTAACCCCCAGCCCGCGACGGCAACCCAGGATGCGCCAAGCCAACCCTTGGCTAACCCCCAGCCCGCGACAGCAACCCAGGATGCGCCAAGCCAACCCTTGGCTAACCCCCAGCCCGCGACAGCAACCCAGGATGCGCCAAGCCAACCCTTGGCTAACCCCCAACCCGCGACGGCAACCCAGGATGCGCCAAGCCAACCCTTGGCTAACCCCCAGCCCGCGACGGCGCTGCCGACAACGCCGCAGGAAATTTGGCGGGGTTTGCAGCGGCCTTACCAACTGGGCTTTGGGTTTTCATTTCGCCGTGAAGATTTTGGTGGGGTGATTCACCATTTTGAGGGCAAGAAACCCGATCCTCGGCTAATTTTTTTGCGCTCGGATTTATTCTTGCTGCTGCTTGAACGCGTGGAACAACGAACGGGCGCCTTGCTTTCCGATATTTTAGAAGAAGCCAGCTGCGAGCATGGCTTAAGTTTGGAGCATCGCACGGCAGTGATGCGTTTTTTTGAACGCCTGATTGCCAGCAAGGCGTTGGTCCCCTGCCAGGCGGATCCAAACGATGCCGCCTGTAGTCCGAATGCCTGCCAAAAACGCCCCACACCCAAGAGCAAACCACCCCAACAAAAGGTGCCCATTCATGTTCCTGTGCGCGAACTACTGCGCTCCCAGCCCCTTACCAGCCCCCTAACCGTGACCTGGGAGGTGACCAATCGCTGCAACTTACGTTGCCTTCATTGCCTGTCCAACTCAAGCCCCGATGCCGACACCAGCGGTGAGCTTAGCACGGCAGAATCCTTTCAAGTCATTGAGCAACTGGCAGCAGAAGGGGTGTTTCAAATTCACTTTGGCGGTGGCGAGCCCTTTTCACGCCCTGACTTTATGCAACTGCTCAAGCACGCGCGCCACCATGGTTTTTGCTGTTTGTGCATTAGCACCAATGGGTACTCCTTAACCCCAAGGCGCATTGCCGAGCTCGAGGCGCTGGGCGGGGTGTATTTGCAGCTTAGTTTAGATGGGGCAAGTGAACAAACCTGCGATGCCGTACGGGGAAAAGGCGTGTACCAAGCGGTTGTTCGTGCCTTAAAGCGCTTGCAACATTCGCGTTTAATCAGCACCCTCAATTTTGTGTACTGCCGCCACAATGCCCATGAACTCGATGCCATGTACGCCTTGGCCCAGCAATACGATGCCACCTTGCGGGTAACCCGCCTTAAACCATCGGGGCGAGGCACCCAAACCTACCAACGCCTGCGCCCCACCCAACAGCAGTTGCAACAGTTGCATGTGTGGCTTAAAACCCATCACAAGGTCCTTACGGGCGATACCTTTTTTCATTTGAACCCCCTTGGCGAGACCCCCTTAAAAGGGGCGCCCTACTGCGGTGCAGGACGCATGACGGCGTTGATTGTGCCCAATGGCAAGGTCTATCCTTGCGCCTTTACCCAAACCGATTTTTTTGCTGCGGGGGATTTACGCAAAGCGGATTTTGGGAGCATTTGGCGTGAATCCCCTGCATTCAACACCCTTTTTCGTGGCAAGCCTCAGGGCCCTTGTACCTCGTGCAGTGCCTACCAAAGCTGCGGGGGGGGTTGCCCTGCCGTGAAGCATGCTTTGACGGGGCAGTTAAACATTGCTGACCCCGATTGCGTGATTGAGACAGCGCGCCAAATCCAAGGGCAGGTCGCCCTGTGCGAGCCCGCGTAAACCTCCCCTCACGTTTGCAAATCCGCGGTAAACCTGCGGTAAATCCGCGGCAAACCCGCGGTAAACCTGCTACAAACCTGCTGCAAACCTGCGGTAAATCCGCCCCTTTTTAAAGCAAAACGGTGCTTCATGTCTGCCCAATACCCTGAAAGTGCGCGCACCCTTCAAAAGGCAGCCCAAACCTTGTGCCAACCCTTGGCTATTGGCCCGCGGAGCATGCCTAACCGCATGGTATTTGGCGAGCATTTGACCAATTTTGGAAAAAAGAATCAATTTTCAGCGCGCCACCTGGGCTATTACGCCGAACGTGCGCGTGGTGGGGTGGGTTTGCTCGTCGGCGAGGCACTGTGTGTCCACCCCCAAGATTGGCCCTATGAACACGCCTTGTTCGGCTGGAACGATGCGATTACCCCCAGTTTAAACGCTTTGCGAGCGCAAATTCACGAGGCCAACCCCAACACCTTGCTGCTTGCACAGTTGGGACACACGGGCTGTCAGCAAAGCGGAAAAATGCTCCGTCAATCCCCCTGGGGGCCTTCTTCATGGCAAGACCCCGCCAGCCGTACCATGTCGCGTGCGTTATTGGTCGATGAAATAAAAAGCGTGATTGAGGCTTATGCAAATACGGCCAAACGGGTCATGGCAGCAAAGTGGGATGGCATTGAAATTAATGTTGCCCAATTGAGCTTGCTTAGACAGTTCCTTTCCCCCTTAACCAACCAGCGCCAAGATGCCTACGGTGGGTGCTTAACCAACCGCATGCGCCCTTTGTTGGCCGTGCTGGGCGCCGTTGTGCCCATGCTTGGCTCTAAAGGGGTGTTGGGCATTAAACTTTGCGGTGATGAACTCGCTCCCTGGGGGGGGCTTCATGCGAAGGATTGCCAAGAAATTGCCCAGCAACTCGCAGCCCTCTCACCAAGCCAAGGGCGCCCACACTACCTTTCGATTCAAGTTGGAGGGCCTTACTCCGTACAAACCAGCGATGCCCTCATGCCAACCCCCCAAGGCTTTGCTATTCCCCTGGCCCATGGCATCCGCAATGCCATTCAAGAAGCTATTCCCGTCTTTGCAGATGGGCGCATCGAGCAACCCAAGGTGGCAGCCTGCGCCCTTACACAACACCAAGCCGATGCTGTGGTGATGACACGTGCCTTGATTTCAGAACCCCGTTTGCCCCAACAATTGGCCAGGATCAAGCAGGGCGCCAAGCCACCCACGAGCATCCGCCCTCATGTGGGAATGGGGCGCTATTTTGCGGTACGCGGCGATTGGAATCGCCCGTTGAGCGATTTGGCCAATCCACGTGCAGGGCGTGAAGCTTTGGAACCCTTTTGCCATTTTAAACCCACGGGCGCACCCCCCACCCTCGATCACGGGGGACATCATAAAACGGCCCAAAAAGCGCCAAAAACGGCCCTCGTGATTGGGGGCGGCCCTGCGGGGATGGAGGCTGCACGGGTGCTTGCACACCATGGTTTTGGGGTAGAACTATGGGAAAGTACCCAACAGCTAGGTGGGGTGGCGCGCTTGCTGGCCCAAGCCCTACCAGAGCGCGCCGAGTATGGTGCGTGGGTGGCTTGGTGTACCCATGAATTAGAATGCCTGCGGGTAGAGGTTTGCCTAAACACGCCAGCGGAGAAACAAAGTGACGCAGCACTGCAACAAGCCGATGTGGTGGTGGTGGCCATAGGAGCGCAAAGCAACACCGCCAAAGCGACCGCCTTGGTCGATGCCAAGCCTCATGCGTTGCTCTCACCACGCCATTTGCTCCAATCCAAAGAAATGGCGCGCTTGCAAACCCTTGCTCCCCAATCAATTACCATTGTGGATGCTGAGATGGGTTGGCACATGGCGAGCGCCACAGAATGCGCCCTGACCCAAGGGCTTAAGGTAACCCTTGTGAGCGAGGATTTTAGCATTGGGCGAAAGGTGGTTGAAAATGCCGATTTTGCATGGCTTGAGCGTGTGGCAAAAAGCGGGGTCACCTTTCATGTACGACACAAGGCACAACGCTGGCAAAAAGGACGCCTGCTGTGCCACGACCGCTTTTCGGGTGAGGAACTCTGGATAGAAAGTGCCATTTCTCCCGTTGTTTGCCTCCCCGAAATACCACCCCTCGCCGAGGTGCAACATTTTTTAAAACGCTGCCCTCATGCGCTGGTGGTTGGCGATTGTCGTGCGCCACGCTTGATGGGGGAGGCCATTTTTGATGCCCATAGTCGGGTATTGCATTGGCTTCACCCATGATGCGTGCTCAGGGTTTTTTAAGGGACACGCGGACCATCGTCAAAGGGACGCGAAGTGCCTTCGAGCGTATGCCGCGTGCCTTCGCCTTTTTTTCTCATGGCCATCCCCGGGGTTCCTTTTCTCGAAGCCCCATCTTCCTTCCATTGTTTGCTCAGCCCTGCCGAGCTCTATTAGGTTTATCCACAAACCTGCAAATGATTCTAAATGAGTTGCTAAAACGTGTTTTTGTGGTAACATAAAGGTTGCTGCCCGTTTCCTTTTGCTTCGATTGGTCACGTTCTCTTGTTATAAGCACAAGGCTCGCCCGCCTAAAATAGCATCGCTAAAGCCCATGTATAAACTGCGTACACTCCTGAATATGCTATCGGAAGATCAAAAAAAATGGATGGCTTCTGCCATGATATGCATGATTTTGGCTGATGGGCGCGTGGATAAAGAAGAGGTCGATGCGCTTCAAATTGCCCTTGGTGTGCTCCATGATGTCGACGTGATCGAGGACCTCAAGCAACGGGTGCATGATCAGCGCATGCCGGAAATGGGCATGTTTCCTGACCCCCCTTTGGGTTGGCGCGAGCGCTCTTTGATTATGATCGACATTATCCATGTTGCCATTTCTGACCGCGAAATAAGTGCTGGTGAGCAAAAAAGCGTGATGGAATTGGGTCAGTTGATGGGTTTTCCAGAAAGCAAATTGGAAGAATTGATTAAGCATGGCACAAATTTGATTCGTACCATGGAAGAGCACCCCAGTTAAAACGGCTTTTAAAAAAATACGCTCGAGAGCGTGTAAGGCTTTGCCCGTAGTAAAACGTCCTCTCGCATTTAAGCCTTTGAGCACACGTTGTAAACCACGATGCCATTCGAGCCTCCCACACCCCGCAAAGCATATACATACCCGGACCCTTTCAGCATTTAACCTTTAAGCACACGTTGTAAACCACGATGCCATTCGAGCCTCCCACACCCCGCAAAGCATATACATACCCGGACCCTTTCAGCATTTAACCTTTAAGCACACGTTGTAAACCACGATGCCATTCGAGCCTCCCACACCCCGCAAGCACATCCATACCCGCACCCTTAAAATGGAAGGCTTTTTGCGCGAGGACGGTTTGTGGGACATTGAAGGCCATTTAACCGATGTGAAAAGCTATGCCTTTAAAAACGAATGGCGAGGCGGAGAGGTTTTAGCCAATGAACCCATTCATGACATGCAGCTGCGCCTCACGATAAACGACGCTTTTGACGTGTGCGATGTGGCTGTGGCGATGCATTACACCCCTTATCCCGCGGTGTGCCCTGGCGTAGAAGTTAATTTTCAACGCCTTAAAGGGTTGCGCATCGCTCAGGGTTGGAATCGTAAGGTGCGCAACTTGCTAGGGGGTGTGCAGGGGTGCACGCACTTGGTCGAAATGCTTGCTCAACTGGCAACCGTGGCTTTGCAAACCATTCGCCCTTACAATCGCAGCAAAGGTCACAATACCTTGGCCCCTGAGGAACCCGATCCCAACATTTATAGCCCCAGGCAAATTAACACCTGCTATTCATGGGATGAGAAAAAAGCGGTCGTTCAACGCCACCTGCCCAGCCGATACAGCGGTGCCGCCTCAAAATAACGCGTCAACGCGCAACATCGCCCAAAAAACCGTTTACCCTGGAGATGAGAAAAAAGCGGTCGTTCAACGCCACCTGCCCAGCCGATACAGCGGTGCCGCCTCAAAATAACGCGTCAACGCGCAACATCGCCCAAAAAACCGTTTACCCTGGAGATGAGAAAAAAGCGGTCGTTCAACGCCACCTGCCCAGCCGATACAGCGGTGCCGCCTCAAAATAACGCGTCAACGCGCAACATCGCCCAAAAAACCGTTTACCCTGGAGATGAGAAAAAAGCGGTCGTTCAACGCCACCTGCCCAGCCGATACAGCGGTGCCGCCTCAAAATAACGCGTCAACGCGCAACATCGCCCAAAAAACCGGTTCCCTTTGAAAGCTGTGCTGGTCATGGGGATAAGCCTTTTTTTTTAGTCGTTTTCTACCACCAATACCTGCTTTTCGCGGTAATACCCACACTCACTGCATACCCGATGCGGAGGAATGTAGGCGGTGCAGTTGCGGCAGGCAATGAGCCCCGGAACTTTAAGGGCATGGTGACTGCGGCGCAGATCGCGCTTGCGTTTCGAGCTTCGTTTTTGTGGAACAGCCATAAAATATTACCAATGGATTCTCTTTTTTTAAGTCTATCGTCTAAGTCTCTGATAGGGTTTCTAAAAGGGGGCAGTGTAGCACGTTTTTTGGCGGTGTACGCTAAAAACGGCTAAAAAACAATGCGCGCAAGACTTACATTCGCAAATGTGAATAAACTACCGCAACAAAAGGGGGTCCACCCGGGCATTAAGGTGAGGACGGCTGTGTGTGTTTCGGGTAAAAAGGGGTGATTTTTTTTAAAGCGTAAACACATCTTCCATACCACATTGCACACAACGCCCCTTTGCATCTTCTTCCACCCCTATCCCGTGCCATACCTCAAGCAACAACGCATCTTCAATCATGGGAGCAAGATCAACGTGCTGACCCTCGTAGGGATACACCTCACCCATTTCCCCACCTTTTCTTCGAGGGTTTTCCCGCGTGGGCTCTGCCTGTTCGGGTTCCAACCAAAGGGCCACGGGTTCGCGCACGCAATGGACAAGCATTTGATTGCAACGTCTGCAAGGGCTGCTTAAACGGGCCGTAATCTCTCCTTGCAAACGGATGCGTTTCCCCTGCTTGGTGGCGGTTAGGACGGCGCGTGCTTGGTGCAATCCGTGTGAAAAACCGCTTTCCCAGCCCTTGCCCCCCTTGCCCCCCTTGCCCGTAAGCCTTGGTAAATGCTGTGCCGTTAAATGTAGGGTAAACGGGGTCCTTACGGCCTCCTCGAGGCGTTTGGGGTAAAGCAAGCAGCGTCCATCCACCTCGACAAAAGGGACATTTGAGCGGGGTGTGGGTGATGATGATCGAGGCATGCTTGGCGGTCGGAGACGGGCTCATAAAAACGCGATTTGGGGTGGCAAAAAGGGGCATTGGACATGCGCAACAAAAAAACCAAAACGAGGGTGCCTTCTATGGAACAAGAAACGCACCCTTCCGCGTAAAAAAAACGCCCTCTCGTTTTTTGGGCGGCAAGAGCCTTAGCCATCGTTCGCCACCATTGTGGCAAAACCGAGCATGGGCGGCAAGGCGCAACCCATGGGGGTTTCACTCTCAAAGATGCATCAACCGCATCAACTACAATGCGCAAGAACCGCAATACGCAAGCCAGGGGCGATGCAGCAGCGATGATGCCCCGCGCACAAACGCCGCCCAAGGCAAGGCCTTGGCACCTTGGCTTTGTACTTGGGTGATTTGCAAGACACCGTGTGCGGTCCGAATAAAGCCATTGGAATTGGGCTGGGCAAGGGGCCATGCCTTGGCTTGGCTTTGCACCTGGGCATCACACACCACCCGGACCCCCAAAATGCGCAGCCGTGTTTGTCCTGCAAAGCAAAAGCAGCCTGGCCACGGAAAATACGCGCGGAGTTTGCGCGAAATGGCCAGGGCATCCTCTTGTGCAAAATGTAAAGCCCCTGCATCTTTGGTGATCACACGGCAAAAGCTGGCCCGGGCATCTTCTTGTGGGGTTAGGGGAGGATTGCCATGGCAAAGGCTGGGCCAACACTGCTCAAGCAACCGCGCTGCGACAACGCCAAGGCGCTGGGTAAGTTGTTGGGCATTTTCTTGGCTTTCCAAGGGGATGGCGGGACTGCTACCTACAAGGGGGCCAGCATCCAACTGGGCAACCATGCGCTGCAAACTCACCCCGCTTTGTGTATCGCCCGCCAACAAGGCAGCCTGTACGGGGCTTGCTCCACGCCAGCGTGGCAGTAGCGAAAAATGCAAGTTATACATGCCATGGCTGGGGGTGTCGAGCAAGGTTTGGGGCAGAATGCGCCCATAGGCACACACCAGCCCCAGTTGCACCCCGGCCTCCACAAACAAGGGCAGGGCTTCTTTGGGGTGGTTTAAATACTCTACGGGCAGGCCTAGTTCAAGGGCTGCTTGATGCACAGCGCAGGCGCGCAAGTGCCTACCTCGCCCCGCACGGCTTGGGGGTGGGGTGATGACCAGTGCCACCTTGCTTATGGCATGGAGGGCGTGTAAGCTGGGCAGGGCGGCTTCGGGGGAGCCCATAAACGCGGTGATGGTTTTTTGCATCGTGTTTCACAAACCCCTGGCTAATGGGTGCTTTGGCAGAGTCCATACTACGCAAATAAGGGAATGACGGTTTTTGCATCGTGTTTCACAGAACCCCCGGCTAATGGGTGCTTTGGCAGAGTCCATACTACGCAAATAAGGGAATGACGGTTTTTGCATCGTGTTTCACAGAACCCCCGGCTAATGGGTGCTTTGGCAGAGTCCATACTACGCAAATAAGGGAATGACGGTTTTTGCATCGTGTTTCACAGAACCCTTGGTTAGGGTGCCTCTGGCAGGCCTAATCTGCTCAAATGAACTGGATTTTTGCTCCATTGGGAAAGCACGCTTACCTGAATTTGCAAAAACACACGGGTGTTTAACATGGTTTCGATGGTTTTGCGGGCGTGGGTTCCAATGGCTTTTAGCATGCTACCCTTTTGGCCAATTACCAACCTTTTTTGTGAGGCGCGTTCAACGTGGATGCGCGCATGAATGACCCACACGGTTTTTCGCACTTGGGTATGCTCGATGGTTACAGCAACGGAATAGGGAGCCTCGTTGTAAAGACGGTGAAAAACCGCCTCACGAATGCGCTCGGCCAGTTGGGTATGGATGTTTTGGTCCGTAATTTGGTTGGGAGGAAAAAACGGTGGGCCTCCTTGCATGTGGGCGTCAATTTTTTCCAACAAAAGTGCCACCCCTTTGCCGCTAAAGGCCGACACGGGAAAAATGTGCTCAAAGGCGTGCTCTTTGTCAAGCCTTTGCATGGCGGTTAACACATCGCCCTCGGCCATAGCGTCGATTTTATTAACCACTGCCCAGGTGGGTTTCCCGCTCTCTTGGGCCCAAGCAAAGGCCGTGTGTTGCTCCTGGCCGGCGCCGCGCATCGGGTCAACCACGCACAGCACCAGGTCGGCATCACGCAGCGATTGTTTCACATAGCCCGTCAGGCGTTTCCCCAACATATGCGTGTTTAAATGCACCCCTGGGGTATCCACAAACACCACCTGTACATTGGGTTGATTCCAAATTCCCAATACGGGATTGCGCGTGGTTTGTGGGCGAGAAGTGGCAATGGAAACCTTTTGCCCCAGCATACAGTTAAGCAAAGTCGACTTGCCTACATTGGGACGCCCCGCAATGCAGACAAAGCCCGAGCGAAAATGCCCTTCTTGAGCCGCCTGAATTTGTTGCTCCCAAAGGGCAGTGGCGGCTTCTTGTTGCTGGGTGGGTGTCAAGCTCGAGCCTTTGCCACGCACGCTGCCCTTCATTGCCTTAGGGGATTTGCCTTGGCGTTGCTTAAACCGCGTTTGCTTGCGCACACGCCAAGGGAGCGGCTTTCGGGTTTTTTTTGGGCTTATTGCCATGATTTTTTACTGCACGCTCTCAAAAACGCTGCTCGTGGGGTTTTTTCGCCTATTGCCATTCTTGTAATGCTTCCACAAGGGTTTTTAGGCCTTGCACCGCAGAAGGGCGGAGCAACAAGCGACCTTCGGCTAAATGTTCTGCACCCAATTGAAACAAGGTTATTTGACCTTGCTGTGCTTGAAAAGCGTTGGTTTTTTGCTGGACGCTCCCAATCTCTTCAAGCAAGCGTATCGCAAATGCCGTGGAAGATGCACGCCGTACTTGATCTAACAGGGAAAATGAGACCCCACACAGGGCACTCACCAACGGCTGGGTAGGCAGTGCCATTAACCATTGGGTTAAAGATTGGCGTTGCATGCTAAAAATGAGCATGCGCAGGGGCAAAATGCCTTCAAGCATCTCCTCGCGCAAGGCCCATAAAGCCTCTGCATACAAAGCACCCCATGCACTTAGGGGGTTGTGGGGAAAATCGGCTTCGATTTGGGTTTGGAGCCACACCGTGGCAAGGGCATTGGCCAACTGACGCAAATGCTTGGCTTTTTGTGCAGGCTCCCCCGGGGTATTTTCAACACGCTCGCGTAAGTGAACGGGCAGTGCTTCAAGCAGGCAATTTTGGGCTGCGCCCTGGGTTTCAGCCATGGCCGTTGCGAGGCATTCCACCAATGTTTGGGGGGGTGCTTGGTGGGCACCTCGCCGATGTTTTGCGGGCTGCCTCGGGGCACCCACTTTGGAACTTAGGGCAGGCTTGGGATGAAGGGGGGGAGGTTTTAAGGTGTTTTCGAGCACGCGCAGCAAAACGCGCATGGTCATCAAAGCATGCTGGGGTGGGGTGGCGGCAAGGAGTGCTTGCAAAGGGGGATGGCCCTGGTGCAGGCCCAGCTTGGGCAACCCCAATTTGGCTTTGCCTTTTAAAACCTCGGTGCCAAAGCGAAGCAGCTGTTGTAACAAAAGGGGGGGGATTGCCATGAGCCAAAAAACGGTGCCGCTTTCAAGCCGGAGGGTTTGTTTAACAAACATGCCCCGTGTCCCCTCATTGCTTAACCATTGCATGGCTTTGGGGGTTTCAAGGCTCCCTACCCCCACAAGTTTCCATTTTAAGGCCACCCCAGACAAGTGACTGTAGGCCTTTGCACCCTCTCCAAACAGGGTGCACAAAAAGCCTCCTAAAAATGTGGTACTCCCCGATTTGCTGAGTTGTAACAAGGCCTTGGCTTGGGAGGCACCAAAAAACACCATCATGGTGGCAGCATGCCCTTCGAGGCCTAAGCGCACGGCGGTCAGGGCTTGGGTTTTGTCATCGGCGGGCCAAAGGTCGTCATCGAGTTCGGTTTTGTCCAGCGGTTTGCAGCGCACGACAGCTGTGCGGCGGAGCAACTTTAGCAGGGCACCGCCCGCATTCGCGCAAAAAAGGCTATGCAGCCAAGACAAACTGAGGGTTTGGCCTTTGGCGAGGTTTTCAGCGGCCCATGAATCTTGGGCTTTGGTGACGGAACTTTGCGGCTGGCAGACATACGCGCCATTGACAATGGCTTTTAAGGCGCGCAAGGTTTGGGGCTGGGTGCTGCGTTCCTCAATGAAAGCGCAGGTGCTAGCATCGACCAGTAAACACACCGAAAAAGGCGCGCCGTGGGGCGGTGCAATCCATGCCTGGGCAGCGGTGTAGGTTAGGGCACCGTTTAGGTGGTGGGCTGTAAAACCAATGGCGTTTGGTGAGGCTTCAAGGTGCTGAAACAAGGCACGTTGTTTCGCAACAAATTCAAAGGGTATCACGGCGGCCGAAAAGGCCTGTTCAAGGGCTTGATGCAAACCCACCCCAGCGCTACAAAAGGACTTGAGCACTTCGACATCACGGTTGGTCATGGCATACAGTGTGTGAATCTTGCTTCCTGCCACCAAAATAGGGGCAAACATGCGCTCGAACCCCGAACGGCGCAGGCTAAACGCGGTTGCCTGATACACTTGGATGCGCTCAAGGCTCAAAGCCGTTTTTTGCTGCTGTGCAAGGGTGGTACAAAATGCCGTAAACGCCGCTTGGGCAAAATAGCCAAAAAAGGTGTCCATAGGCATCTTGTCTTTAGCCTGCAAAAAAGGGTCGATTCTTTCTTGCCAAACTAACAGTTCTAGCACCGCCCCGCCTTATTTTGCGAGGGCTGACGCGTCCTTTTTAAAAAAAACCGTTGCAAACCCCGTGTTTGCGCGCAAAGGCGACGCCAGCACACCCAGCCAAGGCCAGCGCACCCAGCCAAGGCCAGCACACCCCCAGCCAAGGCCATGGGCAAAGGCGACGCCAGCACACCCAGCCAAGGCCAGCACACCCCCAGCCAAGGCCATGGGCAAAGGCGACGCCAGCACACCCCCAGCCAAGGCCAGCACACCCCCAGCCAAGGCCAGCACACCCAGCCAACGCTCCCTCGCCCCGCCTTATTTTGCGAGGGCTGACGCGTCCTTTTTAAAAAAACCGTTGCAAACCCCGTGTTTGCGCGCAAAGGCAACGCCAGCACACCCAGCCAACGCTCCCTCGCCCCGCCTTATTTTGCGAGGGCTGACGCGTCCTTTTTTAAAAAAAACGTTGCAAACCCCGTGTTTGCGCGCAAAGGCAACGCCAGCACACCCAGCCAACGCCAGCACACCCCCAGCCAAGGCCAGCACACCCAGCCAAGGCCATGGGCAAAGGCTTGCGGGGAATTCTCTGCTTCAGAGATCAAAAAAAAAAGGTTCCCACCACAGGGGTTTACGGCATTTTTTTGTCTGCGGTTGCGCCCGTTTTGTGCCCTACTTTTTGTGAAGGGGCTGCCACCTTTTGGGGCATGCCGGCACGCAACCGGTTTTTGCTGCCCTGCCACAGCGGACTGCCTTGAACCCGGCCCAGCAAGGAGATCCATTTGGTGTTTAAGTCGGTCAATTTTCGTGGGCCATAATGGCCCAGGTCATCCACCAAGGTGTAGAGCACGGGCACCACCACCAAGGTTAACACGGTGGCCACCGACAAGCCATAAATCACAGCCAAGGCCATGGGAGTCCAAAACACCCCGCTTTCACTGCCAAAGCGCAGAATGGGCCAGCCAAAAAAGTTGATCTCAACCCCCAAAGCCACGGGCAACAACCCCAATATGGTGGTAATGGCGGTCATCAGCACGGGCCTTAAGCGCGCCATGCCTGCCAGTACCACCGCCTCGTTGCGTGCGTAGCCGCGTTTTCGGAGCCGATTGGTGAAGTCTAACAGCACAATGGCGTTATTTACGACCACCCCTGCCAGGGAAATGACCCCAATGCCCCCCATCATAATGCTAAAGGGACGATCGTGTAGAATAAGGCCCATAAACACCCCAATCAGCGATAAAATAACCGAACTTAAAATGATGAGGGGGGTGGTGAAAGAGTTGAACTGGGCCACCAGCACGATAAAAATAAGGCACAAAGCCACCAAAAAACTCTGCCCTAAAAACGACTGGGATTCTTGTTGATCTTCGTTCTCACCGGTGTAGCGCAAAGAGACCCCTGGGGGAAACTCAAGGTCGCTTAAAGCGGCTTGAACCTGGTTTAACAAGCGCGGACCGGCAACGCCTTGGGCATCTGCCGAAACGGTAATCACCCGATCAAGCCCTTTGTGGCGAATGCTCCCAAAGGAGGGCGCGGTATCGACCGTGGCCACTTCGCTCAAGGGGATTTGAGCACCCCCGCTACCCACCAAATAAAACCGTGCTAGGTCATCGGGGGTGGCGCGAAAAGCATCGCTTAAGCGAACGTTTATATCGTATTCCTCCTTGCCTTCACGGTAGGTCGACACCGTGCGTCCGTTAAAGGCGGTGCGCACCGCCAAACCCACTTGTTGGGCATTAAAGCCCAGTTTAGCCAGCTTATCGCGGTCGACCCGCACTTGGAGTTCCGTGCGATTGCGCTCAAAATCATCGTCCAAATTCACCAAGCCAGGAATGTTTTGAATGCGCTGCTTAATGGTGGCGATGAGGGGTAAAATCGCCTCAAAATCCTCTCCTGCCACCTCAATATTGACCGGGGCACCCGTGGGAGGGCCTGCCTGAGCAAGGGAGAAATGGACCTCTGCCCCCACAATTTTTTTTAAGGCCACCCGCAATTTGGCAATCACTTCCAAGGGACGCAAATCCCAGTCAACCCACTCCGGAAAAGAGACGGAAAGGCGGCTTAAATGTGGCCCCGAATCTTGACGGGTGCTCCCACCAATGTCGGTAACCACGGTATCGATGCTGCTTTGGTAGTTTTGCACGGCCCCTTCTGCTTGTGTGGCGTAGGCATCGGAAACATTGAGGTTTGATCCTGGGGGTGCGGTAATGGCGATGGTGGCGGAATCGGGTTCGGTTACGGGAAAAAATTCAACCCCATTACGCGAGAGGTTCACCACCACAAACAAAACCATCACACCCACAAAACACCCAACCGCACCCAGCATAACCCGTTTACGATGCGCCAGCGCATATTCCAACACCCTGGCATAGTGCCCCTTCCATTTGGCCTTGCGGAGGTCGCCAAGCTGCACGGTTGAAATCGCGCTCTTTTTGCCCCCGGGCAGTTTCATCACCATTGAGGCAATGACAGGGTTAATCATCAGCCCCACCACCAAGGATGCACTTAAGGCAAAAATGAGGGTCCGCGGAAGGTAGGACAAAAACTCTCCCACAATTCCAGGCATAAAAATAAGCGGTGCAAAGGCCAACAGCGTGGTTAAGGTCGAGGTGATAATGGGCCAACCTACCTCAGCCACGCCATCGAGGGCGGCTTGGAGTTTGTCCTTGCCTTCTTCCATGTGGCGATAAATATTTTCAATTACCACAATCGCGTTGTCGACCAGCATCCCAAGGGCTAGGATAAGGCTGAAGAGCACCACAAAATTGAGGGTATAGCCAAGGGTTTGAAGCACAATGAGGGCAATTAAAAAAGAAAGCGGAATGGCAGCGGCCACCATGAACGCATTGCGAATGCCCATTGAAACCAATAACACGATCAATACCAGCAAAAAACCACTGGCAATGTTGTTTTCCAAATCTTTCACAAAGCGCTTCACAAACTTGCTGGTGTCGGCAATGGAAGCGGCGTAAATCTCCCCGCCCCAGGCTTGGTTACGCGCCCCAACCAGGGCGCGTATTTGGCTGCGAATGTGGAGTAAATTTTCCCCTGAGCGCTTAACCACCCTGAGCGAGACCGATTCTTTGCTGTTAAAGCGCGAACGGCTGTTTTCATCTTTATAGCTAAAGGTAACCTGGGCCAAATCGCGCACATAAATGGGCGATCCTTCAGGGGCGGCAACCACCACATCGTTAATTTCTTCAGGGCTTTTGTACTGGCTGGGAATCCGAATTTGATACCTTAAAGGTCCCGTTTCAAGGGAGCCTCCAGGAAGGTTGGCGTTCTCGCGGCTCACCACATCGGCCAAGGTGTTGAGTGAGATGCGATGGTGGCGCAACTTGTCGGTATTCACCTGCACATTCACCTGACGTTCGAGCCCACCGGTGAGTTCCACATCCAAAATTCCAGGAATGGCCTCAATGTCATCTTGCAACGATTCGGCTGCTTGTTTGAGCTTTTCCAACCCCACCTTGCCGCTCAAAACCACGATCAACATGGGTTCTTCGGAGAGGTTAATCTCGGTAATGATCGGTTCTTCGACCTCATCGGGCAGTTCGTTTTTGATCTGATTCAAAATTTCACGCGTTTTAATCCGCGCTTCTTGGACATCAAAACCGAGTTCAAATTCGAGGGTAATCGTGGCTGCGTTCTCCGAGGAAACCGAGCTCATTTCTTTGAGGTTTTCGACATTCTGCAAGTCCTCTTCGAGTTCTTTGGTAACCAAGCTTTCCACATCTTCAGGGGATGCACCTGGGTAAACAACGGTTACAATCAGCAGGGGAACTTGAATATCAGGGGCTGCCTCGCGCGGGAGGTTTTTGTACGCGCTCGTACCCATGGCGATGCACAAAAAGAGCAACAACAAGACGGGGTTGCGGTTGCGAATGGCAAAATGAGGAAGTTTCATAACAGCGTCCTAATGGTCAGATCTTCAGATCTTGCAGTGGTAAAAAACCTGCGGTAAAAAACCTGCGGTAAAAAACCTGCGGTAAAAAACCCCCATGGCATGCAATGCATCTGGCTTTGTGGGGGGATGCTTGTAATCGCATGTGCGGGCCAACGCGCGCGCGGCGTATCCAAATCGTTGCCATGCTTTCAAAAAAGCACCCGCGCGCACCGTTTGTAAAGCCCGTTATTTCCCAAGGCACGCCATTTGCGGAGCGGAGCTGTTTGCGGAGCGGAGCTGTTTGCGGGCCGTGGCTGTTTGCAAAAATGCGCATTTCCCCCTTGGCACTTGAAAAAAAAAGCGCGCGCGGTACGTGGCAAACCCCTCCGCTTTACCGCCAACTGAAAAAGCCCCTTCGCTTTACCGCCAATTGAAAAGCCCCTCCGCCAATTGAAAAAGCCCCTCCGCCAACTGAAAAAGCCCCTTCGCTTTACCGCCAACTGAAAAAGCCCCTTCGCTTTACCGCCAACTGAAAAGCCCCTCCGCCAACTGAAAAAGCCCCTTCGCTTTACCGCCAACTGAAAAAGCCCCTCCGCCAACTGAAAAAGCCCCTTCGCTTTACCGCCAACTGAAAAGCCCCTCCGCCAACTGAAAAAGCCCCTCCGCTTTACCGCCAATTGAAAAGCCCCTCCGCCAACTGAAAAAGCCCCTTCGCTTTACCGCCAACTGAAAAGCCCCTCCGCCAACTGAAAAAGCCCCTTCGCTTTACCGCCAACTGAAAAAGCCCCTTCGCTTTACCGCCAACTGAAAAGCCCCTCCGCTTTACCGCCAACTGAAAAGCCCCTCCGCCAACTGAAAAAGCCCCTCCGCTTTACCGCCAATTTAGAGCCCTTGCTTCACCTGAGCCAGCACGGCGTCCCCCCCACGAATGCGCTGGTGCCCCGTAATAACCAAGCGCTCCCCTGAGCTTAAGCCTTTGAGTACATGCACATCCCCCTGCCAATTGACTCCCGTAATCACACTTTTTTCGACGGCCTTGCCGTTTTGCTCAACAAACACCACGCGCTGCCCTTTTTGTTCAAGCACGGCGTAACGCGGCACCAAAATTTGCTGGACAAACTTTTCCAAATCGCTGGTGGCGCGGGTTAACATGCCCGCACGCAAGGTTCCCTTGGCATTGTTGACCTCGGCTTCGATTTGGTAGTTTTTATCTTGTTTGCCCGCCTCTAAACCAACATATTTCACCCGTGCGGTTAGGGTGGTTTGGGGCAAGGCATCAAAGGTTAATGTCACCGAATTTCCCACTTTAAAAAAGCGGACGTCGCTTTCTGGCACCGAGAACACCGCCTTCATTTTGCTTAGATCAAGCACCTCTGCCACTTGGCTGCCCGTTCGGACAAACTCGCCCTGTTCAATGAGGCGTTTGCTTATTTTTCCCGCAATGGGCGAGCGAATAATGGAGGCTTGATAGTTAATTTCGGAAATTCTCAGGTTTAAGCGCGCGGTGTCGCGCTTGGTTGTAACCTGTTCAATTTGGGTGGCAGAAATCACCCCTTGCTTGCCCAAGTCTTGGCTGCGCTTATAGTCGCTGTCGGCCAGTTTGGCAGAAACCTTGGCAAGGTCGCGTTGGGCGCGCATTTTTTTGCTTGAAACATGGGCCAGCAAGCTCCCTTTTTTGACCCGATCCCCCAGGGCAAAAACCACTTTTTCGGCAAACCCTTCCGTCTCCGAATACAGACGCACCCGCTGAAAGGGTTGAAGTTCCCCCACGTAGGTCCGCTGCAATATAAAGGTTTTAGGGGAGATTACCATCACCTCAACGGGGGTCCCCAGGACTACGCTGGGATCTTTTGCCCCATCGGCAGGCTTGGGCGGGTCGCCCTCGCCACAGGCGCTCAAAACGAGCAAACCAAACCCCAGCCAAAACCCGATGCTAAGCGGCCCGGTGATCCCCAGGCCTAAGCCTTTGACAAACCCATTAGGGCAGGGGTTTTGCCATGGCCGATTGCAGTTTAAAAACATCGTAAAGTGCTCCTGTCATTCCTAAGAATTGAATGCGTGTTTGCTCATATTTCACCCTTGCCAAAATCTCGTCCACCTTGGCTTGAGAAAAATCCCTTTGCAAACTGCCCATCATGGACGTGGTACTTTGCCCTTGTTTTAAGCGTAACAATTCGTTGTCGCGCTCAAGTTTGCTCAATCGGCTCAGTTCCCTCGAGGCCAACACGTCTTGCTCGGCAATTTGTAACTCACGCAAGATGCTGTTAAGGTTTACCAGCAAAATGCTTTCTTGATCGCGCATTTGCAAGCGCAGACTTTCGCGGCGCAGCACATTGGCGCGCAAGGCTTGGGTGTTTTCCCCATCAAAAAATGTCATGTTCCAGGTGACCACGGCCTGATACCCTGACAAATCTCCCCCTTTAGGGCTGGGCGCAGTGCTGTTGCCAAAGCCATTTTGGCTGTAGCCAAGGTGCAAATCAACGTCGGGGCGAAGCTCGTTTCTGCCTTCTTCGACCGCGAGCTCTACCGTGTTAAACTGCGCTCTAAGCTGACCTAAGGTGGCATCGTTGTCGAGCACTTGCTGTTTAAGCTCCTCGGAATCGTGGGTTAAAAAGCGTTGGGTGAAGGCATCTTTGGGGATAAGCCCCACGTTAAGTGTGCGCAAATTTAACACGGCACGGGCGGAATCTTGAATGCGCTGAAGGTCTGCTTGGGCCTTAAGCAATTGGCGTTTGGCGTTTGCTTGTTGGGTGCGCGCCGCGAGTACGGCTGCGCGATTCACCACGCCCGCGGCAAACCGCGCCTGGCTTTCTTGAAGCAAGCGCATGCTGAGTGCCAGGGATTCTTGGCGGGTTTTGACCTGCTCTTGGGCACCGAGCAACGACCAATACAGCGTTGCCATGCTCATCAGAAGGTCAAGTTCTTGCTTGCGCAGGGCGTGACGCGTCCCGTTAAACCGATAGCGTGCCCTGCGCTCCGGCGTCGAGTACACGTTCCCCAAATCCTTGCCCAAGGGCACGGAAAGTTCGGCACTGAGAGAACGCGCCGTTTCCGGGGCGGCGCCAGGGGTAAGCACAGGTGAGGCGCTTTGGCTGGCAAGGGCCAGGTGATCGGGCGTGCTTTTGCTGTCTTGTAAGCGCAAGGAGTAGCGTAACCCCCAGGGCAAGGGTTGGGCAAACGTGCTGGTAAAGGTGGTGGTGCTGCGGCGCGACAGGTCAAGGTAATTGTTACTTGTGCTGCCTGTGCGCGATAACGTGCGCGATTGCGCGTAACTGTGTAACCAGGTGGGCTTCAAGCGGTTTTCCACCGCTTGGACACCACGCCGTTCGGCTTCTTCTGAAATACGCAGGGCGGCAATGGTTGAACTCAGGTATAAAGTGAGTTCCAGCACCTCCTTTACCGAAATTTCGACCAGCAAGACCCCATCGCGCTCCACGGTGCGAAACGCCTTTAACAAGGCCTCGACACGCTCAGGGGTGGTTGCCTGTTGGTATAGTTCGCGGGCTTCTTCAAAGCGCCCTTCGCGAAAAGCCTCGAGCGCTTGCTGACGTATTTGAACCATTTGCTGGGTTGTGCTTGTGGCCGAGGGAGGGCTTTTTGCCTCCTGGGCGAGGAGCACACGCACCCCAAAAAACGGGGTGAATAAAAGCCCAACCCCCAGCCCAAGCCAACAAAAGAACCGCAGCCCCGCGTCCAAGGGTTGGATCCATCCCACGCTTGGGTGAAGGGTTGGCGCGATTTTGCTGGGCTTGTTCATAGTTTTAAAAATGCTTCTTCCTCTTCAAAAATAGCGCCATGCTCCCCCTTTTTTTTTAAAAAAAATGGCCGTGCCCTAATTCGACAACACCGCTACCCCGCCGCAATCCTCTTAAAAAGGGGTTGGAACATGGGAGGCTTGGCCGTGTTCGTTGCCTTTTAAATCGGCGATGACCCATGCAAAACCCTAGGAGTCCCCAGGCAGGTTTAAGAGGCACGCCCAACCCGAACATAAGAAGGCCTTCATTTTGCAAAATTTCAAGGCTTATTGCATGCTCATCCCATGCAACCATGCTAAGGTCCTTTGGAGGTGGAGCAGACCACCTGACCCCCAAGTGCCCCTTAAGGGGGCACAAGCCAAAAAACACACCCAGTCGATACATACCTTAACACACTTTCGCAATCTAATTTTTGCAGTATAAACCTTGCCATGCACAACAATCCACGCCCAACCCCCCTGCAAAGAGCCTACGTCGAGGCAAGGGTAAGGCAGGGCCTTTGCCCCGAACAAGCCTACAAGGCAGCGGGCTTTGGCACGCGCAAAAACGTCCACGCCAGGGCCTTGGAATTGGAACGCGCGTGGCGCGATGCCATTGCCCAAGAAACCCAAGAAAACCTCAGCACCATGGCCCCGGGGCTGTTGCATATTTTGGGGCAACTGGCCCAAAATGCGCAGTCGGAATCGGTCCGCTTAAGGGCGGTTGAGCACCTGCTCGCGCTTTCGGGTTGGCATGAAAAACCCTCAGCAACCCCCAAAAAAACCCCCGCACCCCCACTGCCCCAAGAGGGAACGAAAGATCTCTATGCCGCGTTAAAAGAGCAGATCGGGCAGACCCGTGCCTTTGCCATTTTGCAAATTATGGACCCCGACAACCCCGATTTTCAGCGCGAACCCCCCGACAACCCTCAAGAAACAACCACGTTCAGTGGCGCCCATCAAGGCCAAAAAAACACCCCCCACAACCACGGGGCAAGGGCGCAAAAAGAAAACCCTGAAAACACCCAAAATCATCCCCAAGCCCCAAGCTACAACCACGGGGCTGGGGCGCAAAATCAAGGCGACCAAAACACAAATCCTGCGCCAGGACAACCAAGCCAGCCCAGCCCAGCCAAACCCATTCCCAAGGAGAAACGCCATCCCCAGCCAAACCCAGCCCACGAAGTGACTGCGTTGCGAAAACCCTCAGGTCAAGAAGATCCCATCGAAAAAACCAATCCCGACAACCCCTAGCACAGAAAAAAAAACCATCCCCTCGAAACTAGCGCTGAACGCTCCCCCCACTTGGCGCCCCGCATTCGAGTGCAAGAAGATCTGCCTTTCTTGCCCAACTAAAATCGCCCCAATACGTCCGCTTTAAGGCAGCACTGGCCGTCCCAAACCCAAGCCCTTTGCGCCAATCATGGTGCTTTAGCAGGCCGTACAAAAAGCCTGCATTAAAGGCATCCCCCGAGCCAATGCGGTCGATACTTTGGGTTTTATGGGCCTTGGATTGCGCCAAGGTTTGGCTTTTGGCCTCAAAACCCAACGCACCCTGTTCGCCCAAGGTAATTAGCACAAAGGGCAGGGCATAACGGCTTGCGAGGTCCTTGGCAAGCTCTGGCGCCGAGATGGCTGGCTGGCTGGGGGTAAAAATATGACGCAAATCCTCCAAGCCCCCGGTCAAAAAATGGACATAGGGCAGTGCTTTTGCTAACACCTGGGCCGCTTGGGCGTAGGACCAGAGCTTGTTGCGATGGTTTACATCCAAAAACACCTGGGACCCCGCCTGATGGGCCACTTGGGCAGAGCGGAGCCATGCTTCTTGACACGCGGAACCAAGGGCGGGGGTAATCCCCGTGAGCAACAAAACCTTGCCCTTAGCAAGGTGGTCGTAGTTCAGTTCGCTTGGGGTGAGCTTGGCAAGCGCACTGTTGGTGCGATCGTAATACACCTTGCTTGGGCGCGGGGGGGTCCCTGGTTCAATAAAACAAAGGCCCATTCGCTCTTGGTCTAAAGCCCATACCACCTGGGAGACATCGACCCCATGAAAGGCAATTTCCCCTGCAACGCGATGCCCCAAAGGGGTGTTGGGCAAGCGCGAGACCCAGCTGGTGCGGATCCCAAACCGCGCCAAAGCCACTGCAGTATTCGATTCCGCCCCACCCGAAAATACCTCAAAGGCAAGGGCGCGTTCTAAGGCAACCCCATAAGGGGGCGAGAACCGGAGCATCGTTTCCCCCCAGGTGGTTACATCAAACGCAAAAGGGGTCGATTTTTTCATACGCTAATCCACTCAAAAATTGATGCGCGGTTTGGCGTTGCCTCATGGCTAGGGTCCAAGAAAACCATTTTGTGGCTTGTGCATGCCAACTAAGAATTTTTTTCAGGTTCAGCCGGCGCGGTGCCCTCCTAGGATGCGGAGTCGAACCTCAAAAATAACCTTAGCTGTGGCGGCACAAACAACAACCCTGCACAAACAACAACCCTGCACAAACAATCGCGTGGCGGCACACACAATAACCCTACGCAAATTGCGTGTGGTTTTTTTCTAAAGCCCCCACCCCAGCATGGGAGCAACCCGCTAAGGAGAATTTTTTTAGGTCAGCCGGTGCGGTGCCCTTACAGATGCGGTGTGCATTTTGGCGGGTTTGCGTTAAAACGCATGGGGAATGTGCGCCATTTTGCGCCGATCTTCCCCCCCTACCGTTACAAATTCACAGGTTTCTTTTAAGCGCGAAAAAATACGCTCACCAACGCGCTGCACCAAGGTGTCGCGCACCTCAACATCGGCATCAGGCCCTTCTTTGCTGCGATGGTGCTCAACCAAGGTGGCGTGGCTGGTGAGGTTGTAGTTACTGGTAAACACACAGCAGCGCCTTGCATTGTAGCGTAAGGTTACAATGGTATCCAAAATGGTTTGTTCCCACTGGGTGTTGCGCCCCTTGCCTAGTTCATCAATCAGCAAAACATCCACTTCAACCAAAGGATTAAGGAACTCTTGCTCGGCGCGCCCTTGGTTATAGCCCGAGCGCAGGTCGGCTAGCAGGTGGGAAAAATCGCGAAACAACACCTTGACCTGATGCCTATCAATCAGCTCGCGCAAAAAAGAAACCGCAAGCCAGGTTTTTCCCACCCCAGGTGCCCCCATTAAAACCACCCCGCGCACTCCAGGGCAGTAGTCTTTGGCCATGAGTTGTAGGGTCGAAAATGCTTCGGCGTTTTGTCGATCTTTTTGAGCATCCACAAATTGTGCGTCGGAATAACGCGCCGGGAGGTCGGCACTTTGCACCAAGAGCACCCGCTTGCGTGCTTGCTGACACAGACAAGGGTCCGCGTACTCACGCCCCCGTGCATCGGTCGAGAACACGCGCCCGGAACCTGTGCAAAGGTGGCATCGCCGAACACACTCGCAAAGGCTGGCAGCAACGTGGGCACCCTTAATCTTTAGCAAAACACCGCGGTCGCAGCGTTTACAACCCAGTTTTGCGCTCAAACAACCTCCATCATGGTAAAAAACCACCGTTTACGTAAAAGCATATGGTTTACTTATATCCAAGAAATGCATACACTACATTTTCATAAACCCCACATCAAAAGTCCATATTATTTTTAATCCGCCAAAGAACCCCTCTATGAGAACCAGCAATCACAGTCCTAACAGGCGTCCACGCCCACGGCGGCGTTTTGCAGAAGAGAATGTCGAGCAAAATGAGCGCCGCGATGCCTTTTTTAAGAAAGAGATCAAATTACGGATTCACTACTTTTTGGAGTCGGATGAAGACGTGTTGGAGTTAGAGGCGATGAACTCCTTTAAGCGCAGGATATTGCACAACATGGCCCGAGATTATGGCCTTGCCTCGGAGTCGGAAGGCGATGACAAGGAGCGCTATGTGCGTTTGATGAAAACCGAGGATACCCTCTCCGCTGAGGAATTGAGTGAAATCGGCCCCCTAGAAGAGGAACTTCCCGTGCATAGTTCGGCTTATGTGGACGAGAAGCCGCGCTCCCGTTCCCGCCCGGGGGAATCCGAGCGCGGGGAAAAACGGGGTGCACGTGGCAGTAGTCAACATGGGAACAGCCGCAGAAATTCGAAAGGCGACTCCAACAGCCGCAACCCTGCCAGCCGGGGAAGGGGGCGCTCGAGAACCGAGAGCAGTCCACGCAACCGTGCCAGCCAAGATGGAGGGCGCAGCAATCCAAGATCGCGAGGGGATGCTCAAGAAAGTGAGGGTGCCCCCACCCCACGGGTCCACGACAATAAAAAGCCCTGGGATTTTGGCGAACAAACCTTCTTGATTAAACCAGGAAAAGACGGTTTGCGCATGGCCTTACAGCGAGATGGGAGCGTGGTGCTCTGGAGTGAAAGCCTTGCCAAAGGGGATATTTTGAGTGAACGCTTGGTGACCACCCAGGAGATTCGGGTGCGCAACGGGCACATTGTTCAACCCAATGAGGAGGGATGGTAATGCCCGCGAGTACGCCCCTTGAGTTTGATGTGATGGCGCGCTTGCCGTTTAGGCAAGATAACGCAGCCGTGTCTTCCTTGCGCGTTGAAGCGGGTGGAGAGGTGATGTTTGGAGATCGTTTGCTCCAAATCGGCCATAGCGTCCTTAGCAAGGGCATCCGCGTGCGCAACGGACACAACGGACACAACGGACACAACGGACACAACGGACACAACGGACACAACGGACACAACGGACACAACGGACACGTTGAAGCGGGTCAAGGGGTGATGTTTGGAGATCGTTTGCTCCAAATCGGCCATAGCGTCCTTAGCAAGGGCATCCGCGTGCGCAACGGACACAACGGACACGTTGAAGCGGGTCAAGGGGTGATGTTTGGAGATCGTTTGCTCCAAATCGGCCATAGCGTCCTTAGCAAGGGCATCCGCGTGCGCAACGGACACGAACGGACACAACGGACACAACGGACACGTTGAAGCGGGTCAAGGGGTGATGTTTGGAGATCGTTTGCTCCAAATCGGCCATAGCGTCCTTAGCAAGGGCATCCGCGTGCGCAACGGACACAACGGACACGTTGAAGCGGGTCAAGGGGTGATGTTTGGAGATCGTTTGCTCCAAATCGGCCATAGCGTCCTTAGCAAGGGCATCCGCGTGCACAACGGACACAACGGACACAACGGACACAACGGACACAACGGACACAACGGACACAACGGACACAACGGACACAACGGACACAACGGACACAACGGACACAACGGACACAACGGACACAACGGACACAACGGACACAACGGACACATTGTTCAACCCAATTAAGGAGGGATGGGAATGCCAGCGAGTACGCCCCTTGCGTTTGATGTGATGGCGCGCTTGCCGTTTAGGCAAGACAACGCGGCCGTGTCTTCCTTGCGCGTTGAAGCGGGTCAAGAGGTGATGTTTGGAGATCGTTTGCTCCAAATCAGCCATAGCGTCCTTGAAGGGCATCGCTTTGCGGTGCGCGCCATTCAAAAAGGAGAGCACTTGCTCTCCTGGGGTCTGCCTTTTGGCAAGGCACTACGCGACATTGAAGCGGGTGCCTTTTTGTGCAATGCCCGCATGCTTGAAACCTTAAAGGGGCGAGAAGTCAAGGTGACCCTGCCCGAACAGCCCAATTTTAGCGACCATATGCAGGTTTGCCAGATCGATTCCACCTTTAAGCCAGGGCAACAGGTGGCACCTGCCCAAAGTAAGGGCAGCTTTATGGGCTTTGCCCGCGGGCCAAAACGTGGGGTGGGGGTCCGCAATCATATTGTGATTTTGGCGGTAAGTTCCCAGGCCAACGCCTACGCGCACTTGCTGTGCAAACGCTTTGAGCAAGCCCATGTAAACGCCGAAAACATGGATCCGGTGGTCGCCGTGCAACACACCGAAGGGGGCGATCGCGAAGCCCCCGCCAACAACCAAGAGATGCTGCTGCGTACCCTCGGAGGCTTTATGGTCCACCCCAACGTGGGTGCTGTGTTGGTGGTCGATCACCTTGAAGCTGCCATAAACCAAAGCCAACTTAAAGCGTGGATACGGCAAAACCAACTGCCCTTAGAGGATGTGCCCCACGCGTTTATTACCCTAAGCGACCGCTTTGAAACCGCAATGCGCCAAGGTGAAAAGCATATCAAGGCCTGGATTCCCCAGCTGTGCAACCAACGGCGCAGCGCAGCACCCTTAAGTGCCCTTAAAGTGGCCTTGCAATGCGGGGGTTCGGATTCCTTCTCAGGATTGTCGGGAAACCCCCTGGCGGGCTGGGTAGCCAAGGAACTCATTCGCCATGGTGGGGCGGCCGTACTGGCTGAAACCGACGAACTGATTGGCGCAGAACCCTATATTTTAAGCAACGTCCGCGATCAAGCCACGGCCACTCAGTTTTTGAGCAAAATAGCGCAATTTAAACAACGCGCTGCCTGGCATGGGCACTCCGCAGAAGGCAACCCTTCTGGGGGCAATTTAATGCGGGGGCTGTACAACATTGCCCTTAAATCCTTGGGGGCTGCCCGCAAAAAAGATCCCAAAGTCCGCTTAGACTACGTGATCGACTACGCAGAACCCATGGGCGATTCGGGCTATTATTTTATGGACTCCCCAGGCAACGACCTCGAGAGCATTGCGGGCCAGGTGGCCTCGGGTTCCCAGATTATCCTCTTTATCACGGGCAACGGCTCGATTACCAATTTTCCCTTTGCGCCCACCCTCAAATTTGTTACCACCTCGGGGCGTTTTAAAATGCTCTCCCATGAAATGGATGTGAACGCAGGACGCCACCAAGATGGGGAACGCCTGGAAGATTTAGGCCAAGAGGTGTTTGAGCAATTTTGTGGGATTGCCAACGGCAAGCGCAGCTTGGGCGATCAAGCGGGGCATTACCAGGTGTCGATTTGGCGCAATTGGCATCACAGCAAACAAGCCCCCTACAAGCACATTTTAAATGCGCCCAAGCCCAGCGCAAAACCCCTGCTCACAATCCCCACAACCCAGCCGCTACAAGCCCACTTTGAAGGCTTTGCAAGTGGGGAGAAGGTCAGTATTGATCAAGTGGCTTTAATCGTTCCCACCAGCTTATGCTCCGGACAAGTTGCGCGTTTGGCCGCTGAAAGCCTCAACCAAAACAATCCCGCACCCAAGCACGTATCGCGCTATGTCAGTTTGGTGCATACCGAGGGTTGTGGGGCTGCTCCGGGGTATTCTGAGGAGATGTACCTGCGAACCATGCTGGGGCACTTGCGCCACCCCATGGTCAAAAAAGCACTGCTCCTTGAGCACGGCTGTGAAAAGACCCACAACGATGCCATGCGTTTGCATTTGAAACAACAAGGGGTAAACCCTGCGCATTTTGGCTTTGCCAGCGTGCAGCTCGATGGCGGCCTCGACAGGGTAATGGCTAAAATTCGCGCATGGTTTGCGGATGCGCTGGAAAAAACCCCCCACCTTGCGCGCAGCACCCAGCACTTTGGCACCATGTGCTTAGGCCTTACCAGCACGGGCACCCTTGAGAGCACTCCCGCCAAAGCCATGGCCAGCATTGCCGCGGGCGCGGTGGCTTTAGGTGGCACGGTGGTGATCCCCGAAAATGCGTGTTTGTTGCGCAATCATGTTTTTTGTGAGGCGCTGTTTCCAAACCCCCAGGCATGCCAACCCAGCCTGAGTTATGGCGAATACGCCAAGGTGGCAGGGCTGCATATTATGGAAACACCCACGCGCCATAGCGTGGAAACTTTGACGGGCCTGGGTGGCTGTGGTGTACAAGTAATGGCAGCGCACCTCAATGGTGCGCCTTTGCAAGCGCATCCCATGATTCCCTTGGTGCAGATAAGCAGCGTTGCCAAAGTGCAAGCCCGGTTTGGGGCCGATTTAGACTGCACGCCCTCAGCGCAAAGTGGCGTGGAAGCGATGCGCATGGCCATGCTCGACAGCATTTGCGAGGCTGCCTCTGGGGTGGCCTTGCCCAAACTGTTTGTGCAGGGCAATGTCGACTTTCAGTTAACCCGCGGTTTGCTGGGTTTTTCGCTGTAGCGGCGGGCAAGCGCGGTCTCAATCGCGACCTAAGTCGCGGATGGTAGAATGTGAAACAAACCCGCTCGAGCAAATCCGCTTACCTGCTGGGTTTTTCGCTGTCGCGGCGGGCAAGCGCGGTCTCAATCGCGACCTAAGTCGCGGATGGTAGAATGTGAAACAAACCCGCTCGAGCAAATCCGCTTGCCTGCTCGGTTTTTCGCCGTCGCGGCCGGGCAAGCGCGGTCTCAATCGCGACCTAAGTCGCGGATGGTAGAATGTGAAACAAACCCGCTCGAGCAAATCCGCTTACCTGCTCGGTTTTTCGCCGTCGCGGCCGGGCAAGCGCGAGTCTCACAATCCTACGGGCAAGTCGCGGGTGTTGGGCAGGTTAAGCGGGGTCCCAAAGGGGCATTTTGGGCTGTTTGGCAAAAAATGTGCGTGGCGCGATCCGCGCAACAGTGCCCCATCAGCACGGTTACCATCGCTAAAAACAATCGTTTAGGAAGTATTTGAACCCGTCATCTAAATAGGACCGGTTCAGAAATTTTTTTGTGCTTTACCGGCGTTGCCTTATTGTGCGTACAAGTGCAGTCTATACAAGGGGCGGATGTGTTATCTTGCGCCGTGGGTCAGGTGAACAAGTTGGAGAGGTGACTGAGTGGCCGAAAGTGGCAGATTGCTAATCTGTTGTGCGGGTAACCTTGCACCGCGGGTTCGAATCCCGCCCTCTCCGCTTTTTTTCACCCCCATACAACCCTTATAGTAAACGGCTTGCCCAAAGGGGGTGTTGAACACGCGATGCTTTTTGAATACACCATCCTTTACGTGGCCGATGTCGCGCGCACCGTCGCGTTTTACGAGGAAGCCTTGGGTTTAAAGCGCCGCTTTGTCCATGAAGAGGGCGATTATGCCGAGATGGAAACGGGTAGCACCCGTCTTGCTTTTGCCCAACACCGTTTGGCCGCCAGCAATTTTGTCGATCTCCCCCAAGGCTACACCAAAAGCAACCTAAACGCTCCCGCAGCGGGGTTTGAACTGGGCTTTATTGTGGATAACCTTGAGAGTGCCTACACCAAAGCCCTGGCACATGGTGCGTGCGCGGTCTCGCCGCCTACCACAAAACCATGGGGGCAAACGGTGGCGTATGTGAGAGATATTGACGGCGTCCTCATCGCCTTTGGCACTTCGATATCTTAAAAAAACGGGTGCAAAGGGGGGCCAGCCAAGGAACCGGACAAGCCCGCTCAAAAAACGGCAGCAAGGCTTGAACCCTGGCGTGCTTTGTCAGAGCCCGCTCAAAAAACGGCAGCAAGGCTTGAACCCTGGCGTGCTTTGTCAGAGCCCGCTAAAAAAAAAACGGCAGCAAGGCTTGAACCCTGGCGTGCTTTGTCAGAGCCCGCTCAAAAAAAAACGGCAGCAAGGCTTGAACCCTGGCGTGCCGTGTAAGAGCCCGCTCAAAAAAAAACGGCAGCAAGGCTTGAACCCTGGCGTGCTTTGTCAGAGCCCGCTAAAAAAAAAACGGCAGCAAGGCTTGAACCCTGGCGTGCTTTGTCAGAGCCCGCTAAAAAAAAACGGCAGCAAGGCTTGAACCCTGGCGTGCTTCGCTCCGGGCGGTGAGGCCTGTTCAGCATCGTGCCACGCTTTTTTGCCCCCCTCCCCGCGCGAGAACTCACCCTCTTGCCGTACGGGCCCCGCTCGTTTTAGCCAATGGCAAGGCGCATGCTGGCCTCTTTGTTTTGGCTGCGCACAATGGCTTCTCCGCTGCCTTCTTTGAGGTCATCCTCGGTAAACAACGGATGGCGTGTGCTTAGGTTGTGGTCTGCTATCACAATTTGCTGCCCCAAGCGCCTTTTGTTGTTCACCAACACCGGCCCTTGCAGGTTCACCGTTACGTCGACAAGGTTGCCCGACATGGTGACGATGAGGTAGACCGTAATATCGCTCACTTTCTCCGTTTCTAATGGGCGGATTTGCTGTTTGCGCACATTGATACTGTAGTTGGTAAGCACGCCATTGGGCGCGAGCATCACAAAAGCCAAAGAGGGAATCTGCAAGGATTGCATCCAGTAAAAAGGTGCTTCCAAGTCTTGCTCCGTTAGCACAAAGCGCGTGCATTCGGAAAATCCCAGCAGGCCGTCAGGAAATGTAATCACTTCCGTTTCTGCAGTTTCTATGTGACCAAAACGCGTTGTTTCCACTTTCATGTTGGTTGCCTTTTTTGTGTTTTTTTGACTACATGCACCAAAAACCGATACACGCTCTTAAGGGGTTTACGTTTGAGGTTGTGATTGAAGTTGGCTTGGATGCCGATATGGCCAGGCCATCTCCACTGCTTTGCTTAACGGCAAAAGCACTTCAAGACTTTAGGGGGGGTTTTGCCTCATTTTTTTTTACCCATCGGCAATTCGCTTTCTTAATAAAGGTTTCAAAAGCCATATTTTCGTCGGGTTTTACCGTCCCAAGACCATACGTTTACAAAAAGCCCAGAGGCCTTTAAGACGTTTTATTTTTTTTGAGAATGGTATCCAACTCCCCCACCATGAGGGGTGCTTTTGAGGCAGCACGTTTGTTCTCGTCTTGAATGCGAATGTAAATTTCTTCTCGATGAATGGCGTACTTACGCGGTGCGTCAATGCCAATGCGCACCTGCTTGCCTTTGATTTCGATGACCTGGATTTTGATGTCATCACCAATGGTGATACTTTCTCCTGACTTCCTTGTCAGAATTAACATGACGAGCCTCCTATACTAGACCAAGCTGCCAGATGAATATGTAAGTGAACGGATGCCCCTTTTGCACATCATCTGAATAACGGTGCAAAAAACACGGTATTTGTATTTGCCTCACCCCTGTGCGTGAGATGACTTGCAGTGACAGCCTGCAATCCCTTTTTAAGAAACACTTCTTCCCACGGGCGCCCATGACGATGCTTGTTGAAGCGACAAATCACCCACCACAAGCCATAATTGCGTGGGGGTTTTTTGTGCTCCCTTAGCCACAAGCGTGGGTTTGCAAGAAATGCTTCTTTCATAAAGGGTTATCAAGAAGTGCACCATTCGATGTCAGAACGGCTGAATAATTTTTTGCATGCCCGTTTTTTTTTAAACCCAATCCCATGTCCTATTAGCCTTGCAAGCGTGTTTAACGGGTGAATCCTTTGATTATCAGCCATGTTTCCATGGTTACCCCGTCGGTTAATCGCGCTTCGGCGGTCATTTTTGGAGCAAAGCGTGTTCATTTTGTTTTTGACCTGAATTCACCAAGAAGCCTTGGCACAGACAAAGTGCTCCCCAGTGGGATAAACCGCGTGGGTTTCAAGCCAACAAAGGGGGGGGCACGGGGGCGCTTTGTTGCGCCGAGGTTCTCGGCGGATCGGCAAACCTGTCCACGCCGATCAAATCGGCAGATGGCCCGTTGGCTCGAACCGGCTTTCTTGAGCGCACCAATAGGGTTAACGCTGCCCCGCAGTGGGGCGATGAGAGAACGCGCATGCGTGTTTTTTTTACTTAATAAAAAGGGGGGGGCAGCGCTGTCTCAAGCCCGATTAGCGTGAGTATAAGTTCGACTAGCGAGTTAACTCCACGGATAAGTCCGGCTTAATGGCTTGCGTGATCACGTTTGTTAAAGCGAAATGCTTTGCTTTGCGCCAAAGCGTGATAGTTGCCCAATTGGCGGGTTAGCCGATGGTCTTCGCCCTCGCTTTGAACGTGCAATGGGTCGACGGGGTCGTTCTCAGGGTGGGTAAAAGTGTGGAGCCTTGCATAGGTTGAACTACGCTGTGCAGGTATTTTGCCAAGGGCGCGGATGTGTTGGCGTAAAGTGGTGGGTGAGGCCAGCTGCCCGTGACCCGAACCCGCGGCGGTTGAGATACTCTCGTTCATTAGGCAGCCCCCCAAATCGTTTGCCCCCGCCATAAGCCCCACCTGGGCCAATTTAAGGCCTTCTTTAACCCACGAGGTTTGGATATTGTCGATGACGCCATGCAACATAAGGCGCGCCACGGCGTACACTTTAAGGGTTTCTAAGGCGCTTGGCCCATGGCGTAACCCTGGGGGTGGTTTATGCCGAAACATGGGGGCCTCGCTGTGAATAAAGCCCAAGGGGACAAATTCGCGAATACCGCCGCTTGCATACTGGCTGCTCTCTTCTTGAAGGCGGCGCAGCAGTGTAATGTGCTTGGCCAGATGCAAAGCGGTTTCCACATGCCCGTACATCATGGTGCTTGAAGAAGGTAAACCTACTGCATGCGCCGTTTTAACAACGTCGACCCACTGCGCGGTGGTAATGCGTCCAGGGGAAATGCGCGCGCGCACCTCGTCATCCAAAATTTCAGCAGAGGTCCCCGGAAGGCTTCCAAGGCCTGCCTCTTTTAAAGCATACAAGGTCTCTTGAATGCTTAAGCCATCTATCTCAGCACTGTAAAGCACCTCTTCAGGGGAACATCCATGAAGATGCATGCTGGGGTAGGCCTGGTGGACCTCGCGGATCAACCGCAGATAAAAGCCTTTTTCCAGCCGAGGTGCCAATCCCGCTTGCAAGCACACCTCGGTTGCCCCAAGGGATTGGGCTTCTCCAATGCGCCGCAAAATTTCCTCATTCGGCAAAAAATAGCCCTCGCGCGCCTTATGCCCACGGCTAAACGCACAAAACCCACAGCGCTTGACGCACACATTGGTAAAGTTGATGTTGCGATTGACCACATAACTCACCACATCGCCCACCGTTTGCTGGCGCACGTGGTCGGCGGTATGCATCAGGGCAAACAGCTCCGCATTGCTTACAATGTTAAAAAGATGGCACCCTTGTTGGAGGTTGGGTGGCTTGCCCGCCAGTGCATTTTCGAGTATACGTCTTGTTTCCCCACGGGCAAGCCCAAGGGCATGCTCCATTTGAGTGGGGGAACCAAGCAAAGACAAGGGTCTGGCCATGAGACTTGCGAACGGTCCGGATTTAAGAGAGTTTAAAAAAACGAGGCAAGCCATTTCTCAGCAATGGGTCGCCCGCGGCACGTGCTCATTCGAGCCGACAGGCGCGAGTGTAACACACTTCGAGGGAGCGCATCCACCATTTTGAATGGAAATAGGACAGGGCGTTAAGGTCTTGGTTGTAACCCCAAAAACCCCTCGACCCATCCGTAATCTTGTAAGAGATAACGCGTGGCAATGAACGCCCCCAGGCACAAAAGGATCAACCCCCACACAGGACAACGCATGGCGATGAACGCCCCCGAGCACCGAGGATCAACCCCCACACAGGACAACGCATGGCGATGAGCGCCCCCGAGCACCGAGCATCAACCCCCACACAGGACAACGCGTGGCAATGAACGCCCCCGAGCACCGAGCATCAACCCACACACAGGACAACGCATGGCGATGAGCGCCCCCAGGCACAAAACCCCCACACAGGACAACGCGTGGCAATGAACGCCCCGAGCACCGAGCATCAACCCCCACACAGGACAACGCATGGCGATGAGCGCCCCGAGCACCGAGCATCAACCCCCACACAGGACAACGCATGGCGATGAGCGCCCCGAGCACCGAGCATCACCCCCCCCACAGGACAACGCATGGCGATGAGCGCCCCCAGGCACAAAACCCCCACACAGGACAACGCGTGGCAATGAACGCCCCGAGCACCGAGCATCAACCCCCACACAGGACAACGCATGGCGATGAGCGCCCCGAGCACCGAGCATCAACCCCCACACAGGACAACGCATGGCGATGAGCGCCCCGAGCACCGAGCATCAACCCCCACACAGGACAACGCATGGCGATGAGCGCCCCCGAGCACCGAGCATCACCCCCCACACAGGACAACGCGTGGCGATGAACGCCCCCGAGCACCGAGCATCAACCCCCACACAGGACAACGCGTGGCGATGAACGCCCCCGAGCACCGAGCATCAACCCCCACACAGGACAACGCATGGCGATGAGCGCCCCCAGGCACAAAACCCCCACACAGGTCAACGCATGGCGATGAGCGCCCCCGAGCACCGAGCATCAACCCCCACACAGGACAACGCATGGCGATGAACGCCCCCGAGCACCGAGCATCAACCCCCACACAGGACAACGCATGGCGATGAGCGCCCCCAGGCACAAAAAGATCAACCCCCACACAGGACAACGCATGGCGATGAACGCCCCGAGCACCGAGGATCAACCCCCACACGATAAGGTGGAAAATTTTTTGGCACCGCTGCGTGCCAGCCGCCGCACAACCCGCCAAGTGATGGTGGGTAAGGTAGGCATTGGCGGGCAAAACCCCGTTCGCATCCAATCGATGCTCACCGCCATTACATGGCAGGTGGATGCCGTGATCCAAGAAATGCTGGCCTTGGCCAAGGCAGGGTGCGAAATCATTCGCCTTACCCTACCCACCCAACGCGACGTGGATGCCCTCGATGAAATTCGCCGTCGCATGCGTGAGGAAGGCTTGGATGTCCCCTTGGTGGCGGATATTCACTTTAACCCACGCCTGGCTTTGGCCTGTGTGCCTTGGGTTGAAAAAATACGCATTAACCCAGGCAATTATGTCGATCAAAAGCGCTTTGTGCAGCGCACGTACTCGAACGATGAATACCATGAGGCAATGGCTCGCATCGAGGAAGCCTTGGTGCCTTTTATTCGGCTGGTCAAGCAGCATCAACGCGCGGTACGGGTGGGGGTGAACCATGGCTCGCTCTCCGATCGGATCATGAATCACTATGGCGATACACCAGAGGGGATGGTGGAAAGCGCGATGGAATTTTTGCGCATATTCCGCCAGCATGGCTGGGAGCAGTTGGTGCTCTCGATGAAATCCTCCAATCCTGTGGTGGTGGTCCAGGCCTATCGCTTGCTCGCCTTGCGGATGCAAGCAGAGGGGATGGATTATCCATTTCACTTGGGGGTTACCGAGGCGGGCGATGGCTTGGCAGGGCGGGTGAAATCGGCAGTGGGAATTGGCACTTTGCTAATGGATGGTTTGGGGGACACGGTGCGGGTTTCCTTAACCGAACCCGCGGTAAACGAGCTGCCCGCGGCGCGCAACTTAATCAAGCAGGTCAAAAATGCCGACAAAGGCCCCCATTGGGAGCAGCATTATGCTCTCCCCATTCACTTTGAACGGCGGAGCACACGCCTGGTGCACCTTGCCACTACCACCCCACAGCAACGGGTAGCCGTGGGGCAGGGCAACCCCGTGGCTTTGTTTGGGGTCGATTCTCCCCTTGTTGAGCCTTTTGCGCTTCCTTTTAAAAATCCCGAGGCTTCACAAACCAAGGCCTCATGGCTCGATGGCGTTTTTTTGCCCCCACAAGACGGCCAAAACACCCCAATCCAAGGGGGGATGCTTACCGTGCCCCAAGCACTTTTGCGGCTAAATCAACCCACCCCAAATGGGTCTCCTCACCCCCAAGCCGGTCACAGCGTGGCGCCCCCACAAGCATGGACCTTGTGCCTACAAGCACAAGAAATCGCTTCTCCCGCTTTGCAATGCTTGCTACAACAAGGCAAGCAATGGCGTGGAGGGATGTTGTTGGTTGTGCATGGATTCCACCTGCTGCGTCCTTTGCGCCATTTGGCACAAGTTCTTCAAAGCCAAAACCTCAACTGGCCCTTAGGCGCATGGCTCCCACCCTCTTATGGCAACAACGACCTCCTCGGTTTGAGTTCGCAAGTGGGTGCGCTGGCCATCGATGGCCTGTTGGATGCCTTGCTGGTAGCCAACCTACCCAGCCAGCACCCCATGGCAGAACGCATCCAAACCTTGCTTCAAGCTGCCCGTTTGCGCAGCTATCGCACCGAGTATATCTCATGCCCGTCGTGCGGGCGAACGTTGTTTGACCTGCAAGAAACCACCCAGCGCATTCAAGCACGCACCCAGCATTTAAGTGGGGTCAAAATTGCTGTTATGGGCTGTGTTGTCAACGGGCCTGGGGAAATGGCAGATGCCGATTTTGGCTACGTAGGGGGTGCCCCAGGAAAGGTCAATTTGTATAAAGGCCAGCACTGCATGGAGCGCGGCGTCCCGACCGAAAATGCCGTTGAACGCTTGGTTGCACTGTTAAAGCAACACAACGTTTGGCAAGAACCACCCCGCTAGGCACGCGCATCATACCATGGTTTACAAAACCACGTATTAGGGTATGCAACTCCCTGCAAACGTTACCTTGTGTTTTTTTACAAATAAACGTTGACAGATGGCTTTGTGTGCCGCACCTTACATTAAGACTGAGACTTAATCTCATAAAAAACAATCTGGCCAACTAACCCGTATCAGCATTGCATGCCGGAACGCACAGATGCCAAAAACGCTGCAAAAATACCGAGCAACACCGTAGGCCAACCGTAGACCCACACAATAAACCACTAGGAGTGCACATGTTTTTTATCAAACGTTTTTTCGCCCACTACCCCAATCCCATCAGCCGTGCACAACAAAGCCATGCCTTGGGGGCACTGGGCGTAGGGTGCTGCTTGTTGCTTGCACCCCTTCATGCCTTTGCCCAAGAGGTAAATGTGTACTCACAGCGCCAACCATTCCTCATCAAGCCGCTATTGCAGGCTTTCACCCAAAAAACCCACATTAAGGTGAATGTGGTGTACGCCAAAAAAGGCCTTGTGCAGCGCATTCGCCATGAGGGCACGAGGACCAAAGCCGATATGCTGCTCACCACCGATGTTCGCCCTTTGGCAGAGGCTGCCAAACAGCAGCTGCTATACCGTGTGCCACCTGCAAAATTCACCAAAGCGGTGCCCGCAGCCTACCGCCATCCTGAGCATTTGTGGTGGGGGGTAAGCTTACGTGCACGGGTTATTTATGCATCCAAAGCGCGGACCAAACCTGGTGATATTACCCGCTATGCCGACCTAGCCCTCCCAAAATGGAGGGGCAAAGTATGCATCCGCTCTGCGCACCACCCTTACAATGTGAGTCTGTTTGCCTCGCTGTTGGCGCATATGGGGGCGAAAAAAACCAAACAATGGCTTCAACGTTTAAAGCAAAACTTTGCCCGAAAACCCCAAGGTAACGACCGCGCACAAATGCGTGCCATTTACGAAGGCCTTTGCGATGTAACCATTGCCAACAGCTACTATATGGGCAAAATGCTCGAAAACCCCAAACAACGTCCGTGGGCCGATGCGGTTACCCTTATTTTTCCCAAGCAAGGGCATGGCACCCATGTCAACATCAGCGGTGCTGCCATTTTAAAGCATGCCAAGCACAAACAAGCTGCTACCCAGCTCCTTGCATTTTTGCTCTCTCCTGCAGGGCAAAATTTGTACGCTCAAAAAAATTACGAGCACCCCGTTGTGCCCAATACGCCGTGGCCCCCGTTACTTAAAACATGGGGGGTATTCAAAAGCGACCCACTGCCATTAACCCAGCTGCTAAAACACATTCCCAGCGTGGTGAAACTGGTTGACGAGCTGGGGCTAAACTAAGCCACAACAATCAGATGAGAGCGGTGCGCCCCAGGGGGTTTTCCCGCCTCCCAGCGTGGTGAAACGGGTTTTTCTGAACTGGGGGCTAAACCAAGCCACAACAATCAGGTGAGAGCGGTGCGCCCCAGGGGTTTTCCCGCCTCCCAGCGTGGTGAAACGGGTTTTTCTGAGCTGGGGGCTAAACCAAGCCACAACAATCAGGTGAGAGCGGTGCGCCCCAGGGGGTTTTCCCGCCTCCCAGCGTGGTGAAACGGGTTTTTCTGAGCTGGGGGCTAAACCAAGCCACAACAATCAGATGAGAGCGGTGCGCCCCAGGGGGTTTTCCCGCCTCCCAGCGTGGTGAAACGGGTTTTTCTGAACTGGGGGCTAAACCAAGCCACAACAATCAGATGAGAGCAGCGCGCCCCAGGGGTTTTCCCGCCTCCCAGCGTGGTGAAACGGGTTTTTCTGAGCTGGGGGCTAAACCAAGCCACAACAATCAGGTGAGAGCGGTGCGCCTCGGGGGGAAAAATTCCCATTTAGCCCAAGCCCGTCGAGGATTATAAACAGCCAAGGGACAATTCCCCCAAAAATGGGATTGCCATGGCACGATGAGAGTTGACCTTTACAGCAAACTGTAGTGTGATGCACACCATGGCACAGCACACACTGAATACCAGCGTTTGGAACCTGCTCGATGTTCCCCACCCCGCCCCAACACTTGCCGAAATACGCGAGGGGATCCTCGAATGTCTAAGGGTGGGTGATTCTGCCGTCGAGGGATTGCTTCATATTGTTGCCTTGCGTGCAAACGACCATCATGGGAATTTCTCCCAGAGCAAACTGAACCCGTTTCAAGCACCCGCTTACACGCTGGCATGGTTGTACGCGGAACTACAAGCCACCCGGATTACGCTGATGCAACCCAAAGCGAGTGAGGCCGCGATTGCCTTGGGAGCCTTTTACGCAAGAACTGTGCTTGCGCGCCTTATGGCCGACCTACAAGTGGTGCAAGCGCAGCTCCATGGGGCTTCTGCTGCTTGCGAGGCTTATTATTCCGATAACCACGTGAGCAAAATGTTGTGCTACCTCCACTCGCCCCAATTTTTGGGGAGCGCGTGGGATCTTAGCCAAGCAGCCCTTGAAGATGATTTGAGCAATGGTGGACTAGACCTTGAACAAGAACTCGTGCGGGGCACGTTTCGCCAATTTGCAGAACAAAAAATTGCCCCCATAGCCGAAAAAACCCACTGCGAAGACGCCTTAATTCCCGATGCCTTAATCAAAGAAGCTGCCGCGTTAGGCTGCTTTGGGCTGTCGATTCCCGCTGCGTATGGTGGCATTCAAAAAAAGCCCGATAGCCTGGGTATGCTGCTGGTAACAGAAGAACTTTCGCGTGCATCCCTTATTTTTGGGTCGCTCATTACCCGCCCCGAAATTTTGGCCAAAGCCATTATAAAAGGCGGCGATCAAAGCCAAATGGCGCGCTTTTTACCCGGATTGGCTTCGGGAAAAACCATGGCAGCCATCGCTGTAACAGAACCCGATGCGGGTTCAGATGTGGGGAGCATTCGCCTGATGGCAAAAGCCGTCGACCAAGGCTGGGAGATAACCGGTACCAAGCTGTGGACCACCTTTGCAGGGCGTGCTGAATTGGTGGGTGTGCTCGCACGCACACAAGAAGGTGCTGCGTTAAAGCATCGTGGACTTTCGCTGTTTGTGGCCGAAAAACCCGCCTTTTACACCGAGAATTTTTGCTACCAAAACCCTCAAGGTGGGAGCATGCGTGGGCGGGCCATCGCCACCATTGGCTACCGTGGAATGCATTCTTACGAGCTCGAGTTTGACCATTTTTTCGTTCCTGAAAACAACTTGATTGGCGGTGCCAACGGCCAAGGCCAAGGCTTTGCCTTGCAAATGGAAGGCTTTGTACACGGGCGCCTCCAAACCGCAGGGCGCGCCCTTGGCATTATGCAAGCAGCGGTCAATATGGCAAATGCGCATAGCGTTCAGCGTAAGGTATTTGGCACGGCCCTAAACGCGCTTGGCCTCACCCGCCATGCCTTGCTTGGCATGCGCGCAGCACTCCATGCCAACCGCCAAGCTGCCTATAGTGCTGCGCGGTTGCTAAACGAGGGAGGGGGACGCATGGAAGCTTCCATGGTTAAACTGCTTTGCTGCCGCAATGCGGAAATTATCTGTCGCAACACCCAACAATTACACGGCGGGTTAGGCTATGCCCAAGAATGCGCTGCCTCACGCTTGTTTGTCGATTCACGTGTGCTCAGTATTTTTGAAGGCGCAGAGGAGGTGCTCGCTTTGCGTGTTATTATCCCAGAACTCGTCTCCCCTTATATTCCACAGCATGCACACAACTAACCCCCCCCCCTTTATCACGTTGACACCCTTTACAGATGAAAAGCACACGGCCATGGCAACCATGCCCTTAGCAAAAACCTTCATCCATCACCCCATCGAAAGAGGACTTCTTTTTAAAAAACCATGAACAAAGAACAACATCGCTTTTGGGTTTTGGCCAAGCGTCCCGACGGTTGGCCCGACCAAGACACCTTTCGCCTTGAAACAGGCGACATTCCCCACCCCAACCAGGGCGAAGTCTTGGTGCGCACCTTATACCTTTCCGTCGACCCATACATGCGCGGGCGTTTGCGCGATGTGAAAAGTTACGCTCCTCCTGTGCAAATTGGCGAGACGATGGTGGGTGGCATTGTGGGGGAGGTGCTCGAAACGAAACACCCTGACTACCAGGTGGGCGAGGTGGTCGAAGGACGCATTGGCTGGCAGTCTCATGGGCTGTCGAAAGGGGATGATTTACACAAGGTCGACCCCAAACTCGGTCCTATCTCGACGGCGCTGGGGGTGTTGGGCATGCCAGGGCTTACGGCCTATTTTGGTCTCCTTGAAATCGGCAAGGCCAATCCGGGCGATACCGTGGTGGTCTCGGGTGCGGCCGGTGCCGTCGGATCATTGGTGGGACAAATTGCCAAAATTCGCGGCTGCCGCGCCATTGGCATTGCAGGGGGTGCGGCAAAAACCGCTTGGATTACCCAAGACCTCGGTTTTGATGGTGCCGTCGATTACAAATCCAGTGCCAACATTGCGCAAGACTTGGCCGTGCAAGCCCCCAACGGCGTTGACTGCTACTTTGACAATGTGGGTGGTCCCATCACCGATGCGCTCATTCCCATGCTTAACGAGCGCGCCCGTGTGGTTGTGTGTGGGCAAATTTCTCAATACAACCTTGAGAAAGCTGACATGGGGCCGCGCCTTTACTGGCCCTTAATTGCCAAGCGCGCCCGCATTGAAGGATTTGTGGTATTTGATTTTTTTAACCGCTACAAAGAAGGCCATACCAAGCTCTCGACCTGGGTGAAAGAGGGCAGGTTAAAGTATCGCGAAACGGTGAGTGAGGGGCTTGAAAACGCCCCCACAGCCTTTATTGAAATGATGCAAGGCAAAAACCTTGGCAAGCAAGTTGTACAGGTGGCCTCCTCTCTCTTCTAGCCAACCATCGCTATTTGATGCAAAGCGCGTTTTTGAGTATGGACCCAAGGAGAGCACACACAAAAACCTTCAAAATAACCCAATCGCTTGCCCATACCATGGTGCGGCAGCGGGGTGTTAAACGGGGGCTCGCGTGGCTACTTGCCGCTTTGGCGGGTTGGTTAGGGCACTTGGCAATTGCCCCCCAGCCTTATGCATTGGCCGTGCTCTGTTTTAGTGTACCCTTGTTTGTGTCCATTGAATGGACATGGTATCAACAATCTGCAAACCACCGCACGCAAGGGAAGCGCAGCCGTGCACGCGGGTTGTTTGCCAACCGTTTGAACGGCCTTGGCACGGCCTTGGCGTTGGCCAGTGTTGCAGGGTGCATTGCAGCCATGCTCGGTGGTGAATGGGTGGTAAATACCGCCCACGTATACGGGCGTTTACCCCGCAGTGCCGCCTGGGGGATCAATCTTGGTTATGGCTTGCTGCAGGGTGTTGAATGGGGGATTTTGCTTGGGGGAGGCTTTTGGATTTTTCGCAAACAGCGCATGCTCCGTGCCTTTGCTCTGCCACTCACCTGCTTGCTTGGACAATGGTTTTTACCCCGTTTGTTGGGCTATACCTTTGGACAAACCCTCAGTGCTTTTCCCTTGCTGCTGCAAAGTGCGGACCTCATTGGCAGCTCGGGTTTAACGTGGTTGCTTTTGCTGTGGCACCTGCTTTTGTTTGAGCTGCTCTGTTGCTGGTTGTGGCCCAATACCCACCCTTACAAAGGGCTTCCTTGGCTGGTGGTGGTGGCGGTGGGCACCTTTGCCCTTACCTTGGGGTATGGGGTGCGACGCACCCAACAGCTAAAGGGCCCTCACAAAAAACCCCGCCAAGCGACCTCGACATTGCATTTGGCTGCCGTTCAACCCAATTTTTCCCTTGGGCATCTGGCCTCAAACCCAGCCTTGGTTTATTCCACCCGTCGGCAAAGCCTGGGCCGTTTGTTGGCGCAATCCCAGGGGGTTTTAAGCCAGTTGCCTGCTGCCAAGCACCCTATTCCACGCGTGCTGCTGTGGCCTGAGTCGGTGTATTTAGCCCCCCTGCACGATCCTGTTTCACTGCTGCGCGTGCGACGATTTGCGCTCCAACACAATACCCAGATCATTTTTCCGACGTGGCGAGCAAAGGCAAAAGATATTTACGGGGTTTCGGTACACCTTGGAACCCAAGGACAAATAAAAGGCCTCTACCACAAAATAGCACTTATTCCCTTTGGCGAAACCATTCCCTTAGGCCGCTGGTTGCCCGCCTGGGAGCACTGGTTGAAGCGTCAAATACCCAATATTGGTTTGTTTACTCAAGGCACGCGGCACAGCGTCTTTGCGCTTTCGAATACCATAAGGGCAGCACCTTTGATTTGCTTTGACCTTTTAGACCAGCGGATAACCCTGGGAATGGCCCAAAACGGTGCCAACCTAGGGCTGGTACAAGCCAACCTGGCTTGGTTTGGCAAAAGCCCCGTTAGCAGGCAGTTTGCCTGGTATGCACGGGTGCGCGCTGTGGAGCACCGCATGCCCATGGCGTTGCTCTCCCAAAATGGGCAAAGCCAAGGGTTTAACGCACTGGGCGAGCGCAACCTGCCGCTCACCCCCCATTTTGCCCCCGCATATTGGGCAAGCACCTTAACCATCCCTTTGCATGGGGCCTCGGTGTACACGCGCATCGCTTTGTACATGCACTGGGCACTGCTCGGCCTTTGGTTTTTGTGTTTGGCTATGCTCCGCCTTGGCGGGAGAAAATCGCCTATTCGGCCCAGAACGCGCCCTAGATTAAATGAAAAACCAGCATAAAAAAGGGAACGACGCCAGATAGCATCCTTTGTACGGTATTCATGCTGCCTTTTGTCTGCTCCTCAGATTGAGAGTTCACGCAAAAGCGTCTCCACGACCACAATCGCTATAACCATTCCCATGGTTTACCCCTTGTCACCTTTCACATGCTTTGCCACTGGTCATTCTGGAGCCTATTTATATTGGCATGTTTTGTTGCGTATAAAATTCAATCCCTTTATGGCAATGAATGCTTAGTGTAAACGTTCACATGGTTTTGCATCTTCTTTCCCATGGTTTGCCACCGTCGGTTTCGCCGTTTAATTTCAGATGGCACCTTTTTTACCTATCGATTTTACCATCAATCGCTTGCCCCCTTTGTTAGTGATGCTCAGTAGAAACTTGCCTTGCCCTTTAACCGTTGCGAGACTTTCAAAGTCTTCGCTCAACAAAAAAACCTTGCCGTAGTCGCTTTTCGTGCCCGTGGTAGGGCTAAGTCGAGGTAGAAGGGGGTGTTTTTTGCATCGTAGCGGTTGAGCACGTCTTGACCAAGGTTTGCACTCAAGATGCGCACCCTGGCATCGTATTTGTGGGCCTTGATTTGCTCGGCTGGCGCGTAAAAAACTACGCTGCTGGCTGGGCGGTGGCCTGGGTGATGGGGCTGGCTGCGTAACTTTGTGCAAACACCGCATCAAAAGAACGCCCGTTACATAAGCCCCCCGGTGCGCCCTTGGATGGGCATTGTGGTAACCTATTTGCTGCTCGACCAGAGCGCGAAAGGTGGCAATGGGAATCGCTTTTTGCGTGTAATTCCCGGGCTTGATGAGGGAATTGTTGCGTGGGGCTGTTGCCCGTGTATGCGCCTGGGCAGGCGGGATGTTTGGCGATGCTTTCGCACAGGTCTAAAAAGGCGCGCTCAATCGATTTTGCCTGGCCGTGATAAGGCTGTGCCCAGTGGATGGTGCAGCCCAAAGCCGTGAGCAAACCATAGGGGGTCTTCTTGCTTTGATTTTAAAGCGAAAGCGCTGGGGGGCGTGTGGCTTTGCTCCGCCCGAGCGCGGGCTGTTATCGCGCAGCATGCCTAAAGGCACGCCAAAGTCGCGCAAAATGCTTGAAAAGGCAACGCGCACCAGGTCGCTGTTCTCGCTCCGCCCGAGGCGCCAACTGAGGAATTTGCCCCTCGTAAATATCTTGCAATGGCCTTTGAGCATGGACTGCAGGGCTTTTTGACCTTTGGCCATTGGGTAAAAACATCAAAGCGGTGGCCATCGCCACAAACGAGGGCCAAGGCGAAAAGGTCTTTTAAGCAAACGCTTTTGCGAGGGAAATGTGGCATTAAGAGGTGTTGCGCCGCGGCGGGCAAGGGTGCGCACTCAGGTGGGGGAGCTCGGCCAAAACACGGCGCTTTAAGGTGGGGAGGCTGGGTATGTGCCAGCGATGCAGAGTAGCGGCCTGTTGCAAACGCCTGTAGCCAAGCGTGCGCTGTCCCAAAAGTAGGTATTGATGGGAACTTAATAGGGCAGTATGTGAGCGGCGCTATTAAACCCGGCATCGAAAAATGTGTGCTTATTGCACAAAAAGCCAATATTTCTATCCAATGGTTAGCCATTGGCGAAGGCCCGATGCGCGTTGGCGGGCTGGCAGCAAAAAAAGCCCTTAAGCGTAAAAACCACCTGCCCTGCCGACATGAGCCCCGCAGAAGACTTTGCGGTGATCGCCACGGGACGCGGCATTGTAAATCCCTTTCGAACATTTTCCAACCCTTTAGAATTCCCTCTACAGGGCCCTCGAAAAAGTCTTACGCCATGTGAACGAAAAACGCGCAAACCCGCATACCACCGTTTTTTGGGCGGGACACGTGCCACCACCTTTTTAGCGTAAACACACTGCCCGTAAACCGTTGAAAAACCACAAAAAACCATTAAATTTTGACCCGTGGCAAAGCATGTGAATGGGCACAACCATTAAATTTTGACCAGTGTAAAACCATGTGAATGGGCACACCCGCTTTTTTGCGCCATTGTCCTTAGTGGTGGCAAAGCATGTGAATGGGCACAACCCTAGTGGTTGGTGGCAGATTGCCTTCTTGTTTGCGTTCTAAATAGGATCTACTGCCATGGTTGTGGTGGCTGGGCCAGCCTTTGCGGGCAAGGCTGAAAAGAACCGCTTATGGCGTATCCCCAGAACGAAATAAGGCTAGGGATGGATGGGGGGTGCCCTTCCCCTTATAGGCCTGCATTCTTTTGGGGATGGCTCTTTTTGCTCTTTTTTTTAGCACGGGGCTGGGCGGTTTTAGTGCTCGCTTTTTGGGGGGATCGGCGGACGGTACCTGCTTAACGTACAAAAATTCAAGGCTATAGCTTTGGCGCTCGGCATGCACCAGCTGGCATTCGAGCAAGGTTCCAATTTCGATGGCTGGCTGCTTGGGCACAAGAATACACTTGCCATCTTGTTGGTAGCGCGTTTGTTTGGGAAAAAGCACCAAGGGGAGCAAGCCTTCAACGGGTGGGTCTTGTAAGCGCAGCCATGCCCCTTGGTCGGAAATATTGGCCACAGTCGCCATAAAACTTTTACCAAGGTAGCCTTCCATATACAACACCTGAAACAGCTTGTTCACGCGCCCACTCGCTTCATCGGCCACGCGTTCCGCTTGGGAAAGTAACGAACCCGCATGGGAAGGGAGCTGGGGGATTTTGGGGGCTTTGCGCAAATGGGCTTTAAGCACGCGGTGAAGCAACAGGTCGGGGTAGCGTCGAATGGGCGAGGTAAAATGTGCGTAATGCTGGGCGCCCAAGGCAAAATGCCCTAAAGATGTCGCGGCATAGCGCGCTTGCTTCAACGCGCGCAGCACCATGATTTCGAGGCGTTCTTGGGCATCGTGCTTTGCAATGGCTTTAAGCACCTGCCCCAAAACCCCGGGGGTGGCGAGCCCTTTGGGGGAGATAGGAATCCCAAAAGCGCCCAAATTTTCTTGCAAGGTGGCCAAGGCATCGGCCGCAGGGGCTTCGTGTACACGACGTAAAAACGGGAGTTTTTGCTGGGCTGCGTATTCTGCCACCGCCTCGTTCGCCTGAAGCATGCACTGTTCAATGAGTTTGGTGCTCTCGCTGGGCCATGCCAAGTGAATGTTGACGGGCATCCCTTGGTCGTTGATTTCAAAGCGCCTTTCAGGAAAAGTAAAGCGAAGCCCACCACGGTTTTGACGCATGTGCTCCATGATTTTTGCCATAGGGCGCAAGCGGAACAGCATCTTGGCGATTTCTTGGGTAATGGGGCCGCTGGCGCGCTGTGTCTCAAATAATTGCATCACTTGGGCATAGGTTAGCCTTGCACGGCTTTCAATCACGCTTTCAAACACGCGGCTTTGCAGGGTGTTGCCCAGGGCATCCAAATGCATTTCGCAAGTAAGGGTGTGGCGTGCTACCTGGGGGCGTAGGCTGCATAAATCGGTGCACAGACGCTCGGGTAACATGGGCACCATGTGGGTCGGATAATAATAACTAAATCCGCGTGTACAGGCCTCCTCATCCATAGCACTTCGGGGTGCCACCAATTCTGCCACATCAGCAATGGCCACATACAACACGCCGCCTGCGTGGCTGCCTTCTTTGTTGGCTATCCAAGCAATGGCATCGTCAAAATCGCGTGCATCCTCGCCATCAATGGTAACAAAAGGCAAATGGCATAAATCTTCACGCCCTTTATAGGTGATGCCCTCGCTGGCTTGGGAGGCCTCTTTCAAGCACGTTTTAGGAAATTCTAGTGGTGGATTAAGATCGAGGGTAACCCGCTGCGCCCATGCATAAGGGTTGTCCTTGTTTGGTAATGCTTTGGCTACTCGCCCTTCGGGGGACTCTTTCGAATCTTGCGGATAATAGTGAATTTCCACCTCGACCACATCGCCATCTTTGGCCTTGGGCATGCTGGCGGGTTCTACCCATACATCGGGGAGTTTGGCATTAAAAGGCAGGGCCCATAATTCGCCTTGATCCCACTCTAAGCGGGCAGCCAATCGGGTGCAACGGCGGCGCAGCACTTCAAGCACTTGCCCAGCCTCACGCTCGCGCCTAGCTTCGGGCGGAAGGAGCCCCGCCAACACCCAGTCGCCATCGAGGGCTCCCTTCATAAAACGTGCGGGAATAAACAAGGATTCCTGGCGTTCCTCGCATTCCAAAAAACCAAAGCCGCCAGGGTGCACAAACAAAGGGCCCTCCCATGTTTGTTCTTGGGCAGATGTGTTATTCTCTGAATTTTTGACAATTTCGAGGGGGGGGACGGTTTTTTTAACGGGGGTCAAAGGGCTGCTCATGCTGTTTTTAAAAGGCTCACAAAGGCTTTGGTATTTATGCATAGCCAAGTACTTTGTAAAGGCATTTATTCTAAAAAGGTCAATCTAAGGGCTAAGGGCATGGGGGGTAGTTAAGAGGGAATTATATACCAAAGTCACATTTTTTTCTGTGTTATTAAGCGCCGCTAATTTTTCTCACCGCGACCTAATCCAAGATTCATGTTGCCAAATTTTCGGGCGCAGGCTTGCATGCGCACGCCTGCCCGACGTTTTGCTTTTAACGGTTAATACCTGTGAGGTTTTGCCTCTATCATTGGTTTTGAGGTGAGTTGTTCTTGCTTATGGTCTGATATCCCCCTCAAATTTGCCATTTGGAAGTTGTTTAAACCTCAACTACTCGCCATTCTGCTTTTTTTGAAGATCACTAAATGAGAGGCGCACCCGAAAATCCTCCCCCAATGAAGGTGCATTACGGCCTACCCTCCAAAAACCATCTTGTGCATTGGGGTTGTAACTTTCCTGAAGTAGACCGTTAGGTATGCAGGCGACTTTAATCTTTTCCAAGATAAACTTCTGCGTCGTTATTTCGGTGTAAATATATTTTACAATTATGGTTATGGTTTGAAGTTTTTTGCCTTCTCTTTCAATAAACGGCGGTAGCGTACCATTAACACAAATTTCCTCCCCCTGCCTATATTGCCTAATTTGCATTGATGTCTGAGACATTTGAATGGTCGCGGTATTTCCATCCTTCTCAGCTTTGGGGTCAACCATCATGGCGACTTCAACTTCTCTATCCGACAAAAAGACTATCGCGGCACGTTTATCATCAACTTTACCATACAGCCGTATCGGAACCCGTGACGTACCAAGAGCATCCATAGCTTCCCTTGTTACATCTTCTGCTATATTACCAGGTTTATCGGATTCTTCTCTGAAGATTTCAACCGCCTTATCCCTATAATCTCGTAGGGCGCGAGACACTAATCTGATGCAAGATCTCTCGGCATCCTCAATCCGTTTTATCGATTGCATTCGTTCTATCCCTGGCAATTACGGCATATTTATCAAGCCTGTCTATGCCAACATATCTGCGTTTGAGGCGGCGGGCAACGGCAGTTGTGGTGCCGGAACCAACAAACGGGTCTAGCACAACACCTTCAGGATTAGACAAAAGGCGTATAACTCGTTCCGCCAGCATTTCAGGAAATTCACTCTCATGGCGGTTATTGTGGCGAATTGATTTTATATTCCAAACCCCCCGTGACCCCCATTCAGCCCATTCGTTTTTTTTAAGGCGAGACCGGTCAATGTCAACAATGCCTGGTTTCCAGAATATGAAAAGATATTCAAACTCATCAATCGATCTATATGAATTGCTATGCCATCGGCTATTTGCCCAGCATGGGTCTTTATGCCAAATGCGGCGGTCATACAGATAGAGCCCCGCTGCTTCACTCCACGCTTGTAGCATTCCAGCTACTGACAAAACTTTTGTGGCGGTAGCCTGCTTCCCACCACGTATATTGTTATGCTCAAGTCTGCGCTGTACAGTTTGTTCGCTACACCCAAGAATTTTTGCTAGTTCATAACGGTTTGCATCAGGGTTTTTACGTTTGGCATCTAATGCATCTTGCCTGGTGACGGGTACCCTCTTATTACCAATATTGTTAGACATATACCTAGGCATGCTCGGATCAGGAAAGCATAAAATATCGTTGATGTTTATCACCATAAAAGCACCGTCCCTCATAACACGGGCATGCCCACAAACAACCCCTTCAAGCAGTCTCTTCCAATCATCAAAAGATAGGTACTTCTCATACTCCTTACCTACAAAATATGGCGGGGACCAAAAACTTAGATCAATAAAATCTGATGGCATGTCCCTTAATATTTTTTGCGCATCACCAGTATGGATTTTGTTAATCCATTTTTTCTCTGAGTTTTTAACAATTTGAGGGGGAGTGATGGTTTTTTTAACGGGGGTCAAAGGGCTTGCTCATGCTTTTTTTAAAAGGCTCACAAAGGCTTTGGTATTTATGCATAGCCAAGTACTTTGTAAAGGCATTTATTCTAAAAAGGTCAATCTAAGGGCTAAGGGCATGGGGGGTAGTGACAAGCGACAATGGTGTAAAAATAGCAAAACCCCGTTGTTTTTTATGTCGTGCCATGGTGCGGAAAGGATGGCAGTCCACAAAAATGGTTCAAAATTTAGGCATCCCCCGCCAACCCAAGCACAATCCCTAGCACCCTCAACAACCTGCTGCCTTGGCCAGGGTCGTATCCCCAATTCCCTTGGCACGCCATGCAATTGGGAGGGTTGCAATTGGGAGGGTTGCAAAACAAGGTGCGTCCACATTAGTACGGGCAGAAAGTGGGTCGATATCAAATCCCGCGTACACAGCACACCTTAATAGGATCTAGGGTAACACAAATGTGGTTTTACGTAGCCAACAAAAACTGCATTTTTTGGGATATTCCGGCCTTGCTAAAACGCCGCCGTAGCATGATTTTAGCATAAAGAAGCGTAGATTACCCTATGGTTGATGCTTAGAGCATGTCAGCACCTGTTTGGGCACGGGTACAACGGGCGCAAATGCCAAGCATGCTTAAACACAGTACACTTTATGCTAGAGTGTTGCTTCTTAAAAATGCCCCTCCATCCCAACTCCCATGGCTCTCTATGGAACCCCAACAAGCACTCACAGAACTGCTGCAAGGTTTACGTTATCAAGCGACAGCCAGCACTCCCGTTGTCTCGTTCACCCAAAAATTGCTGCAAACCTTGGATGAGCAGTTAGCAGCCTTGCCAAAGGCCTGCCACAGCGAAAGCGACTGGTGTCAATGGCTCGAGGCGCGAACCACTTTGCTAACCCGTGAAGGCGGTGCTGCTTGGAAGAAAATTCAAGCCTCGTTACGCCAAAATTTTCTGCGAAGCCACCCCATTGCCATGGCGCCCATTCATGATATGGCCTTGGCATTGGACGGGCTGCTTCAATTTGTACATACCCAGGCCCTAAATGAACTTGAGGCCATGCGTTTTGTGATGCTTGCCCAAGCTCAGCAAGGGTTGGCGACCGTGCGCCAAAAAAAAATACGCAGTCACTCGAGCCTCAACCGTTCACGCGAGGTATCCATAGCCCGCTTACGCAGCAACATCAATCGCCAAGCGATGCCCCTAAAAACACCGCAAAGTGCCCGCAAAAACAACGCAGCCAAACAAGAGGCAGCACGACGACACGCCCTTGAAAATACCGTGGCAGCTCTCAATGATTGGGAACCCACACCACACTGGGCTCATGCACAGCTATGCATGTTTGCCCGTGGAGGCTATGGACGCGGCGAACTGTGCTTTGATTCCGACCTTGATCTCGGTTCTTGTATCGTTCTCGAAGAAGATGGCATGGCGGAGCATGGTGCCACGGGGAGCGATCGCGCGTATTCCTCTGCAAAAACGCTGCTGCTGCGTGAGGTGGTGGTGCGGATGCAAGAAATTTTGCGCGCGGTAGGCCTTAACCCTGCCCACCAGTACTTTGAACTGGGCGAGGATCTTTCGCGCTTTACCAAACCTAAAACCTTGCACACTTTAACCTCCATTTTAGAAGGGCGTAACCTTGGGGGGGATGTGGGTATTTTGAGCGCATTACGCCAACAAGTCTGGGATATTTTCCCCAGCAATGCGTACATTGAAAAAAAAATGCAAGAATTCAGCGCTCTTGCTCTGCAGCCCAGTGGCGGAGGGGGTTTGCGCTTAAAAAATGGGCAAGGGGGCTTGCGGGCCATTCAAAACGCCCTGTGGTTGGCAGGTGCCACCTGGGGATCCTCCCAGGGCAATTTTCACCCCGCCAGCTTGCTGCAAACAGCCCACAAAAAAGGGTTGCTCTCGGTATGGGAATGCGCACATTTAGGGCGTACCCTTGAATTGGCCTGGGTGATGCGTGCCGCCAATAGTGCCCATCATACGGACTTTACCCAGCACGAAAGTAGCAAACGTTCCCAGCAGTTGTTTGATTTGGCAGCAGCAAAGCGCAATCGCGTGGCCATGCCGCCTCCCTTTACACAGCACCCGCACACCACCAACCCTGGAGCAGGGTGGTGCTTGTTGCATCAACTATTGCAACAGGCACACAATACCGCCAAAACCCTGATTCAACGCGCGTTAGAACCCACCACCCTCACCCAGCTAAGCCATGTAACCCTCCATATTTACCCCGCCCAACGCCATATTTTGGCCATTGAGGCCACCACCACACACGGCGTTGCCACCCCTGCCATGCAAGCCTCTTTACTCCAAGGGATAAAAGCCACACCCAAGGTGCTGGTGCCACCTACCATAACGCGCATGGCCTTGCTTGAAACCCTAGCCCATGCAGCGCAAGCGGGTTTGTGTTTCTCGCCAGCATTGCAAGATGCTTTGTGCCAAATTCTTCCCCATCTGCCTCTCGCTAAAACCCTTTTGCCTGCGCTTACAGCCGAGGAAAATACGTGGTGGCAGCAGATTTTGCTGGCACCCCATGCCATGAATATTTTGGAGCAAACCTGCGCCATCTCCAATCCTTTTGATTGGCATACCAGCAGCTTGCTGGGTTGCTTTTTGCCCGTCATCGATTCTGCGCGCAAATACCCACAAGGTCCTTACCAAAGCCATACAGCCTTGCATCAGACCGCTTTTTTAGCCCTAGCCCAAATCCAAATTGAACTCAATTCCCTGGCAGAAGAATACCCCCAGTGGCATGAGATGTTGCGTGATGAGGATATTTTGGCCTTAAAATGCGCTGCCTTGTTGCATGTGTGCTGCTATTTTGGGGCCCCTGAAAGCCATCCTAACTTGGAAGGAACGCGTGGCATTGCAGCGATGGAAGACCTGGCCAAGCAGCATCAAGCAGGGGTCGAATGCTTGCAACACGGCATGGCACAAATGGGGTTTACCCAGCAAGGAATGCGCGAAAAAGCCACGTTGTTGGTGTTGCATCACCGCAGTTTGGTATTGCTTGGCAACAAGGGCTATACCGACGAAGCCCTTGCCCATTGCTTTGCCTTGGTTGAACAACGCTTAGAAACGCTGCTGCTTTTGTTTATGATGAACTTGGCCGCTTTGGGGGCGTGTGGCCCTTTACACTATCCGCAGCAGCAAGCCTTGCGCGACCGTTTTGCCCGCACCTGCATGATGCTCGAAGAGATGCGTGGTTTTCCCAATGAGAACGAGGCCTTGGAGCTGATTAACCAGCGTTTGGATGTGCAAAAAAATGAACAACAATACGAAACCCGCTTTCAGCTGATGGTGCAAAAATGCATCGAACAGGGGATGGGACCTGCCCTTTATGCCCCTTTGCGCCAACACGCCCCCGATGTATGGCAGCAATTGCAAGGGCATGTGGCCAACCTAGAAGCTTTGCAATTGCAGGTAACCATGGGCGATTCAAACGACCAAAAAGTCCAGTACTTGGAAAAACGCTTTGCAGAGCGCATGCAAGCCTTGCTCCCCCAGCCCACCTTGTTGTTGTTAAGCCAAAAAGAAGGGGCATTGTTAGATTGGTTTTTTCATGCATTTCCAAATCGCCACCTTATGCGCTGTCCACCTGCCATATTGGCCAAGCAAAGCATGCGTTTTGAGGGGTTTCGTAGCCATGATGTCCTGGTTGATTCGATGCCCAATAGCGCCACGGGTCTTACGGAAATTTTAATTTTTACGCGCAATTTAAAACAATCGCATACGCGGGTGGCCTATGCACTCAGCCGCCGCAGCGTGCATGCGATTAACATTGTAAATGGCAAGTTTAATCCTGTTCGGTTTAAAGGGGGTGCGACAGGGTATTGTTATGCCTTTCAAACCGCAGCGATCGATTCTTTGCCCCAATCGTGGAACCGTGACATGGAATGGAGCATTCGCAATGTGCCGCCCCCGCTGCTTACCCCACCCACATTGTCTCCCAGCCCTGACGTCGATCAGGGTTCGAGTACACCAGGTGTCGACGCGTTTCCTTCTCATCGTGCAGCGCCAACTGGGGCAAAACCTCGGATTCATTTTTATACCGCAGACGATAAAAGCTACGCTGTCCAAGAAACCCCCGAAGGATATCAACGTAAACCCACAAGGCTGCCTTATATACATATCCAGCTCCATGATGCGCCTTTTGTTTTTTATCAATTAAGTCAGTTGTTTGATGCATTTCAAGTGGAGGTTCCCCAGGCTACCTTGGCCAATGTGGGCCGCGAAATTAGCGACCATTTTTACATGGATGCACAAAGCCACCACGCATTGCAAAATGGCACTTTTGTGCTCGCCTGCCAACGGGTGCTTGGCCATAGCAAAACACACAAATCGCAAAACCTAAGCTAACAGCCTGTAGCAAAAAGGGCTCAAAGCGTGTGCCTTGCGTAAGGGCTGGTGTGTGTGTAACGGCAAGGCGCAATGCAAGACATGAACCCTGGGGGCGATTAACCCTTGCCTTGCTGGGTGCGGGTTGTTTGTTCGTTCACGTATCGGCTGCGCGAACTCAGGTGTGCCTAAGGTGGCAACCAATTGCTGCAAGCCACGCCACGCCACGCTTACATCGCGCGGATGCCCCAGCTTAAGACGCTCTCTACGGCTGAACAAGCGCATGGGCAAGCTCTTGCGAAAAGCGGGTTCTAAGGCCATTAAGGGGCGAACTGTATGGAGCATCCGCCCAATGCGTTGGGCACGCTCACGGAGCGAAAACCAGGCATTGTTACGTACATAATCGGCATAGAGACCATAAAAAAAATAATAACTGGGGTGGGTGATAAGATGCGCATAAGCCCCTTGCAGTGCTCCGGGCAGAACAATCCCTGGTGGTTCCATGACACGCCTCCCTTAAGTAGTACTTTTTGATTGCTTGGTGAGTGTGTGGTACATACTCTAGAGTATCATTAATCAGATGGCTTTTTTTAGTCGTCCAATCGGCATGCTTTGGTGGAAGATTTTCTGTTTACACGAGCGGGTGGTCCCGTCGTTTTACCGCCATGCTAGAGCGTGGCTTGCTTGAGAGGCGATGCCGCACCTGTCATTTTAAAAACCGTTCGTTTTTATGGATTTGTAAGCTGCCCATGGTTGACCGTATTCCCATTACAAAACAAGGCGCAGAGCGCCTTAAAAAGGAACTCACCACCCTTTTGTCGATCGAACGCCCCGCTATTCAGCGCCAAATTTCTGAAGCACGCGAGCATGGCGACCTGCGCGAAAATGCAGAATACCACGCCGCCAAAGAGCGACAGGGCTTTATTGAGGGCCGCATCCAAGAAATTAACGCGAAACTTCCCCATTTGCAAGTGGTTGAAATTGACAAAACCGCCAGCAGTCATGTTGCTTTTGGAGCCACTGTAACCATGATTAACACGGATACAGAAGAAGAGATTACCTATCAAATTGTGGGCCCCGAAGAAGCCAACCTTAAACTCGGGCGCATTTCCTTTCAAACACCCATTGGCAAGGCACTCATTGGCAAAGAAGAAGGCGATGTTGTCAACATACAAATTCCTAAGGGCACCATTGAGGTCGAAATTACCAAGGTGATTTATGCGGAATTTAATGACATACAAGAGGGCACATAAACACGGCTCGCTGGCGTACTTTACGCGTTCCATAGTAAAAGAATACACCAAAAGGGAGATCCAAGCCAGTCGCGACGATGCCGTGGTGGCTCAAGCGGTTTTACGAAAACCACCGCAGCGCGCGCCTAAACCAAACCATAAATGAATTAAAAATAAATAATGTTGGGTGGTAACGGGTTTAAGTTAGACGTAAGATGCCCCGATCAGTTAGAATGGGGCACGGTCACCGTTTTTTGGTTTACAGATTGCAATGCCCACGTTGGTATTTTATTTTTTGTTGTGCGTTGAATATGGGGAGCGATTCCATATGCTGTTGTTACGGGCACAACAATACATCACTTGGTCAACGCTAGCATAATGGTCCTCATTCGTGAATCTACGTCAAATTTATGCGGAGCGATAGATAATTTTAAGTGAAGATTCAATGTGATATTTCCCCCGAAGACTTGGAGCAATACGAAAGGGGAGGGTGTGTTGCTGTAGATACAGAATTGCAGGGCCTACATTTGTATCGGGATGCTGTGTGTTTGGTTCAGGTGTGCGATAGAGAAGGTTTGGTGAACATGGTTCACACTGCCCACAAAAGGTCTTGCCCACCCAATTTAAAAACACTGTTCGAAAATGGAAAAATTCGTAAAGTGTTTCATTACGCGCTGGCCGATGTTGCGTTTTTACGCACCTGCTTCGAGATTGAAGTGAACAATGTGCGTTGCACCAAGGTGATGAGCAAGCTGATCCGTACCTATACCGGCAAGCACAGCCTTGCCGCGCTTACCCTCGAAATCATGGGGCGTGAACTGCCCAAAGGGGCGGGAAGCTCGGATTGGACGAGCAAAGATCTAAGCCCCGAGCAGTTGCAATATGCAGCCAACGATGTCCTGGATTTGTTGACTATTTACGACAAATTGAGCGAGATGGTTAAGGCGCGCGGGCAACTGCCCAGCGGGATAAGTGTCGAGGAGATCAACCGAAAATGCCAAGAACACCTGCCTACTTTGGTCGAGTTGCTGATGAATGGTTACCATTGCGACGACGACGCCTGGCGGGTTGATGTTTTTGAACACTAAGTTTTATCGGGAACGGCTGAAGAAGTGCGCATGGTAAGTACACGTGGAAATCACGTTGCCGTTGTTGGGGCGACGGGGGCAGTTGGGCAGGAACTGTTACGGGTTTTGGAGAGGCGCGACTTTCCCGTGCGAAAGATGACCTTACTGGCTTCTGCGCGAAGCCAGGGAAAGGAACTCGTTTTTCAAGGCAGACCTCATGGGGTTGAAACCTTGCAAGAGGACGCGTTTAAGGGTGTGGAAATTGCTTTTTTTAGCGCGGGAGGCGCACGCAGCCTAGCCTTTGCTCCCCATGCCGTCAAGGCGGGGGCGGTGGTGATTGACAATTCGAGTGCTTTTCGCATGGATGCTACGACGCCATTGGTAATTCCCGAGGTCAATCCCGAATGCGTGAAACAGCATCAAGGTATTTTGGCGGTTCCTAATTGCTCAACCATTGCGATGCTGACCCCATTAGCCCCTTTGCACCGTGCCTTTGGGGTAAAGCGCGTGGTGGCTACCACCTATCAAGCGGCCAGCGGTGCAGGTGCTGCTGCAATGGAGGAATTGCAACAGGCCACCAAGGCACGTTTGGAGGGCACAAAGTTCGCCCCCAAAGAGTTCCCTTACGACTACGGCTTTAACCTGTTTCCTCACAATAGCCCCTTGGACGACAACGGCTTTTGTGAGGAAGAGCTCAAAATGGTTCGCGAAACACGCAAAATGATAGGCGACAACGCCTTTAAGGTCCACGCCACCTGCGTGCGCGTACCCGTGCTGCGTGCACACGCAGAGGCACTAAACATCGAATTTAACGCCCAGGTAATCCCCGAGCAGGCCTATGCGGTGCTGAAAGAAGCACAAGGTGTGGAAGTGTACGAAGACCGCGCCAATAATCAATGGGCAACCCCGCTGTTTGCCTCAGGTAAAGACCCTGTATTTGTGGGGCGCATTCGCCAAGATATCAGCCAACCCAATACCTTGGATTTATGGGTGGTGTCCGATCAACTGCTGAAAGGAGCGGCCTTGAATGCCGTCCAAATTGGGGAACTGCTTTTAGAGCCCAAACCCCTGGCCTAGGTAAAAACAGTGTCAACGTGGGGGTGTTTGACTGCCGTCTGCCGTATCAAATTGCTTCTTGCCTTGGCCGCTGCGTTGCTTTTATGACTGCCCTTGGTGGGGGGCTTGTTTTTCGTGGAGGCAAAGACATGGAGGCAAAGATACCGTCCCGCCCTTCGAGATAGGCTGGGGTTTGGGGTGAGAGATCGCCCTAGCATGCCATCAGGGCAACCCACTGTAAAAAAATACAGGTGGAAGTACCACACAATATAAAGTACCACACAAGGTGACTGATAAGGAGTTGGAAAAACCCATGGAACACGCTGCATTTGAAGCCCTGCTCAAGCGCTTTACAGCTGCCGTTGAGCAAGCCGATGGCACCGCTTTGGGGGCATTGTTTACCCCAGACGGAGTGTATCACGACACTTTTTACGGTGATTTCACCAGCCCCGCTGCCATTGCAAACATGCTCGAGAGGTTTCATCAAGATGCAAAGGACTTTCGCTGGAGCATGCGCGAACCCGCAACAAATGGCAAGTTTGGCTATGCGCGCTGGACCTTTAGCTACACCTCTTTGTTGGCAGGTTGCCAGGGCAAAAGGGTGGTGGTGGAGGGAATGAGCCGCTTTGTGCTATCTCAGGGGCAAATTGCCCATTACACCGAATCCTTTCCTGGGGGTTGCGCCCTGACACAGCTCGGCTTTGCTCCGGAACGCTTAAAAAAAGTACTGGGGCGCTGGGAGCAAAGTTTTAAACAAGCACCGCAAAACAAGGCGCACCTTTAAAACAAAGGGCACAGCCAAGAGAACTGCTCAGCGTTCATGGGCTGTGCGCCTCCTTTGCCACTTTACTCGCGTGCTTTTAAACGAGGCTTTATACAATACCTCGCGTACGCTTTATTGCGCGACTTCCTTGCGGTGTAGTATACTCATAAGTTCGAATGGAATAAACCCTTTATGCGCAAACCCCAAGGCCGCGAGGTCCTGCGCTCCAAAGCAGGGTTTCCAAAATACAAGATGTAAGAGGCGCAATTTTTTACTAAAAGGGCTTTTTGAACATTTCTAGCCATGACTCTGCGGATATTATTTGCCTTTTGTTTTCCAACCGTGGGCTAAAATACGCCGTATTCACCATAAATCGCTAAAAATAGCCGACCGTTGATCTATGAATCTACAAGATACCCCCGAAATGGCTGCATTTCGTGAAGAAGTACAAGTTTGGATCGCCAACGATGTCCCCGCACACCTAAAAAAGCGACGCCAAGGTATTGTACAAGGGCCTGGAATTTCCCATGAGGACACACGCTTGCTCATGCGTGCACTTGAGAAAAAGCACTGGCTCGCCCCCGCATGGCCTAAAAAATACGGTGGTGCTGGGTTTAGTTTTCAGCAGTTGGTGGTTTTTTATGATGAGTGCGACCGTGGAGGTGTGCCGGATTTTCGGACAACGGGCATGATCATGCTGGGGCCTGTTTTGATTCGCTACGGCACCGAGGCACAAAAAAAACGCTTCTTGAAGCCCATTATGTACCACGAAGAGCTGTGGTCTCAAGGCTATTCAGAACCTGATGCGGGTTCGGATTTGGCGAGCTTGCAGTTACGTGCAGAAATATATGAGGACCATTTTTTGCTCAATGGGCAAAAAATATGGACGTCTAAAGCCCACGAAGCCCACTGGATTTTTTTGCTTGCCCGCAGCGATTCCCAAGCCAAAAGAAAGCAAGAAGGGATTAGTTTTTTGCTGGTGGAGCGCAATAGCCCAGGGATTGAGGTGCGCCCCATTCGAACCCTTGATGGTTTTCATCACTTTAATGAGACCTTTTACGAAAATGTAAAGGTTCCCCGCAAAAATTTGGTGGGTGAGTTACACAAAGGCTGGGAGGTGGCCAAAGCCTTGCTTGGGCATGAACGCTTTACCCACCCCACTGCCAACCCACTGGTTATGACCAATGCCTTGGCAGAACTCAAAAGCAGTGCACGTAAAACACCCTATGGTCATGGCGTAATGTGGGACGACAAGCGCATTTTGCATCGTATCACCCAGTTAGAAATGGACGCGTCCTGCCTTTACTACACAAGGTTACGCGCGTTAAGCAAAGTCAATAAAGGCGAGGCTCCAGGCCCTGAAACGATGATTTTTAAACAGTTTGGTGCAGAACTAAACCAACGCATTATTGAATTGCAACAAGAAATTGAAGGCATGGAGGGGTGTGTGTGGGACGTCGATTGGCAAACGAGTAGACGTGGAGAAACCGCACGCCATGCTTGTAACATTCGTGCAGCCACCCTGCGCGGGGGTACCAGCGAGGTACAGCGTAACATTGTCGCCAAGCGCGTGCTTGGCTTACCTTGAGGAAGCACCTTGGGCAAAGAGGGCTCAAAAAAAAGAGCGCGTATTGTCATAGACAAAAGCCAGATCATTCCCCAATATCGCCATTTTTGAAAGGATAAACCCTTTCCGCTTTAAACCTTTTGCAAAGGTGCTGGCATCAAAAAGCCCGATTCAAAAAAGCCATGCCAAACAACGTTTCTAGCCAACCCTTTTGGCGCTCCATTTTGTTTGTACCCGTTTTGGTTGACCGCTTTGTGCAAAAAGCCCCCATGGTTGGTGCCGATGCGTTAATGCTTGATCTTGAAGACAGCATTGCCCCAAACCAAAAAAGTGCTGCACGGGCAGTGGCGGGCGATATCGCCAAGGATTACGCCGCGGCAGGGCACGATGTCTTTGTGCGCATTAACCGCCCTTGGCGTTTGGCCGTTGCCGACCTTGAAGCCACCATAAACCCACACATTACAGCCCTTACCTTGCCCATGGTCGACAGCCCCGAACACGTGCAAGAGGTCGCCAAGGTGGTAGACGAATTAGAACGAGAACGCGGTATACCCACAGGTAAAATCCGCTTTTTTTTGCAAGTTGAAACAGCCAAGGGCTTTACCCGCATCAACGCGATTGCGGCGGCCCACCCAAGGGTGGCTGCCATAGGTTTGGGTTCGGAGGACTTTGCCACCGATTTACGCATCGAACCCCAGGCAGAAATACTGCAAATGCCCAAACAACTGGCCGTGATTGCAGCACGCGCAGCAGATGTGCGTCCCATGGGTTTTATTGGTTCGATTGCCCGTTTTAACGATACAAAAGCCTTGACACGGATCATGCAGCGTTCAAGAAATTTTGGATTTCAAGGTGCTTCTTGCATTCACCCCAACCAGGTTAAAGTGTGCAACGCCTGCTTTGGGCCCACTACCCAAGAGGTTGAACAGGCCCAACAGATTGTACAGGCCTACGAAGAAGCCCTTGCCAAAGGGGTGGGCGCGATTACGGTCAACGGAAAAATGGTCGATGTTCCCGTGTGGGAACGCGCAAAAATACTCCTTGAACTGGCAGATACCATCGCCAAACGCGGCCTTACCTAACCCAAAAAAATTGTAGACCCATGCTGACGATTCAAAAAACCTTTTTACGGGTTGGGTGGGTGGTAATTGCAACTTTGCTTGGTTGCGCGCCACATTTTGTGGTGTGGGCTGCCCGACCCTTGCGTGATGCACCAAGGGTCTTGGAAAAATTTCGTGTCCATTTCCCCCAACCTGCCCTTACAAACCGTTGGCAACATGTTGTTTTTACCCCAACAAAGCACCCAAACCAGTTTGCCGAGGTGTGTGTGGATGGCAAAAACAGCTTGCAGATCACCTCAAAAAGCGGCGGAAGCGGCCTTGTGTGGCTTCACGCATTCAATCCACAGCGTACCCCTTGGTTGCGCTGGGAATGGAAGGTGAGTAACATGTTACCGAAAAGCGATTTGCGCACAAAAGAGGGGGACGACACACCCATTCGCATGATGATCCTTTTTCCGCAAAGCCAAAAAAACGCCACGTGGCTCGACAGGCTTGCTTTTCAGCGCTTAAAGTCGGAAGGGCGCCATTTTCCTGGCGAAGCGATCCCTCACGCCGTGCTAACCTACGTTTGGAGTCGGCAGATCCCCTTGCATAAAGTGATGGTTAGCCCTTATGCAGAGCGCGTGCGCTTGATTGCTTTAGACCGCGGCAAACACCATGTAGGCAAATGGCGCATGCATCAACAAAACCTTGCCCGCGACTACAAAAAGGCCTACCACCAACCCCTACCATCCCGTGTCATGCTTGCCATTGCAGCCGATGCAGATAACACCCTCGGCAGTTTTACCAGCTGGGTGGCCAATGTAAAATTTAGCAAAGAAAAATCCACCGTGCAAAAACCCCCTAAAAAGGCTTGCGCTTCACGCTAATCGCACCCGCTCTAAGCCCTCTTACAGCTGCTTTTGTGCGCCCAAAAGCACTCACCTCTTCAAAGGAGCATCATCGGTGTCCTCATTTGGCGGCGCAGGGATCTCCATGTGCCTGCAGGGCGACCCCGAAGCATACACGCAAAACTTGATGCTGCCTCTTCATCCATCCCCTTTACCAACCAAAAAAGCCTCCCCATGAGCGGGCGTTGGGCAGGCAAGGCGGAGATAAAGCCATGTTAAGCGCATAGGCTTTGCAAAAAGGTTGGGCGCCATCATTAGATGGCGTGCGACACACATGTTATTGCTGAGTCCTTTATGGGGGCAGCCCAGATGTTTTTTGCCCGACAAAAACCAGCAAAATGTGAAGTGCTTATAAGCGACATCAACGGCAAATTGGTGACCCCGTTTCGCGTGCTTAAATACCACAAGGATGCGTTTTTGCGGTGCCTTAACATGGTACGCTCTGATGACCCGCAGTTTTGAGCACAAGTTGGCGGTGCCTTAACATGGTACACTCTGATGACCCGCAGTTTTGAGCACAAGTTGGCGGTGCCTTAACATGGTACACTCTGATGACCCGCGGCTTTGAGCACAAGTTGGCGGTGCCTTAACATGGTACGCTCTGATGACCCGCAGTTTTGAGCACAAGTTGGCGGTGCCTTAACATGGTACACTCTGATGACCCGCAGTTTTGAGCACAAGTTGGCGGTGCCTTAACATGGTACGCTCTGATGACCCGCAGTTTTGAGCACAAGTTGGCGGTGCCTTAACATGGTACGCTCTGATGACCCGCAGTTTTGAGCACAAGTTGGCGGTGCCTTAACATGGTACGCTCTGATGACCCGCAGTTTTGAGCACAAGTTGGCGGTGCCTTAACATGGTACGCTCTGATGACCCGCGGCTTTGAGCACAAGTTGGCGGTGCCTTAACATGGTACGCTCTGATGACCCGCAGTTTTGAGCACAAGGGCAGTTAGTTTTCGAGCTGCCTTAACATGGTACGGTCTAAGATAAGGTTGGCATTTAGCTGACCATCCTGGGTTTTTAAAGGGATACTCTCCCCATTTAAAGCCAGACGCACGTTGGCAGTATTGCCAATAATTAGGCGAAACCCGCTCTCGGCGCGCCACACAGCCCGATGATTTTTTTGAATCAAGACATCCACGGGCGGTGCCTTATCGATGGACAGACGTAACCACGTGCGTTCCGTACTGTGGACCTCCAACAACAAACTTTCCACCACCAAAGGTGGGGTCTGTGTTTGAGAGTTAGAGCCTTGGTTGGCAGATGTGGGTTGGGTTGGCACTGTCGAACCAAGGCTTCCTCCCGCGGAAAAACCAGCATTTTGCTCAACCTTTTCCGCTTCAACCGTTGTGGGTGTGGGTTCTTTAAGTTGGGTATGAAAGGGATACAACAAGTAAACGGCCCACAACAGGCCCACCGCAATCCCCACATAAGAAACTATTTTAAGCAGTGGTATTTGGGATGTTTCTTTTTTTAAAAGGGTGGTGGTCCACGCATAGTCATTTTTATGCAATTTCTGTGGCTGGTAGCCATTTCTCGCGCCACCCAAGATACGCAATTCCTCGGCTAGGCTGGATTCTTCCATGCCATACACCTCTAAGCAATTGCGGATAAAGCCGCGCACAAAGGTGAGGTTGGGCAGTTTGTCGAGCAACCCTTCTTCAATGCGTTGTAAAGAACGACGGCTAATGCGGGTCATTGCTGCCAAGTCTTCAAGGCTCATGCTCCGTGCTTCGCGTACCTGGCGCAGTTTTTTGCCAATCACGACAAGGGCTTCTTGAGGGCCGTATGGCGGTGGCACATACACAGAATCGCTCATGTCTTCCGCAGCAGAACCACTGGCAGATTGAGTTTCATCCGTGGTTTCTTCAGGGGGCGGCGTGGCGGGTATTTTGGGCGTTTTGGACATAGGGTCTATCAGGGATTTTTAAAAAAAGCACGGGTCACGCAGACCTGATTGAAAACGAAGGCCAAATAAAGTGCTTAATTTGAGGATGGGTTAGATTGCAGGTATTCGGCTAAAATAGGTGCTAGATCTTTCTTGATCTGGGTTGGAATATCGGCAGGTGGGGTAATAATGGCATGCTGCAAGGCATTGGCGTATCTGCAATGCTGGTCTGCGGGAAGGTCTTGAATGACTCGTGCGAGCAGTATTTTGGATGACTGAATATTTTGCGCCATAAGGGCCATAATGGCCTCCACGCTCACCTCCTCGCTTTCTGCCTCGTGCCAGGAGTCGTAGTCGGTAACCAACGCAATGGTGGCAAAGCACATTTGGGCTTCTCTTGCCAAGCGCGCTTCTTGCACATTGGTCATCCCAATCACGCTACCGCCCCAGCCTTGGTGCATCAGCGATTCGGCACGGCTTGAAAAAGCAGGGCCTTCCATGCACACATACACCCCGCCATTATGGGCTTGAATCCCCAAAGTTCTGGCCGCGCTGCTTAGCGCACTGAGCAAATCTTTGCATACGGGGCGGCCAAACTGCACGTGGGCGACCACCCCTTTTCCAAAAAAAGTCGAGGGACGGTGCAGGGTTTTGTCAATAAATTGATCGGGAAACACAAAATGCCCAGGGGCAATCTCTTGGCGCAAACTACCCACTGCAGAAACCGAGAGTACATGGCTGACCCCCAATTTTTTGAAAGCCCATATGTTGGCTTTGTAGGGCACCTCAGCGGGTAACAGGCGATGGCCTTTGCCATGGCGTCCCAAAAAAATCACAGGCTTGCCGTGCAAGGTGCCTTTTACCAAGGGGGATGAGGTGCTCCCAAAAGGTGTTTCAATCTGTATTTCTTCAATATTTTCAAGGCTTTCTATTTCATAAAGCCCACTGCCACCAATAATCCCAATGGTTACCACGGTTTTTTTTTTAAAGCCTCTAATAAATAAAGCAGCCATAAATACCTATCGCCGCCAAGGTGCAAAAAAACCCTTGCTTGACAACGAGGGTCTACTTTAGCAGGTCAATGGGTTTGGACCGCCATTGGGCGATGCTTAACAAGCCTTTTGAAAACCCAACCAAGGTGTTACCAGTGCGCGCTGCAAGCAAATGACCATGTAAGCCTAACGGGTGCGAAGCGCACCAAAAAAAGGTGGCGAGACACAGAATTGAACTGTGGACACGAGGATTTTCAGTCCTCTGCTCTACCAACTGAGCTATCTCGCCGTCATGCCGATATCATCGCGCAACCCCCTCCATTAGAACCATTGTTTATACGCTTGTGTCAAGCCTTTAAAAATGCTGACGGGGGAATGTTGGCTCTTTAAGTGCGCCGTGCCTCTTCTATGCCTTTTTGCTTGAATCTGCTATATATTACGGAAGTTGGGGTGGCTTTTTTTTTAAAAAAAACCTCCTGCTTTATGGAGCCCGTTGGTCGATCGTAGCAAGGCATAAACATGTGGTCACTGGTTAAAAACCGTTTTAAGCATTGGGCTGTGTGTGTCAAAATGGGACAATGTAACATCCGTGCTGCCACTCCCAGTGCCGCTTATGCCAGCACGGCTTGCTGGGGAGCTGTCTCTCGAGGTGGGATGCGCGTAATAACGGGTGAGAAAGCCATGAACACGCTGTTGCAGGCAAAAAGTATGAAACATTTTTTGCCCCTGCAAGGGCACTTGCAAGGCGACAAAACCCAACGCGCCATTATGCAGGCCACCTTAAAAGAAAGCGTTCGGAGGGTTCGCAAAACCTACTTGCCATTACGCAGCTGGTCCACCTTGTATGCCTTGCGTTACCAGGATGAAAGTACTCACGTCAGTAACCAGCAACGGCCCTTATTCAACAAACTGGGTTTTGGGAACTTGCGCTGGATCGATGCGGGGCGCGCCATCTATCATGGGTTGGGCAAAGATTGCGATGCTAGCGTGTGCCAATTGTGCCTCGATATAGGCGCAAATACCACGCGCATTTTTGCATATATGCTAAATGAGGTTGCCTTATGGCATCCCATTGCGTGGGGCAGTCAGCAACTCGATCAAGCCTTGATGCGTGAGCTGGCCGAGGTGCATTTGTTGAGCATTAGCCCTATTGAAGCCGAAAAAATTAAGTGGCGTATTGGGTCGGTGCACCCACTTAAAACACCACGTAGCCTCGAGGTAGGGGGTGTGAGGGTAAACGATGGCATTGAAAAGACGGTTTACCTTGAAGACAATGAGGTGCGTGATGTGCTCATTGATGCCTGTGAACCCCTAGTGCTTGCAATTCGCCATACCTTAGGAAAACTGCCTGTGGCATTGTTGCAAGATGTGGAAGAATTGGGTATCTGTGTGGTGGGTGGGGGGGGTAGGCTGGCAGGCTTGTCTTTGTTTTTAAACGAGCACTTTCGGTTGCCTTTTCAGGTTCAAAAGCAGCCAGAATGGCGAATGTTGCAAGGTGGAATCGCACTTGCGATCCGCAAAAACCCCTAGCCAAGGCAGGCGGTAGTCCCATTTTTAGGGTGTGGAACGATGAAAAACCTCTTTATTCGCTATCGCCTTGCCATCGCCGCGGCGCTGCTTATTTTAATGGCGGTGTTGCTCCATTTGCGAGCCCAAAATCTAGGGCAATTTGCCTGGATCGACCGCCTGGTATTGGGGGTGCTACGCCCCATTACCAATACGACCCATGCGGTGGGCAGTGGAGTTGAAAACTGGTTGGGGCGTTATATTTTGCTGGTTGGGGTGGAAGAAGAAAATAAGCGCCTGCGTGCCCGCATTGGCGTGCTCGAAGAGGAGGTACACCACCATTTGGAAAGCAGCATCCAATACCAGTTGCTTAAAGAGCAGTTGGTATTTTTGCAAAGCCCGTTGAACCCCAAAATTTTTGCCCAAATCATTGGGCAATCTTTAGACGGCCACCAAACGTTGCTGATTGATAAGGGGCTAAACCAGGGCGTTCGTCGAAATTTTCCCGTGGTATTGCGCGAAGGGGTGGTGGGACGCATTCAAACCGTGTCGGGCAACCAGGCGATTGTGCAGCTTATTTTAGACCGTCGCCATCGCTTTCCCGTACTGCTGAGAGCCAACACGCCCGCAAGAAAAAAAGGACGCAGTCGCCATCAAAACCAAGCCTCGGGTGCCACGCCAAAATTAAACCCTTTACAACGCAAGCTCGTGGTTTCTTATCGTGGCATTGTCGAGGGCCATGGCAACACATTAAACCTCAAGCGTGTTCCCATTTTGGTTCCCATGCAGCAAGGCGATCGGGTCGTATCAAGCGGCCTTGCAGGGGTGTTTCCCAAAGGGTTGTTGGTGGGGTATGTAATGTCCGTAAAGCGGCTCAAGCATGAATTGTTTCAAACCGCCTTGATTGCACCTGCGGTCAATTTTAAGCAAATAGAGGGAGTGTTTGTGGTGTTGCGTGGTGCAGAGCCCAATAGTCTGCCCTATTTTAGCCAGCCTCAAGAGAGGTATGATGGCTTACAAAAACGCTAAGCACTTAGGGCATGGGCCGCCTTGGAAGGTGAGAATAGACGGATGTTCATAATGCTGGCTGGTGAAATGGTGATAGCGTTGATCATCCAAATTGTGGCGGGCACGTGGGTTTTTATGGCTATGGCTAAGCCGAATTTTTTGCTGCTTGCCCTTATTGTCATCATTACGCGCTGGAATCCTCGGTTTATCTTTGTCTATGCATGCTTGGCGGGTTTGGTGTTGGATGTATTGTCGCACAGCTTGCTGGGTGTGTATGGCATGAGCCTGTTGGGCGTGTGTTTGTTGATGGGTGCATTGTGTGCGCGGGCAGATTATGACGGCATGATCATGCCAAGTGCTTTGGTTTTCATCTCAAGCATCCTTTATGGTTGGCTGAGCATGGGCGTGTTGTATTGGGCCATTGCCAGCCCCGACAATTGGCTTCAAATGGCATTGGTTGAGGTCCCTTTGAGCGCAGTTTACAATATTCTCATCGCTCCTTTTTGGATTTTGGGAGTAAGCAAGGTGGAGAGATGGCTGGGCCGTGTACCCGAGCGGAACAGTATTTTTTAGTTGCACCATGGGTGGAGTAGCCTGGCCCCAGTATTTACATCTGCCTTGATTGCCCCTTGGATTTTTTGCCTTCCGAGAAAGCAACAGCCCCAAAGGGCGTGCACCCACCTGCTGCCATGCCACACAGCAACCCCCTCGTCAAAGGTGTCAAAAAGTGCGGGATGCGCTTTGTAGAATCGACCACCAATGTATACACAAGGGGTGGTGGCACAGTCACAGTGCACTGGCGTCATGGTTGCCCAACCATCTCCGATAGCACAAAATCTGTGTACGTTAGGGCACACTCAAATACTTTCAAAATGGTGCACCTTCCTTTAAGGGACGCCATCATTTCTTGATTTTTGTCGCACCGCTATCGACCGCTCTGACACAGAGATATGCATAGGAAATTTTAAGTCGTTGCATTTTTCTTCACAGGAATAAATTCTACCGCCAGCGCGCACAGTAAAATGATGAGCCCACTGATAAATATAGAAGTATAGCTCCCCCCCTGAGATAGCCAAAAAGAATAGCCATATGCAGCAACCGCTTGGAGAATGGCAAAAGCGGTGGTCACCCGCCCCCACCATTTGCGCTGTGTTGGCATGTGGGAACCCGCCAGTTCTTGTGTTCTGCCCACAGCCAAGGTTACAATCCCAGGCACCAAGGCACCCACACTGAATGATGAAGCCCCTAAAATAAAAAAATGAGAGGAGAGTACAATCAAACCCACGCTCACACAGATTGTCGCGACACCAACGAGGAGCGCACGTTGAAAGCCAATCCAGTCTGCAATACGCCCCACACCAACAGGGCCAATCAGTGCCCCCAAACCAAACAACCCCCAATAGAACGCGCCCTCCACCAAACCACGCCCTAAATCGCGATCAATAAAATCCACCAAAAACACCATATGAGGCACCAAACCGGCTGCCGCCAGAGCATAGACGAGACACAATTTATACAATGCTGTTAAACAAGGCGGCAGGGTTTGTTTGGCGTTTAGGGCGTTTCCCCCGCTTTTTTGTGCATCCAGAACATGCTCTGGGGGCCAACCCCACCAGGTAAGGAGCGTTAGCAAGCCCGAAATACCGCCAAACAGAAGCCACGTTATTTTTAACCCGTAAGAAACCAACGCTGGCACCAATATAGCCGAAACCAATACCCCCATACCTACCCCAGTCAACACCACCCCACTTGCCACCCCACGCCTTGCAGCAGGCACCACTGCCACCACATTCGTTGCAGATACCACCAACAAAACACCTCCTGCAATGCCAGAAACAAGGCGCCAGAAAAAATACCAACCAAAGGAGAGTGGAAATGCCGAAGCCAAAAATGTCGCACTCGCCATGAGCATCATCACGCGCAACGCATTTCGCCCACCCATTTTTGAAGCCAGTTGAAAAGAGAAAAACGCTCCAATCAAATACCCCCCCAAATTGCTAGCACCTAAATAGGCTGCTTGGCTTTCGTTAAACCATTGCTGGCGAATAATTTCTGGGATTAACGGTGCATATGCAAAGCGCGAAAGCCCTACCCCCACAAAGCAAGCGCAGGATCCTGCAACCACATAATATACAACGCGCATAAAGGTATGATAGGCTATTGGGGAGGCAGGCGCACCGCGCCATCAAGACGAATGGTGGTGCCATTAAGCATGGGGTTGGTAAGAATGCTTTGCACCAACATGGCGTACTCCCCCGGGGCACCCAAGCGTGCTGGAAACAATGCTGTTTGTACAAGGGTTTGCTGGATTTCTTTGGAAAAAACTTCGATCATGGCCGTTTTAAAGAGACCTGGGGCAATGCTTAATACCCGTATGCCTTGCTTGGCCAATTCCCTTGCCATGGGCAAAGTCATACTCACAATACCCCCTTTCGAGGCCGCATAGGCTGCTTGGCCAATTTGCCCATCAAAAGCAGCAATCGAGGCGGTGTGAATGATAACTCCCCTTTCTCCATGCGCATTGGGGGTGTTTTGCGCCATCATCTGTGCGGCAAGCCTTGCCACATTAAAGCTCCCCACCAAGTTGATGGCAATCGCTTTCTGAAAATCCTCCAGCGGGTGGGTTCCACGCGAGCCCAACACCTTACGCGCGGGGGCAATGCCCGCACAATTAACCAGTGCATCAACACGACCAAATGTCTGTAGTGCTTGTTGAACGGCACCCTCATCACAGACATCTGCCACAGCGTGGGGGGCGTTTAACCGACTGGCCACCTTTTGAACACGCACGGCATCCATGTCGAGCAAACAAGGTTTTGCGCCTTGGGAAGCAAGGTGTCCAGCACTGGCTTCGCCCAGCCCCGAACCAGCACCTGTAATCAGGACTCGGAGGCAGCTCAATTCCATGCTGGCTTAATTCTCATAATCGCGTAAGTCGTCAATAATTTTGCCATCGTTGGCTAAACTGCCTTGTGTCACAACTTGGGCGACGGTACGCAAGCCCGTCACCGCTTGCAGCGAATCAGCCAGTGCTTGTGCCAAACTCGAATCAGGCTGGGTATGTTCCACCTTGAGCACCATCGTATCACGTTCTCCTTTGCGATCGATTTCGAGGCGAGCACGGCCAGTCAATTTCAATCTCTTCAGCACGACATCTACATGCGCTGGATAGACAAACATACCGCGCACTTTGGTGGTTTGGTCGGCGCGTCCAAGCCAGCCTTTAAGGCGGATATTGGTGCGACCACAAGCACTTTGCCCCGGTAGCACGGCAGAAAGGTCCCCAGTAGCAAAACGGATCATCGGCTTTTGCCACGAGGTAAGCGTGGTTACCACAACCTCACCCACCTCTCCTACCGGCATAGGATCACCCGTGCCCGGACGCACAATTTCAACCAGTACATCCTCATCGACCACCATGCCATCCTCGACGCCGCTCTCATAAGAGATCACCCCCACATCAGCCGTAGCATAGGCCTGGCGCACCTGAATGACACGGGCGTCCAACATCCGGCGCACAGACGGAAACAAAGGGCCACCTGACACAAGGGCTCTGGTAAGAGAGCTCACATCATACCCCAACTCATCCGCTTTTTTGAGCACGACGTTCAAAGTTTCAGGCACACCAACAAAGGCACTTGCACGCAAATAACTCAACATTTCGGCCTGTACGCTCGTATTGCCCGGACCCGCCGGAAATACCGTGCACCCTAATGCCCGTGCTCCACTGTCCAACATCATCCCTCCGGGAGTCAGGTGGTAAGAAAAACTGTTGTGCACCAAATCACCTTTGCGCAATCCCGCTGCGTACAAAGCACGGGCATAATGCCACCAGTCACCCGCATTTGGACCCTCTACGTCCACCACTCCGTTAGGAGAACGATAAATACGCCCCAATTCTCCAGCAGCTGCGGCGTTTAAATCGCCAAAAGGGGGATTTTCTGCTTGGACTTTGGCAAGATCGGCCTTGTACAACACTGGGAAGGACTGCAAATCCTCCACGCCCTTCAATGTGCTGGGATGGAAGCCACGCAAACGTTTTGCTTGCTGGAGAGAGTTTTTCTTTGCGTGGGTAATAATTTCTTTAAGCTGCTGTAATTGCTCCGATGTTCTTTGGTCCATCGAGCGCGTTTCTTTTGAATCAAAAAAGGCCACAGTAGGGACTCCTTTCACAAATAAGGTTTTAAAATTTGTCAACTCTCACAACCAGCGCTTGCGGTACTTGTTGAACGGCACCCTCATCACAGACATCTGCCACAGCGTGGGGGGCGTTTAACCGACTGGCCACCTTTTGAACACGCACGGCATCCATGTCGAGCAAACAAGGTTTTGCGCCTTGAAAAAGCAAGGTGTCCAGCACTGGCTTCGCCCAGCCCCGAACCAGCACCTGTAATCAGGACTCGAAGACCGCTCAATTCCATGCTGGCTTAATTCTCATAATCGCGTAAGTCGTCAATAATTTTGCCATCGTTGGCTAAACTGCCTTGTGTCACAACTTGGGCGACGGTACGCAAGCCCGTCACCGCTTGCAGCGAATCAGCCAGTGCTTGTGCCAAACTCGAATCAGGCTGGGTATGTTCCACCTTGAGCACCATCGTATCACGTTCTCCTTTGCGATCGATTTCGAGGCGAGCACGGCCAGTCAATTTCAATCTCTTCAGCACGACATCTACATGCGCTGGATAGACAAACATACCGCGCACTTTGGTGGTTTGGTCGGCGCGTCCAAGCCAGCCTTTAAGGCGGATATTGGTGCGACCACAAGCACTTTGCCCCGGTAGCACGGCAGAAAGGTCCCCAGTAGCAAAACGGATCATCGGCTTTTGCCACGAGGTAAGCGTGGTTACCACAACCTCACCCACCTCTCCTACCGGCACAAGATCACCCGTGCCCGGACGCACAATTTCAACCAGCACATCCTCATCGACCATCATGCCATCCTCGACGCCGCTCTCATAAGATATCAGCCCCACATCAGCCGTAGCATAGGCCTCGCGCACCTGAATGACACGGGCGTCCAACATCCGGCGCACAGACGGAAACAAAGGGCCACCTGACACAAGGGCTCTGGTAAGAGAGCTCACATCATACCCCAACTCATCCGCTTTTGTAAGCACTATATTCAAAGTTTCAGGCACACCAACAAAGGCACTTGCACGCAAATAACTCAACATTTCGGCCTGTACGCTCGTATGGCTCGGACCCGCCGGAAATACCGTGCACCCTAATGCCCGTGCTCCACTGTCCAACATCATCCCTGCAGGGGTAATGTGGTAAGAAAAACTGTTGTGCACCAAATCGCCTTTGCGCAATCCCGCCGCGTACAAAGCACGGGCAGTACGCCACCAGTCACCCGCATTTGGACCCTCTACGTCCACCACTCCGTTAGGAGAACGATAAATACGCCCCAATTCTTCAGCAGCTGCGGCGTTTAAATCGCCAAAAGGGGGATTTTCTGCTTGGACTTTGGCAAGATCGGCCTTGTACAACACCGGGAAGGACTGCAAATCCTCCACGCCCTTCAATGTGCTGGGATGGAAGCCACGCAAACGTTTTGCTTGCTGGAGAGAGTTTTTCTTTGCGTGGGTAATAATTTCTTTAAGCTGCTGTAATTGCTCCGATGTTCTTTGGTCCATCGAGCGCGTTTCTTTTGAATCAAAAAAAGCCATAGATAGGGACTCCTTTCACAAATAAGGTTTTAAAATTTGTCAACTCTCACAACCAGCGCTTGCGGCGGCGGTATTGTTTCACATCACGGTAAGAACGTCTGCCTTCACCCGAAATACCGAGATAAAATTCTTTAACATCTTCATTATTGCTGAGATCCGTGGCATTGCCATCCATCACCACGCGACCACTTTCGAGGATGTACCCATAACTGGCATAGCGCAATGCCACATTGGTGTTTTGTTCTGCAACCAACACTGTCACGCCTTCGCGTTGGTTAATTTCTGCCACAATCTCAAAAATTTGTTCCACCAGCTGTGGCGCCAAGCCCATGGAGGGTTCATCGAGCAAAACAACCGTGGGTCTGCTCATTAAGGCACGGGCAATGGCAGTCATTTGCTGTTCACCACCAGAGGTATAACCTGCCTGGGATTTACGCCGACTTTTAAGCAAGGGGAAGTATGTATAAATGCGTTCCAAATCGCTTTTAATTTCACCGCGATTTTGGGTGCGGGTGTAGCATCCCGTTAACAGGTTTTCTTCCACACTAAGGTGCTCAAAACAATGCCTACCTTCCATAATTTGAATCAGACCACGTTTCACCAAATCTTCGGGACTCCGATGGTGTACATCCTCCCCAGCATATAAAATGCTTCCCTTGGTAACTTCGCCTCGCTCTGTACCCAGCAAATTTGAAATGGCTTTTAAGGTGGTGGTTTTACCCGCACCATTGCCTCCCAACAATGCGGTAATGCTTCCTTTTTCAACAGATAAACTTACCCCCTTTAGTACAAGGATGACATGGTTGTACACCACCTCGATATTGTTTACTGCAAGCGTCTGTTGGTTATTTTTCCCTGTTGCCATATTTGAAGCTTGAGAAACCAAAATTGTTGCTCCTGGTTGATGTTAATCAGTAGTGATATAGGTTAAACGGTGGTTTTTAAAATTATAAAGAGGAGGGGATGGTTTCAATGCCATGTATCAGCGCAACAAAAGCGAAACTGTAACAAATTTTCCGGAAAACACAGCCCTGCAAACCCCACCACAAAAACACAAAGGCCAAGCGTCAAGCAACATTCCGAAACTTCTCGCATTGGCCCTTGTAGGCGTACCTTTATCCCTATCGCTTAAGAACAACTGCGTACCTCGATTTTGTTTTCTTTTGCATAAGCCGCAGAATCTTCTGCGACCAGTTTGTCGACAACAACACGGTCAGCACCGATGTACTCGGTAATGAGCTTCCATTGCTTGGTGTTTGCATTCCATTGCTGGATCGCCCCAAGACCAGGCCCACCATGTCTAGCGCAACTGTTTTTCACGGTTACGGTAAATCCAGCCATCCCCAATTCCTTTAGGCGCTTCTCACCTACATGCAATGCTTCCATCCCATCACGCATCATCGCTGGGGTGATTTTTTTAGTTTTGTGAATTTTCATGGCGCTGCGTGCCCCCTCAACAGACCACATAGCCGACAGCATTCCACGATTATAGAGCACAGTACCCATGTTGTCACCATCGCCTGCTGCTTTGCCCTTGTCATAAACATACTTTTCGAGATCGTCGTAGACAGGGTAGTTCTTACCCACACCGTGGAAGGTAATCGCTTTATAGCCATGGGCGCCTTTACCCGCTGGGATCACATCATTTTCAGATCCAGACCACCAAACGCCAATAAAACGCTTCATGGGGAAGCGAATCGAAGCGGCTTCCCTGAGGGCTACCTGATTCATAACACCCCATCCCCATATTACCAAATAGCGAGGGTTCGAACGGCGTATCTTAAGCCATGTAGACCTCTGCTCTTGACCAGGGTGATCAACGGGCAATAAATCCAGCTTGAAGCCATGCTTTTTGCTCAGCACTTGTAAGGTGCGTATGGGCTCTTTGCCATAGGCAGAGTTATGATAAATTAGCGAAATTTTCTTGCCCTTGAGTTTCTTCATCCCGCCTTCTTCTCTGCCAATATACTTGACGATGATCGAGGCTGCATCCCAGTAGGTACCCGGGAAGCTGAATACATATTTGAATACCTTGCCGTTGGCGGCAGAAGTACGCCCATAACCCATAGAATGGATGGGAATCTTATCCGCCGTCGCTTTTGGAATGAGTTGGTAAGTAAGACCCGTTGACAAAGGGTGAATTACCAAGGGATTCTTTGCTTTGACTTTTTCGTAGCACTCGACTCCACGCTGGGAATTGTAGCCCGTTTCACAGCTGATGACTTCGGCTTTTTGGCCATTAATCCCACCGTCACGGGCATTTATCAGGGCGAAGTAGTCGAGAAAACCATCCGCAGCTGGAATTCCATTAGGCGCATAAGGGCCTGTACGATACGCGAAAGACGGAAACACGAGCTGCGCCAAGGCCAAGCTGCCCGTGATGGGCAAGATGACGAGGGCAAGCACAAGGCCACGCTGAAGAGTCTTTAAGGGCATTTCTGTCTTCTTTTATCTGTGTGATATCTCCGGCGAAGAGATACCACATTTCTCAATTATTTGAAATGGTTATGGCAGGGCTGTTCGAAAAGCACAAACCTGCAAACCCCACCACAAAAACACAAAGGCCAAGCGTCAAGCAACATTCCGAAACTTTTCGCATTGACCCTTGTAGGCATACCTTTGTTCCTATCGCTTAAGAACAACTGCGTACCTTGATTTTGTTTTCTTTTGCATACGCCGCAGAATCTTCTGCGATTAGCTTGTCGACAACGCTACGGTCAGCACCAACATACCCGGTAATGAGCTTCCATTGCTTGGTGTTTGCATTCCATTGCTGGATCGCCCCAAGGCCAGGCCCACCATGACTAGCGCAACTGTTTTTCACGGTTACGGTAAATCCAGCCATCCCCAATTCCTTTAGGCGCTTCTCACCTACGTGCAATGTTTCCATCCCATCACGCATCATCGCTGGGGTGATTTTTTTGGTTTTGTGAATTTTCATGGCATTGCGCGCCGCTTCAACCGCCCACACGGCTGCCAGCATCCCACGATTATAGAGCACAGTACCCGTGTTATCACCACCGCCTGCTGCTTTGCCCTTGTCATAAACATGCTTTTTGAGGTCGTCGTAGACGGGGTAGTTCTTACCCACATCGTGGAAGGTGATCGCTTTATAGCCATGGGCACCCTTACCCGCTGGGATCACATCATTTTCAGACCCAGACCACCAAACGCCAATAAAACGCTTCATGGGGAAGCGAATCGAAGCGGCTTCCTTGATGGCAACCTGGTTCATGACACCCCAACCCCACATTACCAAATAGCGAGGGCGCGAACGGCGTATTTTAAGCCATGTAGACCTTTGCTCTTGACCAGGGTGATCAACGGGCAATAAATCCAGCTTGAAACCATGTTTTTTGCTCAACACTTGCAAGGTGCGTATGGGTTCTTTGCCATAGGCAGAGTTATGATAAATCAGCGTAATTTTCTTACCCTTGAGTTTCCTCATTCCGCCTTCTTCTTTGCCAATGTGCTTGACGATGATCGAGGCTGCATCCCAGTAGGTGCCTGGGTAGCTGAATACATATTTGAACACCTTGCCGTTGGCGGCAGAAGTGCGCCCATAGCCCATAGAGTGGATGGGAATATTATCCGCCGTCGCTTTTGGAATGAGTTGGTATGTTATACCCGTTGACAAAGGGTGAATTATCAAGGGATTCTTCCCTTTCACTTTTTCGTAGCACTCGACCCCACGCTGGGTATTGTACCCCGTTTCACACTCAACAACATCCGCTTTTTGACCATTAATTCCACCGTCACGGGCGTTTATCAAGGTAAAGTAGTCGCTGTAACCATCCGCAACTGGAATTCCATTGGGTGCATAGGGACCTGTACGATACGAAAAAGACGGAAACGTGAGCTGCGCCAAGGCCAAGCTGCCCGTGATGGGCAAGATGACGAGGGCAAGCACAAGGCTACGTCGCAGAGTTTTTAAAAGCATTTTTTCCCCTTTTATTTGTGTGATATCTCCGGCGAAGAGATATCAAATTTTTCGGTTATTTCAAATGGTTATGGCAGGCTGTTCTAAAAGCACAAGACCAACGACCACCACTACAAAAACACATAGTCAGACACCAAGCAACACATATTTTAAAAATATTTGTTTATGCCCTCCCCATGTACATGCTCAAATTTGTACTCTGAGGACTAACGGCTTGCCCTGGTTTCGTTTTCTTGCTGCATAAGCAGCACAATCTTCTGCAATCAGTTTGTCGACAACGACACGGGTCAGCACCAATGTACTTGGTATTGCAGCACTTTGCTGCGTTTTATTTTTTATAGACCCTCATCAAACCTAATAAGGAAAAGGCCACTTCCTCAATTTTTGTTTGACAATTGCCCACAGCCGCGCCAAGCCATTGGGTTCGACAATCAGAAAAAAGATGATGAGTGCACCTAAAATGGTCACCTCAACGTGACGCGCCGTCACAGGGGTAAAACTTAGGGCATCAATCATGAAATTTTTGAGAAAAATTGGCAAAAGCACCATGAAAGCAGCACCCAAAAAGGACCCCAACATGGAACCCAACCCGCCAATGATGATGATAAACAGCACAAAAAAGCTCTGCTCAATGCCAAAAGCTTCGGTGGGCTCAACAGCACCAAACCAAACGGTAAAATACAGTGCCCCTGCAATTCCTATATAAAAAGAATTCACAGCAAAAGCAGAAATTTTGGTCTTTAGTAATGGTACACCGATAATCTGTGCTGCAATGTCCATATCGCGCACGGCCATCCAACTGCGGCCCACGCGCGAACGCACCATATTTTTGGCGGCAAATGCAAAAACGGTTAAAAACACCAAGCAAAACAGGTAAGTTGCCCAAGGCGGCGCATCAGGCCCTGTAACAGGAACCCCGAACAATAACCGCTCTGGCATGGTGATTTGACCCGTAGCAGAATGATTATAAAACCACGGCACTTTGTTAACGAGCCATATGATAAAAAACTGCGAGGCAAGCGTAGCCACGGCCAAGTAAAACCCCTTGATCCGTAACGAAGGCAAACCAAATACCATACCCACCATGGCCGTGATCGCACCCGCCAATAAAATGGCGGGCACAATGTTCATGTTGGGAAAAAGAGTGACCAACTTATAAGCCGAATACGCTCCCACAGCCATAAAGCCGCCTGTGCCCAGCGACACTTGCCCACAATAACCCGTTAAAACGTTTAAGCCGATGGCTGCCATTGAGAACACCATAAAGGGAATAAAAATATTTTTCTCCCAGTAATCGTTAATCACAAAAGGAACCACCAAATAGGCAAACAGCAGAACGAACACGATAAGCATGCGATCCAACCGCAAGGGAAAGATAGCTTGATCGCTCATATAACTCTGCTTAAATTCACCAGTATCACGATACAGCATGACAACATCACACCCTTTCAATAATTTTCTCGCCAAACAGCCCTTGTGGGCGCACAAGTAAAAAAAGCAACGCTAACATATATGCAAACCAGGTTTCGATCGCCCCGCCAATGAACGGGCCTGCGTAAATTTCAGCCACTTTTTCACCAACCCCAATGATTAACCCCCCGATAATAGCCCCTGGAATAGAGGTAAAACCACCCAGTATCAGCACTGGCAATGCTTTTAAGGCGATTAACGACAAGGAGAATTGCACCCCCGATTTTGATCCCCACATAATGCCTGCAACGAGCGCTACAAAACCCGAAATAGACCACACCACCACCCAAATATAACGCAGCGAAATCCCCACAGAAAGCGCCGCTTGATGGTCATCGGCCACTGCTCTCAAAGCACGTCCTACACGGGTGTATTGCGAAAAAACCATCAAAACGAGCACCAAGGCAAACGCCACCAGTGCAGCACTAATATCCAGGGCATCCATATACATCCCAGCATAGTCGCTGCCTGCCACTGCCCAGCCGCGCGTGAGGTTTTCCAATGCCAACAATCCTCCTGTAGGCAAGCCAATATCCAATGGTTTCACATTAGAACCCCACATCAAATCCCCAACGCCCTCTAACACAAAAGCCAGCCCAATGGTGGCCATAAATAAAATGATGGGGGCTTGGTTAATTAAATGTCGCAAAACCAATTTTTCAATCAGCCATGCCAAACCTACCATCACCACCATGGTGAAAATAATGGCAATAAATGGGGGGGCACCCCCCCATTTCCCCACCCTTGCGCCAAAAATCTCATGTATTAAATGCTCAAAAGGTACCTGCCCTGCAAGCATTCCCACCAGCGTGAGCCCTGCAAACAGCGATAAAACCCCTTGGGCAAAATTAAACACCCCAGAAGCCTTAAATATCAGCACGAACCCAAGCCCCACCAATGAGTACAAAATACCCACTGCAAGGCCATTTAAAACGGTTTCCAAAAAGTTCAACAACACAACGCTCATCGGTTTTTACCATTCCCTCAACGAATAAAATAGGACCCACTTCTTTGCAAACGCACGTTACGCACTTACACCCAAATAGGCATTGATTACCTCTTGATTGCGCCTCACCTCTTCTGGCTTCCCGTCACCAATTTTCCGGCCATAATCCAAGACCACCACCCGGTCGCAAATATCCATCACAACGCCCATGTCATGCTCAATCAACACCACGGTGATGCCAAACTCGTCATTCACATTCAAAACAAAGCGACTCATGTCTTGCTTTTCTTCGACACTCATCCCTGCCATAGGCTCATCCAGTAATAATATTTGCGGTTCCATGGCCAAAGCACGCCCTAATTCAACACGCTTTTGCAAACCATAAGGCAAACTTCCCACAGGGGTGCGGCGAATAGCCTCAATTTCCATAAAGTCAATCACCTTTTCGACGGCCTTGCGGTGTTCCATTTCTTCACGCTTGGCAGCCCCTATGTAGAGGGCTTGCATAAACAGGCTTTGTTTCATTTTCAAAATGCGCCCCGTCATGAGGTTGTCTAGCGTACTCATGCCATGAAACAGCGCAATATTCTGAAACGTGCGCGCAATCCCACTTTTGGCCGCAAACGTGGGTGACATGGCCTTGCGTTTTTTTCCTGCATACGTAATGACACCACTGGTGGGTTTGTAAAACCCGTTGATGATGTTAAGCATGGAGGATTTACCGGCACCATTAGGACCAATAATGCCCAAAACCTCGCCTTTACGTACCTCAAATGAAACATCAGTCAGGGCATTCACCCCGCCAAAACGCAGGTTAATATTCTCCAGCACAATTACAGATTCTTTAGAACTCACGCTTTTTTTTAATCCTTTTTCATGGTCAACAAGACTTGAACGACACCGCATCCGCTTTTAAAAACCGTTTTTAAAAAACCCGCCCCACAATCACGCCATAAAACGCGCATAAGGCATGTTAACTCGCTTTGGAGAGTTTTTTCCCCGACTCGGTCCTGACACCTTCGAGAAAGCGAACCTTCAAGTCAGCTTGAATGCGCCCTTTGCGCCCATCTTCATAGGTTACCTCAGTATCGATTTTGGCAACGGAATCATCGCTATACAAGGTTCGAATAATTTCCTTGTAACGTTCGTTCACCACCGCCCTTCTTATCTTGCGGGTATGGGTTATTTCGCCATCGTCCACATCCAATTCCTTAAACAACAAGATAAACTTGGCAATGCGATGGGCCGTGGGCAAATAGGCATTCACCTTTTCCACCTCTTTTTCGAGCAGCTGACCCACTTTCTCACTGGCAGCAAGGCCGGTGTAGGAGGTAAAAGGGATTTGGTTTTTCTCAGCCCACTTCGCCACAACAGAAAATCGAATACAAACCAGGGCACTCAGGTAGCTTTCTTTTTCACCAAACACCACGGCTTCGCCCACATGGGGTGAAAATTTCAATCTATTTTCAATGTATTGTGGAGAAAACCTTGAACCGTCTTCCATGGTAACCATATCCTGGAGGCGATCCAAAACAACCAGGCGTTTTTTGTCATCGAAATAGCCCACATCCCCGGTGTACATCCAACCATCGCGCACATCTGCTTTGTAGGCCGCCTCGTTTTTGTAGTAGCCCACAAACATATTTTGATGCTTGGAAACAATCTCCCCCACCCCGTTCGAATCAGGATCATCCACCCTCACCTCTACCCCGCGAAATGGCGGGCCCACGCTCACAAAATCCAGTTCTTCTCGATCACCAACTTGAGAGGTATACCCCCCCATCAGCTCGGTTTGACCGTAAAGTTGGCGCAGCGGCAGCCCCATAGCCAAAAACAGTTTAAAAGTATCGGGGCCCATGGCAGCACCTCCCGTCGCCATGGAACGCACGCGCGATAACCCGTAGCGATCACGCAACGCTGAAAACAAACAAACATCTGCCAATTTATCCCTCTTAGAAAGCGCAACCTTTTTCATACCGCGCTTTACAAAGGTATTAAAAACCCATTGATTCAAGCGCGAGGCGTCCATGATGCGCGCACGCATATTGGCAACCATTTCCTCGAGCAAGCGCGGTGAACCCAACATAAAGGTTGGACCGATTTCACACAGGTCTTGCATGACGGTGGCTGGGCTTTCAGGAAAATTGACCTTCATCCCAGAAACCAAATTGAACCCCACGTCGTACACCTGCCCCATAATCCACGCCAGGGGTAAAATGGAAACATATTCATCTTTGGCATCTTTGGGTTCGACCTCAAGGTAGGCCATAAGATGGCGAATAAAACCCTTGGCGGGGAGCATTGCCAATTTAGGATTGGAAGTGGTCCCCGAGGTGGGAGACAAAATGGCCACCTCACTCCCGTCAACGGCATCAACCAGTTGATCATAGCGCCCCTCATCTTTTGCATAAAGTACCTTGCCCTCAGCCAATGCATCCTCTAGGCTTACAAGCCTTGGGTCATCATAGTTTCTTAAACCGCGTGGGTCCTCATAAATAATCAGTTCTAACTTGTTAATTTGCTCGGCCACATTCAGCAATTTGTCCACCTGCTCTTGGTCTTCAGCAAATACGCCTTTTGCCCCGGAATACCCCAATAAATAGCCCACCTCTTTGTCCAAGCCATCGCGATAAAAGCCCAGGGTCATGCACCCCACCGATTGTGCTGCCAGCTCGCTACTTACCCACCACGGGTTGTTCTCGCCAATCATCGCAAACACATCCCCCTTACCAAACCCACGAGAAGATAAAAACAACGCGAGATACGCGACTTGGGTATGGTATTCCATCCATGTCGTGGGCTCCCAAATCCCAAAGTCTTTCTTGCGGAGCGCAACGCCTTTCGGGGTAGACTTAGCACGCATTCGCAGCATTTTGGGCAGGGTGTCGAAGGTTTCGGGGCTTGGATAAGAGTAAGCCATTTTGCTGCTCCTTTGGGTGTTGTGGCTTTCAGACGTTAGCAATCTTTAAACACGGGCGGACGCTTTTCCACAAAAGCGCGCATCCCTTCGCGCCTGTCTTCCAACGCAAACGTGGAATGAAACAAGCGTTTTTCGAACAAAAGCCCTTGAGACAAGGAAGTCTCAAAGGCTTGATTGACGGCTTCTTTTGCCATTTTCACAGACGGCAACGAATATCCGGCAATTTCTTGCGCTAGGGTTTGCGCTTCTATCTGCAACCTTTCTGCAGCAACCACCCTCGCCACAAGGCCACATCTCTCTGCCTCTCGGGCATCCATCATGCGCCCGCTGAGCATCATGTCCATGGCCTTGGCCTTGCCCACTGCATGAACAAGCCTTTGGCTACCTCCCACCCCAGGAATGGTCCCCAGCTTAATTTCGGGCTGGCCAAACTTGGCGTGCTCGGCTGCAATTACCAAATCACAGAGCATCGCCAGTTCGCACCCCCCTCCCAGTGCATAGCCGTTCACCGCCGCAATCACGGGTTTGCGACAAGCAGCAAAGCTTCGGTTTAAATGCGAAAACAAATCTTCTTGAAAAACCTGGGCAAAAGATTTGTCGGCCATTTCACTAATGTCAGCCCCCGCCGCAAAAGCCTTGCCTTGCCCACCAATAATCAACACCCGCACCTCGGGATTGGCATCTGCCCGTTCGACGGCCTGGCATAAATCGGCAATAAGTTGGGTGGAAAGGGCGTTTAGTACCTGCGGACGATTGAGGGTAAGCGTTGCCACCCCTTGGGCAATTGATTCGAGAACGATCGCTTGAGCCATTTTTACTTTCTTCAACGAGAGGATTGCGCGAGATTGCACTCAAATGAACCCTTTTAATAACGTACCATTCACCGCAAGCAGTCACGCATGCAAACCTGGGGGCATCGCGTAGATACTCGAAGCCATACACACCGGATTCGCAATGGACAACTGGTATAACACAATTTCGATAAAAGCAAGCTTTTTTCCAACTTTTACAAGCGTGCCTTTTCCTTTAAGCGGCGCTACGGTTGGGCGCGATAAAAACTGATTATTTTGGCTCACCGTTACGGCCTCTACGGCCTCGGGGTGTTGGTTTAAAATGCACGCATAGGCAAGCAGATCGACCATAGTCATCATCACCGGCCCGCTCACGCTCCCCCCTGGCCTTAAATGCTGTGCGCTGATGGCCATTTCTACCGTCACCACCCCCGCTCGGGCAGAGGTGATTTGGATGCCAAACTGCTCAGCAAAAGGTACGGCTCGGGTTAACTGGGCTGCGAATTTTTCGATACTCAAAGGCATTTCTCCCTTAAAGCGGGTTGATAAGGCTTATGGCAACTTTTTTAAAATCTCAAATACCCTTTTTTCTTACATGTTGCGTGCAATGATCAATTTTTGAATGTCCGAGGTGCCCTCATAAATTTTACATATCCGCACATCGCGATACATGCGTTCAAGTCCGTATTCTTTCAAAAAACCATACCCCCCGTAGGTTTGCAGGCAGTCCGATACAATCGTTTCAGCCAGTTCACTCGCCTGCAATTTGGCGATACAAGCCTCCCTGATACATGGCTGGCCTGCATCTTTTAAGCGCGCAGCATGTAGGGTCACTTGGCGAATCATTTCAAGTTTGGCCATACAGTCTGCCAGGCGAAACTGCACAGCCTGGAGTTCGTAAATGGGTTTGCCAAAGGCTTTGCGCACACGTGCGTACGCCAATGCACGATTCAAAGCCTCACTGGCAATGCCCGTCGCTTGGGCGGCAATGGTTATGCGCCCTGCTTCTAAGGTAGACAGGGCAATTTTATAGCCCTCGCCCAATTGCCCAATTAAATTATGTTCTGCAATTTTAACATCTTCAAACACCAAGGCACGGGTATCAGATGCACGAATGCCCAGCTTTTTCTCCGCCGGCATGGCCTTAAAGCCCGCCTGCCCCGTTCGGACTGCAAAAGCCGAAATTCCCTTTTTTCCCGCTTGAGGGTCGGTTACGGCAAAGACCACCACCGTTTCAGCAAAACCCGCATTGGTAATAAACTGCTTAGAGCCGTTTAAGCGCCATCCGCTCCCATTTTTCTCCGCTTTGGTGAGCAAATTAGAGGCATCTGAACCCGCCTGGGGTTCGGTGAGGGCAAACGCACCAATATGCTCACCACTGGCAAGGGGTTTTAGCAAGCGGTGTTTTTGCTCAGCATTTCCATAACGTTCAAACACGCTACACACGGTGTTATGCACGCCCACTATCGCCGAAGTCGAGGCATCGCCTGCTGCTATTTCCATGAGCGAAAGCGCATAGGGTACCTGCTCAGCACCAATTCCACCCCATTCTTCGCCCACCAACACCCCCAAAAAACCCAGATCACCCAGTGCGCCGAGGGTGCTTTTGTCATATTCTCCGCTCGTATCCCACGCGTCTGCATGGGGGCGCAGATGCCCATCGGCAAAATTTCTGGCCGTATGCACAAACAGGCGCTCTTCCTCACTGAGCATATTTTCAACGTTTTGGGTTGTGTTCATCATGGGATTCCTTAGCAATTGTTGATATTAGAAAACCGTGCATCCGGAATAGGAGACCTACGCCTTACTACCCAAATGAAGCGATAAATGCAAGGCTTTTGTGATCTTTTCAGATCAGGCCTTCATCAACATGATCCGCCCCGCCGCGTATCAAACGACGCTTTTGGCTTCGCAGCGCAGCGCATCAAAAGGTGCGAAGGTGAGATGGGGAGGGGGGGAGATGCGCGCAATCCATTTTGCGCACCCACACCCCATGCACCCGCCTTTTTGAAAGCAAGTTTAGTAAGATGCCGCGGCTTTAGATCGGCTGTGCACATTCTTGTTGAAGGCGCATTTGGGCCACCTTACAGTATGCTTCATTGATTTCAAGGCCAATAAATTGACGCTCATTTTTTAAGGCCATCACACACGTGGTCCCACTCCCACACATGGGGTCAAGGACCACTTCACCCGCATTTGAAAAACACAAAATTAAATCTTCTGCCAGTTGATCGGGGTAGGTGGCGGGATGTTGACGTTTTAGTTTGTTACCTTCTGTATTGCTCGTGGCATAGCGCCAAACCGTCCCTCTGCATTTAAATGGGTTGACCGTTTTTGGAACAATTTTTTTGAATTGACCGTTGGTCAGCCGATCTGTCCCCGAGTAGCGCCTGCCTGCATGCTTGCTAGGAATCATGAGGGGTTCTTTGTGAAAGGTTTTGGGACGTTCGCCTTTTAAAAACAAGAAGATATACTCATGATCGACCCTAAAGCGGTTTTTCCACCACGCCCCTGGGTTGCCATCACGGTGATAAATACACGTTTCAAACAGACGCCAACCCGCTTTATCACACCAATCGACCACCAACCTAAAACTGGTAAGCGACTTGGCAAAGCGCCGCGTGCCATCGTTGATAACAACCGCGCAAAGGCCCCCTGTTTTGGTAACGCGATACACATTTTTTCCCAGTACGGGAAAATCGATCTGCCAACCCTTTTGATAGTCCCGAATGGTATCGTAGGGCGGGGAAAAAACGGTTAAATCCACCAGATCTGCTGGCATTTTGGCTGTGGCGTCAATGCAATCTGCCGAAATAATTCGATTTGTCAGCGGTGCGCATCTTGTCTCTCGTATCACGCTTCAATATTATAAAGGAGGTTTGCGCCTCCTTTTTGCCCTACTTTCTTGATTGTTTCCAAAAAACCCCATAATCCTGTAGGGTGTCCGTCAAAGCATTCAGGCAAAGGTCCCTCCTTTTTGGATGCGAACGAAATTCTCAAAGACAATCGCCTTGAACAACCCCTTGCAGAAAGGCAGCAGCACACGACCCCTCCTTTTTGGATGCGAACGAAATTCTCAAAGACAATCGCCTTGAACAACCCCTTGCAGAAAGGCAGCAGCACACGACCCCCCCTTTTTGGATGTGAACGAAATTCTCAAAGACAATCGCCTTGAACAACCCCTTGCAGAAAGGCAGCATCATTGGGGACGCGTTGCAATCATTTGGTGTGCTTTCATCGTCAACACGGCCTCATTGCGCTGATTGATGATGCTGTAATCAAACACCACCGTCCCCCGAGACACATCACGCGAAGAAGGGCGCGTGGAAACGACACGTGCTTTTGCCATTAAAACATCCCCCGGGCGCACAGGCACCAACCAGCGCAATTCATCAAGGCCCCGCCCCCCCATCATGTGGTCGAGCACACCGGTTCGGTAAGAAAGGGCAAAACCAATCCCAAGGGTCATAAACCCGCTGGCAATCAGGCCTTTGAACATGCTTTTTTCCGCTGCACTTTCGTCTAAATGGTAAGGCTGGGGGTCGTACTGGCGTGCAAAGGCTATAATTTCCTCTTTGGTCACCCGATGGGTACCCGTTTGAAACAGATCCCCCACAGAAAAATCCTGAAAATAACGGGCCTCGTAGCATACTTTCTGCGTTTTTTGCGCCATGTTAAAAACAGTCCTCAAAGGGTTGAGATTTAAGATGAAGGCAATGTTAAATCACCACATGCAGGGGGTTCAAAAAACGCAGCGACGACAGCGGGTGTAACCGCATCCAAGGTGGCGGGCTGCCATTGGGGCTTGTAGCTCCGCTCGAGGATGGCACGCTTCACCCCCTGATAAAAATCGGGCCGCCGTAGCGCATGCATCGCCATGCGAAACTCACGCACAAGGGCTGCTTTTGCATCCAACTCCTTGCCTTGGTTTAGTTGTTGAAAGCACAAGGCAAGTGAGGTCGGAGAAGCCTTGGCCAACGCTTTTAGAATCTGCCCAGCCCATGACGCAGACGGGCCGTTGTCGAAGCGTTTCAACGCTGCAAACACGGCCGCCAAATCCCTTGGGCTGGCAAAGACGGCATCCACTTGCGCCTGGTGTTCGAGGGTCGTCTCAGGCAAGGCATAGGGTGTTAACAAGTGCTGCAATCCAAGCACATCCAAAGGCTCAGGCAAAGGCCGCTGCAGCACCTGCACCACATCTTCAAAGGCTTCATTGGGCACAGCCATTTGCGCGAGGCCTGCACTTACCATCGCACTCCCTTTTACGGCACTACCCGTCAATCCTAGCCAGAGGCCAATCCCCCCCCCACATTGATTGAGAAAGCGTGTGGCTCCCACATCCGGGAAAAACCCCAACGCGTTTTCGGGCATGGCAAACCTGGACAAAGACCCCGCAATACGCAGGTGCGCATGCATGGCAAGGCCCGCACCGCCCCCCATGGTAATGCCGTTAATCAGGGCAATAATCGGCTTAGGATAGCGATGAATGCGGTAGTTTAATTGGTATTCACGGGAAAAAAAACGCTGCGCTTCAAGGCTGGGACCTGCGGCGGGGTTACCCACGCCCGTTTCATACAAATGACGAATGTCCCCGCCCGCACAAAAGGCCCGCTCCCCCGCGCCAGTAAGCACCACCCGCGCAACGCTATTATCATGCAGCCATGCCTGCAATTGTTTGGTAATGCCCTGCACCATGTTCATATTCAAGGCATTCAAGGTGGCGGGCTTATTGAGCACAATAACCCCCAGACAACCGCGTTGCGTAATTAATAGGTCGGCTTGCGTGGTTTTCATGCTTTGTTCGAGCCGTTTTACGAATGTGCGTTGCGCAGCATGGTAATTACTCCAGAAAAATCCTTTTCAGCGCCGCCACTTTCGCAGAATTTTGCGTATTGTGCCAGTGCCATCCGGGCAAGGGGGATCGCCGTTTGGGTTTCATCCGCAGCCACATCCCCCAGTTTCATATCTTTGAGCATCAAGGCTGCCGTAAACCCCGCGGCATAGTCGCGATTAGACGGGGCCGTGGGCACAGGGCCAGGTATGGGACAGTAATTGGTGAGGGACCAACACTGCCCTGAAGCGGTCGAAGCAACGGCAAAAAGTTTCGCGCGATCCAAACCCACGGCATCGGCCAAATTAAACCCTTCGCACACCGCAAGCATTTGGATCCCCAACATGAGGTTATTGCACATTTTGGCAGCTTGCCCCGCCCCGCTTGGGCCTGCCAAAATAATGTTCTTCCCCATCGCTTTAAACAGGGGTTCAAGCGCTTTAAACGCCGCTTCATCCCCCCCCACCATAAAGGTTAGGCTCCCCGCCGTAGCGCCACCCACACCGCCCGAAACGGGGGCATCGAGCAACGATAGCCCTTGCTTGGCAGCCAAGGCAGCAACCTCACGGGCAACGCTCACCTCAATGGTGGAGCAGTCGATGATGGAACACCCCTGCTTCACCTTTTTAAAGAGGCCACCGGTGTAAAGTGCCTTAACATGCTCACCTGCGGGTAGCATGCTCACCACCACCTCAGCCTCGCCCAATACAGCGTCGAGATCGTCAATCACTTTTCCTCCGCACGCTGCAAAAGCCTTGCACGCTTGCGCTACAATGTCATGCCCGTATACCACATGGCCTGCTTTAAGCAGGTTTTCTGCCATTGGAAACCCCATTTTACCTAAACCAAAAAAAATCACTTTCAACATCATAAAACGCGCTCCTCAAACCCATCTGTCAACACTAAAACCCACAAACCCAATCAAAGCCATCAGATTGTTTTTCCAACACATCCTTAAAATCTCACCCACCCATGGCCATGGATTGCCTTTGCAGCACCTTGCAGCCAACGTGCCCCCGGTTAACCACCACGCACCCTAACATTCACCCTGCCTTACAGGCAAGCCCCCCTATGTTAAACACCATGCTTCACCAAAAATTGACAAAGCATGGCTATGGATCACACTATCTAGATGGCCACTTAAGTCCGTTTCGCCAAGGGGCGGGCTGGCGGACCACGCACATGGTTACACACGCTGGTTACACACGCTGTGGCGCGTGAGATTGCACCTGATGCTTTAGCAAAGATCTTATAGAGACCCGCCCGCCCGGTTTTGTTACCCATCCTCAATTGAGCAGCCCATAAGCTGTATCCATGTTTTAAACCCACAAACCCAATCAAAAAAGGCTGGCTTATGCTCCCCATGTTAAACCCAATTTTAAAGGGTAAAGGCCCCACACCACACCAGGTGCATCCAAGACATTCCAAAAAGGGCATGGCTTTACGGTTGTTGGTGGGGCTTTTTTTAGGGCTGGACCTTCTGTTTAGCCCTCTTGCTTTTGGGCACCACCCCTTGGCAGGCAACCCCCCCAGCACCTTGCTTGAAGGTCTTTTTTCGGGTTTTGCCCATCCTGTGATTGAGATAGACCATTTTGCCTTTGTGTTGGCGGTTGGTTTGCTGGCGGCGGTTTACGCCTCGCGCATCTTGCTCCCCGTTTTTTTTATTGGTGGCACCATCCTTGGCACGGGTTTTAGCGTGCTTGGCGTAGGCCTTCCATGGGGTGAGGTCTGGGTGGCTTTGTCACTGGTTGGCGTTGGCATTGTCCTCGCTTTGGGGCGTGGTTACCCCCTTTTGGTTTGCATCGGTTTGGGTGCCCTGGCAGGCGTGTTTCACGGCATGGCTTATGGCGAGGCCGTAATTGGCGCCCAAACGGGGCCGATTGCAAGCTATTTGCTTGGCTTGGGCAGCGTTCAAATGCTGCTTGTTTTTGGAACGGCAACCGTTACCACGCGCATCTTGCGCCTTGCATCCCCCATTGCCTTGTTCCCACGCGTTGCTGGAATTGCCGTTACGGGGGCTGGTTTGGTGTTGTTAGTTGATCCCATGAGGGCACTCATTGGCTAAGTGGCGTGTCTCGCTGCCCTCATCAAAGGCACGGCTACCGCAAAGGGTATCCATGCCCGCGCTTTTGTTCATGGCGAGCGTAACCAAAGGGGATTAGGACCCTCTTTTTGCAGGCTGATAAAGTGACCACAAACCCGCGTGGAAACCGCAATTAACCATAAAAACCCATCGTTATTTCCAGTCGCAAAGCATGGGTCTTGGCACGCCCACTATCACCCACCAAAAACCCCTTGCACATTGGCGGGCACAGTGCCTTTCGCGATATTCCGCAATCTTCCACCAAAAATATAAGGACGGTTACTCCCAGCCAAAAGTGGCGGGGGGTTTATGGGTGATGTCGTAAAAAACCCCTTGCACATTGGGCAGTTGCATGAGTTGTTCACTTAAGGCATGGAGTGTTGGCCACGGAATGGGTGCAAAACGTCCCGTCATCACATCTTCTGACATGATGGGGCGCAACACCAAGCATTCGCCTTGGGTGGCATGGGATTTAGGCGCAACAGGAAGCAAAATAACCAGCAATTGAAAAATGCGTTCGAACCAGCCGCAGCGCTGAAGCGCTTTTGTGGCCAAATGGTCTGCTTGACGCAACAACGCCACCCGCTTTGGCGTACAGTAAGCCTTGAATGCTTGCAATTGCAACGGGGCCTGGCGCGGGCGTAGCTGTAACACCACGCGATTTACTTCGCGCAAGCGGTTGGTAATCTCACCGGAAAGGCTTTCTAAATAGGCCCAGTCTTGGCTTTGACTCCATAAAAAAGCGGGGGGGGCGTAGCTCCGCATATCGCCTTGCACCCCCACCGAACGTACGGGTAAAGCACCACCGACTAGATTTTTTTTGTTGAGCCACTGGCTTACCGCCCGCTGGGCTGCCGGCCATTCGGCGGGCGGCGTGGCTGCATTGGCACACAATACGTTCATGCTTAGCCCTGGCCCAGGAAAAGGGTGGCGCGTAATCATCTCGGTTGGGAGGCCAAGCAAATGCCCTAGCTTGCGCACTTCATCTTTGTAAAGTGTACGCAAGGGCTCGACCACTAGACCTGCCTTAAGCCATTCTTGCAATTTGGGAACGCGATTGTGATGATGCTTAATCACATGGGCATTTTCTTCACCCCCCGATTCAATCACATCAGAATACAACGTGCCTTGACCTAGGAGCCATTCAGCGGGGTTTAAGGCCATGTCTACCATGGCTTGCTCACGGACTTTTAAAAAAGCCTCCCCCACGGCTTGACGTTTGGCTTGAGGGTCAACCAAGCCCTCTACCGCTTGATAAAACAGGGCAGACGCATCCTTGAGGCACACATTCCAACCTAAATTATGGAGCATGCGATGGGCTTGCTGTGCTTCTTGGTGGCGCATAAAGCCCGTGTCCAAAAGCAGACCTTGCACGCGCTGGCTTCCCAAAGCACGGGTTAACAACGCAAAAGCCACGGTACTGTCGACCCCACCGCTTAAAAACATGAGCACATTTTTGCCCCCCGTTTGGGCTTTGCAATCGGCGAGCAATGAGTCAAGCGGGTTTTGTAAACGCTGGCTGGGTTTTGCCTCGCAAAGGATGGCAAAATTTTTCAAAATTTGGGTGCCCCCTTCGCTGTCTTGCACCTCAGGATGAAACTGCATGCCGTACACCTGCTGGGTTTTATGCGCCATTGCTGCCACTGGGCAAAAAGCGGTCCGGGCCAGCACGTTGAATTGTGCGGGTGCTTGGGTTACCGTGTCATCATGGCTCATCCATGTACTTAAAGTGCTTGGCAGGTTTTTAAAAATTGGGTGAACGCTCCCTTGTGGCGTAAGGGTAAGGGGGGTGGCGCCGTATTCCCCCATGGCCAGATGCTCGATATGACCTTGATGGATTCGTGCTAACAGTTGGTGCCCGTAACACAACCCCAACACAGCAGGCACTTTTTGCAAGAGGACCGCGTTAAACAAGGGGAGGTTTGGCGCGTTGACTGAGGCAGGACCACCCGACAAAACGAGACCCTTGGCACCTGTTAGCAAATGAGGTTGGGCATTGGGCGAAAGCGCCAAACTATTCCAACCTAAGTGGCGCAATTTTTTGGCGATGAGATGCGCGTACTGGCCTCCAAAATTGAGGACAGCAATCCAGTCTTCATCGCCAAAAGGGCTTTGAGCAATGGCCTCACGGGTCTGGTCTAAAGGTATTGGGGAAGCAGGCATGTTCATCAATCCTTCGTGTCATAAACCATGGAGGGGCCATTTTTTTTGCGAAACACCCGCCAAACGACCCCCATCGCGTCATGGGCATCATGCACACCCGCTTTTTGAGCGATTAAGAACACTTGTTCATGTGTCTCACACTAAGGGTTACACCCCATAAGGTTTTTATTACACCGTATGCAAAAAAAATAAAACGTGCCTCATTGGGTTAACCTGCTATAATCGCGCATGGTGCGTGGGAATGCACTTGTGCTAGGGTGGCCTCGTTTGGCTTTACGCAGTCTATGTTGCTTGCCTACTATTGTTTCGTGTGCGTTCGAGTACTTTATCGGCATCCGTGAAAGATGGCAAAATGCCTGTTGAGTGCAATGGGTAGTATCGTTATACTTTACCCCAATGGCACGATAGTTTTATCGAAACCTAACAATCCATCCACAAAAATAGAAATTAAGGAAGTAATTGCGGGCTTATGGCTGATTTAAAAAATGTGCGGAATTTGAGAATGTTCAATCGCCTTAACAAATGCATTAAGCAAGGCATTACCGATTTGCAGAACAAAGATCAAGATTCTGCCACCAATTATTTTAATATGGCAATTAAAACGGCGACCAACCTTGAAGGCATTGCCGATTCACCCTTTAAAGAACATTTTAGCAAAATCATCGGTGGCTTAAACCAGTATCAACAGACAAAAGCTGAGGATGTTTTGATTTCAACCAAACCCGAATCGGTCCACTCTCAGTTGTGGGCTGTGCATAAAAAGATCTGCGACACCTATGACATTCCCTACCTCGAGGATGTGGATGACATGGAAGCTGCCATTGCCAAAATGGCAGAAGAGGGTAAAATTTCGTAACCGGTGTTGTATTTTGCATGCAAGCGTAAACACACCATTTCCAGTGTCTGTTATTGAGGCATCATTTGTGATGCGTAAGTTGTTTTCTATTTTTTTGAAAGGCTGGAGAGAAACGCGTGGCTGAAGAAAAATTTATCTATTGGTTCTCTGACCTAGGAATTCAAGATGTTCCCATGGTGGGGGGCAAAAACGCTTCTCTGGGCGAAATGTTTGCCAATTTAACCGGTAAAGGGGTCCGCGTGCCCGATGGTTTTGCAGTCTCTGCCTATGCATACAACCACTTTGTCGAAAGCATGGGGGTGAGGTCACGCATTGGGCAAATTCTTTCGGATTTGGATGTGAATGACCTTACCAATTTGTCGAGCCGTGGCAAGCAGGTGCGCGACCTGATAACGAGCACCATGATGCCTGATGAAATTGTGAAGGCCATTGTGGATGCCTATAACGTTTTGTGCGAACGCTACAAGGTCGATTTGGTTGACGTTGCGGTGCGTTCTTCGGCCACGGCTGAAGACCTGCCCGATGCATCGTTTGCGGGTCAGCAAGATACCTACTTGAATGTGAGCGGCTATGAGCATTTGCTGGAAAGCTGCCGTGCTTGCTTTGCCTCTTTGTTTACCGACAGAGCCATTGCCTATCGCCAAGAACGCCACTTTGACCACTTCTCGGTCGCGCTTTCGATCGCCGTCCAAAAAATGGTGCGCAGCGATAAATCTTCTGCTGGGGTGATGTTTTCGATCGATACCGAAAGCGGTTTTCATGATGCCATTTACATTACTGGCGGTTATGGGCTGGGAGAAAATGTGGTGCAAGGGGCGATTAACCCCGATGAATGGTATGTGCACAAGCCCACCTTAAAGCAAGGCAAAAAATCGATTATCCACGCTTTGCTGGGCGCCAAACAGCAACGCATGGTGTACAAAACCGATGGAGGGGGCATTGAGAACACCCCCGTGCCTGGGGAAGAAAGCGATCGCTTTTGCCTGGGTGAAGACGAGGTGGTGCAACTTGCCAACTGGGCTACCTTGATTGAAGATCATTACTCGCAAGAGGCGGGCGGCTTCAAACCCATGGACATGGAATGGGCCAAAGATGGAGAGAGTGGAGATTTGTTTATCGTGCAAGCACGCCCTGAAACCGTGGTGTCGCGCCGTGAACAAGGGGTGATTGAACAAATGACCCTTGAAAAAACGTCGAGCGTACTCATCGACGGGATGGCGGTGGGAGAAAATATTGGCAGCGGTTTGGCTTCGGTGATTTTAACGCCAGAGAGCATTAAAGAGTTTCAAAAAGGGATGGTGCTTGTCACAGAAAGCACCGACCCCGATTGGGTCCCTATCATGAAAATTGCTTCTGCCATCGTAACCGAAACGGGCGGGCGTACCAGTCATGCGGCCATTATTTCGCGCGAATTGGGTTTGCCTTGCCTTGTGGGTGCCACAGGGGCCACCAAGGCCATTCAAAATGGTCAGGAGGTCACCGTTTCGTGCGCCCAGGGGAGTCGTGGTGTTGTGTATGAGGGCATTTTACCCTATAAAAAAGCCGTCATTCGCTTGGCAGAACTTGAACGCCCACAGGTGAAGGTATGGATGCAGGCCAGCAATCCCGATGCGGTTTTTGCAGATGCGCGTTATCCCAACGATGGTGTGGGTTTGTTGCGCATGGATGAGATAATTCGCGATGTGGTTAAAGTGCATCCCATGGCTTGCATCCAAGCACCCAGCCAAGATGCAAAAGCGTTTGCAGAGGCCACCAAGGGTTGGGATGATAAGAAAAAAGCCTTTGTCGACAAGCTTTCTCAATCGATTGCCCACATTGCGGCGGCCGTATATCCCAAGCCCGTGCGGGTCTTGTTGCCCGATGCCCCTGCCAATACTTTAAGTCAATTGATTGGTGGGCGTGAAAATGCACGCGACGAAGCCAACCCCTTTATGGGTGCGCGCTCCCTTGCGCGCTACGAGGACTTTGACTACGAAGAAGCCTTTGCCTTAGAAGTACAAGCGTTGGCCAAGGCTTATGGCGAGATTGGCATGGACAACATTCAGCTGGTGCTGCCCGCCGTGCACACCCTGAAAGAGATGGATGCCCTCAAGGCATTGCTCAAACAAAATGGCTTCGATGCCTCTCAAGTAGAAATCCATTTACTGTGTCGCACCCCTGCGCAAATGCTCGCCGTGAACGCGTTTGGCACGGCCTGCGACGGTTTGATTGTACATGTGGCCGATGTGGCCCAATTGGCTATGGGGATCGATGCCTCTAACGTGCTCGCCAAGCCCCTTTTAGACGAAAAACACCCCGCGGTGCTGTGGTTGCTGGAACAAGCGCTTGAATCTGCCAAAGCAATTGGCAAGCCTTTGCTGCTATCTCACATCTCGCCAGCCAATTTAAGCTTTTTTTGCAACTGGCCTAAAACCAAAGACAGCGCAGGCATTGTTGTGCGTCCGGACCTTTTGAGCAAAGCACGCGAAGAACTGCTGCAAGCGGAGAAAAGGTAGGTTTGAGCGGTTGGGCGTCTGCTTTCACCAGAAAGGAGAAAGGTAGGCTTGAGCGGTTGGGCGTCTGCCTCTGCCAGATAAGGAGAAAGGTAGGTTTGAGCAGTTGGGCATCTGCCTTTGCCAGATAAGGAGAAAGGTAGGCTTGAGCGGTTGGGCGTCTGCCTTTGCCAGATAAGGAGAAAGGTGCCTCCCCCCCACCCCTCCCTAAAACCTACTAAAAATTTGTAGAGGAATCGAGCGCAACAAGCATCTGTCTTACAAGGAGTTAGTACCATAGATAAGGCAGCCGCATTAATTGAACAACTCAATATCGAGGATTATCTACTGTTTAACTCCGATATTTTAAAAAGAATTGTTGATATACCTGATAAATCTATAGATTTAGTGGTCACTTCTCCTCCCTACAACGTCGGCAAAGAATACGAAAAGAAAAAAAATATTGATCAATACGTAAAATGGCAAAAAGATGTAATAACCGAATGTGTTAGGGTGCTAAGTTATAAAGGTAGCATTTGTTGGCAGGTAGGAAATTACGTTGAAAATGGGGAGATTACACCTTTGGACATCCTAATGTATGGTGTTTTTAAGGATTTAGGATTAAAATTAAGGAATAGAATCATATGGCATTTTGGGCATGGATTGCATTGCCAAAAAAGATTATCTGGTAGGTATGAGAATAATGCTGTGTTAGACCCTTATTATGGGAGCAGGTTCAAGCGGAATAGCTTCCTTAATACATAATAGAAGGTTTATAGGAGTCGAAATAAAAACCGAATATGTTCAAATAGCAAAAAATCGCATCAAAAAAGCATTTGCAGGAGAGTTGAAAATAAGACCTATCCTGTTAAGATAACTCTTGTAGAGCCCGGTATTTCTACTTAGGTCATTTTTCTTTGTAGTTCCCAAGGTTTTGGCGAGTAACACAACACCTTGCACACCCAAAGCCCCCAGCCTCTAACCCCTTTAGCATGCCGTTCCCTCAGCAAGCCGCCCCCTTTATTACCACCTGCCATACAACAGAAACCTGCCCGAGCGGTTTGATGGCAAAACCCCAGGAAACAAAGGCCTTTAAGGTCGACACCGGTTTTATGCCTGGCGCGCAAGGTGCTGGCGCAGGTCTTCAATTAAGCGTCTCGCACCTTGCGCAAGCAGCTGCTCACCCAAACGTCGGGCTGTCCTTTTCCAATCAAGCAAACGGCCTTGGGCCACACCTTCTATTTTTTTGCGACCATCCAAGGAGACCACACGCCCTTCTAAGCGCATGCTGCCATCTTTTTCCACATTGGCCAAGGCACCAACAGGCGCAAAACAGCCACCACTTAGCGTGCGCAACAAAGCGCGTTCTGCATAGGTACAGCATTGGGTGGGTAGGTGCTCAAGGGGGGTAATCCAAGTGGCAACATCGCTGCGCTTACTCATAAACTCCACTGCCAAGGCCCCTTGCCCGGGGGCTGGCAATATGGCATCTGGCGAGAAAAACTGGCTAACTCGCCCTTGCAACCCTAATCTAATCAGCCCTGCAGCCGCCAGCACAATGCCATCGTAGTGCTGCAAACCTTGCCCGATGCGGGTAGGCACATTCCCACGCAAGGGCATGGCTTCAATGTCCTGACGCAATGCCTTAAGTTGACCAATGCGCCTTGGGCTACTGCAACCCAAGCGTGCTTTTGCGGGCAGGTTTGCAAGGGTGTATCCTTGTACGCTAACCAGCGCATCCCTTGGGTCTTCGCGTTTACCCACGCACACCACTTTGACCCCATTTGCCAGTTGCCCCTCAACGTCCTTGAGCGATGCCGTGGCAAGGTCTATCTGGTCATTTAGCAAGGCTTGTTCAAGGGCTTTGTTAAACACCCCTTCGCCATGGCTTTTCCCTAACGCGGCGATTGATTGGTTTTGCACGGCATCACCCAAGGTATCTAAAGGGCAAACTTGCATGGGTAAATGCGGCCAATGTACCTTAAGTTCTGCCATAATGGCGTGGGTTTGGCGGAGTGCTAAATCACTGGTGCGGCTCCCAATACGCAAAATTCTTTGATGCTGCTTGTTCATAGGGTTTAAAATGGTGACGCTTTGGTGGCTGCTAAAATACGAGATGCCTAGGAGTGGGCTCAAGGCTGGGCGGGCCATGCTGCCATGTTGAAGCCCACTTCTTAGCCATTGTTAATCGATTGCAGGGCTTTTTGCTATCTACCTTTTTTCCAAAAACGCTGATAGGGTGAACGGGCGTGTGCTGCAAGCGTCTCGCTTAATGCCATGGGACTGTGGCCTGCTTACTTAAAGGCTTTTTTAAAAAAAAGGGCACACCCCAAAACCCAAAAAACCGGTACGTGGAAGCCTAAAATGAGGGCAGCCTGCTCGCACCTTATTGGAAAACGCTGCGGATCATTTTGACCGAGAAATTAACGATGTGACTGCGAAAGACCCTGCAAGCCTTCGTTTTGAAGACTTTGCGTGTTTGTGGGCTCGTCTTGCGGCAGCCCATTGCTAGCAAGTATTAGCCTATAAGGAAGCAACAAGGTGAAACCGAGATTCAATCCAAGCCTTTGTAAACGGGCCTTGCTGGCTTTTTGCTTGTTGTGGTTTGGGATGGTCCCGCCCTTGGCTTTGGCGTATCTTCCTTCGTTAGACGAATTGTTTGAGTGGATTGCGCTTCGCAAAGGCGGTCTTAGAAGCGCTTACATGGAAACCCACAGCGAGGTGTTTACCCCCAACTATGCAACGCCTGCGCTTTTTCAGTCAACGCCCACCAGTGCTAAAAACTTTATCCAACGTATCTACTGGCGGGCAGGCAGGCAGTTGGTTATTGAAACCTTGTCTGTTCAGGATAAGAGGGTGTTGCATGTCTATCTTCAACAAAAAAATAGCATTCAAGCAGCCTCGCTTAGCCAGCGTGTTTTTTCGGTGCAAGAAGTACGCCCGCCCTTTTTGGGCTTTATGCAAGGTTCTGCACGGGCATGGCAGACCGAGCTCAACGAATGGGGGGTGTTTCCCACCGTGGTCCGCCTTGTCCCCCACCTTAAGTCGACCCATGTGCTTAAATTATGGCAAAACGAGGAAAAATCGCTGTGGCTCGACGAAGCATCCTTGTACCCCATTCGCCTAGAAACCCAAATACAAGGCAATGGCAAAGAGCCGTGGCGCTTGGCCATTCAATTTGGCCCCTTTGTGATGGCCAATTCCGATTCCTTGAATGTACACTACCCGTTTCAAATGGATTTTTTGATTGAACAACGCTTGTTTCGGCGCACCCGGGTGCTCAATTTTGTGCCTGCAGCCAGACAGAACAAAGCACTTATTAAGCGGGTGCGTGACCAGCTAAAGCGGGTGGATGCGCTCCGTGTGCAGCGTTTACACACGGAGTATTTGCCTTAAAAAAACCATTGCAAGGAAGATGCATTCTTGGAGCCATCCCCACACCCTATTTTTATCACCCTTCATAATAGGAAGGCAGCACTACCCATTTTACCATGAAGATAGTTTTGCGAGCAGCGCATACATTAAAGGGTTGTTGCCCTTGCCCACCCCATCGCCCACCCTATCAAAAAGGGTGGCTGAATCGCCCACCGATGCGGCGTTTTATGGTGCCATTGAAATGGCGTTTTGTACAGTGGATTGTGCTGGGGGCACTGGGCGCAGGCCTTTTTTTGCCAAGCGCCCAAGGCGCACGGCGGGTGAAGGTGGATGGGATAAAAGTGGTGGTAAACAGCAAGGTAATCACCCAACGCGAATTTATCCAACTGCTGCGCTTGCGTAAAGTACAACACCAACGTGCCCAGGCAGATAAACAACAAAAAGACCCTTTGCCTACAAATTTATCCCAACAAGTGCTTCAACAAGTGGTGGAAAATTTGTTACTGGAGAGCCATGCAGAACAACTGCAACTGCGCGTGGAGGAATCCAAATTGGATGAACAAGTCGACCGCATCTACCGCAGCAACCCCCAAATAGAAAATGAAATGAGTGAGACCGACCTTAAGACCATTATTTATCGTGACCTTCTAAGACGCCAAGTCATTACCCAGCAGGTCGATTATCGCATTTTGGTCTCACAAGCGGATGTTGACCATGCCTGTACAAAACAAAGCGGTGGTGGAAAGGAATTGGATATAGGACATATTTTGCTGCGCAACATCTCCGCCAAAGAAGCTAAAGAACGCCTGGTTCAATTACGCAAGCGCGTGCTCTCAGGGGAGAATTTTGAGGCACTGGCGAGCGCGTTTTCGCAAGATCCAAGTGCCGCGGCAAACCGTGGTAGGCTTGGGTTTGTTGCCCGTGGTGAGTTGGTCGATGCCTTTGAAAAAGTGGCTTTTGACATGGAGGTTGGGCAGGTGAGTGATGCTGTGAAAACCCAGTTTGGCTGGCACTTAATTAAGGTATTTGCCGTGCGCCATGGTCAAAGGACAAACTGCAAGCAGTTAACCCAACCCCAATACCAGCGTTTTTACACCCAGGTATATCAACAGCAACATCAGCAGCGCCTTGACGCCCTGCTTAAACGCTTAAAAAAGCACGCTGATATTGTGATCTTTTAGGGCGTGTCATATTTAAAACCAAAAGCCACTCAAACAAGAAAGCACACACCATGCGGCTTGAATGGAAAAAGACCTTGCCAAACCCCATGCCCGTCCTTGTATTCGCCCTTGCGCTGGGTTTTATGTTGGGTTTTGGGCTGTCGGGGTCACGGGCAAGGGCACAGAGCTTGTTAAGTGATGCCACAGATGCTTTTCCCCCTGGGCGCCCTGGGTTGACCAGCAATGCATTAAAAAGCGATGCCTTGACCGAATTACTGGGGACACCACCCCCTGCAAAGCTGGGTCGTTGGGTAAACTTTGCTGCCTGCCGCGAACGCGCCATTTTGCGTCGCCAAAAAAGTGTGCCCACCCAGCACCCCGCCCTAAGCCTTTTAAAACCACAATCCCTTCAGCGCCAATTGGCAGGGCACTGCCTTGTTTGGCTGTTGTTGCAGGCAAACAAGCTCCCTTTGTGGGAGCAAGAGCTGCTTGCACGCGAGTTTGTAACCCATTTTTTAGAGCACCCTTTTGTAGGACATGCGCTGTTTGCGTTAGCCCAATCCCGCTTTTTGCGCGGAAAACCCCTTGATCAATCGGCATTGATTAGCGCCGACCAACAAGCGGCCCTTGGGGAGAGGACACGGCTTGCGTGGCTCAAGATACAAGCGCAAGATGCTTTAAGGCAGCAAAAAATTTTAAAGGCCTTGGGGTTTTTGGTACAGCGTGCCGCGCTTTCAAGCAATCCAGAAGAGCAACGCGCCCAGCGTGCATACATTGTACGGCTTTTAGAAACCCTGCCCAGCCCCAAGAAACTTGATCACACCTTGGCAAGCTTGCCCTCACAGGGAAGTTGGCTACACGAGAAGCAACCGTTACTTCTCCCTTGGGCGTTGTTGAATGCGGGTGAAACCGAGGAGGCTGACCAAAAAATAGCGCACATTGAAGCCCAAGGTTTGGTGAACGATGAAGAGGATGAACACATACTTCATCGCTTGAAAGAAGAGCAAGGCGAGCGCCAAAGGACGCGTCCATGGCGCATTGGAGTGCTGTTGCCCTTGCATAGCAAAAGCCGTTTGTTGCGCAGTTTGGCGCATCAAACCTTAGATGGGATCCGCATGGTGATTCAATCTATCGCCCAAAACCCCAGCATTGCGGAAAACACTCCCAGGGCAGGGGGGCAGACACAGTCGGTCGCCAAACGCCTTGATGCCAGGGGGGCAGAGGATTTACGCCAAGGTGAAGGCACACAAAATAAAGCCCTCAGCCAAACACCCAATGACAAACGCCTTGATGCCAGGGGGGCAGAGGATTTACGCCAAGGTGAAGGCACACAAAATAAAGCCCTCAGCCAAACACCCAATGACAAACGCCTTGATGCCAGGGGGGCAGAGGATTTACGCCAAGGTGAAGGCACACAAAATAAAGCCCTCAGCCAAACACCCAATGACAAACGCCTTGATGCCAGGGGGGCAGAGGATTTACGCCAAGGTGAAGGCACACAAAATAAAGCCCTCAGCCAAACACCCACTCAGGTTATGCCAGAACTGGTGATTCATTATACCGATGGCAGTGCCACCCAAGCAGCCCAGGGGGTCGAAACCTTGGTAAATAAGCATCAAGTCGTGGCCATTATTGGACCCATTGCAAAGCTGGAATCGGAGAAGGCAGCAGAGCGTGCAGAGAGTCTACACGTGCCCTTGCTATCTTTTTCGGTGGGCATGCAAATTCCTGTGGGTGCATGGTGGGTGTTTCGCCATAACCAGTCTATCAAGCAAGAGGTGGAGGATTTGGTGCGTTATGCCGTGCACTATCGCAGCGTGAAACGCTTTGCCTTGCTGCACCCTGCCACCCATTATGGGCAAGGTTTTGTGGAGGAATTTTGGGAACAAATCCGCGCAGAAGGTGGAAAAGTGAATGCATCGGTGGCTTTTGCCCCTGCGGGTAACAGAATTCCGCGCAAACTAGGCCAAGCGTTGCGCAACGCCTTTGCACACATTGCCGCACTGGGACGCCCATTGAGCACAAAAGAGAAAAATTTAATGGAAGACCTCAAAGAAAAGCCTGACCCTCTGGTCGATTTTGAGGGTTTGCTGATAGCCATTGGCCCAAATGGTGGCAGAAACTTTCAACACATTATCTCTTATCCCACCACCATAGACGCTGAAAATGCTTTGTTCATTGGGAATCGCTATTGGAATCAACCCAGCGTGCTGCTTAATAGTGCCAATAAACTCATTGGAGGCGTGTTTCACGACACTTTCGACTCACGTGGCCTACACGCCAGCACGGCAGCTTTTATGGCACAGCATCAACACATATACGGGTGGCGCACACCCTACCTTTCACCCTCGCCCTACACCGCCCTTGGCTACGAAACGATGTACATTTTAAGGGATATTTTGCAAAGCAAAGGAGGTAATACGCGCAGCGGCGTGGCGCGCTTGCTCAGGCAGAAAACGTTTCGCACTCCCATCACCCCCACCATCCGCTTTACCCACAAAGGCACCGTCGAAAAACCCGGAGTCTTTTTCAAGATGGAGCATGGCAGCGTGTTTCGCCTGCCTCTATGAGTGCCTCCCGCCAAAACCGGGTTCTCTAAAGCCTACAACTTGAGGAATGCAGACCCTCCTCACAATCAAGCTCAGGATAAGTTGTTAAATATGGGTGCGTCCCGCCAAAACCGGGTTCTCTAAAGCCTACAACTTGAAAGGATGCAGACCCTCCTCACAATCAAGCTCAGGATAAGTTGTTAAATATGGGTGCGTCCCGCCAAAACCGGGTTCTCTAAAGCCTACAACTTGAAGGATGCAGACCCTCCTCACAATCAAGCTCAGGATAAGTTGTTAAAAAAATGCACCCTATTTTTTGCCTTTTTGAGAGGGCGTGACGAAGCCCACTTTGGCACATTCGGCATCACAAAAAAAGCCCTTAACACCCTCGTGACGCTTCACGTGTGCGGTTTTTTGATCGATATAGGTAGCGCAAGCAGCGCAAGGTACCAACCGCCCCAGCCTTGAATCTTCTTGCAATGGGTCGATGGATCTTCGGCGGATTTTTTGGTTGATGCGCTGCCAAAAAAGGAGGGCCATGATAACACCCACAAGGATAAAAATGAAGCGTACCAAGCCCATAGACAGTTCTACTTTATATTAAAAATGCGTATTTTGTGGGCAAAAGATGCCTTATCACACATTTTTACCCACAGATGCCAGGGCCCAAGCCTTGTTGTGCCTGCCCCAAATGCTTGCCTTGCCATGCATTGTGTATTGCCAGTGTGTTTAAAATGGTTTGCATCGGACGCATTTTTTCCCTTGCCCAATCGGGGGCTAACAGTTCGGCCCAGCGCGATGCCACTGCATTGAGACGGTGCACAAACACATGTTGGGGTAAGTGATTTAAAAAATGCACAATGCGCATGGCATAATCTGGCAAAGAGATGGGGACAAAACGGCCTTTGGCGTACCGTTCTGCAAGGGCTGTATTTTTAAGCACATGCAAATTATGCAGTTTCACGTTATGTACATTGTGGGCACGCAAGCACTCAATGGTGTACTCGAGCAACTCATGCCAACTTTGTGCGCTCTCATTGGGAAATCCAAAGATTAAGTGTGCGCCATGGTGCAGATTGTTGCAGTCAGCCAGCCGCTTTAAGGCATCAAGGGCATTGGCGGCGCTGTGGCCGCGCCGCAAAAACGCCAATTGCCCATCATCCACACTTTGCAAGCCTAATTCAACCGAAACATAGGTTTGCCGTGCAAGCCCTTGCAGCATCAAAAGCATGGGTTTGGGCAAACAATCAGGGCGCGATCCAAGCACCACACCCAGGACACCGTCTTGCTCGAGAGCCGTTTTGCACCATCGCTCCACGCGGCTTACCCGCGCAAAAGTCGTGGTATACGCTTGCATATAGGCTAAAAACCGCTTGGCTTTGTAGCGCTTGCTTAAGCGTGCTTTTTGGCCTTGTATTTGGCGTGTTATGGATTGGTGACGCATGGCCTCGTTAGCAGAAGACCCCCACACATCGCAAAAACTGCAGACTTGCATGCCGTTTATCCCTAAACGATTAGGGCACGTATGTGACACGATAAGCCCAATTTTTTGTACTTTTTCACCAAAGTAAGCACGGTAGTGCTGGCTAATGGGGCGATAGCGTAAAAGTGTTTGGGGCGCGCTTGCACATGAGGTATGCACAGGTGCTTTAGGGGAAGACATGGGCAAGGAATGAGTACGATAGGGGGCATTTCAACCCAACGCAAGAAAAAAGCAACACCTTGTCAAGCAAGACACACCTGAGGCGTTGAAAAGAAGGGTTAAAAAGAGGCCCTGTGGTTGATATGTGAGGCGCTCAATTCATCAAGTCACGTTTCTTGAGTTCGTTCATATACGCTTCCACTTGAGGGTCTTTCGCAATCACATCGTTAATTTCTTGGTCAAAATGATCCGCAGCATTTTCCAATGTAGAAAGATTGAGGGTAAATTTGAAGATGGTACACAACTGTCGCAACAAGGCAAGGGCTGCTTTGGGGTTGGGGATGGAAATATAATAAGGCACGGCGGCCCACAAGCTCAGGGCGGTGTAATGCCGCTCTTGAAACATATTGTAACACACCCCAATCATACCCGTAGGTCCTTCATATTGGGTGCTGGTTAGCCCATATTCTCGCTCCATATCGAGATCATTGCTATAGGCACTCACCTGTACAGGCTTGCTGTAAAGCGCATCGCCTAAAAAACCACCCAAGGTGGCAATCATTTTGACTTGATGGGTTTTGGCTATCTCCAGCAGCAATGCTGCGAAACTCTGCCATTTTAAATTAGGCTCCACACCTTTAAACAAAATCACATCACGTTCTGCATCGGGTAGTTTTGCATAGTAAAAATCGTTTTTCTGCCAAATAATTTGCCGTTGATTTTGGTTCGTCCATTCGACTTGAGGTCGATTTTCACTAAATACATAGTACGCATCGGCATCGATAGAAGCAAAAAGTTTGGCATCCAAGTGACGAATGAGGTAGCGCATGGCAGTTGAGGCAGCCATGCCTCCATCATTCCAGCCTTCCATGGCAATCAGCAGTAATGGATCGCGCAATTGCGGGATAGACCGAACACGTAACGGCTTGGGTAAACTGAGCATCGTGTGTCTTCTTGTCTTATTATTTTCGAGTACGCCCAAGGAACCCTTTTCAAATGGGTTATCACGCGGTATGCAAACACGCATGCCTACACACACGTAGGGTATACCCCTTCTACGCAAAAAGGCGCAAGTTCCCCGTTATTTTTTAAGCCTCGTAGGGGCAGTATGGCTTAAAAGAAGTATTCAGTCACCCCCAAATGCTTAAAAGTGGTCTAAAAAGGGGCTTTGTGTGCCCGTCCCCATGCTTTGCCAACACATTGAAATAACGGAATATAGCGGGATTTCTGACACAAATGCACCCCAAAAAGGGTGGTCACACGCATCTCGCCCAAAAAACAGCGGCATGCGACTTTGGTGTAAAGGGACACGTGCTCTTACACTGCTTGCCTCAGCGCAAGGACAAAGCGGCATGTTTTTTGCGTGTTGATGTCGCCATCAACCGCTTGCCTCCTTTGCCTAGGCTACCTTTAAGCAGCGTTCGAATAGCAATCCACTCAAGTCTACACCAGGCATTCACAGGCGCAATGTGCCTTGCTGGCAGCGTTGATAGCAATCCGTGTCCCATAGCAAGTATTGGGTCGTTTCCTTGTCGGCATAAAAGAGTGCTTCTTGGATGTTTTTGGGGTGCATGCCTTGTTCTTGCAAGGTTTTTTTAGACAATTTCATGGTGGCAGTGGTTTCCAACTGTTTCATAAGGCGCAAAAACACGGGTATAGCATAGATAGGCAAGTGTTGTTGCAGAAACCTCAGCCATTGCTTGCCATCCAACTCGGCATCAGGTTGTAGTATCAAGGCGGCCATCCCTGCGCGCCCCTCCGTGTTTGGCACTTCCACCCCATACACATTGGCCCAAGCAATGGCGGGAAGTTGGTGCAAAACCTGCTCCACCTGCTGCGTGGAGACATTTTCCCCCTTCCAACGGAAGGTATCGCCGATGCGATCGACGAAGAAAAAATCACCCTCCTCGTCTTTGCGCATTAAATCGCCGCTACGGAAATAAGTATCCTTTGCTTTAAACACGTTGTTCAGCACCTTGTCTTGTGCTTTTTCAGTTTGGGTATACCCGTGAAACGGGGTGGTAAAGCGAATTTTTCCCAAAAATTCGCCCGCTTCGTTGAGGGGGCTGGGCACACAAAATCCGTCGGCATTACGCAAAGGCTGACCTTCAATCGCATCGCGCTTCACAATGGCTGTGTTATCGAACACTTTAAGCAGAGGGCGCCCTACCGACCCTTGACGATTGCTCATGTTGACCATAACGGCATTGCCCTCGGTGGAGGCATAGAATTCACGAATGTTTGGAATGCCAAAGCGTTGTTGGACCACTTCCCATAAATCGGGGCGCAGGCCATTGCCTAAAATAATTCGAATACCATGCTCGCGCTCGGCTGCATGGGGTGGTACCTGGCTAAGGTAGCGCAGCAATTCCCCAATGTACACAAACGTTGTGGCCTTGCTAGCCTTTGCTTCTTTCCAAAACTGGCTCGCACTAAAGCACTTGCTTAAGGCAAAACGTGCACCCGTCACCAAGGTGGAACCAAAAGAAATCAACATGCCGTTGCTGTGGTGCAGGGGAAGCGGGCAATAAAGGCAGTCATCAGTGGTAAGATGTTGCGCATAAAAACCCATCGCCAAACCCGCCCCCATCCAACGGTGGTGGGTAATGCGCGCTGCTTTGGGCATGCCTGTGGTGCCTGAGGTATGAATATACAATGCCATGTGATCCGCTTTGGGTACTTGCGCAAAACTGGCCGTTTTAGGCTGCTGAGCCACCTGTTCAGCCAGAACAGGCCACTGGGCACAGGCAGGCTTTTGCCTGCCTTTTGGGGAGAGGGCAACCGGGGCGTCCTCCCAATAGGCCGTCAAGGGCAAGGTGCTAAGTTCTTCCATACTTTCCAGCACAGCATCGGCCAAACTGGCACCCACAACCAAGCGCTTGGCGTTGCTTACGGTGAGGTTATGGGTCAGTGCTTTGCCCTGCAAATCCGGGGAAATGAGGGCGGCCACCCCTCCTAGTTGGCACACTGCCAGTGCGTTTTGGAGCAACTCGGGGCTATTTTCCATCCACAAAGCACTGACCTCACCTGGCTTTGCCCCTAAGGAATGCAAGGCATTGACCCGCTGCTGTACCCGATCCCAAAAATCTCCCCAACTCTGCCAATGACCGTCAAAAAACAAAAAGGGCTCATGGGGGCGTAGGGTAGCCTGTTTGCGCAGGGCATGGAGTACGGTTTCTTGTCCAAAGGCAAGTAGTTTTATATAGCGCCAAGCAAAGGCTAATTGTCGTGGGTACATAAGGCTTCAAAATCCTTTTCTATTGGCAGTTCATCAAAAACCCATCGCATGGGCGGCATAAACGGCACCCAAAATGAGCACTGCTGATTCCCCTGGATAACTTGATATCAAAAGTTCCTACTCCCTACCATATTTTCGCCTCAACGGGTACTTTAAACTCTAGAAATTTTGGTATTAAAGCAATTGGTGCGGGTCTACATCGACAATAATGCGTTGATTGTGCTTGGCTTGCGGGGCTTGTGTACCGCGCAAAGCCCTGTGCAATACCCATTGAATGTCGGCAAAACGCTTGCCTTTTAGCAAAATCATCCAACGATACCAATCGTTAACCTTCACAATAGGTGCTTGGACAGGGCCCAAAATACGCAAGGTGTGGGCAGGGCTTGGGGGCGGTTTATGGGCCATTTGTTGAAAAGAATGGGACGTAGAATCACGGGTATAAAACTGCTTTACGGCACTTTGCATATGTTGGCCCACCTCGTTGGCAAAATGTTCGGTTTGTGAGGTGTGTTTGCCTTGCACCCACACCAATGCATGGGCATAAAAAGGGGGCGCATCCGCTTTTTCACGCATACGGAGTTCTTGCTGTGCAAAATCTTCCACCTGATGCTGCGCTGCAGCGACCAAACTGTAATGCTTGGGAGCGTAGGTTTGAATAAGCACGTGTCCTGGCAAATCGCCCCGCCCCGCACGCCCCGCAATTTGGGTCAGCAGTTGAAACGTACGCTCAGGAGCACGAAAATCGGGCAAATTTAAGGAGATATCCGCCAGCACAGCCCCCACCAAGGTCATCTTGGGAAAATGGTGCCCTTTGCTGAGTACTTGGGTGCCAATCACAATATCACAGCGATGTTCGACAATCTGGTTTAACAAGCGGTTCGCATCGCCACCGCGCTGCAAAGTATCGCCATCAAGGCGCAACACGCGCGCATTGGGTAGCAGCATTTTGGTTTCTTCCTCCAAGCGTTCTGCTCCTAAACCCACCATTTCCATGTGCTCTGCCTGGCAACTGGGGCACTGCTTGGGAGGAGGGCACGCGTAGTCGCAGCGGTGACAGCGCAACAAAGTGGCTACCCGATGATAGGTTAGTGCAATGCTGCAATGCTGGCAGAGCAAAGAGGATTCACAGGCTTTACAATAGGCCATGGTGGCGTAGCCGCGGCGATTAATAAACAGCAAGCTCTGCTCTTTACGCAAAAAATTTTGGCGCAAGGCGTCAGCCAAAGGACGCGTAAACCAAATGGCTCCCGGTTGACGTGGGGTGTGCTTTAAGTGCAGCAGTTCCACCTTAGGCAACGGGCGTGCTTGTATCCGCTGGGTTAGGCAAAGCTTTTGCAGTTTGCCTAATGCCACATTGTGCAGCGTTTCCATTGAAGGGGTGGCCGTGCCTAACAAAGCGCATGCCTCCATGCGATAGGCGCGCATTAAGGCGGCATCACGCCCATGATAGCGCGGTGCTTCGTCTTGTTTGTAGGCACCGTCGTGCTCTTCGTCCACAATCACCAAGCCCAAGTTTTGCAAGGGTGCAAACACCGCACTGCGCGCCCCAATCACCACCCTTGCTTCGTTTTGTTGGACCCTTGTCCATTCTTGCCAACGTAAGGCAGGGCTTAAGCCACTGTGCAACAGGGCTACTTGGGTCCCAAAGCGTTGACCAAAGGCATGTGCCAAGGTGGTGGCAAGGGCAATTTCGGGTGCCAGTACCAAGCAATTGCGACCAGATTGGAGGGTTTCACGCACGGCATGCAAATAAACCTCGGTTTTTCCACTTCCCGTAACCCCCTGCAATAACAGGCCGTGGTAGCCACCTTGGCTTATTTTTTGGGTTAGCACCTGAAATACTTGGGCTTGTTGTGGGGTAAGCGTTAAAAAGTGCTTGCTGCTCGCTGTGGGCACCTGGGCTGCAAGGGCACCTGGTTTTGGGTTTGCCTTGGCAAGCACGGCCGTGATCCCAGAAGGCGTTGTACGAGCTGGGCTTGCTGGGTGCAACGCATTTGCAAAATGGAGGGATTGGGTTTGGGTAAATTGCTCGACAATCCCTTGGGTTTGCAAACTCCGAACAAGCGGCCCTGGATAAGAGATCAAGGTTTTTACCCGTGCAAGGGGGACCGCACCCTCTTCGACCAACAAGCGTAACAACCTTTGCTGGCGCGTTTCTCGCTTGGGATTCTGCCAAACATGGTTGGTTTTGGGTTGGTTTGTTAAGCGCAACCATTGCGCTTGTTGCAAATTTTTTAACCCCCTTTGGCCGCCTATGGGAAGATGCAAAATCTCCAATGCGCCGCAGGGTCCCGTTTGGGTTTGCAACCAGCTGCGTAACCACTGGAAGGGGTGGGTGTTGAGGCCACGTTTTTTAAGTTGATCATGGCTAAACACGCTTTGATTGGCCAAAAACCGGGCAAACCCTTCTGGCATCTCTTGTAACACGCTTTTGGCAGGTGGAAACGAACGCCAGCGGTACACAATGCGGATTCGTCCACCAATTCCGCTGGGCAAAGCGGCATCAATGGCTTCACCCCAACCGCAAAAGTAGTGCGCTGCCACCCAGCGTGCAAATTCCAGCAAATCACTGGACATCACAGGAATGGCATCAATGGCATGCAATACCCGCTTGAGGCGTTTGGGTTCAAGGAACGACGAGGCCTTTAAGCGCACCACCATGCCAATATGGGTACGCGCACCAAAGGGCGCAAGGACACGCATTCCCGCTTCAAGAGGCCCTTTTTCAGGTTGCGGCAGTAAGTAGTCGAAGGTTTTTTGAAATGGCAGTGCAAACACCACCTCTGCCACCCGCTTGCCAGTCAAATTTTGATTGGATGCGACCATGGCAACAACCCCCTTGTGGGTTTGGTTTTTGAATCAAGGTGAAAATCGATGAAAAGGTGCGGCGTTCACCAAACCAACCCCCACTGTCCCATGGTTGTTGTAAAGCATGTTGATTTTTTAAAACCCGCGGTCGTATACAGACGTAAAAAATTTGCGCTTGTTCATGGTGCTTTATTTGCGTAGAATGCCCGTGGATTCTGTTCGACACACCTTGTTCATTACTGGTGCGACTGCCCTTCGCTCCCATGTGTGTATGGGATGATGGTGCATCGTATGTGAAACGAGGGTGTTACATCAAAAAAATAAAAAAGGTCTCGCTCGGCAACATGGCAAACACAAACACCAGCCCTCCTCCATTAGGGCCCAGTTTAGAACTGCAAGCCTTTATTGCGGAAAAGCAAAAAAACCCTTACCACCCCACAAAAACCATTGAGAGCCTGCGCGAAGAAACCGAACGTTCCGCTGCCAAGGCTATGCTCCCCGATGGCGTTCGTGTACGCGCTGTGAACGCAGGGGGCAGACCTTGCGAATGGCATGTAAACGTGGAAACCGAAGACAGCAAAGAGGTCTTTCTTTTTTTTTATGGCGGTGGCTACTACCGTGGTTCCGTGGTTTCAAGCCGTGCCCCCGCTGCGTGGATTAGCAAAGAGGGCGGTGTGCGCGTACTGTGTGCCAGTTATCGCCTGGCTCCAGAAAACCCTTTTCCTGCCGCCTTGGAAGATGCTTTGGCGGTCTACCGCTGGTTGCTCGACACAGGGCACATGCCCGAGCACATCAGTGTAGGGGGTGTTTCAGCGGGCGGTGGGCTATGCTTGGCCTTGATGCTCGCTGCCCGTGAGCAAGGCCTGCCTTTGCCAAAAGCAGCGGTCCCTATGAGCCCCTGGACCGACCTGACCCAAAGTGGCAATACCTACGTGAGCAAAGCCAAAGAGGACCCTGTGATTGAAAAAGACTACCTGCAACGCTTTGCCGAATTGTACTTGAATGGGACTGATGCAAGAACCCCTTTTGCCTCCCCTTTGTTTGCCGACTTGGCAGGCTTGCCCCCCATGTTGCTCCAGGTGGGTTCGCGCGAAACCATGCTTGATGATACGCTGCGCTTTGCCGAGAAAGCCCAAAAAACAGCGGTCAAGGTTAAGGTAAGCGTGTGGCAAGGAGCGATTCATGCGTGGCAGAACCAACCGCACATTTTACCCGAAGCCCGCCAAGCCCTTCAAGAGCTCACAAAATTTATCAAGGACACGCAGCATGCCTAAAACAAAGCCCGAAGCCATTCGCTAGAGCAAGGTTAAGGTAAGCCGTGTGGCAAGGAGCGATTCATGCGTGGCAGAACCAACCGCACATTTTACCCGAAGCCCGCCAAGCCCTTGCAAGAGCTCACAAAATTTATCAAGGACATGCAGCATGCCTAAAACAAAGCCCGAAGCCATTCGCTACAGCTTCGTTATACCCATTTACAACGAGGCTGAAATGCTGCCTTTGCTAATCGCACGGATGGATTCTTGCTTGTCCACCCTCGATGCCCCAGCAGAGGTCATTTTTGTCAACGATGGTAGCCATGATGCCTCATGGGCAATGTTGGCCGACTGCACCCAACAAAAACCTTGGGCACGGGCGGTCAACCTCAGCCGTAATTTTGGTCAGTACATGGCGATTACGGCAGGATTGTCGCGCGCTTGTGGTGAGGCCATTGTTATTATGGATGCCGACCTGCAAGATCCCCCTGAAGTTGCTTTGGAGATGATTGGGCGTTGGAAGGAGGGTTATGACATTGTGTATAGTGTGCGCATCGAGCGCGAGGGAGAACCTTGGCTAAGACGCGCCTCCTCCAAGGTGTTCTATCGCCTCATGCGGCGCATAGCTAACATTCGGCTCAATACCGATGTGGGGGACTTTCGTCTCATCAGCCGCCGGGTGTTAAAGATATACTTGAATATGCCCGAAACCCACCGCTATTTGCGCGGTATGTTTGATTGGATAGGCTTCCCTCAGACCGAGGTGCGGTTTGTGCGCCCTGCAAGGGCGGCGGGTGATACCAAATATACATGGCGTAAGCTACTCGGTTTGGCATTTTCGGCAGTGCTCAATTTCTCGGATGTGCCCTTGCGCATGATCGTCTATTTGGGTTTTGTGTTTGCCTTAGGTGCCTTAGGTGCTACCTTTTGGGTTGCCATTGATTGGCTGCGTGCCCCAACACACTACGTGGTGGGTTGGCCTTCGCTGATTGCCATGATGGGTTTATTGATGGGTTGCAATATGATCATGCTGGGCATCATCGGCCTTTATGTTGGGCGCATTCACGATCAAGTCAAGGGACGCCCCTTATTTTTGGTTGACAAAGACCTGGGATTCCCTCTCCGACCTACCTCCAAAAACTAAGGATGCCGCCAGTACTTCAAAAACCGTGTCCTTGGCAGCGTGGGTTACGCTGGTGTCCACGTGTGTAAACAGCTTGCTTTGGCAAAGTGCTTTGCCTGTTTGCAGCAACGATCTCTCAGATCCCAAAAGAGCGCCATCATCTTGGTAACCCGCCGGGCTCGAGTTTCAAAATTGGCGGGACTGTCAAATTCTGCGCGTAATCCATCCATATACTGGTCCAGCAGAGCATTTTTTTCCTCGATCCTTCTCAAGGCCCGAGCATTGAAGACGGAAATGGCCAAGGTATTTGTTTGCATGGCGCGCAACACATTGCGACAGATCACATTGTTGGGGCTTCGCGATCGAGACAAGGATTGGACAAAAATCCAGGTCTGGATTAAAGTCTGCAAACCGAGGCACACCCAGCGGCATTGGGTTTTCCCGACCGTGGTCGCCTTTGGGTTGACAGACACATCCAGCAGTATCGGCTTTTGCCAGCCATGGCGCTATGTGGTTTGGTGAACACCCCGGGTGCGTTGCCTTTGTTTTGAGGGCTCCTTTTTTAAGACCCGCTGGGAGGGACAACAAGGGCCTTGTTCGCCAGGTTTTTTACCCCGCGTGAAGCAGGCACTTTAAGATGGTTGATAAAGGCCTCGTGGTTTTTTTCAACCTCGTCCATGCGATACAAATAATTGACCATCAGTCCCCCGGCTTGGCGCAGACCTTTGGGTGAGAGATCGCCCAACCAGTTGATGCGTTCGACACTGGCACCGTTGGCTACATGAAAGCGTGCAACGGGATCGACCAGGCTATTTCTGCGCCTGGCGCACAACAAATACCACGCCCCCAAGGCGCAAAGGGGGGGTTGAAGTGCTTTGCACACGGCGGGGTTGGTGTGCCAATTGGGGGTGTTTAAATGCGTGAGCACCGCTTGTAATTGTGGCATAAGCGGCTGGCTGGTGTTACAGGCTTGGCTTTGCAGCCATGCCACAAACCCAGGAACGGGAGAAAGGGTTACAAAGGTTTTCAACTGGGGGAATTCTTTACGCAATTCGGAAGATACCTGTTTAATCAGCAAGTTGCCAAAAGATACCCCTTGCAAGCCCTTTTGACAGTTGCTAATGGAATAAAACACGGCGCAATGGGCCTGTTTGCCTGGCAAAGAGGGACGATTGGGATCGATGAGGGAGGCGATGTTGCTGGGAATTTCTTTGGTTAACGCCACCTCCACAAAAATAAGGGGTTCGCCTTGCAGATTGCGGTGAAAAAACCCAAAGCAGCGGCGGTCTTCCTCGGCCATACGTGCTTTTAAATCTTCCCAGCCTTTCATTTCATGCACCGCTTCGTAGCTGATAAGTTTCTCGAGCACCGCCGCCCGTGTATCCCAATTAAGGCGCATTAAACGCAGAAAACCACGGTTAAACCACGAGGAAAATAGGCGCCATAAGTCCATTTCTACATTGCGTAGTGTGGGATGTTTTTTGCTTAAGTCAAGCATTTCGCTGCGCATTTGCAGCATGCTTAAAGTGGCACCTTGGGCAAAGTGCATCCGCCTAAACAAACGCTGCCTTGGGCCATCCACCAAGCCCACCAGCTGACTGCGGTGGATGGGGGTGGCATCTTGGGCATAGCGGGTGGCGGCTGCCAAAATTTCCTTGGTATCGGGTGCAAAAGGAGGCCTGGTAAGGCTCAGGTAAAAATCCAAGCGCCCTTTTTCATCCAAGGCATGGAAAGCCTCCAAGGCCGTATAGGCGAGCACGTTGCCCAGTGCCTGCCCTTTTTCGGAGAGCAAGGCCTTGCAAATATCCTGCAAGGCACGTTGCTTGCGCCCTTTGCCAAACAGCATGCGCATGCGCATGGCCCATGGTTCTTTCAAGGGGCTGTTTTCCGTCGTATCCAATGGGTTGGGGTTGGTTTTAGGGGTGCCTTTAACCTTTGGAATTGCCTGAGCCGCGTTGGGTGGGGTTAACAGGCTGTCAAGAAGAACGTGCACGGCAATCAAACTTTCAATTTGCATGGAGGTAAAAATGAGAAATACCGCATCATGAACACAGCGTTTTAAGGGCTGAAATGGCGTCATCCTCACAAACGCAAAGCACGGTCCCGGTTGTACTTTTTCGCGGCGACTCGTGCCTTCCTAGCATGGGCCTAGAAGGCAATCTCCACCATAGGTCAAGCCGTGGATAAGTATTTGGAAGTCGGCAATCGGCAATCGGGGGCTCCATAAGCCTTCCCTACTATTTGAATGCCCCCATCCTATTCACCCTTCTTGCGCGAAGGCATGCTTGAGCGGTTTTTAAAATTGAGACGGATCCCAGTTTTCCCTTGCATTCAATGGTCTTAAAATATGCTCGAACCTGCTCCGATTAGCCAAATTTACAAGAGGTCTAAAACCGCCCAACCGCATCAAAGCGCACAATTCTTCTTTTGCACCAAGCATATATCTGGGGATTGCCTCAGCTCGATCCCAGACCAATGCCAAGGGTATGCCCATAATGGCTGTCTGCCTAGTCAACCCATCCTTTATAAAGTGGTAAGGCTCAACGAGCTTGTATTGGACCAAATTTTCGATCCCAGATGGTGTCGGCAGGAATACCAGAACAATCCCCTCAGATTGACACCAAACAATCTCTTCAAAATACTACGAGCGCATTCGAGTCAGGTTTATGATCCGATTCCTTCAAAACCTCCGTATTCCACCCTTCCTTGCTCCGTAGATTGCCCTGTTCGTCCACAAGAGATGCCCCATGATCATGGGGTAATCCCAAAGGCACGCTCCACATACCCCGACGCACACGCCCTTAGCTTCAACTCAGGAAAAAACGCTGTTTTATAACTGGCTTTATCTATGCGAACACACCAGAAAGGCTGACTGGTTGTTGCCATTTTTAGTTCTCCTTTTTTTCCTATTTTTCGAAGGCCAAAAACCGAACAGCACTGCTGTTTTTAGCGATTGGGATAAAACAAAAAAGCCTTGACGCGTTCACCCTACTTTATGAAGGAAGAAAAAGCCAAGGCCTTTCGCAATGTATTCCCGTGAGCCTTTTTGGTTTCAAAAGGTCAGGGGTCAAACTACATCATGCCGCCCATGCCGCCCATACCGCCCATACCGCCCATGCCGCCCATATCAGGTGCGCCGCCTCCTGCTGGGGGACCGCTTTCTTTAGGCTGTGGCTTGTCGTACACCGAAGCCTCGGTGGTGAGCACCAAGCCAGCGATGGATGAGGCATTTTCAAGCGCCACGCGGGTCACTTTAGCAGGGTCAATAATGCCCTCCTTAATCATGTCCACGTATTTCTCTTTGGCAGCATCAAAGCCTTGGTTCACCTCCTTGTTGGCCAATACCCTGTCCAAAACCAGAGCAGCCTCGAGGCCGGCATTTTCGACAATATTACGAATAGGGGCTTCCATGGCTTTAAGCACAATGTTGGCACCCACACGCTCGTCGTCGGTTAGCTTAAGGCTATCGAGCCTTTTTTCGGTAATGCTGATGCAGCGCAACAAAGCCACACCGCCGCCAGGTACAATCCCTTCCTCAATGGCTGCGCGGGTTGCATTTAAGGCATCTTCGACGCGGGCTTTCTTTTCTTTCATTTCCACTTCGGTGGAAGCACCCACGTTAATCACTGCCACACCGCCAGCCAATTTGGCCAAACGCTCTTGGAGTTTTTCGCGATCATAATCGGAGCTGGTTTCTTCGATTTGTGCGCGGATTTGGTTAATGCGCCCTTTGATGTCGTCCGCTTTGCCATTGCCATCAATCACGGTGGTGTTGTCTTTGTCAATCACCACGCGCTTGGCGGTCCCCAGCTGATCAAGGCTTAAGTCCTCAAGTTTCATGCCCATTTCTTCGGAAACCACTTGACCACCGCTCAAAATGGCAATGTCTTGTAGCATGGCTTTACGCCTATCGCCAAAGCCAGGAGCTTTTACGGCGGCACCTTTTAGGGTTCCACGAATCTTGTTAACCACCAAGGTGGCCAATGCTTCACCATCGACATCTTCTGCAAGCAGTAAAAAGGGGCGACCCGATTTGGCAACTTGCTCCAAAACAGGCAGAATTTCGCGCATGTTGCTCACCTTTTTCTCGGTAACAATCAAATAGGCATCTTCCAACACCGTTTCCATGCGGTCTGCATCGGTAACAAAATATGGAGAGAGGTAGCCGCGATCAAACTGCATTCCCTCAACCACGTCCATGGTGGTTTCGGCACTCTTGGCCTCTTCCACCGAAATTACCCCGTCTTTACCCACTTTTTCCATCGCTTCGGCAATGATTTTACCAATCATCTCGTCGCTGTTGGCAGAAATGGTCCCAATTTGGGCAATTTCTTTTGAGTTGTTGACGGGCTTAGAGAATTTTGTGAGTTCTTCAACCACCACGCGCACTGTCGCGTCAATCCCTCGTTTCAGTTCCATGGGATTGGCACCTGCGGCAATATTTTTATGCCCCTCTTGAACAAAGGCATGGGCCAGCACGGTTGCCGTGGTGGTTCCATCTCCTGCAACATCAGAGGTTTTAGAGGCCACTTCACGCACCATTTGGGCGCCCATGTTCTCAACTTTGTCTTCTAATTCAATTTCTTTTGCTACCGTCACCCCGTCTTTGGTAACCAAGGGGGCACCAAAAGATTTTTCAATGACGACATTGCGGCCCTTTGGCCCTAAGGTAACTCTGACCCCACGGGCTAATTTGGAAATGCCGCTTAGCATGCGAACACGATTGTCCGTACTAAACACGATTTCTTTTGCAGCCATGATAACTCCTACAAATGGCTTTATGGTTGATCATAATAAACTACTTACGCCTTCAAGCACAAGCGCGGTGCATTTCATTTAAGGGCAGCGGTTTTGATAAAAAGGCACCGCCTGCTTCATGGCTCATAACCCGACATGATCATTTGATGATTTCTGCAGTATTTAAAAAGCCGTCAAAAAAATGCGTTCCACAGTGTTTGTACGCGTTTTGTTAAGTGGATTACTTTGCTTGTTATAGCAAGCAAGTCTTCTCTACCTTATGCACCCTTAGCTTCAAAGCGTTGGCTCTCATTTTTTTGTGAAACACAAAACAACATGGGACCAATCATTATCACCTTGAGGCTTCATTGACGCGCGCGGTGTTGAGGCTTGCTTAGGTTTTTTTTCATTGTAAAGCAATGCTTTTTGCTTCAAGGAATCGAATAAACATTTTGTCGCGTCAGCTGGCGTTACAGCACACCCAAAATGTCATCCTCACGCATGATGATGTATTCTTTACCATCTAAGGTTACATCGTTGCCTGCGTACTTTGAGAACAAAATTTTATCGCCCTCTTTGATATCCAAAGGAACAAGAGACCCGTCCTCTTTGCGCTTACCTTTACCCACTGCGGCGACCACCCCTTCTTGGGGTTTTTCTTTCGCAGTATCCGGAATATAAAGCCCACCTGCGGACTTTGTGGAAGCTTCAATTCTTTCCACTAACACGCGGTCTTGCAACGGCCTGAGTTTCATCTTGATGTCACTTCTCCAAATATAATAGATGAGAATAGTTGTTATTAAATGCGCTTCCCGTTGGTTTACGCTCTGGTTCAGCGTCGTCACCGCAAAACCGCACATGCTACTAAGGGCCTTTTGCTCACAAAGTGGAAGGATGCCTTTTGCTTGGACACTCACCTCTATTTAGCGTCAACCCTTGTGCATGAGGCGCACACTGAAAGCTGCATGCCGAAACGAAGTTTTGCGAACAAAACCCAACAGCAACGCCGCGCTAACGGGTAGCCATGTGTCATAAACACACCATTAGCACCATATTTAAGTGAGTGCTAAAAGTCAAGATTTATTTTTAGCCATTGTTTTTATTGATTAAATAAATGCTATTGCAAAATATACGGGTATTTTCATGGCATTTACAGTGCCATTTCCGTGTGATTTTTAACCCCTTGCCGGAGGAGCATGTTTAGGGGGCAAGCCTTGGCGCAAGGCTCTCTCGAAAGGGCTAATGCCAAGGTGAGAGAAGGCTCTCTTGGCATCGCTTAGCGGCTGGATTAACCCTGTTTTAAACGCCGCCCGTATTCATGCAAGCTGGAATCCAGCGACCTTCATCGAGGGGTGTCAAAGTCCCCGCAGGCATCCCTTTTTAGGGATGCGCCATTGCCAAAAGGTGCAAAGAGGTATTTTTTTTGAGTCCGCAGGACTAAAGTGCCCCTTGTCAAATTTGGATCAGCGTGCGTGCGCATAGACATAATCGCGCTTTGCAGCATGCGTATGGCATGTTTTGCAAAATTGCACCTCATGCTGATAGCCATCACCCAGTGGCATAAAATTGGGCTGCGCATACCCATAACGCCAATCACCTCCTTGGGCATCGTAGCCTTTTTCTTGCTTTTGCATCATAAAGAACACGCTACGTTGGGTAGGTCTGGGCACGGTACGCACGTATTTGGCTTCCCAGGTCCACGTTTCTTGCACAATGATGGTCCCTTCGGGGTAGGGTTTTAATTTGCCAAAGTGCGCATAGGCAATCATTTGGGCATTGTGCTGATATATCGCAAGGGATGCCTGGGGAAACACGTGCACCCGTGTCAAGCGGTTGTTATGGGAACGGCTCAAAAAATATCCACTCCCTGGGTCCCCCCATTGTAAATAATCCTCCCCCCAACCCATGGTTTTGGGTTTTTTAACCTTTTGAGCGTCTTGAGCCATCCCCTTTCCCTTGGAATCGATGCCTGTTTGATCTGTATCCGTTGACCCGCCGGGGGTGCCAGGGCCCGTTCTTTGCGTACAACTCACATTGAGCAACAAGCCTAAAAGCACCCCACCCCACAACAAGCTTCCTACAAGGGTGCGCAAGAAGGGAAGACCACAAGATTTTTTAGATACCACAGGCTTTACAATGCGCATAAGACAACACCATCGTTCCATTCACAAAACGGTTTGCGCAAAAGGGGTTTTTTGAAGGCAGCGCGGGCGATCGCTCAAAACAAGGTGAAGAATTCAAGTTTTTTTGTCCAGATAAAACCACGCGCCGTGTACGCAAATCCCCTGCCACAACACAAAGGCTAGACAGCCTCCGGCCCCGGCCCCGGCCCACGCTGATCAAACATCATGCCCCAGGGCTTTGCGTCTCCTCATTAAAATCAAACATCATCCCCCAGGGCTTTGCGTCTCCTCATTAAAATCAAACATCATCCCCCAGGGCTTTGCGTCTCCTCATTAAAATCAAACATCATCCCCCAGGGCTTTGGCGTCTCCTCATTAAAATCAAACATCATCCCCCAGGGCTTTGGCGTCTCCTCATTAAAATCAAACATCATCCCCCAGGGCTTTGGCGTCTCCTCATTAAAATCAAACATCATCCCCCAGGGCTTTGGCGTCTCCTCATTAAAATCAAACATCATCCCCCAGGGCTTTGGCGTCTCCTCAGCCATTGCTACAAAATATTGGCGGCCAATTCGGCCAAGGCAGAGCGTTCCCCGTGCATCAAAGTTACATGCCCTGCAATGACGTGAGTCTTCATGCGTTCTACGACATGGGTTAACCCGTTAGAAACCCCATCTAAATACGGATGGTCAATTTGTTGGGGATCACCTGTAAGTACAATTTTGGTGCCTTCGCCCACACGAGTCAAAATGGTTTTCATTTCGTGGGGGGTTAAATTTTGCGCTTCATCCACCACCATAAACTGCTGCGAAATGCTGCGTCCACGAATATAGGTAAGGGGTTCAATGGTGATCATGCCCTGATCGACCAAAGTTTCCCAGCCCTTTACGGAGTTTTGAGGTGAGAGGGGGTTGGCCACGAGCAAACTTAGATTGTCGAAAATGGGCTGCATCCAAGGTTCTAGTTTTTCTTGGGCAGTCCCTGGCAAAAAACCAATATCTTTACCCATAGGAAACACGGGGCGCGAGACCAGCATGCATGCATAGCGGTTTTCATCCAGTACGCATTGCAAACCTGCTGCCAGAGCAAGCAATGTCTTGCCTGTACCCGCCTTACCCACCAAGGTTACCACCGAAATGTCGGGGTCAAGCAGCAAATCTAAGGCAAGGGCCTGCTGGGGGTTGCGTGGCTTCATTCCCCATACCCCCTCTGGTAAGGGGCGCACAGGCATCCATTTTTGCGCACTACCCCGACAGCGCCAGGCGCACCATATTTCCTTTGGTTGGCTTTGGGGGTGGACAATAATGCCCTCATTGGCTGCCATATTTTGTAGATCAAGGCTTTTAGGAGGCTGCTTGGCTTGCTGCACCTTTTGGTATGGCGCATCGGCAAGCATCGCACTGCGCCAACCTGTCAACAAGGATTCTTGGGACTGCATACCGCCCTCATAACCCAAGGCGCTTACCCCAAGGGCATTGGCTTTAATCCGCGTGTTCGCATCTTGGCTAACCACCACCACCTTACCCGCCCCTAACTGCTGTAGGTTTAAGGCACAGGCAAGGGTACGGTTGCTTGATCGCCTTGCATCTAAAAACGCGGGCAATTGCTGGATGTCTTTGGCGTTGACGTGCACACGCAAATGCCCCTTGTTGGACAGCACCACCCCTTCGGTTAAGGGGCCGCTTTCGGCCAATTGATCTAAAAATGAGGCCACCAAGCGTGCATTGCGCCCCGTTTCTGAAGGCTGGGTCTTAAACTGATCGATCTCCTCAATCACGCTAATGGGAATCACCACCTCGGCGGTCGAAAAAGCCAAGGGGGCTTGAGGATCGTGGAGCAGCACGTTCACATCCAGTACATAGCAATGGGCTTCCTTGGTCGAAAAAGCGCGGCTAGGGGATTGCGACAGCTGAGCAACTGGGGAAGGGTGCAAGGCTTTGTGGTGCTTATTGCAAAATGGTGATGGCGTGCCGTTTGCTCGAAACCGAACAAGGGAACGCCTGTGAATTATGGTGTGGGTCATGCTGCCATCATCACGCCCGTCGAAGCCACAACCACCCCGACAAGAAAGGCTTATGGCAATGTGCACAGGGCTAATGGTTACATTGTGACGGTTTTGGGGGTAATCTGTAAATAGCCCAACGCCATTCTTAGCGCTGAAAAAGTACCAAAAAGTGTTTTTATGCCTCAACGGGGGTCGAAACAAGCGTGCTTCCTTTGGGGGTATCTTGTCTCAACCCTTATGCAAAATGCCTCACACAAACTTATCGTCCCGTCCAGATGTTCACCCACCTGCTACACGCATCTGCATTGAAAAAAAATTATCCACGCAGGAGGTCATGGCGATAGTCAACATCGTGTAACCGCTCTCCCTCTAAAATGAGTTGCTTGATGTCCGTTGGCTTCATGTGTAACAGGGCTTCTTTCACCCCACCTTTCCAAGGTTGCTGCCGTATTAAGGGCCAGGTTCCACGGGGTAGCCACAAGGGGTGCCCCCCTTTGCCAGCACTGGGGTGCTTGCGTAGTTTCCATACACATTGGGGTTGGCTTTGCACGGCGCACCTTGCCCTGCCCCACCCCGTGGCGGAAATAAACGGCGCATCCACAGGCCACAGCCAGCAACCCGCAATGCGGGTTGGCCAGCGTTGCAAATGCTTTAAACCCGTTTGCACACTGCTTAACATAGGGGTTTTTCCCGCCACCCAAACGGTGTGCAACAAAGGGCTAAGGGGGCGCTGGGCGCGCCATGCCTTCAAGCGTTGCATAAGGCGCGTGGCATGCTGGGGTTGGGCGGCCAAGATGATGGGCGTAAAACTCTCGGCACATCTTGCCAAAATGCGTTCCAAAAAGCCTGTACCTGCATGATGTGCAAACAGTTTAGGCACGCCAAAGCGGCGCCCATATCCACCCCCTAAAATGAGCACCGTTTGCTGGTTCATATAAGCCGACTTAAAAAAAACCTGTTTACGTACCATGCTTGAGGCACATGTTTTGTGCAACGACCTGATCATAAGGCTCTGTGATCTCAGGATGTAATATAGGCATAAAAAAACCCGATTGGGTTCGTTTATTGCATCACCCGCTATTGCCGCATACATTGCAGCGTTTTTTGGACGGTTATCAAAAAAAAATTTAAAATAGCCCCTCAGGCCATGGCGAATGAATAACGCGTACACCCCCCATCAGTATCTGGGCAAAACCCGTGAAGAGGCGGCCTTAGAGCACGCCCCTTTGGTGCGCTATATTGCCAACCACCTCGCAGCGCGCTTGCCCGAAAAAATAAACCGCGATGACCTGTTTCAATCGGGAATGATTGGCTTACTCGATGCCCTTGACAAGTACCAAACGGGGCGCGATGCACGGTTTCGTACCTACGCGGAGTTTCGCATTCGTGGAGCCATTTTGGATGATCTACGGGCCAGCGATTGGGCCCCGCGTTCGGTGCGCGATGTGGCCAGTCAGCTCAGCCGTGCCGAAAGCAGCGTCTCTGCCAAACTAGGTCGTCCCGCCCAAGAGGAAGAAATTGCTGCAGAACTCAACATCAGCATCACAGAATACTACAAACGCTTAACAAAAGCGCGCAGTGCTACCTTACTTTCAATCGAGGAGATTCACCCCGCAAACAATACCGATGACGTGGGTGATCCATTGGAGATTTTGGAAGACCCCAATGGCCAAACTCCCCAGCAAGTGATTGAAGGGAGTGAAATGCAGGAATATGTGAGCCATGCCATTCAAAATTTACCGAAAAAAGAGCAACTCGTACTCTCGCTCTACTACGAGCAAGGGCTCAATTTAAAAGAAATTGGCCTTGTACTCGAACTCACTGAATCGCGGGTGTGTCAAATGCGCTCCCAGGCCTTGGTACGCTTGCGAGGCAAAATGCGAGCGCATCTTGGCACAGAGGCCATTGAGCAGTTTGTGCAAGCATTGGCTTAGGTTTCCCTCCCCTTTTGGGGCTGTTGGTCGCTGCGAAACGGATTGTCGAATCACAATGGGGGTTTTGGCCTCGGTGGCAGGGCTCTTACCCACCCCCTTTTGTGGTAACGCGGCCTTTCTCCGTTTGCGCGTTAAATGGTGGCTGCCCCAATGTTCTGGTGAAACCTGCAAGATTTCGGTATCCATGGTCCTGGGCTTGGGCTAACGGCTTTTTAAAAGCACAATCCGATCGTTATTGGGTTCTAAAAAAGCAATGTCTTGTGCGCCATTCCCTCCGTCAAAATCGCCCACCACAATACTGCGCATACCCGCACTAAAGCCAATTTGACTGCGCTCAAAACCGTTGCCGTGCAAAATTCCTAGCGTGCGTCTGCGCTGCTCAAGCACTGCAATATCTTGGATACTATCCCCGTTAAAATCACCATAGGCAAAGTCACTGACCGCATGGCTGGTGTCGTGGTTTACCGTGCTAAATACCCCTGCCGTGTTGATGCGAATGCTTTTTATTTGGTTTCGTAGATTGTGCAATGCAATGAGTTCTTGGGCCATACCCAAGCGCAGATATTCGACATGGGTCTCGAAAGTGGTGGTGTAGGCAGCGTATTGCATGGGTTGCACGGGTTGCATGGCATTGCCATCGCGCAACCAGACGGTAACGTTGGTCGCGTTGTTGGCAGCCACGTCCAAATCGCCGTCTCCGTCAAGGTCGTGCAAAATTACATCCCGGGGTTCTCCCCCCGCCTCGAGGGTTATATTAGACGAGGATGCATTGGTAAAGTTGGTGTAAGCACCCGTGGCATCCCCTTGCATCAAACTAATCTGGCCAAGGTTGGTGTGGCAGATTAGGATGTCATCGATGTTATCGCCATCAAGATCCCCCACCGCGATGTGCCCCCCATTGTCAAGGGTGGCACTGCTGACCGCACTGGCACTTAACGTACCCCCTGCATATAAAAACACCTGCAAGTGCTCGTCGATCTCAGCACCCAGGCGCGAAACGCTGCCAAGGCTGACTGCAAGACCCACACTGCTATTTAAATCAAGACGCTTTACATCCAAAGGTCTGCCTGCCAACGGACGCTCTAAAGGGCTGGGACACCCGTTTTGTACATTGAGGCAGACCCACAAGCGCGGGTTGGCTTCGTCTAAAATGGGTACCACGGCATCGTTATTGCCCCCCAAGCCATCCAAATCGACAAGTTTTACCTGGGCCGCACTCGCGTTAAGGTTGCTGTTGCTGCTGGGGGTGGTGGGGTAGCCACCCGTGCTGTCGGCTAAAAACACCTCCAACGAGGCCAAAAACGCATTGTTGGCGTCTAAGCGGTTAAGCACCACGAAGTCATCGCGGCCATCGCCATTAACATCGCCCCCTTGCAGGCTGTACGGGAAATTGCCCACGTTCAAGGTGAGAGGTTTTGCGAAATCTCGGTTGGTGGTGGCTTCGGGAGAAAAGAAGCGATCCCCTCCAGGAGAAGGGGCACAGGTGGCCAACAGCAAACCCAGCAGGCTTATGGCACACGCGGAACAGCATTTTGTTGCAAAGCAAGGGATGATGTTTTTCAACGAAATTTTGACGTGGGAAACACGCTCTGCATTAGGGTGATAGTGGAGGTCGCTTGGCTGTTGGCGGGCATTGCTGAGGAGACCCTCAGCGACGGGATTATCCGAAAAAAAGGCACCCCGCTTTTTGCGATTTTAAATGTCAGCACTCACCGTGATGCTATGCCAAAGGGTCTTGCAACGTCAAACCCAATCTGTGAAGGGCACGCTAAAAACGGCATCCGATGCCCCAAAAGGCGTTGTTCCCCACCTTTGCCATTGCCACAAGCCTTGTTGTATCATCTATAGACGAATACCATTTCCCGTTCGAGGCCTCAAAAAACCCCTCTTCGCCGCACAAAGTCAAAGCATTGATGCCTCCAGCCGCTCAAATCCTAAACCGCAGCATTTTTAGCGGCGACAACCTGCCCATTTTGCGAGGCATGGACTCTGCCAGTGTGGACCTTGTTTACCTGGACCCACCGTTTAATTCAAATCGTAACTACGCAGCACCCATTGGGAGTGCGGCAGCAGGGGCAGCCTTTAAAGATGCCTGGACCTTTGAAGACACCGACGATGCCTGGTGGGGGGAGATTGCCGAAGTACACCCTGCCCTTTACAAAGTGATTGATGCCGCAGGTGCTGTCGGCGGGGCGGGGGCCAAGGCTTACTTGATCTACATGGCGGTGCGCATTTTAGAAATGCAGCGCATTTTAAAAAAAACGGGCAGTCTATACCTGCACTGCGATCCCACCATGAGCCACGGCTTAAAGTTGCTGCTCGACGCCATTTTTGGGGCAGACAATTTTAGAAACGAGATTGTGTGGGGATACAAGACAGGTGGAAGTTCTAAAGGATATTTTTCCAAAAAGCATGATGTTATTTTGTTTTACAGTAAAACGGTTGAATATATTTTTATCCCCCAAAAAGAAAAGTCCTATACAAAAGCAAAAAACCGCAAAGAGGGCGTTGTGAATTATGGCGGTGGCAGCGCACAATTCTTTAAGGATCAAAAAGGGGTATATAATCTTGTTAATATGCGTGATACGTGGGAAATTTCTTATATTGGCTCAACCGATAAAGAACGCACGGGTTACCCCACCCAAAAGCCCTTGGCTTTGTTGGAGCGGATTATTAAGGCCAGCAGCAACCCAGATGACATGGTGCTTGACCCCTTTTGCGGCTGTGCCACCACCTGCATTGCCGCCGAGATTTTAGGGCGCCAATGGATTGGGATTGACATCAGCGAATTGGCCCTTCAACTGGTGAAAGACCGCATGCGCCGCGAGGTAAATTTGGGGGATGAGGCAAACCCCGCCCTTTTAGGCCGCGTGATTCATCGCACCGATATCCCCATTCGCCACGCCTCCAAGCCCAGCCGCGATATCAAACGTCTGTTGTTCGGCAGGCAGCGCGGCTATTGCAAGGGTTGCAAACGCGATTTTCCCTACCAAAATTTGACCAAAGACCACATTATACCCACCGCCAAAGGCGGGGCAAATACCGATGAAAACCTCCAACTGCTCTGCCATTTTTGCAATTCCCTTAAGGGCAGTCGCCTCACCATGCCCGAACTCCATGCCACCCTCAAACAAAGGGGCATGATGGCTTAATAAGGCGTTGTTCCCCACCTTTGCCATTGCCACAAGCCTTGTTGTATCATCATAGACGAATACCATTTCCCGTTCGAGGCCTCAAAAAACCCCTCTTCGCCGCACAAAGTCAAAGCATTGATGCCTCCAGCCGCTCAAATCCTAAACCGCAGCATTTTTAGCGGCGACAACCTGCCCATTTTGCGAGGCATGGACTCTGCCAGTGTGGACCTTGTTTACCTGGACCCACCGTTTAATTCAAATCGTAACTACGCAGCACCCATTGGGAGTGCGGCAGCAGGGGCAGCCTTTAAAGATGCCTGGACCTTTGAAGACACCGACGATGCCTGGTGGGGGGAGATTGCCGAAGTACACCCTGCCCTTTACAAAGTGATTGATGCCGCAGGTGCTGTCGGCGGGGCGGGGGCCAAGGCTTACTTGATCTACATGGCGGTGCGCATTTTAGAAATGCAGCGCATTTTAAAAAAAACGGGCAGTCTATACCTGCACTGCGATCCCACCATGAGCCACGGCTTAAAGTTGCTGCTCGACGCCATTTTTGGGGCAGACAATTTTAGAAACGAGATTGCTTGGTGCTATACGGGGCCTAGTGGGGTAAAAAAGAATTTCCCTAAGAAAAAAGACGTGATTTTATGGTTTTCAAAAGGCGAGCACTGGGTATTTAATGCCGATGCCGTGCGCATTCCCTACAAAGCGTTGCATAGCGACAAAGGCATAAATTCTAAACTTTGGCAAAGCAGCGGCACACTGCAAAACCCTGAGGTACGCCAGGCTTATGTGCAAAGGGGGAAAATCCCCGAAAACTACTGGATAGACATTCCCTCTGGTGGGCACATATCTCCCAACGAACGCACGGGTTACCCCACCCAAAAGCCCTTGGCTTTGTTGGAGCGGATTATTAAGGCCAGCAGCAACCCAGATGACATGGTGCTTGACCCCTTTTGCGGCTGTGCCACCACCTGCATTGCCGCCGAGATTTTAGGGCGCCAATGGATTGGGATTGACATCAGCGAATTGGCCCTTCAACTGGTGAAAGACCGCATGCGCCGCGAGGTAAATTTGGGGGATGAGGCAAACCCCGCCCTTTTAGGCCGCGTGATTCATCGCACCGATATCCCCATTCGCCACGCCTCCAAGCCCAGCCGCGATATCAAACGTCTGTTGTTCGGCAGGCAGCGCGGCTATTGCAAGGGTTGCAAACGCGATTTTCCCTACCAAAATTTGACCAAAGACCACATTATACCCACCGCCAAAGGCGGGGCAAATACCGATGAAAACCTCCAACTGCTCTGCCATTTTTGCAATTCCCTTAAGGGCAGTCGCCTCACCATGCCCGAACTCCATGCCACCCTCAAACAAAGGGGCATGATGGCTTAATGTGAGTGCTTTCGGAAATGGGTTTTTTGCGTCTCCCCCACGCAGCCATTCCTTTGCCCTGTTCGGAAGGGCTTCTTTGCAAGGCATTTTGTTGTCCACATATCAACCCTTTCCCATTCAGCCAGCCAAGGATCTGCGATCTCTCCCCGTGAGAACGGCATCCGCTTGCCCAAGCACCCCCCCCTTTGAGGCAACAGTTGCTGCCCCCGCCCCAAACAGCGTTTTGGCTTGTGCATAAGCCCTCCGCGCAGCCGCATCATTCACGCTTGATTGCTAAGGGTATAAAGTTGCATGGCTCTGCGAAGGGCATGTTCATTTCATCGCTTCAAAACCCACTCTCAAGCGTTCTCCCTTGGCTTGACGTTTTCAAATGGCGAGAGCACCTTCATAAGGGCTATGTCCCCGGATACCATTTCCTTGTTAAAAAGAATTTCTAAGGAGACGCGCATCAAGGCTTGACTGGGAAAAATACTTGCACCTTAAGCCTAAAATCGTGTACGTATTTACTCGAGCTTAGGGTCTTGTGTTTTCTGTCAAAAGGGTGGCGGGCGTGTTCTCTAGCAACCGTGTCAGGTCTGAAAAGAAGCAGCACTAAGATTTCAACGCTTTTCGCGCACTCGCTTTGGCAACAGGCAAGGCCCGGCTTTTACACCACCTGCTTTTATCGATGGTTTTTAGCCTTGCTACCCTGATCTGCACGGCCATCGGCGGGGTCCCGGTGCGCTAAAAAACCCCTGCCCGTTTGGGAAACGGCCACGTTTGGCTGTGCGATTTGGCCCCTAGGCTGTAGACCCGCCCGTTTTTACACCTCCATTAAAATTTTCTACCAAACGGCTTGGAAACATAGCCTATGTCGACGCATTTGGTGCTTCCGCGCAAGTTACGCCCAAAACGCTTTGCCGGTCTTTTAGGGCAAGAGGCTTTGGCGCAAACGCTTAAGCAAGCGGTACACAGCCAAAAAACGGCCCATGCTCTGCTGTTTTCGGGATCCCAAGGCGTGGGAAAAACCAGTGCTGCACGCATTTTGGCCAAGGCACTCAACTGCCAAAAACCTGAAGAAGGTGAGCCCTGCAACGCATGCTCTTCCTGCCAAGAAGTTGAGCAAGGTGCTTCCCCTGATGTGATTGAGATTGATGCTGCCTCGAACCGTGGGGTGGATAACATTCGTGATATTCGCGAAAACGTGCGTTTTCTGCCCGTGCGGCTGCAGTACAAGGTATACATTATTGACGAAGCCCACATGCTCACCCAAGAGGCCTTTAATGCCCTGCTTAAAACCTTGGAAGAGCCTCCCGCGCGAGTCAAATTTGTACTCGCAACCACCGACCCACAAAAAATCCCCGCCACCATTTTATCACGCTGCCAGTGCTTTAATTTTATGCGCATGCCTTTGGAGCGTCTTACCACTCACCTAACCGAGGTGGCACAAAAAGAGGGCTTGAACTTGCCTTGTAAGGTGATTGAATTGGTTGCATCGCGTTCGGGTGGTGGCATGCGCGATGCCTTGATGAGCCTAGAACGTGCTGCTGCCTTTGTTGATAGCAGTGTGGATGAAGACCAAATGATGCAAGCCCTTGGTTTTTCGGGTGCTAACGAGGCACAGGACATTTTACAGGCGGTCTTCCAAAAAGATGCCGCCGCCGCCCTTAGGCTTAGCAGTCAAGCACTTGAGTATGGGATGCGCCCCGAATTGCTGCTGGAAAACTTGGTCAAAACCACCAGTGTGCTTTCGACCCAGGTTGCCCTTGGTGGGCAAGAACGCCCAGGGGCCATCGAAAAACTCGCGCCAGAATTGATCGCCTTGGCACCAGCGCTAAGCGTGCTTCAGCAGCTGTTTTACCTGTTGCTTGAAACCGAACAATTGTTGAAATGGAGCGATCATCGCAACATCTGCCTTGATATGTGCTTGCTACAGGCCTGCAATTTGGAGAATTTGCAAGGCATCCCCGAACTTTTGCAAGCTGCCACTCACCTGGGCAACAACCCCCCGCCAAGCACACAGCAAAGACCAGACCCCCCTCCTTCCGCCCCAACCCGGGATTCCCGTACAAGCCGGCAAAAGGTACAAGCATTGGCGCAACAGGCCAAATCTTTTAGCACAAACCAAGCCTCAGCAAAACCCATGGCTACCGTGCCCTCAATGGGCTCTAAATCGGCGTCAAAAAAAAACCCTTCTCACGCCCCTAATCCGGCGACTCGTGGCACAACACCCTCCTCCACCGATTTTGTAGCCAAAAGGGATCCACTCCCTCCCATGGAGGCCTATGAGACAAAAGAAAACAGCCCCAACACCCCTGCGGCGGGCAGAAACGCTCACCCACCGCCAACAACCCGCGCAGATGGAAACACGGTCGATTTTGTAGCCAAAAGGGATCCACTCCCTCCCATAGAGGCCTATGAGACAAAAGAAAACAGCCCCAACACCCCTGCGGCGGGCAAAAACGCTCACCCACCGCCAACAACCCGCGCAGATGGAAACACGGTCGATTTTGTAGCCAAAAGGGATCCACTCCCTCCCATGGAGGCCTATGAGACAAAAGAAAACAGCCCCAACACCCCTGCGGCGGGCAAAAACACTCACCCACCGCCAACAACCCGCGCAGATGGAAACGTCGACAACGCTGTAAAAGAATGGACAGCACCCAGCGAACGGACTCACCCTACCCAAATGCAGGAGGGTATTTTTTGCAACGATTCGCGCTGGATTGCCCTGGTAGACCTGGTACGCCAAAACAAGCACCGTGGTCTCATCATGCGCCTTAGGAATGCTGAGGTGCGCACGCTCAATGCCAATCAAGGGGAAGCCGTGTTTCAAGCCCGTTTGGGCGCTTTATCCCCTGAAGAGGAAGCACTGGTCCAGGGTTATGCCCAGCAGGTTTTTGGAGCAGGTTTTGGATTGCAACTAAGGCATGCCAAACCTACCGAGGAAATCCGCAACCAACACACCCTTTCCGTGCAACAAAACCTCCAAAAAGAGCAGCAACGAAAAGCCTTAGAAGAACACGCCAAAAATGACCCCCAAATCAAAGCCTTGCAACGGTTTTTTCCGGGGGCTACGGTGTTGCATGTTAAATTACCCGTGTAATGCTACCCTTGGCCTTGCTTCCCTTTTTTTAAAGATAAAACCCCCTCTTTGCGGGGGGCAGGCTGGGTAAACTGCCTTGATATCAGGATTTGGATCAACCATTCAAGTTACGCGACACCTGAGCGCCCATGGTGCACCCATGCATCGTTCATAGGCGGCACCCAAAACCAACGACAATCCCATTGGGATGTTACCCATGGCTAACACTTGGGGTTTTTTTAATAAAACAACACACAAATTTGGGTCAAAAAGAGCATGTTCAAAGATTTAGGCAGTATGATGGAGCAGGTACAAAAAATGGGCGAAAAGATGAAGGCTTCGCAACAAGCGCTAGCCGGCAAAACGGTGAATGCGTCTGCAGGAGCAGGTCTGGTAAAAATAACCTTCAATGGCAAAATGGAAGCTTTGTCTATCTCCGTGAGTCCCGAAGCGGTCGACAAAGAAAACATCGCAGCCTTAGAAGACCTGATTCTTTCCGCAGTCAATATAGGCATTGCCCGCGCCAAAGAAGAAATGCAACAAGTGATGCGCGAAGCGACAGGCGGCCTGCCCTTGCCTAATATTTTTTAGGCAACAAGCGGGTTTGGGGTTACCTTTTGAGAGCCTATTGAAAGAGCAACCACCGCACAAACTTCAACGCAAACCATGTGAAAATTCCACGGGATTGTTGATTATACGTGACGTGAACATTCCAACCCCCATTGAAAACTTGGTTAACCAGCTGGCACGCCTCCCAGGCATAGGGCATAAAACAGCCCAGCGTCTTGCCTTTCATTTGCTGCGTGCCCCCCAAGAGCAAGCCCTCAGCTTAGCCAAAGTGGTCGAAGAAAGCCGCCGCCAAGTACGCTTTTGTGCGCGATGCTTTGGGTATGCTCAAGCAACCCACTGCCTTATTTGTGCCGACCCACAGCGCAGCAAAGACAGCATTTGCGTGGTGGAACAACCCCATGACATTTTTGTCATCGAACGCATGGGGGGCTTTGAGGGGGAGTATCATGTGCTGATGGGGAACATTTCCCCTTTGGATGGCATTGGGCCCAAGCAGCTAAAGATCCGTGAATTGCTTGAACGCCTGCAGACCCATCCACCCAAAGAGGTTATTCTGGCAACCAACCATTCAATACAAGGTCAAGGGACCGCCTTGCACTTGGTTAACTTGCTCAAAAACCACAGCCTGCTCATTACCCGCTTGGCCAGCGGCCTCCCCGCGGGTTCGCACCTTGAATATGCCGATGACATCACCTTGAACCAAGCCTTTCAGGGCCGTCAACCCTTTGAACACAAAACCAAGCCTTAAAAAGCCAAGCCACCTCATGCCTTCCCCCCAAAAACCGGCCCCTAAACAACACGCACCCCCAACGGTTTACCGCTTAGAAATTGGTGTACAGCCCCAGCACTCCGATCCCCTAGGCGATGCCCTACTGGCACGCACCAAGCATTTTTTGGGTCACCTGCCTCTCACGGCTGTGCGCACCGCACAAATCTTGTTTATCCCAGCCGATGCGCTTAACCGTCAAAATCTGCCCAAAAGCAGCCCTTTTTTGAACCATCATCATCCAGATAAAGCCTTCGAAAGCGACGGCCAACCACGCTCTAAGGTGTTGCGGGCCCTTGCAAAAACCTTGTTTGCAGATGACGTACTAAACGTATGCGGGATCAATGGTGAACTGCTTACTCAAACCAATCTGTTAGGCTTTAAATGGGATCGATGGGTTGAAGTTATCCCAAAACCAGGGGTAACCGATGCCGAAGGACACTCTGCCCAAAGTTGCCTTGAATGGTACCTGAACACCCGCTTTTGCCCAAAAAACACCGTGCGTTCAGGGCGGGCCTGGCTGTTACAAGGAATATGCGATCTTGCCCAAGCGCAACAGGTTTCACAAAGCGTCTCGAACCACCTTATCCACCGCGTGCAGTTTTTTACCCCCAAGACCGCGGTCACAACCATCAAGCGCGAACGCCCAGACGGAAAATTTTCTGCCCCCGAGACTTCGCCCACGACCTTCGAATTAAAACCTCCACGCCTTTTCCCCCCCCCTAATCCCCCACCCAGTAGCAGCGATACCGTTGAATTCTTTTTGCTCCAAGACCAAAGCACGCTATTGCAGATCTCTCAGCAGCGCTTGCTCGCTTTAAATGAGGCAGAAGCACAGGCCATTGTGGACCACTTTAGCCAGAGCAGCGTCCAAGCCAAGCGCAAAGAGGCAGGTTTAACGCCAGAAGTAAGCGATGTCGAATTGGAAATGCTGGCCCAAACCTGGAGCGAGCACTGTAAGCACAAAATTTTTCAAGCCCGTATTCACTACCACGATGAACACGGCCAGCAGCAGCACATTGACTCCCTATTTAACACCTACATTCGCACTACCACCCAAACGGTACGCGAAAAATTGGGGCAAGACGACTTCTGCCTGTCGGTTTTTTCTGACAATGCGGGTGTGGTGCGTTTTAACGCACAGTGGAGCTTGGCTTTTAAAGTAGAAACCCACAATTCACCCTCAGCACTTGACCCCTACGGCGGCGCCTTGACGGGCATTTTGGGAGTAAACCGTGATGCATTTGGGACAGGCCGCGGGGCAGAACTTTTGTTTAACACCAATGTTTTTTGCTTTGCCTCACCCTTTTATCACCAAGCCTTGCCCAACGGCCTTTTGCATCCAAGACGCATTTACGAAGGCGTACGGCTTGGGGTCGAGCACGGCGGCAATAAATGCGGGGTTCCCACCGTCAATGGCTCTTTAAGCTTCGATCCGCGCTTTTTGGGCAAGCCCTTGGTATTCTGCGGCACTGCCTCGCTGTTGCCTAGCCAATTGCATGGACGCCCTGGGCACGAAAAATGGGTTGAGGTGGGGAGCCGCATTGTGATGGTGGGGGGACGTGTTGGCCGCGATGGCATTCATGGGGCTACCTTTAGTTCCTTAGAACTAGACGATGCCGCCCCGAGGGGCGTGGTTCAAATTGGCGACCCCATTGTGCAAAAAATGCTCTTCGATTTTCTGCTGTGCGCCCGCGACCAAGGGCTTTACACTGCCATTACGGACAATGGCGCGGGCGGGCTGTCCTCATCGGTGGGCGAAATGGCCCAGCTAAGCGGCCACAGTCGGGAATCTGACCATGAGACCAGCCCTTTTGATGCCCCTCCTGCCACCACCCACCCAGGTGGGGCAGATCTGCATCTTGAATGTGCACCACTCAAACATCCAAACCTCACCCCATGGGAAATCCTCGTCTCCGAATCCCAAGAGCGGATGACCTTGGCGGTCCCCCCACAGCACCTGCCCGCCTTGCTAAGCCTTGCCCAGAAAATGGACGTTGAAGCTACCGACATGGGCCAATTTACCAACCGTGGTGAACTGCGCTTGTTTTGGAAAGGAAACCTGTTGGGCTTGCTTGATCTCGATTTTTTACACCACGGACTCCCTCAAATGGAGCTCCACGCACAGGCACCCTCTCCCCCACAAACCCCCCTTACCGAGCTCCCTCAAGGGGATTTAACCCCTTGGTTACTGCGCATTTTGGGGCGCCTAAACGTGTGTAGCAAAGAGCGCGTTGTGCGCCAATATGACCACGAAGTGCAGGCAGGCACGGTGATTAAGCCCCTTTGCGGGGTGCTAAACGATGGCCCGAGTGATGCCGCAGTGCTCCGCCCCGTGGCAGATAGCCTACAAGGGGTTGCAGTAGCTCATGGCTTATGCCCACGCTATGGCGACCTAAGCGCTTATCACATGGCGGCCTGCGCTTTGGATGAAGCCGTACGCAGTTTGGTGTGTGTGGGTGCCGACCCTAGGCGGATTGCCGCCTTAGACAATTTTTGCTGGTGTGACCCCCTACCCGCTGCCAACAACCCCCATGCCAAGCAGCGTCTTGGGCAACTGGTACAATGCGCCCAAGGGTTGCACGATTGCGCGGTCCACTATGGCATTCCCCTTATTTCGGGCAAGGATAGCATGAAAAACGATTACGTACAAGATGAGGTGCGAATCTCGATTCCTCCCACCTTGCTGGTGAGTGCTCTAGGGGTTTTGGAGGATGTGCGCCAAGCGATCTCCATGGATGCCAAAGCCCCTGAAGATTTGGTATGGCTGGTGGGTGAAACCAAGGATGCCCTGGGTGCTTCTGAATTTGCCATGGAATGGACGGCAGAAAAAGGGACCACAGACGACACCCAAAAAGGTTACGGCAGCGGTTTTGTGGCACAAGCAAACCCCGCTGCACATAAAGCGGTGTACACTGCGGTGCACCAGGCCATGCAAGCTGGCCTTATTTGCTCCGCCCACGATTGCTCCGATGGCGGCATGGCAGTCGCTTTAGCCGAGTGCGCCTTTGCGGGGGGGATGGGCATGTTCCTCAACGTGCACGCCCTTACACGGCAAAGTCAGCTTTCTCCAGCTGTGCTTTTATTTGCTGAGAGCCCCGGGCGGTTGGTGCTCACCACCCGTCCCCAGCACAAAAAGCGCATGGAGCAGATATTTCAAACCCTGCCTTTGTACATGCTGGGCCGTGTAACCCGGGCGCCCCGGTTTGTCATGCAAAGCAGCCCAACAAAGGCTCCCAAAAACGGCTCCGCCCACAGCCCCGCTCACCGCTGGATTGATGCCCCCATTCAACACTTAAAAAACGCCTGGCAAAAGCCTTTACGCGAGGTGTAAGCAAAAAACCATGCCCCAACGCAGCAGTCAGACCCTCATCCTCTCTGGCCTTGGAACCAATTGCGAAAAAGAAACCCTGTACGCCAGCCGCCTGGCAGGTGCCAAGCAGGTGCGCAGCCTTCACTTGCTTTCCCTCCCCCGCCAAGGACTGCCGTTGGAGGGGGTGGGGTTGCTGATTCTAGTTGGAGGTTTTTTGGATGGCGATAACTTAGGTGCTGCACGGGTATGTGCCAATCGCCTTTTGTACCAAGCCCTGCCCAATGGGCAAACCGCCGCCAGCACTTTGCACCGCTTTGTGGCCCAAGGAGGCCTTATTTTGGGGATTTGCAACGGCTTTCAGCTGTTGGTACAACTGGGCTTGCTGGGAAACCAGACACAGAGCACATGTCAAAACACAGCCTTAATCCGTCACGTAACCTTGGCACGCAATGCCAACGGGAACTTCGAAAACCGCTGGGTAAACCTGCATGTAACCCAAAACAGCCCGTGCATTTTTACCCGAGGCTTGCAAACACTGGAGCTCCCCGTGCGTTGTGGCGAAGGGCGTATGATGGCAAACCAACCAGCACACCTTAGCCGTTTGATGGCACAAGGCCTGGCCCCCTTGCGTTATGCGGATGAAACCAAGCAACCCAGCGAAGATTACCCTTTTAACCCGTGTGGCTCGCGTTTTGCCATCGCGGCGCTGTGCAATACAACGGGCACGGTTATGGGCATCATGCCCCATCCCGAGGCCTTTGTACACCAAACCCAGCATCCACGCTGGACACGGGGCGATTGGCAGGCAGAAGCAGGAGACGGGTTGCGGTTGTTACGAAACGCCTATGCTTATTTAAAAGGCGCATAGCAAAAAACCAAGGCTTGGGGCTTGTCCCTTTTTTTTCGCGTATTCCAGCCAAAACGAGCACGGCACGCCAAAACGAGCACGGCACGCCAAAACGAGCACGGCACGCCAAAACGAGCACGGCACGCCAAAACGAGCACGGCACGCCAAAACGAGCACGGCACGCCAAAACGAGCACGGCACGCCAAAACGAGCACGGCACGCCAAAACGAGCACAGCAGGTGGGCTTTTGGAGGGATCGCTGTTGCTGGTTAGAGCAGTGCAATCCCAAAGTGGTTGCGAATCATTTCGCGCAACACGGCGTCGTTTTGCATCCCCGCAAAGCGTATTTCTAGGCGAATCCAACGGAGCACAGTGCTTACATCGTCCACATCACGGCTATTTTCCAAACGCTTTTTGGCATTTCGGAGGTTAAGGTTGCTCATGACCTGCTTGCGCAGACGTTGCTTGAGCTTTTCGAGGGCATCGGGAGGCACATTAAGCGTCGCTTCAATTTCCTCTTGGCTATAGCCCTGCAACGATAGATCAATCCACATGGAATAGACACTAACGGATTGCTGGGCAGGCGGATCGCCCACAGGGGGTTTTTCAGCAGCCTGGGGCTTTTTTTTGGCGGGGGGTAAGGGTGGCAATCTGGTCTGAGCAAGTTGCATGTTTCCTTCCAACAAGCGCATCGCAGCAAGGCCATCAAAGGGTTGTCTGGTGGGATCGGCTTGCAGGCTGCCAAACCTATGCTGATGGTAACCCATGCCCAGAAGTACCGCCACCAAGCAGGCAAGGCTACCTTGCCACAATTTACTCTGCTGGCTGCATTTCATGCGCTTTATCGGATTAAAGCACCACCATAAATGCTTGTTCACCATCTTGCTGCATGGCTTTCTTCGTAAAAAATATCTGCGAAAGGTCTGCTTTATTTTATTTCAAAAACACCTTATCTTTAGTACCAAAGAAACATGCAAACCTTACGCCTAAAACCCCTTTATCTATTTAAAATTAACTGCCATGGCAAAGCAAAACCAAGCGTTGGGCCTTTGAAACACCCCCGAGGAGGCACACTAACAAGGTTTGGCCCGGTGTTGCGGCTTGGCTATTTTTCTCTTTTTAAAAAGGTGGTGGTGGTATCCCCATGAAATGGTTTGTAACCTGGCTGTTAAATCGCATGCACTGGGCCACACCGCTGGCACAAAATCAAGCAGAGGTACGCATTCGCTGCGGCTTGCTTGAGGGCTGGGTTAGCGTGGCAGTAAACACCGTGATTGGAGTTGCCAAACTCTTCTTAGGCTTTGGCGTACAGTCGAGCGGTCTCATTGCAGATAGCATCCATTCTTTAAGCGACACTGCATCCTCGGTGGTGGTGATTATTGGGTTTTATGCTGCCGCCAAACCTCCAGATGCTGAGCATCCCTTTGGCCATGCCAAGGCCGAGCATATTGCCACCTTGGTGCTCTCCGTCATGCTGGTGTTCTTGGGCTTGGAGTTGTTTTTGGCAGGATTTAAAGGCTGGTGGGACGGGGTCCCCAGCGATGGTCTGCCACTTCCCCAGTTATCCTTGATGTTGTGGCTGGGCAGCACAGTGGTGCTTAAGGAACTACTTGCGCGCTTTTCTTTTCATATTGCAAGTTTGGTGCGCTCCGATACGCTGACCCTCGATGGTTGGCATCACCGCAGCGATGCGCTTTCGACCATTGCGGTGATGGGAGGCTTGCTGGGACGCCATTATGGTTGGTTTGCCTTGGATCACCTTGCGGGCATAGGCATTGGCTTGTGGATTGTGTGGATAGGCATTGCGGCGGCCAAAAAAGTGATTTCACCCTTATTGGGTGAAGGGGCACGGCAAAGCGATTTAGATCACGTGCGCCAAATTGCCAGCCAAGTGCCTCACGTGCATGCGGTGCACGATCTACGCATGCATAAGTACGGCGAGTTTCACTTCACCACCTTGCATATCGAACTTCCTGATTATCTAGATATTCACGCCATGCATCGCGTTACTGTGCAAATCGAAATGCGCATTTTGGAACACTTTGTTGGCGAATGCGTCGTGCATATCGACCCCGTCAACACACAACATCCACTGTATTCTCAAGTATATCAAGTACTTGACCAACTTAAACACAAGCAACCTGATATGGTCGACTTTCGCGATTTGCATTTTGGGAAGGAGGGTCAACCAGGGACCGCCACGGTCGAAGTGGTAGTGGCAGCCAGAGCAACCCAGCAAACGCGCGAGGCAGTGCGCAAGTACCTTCAAACCGCGTTACAAAAGGAGTTTGTATCCGTTGCATTTCGCGTACATATCACCCACGATCACAGTGCACCCGCAGTTCCATCCCACGAGCATTTGCAACAACCCCCCAAACCAAGTGGTTAAAAAATGGCCTTGCGGGCATGGACAAGCCAAGACTTGCAGCCCTCTTGTTGCCGGAGACGGTTCCCCTCGTTTTATGCTTCTTACGAGCACAGCATCTATTGCGTTTTATGGATCTTCCGGTGATATCGCCTCAACGGGCCCATGCTTTCGGCTTGATGACTCAAAATCAAGTTCGCGCAACAAATGCTCAATTTCGCCCCTTTTAAGCAGCATTTTATGCTTTAACGGGATCACATAAAACAGGTATCGCATAAATTCGGGCAGTACAGGCATTACCGTGTGCAACTCTGGCTCGTGGAGTAAATGTAAAATCAAATGCTCCATTTGCAAAAAGGTGGTTCTGCGTACGATGGGTGATGCCGAGGTAAGCATCACTTCAAGTTCTGAACTATGGTTTTGTGGTAAAAAGGGTTTAAAAACCCTATCATTGCCCATCACCCATCCAAACAAAACGGTGCCTATTCCCACCACCATCCCTTGCCACCATAAAATGTCAAAAACGTCTAAATACCCCATCAAGAAAATGGCTATCCCCCAAAAAGAGGAAAAGGACTTGATAAACAGGCGCATTTTTTGGGCGATAATGTAGTAGTAAGAGTATTGTCTTTGTAGAAAAAACAGTTTGAGGGATTTTTCAACCGCTTCTTTCAAATACACTAAATCCTCGGCACTGGCTGCGCGCGAACTGAGTTCTTTAAGGGTTTTACGTCGTCTGCGCAACATTTGAGCATCGACCAAGGTCTGGATCATGTAGGCCCGCGCCGTCCGCAGGCGGTCTGCTAAACCTATCATCGATTCTTGATTCTCGCTGCCACGCAAAGTTTCAGACACATGCGCCCGAGCAACAACAAAATCAATCACTTCATCATACAAGTGCTTGCCCGCCTGTAGGGGGTTGCCTTCTTCCGTAGTACCCTCTTTTGATTCCCCTTCCTCTAAATCCTCACGCTGCATTTGCATCAAATTCAGCAGGTCTTCTTCACGGGAAAGTTCTTGGCGAATAAGACGGCTGTAAAAGTAGATGCTTGCTTCCTCCATACGGTTAATTAAAGCCAGTGAAATCAGTCCGTCACCCAGCACGCGCGCATAATACCCAAATTGAAACCCCTTGAGGGGATCAACATCATAAACAGGTTTCGTGCGATTGCGATGATCATCAATCAACTGCTGCAAGAGGTCTTGAAAAAAAGCAGAGGCCGCTTTGTTGTTTTCATCGCTACTTACTGCGAGCAAGCCCAGACCTGAAAATACATTTTCTTCATCGGTATTAAGCAACATTTCAATGGCATCAAAAAACATATACAGCCGATCTTGCGTCCAAATGTTGCGCATGAACAAATTTTGTAAATGCTTGCTAGCACTGCTTAATTGGGTATCACGCTCAAAAAACAAAACAATTTTAGAGGCGATCCGCTGGTGAAAATCGGGGGGCAGCGGGCGCCGGAGATTGCGTTTTAAGCGATCGGGCTTGTATTTTTCGGTTTCAAGCAGCGCCTCACTGATTAATGGGTTGTAGAAGTCAGTCATTCCCTCACCGTGGCAGATCAATCTAAAAAAATATGGGTTTGCTTGTCCACACCAACCACCATTGCACGGATGCCCGTTTTTACAAAAGGGGGAAAGCGTATGGGGATGAGCATGCAATTTGTGGGGCTTTTTTGCTGCAGGTTTTTGGTTTATTCCCTGCTCGATGCCCTGCCCAGGTTGGAGATGCCATTTTTTAACCTAGCATTCCCGGTCACCACCCTCAATACCAACCGGGTGTATGCACTTTTTGGCACTGTTGTTGTCAGTAACTCTAAAGGTTTTGGCCAAGCACAAAATCAACACACACACCCCAAGCAAGGGCCAAGAACCCCAAAGCACCCACGGGGTTTTGGGGTTGCGCCAAGTGGCACTTGCAAGGATGGCCCGTGGGGGTAGCGTCTCTTGTTGTGGTGCCATCACAGGCAATACCTGTCGCACAGGCAATCCTGCTTGAATCATTCCCGTAATGCCTGCATTGCTGACCAACAGCGCATCGCGCCCCACCTGCAATGCAACCATGGATGCCAAGGCAAAATGCTGATGCTTGGCCCAAAGAGGGAGCCATGCGTGGTTGGAGATGACCACCAATGCCTGGGCTCCTGCTCGCACCGTTTTGCGCATCTGCCAGGCGGTTAAACCTTCTAAGCACACCGCCACGCCTAGCATGCCACCACCCCAAGCCAGCAAAGGCGGCTTGTTGCCTGCATGGTATCCTTGGCTACCAGTGCTCACGGTACGTCCCAATAACCAACCCCAACCGCGTGGCGTGTACTCTCCAAAAGGCACGAGCAAGGTTTTGTCATAACGCAAAACATCAAAAGGAGTGTGTAATACCAACAAGGCAGAATTGTAGCGTTGACCAAAATAGGTCGCATCGGAGCCAAGCAGTATATCCATCCCCAACACCCGCCCAAAAGTGGCTACATCCACCAACAAGCGCCCTTTTTCAGCTTGGCCACCAGCAGCACTTTCGGGCCAAACGGCCAGTATGGGCACCTTGGTAAGCAGGGTTTTTGCTGGGGTTGATGCCTTATGGCGAAGGTTATCGCTTGTCAACATTCCGCTTGCTGTGTGTGCCATCAGCTTTTTTAAACGGGGTGCGGTTTGCGCTTGACCTGCGCTGAGTTTCAAATTGACATTGACCAAAATAGCCTTGAAGCTGGTTTCAATTTGGCTTTGAGCATCGCCATTGTTGACTGGCAATGTTTGAAGCACTGCCCTTGGCCATGCGCTCCCAAGGCTTAACAGGCTTAAGCCAAGGCCCAAACCGATGTACCAAGCCCTTGCTTTGGGCACCAAAGCATGCACAAAAGGGCTCATTTTTTGGGATACCGCTAGCCACCAGGCGGCCCATGCACTATTAATAAAGCCAAGTATCAAACTGATGCCCGCAGCCCCCAGCAAGGGGGCCAGCCACCCCCCCAGTACGCTTTGCCATTGAGAGGAAGCTAGCGCACCCCAGGGAACACCGTTCCACGGAAAATGGTTTAAAAACAAGGCCTGCAAGGTGATCAATACGGGAAAAGCGAGCAAAACGTGGCATTGCAGGCGGCATTGAAAGCTGTGCTGCAAGGGCTTTTTGTTCCCAAAAGGGTTTAACCTAAAACGCCACCCTTGATGCAACCCGTTGCTTACGCCCAATACCAGCCCCCAGCTTAATCCCAACCCCAACACTACCAGTGCCAGTACAAGGCCTTGATGCCATGGTGGGAATCCCCCCAAGCGAAGTACATGAGGAAGCCATCCCACCTGTACACCATAGTGCAAACAGCCCCCCCCCCAACCCATCAACCCCCAATAATACCATGGTTTAGCGCGGTGATTGAGAATGCCGATGAGCAACGGTACAAAAGCTATTCCTGCCAGCCATGGCAAAACCCCCGGGGGCAAAGCGAAGGCCAAGGCCAAAGGCCAAAATACAAGTTGCCAAAACAGGGCACGCATCATGGTTTATGGACGTTTTTTTGCGGGGCTGTGGAATGGAGAACTAGGGGAGGGAAATATTTGTAAACATTGACGTCCAACGTAATCCGCTTGAACAGCATGGGTTGCGGCCAAGGCAGCCTCACCACGCCGCCACGCCAACAACGCCTTAATGGTGGAAACCATGGCATCAAACTGTTCTGTCGGAAAACCAAAACGGCATATTCCTTCGCGCACGGGAACTTGCAGGGGGGCACCCGGGGGTTGGACGAAGGTCAACGACAAGGTATTCGATTGGGGCGTTTCCCACAACACCAGCAAGGCTTGGCAGTGCTTGCCCCAGTCAAGGCTTTGAGGGTAACTGCCCAGGGCTATGGGGGCAAGCATAAACGTTGCCAACAAAGGGGGTGGCTGTTGAACAAGGGGCTTTGGGGGTGCGTGTGCCAAGGCAAAATGCTGGTGTAGGCGCACCACCATGGTGGTGGCTGTTTGGCTTAATTGGGTTGGGTTAGCAACAAGAATGACGGGCAATTGGCTCCCATTGGCTTTGGAAAGGTTGCGCTCTTGGCGTTGTGTCTCGCGGTTTGCACGGCAAACGGGCGTGTGTCCAAAAGGATTTAAACCTTTAGGGATCAACGGGCGGGGTCCAATGCTTTGGCCAACAAAGCTCCGCTTGATTCTTTGTGCCTTGCTATTGCTGCAAGCATGTAGACCGCATAATCCCACAGCAAGCACCAACAAGAAATATTTTGCAGATTGTTGCATTGTGGGTTTTGCCACCCTTTTTGCTGGTAGGTTAGCACAAGAAATGTGCCATCGAAGGAAGGTCGCATGCTTTGCGCCCGTTGCACACCCTCATTTTTAGCCCGTTTTTACGGCAAACCTCCTGCATGCACTTTGATCAAGGCTAAAACAGTTGAACTACTGGCAAACACCTCCCAACAGCCCCTGACCACTACCAACAAGAAATCAAATCACCCTGTGCATCCACTTTTAAAGCCACCCCCTCTCCCGCAACGCTTAACGATGGGTTGGTCGCCACCTCGGTGCGCATGCATTCGCTAACCCACAGCCGTTCGAGTTGGGATGTATTGCGAATCCACACCATGCGGATACTGCTTGGGTCGGCCTCTTGGCGAAAATTCATCAGCACTTGAATGGCTTGGGCTTCGCTATCCACCAAAAAGGGCAGCTTGGCGGCAAACAAGCGCTTGGCGGTAAAGGCGTTCATGTAAGTGGCGTTAAAGTCAATTTCATCCAATAAACGACGATGCATTACATCGGCCATGCCAATGCCTGTTGCATTGCCGTGGGTATCTTGGGTTAAACCGCGAATAAAAATGGCAGCAATACACGGCCTGCTCATGCCCTGCTTGCGCGCGGTAATGTTGGTATCCATGCCAGAACCGCTGATGTTTTTGCCCATTTCGTCGACCACCAGTGCGTCGATGTCATCAAAGGGAATCCGGGGCAATAAGGCATAGGACTGTTTAAGCAAAGCACCCTCCTCCGCCAGCAAAGCTTGGTGGCTGTGCATGGGCACGGCTTTTACCACGGCGGTTTCTTTAAACGCATTTTCCACCACCGCCAGCGCACCTAAAAAGGTGATTTTGGGAGAAGCCAAAATGATTTCTGTGGCATCTTGCACCATCTTTCCCAGATCGACCTTAAGGGCTTGCTGATGAATGCGCGACGCCCCCTCTTGCTTGCCCAAACCAATCACGATCATTTTGCAGATACCACTTTCGACAGGGCCCGTAAAAATGGTGTGGGGTTTAACGCGGTTTACCACAAAGACCGCATCGGCCTCGCTGGCAATTTTATCTTGATACACGGGAAATCCTGTGGCCGTTTCGCCAATCCACACCACCTCCATGCTTGAGCAAATGGGAACACCCATGCTCTTTTCGGTAATGCCTGCTGTGGTTAATACGTCTATTTGCCCCTGGGCACTTGCCCCGCCATGGCTCCCCATCCCTGGCACCACAAAAGGGACACCACCGGCTGCCTTAAGTGCGTCCACCACCCCTTTGATAAGAGAGGCCAAGTTGGCAATGCCGCGGCTGCTGCCCGTAACCGCAATCCGCATCCCTGCCTTCACTTGAGGTAAAAACCCTTGCATTTCGCGCTTAACTGCGGCAGGAATATCGGCCTCGAGTGGGCGTTCGAACCGTTGGCGTACGGCAACCATACGCGGAAAATCTTGGGGGGTTACCCCGGCTTGCTCGGGGCTTAGGTGAAAATCAACGTGCATCGGTCATTTCTCCATAGGCGTTTTGTGCGGGGTTAAAAAAAAAAGGAGCGCTACAGAGCATTAAAACGAGCACGCATGCATTCTGAGCGAATGATTAGCATCATAACCTTCAAAGGCTAAGGCAAACTGGAAACAAAACCACCGAGCAGCCCCACTCATGAGGGGCACACGCAGCGCAAACCCTTTAGCCTTGTAAGCTAAGGCAAACTGGAAACAAAAACCACCGAGCAGCCCCACCCGTCGGAGTGAGTTTAACCACCATAGCCAAAAACCAAATCCCTTTACGCATTAACCATGGCTTTGTAATTTTTAAACTTGGGCTTGGCGAATTTGCTCCTTTTCTAACACTTTTTGCGCTCGATACACCAGCAAAATGCAGACAAAACCAAACAACCCCAATATACCAAAAAGCCAAGCAAAACCTGCAAGGCGAATCACACTGCCTCCAAAAAGGGGAAACCCGCCCCACCCCACCGAAAACCCTCCTTGAAACAAGGTGGCAGCCCGCCCAGCTTCATTGGTTTTTTGAGAATCGAGAAAGGCTGCAAACAGCACAGGATACAATACGCCATGGCTTAGACCGTATAAAAACCCGCTTGCACCTAAGCCCCCGTAACCTTCGGCTGCTGCCAGCATCACAAAAGAACACCCCATGGCACCCAAAGCGAACGGTGCCAAATGCTTTTGCGGAATGTAGGTACTGATTGGCTGAATAAATACCCGACTGCTTAACGCACCTACCGTATAAGCCCACAGCAGCAAACTTACATACCTTAAGCCCAGCTGGCTAATGTAATTTTTGCTAAAGGACATTACTGTACCAAACATGCCTCCAAACCCAGCCGAGGTCAACAACATGAGCAACACGGGTTGCTGCTTGATTAAAGCAAGCAAGCTGGCCGCGGGGGTTGCTTGTGGGGGCTGATGTTTGATGGGGTGGGAGTTTTTAGTGCTCATCCAGCACACAAAACCGGAAACTTGAAACACGGTGGCCATGGCAAACACCGCTTTCCAAGCTTTTGGGTCTTGTGGATTTGCCTGTGAATTTAGCACCAATTCTGCCAAAAAAGGTCCCAGCGAATTGGCCACAATGCCTGCAATGCCAAACCAAGCCAACGCGACCTGCTTGCGCTGTGGAGGGCATAAATCCACAACCCAACTAAACACCAAGGGAAACCCCAGCCCCATAAAAACCCCATGCAGTAAGCGCACCCCCACATACCAATTTAAGGAAGGTTGATTGAGGGCCCACAAAGCCAAGGCATTCCCCGCCAGTGTGCTCAAAAAATACTGTGCAACCGCCCGCTTACGGCTAAATACATCGGCATACTGGCTAAACAGTGCCAACGCGATTACGTTCGAGACTCCCATCGAGCCTGCCACTTGTCCATAAAATGAGGGCGATGCACCGCGCAATTCAAGGTAGTAAGGCAGGAGATTAAAAATGCTCATGTTCAGCATGAACAAATGCAACCCTGCAAAAAGTTTCCAAAAATTGACGTGGAAAATTTGATTGGGCGATGACATATTCTTGATGATCCCCCGTTTTTAGGCAGGAGTTCGTGGAAGTGGTTTTTCTGCCAAGAGCAGTAAATTGTAGGACAAGCAACCCGGATTAAAAAATGGCGGATAAATTTACATGATGCACGAGGGACCACCATCTAATAGTGTACTTTTCAGCCCCACGCACAAGGGTCCATTTCAGCCCCGGCAATGCAGACAGACGGTTGCCGATGGCTTTTTCGATCGTATTGGCTTCGTTAAATCCGCTCATGCTGCCTCCTTAAGAATATTTTATTTATAATTTTTCTCTGGATTGATCTGTAAACATTATCTCTATTGCTAACAATTTCGAACTGATCATTAAGTGCATCTAAAATATCAGCACAAACACATTGTTTATCTAAATGAGGGATAGGAATTTTAATTTTATCGTAGGCATCAGATACGATGCCATATCGAGTTGTTCCTTGTGCATAACAGTAAAACCTATGCCTCGACCAATGGCTATTTAGAAGATGAAATAAATATCTTCCTTCAATCAAATTGTTTTTTGGTCTCAAAATCACCAAATGATAGCCGCATACTAGATTTTTGACTTCTTCAGAGATGAATGACGGAACAGCAATATCATAAGGATCTTCAGAGTCTTTTGTTATAACCACATCACCTTTTTGAAGGGTAAATCGTGATATTTCACTCACCGATGCAGTAGCCTGCATAAAGGGTATTTGGCTATGGATTTTATTATTCGAATAAACGTCCATGTAATTGCATAGTTGAACAGGGGGTTCACCTTTGACAGATTTTTTGTTTACAGGACTTGCGATGACGTCAGAAACTTCTCGCAGTGACATATTCTTATAATCCGATTTAAGGATATTTTGAATTACAGCCCTTTTCACTTGAGTAAAATTTATTTGCCTATCGTTATTGTTTTTTCGCACATCCTCTATTCGTTGTAGTAATTTTAAAATCTCCTCCTGCCGTGGGCGGGGCGGCAGCGGGAATTCAAACTCGGCCAGTGATTTGAACTTTGTACGTGGAGATAGACCGCCAGCGGAATGTTTTACGGCCCAGTCAAAAAACGGCTTGGATTGCACGATAAACGGCAAAAGGTCTTGTACAAGCGCATCGCCTTTGGGCGCAATCACAATAATATCGCCAGAGCATATGCCGTCAAAATCAGCCACGGCAGCCTTTTTCAAATAAGCGCGGCGGCGGCCAAATAAAATGTCACCGGCGCTGAATTTCTTTGTGAATGCTGGACTATCCTCGGCGATTGATCCCCAGCGTGCCAGTCGCAGGGATTTTGGATCGATATGTTCCAGCCCGATATAGAACTCAATCCCCTCGGAGGGTGGGTCTTTTGTGCTGGCTTTGATTTCTTGCGCAACATCCCCAAATTTAACGATGCGCCAGCCTTCTGCTTTTTGTTTCTTTGTTAACCGCATCGTCTCTTAGGCCTCATACCCCAATGCTTTCAATCAGCACATCTTGCGCCTCACGCGGCAGATCAGCCCCACGCACAAGGGTCCATTTCAGCCCCGGCAATGCAGACAGACGGTCGCCGATGGCTTTTTCGATCGTATTGGCTTCGTTAAATCCGCTCATGCTGCCTCCTTAAGATATCTGATATCATCTTTCTTTTTATCTGATTTAAGTGCGTCATTTTCTTTTGACTTAATATGATCAGTTCATCAAAATACTTTATTGCATTAATAAACCTCTCTTGCTCCTCAATAGAGGGGCAAGGAATCTCAAGATTAGAAATAATTTTATTGCTAATATTTTTTTGTGCAGCCCCAGTTGCAATGTTTTTTAAGTAAGAACGCATGTTTAATAAACTGTGATAAAGATATTCAGGTAACATTATTTCCTGATTGAGAATCATGGCACAACAGGCTTGATTGGATGTCGCACTCTTAGCCAGAATACCTAGCTTTCCAACTGTAGCTCCATACATAGCCATTAAAACAGTATCTTTTTCAAACAACTTCGCGGATGAATTATTCAATCCCAATTCTGTTATCTTTTCTTCAGTATCAGTTATGTAGTAATCATTAAGCTCTTGAGTTTTAATCCACAAAATATCTCCATTGTAGTACTCTTTCTTTGATCGGCTTGGAGTACCTCCGCTTGTCACTTTTGTGCAGATTTCAGACACTCTTTTTTTCATAAAATCATCACTGCTATGTTCAAAGGAAATTGATCTCTTGCATTGTTGTGCAGCTTCTATGCTTTCCTCATGCGAAAACAGTTGATCTTCAATCTTCTCAAATACCTCCAGCATTTCCTCCTGCCGTGGGCGGGGCGGCAGCGGGAATTCCTGTCTAGCTAAAGTTTTCCATTTGATTGTCGGGGATAAAGAACCTTCTGAGATGGCAATCGCTCTGTTCATAAATAAACCTGACTGCATAAAAAATGGAAGAAACCCATGAATAATTAAATCTCCTTTAGGCCTAAGGACCATCCCATGGGCAGAAAAAATTCCATCAAATGGAGCAACCGCAACCCTTTTTAGATACGCGTTGCGTTTAGCAAAAAGAATATCTCCTTTCTTCATCTCGAGTTTCTGTCCCTTAAGGACAATATCGGCACCCCATTTGGAAATCCGGATGCTACCTGAGTCTAAGTGCTCCAGGCCAATATATCGGTCACTATCCTCTGCTGTTGGGTTTACTCTTTTTGAAATTTGGTCTGCAACATCCCCAAATTTAACGATGCGCCAGCCTTCTGCTTTTTGTTTCTTTGTTAACCGCATCGTCTCTTAGGCCTCATACCCCAATGCTTTCAATCAGCACATCTTGCGCCTCACGCGGCAGATATTATCAAACTATAAAACAGGATTTTGCTTTTCGACGGTTGCAAAAATGAGTCGTCAAAGGGCACAGTACTCCCCCATGAATGGTTTTTTAAAGGTAGCGCCCTTAAGGGCACGGGGCCGCTTTTTTTATTTTTAGGCTGGCACAAGGGGGTATTTAAAAAAGCAGTGTTGCATTCAGGCATGGCATTGCTCATCGCATCCCTCGCTGCCCGAGGGCAAAGTGCCATTCAAAATATTGCCCAAATCGATCTGCGGCTATCAAAACATCGATACCCGCTTAAAATCAACTAGGTGCCTCGATTCAACGCGTGACTCGCCAGGTGTTTACCACGCACATACTACAACCTTAAAGCAGCGTGGAACAGAGCGTCCCCGTCCCCATGCTTTTACACCACTAAGGATATAGCGGGATATCATGGGATTTACCGGGCGGTTTTGGAAGGGCAACATAGTTCTGCTGAATATCGGAGCAGGAGAGACTAAAGATACTATTAAGGTGAAATGGATGCATAAAAGGCTATCCCTCAAAGAATTCGAGCACCAACTCTGGATGGCCGCGCATATTATTACCGGCCCCATCGACGCGTCCGATTACAAAACCTATATCTTCCCAATCCTATTTTTTAAGCGGATTAACGATGTCTACAACGAGGAGTTTGAAGAGGCGCTCGAACTTTATGGTGATGCAGATCTTGCCCATGCCCCTGAGCAGCACCGGATTCAAATTCCCAAAGGTTGGCGTTGGAGTGATGTGCTGGCGACCACGAAAGATGTCGGGAAAGCCCTGCAAAGTGCCTTCCGATGCGTCGAGCAAGCCAATCTGCACTTGTATGGCATATTCGGTGATGCGCCTTGGACCAATAAGGACAGACTGCCTGATAGCCTGATCACGGAATTGTTAAACCACTTCCACCAGATTCCAATGGGCTTGAAGGATGTCCGTGATGATGATATGGGCCGGGCGTATGAATATCTGATCAAAAAATTTGCCGACAAAGCCAACAAAAAAGCGGGCGAATTCTATACGCCACGGACAGTTGTTCGGCTGATGGTGAATGTCCTTGATCCCAAAGCTAATGACGTTGTTTATGACCCGGCCTGCGGTACTGGCGGTATGTTGCTCGAGACCATTCACCACGTTCAAGAACGCGGCGAAGACCCAAGATTGTTGAAGCTCAAAGGTCAGGAGAAAAACCTTACAACCGAAGCCATCGCCCGTATGAACCTGTTTTTGCATGGTATGGAAGATTTTGAGATCATTCGCAGTGATACGCTGCGCGATCCTAAATTCACAAATGGCGACACGCTGGAGACATTCGACTGCGTGATCGCGAACCCTCCATTCAGTCTTGAAGACTGGGGACACGACAGCTGGAGTGCCGATCAATATAACCGCCATGTTTATGGTATTGCGCCCAAGAAAAACGGCGATTTTGCATGGGTCATGCACATGTATTCATCCATGCGCGACGATACTGGCCGGATGGCCATGGTTGTGCCACATGGCGTGCTATTTAGGGGCAGTTCAGAAGCCAAAATCCGCGAGGCGCTTATCAGGAATGGTACTTTGGAATGTGTGATTGGGCTGGCAAAAAACCTGTTCTACGGTACTGGCATATCCGCCTGTGTAATCGTCCTTCGTAAAGATCAAAAAACGCTGAAACGTAAAGAAGTCTTATTCATCAATGCCGATGAAATTTATACCAAAGGCCGCGCTCAAAACACCATGAGCGAAACGCAAGCCGATGAAATTTACGCCATTTACAAACGCCAGCATGAAGCTTCAGAAGAAATCGAAGGTGTCAGTCGATGGGTTCCTCTCAGCGAAATTGAAGAAAACGACTTCAACCTAAACATTGCGCGTTACGTGCAAAAGCCGCTTGAGGAAGAGACGCTCACGGTTGAAGAAGCCCTGAAAGACTTCAAACGGAAACTGGCCGACCTTGAGCAGGCAGAAGATGAATTAGAGGTTTTGCTGACCAAGGAGGGTTTCGAACTATGAGCATTACCCAAAAACAACTGGAAGATTTACTCTGGGGCGCAGCTGTCTTGCTGCGCGGCCAAATTGAAGCCTCCGATTACAAGCAATACATCTTCCCGCTGCTGTTCTACAAGCGCATGAATGATGTCTATCAGGAAGAATATACAAAAGCGCTTGCGCTTTATGAGGATGACCAGATCGCCAAAAAGCCTGAACAGCACCGCTTTATCATTCCTGACAATGCCTGCTGGAATGTGGTGCAATCCACAACCAAGGATGTTGGCAAGGTTTTAAAGGGTGCCCTGGGTGCCGTCGAAACATCCAACCCACGCCTTTATGGCGTGTTTGGTGATGCCGTATGGACGAACAAAGAGCGTCTGCCGGACCACTTACTGGTATCGTTGATCAACCATTTCAGCCAAATCCCGCTTGGCGTGAAAGACATTGAACAAGATGATCTGGGCAATGCCTATGAATATCTGATCAAGCAATTTGCAGATGATTCCGGCCATACGGCTGCTGAGTTTTATACCAACCGCACCGTTGTCCACCTGATGACGCGCATCCTCGGCCTTCAACCGGGTGAAACGGCTTATGACCCGACCTGTGGGACCGGGGGCATGCTGCTGAACGCCGTCATAGATTTACGTAAAGGCGACCGTGAATGGCGCAACGTTAAACTCTACGGGCAAGAGGTAAACTTGCTCACCTCGGCGATTGCCAAGATGAACATGCTCCTCCACGATATTGAGGAATTTGAAATAGCGCGTGGTGATACGCTAAAAGAGCCAAAATTCACACGCGACGATAAGCTCCAGCAATTTGATGTGATTTTTGCCAACCCGCCATACTCCATCAAGAAATGGGATCGCAAGGCATTTGGCTCTGATCTTTACGGACGCAATATGCATGGTGTGCCGCCACAGGGCTGCGCTGACTATGCCTTTTTCCAGCATATTATGAAGAGCTTAAACCCAAAAACGGGCCGCGCTGCGATGCTTTGGCCGCATGGGGTGCTCTTCCGCGATCAAGAAGAAGGCATCCGCAAAGGCGTCATTGCCAGCGACCTGATTGAGGCCGTCATCGGTCTGGGGCCAAACCTGTTTTACAACAGCCCGATGGAATCCTGCGTGGTGGTTTTGCGCCAGAACAAAACGAAAGACCGCAAAAACAAGATTGTGTTTGTCAACGGCGTGCATGAAGTCACCCGCAAACGGGCCACCAGCTTTTTATCCGACGATAATTTGGAGAAGCTCCTGGAGGCGTATTTTGGGCCCGAAGACCACCCGGATATTGCGCGCTTGGTCGATTTAGATGAGGTCAAAGACAATTTATACAACCTGTCGATCCCGCTTTATGTCATGGCCAAAAACGGCAAAGACACCGATGACGAGGAACAGGATTTGGAAGCTGCGATTGAGGATTGGAAAAGCGCGCGCGCGCTTTTGAAAAAGCAAACAAGCAAGCTGTTCGAGAGCTTGAAAGCATTGGGGTATGAGGCCTAAGAGACGATGCGGTTAACAAAGAAACAAAAAGCAGAAGGCTGGCGCATCGTTAAATTTGGGGATGTTGCAGACCAAATTTCAAAAAGAGTAAACCCAACAGCAGAGGATAGTGACCGATATATTGGCCTGGAGCACTTAGACTCAGGTAGCATCCGGATTTCCAAATGGGGTGCCGATATTGTCCTTAAGGGACAGAAACTCGAGATGAAGAAAGGAGATATTCTTTTTGCTAAACGCAACGCGTATCTAAAAAGGGTTGCGGTTGCTCCATTTGATGGAATTTTTTCTGCCCATGGGATGGTCCTTAGGCCTAAAGGAGATTTAATTATTCATGGGTTTCTTCCATTTTTTATGCAGTCAGGTTTATTTATGAACAGAGCGATTGCCATCTCAGAAGGTTCTTTATCCCCGACAATCAAATGGAAAACTTTAGCTAGACAGGAATTCCCGCTGCCGCCCCGCCCACGGCAGGAGGAAATGCTGGAGGTATTTGAGAAGATTGAAGACAATCTTTTTCAATATGTGCAGGCATTAGTGCAGGCAGATCGAAGTTTGTCTGTATTGCGATATGAAAAAATGATGAAACATGATGGCAATAAACAACTTGTCAGTATTTCAAACCTCGCCACTGTGAATCCTAAATGCCCTCCCAATAAGGCTCAGACAATTACGTTCTGCGATATGGCAGCTCTTGATACCGATAGTAAGAGAATTTCTGGAGAATTAATAAAAAAGGATAAGCCCTCTGGAACTCGCTATATGAATGAAGATGTTTTATTCGCTCGAATAACACCATGCACTGAAAATGGAAAACTTGCTTTAGTAGATTTTCTCAAAGATGGCGAAACTGGCTATGGCTCAACAGAGTTTATTGTTTTACGGGGGCAGCAAGTAGACCCATTATACCTGTATCACTTATGCAGAACTAAAAAGTTACGGCATTATGCAATTGATAGAATGATTGGAACGTCAGGACGCAAACGGGTTCCTAAGGAAGTGTTTGACAAAATCATGGTTCCGTTGCCTTCCAATGATGAACAACGCAAAATTCTCAATGTTTTGGAATCAATTGAGGGGCAGAAAGCCCACATAAAAAAATCAATTCATTCATTAATTGAAGTTCGTAACAAATATCTGAAAAATATTCTTAAGGAGGCAGCATGAGCGGATTTAACGAAGCCAATACGATCGAAAAAGCCATCGGCGACCGTCTGTCTGCATTGCCGGGGCTGAAATGGACCCTTGTGCGTGGGGCTGATCTGCCGCGTGAGGCGCAAGATGTGCTGATTGAAAGCATTGGGGTATGAGGCCTAAGAGACGATGCGGTTAACAAAGAAACAAAAAGCAGAAGGCTGGCGCATCGTTAAATTTGGGGATGTTGCGCAAGAAATCAAAGCCAGCACAAAAGACCCACCCTCCGAGGGGATTGAGTTCTATATCGGGCTGGAACATATCGATCCAAAATCCCTGCGACTGGCACGCTGGGGATCAATCGCCGAGGATAGTCCAGCATTCACAAAGAAATTCAGCGCCGGTGACATTTTATTTGGCCGCCGCCGCGCTTATTTGAAAAAGGCTGCCGTGGCTGATTTTGACGGCATATGCTCTGGCGATATTATTGTGATTGCGCCCAAAGGCGATGCGCTTGTACAAGACCTTTTGCCGTTTATCGTGCAATCCAAGCCGTTTTTTGACTGGGCCGTAAAACATTCCGCTGGCGGTCTATCTCCACGTACAAAGTTCAAATCACTGGCCGAGTTTGAATTCCCGCTGCCGCCCCGCCCACGGCAGGAGGAAATGCTGGAAGTGTATTTGGATATCGAAGAATCGCTATCTAAAAATAGATTAGTTCAAGAGTCAGCCTTGGAAACTAAAAACATTCTTTTTCATGATTTTGCGTTCAAAGTGTCGAGAGATAAAACCTTAAAACTCGGTGACTGCCTTTTGAGAACACCGGAGTACGGAGCCAACACATCAGCTATAGAATTAACCAAAGATACTTTTAGATATATTAGAGTTACAGATATTAATGCTGATGGTAGTTTGGATCAAAGTGTCGCTGCTGGTGCAATAAAAACTAAAAACGACAAATATTTGCTTAAAACTGATGATGTGCTAATCGCCAGAACGGGTACAGTTGGAAGATCGTTCTTATATAATTTTGAAAGGCATGGTGAAGCAATATTTGCGGGATATCTTTTGCGCCTCAAATTTGATAAATCAAAAATGCTCCCTCAATATTTCAAGCACTATACCGACACTAAGCGTTACTGGCACTGGGTTGGAATAAATGCACGCGGCGCTGCTCAGCCTAATGTCAATGCAAAACAACTGGAAAAGATTGAGCTGATGGATGTCCCGGTTGATGATCAGGCGTCTATCTGCAAATCTCTTGACGCATTTTACGGAGAATATGAAGATCTCAAGGACGCAGAAGCAAGAATAATCAATCTAAGAAAACATTATACAAACCAATACTTAAATGGGGGCAAGCATGAGCGAATTTAACGAAGCCAATACGATCGAAAAAGCCATCGGCGACCGTCTGTCTGCATTGCCGGGGCTGAAATGGACCTTTGTGCGTGGGGCTGATCTGCCGCGTGAGGCGCAAGATGTGCTGATTGAAAGCTGGTTGAAGGATGCCCTTTGCCGCCTCAATCCCGATATTGGCAAAGACCCGAAAAAAGCCGATGAGGTGATTTACAAACTGCGCGGTGTGTTGCTGGAGGCCAGCCATAGCGGCCTTGTCCGCGCCAATGAGATGTTTAGCGAATGGTTACGCAGCGAAAAATCCATGCCGCTTGGTAAAAATGGCGAGCATATCACCATCAATCTGATTGATTACAACGACCATTCCAAAAATCACTATGTGGTCTCTCAGCAAGTGTCGTCCATGGGCGCAAAAGAGGCGCGCTTTGATTTGGTCTTGTATGTGAACGGGATTCCACTGGTGGTTGGGGAAGTGAAAACACCCGTCCGCCCGGCAGTCAGCTGGCAAGATGGTGCCTTGGATTTCATGAATGGCAGTAAGCATTACTGGGACAACCAGAGCCGTTTTTTTGTGCCCAACCTTTTGTGCTTTGCAACAGAAGGAAAAACCTTTGCCTATGGCGCGGTTAATGCCGGGTTCAAGCACTGGATGCCGTGGAACAAAACCGCCGATGGTAATAAAAATCTGCAAAACATGAATACGGTTCTGGCGAGTAGTGATAGATTGTTAAAGCCCCAGACCTTGCTGGAGTTGCTGCAGTCATTCGCGTTGTATTCGTCCACCAAACGGCCCAACACCAATGCCATCAAACGCGTCAAACTGTTGCCGCGCTACCCGCAATATGAAGCCACCAAGCAGATTGTTGAGCGCGTAAAAAGCGGGCAAATCCGCAAAGGCTTGATTTGGCACTTCCAAGGCTCTGGTAAGTCCTTATTGATGCTCTATGCCGCCAAAATGCTCAAAGCCGATCCTGATCTAAAAAACCCAACCGTGGTTGTTGTGGTTGACCGGGTGGATTTGGACAGCCAAATGAATACCACCTTTGATAATGCGGATGTAAAGAATGTCACGCCGGTAAAATCATGCAAACAGCTTTCAAAAGAGCTGGAGCATGACAGCCGAAATATCCTTGTCACCACCGTCTTTAAATTTGATGACGTGAAAATTGATGAAAATAACAAAAACGGCCTGAACCCACGCGAGAACATCATCGTCCTTGTCGATGAAGCGCACCGCACGCAAGAAGGTATGCTGGGTGAGAAAATGCGCTGGGCTTTGCCGAATTCTTATTTCTTTGGCTTAACCGGGACACCGATCTCCGGGATTGAGCGCAACACATTCCGCCTTTTTGGTGCTGATCAAGACCAAGGACGGTATATGAACCGCTACTCATACAAGCAATCCATCCGCGATGAAACCACTTTGCCCATAAAATTTGAACCCCGTTTGGCTGAATTACGCGTTGATCAGGAAGCCATTGATCAGGAATTCGATGCGCTGGCCAAAGCCAATAATCTGAACGAAGAAGAAAAAGCACATCTGTCGCAAACAGCCGGAAAGCTGACACATTTGCTCAAGGCTCCCAAACGCATGGAAGCCATTGCCAATGACATTCAAGAACACTTCACCAACCATGTTGATCCCAAAGGGCTGAAAGCCATGGTGGTGGTGTACGACCGCGAAGCCTGTGTTTTGATGTATGACCTTCTTACCAAGCGGTTTGGTAAAGGCACCTGTGAAGTTGTGATGAGCCTCTCCCAGGGGGCCATTGATGACGAAAAAGATGAGAACGGTAATCCAAAGAAACAGACCGCTGACTGGATTAAATGGGAAAAACTCGGCCTTCCGCTAGACAAAGAAGCCTTTCATCGTTGGCAAGCCATTGATGCCAGTTCAACCAATCAGGAAAAAGTTCTCGACCAATATCGCGACTCAAGTGATCCGCTGAGAATTCTGATCGTGACCTCCAAACTTCTTACCGGATTTGATGCGCCGATTTGTTATTGCATGTATCTGGACAAACCACTGCGCAACCATACATTGCTCCAAGCCATGTGCCGAACCAACCGCCTGTATGACGATACCAAGCAACATGGCTTGATTATTGATTACCTCGGCGTTTTTGAAAACCTTGCTAAAGCACTGGCTTATGATCCCAAGGAAATCGAAGGGGTTGTTGATCAGCTGGGTAAATATAAAGATGAGGTTCCGATCGCACTTGAGAAATGCTTGGCATTCTTTGAGGGGGTTGATCGAACCATTGGCGGTTACGAAGGGTTGATTGCGACACAAGAATGCATTGCTTCAAATGAAGTGCGCGATCGATTTGCCGCGCAGTTTAATGTTTTGAAAAAACTGTGGGAAGCCCTGACACCCGATCCATTCCTGCGGCCGTTTCAAAAAGATTATCGTTGGCTGGCTCAGGTATATGACTCAGTGCGTCCTATTGGCGGTTTAGGCTCTCTAATTTGGCAGTCACTTGGTCCAGAAACCATTCGTCTCATTCACCAGCATACAGACATAGATCAAATTCGCGATGATCTTGACGAGCTGGTTATAGATGAAGATTCCATCTTTACATTGACCGAATCCGAACAAAAAAAACGAGCCAAAACGCTAGAAATAGACCTGATGGCCAAGGTCCGTAAAAAGTCCGGTGATCCGAAATATATCGAGCTGGGCAAGCGGCTGGAAAAGCTGCGCGAGAAATATGAAGCGGGCGTTCTAAAATCACTTGACTGGTTGAAAGAACTTCTCGATACTGCGCGTGAGATGGTTCATTTGGACAATGGCGCGGGCCATGACGATAAACTTGTGGAGAACAATAAAACGGCCCTTTCAGAACTGTTCAAGGAAGTCAGGAATGATCAAACACCCGAGATTATCTCACGGATTGTCGATGATATTGATAAAATTGTCAAAGCAACGCGCTTTTTGGGGTGGCAAAGCACAACAGCTGGCGACCGTGACATGAAGCAGGTGTTGAGAAAAACGCTTCTGAAATACCAGATCGAAAAAGATAATGAACTGTTTGAAAAAGCGTATGCGTATATCAGTGAGCATTATTGATAGGCGTACAACCCAAATTCGAGCCTCCCAGCGGCGTATGAGGCCTCTTAAAGCTTGCGGCCACCTGCCCAGACCCAGCGCATGAATTGTTCCGCCACTTGTGTGTGTTCTTCACGGTTAATCTTGCGGCGCCGGGTTGACCGTTGAAGCGCTCCACCGCCGAGATTGTAAGTGAATGAAACCAAAGTATCGAACCGGCCGTCTATGAGTCGCAAAGCATGGGGACGGGCACACCCGCTATATCTCGTGATACACCGTTATTATTCCGCAGTTTTCATGTGGTGGCAAAGCATGTGAACGGGCGCAAGGAGGGAAAGCAAGAGCTGCAAAGCGGGTGTGCTGAAGCAGTGTGAACCAAAATGTCAAGGCAGGTGTACGGTTACATTTTTGATGAATTAAGCGCAAACACGGCTTTTATGAAGAAGGTCCAGGCAAAGCGTTTTCGGGCTTAATCACCACATCGACCCGCCTGTTTAGTGCACGCTGATGGGCACTTATGTTGCGGAACCTCGGTCGGGTCCCCCCATACCCCACCACCTGCATCCTACGCCCAAGCACCCCATCTGCTTCTAAAAAGCGCGCCACCGCCCCTGCACGGGCAGCAGAAAGTTCCCAATTAGAGGGGAACACGGCATTTCGAATGGGTCTATCATCCGTATGCCCTTCAATGACCACTTGGTTTGGCAGGGCATGCAAAAACGACGCAAAAATCTCAATGGCTTGTTGTGATTTGGCACTTAACTCCGTTTTTCCTGGTTGAAACAAGAGCGTTTCTTTAAAGGTTACCACCAATCCACGTTCATCAATCGTAACGAACACCTCTTCCGAAATTTCACTGGTTTCGACACGTTGGGCGAGTGCTTCAAGAATTTCTGGGCGTCCCTCCAAAAAAAAAGGGGTGCCGGGAGGGACCGGTTTAAAACTTTCAGCAACCGATTTAAACTGCTCAATATCGGGTTTGCAGAACGAGTACAACAGCACAAAAAAAGCCAGCAGTAGGGTAATGAGGTCGGCATAGGTAAAAATCCAAGCCTGCTCGAACTCTTCACATACCTCGGGTTCTTCTTCAAAAATGGCCATTGACTATCCCCTTCTTGAAGATTGAAATTTCATTCCCTCATACACTTCACGCAAATTGGGGGGCAGGTAATTGATGAGATCTTGTTCAATAAAATCTGGGCGTTCGCCGCGTTCAATATACAACACCCCATCCCGAATCATCTCCTGCAGCACTTTGTCTTGAGATTTTTGAGCGTTGAGTTTATTGGCCCATGGAGTAAACATCACATTGGCCAACAGTGCACCGTACAGCGTGGTAACAATGGCCACCGACATGGCAGGTCCAATGGCGGATGGATCGCTTAAATTTTGCAGCAGTAAAATTAAGCCAATCAAGGTCCCTATCAAACCAAAAGCGGGTGATAAGGAGGCAAAACTCTTCAAAATCGCGATCTCCTCATCGCGATTCTTTTCCAAGTACTTCATCTCTGAATACAAAATATCCGTAATTAATTCACGCTCTACACGGTCAACCACCAAGCGCAAACCATTGCGCATAAATATATTGTCAATACTCGGCAAGGCATCTTCAATCGCTAAAATGTTTTTGCGGGCAATTTTAGAGACATCAATCAACAAGGTAAGTACTTCAATCAATTCATCGTGTTTTTGGCGAAACACGGTTGCCACCACCGTGCCCACGCGAACCACCTTGGCCAATGGATACGAGGTTAAAACGGCCCCAAAAGTGCCCCCCATCACAATGAGCAGGGCAGGAATATCAATAAAAAACTGTAAATTTCCTGATTTTATGCTTAGGTCAGCAAAATCAATTACAATCGAGAGAAAAATGAGGCCAAAAGACAGCACAATCCCTAATATCGTTGCAATATCCACCGCAGTTATTCCTTAGATACTCATGGTGATGATCTGGTGATGCAGATGCAGATGCACAAAACCCTCAGGCCTCCATGCACTACCCTTTGGCAAATATGCCCAAAACAAACCTGCGCTCGCAGCACAGGTGTGCGCTTTTCCACCAAAGAAAAGTGAAAAACCCTCCGCTGATTTGCTATAAACGCTGGCGCATTGTATTTTTTGTTCACACTTACACGTGCAAAATGCGTTATTGTTAACGGGGCATGAACACGCGTCGACGGGAAATGGGCAGCAACGCATTTTGTCAACGCGTGTGCAAGCACCACACGCAGAGCATCATGCTCATAAACCGTATGTGCACAAAACATACCTTGTGATGCATCAAATTTTTTGATTGCCAACACCCGGGTGCCGCCCTTTTATAAGGAGAGTTAAGATGAAGCAAGAAACGTACAACCTCGTTGTTATTGGTGCTGGATCAGGGGGTCTTATGATTGCCGCTGGTGCGATAGGACTAGGCGCAAAAGTTGCCCTTATTGAACGCCGCAAAATGGGGGGCGATTGCCTAAACTATGGCTGTGTACCCTCAAAATCCCTCATTCGCAGTGCCAAAGCGATGGCGCAAGCCCAAAAAAGCAAGCACGGCATTGGGGCAAGCAACCCCGCCCATCCATGGCAAGACGTTTCAAACTATGTTCAAAGTGTGATCGATACCATTGCCCCCCATGACTCTGTTGAACGCTTTCAAAGCCTAGGCGTGGATGTATTCATTGGCGAAGGGCGCGTTACCTCGCCCCATACGGTGGAGGTCCACAAACCTGACGGCAGGAAGGAGACGGTACGTGGAAAAGCGTTGGCGGTCTGTACGGGATCGGACCCTTTTGTGCCGCCAATCCCTGGCTTAAAGGATGTGGGGTTTCAAACCAACGAGACCATTTTTACCATGCCCGAACAGCCTAAGCGCTTGGCGGTTATTGGTGGTGGTCCGATTGGCTCTGAGCTCGGGCAATCTTTTGCCCGCTTGGGTTCAACCGTGAGTTTGATTGAGGGTTCTCCACGAATTTTAAGCCGTGAAGATGCCGACACAGCAGCGGTGGTCGCGACCTCGATGAAAGCCGATGGAATGACCCTCCACACGAACTCAAAACTGATGCAAGTCGACCGATCGCCCACAGGAAAAGTCTTGCATCTACAATTGGCCTCTGGTGAGGAAACCCAAGTGGAGGTCGATGACATCTTGGTGGCGACGGGGCGCCGTCCTAGCACCGCGAAGATTGGCCTCGAAGAAGTGGGCATCAAGCGCGACCATGGTCGGATTGTGGTTAACGAGCGCATGCAAACCAACCGCCGCTCGGTTTATGCCTGTGGTGATGCAACGGGCCCTTTTCCCTTTACCCACACGGCCAATCAACAAGCACGTGTTATCATTCAAAATGCGCTGCTACCTTTTAAAACCAAAATGCGCTACGATACCATTCCCTGGTGCACCTTCACCGATCCTGAGCTGGCGCGGGTAGGATTAAGCGAGGCAGAGGCCAAACAACGAGGGATTCCTTACCGTGTGTTTACGTTTCCTTTTGCAGAAGTGGATCGTGCCATTTGTGAAGATGCGTTGGAAGGGTTTATTAAGGTGTTGGTTCCCCCTAAAAAGGACACGATTTTGGGGGTTGCCATTGTGGGGGCCCACGCAGGGGAACTCATTCACGAGTTTGTGGTAGCCAAAGCTGGGGGGTTGCGTCTGGGACAGATTGCCAGTACCATCCACATCTACCCTACCTTGGCAGAAATTAACCGTCGCATTGCAGACAAAGTACGTTCGTCTCGTTTTACACCCACGGTTGCAAAGGTTTTTAAAAATTATTTTGCTTGGCGGCGTTGGTAGGTAGCTATGGGTAGGGGTTGTCTCGCACCCATTTGGGTGTGGGATCCGTGTCGTCATCTCAACTTTAAACCCAATTTGCGCGTTATTTTTGGATGATTCCGCGCTTTATGTACCCACCAACCATCACCAAAACCGTGGATGGTCTCACTAAGAGGAGGTTTAACCGTCACCATGTCCCCCATCATGCCTAATCATGCAACACGGATATCAGCCCAAACCGCTTTAGAGGAGTGGGTTGAATGCAGCGTGGAAGATTCAATCGGGTTTCTGACATTAAACCATCCCGCAAAGCGTAATGCGCTTTCTGCTGCCCTGTTACAGGCACTGCAAGCAGGGTTTGATACCATGGAAAATCACCCAGAGGTCCGGGTGGTGATTCTCCAGGCCAAAGGGGCCGTATTTTCTTCTGGGCATAACCTCAAAGAGATGCAACGCCTTGATGACCCAGAAAGGCGCAAACTGCTTGCAACCTGCACCCGCGTGATGGAAACGGCCAGGTTACTGAGCAAGCCTGTGATTGCACAGGTACAAGGTTTGGCATCTGCTGCGGGTTGCCAATTGGTAGCCAGTTGCGATCTGGTCGTAGCGTCGGTCAAGGCGCAATTTCAAACCCCTGGCTTAAAAATAGGGCTGTTTTGCTCGACCCCTATGATTCCCCTAAGCCGCGTGATACCGCAGAAAAAAGCCCTCGAAATGCTGCTGAGCGCAGAACCCGTTTCCGCCGAGGAAGCCCTGGCAATAGGGCTTGTCAACCGTGTTACCTCCGTTGAAACCCTTGCGCAAGAAACCGAGGCCCTTGCGCGAAACATTGCGCAATACAGCCCAAAAACCCTTGCCTTGGGCAAGGCTGCATTTTATCGCCAACTGCCCCTTTCGATGGAAGCAGCCTATGGCGTGGGTTGCGAGACGATGGCACGCAACGCACAAAGTGCCGATGCGCAAGAGGGAATGGCAGCGTTTTTAGAAAAGCGCGCACCCCAGTGGGGAAATTAAATGTAAAAAATGAACCCTCGCCTCAAAAGGCTTGCCATAAATTTTTGCCCTGCAAAGCGTATCTTTGGCATGCGCCTCAAAAGGCTTGCCATAAATTTTTGCCCTGCAAAGCGTATCTTTGGCATGCGCCTCAAAAGGCTTGCCATAAATTTTTACCCTGCAAAGCGTATCTTTGGCATGCGCCTCAAAAGGCTTGCCATAAATTTTTGCCCTGCAAAGCGTATCTTTGGCATGCGCCTCAAAAGGCTTGCCATAAATTTTTGCCCTGCAAAGCGTATCTTTGGCATGGCTTTGGCTTGGGTTTTTAAAAATGCAGATAGCCTTGAAACAGCGGCACGTACACGTTGGCCTTCCCGCGATCCTTGGTGGCCCGATAACTCACCAAAATATCCCACCATGTATGAATGGCTACCACTTGACCGAGGGTGTAGTGATTTTGTTGATGCAAGGCACCTAGGTATAATCCCGCCAAACTTGCCCCCACTACACCGAAAGAGCCCTGCTCACCATTGTGGGCAAGGCCAAAGATTGCCGACGAAGCAATCAAGCCCCAGGTTTCCCCCCAGGCATCGCTGAATGCAGTGTTCAGATAACCACGAAAAAAAGCTTCTTCACCCAAACCAACCCCTGTAAACTGTAGGTATTGTCCATTTCTCAAGCGTTGTCGTGTCAAGCCACCTTCACGACGGACCACATACTCCTCCTTTTGAGGCGTACCTAAAGCGGCAGATGCTGCCAAAAAAATGGGAATAATGCTCGTCCAGCGAAAAATATTGCGTGGGCGATAGGGGGCAAGCAACAAATCGAATAGGTTCTCGCTGGGGGCGGGGGTACGATAGGCATCCGCATGCTCGGGGCGGTTGCGTGCCACACGGTAGGCATCATAAGAGGAAAAGAGCTGCATATCAAAGGCAAGGGTGCTGGCAACATCCCTGTTTAAGGTAGTCTTGTTAATACGGCGTTCTTTGGTGCTTTTGACCTCGCGTTGGTCGATGGGAATAAAATCGGGCATGTTGGTATACTTATTGCTCTTTGTTGCCAAGCCTTGGTAGACCGCATACTGCAACGAGCCTGAAACATACGCACCATTGAGGAATTGCCCCAAACCAGGCACAAACAAACTGCCTGTAGCACTGACCTCGGGATTAAAAGCATCACTTTGATAAGGCCTGCATATGGCAAAGAAGAGAAACAAAAAAACCCCACACGTCAATGGTTTTTTGAGCCAAAAAAAACCACTGCCATTTACGCTATGCATACCTGCCACCTTGCATCCTTAAATAAGCGTTCAATGATTGGGTTTTACAGCGCAAAACCCCCTTCAATAAAAATCCCTCAGCAGCAATCCTGATCCCTGGGGCAACCCACAGCCCACCTAAACAGGCATCTCCTTAAATCAATTATCCCCCCTCCATAGCGGGTTGCCTTGTTTTGAGTAAAGTTACCACTGTGGTCGTGGCATCCATAGGGCGTAATACTTGCTTCTTTGGTGCTTGTACTTGCATGATTACTAAGGTGTCGCCCCAAACCCATTCACTAAAGGGTGGCGTTATCGTTTATTTTACAAACCAAGCCTCAAGAAAGCCTTGCTTCATTCGATGTCGACGTTACAATATGCCTTTGTGGGTTGCGGAAACATGGGACAGGCCATGGCAAAGTGCCTGTTGGACCAAAAAATTTGCAGCCACAAAGCCCTTTTAGGGATTGATCCTAATTCTAATGCGCGCCAAGCGATGCAAGCATTGGGAATAAGCACGCACCCCACCGCCCCTGCCGCTTTGGGTGCGGCAAACCTGCTTGTGCTCGCCATCAAACCTCAAAATGCCCAAGAGGTGTGTGTTGGTTTGCACCCGTGGCTGGGCGAGCAGCAACCCGTCATGTCCATTCTAGCAGGCGTACGCAGCCATACACTAACCCGCTGGCTTGGCCAACGCCCTATCATCCGCGTCATGCCCAATACCCCCGCACAAATTGGCCAAGGCATGAGTGTGTATTATGCCAATCAAACCCTCACACCACCCCACCAGCACTTGGTACATCAACTGTTGGAAGCCAATGGCAGATCCTTGGGCGTGGAACAAGAAGCACAGCTCGATGCCGCCACCGCCGTCTCGGGTTCTGGCCCTGCGTATGCTTTTTTTTTGGCCGAGCATTGGGTAAACGCTGCCCAGGCACTGGGGTTTAATGCTCAAGAAGCAAAACAACTGGTGCAACAAAGCCTACTGGGGGCGGCTATGCTGTGGCAACAGCAAAATGTGGATGTCACCACATTGCGCCAGCAAATTAGCTCAAAAGGCGGTACAACCGAGGCCGCGCTGGCTTATTTTCAAGAAAAAAATCTAGGGAATATCATTCAGCAAGGCATTCGACGCGCTTTTTTACGCAGCCAAAAATTAGGCTTACCGCCAAAGCACGGCTAGTGCTCAAGTGCTCCCTCGAAGGCATCCCCCTTTGAACTGGTGCACATAACGGGTGAAACGACGTTGCTATTTTGCTGCCATTTGGCCGTGTTTGCGAAGCTACAGGCAACCCAACCATTTGCCAAAACGAGACAGGGTTAAAAACAAAGCCCCTTAAAAAAAACCCGCACAACAGCGCAAAGCCACCCCTTTTGACAAACCAGCAACCACAGCCCCACCATGCCCTCTTCCATCATGTTGATTGACGATGACATTGCCACCTTAAAACTGGTTGATATCATTTTAACAAGCGCACAACTCGCCAGCCAATGCATCGCATACACCAATGCCGAGGAGGGCTTAAAATCCCTTGAAACACGTCTTGTAGAACTCATTTTGCTCGACATCTCCATGCCAGGGTTGGGTGGGTTTGCTATGCTACAACGCATTAAAGAAAACCCCAAAACCAGTGAAATTCCCGTGATTTTGCTAACCGCCAAACCCCCTGCCGATTATTTAGAAAAAGCCCTTGACCTGGGGGCCGTAGACTATATTCAAAAGCCCATCATTCCTTCGAGTTTTATCGGCCGTGTGCGCATCCACCTCCAAAACCAACACCTGCAATGTGCATTAAGAAATAAAAATGCAGCCCTTGAGCACACCAATCAACTGAAAAACGATCTCCTCTCCATTTGCTCTCACGATTTACGCTCACCTCTGGCAGCGATTGATATGCTGTGTCAGTTGCTGCGCACCAAACTTGCTCCGCAGCAAAGCCAAGAAGATGCCATGCGCTTACTCTTACGCATTCAACGCCAATCGTGGGTGGCCAAGCGCTTGGTAGAAGCGTTGCTTGATTTAAACCGCATTGAAGATGGCCAATTTGTTTGGAAGCCGTCGCTTTTTCGACCGATTTCTTTGCTGGAAGAATGCCTGAGAGACGAGGAGGTATTTATTGAAAATAAGGGATTGCAGTGTGAAATGACAGCCCGTTTAACCAAGCATTTACTGTTTGGTGACCGCGAACTTATTGGAGAAGCCTTGCGTAATATTCTAGGCAATGCCGTAAGACACGCAAAGTCTAAAATAAACTTAACCACTCAGTTTAAAAGCCAGACAATCGAGCGCGGAGGTGATTTTTTGTTCTCGATTGAAAACGATGGCACGCCTTTAGCCGCCAGTTTAAGCAAGCGGATTTTTGAAAAGCATTTAACCACCGAGGCCAAAGAAGGCGGGTATGGTTTGGGGCTCTACATTGCAAAGCGCGTTGTCGAGATGCATCAAGGTAGCATTGTGGTCGAAACGGGTGCTTGGGGGGTGCGTTTTTCACTCATTTTTCCAAGTGCCTTTGCCCCCAACCAACTTCCCGACCTTAGCTTGCTTATTCCATCCTCGATATGGATTGTATCCGCCTCCAAAGCGAGTGCAGAACTGTTTGAAGGCGTGTTAAGCGAAATGGGCCTCATTCATGTAGAAATCGTGCTTGAACCACTGGCAGAACGAACAAAAGCCCTGAAACCGCCACATTGCGTGGTGCTCGATTTAAACGCAGTGCCCCCCGCTTGGCATCAGCACTTACAACACACAAAATATCTGCAATGTGCGTTACTGGCCTATGGTCAGCAAGCAGATTGGAAAACATTGGAGATTGCGAGCCCACAGAAATTGTTCCAAAAGGTGCAGTTTATGGAGGAGCCATTTAACCCGCTGCTGTTGTCCAATGCCCTATTAGAACTGTGTAGCCCTCCATAACACCCTGCCCATTGCGTGGGTAATAGCAAGGGCGTATTCGACCTCTGTGTCGGCAAATTGGAAAACATTGGAGATTGCGAGCCCACAAAAAATTGTTCCAAAAGGTGCAGTTTATTGGGGGAGCCTTTTAACCCGCTGCTGTTGTCCAATGCCCTATTAGAACTGTGTAGCCCTCCATAACACCCTGCCCATTGCGTGGGTAATAGCAAGGGCGTATTCGACCTCTGTGTCGGCAAATTGGAAAACATTGGAGATTGCGAGCCCACAAAAAATTGTTCCAAAAGGTGCAGTTTATTGGGGGAGCCATTTAACCCGCTGCTGTTGTCCAATGCCCTATTAGAACTGTGTAGCCCTCCATAACACCCTGCCCATTGCGTGGGTAATAGCAAGGCGTATTCGACCGCTAGTCGGGTGTTGTCACTTGGCTTTACTGGTTTTGCGAAAGGTCGAGACGATAGCCACTGCCATAAATGGTTTTAAGCATGGTTACCAAGGGGGGGAATTTTTTGCGCATCTCTTTCACGTGGCTGTCAATGGTGCGGTCCGTAACGTAGGTTTGGGGCCATATTTCCTCTAAAATACGCTCGCGCGTTAATACCCGCCCCTGATTGCACACAAGCAGGCGTAACAGTTCCATCTCCTTGGTGGTAAGAGAAATACACTCGTTATTGCCTCGGGCTTCGTGGCGCTCCCAAAACAGTTCATAGACACCAATTTGAGTGATTTCCTCATTGATTTCAGGCGCAGACGGTGCAATACTTCCCGTTTGAAATTCCAGCCTCCGTTTAATGCGCAGCCTGAGCACTTCTGCATTAAATGGCTTGGTCATAAAGTCTTCTGCGCCCAAATCAAGGCCAAAAGCTTCGGTTTGCGGATCGTTTTTGGTGGTTAAAAAAATCACGGGGATGTTGGCCGTTTGCGGGTTTTGTTTTAAACGCAAGCAGCTTTGCATCCCGTCCATCACAGGCATGACAACGTCGAGCAAAATAAGATGGGGGCGGACTGTTTGCGCCATTTTAATGGCCTGCTGGCCGTCAAATGCAAAATGGAGCACATAGACATCGTGTAACACATCGCGAATGATTTCACGGTTTTCTGGATCATCATCGACCACCAAAACGGAGAACTGACCACCAGAACTTGTCGTTGCCACTGGAAATGATGGAGGTATAACCATGGTTTTTGCCTCCCTAATATGAAAAACCCATCAACAAACCCGTAACCCCTAAGGCCGCGGCACAGCAATCAGGTTTTATGTTATGGCAGCTTGTTGTGCAAAACAACTTAAAACTAGGTAACGTATCCTATTTTGTTTTGGTCTTCTGGGATGCATTTTTTTGAATGTGCACCGTTTTTTTGCCCTTGAGTCGATATGCAAAAATTTGCGCTACCGCAGTTTGAACGGGGGTTTTCGAGGATAGAAATACGATTTGAAACGGAATGTTCTGGCCTATTTCATCTTTGCTTAACAGTTTTTGCTTGCGGTAAAAAGCGAGAATATTTTTTACCTTCCAGCGGCGCAGTTGGCGATTGCTAAGCATTTTACCGACGTAGCTGTAAGATACCACCAGTGGTTTTTTGCGCGCTGCGTTGGAATACGCAAGGCCCTTAACACGCACCCAACGCAGCGGATTTTGGGAGGAAAAACGGTTTTTTAGCGTGCCTTGCACCACAAAAAGGCGTACTTTCTTGTGGATGTTTGTAACATAGCGCCCTTGCAATACACCCTCTAACACCAAGCGGTGAGAAGGCAAGATTGTTTTTTCAATGTGACCAATCGTGCTTTGCAGCTGTTGGCGGTGCTCATACCCCCACCAGGCACCCCAGCCTACCCCGCCAATAAGTGCTGCAGTGGCCAGCCCCAGTCCGCCCCATTTGCCTATTTTTTGAATGCCTTGTCTGGGTACATAGGCGGCGGGGGGGATGTCCTTTTTCTGAATCTTTTCGCTTTCTACCTTCTCCCCAGGCTTTAAAAATAAGCCAAAGCGCTCTTCATCTGAGATTTCGGCAGCGGCAGCGGCAGCCTCTCCAATCTGTGTTGCTTCTTTGTAAGCTTGCTCACCACTTGAGTCACTGCTCCCATCCCCTAAATCCACCGAGACTTGATCTGTGCCAGTGTCCCCTAAATCCACCGAGACTTCATCAAAAGATGGATTATTCGCCATCTGTGTTGGCAGGCTACTGAGGTTATTCAAAACGGGCATGGCTTTTGTGGGTACACCAGCAGAAGCTGGAATGCTGGATGTGGCAGCAAGGGCCGGCTGTTGTGCTTTTTTGCCCAATAATCTGCGCCAAAAGGAGGGCTTTCGCGGCGAGGTTTCATGGGAAATACGCCTTTGTAATGCGGGGGTGTCGCGTTTTATTCTTTGCAACAGGCGTTGCCAAAAAGATTTTTTAGCAGGAGTATATCGTTTGATTCTTTGCAACAGGCGTTGCCAAAAAGATTTTTTATCTGCCTGAACAGGTGCCACAGGGCTTTTTTTCGGCGTAGGGGGAGATGCGCCCATTGCCACAAAAGGTTCGGTCAAGCGGATATCCTCACCCTCACCCAATCCAACCGCCACACTATCCTCTTCTAACACCTCATCGAGAGGTGCTTGCAATATATCCTCGCTATCGGTCACCCCATCCATTGCCACAGCATCAAAAATGGGTCGCAAAGTGGCTTCGTCCCCCAACTCAATATCCCCTAATTCCCCTCCCGCCCCAGCACCGACAGCACCAACATCGCCCAACTCAATATCCCCTAATTCCCCTCCCGCCCCAGCACCAACATCGCCCAACTCAAGATCCCCTAATTCCCCTCCCGCCCCAGCACCAACATCGCCCAACTCAATATCCCCTAATTCCCCTCCCGCCCCAGCACCAACATCGCCCAACTCAAGATCCCCTAATTCCCCTCCCTCCCCAGCACCAACATCACCCAACTCAAGATCCCCTAATTCCCCTCCCTCCCCAGCACCAACATCACCCAACTCAAGATCCCCTAATTCCCCTCCCGCCCCAGCACCGACAGCACCAACATCACCCAACTCAAGATCCCCTAATTCCCCTCCCGCCCCAGCACCGACAGCACCAACATCACCCAACTCAATACCCCCTAATTCCCCTCCCTCCCCAGCACCAACATCGCCCAACTCAATACCCCCTAATTCCCCTCCCGCCCCAGCACCAACATCACCCAACTCAAGATCCCCTAATTCCCCTCCCGCCCCAGCACCAACATCACCCAACTCAAGATCCCCTAATTCCCCTCCCGCCCCAGCACCGACATCACCCAACTCAAGATCCATGTCTGCAGCACTCGCCTGAGCCAGGGCGTTCATGTCTACATCCTCGGTATCACCCAAAAAGCCCGTAGAAGAAGCGTGATCTTCAGGGGGAATGGGAGCGGAAGCCGTGGCACTGGCAGGAAGCTTTTGTAAACCCGTATCTTCCCAGTCAGCATTCCCCTTCACCTTATCCGTATGTTCACCTGAACGAACATCAAGGGTGCCCCTATCTGGGTTTTGCCGATCCGTAAGGACAGGGTTTGCTTGAAACTCTGAGGGGGGAGAAAAAACGTCTTTACAGCCTGTACAGCGGAGCTTAACCCTTTGGCGTTTAAGCACTCCAAGCGGGACCTGGTAGGCAGCATTACAATTTGGGCAAACAACCAGTTCCCCTTGAGGAGGGGGTGGTATAGGTGTTTCCATTTTTTTTTGGTCCACCTAGTCAAGCATTGTACGCGCGAAAAACAGCCCCATTGATGCATGGATAAACATGAGGGGTATTCTCAACCGCTTAAAGTATCTTTTTGGTCTTTGTAAACTCTAGGGTACGCATATTAACGATGCCATGCACCTTTGCAAACATGGCAGCCACGCCCACCTGTTGCCAAACGCAGCGGATCGCCCCGCATACCCCATGCTAGCATATTCGATCGCCTTCCCATTACACATCTTGGCGTTTTTTTTGCACTACTCTCTTATCACAATCGCTGATGCAGTTTTTTTGCTCAGCTGCGCGCAAGTTTTTGCTAATTTGAGGTTAGTGCCACATGATGCCCCCTTTTTACCAGCCATCCGTTGTGTTACCAAGTTTAAAACAACGGCAAAAAATGCTTGCCTATGCCGTGCTTCAGTGGGCTTTGGCCTTGGCCATGGGTAGTGTGACCGTGCTGGCAAACCCCATCCAGATGCTGGCATCCCCACAACAGCCCGATCATGGGCAGTGGATCTCCCAAAATACGCTCAAAAGCCCTCCTGACACTCCCCCGCTCAACCCCAACGCAACAAAAACCACACCGCCACCACCAACTGCAATGCCTTTAAAGGCCATGGACGAAGAGGCTATGCCCCAGGATGGTACGTACAAAAAAGATACCACCACGGGAAAAACCGCAGCGAAGCCCCCGCCTTCTCCGTGGAAAAGTCGCAATTTGAGCGGGCATGCCCTTGGTGGCATGGGTTCAACCTATGGAGTGCCACCCAATAGCAATCCCATGGTAGGCAAAAACGCACCGCGTCAACCCATTTTGCGCGTGGGTATTTTAAGCACGGCCCAAAATAGAAGGCGCACCATGAGAGTGGCAGCACTCTTGCAAGACTACCAGTACGGCACGTTAGAAAAGAAAATTGGGATGCAGATCGATGTTGTCCGCATCGTAACCGTACGTCGCACAGCAAAAAGAGACTATATTCGCCACCGTCCCGGGTTTTTACAGGCAGCCTTACAGTTGGCGCAGTTGCTTCCAGGGCAGCAAACCATTTCGAAATGGCGTCATTTTGTGAGGCACAAACAAAAAACACCCCAAAACACGCTGGATATTGAGATATTGCTTCGTCAATCCTCAAAACAAAAGCCTTAGCCTTCTGCGGTTTTTATTACGCCTTTACACCACATGAGTCGCCAAGCATGCCTCAAACTTCCATTATGTATCGAACCATGCAACGTATTTTATGGAACGTCGTGTTGCTTCCCTTGCTGCTTTTGCCATGGGTTTTGGAAAAACACGCCTTCTCGGCCACAACGGCACCGCGTTTTACGGGGAAAGAAAACGCCTTGCGTCTTGCAGAAGCATTGGACAAGGGTGTTTTTCAGCAAAAACTCATCAGTTCCACCTTTGTGGAAAGCAATTCCCCCGGGCGCTATCAACTGCGCTTATTGCTCTCAAATGGGGCTGAGTTGAGTTGGGATTTGCATCAAGTGCGTGCATGGGCACAAACCGACCAGCTGACCATGGTGGGCAATCGCGCGTTGATTTTTCCCAGCGAAGATGACAACCGCTTTGTGGTGTTCGACAAAACGCGCTTTAGCGACATGGCATTAAGAGCCAAAGTTTTTATCAAGCACTACGAAGACGATGACCTGTTGGCAGGCCAAGAAATTCACTATGCGTTGCTCCGCTTCCATTTGGCCAAGATCCTCGACATTCCCGCTACCAAAGACGCGCATGGCTATTTGCACATTTATGCCCTTGATTTCACCAACGGCCAGCGCGAATTACTCAGTGCACGCCAAGCCTACCTTGCTTTAAGCCAAGAGGCATTTTTGGGGGAAAAAAAACCCAGCAGCCCTTTCATTGAACGCCCATACGTTTTACAGCGCATGCGCTCTAAACGTTTGGATCGCACCACGGGTGGCGGCTTTGGGCGTTTTTCGATTGAGCTCGAATTTGATCAGCCCGTTTCCCTTGGACCAGGGCATTATCCTTTTCAGGTATACGAGCAAGAGGATGGTGGGCAATTTTCGATTCAGTTTTTGATTCCCAATGCCATCATTCGCAAGCCCATTCGGCCGATGCCTTATTTGGAGTTTTTGCGTAACATCCAAGCACAGTCGAGCCTAACCAACCCAGGGGATGCGGTGGTCCGTGCAACCATTGCTTCCAATGTACTAAACACGCCACCAGAGGTGGTGATAGATGGGCGTAAGGTCAATTTGACCTTTACCAAAATTGACGACCAGTCGGTGTTTAACCCCAAGGTCCTGCGCGAGGCAGTGGCGCGACGCCAACAAGAGCTGGCCATTACACCCGCACTAACCCCAGCCCAAGCGGCAAGGCGTAAGGAATATCGGCAATTATACACCACGGGTTTATCCCAAGTGGAAAAAGCCCAAGCCAGCGGCGATATTGCCAACGCACTGCGCTTACAAGCCCAAGCATTGGTCAATTTTCAAAAAGCAGCCGAAAAAGCCTCCAGCGATGATGAACTTGAATCGGCCTTGTTCCAACGCAACGTGTTGCTCAAAACCACCCCTTATCAAATTGCCTCTTATGTGGAACGACGCTTAAGTCGCTATAAACGCAACAATCACAAAAAACTGATGGCACTATTGGGGATGGCGGCGAACATGAGCGATGACATAACCTTGTTGCGTCGCCTAGATGCCCTCTCTGCACAATTGACAAAACTGCGCTAAAAGTTCACCTTGTCGCTATATTGGGGTTTTTAAGCACAAAAAAGGGGACGTTTTGACCTATACGTTACTTTATCCCTTTTATGGGGAGGGGACCAAACGTTCGGCGCGCTTGACAAAGTGCGTGGGCGGTTTTGTTTTATGGCTGGCTTTATGCTGGATTGCCTATGCTGGGTTGCTTGCAAACCAGGCCATAGGCCAGGAGCACCCACGCTTTGGTCGCGCATGGCCAAACACCGATTTTTCTCTGCGCAATATTCCACTGGGGGATGTACTGGAAGGTGGTCCGCCCAAAGATGGCATTCCCGCCATACACAAGCCCAAATTCGTCTCGCCCCAAAAGGCCAAGCCGTGGCTCCAAAGCCATGAACCGGTGCTCATTGTAAGCCATAAAGGGGTGGTCAAAGGGTATCCTTTACAAATTCTTATTTGGCACGAAATTGTCAACGACAATGTGGCAGGTTTGCCCGTTTTGGTGACTTTTTGCCCGTTGTGCAATAGTGCGCTGGTGTTTGACCGCCGCGTAAAAGGCAAAGCCCTCACCTTTGGTGTTTCTGGCCTTCTCCGCAACAGTGACATGATTATGTGGGATCTCCAAACGGAATCGTGGTGGCAACAAATTACGGGTCGGGGCATTGTGGGACATTATACGGAAGCCACCCTCACCATGTTGCCCTCGCCCATCACCACCTTTGCTTTTTTTGCCGAGCACCACCCTAAGGGGCAAATTTTAAGCCGCCAAACGGGTTTTAAGCGCCCTTACGGCGAAAACCCTTATGTGGGTTACGATTCGCTCCAAAATTTCCTTCCCTTTATGTTGAACAAACGACCAGACCCTCGCTTGCACCCGGTAGAGCGCGTGTTGGCGGTGGAAGTAGGGAAAAGTGCACGGGTATACGCCTATCGTACCTTGGAAATGCACAAGGTGATTAACGATCGTTTAAACAAGCAGGGCATTGCCCTGTTTTTTCAGCCAGGGGCGACCTCTGCACTGGATAAAAGGAGCATTGCACAATCTAAAAAAATTGGGTCTGCGGTGGCTTATGTGTCAAAAATAAACGGCATTTCCCTCACATTTTCTGCCCGCAATGGTTTTTGGTACGATACAAGAACCGACTCAAAATGGAGTTTTTTAGGCGAAGCACTGGCGGGCCCCATGAAGGGAAAGCAGTTGCAAAAAGCCCGTTATGGAACCCATTTTGCCTTTGCATGGTTGGCTTTTTACCCTGAAAGTAGTGTGTATAAGCCTTAATTTTTGCAGTCCCACCACTCACCATAGAGCAATTGCGCACTACCTACATGCAAACCAAGCAAAAACGCCTTAAGGTTGAATGATTTGCAAGTTTTTTAACCCTGTACGCTGGCGAAGATTGTTGGAAAGTACTTGGGCTTGGGCGCGTGTTTTAACCCGCCCTACGCGCACACGGTGCCATACCTGCCCTTTGCTTGATTGAAACTGGTTGAGGCGCACCTCATGAAACTTCATTTTGGTTAAACGTGTGGCAAGGTTTTTGGCGTGCCCCCTTTGGGTGGAAGAGAACACTTGCACCGTGTAAAACGCGGCGGATGCACTTTTAGCTGCTGGTATGGCAACAGTCCGCCCTTTTGAAGCCAGATTTTTGGGGATTTGGTCAGGTTTAGGCCGTGGCTTATTTTGGCTTGTTGGCACTGCCGTAGCCAAGGTATTACTCCTAATCCCACGAGGCGCAGCGGGCAAGGCACGGGCTGGAACCTTTTTTTGGCTGAGTGCATTTGGCGGGGTTTGACTTTGATTTTTGCTCAATAATTTTCTGGCAGATTCCAACAATTGGGTGGTATCTTGCACCCGCTTGCCATTGGAATCAATCCATTCATTGGTGGGTGGGGTCGACAGTGCTTGATTGATGCTAAGTCGCCCTGGTTGCAGCAAGTTGCCATTGACCGCAGGCGGGCTTGGGGCTTGCTGTTGTGATATCAAAACAGGTAGCACAGGTTTGCGTGTGCCTTGACCCGTTAAATACCCCAAATAAAAAATAGCCACCCCTGCAAGGGCCATTAAACCCACCATCCCCTGCAAAACCCATCCATCAAACTCCAAGCGATACGCCCGTTTTTTCCGTAATGCCCCCTGTTGGGCAGTTTTTTGCTTTGCCATTTTTGTTGCCTCCCTGCCTGCCAATGCGTGTGATGTGATGTGCAAAATGGGTTCATGGCCGTTTGTTGACCCAAGCAATCTGTTATTTTCGCACATTTTAGCAAATTTGGCGTATAATTTGATTGTTCTCAACAGGTGGGTAATTTTTTTTTAACAAACACTAAGGTCTGCTAGCGTCCGCAAAAATGAAGCCATGTTACATGAAAGTATCTATCCTAATTTACATGCGAAGTTCTGCCAAAATAGCACTGATAGCAGCCAAGATTTTCGCCCTAAGCAAAAGTTCAGGTATATTCTTTGCCAAGAAACAAATACTAGAAACACAATGTGCCGCTTGCCGTGCCACAGTATACAACGCTATAAAATGGATGAAGGAATACAATTTCCTAAAGACTAAAAACAACAGCCTAGTCCTAACAAAAGACGCTTATACCATCCACACATACCACTACCTATACATGCCGACCGCACTCCTCCAAAACCCCGGCTACACAGCCATGGAAAAAATAGCACTCATCGCGACTATACAAACAGGTAACCCCGAACAAGCAACAAAACTCCTAGGACAAGCAAGTAGCACAGAAACACGGAAAACCCTCAAAAAAACACAGGCCTTACGAAAAAACTAGAAAACATCGCCATTCCAAGGTTCAAAAAAACAATCGCCACATCATAAAAACCCAGCAAATCAGAGCGGAATACAAAAACACAGAAATCAAACGAGGCGAGAGAATAAAACTTCACATAACCGGAATGAAACTTTGGGCCGCACTCAAAAAGAGCAAAGAGAAAACCCCCGCTAAAACCCCAACCGCACGGCAACTTGAACTCTTCACCCCACCATACCATGTATAGCCTTTGGCACATGGTATAGCCTTTGGCACATGTTTGACGTGCAACCACTTGCGCTTTTTATAAATGATACTTTTGAACGCGGTATCATAGCCCGTACGCAAAAAACCATTTTTCACCCCAACTCCTTAAAAATAGGGTTATCTTAGCCATGAGCGAACAGCAATCAGCCGATGCAAATTTAGAACTAGATCAAAGAAAAGTGAGTGCTGAAGAAGATGAAGAGGATGTGGAACTGTACGCCGTGATGGGAAACACGCAAGGCTTGTCTCAAGAAGAGATGGATTCCATGGTCACCCGCTATAGCGAAACCGACAAAGCCACCGACGTTAGCATCCCGTACCACAAAATTGAATTTTTATCCGACGTACCCGTAACCATGCAAGTAGAAGTAGGTCGAACAAATATTCCTGTACGCAACATCCTCAGCCTAAAAATGGGAAGTATCATTGAATTCCCTAAAATTGTGGGTGAACCCATGGAGGTAACCATCAGCGGCAGGGTGGTTGCGCGCGGTGAGATTGTGGTGGTGAATGAGCGTTACGGCGTACGCATTAGTGAGGTTACCCGTGCGGATGAGGCCACTTCTTCAATAGAATAAACCGCCCGGATTTGAGCCGCTGTTGATTTGCACAACGCGAGCACTGGGATGGGTGCGAGGTTTTCATGCACGGGGTGGTTTTTAGCAAACGGATGCATCCGGGTATGCCAAGGCTGGTTAGTGCGCTTCGACGAGCAAAGGAAAACCAAAACCCACCACACCCTGCAAAGCAAGTAGGCACAGACACGCATTTATAATGGGCGTGGTTTCTATTCAAATAATGCCGTAAGCATTTGATCGACCTTATTTTGGTCAACCTTACCCCAGTCTTCAAATTGCATGCTGCCGCCAAACTGGTTCACCAGGTCGGTATCCATGTAGTCTGCTACTTCTTGCAATGTAAACACATGACGCATGAGCACATCAGGGTTCACCAGCAACAATTCCATGGTGTATTTAAGTACAACGTATAGGCTGTCATCTTGCTCGAGTAGCCCCAGGGATTCGCGCCGTTGCAAAGTGTTGTAATGCAACAAACGCCGAAAAAGATCCATCGAACCCGAAACCCCGGTTACCAACACGGAATAAAAGGTGATGTTGTCAAGCACATGGTTGATGCGTAACACCATTTGAGCGGAACCACGCCGCCAAGTGATCAGGTCTTCACGTACGCGAAAGAGATTATAGAGTTTGGCTTCCTCCATGGAGGCAAACAGTTTGTCACAAAACCGGCGGGCCTCTTCTTTATCGTACTGCTTACTCGCTTCACCGGTAAGCATGCCCACATTATCTATCTTAAAGTTTTCCGCATTTTCCATGATACATCCTTGAGACCTGTGTGTATTTTTATCACCACGGCACCACCTTAGGTTTTTCGCATCGTGCGTCAACCCATTGCTATACCGTCTGAACGAAACCAATTCGTAACCACGGGGCACCTTGGCAGTCAGGTTAGCATATGTAAATTACCAGCCATTCCACATAGGCTTCCTGCCGTTTTACATAGGGCTATCGGCACGGCACTATCGCCCGCCTCACAGGCGGCGCGGGCCCATTGTACTAAATAAGGTAACAGGAGTCAATTATCATTGACTTTCATACCAATATCATTGATTTTTACACCAAAGGAAGCGACGATGGGCGGGGTTAGTGTCGTTGTTGGAAGATGTTACCTTGCTCATTGCTGGGGGATTGGCGGTTTGATGAATGACATGTAGCCCCGTTGCGCTAAGGGAAACCCATCATCCTCTGCGCACCAGCCGCATCGGCTCCAAAAAAGCCCTGTTGACAAACAAAACATAAGGGTCACCCAAGGTGGGTAACACATCACGATCAAAAACACCAATCTATTTTGGAAAGCGCTTAAAATCAGCCCATGACCGCCCCATCCAGTCCTCAAAACATGCCTTATGTGCAAAAAGAAACCAAAGGTAGCAAGCGTGCGTGGTGCGCATGTGGAAAGTCGACCAACCAACCCTTTTGTGACGGTAAGCACAAAGGCTGTGGCATCAACCCTGTGGTGGTGACCATAGAAAAGAGTGGTAGCACAGCATGGTGTGGTTGCAAACTCACCAAAACACCGCCCTATTGCGATGGTTCCCACACCGAGTGCTAAACCACAAGGGGGTAACCTTGCGCAAAGGGCTTTTATCACCAAAGCGTGGTTTACCGGAAGACCAGCAGACTTATCCAGAGGAACAGCCCAAGCAGACTATGGTCGTAATTTGGCACACCAGTATGCCACAAAGTGGTGGCTTGTGGGTGTTGCGTGCCTTCAGCGCACGTTGCGCGTCGCCTTTGGCAAAAGGGTAGGGGGGTTTTTGCGCCCATGGATTGGAATACACTCAAACGAGCACTTCGCCAGCATTTAAACGCACAACGCAGGTTGGGAGTGCGCCGTCTTCCTTTTTTTCCCCTATCACCCGTTTTGAATCCTGCCGTGATGCAACAGCAAGAAACAAAAAAATCCCATGCACCCAGCCCACTAGCCAGCAACCAGGTGCCAACAAAAAAATCCGCAAAAGTGGCACGGGGAATCCCTTTGCCCGAAATACCCCCCCCACAGCCCGTGCTAAATGCACAATCCACAGCACAGCAGGCCCACTCTCTTGCGCAATTACAAGCCGCCTTTGCCAACTGCCAACATTGCAACTTAGCCAAAAAACGCAGAAATGTGGTGTTTGGTGCGGGCAATGCAAGCCCCCAGCTTTTGTTTTTGGGTGAAGGTCCGGGGGCAGATGAAGATCAGCAAGGGCAACCCTTTGTGGGGCGCTCGGGGCGTTTGCTTATGGGGTTCATTGCGGCGTTAGGATTGTTGCGTGAGGACGTTTACATTACCAATATGGTGAAGTGCCGCCCCCCAGAAAACAGAAACCCTACGGCAGAAGAAACAGGCGCATGCGCACCCATTTTAAAACGACAACTGGCATTGCTTAAACCCCGTTTGATCGTTACTTTGGGCAATGTGCCGCTCAAAGCCCTTAACCCCAACGCAGGTGGCATTACGCGCGAGCGAGGCCAAATCTTCTCTTTTTCGGGGTATGAGGTCTTGCCCACCTTTCACCCCTCCTACCTATTGCGCAATCCCAACGCCATCGACCACGCCTGGGAAGATATGCGCCAGGCAGCCCAGCGGGTATACCCAGATTTTTAATCTGTGTGCACGCGCCGTTTTTTAAAAAAGGCTTTAAAAGGCGATTAGCGGGTTGTACCCTTGGGAGGGTTTTGAGTGCTGGGAACCAGCAGCAAGTACTCGTCGCGCTCCACCCAGCCTAAGCGCTCGCGCACCAGGTGTTGCAGATACCCCGGGTTATTATTCAGGGCTCCAATCTGCCATAGCATGTCGCGTTTTTGCTGTTTTAGCATTTCGACCTCTTGCTGCAGGGCATTTTTTTTGTGCTGCAAACTGCGGTAAGCCCAAAACCCCTGTACCCCACCAACACTAAACAACAACATCCCCATCACCACACATACAGCAACCCCACCCAAGGCAAAAGGGCGCATCCCACGCAAAGTTTTGCGCAATGCACCATGTTTTGCAGCGGGTTGTACCCTGCTTTGCACGGTTTGTGATGGCAAGGGTTTTTGGTTGCTTTTCATTAGCGGCTGCGTATGCTTCCCATACAAAATGCATCGGGCTCTATCGAGGCCTATTGGTGGTTGCCATCGAGGGCAAAATTTTGGGTTGACCTATAGCCAAGGCATCTGCGCCCAAATAAATGGCAGAATCCCCCAGCATTTCTTCAATGCGTAACAGTTGGTTGTATTTTGCCATCCGATCACTGCGCGAAGCTGACCCCGTTTTAATTTGCCCCGCTTGCGTTGCCACGGCAATATCAGCAATCGAGGCATCCTCGGTTTCACCCGAGCGATGGGAAACCACCCGCCCCAGGCCGCTTAATTGCGCCATGCGAATCGCATCAAACGTTTCAGTCAAGGTGCCAATTTGGTTTGGTTTAATAAGAATGGCATTTCCCGCTTGCCCTACAATACCCTGAAGCAAACGCGTGGTGTTGGTTACAAACAGGTCGTCACCCACCAGTTGCATGGTTTTGCCTAAGCGCATCGTGAGTTGTTGCCACCCTTTCCAATCATCTTCTGCTAGCCCATCTTCAATACTCACAATGGGGTATTGGCGTTGCCAAGCGGCGTATAAGTCAATCATCTCCTCGGCATTGAGGCGTTTGCCACCGTCGCCCTCCAACACGTACACCCCTTGATGATAAAACTCGGATGCAGCACAATCCATGGCCAACAGCACGTCTTCCCCCGGGCGATAATGGGCTCTTTCAATGGCACGCATCAACATTTCTAAAGCTTGAACATTCGAACCTAGTTGCGGGGCATAGCCACCTTCATCCCCCACATTGGTATTCAAGCCTTTTTCGCGCAATACCTTACCCAGTGCATGAAATATCTCCACCCCCATACGCAAAGCCTCGCTAAAGCGGGTGGCACCCACGGGTACAATCATAAACTCTTGAATATCCACGTTGTTATCGGCATGCTTGCCTCCGTTGAGTACGTTCATTAAAGGGGCGGGCAATACCTTTGCAAAAACACCCCCTAAATGTTGAAACAAGGGTAAATTGAGGCTGTGCGCCCCTGCATGGGCACAGGCCAAAGACACGCCCAAAATGGCGTTTGCTCCCAGTGTTGCCTTGTTGCCCGTACTGTCCATAGCCAGTAGAGCAGCATCGAGGGTTTGTTGGTTGTAGGCATTGAAGCCCAAAATACTTGGGCCAATCTGCTCGTTAACCCCTCGTACGGCTTTGAGGACTCCTTTACCCCCATAACGTCCACCTCCATCGCGTAATTCCACCGCTTCGTGAGCCCCTGTTGACGCCCCAGCGGGCACTGCTGCACGCCCTAAACTGCCATCGGTCAGGTGCACTTCCACCTCCAGCGTAGGATTCCCACGGGAATCCAAAATTTCTCTCCCCTTTACCTGTACAATTTTCATCAAAAACCCTTTATTAAAACCTTACGTAAGTGGTAGCATTTGGCTACTGGGGCAATACGTGATGCCACGGTTTTTGTTGGCAGCGTTTGCTTATGTGGTATGCCCTAGTGTGGGCGGCCCGTTTAAATTTGGCTGTCGAGGCAACACCATGATGCCACGGTTTTTGTTGGCAGCGTTTGCTTATGTGGTACGCCCTAGTGTGGGCGGCCCGTTTAAATTTGGCTGTCGAGGCAACACCATGATGCCACGGTTTTTGTTGGCAGCGTTTGCTTATGTGGTACGCCCTAGTGTGGGCGGCCCGTTTAAATTTGGCTGTCGAGGCAACACCATGACGCCCCGCTTTCTTTGCCTTATGATGAAGCACAGTCAGCGATCTTTAATTTACTTATACTAAAATTTTGGATGTAAAGGCTGCTTCGAAACCCATTCACCAGGCCTGTAAATTGCGGTGCAGACTATTTTTCCCCGTTTGACTGCCATCACCCCGACACTTTAATATAATAACCAAAAGGAAGGCCACGCTTATGCCAGCAGATCCTAACATGAAAATTCTTGTGGTCGATGACTTTACCACCATTCGACGCATTATTACCAATTCGCTCAACGATATGGGGTTTATGAATGTGCATGAGGCGGATGATGGTACCCGTGCTTTGGAGGTGATGAGGCAAGAAAAGATCGATTTTGTCATTACCGACTGGAACATGCCTAAGATGTCTGGCCTGGATTTGCTAAAAGCCATCCGCGAAAGCAGCGAAAACCAGCATATACCCGTGCTTATGGTTACAGCCGAGGCAATGCAAGACAACATTCTTAAAGCGGCCCATGCGGGGGTTACAAACTACATTGTCAAACCCTTTGACGCCAAAACCTTGCAAGAGAAAATTGCCAAAATTTTCCCCTAATGCTCGAGGCGTGTGACCATAACCTATTGGATGAGAATAGGAAATGTGAGAGGCAATGGCCCCCCTTGCAGGGGTGCCTTCTCAACCCTTCATCCAGGGCTGTTGCGCATAGGTTGCGCTCCCTTTGTGCAAGGCCCATGTTTGGAGGGCGTGCGTTTGTAGAATGTAGGCCATCGGCTGTTGGCAGCATTTACATAAAGTGCTTTAAGCATGGGCGGCTATTTTTTGTAAAAACACCCGTGCCCTTACAATTCAGTATCCATTGAGGCATCGCGCCCACAAAAAAGATCCCGTGGGGTTTGTTAAAAACGGCATTGCTGTCGCTATGGTTACATGCACGTTGGCTGTGGAAGGGGCGTTAAAGCACGCTGGTTCGCCCGCAGGCGAATGCTTTTGTGCCCCCTCAAAGCAAAAGGATACAAAGCCCTATGCTTAGCGCGTTTTGGAAGAGCGAGCACGCCACACATACCACACGTGCTGCACCACCAATGAGGCAGATCTTAAAACCCCGATTAAGAAGTGCGAATACCTGCCTGCCTTGTTGGCTGTTGCTTTTGCTTGTTGCCGACCTGTTGGCGTGGGCTAGCGCTGCGTGGGCTCAAGAAAGCGTTGTACCTAAAATAGATCCCTCAGGATTGCCGCCCATCCCCAGTGCGGTCGAGGTGTTGACAGGATCCGATCCCCAGCCGTTGATTCCCAAAAATTTAGTACAGTTTTCGGCGCGCTTACACCCTGAAAACCCACGATCAGATGAGTTTGTGCGCCTATTGATTACCGCCCGCATCCATGAAGGTTGGAGCATTTATTCGATAGCACCACAGACCGCCGAGTTTGCCCCACCCCCTACCCAACTCAACATTGAAGCCGCCGCCCTAAAAGCCATCGGTCCCGCTTATGAGACCAACCCGAAGCAAAAAGTTGATCCCGTTTTGCGTGAAACCCTTTGGGTACACGAAGGCCAGGCGAGGTTTTACCAAAACCTTGCTGCCTCCAAGAACGTTGTTTTAGGCGAGAAACAGCTGCAAGCCCAGGTGCGCTATCAAGCCTGTAGCGATCGTATTTGCACGCCGCAGTTAAAAGCGCATCTTCAAATTCCCTTTACTTTGGAACAAGGTAGCGTGCGCCCTGCCTATACTTATATGGAACGCACCGTCGATTTTGTAGACAAACAAGGACGCCTGCACGAGGATCCCAGCAAAATTGATGCCGCGTTATCTCAAGGGTTAAGCAGTTTTTTACTGTTGGCAGTAAGTTTTGGTTTTTTGGCGTTGCTCACCCCGTGCGTGTTCCCCATGATTCCCGTAACGGTGGGGTTTTTTACCCAAGCCAGCGAGAACCATGGCACAAGCACAACGGCTAAAGGCAGCGCAACAACCAAGCAAGCCACCCAAAATATGCGCCCTCCAAACCCTTGGGCGGGCATAAAACTGGCCAGTTTATTTGGTGCGGGTCTGGTGTTCACTTGCGTGGGCGTGGGTTTGGTGCTCACCTTTTTACTAGGTGCTGCGGGGGTAAACCGTTTTGCCTCCCACCCTGCTGTAAACCTCACCATTGCTGCATTTTTTACCTTGTTTGCGCTGAGCTTGCTGGGCGTTTTTCAACCCAACTTACGGGCTAGCTGGATTCAGCGCATTAATCTTTCCTCGCAAAAAATACACGGCCCCCTTGGTGCCATTTTTATGGGCTTTGCGTTTACCATTACCTCCTTTACCTGCACCATGCCTTTTGTGGGCTCTTTACTGGTGACGGCATCTCAAGGGGCATTATTTTGGCCCGTGCTGGGAATGACGGTGTTTGCCTTGGTATTTGCCACACCCTTTGTGTTACTCGCTTTATTTCCTCATGCCTTGCGCCATTTTAGAGGCAAAAGTGGCGAATGGCTAAACTGGGTTAAGTTTGCCTTAGGGGCGGTTGAATTGATGGCAGCCCTTAAATTTGTAGGCAATGCGGACTTGGTACTGGAATGGAATATTTTTACTCGGGAAGTGATTTTGGCCATGTGGGTCCTGATTGCGATAGCCGTTTCCGCCATTACCTTGGGTTTGCTTCCCTGGCCTTGGTTGCAAAGCGGCAGGCTGAATAGGCCTTGGCGTTGGAGTGGCGGGTTTGCATTCGCGATGCTTGGCCTGTGGCTGACCTATGGCTGGCAGGGTGGTGCCCTGGCTTCGGTATTGGAAGCACAGCTCCCCCCTCCCGCGTCGACAAACGTGGCAGCAGTGCGGCTTGGCGCTGCCCCCAGTACCAGCATTCAAACCAACCCTGGCGATAAGCTCTGGTTGAGCAGTTTGCCCCAAGCATTAAAGCAGGCACAAGCCACCAACAAGCGCATTTTTGTCGATTTTACGGGCTATACCTGCATTAATTGCCGTTGGATGGAGCGAAGCGTATTTGAAAAACCCAAGGTACATGCCACACTGAAAGAAAATTTTGTGCTTTTGCGCTTGTACACTGACGGTGGCCCGAATTTTGAGGAGCATCAAACCCTGCAGGCAGAACGCTTTGGGACCATTGCGCTCCCTTTTTACGTCATTTTGTCTCCTAAAAACACCTTGCTGGCACGCTGGGCGGGGGTTTTTCCCAATTCAAAAGCGTTTTTGCAATGGTTAAAACCCTACCGTACGGCAAAAATAAACAAATAAGGCTTGAAACGGCGTCTAAACCTTGGCGATAATGGTGTCCTGCTTTTTTTTCATTTACGGCTTGAAACGGCGTCTAAAACCTGGTGATAATGGCTTCCCTTTTTCTTTTTTCACTGCTGTGAGTGGGTAACTGCATCCCCTTGGAAACACGCTGTAGCCATGGGCACCGTGTGTTTTGGTTTTTGTGCAATGTTGATGCGACGGTGGTGAACGTGGGCGGTGCTTCTTGTTTCGTTTTTACTGGGGTGAGCCCATGGCTCTACCACAAAACCGCAAACCATTCACTTAATTGTGGTTGGCATGCTTGAATAGACACACATTTTTTTGATGGATTAAGAATAAAGGAAAGCATTTATGGGAGCAGCAAAGCGCATCTTTTTGTTTATTATCACCAACGTGCTCATTATTACCACCTTGTCTGTGGTGATGAGTATCTTTGGTGTCAACCAATACATTACCTCTCATGGCCTTGATTATCAGGCTTTGTTGGGTTTTTCGCTTATCTGGGGCTTTGGTGGGGCTTTTATCTCCTTGGCTATTTCGCGCATCATGGCCAAATGGATGATGGGGGTGAAGGTAGTGCCCGACAGTGTGCGCGACCCCGCTTTACGCCAGCTGCGCAAAGATGTGCATGCTATGGCGCGCAAGGCGGGCATTCGCAACATGCCACAAGTTGGTGTGTACGATAGCCCTGAGGTCAATGCCTTTGCCACGGGTCCCACCAAAAATCGTGCTTTGGTGGCCGTTTCGAGCGGCCTGCTACAGCGCCTAAATTTGGCCCAAGTGCAAGGGGTGTTGGGGCATGAAGTCGCCCATATTGCCAATGGCGATATGGTTACCATGACCTTGGTACAAGGGGTGGTCAATGCCTTTGTGATTTTTATTTCGCGCATTATCAGCTACGCGATTAGCATGAGTGTACGCGAAGAAGCCCGCTTTATGGTGCAGTTTATTACCACCATCGTTTTCCAAATTTTGCTCAGTATTTTGGGCATGATTGTGGTGGCTTGGTTCTCGCGGCGTCGTGAATTTGCCGCGGATTCAGGGGGTGCCCAATTGGCAGGACGCGACAAAATGATTGCTGCCCTCGAAGGCTTAAGTACAAGTACCCATACCCTTCAAGAAGGTGAGGCGGCGAGCGTGGCCACGCTAAAAATATCGGGAAAAAGGGGCGGCTTTTTGTCTTTATTCTCGACCCACCCACCTTTGGAGGATCGCATTAAAGCCCTGCGCTATGGCAACTAAGTCCAGCTGGAAGATCGCATTAAAGCCCTGCGCTATGGCAACTAAGTCCAGCTGGAAGATCGCACTAAAGCCCTGCGCTATGGCAACTAATTGCAGCTGGAAGATCGCACTAAAGCCCTGCGCTATGGCAACTAATTGCAGCTGGAGGATCGCACTAAAGCCCTGCGCTATGGCAACTAAGTCCAGCTGGAGGATCGCACTAAAGCCCTGCGCTATGGCAACTAATTGCAGCTGGAAGATCGCACTAAAGCCCTGCGCTATGGCAACTAAGTCCAGCTGGAAGATCGCATTAAAGCCCTGCGCTATGGCAACTAATTGCAGCTGGAAGATCGCACTAAAGCCCTGCGCTATGGCAACTAATTGCAGCTGGAGGATCGCACTAAAGCCCTGCGCTATGGCAACTAAGTCCAGCTGGAGGATCGCATTAAAGCCCTGCGCTATGGCAACTAATTGCAGCTGGAAGATCGCATTAAAGCCCTGCGCTATGGCAACTAAGTCCAGCTGGAAGATCGCATTAAAGCCCTGCGCTATGGCAACTAAGTCCAGCTGGAGGATCGCACTAAAGCCCTGCGCTATGGCAACTAAGCGCAACTTGTTAAGCGATGGTTGGCCCATCAGGGCTGCAGTTTAGGCCACTTTCAGGGGGTGTCAGTGCTACTTGGCAGGGCGAACATTCAAAAACCTTTGCACATCAAGGTTTTAGAATGCCCCGTTGGATGCTGTGGTGTGTGAGCTAACCCCATGGCTAAACCCTTTGCCTTGTATAACTGTTGAGGCTTTGAGTGAGGCACGGTGCATTACCCGCACCCCTCACAAGCCTTGTATAAAAAAGCAAACAAACTTGCTAAAAAAGGCCACCGCAATCGCACCATAACTGCCTTTGGTTGTGAGTTTGTGTGATGCTACCTTGCGAACGGTTCCACCTTAGAGGACGCACAAATTAGAGGACGCACAAAAAGGTGTTCGTCCTTGCTGCGCCTTGGCATAAGGCTTGACATCCCCCGCTCAAAAGGGCTGGGCTTCTTGCTTGAAAAATGGGTGATTTGGCAAATGTTACGTTTCATCGCACCCTAACCTTCCGCTTGCTCTTCCTTTTAGCAGCTTTGTTGCTGCGCCTCCCTTGCTGTTTGCTCGGCTTTGTCGGCAGCCCTTAGCGGCATTTCCCCTTGCTCGCTGATTGGCAGGCAGTGTCGGCAAAGCTACGATAATGGCATCGCCTTCATGCCAAGGGCATCCCTCAGGTACTGCCTTTTGGGTGTGCCCATCAGTTTGGTGTAATGGATGAGCCCCTTTTCATAAAAGCCCTCGCCCTCGTCCTTGGGGTCAGGCAGGTAAGGGACAGCCTAGCAAAGTAAGGGTGGGCATCGAACAAAAGCAAAGCAAAACACCGCGACATGCCATGTGAACCAAGGCATAACATGAAATGTCCCTTTACACCTCTCGTGTCTATTCGTTAGAAATAGAATGTGCTTGCTTGGCCATAGACGCGAGTGATAAAAAAGCGAATAAGACATGACCCCTAAAACACCCCAGTTTATGCTCCGAAAAAATCCACCCCCTAAAGCGTCGTCGAGCCACGCTGGGCTGCTGACCCCCATGGTTGACGTGCTATTTCTACTGGTGTTTTTTTTGGTACTAGGTGCCAGTTTTGAGTCCCTTGAAGGGCTTCAACCCCCCAAAGGTAGCGCGGGCAAAAACCCTCCCGTCAAGGCCTTGCTTGTGTTGCTACACGCCAACGGGAACCTAAGTGTGCCAAGCCTTGAGCTGTCAGCCACCCTTGCCCCCGGTGAGCGTTCACTTGGCCTCGTAAGGCATGTGGTAAACCGCTTGCGTCAACAAAAACCTCCTGCTGTGCTGCTAACCCCTGACGAAAACGTCAAAGCAAAAACCCTCTTGCGTTGGCATCAAACCCTAAAAAAAGAACTCCAACTGCCCATTTGGATTGGTCTATCTCCCTCCAGCAAGTTTTGAAATTTTTTCAAGTACTCGGGCCCAGATATCTCAAAAAAAATAACTTTGTCCCCATCCCCATGCTTTGCCACCACATGGAAATAACAGGATATAGCGGGATATCATGGGATTTACGGGGCTTTCTGACGCAACTTCGCCCAAAAAGGGCGGTCACACGTCAACTGCCCAAAAACAGTCGTGCCCACACGCCCACATATTTCATACACTCCTTGGCAGCACTCTCATCAGCACTCTCATCAGCACTTTGAGAACCAAACATCAAAGGGGATTTTCTTGGCGGGCAGCCACCAAAGTAGCGCATAAAGCAACCAGCATCCCGTGGCTGATGCTTGTGCTCCGCATGGGTTACCGTCCTCAAAGGGGGTACAGCATCTCACAACCTGCCGTGCTCCTTGCCCGTGCATGCTTGGTCGTTGCCTGCAAAATTAGCGCAAGTAAGCGCTGGGGTTTTGTTCTTGATAAATTTTGCCATTGCGGGTGTCAAGCGCGGTTAATGCTCCGCCATAGACGCATGCGGTATCAATGCCTACAATCCCTTTGCCTTGGTATACCGTGCCTATGGGGAGGCGTTTTGAGGCTGATATGGTGTGGGTGGGAGTGTGCCCGAACACAATGGGCTTGCCTTTCCAGGCACTTGCATGCCGATGAAAGTGCTCACGCACCCATAACAAGGTTTTTTTGCGCTGGCTTTGCATGTCTGGCAGGTAGGGATCAATGCCCGCATGTACGTAAATGGCGCGTGCATCCTCCCACCAAAGGGGTAGGTTTTTGTAAAAAGCGCGGTGAGATCTGGCAAAGGCAAGGCGATCCGTGCTGCGTATCCAAGCGTTTTTTTGGCAGCCGTAGCTCCGCAAGGTGGCTTCACCGCCATTGTGTAACCACAGATCTGCTTGTGCTTGACCCCGTGAGGCGTCAAGCAGCATGTCTTCATGGTTACCTCGCAAAAAATGGCATTCACGCTCTTGACTAAGGCGGATAAGATAAGCCACCACGCTGGCAGAATCCTCTCCGCGGTCAATGTAATCGCCCAAAAAAACCAAGGGGGCATCACGCGGTATCCGTGCTTCAACCAACGCACGTAACGGGGTCAGGCAGCCGTGAATGTCACCAATGGCAATGGCCATCAATCCAAATACCTGTAAGTAAAACAAAGTTGTAAAAGGAGGCATCTCTCGGAAACATTGCCCCAATTTGGGTGGGAAAAGAGGGATTTATTCGATGCCTTATGCGTTATTTTTTTAAAGGTGCTGCCAGCCTAATGGGCGGCTTAAAGGTTGATTGTCCACCCACACGCCTTGCCCTGCTTTCACCTCGCCAATCATCACAAAACCCCTGTGAATAGCCTGCTGGCGTTGCTCCATCCCACCCGTAATGAGCAGCTGGTATTCTTCGCCTGCCCCCAATACCCAAGGGGTAAGTGGCTGGTTTTGCGCCTTGCACCATACCTCCAAGCCTTTCGGCTTAGGGATGTTGACACTGTGCACATGCATGGCCACCTGGCTCGCTTGGGCTAGGTGATGCAGTTCAGAGCCCAAGCCATCGCTAATATCAATGGCTGCATGGGCAAGGCTGGTAAGGGCCCTTGCAAGTTGGGTGGGTGCCATGGGCTTGAGGTGAAATGTTTCGAGCCCAATGCCATTGGGCGGGGTTTGCGTGTGTTTCCCTTGTGGTGTGCGTTGCCTCCAAAGCAAGCGCCCTGCTTCAGCCCCCCCCAAAGGGCCGCTAACGGCAATCCAATCCCCCACTTTGGCTTGTCCACGCGCAATAAATTGGGTGGTGCACCCTAGCATCGACATGTGCAATTGCAAGTGCTCTGCTTCACTGACATTGCCCCCTAAAATAGAAAAACCGTAATGGGTCGCTGCGTCTTGCAAGCCGTTGTACACCTGCTGCAGGCAGTGAGTGGCAAGGTGTTTAGGGGTACTTACGCTGATCAGTGCTGCCAGGGGTTGACCACCGCAGGCATAGACATCGCTGACATTGGCCGTGGCCAAGCGCCAGCCTATAGCAGACCATGGGGTAAGTTCTGAGATAAAATGCTGCCCTTCGACAGCGGCATCGCAGGTAAAGAGCAACGTTTGCTGCCCTTGGGTAAAGGCGGCGCAGTCATCCCCTGCCCCTATTTCATGAGGTAGTGAACCTGCTTTTAGGCACTGGGTTAATTGGGCAATGAGTGCAAATTCTTTCATGAGCCACCTTATCCTTGCCCATAAACCATGCACGCTGTGCACAAAGCGCCAACAACATAGGGGTTTAAAATTGACGCCATCCACAAAATTTGGCTACAATTGCCCTCTGGCAAAGCAATGTATGAACCGTTTTTGGCAAAACATTCCCAGCGACATGCCGTGTTTGCAAGGCGGCTTTTGTAAGGGGTGCTCTGTATCCAAATTTTGGTTCGTATTCCATATCCACCCTTCACTAGAGTGTTGTAGGCCTATGGGCAGGGATATCACAAACAAACGCTTGGCCTCAAAGAAATTTAGCATGATGCAGCAGGTTTTGCATGTTAGAAATCTGCATAAACGCCCCCCCGTTCAAGCCAAGCCGTCTCCTTTAGACGCACTGGTTGAGCGCACTTTGGGTTTTCGCCAGGCCTTGCAAGAGGACCTCGAAGACCCCCAGGCACAAAAATCGAACGCACGTGTGGTGTGGCCCAAACGGAGTTTAGGCTATCAAGAAGCCACGCCTATTTTGTTTTTGCTCGATCGCATGACAGAAAAAGCAGATGCCATTTTGCCTCGCAGCAATCGCTTGGTTGAGCAGATTGCGGATGTTGCAGGCATGCAATGCTTTCGACGCCAGCCCGAATGGCGCCAGATGACCGAGCAAGGGGCATTGCGGATGATTAAAACGCCCTTGGCGAAGCGGGCTGCGATGGTGGTGTTGATGCTTTTACTCAAAACGGCGTTTCAAGATTCTACACGCCAGCAGCAGCAAGCACTGGCATTAAGGCATCATATTAATGCAGAGCCCGTGTGCGTACCCGTTGATACCGCCACGCATCAGCGCTTGGCCTTTGCATACTTTCGAACCCCAACCCCAACAAATGCCATCTTAAAATGGCTTTAGATGTGTTTTTACGCAGCCAGTACTATTTGGCTGTGGGGCGTCGGTTGTAAAATCCCAATTCCCACCCTTATCTTACAAGGGTAGATACTTCCATGATTTACCTGCAATCCATGCTGCGATTTACGGTGAGCTGTTTGAATGAAGGGTTATGCTCAAGATTTTATCTTGCTAATTTGCTTCCTTTTGGAGTACGACCAACACTGGTAGCAACTGCTGGACGTTATCAATGCCTGTCGCGGGCAGAACCATTCTCTGAACCTAAAGTATGCCTACGCCGACCACCATAGCCAATGCTCGTTGTTGGAGGTTTGCGGTTCGCAAACGCTCGGTTGAATGGTAGATGCGTGTTCGTAAATACAAATTAGAAACTTGAAGGAGAAAATGATTGTGAACAAGGTATTAAAAACCATGATGCTCGTATCGCTTGCGGGCGGGATACTGCTAACCGCCACGTCAGCCATGGCTGCAAAGTGTAAGGTGTCAAAGTGGGGTGCCAAAGACGAAATTGGCGCCGCAAATTATGTCACGCCAAAACAGGTTTTGATGGCCACAAAACTGGTTAAAAAGGGTCAAAGTCATCCACTTGGCATCGTGATCGATTCCAAAACACCGGCTTTTCCGCCGCGCACCTTGGCACTGCAAGTTGTGCAGCCTGGGCAGCATAATGGGCGAAAATTAAAGAAGGATTTCGGCTGGTCAATGGTGTACAACGATGACCTCACACAAATGTGGTTAGGCATTGGCCCGCAGATCGATGGGTTGGGGCATCTGGGTGAAGACGGCGTATACTACAATTGCAACAAGGCCGAGGACTTTATCCACGTTACGGGCTTGAAGAAACTTGGTGTACACGCCATTCCGCCGATGGTTGGTCGCGGTGTTTTGGTGAACATGGCCAAGCATTTTGGCACGGCCACCATGGCTGCGGGCAGGGCTTTTGGTAGAAAAGATATCAAAGCCGCTGCCAAGGCACAAGGCATTAAGTTTCGTCAAGGCGATGTGATCTTATTTCACACCGGCTGGACAGACGGCATGCTTAAGTCCAAGCCCAAGATATGGGGTTCGACCGAGCCTGGTTTGAACAATGAAGGCATGGCCTACATGGCCAGCTTGAACCCAATGGCGGTTGGCGCCGATACATGGGGCGTTGACGTGGTGCCGCCGATCAAGGGCGACAAGGTGTTTTATGGGCATATCTCTTTGCTCAAGGAAAACGGCATCTACATACTGGAGACCATGAATACGGGTCGTTTGGCCAAGGAAGGCGTGCGTGAATTCATGTTTGTCCTCGGTCAGGCTCGAGTCAGGGGTACCGTGCAGATGATTATTAACCCGGTTGCCATGTGGTAAGCGTAGCAATTCACTCCTTGCGGTTTGGGGAGCGGTTCGCCGTTCCCCGTTTTTTTTCGCCCCAAGTTTTCTCCTATGAAGGTTTCGGATGCCACGGCCTTTTTTGGCAACGCAATCAAGGTTTTGGGGGCCATCCATACTTGAGCAAAACCGTGTAGCTTGCCTTGTTTGGTTACCCCTTATGCCGCCTACGGGGGCGGGGTGCTTGGCGATGTTTTCTGCACAGCTAAAGGCGCATTCAATGGGTTTTGCCGGCTTCTGCAGCCACCAATCTGCGTTGGCGTTTCAGGTTGCGGAGCCCTTCGCTAACCACAAAGGGCGATGGCGTTGTAACATTTGCCGCTACAAAATGCAAACAAAAACGGGTTTATTCTCCAGTGTCCGTTTCGCAAAAACTCCCTTGCCTCATCGCGGGTTGGCAAAACGCGGTGGCTAAACCTTCGACTGGCCATTGGGCAGGTTTTGTCGTTAAGCGAGAACCGTCAGGACGCCATCGAGGCATTACAAAACAGCTCAAACCCACTGTCCGTATCAGCCAAGGTCAAAAAGGCATCTGAACATGGGCCCAGAACAGAAAAACGTGTGGCCGGCGGCTGCCGTAGGATTTGGCAAACTCGGCTAAACTGGCAGCGTGTTCGCCCACAAAATTGTGGTTTGGGTGATGATGCGTTCCATAGAAAAGCCCTTTTTAAGTTTTGATGATTTCATTTAAAGCCAAGCAGGGTTGTATGTTGTTGCGGGTGGGCAATGTGGTGTCTTTAGTTGTCGTGATAAAAGCAGGTGAACAGGCACACGCATCTTGCGTATATCATAGGGCAATCCTTCATCTTTTTGGCCATCAACCCAGAGGAAACCTGTTAGAATCACCCAAAATATCATGGTTTCGTGGAAGCACAGCATGTGCTTTGCAATATGCTACCCTAATACGTAAGCACGCTCTTTGGGACTGCCATGATGCATCGTTGAACAAACATAATAAATCACACCCTTACCCCCAGGCAAACCCATGCCTATGCCTCGCCGTGTATTGTTGTTAATGGGCACAGAAACCTACCGTGCTCGCGATTTTTTACAAGCCGCCCAAAAAATGCAGTTGGAGGTCCACATTGGCTTAAACGAAGCCCATGTGTTGGAAAAAAACAACCCTCACCTGCATCACCTTCACTTTACCCAAGCCGCACTGGGTGAAGCACAAATTGCAGGTCTGCATCAGCACACCCCCTTCGATGCCATTTTGGCTGTCGATGACTTTGCTGTTGCATTGGCAGCAAGTGCCAACAAGCACCTTAAGCGCAAAGGCAATTCCCTTGAAAGCGTGCTGGCATCCAGCCAAAAAGAAGTGTTTTGCGCGGTAATGCAAAGTGTTGGTGCGCCTAGCCCATGGCATACAATGGCAGCACTGCACGAAGACCCCAAAGCGGTGTGGCGGCGTCTACCAGGGGGGGCTTGTGTACTCAAACCCACCTTTTTAAACGCCAGCCAGGGGGTTATTCGTGCCGACAACGAAGACGCTTTTTGCACCGCCTTTAAGCGCCTAAAACGCCTGCTATCCAAGCCCGATATTTACGCCAAAAACCCCCAAGCGGCTCGGCATATTTTGGTGGAAGAATATCTGCATGGACAAGAGGCCGCCTTGGAAGGTTTGGTGCTTCACGGACGCTTTCACCTACTTGCTTTTTTGGACAAACCGCGTCCTTTGTACGGTCCCTTTTTTCAAGAAAGTCTCTTTGTAACCCCTTCAAGGCACTCCCATGCCATGCAAGCCTTGGCTTTGCAAGGTGTGCAACAGGCCGTGGAAGCCCTGGGTGTGCACACGGGCCCTGTGCATGCAGAGGTAAGACTGCAATACGCAACCGTCGACCCCATAAACCCCTTGCATGTGGGGCGGACCAGCAGCCAAACCATCCTTGAAAAGGATCGCGCCATTGTACTTGAACTGGCTTTGCGTTCAATTGGTGGGCATTGTGCACGCAGCTTGCGTTTTGAAGGCGTACAGGGAGGGGAGTTACAATTAGAAGAACTCATTTTAGCCCAAGCCTTGGATGACCAAAATTTTAAGCCACCCAAACAGCATTCGCAAGCCAGTGGGGTCATGATGCTTCCCATTCCCCAGGCAGGTATCTTTCAAGCGGTGCACCACCAAGAAAAAGCCTTAGCCGTGGCGGGTGTTAGCCATTTAAGCGTAGATTTTCATCGAGGAGAACCCATTGCACCACCCCCAGAAGGAGCGCGTTATTTGGGATTTATGTTTGCCCAAGCAAACAGCCCCGACCGAGTTGAACACGCTTTAGAGCAAGCCTTTTCCCAATTGCGCATTGAGATTTCCCCCCATGGAAATGGGCCCTTGGAAAAACCTACGCGGCAACCGCCATGGTAAGCAGGTTGCACCACACAAAACGCATCGACTTCACGGTGCTTGGATCGCCAAAAATCGGTTACTTGTAAGCAATAAACCGCCCCCACTTGCCATGCACGGGGGTTCATAGAAACGTGCGGACAACAAGCCCGCAGCCCGCTGCAAACAACGCCATAAAAAACACGCGCTGAAAGGCGGCCTCTGGAATCGAATCGCGCAAACGCCGCCCAATGGCCAAGCCCACCAAGGCTGCAAATGTACCCAGTAACGAGGCTTTCACCACATCCAAGGACAAAAGCGCATGGCGTTGCAATGCCAGCAGCAAGGTCAAATAAACCACAAACGACCAAATGCCAAGGGCTTGCACTAATACGTTTTTGCCAAGTCCCAAGGACTGAAAATAGGGCGCCGAAGGAAATATCGAAACTCCAGTCAAGCCTGCCAGCCCCCCGGACATCGTACCCACCAAAAAGGAAGCAAGGCGCTCCCAACGCCCTGGACTGGCAAAGTGAATGTTGGCAAGCCGTAAACTGGCATACACACACAGCAAGGTACCCAGCAAGGCACCAAGCCATGCACCACTGCTTTTGACCAGCACGCCCGCCATTAAAAAGGCGGTTAGCATCCCACTCAAAAACACGGGCCAAAGCCTTTTCCAAATGGCCAGCCCCGCCCCACCCACCATGCCTTGCCATATGTTCGTTAGCAAAGTGGGGATAAAAATAAGGGCAATCCCTTGTTTTAAGCCCAATGTCGCGGCAAGTAAGATGATTGAAACGGTGGGCAAACCCATCCCAGTCACCCCCTTTACCAAGCCCCCCAGCCAAAAGATGCCACAGATCAAGACCGTGCGCGACAATATCCAATAGGTCTCTTCCACGGTTCGATCAACGTTTCTTTTTAGGGGTTGGGGTTGCTTTTTGCCCTTTGGTGGTAGGGGTCTTGCTCGTAATACTTTTGGGTGGCCTCGGTTTGGGGGTGTGAGCACGGTCTAGCGCCTCGAGGTCTGCTCCAAAAGCCGCATCCTTGCCCTTGCTCGACAAAATCGCCTTCATGTCCTCATTTTCTGGGTCTTCTTCACGTGCCAAATGCACTGTTGAGGTGGGAAAGGCAAACTCCGCACCGCAAGATTCAACCGCTTGCATAATGTCGAACAGCACCGCTTCTTTGAGCTTCAAGTAGGCGTCGTAAGCGGTTATTTTGCTATACACCCGAACCAAAATATCGAGCGAGGAAGGACCAAAGGCGCAAAACCGTATAATGAAAGTACTCTCTTGGTCAAGGTCAGGGCGTGCCCATAGGGTGGCATACACCTGGGAAATCACCTGTTGTAGTTGGGGGGCGTCGTCGTAGCGAATCCCAAACACAATTTTCACGCGCCGGTGGGTCATGCGGCTTGGGTTTTCGACCGAAATGGTCGAAAACACCGCATTGGGTACATAAAGGACGCGCTTGTTAAAGGTGCGAATGCGCGTAACCCGCCACCCAATGTTTTCCACCACGCCCTCAATGTTTTTGTCGGGTGAGCGAATCCAATCCCCAGGACCAAAGGGACGGTCGACGTGAACCATCAACGCACCAAACAAATTGGCCAGCAAATCGCGTGCAGCAAAACCGGCCACCAAACCACCCAAACCACCAAAGGCGAGCAAACTGGTAATATTAAAGCCCAGCACTTGCATCATGGCCACCACCATGGTAAGCGCCACAGCCATACGCAGCAACCTGCTCCCCGCACTCACTGTCGAAACATCAAGCCGTTGACCGCCCAAGCGCGCCTCTTGCCAGCGCCCCTCCATAAAGGCCTGCTCAAGTTCTTTAAGCAGGCGAAAAGCAAACATGGTAAAGGCCAAAATAAGCCCCGCCGAGCGTGGGGTCGCCACGTTAAAATGAAAATCCGCTCGGCTGGCAGTTTGGGCATAGTCGACCAGCAAGGAAAGGCCTAAAGACCACACCGCCAATCGTAAAGGGTTTAGGCTTGCGGTCAGCAAGACCTCATCCCAAGGGTTTTTGGTCCGTTCAAGGTGGACAATGGCTTTTTTAAGCCCGCGCCGTGAAAGCCAGTCGACGCACACCAAGCCCAGGGCAATGATAAAGCAGCCAATCACCCAACCCTCAATGAATACATCCAAGGGGTTATTGCGAAGCAGGGCTTCTATTTGCTTAAACATTGCGGGGTATTTTTGGTGTTTTTAAGGTGTTTTCTTGCATGTGCCTTCCGTACCTCTTAGCGCATCGACACACTTTTTGCTCGAGATTTATTACGAACGCCCGTGCGTAGGATGGCAAAACCAACTTTGCAAAACAAGTCATTACCCCCTCATGGGACACTTGGGGGTGTTTCAAAATAGCCTCATCCCTGTCCCGACAAGGCACTGGTGCCAACGTGGCAAGCGTTTTGTAAAAACGTTCAAACCCTTGGCTTTGACGTGGCTGGGGTGCGTGTGGTCTAAAAGTGGTGTTTTATGATAGCGTTACTGCTACGATTGCCAGGCGACACACATCTGCGTGTTGCACTCTCCTCAAATACCAATAAGGAGATAGAGTTACGTATGACCGATGTTCCCGCCCCCCTCAAACCCTCTCTTTCTTTTGGCAAACAAAGGTTTTTAGCTCAAGAACGCTTGCATAGCCACCTGAGTTTGCGCAACCTGCGCCTTACCCCCCAACGCCAAGCAGTATTCGAAGCGGTACTGCGCGATGGTGGGCACTTTGAGGCAGAAGGGCTGGCGGAGTATTTGCGCAACCACCGCCCGCGCGTATCGCGTGCCACTGTGTATCGTACCCTGGAATTAATGCGCGAATGCCATTTGCTTGAAAAACTTGACTTTGAAGATCAAGGCTCTTTTTATGAGTTAACCTTGCCTGGGGGGCATCACGATCACCTGATTTGTGTGAAATGTGGCTTGGTGACGGAGTTTAACGATCCGCCCCTTGAAAAATTGCAACAAGGCGTGTGCCAACGCTATGGGTTTAAAGAAACCCATCACTCTTTGCGTATTTTTGGCCTTTGCGAAGCTTGCAGTGCCTCTGCTTAAAAACACTGTTGTGCTGGGAAACATGCTTTTCGGCTACATGGAAATTGCGAGGATCCGCACCAAAAAAATGGCCCAAACGCGCGGCAAATTCCGCTTGACTGCCAACATGCTTGCAAACAATCCGCACCTTAACGCGCGGCAAATTCCGCTTGACTGCCAACATGCTTGCAAACAATCCGCACCTTAACGCGCGGCAAATTCCGCTTGACTGCCAACATGCTTGCAAACAATCCGCACCTTAGTGTTTAAAAACGGCAGCGCAATTATTTCTCATAAAACCTCTTGCCCAATTCTATTCCTAAAAATACCCTTTACTTATGGATTACACTTATAATAGTCTCGTCACCGAGCAGTGTGTCCAAAGCCATCGTGAATGTCAAGGTTTTTTCGCCCATGGGAACAGGTGAAAAAATGAGCGGAGTGGGGCTCGAACCCACGACCTACGGATTAAAAGTCCGTTGCTCTACCAATTGAGCTACCCGCCCTAACGCTTTTTAGCAGATGCTTTTTAAGGATGCGCTAGCGGGCAACCAAAAATAAAAAGCATCCCCAAGGGGATTTGAACCCCTGTCGCCGCCGTGAAAGGGCGGTGTCCTAGGCCAACTAGACGATGGGGACACGCTGGTACGCCCACCAGTGTTACAAAGCGCATTTCATGTTGTCAACTGGGTTATCGTGCTTTTTGTGTTTATCAAGATAGTTTAAGGGTGGTTGTTCGCTCTATTGCATGTGAAGTTCCACAGTGCTGGTGCCTTTTGATCGGGCTGCAAGGTATGCTGTTGGCACGGTGCGCTGGCATGCAAGAAGTGGATGCAGCCTGGCAGCAGTTTCCCATTGCCCAAGGGGAAATTGCCAGCCAAGCTCAACAGATTGCCCTGCGCTTGAGTGTGGCCAACAACGCGCAAAAAGCCAGTCATCACGTTCATTTAAAGTATCATCCAGGGGCAATGACGGCTTTTGAGTTTTTGCGCCAAGCCCAAATTTTGCAAGATTTTAAGCAGCGTGTAGGTTGGAAAATTCCCGCTGATAGCCCCCTTGTGGGCGCATTACGCCCTGGCTACCACGTGTTGTCCGAAGTGGATGAATGGCTGCGCGTGCAAAACCCCCACTTTAATCACCGCTTTAGTCCACAAACCAAGAAGGAGTTTCCGCGCTTGGCAAAACAATGGGATTACCCCACCATCAAAACCCTGTGTGAAGCACGCGAAGAACAGATAAAACGAGCCTTTGCGCAAATTTCAACACAAAGCTAAAACGCCTTGGCCAATGCTAGATTCCCAGATCAAACCAAAAAACATCAAAAAAGTACTTTTTAGAAATAGACTCATCCTAGAGTAATAAGACGTAAAGGAAGTAGATCATGACACCCCACCCGATTATTCGCCCTGCCTGGGTATCAAAAAATGTGTTCATCACCTCATGAGGATTAGACAAAGGCTCCGTTCCAGATAATGTGTTCATCACCTCATGAGGATTAGACAAAGGCTCCGTTCCAGATGCTGCCCTTGTCTCATCCCTAGTTACTTGCACAAAGGTGGTATCTAACTCATCGTCACAGCATGGGAACGGTTACACATGGCGTGCTGCCCTACGGGTGTATCGTCTCTCTACAACCCCTTTTTAAAAAAGGGCACGGACCCACACAACGTGCAGCATCGACAAACGGGCACCTTATGGCATTTTAGCGCAGCAAAAATTGCTTATTGTGCAGGGCAGTCGGTAGCACCCTCCTTCTTACTTACCACCAAGCTCGTTTGATTGTTGTATGTCCACATCTTTCCTGTGACGTAGTCGATCAAAAAACCCCAACCATTGAGGATATTTGCAAAATAAGCAGGGGTAACTTCCTGCCCAACCTTGACGGAGACCGGGTCATAGCATGGGTCCATTGATTTGATGCTCACTTTATCGAAGCTAGAAGGCGTAGCGACAACGGTGGCAGGCAACTCTGCCCCATAGGAACCATCTGGTGTGGTAACGGAGACCTTCACTTTTTTGCCATTCGACGCGTTTACCTGAAACGTTTGACTGCCACCATTGAACATGGTTGCGCACCCCCCACCCAAAAAAGCAAAAAGGCACAGCCCGCCCAAAAACAGGCGCGAACGCACCCGCAAAAAACCTACTTCATTACACGCGGAAGGTTTGGGCGGAAGGTTTGATAAAAAAGACTGTTTCACAGCAAAACCCCTATTAGGAAATGACATAAAAATAACACGAATGTAAACGTCGCCAGCGTTTGCAGGGTTAAATTTGCTTTGTCAAGAGATTTATAAAAAATTTTGGCACCAGGCCTCCCCGTGCGTCCACAAAACCCGAGGACCCGTTTTGCACCGGGGGGACGAAAGTGGGCCAGGCCTCCCAGGCCAGCGCACAATAAAAAGGGTTAGCCCCAGCATCCAACACCAAAGGTAGCCATGGCAAGGCTTGGCTTCTAGGCCTTGAGTGCCGTTTTAAGATTGGCATCGAGCGCGGTAAAAAACTGGTTTGTATTGACGTAACTGTCTGCTGGTGGGGTCATGTTTCCATGAATGGAAGCCGCCAAATCTTTGGTCATCGTCCCTCCTTCGATGGTATCGACGCATACCTTTTCTAAAGTTTGGGAAAAGTTGACCAGTTCGGGCGTAGCATCGAGTTTTCCACGGTGCTTTAAGCCACGACACCAGGCATAAATGCTGGCAATAGGATTGGTGCTGGTGGCTTTGCCTTGCTGATATTGGCGATAGTGGCGCGTCACGGTTCCGTGGGCCGCTTCGGCCTCAAGGGTTTTCCCATCGGCAGTGAGCAATTCGGAGGTCATCAAACCCAACGATCCAAAACCTTGGGCAAGGATATCGGATTCCACATCCCCGTCGTAGTTCTTACAGGCCCACAAAATTCCGCCCTCCCACTTAAGCACCTGGGCAACCATGTCATCAATCAGGCGATGCTCGTAGGTTAGGCCCAAAGCATCATAATCTTTCTTAAATTTATGGCTAAACACCTCTGCAAAAATATCTTTAAACCGGCCATCATATTGCTTCAAAATGGTGTTTTTGGTGCTTAAATAGACGCTTATTTTTTTGTCTAAACCATAATTTAAAACCGAGTTTGCAAAGGCGGTAATCGAAGAATCGGTGTTGTACATACAAAGCCCAACCCCTGGCCCATCAAACTCATGCACAGGCCACTGTTGTACGGTGCTGCCATTTTGTTCAAGCACCATTTTAAGCGTACCACCAGCAATGCGTGTATCAACCGCTTTGTATTGGTCGGCATGCGCATGGCGTGCCACAACAATGGGTTTTTTCCAGGCAGAAACCAACTTTGGGATATTTTTGCACACAATGGGTGCTCTAAAAATGGTGCCATTGATGATGTTACGAATGGTGCCATTTGGGCTACGCCACATTTTTTTAAGATTAAATTCTGTCACCCTGTCTTCATCGGGGGTAATGGTGGCGCATTTTATCCCAACATTGTATTTCAAAATGGCATGGGCAGCATCGGTGGTAATGCGGTCGTGGGTTTCATCGCGATTTTGAATGGAGAGATCGTAGTACTTTAAATCGATTTCTAGGTAAGGAAGAATAAGTTTCTCTTTAATGTCTGCCCATAGAACGCGTGTCATTTCATCACCATCGAGCTCAACTACAGGATTTTTAACTTGAATTTTTGCCACTTTTGATTACACTTCCTTTTTTATAAAAAATTTCCACTGATTTTTATGGAGGGACCTCGCACGATTTTAGCAGGGCATACCGCCAGAACCAAAGCCCAGAAATCCACTGCTCACAAGCAATCCACAGGTTATCGCAAGGTGCCGGTTAGCCTCATCCGTTACTGCCTGCCACAACACCGTTAACATAATCGAACGTATTTTGTGTGCGCTCGGGCAGTTTTATCTGTGCTTTTAGGCAACATTTAACCTAAAGGCATGGGCTGTGCGTGGCACCAACAATCCCGATAACAACAACGCCCCAAGCAGGAGACCGAATCCCCGGTTTACACAGTTCAATTCAAGTAGCAAGCGTTTTGGCACTTTGCCTAAAAGGAATCCTTCCACGCGCGAAGGGCCGCAAACACGGCCACAGAACTTTTTTGCGTGGCACCATGGGCCAAGGCCGCGTGTATCACTTCGGGCTGAGAGCAGCGCAAAAAGGGATTGCTAGCACGTTCTTCTGCCATGGTGGCAGGGGTGGTCGGTTGGCCTTGCTGGCGCTTGGCATTCACTTGTTGGATACGCTGGACAATAGCATCATTTTGGGGCTCGACCGCTTGGGCAAAGCGCAAATTGTTTTGCGTATACTCGTGCCCAAAATATGCCAAACAATTCCCTTGCAATTGGCCTAACACCTCATTTAAAGAGGCATGCATCATGGCTGCATCGCCTTCAAACACACGCCCACAGCCTGCTCCAAATAAGGTGTCGCCTGTAAAGGCATGGGCCTCGTTTACCACATAACTGATGGCCCCTAGGGTATGCCCTGGGTTGTACAATACGCGTACTCGCATCTCCCCCATGCTAAATACTTCCTCGTGCTCTAGGCTCTGGGTTTGCCTTGGAATGCGCTGCCGCTGGGCGTCTTTTACATACCCCAGCACTTGTAAATTGGCAAAGGTCTGGCATAACGCCTCGTTGCCCCCTACGTGATCCCAATGGTGGTGGGTATTCCAAATGGCCTTTAGGTCGCAGCCCAAGCGTCGCACCTCTCGAACCACGGGCCCGGCGTCCGAAGGATCGACCACGGCCCCCATCCCAGTACGCTCACACACCAACAAATAGGCATAATTATCTTGTAAACAGGGAATTGAATAGATCTTCAAAACGTGTTTTATAAACCTTTTACTTGATAGTGGTGGTTTCGAAAAAAACTGGTTTTAAGTGAGCACTAGTGCGTTTTTATAGCCTTTTTCCACCCCTGCCTTTGAAATGACCCGTGAACATACCATAAATGAATGGCAGTGTCAATGTAGCATTATCTCCCATTAAAGCGATCGTGCTTATACCCAAGCCCAAAAGATCTTTATCCTTGGTTCATGGAATGCCTTTGGCGATAATTGAGGCTATCTTTTCACACCTTTTACGGCGCATGATAGGCGTAGACTTATGGTTTATGTTAACCATGATTTTTTTGCCTCGTCGTGGTGCCTTGCCCGTGGACCCGTTTATTTTTTCTTGCTTCCCTAGATACCGCCTTCACCCATAGCAAATGATGGGAGCCATTTTTGGCCATGTTTCTCAAACGATCCCACAAGCGTTCGCGCAAAACAAAGAGGAATACACGCCCTTTTTTAACCCATTTGTTGGGAGGTCGCGAAATTGAAGCCCGTGCCCAAGGAAGTGCCCAAACATGGGATGCGTTTTCTGAAAAGCACACAAAGGCTCAAAAAAATAGCCATGCGGCCCAAAGAAGAAATGCCCTTCCTCCCTATCGGGTGCATATTCAATCCCCTTTGCTTGCCAGTACGCTGTACATTGGGGTGATTACCACCGCAATTTATGTGGCATACGAACACCGTGAATTGGCTGCACCCATTGTGTATAGTGCCATTGGTTGTGCCTTTGTTGTGGGGCTGCTGATTGCCTTGCGCGACAGTTTGTTTTTTCACATGGAAGGGCACCGCCTGCAAGCAGATGCCAAGCTGGTTGAGGTCCGCTCTGCCCAAGGGGGGGGTGAGGGCACCACCGACTCACACATTTTTCGCAGCAAATTGTTACGTATTCACTACCAAAACATTGTACGCACCTTTGAGCAGGGCAACCGCCGCACATGGGTCGATCAAGATGCTTCGACCCTCGAAATTCACACCATGCTCTCCCAAAGGGGCCTAAAACAGGTGTGGACCTTGATTGAAGTTCTTCCTCAGTTGGGTTTGCTTGGAACCCTAATTGGCTTGATTCACATGTTTTTGGCCTTTCAGCAGTCGGGAACGGCACCGGATATTGCCGTATTGAGTGGCTTTGGTGCTGCATTGGGCACCACAGTATTGGCCAATTTATTTGTGATTGTGCTTCGCCCAGTGTACATGCGCAACGAGCGTGCAATGAATGAAATTTTAAGCAGTTTGCAAATTTTAATGGCGATGTTTATTTTGCCTACCCAGCAAATGGTGCTTAAACAAGGTGCGCAAGCGCAAACATCTACATGGCGCGGACGCCTCTCGACGGCGTCAAATACAGGCGAAGAAGCCGATATTTCTCCCAATTCTTAAAGCAACAAGACCTCCCCTTTTTTTAAATCCCCTGCCCCTTTTTCAACGTCAACATCACCGTTACACCCAATCACTATGCAAATCATCCATTGCACCCATGATCAGCGAACGTTTAAACAAAAATGAAAAACAATCTCAGGCAGCCCTGGTAACGTTTGTCGATCTGTTGTTTTTAATGGTCGCGTTTATGGTGCTGCTGTTGGTGCTCATTCAGGAACGTAGCCAGTCGATACAAAAATTTGAGGCCGTACAAGAAGCCCTTTCGAGCGTGGTGGGCAGAAATTTAAGCGCACCAGAAACCCTTGAAACCTTGCGCCCTGCTTTAGAACAACTGCAACAACAAAAACGGCGCCAATCTCAACGTGCACAACAGCGCGCCACCCGTACCACGATTGTGGTCCGCTACGCCCTCAAACAAAATGGAAGCATCCTCTATGAAGGGGTGCACTACCCCAGTACGCAAGCATTTGTGCAAAAAATTATTGCGCCGCTGCGTACCAAGCATTGGCTTGGTTTGCGTGCCTCGGTCGAGGCTGACACATCGTTTAGCCAGGTGGTTGCCAGCCGTAAGCAAATCCTGCAAAAGCGCACCCCTTTCGATACCTACTGGGATAATTTATAACCACGATCCGTGATACACACCTCACACACAAAAAACATTGACTATAAGCCCTTACCACGTTTAGACCAAGCCACCCCATCTGACAAGATGGCATTTGTACAAGCAGGCAGAACTTGAGACCATGAGTAAATTAGAAGGTGCTAAAAGAGCAGCTGTGTTGTTGTTGCAGTTGGGTGAAGCAGCAGCAGCAGAGGTGCTTGCGAGTTTAAGCGAGGAAGAGGCACGGTCCATTAAAGCGGAAATGTCCACATTTACGGAGGTGACTCCAGCGCAGGCAAACCAAGTACTGGCATCGTTTGAGAAAGACAGCCAGCATGCCTCTTTAGCCACGAGCACGCCAAGCACCCCCGGCAATATCCACACAAACCAGCCCCATCCCCCAAGGGCAAGCGCAACTGCCAGCGCACAAAATACCACGGCCACGCCAAGCACCCCCGGCCTTTCCATGCCCAAACCTCCTGCTCCTGAGAATGTTTTGACTTACCTAAGGCAGTATTCCCCCCAAGCACTTGCCCAATTTTTAACCCCTGAACAGCCCCAGGTGATTGCAATCGTGCTAGGTGCGCTCAAAGACCCTGTTTATTGTGCCCAGGTGCTTGAAGCACTGCCCAATCCCCTGGGCGCAGACGTATATCAACGCTGGAACAGCCTTAAAAACACCCAAAGGAGTTGGGTGCAAGAAATTCAAACCGCTTTAAGAAGCGAGCTTGCCACCAGCCCACCGACCTCCCCAACAAAACAGCGGCCCTCGCCTTTGAAGCAGGCGGAAGAAAAGGATGCCACGGGTAGCGCTTTTGAATTTAACGACCTGCTTAAAATAAACCCTCAAGGGCTCGGCTATCTCCTGAACAAAGTAGATTTACCCGTCCTTGCGAGTGCCATGCAATTGGCCGAGCCTGTGGTGCAGCACTACATATGGCAAAACCTCCCTACCCGCAATACCAGCGCACTCAAACACCTTATTCGTCAGCTACCTCCCCAAAGTTTGGCAACGATTGAGCAAGACCAAACCACCATTGCAAGCATGGCGCATACCCTCGTGTTGCAGGGCAAAATTATGGTTCTACAACGCCAAAAACGCACACCCAGCACACAACATTGCCACTAAATCGCGCATTGCAACGTACGCACTTAAACGGCGCACACACCAAAAGTAACCCTTTGCACATTTTAGCGGTTTTTTGTATGCTGAGCGGTGAGTGTGGGACTCGCAAAATAGGGGAGTTATCCCCCTAACCTTGTGCGTGGGTATCGCTGGCGGAATGCTTTATCGGCTGAATCATCATCCTCATCAAGCCCTTCATGCATGGGTGCTGGCGTGAATCGCCACTACGGCGTTTACCTTCCCTTTTTTAAAGGTAAATTAGGGGTCAAAAAATCCGTTGAAAGCATTCTTCCGATGGTGGCAATGGCTGCTTGAACACTTAAGGCGGGCTAGTTTTGCTTGGGTGTTTTTGTTTGCCTCGTTGGTATTGGTAAGTGCTTTGGCCGATGGGCTTCGCCCGCAGCTCAATCGTCTTTCGATCGAACTCCTTCGCGTTGCCGCTGCCACGGTGTGCATCATCCTGATTACGGTTCTATTTTTGCGCCACCTGGACCAACCCTTAGGGGGTATCAGCTTGACTTTGATTGGACTTTGGTGGTTGGGTTTGTCCTTGCTGGTGGAGGTGGGGGCAGCACGTTTTGTGTTGGGGCAATCCTGGGAGTCTGTGTGGGGCAAATACCACCTGCTTCGCGGCAGGTTGTGGGGTTTGGTGTTGGCTATGGAAGTACTTAGTCCATTGCTAATTGGCACAGGGATGCTTTCGGTAAAGGGCAAATAACAGGCTGGCACCCTTTGGTTGCGTTTTTTTGGATGGTTCGTTTTGCGGGTGTATGCTTAACCTTTATAGTTCTTCCCCCACGCGTTGTTTCACCCTAGGGTATGTGTAACGATGAATATCTTTACGCGCATTGGGTGCATAGTTTAGGACGGTCATCCTCACCGCCAGCGGCAATGTTTTAGCAAAAAAGTTCTTGGTTTTACGTATATGCCCATGCAATCTACGTCCTCCTCCTTTGAGGTAAAGCCATGTGCACCTCTTGCGGGCGTGCGGATATTGGACTTGAGCAATGTGATTGCAGGGCCTTTTTGTACCTACCAATTGGCCTTAATGGGGGCTCAGGTAACCAAGGTTGAAAGCGGTGGGGGTGGCGATTTGGCACGCCAACTGGGGTCGGTGGCAAAACTCAATGCCATCAATATGGGGGCAGGTTTTTTAGGCTTGGCCTCGGGCAAGCGTTGCATTCAGCTGAATTTAAAAAAACCTGGAGGTAAGCAAGCCTTTTTGCGTTTGGCAAAAACCTGCGATGTGGTGGTTGAAAGTTTTAGGCCAGGGGTCATGAAACGCTTAGGCTTAGACTGGGATGTGCTGCACCAGGAAAACCCACACCTTATCTATTGCGCCATTTCAGGCTTTGGTCAAAAGGGCCCTTGGCACACAAAACCCGCTTACGATCAAATTGTGCAAGGCCTTTCTGGCGCCATGGATGCCACAGGTTCGGCACAAAGCGGCCCTTTTCGCGCAGGATACCCCGTGTGCGATACCGCAGCTGGCATCACAGCTGCTTTTGCCATTGCCAGCGCACTTTACCAGCGTAAACAACAAGGCCAAGGCTGCTTGATTGATGTCTCGATGCTTGAATCGATGATTGCCTTAATGGGCTGGGCTACCTCGAACACGTTAATTGACGGCGAACCCCCTGTGCGGATGGGCAACGATAATTTTACGGTTAGCCCATCGGGTACTTTTAACACAGGTGACGGCATGCTAAACATTGCAGCCAACAAGGATGCGCAGTTTAACCAGCTGTGCAAGGTTATACAACGTCCGCAACTCCTTTGTGATAAGCGCTTTGTAGCGCGCGAGGGTCGCTTGGTTAACAGGCAGGCATTAAAGGATGAAATTGAGTCAGCCCTTGCGACGCGCTCGGCGCAAGAATGGGAAGACCTGCTCAATGCCGCCAGCATTCCTTGTGGACGCGTGCTCAACTTGGCGCAAATTTTAGATTCCGATCACATCCAAGCAAGCAACAAAATACAGCCCAAAACACCCCGTGGTTTCGACCAACCTGTTCGCGTGTTTAGTGGTGGCTTTGCGCTCAATGGGACCGCCCCCACCACCCAAAGCCAGCCCGAAAATTTAGGCCAAAGTACCCAGGCGGTGTTACAACAATTGGGTTTTTCTGCCGCCGAAGCAAGCGCTATTCAGGCAGAAATAGATTAGGCCGTGAACACATTAGAGTCGATCGGGTGTTAAAATTGATGAAAACGCAGCCATCGCCACGAACAGCGCAAGACACGCACCACCAAATGGTGATAGCGTCAGGCACGGACCGCCGTTACAGTGGGCATTAGGTACTTTTGCTGTCCCTTTTGATGCATTCGACCTTTTCGTTATTCACCTTAAAACCCATCATCCTTTAAAACTTTCATCAACCCCTTTACACCCATAAAGCAGGTAAACGCACCATGATTGATTTTTACACATGGACCACACCCAACGGCTACAAAGTTTCGATTTTGCTCGAAGAACTGGGCTTGGAATACAAAACCACCGCTGTAAATATTGGCAGCAATGTGCAGTATGAGGCCGATTTTTTAGCCATTAACCCCAACAGCAAAATTCCCGCCATTATCGATTCCGATGGCCCTGGTGGAAAACCCATTACCCTGTTTGAATCGGGGGCAATTTTGTTTTATTTGGCCGAAAAGCATGGCAAGTTTCTGCCAAGTTCTGGCACTGAGCGCCAAATGGTCATGCAATGGCTGATGTTTCAAATGGGTGGCGTGGGACCCATGTTTGGACAAAACCATCATTTTCGCATGATTGACAACCCCCCTGAATACGCCCTCAATCGCTATGCCAAAGAGACAGAACGGCTTTACCGTGTGATGGACGGTCATTTAGGCAAGCAAGCTTACTTTGCTGGGGAGAACTATTCGATTGCCGATATGTCCATTTGGCCATGGGTGTTTCGCCATAAGCGCCAAAAAATAGACCTCAACACATTGCCCCATGTCAAGGCTTGGTATGACGGCATCGCCAAGCGCCCTGCCGTGATAAAAGGCATTGAGGTCCCCCCAAAACCTTAGGCAACACAACCGTGGTTTGGCAAAAGTTGTTTTGTACTAAGGGGCACTTTGAAGGGATGATGGTTCAGATGGGCGGGCACGCCACCCTCGTGAGTGCCTGCCGAGAAAACAGCAGGGTTTCTTGATGGGGGGCTGGCTTTTGTGGTGTAAGCCATGCCTGTGCTAAACACTGGAACCCCTCCATGACCACCCGCTTTGCATCAAAGGCGTATTGAGAGAAGGGTTCACCAAAGGGCCTTGGCTTTTTAACCCCCCTCGTGCCTTGCTATTTTTTGCAGTACCAACCGGCTTATTTCGGTCACATTGCGGTGCTGGCAGTACACCACCAAATGGGCCTGCTCATAAAAAAAGAGGCGCTTGGCATACAAGGCCAATGCGTCTTCTTCCCACTGCGAGTCCTTTTGGTTTAGCATGGGTCTGTCTTCGTTACCACGCAAGCGCCCTAACAATAGGTTAGGGTTTTGTGGCCTCAAAAAAACCACCAAGGCTGCCTTTTTTAGCAAATCCATGGCGGCTGTTTGAGCGGGCATCCCCCCCCCCGTGGCAATCACGTACCTATCAAGCAAATGAATGCTGGTGAGGATTTTGCGCTCGAGCATCCGAAAATACCCTTCCCCTTTTTGCTCAAACAACCTCGTTATGGAAGTTTTGGTTTCGCGCACAATCAGGGCATCGGTATCCAAAAAACGGTATTTTAAGGCCCGGGCAATATGGGCACCTACCGAGGTTTTTCCGCTTCCCATGAAACCAATCAAAGCAATGTTCATTGTTCTTCTTTTTCTGTCCTCTTGGCCATTTTAAAAAGGCTCAATCCAGCCTCCCCCAAACACACGGCATCATCCGCTTTTTTCTGTCCTCTTGGCCATTTTAAAAAGGCTCAATCCAGCCTCCCCCCAACACGGCATCATCCGCTTTTTTCTGTCCTCTTGGCCATTTTAAAAAGGCTCAATCCAGCCTCCCCCAAACACGGCATCATCCGTTTTTTTCTGTCCTCTTGGCCATTTTAAAAAGGCTCAATCCAGCCTCCCCCCAACACGGCATCATCCGCTTTTTTCTGTCCTCTTGGCCATTTTAAAAAGGCTCAATCCAGCCTCCCCCCAACACGGCATCATCCGCTTTTTTCTGTCCTCTTGGCCATTTTAAAAAGGCTCAATCCAGCCTCCCCCCAACACGGCATCATCCGCTTTTTTCTGTCCTCTTGGCCATTTTAAAAAGGCTCAATCCAGCCTCCCCCCAACACGGCATCATCCGCGTAAAACACACATGCTTGGCCCGGGGCAATGGCCCGCACCTTCTCATCAAACGCCACCTTGGCACGGTTGTGGGGCAGTGGCCAAATGGTGGCTTCTTGCTCGGCATGTCCATAACGCACCCTGGCCTTTGCGCGCAAGCTTCCATAGGGTGGGGGGGGTTCACACAACCAGTTTACCATACGCAAGGTTAAGGTGGTTTGCATCAAATTTTCTTCGACCCCCAGCACCACCTCATGGCTTTCAGGTTTAATTTTTACCACGTAATAAGGCACGTTGGCAGATAAACCCAAACCGCGGCGTTGCCCCACAGTGTAAAAAGCCACCCCTTGGCAGGGGCCTAAATCATGGCCCTGCATGCTCACAAAACGTCCTGCATGCAAGGCCTTGCTGGGGAGGTGCGAAGCAATAAACGGGCGATAATTTTTGGGTGCAAAGCACACTTGCTGGCTATCGGGCTTGCTCCACACCTTAAAACCTAAACCTTTAGCAATGGTACGCACTTCTGCTTTTTCAAGGTCGGCCAAAGGGTGAATAAGGCGGGCTAGTTCTTGCTGGCGCAGGTGAAACAAAAAATAGGTTTGGTCCTTTTTGCGATCTTTAGGGCGCCTTAAGGTGAACAAGCCATTGTGTGGATTTTGTACCACCTTGGCATAATGCCCTGTGGCGAGGTATTGACAACCAAACTCACGTACTTTTTCAAGGAGCATGGGGTGTTTAATGGTTGTGTTACACATCACACAAGGGTTTGGGGTAAGCCCCTTGGTGTAGGATTGCACAAAATAATCGACCACCTTGCTTTGAAATTGCTGGGTAAAATCGAGCACATAAAACGGCACTCCCAAGCTGGCGCACACGGCGCGAGCACCTAAGGAATCATCCAACGAGCAGCAGCTGCGCGGCGCATCATCTTTTGTAGCATGTTGGTGTAGCTTGAGGTGTACCCCTACAATATCCCAGCCACGGCGATGCATTAAGGCTGCCGCCACTGCCGAGTCGACCCCTCCGCTCATGGCCATGGCCACACGACCTGCGCGAGGCTGAATAGCCTGGGCCACGTAGGCTTGTGTATTAGGCTGCATTGAGCAATGTTTCATTAATATGAATCGCCGCACGAAGGCGCAAATTGGCGAGCCATTGATGATAAGCATCGGTCTGTTTGTGCTGCCTTAAAATGCGCCTTATTTCGGGTTCTGCTTGTTTTAAAGAAAGGGTATAGGCATTTTTGCGCCCCCCATACATGAAAATATGATAGCCCATCGGGTTTTGCAGTGGCGTTTTACGCGAACTCAATTCACCTATCGTGTGTAAATTAAAAATGACTTTCTCAAAATCGGGGGGTAACACGCCCTTGGGATGGTAGCCCAAATCGCCTCCTCTTGCGCCATCGGGAGTGCATGAATACCGCTTGGCCAGCTTGGCAAAATTGGCTGCACGACTTAGTTTTTGCCATACCTCATCATGAAGCTTGCGTGTTTTAAGGCACATGTGCCATGCGCGCACCTGCGGGGGATATTGGAATTTTTGAATATTTTTGCGGTAATAGTCGCGTATTTCATCAGCACTTAGGTGAATGTGTTGAATAACCTCTTGCTCAATCAATTTGATGTACATTGCACGCTTGCGTAGTGTGTGTGTCCAATTGGGGTGTTTTGCACTGACCGTCGCAAAAGCAGACGCTGCTTGCGGTTTGCTTTTTCCTTGGGATTTTAAAAGGGCTTTGGCTTGGCTTTCAGCATCCTTACCACTCACATACACCCCCTGGCGCCGCGCTTCTTGATCGAGCAAGGTTTCGTCAATCATGCGCTGTAACAACAGTTGTTTTAGCACCTTTAATTCCTCGGCGTTGTCTTCTTGAATAAACCTAGCCCAGCGTGTTAGGAGGCGTTGATAGGCATCTTGAAAAGAGTCGAAGTAAATTTTTTCTCCGTTAATGGTGGCAACGGCCTGCTGTTGATAAGCCTTTTGAGCATCCTTTTTTTCTTGCACTTGAGCCTCGCAGCCCACCATTAACCAGGCACCCAAAAGCACGGTCAAGCACACGCACCTACCGCTTACTGTCCATGTGTACATACTGTATCCTTCCCCATAGTATCCATACTTAAAGGAGGTAGCAAAAATGCAATTTTTCATATTTTTCGAGTGCTTGCTTTTAAAGCAAAGAGGACACCGCCAGCCACCGTCCCCGTCTTGGCTGTCTGTCAACAAAACACCGAAACGCCACACGGTATTATAGCCCATATCGATAAAAATGCGTACCCCCTCCCCCCATACGCGCTATGCGATTTCACAAAGATGACACGCATTCATCCACCAAACCAGCCAATGAAAACAACCTTAAAGCCAGCCTTATTGCCAGGCATCAAAGGGTGCCGCTGCTAGCCTGGTGAATACTGCGTTCCCTTTTTACGCTGCTTGAGAAGCCTTGCTTGGGATATTTAAGTAGGGTTCGAGCACCCTTAAACTTTGCAAGATTTGCTGTGGTGTTTCCATCTGGGCATTTTCAAGCACCATCGTCCCTTCAGGGGTGAGGGTGAATGGGGCTTTTTGGTTTGCTATCGCTTGGGCGACCCTGTCGGCATTGACCCATTCGGGGCGAGAAAAATGTACCCGCAGCGCACCTTGTTTGCGTTCCACCGCACTTAAGCCTAAGCGCAACGCTATATTGCGTACCTGCACCAGGCCAAACAGTTGCTCTGCTGCTGCGGGTGGGCGCCCAAAACGGTCCTCCATATTCTCACGCAAATGCCATAAGGCATCATCTTGAACCGCCTCTGCCAATTTTTTATACACATCCAAGCGTTGGCGTGGGCTGGGAATATAAGCCTCGGGCAGCAGGTAAGGAAAACCCACATCGACGCGTACGTCCTCGTGGGTAGCTTGCAAAGGAGCCTCGCCTTTTAAGCGCGCAGAGGCGTCTTCCACCATTTGAATAAACAGTTCAAGCCCAATGGCGTGTACCTTGCCCGACTGTGCTTTTCCCAAAATGTTACCCGCTCCACGTATTTCAAGGTCGTGAGAGGCAATGCGAAAACCTGCCCCTAGGTCGTTAAACTGCTGCAACAACCGGAGGCGTTTTTGAGCATCGGTACTCAAGGTTTTGCCAGGGCGCACCAACAAATGGGCATAGGCCTGCAAATGGCTTCTGCCCACCCGCCCACGGAGTTGGTGCAGCTGGGCCAACCCCATGCGGTCGGCATTGAGTACAATCATGGTATTGGCATTGGGAGCATCCAAACCCGATTCAATAATGGTGGTGCACAGCAATACCTCGATTTGATTTTCCATAAAGTCGAGCATCACGTTTTCGAGCTCGCGTTCTTGCATTTGCCCATGGGCCACGCCAACTTTAACCCCAGGAAGCAGGCGGGTAAGGCGTTCATATTGCTGATGAATGCTCTCAACGCGGTTGTACACCACAAACACTTGACCCCCACGGCGCAACTCACGCTCAACAGCTTCGCGCACCAGTGGGTCGGAATCGCGGCCAATACGTGTACGAATGCTGATGCGATCAAGGGGTGGGGTATTGATAATACTAAAATCACGCACCCCCATCAATGCCATTTGCAAGGTGCGTGGAATGGGCGTGGCCGACATGGCGAGCACATCCACGGAAGTTTTGCGTTGTTTAATGTGCTCTTTATGCTTCACCCCAAAGCGCTGTTCTTCGTCAATCACCAGCAAACCCAGTTGCTTGGAGACAACGTCTTTGGAGAACAACTTATGGGTCCCAATCAAGACATCCACCTTGCCTTGGGCGTAGTCTAGCAAAATACGCTTGGCCTCTGTGGCATGGGTAAGGCGGCTTAAGGCTTCTACTTGTACCCCAAAGGGCTGCATGCGACTGCGAAATACCTCCAGATGTTGTTGTACCAAAATGGTGGTGGGTGCAAGGAGCATTACTTGCTGTCCAGCCAATACCATGGCATAGCTGGCGCGTAATGCCACCTCTGTCTTGCCAAAGCCCACATCTCCACACACAAGGCGATCGGCGGGATGGTCGTTGGCAAAATCGGCGAGTATATCCTCAATGGCTTGGCGCTGATCCTCGGTTTCCTCAAAGGGGAAGGCTCTTTCAAAATCTGCCATCATCTCTGCAGGCGGCACGCAGTTGGGGCGTGTGTTGGCACGGCGTGCAGCTTGTACGGCAATCAGTTCTTGGGCAATGTCTTCGACCACCTTGGTGGCGCGTGCCTTGGTTTTTTTCCACGAGCCATCTCCTAGGCGGTTAAGTTTTGGGCTGCCCTCATAAATGCCCACATGCTTTTGTATTTGATCACAACGGCGTACGGGCACATACACCTTTTCATCATTGGCATAACCAATCACCAAAAAATCGCTGGTTTCGTTGCCACGGCTGATGGTTTTTAAGCCATTGTAGCACCCCACGCCGTATTCCACATGCACTACCAGATCGCCTTCCTTTAATTCAGCCAGTGAGGCAATAAAATTCCCGCTTTTGCGTGAACGTGGGTGGCGTGGGCGTGGGCGTGTCCCAAACACATCATGCTCGGTTAGCAACGCGGCATGGACCGCACCATGGCTGTTGAGCAGCCTAAAACCTTGGGGAGGCGCACTATCAAGGAGCAAAAAGGGGGGTTGGTTATCCAGAAGAGGCCGCTTTTCTTCTGGGCCTTCTTCGAGGCCTTTTTCCAGTGCCTGCCACTCGTTTTGCTGGTTGGCTTGGGCAGTATCAAGCAGTGTAAAAGGCAGTTCTTTGGCTTCCAACAGTTGGCGCAAGCGTTCACGCGAGGTCGCATTTTGCAAAGCCAGCACCACCGTGGCACCGTTTATGCGCCATGCATTGGTCAGGGCAAGCAACTGCTGCAAGGGATTATTGATGGGGTCAACGGTGGGGGTGGTGCCATGCTGGTTGGTCTCAAGTGCGTGGTGCGCTTGGGCGTGGGCATTGAGGTTGCTGTTATCGAGCAGTTGGGTGCTGGCCGAAATACGAAATGCCTTGGTTGGCAGCGGCACACCCTCTTCGCTCACCTGGGCAAGGGCGGTTTCACCCAAGGCAGAAAGGCAGAGGTCAACCTGGGGGAAACGGCTTAATTGTTGGTGCCACTGGCTATAAGGCAAAAATTGCTGGTCAGGATTAGGTGCCATGTGGCCTTGCTCTAAGGCGGCACTGACCTCAGTGCGTACTTCAGCCATAAAAGCCCCTGCGGCTTCGTATACGGGCTGTGGGTCGCTCAATACCACCAGGGTTTGTAAAGGCAAAAACAAATCGTGCACCCAATTGAGCTGGGGGTAAAACACACTCATCCACTGCTCATACCCCACTGGCACACTGTTTGTTTCCAAAGCATCCACAATGTGGGCGTAAATCTCGGGGGAAAGGCTTGACTTATACCTGGGCAATTGGGCAAGGGCTGTCTGCACAGATTGTGGAGTAAGAGGGCACTCGGAGGCAGGAATAATGTGCTGCCTTTGGCAGGTGGTTAGGGAGGTCTGGGTGTTGGGATCAAACAACGTCAGGCTTTCTACCTCGTCATCAAACAAACTCATGCGCAAAGGCTGGGCATTTTGTGGTGAAAACACGTCCATCACATCACCGCGCACACTAAATTCCCCCGCTGCTTCCACCAAATCAACCTGGGTATAGCCGCCTTCAATCAAGCGTTCGCGGAGTGCTTCGCGTGCCATAGATTGCCCCACAGCCAGGTCGAAGCAACACGCATCGAGCACGCTGTGGGGAATGCTGCTTTGCATCCATGCTTGGGGGGTGCATACGCCCACGCGCAACGTACCCGCGCGCAGGGCAGCCAAAACGCGCAAACGCTCACCCATCACCTCTTTGCTGGGCGAAAAACTGTCGTAAGGAGCGCTGTCCCAGGGTGGAAACACACACGGATTCAAATCGGGTGCAAACCATGCAATCGCTTGCGCCAAGCGTTCGGCTTCGCGCAAGTTGGGGGCCACCACCCACAGCACGCCCTTCACGCGCCGCGCCAAATTTGCAAGCCACCACCCTCTGCCACCCCCTTCTACACCGCTTATCTGCACGGCTGTGCTTGGGCGGCTGTGTTTTAGCACATGGGCACACAAGGCACTTGGTGCCAGTAACTCAGGTGAAAACGCTCCCTCTTCCATATGCCCTTTTTTTGCCTATGCTTTGGTGTTTTGTGGGTTGCCGCGCATTCACCGCCATGTTTTTGGGACACGGCGGGCAGGCGGGTTTGTGAGGATTCAAAAAATTACCATAAGTCATTATTGTGGCGTATTCTGGTTGCGCTTGCCAAGTGCCGCGCATATTTTTTGCCAATCTACCAAAACGGCATCCCATCCGCTTTTGTTGCTGCCTTCAAACAGCCCCATGGGCGGGGGCACTACAAGGTTGGCACCCCCACCCGAGAGACCTCGACTTTGATGTTTGGCGTCAACATGCTAGGCTTTCCCTTGGCCCCACCCCAACGCAACCCCTAAGGCACAAGGCAGCCAGTCAGCCATGGCAGCTCCCCCTGACTCCACGGATAAGCAAAAGCCCCTTAGCAGCCAGGCCCTCGCTGAAGTGATTCTAGGCGGGATGGAAAGCCTTGTCAAAAACCCGCTGCAGTTTTTGGTGCTGGGGTTTATCGGCTTTGTGTTGACCCTTGTTGTGTCCTACGTGGCCAGCAACCAATTTTGGGAGGCCTTGTGCCTAGGGGCGGTGGTGGCAAGTGCTGGAGGTGGTCTCTACCTGCTTTTAAGCAAGCACGCCAAATCAGAGCAAGGGGTTTTAGAGGCAAGCGAAGCCATTGAACGTACCTTGGACGAAGCCGAGGCCGATTTTAAAAAAAAGGAAGCCACCCTTGGTGACAAACGATTTGACCCAAAAAATCTGAGCAAAGCCCGCAGCCTGTATACCGAAGCGCGCTTGCTCTACCACCTCAAAAAAGACACAGCGGGGGAGGCACGTGCTCTGCTGTACCTAGGGGGTGTGGCGGCAGCAGAGGAAGCGTACCCAAAGGCAAGGGAGCATTCCCAAAAAGCCTTGGCATTGTACAAGCAACTTGGCGATGAAAAAGGCCAAGCACAAGCTCTGCTGAACCTAGGGGGTGTGGCGGCAGCAGAGGAAGCGTACCCAAAGGCAGGGGAGTACTTCAAAAAAGCCTTGGCTTTGCTCGAACAACTTGGCGATACGCAAACGGCAAACGTGGCACGCGAAGCTTTGCAAGCTTTGCCCTAAAGTGGGCCCAAGGGCAAAAAAAACAAGGCTTTGAAATAGGCCCCCTTTTGGGTGTAAGCTGGCTTGACGCCCCCTGACGGTCACCCTTTTTTACCCCCCTTTTGCTAAAAAGCACCCGCCCACCATGCTTAGCGAACGCCTTGAAGAAGGTTTAACCTTTGATGATGTTCTTTTAGCCCCCGCGGCTTCCAACGTACACCCGCGCGAGGTGGCCCTAAAAACCCGCCTTACCCGCAATTTGGAACTGAACATTCCCTTGCTGAGCGCCGCCATGGATACGGTGACCGAACACCGCACGGCCATCTGCATGGCCCAAGAAGGGGGCTTGGGGGTGATTCACAAAAACTTAACCATAGCAGAACAAGCGAGGGAGGTCGACACGGTTAAGCGCTCGGAAAGTGGCATGATTTCGAATCCCATTACCATTGCGCCCGAAGCACGCCTTGGCGATGCCCGCAAAATGATGGCGCGCTTTCGTATTTCAGGCGTGCCCGTAACCCAGGGCAAAACCTTGGTGGGCATTTTAACCAACCGCGATTTGCGCTTTGAAACCAATGACGAGGCCTTGGTAAGCGACTACATGACCAAAGGGCGCGACAAACTGATAACCGTCCAAAAAGGCATTGATATGGACACAGCCAAAGCCTTGTTACACCGCCACCGGATTGAAAAACTGCTGGTGGTAAACCATGCTTACGATTTGGTGGGCATGATTACCGTGAAAGATATTGAAAAAACGCGCAAACACCCCGACGCCTGCAAAGATAGCCAAGGTCGTTTACGTGTGGGGGCAGCCGTTGGCCCCGGTAAAACCATGCTTGAACGCACCCAATCCTTGGTGGATGCAGGGGTGGATGTGCTGGTGGTCGACAGTGCCCATGCCCACTCGGCATTGGTGCTAAAAGCCATTGAAACCTTGCATACCACCTTTGCCAACATGGACATTATTGGGGGTAACGTGGCCACGGGCGAAGGTGCCTTGGCGGTGGCAAAGGCAGGTGCAGATGCGGTGAAGGTGGGGGTTGGGCCTGGCTCTATTTGCACCACCCGCGTGGTAGCTGGGGTGGGTGTGCCCCAAATTACGGCGGTGCATTCTGCTGTTGAAGCCCTGGCACACCACGGCGTGCCTGTGATCTCCGACGGCGGCATTAAGTATTCGGGAGATATTGTAAAGGCCTTGGCAGCGGGTGCCGAAAGCGTGATGCTGGGAAATTTGCTGGCAGGATCGGAGGAAAGCCCCGGGCAGGTGGTGCTCTATCATGGCAGGCAGTACAAGGTATACCGTGGAATGGGCTCCCTTGAGGCGATGAAAGAAGGCTCCGCGGATCGGTATTTTCAAGACGGTGCAGCGGCCCTTGCCGAAATGAAACTCACCCCCGAAGGTGTCGAAGGGCGGGTGCCCTACCGCGGTTATTTAAGCGAAAGCATTTACCAGTACATAGGAGGGTTGCGCTCGGGCATGGGTTATGTGGGGGCTGCCAATGTTGAGGCCTTGCGCAAAACCACGCGCTTTATTCGCATTAGCAGCGCAGGCTTACGCGAAAGCCATGTGCACGACGTTCAAGTGACCGAGGAAGCACCCAACTACCCCTCACCAGTTGGTCGTTTATAAGGAGGACACACGTATGTTGCGCACACACATTGGGTTGTGGTTGGCCATTGGGTTTGGCTTGCTCGGCTGCTCAGAAGCGTATGTGGAAGGGCAGACGTTTGAAGAACAAGGGCGCTTTGAACAGGCCGTTGCGTCTTACAAGGTGGCCTTGTCTGAAGACTCAGGAGACGACGAGGTTATTGCTGCCGTTGTGCGCGTTAGCAAAAAAGCAGCACGTCAGCATTTTGAGCGCTATCAAACCCAGCTTGCCCAAAAGGCTTTTGCCCAAGCCTATACGCAATTACGCTTAGCCGTAAGGGCCGACCCCCAGTATGCCTTGGCCAAAAAGGAATTCGAAAAATGGTGGCAGGTACTCATTATTGGGCACATTGCCATCCGCTTTAGCGACCCCCAAGATTACATTGGAAAAGCCAGTCAAATGCGGGTGCTTGCACGCCTTAACACCCCTCACATTGGGCGCACTTTGGATGCTCAAATTGACCTTGACCAAGGGATATTTTTTGTTGAAGACACTTTGTATGCGCCCAAAATGGAGGAAATGGTGGGCTACACCCTCCAATCTTTTGGGGTTGAAATCGTGCGCCTGCCCGATAGGCAGCGCGACTTTACCGTGAAAGAGCACCTGCGATTTGTGAATTTTCGCACCCCACGCTTGCTTGGTGTAAGCAACCTGCCTAAGCAAAATGCATTGGAAAACCTAGGAAACATTCGCGAACTACGCAAGGTGGCCGCGGCGCACCAAGGCCAGGTACCCCTTGAAAGTCCCGTGAATGCGGTACGTGAGTATGCCTTGCGCTTTGCTGGGCAAACGATTGAAATCCAAAAAGAAGAACAGCGAGGTTTCACCCCCCAGTTATTGCATATACACCCTTTGCATCAAAAAATGGTGGTTGATTTTGGGGCATATCAGGTACGGTTACCCCCAGGTCAATCGCGCTGGCGCATGCGTAGGGTGCCCGTCCGTCAAAGCCAAAAGTACTACCAATATTTTGCCCAAAACATTGCTTTGCAGCCATATTTTCCCAACCGTGGGAAGGTTTTTCGTTATCCCTAAAAAGGGAGAAAAGGCCCTTGGAGGAATGCTTTATTAAGAACCCAGCCTTACAGCAAAATTAGCCTATTTCTTTCAGGCCTACCCCTAAGTAGGCCATATCTTTGTCGCCTTTAATCATATTGCAGCTCCCGCATAACAGTTGCAGGTTTTCTTTGCCATCGGCGCCGCCTTTGGCTTTGGGAACGATATGGTCTACATGAAAATGCCTGTAAGCAAAAAGCGTGTTGCAGCCCTTGCACTTGCCCTCTTGTTGCCCGTAGAGCACGTGCTTGATTTCGGCTTTTTTAAGGGGTGATTTCACGGTGTCGGTGCGCTCGGGAATATCTTCTCGGTAGTAAACCTTTTGGGGCCACGGCTCGCCCGCGCGCTCGACAGTGGTTTTTAAGCGTTGCAGTGCAAAAGCGCGCTCGGAGATATCAATTCCCACCCACTGCCTGCCGAGGCCTTCGGCCGCAACGCAAGTGGTGGCACAACCGCAAAAAGGGTCAAGCACCACATCCCCCGCATTGCTGCTGGCCTTAATAATCCGCTCAAGCAGGGCCACGGGCTTTTGGGTTGGGTAGCCTACCCGCTCTTTTGAAAGGTTAATCAAGGGTTTTACCTCGCTGTCATCCCAAACATCCCTTAAATACACATCTGCGTAAAATCTCCCTTTTTCATCTTGCTTCGAAGAAAAAAAGGGTTTATCCAAAAAAATCCTTTCTTGGGGTGGGTGATGGCAGGTTCCTTTTGGTATTTTTCCATAGCACAAGAGAATGTCGTGCTTTCTGGGGAAATAATGTTTGCTCACCCCACCCGTTCGATATCCCCACACAATCTCGTTTCTAAAATTGTCTGCTCCAAAAATGGTGTCGAGCAGCAGTTTTAAAAAATGGCTCATGGTGGGGTCGCAATGTAGGTAAAGGCTGCCTGTGGCTTTGAGAATGCGCTTCATTTCAGCCAAGCGCACGGCCAGGTAAATCAGATAATACTTGTTGCTTTTGTCGCCTAGGGCACTTACCCCGTCCAAAAATTGATAGAGTTGGGGGTGTGCTTCGGCCAGCTGACCATGCCATTCGTCCTTGGTGTCGGCCATCTCCCAAATGTCTTTAAAGCTTGCCCCTGCGGCCGTGCTTCCAATGGGGGCATGAAAGGTTTTTTTCTTGTTAAAGGGAGGGTCAAGGTAGATTAAATCCACGCTCTCGCTGTCGATTCCTCGCAGAACCTCAAGGTTGTCACGGCAGAAAATGCTGCGGTTTTTAAGGGTTGTTTGCATGCCAATCTCTCTTCGGAATTGAAGCCATTTAGCCAACCCTTGGACGTTTTTGCAAATGCTAAAGGGGGCTATAGTGTCTTGCAGCTTATACAGCCAAGCCAGGTGGGGCTCGCAGCTAAAACCTACCACAGCCGGGGTTACTTGGGCTGTGTTGTGTAAAAAATGCACGGTGCACATTAAGGCATGTGATGCGATACACTATCGTTACGTGGTACCCTGTAGTTCTACCTTACCCGTTTAAACCCCTTTTCCCTGGGTTCAACCATGCCCCTTCAGACCGCCATTGCGAAGCTCCGCAGCCATTTGGACGCCCTTGTGTTGGGGCAAGACGATGCCAAAGATGCCCTGCTGATTGGCTTAATTGCGCGCGAGCACGTGTATTTACAAGGTGAACCGGGCAGTGCCAAAACCCTGCTAACCGAGATTACCACCAAAGCTGCGCAGCTCAACAAGCATTTTATTCAGCTCCACCGCGATACACGGGTAAATGAGTTGATTGGGGATATGATCATTCGCCGCAACCCCAAAGGCAATCCCGAAAATAGTTCCTTGGTAAGGGAAGAAATACGGATGGATTTGCGGCCCGGGGGCTTGCTCACCGCAGAGGTAGCCGTGCTAGACGACATTACCCGTGCCCCTGGAGAAGCCCTCAATGTATTGCTGCGGGTTTTGAATGAACGCCAATACAACAACAAAGCCATCCCCTTAATGTGTGCCGTTGCCACCAGCAACCCTACCAACGATGCCTACTGTAACGAACCCCTTGACCCCGCCAATTTAGACCGCTTTGTGCTGCAAATTAAAACCAAAGGCATGCTCGAAAGGCGCCATTGGGAAAACGTCGATCAGGTCATGGCGCGCTATCAAGGCGGTGCTCCCACCATAAGCCCCCTGGGTGATAAAACTGCCAAGGCTTTTCGCGAAGCCAGTGCCCAATGCCAGCGCGTGCAACTGCCCACCAAGGTGCTTAAAGCCTACCATCGGATTTTACACGGCCTCAAAACGCGCTATGGCTGCAACGAGCACAATTCACTGCTCACCGACCGGACCATGCTGGTCAAAACGCCGCGCATGATTCGCGCCATGGCACTGTTACGCGGGCGTCGCAAGGCCACCCTCGCAGACCTGGATGTGCTCTCCCTTATCCTTACGTTTCGTGTGCCAGAAGAGGTTTATCAAGACCTTGAAAATATGCTGGAACAAGTTTGCCAAGAACTCGAAGAGCAGCAACAAGACCTTGAACCCGAGGAGGGCCAACCCATGGAAGGTGCCCAAGGGGAAGAAGACGACGGGGACAGCCCTGGGGAGAATGCGCAAGAAGAGAGCGGGGCGGGTGAAGAAGAGGATATGGTCTCACAAATGCTCGAAACCTTTGAGGCAGGAGGGCGCGAAAGCGAGCAACAGCACGCAGCCCAACACCAAGCCAAGCAAAAAGATGGCGATGGTTCCAGTGAGCAACGCATTGATCCTCAAGATGTTGAAAACGTGGACCTGCTGATGGACTCGATTCGCGGGCGGCTCGAGCGCAACCCAACCGAAATGGAAGAACACCCAGGGGGCGCCCCCCGCACCCATCGCCGGATGCGCACCTTTGATGAATTTTTGGACTCCGACCCTGTAGAAACCTCCATTTGGTTGGAGCGCATCCACCCCACCTTACCCCGTGCTTTTCATCGCAAAAAAAAGCATCTGGGCGGGAAAGTGGTGATTATTCGCGATGTCAGCCAGTCGATGGAAGGGCGCTACGCGCGCTGGACCTCATCGGTCATTACCAAAATGGTCGAAACCATCCGCAAAAAACGCATGCGCATTGGATATGTGGAGTTTAACCACGTTTCCCATAAGTACAACCCCGAAGGGCGCTTTTTTACCAAAGACTATGATCGCATTATCGACCGTGCAGCCAATGTGAAATGCTCGGGGGTAACCAATTATCAACACCCTTTGCAAGATGCCTTGCAAGAACTCCAAAAAGGGCACAGCGGGAGCAAGCATATCTTGTTTTTAACCGATGGCGAACCCACCCAAGGCGACTGGCTGGTGCGCGAGGAGCGTAAGACCGCCGTCCGTCTGGGGGTCAACATTCACACACTGTTTATTGGTGCCACCGAATGCCCAGAAATTTTGGATGTCTTGTCGGAAGAAACCGATGGGAGTCAGTTTTTGGCCGCGCCTGATGAGCATGGCGGGCTGTGCTTGAGTGAGCGCACACGCACCACACCCCAGAAAAAAACCATGCCCCATTCAGCCCCACCTTTTAACACAAACACGCGTTGATTTGATCATGCCTTTTTTATTTTAACAGACCCGCTGTTTTTGATGTTAAACGATGAATTGCTTTGATTTCTTAATCGCTTTATTTGCCCTAAAAAAACCCCCCCGAATCGTTTTAAGGTGCCCTTTGCTTGCTAAAGTAACCCTTTTTTCTTTGGGAATCGTAAAAACACGGAGTTTGCGTGTGCCATGACTGTTTGCGACGCCAAACGCCATCTGGCACCAGATAACTGCACCCATGATTAGAGCCCGCCATCACAGGCAGACTTACAAACCCTTTGCAGACTCGAAGCGCCTTGATGTGAATTTCATGATGGCTCGGCGGAACTGCGCAAACCTTGAGCAAAAGAAAAAAACCTCTCCCGCCCTGGATGGCTCTGACGTTGATGTGAGCCTCATGATGGCTCGGCGGAACAGTGCACCTTGGTGCCCTAAACGTGACGAGACGGCAAAAACATCCACCGCTGTAAACCCCATATTCTTTGCCTTGAACGCCATTGCGATGCGATGTTGATCTGGAAAATGGAGAATCTATCCGAGTGAATCTGTGGTTTTTTAGTTTTTTTTGCTGTAGGCTCTGTGTTCGTAGGTTGTAGATACGCGGATTGGCGGGAAGCCGTGGCGCATACCATTGCCGCGGGGTTTGCCGTTACCAAAGTGCTGAAAACAGGATGTGAGCACGGCGTTGGCAGAAGGCTGTGGAGCGCATACTGTTGCCAAGGTGCTGAAAACGGGTACTGTGGCTGCGCGATGCCTGTACGATCTCTTAAGTTAAAAGGCTGTTTTTATGAAAAAAACCTCTGAAAGAGAAACGCGGGTTGCTAAGGGAGAGATGGACCGTTAAAGTTCCGCCAAATGGGCTTTTTGTTTATGGCCCTTGCGGGGTAATTGCCTTGAGTGCTGTGTTTTATAAAATGGTGTGCAGAAGGTTCGATAAGGAAATAGGTCAGTAGCTCCAACGGTAGAGCATCGGTCTCCAAAACCGAGTGTTGTGGGTTCGAATCCCTCCTGACCTGCTTTTCATGCATTCCAACGAAAGGCTTTTTTTGGATGCGGCTCATGAGATTTCCAAAAATTGTAAGGTTGTGCATGTAGCCAAGACGCATGCTTTTGTACTTTGGCTTAGCGATGATCTCAGCGCAGACGCGAGGAAGAAAAAAGCAGCCGTTTTGCGGTTAATACCACACAGGCTGGCAGCGGTTCTGGCCGTTGATCCGAAGACAGCAATCCTCGATTTCCCCCATTTGTTTCGAGCAGGTTTTGGCGACTCTTTCGCACACTGCCCATGATAACCCCTTTTTTGAGTTAACTGGGTTAGCCCCTTTTTTATACTTGCAACGATGCTTTCTTCGTTGGGCTATTGTTGCTAGGGTTCCACTATGGCTGCGGTTTTAGTACGGGCGTTTTTTGCATATTCGCGTATTGCAAACCAGAGCTGATCCGTGGTGAAGAATTAAGGCTATGAAAAAATAGTCAGCACTAAAAAATAATGAAGATTCCACAAGCACCAAACCGGATTGTTCAAGCCTTTGCCAAACGCCGGGCAGAAGGGCAAAAAACCCTTATTGTTTACCTAATGGCGGGTGACCCCAACCTTGCTTTTAGTGCGCAAATTACGCCTTTGCTGCATCAAGAAGGGGCAGATATTGTTGAACTGGGTCACCCTTTTAGCGACCCCATTGCAGATGGGCCCGTGATTCAACAAGCCGCCATGCGTGCCATGAAAGGCGGCCTGCAAAGCCTGTCGAGCTACTTAGGTTTGGTGGAGCAAATTCGTCAAATAAGCCAGGTGCCTTTGGCACTTATGACGTATTACAATCCTATTTTTTGCTATGGTGAAGTGCGTTTCCTGAAAGCAGCACAACGCGCGAGTCTCGACGGCGTTATCGTGCCCGACATGCCCGCGGGGGAGGCTGTGACCTGGCGCGAACTTGCAAATCAGCACGCGCTAGCACCCATTCCACTCGAAGCACCCAATACGGATGCAGACCAGGCGCAAAAGATTGTACAACGGGCCAATGGATTCATCTACCTCGTCTCTTTAAAAGGGGTGACGGGTGCCCATGTTTTGGGTAAGCATCATTTAGAAAAACGCGTCAGGCGTTTGCGTGCCCTTACCTCATTGCCTTTGGCTGCGGGCTTTGGCATTGCCACCCCGCAACAAGCCAAAACCATGGCCAATTTTTGCGATGGTGTGGTGGTGGGCAGTGCCCTTATTCGTCATATTCACGATGCCAAAACACCCCGCCAAGCCAAAACAGCGGCACTTCAATTTGTGAGTAGCCTACGTAATGCCCTTTCCAAATAAGCGTCCTGCTTTTGATCCCTTAGCGCGTTTTTTTGGCCAATTTCTATCAAATGGCCAAGCCGTAGAGACGCTCGCAAAGAGCCCTGCACCTTAGCTTAAGGGTGGGACTGAGGTTTGTGTATAGAAGGTGTCAACTTCTTACCATGACAAGAGGGCATCGCCCATGCCCCCTTGCGAATGCACAAGTGATGTTATCTGGGCGGTTTTTCAGGAATGGATCTGCTCCGCGTCCAGTCATAACTCCCCTGATCGCGTTCGCGGACGGCCCGTTTCCAACCCTCCTCTTCTGCCCTGTTTTTAAATGCCATCCCTTCTGGTGAATGGCGGCTAATGCCGTCGAAAATGGTTGCCAGGCGCTGCGTGCTCATCATGCCCGATGCTTCGATAGCCTGATTGATGACCATTTTTTGCATGGCCAATTGATTGATAGGAACACTGGCCATACGGTTGGCCATGGATTCCACCTCATCATCCAGCTCACCCTCGGGGACGGCTTTTAGCACCAAGCCCATATCCTCAGCTTCGCGCCCGGTGATTTTGTCACCCGTAAACAGCATGCGTTTGGCTTTTTCCGCACCCAGACGATACACCCACATGGCTGTTGTGGGGCACCCCCACACGCGGGCAGGCATGTAACCAATCACGGCGTTCTCCGCCATAATCGTAATGTCCGCACACAACGCCAGATCAGAACCGCCAGCCAACGCTGCTCCGTGCACCTTGCAAATTACGGGTTTTATCGCCCGCCACAAGGACATCCAGTGCTGGGTATTGCGCCACATGAACTGATAATCCTTAATCGGATCCCATGGCATATCCTGGATCACTTTGTTCTTGCTTTTGCCTTCGGCATAGTGGGTTAGGTCATACCCTGAGCAAAAGGCTCGACCATTTCCAGACAAGACGATAACGTGAACATCACTATCACCATCAGCCTTGGCCACTGCCGCCGATAGTTCTCCCGGTAAATCATCGTCAATGGCGTTCATCACACCGGGTCGGTTGAGGACAATGCGCCCAATACGCCCATCTTTTTCATAAAGTACCTTGCCCATTTCTCAGCCAACCCCAACATAATCGCCAGCAAGATAGCCATCGCGGAGCTTAACCTTTTGAGGCTTATCCGAATCAGCTTGCGGGAACGCATCGAGCGTACACCATACGGCGGGGGTTTTTTGTGGCGCAAGATGCTCGCGGCAATGACGGCGCAAGTCCTCAACATTCAAATTGTGTTCCTCTTCGGTGCGTACAAAACAAGCGATTATCTCCCCCCATTTATCATCGGGCAAACCAACCACGGCGGCCTCAGCCACGGATACGTGCTCTAAAATCACATTCTCAATTTCCACGGGGAAGTGGTTTTCACCGCCACGGATAATCATATCTTTCAAGCGTCCCGTAACGCGGGTATAGCCACGTGCATCCATGATGCCCAAATCCCCCGTGTGTAACCAACCCTCGCGATCAATGGCTTTGGCGGTGGATTCCGCATCGGCATGATAACCAATCATAACACAGTAACCATGTACGCAAATTTCGCCCATCTTGCCAATCGGCACAACACTGTTATCTTCGGGTCGTCGAATCGACACCGAGGCTTGTGGCAATGGCTGGCCGATTGTGTTACAAATATCATCCAGGCTGTCATCGTGGTGATGTTGCGTGATGACGGACGAGGCTTCTGTTTGACCATAAATCGTCAAAAAATCGCAGGCATATGCTGCGCGTACATTTCGGACCAGGTCTGGGACCACCAGGGCACCGCCAGTGCAAACCAACTCAACAGAAGAAACATCGCGAGGTTCTTGCTTTAATGCCCCCAGGAGCTCGACCATCATGGTCGGCACACCCAGTAACATCGTAATTTTTTCAGATTCAATCAATCTATTGACGACAGCCGGATCAAACAGTTTCACCAGCACCATACAGCACGCTGCTTGAAGGCAGCCCAGCGCGATTATCACACACCCACTGGTGTGAAACAAAGGCATGACGTTCACCCAGATGGAACCTTGTCGGGTTTTGCAACGCAAGGCATGAAAACGGGCACTGTTGAGCAGGGCTCGATGGCGCAATACAGCACCTTTGGAAAAACCAGCGGTTCCCGACGTGTATTGGATCATTGCGGCATCGGTGGGCAGCGTTTCGGGCAATCTCGGTGGCCACTCACCCGTCCTGTGCAGGGCTTGGTCATCTTCCAGATCGACAATTTCACGAATAGCATCAATCCCATCGGTGGCCTTTGTGGCAATCTCAGACATGGGGTTTCCCCGATAACTTTTTACCAAAAACAATCCAACTGCCCCGGAATGTTCGAGCACATAGCGAAGTTCGTTTGCCTGATAGGCGGGGTTTGCAGTTACCAGAACAAGCCCCGCAAGGGCACAGGCGTACTCCATCAGCAACCATTCAGGCATATTGGGGCCCCAAACAACAACGTGTTCCCCAGGTTTGAAGCGGGTGGAAAGCGACAGGGCCAGTTTCTCGCTATCCGCTAGCAACTGGCCATAGGTCCAGCGTCGCCCCGTTTTACCGTCGACATCAACCTCGACCAGGGCCGGGGCGTTTGTGTATTTTGTTGCGACATCGCGCAGCGCCGAAGCAATTGTTTGCTCCCGTAACGCTTCTTCGGTTTGGGCTGGAATCAAGGATTCCGTCAACTGTAGATTATACATGTACAAATCTCATTATTTTTTTGGGTACTTTGACCGATGTTGTTAATACAGGGAATTATCAATGGCATCCAATAGATTAAAAATGAACACCATGCCCCGAATGTTTCTGTATTGATTGACATTCCATTCGAAAAACCCAAAGCCATTACAGCACCTTAGTAAGCCATCAACAAAAGGGGGCGTCCATACGCTAGCATAAACTATATCCAGAATGCATACCCATTTGTAGACATTGCAGATGTTCTCATCACTTGGCATTTAGGCACCGTTTTTTATAGCATGTATTTTGCGTTTCGCTCTAGGCGTTTATCTGCTTTGCCATTTACAAGCTGCTCGCTTTTTTGCAGCGTAACAAAATTCACTTAAAAGGGATTCCAAGTCCTTGATAAAATCTCTTTCATTAGGTCACCTCATTCGAATGAGGTCTCCTCTAAGCAGTGATTGCATCGCTGCTGCATGATTTGGTATCGTGCCACTTCACCCATTTGCCTTAATGTTCTCATCTTTATAATAACGAAGGACCTGTGTATCAGCTACAGTTAACCCATTCTATTTTTCCAGCCCAGCACGATTCCCCTGTGCACGACATTACGGTGGGTGCCTTGCTGCGCAAAACTGCAGCCCAGCATGCCAGTACAACTGCCGTGGCAATTGTAGATGACAATGGTCAAATAGGGCTGCACTGTACCTATGCCGAGTTGCTTTGTCAAAGCGAAAAATTGGCGTTGCTGCTCTCAACACGCTTTGCTAAAGGTGAGCGCATTACGGTGTGGGCACCCAACTGCATAGAATGGTTGCTGATGCAATATGCCTGCGCCCTGGCGGGCTTGGTGTTGGTTACAGCCAACCCTGCCTATCAGGCAAAAGAGCTGCGCTATGTGCTCGAACAGTCAGGTTCGGTCGGGCTGTTTTTGGTAGATAGTTACCGGGGTAACCCCATGGCCAGCATTGGGCGTGAAGCCTGCAAAGGTCTTGCTTCCTTGCGCGAAATAACCAATTTGGACGATAGAGCCGCCCTTTATGCAACGGGTCAAGGCCCCAGTGCTTTACCAGAAGTGGCTCCAAAGGATTCTGCCCAAATTCAATACACATCGGGCACCACAGGGTTTCCTAAAGGGGCCGTGCTAACCCACCTTGGTTTGGTAAACAATGCCCGTTTTTATGCAGGGCGTGCCTTGGTGAACCAAGGCACGGTGTGTGCCAATTTTATGCCGTTATTTCACACCGCAGGCTGTGCCATGGGGGCTTTGGGCTGTTTGCAGGCGGGTTGCAAAATGCTTCTTTTTACCGCTTTTAATGCCAATGTTCTCGCCCAATGCATTGAAAGCGAGAAGGTGAGCTTTTTGTTTGGCGTGCCCACCATGTTGGTTGGTTTACTTGAAAGTTTGGAAAAGAATTCCCGCGATACATCTTCGCTTAAGGTCGTGATTTCAGGTGGTGCACCCGTTTCCCCCGATTTGGTCCAGGCAATACGCAAGGTCATGGGCTGCCATTTTGAAACCTGTTACGGTCAAACCGAAGCTTCACCCGTTGTTTCCCAAAACTACGTTGATGGCACCCTGGACGATATATGCTACAGCGCAGGGCAGCCCTTACCACAGGTCGAGGTTTCCATTCGCTGCACCCAAAAAAACAAGGTCGTACCCATTGATGAGGTGGGTGAGATTTGTGTGCGCGGCTATTGCGTCATGCAGGGCTATCATGCCAACCAACAAGCCACGCATGATGCCATTGATAAAGAAGGCTGGCTACACACGGGCGATTTAGGCTGCATGGACTCCCGCGGAGTTATGCGCATTACGGGCAGGGTAAAAGAGATGATTATTCGCGGTGGTGAGAACCACTTCCCCGTGGAAGTTGAAAACGTCCTTTTGCAGCATCCCCTGGTGGCAGAGGTGGCTGTGGTGGGCTTGCCTGACAAAAAATGGGGTGAAATTATCGCTTGCTTTATCCGTACAAAAGACAATCAACCCTTCAGTGTAAACACCTTACACCAGCATTGCCGCCTCCACCTTGCAGCACCAAAAACGCCCACAGTGTGGTGCCAGGTACAGGCGTTTCCCCTGACGGGTTCGGGCAAAATTCAAAAATTTGCATTGCGTGATGAATTTGTAGCAGGCCAGCACAAGCCACTCACCCTATAGATCATGGCATCTTTTAACCAACGGATCCATTGAAAGGGTGAAACCCTCTATAAAACCCGCTGCTGGTAGCGGGCAAATTACACACAGGCATCCTTGAAAAAAATGGGACCCTTATGGCAGTTAGAATTGAAAAACAACACGGGGTTTGGACAGTGATTCAACACCCGCCCCGAGGCGCGCAATGCCATTGATACCAACAGTTGCGGGTGAAACCCTCTATAAAACCCGCTGCTGGTAGCGGGCAAATTACACACAGGCATCCTTGAAAAAAATGGGACCCTTATGGCAGTTAGAATTGAAAAACAACACGGGGTTTGGACAGTGATTCAACACCCGCCCCGAGGCGCGCAATGCCATTGATACCAACAATTGCGGGTGAAACCCTCTATAAAACCCGCTGCTGGTAGCGGGCAAATTACACACAGGCATCCTTGAAAAAAATGGGACCCTTATGGCAGTTAGAATTGAAAAACAACGCGGGGTTTGGACAGTGATTCAACACCCGCCCCGAGGCGTGCAATGCCATTGATACCAACAGTTGCGGGTGAAACCCTCTATAAAACCCGCTGCTGGTAGCGGGCAAATTACACACAGGCATCCTTGAAAAAAATGGGACCCTTATGGCAGTTAGAATTGAAAAACAACGCGGGGTTTGGACAGTGATTCAACACCCGCCCCGAGGCGTGCAATGCCATTGATACCAACAGTTGCGGGTGAAACCCTCTATAAAACCCGCTGCTGGTAGCGGGCAAATTACACACAGGCATCCTTTAAAAAAATGGGACCCTTATGGCAGTTAGAATTGAAAAACAACGCGGGGTTTGGACAGTGATTCACTCCCGCCCCGAGGCGCGCAATGCCATTGATACCAACAGTGCCCAGGCTTTGTTTGAGGCTTTTTTAGAATTTGAACAAGACGACAGTGCGTTGGTGGCAGTGCTATGGGGCGAAGGGGGCAGTTTTTGCGCGGGTGGCGACTTAAAAGAGCTGGGGGATCTTCACCCCACACACCCTATCGCCGAACTTGAGTTGCCCAAAGACGGTGCTGCGCACGGCAATGGTAGCGATGTGCCTCGCGCACCGCTGGGCCCCACCCGCCTTGAACTGGACAAACCCGTAATTGCAGCCGTGGCAGGGGCCGCCGTGGCCGGGGGTATGGAACTGGCCTTGTGGTGCGACTTTAGGGTAATGGAAAAAAGTGCCTATTTTGGGGTGTACTGCAGACGCTGGGGGGTCCCTCTCATTGATGGCGGCACGGTGCGCTTGCCACGCTTGGTCGGACAGGGACGTGCCCTTGAACTCATTTTGACGGGGCGTAAAGTGCCAGCCCCAGAATGCGTGCAAATTGGTCTGTGCGAATATGTGGTTGAAGAAGGGCAGTGTCGCCAAAAAGCAGAGGAAATTGCCCTCAAAATGGCGCAATTCCCCCAGCACTGTTTACGTGCTGACCGCCGCTCGGCCATGAGACAACACGGCTTGAGCATGCGCGATGCCTTGGTGCAAGAGTGGCACAACAGCTACCCCGCCCTTATTAAAGATGGCATTCAAGGTGCGGGAAGATTTAGGCAGGGCCTTGGCCGCCATGGTGATTTTGGGACCATTTAAATGGGTACTTCATTCGGCCAAAAAGGCTTGATAACAGGGTGCTGCTTTAACGACGGGGCACAGCACCTCAGGTAACGCCAGATAAAAAAATCCACGATTTTTTGTTACCCCAGCAGTCGCAGGTCGCCATTACTCCACTGGGCACAAGTGAACCCGAGCCCAGCGGTTATTTTCCGAATGGGAAGCTCGTTACGGGCATCATGGCCCGGAGAAAAGCATCCCAACAAGAGCAAAAAAAGGCTTGGCACAAGCCCGTAAGCACCAATTTCTCCACTCCATACAAAAACACCCCCCAGTATGGTCTAAGCCCAAAATGCAAAAAGAAACGCACCTGGCGTATCGCTAAAGGTGAATTTTGCGCAATTCATAAATCCTTCTTGCTGTTTGAGATTTTGATTGCTAAGGCGCGGACACTTCGACTTCAATCACACAAGGTTTAGCGTTGGCAAAGGCTGCCTCAATGGAGGGACGTACTTCAGCCAATTGGCGGATGTATTTTCCGTCGAGGCCAAAACCCTTGGCTATTTTCACAAAATTGAGTTGGGGATCTTGCAAGTCAAAATGAGGATAGCCTCGTTCGCCATCAATGCCGTAAATCTTGCGGTAGCGGTCCATATTTAGGCGCAGTAGGTGGTAGGCACGGTTACTAAGAATTAAAAAAACCACGGGAATGTGGTGGTGCGCAGCCGTCCAAAACGCTTGTACTGAATATAGCGATGATCCATCACCGCTTATGCTAAGTACGGGGCGTTTTGGCATGGCAAGTTTCATCCCAATGGCACTGGGAATGCCGTGACCAATCCCACCGCCGCGTCCTCCCAGGTAGTCGCCATCGTTTTCAAAAGCGAAGCTATGTGCTAAATCGGGAGTGGCGGTGATGGCTTCGCCTGCAATGGCAATATTTTTAGGGAGGGATTGGGCTAATTCTCCCATCAGTTGGGCAGGGGTTATGCATCCATTGGTATTTGGAGTGGCTCTTTTTCTGCGCTGCGCTTCGCGCGCTTGTTCTTTTTTTGCCTGATATTCTGCAAGCCTCATGGCAGCACCTTGACGCCAGCTGGGGCTTGCTTGCATCTGCAAGGCTTGCAACAAGGTGGTGAGGCTATGCTTAATATCCGCCGCCACAGCACAGGTAACCGCATAGTTGCGCCCAAGATTTTTAGGGTCAGGGTCAATTTGAATGGTTACTGCGTCCAAAGGAAAAGGGTGGGTGTCCTCAAACCACACTTCCTCAAAAAACTCCCCGCCAATCAACAAAATTAAATCGGCACCTTGCAGCGATTTGCGCAACGCCGCTTGATCTCCTGCTCCACGATCGCGGTAACACGGGTGTTGATTGGGGAAATTAACCAAACTGGGTAGCACATCGGTATACACTGCGGCACCACAAAATTCAGCCAACTCAACCAAAACAGCGCGCGCTCCACTGCGCGCCACAAAATCGCCACAAAAAATCACGGGTCTACTCGAAGAAAGCAGTAGTGCACACATGCGCTCGATGGCCTTGGTATCAGGATGTGCATCATCCATCCAAGCACCCATAGGCATGGGGGGGTGGTTGGTTTCTTGTTCCATCACATTGAGAGGGAGCGATACAAACACAGGACCTTGGGGATGTTGCTTGGCGGTTTTTAAAGCCCTGTGCATTATCAGTGGCATTTCATCGGCATGGTTGGCCTCCACACTCCACTTGGTAAGGGGTGCTGCCATGGCCACCAAATCGTGACCTAATAGGGGATCGCGCAGGCGCAGACGGTTGTCTTGCTGCCCTGCTGTAACCAGCAAAGGGGTTTTGCCTTTGCATGCGTTATACACCATGCCAAGGCCGTTACCTAAGCCTGGACCAACGTGTAAATTGACCACACCTACCTGTCCACAGCTAAGGGCAAAGGCATCGGCCATGGTCACGGCTGGACCTTCATGCAAGCTTAAAATGTATTCAAACTCAGGATAGTCAAGCAGCGAATCCATCAAAGGCAACTCGGTGGTACCTGGATTGCCAAAAATATGGGTAATCCCTTCTGCTTTTAGGGATTCCATAAAAATCTGCTTTCCCCTCCAAGGTTTTGTCATCTGTTGCTCTCCTTCAATTTGCAGTACTTTAGGTTGGGTAGAAAAAAGGGTTTGCCCACTTTATGGGCAGTGAAAAAACGGCTTTGTGATTGCTCTGCAAGATAATAGGCGCGCACAGGCAAAAAGGGGCACCACACCCGTTTTTAAGGTGGCATCCATGACAATACAAACCGAGCACGAGAACCATGCATATTGCATACAGCTGTAGTACAAAACACACCGTAGCAAGAAAGCAACTGCCCACCCCCATGCTTTGCCACAACATGGAAATAACGGGATATAGCGAGATCCCGCTATTTTTTCCGTAGTTTTCTAGTGGTCGCTAAACCACTTGGCGAGCCTGCCTCGGGGTGCCCAGACAATCTTAGCATGGGTTGACATTCCGCCCGAATGAAACGGGGGTTATGGCAACAAACCCGCCTACACAACGTGATAAGAGCCCATGCCATTGGCAAGAGCCCTTCTTGCTGCTTACACTCTAAGTTGCACCCGAGATACCCCAGGGAATCTTAGAGGAGATGTTTGAACCTCGCCCGACAGTGGATGGACACCTAGTTCGAAGCCAATGCCTAGGTTTCGCTCGTTTTAGTCCTCACAAAAGGCTAGGCAAAACAGGATTCCTCGACGAGCCGCGACAAAAAGGGCACGCCTTTTTCGAGCTGTTCTTGGGTGATGAATTCATTGGGGCGGTGGGCTTGGGCAATATCCCCAGGTCCGCAAACGACGGTAGGAATGCCCGCTTCGTTATAAATGGCTCCCTCGGTATAAAAGGGCGCTGCGCCTGCGGTGACATTGCCCGTTAGGCGCAAGGCCAGTTGCTCAATGGCGGTGTTTTCTGGGGCTATCATGGGGGGACCCGCACGCATCATCTCGACCTCAATGTCCACCTGGGGTTGTTGTTTTTTAAAATTGGGCAACAACACCTCTTGAGCATAGCCTTGTATTTGTTGAAATACATACTGGGGGTCTTGGTCAGGGATTGTGCGATACTCGAAGTCGAGGCGGGCTTGATTGGGGATAATGTTGAGTGCTGTCCCTCCTTGAATGAGCCCCATGTTAATGGTGGTGTAGGGCAGCTCAAAAAAAGACTCCAAGGAGGTTTTTTGACGGCACTCATGGCTGATCTCCCCAATTTTTTGCATCACCAACGACAATTGTTCAATGGCGTTGGCACCTCGGTTGGGACCGCTGCTGTGCCCTTCGACCCCTTTGATGCGTACCTGCACAGCGTGCATGCCTTTGTGCATGCGAAACACTTGAAAATTGGTGGGCTCGCCAATCAAGGCGCATTTAGGCAGAACATGGTCTTGTGTGCTGCGCTGTTCCATCATGCGGCGTGCCCCATGGCAGCCCACCTCTTCATCATAGGTAAAGGCAAGGTGCAAGGGCTGCTTGAAGGTTTGGTGCTTAAATGCGTTGGCAGTCAACAAGGCTTGGCAGATAAAAATTTTCATATCGGCGACCCCGCGGCCATAAAATCTACCCTGTGCTGCTGTTAAGACAAAGGGGTCTGTGTCCCAATTTTGTCCAACCACGGGGACCACATCCGTATGCCCTGAAAGCATTAATCCTCCAACGTCGTGGGGACCCATGGTGGCAAATAGGTTGGCTTTCTTGCCCGTTTCATCGGTATATAACACCACCTCCGCACCCAGTTCTTTGCACCGCTCAACCAGGTAGTCAATCATGTTCAAGTTGGAATGATGACTGGTTGTATCGTAGGCAATCAATTGCCGCGCAACTTGCATAAAGTCCATATTGATTAAACTCGCAATCTTTGTTATAAGAAGCCCTCATTGAGGTTTGCACCAAACGGTTGGTAAATGGCGCAGGGTCCTAAAAAGGAAATGGCCCTAATAGGGGGGCGTGCCCGTGCAAAAATCAAATTCCACGGCCTTTCACACATTGATGAGTAGGGGCACGCACAGCGTAACACATTTTTAACCTAAGGGGTGAATGACAAAGTAGACGATGGATGGAAAAACACTAAAAAAAGCGTTAAACAATCAGCAGCGCGTTTGCGGCAGCATGTTTTCTGTAGTCCGTGTAGGCAGTGGTGATGCACGTTTGGATGAAATGGACCTCGATTTTGTGATTGTGGATAACGAGCATTCGCCTTTTAATCGCGCTGAGACGGCCCAGTGGATGACCCGCCTAAAAGACGCACAAATTGCGCCTTTTGTGCGCGTACCCATCCCCGCTTCGCACTATATTACCATGGCCTTGGATGCCGGTGCCCAGGGCATTTTGGCACCCTATATCGAGACGGTTGCGCAAGTAAAGGAGGCTGTGGGTGCATGCAAATGGCTTCCCCTAAAAGGTGAGGCCGTTGGGCGCATTGTCGAAAAGGGTGAGTTTCCCTCTCCTGAAACCCAAGCCTACCTAACCCAGCGCAACGAGAATAACGTGTTGGTGATAGGCATTGAGAGTGTCAAAGCGATGGAGAATTTAGAAGACTTGCTGGCGGTACCTGGGGTCGATGCCGCCTTTGTCGGCCCCAATGATCTCTCGATTCAACTGGGAGTGCCCGCGCAATACCAGCACCCCACCTACATTGCCGCTGTCGATCGCATCATGGGCGTGTGTCAAAAAATGAACATGCCTTTGGTGATTCACTTTTTTGAGCACGCAATGTCTGACCCTTTCATTCAAAAAGGGATCTTTTTTGTGCTGTTTGGCAGCGATCGCACAAGCATTGGTGATGACCTCAAAAGGCACATGGCGCATTTGCGTGCCCTTTAGGTGCCTTTGGATGGGGTTGTACGCAAAAGGTACACCGGGGGAGGGGGGTTACTTGCCTAAAATGTGGGCGGGTAGTGCGCAGCCTTGGCAGCCTTGCTCAAAATGGCTGCAAAAATCGTTTCGCAGCTGCAACAACCCTTGAAACACACGCAAAGAGGGTTTTAGCGGGGTGAAGGTGAGCAAGCGCTGGCGCATCCAGCGTACCTCTTTGTTGGCGGTTTCGGAGGGCAGGATGAGGCATATGCGATACAACAGCGATTCCAGCGTACTGTTGTGTTGGTGGTACGCGTATCCCAACAGCACGGGCAGTACGGCATTGGAAAACAGCATGGTAATGTGTTGCTGCCCTATCAAGCGTGCCCCTGAACGGGTTTCTTCGACGCCAAAACCAAAACGCCCACGCCATGGTTCTTCTTGCGGGGTTGGGAACGCCTGCTCAAAGGCGTGCTTGGAGGCCTGGCCCAATGCCCCGGTATGGGCCAAAGGGGCCAACTGTGTCAACAACTGCAACCAGCTTTTTAGCAAGCCCTGTTTACCTGCCCAGCGCAGATGGTGATAAAACCCCACCAAGCGCCTCTCCAAGCGATTCCACGGTCGCACCCCTTGGCTTTGTGCGCCCTCGGAGGCATGCTCTTGGGCATTTTGCGAAAAGGGTTCCATCTTAGTAGCTTGAAACAGGGTGTACAAATTTTGATATTCCTGCCATTGGGTTTCATAAACAAGGTTTTGATGCCACTGGGGTGACGGGTTTACCAACAGGCCTAGCATCCCAAACCAGCGCGCCATTATGGCATGTTGCACTTGCGACCGCTTGCCATGGCAAAAGAGCGTAAGCAGCGTGGAATAGGGTACTTGCTTGGCGAGCACAGCCAGCATTTTGCGTTGGGTTGCAGCACCCATGTAATAAAGCATGCTGGCGTACAAGCACTGTTCCACGTTCTCCCATTCCCATACTTGGGATGCGTGATGCTCTTGCATCAAGCGTTTCATTTTGAGGCGAGCGCGCATTTCTGCAGCCAAACCCACCATATGTTCGATTTTTTTACTGGCTGAATGCGCTTTGGTGTGCGTTTGTATTTGCAATCCAAGTGTCCCGCATTGCCCCGTTAGGTATGTGCGCCGTTCCCACGCCTGCTTAAAGCGTCGCAAGGCGATGAGAGTAAAAACGTGGGCGGGGGTGGGCTTTGTTTTTAGGATGGCGAGGTTTTCTTCCATCACCAGTTGCCTGGCTTGGGGGTTGGTGGTGTTCAGATTTTTGGCATGACACCAGCGTAAATACAGCACAACGGGCAATCCACTTGCCATGGTTTGAGGGTAAGCGTGCGCGATCGATGCCGTGTCATCCACAATTTCGACCGCTCCTTCGAGGATCTGTACCGCAAGCTCAGTGGGCTTAGCAGATTTCTTGCCATCTGTGCGCATCGTGTGCGGTGCGTCGATGGGTTCGGGCGTTTGTGCGACAGTTTGCAAACCCATCTCCACTTGGATTTTAACCTTTAAAAACCGTTGGGGATTTTGGCTATCGACCACCCCCAGCGAGATAATCTTGAGGAGACGTGCCTGGGGATGGAGTTGTAAGGGCAAGGCACGTTGTAACCAACCTTGCGCCCAACAATGAACAAGCACGCCAGTGCGCTCCGCGTACAAGGTGTGCAACCACGGGCTGGGGGGCGAGGTCTTGTTCAAAGATGCGTTCATGGTGCTTTCATATCAGCTAAGGGGAATACGTATTTTAATGGACGCCCCATAGGTTGAGGCATAAGCATTCTCGAATTTTGCCCTGCCGTGTATTTTTCTAGCCCTTCTCTTTGCGCTTGGTGGGGGTACGTGGCTTGTTGTACAGGGGCAAAAAGCGTAGGGCCAGCGGATTAAGGTCGGGCGAAAAAGGCGACACCAAGTTCCCGCGAAAAACGTTCGCCTTGTTCGAAAATTTGCGCACGCCCAACTGCCCGTTTTCCTCGCAACTTAACACGCCCGTGGAGGGAGGCACGTTGGTTTCTTTGCTTTCAAGGATGCGGACATGGCTGCCAATAAGTGCGGCCGCTTGGGGGGCAGGCAGGGGGTTTGAAAGAATTCTGGCCCCGTGCGGTGTGGCAAACGGCGCCTGGGGACGGTGTCCCTCGCCCTGAGAGGTTTGCTCCATCCCAAGACGTTTATGAAACCACTGCGAGGTTTGTGCGGTAACCCCATTTTGCGCCTCGGTACTTGGCGTATTGCGCCCAAATTGTACCACCAAACTGCTGGCATTAACATCGCGCATTTTAAATTCGACACCAGCGTGTTGACGCAACAAACCATCAAAAAAAAAGTCTTCTGGCAAACGCCAAGCCATATGGCACCACTGGCGTACAGTGGGGCGCCAAAGGGGGCAAGGTTTTTGATGGGTGCAGGGGTAAAGCACAGACCCTTGCTTCACCCATTGCTCGCGCAAGGCCATCATTTGCATGTAGCCCTTGCGGACCCCTCCTTCAACCACCACCCAAATGCCCCCTGGGGCAATGGTGTGCTGCATTGCCAAGGCCATGCGCCCCGCTTTTTTGGTGGTGCGTCTTGGACCGAGCAATGCCAGTTCATTCATCATCATCGCCGCACCCGCCAAGGCATACTTTGGTTGCGTGTCTGTTTCGGTTAAAAATGCCTCGACACCATGGGCGTAAGAATGTAGATTTAAGGGCATGTCGGGCAAAGCAAGGGCGGCATAGGCCCTCAAATTACGCCGCGCCTGCCCCAATGAGCGTCGCGATTGGTCGACCAAGGTGATGTCTATTTGCGGCCAGCCCGTTTTGGGAGGCCCCAGTTCGCGTAAAAAATCTAACACGGCCACGCTAAAGGCACCCGCACCGCAGCCCAAATCAAGCACACGTAACACCTGACCGTTTCCCGTTGGCGTTTCGGGGTGGGGCGATGCGATGCTTGGCGTCTTGTCATCTGCCAAGGCTGCCTGCCCCAATCCCTTTTCGGGCTCCGTTTTAACGGGCAGCGGTTCAGGGGGGGTAAGCACACTAGGTGCTTCATCTCCCGTTACTGCAGGGCTGTCTTCAGCCATTTGTAGCCAGGGTGCTAACAGCCAACCCTCATGCCGCCCCGCTTGGTGTAGCAAGGGTTTTTGCCAAGGCAGCGCACGTAGTACTCGGCTAACGCGATAGATATTGCGGGGTAAAAAGTACAATTGCCCGCCCAGTAAGCGCCCATGCAAGGGATTGGTTTGTTTACGAAACGTGCCTTGTTCCTTGCCTGCTTTTTCGCTACGATTTCGGGTGTAGGCCTGGTGCAATTCAAGCACCTCACGCCCCACCACCTCCCACGGAATCCCTTTGAGCTGGCGATCACCTAGCGGTGGGGTGCTTTTGCCTATAGTACGTCCGCGCTGGGAGCGCCGAAAACGCTTCTTAAGTAAGGGTGCAAGGCTTTGTAGCAGCGCTTGGTATAGCAAATTTTGTGCGCTGGGTGCTTGGCGTGCGGGATGTGTCATGGTATGTATAGTAGCGTTGTGTGGGTAAGGTATTGCAGTCCCACCCTAGCACCGCAGCAAGGGATGAGGGAAATCCCTTTTTGTCTAAAGGTGCTCGCTCAAGGTGTGGGTAAGGCTATCGACACAAAACCTGCGCTAACGTGACACCGCACCCAAGCCCGTTTTTAGCCAACTTGGCTCCAAGGCAAGCCCGCACCCCACTGTCTTGCTAAGTTCCTTGCCCCCTGCTAAACCACTGTTATTCATTCGTTCTCCTAACTTATTCGTTCGTTCTCCTTTTCCATAAAAGGGCCTTGGTCAATCACGTGATACAAAGCACCTCCCGCGTTCAAGAAATTCTCCAATGGTATCAATACGACAACCCAGGTGTTTTAAACAATCTGGCTCGCATGCTCTACCATGGTCACTTGGCTGGCAGTGGGCGAATGGTGATTTTGCCCGTCGATCAAGGCCTTGAGCACGGCCCTGCCCGCTCTTTTTCTCCGAATGCAGCGGGTTATCACCCCCACTATCACTTTCAATTGGCCATTGAAGCGGGTTGTAATGCCTATGCCGCACCTTTGGGTTTTTTGGAGGCCGGTGCAGCGGAATTTGCAGGACAGGTGCCCTTGATTTTAAAAATGAACAGTAGCGACAGTTTGGCCGAAAAAAGCGACCCCTGCCCCGCCATTACTGCCAATGTCGACGATGCCCTGCGGATAGGGGCCACGGCCGTGGGTTTTACCATCTACCCAGGCTCAAGGGAAAGCAACACGATGGTGGAGCAGTTACGCGAACTCATTATGGAGGCCAAAGCGGCGGGTCTGCCTTCGGTGGTATGGGCCTATCCCCGCGGCGGGGCCCTTTCCAAAGCGGGGGAAACCGCCATTGATGTGGTGGCCTACGCAGCCCACATTGCCTGCCAACTAGGTGCGCATATCGTGAAGGTCAAACCTCCCAGTGCCCATATTGAGCAGAACGCTGCACACCAGGTGTACGATATCCAAGGCATCCCCATAGCCACGCTGGCGGAGCGCATTGCCCACGTTATCCAAGCAGCCTTTCATGGGCGACGGATTGTTATTTTTTCCGGTGGGCCCGCCAAAGACACCACTGAGTTATTGGAGGAAATTAAAGGCATTCGCGATGGCGGGGGCTTTGGCTCCATTATAGGACGCAATTCTTTTCAGCGCAATCAAAGCGATGGCGTGGTATTGTTGCAAAAAGTGATGCACATATACCAATCTTAAAAATCGACCCCTTTTTGTGTCAATCAACCTAGCAAACCCGTTAAACAATCCCAAAAAATGCGTGCATGCTTGTCGATTTTGAGACCATGATGGATGGCATAGGCGCGAAACCTGCCCAGAAAAATAGCGTTTTAAACAGCTTTATGGCGTCTGCACAAGAGCACCACCGTGCCATCGAACGGGCATTAAAAAGCGGCGCGGCGGCCCAGGTGGTACTGCACGCCCATGCATTAAAAGGGGCTGCGGGCAACCTGCGCTTAAAGACCATTTTGCACATAGCAGAGCAGTTGCTCCATGCTTCAAAGCAAAACCGTTTAAGCCGTGTGCAGGGTATGGACGCTAAACTGTTGGGGGCGCTGCAGGCTTTGCAAAGGCACGTCATGACAACAAATGCTAACCCCCGTACATAAACCCATGTTCTACAAAAGGCCGCATGGCGAAGGCAAAAACAATCTTAAGGACAAATGGGCACCATCAGCTTGCCTTTATTAAGGCTACATATTTGTTGCTCTGGGGCACACCCCTGCTTGGCGCAACGGGGGAACATGCTTTGCAAGATCGCAGTAAAACATAGCCCCTTGCAAACCCAAGCACTTTGCAAACCCAAGCACTTTGCAAACCCAAGCACTTTGCAAACCCAAGCCAGCCTAAAAGCCTTACAAGCCCAATTCAGTTCAAACCCCCTATCTTAAGAGCAACCTTGATTAAAAGAGATAATAATAGCCCTAACCCCAAAAAGAAATGCATACCATGGATGTATTTAGAGCGTTTGCTTGGATTGCAGAACTAAGCCTTACCATATACGGTTGGGTACTCATTGCGGTGATATTACTGAGTTGGGTACAACCCGACCCCAGCAACCCCATTGTGGTGTTTTTGCACCGCATTACTTCGCCGTATTTTCGCTGGGTAGGGGGCATTCTCCCTGCAAAGCTACGCTTTTTTGGGGTGTATTTTGCCCTGCTGTTGGTGTGGTGGGCCAAAATTTTTATCCCCTCCACCATGCTTACCTGCGGGTTGTTTTTTACGGGTGTTATCGGCCCTGCCAGTGCTGCCGTACGCGTTGGCGGGCATTTTATTTTAGCCAGTATCATTACGGCCAAAAGTGCTGCATCGTTCTTTATTTTACTCCTTATTGTATGGTTTGTGCTCACCCTGGTGCACCCCCAGGTACAAAACCCTATCGTGCGCACGGTGTATTTGTTGGTCGATTTTATCATTACTCCCTTACAACGCAGGCTGCCACGCATGCGGGTCGATATCTCTCCTTTGGTGGCAGCAGCGCTGATTTGGCTGGTAAGTACTTTTGCTTTAAGTCCCATTGCCTACCTAGGCAGCAGCCTTGGTTCAATCCATCACATACGCGAATCATGGCTAAGCGCACCTTTTTCACCCCAAGTTCCACAGCAACCCAAATCAGCGCACCCCCTTTTGTCACCTGAGCCGTCGCAGCAACAAAAAATTTACTAGGTTAAACATGCTGTGCTCGGAGCACCATCTTTAGCAATGCTTGAATTTACCCAACAAAGCGTGCACATTCACCGCTTAAAACTGTGGTGCATTATTGGGATTCACCCCCACGAGCGTGTTCAAGAACAACTGCTGATTGTGGATGTGCGTATGGAAACCGATTTTTCTCGGGCTGCAGCCAGTGAAAACATTGAAGATGCCCTCAATTATTCGACCGCCGCAAAAACCATCCGCCAATTTGCCCAAAATGGCCGTTTTAAACTGCTTGAAACCCTAGCCCAGCATCTAGCAGCCCATTTAATGGAAAACTTTGCAGCAAAAACGCTGTTTTTAGCCATTCAAAAACCCCAAGCCCTCGCTGCCAGCGATGGTTCGGGGGTGAGTTTATGTGTGCGGCGCAAGACGACTTAGCAACACCACCCCCTATAAAAATGGGTGCTCTCTCGGGAACCAAGCTTTTTTTGAAAAAAAAACCGCTCCCTCGCCTCACCATGCACAAGAAAGCAAACCCATGGTCATGCACAAAACTGTGCTCATTACAGGTGCTGCCAGTGGTTTAGGCTTGGCCATTACAAAAGCCTTCGCCCAACCCAAGACTTTGTTGCTGTTGCACTATTTTCACAGTTCACCGCAGCAGGCAATCCAAACTGCGCAAGCCAAGGGGGCACACGCCGTAGCCTTTAAAGCAGACCTTGCCAACCCCCAGCAATGTGACGACTTGATCACCCAGTGCAGCAAACACACCCAACACCTTAATGTGCTCATTAACAACGCTGCCCTCTATCCCGAACAAACCTTGGCGCACACAACACCCGCAGATTTTTCCCGTATCTTGTCTTTGAATTGCAGTGCTGTGCAGCATCTCATTCATGCAAGCACACCCCTACTCGTCAAAGGTGCTCCTGCGCACGTTATCAATTTAGGCGATAGCGGTGCAGACCGGATTGTTGCACGCCCCTACGCCACCGCCTACCACATTGCCAAATTGGGCGTACATGTACTGACCCGCAGTTACGCAAAACTGCTCGCTTCTCAAGGTGTGCGCGTAAACATGGTATCCCCCGGATTTTTGGAAAACAGCCTTGGGGATCGGGGAAGCACCCCCCCTTTGGGGCGCCTGGGGAATTTTCAAGATATTCTCTCTGCCATTGCGTTTTTGTGCTCACCCAAAGCAAGTTACATCACTGCAGCCAACCTGGTGGTAAGCGGTGCCTGGAACGCCTAATTCTCAAACACTTTCAACAATTGCTTCATGGAGGCTTTGCTCTGATATACCCCAATCCGCCCCTGCCCAGCCCTTTACTTGGCCATCGGTGTATTTTTTGCCTCATGTTGTCACGATAATCGTGCCTCCCAACTACATTGGACCCCGTTTGATTGATAAAAACCCATCGCCTTAGATGAGCCTGGGCAAAAAAGGCAACCAGGCGTGGCGTTCGCGGGTGAAGCAGTGTTAGCATGACCAACACCAAAGGCGTTGTCACAAAAACCCCCACCAAACCAAGTGCTTGGCGGGGGGGGTGGTCATTTTAAAAAAGAGGAGCAAAAAGCATGAAGGTAGGATTTGTTGGTTTGGGCATGATGGGCGGTCCCATCGCACGCAACCTTGTTAAAGCAGGGCACGCATTGGTTGTGCACGATGTTAAGGCAGAGGCTATGGAGCGCTTGGGGACAACGAATATTGAGGCTGTTGAATCGCCTGCCCAAGTGGCAGCAAATGCGGGACTGCTGTTTTGCTCACTGCCTGGACCCGTTGAGGTAAAATTGGTGATGCTGGAAAGAAATGGCATTGCCAGCACCGGTAAAACGGGGTTGTTAGTGGTTGATCTCACCACCAATTCTGTGCAGTGCGCAAAAGAGGTCCACGAGGCTTTGGCAGCAAAAGGCATTCACTATATGGATGCACCCGTTAGCGGCGGGGTGGTTGGGGCAGAGGGTGCCAGCTTGTCGATCATGTGCGGTGCCAGCAAGGCAGACTTTGCCAAAGCCCTTCCCTTGCTCCAAAGCATCGGCAAGCATTGCACCCATATAGGCGCGGTTGGCACAGGTTGTGTGGCTAAACTGTGCAACAACATGGTGGCATTTGCCAACACCGCAGCCACCGCCGAAGGCCTGTTGTTGGCGCACAAAGCGGGGGTTGACCCCAAGACGATGGTTGATGTTTTAGAGCATTCAAGCGGTGGCAGTGCTTCTTTAGGGCGCGTAGCAAAGCATGGCTTAAGCGGGGATTGGAGTGCGGAGTTTGCGCTAGACCTTGCCTGGAAAGACCTGCGCTTGGCACTGGAATTGGGCTTGCAAGCGGGCTCGCCACTAACCTATGGGGCTGTGACCATGTCCCTCATTGAGCAAGCACGCGCATGCGGTTGGGGGCAAGATGACCTAGGGGTGGTGGCACGCGTGCTCGAACAGCACCATCAACGCAAGTTGTGCGACAAGTAAAACCGTGTGCGTGTGCTTATTTGGCGTTAAACCATCCACATCACACCTTAAAACCCAGTAATAGTGACTGGGACAAGGACGCCCGTGCATCCATCCGTGTTCCACGCACGGGGATTTTATGCTCGGACCAACCCGGGCAAGTAGGATACAGGCATTTTTGGCGCAGACCTGCCAGAACAAAGTGCATTTTAACCCATGCACGTATTTTTTGTTCCTCGCTATGCTTAAACCACTCTGTGCAAATCACCTTTAGGGTTGGTAGAGGCTGACTGGGTAGATGTCAATTCAACGTTAAACACCAAGGTAGAACCTGGGGGGATGGGACCTGCTGAGCGATCGCCATAGGCCATGCTTGCGGGGATAACCAGTTGGCGGCGCTCACCTGGTTGCATGCCTTCAATGCCTTTTTCCCAACCGGAAATGACCTGCCCTGCGCCCAACACAAAGGCAATCGGCTCACCACGATCCACCGAACTATCAAACTTTTGACCGTTTTCTAGCCAGCCCGTATAGTGTACCTGCACGCGGTCCCCGCTGGCTGCTGCGCTTCCATCGCCAGGGCGCAAGGTAGCCACCTTTAAACCCCCTGGCAGCGTTTTCAATTGGTCTGCGCTTACCCGTTTGTAGGTATTAAAAAAAGCATCATTTCTTGCTGCTTTAGACACTTGAGCGCCACTGGATGGGTTGGTTGAATCGACGCGCATATGAAAAATATCTCCACGAAAAATGAAAAAAACGGCGAGGCCGATGATAGAAATGAAGAAGGCTAAAAAAAGCCAATGTTTAAGAGCTGTGTTGGGCATAAATTGTGCGTTATTTTGGTGATGGGTGGCGAAAAAATAGGGAAGAATGTTTTCTTACACACGCCATTATTGAATTTAATGTGCCTTTTTGCAACAATGGGTTTTTTTCCTTGCTAAAATCCGTAATGCTTACGGAGCAAGATGGTAATAGGCGGCTTGGTTGGATTACCTTTGCCTATGCCTATTTTTGTGGTAGCCTGCGGTGTTTTTGCATGTGAGAAGGTCTGTTGTCTTTCAAAATTAAGGAGAATTGAAAATAATGAAATTGTTGACAAAGCATCTTGGCTTTTTGCTGCTTGGTGCAGTGCTTTTTGCCTCACCTGCAAAGGCGGATTTGGTGAGTGTTACACTCGATGTGCCTACGAATTTTTCGTTTGATGAAACAAACGTAGATGTAGTAGATGATGTGAGTGGGTATAAAATTGGGATAAATTTACCGGTTCTGCCTGGGCTTGCTATAGAAAACTACACGGTGACCACAAAAGGGGATGTAGTTTTAGATTTTGCATTGTATGATGTCTACGTGGATTTACCTATTCCCGTCATCAACATTAGCCTGGGCGTGGGAATTGGCAAGGTCACCTTACCACAGGAGGAGATTGAGAGTGCAGATGTAAGCCAAGTGTTTCTGGAACTGGGTTGGCCTATATTTGGCGTTGCCGATATCCATCTTGGGTACCACCAGATAAGTGGAGACTTGAAGGCGCCTTCTGGTGAGGAGATTAGTTTGGATAGTACATTGACCACCATTGGGTTCAAGGTTGGTTTTTAAAATCATGACAAGGGTTTTATAGACGAGAAGCGGACGTTAATTTTTGCGTTCTGCCAGGCCCTTGCGGGCATCGATGCTTAGGAGTACAGGCCGATTTGATTTACTGGCCGAAAGGCGAGAAGCGGACGTTAATTTTTGCGTTCTGCCAGGCCCTTGCGGGCATCGATGCTTAGGAGTATAGGCCGATTTGACTTACTGACCGAAAGGCGAGAAGCGGACGTTAATTTTTGCGTTCTGCCAGGCCCTTGCGGGCATCGATGCTTAGGAGTATAGGCCGATTTGATTTACTGGCCGAAAGGCGAGAAGCGGACGTTAATTTTTGCGTTCTGCCAGGCCCTTGCGGGCATCGATGCTTAGGAGTACAGGCCGATTTGATTTACTGGCCGAAATGGGCAGCAATGCACGCCCTTCGCGAACGTGGTCGGGTTGCGCCCCTTCCCATATTGCCCTAATCAATGTGCCGTCTGGCGGCAGAGGAACACCGCGCAGCAATTTGATAAGCACGCGCGCCGTGGTAGGCCTTTGGGGGTTGAGTGCGATGCGCGACGGTGGCACTGCAAAATAATGGTCGCTGTATAAATGCACCTGGCCTGGGCGACTCACGGTGTTGCCCCGCCTGTCGAGCAAACGAATTTGAATGTCGATAAAGCGTTCCTCTTCTGGACTCTGCTGCAAAGGCTTGTGGGGATCGATTAAACCGATTTCAAGCCTAAGGGGGGTAGGGATTAAGCGTGGTTTAAGGTTGTGGGTTTGGTGGAACGCACGCAACCCCCAACCAGGGGGCACTTGTGTGCGACTGCGAATGTTTTCAACCAATAAAGGCTTGTCCGTGCTCGCAACACGTGCCCAGCGCGCGGTCTGCACTACGCGAAAGGTGGCATCCCTAAGCGCAATTTTTCCAGAGGGAAGTTGCAAGTGCGAGTCGGGGGTGAGAAACCGCGTAAAGTATCCCCATAGCGCCCCTTTTTTGAGGTACAAATGCACTCTAAAGCGTCTCGATCGGGGCCATAGTTCCTGAATACTTTGAATGATAAGGCTTGAACGTGCGATGACTCGCAGCCTCGAGCCATCCCTAAACAGCACAGAAGCACCTCCATTTTTAGAGGTTAGAATCTCGTCGCCTTCACTCAATGTACTTCCCGTCACGGCTTGTTCGTAACGATCTAAGGCATGGCGTACCTCCACCACGCCATCCACTGCCGTAAACACGGCAACATTCGACGCTTTGCTTTTACCTTGCTGCTGTGCCAACCCCCACTGGGGTGTATAGCACACCAGCACAAACAAACAAACCGTGCTTAGTGCGTGCTTTAAAAAGGCCCTTGTTGTAAACATAAAACAGGGTGTTGGGGCGATAAGGAGCATCTGCAATCGTATCTTGCTAGGATATTTTTTGCATCAACATCCGCTGCTATTTTAAAAAATGGGTGGCTTTTCTGCCATGCGTATCAAATTAGGGCTTGCAATCTACAAAAACAATATAGCACACTGTGAACCTTGCCCGTTCATCCATGGTGTGTTGCTGCAATCCCACCCTGCCCATAGTAACATGACCAATGCCTACAAAGCAGGTTGCTCGTGTGTGAAATAGGGCGGGTTGCTCGCCCCACCCCCAGATATAACCTCGTTAGACCATGTACTGCATGCGTTTTCATTCAGCCAAAAATCATAAAGGAAATCATAACCCATGCAGGAGTACGTATTTTCCTCTGAAAGCGTAACAGAAGGCCACCCAGACAAGCTTTGTGATCAAATCTCTGATGGTGTGCTCGATGCGCTGCTTAAGCAAGATAAAAATAGCCGCGTAGCGTGCGAAACCCTTGCTACCACTGGGTTAATTGTAATTGCAGGGGAAATTACCACAACGGCAAACATTGATTTTCAAAAGGTGGCCCGTGAAACCATTAGCAAAATTGGCTATGATGACGCACGCTTGGGTTTCGATTATCGAAGCTGTGCTGTGGTGGTGGCGATTGGGCGCCAATCTCCGGACATTGCCCAAGGGGTAAACGATGCCGAGGGTTTATTTAAAGAGCAAGGGGCGGGTGACCAAGGCCTTATGTTTGGCTATGCCTGCGATGAGACCGATGTTTTAATGCCCATGCCCATTCATCTATCCCATCGTTTAACCGAACGCTTAAGTGAAGTCCGTCGATCGGGGGAAATTCCTTACTTGGGCCCCGATGGCAAGGCGCAAGTCTCGCTACGTTACCAAGGCAACCAGCCAGTGGCCGCCAGTGTGGTGGTAATTTCTACGCAGCACCATGATGGCGTACGGCATGCAGAACTTGAAAAAGACGTGATTGAAAAGGTGATTCGCCCCATTGTTCCCGCAAATTTGCTCACTTCTGCCACGCGTTTTCTTATCAACCCCACAGGGCGTTTTGTTATTGGTGGTCCCCAGGGGGATGCAGGCTTAACGGGGCGCAAAATTGTGGTCGATACCTATGGTGGCATGGGGCGCCATGGCGGGGGTGCCTTCTCAGGAAAAGACCCTTCCAAGGTCGACCGTTCGGCTGCGTATATGGCACGCTATGTTGCCAAAAATATCGTGGCAGCAGGGTTGGCAAAGCGCTGTGAGGTACAGTTTGCCTATGCCATTGGCTACCCAGAGCCCGTGTCGGTTCTGGTAAGTACTTTTGGAACAGGGAGCGTGGAAGAAGAACGGATTTCAGGTGCTGTGCGCGAAGTTTTTTCGATGAAACCTGCCAGTATCATTCAAAAATTGGACTTGCTGCGCCCCATCTACCAAAAAACAGCCGCCTATGGGCATTTTGGCCGCGAACTACCCGAATTTAACTGGGAAAAAACAGACCGCACCGATGCCTTGCGTCGGGTAATTTAAGGCAGATGCCTTCACCAAGCGCGCCCAAGCATTGGCAAGGGGTCTCGTCTCCTTGGCTTTGCGTCGGGTAATTTAAGGCAGATGCCTTCACCAAGCGCGCCCAAGCATTGGCAAGGGGTCTCGTCTCCTTGGCTTTGCGTCGGGTAATTTAAGGCAGATGCCTTCACCAAGCGCGCCCAAGCATTGGCAAGGGGTCTCGTCTCCTTGGCTTTGCGTCGGGTAATTTAAGGCAGATGCCTTCACCAAGCGCGCCCAAGCATTGGCAAGGGGTCTCGTCTCCTTGGCTTTGCGTCGGGTAATTTAAGGCAGATGCCTTCACCAAGCGCGCCCAAGCATTGGCAAGGGGTCTCGTCTCCTTGCAAGGGATGATTGCTGCTTTTTTAATACCTTTGGTCAGGATGCTGTTTTGCGTGGCGTGCCTCGACGGGACACCATGCTGCTGAGCGTTTGTGTGCTGGCGCCCAGGGTTTGTGTTTTTCGCTGGCTCAAAAGGACTAGCCTGCCCTGTGAGAGTGCCTCGCACAAGGGCCGTGTTGCCATTTTTTTGTTGTACCCGAGCCAAGACACAGGCAAACCGAGCCACAACAATCTCTCTTTGCAAAAAGAGCCAATTTCAAAATACAATTGCGGAGGGTAAGCCAATGGGCGCTTTGCCAGCACACAATGCATGCACCCCCAAGGGTACATCCAAAGTGTATGGCATTTTGGGAAGCCCTGTGGCCCACAGCCTTTCGCCAGCGATGCAAAATGCGGCTTTTTGCGCCCTTCGTTTAAACAGTATCTACCTGCCCTTTCCTACGCGGTCGCAACATTTAAATGAGGCTGTACGCGGCCTTACCTTGAGCGGTGTATTGGGGTTTAACCTAACCATTCCCCATAAAATACATATCATGCCTTTGCTCAACAAGGCACACCCCCAGGCACTGCGTATTGGCGCAGTCAATACAGTACGCTGCGGCCTCGACGACAAAGGCATTGTGTGCTTGGAGGGTATAAATACCGATGCCACAGGATTGTTAAAAGCCTTAAAAGAAGATTTGAGCTTTGTCCCCCAAGGGAGCAAGGTGTTGCTTTTGGGTGCTGGTGGCGCGGCGCGTGCAGCCGTGTTTGCCCTCATTGAAGGCGGTTGCCAGCATTTAATGATTGCAAATCGCAACCTCGAACGTGCACAAAACCTCCAGCACGAATGTCAGCAAAATATCTCAACCAGCCTTTGCGTTACCGCGTGTACATTGACCGACATGCCCGTTGTGAATGCGCCAGACTTGGTATTAAATGCCACAAGTGTGGGAATGGGGGATGGGGAAAGCCCCCTTGACCTACGCCAAATCCCCCTCCCAAAAGCGGTGATGGACATGGTGTACCACCCCAGCAAAACCCCATTTCTCCAACAAGCACAAACGCTGCGCATTCCCCATGCCAATGGAATGGGCATGCTTTTGCATCAAGGGGCCCAAGCCTTTACGTATTGGACGGGACATGAAGCACCCATTGAGGTTATGCGCAAGACACTACAAAGCAGTTTGGAATCACGTGCCCTGTAGCCATACCCTTTTTTAGCGATGAAAAACGGGCAAAACCTTGTCCAAATACATCTCAAAAGCAGCCCAATCGATGGGGGCACGAAAAGCGACGTTAAGCCCTTGTGCCCCAGCCTCGAGATAACGGCCAATCAAATCAATGGCCTCGTTGCCCCCCCCAATCATGGCACCACTTTGTTGGTCATCGGGCATTTTTGCTGCGCGCGCCTTACCTTGGCGAATACCTGCCTCATCGGCACCCAGCAAAAAATGACAATTGATGCTTCGGGTAATCTCCTTAGGGTCTCGTCCCACCTTTGCACAGGTGGCATCAATCACCTGCATTCTTTGCGCAAACTCATCGGGGGAAATATAAGGGGCGTTAAAACCATCTGCATAACGCGCAGCAATTTGAGGGGTGCGCTTAGGCCCACGGCCACCCACCCAAATCCGCAGGTTGGGGTTGAGGGGTTTGGGGGCACAGACGGCAGCGTTTAAGGTATGGTACTTCCCTGCAAAGTCGGTTTTGGGTTGCTGAAACAACGCGCGAATCACTTGCAACGCCTCTTCCAATTGGTCAAGGCGTTTGCCAATGGGGGGAAATTCGTAACCAAAATCGTCAAACTCTTCTTTAAGCCAACCGGCACCCAAGCCTAATTCGGCACGCCCTTGGCTGATATGGTCGATGGTAACAATACTCTTGGCCAATAAGGCGGGGTTACGATACAAGGCACAAAACATTAAACAACCCACCCGCACATTTTGGGTTAAACTGGCCAAGGCCGCCATGGAAGCCACCCCTTCAAAACAAGGGTCTTCGCGCTTGTCAATGGGGTTTGCATAAAAATGATCCCACACCGAAATCCATTTCATGCCAGCCTCATCGCCCATTTTCCACAGACGCTTTAACGCGTCCATTTTTAAATTTTGTGGGCCCGTGTGCATGCCCAATTCAATGCTTGCCATGGATATTTTTTCCTTACAATAGCGTTTTTAAACAAGTGGTTTTGAACGCCAAACGAAGCGCCCATTTTTAGCCAAAGGATTAGGGGGTTAATAAAAAGGCAGGCCTTAAAGCCTTTTTTTGCACAGCCCCGAATAAGTTTGCAAAAAATGTACTTGAAAAAACAGGATACCTTTGCGCACAATACACGAAGCATCCCTGTTATGACTAGGTATACCATATCCTAGAATGCACAACGGAAATAGTGCATGATGAAACGCGGTAAAATCGATGCAATCCTCATCCCATCTGTGGCTGTGCGCTTTTTGGTGCCGCCATATGCTTTTTAAAAACACTTGGACTACGGCAAAATAAACACATGGTAAACGCTGGCACCGTGCTTTTAAACATGTTTGCTTTTGTTCTTGCCGAAGGATCGAACAGGTTACGCGCCTTGGTGTGCCGTGTTGTGTGTGGCGGGAGGGGAGTTTTTGTTGTCTTACCACTTTGCGTCGTTGTGCACCTTCTACCCGCCGTTCTGGCAGTGGTCGATGTGGTGGTTATTTGGGGCAATGTAGCGGGCTTGATCTAAATGCCAACTACACCATGGTTTATCAAACGCCCTATTCTTGACTATATCCAAGCAAAATTCTCCAAACACGGTGTTTGGCTTTTCCTTAGATGGCAACATGGTGGCGATAAAACCTTGCCGGGTTTTATGACAGTATTGCTTGCTGGAATGTGTTTTTGCGTAGCCATGCACGAATGACAGTGTACATGGCTTGGGCCATGTGATAGCAGGCGTGTATACGCAGGTTTTTTTTAATGTTTGAAGGAGGAGGGAGATGAACGGTGCACAAGCCTTAATGCAAGGATTGCTCGATGAAAAGGTGGAGACCATTTTTGGTATTTCGGGGGGTGCTGCATTGCCTATTTACGATGCGCTTGCGCAACCTGAAATAGCCGACAAAATTTTGAATGTCCTTACTCGCCATGAACAAGGTGCGGCCCATATGGCAGAAGGCTATGCCCGCTCAAGCGGTAAAGTGGGGGTATGTCTGGCTACATCTGGGCCTGGGGCCACCAACTTGGTTACAGGAATTGCCGATGCCATGATGGATTCGATTCCCATGGTAGCCATTACAGGGCAGGTGCCGAGTCAATCGATCGGGACCGACGCCTTTCAAGAAGCAGACATTCTTGGGATTACCATGCCCATTGTAAAACACAGTTTACGCCCTAAATGCGCAGCAGATATTCCTAAAATGGTGAAAGCCGCCTTTGCCATTGCGCGTAGCGGACGCCCTGGACCTGTATTGTTGGACCTACCACGCGATGTGAGCCAGCAAGAGATGGGGGGAGCGTATGTGCGCCCAGAGGAGTTGGATTTGCGTGGTTATAGTATCACGCCGTTGCAAGATTTTAGCGGTGCCGATGAGGCCGCCACACTGATTGCAAAAGCGGAGCGCCCACTATTATATGTGGGGGGTGGTGTGGTGAATGCCAATGCCGCCGAACCATTGCGCGAATTGGCCGAAAAACTAGACTGCCCCGTAACCACCACGCTCATGGGCATGGATGTGTTTCCCAGTGCGCACCCCTTAAGTTTAAACATGTTAGGCATGCACGGCAGTGCGTATGCCAATTGGGCGGTGCGCGATTGCGACCTACTCATTGGCATTGGCGTCCGCTTTGATGACCGTGTAACGGGCAACCCCAAAAAGTTTGCCCTAAAAGCCAAAGTCATTCACCTCGAAATGGATCCTGCAGAGGTGGGTAAAAATCGTCGTGCAAATGTGGCCTTGTTGGGGGATGCCAAAGAGGCCATTCAAGCACTTAGCGCTGCATGCAAACCCAAAACGAACAAAGCGTGGCGCAGCCAAATTGGGCGCTGGCGCGAAGAACACCCCTTGCACTATCGTGAAAATGGCCTCATGAAACCCCAGGCGATTGTGCAACAATTGGGTGAGGCGGTGAATGGGCAGGCGATTTTGGCCACCGATGTCGGCCAGCATCAGATGTGGGCCGCACAGTTTTACCCTTTTACCCGCCCACGCCAATGGCTAACCTCGGGCGGATTGGGCACCATGGGTTATGGTTTGCCCGCCGCCATTGGTGCCAAATTTGCCAACCCTAACGAGGAAGTATGGCTTATTTCAGGGGATGGTAGTTTTCAAATGAACCTACAAGAATTGGCTACCGCTATGTTGTACGAAAAACCCATTAAAATTGCCCTGTTCAATAATTTTTACCTTGGCATGGTAAAGCAATGGCAAGAACTGTTTTACGACAACCGCTACAGCGGTGTGCATTTGAAGCGCATGCCCAATTTTGAGTTACTGGCCAAAGCCTATGGTTGTGAAGGCATGACGGTTACCACCCCCGAGGAGGTGCGCCCGGCCATTGATAGAGCGAGGGAAATTAACGACCGTAGCGTGCTGATTGATTTTCATCACGACCCCGCAGAGCATGTCTACCCGATGATTCCATCAGGGCAATCGGTCGACGAAATGCGCCTGTACCCTCCGTTGTAAACCTGGTGGTGGGTTTGTTTTTAACACTCAAACCCTTTTTTAATCAAAAAATTTCGCTACACCCTCTTTTTAAAAAAATGATGTAACCCCTTATGCATGTTGATTCCACAGCCTTTTCTTCCGCCAATTTGCAAGATAAAAACACCATTTCAATGCTGGTTGAAAACCAATCGGGGGTGTTAGCCCGTATTTCGGGTTTGTTCGCACGGCGGAGCTACAACATTCACAGCTTAACCGTGAGTGCCACCCAAGATACGAGCATTTCGCGAATGACGGTGGTGGTGGGTGGGAATCAGAATCAATTGCAGCAGATTATTCATCAGTTGAGCAAATTGGTTGAGGTGATTCACGTGATTAATCACACCAACGACCCTGTGATTGAACGCGAGTTGACCTTGGTAAAAATGCGGGCAACGGCCGAAAATCGGAGTGAAATTATGCAAATGGCCATGGTATTTGGGGCACAAATTGCCAGCGTTTCTCCCAAAGAGAAAACGATGATCGTTGAGTGCTTTGGAGAGGGTGGCAAGATAGATGCTTTTTTAGAGGGGCTCTCCTCTTTTGACATTCTTGAACTGGTCCGTTCGGGAAAAGTAGCCCTTGTGCGAGGCGCTTCAAGTACATAGCGCAACCCTTCTTGCGTCCCCAACTTTGCGCACTTGCATCAAAAAAAAGACCCCGTGGGCACTTGCTACCTCCCTTTTTAGGCCCCCGTTTTTAGAACTGCCATAAAGGCAGCCTGGGGGACCTCAACAGAGCCCACCTGTTTCATGCGCTTTTTGCCTTCTTTTTGCCTTTCAAGCAGTTTACGCTTGCGGGTAATGTCGCCACCGTAACACTTGGCGGTTACTTGCTTGCGCATTGCGCTAATGGTTTCGCGTGCCATAATTTTGGAACCCACCGCCGCTTGAATTGCGACCTCAAACATTTGTCTGGGAATCGACGCCTTGAGCCTTGAGGCGATCTCCCTACCACGTAGGGCCACTTTTTCGCGTGGGCAAATAATGGAGAGGGCGTCCACGGCTTCACCATTTAAAAGCAGATCCATTTTAACCAAATCACCACGCCTAAAACCAATGGGGTCGTAGTCAAACGAGCCATAGCCGCGCGTTCCCGATTTGAGCTTGTCATGAAAGTCGGTAATTACCTCGTTGAGTGGAAATTCATACTCAATCACCACGCGATCTGGGGTAAGGTAGTCCATGCGTATCTGTGTCCCGCGGCGCTCTAAAGCCATGTTCATGACATTGCCAATAAACTCGGTAGGGGTAAACACCTGGGTTTTAATGTAGGGCTCTGTAATATGATCTACATGGGCAGGCTCTGGAAGTTGATTGGGGTTTTCAATGCGTACGGTAGCGCCATTTTTTAAATGGACTTCATACACTACGGTGGGGGCGGTGGTAATCAAGTCTAAGCCCATCTCGCGCTCAAGGCGTTCTTGCACAATTTCCATGTGGAGCATCCCCAAAAATTTGCAGCGAAAACCATACCCCAATGCTGTGGAGGTTTCAGGCTCAAACTCCAAGGAGGCATCGTTAAGGGCCATTTTTTCGAGGCCATCGCGCAGGCGTTCAAACTCTTGACCATTGGCGGGATAAAGGCCGCTAAACACCATGGGTTTCATGGGTGTATAACCCGGTAAAGGTTGCTTTGCGGGTTGGGCGCAAAGGGTAATGGTGTCCCCCACCCTTGCTTGCTGAATATCTTTAATGGCAGCACCTAAAATACCCGTTTCCCCCGTGCGCAGTTGCTCAACATTTCGGCGCAAAGGGGTGTTTTTTTGGAGCACAGCCACCTCGGCTTCAGCGCCTGAGCCTATAAAACGAATGCGCTGGCCTGTGCGAATATTGCCATGTACAATACGCACATTCACCAACACGCCTAGGTAGTTGTCAAACCAAGCGTCATACACCAAGGCTTGCAAGGGTTGATGCGATTCCCCCTTAGGTGGAGGTGCTTGGGTAACGAGTTGTCCTAAAATAGCCTCAATCCCAAGACCGGTTTTTGCGCTGGCATAAATGGCGGTTGAGGTATCAATTCCCAGCACCGCTTCAATCTCTTCAAGCACGCGTTCAGGTTGGGCATTGGGCAGATCGACCTTGTTGAGTATGGGGAAAATATCTAAATTTTGCTCAAGGGCGAGGTATACATTGGCCACGGTTTGGGCCTCCACCCCCTGGGCCGCATCTACCACCAGCAAAGCAGCCTCGCACGCTGCCAGTGAGCGCGATACCTCGTAGGAAAAATCGACATGCCCCGGGGTGTCAATCAAGTTTAGCATGTAGGTAAGGCCATCTTTGGCCTTGTAATTGAGGCACACACTTTGGGCTTTAATGGTAATCCCACGCTCGCGTTCTAAATCGAGGGTATCGAGCACTTGTTCTTCCATTTCGCGGCGGGTCAGCCCTCCTGTATCCTCAATCAGGCGGTCAGCCAAGGTCGACTTACCATGGTCGATATGGGCGATAATGCAAAAGTTGCGGATGCGTTCTTGGGGAATGGGTGAAGGAGGCATGGAAGACCTGTGGTGTGCGCATCCATCTATAGAATGCGGGTTAAAGTGAAAGCGGGCGACAACCAGAAAACGGGGGAATTTTAAAAAGGGGCCTATTACGTAACAGGGTTGGCGAGGCATTGGCACAAACCATCTGCGGTGGTAGCCCACCATTGTCTATGGGGTGAAGCCATCGCGTCAAGAACAAAGCGTTTCGGGGCTTGACTGGCGGGTTTGCGCATTTTTCGTTTCCCCGTTCACATGCTTTTACACCACATACAAACTGCGGAAAATAATGGGATATAGCGGGATTTACTGGGATTTTTGACACAACTGCGCCCCAAAAAGGGTTGTGCCCGCTCACATGGTCTGCGACTGGAAAAATGATGGTTTTTTGTGGTTGCCACGCGGGTTTTCGACCAACCTCGCCTCTTCCCATTCGCCAAACAGGACAACCATCCCAGCACGCAAGGTGGTGGGGGTTATGATGTTTGCCCCCCTCGCCCCGTCATCGGCTAGTTTGTGCCCTGAAAACCTGGTGACAATGCAACCAAAGCAAACGGGTGCGTAAATAGGACTCGGGTGCCCATGGTGGTAACGTCTCAATAACTGGCATCTGCAACCCCGCTTGGATTGGTTTTTCTGGCTGGAAACCAAAGGTCAACAAGGCGATGATGGTTTGTAAGGCATTGTCGTGCCGACCTTGCCCGACAAAAATGCAGAAGACACCCCTTCTCAGCTCGGCACGCACCAGCCCGCTGTTTTCGCATGCAATGTTATTGCGCCCCCAAACAGGCCACGCGTAAAACGCTTCACGGGCGGTAGTAGTGGCATGAGTGCGGTGACCTATGCGATCGATGCAAGGGAAATCACCCGCTTAAATGCGCGTTTGGAACGCCTTGGCAATCTGGAAAAAAACGGGTCTGCTCAATGCCCATAGGACAAGAGCTTGCAAGGGCAAACCGGGCGGAGGCTGGCAGAGGAAAAAGAACGCCCTCGAGGGGCAAGCATCGAAGGCGTGGTCGCCCAAATACGCCCAAACACGCCATGGGGGCAAAAGCCTCTTGCACGGCAAAGATTCACTGCTCTCTTAAAGCCATTACCTACGTTGTATCAAACAACGGTGCAATGACCGTCCTTTGACGGTGCGGTGCTGGTGGGAAGCATTCACTCAATAAAGTGTTGTAGGCAAAAAACATGCTCTTAAAACTTGCCGTCAAGACGGGCAGTGGTCGAGTATGTGTCTTTGCAGATAGGCTAATGGCTCAAAGGTGTGCGCCTCATCGTTTTGCTGCATGGGCATATGGTTTTTTATATGCACGCAAAAACGTGGCGGGCCAAAAATTGAGGCTGCAAACTGCATGCTTTCCCTGCTAGAATGCAGCTTTTAGCCGTTGTGAGGTACGTCAACCTTGGGCGCCGGTTACTTTTTGAACGCATTTTTTTGATAGCCTATGAAAGATCTATCTGGAAAGCATGCCTTGGTTGTTGGCATTGCCAATAAACGCTCACTGGCCTACGCCTGTGCCCAAGCACTATATGCCCGTGGTGCAAAGCTGGCACTAGCGTATTTAGACAAAGGCGTTGAAGGCAAAGATGGACGCAGCAAAGCACTTAAATTAACCCAACCTCTTCAACCAGAGCACGTGTTACCCGTGAATGCGGAGCACCAAGAAAGCGTTGTGGCATTGTTTAAAACGTTGCAACACCATTGGGGGACCTTGGATATTTTTGTGCATTCGATTGCCCATGCCAAGCGCGAAGAATTGGCGGGTAATTTTAGCGATACCAGTTTGGAGGGTTATTTGTTGGCCCAACACGTTTCGGCCTATTCTCTCATTTCCTTTACCAAGGAAGCCAAACCGCTCATGGAAAACGGCCACGGGGCGAGTGTGGTCTGCATGAGTTATATCGGTGCCTTGCGTACCGTTCTCAATTACAACGTAATGGGCAGTGCCAAGGCAGCTCTTGAGGCTAATGTGCGCTATTTGGCTGCCGAACTGGGTCCTCAAAACATTCGCGTGAACGCCATTTCTGCGGGCCCTGTACGCACCCTTTCGTCTGCGGGGGTAGGGGATTTTTTGGGGCTTTTGCATAATGCAAAAGATAAATCTGCCCTAAAACGCAACATTACTGCGCAAGAAGTGGGCAATACTTGTGCTTTTTTATCGAGCGAGGCTTCCTCTGGCATTACGGGCCAAGTGGTTTATGTGGATGGGGGCTATAACATTTATGGCTAGAGAAATATGACCGCAGAACAACAAACCACCTTACCTTTGTCTAACCCGCCCAAAAGCACCCAGCCATGGTTAATTGGGACCTGGAACGTCAACTCTGTGCGTGCACGTATGGGGCACGTGCTGCGTTTTTTGGTGGAATACCGCCCGCAGGTACTTTGCCTCCAAGAAACCAAGGTCCAAGATGCGGATTTTCCTCAAGAGCCCTTTGCAAAATTGGGGTATTATTGCGCCATTTTTGGCGAAAAAAAGCAACGTGGGGTTGCCATTTTAAGCACCCAACCCCTTGAATTGGTTGAAAAAGGCTTTACAAACCAACACATCGCGTTGCCCAACTCCAGCACCCCAGAAGAAGCCCGAATGATCCATGGGGTGTCCAACGGGGTCCGTATTTTTAATGTCTATTTTCCCAATGGCACCCAAGTTGGGTCAGAACGCTTTGCATACAAATTGTCTTTTTATCAACAGTTGCAAACCCTGCTTCAACAGCGCTTTTCATCCGAAGAAGCCATTTTGTTGGTGGGGGATTTTAACGTAGCCCCAGAAGCCATCGATGTGCATGATGTCGCTGCCTGGGAGGGGAAGATATGCTTTCATCCCAAGGAGCGCGAGGTCCTCAGCCAGTTAAAGCAGTGGGGGTTTTGCGACCTGTTTCGCAGGATTAACCCTTCTTTGCAACGCTACACCTGGTGGGATTTTCGGACCGATGCCTATGCGCGCGACGCGGGCTTAAGGATCGATTTTATCTGGGCGTCGAGGGGCATGAAAGCGCGTTGTACACAGTGTTGGATCGAAACCCATGAGCGGGAACGCGATAAACCTTCGGACCACGTACCCGTGATGGCGTATTTTGGCTAACCCATCGAATTTTATTGTTCAGGTAAGGAGAATGACGCCATTTCTATTTTGGAAATGAAGCGGATGGAAAGCTTTTTGCACAATTTGGGCGAACGATGTTTTACGGTTTAAGCGGACTGTCTTACAGATACACACACCTTGCCATCTGTGTAAGGGGGTGCTTATGAAGGGGGTGCTTATGGTGACCATGGCAGTCCTTGTTTACGGCCCTTACGTATCGTGAAGTTAAATTTTGTGTGATATGATGGCGCGCAAGGTGTGGTGCCTTGCATATGCTGTGATACGGCACGCCACGCATGTACCTTGCAAATCGCTCGATTCTCTCCTCTGCCTTTCCTTAACCCATCCATAAAACAGTGTTAGCAAGCGTTGTTTTTAAGCGTCATTTAGCCATAGATTAGGAGTTCATCATACGCCCATGGTTTCAGTTTTATCTCAAGGCGAAGTCGACTCCCTATTACGTGGCATTTCAGGGGGCGAATTTGATAACGATGCGGGGTTTTCTTCGGATGAAACCGATGCCGTTCTCTACGATTTAAGTACCCAAGACCGAATCATCCGCGGGCGAATGCCCACACTTGAAATTGTGCACGACCGCTTTGTACGGATGTTTCGCCTGACCCTTTCTTCCGCACTGCGCAAGGTGGTGGATATTAGCGTACGCTCCACCGAATTGATCAAATTTGGTGAGTTCTTAAAAACGATGCCTGTGCCTTGCTCCTTGAACTTGTTTCGCATGAATCCTTTGCGTGGCAACGCCATTATGGTGCTTGAAACCCGCTTGGTGTTTACCCTGATTGATCTCTTTTTTGGGGGTACAGGTGAAAGTGAAATACGCGCAGAAGGCCGTGATTTTTCAGCGATCGAACTGCGGATGATTAGGCGGGTGGTGGTGAGTGCCCTTGAAGACCTACAGCAGTCTTGGCGCCCTGTGTTTCCTGTGCAAATCACCTATACGCGCTCTGAAATCAACCCACAGTTTGTGGCTATTGTGCCTCACAGCGAAGTGGTGGTGGTAACCACCTTCGATGTGGAAATGGGGCGTGCACCGATGTCTGTTGTGTTGTGTGTGCCGTATTCGATGATTGAGCCCATTCGCGCCCGTTTGAACACGGGTTTTCAAAGCGATCAAAACGAGGTGGACACCATTTGGCTCAACCGTTTTCGCACCAATTTGGAAGCAGCAAAAGTTGAGGTGATTGCAGAACTAGGCAAGGCTCAAATGAAAGTGGCGGATTTTTTAAAAATGCAAATAGGGGATTTGATCGAACTGGATCAAGAAGTGGACAAACCCCTTCATATGACCATTGAGGGTATCACCAAATTTTTAGGATATACAGGCTCTTATAAAGGCTCCCAAGCGCTTAAAATTGACCAATTGGTTTACAAGCCACCCGTAGTAGACGAAATTTTATTGCTGTAAGCCCGGGTCTTTTGCATAGAAGGGTTTTACGTGGTATGCCTGGAAGTTAGACAGGTTAGTCCAGCCAAATCCTGCTTTTGGTTTTTTGGTCCCAACAAAATACAAAGGAGAGCCTTATTTGCCATGCCCGTATGGATGCGCTTTCGCTATGAGAACGGCAATTCAAGTGTGTGCAATGCAGAAGATGTGATTTTGCATTTTAAGGTGGAAGAACCTTATCAGGTAGAGGTACAGGCGTTAAGCCTTGCTGAAGCCGCCAAAAACAAGATCACGTTTGTGTATCCTTGCGCAAATATGGAGCAGGTATACGCTGCAGAGGACTTAATTTTTCAAGCACTTAATGAATCGCAGAGCGTTACCATTACCCTCGAAGGTTTAGAGGAACATGCGGAGCATTTAAACCATATATACAGCATTCGCATGGTGCTTAACTTGCTGCATCACGGCAGTTTGCGCGTTCCTGTGAGTTACGACTATCCCCAAGGGGAAGAACTGTTTATGGATGAGGATGGCGAAAATTCTTCGGAAATACGCCAATTTGAGCGAATGCTGCACACCTATTTAGAGGCACCCGAGAATTGCTTGCGCCGTGCTTACCGCCGTGCTGAGCAAAAAAACCAACCCGTGGGGGAGGATTGCCCGTTTCGGATTGTCTGGGGGCATGAAGAGTGTGAAGATCACGGTTTTCATGAGCATTGGCAGGTCTTTACCCTCCCCGATCGAAACTATCATTTTCGCGAAGGCTACCAAACGATTGCCCATTCTGTGGCTGAAAAAGAAGGGTTTCAACTCATTGAAACCCCTAAGAAAGGCATTTCCATCACGCCTCAGTCAAAGCAACGGATAAGCAGTTAAACCCTTTTTTCACCCCCCTCTTCTTGCCCCTTGAATAATGCCGAGCAAACCCATTGCTTAGAAAATGCTTGCCGCCCTTATGGATACCGCCGAGCAAACCCATTGCTTAGAAAATGCTTGCCGCCCTTATGGATACCGCCGAGCAAACCCATTGCTTAGAAAATGCTTGCCGCCCTTATGGATACCGCCGAGCAAGCCCATTGCTTAGAAAATGCTTGCCGCCCTTTAAGAAAGGCATTTCCATCACGCCTCAGTCAAAGCAACGGATAAGCAGTTAAACCCTTTTTTCACCCCCCTCTTCTTGCCCCTTGAATAATGCCGAGCAAACCCATTGCTTAGAAAATGCTTGCCGCCCTTATGGATACCGCCGAGCAAGCCCATTGCTTAGAAAATGCTTGCCGCCCTTTAAGAAAGGCATTTCCATCACGCCTCAGTCAAAGCAACGGATAAGCAGTTAAACCCTTTTTTCACCCCCCTCTTCTTGCCCCTTGAATAATGCCGAGCAAACCCATTGCTTAGAAAATGCTTGCCGCCCTTATGGATACCGCCGAGCAAACCCATTGCTTAGAAAATGCTTGCCGCCCTTATGGATACCGCCGAGCAAGCCCATTGTTTAGGATGCTTGGTTTGGGTTGCTTTCCAAATGATGAATGGTGGCTTGGGGGGCGTGGTCTTGAAAGGATTCCACCTGCGTTTTCTGGCAGGTAAAAACCAGCATCTGCCAATTGGGTTGCTGTGCAAGGGTTTGGGCAATCATGGCAATGGCATGTTGCTGGTTTTCTGCATCCATATGGGCAAAGGGCTCATCCCAGCAAAAAATGGCGGGGGCGTGGTGGCGCTCTTGTGTGGCCAATTCGAGGCGTAAAGCCAGGTGCAACATGTGCTGTGCCCCATGGGAGAGGTGCTCTGCGAGCTGCCATCGCTGTTGCTTGTCTCGTGCGCGAAGTTCTTGCGCGTTGAGGGCATTTAATTCCACCGCTTGCGCGACCGCCTGCTTGGCGTTAAACAACCCACTAAGGCTCGCGTAGCGGGTACTTACTGTGCTGGCCAGTTGATTGAACACGCTATTGCTCTTCATGTCTATCTCTTCAAGAACCTCCTTGGCCAAACGGGCAGCATCACGTTGCGCTTCAATGTGACTCACATCATTTTTGAGTGCGTGCTGTCGTTTTTCGAGCAGGTCAAGTTCCTCGGGTAATTTACCCAGGCGCCCATGGCGCTCGCGTGAATCGCCATATTGGCGACGGTCAAGTTCTTGATAGGTTTGTTTTGCTTCCTCTAACTCGGCAAAAACGTTCTCCTTTTGCCTTTGGGTCTCCGTGATGGCGCGTTCATCAATGGCCCCTTCGGACACATCTTTTGTTGGCAGGGCATTGAATTCACGCTCCCAACGCGCCCTCAAGGCGTCCACATCAGCCTCCTTTAACCTGGCAGCCTGTTGTTTTATCCATTTTTCGAGCGCATCCACCTCCTTTGCAAGGGTGTTTTCGTGAGCAAGGCGTTGATAAAAAGCATTTTCATCTGCAGCACCATGGCGCGCAAAAAAACCCTCCAGTCCTCTTTTTGCTTCATTTTCACCCGCTATGGCATTGCGTAAGGCTTCATTTTTGGCGCCATAGTCTGCTTGGTAGCGTTGCAAGGCCTGGTTTTTATCGACCTTCCGGACCCCACCCACAACCAATGCCAGCAACCCAAAGAGCACACCCATAAAACCGCCAAACTTCCAGCCCACACCCGCTAAAACCTCGCCAAAAGACAAAAAGATAAGGAACAGGCTCGGCAGCAGCAACACACCCGCCCATCCAAAGAAGTATGCTGCTTGAAAACCCGAAAAAACGGGGGGTGAAAGGGGGCTTTCAAGGCGTGCACGTTCCTCGACACAGCGTTGCAAGCGTGTTTTGTACTGCTCTAATTGTTGGAGGGTCTGCCCTCCCAGTGCGCTTTGCTGTTGGTGGTAAAGCCTTTGCCACTGTTGCAACCTGGCCAAATTTTTTTTGAGCGTTTGCCCTGTTCGCTGGTTTTGTTGCCGCTGGGCTTGCTGGGTTCGCTGCTGGTGCTGTGCGCTCAGGTTTTGGATACTTTGTGCAAGCTCCGCTAGAAGTTGCCCTGCCTGTTTTTGTTGCTGTTGCTGGCTTAAAATGGCATCTCGCTCGCCATTTTTTTCTGATAACTGCCCCTCTACGTCCTCCAATTCGCTTTCTTTTTTGGCTTTATCGCGCGCGAGACCGCTGCGCTTGTCTGAACTTAGCATGCGGTCAAACTGTGCATGCAAGGCTTGAGGGTCAACACCGCCTGAAAATAACGCATGGCGTACGGTATCAAGCCAGCTCCCTTGAAAATCGAGCAAAAAGTCACCCGCTCGCGCCAAAAAAAGGCCTGAAAACATGTCTTTATTTGGGTGGGAAGCGGGTTTGTTGCTGTGTTCAAGGGCCGCTTTCTCCCATTGTAGATTCACCTGCCATGCTTGATCTCTGCCATAGCGTGCACTAAGGTGCTGCGCTTCAGCACTACGGCCTTGGTGTTGCTTAAACAATTGCATGCGCAAGGCATCCATAATGGTGGTTTTGCCACTTTGATTTGGCCCATAAAATACCGTAAGCGCAGTGATCCCAAAAGAGCGCTGCTTAAACATGCCAAAAGGGTTGAGGGTAATTGAGCGAAGCATGGGGTTCATGAATTACAAAAGGGGATCGATTTTTTAGATGGTGGGATTGGGCGAAGGCAGACTCCAAACACCGCACCACGCATAGGGTGTTGTGGTGCGCAAAGGTTTGGCTGGATGTATCGAGGTGACCCATTGGTAAGGGTGTTGTGGGTGCGCAAGGGTTTGGCTGGATGCATCGAGGTGGCTATTGGTAAGGGTGTTGTGGTGCGCAAAGGTTTGGCTGGATGCATCGAGGTGGCTATTGGTAAGGGTGTTGTGGTGCGCAAAGGTTTGGCTGGATGCATCGAGGTGGCTATTGGTAAGGGTGTTGTGGTGCGCTGTGCGCTTTGGAAAAACAGGCACCCAGGTGCAAAAGTTTAGGGGGGCAGTTGGCGGTTAAGGATTTCCATAAAAAGCCGTTTGGCTTGGTGAAGGCGGCGTAGTTGCTCGACGTAGGGCGTCTGCGCTTCGTTTTCTGCGCTGGAGAACCCTTGGGTGTGGGCATTAAGGACTACCCCTTGCTCTTTGGCTTCTTCCTGCAGGTCTGCCATGCGTTTTTGCCACTGTAGCGTAAAGGCGCGCGCCAAGGGTTGTTGGTGCAAGGTTGCGGTCTCTAGCAAAGCCTCATCACTCAGGCGTACCGTGAAGTGCCTGAAGCAATTTTTTGCGATGGTCTGGGCTGCATGCTCCAATTGGCGCCCTATTTCTTCGGCCTGCGTACGCCTTTCAACCATGCCTTCAAGGTGTAATTCGAGCCAGTCGTGGGGTGTGTAATGCCCGCTGAGTTCCTCGAGGTATTGCGCTACCAAAACGGGTTCTTGATAGGCGTTTAACAAGCGATTGTTTTGAAGGGTCACCGGCATTCGCACCCAACGCCCCGCCGTGGTTAGGGGAATGCGTTCTAATTGGGGAAGGGCGTCGCTTTGCAAATGAACCAAAGAAACACAGCGCTTTCCGCCCTCGCCGCTGCGCCAGATGCGTGGCGACCCAGGTTGGTGGGCGAGGCAGTTGCCATGGAGAATGTGCCCCCCACGATGGATATGCCCTAAGGCACCATAGTCAAGGTTTAGGTGGTTCAAGATGGCGGGGTCAATCACAGCGTGCTGTTCTTCTTCACTTTGGCCCGTATAGTTGAGACCTTGCAAGGCACCATGAAACAAGCCCACGCGCCATGTGTGTTCCTTGGGGCTTGGAGAGAGCCCCCACAAGAAGCTTAGGTCTTGCTGAAATGGGATCGCAAATGCTTCCAGCCCAAGTTGTGACCATACAAAGGGAGTATGACCTAGGGCAGTGGCGTATTGAATCCCTACCTTGGCTAAGGGTGCAAGGGCACGTTGCACGGCATTTCGCTTTTCGTCATCACTGTCGCCTGGGGCGCCCAGCAATTCATGATTGCCTGCAATAAAACACAATGCCTTGCCTTGCAAAGGTACCAAGTACCGGGCAAAGGTTTGGGCTAAGTGTTCCACATCTTGAAAGGTGTCAAATAAATCACCACAAAACAGCCATCCATCCGCTTTTTTCTGCTGAAAAACGTCGACCATTTCCTTCAGCACAGCCAGGCTATAAGCGCGGTGTTTTGTGCTTAAATGCAGATCGGCAGTGTGCATCAAGCAAATTTTGGCGGGAAGCACTTTCTCCATGGGGAATTCTACGCAAAAAGGTCTCGGTCTGACAACGGTTGTTTATTACCGCTGGTGGCTTGTTGTGATGGGAAGAAAAAGGGCAGTTGGCTAAATCACCACCGCCATAGCCTATTAGAGACCGATGTCAACCGAGCAAGTACGGGTTAAAATCATCATGACGCTGCCTCCTTTTTTCCCCATGCGCTTGTCATAACAAATTTGAGCCGCAACATGAATTTTTTAATGTGTGGCATAGCAAAAAGGATTTACAACAAGCCATGGCTTTGGTTAGGGTGGGGGCAGGGTGCGATTAGACAATCATGAACACTCATGAATTTCAACAAGGATTAAAGTGCCCATGATCAAGGAAGCCACAAAACCATCGCTCATTTCTCAACGTACCCAAAATTTGGGTACGGAGCATGCGTTTTTGGTCCTCGCAGAGGTGAATCGCTTGGTTGCGCAAGGCAAGGATATTCTGAGTTTTTCGATTGGCCAACCCGATTTTCGTACGCCAAAGAACATTTGCGATGCAGCCAAAGATGCCATTGAAGATGGGCAGCATGGCTACACACCCTCTGCGGGAATTGGATCTTTGCGCGAAGCGGTTGTGAATTATTTTAAGCGTACGCGCAACCTGCACTACCATATGGATGATATTGTGGTGAGCAGTGGGGCCAAGCCATTTATTATGTATGCCATCATGTCAACCACCGATGCAGGGGTTGGTCATGAGGTGATTTACCCCTCCCCTGGGTTTCCCATTTACGAAAGCCAAATTACGGCCTGCGGTGCCATCCCCAAGGCGCTTTATTTACGAGAAGAGCATGATTTTGGTTTTGGCGCAAAAGATTTAGAAGATCAACTAACCCCCAACACACGCCTGCTTATTTTAAACTCACCTCACAACCCCACGGGACGCACCTTAAGTGCTGTCGAAATGGAAGGGATTGCTGAGGTATTACAGGCCTACCCCCAATGTTGGGTGTTGGCCGATGAGGTCTACTCTCAAATGGTGCACGATGTGCCATTTGCCAGCATTGCTCAAGTGAAGGGGATGCAAGAACGTACCATTTTGCTCGATGGCCTTTCGAAAAGCTACGCCATGACGGGTTGGCGCATGGGCTTTATGGCGAATGCACAGATGGCCTCGTACTTTTCGACCTGGGTTACCAACACCGAATCTTGCGCCAATGCGCTAACCCAATGGGCAGGAATTGAAGCGTTAAATGGTGACCAAGCAGCGTGTCAAGAAATGATGTCCAGTTTCACCCGCCGCCGCGACTTAATGCTGCACGGGTTAAATCAATTGCCTGGCATTAGCACCAAAAAGGCGGGTGGTGCTTTTTATCTGTGGCCCAATGTAAGCGAGCTGTGTCGGATGGTGGAAGTAAAAAATGCCGAGGCGTTGCGAGTACGCTGGTTACACGAAGCGGGCGTTGCAGTGTTGGCCGACGTGCAGTTTGGCCAACCCTTGGCGGAAGAAGGAGACCATATACGCTTTTCTTACGCAGCAAAAGATGATGTTATTTTGGCTGGCATCAAGCGGTTGGCAGCATGGATTGACAAAGCCAAGCAATAGTGTAAGGTGGTGTTTGCCAGTGAGGCATCCACATACCATTTTGCCAGTGAGGCATCCACATACCACTTTGCCAGTGAGGCATCCACATACCATTTTGCCAGTGAGGCATCTACATACCACTTTGCCAGTGAGGCATCCACATACCACTTTGCCAGTGAGGCATCTACATACCACTTTGCCAGTGAGGCATCCACATACCATTTTGCCAGTGAGGCATCCACATACCATTTTGCCAGTGAGGCATCTACATACCATGAGGATAGGCCACGGAAGGACGAACACCGTAAGCAAAGGGGTCGTGTGCAAAGTTTGGTGATTCATGGTGGCCTTTCTGCAGTGGAAGGCCTGGCACATCGCAGTTTTGAAGAACGCGGCGCGGTGCTTTTGCATATTGTGCAAGCGGCTTATGCTATGCTGGGCAAGCGGGGCGTACAAGCAGGGGTGGTTCACGCTTTGCGTGCCATGGAAACGAATCCTTTGTTTAATGCGGGCACAGGGTCAAAACTCCAAGCAGACGGCCAAGTACGCATGTCTGCTGCGGTAATGAATGGCGATACCCTCGGGTTTTCTGGGGTAATCAACGTGCAGGAGATCGAGCATCCCGTTGATCTTGCAGGTGCCCTCTCCCAACACCCCAACACGGTCCTAGCAGGGCTGGAGGCCACCCAATTTGCCCACCAACAAGGCTTTCAAAAATGGGACCCCATTACGCCAGAGCGCCGCTTAGAACACGCACAACAACAAGTGGGAAAAACGGGCACCGTGGGGGCTGTGGGTGTCGATGATAGCGGACTGATTTATGCGGGAATCTCAACGGGTGGTGTGGGGATGGAAGCCCCTGGGCGTGTGAGTGACTCCCCGACAGTGGCGGGCTGTTACGCCAACTCTCAAGCCGCAGGGGTTGTGTGTACTGGGGTGGGGGAAGAAATTGTTAATTCTGCGGCGGCAGCAAAAATTGTTACCCGTGTGATCGATGGCTTAAGCCTACAGCAAGCGGTGACCAAAACCATGGAAGAAGCCAACAGTCACCAATTTACCTATGGCCTGATTGCTTTGGGTAAGCAAGGCAAACCCGTGGTGGGGCAAACCAAGGGCGTACAGGTATTTTGGGCAAGTGCCAGTCAAGAAGGGCAGCATTGTTTTTTAGACGCTTAAAAGCACCTTGAGGGGCACCATGTAAATCTATACCCATAAATATTGCCCCCCTTTTTACGCTTTGCGTGTGTGAATAAGCAAAGTTGCCACCTGTTCTAAAATGTCGCGCTGGGGGCTGGGAGGCAGGCGGCGTAGATGCTGCAATGCGTGAGCGTGCAACAGGCGACAGCGCTGCTGCACGGCCTGCAACGCGCCGCAGTGCTGTGCCGCCTCGAGAGCCCACTGAATGTCCGCGGGCTTGGTGCTTTCGGCTGGGGTGTGCAAGATATCCGTTAGCCGCGTGGCTTGCGCTGCGGGCAGGCGCTCGAGCATCTCAATCACAATGAGGGTGCGTTTACCTTCTGCAAAATCCCCTCCCCGCTCTTTGCCATAACCACCTCCGCTGGGGCTGGGTGCTTGCTTGCTCGAGGACTGGGCAAGGTTTAAAAGATCGTCCCTCAATTGAAAACCCACTCCCAGCACTTCGCCGAAATCCCCTAAAATCTCGCGTTCCTCCCTGGGGGCCTCGCAAATCATCGCCCCGATTTCGCAGGGAATGCGCCCCGAATACCAACCCGTTTTGCAGGCAATCATCTCTTCAAACATCTCCCTTGAAGGAAACATACGCTTGTGTATCCAGCCAATATCAAGGGCTTGACCTTCTAAGGTGCGGCGTACCCCTTGAGCAAACCGTTGCTGTACCCGCCATGCACGCGCAGCACCCAGCAAGCTGGCATTCAAAGCCAGTGCCTCGTAACAAAGGGCAAACAGCAAGTCTCCTGCGTTAATGGCCAACGCGGGATTATGCAATAAATGCAAGGTAGGTTTCCCGCGCCGCAGCAGTGAATGGTCCTCGAGGTCGTCGTGCACCAAGGCAAAATTTTGAAACAATTCCAAGGCAACAGCACTGGGCAGCGCCAACCGTGCATCACCACCATGCAAGCTGGCGCATAACAACATCAATGCTGGCCGAAAATGCTTTCCGCCCCGTGCGGGATAATCCGCTGCTAGGGAGTATAAAAATTGCTGGGTTTGAGGGGTGTTGCTAGGATTGGGCTGGCTAGGCAAAAACCGCTGCAAAGCAGCTTGCATCCAAGCAGAAGAACCCGTTTGCCAGCTTTGCATGGTTTGCAAATCAAGGGCTTTAAACTGTTGTGGCAGAAAACCGATGCTTTGCAAGGCTGCCTCAAGGGGCGTTTGGGAAGAATTTGCAACAGGCTTAGGCATAGACAACCGTGCTTAATAATCAATGCAAAAATAGAGGGCATTGAACCCACCCCTTGCACACGCAAAAACCCTCTAGCGCACTCAGCCGACCCAGCCAACCCTTAAAGGGCTGACACGCATAGGTATCCCCATCAAGCCAACAAACCTTACCTGTAACCTTGAAGTTTAAAAACCATTAAGCATCTTGGCGCGTTTCTTTTTGGCGCACTTCTTTAAGAGACAAACTGCAGTGGAGTGCAGCCCCAATCCAAAACATGGCCATCAAGCGTGGTTCTGAATCAAAAAACAATTCTTGAAAATTGCTAAATGCAATCATGCTAACCAACCCTGCCGTCACCCCCCACAGCAGGCGCTTTTCCCATGAAGGGTGGGGGTGATTGGCCCGTTTTTGCGCTTTACGAATAGCCCGTACAAACCACCCTAGCCACACTCCCAAAAGTGCTATATGCAGGAGTAAACCCGTTAAGCCACTGGCCACAGCAAAGCGGAGATAGGTGTTGTGGGGTGACAGGCGCTGTTTTTTGAGCAAGACAATAGCCTTATGTCGCGGTTGCTCACGCTCAAACTTGGCGTTGCGCAGTACATCAAAATGCGACTTGGCAAAGCCATGCCCAATCCATGGTCTCTGCAAGAACCCCTCCCACGCAGCCTCCCACAAAAACAAGCGCACCCCATCAGTGTGGATCGAACTTTTTAAAACACGGTGCACAATGTGCGAGTCAAGCAGTTTGAGCCATGGGTTTTGGACAATCGCTTGGCGTGCTCTATGCCCTGTATCAAGGAATGCGTAAGTAACACTCGCCGCCAAAATCCCCCCCCCTAGCACCAGTACAAGCAAAGCTTTGGGGGTGGGAAGACGCCATGCCAGCACCAATCCTCCCACCACCAAACCCAGCCAGCCCGAACGCCCCAATGAAAACAACAAGGTAAGCATGGCAGCCCCAGCCCCCAAGGCCCAGAGCCATTTTTTTTCTTTGCGGGGGGCACCCCAAAACAGCGAGGTAAAAATGAGGACCGCTGGCATAGCAACCGCAGCCAGGGTGAGGTGATGGCTATAGGGGCCTGTTGCGGGCCAATTTTTAGGGCTGCCCCAAAAGGTGTTCCCCCCCAAAGCACCAGGGTCGCTACCCCGCACCCAAAAGCCCCAATAGTGTTGTAATCCCGCCAGGCACATTAACAACACAAAACCCACTGCATAAAAGCGAAAAGCGCGCTGCATCGACACATGGGGCCAAACACACAACCATGCAAGGGCATACAAAACCTCCCATTGCCCCTTGAATGCTTTCCATGACCCTGCATAATCGTCATGAAGCCATTGCAAGGCACTAATAAGCAGCGGATAGGCGATGCACATGCCCCAAACCCACCAAGGCAATGGACGAATACAAGGTTTTTTTATCCAGCCAATCAGTGCTGTTATCCCCATCAAAATCACAAAAACGTTGCTCCCTGCCAAGGTGAGCAGGCTTGAGAGCATAAAACCATACAACAACACCCCCTTCCAGTGCAGATGGCTTAGGTTGTGTTTTAAATTCCAAAGGATTGGCAAGCATTGCTCTTTAATTTTTGCGTAGTGGGTTGGCATAACAAGGTTTTATATAACTGCAATGGCGGTTGTCGTAATAAATGGGTGAAGCGAAACCGAAGATGCGAAAAAAACAAAGGGCGGATAGGCGATGCACATGCCCCAAACCCACCAAGGCAATGGACGAATACAAGGTTTTTTTATCCAGCCAATCAGTGCTGTTATCCCCATCAAAATCACAAAAACGTTGCTCCCTGCCAAGGTGAGCAGGCTTGAGAGCATAAAACCATACAACAACACCCCCTTCCAGTGCAGATGGCTTAGGTTGTGTTTTAAATTCCAAAGGATTGGCAAGCATTTTCTTTGTTTTTGCATAGTGAGTCGGCATAACAAGGTTTTATATAACTGCAATGGCGGTTGTCGTGTGGGATCCACCTCGCAATGGGGGTTTTCTTGCGGAAGGATTGGCAAGCATTGCTCTTTAATTTTTGGGTGGCGGGTTGGCATAACAAGGTTTTATATGACTGCAATGGCGGTTGTCGTAATAAATGGGTGAGGCGAAATCGACGATGCGAAAAAAACAAAGGGATGAAGACGTGTGTTTTTAGGGCAACACAAAAGCTTGCAAAGTGGCACATCCTGCTTCAACAACGCTCCACGTAGCGCATGGCAAGGTCATCTTTACCATCGCCGCGGGCGGAAACCCTTGGGTTCCCACAATAAAATGCGCATTTTGCAGCAACCAAGCACTCACCTCCCACACCCCAGGCATGTGTGCCACCAGCAATACGTGATGCACGTGGGCGGGGAGGCCTGCAATCACCTCCACATAGCTGCTCAAACTGGCTCCATAAAGGGCTGGGGCCGTTTTTATCTGGGCGCTACACCCCAGTGCTGCGCTAAAAATTCTGGCCGTTTCTAGGGTGCGGCTGGCATCCGAACTCACAATGTACTCCAACACCCCTTGGCCCCGCAACCAGCGTTTTCCCTGAGCAAGGACTTGTTTTCTGCCCGTTTCGCTTAACACACGTCCGTGATCTCCCTCCAAAGATTGGGCGGGCAGTGCTTCGCCGTGGCGCAGAAAGGCAATGGTTTTTGCTGGCATACTCTCCTCATTCAATTAAACCTTGTTGGGGGCAGAAATCAAGCCAAACAAAGACAATGCAAGCCGATAGGCTCTGCGTTTAAAGGGTGGCACGCGGGTTAAGGCCTCTTGCACATCCACCCAAAGATAGGCATCAAATTCGGCAGATCCCTCGGAAAAGCCGATCTCTTTTTCGGGGGACAACGGACGCACCAAAAACCAGTGCTGACTTTGACCGACATACTTGCCTTTTTCGGGTGCGATTTGCAAGAGGCGTTGGCGCACGGCACTGGGAAACGCATAGCAAATAGGCTGGGGCAAACGCCTTAAAATTTCTACCTCGGCAATGCCCGTTTCTTCTTTTAGTTCGCGCAGCATCCCCTGTTCGGGGGTTTCATCTGCTTCAATTCCCCCTTGTGGAAACTGCCAGCCCAACCCATCGATTCGGCGAAAAATAAGCATTTGCTGCCCGTTGGTTAGCGCAGCACAAGCATTAGGGCGGTATTGTGCGGTTTGCATGGTGGTTCTCTTTTTATCTGATGCGGCTGCTTTATTTTGCAACCCATTGCCCTTACCGTAAGGATTCTCTCACCGTAATATTGATATTTTGGTAGCGTAAACATCCGCTAGTAGCCACCTTTACGCATTCAGCCAAATCCCTGCGCACCCACAACGGCCTATGCGTGGTGCGGGGTTTACGGGTCTACCCACCATTATTTAATGCCCCCACCATGGATGGCAAGCCTTGCACCCGCGCCATGGTTTCATACCACCCATGTCCTTCTAAGTAAGGAATGCCCTTGGCTTGAACATGGGTGAGGATGAATCCGAATCTAACAAGGTGTTTCCCACATCAAACACCTTGTTAAGGAGTGATTGACACACACGAGGGGCAATGCGCTAGAATGGAGACCTCGTAACGACTGCTTTCATTGCCGTGTATTTATCTTCCACGCCCACAAACAACCCCCACCCCTTCCATAAAAAGGCGACCTTTTGATGACCCCAGGCAGCATGAGTTTTGTGTTTACCTTCTTTATTCTCGCAATCCTCGTTGGCGTTGTGTGCGTCTATGGTTTGGTGAGTTTTTTTCTTAAAAAATATAAACGCTCGTAAATGGGTAAAAGCAGGGTCTTGCAAGGAAGCCACTTGTCCGTGTTTGCAAACCTTGCTTCGACCTAAAGGACTCTTTGGAGTACCTCCTCATTGCTCGATACTTCAAGCAAGGTGTCTCATGAGTTTTGAGATCCCAGATCTAGGTAGGTCGATGACGCTTGCCTTTGCTACCTGCACTTTGCCCTCCTTCGTGATTGCTAAGCGGGTGATGCGTAGACCATGGCTTAAGTGCCATTATAGGTAGCCCACGGTTGTTAGACCGTTTTAAAGACTGGCGCATCGTTGTCTTTTTTTGTGGTGGCAATCCCCCTATTGAAATCGGTGCCACCCATTTTTGCATGCGCCAACCACACTCTTAGAAACCCCTTGCTTACAGCCAAAGGTACCCCGAAAAAAACATGACAACAAAACCTATCTGTGTGTGTATTGAACTGGTTTCTTGGGTGAATGATTTAGCCCGCAACCCTGTGCGCAATGCCAAATACCACGTTGATGCCAAAAGCGGGGATACCTTGCGCGATGTTTTGCGTGGGTTTTCCCAGCAGCACCCCAAGTTACATCAAAGTTTGTGGGCAGAAAATGATTCCATGGAAATAGGCCCGCACATTGAGATTATTGTGAACGATGCCATTATGGGACTTGAAAAAGACCTGCATAGCCCAATGGAGGGTGGTGATTTGGTGGTGTTGGCGGGGCAGTATATTGGTGGTTAACGTTTTATGGGCTGCCAACACCACCCGCTAGCGCATCCGCAAAGCCTGGGACCGTCCCGCAAAAAGTGCGTGTGGCGGGGTGCCATAGCCTTATGGGCAATAACGCCAGGCCTACTCCCGCGTGCTTACGCGAATCACCTTAGTGTACTATGGCTTCGCGGCCGCACCCTTGGATGTATCTTGCACTTTATTTTAAGGATTTTAAAAAAAGCCCATGGCAAACACACTCAACACTGCCGAAATTGAACGCTATCATCAAACGGGCTACCATTTTCCCTTGCAAGCCGTGCCACGCCAACAAGCCCTGGCCATGCGCCAACAGCTTGAAAACCATGAAGCCCACACAGGGGGTCCTTTAAAAGCCCGTTTTTGCCGCAAAGCCCATTTGCTTTTCACCTTTCTCGATTGTTTGGTGCATCACCCCAACATTTTGGATGCGGTTGAGGGTATTTTAGGACCCAACTTGCTGTGCTGGAATACTACATTTTTTATGAAAGAAGCGGGCACAGGGAATTATGTGTCGTGGCATCAAGATGCCAATTATTGGGGCTTAAGTGCGCCAGAAGTGATTACCGCGTGGGTGGCTTTAAGCGATGCCCCTGTCGAAAGCGGCCCGATGCGCTTCATCCCGGGCAGTCACCGGTATACCTACCCGCATCGAGATACCTTTGCCGCACAAAACCTTCTTTCGCGCGGGCAAGAGATTGAGGTAGAAGTGGACGAGAGCAAGGCTGTGCAAACCCATCTCAAAGCAGGTGAGTTCTCCTTGCATCATGTAATGCTGGTACATAGTTCGCGCCCTAACACCTCGCCCGACCGTCGACTAGGCTTTGCCATTCGCTATATCCCCACCCATTTGCGCCAAATTGCAGGGCCGAAAGATAGCGCAAGCCTGGTACGTGGTGTGGACAAATATGGCCATTTTCAGCTTGACCCAAGACCAACGGCAGATCTCGAACCCAGCATGCTGGCGTTACACCAACAAGCGGTGGAAGAAAAAGAGCAAATTTTGTTCAAAGGTGCTTCTGCAAGGGCACCTCAAAGCCTGCGAACTACTGGCAGATGAGCCCCATATCCATCTCGCAGCGAACCCAATAGGCTGGGCTGGCTCTCAAAAAAGGGCTTTGCATACATGTTCTGCTTACCTCCAATTGCCTCCAACATGGCAAAAGCACGGTCTTGTATGCAAACCCCCATGGGTGGCACACCGCCTATTTAACCATTTTGCCTGCTTTGTGGTTTATCACAAGCAACTCGGCCCTTGGTCAATAACCCCGCCTTTCTCGAACCTACAGTGCCACCCCTTTCGGCGGCAAGGTCTAAGCAAGGGCAGCGCAATGCCGTTATGGATTTGGAGATCCTCAGATAATATTCGGTCAGCCTTGTGTTACGAACGACCTCGTAAAAAAGCATGACATCTTGTCTGCTTTTTCGTATCCTTTCACGAGGGCAAGGTTTGGCGGCACTCGCTTTGTTTGTTTGCCACGGAGTTTACCATAAAGTGCTCCATGTGCGCGCCCCGACCTTTAACCTTGGCATCAAAAAACCCTGGAGGCTTACATCAAAGGTGCTGTCGTAAAATAATTTTTTCTTTCGCCCTCCAATTTGCCCATTTTTTTTAAACCCTAAATCTCTAACCCGTCCACCGATTTTGCTTACAGCACACGCTGTTGCGTTATCGCATTTTAAAAAAGGGATTCACAGCCATGAATATGGACACACCAAAAGGCTTTGCAGGCCGTATTTTACGCGTTGATCTCACCAAAAAAGTAACCTGGGTTGAAACCCTCGGGGCCGAAGAATGGCGCGAATCACTGGGCGGTGTTGGCATAGGTGCCAAGGTGTTGTATGAGGAAGTTTCGAAAGACACCCACTGGGATGACCCAGAAAACCGTTTGGTGATGGCCACAGGCCCTTTTGCAGGCCTGCCCGTTTGGGGGGCGAGCGGCCTTACCGTGTGCACCCGCGGTGCCATGACCAACGGTGCCACCTCCACCCAAGCCAATGGTTTTTTTGGGACCAACCTAAAGTATAGCGGTTACGATGCCGTGGTCTTTCAGGGGCAATCTGCTGACTGGGTGTATTTGTACATTCGCGATGATGTGGTTGAGTTGCGTGATGCCCAAAGCCTGCTAGGCAAAGACACCTGGGAAACCCAGCAAGCGTTGGAGGACATAAGTGGTTTTCGCGGTCACCAGCTCAGTGTTTATAGCTGCGGTGTTGCGGGGGAAAATCTAGTACGCTTTGCCGCCATTCACGGGGACTACGGCCACGTGGCCAGCAAAAACGGTTGCGGGGCCGTCATGGGCAGTAAGCGCGTCAAGGCCCTTGCCATTGTACGCGGCAGCAGAGCATTGCCCGTACACGATGCGGCGGGTTTGATGAACGTAGCCGACAAAATCGGCTATGAGCTCCGCACCGATGCTTCTACCAAAAACCTCTACGAACTGGGGACCTTGTCTGCCGTGGTAGGCTTGCAAAAATTGGGTGCACTCCCCATTAAAAATTATACCACCAACACGTGGCCTGTGGATGCAGACCCTAAGCGTTGGGAGGGTCGAGCCCTGCGCGATGGCTTCGAACACCGCGGGCACCAATGCAGTGCCTGCGGAATGAAACACTGCCATCAACAAGTGATTGCAGAAGGAGAGCACAAGGGCAGCATTGTAGATGAACCCGAATATGAAGGTTGGTCTGGTTGTGGCTGGACGATTGGTTGTACCAACCCGCAAGAGGTAGCTTGGCTTAATACCCAGGTCGATCGCGCGGTGGTCGATGTCAACGAGTTTGGCTGGGTGGTTGGCTGGGTAATGGAGTGCTTCGAAAAAGGCTACATTACCAAAGAGATGCTGGGAGGTTTAGAACCACGCTGGGGTGACATAAAAGCCGCTTATGCGTTGCTCCAAATGATTGTAAAGCGCGAAGGATTTGGCGACATCTTGGCAGAAGGCGTAAAGCGTGCGGCGGAACATTTAGGAGGCGAAGCCCAAAAATGTGCGGTGTATACCATGAAAGGCAGTTCACCGCGTGGCCATGACCACCGTGGTCGTTGGGAAGAAATGCTGGACACCTGCACGGGCAGTACGGGCAGCTTGGAAGCGGGACAAATGGTGGCACCACAAGAATTGCAGCTCCCCATGCGCATTAATCCCTTCGACGCTACCCAGGTTACCCAAGTGGTGTCGGGCATGCTGGGGCGCAGGCATTTTGAAGATTCCTTAGGATCTTGCATTTTTACCACCCGCACCTCCCTCGAAAACCTGTGCAATGCGCTTAATTCTGCCACTGGTTGGGATTACACCGTAGAAGAGGCGATGCAGTTTGGGCGGCGCACCGCCTGTCTCCTGCGTGCGTTTAACGTGCGCTGCGGGATTACCCCCGAAATGGAGCGTCCTTCGGAGCGTTATGGGTCACAGCCCGTCGATGGCCCTGCTTCAGGTCAAAACGTGATGGATCATTGGGAAAACATGGTGGCCAGTTGGTATGAACGCGTGGGTTATGACCGCAAGACGGGAAACCCAAAACCCGAGCTTTTGCGCTCTTTGGGATTGGACTATGTGGCTAACGATTTATGGGGCGAGGCCTAGAGCCAAAAGCACATGCCTTCACCTGCCGACCCAGAAGACAACAACGCCACCCAAAATATCCAAAGACGCACCATTTGGGGGGGGCATCTCTCCCAAAATTCGAATGCGCTCATGCTTGCGTTTTGCAGCGGGCGCGATGTGCAAGAGTTGCCCATGGCCGACGAAGAACTGCTGCCTTTTGACCTTTGGACCAACCGTGCCCACGCCATTATGCTTTATGAGCAAGGCATTCTAGGTGGCATCGCCTTAGAAAAAATTTTGCAAGCCCTAAAACGCTTAGAAGACGCTTGGCAGGAGAAAAAATTTCAACTCGACCCCAGCCTTGAAGATGTGCATATCAATGTCGAACACTGGGTGAGCCAACATGCGGGGGCAGATGCGGGCGGGCGCCTGCACACGGCCCGTAGTCGTAACGATCAGTCAGGTTGTGATATGCGCATGCTCATGCGTGCTGCGCTGATGAACCTAGCCCAAGGGGTGGAAGGCTTGGTGGCTGCCTTGCTTAGCCAAGCCCAAAAAGCGACCACCATTCCCATGGTGGGCTTTACCCACCACCAACCTGCCATGCTCACCACCTGGGGTCACTGGCTTTGCGCCCCTGCTCAAGGCTTGTTGCGCGACCTTGCACGCATTCACAACGCCGTGCTTCAAATCAACCACTGTCCCCTAGGTGCAGGTGCTGCTTATGGGGTTTCTTGGCCCATTCAACGCCAGCGCAGCGCAGAACTGCTCGGTTTTGCAGGGGTGGACGAGAACAGCCTCGACTGCATTTCTGCGCGCGGAGAGCACGAAGCCCATTGCGCATTTGTGTACAGTTTGCTCATGCGGCGTTTGGCAGCCCTCGCCCAAGATTTTTTAATGTTTAGCCATCCATACTGGCAGTTTATCCAACTCCCCGAAGCCTTTGTAACAGGCAGTTCCATCATGCCCCAAAAACGCAATCCCGACTTTGCAGAGGTGATGAAAGGCAAATCGGCATGGGTTCAAGGCCAGGTGACCAGTTTGCTAAGCATTACCCAAGGTGCCATGCACGGCTACCATCGCGATTCCCAATGGAGTAAATATGCCTTGTTGGATGTCGTGCGCGAGTGTCAAAGTGCTGCCCCTTTAATGCAACAGGTGGTCGAGGGTATTTGTCCCAATCGTGAGCGCATGCGAGCACGGTTGCGCGAAGGGTATTTGGAGGCGACGGACTTTGCCGATGCCTTGTCGCGCGAGTTTGGTCTGCCTTTTCGTCAAGGCTATAAAATCGCAGCTGCTGCCGTTGGCCTTTCTGCCAATGCCAGGTGCATTCAAACACATGCAGCACAGCAAGCCATGCAACAGGCAGGCTTGGAAGAAGAAAAATGTCGCGGCATATTAGAGGGCTTGCAAAACCCCATGCACTTGCTTGAAAAGCGCCAACACACTGGTGGTCCTGCCCCTTTGCAGGTGAAAAAAACGATTGAACACCTGCAAGATCAGTGGCAACAACAACGTGCATGGCAAACACCATTACGCCAGCAATTGCAAGCGGCCGATGCGCAATGCCGCCACTACACCCCTCATCCCACTTAAACATGAATCATGACGGCCCTTTTTCCTCACCTAACCCAAACTGCCGCCTATCGCGTGCTTGCCCGTTTTGCCCAAAACCCTTTGGCATTAAGCCAGGCGGGTGTGCTAACCCCAGAACGCATTCGGGAATTTCAATGCAGCGGCGTAGGCTGGAACTTGCAATTTTGGGGGCAAAGGGTCGATAAAGCGGCACTTTCGCAGCTTTTCCTGCTTGCAGAACAGCTGCAACTGCAAGCGCGTTTACGCCGTATGATGGATGGCGGTGAGGTGAATAAAGCTTACAACCAACCCGCCTGCCCCGCTTTGCACACAGCGAGTCGCGCTGTGTTTGCCGATTTGCCTTGGTCAACCCCTCCTTCAAGTACCGCTTTGGCAGCCGAGCAGCACGCGCAGCAGCAATGGCAGGCGGTAACTACCTTTGTTGAGCGCCTACAACACACGGGTTGGAATGGTGAAGCCAACACACCTCCCCCCACCGACATTGTGCATATTGGGATTGGAGGATCGCACTTGGGCATCCAAGCTTGCTACAAAGCGCTGCGCCCATTGCATCGCCAAGGGTGCCGCGTGCACTTTTTGTCCAGTGCACACCCCGATGCCATTGAACGGATTGCTGCACGGGTGAATCCTAAGCAGGCTTTGCTGGTGAGCGTTTCAAAAAGCGGAAGTACGCTTGAGCCCATGCTGAACACCAACTGGGCCCTTGATTGGCTAAAACGCACAGGCTTAAACCCCGAAAAGCGCCTTGTGTGGATTACCGCCGCCAAACCACCGCGCCCGTGTCTTGCGTATTTTAGATTGCTTGAGCACATTGGCGGGCGTTACAGTGTGTGTTCGACCGTGGGCACCCTTAGTTTAGGGTTTGCCTTGGGAACGGACAGTGTCAAAGCGTTGTTGCGTGGGGCACGGTTAATGGATTTGCACACATACCAGGCACCGCCTCGCCAAAACCTCCCTTTGCTTATGGCATTGTTTGGGCTGTGGAATCGCAATTTTTTACGCCTTCCAGGGGTGGTGGTAACCCCTTATCACCCCAGTTTGGGCGGCTTTATTGGCCACCTGCAACAGCTCGAAATGGAAAGCAATGGCAAGCAACCAGTGGCCAACGGCGCCTCACCCCACCCTACGGGTCCCATGCTGTGGGGTGGGGTGGGTGAAAACAGCCAGCACGCGTTTATGCAGTGGTTACATCAAGGAAGTTACGAGGCAGCGTGCGAGATTTTAGCCTTTCGCCAAGCGAATGCCAAACCAAGGCATGGGGAACAAAACCAGCACCTACAACAACGCGTTCTTACCAATGCCCTTGCCCAAGCATTGGTCCTTAGTTTGGGGCGCAAGCAGGCATTGCCCGAGCAATATCAAGGGGGAGAGCGCCCTAATTTGCTGCTTACAGCAAAAGAACTCACCCCCCTTAGCTTGGGCGCTTTGCTGGCATTATACGAGCATAAAACCGTTTTGCAAGGGTTTGCTTGGGGCATTAACCCGTTTAATCAAGAAGGGGTTGAGCAGGGGAAGGACATGGCCAAGCAACTCTTTCACAACTTGCTCGCCAGCCAAAAAGAAGGGACTTCGCAACAAGATACCACCGCCGAACAAGCACTGCTTCAAGCGACAAACCTTTTTTAGCATGGACGCCCTTGCTCTCTGGCAATCCAGCCAAGGTCTCTCCAAAGTAGAGAATTTGGGTTCACGGTGCAAGACCAACCCCGCCCCTTCCCATTCTTGAAACAAGGCGATTAACTCGAGGCTTTTTTAGGATATTGGGCGTTGGCGTTGGGCGTTACTGAGGCTTGACCAGCCCCAACGCTGTTGCCGTCGTTGTCCACCTTGTGCCTTGAAAACTTGATGGCAATGCAGACCAGAGCAAACGGGTGCATAAAGGTGAGATGGCTTTGCCACAAAAACCTCGCCCGCCCTTTTGATTAAAACCCCCTTAGGACCCTGGGCTGCATCTTGCAAGGGTCTGGCGTCCCCCTGCTTGAAGGCAAACCCCTTCATTGCGTTTTGACGGCGCACATAAGGATGGCGAGGAGAGAAGCTGCCAACGCCGGTGTGTGTTGCAAACAAAGCGCAGCCAAAGGCCAAACATGGGTCGACGTACTGACTATCTTCTTACAAGCGTGGCTTTGTCATGAACCATGCACCGCCGAGGACACATTTTAAGCACACTGTTTGGTGGTATCCCAATGGAGCAAATCGCAGTTTTTAGCCAAGGCTTCTGTCTCGTCGGGGACCTTGGTAAGTTGCGTAACCATCGTGGGTAGAACGCAGGTTACGTGCTCGGTTTTTGGTGTTGAAACCCGCTCGGAAACGGTTATGTCTCGCAAAAGGGGAAGCCCAAAATCGGTGGTCGTGTGAAGCATGGTATTTTTTTCCTTCATGAAAAGTGGATATGCTATTTTTTAGTGAGCCGCCTTTGCAAAACCAAGCCACTCTAACAAAGCACTTGGGTTTGAAGGGTAAGCATTTTTCAACAATAAGCATCCAATTTGATTAGGTTTATACGTTTATAAAAAGAAACCTTGGCGATTAGGTTCTTAGAAGAAAAAAACGGATGGCTGTTAAACACCAACATAGCACCTCCTTTTAACCAAACGCTGCCCCTGCACAAAATAAAGGCCTTTTCAAGGTTCAACAAGGGTAGTATTCAATAACAAGGCCATTTTAAGCGAAAAACACATCATGCGTGCCATACAACACCCAAAAAAACGCACTGGACTGCGCCATGCTTTCATTGCCGGCCTCGGATGCCCAGGCCAGTTTGTGCCGCGCAAATGGCGGTTTCATAACAACCACGCACTCTTGCTCAGCATGGTTTTTATGGGGAGCATGGCATTTGCTGCAGGGTGTAGCCCCAAGCAAAGAACCCCACTGCGTGCAGAACTGCTCCTCCCTTCATCCCAAGGCTTGGCGGTATATCGCCGCATGGTGCTTGACAATGGTTTGCGCGTCTTGCTGGTATCTAACCCCCAGGCAGAACGTTCTGCGGCTGCGTTAAGCGTGGGGGTGGGTTCTTTAAGCGACCCCCCGCAAAGCCAAGGGCTGGCACATTTTTTGGAGCACATGCTCTTTCTGGGCTCTAAAAAATACCCAAAACCCGACGGATACGCCGCGTTTATGGCTCAAAACGGCGGGCAAAGCAATGCCTACACCGCCCCTGACCACACCAACTACCATTTTAGCATTCCCCACCAAGCCTTTGCCCAAGGGCTCGACCGCCTTGCCCAGTTTTTTATTGCACCCATCATGGATTCGCGCTACGCCCAGCGCGAAATGCACGCGGTGGATTCCGAGCATGGCAAAAACCTTGAAAACGACTCATGGCGCACCCATCAAGTATTGCGCACCGCTTTTTTAAAGGGCCACCCTGCGGCAACTTTTTCAACGGGAAATTTAAAAACCCTTGCCACGGTAAAGCGCACCACCTTGCTGGCGTTTCATCAGCAACACTACACGGCCGAGCGCATGACCCTAGCCCTTGTGAGTGCCTTGCCCTTAAAACGACTCGAAGTGGTGGTAAAACGGCATTTTGCGCATATTCGCCATGGAGGCGGGAAACCCTTGCGCTTTGCACCTCAATTTTTGGAGCCCGTGCCAGCCTTGCGCGAACTGCGCGTGCGGCCTGTGGCCAATAAGCGTGCTCTCATGCTGTATTTCCCCCTGCCACCTGTGCGCCAAGATTGGCGTGCACGCCCTTTGCAGCTGATCTCTTTTGTGTTGGGGGATGAGGGCCGTGGAAGTTTGCTCTCGTTGTTGAAGGCACAAGGGCTCGCCGATTCTTTGCATGCGGGAGGGGGAAACGAAAACACCTGGGATTATTCCGCATTTACGATTTACATAGGGCTAACCCCAAAAGGCTTGGCCCAGCGCTTCAAGGTTGCTCAATATGTGATGGGTGCCATTGAAGGCCTGCGAAAAACGGGGATTCCGCGCAGGGTGTTTCACGAGAATCAGCAACTGGCACGGGCGATGCTCAAAACGCAAAAACCGCTTGTCAGCGCAAGGGAGGCCATTCGGCTAAGCCGCTTGATGCAAACCGTGCCCATGGAGGCACTACCTGCGCAACCCAGTTTGTTTCACGCCTACCAGCCCAGACGGATCAAAGTGCTGTTGGAGCATTTGCGTACACGTAATATGTTGATGCTTAGCATGGGCCCTGATCTAAGTGTCGAACAAATCGAACCCCACTACGGGGCACTTTATGCCTACCAAGAACACCGCGGGCAACGCTACCTTGCGCTGCGTCAAGCCCAGCCCGATGCACGCTGGCACCTGCCTTTGCCAAACCCATTTTTACCCAAGGCCTTGGGTGTGCCCAAGCCACAAGGCAAGCTGCAACTAAGTTACGCCGCCTGGTTGCGCCTTCACAATCCTAATACGTCGCCACTGCTAAAAGTGCTCAAACCTCATATTGAACAACCGCTTACCTTGCCTCAAGTGCTGCAGGTGGTAACGCAAAACACCGTGAATACGGCACAAGACACCACGATGCCGGGGGGGGGTTTTGCAAAGCAATTAGCCAAAGTCATCGAAGCGTTTGAACCCCAGCCCGTGCACGTATGGAAAACCCCTATGGGGCACTTGTGGCAGCAACCCCCATGGCGTGTGCGTGGTTCCCAAGGTGCCTTGCAGCTGCGCTTTTTAACCCCCCGTGCTTACCAAACAGCCCTGCGGGCAGCCCTCGCCCAGCTGCACGCCGCTGCGGTGGAGGAAAGCATGAATGAACTGGGCTATCCCATGCGATCAGCGGGTTTAGACTATGGGGTTTTTGCAGTGCCCGAAGGGTTTTTGGTGAGCGTAAGCGGCCATGCCCAAGGCTTGCCCAATGTCTTGCAAACCTTGTTGCAGCATGCCAAAAATCCCCGCTTAAACAAAAGTGCGTTTGCAAGGATAAAACAGCAGCAACGGCGTACATGGGAAAACCAAAAATTATCCCAACCATACTCCCAAGCCTTAAACCGGCGGCGCGTATTGCTGGAAAACCCCCGCTATCCCCATGAGATGCTGATAGCAGCACTCAAGCCCTTAACCCTAGATCAGGTAAAACGCTATGGACATACGCTGCTTCAAAAGAGCTATGTGCAAGGGGCGTTTTCGGGTGCTTTGGGTGTGGGAGATGCCAAGGCTGCTGTGGTTAAAGCCCTTGCCTTGTGGCAGGCCAAGCCCCTGCCCTTGGCGCAACGCACCATGGTACGCACCCAACCTATCCCGCCCATCGGGACGCATCAGGTGTATACCGAACGCCTCCCTGTGAGCAATTCAAGTGCGGTGCTACATATGTATGCTGGCAGAGATACCCCAAGGTTGCGTGCGGTGTTAAACTTGGCGAGTGCTGCCTTAGGTCAGCGCTATTATACCCAGTTACGCACCCAACAACAGCTGGGTTACATTGTATTTGCAGGGGCAGGGCGCATCAAAAATCAGCTCCATTTCACCTTTATTGTGCAATCGCGCAGTCATAGTGCCGATGCCATTTTGGCGGAAACCCGCCAGTTTATTCCCACATTTTTAAAAGAGATTGCCACCTGGAATGACGCCGAGTTCAAAAAAAGGCGCCAAGCCTCCTTAAAAACCCTGCTTGAACGCAAGCAAAGCGTTGAGGAAGAAGCACGCACCTTGTTCAGGTTAGCCTACGAGTACCAAGGAGCGTTTGCGCGCAAAAGCCAAAGCGCAAAAGCCTTGCTGGCGTTAAGCAAAGGCGATTTTTTAGCGGAAATGCAGCGTGTTTTTCATCCCGAACAAAGCGCATGGTTGGCCTTGCGCATGCTGGGCAAAGATGCCCCCCCAGCCAAGGACACCCAGGCAACCGTTTTGCACCTGCCTTAGCAAAAAGGGTTTTTTTGCTGCTTTGGGTAAGGTGATTGTGGTTTGGTTATTTTTGCTTTGGGCATCACCCGTTAATATCGCAACCTAAAAAATTTCTGCCCTTTTCTTTGCAGGCGTCCAGCACGGAAAAGTTCCCCGCTGCGGGGTCAATCACCACATCCCCTTCGTGAGACACGGCCGCGATGAGTTCCCCTTGCAAGTTCACGGGCTTGGTGTGCCCGCCACGCTGCACGGGCTCTGTCCAAACATCGGGAATGTTGTGCACCTGCCACACACCCTTGGCGCGGCGGGGTTGTTTTTGCAGCACCACCAAGTACTCGGCACTGCGGCGGGTTCGGTAACCCATGCCTATTCTACCCTTGTCCCAAGTGAGCATGTCGACCACATCCAAAGCCGTACCCGCGAACCAACCGGTAAAACCCGTGCACAGGTGAAACTTGTCCATCCACAAAAACACATGCCCACTGGGGATGAGTACCCTATCAACCCCGCGGATAAACTGGGAGATGCTCGATTGTGTCATTTGAGGCAGGCTTGCTCTGGCTTGCCCTCGATTTTTGCCCTCGTTGCCATAACCCAACTTGTCGAGCACTCCGCGGTATTGGGGGTCAAAAAAAGCCACGGGAATGCTCGACGAAGGGAGCTTTTCCAGAAACACCAAACCGTCCATTTGCAGGCGGCGGTTGAAGTGCAACCCCTCTGCCAAAGCAAGTGGTGGTGTTATAACGTTTCTTTGATGCGAGAAAACGGTGGGGCTCACAGCGTTTGCCCTGCCCTTGATCCCTTCGGTCGATTTTTCTGCTAATTCATTCATGATCACGTTTACCCCCATAAGACACGTCAATCGATTTGTAGCGCAATTCCTCAGGGCTGGGCAAAATTTTTTAGTACAGCAGAAGGTCGCCACATGCGCGTTACCAGAAAACGCGACCGTGCTATGATACACTCAAGTAAAATAGCAGGGTTTGCGTGCCAAATGCCTAAGAATACTGTAGCTGGCGATGGTGCTGTGTGAGAGTACCAAAAAAATGGAGGTGATGCCTTTTGTTATGGAATGAAGTAAGCCGCATGCGCTGGCAGGCATTTAGGCAGCGCAAGCTGGCTTTTTGGTCGTTATGGCTGTTAGGGGGTATGTTTGTACTGGCTTTGTTTGCCGAAAGCTTGGCCAGCCACAAACCGATTTTATTGGCGTATAAGGGCAGTTTGTATACCCCAATATTCAAACAATACCACCCGCGTACCTTTGGTTTAAATGGCTTTGTAATGGATTACAAGGCATTCGATAAAACCCTCAAGGCGGGGGATTGGAGCGTGTGGCCACCCATTCATTGGGGACCATATGAAACGGATACCTCTTTGAGCCACTACCCGTTTAAACCCACGGCCCAGCATTGGCTGGGGGTTGATGACAAAGGTCGCGATTTGTTTGTGCGCTTGTTGTATGGTTTTCGTCTTTCGATGCTCTTTGCTCTCTCGGTGTGGTTTTTTTCTTTTGCCATAGGCATTATTTTTGGTGCCATGCAGGGCTATTTTGGGGGTAAGGTCGATTTTATTGGTCAGCGCTTAAGTGAAATATGGAGTTCGGTGCCTATATTGTTTTTGGTACTGATTTTAATTTCTGTTTTTACCCCCAGCCTTTGGTTGTTGGTATTGTTGTTTAGCGTATTTGGCTGGACGGGCATTGCCCAATATCAGCGCGCAGAATTTTTAAAGTTACGCCAACAAGATTTTGTGCTCTCGGCACAAGCCCTTGGTGCTTCTACCCCACGTATTTTGTTGATCCACGTATTGCCCAATGCCCTTACCCCAGTTGTAACATTTACACCTTTTACCATCGCGGGCAGCATTACAGGCATTGCCGCCCTTGATTATTTAGGGTTTGGTGCGCAACCTCCCACCCCAAGCTGGGGTGAATTGCTCCGCCAGGCGCTCGCCCATTTTTCGACAGCATGGTGGATTTCGTTTTATACCGTCGGGGGCATGTTTTGCGTGTTAATGCTGCTGGTGTTTATTAACGAGGGGATACGTGCTGCTTTCGATCCTTCCCAAGGCTAATGCAAAGGCACTATCCCCGGAGTGGGGTTGGACGTGATCTCTTTTTTTTCCAAAATCGATGCTTTAAATACCTGCACCGCTGCTGTATAAAGGCTCGTGACACAATGGGTTTGGTGCCTTGTGCAGCCAAGTTACGGTCTGTATTGTCTGCGCATCAACGAAGGCTCCTGCGCTGACAACATAAAAAGGAGGAGGGTTAAAATATGCCAATTATTACACTAACCCGCGGGCGCTATAGCGGTGGTGAAGAGGTGGCCAAACAGGTAGCCAAAGTGCTTGATGCCGCTTGCTTAAGCAGCGAAGTGTTGGCTGAGGCAGCCAGCCAACATCATATTGAAGCCAAAAAAATGGAGGGGGTATTGGACAAAACCCCCAACTTTTGGGAAAGAATGACAGAAAGCAGGCGTGTGCAGCTCTCCTATGTGCGGGCTAAATTGGTCGACTATGCCAGCAGTGACAATTTGGTTTACCACGGCAATGCAGGGCAAGAATTGCTGCGCGAAGCACCTCACACGCTTAAAGTGCGCTTGGTTTACCCAAGAGCATACCGCGTCTCGAGTATTATCAAGCAGTTTAAGCACAGCCAAGAAAAAGCCGAGCGCATGGTGGATGCCATTGACGAAGAACGCACCGAGCAGATGCGCTATTTATTCAACGCAGATTGGCGCGATGTGAGCCGTTATGACTTGGTTATTCGCATGGAGCACATTCATCAAGACTATGCGGTGAAGCTCATTTTAGACTTGGTAAAACAGCCCGCATTTCAACTTAGCAAAGATAAACGCCCCGCTTTTGATGATTTTTGCATTAAAAACCGGGTGTACGCCTTGTTGGCCACTTCCATGGTGGGGCGGCTGAGTTTGATTGAGGTGAACGTAAAAAAAGGCATCGTTACGCTGCGTGGTGCCATCACAGCCGATGACTCGATGATTGGTAAATTGGAAAAAGAAATACGCACCTTAAACGGGGTGAAAGGGATAAAAAACGATATTGCCACGGGATTGGTGTACCAAGAATGGAGCATTTAACCCCCTTTGGCGCAAGGCAATGGGCTAGCTTGGGCCAGGGGCAATGCTTACAGATGATGGGTAGCATCGAGGTTCACTGTAGGGAGAAATCCCTTTTTACACGCCTTTTAGCGTCTGCGGCACCAATCCCTACTTTTTTTCAAACCCGCCGTGCTTTTAAAATAGCATCGGCGGTTTGCGCTTATTGCCCCGCCAACCAAATGGCCGTGGCAAATACGCTTATCTGAAACGCCGTTAGCGGGGTTCCTCTTAAAATAGCATGGGGGTTTGCGCTTATTGCCCCGCCAACCAAATGGCCGTGGCAAATACGCTTATCTGAAACGCCGTTAGCGGGGTTCCTTTTAAAATAGCATGGGGGTTTGCGCTTATTGCCCCGCCAACCAAATGGCCGTGGCAAATACGCTTATCTGAAACGCCGTTAGCGGGGTTCCTTTTAAAATAGCATGGGGGTTTGCGCTTATTGCCCCGCCAACCAAATGGCCGTGGCAAATACGCTTATCTGAAACGCCGTTAGGGTGGCTGCTACAAAGTCTCTGCACTTCAAAAAATGTCCCGTCAGCATCACGAAAAGGGGCACAATGCTACAAATAAGCGCACTCACCCCCCAAAGACTAAGCGTATCTGCGCGCCAAAAAGGCTGCCCAACCCATGCCCACCCCCCCGTGAATCCACTGCCACCCCGCGATGATTGGCCCAACTGGATCATGGCTCCTTGGGCAAAGAGGGGGGCTTTGGGCCAGTTCACCAACAACAATGCAAAACCAATCCAGGCTAGCGTAACACCTACGCCCACGCTGACGCGCAAACCCTTCGCTAACCATCGGCGCAAGCAACGCTCTTGGGCTTGAAAGCGCCGTGCGCTTGGGCTAAGACGAAGGGGAGGAGTAGTACATGCAGGCGTTGGGGATGTGGCGGGGTTCATATCTTGCGCTTAACGGGCACTTTTATCCCATTTTTAGTCGTTCGTTTACCAGCCAAATCCATTGCTTAAAGCACGCAAGCCCGCCATTAGCAAAACACCCACGGTCACCAGGCGAATGGTGCTTAATGGAGCCTTGGCGAGGAGGCAGACACCGATGCGTGCGCCAAGCATCATGCCCGTGGCAGCGGGTAACACCAACCATGGGGAAATCACCCCACGCCCCAAATATATAAGAGCGGCAGCAGAATTGACAACCGCCAAAATAAAATAACTGGTGGCAACAGCCATGCGCAAAGGCATCTGTAACAAAAGGTTAAGTGCAGGGGTATTCGCCCAGCCAGCCCCAATTCCAAACATGCCTGCCATAAAACCAATGCCTAAAAACACCCCCAATCCCAGTGCAACTCTTTGGGGGGTGTACAAAAAATGCGTCTTTTCTTCGGCTAAAAAATGCCATTGAGAAAGCCTTAACCAGCGCGCCAGTAACGATGTATTGGTGTTAACGGCAACCACCTTTGGGCGCATGATGAGCATCACCAAAGCCGCCCCAACAATGAGTAGCCCTAAATAGCGCAGCACATACTCAGGGCTAAGGCTTAGCCCAACCAAGGCCCCCGCAATGGCTCCCAAAGAGGCCAGCAAAGCGCAGGGCAATGCCATGCGAAAATGCACCAAATGCTGACCAAGAATTTGAGGTCCTCCCGCCAATGCACCCGACAGCGCCACCACCAACCCCGCACCGCGCACGTAGTCAAGGTGAAAAAAAGGGAAAAATCCACTCACAATGGGCACAAACAAGACCCCGCCTCCAATGCCTGCCAGTGCTCCCACAACGCCCAGCAAGGTGGCAAAGCAAAAAAGGCCCAGCAATACCCCCCACCAAGGGAACCCTAAAGGGATAGGCAAGGTGCTACCAAGCAAAAAGATGCTTCGCAAGCCTTGTGCGCTGGTATTTAACGGGCTAGCCAAAGCACGGCAAGGTTCCAAAAGCCCCAAAAAAATGCTGGCCAAGAGCGCGATTAAAAAAATCCGGATCACCGCTGGTTGCACCCCACACATCACACCAAACTTACCCCCACTGTTCTCATGCGTGGTGACAGCCTAACACGAGGTATCGACCTAAATGCAAGATCCCTATGCTACACTGTACTTGGTAGTTTACTGTAATTTGCAGAGGTAGCATGGAAGCAGGCCAGATGAACTGGCAAACCTCTTGAACGAACAATCAAGGGCAAAAAAAGCCATGGCAACTTCATGCGGGTTTACTTACGCATTTCTTGCCCGCAGGATCTTTTTACTGGGGGGGGCAGGTGTCAAGTGACGAAAGAACCAAAAAGATGCAAGCACATAACCTTTTGTTACAGAAGGGGGGGTAGGCGCGGTGCGACACCCGCTTTTAGCAATGCACCCGTGAATTGTAATTTTAGCAATGAAGAATAAGGGGCATAAGTACCGATGAATTTAAACACCAAACCCTTAAGCAACGCCACGTTTGGCTTTGAAGTAGAAGGCGTTGACCTTGCGACGCTCACGAATGATACCTTTGAGGCCCTGGTGCGCCTTTGGCAAGAGCACCCATTGCTGCTGCTGCGCAACCAAAATTTTACCGAAGATGAGATGGTGACCTTGAGCCGTCGCTTTGGTAGGGTGGACGTGATGGTGCGTGATGACATGATTTCGAAGCGCAACCCAGAAGTGATTTATGTGACCAATTTGTGCCAAGAAAACGGGGAGCGCCTAGGAGGGCTGGGGATCTATGAACTGGAATGGCATACCGATCAAATCTATCGCAAGCACCCACCCACAGGTTCCCTGTTTTTGGCCATTGAAATTCCCGATGAAGGACCACAAACGTGGTGGTGCAATACCCAAATGGCCTTCGAAGCATTGCCCCAAACCTTGCAACAAGAACTGGAGAAATATGATGCCCGTTGTCAATATGGGCGCGACAAAAATGGTGGATTTAAGCGCGACTTCAATACCGCAAATGATGAGCGTACCATTCAGGTACAAGAAATAGAAAAGCGTACGCCACCCGTAGATCACCCCATGGTGTTAACCCACCCCGTTACGGGCAAAAAATCGCTGTATTTCGATCCAGCCAAAACTTACGACATTGTGGGTATGCCCAAGGAGCGGAGTGCCTCCTTGCTTAAAGAACTGGTTGCCCATTCAACCCGCAAGGAATTTACCTACAAGCACGCATGGCGCCCGGGGGATGTAATGCTTTGGGACAACGCAAGGTTGTGGCACAGGCGTGACGCATTTGCTTCCGCCATGCCACGGTTGGCCAAGCGGACCACTATTTTCCTACCCCCCGAAAAGTTCCCTGCGCCTCCGCCCGCAGCATAATTTTTACTCCCCTCCCAATCCATGGAGGCGGTGGATGCATTCCGCGAAAATGCACGCATTCAAGGCGTGGAGCATTTTTTTGACAGGCAACGCACGCAACGGGGGGCTTCGCGCGTGGTTGTCCCATAGGCAAGGGGCCTCCCTTGCTCAATCTCACCCGTGGTGTGTAGCGGTTTGCGCACGACAGAGAAAAACATGTGCAATGGCAATCCGAGCACCGTGGCTTGCTTAGATTCCCCGCTTAGATGTATAAAGGTCGGAGTGTGTGGTGGGGATGCAGCTTGCCATCATATCACCTATAAGAGCGTGTCTAAATCCGGAAATTTGGATGAGTTCCGTGTCATCACCACCCCAAAAATTGCCTTTGAAGGCTGATCAGGAGAGCAAACATGATCCTATTACTCGCAAGATTTAAGAGCACTTTGCCAGAAAAAACCGTTCGCCAAATCATGGTCGAGCGTGCCCCCGAATTTCGAGCGCTTCCAGGATTGGTTCAAAAACATTATGTTCACGACAGAGAAACGGGTGAGTTTGGGGGACTATATTTGTGGGATTCGGAAGAATCGATGGATGAATACCGAAAGTCTGACCTTGCTGCCACGATAGCACAGGCCTATAAGACACAGGGCGTTCCTAGGGTGGAAATAATGGATTGTATGCTGTCTTTACGGGGTTGAGTGTTGCATCATGGCAGAAAGTTGGCGCGGGTAACAAAATTGGAGGGGCGCATCATGGCAGAAAGTTGGCGCGGGTAACGGGATTGGAGGGGCGCATCATGGCAGAAAGTTGGCGCGGGTAACAAAATTGAAGGGGCGCATCATGGCAGAAAGTTGGCGCGGGTAACGGGATTGGAGGGGCGCATCATGGCAGAAAGTTGGCGCGGGTAACAAAATTGGAGGGGCGCATCATGGCAGAAAGTTGGCGCGGGTAACAAAATTGGAGGGGCGCATCATGGCAGAAAGTTGGCGCGGGTAACAAAATTGGAGGGGCGCATCATGGCAGAAAGTTGGCGCGGGTAACAAAATTGGAGGGGCGCATCATGGCAGAAAGTTGGCGCGGGTAACAAAATTGAAGGGGCGCATCATGGCAGAAAGTTGGCGCGGCTTTGAAAGCGTTTGCCAGCAACCATCCCTTGGTGCAGCAAACCTTGAGCACTTAAGGAGAAAGCATCGCCGTTGACTTACAGGCCCATCGGCGACCTTGCGTCGCCCAAAATTCGGGTATGTTACTGCCGTTTTAAAGCGATGCCAAGGGCAAACACGGTCCTCTGGCGGGGCTGGGCGGTAAGGCCCTTAACCACAAAACGTTTAAGCGATGTTTGCAGATTGGAACAAAGACGCCTTGCAGAACACCCATAGCTAAGCCATCGACCCACCAAAACGGAGTGACATTTTTCTTTGCGATGACCCCCTCTTTATCCAAACCCCTTCAGGCAAAACCCCCTGAGAACACTGCATCACCCGAGGGCATTCGTCAAGGCTTGGAAAGCCTTGATTATGTGTGCAACGCTCAAACCGCCATGGCCGTGTTTTTGGCCTTGCGCTTAAACAAGCCGATGCTGGTTGAAGGCCCTGCTGGATCGGGTAAAACCGAGTTGGCCAAGCTGTGCGCCCAGTGGTTGGGGTTTCCACTATTTCGTTTGCAGTGCTACGAAGGCTTGGATGAATCGCGCGCTTTGTATGAATGGAAATACGGCAAACAACTGTTGTATGTACAAATGTTGCAAGCAGAGCTTCAACACGTATTGCAAGGCCAACCCAACCATACCAACCTGGCAAACAACCCCAACAACCCCAACAGCACCCAAGCTGCCATTGGGAGGTTGCACGCCATGGGTGCTGCATTTTTTTCCCATGAATTTTTGGAAGCACGCCCCATCTTACAAGCCTTGCAAAGCGAAACGAAGGCGGTGTTGCTGATTGATGAGGTGGATAAGTCGGGCGCAGAGTTTGAGGCATTTTTGCTGGAAGCCTTGGCTGAAAATCAGGTGTCCATTCCCGAACTAGGCGTGGTACATGCCAAGCACCCACCCCTGGTGTTTTTAACCAGTAACCAAACCCGTGATATGGGTGAAGCGTTGCTGCGGCGCTGCCTGCATGTGGACCTCCCCCACCCAAACCTTGCCCAGGAGACCACCATTATAGCCAAACGTGTTCCCCATTTGCGGCAGAGTGTGCGCCAGCAAGCGGCCGCATTTGTCGCCCAGTTGCGTGGGCTTACCTTGCACAAACCACCCTCGGTGAGCGAAACTTTAGACTGGGCTAAAGCACTTGAATTGCTGGGCTGCAATACCCTTGATGAAGGCCGTTTGGAGGAAGCCCTGCCCATTTTGCTCAAACACAAGGAGGATGTGCAGGTGGTGCAACCTGCCATTTCTCAACTGCTAAAAAATTTAACCCCCCCTTTGTAATTTCCTGCATAGGGCAGCGCTTCGAGACCTTTTTTCAAAATTGGGTCGAAATTTAAAGAGAGGATGGTGGGGTATTTGTCCTTTGGGCCTGGCTAGATTCATGGGTGCGCCGGACGCTTTTGCGCAAAACATGGATTTTTCTTTCATAAACCCAGGGCTTTTTGCCCTTGATTGTTCGTTTTATCACCCATGGATAACCTTGTTTTAGAACTGGTGGATGCCTTACGTGTGCATGGGGTTCGCTGCTCAACGGCCGAGGTGGTCGATGCCTTGCGTGCTGTGGAACTATGCGGCGTGCAACAACGCGCTGTGGTAAAACGGGCCCTGGGGCTCACTCTAGCCAAAACCCAAGCTGAAAAGCAGGCATTTGAAGTCGTGTTTGAAGGTTTTTTTGGTCTACCCTCGCTTGCCCAAAAACCCCAAGCAACCCCGCCAAAAACCAGCCCCGCCTCCCGAGCCGCGCCAGGCGATCCAACACACACCTTCCATGAAGGAGTAGCCAATGGCACCACGGAACCACCACACCGTGCAACAGGGGGTGGAGGCCATGCGCTACCCACGGCTAACGTAGCAAATCACCAGCAATCCGCTTTTTTGGCAGCAAGGCGTGCTGCCCACGCAGTCAGCTTACGCAATGTGCAAATTTTTACCCAACGCGGGCGCGCCATAAACCAAATGTTGCAATTTCTACTGCAAGAGGCAGGCTTAACCAAAGAGCCTGACCCCACCGAAAATTCCGAGGAAAGCCTTGGATGGCAGGCGAGGCGCAAGGCCGTGCACCAGTTGGTTGAGGGTTACATGCTACTGTACGCCCAACCTAGAATGAAAAGGCTGCTTGAAAATAGCCTGCGGCACACCCATTTTTCTAGGCTCTCTCCCCAGGATGTTGAGCGTGCCCAGGCCATGTTAAAGCGCATGGCCAAACACCTTAATCAACCGCGGCGTCTGCAGACCACCGGCCAAAAAGGCCCTTTGGATGTCCGCCGTACACTGCGCCGCAATGTAGCCTATGGCGGTCCGTTGCTATACCTTCATTGGCGTCGACGTCACCGCCCACCCCCAAAAGTGTTTGCCATCTGTGATGTAAGTGGCTCGATGGTACCCCACGCTCGCTTTTTGCTCTTGTTGTTACACAGCCTGCATTTGGCCATGCCTAAACTGCGGTGCTTTGCTTTTTCGAGTACCTTGCATGAAATTGGTGGCTTGTTTCGTCAGCACCCTCCCATGCAAGCCATGGAAGCGGCTTTGCGTCAAGTGGGTGGGGGTGCTACCCATTACGGCAATGTATGGGAGGGGTTTTTGAATCGTTGCCAAGGTGCTCTCACCCCCCGTAGTGTGGTGCTTGTACAAGGAGACGGGCGCAATAACTACGGAGATGCGAAGCGGGCATATTTGAGGCAGATTGAACGCAAAGTAAAAGCCATTTTTTGGTTTAACCCCGAAATGCCTTCGGTATGGGGCACGGGGGATTCAGAAATGCTCGGCTTTGCTCAGCATTGCAAAGGGGTGTGGCCTTGTGCCAATTTAGATCAACTGGAAACGGCGGTGCATGGTGTGGTGCAAAAAATGGGATAAGCCATGGGCCGCCCTTTGGCGGTGCCTCAGGATAAAAACCGCATTTTTAAAAAGCCCGTTGTTCCAGTTCTTAGACCTGGCATGGGTTTATGGCGCAGCATTTTTTTGACAAAAATGGTTTTATGACAGCACAAAGCAATACCGCGGGAATTGTGGTGGTGGGCAATGAGATTTTATCTGCAAAAATTGTGGACCAAAATGGACCCTACCTGTGCCGACAGTTACGTTTGCTGGGGGTACATACCCGCCGCATTGTAACCGTGCCCGATGACATGGCCATGATTGGCCAAGAGGTATGCCAATCTTCCAATGCATTTAAATGGGTTTTTACCAGCGGCGGCATTGGCCCCACCCACGACGATATGACCATTGCAGCCGTTGCACGTGCCTTTAAGGTCGAAACCTTAGAACACCCCGAAATGGCCAAACGCATCCGCGGGCATTACGGCGATAAACTAACCCAAGCCCATTTACGCATGGCCCTCACCCCCGCTGGTGCTGAGATCATTCCAACCCCAGACTTGCGATTTCCGCAATTGCGCTTTAAAAATATTTTTATATTGCCGGGAGTACCCGAGTTGTTCAGGTATAAATTTGATGCCATAAAGCACCTGTTTCAAAGCAAACCAATTGTTTTAAAGGAACTCTATCTGCGCGCCGATGAGGGAGAAATTGCCCAAGCCTTACTGCAGGTCGAGCAGGCCCATCCGGGAGTGCTGATTGGCTCTTATCCCTCCTTTCGCCCTAAGGAGTACTCCGTGCGGATTGCCGTAGAGGGAGAGGACGCCGCGCTGGTAAACCAAGCCACCAGTAATTTGCTAAAGTGCTTGCAAGCCCTGCCCGTACAGGTGATACGCAGCAAATAGCCGCTTTGAATGAAGTTCAATTTGGGTCTGACCCAGATAGCCATCTCACGAGGATGTACGCTTAACCCATTGTTTTGGGTCGCGACAATTGGGGTAGGGGGAATTGATTATCCAATCACCACGCAGCATTCCCTCGAACAATGGCCTAAATGAGACCTGTCGAAAACCGTTGCATTTGTCCATGGGGGTCTGGATGTTCCCGCGGATACGCTTTTATAAACGGGATCAGCGTTTTTTGCCGCGGGGCACACGCACCATGCACTAACCACAAACCCGCTTAAAACCCGTTAAGCAGCACGGGGCGACTCTTGCGGTTGAGGGATATCCAGACGGTAACGCGCAAAAGCACTCCCGCAAAACGGACAACCCTTGCGAAAAACCCACCTTGATCTACGGGGTTGCTGTGCGATTATTGTGCAAAATAAGAGCGGGAGACGGGATTCGAACCCGCGACCCTCAGCTTGGAAGGCTGATGCTCTAGCCAACTGAGCTACTCCCGCATGTGCACATAACCCATTAGGCTACGCAGAGGTTCACACCGTTGTCAAGTAAACACTTCCCGATGCCCCTTTGTTGTGGTCTGACTGGTTTCCATTCACTTCCCAAAAACGCGATTCAAAGCCGCCATTCACCACAAAAAATCGCCTAAAACCCGCCTAAAACCCGATTCGCACAGCATGCCAGCAGACCTCGTTTGAAAAAGCCGCCATTCACCACAAAAACCCGCCTAAAACCCGATTCGCACAGCATGCCAGCAGACCTCGTTTGAAAAAGCCGCCATTCACCACAAAAACCCGCCTAAAACCCGCCTAAAACCCGATTCGCACAGCATGCCAGCAGACCTAGTTTGAAGGGGGCTCAATGGGCAAGGCGTTGGTATAAATGTTTTTACCCGTAGCCCATGCATTGCTGTAGCGCACTAACTGGTTTTTTGGAAACCCACTCAATTCAGAAATTCTACGATAGGCATCATCCAAATAGCCCACGCCATCGATCAGGCCTTCTTTTAGCGCATCATTAGCCGATAGCAAGCGCCCATCGGCAAGGCGTTGCAAGGTGCTGGCAGGCATTTTAGGTCTGCTTTTTTGAATTACTTGCAAAAAACGCTGGGTTTGCTGCTGCACCAAGTGCTGCAAAATCTCTTGCTCTTGCTCTGAGCGGCGTAAAAAGGGCGATAAGGTTTCTTTATGGGGACCTGAGGTGATCGAATTTGAGCGAATTCCCAGTTTCTCCATCAAGCCACTAAACTCAATGTGAGGAATAACCACCCCGATACTGCCCGTGATGGTGGTGGGGTGGGCATAAATTTCATCCGCAGCCATGGCGACATACACACCACCAGAGGCGGCTGTATCCCCCATGGAAGCCACGATTTTGACTTTTTTGGTGCGCTTAAACTCCATTAAGGCATGGTAAATGACATCGCTTTCGGTGAGACCACCCCCAGGGGAGTTGATGCGCAGTAAAATACCGTGAATGTCGTTATCCTCGTAAGCCAACTCCAAATTTTGGCGAATGCGCCCAGGCATGCCTGGGGCAACACCCAGACCAGGGATGTAAATGGGGGTATCGTGAATGGGGCCTGAAATATCGAGCAACAAAATTTTGGCCTTACCTTCACCTTGAATAAGCAGTTCTTCGAAAGAAGGTGCTTCTCCTTGGAGCCCCAAAGAAACACAACTGCCCAAGGCATATAAGGTGCCCAGCAGCAACACCGCACGTTTCAGCCCATGCGCCATTTTGAGCACCACGCAGCCCTGGGATCGCTGGCGTTTTGGCGTGGGTGCAATGGTCATTACAGCCCTATTGTGTATCATTCACCGTAAACCATGTACTACAGGGTGGAGATTTTTTTTGTGGGAGTCCATGTGAAATATACCATGCAACATGCGATTTGTGCGTGTTTCATCCTTGGGTACTGCGAATACCCTTGAGCAAATTGGCCATCTCAATGGCACAATAAGCGGCCTCCTCACCTTTATGCCCATGCTTACCGCCTACACGGTCCAAGGCCTGCTCTAAGGTGTGGGTGGTAAGCAGACCAATGGCCAAGGCAACACCACTTTGGCTAATATGGTTAAAACCCGCAAAGGCATGGCTGCATACGTAGTCAAAATGGGGAGTTTCTCCTTTAATGACCGCCCCTAAGGCTACCAACGCATCGTAGCGTTTGGTGTTGGCGGCAGCCAAAACGGCTTGAGGCAACTCCATGGCACCGGGAGTGCGCACGAGGGTAATGGCTTCTTCTGCCACCCCGCAACGCAGGAGGCCTTGATGGGCGCCTTCAATCAGGCGTTCAGTAACCAGCTGGTTAAAGCGTGAGGCTGCGATCAACACACGCAAGCCTTTGGCTTGCATGTCACCTTCTATTTTTTGCATCGATCTCCCGTGCTTCAAGGGCAAAATGGGATGCCTTTAAGAACCGTTGATAGCCGAGGTTCAAAACCCTTGAGCCTCACATGTTATTTCTTCAACAGCGTATTCTAAAACAAGGATTCTTTATTTTTTCAGAAAGCACACCATGATTGCAAGTCATGATTGCAAGTTGTCATCCACGTGTTGCAGGAGGTGCCCGAGTTTATTTTTTTTGGTTTCGAGGTATTTTTTGTTGAGGGTATTGGGTGGCATTTCAATAGGCATCCGCCCCACTATGGTAAGGCCGTGCCCGCTTAAGCCCACAATTTTTCTGGGATTGTTGGTAATTAAGCGCATGTTGCGCAAGCCTAAATCGTGCAAAATTTGCGCACCTATGCCATAGTCGCGCAAGTCTTCCCCAAAGCCTAAACGGTGGTTGGCCTCCACGGTATCTGCCCCTCCTTCTTGCAGTTTGTAAGCTTTAATTTTGTTTAAAAGGCCAATCCCACGCCCTTCCTGGGGGAGGTAAAGCAACACACCTTTGCCTTTTTGTTGAATAATCCCAAGGGCATTTTGCAATTGAGGGCCGCAATCGCAGCGTAGCGAGCCAAACACGTCGCCTGTTAGGCATTGGGAATGGACGCGCACCAACACCTCTTCTTCTTCTTGCCACTCGCCAAGTACAAGGGCGGTGTATTCATCATCGGTGTTTAGGTTGCGATATCCCACCAAGGTAAACTCTCCTTGAGCGGTGGGCATTTGGCATTGGGCAATGCGTTCCACTTGGCGTTCGGTGCGTTTACGGTAGGCAATGAGGTCTGCAATGGTAAAATACTTCAGGCGATGGTTATCGGCAAATTTGCGCAGATGTTGGTAGCGTGCCATCGTGCCGTCTTCGGCCATAATTTCGCACAACACCCCCCCAGGGCGTAACTTGGCTAGGCGTGCCAGATCTACGGCACCTTCGGTTTGTCCTGCGCGTACCAGCACGCCACCATCTTTGGCCCGCAAAGGAAAAATATGCCCTGGGGTACTAATGTGGTTGGGGTTTGCAAAGGCGGCCACGGCTGTGCGAACGGTATGGGCACGATCTGCTGCAGAAATGCCCGTTGAAACCCCTTCGCGCGCCTCGATGCTCACGGTAAAATTGGTCCCAAAACGGCTGGTGTTGCGATTGGTCATCATGGGCAGTTCAAGGCGATCGACCAGGGTAGAATGCATGGCAAGGCAGATGAGACCACGGCCATGGGTGGCCATAAAATTGATGATTTCTGGGGTTACAAGTTCGGCCGCACAAACCAAATCACCTTCATTTTCACGATCTTCGTCGTCGGCCAAAATCACCATCTCACCGCGAGAAAAGGCGGCAATGGCATCTTCCACTTTATCAAAACGCCGCTCAGGCTTGCCAACATGGTTGGGTTGGTTGGTTGTGGGGGCGGGGGTTGGCTGTGTCATAAATTTGCTTTATTTTTACGATGACTTCTTGGTGTTTGTGAAAGGGTTCAAATTTAAAACACACATTAAAAGAGCGCTGAATGCATGGCAAGGCACACACAAAAACTGTGCTGGATAGAGCGTTAAACTAGCATCAAAAGCGCCCTAAAAGCCAAATATCTTCTTGCAAGGTAAACGCTTGTAACTGGGTAACCTTGGCAAGCATTTGCATGTTACCTGAGGCATGACGGGGTGTGGTGGGTAGGTCTGCACACCATGCAGGTGCTGTGCTTTGTCCCATGATTTTGCCCGCCATGTACAATACTAATGCATCAGCCAACCGTTCAGCAATAAAACTTGCGTGTAGCGCGGCACCGCCCTCCACCAATACCGTTTGGATACCCCAGCGTTGCTGCAAACGATGCAGCATCCGGGTAAGGTTTGGACGGGGTGGAGGATGCTGCAACACCACCACGCCCTTTGTGCGCAAGGCTTTCACGCGGTAGGGGGGGGCTGTGTGAGTACATACCATCATACGCAAGGCACCATCTTCCTGCCAGCAGCGTGCATTGGGTGGGGTTTGGGCTTGGGAATCGAGCACAATGCGTGCGGGGGGCGTTGTCCGGGCAAGGGTTTGGGTTTGAAGGCGTACGTTTAGTTGGGGGTCATCAACCAAAGCCGTGTTTACCCCCACCAAAATGGCATCGTGTTCGGCACGTAACATGTGGGCGTGTTGCCTCGTACCTTGGGCAGTAATCCATTTTGAATCACCGTTGGCATTGGCTACCTTGCCATCGAGGGTAATGGCTGCTTTAAGGGTAACAAAGGGGCGCAAAGCGAGCCCTTGCTGGGCTTGCGCTTCTTGATGTTGCCGCTGCCATGCAAGGGGAATTAGCGAAGACATGACATGCTTTTGTGAAGGCGGGTTAAAATAAAATGTGATCTTGCGAATAAAAAATGATGGCAGCGTTTGACAAGTTATCCGTAAGCATAGCAAAATACGTACACGTGGGACTAGATTCACCGAAAACCAAGGTGCAAGGAGGCATTTTGTAGAGGTTATGGCACAACAAGACACCGTCAAACGTAAAACCCGTTTAAAGGCAGGTGCCCCTTTGGGGGAACGCCAACAAATCGATACCACGTTGCGCGAGGGAGATTCGCTCTCTTTTGGGGCGGGGGGAGAAAAGTTACGGGTACAAAAAATTTCTTCCGCTGAAATTACCTTTGAAAAACTTTCATCGAAATAAAGTGCCCTGGGGCACGCGAGGGGGATGTTTTTGAGCCCCGCACCCCCCCCAGCCGTTCCCAGCCTTGACGCCCAAGGCTGCTTACGGCAGGCTGCAAAATGGCAGAGCTCCTTTGCTTTTTCGGAACGTAGTACAAAGGCCCTTGCCAGGGCGATGCAACGCCTTGAAATGCCCCTTGGGAGGCTCTATGCCTTGGAGCGGGTGTTTGTGCGTTGTTGCAATGAAAACGCCGCGCAAAACTCTGCCTGGCTCGAACAAGCCTATATTCCCGATGCTCTGTTACGCATCGCCGTGGCGGCACCATGGGTGCTTGACCTGCTGGGCGGCCCCCATGGCCTTGCCTTGTTACCTGCATTAAGCGAAGCCAGTGCTGATAACACAGCCTTCCCATCCTTTATAGCCCTAGCCCCCCATTGTGAACACCCCGCAACCGAAGCCGAGGACGCGTGGATGCGCCGCATCCGGCTGTGGCGCTGTTTTGCCATGGTGCGCATCACCACAAATGCACTCATGGGCTGGAAAACCATTGAGCAAGTGTGCACAGCCCTTTCTGAATTGGCCGATGAAGCCATGCAAGTGACCTGCGCAAGAGCCTTTGTGGATGAGGTATTGCGCGGTGGTATCCCCCTTACACAAGAAGGAAGCATGGCAGGGTTTGGCGCCATTGCCATGGGCAAATGGGGGGGGATGGAACTTAATTATAGCTCGGACATTGATGTAATTTTTTTACACAATGCCACCCTACAGCCCTGCTTCAAGTTGCCCCAAAGCTTGCGCATTCCCGAGCAGAGCTACGCCAACATGCCCCGTTTTTGGCAGGCTTGGCAGAAACTCACCCATGGTCTATGCGAGGGTGCTGCCCGTACAGAAAAACCGCTTGAACCCGCCAAACAGACGGGGGAGGCCTTGTGCCAAGCCATTGCAAGGCGGGTGGTACGTTTGCTCAATACCCCCACAGCACAAGGACGTGTGTTTCGCGTAGATCTCGATTTGCGTCCCCTTGGCAAAGGAGGACCCCTGGCTTGTAGCCTATCCTTTGCCAATGCTTACTACCAAAACCAAGGGCGTGAGTGGGAGCGCTTTGCTTTGCTCAAAGCGCGGGTGGTATGCGCCCCACCCGGTTTGGCTCTGCCATTTAAAACCTTGCGTACACGCTTTGTGTATCGCCAATACCGCGATTGGAGCATGCTCGAAGGGACAGCCTTGATTAAAGCTGACATCGATCGCCATGCCAAAACCCATCAAGCCAACTTAAAGCTAGGGCAAGGTGGCATTCGCGAAAACGAATTTTGGGTGCAAGCTCAGCAGATAATTCACGGTGGACGCAATCCCAGTTTGCGCTGTACTAACCATAGCCAAGCCTTACAAACGCTAGGCAAATTGGAACTATCACCACCACAGCAGGTGCAACGCGCCGTGCACGACTACTGGCACCTGCGCGAGGTAGAAACCCGCGTGCAAATGCTGTATGCCGAACAAACCCATCAATTGCCCACGGATGCGCTCCGCCTTTTTGGGGTGTTGCATGGATTTAGCCCAGGGTTTAGCCAGCGGCAGCAAACAGCATTACAAGCCTTGGAAAGCACCCAATCCAGCACGGCCAAACGCTTTAGAGCCTTGTTTGGGGGGGCACAAAACCTCCAGCGCATGCTCCATGCCCCATGGCAAGAAACATGGCGCGAGGCATGGCAACCCACAGAGCAAAACCCCTCTTTTGCCAAGGCCACGCCAAACGGCACCCAAGCGACCACCGTGCTCGACCCTCAAGCACAAAAACGCTGCTTACACCAAGCTAACAGCGTTTTCAAAAACCTGATGACGAGCCGCGAAGGTGAGCGCTGCACGGCCAAATTGGCGCATATTCTAAACCATAAGGCTGTGTACACCAACGGTGAGGGGGTATTGCAGCATTGGCTGACCTTGCTTGAGCGTATTGGTGAGCGCAATGCTTTGTACATTTTGCTCGCAGCCCAACCCAACATCATTCAATGGGTGGAACGCATTTTTAAACACGGTGGGGTACACGCGCAAATTTTGCAAAAGCATCCGCAATTTTTGGAATCGTTTATGCTGCTCGCAAAAACGGCACCCACTTGGCGTGCGCACTTTCAAGCCATTGCCCAGCAAAACACCCAAGAGCAGGCTTTTTTGCTGGCCTTGCAAGAAGCCCAAGCCCATGGGGTCCTGCAAACCCTTACCACCTACCTTGCCCATGTGGAGATGCTGCTTGCCCAACCCACCGCTACCCAACCCCATTCAGCACACATCACACCTAGCCCACACCGCACCATGCTAAGCCAGTTGGCTGATGCTGTCGTACAAGCGTGCACCGTGTTCTGTCGCCGGCAGCTTACCCAGCGTGCCATAGGCGAGGATGCAAGTGCCAAAACACAGGGGTTTTGCGTGTTGGCCATGGGCAAACTAGGCAGTAACGAGCTGCGCTTTGGCTCTGATTTAGACCTGGTGTTTGTGCACGATGGCAAGCCCGAACCCGTGAGTAATCGCGATGCCAGCGTTTTTTACCGCAAACTAGCCCAGCACATTAGCAATTTGCTCACCGTACCCACCCAGTTGGGCAAGTTGTACGACCTTGACCACCGCCTGCGCCCTTTTGGCTCACGCAGCGTGTTGGTCCCCAGTTTGCAAAACTATCGCAGATTTTTGCAAGGCTCGGCAGAGGGGCGTGCCGAAATGTGGAATTTCATGGCTTTTACCCGCCTGCGCCCCATTGCGGGGGATTTTAACCTGGGACAAGTGCTGATGCAAGAAGTGGATGCAGCCTGGCAGCAGTTTCCCATTGCCCAAGGGGAAATTGCCAGCCAAGCTCAACAGATTGCCCTGCGCTTGAGTGTGGCCAACAACGCGCAAAAAGCCAGTCATCACGTTCATTTAAAGTATCATCCAGGGGCAATGACGGCTTTTGAGTTTTTGCGCCAAGCCCAAATTTTGCAAGATTTTAAGCAGCGTGTAGGTTGGAAAATTCCCGCTGATAGCCCCCTTGTGGGCGCATTACGCCCTGGCTACCACATGTTGTCCGAAGTGGATGAATGGCTGCGCGTGCAAAACCCCCACTTTAATCACCGCTTTAGTCCACAAACCAAGAAGGAGTTTCCGCGCTTGGCAAAACAATGGGATTACCCCACCATCAAAACCCTGTGTGAAGCACGCGAAGAACAGATAAAACGAGCCTTTGCGCAAATTTCAACACAAAGCTAAAACGCCTTGGCCAATGCTAGATTCCCAGCTCAAACCAAAAAACATCAAAAAAGTACTTTTTAGAAATAGACTCATCCTAGAGTAATAAGACGTAAAGGAAGTAGATCATGACACCCCACCCGATTATTCGCCCTGCCTGGGTATCAAAAAATGTGTTCATCACCTCATGAGGATTAGACAAAGGCTCGGATGAAGGTGGGGGCTCTTCGCTTTTTGGTGACGGGGTTTTAGTGGGATGCGTGTTTGCTTTGCGTGCGCTTTCTTTGTTTTGAGCAAGGCCTCGAGTTAAGGCTTTCCGGTAAGGTGGCGCTTGGTTACGGTCGCTTCAAGGCTCCCATTGTGGAGCAGCAGGCTGATGCTTTGCCCTTGTCGGACTTGCTTGGCAGACACAATGCGCTTACCTTCAAGGCTTTGCAGGGCGGCATATCCACGGGCCAGCACCTTTAAAGGACCCATGTTTTGCAGGGCGTGCAAGCCTTGGTCAACGCGCTGGTGCTGTGCCCGCAAACGGTGCTGCAATGCGTGTTGCAAGGCCAGCTGGTATTGGTAAACGCGTGCCTCATACTGAGCAGGCAACCCTTGAGGGCTGACTTGGCTTAAGCGATGGAGCAACGTTTGTACGCGCTGTGCTGTGCTGGTGTAAATCTGCTCACCCAGGGGCTTAAGGCGCGCATGGTTTTGTTGAAAGCGCGTTTGCAAGTGGGTTATCTTGCCTTGCGGAGCGTGTAAACGTGGTAGAATCCGTTGCCATTGGCTGTGTGCCACGTGTTGAATATGATGCATTTGCCTGCACAAGTTATCCATCGACCGCGCTATATTTTCAAGCAAATCCGTGCGTACAGGCACCGCCAGTTCGGCGGCGGCGGATGGCGTGGGTGCGCGAACATCCGCCGCGAAGTCGATCAAGGTAACATCGGTTTCATGCCCCACTGCCGAGATTACCGGTAACTGCGAAGCGGCGACCGCGCGCACCACTTCCTCGCTATCAAAGGCATCTAAGTCCTCGCGCGCACCGCCTCCACGGCTTACAATTAATACGTCCAAGCCCCATTGGGTGGCGTGCTGATTTAAGGTGTCAATCCCATGGGCAATGTCAACCGAGGCGGTCAGCCCTTGCACTGCAACGGGGCAAAGGATCACGGGCATGCTCGAAAAGCGCCGCCCAATCACATTGAGGATGTCGTGCAACGCTGCCCCGTGTACGGAGGTAACCACCCCGACACCACATGGCAAAGAGGGCAGTGGTCGTTTGCGCTCGGTTGCAAACAGGCCTTCTTGCTCCAGTTTTTTCTTGCGCTTCTCCAGCATATGCTGGTGTTCGCCAGCACCTTGCAAGGCAAGGGTTACAACCTGCATTTGGCATTCTCCGCGCAAAGCATACACGCTCATGTTACCGTACACCAAGACCCGCAGGCCGTTTTCGGGCAAAAACGGCATGCCCAAAGCGGCACCGCGAAACAAAATGCAGCGCATGCTGGCACGCTCATCACACAAGGAAAAATACCAATGCCCGCTGGGTGCCTGCTTAACATCCCTTAATTCGCCCAGCACATAAATACCGTGCAAGCCTTCTTCAACCAAGCCTTTTAAGCGCTGGTTGAGTTGGCTAATGCTGCACGCGTTTTCAGGGCTTTGTGGCAACTGGCGAGACCTGCTCGCTTTGCCACCCTTTGTGAGAGGATTCTTTTTTTTGGCAGAAGCACGCTTTGCAGGATGAGAGGCCATTTCAGCAGGGGGGTTACTGGGCCAGTTTACGGTAAACAATGGAACTTGTTTGTCTTTAGGGGGAGGTGCCATGAATGGTGTTACCTTCGCTAAAACTGTGCGTACGCTTTACAAAATCCCTTAAGGCCAAAACCCCATGGCTACCCGTGTCAAACAAGCACCGGTAAATGAGCCCTTTTTTACGCTCCAACGCAGTTCAAGGTGACCGAAGGGCTTATTAGGCATTGCCATCGGCGATGGGTAAAGGTAGGGCGGGGAAAAAAGAAACTCCCTGGGTAGCCACACCAAGGGTGTAAGGGGTGGTCTTGCGTAAAGGGGTAGGGGAAACTACCTCCACTGGCTAAAAAAGTCGTTGCCTTTGTCATCCACCACAATAAAGGCGGGAAAGTCCTTCACCTCAATTTCCCACACCGCTTCCATGCCAAGGTCGGCAAAATCTATCTGCTTTACCGAGGTGATGCAGTTGTTTGCCAAAAGGGCCGCCGGGCCGCCAATCGACCCCAGATAAAAGCCGCCATTTTGCTTGCATGCTTCGGTAACCTGTTTTGAGCGATTGCCTTTGGCCAGCATAACCATGGATGCGCCTTGCTTTTGAAAGGCATCCACGTAAGGATCCATGCGTGCTGCAGTGGTAGGTCCAAAGCTCCCAGAGGGCATGTTTGGAGGCGTTTTGGCAGGCCCTGCATAGTACACGGGATGCTTTTTAAAATAGTCTGGCAGTGCCTTGCCTTGGTCAAGCATTTGCTTAAAGCGCGCATGGGCAATGTCGCGGGCAACAATCATTTTGCCGTTTAAAATTACGCGGGTTTTGATGGGGTGCTTGGTAAGTGCATTCAACACCGCTTGCATGGGTTGGTTAATGTCAATGGTGACGGTCTGCGCACTTTGATCGGGTGCAGGTGCGGGCAAAAAGCGCGCGGGATCGTGGTCGAGTTCCTCTAAAAACACCCCTTCGGCGGTGATTTTGCCTAAAATGTTGCGATCCGCACTACAGCTTACCCCCAAGCCCACAGGCAGAGATGCCCCGTGACGCGGCAGGCGAATAACGCGCACATCGTGGGCAAAGTACTTCCCACCAAATTGTGCGCCAATGCCCAGCCTACGCGATACCTCGTGGACCACCTTCTCAAAAGCAAGGTCGCGAAACGCATGCCCTGCCTCACTGCCTTGGGTGGGAAGGGTGTCAAGATAGCCACCCGTGGCCAATTTAAGGGTTTTCATGGTGCTTTCCGCGGAGGTCCCCCCAATAACCAAGGCCAAATGGTAAGGGGGACACGCGGCAGTGCCCAGGAGTTTCATGTGCTGCTCAACCCATTTGGGCAATGTTTCGGGGTTTAAAATACGCCTTGTTTCTTGAAATAAAAACATTTTGTTGGCAGACCCCCCCCCTTTGGCCATAAACAAAAATTTGTAGACATCTCCTTGGGCTGCATGAAGGTCAATTTGGGCGGGTAAGTTGCTCCCTGTGTTTTTTTCTTCGTACATGCCAAGCGGAGCATTTTGCGAGTAGCGCAAATTTTCTTCGCGATAGGCGTTATACACCCCGCGGCTTAAAGCTTCTTCATCATTGCCTGTTGTCCACACCTGCTGACCTTTGGTGGCATAGACCTTTGCGGTTCCCGTATCTTGGCAGCTGGGAAGCAGGCGATCGGCGGAAATAACTGCATTTTTAAGCAATGCCAAGGCCACATAACGATCGTTATCCGAGGCTTCTTTGTCGTCTAAAATCTTGCGCAAAAACGCTAAATGGCGTGTGCGATAGAAAAAATTGACCTCGCGCAAGGCCTGATCGGCCAGCATTTCCAACGCTTGCGGGGCAACCTTGACAACGGGGCTGCCTTCAAACTGGGAAGCCGAAACATGTGCATCGCTTAGTTTGCGGTATTGGGTTTCATCTTTGCCCAGGGGAAACATGGGAGCGTAAAGAAAATCGACCATCGGTTTGTGATAATGCCTTTTGTTCTTTGGTTGCGATGGATAAATAAACGCCGCGGAGGCTACCAGCGTATCACAAAAAGGTTACTTTTAAGAAAGCTTAAGTGGATAAACAAAATGTGTTGCCTTCAAAACCGTGTAGGCAATTGGCTTCGCGCACAACCATGCGCAACAAAATCAGGCCATCCCACACAAGCACCACGGATACCATCAGCCAAAGCCCTCCCCCCCAACACCTACTTCCCACACTGCAGGAATTAGCGTCTGATCCACTTGCAAAAAGTGGCGGTTAACAGCAAGCGCAACAGTGCCCCTTCCCATAAGTCCAATCCAAATATGGTTAGCGTTTTGCCCAGAAGGAAGTAAGGAGAAATCTGTGGTGGTCATTGCAAGAGGGGTTTGGTAACGCGGGGTTTGGTAACCCTTCGTTGGAGCCCGTTTTTTAGCACTTGTCGCGCACCATGTGCGGCACGAAGAAGGCCTTTTTGTCATCCATGCAAATGGCCGGACCCATGCTGCCAAAGTTTGATTTTAAGTTGATGGCGGGTAAAATGGGTTCGCTTGTTCTCGAACACACGCCTTGCTATTGGATCGTGCTCTAACGAACTTTGCTAAAAAATACAAGGTTAGGCTAGAATTGCTTTTGAAACCCCTGACCCATCCTCAGATCTTGCTTGCCCTATTCCCACAGGAAGTCATGCGCACACTCAAACCTCTTCGCATAAAACACTGGGTGATTATGGGGTTTACGCTGCTTTTTGTGGTGGCAGTGGCCTTTGCCTTGCTTCGGGAAATTGAACGCGAAGAAACCCTTCTAAAATACGCCTTGGATGGCTTGGTGGTCTTGGACACCTCACTGCTTGCCAGTGGCAAAGCCAGCATTGTGCGCACAGATCGCTTGGCATTATTTTTGGTTGCCGCCACAGAAAACCAGCCGCGTGCCTTGCGCACCATTACCCCGCTCATTCCTCCGACAGCGTTTCGGGTGGGGTTGGAGCACGCATTGCCTGGGCATGATGTCCCCGTTGGGGAATACTGGCTGATTGGGATTACCGACAAGGATGGCGAAATTTTTCGCCCCATGCCAGGGGAGGTGTACGGGCGCTCCCCCGCTCCCATCAAACTGGGAAGCAAAAAAATTCGCTTGGTACTCTCAAAACCCTTTCAAGGGGGTTTGTTGAATCAAGCGACACAGTCCAAACCACCCCCTACGCAATCCACCGGTGCCCAGGCTTTGGATAAACGCTATGGTATCTCGGGCACCGTCGTGGCGAGCAAAGCACTACAATCTAAAATCAAAGCCCAAGAACGCCTTATCGTGTTGCTGTTCGACCCTCAATTGGGTCGTCCCGTCGCTTTTCGTATCATTGAGAGCGCAACCCTGCCTGCCAGGTTTTCCATTTATTTACCACCAGCGCAACACCAAAACGCTAAAAAATCCTATGACTTGCGCATTTTAACCGACCACGACAACCAACCTTTTCGCGCAGTGGCGGGGGAGGTGATTGGTCGCTCTAACAAGCCCATTCCCCTCGGAACCACCAACCTACGCTTTGAACTAAACCAGCCCTACACGCGCTAAAAGCCGTGCTGGGTAAGGGGGCTGGCTCAAACCCAAAAAGGGAGATGTGCCATTTTTAGTGCCCTTCCTTCATGAGGATCTCGTATGCAGGCAAACTCAGAAAGTCGGGCATGTCTTTGGCAGTGGCCATGGTTTTGAACAAACGGCCCGCTTGCTGTAACCGTGCATCCTTTGCGCCACCACGCTCACGCTGAATGGCCTCTATCTCTTCCTCAATAACCTGGGCAATCCAGTCATCCCCAATCACCTGCCCTTCTTTGGTGCTCGAGTGATGATGCGCCCATTGCCAAAGCTGTGCGCGCGAAATTTCCGCGGTGGCGACATCTTCCATCAAATTGAACAAAGGCACGCAACCATTGCCATTGAGCCACGCCTCCATATAACGCACCCCCACTTGTGCATTCATGCGGACCCCTTCTTCGGTAATATCCCCTTGGGGCACTTGCAGCAAATCTTGTGCACTGATAGCCACTTGGGGCAGTTGCTTGTCAATTTGGTTGGGGGTTTTCATTACGGCGTCAAAAATCTCAAGGGCTACTGAAACAAGCCCAGGGTGTGCCACCCAGGTGCCATCATGCCCATCATTCACTTCGCGCTCTTTGTCGCTGCGGACCTTATCAAAAGCTTCCTTATTGGCGGCTTCATTATTTTTTACAGGAATTTGGGCTGCCATACCTCCAATACAAGGGGCACCGCGCTTGTGACAAGTTTGAATGGCCAGCAAACAGTAGGCGCGCATGTTTGGACTGGTCATGGTTATTTGTGCACGGTTAGGCGTCACGCACTGGGGATGCGCCCGGAGCTTTTTAATCATGGAGAAAATATAGTCCCATCGACCACAATTTAACCCCGCTGAGTGATCTTTGAGTTCATACAAAATTTCGTCCATTTCGAATGCGGCCAAGAGGGTTTCAATGAGCACCGTACCCTTAATGCTGCCATGGGGTACGCCCAGTTGCTTTTCAGCCTCACTAAACACCTCGTCCCACAAGCGTGCTTCTAAGTGATTTTCTATTTTGGGTAGATAGTAATAGGGTCCCGTTTTGCGTTCGAGGGTGGCTTTGGCGTTATGAAAAAAATACAAGCCAAAGTCAAATAAACTCCCGCTCATTGGCATGCCATCCACACGCACATGCGCCTCGTCCATATGCCAGCCGCGCGGGCGCACCAGCAACGTGGCAGTCTTTTCATTGAGTTGATAGGTCTTACCGTTTTTTGGGTCTTCAAAGCGGATGTCACGACGGACGGCATCGTATAAATTGCGCTGCCCTTCAACGACATTGTCCCATGTAGGGCAAGTGGCATCTTCCAAATCGGCCATATACACACGGGCCCCGCAGTTTAGCGCGTTAACCACCATTTTGCGATCCGTAGGCCCCGTAATCTCTACCCTGCGATCTTTTAAATCGTCAGGCAAAGGCGCAATGGTCCAATTGCCCTCACGGACCGCTTTGGTTTCAGGTAGAAAATTGGGAAACTCCCCCGCATCCAAACGCTGTTGGCGTGTCTGGCGTAACTGCAACAATTCACGTCTCCGCGCCCCAAATTTGCGTTCAAGCAAAGCAACAAAGCCCATCGCCTCTGGGGTAATCACGCTTTGCCCCTCTGGGCAAACTGCGCTCAATATCTCAATACCTTCGCCCATACTGCTCATGGTTTTTCTCCTCCTAATCCCGATGTGTTGCCATTACGTCCCCATTTGTGCTTGCATGGGGGTCTGTGTAGATCCACAGAGGCACTCATATGCTGTCATCGCCTTATTTGTCAAGTTCCGATCCCAAAAGCGCACCCTGGGTTCACCAGCCCTAATGAATACTTACAAAACAGGGTCCCTCAAAAACAGCACACCTCTAAAGACAGCACTCCATGGCTGAAGCACAAAACTTGCGGTTTTTGAACAATGCATCCGAGTGATAGGCGGCGGTTACCCGTGCTTTTGAGGCTGCTGACCTGTTTGTTCGTCGCGATGCCCCCGTGCTAAAAACAATCATACCATCTTCCGTAACCTGGTTTCGTGGATATTTTTGCAAAGGACAATTAAATTATCATGACCTACGTTGTAACCGCATATTGCCATGCCTGTAAGTACACCGACTGCGTTGAAGTTTGCCCTGTGGAGGCTTTTCATGAAGGGCCTGATATGCTCTATATCAACCCTGAAACCTGCATTGACTGCGATGTTTGCGTGGCGCAGTGCCCCGTGGAAGCGATCTACCCAGAAGACCAAGTGCCAGAGAAATGGACGAAGTATACGAAACTTAATGCAGATGAGGCCGAGAAATTCCCCACCATCATTGATAAAAAAGACCCTCTTTCTTCTGCCAAAACCTTGGAAGAATTAAAAACAGCGGATAGTGGGTAAGCGAAGGCTTGACATCGAACAAAATGCCTTTGTGAACCTCTGCTGGCTTTGCCACAAAAAAATAAGGGCTTTTGAACACACGGGGGTAAGGGTGATTGAAAAAATACCATGGCTTGGGAATTTATCGAGGTCTCCAAAAACGGGCATATTACCACCATTACGATCAATCGCCCTGAGGTAAGAAATGCGTTGCATCCCCCTGCTAACCACGAGTTGGGGCTGGCCTTTAACGCGTTTGCAAAGGGTGACGACCAATGGCTTGCGGTGATAACGGGGAAAGGCGACAAAGCCTTTTGTGCGGGTAACGACTTGAAAGCCAAGGCATCGGGGCGTGTTTTTAGTAAAAAGCGCATTGGTGGGGTTGGTGGAGCGTTGGGATTTAACCAAACCCGTGATTGCGGCCGTCAATGGCGTGGCATTAGGGGGAGGATTTGAAACAGCCCTTGACTTGCGACCTGATTGTGGCGACTGAGAATGCGCTCTTTGGCTTGCCAGAACCACGGGTGGGTTTGGTGGCACGCTCTGGAATGCACCGTCTGATGCGCAAGATTCCTCAAAATATAGCCCTCGAAATGATGTTAACAGGCAAACCAATTACCGCCCAAAAAGCGCATACACTGGGCTTGGTCAATCGGGTAGTTCCCTTACATACACTCATGCAAACCGCCCGGAACATCGCTGAGGATATTTTAGAATGCGCCCCTCTATCGGTGCGCCTCAGCAAACAAATGCCACTCTAATCAAGGGCACACCCCCCTTTGGGAGGCCATTCCCGCTCAGTCGCCCTTTTGGGACAGCAGTTTTTGCGCTCCAAAGACAAGGTCGAAGGTCCCAAAGCTTTTGCTGAAAAGCGCAAGCCAAACTGGCAGGGCCAATAAAACCCACTGCATGAGCGCACGCGCAACAAACCTGCAACAAAGATTGATCTCGAGGCTTTGACGCGATTCAAGTGTGAATGCACAAGAGATTGGGTATCGGTGCGGCAGGAATGGTTGATCTATACTTGCTGAAGGTTTGTAACCATTCCTTGATCAACACGAAACACGGTAGCCTGTTTGGGCAATATCGCCTGGTTTGCTTGGGTTGTGGTAATAAAGGTTTGATTAGAATGTTGGTCAAGTTGCTCTAACACCCGTTCGCAGGCACTTGGGTCGAGTTCGGAAAACAGGTCATCAAGGAGCATAATCGCGTTTTGTTGGGTAAATTGCTTAGAAAAAAGGGCATTGAGGGTAAATTGCAGGGCTAAAAATGCAATGCGGTGCTCGCCTTGTGAGAACAAATATTCCGCAAAGCTTTGTGTTTTGAGGGAGGTTTTTCGGGTGGGTGAATCATGCCGAATGCCAAGATACATTGGGGCATCATCACGGTGTGGCCCATACAGGCAATGTCCCGCTTGAATTTCCCTTTTTTGCACCTTGGCCAGATGGCTCTCCCATTCTTGCTGGCTTCCTTGCAGCGAAGGCTCGAGGCGCAGTTCCAGCTGATATTGGGCGTTTTGTGTCCATTGCTGACCCATAAGTTGTTGGTGAATGCGGCAAAGCTCCCCATTAATGCGCGTGGTCAAGCGCAATCTGGCATCCACAATTGCACAGCCGGAGCGCGCAAACAAGTGATTCCACTCGGGGAGTGTGGCATGCTGACCTTGCTTAAGCAACTGATTTTTTTGCTCGTGAGCTTGGCGGAAATTGCGCAGGGCTTCGAGGTAATTTTTGTCGGTGCTGCACAAAAACCTATCAAGGACACCACGGCGCTCAGCAGGGGAGCGTTTACGTTGATGCAGCCCTGCGGGGTGAAAGACCACCAAATGATGCAAAGCCACCCAGTCGGACAAACGTCTCACCAGGGTTTCCTCACGCCACAGTTGACGCCCTTGCTTCACGATATGGATCTTAATTTTTTCGGTGATATCCCCCATGAGCAATTTGCCTTGAAGCCAGCAATCAGGATGAGAAAAACCGAGCAAGCGTTCAAGGCGTGGCGTGCGAAAAGAGGAGAGATGGTGAAGGAAATGCACCCCTTCAAGGAAATTGGTTTTACCTTGCCCATTATTGCCAATAAGCACATTGAGGCGGGGAGAACACTGAACGGGTCCGCTTAGGTTGAGATTACGAAAATGGAGCGCAGAAAATGTGCTAATCACCAATCCAACCGCAATGGCATCACCACCGATAAAAACCCTTCCTCCAACTTAGAGCGCACAATACAAGGGTTAAGTGCCCCTTTAAATTCCATCTGGATTTTTTGGGGAGGCAATACGTTGAGCACATCAATAATATATTGTGCGTTAAACCCAATCTCAAAGTTGTCTCCGCTGTATTCTGCCTCGATTTCATCATTGGCTTCGCCGTGCTCGGTACGCTCGCTGTAAATACCCATTTTATCTTGGCTCATCGAAAATTTAACGGGCTTAATTTTATCTTCACTCATGGCACAAATAAGTTTGAGGCTGTGAAGCAAGGTTTCTTTCTCGACTTCGAGGTCCCTCTCCATTTCTTGGGGTATCACCGCATCAACATTGGGAAATTTGCCATCGACCAAGCGCGTTGAAATGGATAAATCTTTGGCCTGTATCCGAAAAGAGCGCTCATCAAAAGATGCATCGACGGCATCTTGTTCATCAATGCGTCCTAGCATGCGCTTCATTTCCTCCATCGCACGCCTTGGTACAATAATCTCAGATGGATCTTCGCCCGCAATCCACTCCACGGAGCGTCGCAAGATAGACAAACGATGCCCATCGGTTGCCGCAAAATGCAACCTGGCATCATCTTGTAAATTGACTTGAAAACGCACTCCTGAAAGATTTTTGCGCGTCTCGTTTGCTTGAACAGCAAACAAAGTTACCTCAATGCTTCGTAAGAGCACCGCCGCATTTATTTTGAAGCGATTTTTCAGGACTTCATCGTCCATTTTTGGGTAAAGAGAGGTCTCGACCGCAGGCAAACGCGTTTTGGCGCGACCACCTTTTAAGCTCACCCAAAGCGCCTCCTCTTCCACCAACTCCACCTCGTTGCTTTGGAGCGCGACGCACACATCCAAAATGCGCTTTGCATTTAGGCAAATAGCCCCTTTTTCGAGTACTTTGCCCTCCATACTTCCCACCAACGATAGTTCATAGTCTGTCGCAAAAAAGCGTAATCTTGCGGAGTCACCCACCTCTTCTGCTAAAAACAAAAAATTGGCTAAAATGGGTTTGGTTGCGCTTTTATCTGTAATGCCTGAAATAAGCTGTAAAGTGCGTATCAGAGATTCACGGTTTAGGACTAATTTCATTCTATTAAGTACTTCTATTAGGAGAGCTGATTATTCTACTTAAAACATAAAAACACAATTAAAACATAAGGATAAATGTTTGGTCGGTTCGGTTTAGATTCGGTTTGCAAGGTTTTGATTGCGGAATAGCGTGTGCAAAACGTGCTCTTTCACTGAGAGCACCACCTCGTATTCAACGTTACGTGTAACATAAATAACGCCTAACCTCCCAGCATTTTTTATGGCGGGAGCCCTTATTCATTCTTTTTTAAAAGGGGTTATTTCATTTTTAAAATCCTGCAAGGCTTGGTCTTGTGGGCTTTTACAGGCGAATACATCTTTTTAAAGGACACGGATGGCTCTTTTTAAACTGTGTGTTCCTCGGTAAAAAACGAAATGAGTATTGCAAAGATTGCAGAGGATTTAACACCACAGGACAATGGTGGTACTTCGCGGGTTTTAAAGGGGTTTTTGAGATAACGCCGCCAAGTTTACGTATGGTCCATGGTAAAAGACGGTTTTATTCGGGTTTGTGGGTTTTCCTGACCCTTGCTTGGCGCAAGGTGCTGACAATGCAAGCATGGTCGTACCCGTTTTCAATCTTGCAAGGAGTGCAAAGTGAGCTGTGCAAATCGATGGTAAATAAAGTATGATAGCCTCAGGTAGTACCATGAGTATCACCCCCCAACAAGCGGTTCAGTTTTCTAGATTAGGGAGTAATGTGAAGTTGAAAATGAGCGAACAACAAGGAGAAAATAGTGGGTATTCTGTAGGAGCGCTGACTGCGTTAGAGGGTTTGGAGGCGGTCCGGACACGCCCTGGGATGTATATTGGTGGGGTTGACTCAAATGCCTTGCATCACTTGGTGTATGAAATTGTCGATAACAGCATTGATGAGGCATTGGCGGGGTATTGTAATGAGATTCATGTGGTTTTGCATACCGACAATAGCGTGAGTGTGCGAGACAATGGTCGCGGGATTCCTGTGGATATTCATCCCGAGCATGGGGTATCGGGAGTAGAACTGGTGATGACCAAATTGCATGCGGGGGGAAAATTTAACAAAGAGAGTTATGCGATTTCGAGCGGGCTCAATGGGGTGGGTGCTTCGGTGGTCAATGCGCTTTCGGAATGGTTGGTGCTTGATGTGTGCCGTGGTGGGCACATGTGGCGCCAAAAATACCAGCAAGGTAAGGCTATGGGCGCTTTAAGTGAGGTGGGCCTCGCCAAAAATACGGGGACCGTTACCCGCTTTATGGCGGACAAGAGTATTTTTGACTCGGTGGTCATGGATTTTGAGCGGTTGGCCAAGCGTTTTCAAGAGTTGGCTTTTTTAAACCGCAGTTTACGCATTTTGGTGGAAGATGAACACAACCAAGTGAAGCGCGAATACTACGACGAGGGCGGCATTGTGTCGATGGTAAAGCACCTTAATCGGCGCCGCACGCCGTTGTTTGCGAGTCCCATTTATTTTGAAAACCGCACCAGTAAAATAGGCGTGCAGGTAGAAATTGCGTTTCAATATCAGGAAGGTGAAGCAGAAAACCTTTATACTTTTGTAAACAATGTTAACACCGTTGAGGGTGGGACGCACCTTTCAGGGTTTCGGTCGGGTTTAACCAAAACCATCAACGCTTACGGGATTAGAAATAATCGGATGAAGGATGTGGAGGAAAATTTTTCAGGGGATGATGTACGCGAGGGGTTGACCGCCGTCATTAACGTAAAGCACCCCGAGCCCCAATTTGAATCCCAGAAAAAAATTAAACTCACCAATGTTGATGTCAAAAGTTTGGTCGAGGCATCTGTCAGCACGCACTTGGCCGACTTTATGGAACGCCAGCCGCAAATAGCCAGCAAAATTTTGGTCAAAGCGGCTCAGGCTCAACGTGCACGCCTTGCCGCCCGTAAAGCCAGGGAACTCACCCGCCGCAAATCAGCCCTTGAAAGTTCGAGCCTGCCTGGCAAGCTGGCTGACTGCCAAGAAAAAGATCCCGCCTTGAGTGAGATCTATTTGGTCGAGGGCGACTCTGCTGGGGGTTCCGCTAAGCAAGGGCGTGAACGAAAAAACCAGGCCATTTTACCTTTGCGCGGCAAAATTTTAAATGTGGAAAAAGCGCGCATCGATAAAATGCTGGGCAGCGAGGAGATTCGGGTGCTCATCACGGCTTTAGGGGGTGGTGTGGGAACCGATTTTAACGAGGGACGGCTACGCTACCATAAAGTGATTATCATGACCGATGCCGATGTCGATGGGAGCCACATTCGCACCCTTTTGCTTACCTTTTTCTATAGGCAAATGGTTAAAATCATTGAAAAAGGCTATCTCTATATCGCCCAACCGCCGTTGTATCAGGTACGTAGGGGCAAGCGCGCCTTTTATGTCAAAGATGAAAAATCCCTGAACCAAACCCTGCTGCAATGGGCAAGTGAAAAAGCCGTGTTGTTCCCAGAAAATAGCCCCCCTTTGGAAGGCAAGGACAAGACCATTTTTTTAAAGCAACTGCATGAATATGCCAATGGTTGCGAACGGTTAATGACCATTGCACCCTCCTTAAGCGGGGTTTTAAAGCATTTGCGCGAGAAAAACATTGCACTCCCCGTACAAGGCGGCGTGGAGTCCGTGGTGCAAACCTTGGTTCGCAACCGACAACTTTTTGAGCATTTTTCCCTGCGGATCGACCCAGATCAACGCGGCGAGGAAATAAAACTTGGCTTAAATCATGGCAAATGGGTGGTCTCATTTGAGGCGGTCAATCGCTTTGAGGTGCGTGAGCACAACACTATTTTGGGGAACTACCGCGCCATTCAAAGCACTTTGGCTACCCGTGAGATGGGCTGCAAAGCAGCCGAGGATGAGGAGGCAATCTACCACCGTGACCCTCAAAAAATCCACCGGTGGTTGCTTAATTTGGGGCGTAAAGGGGTCGAATTTCAACGCTATAAAGGTCTTGGTGAAATGAATCCCGATCAATTGTGGGAAACCACCATGGATCCCAGTGTACGTACCCTGCTTCAGGTACGGGTGCACGATGCCATGGATGCGGGAGATATTTTTAACACCCTCATGGGAGACAACGTTGAAATTCGGCGCCGTTTTATTGAAGAACACGCCCTAGGTGTACGCAACTTAGATATTTAAAACCCTCCAGGCCATAAGCATCCAAAAGGGATGAGGCGATAAAAACCAAAATGCCCTTGGTTGCCACGCAAGGCACAATGCCCTAACACCCTCATGGGAGACAACGTTGAAATTCGGCGCCATTTTATTGAAGAACACGCCCTAGGTGTACGCAACTTGGATATTTAAAACCCTCCAGGCCATAAGCATCCAAAAGGGATGAGGCGATAAAAACCAAAATGCCCTTGGTTGCCACGCAAGGCACAATGCCCTGCCAAGCCCCGTACGCGCGATATTTTCATCTTTTGACCGCCAGCAGGTGAAAACCCGATGCGCTATCGGCGCACCCCAGGGCGACCCCCCCACAAAAAACATGGCAAAACCGCTTATCGCAGCATTTTAAAAAACCCCCGCCCCGCAAAGCAAGTAACGCGAAAGGGGCAACAGACCTATGGTAAATCAAGTGTCCCTTGGCGTTGTTGCGTGTGCCAGTGAGAGCGGGATGCGTTATGCGAAGGGTAGACCCATGTGGTCGAGGTGGCCATGGGTGTGTGAAAAAAAGCGGAGTACTTCAAAAAAAGGATCTTGTGATGAAATATTGGCAGACACACGCTTTGTCTAAACGGGTTTGGGATGCGCTTCGTGCGGGTGCGCTTGGCTGTTTCTTGCTGATTGTAAATGCATGCACCACGACCAACCCTTACGTGGTTGACACGCAATGGCAAGCCCATGTGTTGGGCAAAAGTTTGCCCACCCCCAGGGTTGAAATGGTAAAAACCAGCCAACAATGGCAAAGCGCTGTCGAAAAAATGCAAAAACAAGGTTGGCAGCCCATCGCTATAACTAAGGTAACCCAAGCCAAAAGCGTGGCTGCGCTGCAACAAAAAGACCCAAAGCAACAAGGGTTGCTTCAGTTTGCCAGAGGCTTGCGTGCTCAATATGTGCTCGTTTTGGTCAAGCAAAACGCAGAAATTCGTGCGGGTTATTTTGCCCGAAAACCGCGCTTGCTCCTGATTATTGAGCCCACCACCGTGCCTGAAACAGGGCTTACGGGGCTGCTGATTTTAAACATGAAAGGGGATTGGGTCATCCCCTCGGGCTTGCTAAAAGGGGATGTAATTTTGGCTGTGGAAGGTGATACCACCACAAAACCTGTGCATTTAGCCAATATTCCAGCCAAAAAGGTGGTAACCATGACCTTGTTGCGCTTTGGAAAAATAGGAGTGCATCAAATCTACACCCCTTAACGGCCCGCGGTGTAGGGAAGAAACGGGAAGGAGGCAAACCCACAGATGTGGGGAGAGGGCGTTCTTTGAGCCTCACCCCAATAGGCTTTGCTTGAAGGCACCCGATTAAATCCCATAGAAAAGCGACAAAGTTTGCCCGTTTTGGAGCAATAAGCAGGGCTGATGCAACACGCATCAAACGGTGGCAGCGGCACCTACGTAATCAGCGACAAAGTTTGCCCGTTTTGGAGCAATAAGCAGGGCTGACGCAGCACGCATCAAACGGTGGCAGCGGCACCTACGTAATCAGCGACAAAGTTTGCCCGTTTTGGAGCAATAAGCAGGGCTGACGCAGCACGTATCAAACGGTGGCAGCGGCACCTACGTGATCAAGAGAGAGGTGTTCTGGCGGCAGTTTTTTCTCTAAAAAAGCCAGCCAGCGCGGACGGGTTAGCAATGCGCGGTCGAGCATGAGCAATGAGGCAACGTCCATTTTGAGCAGTTCTTTAATGACCTGGGGGGACTTAATGTTACCTTCGGCCAAAAGGGGTAGTTTCGAGTATTTGCGTATCCACTCCATGAGCACCATCTCCGAAGCAAACAGTTTGTGTAGCACGTGCGTGCTTAAGGGGTGCAAGATATCGACCCCTGCTTTGGTGAGTAAACTCAGCATGGTGCCCAAATCCTCCAAGCGAAAGTCGTCTTCTATTTTGTCGTGCAGGGAGAACAGGTATGAAATGGGAATGTTTGCGGAAACCCGTTGGCGAATATCTGCAATAATTTCCGTACTAAGGCGCAACCTCCCCTCCAAATCACTGCCGTATCGGTCGATGCGGTTGTTAATCCGTGCAGAAACGCACTGCTCGAGCAGCTGCTGCTGAGCACCATTGATCTCAACCAGATCGACCCCCGCTTCTTCGGCACGCTCGGCGGCATGCACAAAAAAGAGTTTAACTTCCTCCACATCGCCTTCATCAAACTCGCGGCACATGTCAAAATCTTTGCCTATGACGACGGGTGATGGCCCAATTGGCTGCTCAAGACAAATTTTTTCGGTCGTGCGTGCCCCTGCATGGGTGAGACGCATTCCCACTTTGCAGCCTTCTTCATGCAGGGAATCGACCAACTGCTTCAGCCTTGGAAGGTGTGTTTCGTTCGAAAGCCCCAACTGGTTTATGTGCTGCCTGCCTTGGAAGGAAACATAGGCACTTTCAAGAATCACCAAGCCCACCTCGTTTTTGGCCGCATGCAGGTAGTGAGGGTTCATTTTTAAAGGGTTTACCGACCCATCACGAAAGGCTAGGTTTTCTAGAATAGGAGACTGCCCAATGCGGTTTCGCAAAGGGACACGGCAGAGGGTTATGGGATCAAGCAGCATGGTTTTATAGATTCTTCTTTTATCGTCTCAATCATTCAATCTTGGTGAACAATACAAACACCAACCGCCTGTTCTATCGCAGATGGTGTCCAAAAATCTCAACTTATCTGGGCTTTTCAATAGGGGTCCTCTAAAGGGGGGCAGGCCCAAGCCCCGATGCAAACACACTAGCATCCACATGCGAGATCCCCCAATTTTCTAAAGGCAGGGCGGAAAAAAGGCCTGGATGCCAACCCCTATGCAGGCGATTGCGATTGCCAGCAGGTTGTCGAGTTTAGCCACCGCCCCTACCCCCGCACGTGCGGTGTGTAAGGAGAGAGGTGCTTCACGCTTAAAATAAAGGTACAAACCACGATGATACGCCTTACCGTGCACTACCCACCGTTTTGGAAACACAGCCTGTTACTCTGCTTTGCCATGGCGGCAGGCCTGCAGGCAAAACCCCTTACGGCCCAGACTATCTCTAATTCCACCAAACTGCAAGCCCTCGATGGCGACACCTTTAGATTTGGCGGCAAAGGCGCACGCAACCAAGAAACCGTACGCCTGCTTTACATTGACACCCCCGAAAGAAAGCACCAAGCCAAACCTTGCAAACCGTATGATTCTCTTGTTACGCCCCAAGCCACCGCATTTTTAAAAACAGCCGTAAAGCGCAAGAATAGAGTGATGATTCCCCCTGAAAGCGGTCCCTTGCGCGGAAATTCCAACCGCTTGCTGGTGGTGTTCATGGCAGATGGAAAAGACATTAATCAAGAATTGGTACGCCAAGGATTGGCTTTGTTTTACCCCCGCTATCACCAACCCCGTAACTATACCGCTTATGTGAAAGCAGAGCGCGAAGCTTTTGAGGCACGGCGAGGGATTTGGGCCACGGAGAAAAGCCGCCAATTTTGGCTGAAATGTGCAAAAAAAGGGGCTGGAAACACAGTGCATTCAAACCAAAATCCCGCATTTTTGGCGGGGGTGTTGACGCCAACGCCAAATGCCCTGCAGGGGAAAGAAGGGCGTTATGTCAGGGCAAAAGGGGTGATTCAAAACGTTACATTCATTAGGACCAAAAAAGGCTATGCGGCCCTGTTACGCATTGGGGTTTTTGCCAAGGGGGAAAAGGGAATTTTGGTTTACGTTCACCCCAATCGCCTACGACATCTCGCGTTTATGGCACCCATGCAACAAGTAATGGTGGAAGGGTTTGTGGCGACTCACCGGAGGCATTTGCAAATGCGCCTGCACCGCTTGCAATGGTTTTAAGGGTTTTTGAAGATTCGAGCAAAATGGAGCGAAGGGCAAATTGCTGGGATTCTATGGAGGCAAAAAAATGAGAACCCCCCATGCAAACGGAGCAAATCGAAGGAGTGGGATGGAGTGGCGCGGAACAAAAACAGATTTTGCGCTTTGTAAAACATTTGGGTTACGATGGGGGATCGTAGCCCAAAAATAGACCGTCTTTTTTTGGCCAAAATACCACGGGGAGCCAGTTTACGACGCATGGGAGATCAATTTGGGCGGAGCTTTCGCGTGACCACATGGGGGGAATCCCACGGGATTGGGGTGGGGGTGGTGATTGATGGTTGCCCTCCAGGGCTGCCTTTAAGCGAAGCGAACATTCAACAAGAGCTCGACCGCCGGCGCCCTGGTCAGAGCCATCTTACCACCCAGCGCAAAGAGGCAGATCGGGCAAATATTTTATCGGGAGTGTTTCAAGGACATACCACAGGCAGTGCTATCTCGATTATGGTGGCGAACCAAGATGCACGATCAAAGGATTATTCAGAGTTTAAAGACGTTTTTCGCCCCAGCCATGCCGATTTTAGCTACGAAAAACGCTACGGCCGCCGCGATTGGCGGGGTGGAGGGCGCGCCAGTGCTCGAGAAACCGTGGGACGGGTGGCAGCGGGTGCTGTGGCCAAGTGCCTGTTGGAAACGCTGTTTCACTGCAAAACCCTGGCCTATGTGCTCCAAATTCACAGCATTCAAGCATCGATTGACCCTCTCGTGGTAAATGCTGAGGCCATTGAGGCCAGTTTGGTCCGCTGCCCCGAAAGCAACGCATCCCGGAAAATGATAGAATGCATTGAGGCTGTGCGCAAGGCAGGCGACAGCGTGGGCGGCGTGATTGAAGCGGTGGTACACAACATCCCCGCAGGTTTGGGAGACCCTGTGTTTGATAAACTCACCGCCGACTTGGCCAAGGCGCTCATGTCTTTGCCCGCTACCCGTGGCGTGGAGTTTGGCTTGGGTTTTCGAGCCGCAGCCCTTAAAGGCAGCGAACATAACGATGTGTTTACGGCCAGTGCTGGGCGCGTACATCCTGCCAGCAACCGCTCGGGCGGCATTCAAGGGGGTATTTCTAATGGGGAACCCATTTTGCTGCGGGTTGCCTTTAAACCTACAGCCACGATTGCCCACGCTCAGCAAACCGTCGACCGTTGGGGAAACCGGATTGGGTTGCGCGGCAAGGGAAGGCATGATCCTTGCGTTCTACCCAGAGCAGTACCCATGGTAGAAGCGATGGTATGCCTAACGCTTGCGGACCATGCCTTACGGTTGGTGAACGCGATGGACGTCAAAATTTTAGCAAAATGGATGGCACAAAGAGCCGATGATTAACTACTACGCCACCCTTGGGATTCTCCCAGCGGCGAGCTCCGATGAGATTAAAAGTTCTTATCGACAGCTGGTCAAGCGCTTTCACCCCGATATGGGTGGCGGCAACCCGAGGGTGTTTTCTTTGGTGCAAGAGGCTTACGGGGTGCTTTCTGACCCAGAGCGGAGGAGGGTATTTGATGCCCGTTGGCATAGCCTACACACCAAACAGCAAACTCATAAAGCCCAGCAACCCACCGTTCAATTGACCCGCATTATGTCGATTGCCATGCCACGTTCAGGTGTGTTTCAGCTCTCTGGAGTGGTGGGACGCATTTATGTACGCACCACCACCGTCGAAACCCTATGGCGAACCACGCGGAAAAAATTTAGCAACAATACCCCAGAAAAAATTGCCCGCCATGCGGTTCAGATTAAACTAAGCGGTGAGCGCGACTTGGTACAGCATTTTCTGCCACGTACCACCGAATACGGGGTGCATTTTGACAGAGCAGATGACGGCAAGGATGGGCCTCGTCAAACGCCACCAAATACTTTTCAAGGGATGTATGGTGCCAATTTGCCGATGTCTTTGCTGATTACCGTACCCGTTGGGGTGGATGTGTGCTTGCGCGATATAACGGGCTCGATTCATCTCGCCGAAATGGAAGGCCGCGTTACAGCCAAACTGATGGGTGGCGTGATGCGTGCAGGGCGGATACGTGGGTTGCACCTCACCCTAAACGGAGGAAGCCGCGCGGTTTGCTCTGATGTCGACGGGCCTTGCGATGTGCTGGGCTATGGTGCGGGCAAAGCCTTGCTGAACGGCAAAATTACCCGCTTGCGGGTGGCCTTGGATAACAATGCCCATCTCGACGTCCGTGCCACCGTGAATGAACTGATGGCAGAAGCCAACGGACAAAGTCTCATCGACATGCGCGGCATGGTCAACGAAGCCTATTGCGATGCCCGGGAATCCTCGGTGATTAGGCTGGCCAAAGTGCGCGACAAAATGCAGGGGCGCCGCTCAGGCCGTGCCTACATTGAAGCACCCGCTCCCTTGCGCAGCAAACCTCCCTTATTACGCAGAAAAATGGCTTAATTTTTCTGTGTGTGGGTTAAAAATTTGCCCGGAAAGGGCATCAGCGCAGCGATGGCATCGACGGTGGTAGCCATGTATTGCAGCGTTTAGCTATTGGGATAAGCCAGTACATTTTGCGCAATTTGCTGCCCAACCCATGCTCAGGGCCATGCCTACATTGTAAGCACCCGCTCCCTTGCGCAGCAAACCTCCCTTATTACGCAGAAAAATGGCTTAACACTATTGATTTTTTGTTTGGTTTGTGCTACATCTGACCGGTAGGACTCCTTTTTTCGGATTTTCACCAATTTCAAATTTCTGCTAAAACCCATGTGTCACAATAGGTGGCGTTAGGTCGCTATGTCTCCCTACCCTACAGAAGCGGTTGCAAACTACTTTTTAGACAAAGCCACTAACGCAGGCAGCTCGCTTACTGCCATGAAGTTACAAAAGTTGGTTTTTTTTGCACATGGCTGGTGTCTCGGCCTTTATGAAAAACCTTTGCTTGATGAATTAGCCGAAGCATGGAATTTCGGTCCCGTCTTTCCCTCCATATATCACGAATTTAAATGTTTTGGCAGTCAGCCCATCGAGAGCAAAGCGAGGCGTTTAGACATGGATTCCTTCGAAGAGGTTGTTCCTGAAATATCGAAGGGTGAACACCACCAAGAGACGCGTGATCTTTTAAACCGTATCTGGGATGTATACGGTGAGCACAGCGCGGGCCAACTGTCACGGCTCACACATGCTTCTCAATCGCCCTGGTCAAAAACGGTAAAGCCCTATGATAACAATCCCCCTCGCAATTTGAACATCCCGAATGATACGATCGAGGAATATTTTAAAGAGCAGGCTGAAGCAGGCAAGTGATGATGGGCAAGACGCCAAAAAACCTAGACAAGATACATAGCCCCGATCAAACTGAAGCCAGTATCGAGGGTGTTGGTAAAAAATCTGCTGCAGACGAAATAAAGACAGCTTCGCATAGAAGCGGAGGTGCTAAGGAACAAAAGACGAGAGGTAGCACTTAAAAGTGCGGAGCAAGATGTTAAAGGCACGTCATACCTTTTCGTGGTTTATTTATGGGCTTGTCATGGCTTGGTTGGTGGCTCTTTATGGTCTGCTCGTTTTGGTTGGGCTTGAATGGTTAAACTTTTCCGATGCTGTCCTGATTACTTTTATTGCCACCACCACAGCAAACGCTCTGGCTTTTTTTGTGTTTGTGGCGCGCTATCTATTCTATCGGCGAAAACCCGAATAGCAGGTGCGCTGGTTTGATTGCAAGCGGACCGACCCATTTTTCGTTTCCCAACCTAAAACAAATCCATCTGTTCAGAAGCCACGATTTCGGGCTTTTTTTGACGCCAGTCAAGGGCGACTTCGCGGATCCCTTCGCGGCTATCGTAGAGCAATTTTCCGTGTTCTAGCGCATACTCGTGTACCCGGCGGGTTACCTCCACATCTTGCTTGCAATACTCAATAATCAAATCGAGGCGTCCTTGCCGCCACCATTCAAGGGCTTGGAGGCCATCCGCGCTTTTGCCCACAGCCAAAGTGGGTCGCGCCACCGCGTCGAGCTTCACACGGTGCCCCAGTTTGCGGTGAATTTCCATGAGCATGTCGAGATTGTTGAGCGCACACAGATCGCCATAGCAGCGCTTGCGCTGGTCTTCGCCAGGGGTCTTGCAGCCTGCCAGCACCGTGTAGTCAAACCCAATGTGGTTAAAACCCACCACCAGTTCAGCCCTTTGTAAATGCGCAATCAGCTGGAAAACTTGGTGGTCTAAATACACAAAAAACCCACCCTCGCGGGTGTCATACAACACCCCGCAAGACATCCCCATATCGATGATATTTCCCCACCCTCCCACCTCACTGGCAGAGCGTTTTGTTTCTAAATCAAAATAGACCGTATGTAGCATGGTTGGTTTGGCGCATGGCAAGCGCCCTTCTCTCAAAAGCAAAAGGGATGATGTCTACATAGCATGGCATTGCCCTTTTGGTTGGCGTTGGTGCATGCGCCCTTTTTGCCTGCATGCGCCCTTTTTGCAATCATGCCGCCTATCCATGCTATCTTGCAAGGTATTTAGCAAAGCATAAAGGGTGGATGCAATGGGTAGATTTTTCGTGGGTTTTAAACCCTGGGGCAATGCCAGTGCTTATTGTGCAATCTGCGTTTTTGCGGGCTCTAATTTTTTGTTCATTAAACTGGCTGTTCGCGAAATTACCCCCCTTATTGTGGTTCTCATGCGCACCAGCTTTAGTGTGCTAGCCCTTTCTGGCACCATGCTGCTGTTGCGGATCCATCCAAGGCTCGATCGCCAAGCCTTTTTTGGGATTGTTGTGGCGGGGCTGGTGAATGTGGCCTTGCCTCAATTTTTGATCGCCTGGGGCACCAGCAAAATCCCGACGGCCCATGCCGCTATTTTGCTCAGCACCACCCCTTTAGACACCTTATTGATCCAAGCCTTGATTGGACAAGAACGGATTACGGGCAAAAAATTTCTGGCCTTGCTATGTGGGGTACTGGGGGTAGGTTTTTTGGTGGGTGGTGACGCCCATTTAGATCGCTTGCACAGCTTTACAGGGCAGATAGCATTGCTCATGGCAGGCTTTTGCTTTGCTTCCAGTTCAATCGCAGCACGCAAAATGCTCCAAGGGGTGCACCCTATCGTGCAAGCCTGGGGTGCCACCTGCATCGGTTGGCTTTGCCTGATGGTTTTTGCGCACGCCTCTGGGAATGTGTCCCTTCCCAAGCACCCGTTAACATACATGGCAACTGCCACGATGGGGATTGGAGCGGGGGCATTCTCGTATATCCTTTTCTTTCACCTTATCCAAGCATGGGGGCCAACCCGCACACAGTTAGTCGCTTTTGGAGCCCCTGTCGTGGCGGGTATTTTGGCAGTGGTGGTGCTACACGAGGCGCTGACTTGGCAGCTCGCGCTAGGGGCGTTTCTTTGCTTTGTGGGGGTGGGTATTTTTCACAAGGCACATCAGCAAAACTTTGGGCACAATAAATAGAGTGTGTTGCCCCTCTTTCGGTATTCATGCGCCTTTGCCTCCTGCGCGACCCCCAATGGCGTGCCCCAGGTGTGTTAATTACTCAAGTTATTTCACTGGCTTGTTTGGGGCTGGGTTCATCTTCTGCGTCGCCAAATTGGGGAATGGTAGCCGTGGACAAGGCTTTTTCCCATGCCAACTTTAAATCTATCGCATCCCTAGTGTGGGTGGACGCATGCCCTAACATGGCACACACGCCCTACTACGGAACCTTTATGGGCGCAGTCAACGTCACTTTGCATTCAAAAACCCCCTTTAAAAAGAGATTTGTTCCTGCAAGGAGGGTGTAAAGGCGAGGGCTGTCTTTGACCGGATAAGCGGTCTCGCAGGCCTCCGCAGACGCCTTTTTGAGGGAAAATCCATCTTAAGGGGAAACATTCATGGAATCCGTGCGCACGGAACAAGAGAAGCATTCTCTCTAAATTTTGAGTGCCCCCCTATCCATCATTTTGGCCATCCTTGGGGCGCATCGTGCGGAACGCTCACGGATAACAAATGGGTATGGGAACTTCCATGCTCATACCGTGGGTTTACAGAATTGAGACGCCGCCCTATAAAGGCGACCTTCTCCATGTTAAGGTTGCGAAACAAGGCGATTGATGGCGAGAGAAGCGTAAAAAACCCTCATTTTAAGCGGTGCCGTTGCTCACATTCCCGTCGGCACAATCCGGCACATTTTTTTCTTTGGTTTAAAGCGTGTATTCTCGTTTTTCGCCATGGCATGGTGCCCGTAGCGTAGGTCGTGGGCGTTGCCAGAGCGTGGTAAGGCGCAGTCGTGCTGGAGATGAGAGAAGTGCTGTATGCGGGAAGCAATGTCTCTAGAACGACCAAGCAACATGGCGAGTGCTGCCTGCAAAGACATGCGCAAAGATGGGCGGCCAAACGTACAACACGGCTTTTAGTGAACAGGCTCATGCACCAAGCGCTGTCACATAAAAAGCGGGAGACGGGATTCGAACCCGCGACCCTCAGCTTGGGAAGCTGATGCTCTACCAACTGAGCTACTCCCGCGTGCCTTCCGGATAAGGACTACCTTCGTTGACCATCCTAATAAAGAATGGCCCCTTTATCCATGTTTTTTATGCACTTGTTTCACGTGAAACAATGACACCCACACTCAAACATCAACCCATCACGTGCATGGCCGTTTTTGGGATGGCCCCCTCTTTACCTCAATTGCGATAAGGGTATCACCTCCACTTCCTCAGTATTTTTTGGCACACGCTCCCTTGCAGGGAAACCAAGCCTTCCAAGCTGAGGGTCGCGGGTTCGAATCCCGTCTCCCGCTCTTTGTTTTACAAGGCTTTACGAGGATGAGTAGATTTTATTTAATGCCTGTTTACAGGTTTGTTTACAGTTTTTGCGAGTATTTTTGCAACACCTATGTCTTTCGATATCATCGAAAGCAGCTTCTACCACTGGGGTTGTGTTGGGAAGGTAACCTTGTGTTACGGTAATGGCACTATGGCCTAATGCTTTCTGCACAACCGACAAATCGACCCCCACCGCTCCATAGCCTACTAACAAGAGCTGCGCGATGCCCATGGATAGGTTTATTCCCTCTTCCTGCAAAGCCCAATGCCTTAAAATGACGGTGCATACCCAATGTAAGCGCGTGAGGTGCTGCATAAGCCAGCCCGCCTTTTTCATCGTCTAATAGCCACACTTCATCAAGATAGGCACGGCGTTCCTCACCAAGAAATGCGCGTAAGGCTGGAGTCATCGGCAGAATTTTTTCACGTCCTTACCTTCACATTAAACAAGGTATGGGAACGGATATAAATACGCCCTTCACCTAAAGCAATGTTTGACCAAGGAAGGTAAAAAACCTCACGGCTGCGCGCGCCCGTGTAATGGGCTATGGTGACAAAACACAGATGAAACAAGGGTAAAATGACCACTGTAAACGTTCACATGCTTTTACACTTTGGGAGACATGCTTTTACACTGGTCATTCTGGGGTCTATTTGTTTCGGCATGTTTTTTGCGTAAAATATTCAATGACCCACGGCGATGAAAGGGGCTTGCGGGTGTAAAGGGACACATGTTTTTTTCCTTATCCTTGCGATGTTGTGGGTATGGCGAGGCCACTTTTACGGTTTTCATGGCCTCAGGTGCTAAGTTTGTGTATAGCAATTCGCATACCTGTTTTTTCCCGACAACAGCATGCAAGCCTAGGGTGTAGTGCGTTTTAATCTGGTAGCGGTCGAACCGCGCAAAATACGCGCGCATTTTGGGTGTGTCGTTGATGCTCAGGAGAAACTTGCCCTTCAAGTTAGCCAATTTGCCTGCCATTGCGGCGTAATCTTCCCTCGCAAAAACCCCCTTGCCATAGTCGTTTTCGTGCCCGTGGTAGGGTGGGTCAAGGTAGAACAAGGTTTCTTTTGAATCGTAGCGAGTGAGCACATCTTGCCAAGGCAAGCACTCAAGATGCACCCTTTTCAGGGCCGCGTGGGCTTGCTTAAAGGATTTTTAAGGGTTGCAGGGTGATTGTTGGCTGTTTTTTTGAGTAGCCAAACTGTCTAGTTTCGCTGTCAAAAGACATTTTGTGCAGGCAAAAAAAGCGTTGGGCGCGCTGGATATCGGTCATGGTGTCTGGGTTTTGTTGTTTCAGGTTTTCAAATACCTCCCGCGCGTAGACCCCCCACTCCAAGCCCTGCAAAAACGCCTCCTTGTGGTATTTAAGCACGCGAAATAGGTTCACCAATTCCCCGTCAATATCGTTTAGCACTTCAGAAATAGTGCGTGTGCGTTGTCGCGCAAAAAAGACGTGGGCTGCCCCCATAAAGGGCTCGCAATAGCATGTGTGTGGCACGGCATCAATCACGCCAGCCAATCTTTTGGCCAGCAAACGCTTGCCTCCTTTTCTATTAAAAAAACTTTTCATGATTTACTTCCTTTAAGCATCCCCGCCCTGTTCTTGCCCCTTGCCCTTGCCCTTGGCTGTCCAAATCTTGGCTTGCCCCTTGTTCGGCCTGTCTTGCCCCTTGTTGGGCCTCTTCCCTTGCTTTTTGCTTGGCAAGCAGTGTGGGCAGGGCTGCAATGATGGCATCGCCTTGGGCCCAAACCAGTGGCCCGCCATCGGTTTGGCCGTGCTTGGTGTGGGATGCGTGGCGCACGCCTCGATGATAGGAACGGGCACTGTCAGGATGCGCAGGGGCTGAGGCTCGCTGGCCGTAGTCTTGGGCAAAGTCGGCTAAACTGGCCGTGTATTCGCCCAGGGTAATCGTGCTTTGGGTAATGATGAGTTCCATAAAAACCTTTTTTAAGTTTTGATGATGTAGTGAAGCGGCAGGTAGGGCTGCATGTTCCCGCTTTGACCCGTGCCTGTTGCTTGAACGTAAGGTATTGACGGGTACGCAGCATTACCACCGTATGTATTGAGCAGATAGTTTCTTGACCTATTTCCATGGCCTGAGATATCTTGCCCCAAGAGTGCTTGAGCTCCAGCCAAATCGTTTACTGAGCCGTAACCCCCTGTTGTTTCACTCAATACTCTGTGGGTGTGCTCCTGCATTTCCTCATCCCCGCCTTGTATGCCCAACGCCCGCAGCGTTAAGCCTTCCCCTTGCCCGGCCCCAATGGGGGTTCGCCCGCGGAGGTCGGGGAGGGTCAAGGTGTCCGCTTTAGACATCACGAGACGCCCCTTGCTTTGGGCTGTGGGAACAACGGCTGTGCCACTGGCATCGATCGGGCTAAAGTCATGGGTGGCATCTGTGGCGATGCCCAGGGTATAGGGGGTGGTTTTGCTCAAAGGGGTGGGGAGGTCAATCGCTGCGCCTGTAGCGTCGTAGGCCTCAAAGCGCACCCTGTCCCCATTTTAAAAAGCCCATGCTTTCAAGGCTCCTTGCCGTGGTGAGGGCAAAAGCAGCGCTCAGCAGCACATCGGGCGCGTATCGCTGCCCAAGCGCCCCAAACAGGGCGGCGTAGGTGGTGCTGCTAACCCGTGCCCCGTTGCAAAGCAACCAGCCCCCGGGGGCAGCGGCCCCCCCAAAGGTTTTGATTTCCCCTGTAAGGGCGTGGCCTTGCATAAAAGCCTCCATAATTTGCGCGTGGGTCGCGTTTGCGGGCAGGGCGTGGCTTTGTGCGAGGCCCATTGCCAGAGCACGCCAGATATTTTGCCCATCGGCGGTGAGCAGGGTGGCCTCGCGCCCTGTCAGGGGGTCGCCCTCGTCAAAAAGGGGAATGCGCTCTTCCCAATTGGCGGGTGTATTTGTTGCCATTCCTTTGACTTCTCCTTTTAGGTTAGCACCCAGCGCCACGCTTCGTGGGCGGGCTGGTAGGTGGTGAGTATGGTGCGTAGGGTTTGTGCGTTTACGGCTTCGCTAGGACTGGGGGTGCCCGTGATGCGCTTGGCAAACACCCAAGGTGCGCCATAACCCCGTGTGCCAAGGCGCGCTTTGCTTACGCGTGCGGGGATAAAGTAGGTAAAGGCCAGCCTCCAGCCTAGCGCGCCAGCCAGGGCAAGGAGCGCTGTATCGGTGGTGGGCACCCCGCTTGCTAGGCGAGACAACACCACCTCGCGGCGTTCTGCCTGAATGCTACTACTATCCAAGGGCACAATCCCCAGCAGGCGTTCCCACTCGGGCAACAGGTCGCTGCTATTGGCTGGGTTTGCTTCGCCTAGCAAGGTTTGCAGGCTGTTGGCGCTACGCACCAAACCCGTAGCCCAGGCGCTAAGCAGCCTTTGCAGATTGCGCCCTTGCCAAGCTGCCCCTGGGGGCAGTAGCCCTGCGAGGGCTTGGGTATAAGTCTGTGTATTGGTCATTTTAGCCTGCCCTCAACGTAACGGTGCCCAGCACGGGCAGGTTGCCTGCTGCGGGTTGGGTTGCCTCGCGGGGCCTGGTGATATTCCATGATGTTAATCCTTCCACCCTGGCAAAGGCTGCTTCAATCACGCTACGCGCCAGGCTGGCACCAGGGCGGGCGGCTTGGTGAAGGGCATTGGCCAATTCGGCTCGCACAGCCGTTTGCAAGGGTGGGGTGAGGGGGGCGATGCTTGCTTGGACATTCACAGGCAACAAGGCTGGGGTCAGCGTGCGCAACACAGCGCCCGCTGGGCGCAGGGCATCGAGGGCTGTTTGCACCTCTTGCAGCTTGGCAGGGTTGGCTCGGGGGTCGTCATTGGTGCTGGGCACGGTGATAAACACGGCGACCACGCCTGCCTCGCCCCCGTAATGGGCAAAAGCCCAGGCGCGATCAACGCCAGGGACGGCCCAAAGCCCAGGCTTTGTAGTCGGCTACGCTGCCAAGGCGTTCTTGGGCGCGAATGCGTGCCAGCAGGCGTGCGCGCAGGGCATCATCCGTCTCTTGGGGTGCGCCACCGACAAGCCCGCCTGTTGCGACCCTTGCCTCGGGTTCAACCCCGAGCACGGTGCTGCTTAGGGTGAGCGTGCTACCTGTTGCTAGGTTGCCTGCCGCCCCGCCTTTATCAGCACGCACGGCGAGGGTCGCTTGCCCGTTGGTGGCCAGCACCCCGCTTTGGCTGGTGGTGTAGGTTTGGTTGCGCTGGCTTTGCAAGCCTAAGCCAAGGGGCACCCAAGCGCCTGCTTGGCCTTGAAACACCACTTGACCGACTGCCCTGGCTGCTGGGGTGCGGGTGACACCCCAAATGCCTGCCCAGCGTTCAAGGGCGTCTGCTTGGGCGGTGTCGGGGAAGAGGTCTTGGGCTAGGGTTTGTTGGTGGAGGTAAAGCCCGCGCATGGCGGCAGCGTGGATGCTGGCTAACACATGGGCCACCCCTCGCGAGGGCAACACCCCTATTTGTAAGGCAAGGTCTGCCTTTGCGCGTGCCTTTAATTCGGGCAAAGTCGGAGTTTGGAATGGCATGGTCAATCGCTTTGTGATACGAAGGGTTGCAAGAGAATTTCGAAGCCTTCTACCTGAAGTTTAAGGGCAATCTGCTCGCCCTTTTGCTGGGTTTTGACCTCCATATTTTGGGTTAAGCCTTCCTTTTTAAGCCAATCAAGGGCGCGCCGGGCTTCCCTTTGGCAACGGAGTGCCGTCGCGGGCGTATTTTTTCGCGTCCCACCAGCCGCGGCGCTTGTTGCTTCCATCGGGCAAGGGCTGGTCCTCTTTTGCCCTTGCATCGCTCAGCAGACTGACGATAACGGCGGTTTTAAGGCCTTGGGCATCGGTTGCAATTTCCCCGTTTTTGAGGGTCAAATCGCCCGTGCCTTCTTCCTTATTCAAGGTTAATCCGAGGTCGCTCATGTGATCCTCCCCGTGGCGGCCCCGCCCCCTGTTTGCACCCCTTGCACGCCCACCTTGGCGTTATTTTGGATGTGTTCGACCACCGTCTGCGCAAGAGGCGAGTAAGTTTTCAATGCCTGCTGCATTTGGGGGCAGCGCATCTAGTTTTTTCTTTCATTAAAGAGGCTTTGAGCCTCTGGGTTTAAGGGCATCGGTTAGGCCTCCTTTTTGGCGAACACCACTTGGCTGGCTTGGGGGTGTGGGTTGCCTGTAAAAGCGCACACGCACTCCCCTGTCACCACCCCTTGCATGGGGTTAAGGCTTTGCTCGCCTAACATCACCTTGCCTTGGCTGCGCCTGGTTGCACCACCACATTGCCGTCTGCTTTCAAGTGGACGCTGGCGCCTCCTTGGGCATAAATCTTTACCTCCCCTTGGGCTAGGGCAGGGGCGCTTTTGGCGCTTTCACCCAGCGCCACGGGGGCGCTTTGGGCGCCGCCCACAAACACCACCAACGCTTGCTGGCCAGCTGTGGGTTGTGAGGCAAACCCCCAAGGCAAAAAGCGCTCGGCCTCTAGCGCTTGGGCCCCAAGGCCTTGCACTTGCACCTTGCTCGGGCTGTCAACCCTCGCCAAGAGCAGACGGCGCACCATGTTTTTAAACCCTGTTATCATCGCCTAGGTGCTCCGGATTAAAAAAGGCCGCGCTAGTGCACTTGGGTTTGGCTTGGCTTGGTAGGCTGCGGGGTGGGTGAGGTAGATGCTTAATTTAGGTCCCTCCTCGCTTAAAAAAACCCGCACCCCTTGCACCAGGGCATCGCCGTTGAGCCCCCCCTGGCTGGCTTTTAAGCGCACCAGCCCGCCAACAGGCAGCCTTGGGTAAGCAAAACCTCTTTCATTTAAGCAATCTCCTTTGCATCCACGGCTTCAAATACGAGGCGGGCGGTGCTGCCGTCTTTTGCCTCTGTGAGCGCAGGGGGGTCGGTTAGCCAGGCATTTGGCAAGACGTACACGTTGCCTGTGTCGGTTTCAAAGGTAATCGTGGCGTCTTCAACCTGCCGCCAGCGCTCAAGGCTGGTGCCCTTGCCCACAAACACTTCGCATTCAACGCGGGCAGGCATTGGTTCTTCTGCGTAGCCTAGCACCTTGTTGCCCCCGATGACGGTGTTGCGCTTGACCCCGCCGATGTCAAGGGTGGCGCCATCCTTGGTGGGCAGGGTGTCGCCGTCAATTTTAATGCTTGCTTTGCCTGCGTGTTGCATGGGTGTGACTCCTTATAGCCTAAATTCAATTTTGGCAATCTCGCCTGCCGTAACGATGAAGATAGACCCCACCGCAAGGGCACCAAACACCCCCCCGTTTCACCCGCCCTGTGAAAGCAAGAAGCCCTACCACCACCAAGGCTAGAGTTAAAGCGGCGCGTGCCACCCCACCGCTCAAGCCATCAATCACCCTATTCAAGGGTGGAAGTAGCCCTGGCAAAGGAATCGCCTTGAACAAATACCAGGTTTGCCTCAAACAACAACCCAAAACCAAACATGGCACAGACCAGCACCCCAAAATACAACATTCGAATCATATAATCCCCCCATTCACAGTTAATAAAAAATTCCTAGGTCATCGCTCCAATAAATCAGCGCGCAACATGCGCACCGCCTCAAAAAACAACCTGCGCATGGGTAAATTCAATCCCTTCTTAATTCGCCTTAGATTGGTCAATTCCATCGTGTTCAAAGACAAGCGCACAGCCAGCCATTTGCCTTGCCAATTTTGAGAGATAGCGGGAACCCCGTAACAAAACCGCAGTCCTTACAAGGGCAAACCGCAACTTTCTACTCTAAAGGGCCACTTGAGAAGAGATAGCGGGAACCCCGTAACAAAACCGCAGTCCTTACAAGGGCAAACCGCAACTTTCTACTCTAAAGGGCCACTTGAGAAATGGCAGGATACGCAAAGTGTAATACACTTTTTTTAAAAAAAAGGTATTCCATTGCATCATGGCTTCGGAGTCCCTTGCCCCGCCCTGCCTTGTTTGAAAAACAAGGGGTGCTATCCTTCACCGAAGGATAGCAAAGACACTTAGGTAGCCCTAAGTGAATGACCCTGTTCGCGTTATACACTCACACCCCACATACCCCATCCCAAAACAAACACTTGGTAAACCAAGCATCTATTTTTTCCAGCATTTAATCGCGTGTGAAACATTTAACCAAAAGGTAAAGACTCAACCTGAAAGCAAAATCGCCGCACAGGACATAGCCATGGCCTCTGAAACCAGGATAAAGATTCCCTGACATTAACCCTTGAATTTTTTCGAAGGAATCAATCTATTCAGAAGTACCAGCCTCAGATCGTAGACCAGCAAAGAAATACAGTTTGAATATTGGGAGAAAGAATGAGGAGGTGTTTACAATTCGGTTACAGTTTTTAAAGAAACTGGCGATAATTTACACTTGTTCACAGCATGGTTATTTTTTTATTCAATCAAAACAATCATCTAATCTTAATAGAAATGGCCTTCCAAACCCCCCATCAAAAAACGCCCTGGCGATTGTGCCCATGATTTACATCCAGCGATGGATGACGAGATTATAATGGGCTGGTCAATCTTGGCTACGGCCATTCCCACATAGATCACGCGAAAGATGCATTTGCCCGAGGTCAGAGGTGCGCCTCAATGGCAGCGAAGGCTTTTTGGGGTTGGCAAAGGTTTTTTTAGCCTTATTTTTTCCACACAAAATGCGATGAAACCGCATGATTCCAAACCCCACCCAGCAAAAAACCAAGCAATCCTGCAATATACCAAGGGGTTTCATTCAAAAATAGAAACCGCGCCGCCCCCACGTTACAAAAAAGGCCAACGGCACACACACAGTAAAACCGCAGCAAACCCAGCAGTGCCTTTCTACCCTGCAGGCGTCTCTCATGGTAGGTGATGTAGTTATTGTTAAGAAAATTGACACTGATCGCGATGGTTGCGGCCATGCCTTGGGAAATCTCAAAAGGCTGCTTGAAAACGAACAAGCCCACCCCAAGGATGCCAATGTTTACCAGCATGCCTCCAATGCCAGACAGCGTATAGAGTAAGAACCGCAAGGGGATTAAGTGCCCAAGGCTTTTGTCCAAAACCATGTATAAAAACTGAAGCATCACAAAATGGTTGAGTTTGCTACTGCCATGGCTGCGCTTGTGAAACACCATGGGGACCTCGCGGTATCGCAGGGGTTTTTGCGTTGTAAGCAAAATATCCACCAAAATTTTAAACCCTTGCTGGCTCAAATGCCTCGCTATGGGTAAAAATACGTTGGCGCGAATGACGAAAAAGCCTGTTAAAGGATCGGTCAAGGGAGGGTTGATCCGAAGGTTCGCAAGCCAATTGCCCCAGCGACTCAACTTTTGACGCAAGGCTGAAAAATCTTCGAGGGTGCTATTCGGGAGGAACCTGCTGGCTGAGACCATGTCAAGGTTTTCCTCCTCAAGCAAGCTCAGCATTTTAGGGAGCATGGTCTCATCATGTTGCAAATCCCCATCCATCACCGCAAATACATCTGCCGCGCTCGAGAGCATCCCTTCGATGCAAGCGGAAGCCAGTCCGCGGCGGTGAATACGATGAATAAAACGGATATGCGGGTGGTGGTGGCAAAGATGTCGCAACACGTCTAGTGTGCCATCGCTTGAATCATCGTCGACAAACACAGCCCTCCAGGCAAGCCCTTTTAAAGCGCGTTCTAAACCTTCTACCATGGGGCGCACGTTGTGCACCTCGTTCAAAATGGGGATAACAACACAAAGCATGGGGGCGGAATAGGCTCGAGGGTTTTTTGAGGTCAAGGTGGGTATCCGAAGGTTTTGTTGGTATTTTTGTTAGGAGGAGATTTTGCGCCACGGTTGGATGCAAAGGGTGCGCAAGCGCGAATCTTTCGGACTACGAAAATGCTCTAAACCAATTTGCATGGCAATGTGCCCTTTTTGGGGCTGGGAGCAGTAGGTGGCGCAGAGACGATCCCAAAACGAGAAAAAAAACCCGTAATTGGAGTTGGTTTCCCTTGGATAAGCCGAATGGTGCACGCGGTGCATATCGGGAGTTACGACGACGGTACGCAAACTTTTTTCGAGCCATGGTGCAAGGCGAATGTTGGCATGGCTAAACAAAGCACCGCTATTAAGCAAAATTTCTCCCACCAGCAAGGCGGTTGGCGGCGGGCCAAGGCAGAGCACAAAACCCCACTTTATGCCCATGGAAAGCAATATTTCGAGAGGATGAAAGCGCAGTGCGGAGCTGGCATCCAATTCTGGATCGCTATGATGCACACGGTGCAAACGCCACAACCAAGGAATTCGGTGGGTAAGGACATGTTGGAGATAAACCACAAAATCGAAGGCCAGCAAACCAAGCATCCATGCTGCCCAGCTGGGTAAGGCGTCCAAGGCTTCAAGGTTAAGCAAACCCCAGCCTTTTTGTTGGGCCAGCACCGCTCCACCTACTGCCAATATGGGAAAAACGAGGTGTAAAAGCAGGGTGTTGAGGAAGGTAAGGAGCAGGTGTGTGCCCCAGCGGCGTATTTTGCCTAAGGTTTGCGGACGATAAAGGATCAAGCTTTCCAAAACAACCAACAAAATGATCGTGCCTGCAAAGGCTCCTAAACGCAAAGTGGTTTGATATGTCATCATCCAAGGGTTCCCTTTGGCAAAAAAACCCACCCAATGCAGCAAAAATGGTTATGACAACGCCATGGGCAGCCACAGGATATATTTGAGATTAAGGCGCGTTTGGCAAGGCAAAGGCCCGTAGCCAAATTCAAACGAAGGCCATCCGCCGTGCCGTTTTTAAAAACAACGGCACCCCCGGTTCAAAAATGTGGCGCAGCGATCGGCAGAGAATATGCTAGCATTTACGGGTGTGCCTTTGTATACAATAAAATGCCCTGCCTATAAGGGTTGGGGGCGGCGGTCAATTTGGGGGATGGGCAAACCCTCCGCCCTTCACAAACCTTTCAGCAAACCCATTTTAACCATTTTGGAAAACAACCCCATTTTACGCGTACTCCATGCTTAACATCCCCTACTCAAAAAACCATTATGCCTAAGCGCAAAGCGATTGAGAGCGTACTGATTATCGGCTCTGGACCCATTGTCATTGGCCAGGGCTGTGAGTTTGACTACAGTGGCACCCAAGCTTGCCGTGCTTTGCGTCAAGATGGCGTGCGGGTGATTTTGGTTAATTCCAATCCTGCCACTATTATGACCGACCCAGACCTGGCCGATGCCACTTACATCGAGCCTCTTACCCCGAGAATGCTGGAAAAAATTATTGCCCAAGAAAAGCCCTCGGCTATTTTGCCCACCGTGGGCGGACAAACGGGGCTTAACCTTGCCTTGCAATTGGATGAACAAGGCATTTTGGCGCGTTATGGGATGGAAATGATTGGTGCGAGCCCCACTGCCATTGAAAAGGCAGAAAACAGGGAAAAATTTCAGAAAGCCATGGAGCGCATTGGGCTCCAGTGCCCCTTTGGAAAAGCCATTTGTAGCGTGGAAGAAGGGCTTGAATTTGCCAAGCAAGTCGGTCTGCCTTTTATTGTGCGCCCTTCCTACACCCTGGGCGGCTTTGGGGGTGGGGTGGCTTATACCATGGAAGAAGCCCAGAGCGTGTTGGAAGGTGCCTTGGCCGCGTCACCTTCAAACCAGGCCTTGGTGGAGGAATCGGTGCTGGGATGGAAGGAATACGAAATGGAGGTAATGCGCGATTGCGAGGATAATGCCGTGGTTGTGTGCTCGATTGAAAACCTCGATGCCATGGGCGTGCATACAGGGGACAGCATTACCGTAGCCCCAGCCCAAACCCTCTCCGACCAAGAATGGCAACGCTTGCGCAATTACGCCTTGCAAATTATTCGAGAAATTGGGGTGAACACCGGTGGCTGCAACGTTCAGTTTGCCATCAACCCCCAAAATGGCGAGGTTCGAGTGATTGAAATGAACCCGCGGGTCTCACGCTCAAGTGCTTTGGCCTCCAAGGCCACGGGTTTTCCCATTGCTAAAATTGCTGCTAGGCTGGCTATCGGCTGGACATTAGACGAACTGTCCAACGACATTACACGCAAAACCCCTGCCTGTTTTGAACCCGCTTTGGACTATGTGGTTACCAAAATTCCGCGCTTTAACTTTGAAAAATTTCCCACCACAGACAACCACCTCACCACCCAAATGAAGTCGATTGGTGAAGTTATGGCCATTGGGCGCAACTTCAAAGAGAGCTTTCAAAAAGCATTGCGTTCCCTTGAATGCGGTTGGGTGGGGTTGAACGACCTTGTGTTGCCACCTTGCGCCCAAGAACGCGACGCGTTGTTAAGGCAAGAGTTGCGTCATCCGACCGAACAACGCATTTTGTATGTGGCCCAAGCCATGCGCTTGGGATTTAGCGATGGGGATCTGCACTCCTTGACGGGGATTGACCCTTGGTTTTTGGCGCAAATTCGCCAGTTGGTCCAAGAGGAAGTCCAGATTGAAAACAGCAATTGGTGTCAGGTATCGCCCACGATGTGGCGCAAATGGAAACATTGGGGGTTTGCGGATGCTCGCATCGCGCAACTAACCCAAAGGAGCGAGGCAGAAATTTCCGCTCAACGCCGCAGCGTGAACGTACGCCCCGTATTTTGCAAGGTGGATACCTGTGCGGGAGAGTTTGAAGCGGCCACCCCTTATTTTTATTCGACCTATGAGGATGAAGGAGACGCATCAACACCAAGCGGCAGTGCCAAGCGTGCGGTTATTTTAGGGGCAGGGCCCAACCGCATTGGGCAAGGCATTGAATTTGACTACTGCTGTGTACACGCTGCCATGGCCTTGGGTGAGGCCCAATGGGAGGCGGTCATGATTAACTGCAACCCCGAGACGGTAAGCACAGATTATGACATCTCGAACCGCCTGTATTTTGAACCCGTCACCTTGGAAGATGTGCAAGAGGTATTGCATCACGAACAAGCCGACGGCGTGGTTGTGCAGCTTGGTGGGCAAACCCCACTCAAGCTGGTCAACAGTTTACACGCCGCAGGAATTCCCATTTTGGGCACAGGGGCAGACGTGATTGACCGCGCAGAGAGCCGCGAGCGCTTTGCAGATTTGGTGGGTCGATTGGGTTTAAAACAACCGCAAAATTTTTCGGTAAAAACCCTGGCCGAGGCCGAACAAGCCGTTGCAAAGTTGGGTTTGCCCATCATTTTGCGTCCTTCCTACGTGTTGGGTGGGCGCGCCATGGAGGTGGTGCATAGCAGCAAGCAATTGGCAGGCTTTTTTTATGAGGCCAGCAAAATCGCCCCCGGGGCACCTGTGCTGATTGAGGCGTTTTTGCAAGATGCCGTTGAGGTGGACATTGATTTGATCTGCGATGGCAAACGCGCCGTGATTGGGGGAATGATGGAACACATTGAGCACGCAGGGGTGCACTCCGGAGACAGTGCCTGCACCTTACCGCCCCACACCTTAAGTGCTGAGATACAAACGCAAATTGGGCGCCAAGCCCAAGCGCTAGCCCTTGAACTTGGCGTGGTGGGCTTGATGAATGCCCAATTTGCCGTGACAAACAAGAACATCTGGATTATTGAGGTCAACCCCCGGGCATCACGTACGGTGCCCTTTGTCAGCAAGGCGATGGGCATTCCACTGGCAAAATGGGCCGTTTGGTGTATGCTGGGTCGTCCTTTACCCCCCGAACTGGGTAGCAGCAAGCCTCTAAACGCCTTTTCGGTCAAAGAGACGGTGTTTCCTTTTGTCAAACTTCCAGGAGCCGATTTAACGCTGGGCCCCGAAATGCGCTCGACGGGCGAGGTCATGGGGCGTGGAAACAACTTTGCAGAAGCTTTTTACAAAGCACAACAAGGGGCGGGAAACGCTTTGTTACAAGGGGAATGGGTGTTTTTTGGCTTAAAGGACGCCGACAAGGCGGTAGCATCTTCCACTGTTAAGCAGTTTCAAGCCCTGGGGTTTTCTATTTTAGCCACCCCAGGTACCACGGGTGCTTTTGAGGCAGCGGGGATCCGCAACATCACCCAAACCCACCTGGAGCATGGTCAAAAAGGATCTTTGTTTGAATGGATGCAGGGCGGAAAATTGGCCTTGGTGGTCAACACCACCAGCTCAGCGCGCAGCAAACTAGCCCCCGATCACTTGCGCAGAATGTTGTTGATGCACCAACTGCCCTATTGTTCGACCCTTGAGGCAGCCCAGGCATTAGCCAATGCCGTGGAAGGGCTCGCCAAAGGACGGCACCAATATGCCAGCCTTGAGAACAGCTTTACCTGCCAACCTTTGACCTAACGTGGTTGTCAATACGCAAGCAAAGGTTCCGCACATGGGGGGCAGAAAAAATCGGTATCCAACCGCCACAAAGCCCATTGAACGCACCTTCAACTGTGCAGCAAACATCGCCAAGCACCCCGCCTGCGCAAGGTGCCTTTTGTGGGCAACAACCCCCCCCCCGCCAAGCGGAGAAAAGCACATGCAAAAAGCCATTCCCGCAGATGATTTTCGTGCCTTGGTCAATGGGCAAATAGCGTTGCACAACGCCCAACCATGGGCGCAGGGGGGATTTATGCAACGGGCGTTCTTTTGATGAGGTGTTTGAAGAGAGTTATGCCTCAGAGCCCCATTGCCAAGGCCAGCCCCAGCCAGCAGCGCCGTTTTTGACGCACCAGCCGAGCAAGTGATGGCCAAAAAATACGATGCCAGCGTGCGCGTTTTGAGCAAGCGCTTTTGGAGCGAAAAACGAAGCTCCTATTGCACCCCGCTATCCCCTTGTGGTGACAAAGCACGCGAACGAGTACGCTGGGGTAATAAAATGCATTCACCAAGATATTTTTGTGGTGTTTAGGCTGCAGTTGCTATAGTAGAATACGAAGGTGGTTGTTTGTTGCATTGGCTTTGTTTAAAGTCTACTTGATTTTGGTACACCAATGACTGACGATCGCTCTTGTGGTTGTTTGTAATGATACAATGCCAGCTGCTGCATCATTGTAATGTGGCGGGTTGTCTCCTTTTGATGAAGTAATGGGTTGGGGGTTTAAGGGTTTATGGGACGCATGACGGTTGTTAATTTGTTGTTTAGTTTTAATGGGCGCATTAACCGCGCAAAATTTTACGTAGGCTTGGTTTTGATTTACGCGCTACATACAGTTGCCTACGGCGTGGCCCTTGTGTTAAACGGCATGCTTGAATGGGGCATGGCTGCTGATGAACTCTACTTCCTAAGTTGTGCATGGTCGACTGTGGGATTGTTTTGGCCTACATTTGCTTTATACGCAAAGCGCGTCCACGATGTAGGCCGCAGTGCGTTTTTTGCCCTGCTTGCCATGATAGGTGAAATAGTTTATGTTTTCGACCAACTGGTTTATCAAATGGGTTGGACTTCCCAGGGCTGGGTTTGGCTTGGTGGGGGTATGTTTCTTTTTCTCTTGTTAGCCTCAAGCGACAATGGCAAAAATTTTTATGGCGAAGAACCAAGCGGTACGCGTTTGACCCTACTGCTTAAATTAAGTTCGATGTGATTGTAACGGGTTGTTGTTCGTATCAAAGCGGATTGTGAATAATGGTGACTTTGTGGGCCAAGAGCGTTTGAGGCATGAATCATGTTTTGGCATGTTTCGAGGATGTGCTTTTGACGGGTAGGTACACGTATTGTTTATAAAGGAAGGTGGTGGTATGGGGAAACGGCTGATTAACCCAGTGGTTAACGGGCGCAAAACGCCCCTTATGGTTGATGATCGCATGACCTTGCTGGAGGCTTTGCGCGAGTCTGCTGGCATGACAGGTACCAAAGAGGGCTGCCTGACGGGGGACTGTGGGGCGTGCAGTGTGATTGTGGATGGTGGCTTGGTTGATTCGTGCTTGGTGATGGCGGCGGAAGCAGAGACCGCTTGCATTGAAACCGTTGAAGGGATGAGCAAAGGACCGAAATTACACCCCTTGCAAGCAGAATTTTTAAAGAGCGCAGGGTTGCAGTGTGGCATTTGCACCCCCGGGTTTTTGGTGGCAGCCAAGGCGTTGCTTGAACAAAACCCTAATCCCAGCGAGCAAGAGGTGAAGTATTTTTTGGCGGGCAATTTATGCCGTTGCACGGGCTATCAGCAGATTATGGTTGCCATTCAAGCCGCTGCAAAAACGCTGCGAAAAGACGCCAACGCGGCAGATTGAGTGGCCTCGCAAAAACGCTGCGAAAAGACGCCAACGCGGCAGATTGAGTGGCCGCTGCAAAAACGCTGCGAAAAGGCGCCAGCACGGCAGATTGAGTTGCCTAGATTTTAATGGATTCCTCAGAAAAGGAGTTTTTCGACCATGAAAATCATACTTGCTGCTTGCTGCTTGCTGCTTGCACGCATAACTATAGGTTAGGGCAGTTTACCGCTGCTTCCTCGCATAACGTGCGTCATTTAGACTATAACACCCCCCGCAAAAGCCGTACCACAGGAGAGAGCTGCCTTAAGTCCTTTTTGGGTATTCAGTGGGGTGATCACACCGATAGGCTTCAGCGGGCGATGGATAATGCGATTAAAAACGGTCAAAACCGGGGAATAGATGGTGACTTGCTGGTGAATGTGCGCCTCGATATAGGTAAATTTAACCTCGTGGTTGGTACTTCTAACTGTTATAAGGTGGAAGGCAATTTGGTCTCATTGAAAAAAGAGCCTAAAAAATAGCGTAATTTGATTGTTCAACAAAGAAGGAGGACGGCTTCATGAAACGTTCGACATTTAACCACGAGGGCCGCGGTGCCTTTAATGTTATTGGTACCAGGCCCGTTCGACACGATGGCGAAGAGAAGGTAACGGGAGTGGCGCGCTATGGCGGGGACACGCAGATGTCCGGCTTGCTGCATGGTTGGGTATTGCGCAGCCCTCATGCCCATGCGCGCATTCGGAGCGTAGATGCCAGTGCTGCTCTGGCTATGGAGGGTGTCCACGCCGTAATCACGGGTGGCGATCTCCCTAAACTGGAGGACCGCCTCGTTGAATCGGGCGAAGGCGTCGAAAACATGCGCTACATGACCGACCGCGTGTTGGCAGGAGAAAAGGCCTTGTTTAAAGGGCATGCTGTGGCAGCTGTGGCAGCAGACGACCCGTGGATTGCTGAAGAAGCGACCAAAGCCATCCGTGTCGATTATGAGGTGTTGCGTGCCCATGTTGATGTCGAGGAAGCCATGGCGGATGATGCTGAACTCCTCCATGGTGAGATCACCACCATCATCATGGGGCAAAAACAGCGCAAATCAACCAACATTTGCCATCACACCTTGCATGAACGCGGTACTATCGCAGAAGGTTTTGCCTCAGCCGATGTGGTTGTGGAGCGCAGTTTTAAAACCAAAACCGTCCATCAGGGCTATATTGAGTTGCAAAATGCCACCGCCATGAGCCGCAGCGATGGGCAGGTTACGGTTTGGACCAGCACCCAAGGTGCATTCCCCGCGCGTGAACAGACGGCAACCATTCTCAATCGCCCGTTGTCGACCATCAAAATGGTCCCCATGGAAATTGGGGGCGGCTTTGGGGGGAAAATCCCCGTGTATTTAGAGCCTTTGGCGGTTTTGCTCTCGGAGAAAAGCGGATGTCCTGTCAAAATGGGAATGACGCGCGCTGATGTGTTTCAATGCACGGGCCCCGCCTCGAGCACCGTGGCCAAGGTACGCATGGGGGCTACAAAAGACGGCACCTTGGTGGCAGCAGAGGTCGAAATGGCTTATGAGGCGGGGGCATTCCCTGGTCAATGGGGCGCCATGGGTGCAAATTGCGCCATGGCATGTTACAAGGTTCCCAACATGCGCGTCAGTGTTTATGATGTGCTCACCAACACCTCCAAAGTGGCGGCGTATCGTGCGCCTTCATCACCCCAGGCGATGTTTGGGGTTGAGTCGGTGATGGACCAATTGGCACAAAAATTAGGGATAGACCCTTTAGAAATGCGCCTAAAAAACGCCGTTGCCCAAGGCGATCCAAGGCCAGATGGCTTGGTTTACCCGCGCATTGGCTTAAGAGAAACCATTCAAAAAGCCATGGACAGCGAGCACTATCGCGCACCCGTGCCTGCAAAACCGAACCAAAGTCGCGGCATTGCCTTGGGTTGTTGGCACAATGCGGGAATGCAGTCCAGTGCTCAAGTTTTTATCAACACCGATGGTACGGCCAGTGTGGTAACGGGTTCGGTCGATATCGGCGGATCGCGGACCTCCATGGCTATGATGGCTGCCGAAGCATTGGGTATTCGCGCAGAGGAAGTACGACCTTCCGTGGCCGATACGGATTCGATTGGCTATACCGATGTTACAGGTGGCAGCCGCACCACTTATGCCACAGGATATGCCGTGTGGGAGGCCTGCCAAGACGCGATTGAGCAGATGCGCGTACGTGTGGCCACGCTATGGGATGTTAAAACCGAGAAAGTGGTCTATCAAAACGGTGCATTTCAACACCCAAACCAGGCCGAAAAGCCCATGAGTGTTAAGGCTCTTGCCTCCAAACTACCTCATACAGGGGGACCCGTGGTGGGGCGTGCTTCTTTAAACACCAACAAAGGCGTGGGGGCGAGTTTTGGCTGCCATATTGCCGATGTCGACGTGGATATAGAAACGGGTAAGGTCAAAATTTTGCGCTACACGGTGGTGCAAGATGTGGGGACAGCCATCCATCCATCCTACGTGGAGGGGCAGATGATGGGCGGTGCCTTGCAAGGCATTGGCTGGGCGCTGAATGAGGAGTATTGTTATGACCAAAAAGGCGAGATGCAAAACCCGGGCTTTTTGGATTATCGCATGCCAACTTTTTTGGACGCCCCCAATATGGAAACCATTTTGGTAGAGGTGCCTAATCCGGGGCATCCTTACGGGGTGCGTGGGGTGGGTGAAACGCCGATTGTGCCCCCCATGGGCGCGTTGCATAACGCCATTGCTCGTGCAGTGGGGGTTCGGGTCAATTCGCTCCCTATGTCTCCCCCCAAATTACAAGCGGCGATTCAAGCTGCTGCCAGCCCACCCACTATGGCCGCCGCTGACTAAAAAGGTGCCCCTAATGGGCTGCGGATGCTCTGCAAAAACGCCATAGGGTGCAGGTGTTCTGGTGCCAAAAAGTACCGTTTTGCGCCCTATTTATTCGATCTATCGGTCCGAATCGATTCCCTCTATTCATAGGCGTTTTGCGATTGATGTCTCAAAAACGGGATATGTACCGTAATCCCGCCGCCTAAAGAAGCCTTTGGTGCCGCTCTCATCACATCAAAAAAATAACTGGCAGAAACGATTCTTGGACCTTTTTCATGGAACACGCCGCACACCATGCTAACGATTGCCATCCCATCCCTGTTGCGCCCCTATACAAAGGGTGCCGCTTCATTACAGTTAGACCTTGCCCAAGGGGAGAGTTGCACGGTAAGACAGGCTCTGGAGCGCCTGAGTATGCAGTATCCGCAGCTGTTGGAAGGCTTGTTGTATCGAGACGATCTCATGCCAGGGGTTGCGGTGTTCATTAACAACGAGCAGGCATTTATGGGACTAAAGGCCAAGGTAGGAGCGGATAGCGACATTGTGTTTGCACCGCCTATCGTAGGAGGATAGCCTTTTGCCGGACACAAAGTGGAGGCAAGTAGATTAACTGCCAATCGCCTCTTTGCTTGAGGTGTATGCTTCGCATAATTTGCTTAAAACGGGGTCTATCTTGGCATTGGCAAGCCGCAAGCTGCGCAAAGCATGTAAGTTCATTTCTTGCTCAAGGTACTGGCTATCCGCCAGGAGCTGTTCAGCAAGGGGCTCCTTTTTTTCGAGGGGTTTTAGCCAAATCGGGTCACCACACACCAGGTAAGATTTTGCAAAAGGTTTGGGAATACGCATGCGGTCCCAAGTGCCCAGTTCCCAACAGCGTTGAATGCCCACGTGTAGCGGAATAATGGGGGTTTGGGTTCGTTTGGCGGCCAGCAAAAACCCGTTTGCATTGATGCGGTAACGCGGACCTTTTGAGCCATCGGGAGTGACCAAAAAGAAATCTTGCTTTTTGCGCATTAACTTGATGAGTTGGTAAAGTGCGGCGAAGCCGCCGCTGTGATGGGAGCCTACAACTATCTTGTGGTTGTTAAACTGTCCCACCGCCCACTGGGTGTCTTTGCCATCTTTGCTGCCACTAATCAGCGTAAAGAGGCTCGGGGTGTTTTTGATGCAGTGCACCGTAGCACTAAAGATGTTATTGTGCCAAAAGCTAAGCAGGCCTCCCCCTTGTTGCCATACCGATTCGAGAACGTGGCCGTTAATCACCACATAACGCTGCCACCTCCAGCACAGCCAAAAACACAGCCATATCATGCCACGGCGCAACAAGGTTTGCGGTGTGATCATTCCCGGAACCCCATAATTTAAAGTGGAAAAATACCCGTTGAATCCGCCCGGATGGTTATTTAAATAGAGGTGTGCACACGCGCGAAACGGGCTGTCGCATGCTTTTAAAGAAGGGCTGCGAAAACACACACTCGAGCCTAGCACAAGGAGTATAAAAACATGCAATCCACACAACAATTGGCGACATGGTTTGGTTTACAAGGAAAAACCGCTTTGGTTACGGGTGCTTCAAGCGGTTTAGGTGCTGCCTTTGCCGAAGCACTGGTACATGCGGGGGCCAAAGTCGCCATCGCCGCGAGGCGCAAAGAGCGCTTGGAAGTCCTTGCAAAACGCTTGCAAACAACAAGGGAATGCCTTCCAATCGCCATGGATATTACCAATCTCGCCAGCGTAACGGCGGGTTTGGCTCAAGTAGAACAGGCCTTAGGACCCATTGATATTTTAATCAACAACGCGGGTGCTGCCGATTATGCCCGCGCCGAAGAACAAAGCGAAGAAGCGATCCGCAAGGTGATGGAAGTGAACGTATTTGCAGCGTTTCGCCTTGCACAGCAGGTGGGTTCGCAAATGATTGCCCAAAAAAGGGGTGGGGCCATGGTCAACATCTCCTCCATTGCGGGTCTGCGTGGCAACGTTATTTTTCCCACGGTGGGGTATTCCACCAGCAAAGGGGCCGTGGAGGGGATGACACGCCAATTGGCCTTGGAATGGGCACCTTATGGGATACGCGTGAACGCCATTGCCCCAGGTTGGTTTCCCACCGAGATAAACCTCGACCCCCGCCATGGCGACATCACCCCCAAGCACAAACAGCGGATGGTCGAGCGCATTCCCTTGGGTAGGGTGGGGGAGGTGAATGAAATTCAAGGACCATTGCTGTTTTTGGTATCGCCCGCAGCCAGTTACGTAACGGGGATTACGTTGCCTGTCGATGGTGGCTGGATGCTGGGTTAGGCCCCGGGGTGGTGGTGGCTCTGGACGCTGGGTTAGGCCCCGGGGTGGTGGCTCTGGATGCTGGGTTAGGCCCCGGGGTGATGGTTTTACGATGCCCCTTAGAATTACGGCTAACCGAGGATGCTACGCTTTTTCTCCATGTCTCCCAAGGCATTGATGCAGTCGTTGATGTAGCAAACCCTGAAAGAAAAAGGTATAGGTGCGATTCATTTTGAGGTCGAGTTTCATTTCTCCAAGGGCACATTCTTGCAAGACCTTATCGCACCTTAAAAGACCAAATAATAAGTAGCCCCGGAATCATTATGCTAAATAGATATCCTATCGTGGTAAGAGCGGATGCGTTGTTTATCGTGCCTTCAAACGTGATAAGAAAGGCGATACGCCCACATGAAATAGTAAATTCCCCAGCTAATAAAGCCTAGCAGCAGCAAGTTAAGCGTCTTTGTGTCATTTTGCTCCTTTGAGTTCCATCAAAAACCTCCGGCTATGCGTTATCCCGCATTCATTAGACAATAAAATAAACAGGTGATCTGGCCCGCTGGGTAACGGACATGTGGCCAATGCCATACTGGAATGCGGTTCGATTGCCGCGCCCCTTAACCGCCTTCCCCTAACAACTTACGCCCCCCTGCCACAACCACTTCGGGCGAGATATCGTAGGGAAATGCGTAGCGCGTTTTTCCCGTGGCATCCAGCAAATAAAACACCAAACTATGGTCAATGAGGTACCCCAGTTTTGTTTTTTGGCTGGCTTCTGTAAAGCGTTGACGATAACGCACTTGATAAGCACGGGTGGTGTTTTTAATGTGCGCTGCAGGGCCTGTGATCCCCATAATTCCCGCAGAGAACCGGGCCACATGCGCTTTTAGGCGTGATGGGGGGAGTTTTTGCGGGTTAATGCTCACAAACACCAGGTGTAACCGCTGGGGTTTACCAAGAATTCTGCGCACCTCCGCCATAACGCCAAGCAAACGCGGGCAAGCATCGGGGCAATCAATGTACCCAAAGCTCATCAGGACCACGCCACCCGCAAAATGTGCCCGTGTAATGGGTTGCCCATGGTGGTTGATGAGCCTAAAATCGGTGCCCAATGTTGGAGAGGCCTCATAGGCTGCCAACGGTAACGCGGGGGCTTTGGGTGTGGGGAGGGGTCCATCCGCCTTGATCTTGTTGTTGTGGGCCAACACTTGCTGCGTACTGGCTAGAAGCAAACAACTGGCCAGAAACAGCCCCCAGGTCAGCCGTGCTTGATGCAGTGCCCAAGGCTTGCGGCGACAAAGCCCGTTAGCCCAATCGACTGGGGCAAGCAAAAAATACAACCAACAGGAATACACCAACCCCCTTTCAGGCACGCACCAAAAAGCGCGCCGAACAAGAAGGGACCAACCCCCTTTCAGGCACGCACCAAAAAGCGCGCCGAACAAGAATAGACCAACCCCCCTTCAGGCACGCACCCCCTGTAAAACGCTCGCCACGTGTTTGCCATCCAAAAGCAAGGTGCGATTTTTTGGTGGATTAAAAAGCATGCACCAAGATCAACTGATATCAGCCGCGTGCTTGCTTACGGCGTTGCATGCGGCGTTTGCGCCTGTAGGCCACACGCGCGACCCCAGTAGCACGCAGACGACGGTTACGAAATTTGGTTTTTTTGGCAGCATTGCGCCGTTTTGTAGGGCTTTTTTTAGAGATTTTCACGGGATTAACCTCGCTTTCATTGTCATCATCATGGTGGGCAAATGCTGGCTTTTGCGCACGGTCTACGGCAAAGGTGGTCTATGCTTAAAAACGGACAACAGGCGCACTGCTCTACAAAAAAGCAGCATCCGTTGTAGAAAGGATCACTCTACCCCAAAGTTGCTGTTATCAGCAACCCATTGTGTCTCTAGCATACTTACATAAGTATCGCCCCCAATCACGATATGGTCAATTAGGGGAATTTGCAGCAAAATGGAAGCTTTGTAGAGGGATTTCGTGAGCGTAATATCTGCTTGTGAAGGTGTAGGATTGCCTGAGGGATGATTGTGTACGAGAATAACGGAGTGCGCTCCTTGCAAAATGGCGGGAGAGAAAACATCGCGAGGGTGAAAAAAGACCCCATCAATGAGCCCTTGGCTAATCAGACGTTCGCCCAAAAAGCATTTGTTGGCATCGAGCATTATCAGCAACAAGCGCTCTTGCTTTAAGCTGCTCATGTGCGGTCCGCAGTGGTCAAATACATCTTGTGCGGTCGACATTTTAGACCCTGGACGCAAGGACTTGCTTTTAAGCCGGATTAGCAAGGTAAAAAACGCTTGGAGTGCTTCTGCAGGAAGGCCGTGCTTATGCGCCCAATTCGCAATGCTCTCGGGAGGCAATTGGGCGATGCTGCTTAAATCATCGTGAAACATAGCTTGCTCAAGGCGTTCTTTTTCTTGGGCACTAAGGTTAAAGGCGACTTGTAATAACAAGGAATCGGGAAGATTTGTAAAATTGCTTTGCTGCCCTAGCCATGCCTGGGCCTCTGTGGCGCTAAAATCGCTTTGGTGGCGGGTGGTTTTTGTGTTTTTGTCAGCCCAAGCGCATAGGGGGTTGATGTTTTGCTGTTGCTGGGCAAGCCCAAAAGGGCAACGTTTACAAACCGGGAGTTCGCTGCAAGGGCCTTCAATGTCCAACACGCTAAAGCGCCCTGCAAAGGCTGCGCTAACCAAATTGGCCATGGCCGAGAGCACTGCGGTGGGGAGGGTTTGGCTGGGAATTTCTGGGTTGCTTGCCGTGGCGCCTGGGTTTGGGTGAGCAAAGGTGGTAGGTGCTGTCTGGGTCGCAATAAAGTAACCGTCGGCTTGGGTTGCACTGGCATGGGTAAGGGTGCTTATGTTCTTGCTGCTATCAGTCGGTTCAACAGCAGCCAGGCTGGGTGTTTCAAAGGTTTTTGATGGGGCGTTAAAATGCCAGGTGGCTTCTTGCCATGCTTGAAGCTGCACCGCGTTGGGGGGGCTGTTAAAACTTCCTGCCTCAAAGCGCATCCATGCTTGAATACTGGCACTAGAAGGCCCCGCAAAACCACAGGCTTCTAGGGCATTGAGATGCTCTACCCAATGCTCGTCCCAGGTCTCCCTGGGCATAAGCAATACCCAATCCAACACTTCCTCCGCTTGCAAAGAAGAAAACGGAAAGGCTTTGGGGATGCCCTGATCGCGCAAACGCAACCAATCACATAGGATTTCGGTGGCTTTTTGGCGTGTCCCCCCTTGGAGCGTATTGGGCAAGGTTTTTTCGACACTTTCTGCTGAAAAATACCCTGGGTTTAACATGTCCTCAAGGGCATGCAACGTGCCCCATTCGCGATAATGTGCTCCGGGGCCGCTGGGCAAACCAAACCACGCAGGGAGTTGCTTGACCAAGGCGTGGTGAATACGCGTTTGCAGTACATTTTTGGACTTGGCAGCCGCTTGCTGGGCAAAAGGCAGCAAGGTATCCCATGCCTTGGCAAAATCTTTCCAATATAAGGCAAGGTGGTTTAAAAAAATGAGGGCATTGTTGGTTGAAAGCCCTTGCTTTGTATGGGTGGTGGGGAACTTGTTGGGTAAGGCTGTAGCCGTTGTGTTACCCGCCAGCACAGCAGGTGACAGAGAAGCGGATTGGGGAAATGGCATCCTTGCCACACCTACGGGCGGTAGTGGGGAGGGATTGTTGGGGCTGTGGTTGGCAATTCCAGGCAATAGCTGGGGATGTTGTTGTACAAAGTCCTGAAAACACGGCCACAGATCGATAATTTGGGTGGTGGGACGCGCCACCGCTTGACCCAGGTGCGTGAGCGCAATGAAATTAAGGCCTTTGGCGGTGTTTTTTTTATCATGAGAGAGCAGATCCGCAAACTGTTCACGGGATAAAGGGGGGGTGTCAATGGGCATAAGCCAAGGGGTGAGGATTTGCTTCATTTTTTTCCAGTCTGTTTTAGACAAACCCCATTTTTTATGAGAAGCAAAGGCGGCGAACATCATCCCAATGCCTACCGCCTCACCATGCAAACACCCTCGATACTCGGTATGGGTTTCAAGCAAATGCGCCAAGCTATGCCCAAAATTGAGCAAGGAACGCACCCCTTGTTCGCGTTCATCTTTTTGGACCAAGTCGCGTTTTACCATGCACGAGCGCGTAACAGCCTCCTCCCAAAAAGCTGCTTGCGCGTCGAATACGTCTCCTTCCTGGCAGGCGATAAAGTCAAATAAATCAAGGTCGCGAATAATGCCATGTTTTATCAGTTCAAACAAACCTGCACGTAGTTCACGCTTGGGCAGGGTGTTGAGAAATTCCAATTCCGTCACCACGGAATTGGGTTGTTTAAAGGCGCCGATACTGTTTTTACCACGTGGGTGGTTCACCGCGGTTTTCCCTCCAATGCTGCTATCCACAAAAGAGAGCAAGGTGGTGGGGACTTGAATATAAGGGATACCACGCATGTAGGTGGCGGCGGTCAGCCCTGTTATGTCGCCAACCACGCCGCCACCAAAGGCCACCAAAGTTGTACGGCGGTTGGCCTGCAATTTCATGAGATGATCATGTATGCGTTCCAGCTGGGTTAAGGTTTTATGCTGTTCGCCATCGGGTACGCTTAGCCATTCCACGCGCAAAGGAATGTTTTGTAATGCCAGCAACAAGCGCTGTAAGTGCAGGGTTTCGAGGGTGGTATTGGTAATTACCACCACCATTTCACCCCCACTGCGCAACACGGCTTTGGGTAAGGTCGCTTCTAAAATATTGCGCCCAATCACGATGGGGTATTCACCGCCGAGGGTTTTAACGTGCAATGTTCTCATGGACTAATCGGTTTTTGCGTGTAAAAAAGGTGGGTAGAACACATAACGCCGCACGCATATTATGCGGACAATTACGACAATTATCCTAATCGTTAAACGCTCATCCTATCATGGATTAAAAAAATGCCTTGGCAAAATGTGAGCGGATCAGTGACTATTTGAACAGTCTTTTATGCTAGGCTCCTATGAGTCAATAAGGTGGTATATTCCCGTTCTTGGTTACAAGATATACGTTTTTAAGGAGAAATCAAGCATGACACAGGCATGGATTATTGATGCAGTACGTACACCACGTGGCAAAGGGCGCAAGGCTGCCAATGGCAAACCAGGGGGTGCGCTAAGTACGGTGCATCCACAAGAATTGTTGGCCACTTGCTTACGTGCCTTGGCGCAGCGCAACCCGTTTCCCACACAAGATGTGGAAGATGTGGTTGCAGGCTGTGTCAGCCAGGCAGGGGATCAAGGTGCAGACATTGCCCGCATGGCCACTTTGCTCGCAGGTTGGCCCCATCAAACCCCGGGGGTTACGCTAAACCGCTTTTGTGGCTCAGGTCTGCAAGCGTTTAACTTTGCCACCATGGGGGTGCTCTCGGGCATGCAAAACTTGGTGGTGGGTGGTGGTGTGGAGTCGATGTCAAGGCAACCGCTTTGGTCTGATGGGGCGGGTTTGGCAGGCAACAACCCCCAATTGCTTAAAGTCCAACCCATGGCGCCCCAGGGGATTAGTGCAGACCTGATTGCGACCCTTGAAGGCTTTAGCCGCGATGACCTTGATGCTTTTGCTGTTGAAAGTCAGCGTAAAGCTGGGGTAGCCATTCAAGAAAAGCGCTTTCAACAAAGCCTTGTTCCCGTTAAAAACCAAGCAGGGAAGGTACTGCTTTCCCAAGATGAGTTCCCCCGCCCGGATACCTCAATGGCGAGCTTGGCGGGTTTAAATCCCAGTTTTGAAAAGCTAGGTGCCGATTCTCCCAACAATGGCAAAAGTTATGATGGATTGGCCAAGCAACTCTACCCCGAAATTGAGCGGGTAAACCATGTGCATCACGCCGGCAACTCGAGTGGCATTGTTGATGGCGCCGCCGCCATTTTGGTAGCCAGTGATTCTTACGCCAAGGCCCAAGGCCTTAAACCGCGCGCCAAAGTACGCTCTGTTGCGCAAGTGGGCTCGGAGCCATTTATTATGCTTACAGCACCCACGCCTGCCAGCCGCCTAGCCTTACGCAAGGCAGGCATGCAAGCCAAAGATATCGACTTGTGGGAAATTAACGAGGCCTTTGCTTGCGTGCCCATGAAAACCATGCATGACTTAGAAATTGACTCGGCCCGCGTGAATGTGAATGGTGGTGCCATTGCCCTGGGGCATCCCATTGGGGCTACAGGGGCGATGCTTGTAGGGACTGCTGTCGATGAAATGGAACGCAGCGACAAAAGCACGGCCCTGATTACCCTATGCATTGGTGGTGGTATGGGTGTGGCAGCCGTGATTGAAAGGGTGGCTTAGTTTTTGGCTAAGTGCCACTTAGATTACCCTATGCATTGGTGGTGGTATGGGTGTGGCAGCCGTGATTGAAAGGGTGGCTTAGTTTTTGGCTAAGTGCCACTTAAGTGGGGGAGGTTATTTTAAACGATGTCCAACGCAAAAATAACCCCCTTCGCAAAACCCTATGCTGCAAAACCCTTGTGCCAGCAGGGGGGCTTGGTAGTTGGAACGGCGTGCTGGTTGGCTTGCTCGAGGAACTGTAAGGTGTGGTTGAACGCGGTTCATGTGGGTGCTAAACGGGGATAAGCGGTGGGTGTTGCGCGCGGAGATTTTGAGCGCGTTCGAGGTTTTGCTTGTGCACACTCAGAAAAAAATGGTAGTCGAGGGTGGGTGGTGTGCAGCGTGTTTCTTTATGCTGCGTTCTAGGTGATTAACGGGATACGTACATGCGGGGCATAGCAACGATTATCAGGGGAAACACAATGAAGAAAAACGATTGGCAGGTTGCTCTGGAAAAAAACCTTAAAGGGGCAGTGCATTTTGATGCTGTGACTCGCCAAATATATAGCACCGATGCCAGCATGTACCAAGTGCAACCCAGGGCTGTCGTGTTTCCGCGCGACGAGGCAGATATGCAGGGCGTGATGGAAATTGGACGCGATCACGGCATTCCTGTGTTGCCGCGTGGTGGCGGGACCGCCCTCGCAGGACAGTCGGTGAACGATGCCATTATCCTCGACTGCTCGCGCCATATGAACCATGTTTTAGAGGTCAACACAGACGAAGAATGGGCTTGGGTACAACCAGGCGTGGTGCAGGACCAACTCAATGGGCACCTTGCCCCTTTAGGCTATGGCTTTGGGCCTGATACCTCCACCAGCAATCGCGCTACCATTGGGGGGATGGCGGGCAATAATTCGTGTGGGGCGCGATCGATTATTTACGGTAAAACCGTAGACCATGTACTACAAATCAAAGCACTCTTGGCGGATGGCTCGTTGACACAGTTTGGTGACATGGACGACAGTGCTTTGGCCGTGCGTGGGCGAGAAAATAGCCTTGATGGTCGCATTCACCGCGAGTTGATGCGCATTGCTACCGACCAAAAAAGCGAGGTTGAAAAGCATTTCCCCAAAATTGATCGGCGGGTGTCTGGTTATAATTTGGATGAATTGCTGAAGCCCGACGGGGTCAATTTTGCCCGCTTCATGGTGGGCTCTGAGGGCACCTTGGCCATGATACGTGCGCTTAAGGTACGCATTGTGAAGTTGCCTAAGCACAAAGCGTTGCTGATAGCCCATTTCAAAGATAAAATTGCTGCGGTGGAGGCTGACAGCCTCATTTTGTCCCATAAGCCCTCTGCCATGGAACTTGTCGATGATACAATCATCGACGAGGCGCGCGTTTCCCCCGCCCTTGCAGGGCAGGTTGATTTTTTAGAAGGCCACCCTGGAGCGATTGTTATTGTAGAGTTTTACGGGGATAGTCCCAAAGAGGTAGCCGATAAGGTGGGTCGTCTTGCTCGCGAGATGCGAAAGGATAAACAAGGATATGCCTATGTTAAAGCCCTTAGTCAAGAGGAACAAACCAAGGTGTGGAACTTGCGCAAAGCGGGTTTGGGCTTGTTGATGGGACGACGAATTGATGAAAAGCCTCTGCCTTTTGTGGAAGATTCGGCTGTTGACCCTTTGCGCTTGGCAGACTACGTCAAAGAGTTTGATGCTGTGGTCAAAAAGCACGGGGTGACGGCGGGCTATTACGGCCATACCTCGGTGGGCTGTTTGCATATTCGCCCTTTTTTGAACCTTAAAAAACCTGCCGACAAAGTAAAGTTACGCAGCATTTTTGAGGAAGTTGTGGAATTGGTCGACAAATACGGGGGCACGATTACCGGCGAGCACGGGGATGGTCGTGTACGCAGCTGGACCATTGAAAAACTGTTTGGTAAGCAATTGTATCAAGCGTTCCGTGAGGTAAAGAGCGTGTTTGATCCGCAAAATTTGCTTAACCCGGGTAACATTGTGGTCCCCCAAGATCCACTGGAGAACCTGCGTTGGGGTAAAGAAATTGTTCACACCCCGCCCATAAACCAAGATTTTTCCAAAGATGGCGGGTTTTCTTTTGCCCTTGAAATGTGCAACGGCAATGGCCAATGCCGTAAATTGGATGCCGGGGTAATGTGCCCTTCTTATCAAGCCACTCGCGATGACAGGCACTCGACCCGTGGGCGCTCCAATGCACTCAAGGGCGTGCTTCAAGGCGATTTACCTCCCGAATACCTGACCAGCCATGACATGTATGAGGTAATGGATCTGTGCCTTGAATGTAAAGGCTGCAAAACCGAGTGTCCTTCTAAAGTGGACATGGCCAAGTTTAAGTATGAATTTTTGTACCACTATCATAAGCGCCACGGGGTGCCTTTGCGTAGCCGTTTGTTTGGTGCGATTGAGAGCATCAATCACTGGGGTAGCTGGGCTGCACCCGTTTCAAACCTGCTGCTAAACCTCCCCTTTAGTGGATTTGGCAAGCAACTGATGGGAATTGCACCAAAACGCAAACTGCCCAGTTTTGCGAGCCAAACTTTTAGCCATTGGTTCCACGCACGTGCTGTGCGCATCAGGGCAGAAGCAAAGCCTTTAAATGGGGCAATGGCACCGAAACAAAAACGCCCGCAGGTGGTGTTGTTTCACGATACTTTTATGGAGTACAACACCCCTTCGTTGGGGCGTGCAGCGATCGAGGTGCTGGAGTACTGTGGCTATGAGGTTGTATTGCCTGCTAAAAAATGCTGTGCGCGCCCGATGATCTCTAAGGGCTTGCTTGAAGAAGGCCGAGGCAACGCCCGTTTTAATGTGCAAGGGTTGCTCCCTTATGCCAAGAAAGGCATTCCTATTTTGGGGGTTGAGCCCTCTTGCTTGTTAACCCTTAAGGAGGACTACCCCGACCTGTTACCGGGTGAAGATTCCCAGACCGTCGCCAAACAATGCATGACGGTTGATGAGTTTTTATACCAATTGGTGAAGGCGGGATCGTTAACATTTCCTACAGGGCCCAGCAATGTACGCATGCTGTTGCACGGGCATTGCCACCAAAAATCCCTTATTGGTGTGGCTCCAACCGTAGCGGTATTGCGTGCCATCCCTGGGGCAAAAGTAGAAACCATCAATGCAGGTTGTTGTGGCATGGCGGGCTCTTTTGGTTATGAAAAAGAGCATTATGAAATCTCAAAAACCATTTACCAGCAGCGCCTTGGCCCAGCCGTCCAAAAGGCGAAACCGAACGATATCATCGTGGCAGACGGGATGTCTTGCCGCCAGCAAATTGCGCATTTTTCGCCCCGCAAAGCCACACATTTAATTGAGGTATTGGCCTGTGCTGTTCGCGGAAATGATCTGCAAGCATTGGCCTAATGCAATAGCCCCCGTCCCCATGCTTATGCCACCACATTGAAATAAGCGGGATATAGCGGGTGTTCCCGTCCCCATGCTTATGCCACCACATTGAAATAAGCGGGATATAGCGGGTGTTCCCGTCCCCATGCTTATGCCACCACATTGAAATAAGTGGGATATAGCGGGTGTGCCCGCCTTGTATGCTCACGGTGCTTGCTATGTGGGGATGGATATCGCCATTCGCACAGACCCGAGCGTGATTTGGGTGCTTTGAAAAAGTGGGCGATGTGTTTTGGACGCTCAGACGTGATTGCAATGCGCGCTTGCCCCTTTGCTGAGCAAATCGATGCCCTGGGAGAGGAATACGCCCACTACACCAAAACCATCACTGCGGGGCTGGCAAAACTCCCCAACTACCGGGGGAAGGTCACCCGAGGGACGACCCTGCCCGAAAGTGAACTGGCCAAACTCAAGCCAGGCAAGGTTTGGACACCCAAAGGCTTTACCAGCACATCCACGGGTAAAGCCTTTGGTGGGCCGCATCGGCTGAAAATACAGAGCCGCACGGGCAAGGAGGTATCTTGGATATCCCGGCACGCGCACGAAAAAGAGGTCCTCTTCAAACCAGGAACCAGGTTTCTGGTAATTTTGCGCATTCGGCGGGGCAAACAAACAATCATAGAATTAGAGGAAATAGTGGAAGATGAAGATTGAATGGGAAGTGGCACCAAACCTGACGCCAAGGCAAAAAAAGTTAGTTGAGAAGATGCAGCGAGAAGCTGAGGAAGATTTCCGCTTGTTTGAAGAAGGCAAATTCAAGCCTTATCCAAAGCACTTGCAGGCCAAAATGGACAGTGGTGGGCCCTTTGCGGACGAAATTCACGATGCTCCCCCCGCCAAACCCAAACCGGGCAAAAAAGGCTAAGGCAAGTGTGGTTATTCACCCCAAAGGCCTTTCTTTCTATTGTGGCGCACACAGACGACCCCGCCAACTTGCGCCTGGTGCGTGCCCGCCGCCCTGGCGAGATTGAGGCGCTTTTTCCTGTTGCGCTCGTGCACACCACTCCCGACGCCGATTTATCCCTATTGAGGCGCTTTTTCCTGTTGCGCTCGTGCACACCCCCAATGCCGATTTATCCCTATTGAGGCAATCTTTCGTGTTGCGCTCGTGCACACCACTCCCGACGCCGATTACCCCTTTCGCGCATGCCTGCCAGCCCAGCAAAGCGCCTGCCTTGCACAGCGTCTGGGCTGTAATGGCCAACCAATACGAGCAAAGCAACCCGCCTTAAATTTGTGGGCGTGGCCCAAGCGGGGGCAAAAAACGGCACAACGGCAGGCGAGGTGAGCGTGCTGGTGCGCCGTGGGGTGTTTGGCTTTAAAAAAGCCACAACGCTGACCAAGGCAGATATTGGTAGCGATGCCTATGCCCTTGATGACCAAACGGTGACCGATGTGTCGGCAGGGGCTTGCCAAGGTGGGCAAAATCATCAACGTAGACGATAACCTTGCATGGGTGGAGGTAGTATAAATGATCATCAACAGACAAAGCCTAGACGACTTATTTGTTGGGTACAGCGCAGCCTTTAATCAAGGCTTTGGGATGGCGGGTGACGACTGGCAAAAGGTAGCGATGCCGGTTGCTTCAAGCACGGCAGAAAATCACTATGCATGGTTGGGCAGCATCAAAGGGATGAATTTGTGGCTGGGAGATCGCATCATTTCGAGCATGGCCAGCCACGACTACCGCATCAAAAACAAGCTCTGGGAAGACAGCGTCTCGGTCAATCGCACAGACATTGAAGACGACCAAGTTGGGGTGTATACCCCACTCTTTACCGAGATGGGGCGCTCGCTGATGGCACACAAAAACGAGTTGGTCTTTGGCTTGCTCAAGAAAGGTTTTAAAAGCCCTTGCTACGATGGGCAGTATTTCTTTGACACCGACCACCCCATTGAAAACAAAGACGGTAGCACCACCACGGCATCCAATAGCGGTGGAGGCAGTGGTAGCCCGTGGTTTTTGCTCGACACCAGCCGCATGATTAAGCCGATTATCTTTCAAGAGCGCAAAAAGGGGCTGCTTGTGCGCAAAGACCGCTCCGAGGATGACAATGTGTTTATGCGCAACGTCTACCTTTACGGTGTGGAGTGCCGCGACAATGTCGGCTTTGGCTTGTGGCAGCTGGCCTACGGCAGCAAACAAAGCCTTACCACCGACAACTACAAAGCCGCCTTTGCAGCGTTGGAGAGCATGAAAAACCGCGGGCGGCCCCTGGGCGTAAAGCCCACGATGCTGGTGGTGCCACCCGCACACAGAGAGGCGGCCCTAGAGATACTAAACGCCGAGAGAAACATGGCTGGCGCCACCAACGTCTGGCGGGGCACAGCAGAGCTCTTGGTTTCATCTTGGCTGGCTTAAAAGGGGTAAAAAAACCATGACGATAACCATCATCCGACAACTACAAAGCCGCCTTTGCAGCGTTGGAGAGCATGAAAAACCGCGGGCGGCCCCTGGGCGTAAAGCCCACGATGCTGGTGGTGCCACCCGCACACAGAGAGGCGGCCCTAGAGATACTAAACGCCGAGAGAAACATGGCTGGCGCCACCAACGTCTGGCGGGGCACAGCAGAGCTCTTGGTTTCATCTTGGCTGGCTTAAAAGGGGTAAAAAAACCATGACGATAACCATCATCGCCCAGCACCCCATGTGGCGTGCTGGCAGGCAATGGCCACAAGGCGAGACCCGTGTCGAGGAAGGCTTAAGCAAGGAGGCTTTAGCAGCCCTTGAGACCGACCCCAACTTTAGCGTGCAAGGAGCCAAAAAAGCCAAGGAAGCCAAAACCAAAAACGAGGGGGCAACACCCATGAGCATCTTTTTCGAGCAAATCCCCACGGGGCATGAGGGTGCCAGGGCAGTATATCGAGATTGATAACAGTGGGGCAGGTGCCGCCACCGAGTTAAGGCGTATTTTGCTGTTGGGGCAAAAAGCCAGCACACCGCAGTGCGCAAGAGAACCACGTGATCCGCACGCACTTTTTTTGTTTGCACAGCCCAAGCCAAAACGCTGTTTGGGGCAGGGAGCATGCGCTATGATGATGTACGCAAGTGCTAAGCACATACACCCAACGGGCGAGGTATGGCCCTTGCCATTCCCGCACCCCGTGGGGGCGTGGCGGCACGCAAAACCCTCACCTTTGAGGCGTAACCAAGTGCCGCGGGCAGGATTGCGCTGCTATGTTGCCACGGCAACGGGTAAGCGTCCGGAGTGGGGGCAGGCGATGGGGGCGCAGCCATCGCCACAGCCCTCTATAGCGGCATGCAATGCTCCCCTGCCCAGCTTGGCCGATGACGGCCGAGGCTAGCGGTGCGGTGCTAACGCTCACAGTGCGCTGGGCGGGCAACACGGGCAATCACATTGAAGTGCAACAGGGCCTTGGCACAAACGAAGATTTACCCCGTGGTTTGAGCATGACGATTGGAACGGGCACGCTCGGCACGGGTGAGGTGGCTTTGACGCCCTCCTTGGCAGCCCTTGGAAGCACCCAGTATCACAGCATCGGTCAGCCCCTATACAGGATGCCAGTGCCGTGACTGCCTTGAGCACCCTGCTCCAAAGCCGTTGGGGTGCCTTGGAAGCCATTGACGGCATGGCCTTTTTGCCTGCCCAAGGTAGTTTAAGCCAAATGACTACCCTAGGCGATGCCCTTTGGCAGCCAGCATCTTTGCTTTGTGGGTCTGGGCAAAAGCCCCAGTGCCCCTTGGTTATGGGCAGCCACCACTGCTGCGGTAAGTGAGCGCGAAGCAGCCCTTGACCCAGCGCGCCCCTTGCAAACGCTGTATCTTTCAGGGATTTTGCCTCCCCCCCTTGCAGCCCAACTTGATTATACCGAGCGCAATACCGCATTGCATCATGGGGTGAGCACCTTCACCATTGGCAGCCAAGGGGTGCACCTTGAACGCTTGATTTCCAGTTATAAAACCAACCCAAGCGGGGTTGCAGATGCCAGTTATTTGGACGTCACCACCATGCGCACCTTGTCCCATTTACGCACCAGTTTGCGCAATCGTATCGCCACCAAGTACCCAAGGCACAAGGTAGCCAACAGTGGAACCCAGGTAGGGGCCGGGCAAGCCGTGGTAACCCCCAACCTTCAACCCCTAAAAATCCTTTAAGCAAGCCCACGCGGCCCTGAAAAGGGTGCATCTTGAGTGCAAACCTTGGCCAAGATGTGCTCACTCGCTACGATTCAAAAGAAACCTTGTTCTACCTTGACTTAGCCCTACCACGGGCACGAAAACGACTATGGCAAGGTTTTTTGTTGAGCGAGACTTTGAAAGTCTCGCAACGGTTAAAGGGCAAGGCAAGTTTCTCCTGAGCATCAATGATACACCGCAGATACGCGCGTATTTTGCGCGGTTCGACCGCTACCAAATGAAAACGCACTACACCCTAGGCTTGCATGCTGTTGTCGGGAAAAAACAGGTAAGCGAATTGCTTTACACAAACTTAGCACCTGAGGCCATGAAAACCGTAAAAGTGGCCTCGCCATACCCACAACATCGCAAGGATAAGGAAAAAAACATGTGTCCCTTTACACCCGCAAGCCCCTTTCATCGCCGTGGGTCATTGAATATTTTATGCAAAAAACATGCCGAAATAAAGAGACCCCAGAATGACCAGTGGCAAAGCATGTGGCCCGCTACATCCATGCCTCTTTTTTTGCGGAGCTGGCTGGCAGAGGGCACCCTCTTTCTTGTTTCTACCAAGAAGGAGAGAACTTTAATGAACACAGAATTGATGGGCGTGCCTTTTCAAGGTAAAGAGGTGCTAATTGTGGAACATGCGAAGCCAGCCCTATGTGCCTGCTAAGCGCATTTGCAAAGCGATTGGGCTGGGCGAGGCAATCGGTTAAATTTAAATCAGGGAGATTCAACAGTTGCTCTTTGAGCAACATCAAGCTCTGCACATCCAGCTCTAAAGTTTGTGCACCAGCACAAGGTCGCCAAAGGTGCAGGTTTTAGTGCCAGTACTGCTCAGGTCGCCCCTGCTTGCACCCCGTGGCCTAGGCGCGAGGCCATGCGCCCTCTCGAGGGCGTGCTGTCTTTGAGCCACGCTGCCTTCGCCCCCTTTAGCCGCAGCAAAGGCGGGGTTTGCCCCTGTAAACGTGCACCTGCTTTGCAACTTTGGGACACATGCTTTAGCCTCGGCATTGAGGAAACCATCTTCGCCTTCTGCAAGGGGCAGCGCACAGAAAGTGCCCATCGGGGGTTTCAACATGGACGCCATCACGTAAGGCATCGGAGTCGAAGCGTACGGTGAGAAGTTTGCCTGCGTAAGGGCTTCGTTTTTCAGCTCCAAAAGCGCTTGCCCAAAATGCGCACGCTGGCAGCGTATTTTTTGGCCATCACTTGCTCGGCTAATGCGTAAAAACCGCGCTGCTGGCTGGGGCTGGGCTGGGCTGGGCTGGGCAATGGGGCTCGCAGCGTAACTTTGTGCGAACACCGCATCAAAAGAACGCCCGTTGCATAACCCCCTCCTACGCCCATGGTTAGGCGTTGTGCAATGCCATTTGTCTGTTGACCAAGGCGCGAAACGTATCCATGGGAATGGCTTTTTGCATGTAATTTTCTCCGCTTGGCGAGGGGGCTGTTACCCCTTGACCGCTGCCATTTATGGATCCCAGCAAGGCAAGCCAAGGGTTTGCGAGCTTGGGCGCGGACTGTTTCGAAGCCAACGAAATACACTCCCTTTAGAGTGGTTAGTTTGAAAAATGAGCCCTGGGGTAGGCTTTTGTGCGTGCTGCAATCTTGGCCTTGTGAGCCTTGCAGATAGGCTTTATGGAGCATCGCCATTCTCTTTGCTTGCAAATCGCTACCCGAAAACCGCTATTACCCACTAAAAACCCGTTAAATTACGAGTCGCAAAGCATGTGAACGGGCACATGCCATCTTTTTGGGGTGTAGCTGTGTCAGAAATCCCGCTACATCCCGTTATTTCCATGTGGTCGCATAAGCATGTGAACGGGGAAAATGTGGTCGCATAAGCATGGGGACGGGCACACTCGCTACATCCCGTTATTTCCATGTGGTCGCAAAGCATGTGAACGGGCACATGCCATCTTTTTGGGGTGTAGCTGTGTCAGAAATCCCGCTACATCCCGTTATTTCCATGTGGTCGCAAAGCATGTGAACGGGGAAAATGTGGTCGCAAAGCATGTGAACGGGCACATGCCATCTTTTTGGGGTGTAGCTGTGTCAGAAATCCCGCTACATCCCGTTATTTCCATGTGGTCGCAAAGCATGGGGACGGGGGCAATGGCAAAGCCCATAAGTTTGCAAGGGAAGATCAAACCTTCATGCCAACTCGGGCAAAGGGGGTTTTTAAGTGGATTGTTGTGCCATTTGCAAAAAATGTTGCTTCAAGTTGTTTTCTTGCTGAAACTGCCCCAAAAAGCTCAAGGTGGTAAAACGGCCCTCGTGCTGTACGCCACGCATTGTCATGCAACCATGGCTGGCCTTAATGCATACGGCCACACCCAAAGTTTGCATTTGCTCTTGCAGGCTTAAGGCTACCTGTTGGGTAAGCTGCTCTTGCAGTTGGGGGCGACGCGCAAAATAATCCACCAATTTCGATAAATCGGCAAGACCACACAAGGTTTTGGCAGGAATAAAGGCGACGGTTGCCAGCCCCCAAAACGGCAACAAATGGTGTGCACACAACGAAAGCACAGGAATTTGATTTAAGCACACCATGGAAAGGCCTTGGGCTTCTTGTTGCAAATTGGGCAAAAGGCTTAATCGATAAGGCGGCTGACTTAATCCACGGCACAAGGTTTCAACCCAGGTAGTGGCTGTGCGTTCTGGGGTGTTGCGTAGCTGGGCTTCATTTAAATCAAGGTCTAAACCTTCAAGCACCAAACGAAATCCTGCTTCAATTTTGTGTGTGTCCATACTCAAGCCAAAAACCGCACACGGTTTTTTAACAAAAGGTAGCGTTTAAGGGGGTAAAAAAATGCAGTTAATCAAAGCCTTGAACGGAAAAATGACGCGTAACAGTGCCATAGGCTGCGATCTCAATTTCCATGGGTAGCGGTTAATCAAAGCCTTGAACGGAAAAATGACGCGTAACAGTGCCATAGGCTGCGGGCTGAATTTCCATAGTAAAGCGCCGTGGAGACACCTGATGAATGCTTGCAGCCTCTTGCAATACCACCACCCATCGCTCATTTTTTATCACCGCCTCGCCAATGGGGTTTTGGAAGAGGCGCGTTAAAGCGCGCAACGCAACGGGAGTGTGCAAGAAAGAGCTTAATTTTGTAAGGTTGCGCCAATGGGCTACCTGGTGCAATTTTAAGGGCTGCTGCCGACTTATCGCGTGCTCCCAAATTTCGACTGTGTTTAAATCAAGGTGTTCGACCACCACAGCCCAACGCCAAGGAAGGCTATCTTTTGGCTGAGTAAACAGGCGAACTCTCTCCTGACCTACGGGCAGTTTTAACTGGGCGCGAATATCCCGAATCACCACCCCTTTTTGAAAGACGCATAGACCAATCCATAACACTGCCATGCCCCAACCAAAGGGTGCCAAATAACGCCTGGTGGTCGGCAGGCAGCAGACCAAGAGCCATATTAACAAGAGCCACATATTCAAAGCAGGCATGCCCACAGGCAGCAGTGCAAAGGACATGTACTGCTCATTCCAAGGGTATAGCAAGGCGACACCACTGCTGGTAAAATACAGCAAACCCATATGCAGTGCATACCCTAACAACATGGCTCTGGTTCTAAGCCATCCATCTGTGGGGGTCCGCCAACAGCCCACCAAAAAGCCAAGGGTGCCAATGACCAATAAGGCATACGCGGGGGCATACAACCCTGGTGAGCGCAGCAAAAAAGCGATTCTATCTGCCGCAAAAACATGTTGCACGAAGGCAGCCAAGGCTGGCAGGCTGGCACCAGCAAACAGCCATGGTGCGTAGCCTTGGATTGCTTTTAGCTTTTGCCAAGGGGTGCGTAACACCAAAGATAACAGCAAGCAAGGTGCCATGCTGTGTAGAATAATCTCACTCTCTGTCATGGGTTTGTTTACAAAAAAGCCTTGTTTTTGGTGCTCAGTGGAGGCGTTGGGCCAAAAGAACAGCTTGTTTATGGGGGGGGTGCACCATTGCAGCAAAAACACTCATGGGTTCGCCGTGTTGTTGCCATTTGTTGCATTGAGAGGAGAAATGGCGACACTTTGTGGAAACAGCCCCGCCAGCCAGCCTGCCGCACCCGCTGCACAAATGCCTTGAAAAGCCAAGCATTTTGCCCGCCCCAAGCGCCTGCGCTTCGCATCGTAAATAAAACTCCACACGGGTGTCCATGCATAAATGGCCACCAATTCACCTTTGGCGTTAAACAATTGCCTGCGAGAGGACCAGCCTAGCAAGCTGCGCTGGTTGTTGACACCCACCAAAAACAACTGCCAGCGATTTTTGGCCCATACAATGCCAACGCTGCCTATTTTTTTTTCTTCGGGAGTTAAAATTTCAATAAAACGGTAATACACTAAGGCTTTTGCTGAAATATTCCCCTTGGCATCCAAAATGTCTATCTTAATGAACGGGGGGAGTACTGGCGGAAATGCGGGCTGCTTGCTAGGTGTAGAGTTCCCAAGGGGTTTCGCCAACACTGCAGGTGCGTAGACTATTCCCAGCACGAGCAGCCACCCGAACCAACAAAGGCCTACCCAGTGCGACAGCATGGGTGCCTGTGTATGCAAACACTTCGTGCCAGGTATGGTGGGTGGATGGGGTAGGATCATTGGATTTTTTTGCTGGCATTGGTGAAACGCAAATGGCGCATTGTAGCGAAAGCCACTCGTGCCCAAGTTACCAGCATTCACTCTTTTTCACAAAACCTCCTCACCCCTGGCTGGGCTAAGGTCGCGTAAGCTTTTGGCCAAAAAATATCCAAGTCAGAAAGGTTGTATTCCTTATACCTCATGGTCGAACAAGCACTTTTTAGGCACATTCAAACGCATTTAGAACGCATTGAGCAAGAAATTCAGCGTACCTTAAATACGGAAATTCCCCTGCTAAACAACGTGGCTGAATACGTTTTTTCGGCGGGGGGAAAACGGGTGCGTCCAGCGGTGAGCGTGTATGCATGTCAAATGTTTCAACCCAAGATTGACCCAGTGCTGTATGTGGTGGCGGCATCTTTGGAGCACCTGCACACGGCTACCTTGTTGCATGATGACGTGGTGGATGAAGCGCAAACGCGCCGTGGGCGCAAAGCCGCGCGCATGCTATGGGGCAACCAAGCCAGCGTGCTGGTGGGCGACTACCTCCTCGCCCATGTGTTTCGCGCCCTGACCACCCTAGGCCAGGCCGTGCTCCTCGAGGCTGTTTCTGATGCCGCCAAACAAATGGCCAAAGGCGAGATTTTGCAGTTGGTATACCGCCACGAAACCGCATCAGAAGAAGACTACATGCAGATTATCACCTACAAGACGGCTTGCCTCTTTGCTGCCTCGGCGAGGGTTGGAGCTGCTGTGGCAGGCGCAAGCCAAGCCGCGCAAATGGAAATGCAAGAGTATGGGCATCAACTGGGGCTGGTTTTTCAAATCACCGATGACATTCTCGACTACTTTGGCAACGAAGAAACCTTAGGAAAACCTGTGGGGAGCGATCTATGCGAGGGGAAAATGACCTTACCCATCCATCGCCTGCTGCAGCACGCCACCACCCAAGAAAAAAACTGGATTATGGCTTTGTTTAAGCAACAAGAACCCCTCGACCCAAGCCATGTTCAGCAAGTGGTCGAGATGATGCGGGCAAAAAACATCGGGCAAAAAACCATAGCCACGGCCAAAATCCACGCCCAAAAGGGGCTCGACTGTCTCACCAACCTCCCCAATAGCGCCAGCCGCAGTGCGCTCCAAAACCTCATTCAGCAATTAATCGCCCGCAGTTCGTAGCCCCTTTTTCCGTTTTCCACTACCCGCACGCTGCCACCCCATCTACCTTAGCTTTTGGTGAATGCCCGCCATCCCCCACTTTGCACGCTCGTCGCTGCCCGTAAGGGGGCCTTTTGCGCTATAGGGGGTTCGTCAACTCCTCCCATCCTCCAGGACCACAATTGGCCATCGGCCGCCCGCCCGCCGTAGGAAAAATCAGGGGGTATGTTAGAGTCGTCCGGGCTTCTTCAAGTGTGTCGTTTCCAACCTCATGAAAGATGCAAACATACAAGGTGCTTCCACGTTCCTCCCACTGGAATTGAATATAGCAGGTAACGGGGTCGGCGTTAAAACCCAACCTATCGTTGGGGCAAGGAAAAAACCCCAGCATCGGTCGGCTGCTATATTCTCTTTTGACGATCATAGTTCGGTTGGAACGGTCAATCTCCACAATGCTGTACACGCCCCCTGCCAATGTTACACTGCTGATTTCCCAGGTGTCGTCCCCAATAATGTGATAATCTCCCAAGCGACTCTCCCAAACCCCCGCAATCGGGTTCCCACCGCCAGCACCGCCACCACTGCCAGCACCGCCACCACTGCCAGCACCGCCACCACTACCAGCACCGCCACCACCGCAAGCACTGAGCAACAGTGAAAAGCCCAGCAGCCAAGCCCCCCACACCGGCCAAGCCAGGCGGGTGCCCATAAGGCCCGTTTTTGCAGATTGGGTGAGGCTGGGTAACATGGCGCTCCTTTCAAAACCCTAGCGGTAGGATCAAAACCCTAGCGGTAGGATCAAAACCCTAGCGGTAGGATCAAAACCCTAGCGGTAGGATCAAAACCCTAGCGGTAGGATCAAAACCCTAGCGGTAGGATCGTGATCTTGAGGAAGAATTAAATCTAAAATTTTTCGGGTTATAACATAACCCTGCCATAGGAGTAAAGGCCAAACACTCATTTTTTTAGCGCTTGGGCATTTTTGTTGCCAATGTGCCCATTCACATGCTTTGCCACCACTAGAAAATAGCGGGATTAAGCGGGATTAAGCGGGATTAAGCGGGATTAAGCGGGATTAAGCGGGATTTACAGGGTTTTTTGACACAGGCAGCAGCCCCAAAACCGAGTCGCGCGTGTCCCGCCCTAAAAACGGTGGTATGCGGGTTTGCGCGTTTTTGGTGTGCCCGTCCCCATGCTTTGCCACCACTAGAAAATAGCGGGATATAGCGGGATATAGCGGGATTCACAGGGTTTTTTGACACAGGCGGCAGCCCCAAAACCGAGCCGTAAATTTTTGCTCCGTGTGCCCATTCACATGCTTTGCCACCACTAGAAAATAGCGGGATATAGCGGGATATAGCGGGATATAGCGGGATATAGCGGGATTCACAGGGTTTTTTGACACAGGCGGCAGCCCCAAAACCGAGCCGTAAATTTTTGCTCCGTGTGCCCATTCACATGCTTTGCCACCACTAGAAAATAGCGGGATATAGCGGGATATAGCGGGATATAGCGGGATATAGCGGGATTCACAGGGTTTTTTGACACAGGCGGCAGCCCCAAAACCGAGTCCCACGTGTCCCGCCCAAAAAACGGTGGCATGCGGGTTTGCGCGTTTTTCGTTCACATGGCGTAAGACTTTTTCGAGGGCCCTGTAGAGGGAATTCTAAAGGGTTGGAAAATGTTCGAAAGGGATTTACAATACCGCGTCCCGTGGCGATCACCGCAAAGTCTTCTGCGGGGCTCATGTCGGCAGGGCAGGTGGTTTTTACGCTTAAGGGCTTTTTTTGCTGCCAGCCCGCCAACGCGCATCGGGCCTTCGCCAATGGCTAACCATTGGATAGAAATATTGGCTTTTTGTGCAATAAGCACACATTTTTCGATGCCGGGTTTAATAGCGCCGCTCACATACTGCCCTATTAAGTTCCCATCAATACCTACTTTTGGGACAGCGCACGCTTGGCTACAGGCGTTTGCAACAGGCCGCTACTCTGCATCGCTGGCACATACCCAGCCTCCCCACCTTAAAGCGCCGTGTTTTGGCCGAGCTCCCCCACCTGAGTGCGCACCCTTGCCCGCCGCGGCGCAACACCTCTTAATGCCACATTTCCCTCGCAAAAGCGTTTGCTTAAAAGACCTTTTCGCCTTGGCCCTCGTTTGTGGCGATGGCCACCGCTTTGATGTTTTTACCCAATGGCCAAAGGTCAAAAAGCCCTGCAGTCCATGCTCAAAGGCCATTGCAAGATATTTACGAGGGGCAAATTCCTCAGTTGGCGCCTCGGGCGGAGCGAGAACAGCGACCTGGTGCGCGTTGCCTTTTCAAGCATTTTGCGCGACTTTGGCGTGCCTCAAGCGGTGTTGCTCGACAACGGGCGCGCCTTCGCCAGCAAGGCCTTGACAGGGGGCGCCCCCCAGCGCTTTCGCTTTAAAATCAAAGCAAGAAGACCCCCTATGGTTTGCTCACGGCTTTGGGCTGCACCATCCACTGGGCACAGCCTTATCACGGCCAGGCAAAATCGATTGAGCGCGCCTTTTTAGACCTGTGCGAAAGCATCGCCAAACATCCCGCCTGCCCAGGCGCATACACGGGCAACAGCCCCACGCAACAATTCCCTCATCAAGCCCGGGAATTACACGCAAAAAGCGATTCCCATTGCCACCTTTCGCGCTCTGGTCGAGCAGCAAATGGGGTATCACAATGCCCAAACGGGGCGCACCGGGGGCGTGTGCAACGGGCGTTCTTTTGATGCGGTGTTTGCACAAAGTTACGCAGCCAGCCCCATTACCAAGGCCAGCCAGCAGCGTAGTTTTTTACGCGCCAGCCGAGCAAATCAAGGCCCACAAATACGATGCCAGGGTGCGCATCTTGAGTGCAAACCTTGGCCAAGACGTGCTCAACCGCTACGATGCAAAAAACACCCCCTTCTACCTCGACTTAGCCCCACCACGGGCACGAAAACGACTACGGCAAGGTTTTTTTGTTGAGCGAAGACTTTGAAAGTCTCGCAACGGTTAAAGGGCAAGGCAAGTTCTTAGATGAGCATCACTAACAAAGAAGGCAAGCGATTGATGGTAAAATCGATAGGTAAAAAAGGTGCCACTTGAAATTAAACGGCGAAACCGACGGTGGCAAAGCATGTGAAAGAAGATGCAAAACCATGTGAACGTTTACACTAAGCATTCATTGCCATAAAGGGATTGAATTTTATACGCAACAAAACATGCCAATATAAATAGGCTCCAGAATGACCAGTGGCAAAGCATGTGGACGGCTACAAGGGGTAAACCATGGGAACGGTTATAGCGAGTCGCAAAGCAGGTGCATTTTTACAGCCATTGAAAGTTGGCTTGAACCTTAGGTAGCCCAGGGTATTCGAAGCAGGTGTTGATGCCTTTCGCCGATGCTATGATAGCGGGGAGCCGCAACGCATGCTCGATGCGTTTATCAAACGCAAAAAAGCAAGGTTTAAGCACCCAGGCCTAAACACCCCCAGGCTTGACATTTTTGTCAATTTAGGGCTACTTGTGTAACCGCTTGGCCAATAGGTAGGGCACACGGGCCTTACCAGCTGCGGGTTTTGCCATTCGTTGGGCGTTTCTTTTGCGCGAAGATATATTTTTTTATAACCTCTATTAAAACGCCTAAGCACGCTTGATAATGCACAGTTTTCCCCTACCCCAAGGATTGTACCGCCCAGAATACGAGAAAGATTCTTGTGGTGTGGGGTTTGTTGCCTATACACATAATCGCCCGTCTCACTTAACCATTGAGCAAGGCCTGAAAATGCTCGAAAACATGGAGCATCGCGGGGCGGTGGGTGCAGATGTCAATGTGGGCGATGGGGCCGGAATGTTGTTGCAAATTCCCCATGCGTTGTTTGCAGACGGGGCTGAGCACCTGGGCTTTGCCTTGCCTGATGCGGGTTTTTATGGGGTGGGCATGCTTTTTTTGGCGCAAGATGCAGCATTGCGTGCGCAAGCCCAAGCATGCATTCAAGACTGTGCCCAACGAAGCCGCATGCAAGTGTTGGGGTATCGCAATCTTAAGGTGAATGCTCGTGAACTAGGGGCGAATTCACGGGACACCAGGCCTTTTATTTGCCAAGTGTTTTTAGCAGGTTTGGAAAACCATTTGAAAGGTGAAGTGCTCGAGCAACGCCTTTACTTACTGCGCAAACGGATTGAAAAAGCGTGTGTATCCCAAAAAATCCCCTTTTATGCTCCCAGCATTTCCTCGCGAACCATTGTGTACAAGGGCATGCTAACCCCCTTGCAGCTGCGCGGGTTTTATGCCGATTTTAGCAACCCGCGCATGCAATCGGCACTGGCACTGGTCCATGCAAGGTTTAGCACCAACACATTTCCCAGTTGGGAGTTGTCCCAGCCGTTTCGTAATTTAGCGCATAATGGTGAAATTAACACCATTCGGGGAAATCGCAATTGGATGCAAGCCCGCGAGGCCTCCTTGCAAAGCGATGCGTATAGCAGCCAAGAAATGGCCGATTTGCGCCCTATTTTTACCTCGATCAACAGCGATTCCGCAATTTTTGATCAAGCGGTCGATTTTTTAACCCATACGGGTCGCGATTTAGCCCATTGTATGGTGATGATGATTCCTGAGGCATGGGACGGAAACCAGCATATGTCTGCTGACCGTGCGGCTTTTTATGAATACCATGCCAGTTTGTTAGAGCCTTGGGACGGTCCTGCGTGCATCCATTTTTCCGACGGGCGCGTTGTGGGTGCTACCCTAGATCGCAATGGTTTGCGCCCAGGGCGAATTACCATTTGTAAAGATGGCATGGTGGTGTGCGCTTCTGAAACGGGTGTACTCCCTGTTGCCCCCGAGAACATTGCGCGTAATTTGCGTTTGCAACCAGGGCGGGTGTTTTTGCTTGATTTAGAGCGGGGACGGGTCCTTGAAGATGAGGATATGAAAGCGCACTTAACCCAAGCCCACGATTATGAGGGTTGGGTCAAGAAACACATCGTTCATTTGCATGACCTGCCCCCAGGGAATACTCAGCCCCCACAACTTGATGATGGTATGCTACTGCGCCTACAACAAAGCTTTGGCTATACCAAAGAAGACCTGCGACTGCTGGTCGGTCCGATGGCGCAACAAGGGATAGAACCCATTGGTTCGATGGGTAACGACGCCCCAATCGCCGTGTTGTCCCAGGAAAGCAAGCTGCTGTTTAACTATTTTAAGCAAAATTTTGCACAGGTTACTAACCCAGCCATTGATCCCATTCGCGAAGAGCTCGTGATGTCTTTGGTGGGGCTGATTGCGCCAAAAGCCGACTTATCCGATTTAGGCATGAATGATGATGATGTGCTCAAATTGGATACGCCTTTGCTCACCAATGCCGATGTATCGCGGCTACAAGCGGTTGATACACGGGGGTTTAAGGGCTGTGTGTTAAGCACACTATTTGTGGCCAGCAATGGCCCAGAAGGAATGCAAAAAGCCTTAAAGATGCTCTGCAAAGACAGCGAGGCTGCCGTACGTGCTGGGGTAAATATCTTAACGCTATCGGATCGCGGAGTAAGCGCGACCCATGCCCCGCTACCCAGTTTGTTGGCCTGCGCAGCCGTGCATCACCACCTTATTCGCCAGTCTTTGCGCTTAGGGGTTGCTTTGGTTATTGAAAGTGGCGAGCCTCGCGAAATACACCACTACGCTGTCTTATTTGGTTATGGTGCCAATGCGGTCAATCCGTATTTGTGCCTTTGCAGTGTACGCCAAATGGCATTGATGGGTCGGCCTGGCAACGGCGAGGAAGACACGCCCGCTGTGTCGGCAAAAAAAGAACGCACAGCCCAGCAACACTATTTTAAGGCCGTGGAAAAAGGCTTGTTAAAGGTTTTTTCTAAAATGGGCATTTCTACCCTACAAAGCTATGTGGGAGCCCAAATTTTTGACTGCCTTGGTTTGAGCAAAGAGGTGGTTGAGTGCTATTTTCCAGGCACCCATTCGCCCATTGGTGGGGTGGGTTTTACGGGTCTGTGTGCCGAAGCCCTCAAACGCCATCGCGATGCCTTCGACCTTGGTGGTGGTGTGGCAAACCCCAGTTTGCAAGTGGGGGGGCAGTATCAATTTAGGCGCAATGGGGAGCATCACGCCATTAATCCTGGCATTTTGCACAATTTACAGGTGGCGGTGCGTACAAATAGTTTTGCCCACTACCAGCGTTTTTCCAAATTGGTGGACGAAAACGAGGAACAAATTGGCGCATTGAGGGCCTTGTTTACCCTAAAAAAGAACCCTATTCCCCTTGAAGAAGTGGAAGGCGTGAAGCGCATTACGGCCCGTTTTTGTACGGGAGCCATGTCCTTGGGGTCAATTAGCCGTGAGGTTCATGAAGATCTGGCAATTGCCATGAATCGTTTGGGGGGCAAAAGCAACACGGGTGAGGGGGGGGAAGACCCCGTGCGCTTTACGCCAAATGCCAATGGAGATAGCCGCAACAGTTACATTAAGCAGGTAGCCTCAGGGCGTTTTGGGGTAAACAGTCACTATTTAGTGAATGCCAAAGAACTCCAAATTAAAATCGCCCAGGGTGCAAAACCCGGTGAGGGTGGGCAGTTGCCAGGGCATAAGGTGAATGAATACATTGGGTCAATCCGCTTTACTACGCCCGGGGTAGGGCTCATTTCGCCCCCACCACACCATGATATTTATTCGATTGAAGACCTTAAACAACTCATTTTTGATCTCAAAAATGCCAACCCCAAGGCTGATGTCTCGGTTAAGCTGGTGTCGGAAGCGGGTGTCGGAACGGTTGCAGCAGGGGTGGCCAAAGCCAAGGCCGATATTATCTTAATCAGCGGGCATGAGGGCGGTACAGGTGCCTCGCCGTTGAGTTCGATTCAACATGCGGGTTCCCCTTGGGAACTGGGTTTGGCTGAAACCCAGCAAACCTTGCGCTTAAACGGCCTGCGCGGCAGGGTGCGCTTGCAAACTGACGGACAACTTAAAACGGGGCGCGATGTGGTGGTGGCAGCGCTGTTGGGGGCCGAAGAATTTGGCTTTTCGATATTGCCCTTGATAAGCCTTGGGTGCATGATGATGCGCGTGTGCCATTTAAACACCTGCCCTGTGGGTATTGCCACCCAAGATGAGGTTTTACGCAAAAACTATCGCGGAGACCCCAAACATGTTACCCGCTATTTTGAGTTTGTTGCGAGGGAGGTCCGCCAATGGATGGCCGAGATGGGCTTTCGCAGTTTTGATGAGATGGTTGGACAGACGGAATGCCTAAACGTGCGCCAAGCGATTACACATTGGAAGGCCAAAGGGGTTGATGTATCCCCTATTTTAGCCACGCCAAAGGTCGGGAGGGGTGTGCCAAGGCATCGCATCGAGGTGCAACAGCATGCCCTTGGAGATGTGCTCGATGTTGAACTGATTCGCCTGGCCAAGCCAGCCCTTGAAAAACAACAATCTGTGAAAATAGACCTCCCCATTCACAACACCAACCTTGCCACGGGTACGATGCTGGGCTCTGAGATCAGTCGCCGTTATGGGGCTAAAGGCTTGGCAGACAATACCATTCAAGTTTGCTTTCAGGGCACTGCTGGTCAAAGTTTTGGGGCTTTTTTACCCCGCGGGGTTTCCCTTACCTTGGTAGGTGAAGGCAATGATTATGTGTGCAAAGGTCTGAGCGGTGGTTTGGTGGCGGTGCGCCCCTCACCTAAGGCAACCTTTGACCCTGGAAGCAACATGATTATTGGGAATGTAGCCCTATATGGTGCTACCGGTGGAAGGGCCTTCTTTAATGGCCTTGCCGGGGAGCGTTTTTCGGTACGAAATAGCGGTGCCAACACCGTGGTCGAAGGGGTTGGCGATCATGGTTGCGAGTATATGACAGGGGGCATTGTGTTGGTTTTGGGTGAAACGGGGCGCAATTTTGCGGCGGGTATGTCAGGAGGCATTGCCTATGTGCTTGATGAAAAGCAAACCTTTGCGCCACGCTGCAACATGGGAAGCGTGTTGCTCGAAACCCTAACCGAAGAGGATAAAACGACGATTCACGAATTGCTGATAATGCATCGACACTTAACGGGTTCGTATAAAGCGGGAGAGCTCCTGCAAGCGTGGCACGAAGTGGTCGTGCCCTTTGTGAAGGTCATGCCCATTGACTATAAGCGCGTTTTAGAAACCCAAAAAGCCAAGCGTAAAATTGCTTAACGCGTACGCGACGCTAACTTAAAAAGTGCCTCCAAAACAAATACATCTCTTATTTTGACGACAGAGCAACGTGGTATCTATGGGCAAACCAACCGGATTTTTGGAGTATACACGCAACGTGTTAGTGCGCCGCCGAGTGGATGCGCGCTTAAAGGACTACAGAGAATTTGAACTCGATGTGCCCGTAGCCCTGCTCAAAGAGCAAGGTGCACGTTGCATGGACTGCGGCGTGCCCACATGCCACGGTGGAAACGGCTGCCCTTTGGGGAATTTGATTCCCGATTGGAACGACCTGGTGATGGGGGGGCATTGGAAACAGGCCAGTCAAGAATTGCACAGGACCAATGCCTTTCCTGAAGTGACAGGGCGGGTATGCCCTGCGCCGTGTGAGGATGCTTGCGTATTGGGCATTATTGATGACCCTGTAAGCATTAAAAGCATTGAAAAATCAATCGCTGATAGAGCCTTTGAACAAGGTTGGGTGCACCCCCAACCCGCCCTTCAAAAAATGGATAAAAAAGTGGCCGTTATTGGATCGGGTCCCGCAGGACTTGCAGGGGCACAAGGCTTGGCAAGGTTGGGATATGAGGTGGTGGTATTTGAGAAAAATGACCGTCTAGGTGGGTTGCTAACCTATGGCATTCCCAATTTTAAACTTGAGCAATCGTTGGTGCAACGCCGTGTAAAGCAATTAGAAGCCGAGGGCGTGCGCTTTCAGATGGGCGTTCATGTTGGCAAAAACTATAGCGCTGAGCAACTGCGCCAAGACTACGATGCCGTATTATTGGCAACGGGTGCCGAACGTGCGCGCCACTTTGCTGCGGATGTCCAAGGGCGTAGCCTAAGAGGCGTGCACTTGGCCATGGACTACCTAACCCAACAAAACCGTCGAAATTATGGCGATGTTATCCCAACAGAGCAAGCGATTTTAGCCACCGACAAGCGGGTGATTATTTTAGGTGGTGGGGATACGGGTGCAGACTGCTTAGGGACCACCCACCGTCAGGGTGCGCGTGAGGTGCATCAGTTGGAAATTATGCCCAAGCCTAAAACCCCAAAGGTGGGAACCTCTCACGAGGAAGGCGGCATTCGCAAGTGGTCGGCGTTAACCAAAAGTTTGCAAGGTCAAAACGGGGAGCTAAACCGCTTGGATGGGGTGGAATTGGCTTGGGAATTGACCAACGGTGCACCCACGAGCATGAAGGAACTCTCAGACAAGGCGTTTTCTTTGCCCGTAGATATGGTTATTTTAGCCATGGGATTTTTGGGGCCAGTGCGCGAAGGGCTCTTGGAAACCCTGGATGTGCAGTTAACCCCTCGAGGGAATGTGGAGCACGATAACCATTACATGACTAACATCCAAGGGGTTTTTGTGGCAGGGGATTGTGCCCGTGGTGCCTCGCTGGTGGTGTGGGCTATTCAAGAAGGGCGCGATGCAGCCCTTGCCATTCACCAATACCTGACGCCACAAGCACACCTAAGCAGCTTAGGACGGGGGGTGCTTGCCCTTGGCTTTTAGTGCCCGGTTTGGTTTTGTGGGTTTTTGTGGCAGGGGATTTGTGCCCGTGGTGCCTCGCTGGTGGTGTGGGCTACTGCAAGAAGGGCGCGATGCAGCCCTTGCCATTCACCAATACCTGACGCCACAAGCACACCTAAGCAGCTTAGGACGGGGGGTGCTTGCCCTTGGCTTTTTGTAGGCCCGTAACTATTCGGGTGTTTGTTGGGTATCCTCGAACATAAAAAATCAAAAAAAAGGATTACCTGGGTGCGCCGCGTTTTGATATTGGCTTTTGCCTTTGTGTTTAGCGGCGTGTTGTTGGTGTTCGCTTTTCGCGGGGTGGACTTCCAGACCCTTAAAAGGGATCTCCTCGGGTTTCCTTGGCAAACCACCCTCTTCCTGGGTGGATTGGTTTTGCTCGAATACGGGTTGTATGTTCAGCGTTGGCGTATTTTGTTGCGCCCCAGTCGCAACTTTTCTTTTTGGCAAGCCGCGGGTCCCATGCTCATTGGTTTGGGTGCTAACTTTGTTCTCCCCGCACGCTCTGGGGATGTTGTGCGGTCTCTGGTGCTCGCAAAACGCTACGCCCAGTCGACCACAGCGGTTTTAACCACCGTCGGGGTGGAGCATTTAACCAATTTATTCATCGTTTGCTGCCTGGCACTCTTTGGGTTTTTGATGGTACACCCCATCCCGGCCCCTTTTTTAACGATACAGCCCTTTTTAATTGGGATCATCGTGGCTTTAGGGTTGTTGTTGTTGCTGCTGGTCTTTTTTACCCACACCCTTGAGCGCATCGGAAGGCATGCCCTCGCGTTTTTACCCGCACGCATCCAGCAGATTTTGCTGCCTTTTTTGCTCCAGTTGATCGTTGGTTTTTCGTCGATGAAATCCTATTGGAGCACAGCGCAAGTTTTGTTGTGGGGGACTTTACGCTGGCTGCTCAATGCGAGCGTGATTAGCATTTTGCTATCTCAATTGGGGATTCCCCTGTCCTTTGGGGCTGGGTTGATTGTGGTGGGTGTGCTGTCGATTGCCGTCATTTTTCCCAGCGCACCCGCCCAACTGGGCCCCGTGCAGGCTGGGTTTTGGTTGGCTTTGGCCCCTTTTGGGGCTGCAAAATCGGCTGCATTGGCGGCAAGCTTGGCTTACACGGCTGTGTATTTTGCCATGTCGGTTAGCATGGGTCTCGTCGCGCTGGGGGCCATGAGTTTTTCTTGGCCGCGGGTAACCTCTAACGTCTCAATACCAAAGGAGAAAAGACCCAAAAACCATGAGTAAACCGTTGCGTAAGGAAGCATTAGAACTGTATCGGGCGGGTTTACAAAGCGTTACACCCGAATTGCTGGTAAACAATGCCCTTCACTATGAAAAAAACGCCATTACGTGCCATTTTTTAGATCGGCGTGAACGCGTTTTGCTTCCTGCCCCAGGACAGGTATGCGTGGTGGCTGTAGGAAAAGCCGCAGCACCAATGGCCAAGCAAGCGCAGTCTATTTTAGGCTCTGCCATTAAAACGGGTCTTATCGTTACCAAATACGGGTTTGGCTTAGATTCTCCCCCCTTCGAACAGTTAGAATGCGGGCACCCCACCCCCGATGAAGCCGGAGAAAAAGCCGCACGGCGCTTAGAAGCCCTGGTAAAGCCCCTGGGTAAGGACGACATTTTGCTAGCCCTCATTTCAGGGGGTACTTCTGCCCTGTTACCAGCGCCCATCCCTGGAATCAGCTTGGCTGAAAAACAAGCCTTGACCCAAGGCATGCTCGCAGTCAACCTCGATATCCACCAAATCAATACGGTGCGAAAGGCGATGTCGCGCTTAAAAGGCGGTGGATTGGCTGCCTTGGCTGCCCCAGCACAAAGCCTTGGGCTTTATCTATCCGATGTACCCGGGGACTCCCTGGGGAGCATTGGCTCTGGCCTTACGCAACCCGAAACCATTGATGCGCAAAAGGTGGTGGGGCTGCTCCGGTCGCGCGGCCTGTGGTCAAAAACGCCCGAAATACTGCGACAGCAATTGGAAAAAGGGCAGCTTGTATCCAAAACCTTTATTCCCCCTCCTCTTCATGGTTTGATAGGAACCAACCGTCATTTGCTGCAAGCGGTGGAAAAAGCAGCGAAGATCAAGGGATATAGAACCCATGTGGTTGAAGAACCCACCACGGGACTCAATCCCAAAGCCTTGCCCTTGCTGATGAAGCGTTGGACCAACCTGTGCGCAAACCACAGTGAACACAGCAAGTTATGCCTTATTTCAGGCGGAGAAACGACGGTGGAGGTAAAAGGCACAGGCAAAGGTGGCCGCTGCCAGGAACTGGCTGCCCAAATGATGCCTTTGTTGCGAGGCAAGGATGTGTTTTTAGCCGCTGGATCCGATGCCAATGATGGTCCGACCGATGCGGCGGGAGGGGTGGTGGATGCGGAGAGTTGGCGGCGCGTTCAACAAAAAAAACTTGCGTATCGGGCCTTATTAGAAAACAATGACTCCTACACCTTGCTTAAGCAATCGCAAAACTTGATTCAAGAACCCCCGAGCAGAAACAACGTTATGGATTTGCACGTTTTTTTGCGCGGTTAAAGGGGGGGGGGGATGGCGACAAGCAGGCGTTTGATGAAAAAATAAATGCTCGTAAGCGCATAAGGCTCAACCATGATGACCACGGAAAAAACCTCCCGCACTTCCGCCAAAAAGGGCGTGAATTCCACAAAAGAAACCCGCGCACAAATGCTTAGCAAAACGACCCCCGCTGCCCCCAAAAAGGGGATCGCAACTGCTAAAAAGCAAGCCGCGGCGAAGCAAGTGGAACCTCTCGCCCAAACAGCGCAAAAAGCAACAACACGCGATTCAAAGAGGATCGACAAGCAAACCTTGCGCACCGATGTTTTTCAAAAAACCATGGCCCGTGTCATTGTTTGGGCCAAAGCGCGCGTTAAATTGTTAGTGTCAGCCGCAGCTGGGGTGATGATCGTAGGTGTTGGTCTTAGCATCTACCAAGTCAAACATAACGCATCCTTGCAATTACAGGGCATTGCTTTGAGCAAAATTGAATACGTGCTGCAAGATGAAAGCAGGTCAGAAGCGGTGCGCATTGCAGACGCCCAAGAGCAATTGGAAGGGTTTTTAAAGGAGTACCCCAGTTCAGTTTTAGCCCCTGGGGCGTGGATGCGATTGGCAGGTTTGGCTTGGCGTAAAGATGATTTTAGCATGGCAGAAAAAGCGTTTTCCGCGGTGCGAGTTCACCGTAAAAGCGAAGATTTACTGCAAATTTTAGCCGCCGTTGGTCTTGCCAAACTCAAAGTTAAGCAAAATGACCTCGAACAATCGGCAGTCTTGCTGAATGCCATGCCCGAAGGAGCCCACGCAGAGTTTAAATATTATCATCTAGGCCAGTTGGCGGTAAAGCAGGAGCAATGGGCTGAGGCAAAACTGCATTTTGAAAAGGTGGTTAGCCTTGCACCCACGTCACCCCTTAGCCGTTATGCAAGGCAATCGCTACGCTACCTACCTTAAAATGCATCCCAAGGTGGATAACGATCTACCTATGTTTGTCACGCTTTTTGCATCGGGAGTGTTATGGATTCCATGGGATGGCAAAAGCCCTTAAAAAAATGCATCCCAAGGTGGATAACGATCTACCTATGTTTGTCACGCTTTTTGCATCGGGAGTGTTATGGACCCCCATGGGATGGCAAAAGCCCTTAAAAAAATGCATCCCAAGGTGGATAACGATCTACCTATGTTTGTCACGCTTTTTGCATCGGGAGTGTTATGGACTCCATGGGATGGCAAAAGCCATTGTTGAGAATAATAAGCATGGAATTGTGGCATGTGCTTGTGTTGGAAAATTGATTTGACATCGTATCATTCGATGTGCGTAGACAGAAGGCTAGATTGTGTACTACAATTACAGGCGGTGGTCTTGTTTTTATATTTTTCATGAGATATCACAAAAATGCCGTGCCCTTTAAACCATTGTTGATTAAATGAAGGCATTTTATGCCCGTTCCGCCTGCCACACCCTTCCCAGATAACCTCGCTTCGAACGATAGCGTGGTGCTGCTTCCCCCCTCCTACCAACCCACTGAGGGAACCAAGGTCGCCCCAAAAGCCAAGCAAGACGTCTTGCCTTCCAAGTACGCCCAGTGTTTAGAGCAATATACGGCTACCTTGTTGGCCCATTACCAAAATAGTCCAGGCGCAAAGCGTAAGATGCTTGAGCGGGCACTGGCAGATGCCCAACGTCACCACCAGGGCCAAGTACGCAAAAATGGTGGTCCCTACCTGCTACACCCATTGCGTGTGGCACTGATGACCGCACGTGCTGGCATGGATATAGAAACGGCCATTGTGGCACTTTTGCACGATATCATTGAAGATACCAAGGTTACCAAGCAAGACATTGCAACCAACTACGGACAATGGATTGCAAATGCCATCGACGGACTGACCAAAGCCCGTGCAAAACGCAAAGCCTACCAAGGTGCACCCGTTGAAACCTACCGCAAACTGCTCACCTCGACCGTTGCAGACTGGTGTGTGCTGCAAGTAAAACTGTTTGATCGCCTTGATAACATGCGCGACCTACACGCTTTGTCTAGAGGCAAGCAAATTCGCATCAGCGAGGAAACCTTGAACGTATATGCCCCGATTGCCGAGCGCCTAGGCATGGAAAGGATTGCCAAGCAATTGATCAATTTGGGTTTTAAACACCGCTACCCGTTGCGCTGGTCAAAAATGCAACGTACTTTATCCAAAAATATTTGGCGCGAAAAAACCAAGGCCCATGGCATTGCGGAAAATTTACGCGGTATTTTATACGAAGCAGGCATCCATAATGTACGCATTCAAGCCTTGTTTCAGCCATTGTCCGATCTTTTATTGGCCATCAAACCACCCACAAAAGCCTTGGTGGGTTTTCGCTTGATTGTGGAAGAGAATCCCCAGTGCTATCAAGCCATGGGGGCGTTGCAAGCCCTTTTTAGGGTTGCCTCCAATAGCATTCGCGACTACATTAGCAACCCAAAACCCAACCATTACCGCGGGCTATGTTCTAAGGTGTTTATTGGCGGTGAAACCATGACCTTGAATTACGTTTCAACCGGTATGCATCAGGTGAATACCCGTGGCTTGCTGGCCCAGTGGAAAGGGGATAAAGAAGAGATTAATCGTTACTTTAACAGCCATCTTGAGTTACTTGACAGCATCGATTCCGACCAATTGCGCATGGAAGATGTGCTCCGCCATGCTCAGATGGAAACCTTGCAGGTCTTTAGCCCTAAAGGGCACTTGTTCCATTTTCCACGTGGGTCGACGGTGCTCGATTTTGCCTTTGCCATTCATTCTGATTTAGGCATCCATTGCATTGGCGGCCGCATTGGCCGCAAAACGTGCTCGCCTTTTGCCCCGTTAAATGATGGCGAAGTGGTGGAAGTGCTAACCCATCCCAATGCATTCCCCGAGGAAAGTTGGCCGAACCGTGTGTGTACTACCAAGGCGCGTTTGGCACTAAAACGCCATTTTAAAATACGCTCCCAAACCCAAATACAACGCATTGGCAGAGAAATTTTATCTCGCCATGCCAAACAGGTAGGGCTTTCCCACACGGGGGATATTTTTCAATTGCCCCAATTGAAGGCGCACTTAAAGCAGTTGAATTTAAACGCCCAAGAAGTGGTTGAGCATTTGGCAGATGGTCGCATCCAAGCGCACACCTTTTTAGAAAATAGCGGTGCGATTCCCACCTCATCTCGGCAATCGAGTGGGAGTGGCCTTGAAACATGGGCTAAAAAAGCCATTCGCAAATTTAACATACGTAAGCGCGATGAATTGCCATTGCTCGACGTGATCCCGGGGGTGGCAGGACAGCACACCACGGCGGAGTGCTGTAACCCTTTACCAGGGGATGTGATTGTGGCGGTCCAGCATCAAAATGCCCTTGTTTTGCACCACCAAAATTGTCACTGGCTTCAAGCGTTGCCCTCAAAAAAGCGCCTCCCTGCGGCATGGAAAAACCCCCCTACCACCACACCCCTTGAGGTCCGCATCACCTTGAAATACGATGGTGCAGGAATGATCTATCGCATTACCAGGGTATGCAAACTGCTTGGCGTTAATATCTTGCGGATGCGTGCAGAACCCCAATCGAACCAACCTCCCGTGATGCAAATTCGCATTCCGTCACAAAATTTAGAAATCCTGGCAAGCATGCTTAAGCGCTTGCGCAAACTCCCTTTTGTGAAGCAGTTGCGAATCATTCCCACGGTTTCTTCCGCGCTGCTTTTGGGTGATGACTAGGGTGGCTTGTAGCCCATTTATTATCCCACCCCCACCGCTTTCCCCACCGCTTTCCCCACCGCTTTCCCCACCGCTTTCCCCACCGCTTTCCCCACCGCTTTCCCCACCGCTTTCCCCACCGCTTTCCCCACCGCTTTCCCCACCGCTTTCCCCACCGCTTTCCCCACCGCTTTCCCCACCGCTTTCCCCACCGCTTTCCCCACCGCTTTCCCCACCGCTTTCCCCACCGCTTTCCCGCCCCATCAGCATTTTGTGGAGCGTGCCCTTTTTTATTTTTGCACAGATCTTAGCGTACATCGCCGCAGAGCGAAGCGTAAAATTATGCTAATCTGCAAACAGACATCAATTTTTACGATTAACGCAGTGTTAAGCATGGGCAGGTGAAAGGGATAAAATGAGCGAAGTATTGGCAGGGGTACGGGTGTTGGATTTTGGGCGCTATATTGCGGGCCCTTTTTGCGCCACAATGCTGGCTGATTTTGGTGCCGAGGTCATTCGTATTGAAAAAGTGGCTGGCTCTGAAGATCGCTATATTTCTAGCGTGTGCCAAAGTGGAGAAGGGGGCACTTTTTTGCAAATGGGGCGCAACAAAAAATGCCTCACCTTAAATCCCATGAAACCCGAAGGCAGACAAGTGGTGGAACGGTTGCTGAAAACGGCAGATATTGTAATTGCCAATTTGCCCATTCAAACCTTGCGGGCGATGGGGATTGATTATGATTCTTTGGTAAAAATAAAGCCCGATATTATTTTGGTACACATTTCTGCTTTTGGTGGAAAAGGTCCCTATAGCCAGCGGGTGGGGTTTGATTTGGTGGGCCAGGCCATGAGTGGAATGATGCACATTTCAGGAGAACCTCAAAAACCTGTGCGCTCACACACGCCCTATGTCGATTACAGCACCGCTTTGTTTGCTGCATTTGGGGCGATGGCAGCGTTGTTTGAAAGGCACAAAAGCGGCCAAGGTCAGTTGGTGGAGGCCTCATTGTTTTCGAGCAGTTTGGCGTTAAACAACAATTTTTTAATTGAAGAAGGGGTCTTGGAGAACAATCGGCAGCCCCACGGTGCAACGGGGCACCATCACGCACCAAACGATATCTTTTCCACCAAAGACGGCCATATTGTAACCATGGTGGTTGGCAACCCGTTGTTTGCCCGTTGGGCCAAACTCATGGGGGAAGAAGACAAATGGCTCAACGATCCCCGTTTTGCATCAGACGCACTGCGCGGCGCGCATGGTGCAGAGATTTCTGCGCGCATGGCCGCATGGTGCAAAATCCGCAGCACTGAGGAGGCCATGAGCGCCTTAGAAGCCGCGCAAGTACCCGCAGGCCCTGTATTAAGTGCCAAAAACGTGCTGCAAGATGCGCATGTGATGGCACAAAAGCTCTTTCAACCCACCCAATATCCAGGGTTAAAGCGCCCCGCACCCTTGGTAGATACTCCTGTGCGCCTTTCACGCACCCCCGGGGGGATTCGCACGCGCCCTCCCGTCTTGGGCGAACACACCCAAGCATTGCTTGCAGAATTGGGATACTGCCAGGAAGATATTGAGGCGTTGCGTAAAGCACGCGTCGTATAACCCCCTAGCATTTTAAAAAAAAGGGGTCCTTGATAAAGGTTTTTGCTTTGAGTGATAGCGTGTTGGCGGTTTTGTTGGCACTGGGTTCGGCTTTTCTATTTGCCTGCGGTGTTCAGTGCATTCATAAAGGATTGCGCTGTGGTGTCCCATCCGCCACGGGAACCGTTGTTGCTATCTTTTCTGCCGTGGCTTTTTTTATTGTGCTATCTCCCGCCTTTTTGACACCAAGTGATTTTAGTTCCCCCGCCGTCCTGATATTCGTATCAATCGGTTTGTTTCGCCCCGCCATTAGTGCCAATTTGGCCAATTTAGGCAATCATATCCTCGGGGCTACTTTAAGTGCTTCCCTTTCTTCGATTACACCCGTATTGGCCATTATAGGCGGCGTCTTTTTGCTTCAAGAGGAGTTACACATTTTTACAGCATTGGGAGCCATGTGTGTGGTGCTGGGCGTGGTGGTTTTAACGTGGCGTGGAGGGGGCGTGAAGAGCGACTGGCCCGTCATTGCATTGCTGCTGCCTTTTGGCACGGCTTTTTTTAGGGCATTGGGTCAAGTGGTAAGCAAATATGGGATGAGTATTTTACCCAACCCCTTTTTAAACACCCTGGTCAGCATGTCAACTTCATTGGTGATCATTGGTATTTTGGCATTTTGGCGCAATCCGCAATCCTTGCTGTACGTAAACCGTTCGGGTGGGGCCTGGTTCGCCGCTGCAGGCCTCATTAACGGCATTGGTGCGTTCATGTTAAACATCTCTTTAAATGTGGGATCGCTGGTAATTTCAGCTCCCATTGTGGGGGCTTCTCCCGTGTTTACCATGTTGCTCGGGCGTTGGGTGTTTAAGCAGGAGGTATTGGGTTTTCGTCAAACAATAGGGGTGTTGGTTGTGTCGTGTGGGATTGGTTTGGTGGGTTTTTTTCGCTAGGAGGCTTATCGTCTTTGGGATGCAAGGGTTTGGGGAGGGAGCACCCCCCCTTAAGCCTTGTATAAATTATTCGGGGTGTGGTGGCCAAATGAGGGGAACCATGATGGTTTTTCCACAGGGTTGGTAGTTTGCTTTGAAAAAACTCATTTTAAGCACCGGGAAGCCCGCACAAGCGCCACAGTTTTTCCACAGGGTTGGTAGTTTGCTTTGAAAAAACTCATTTTAAGCACCGGGAAGCCCGCACAAGCGCCACAGTTTTTCTGCAGCGTGGCTCGGTGAACACTGCCCATTTGCCACGGCCTTTTCAATGCTACCAAGGGTTTTGTTGTTGGCGAGCTTGGTTTGGACTTGCCTGGCCAGGCGTGCTTCGAGCAAATTCCACATCCAACGTATCTGCTGTTGGGCACGCCTTGTTTGCAAAGCACCTGCCGCTTCCATCACCTGGCGATGCTCAAGCACTTGTTGCCAAAGCTCTTGAATACCCGTTTGCTTTAGGCTGCTGCACAATAACACCCTTGGCTTCCAACATGCCTCCAAAGGGGTGAGGAAACGCAAGGCATTTTTACAATCGCAAGCGGTGTTCATGGCCAGTTTGGCATTGGCGCCATCGGCTTTATTAACCACAATAAAATCGGCTTGTTCGAGCACCCCTTTTTTAATGCCCTGTAGTTCATCGCCAGCCCCAGGCAAAGCGAGCACCATGAAGCAGTCTACCATTTCTGCCACTTGGGTCTCATTTTGACCCGCGCCCACGGTTTCAACAAAAATAATGTCAAAACCAGCGGCTTCGCAGAGCAGCATGGTCTCTCGGGTGGCACTGGCAACCCCACCCAAACGTCCGCCCGAAGGGGAAGGGCGGATAAACGCATGCTCTTGTTGGGCAAGGCGATTCATGCGGGTTTTGTCCCCCAAAATGCTCCCTTTGGTGCGCTTGCTGCTGGGGTCAATCGCCAAAACAGCAATGTACTTGCCCGCTTGGGTAAGCTGGCAACCAAGGGTTTCTAAAAAAGTGCTTTTTCCCACTCCCGGGGGGCCTGTAATTCCCAGGCGGATGGCTTTTCCTGCATGGGGTATCATGTGTTGTAACAACGCTTGCGCCTTGCTTTCGTGGTCTGGATTTATGCTTTCAATCAGTGTGATGGCGCGGGCGAGCATGGCACGATTGCCCGCCAAAATGGCCTTAGTCAATTGGTCGACATGCAGGTTTTGCAGGCTTAATGGTACGGATTGGCTGGTGGAGGTAGCGGTGGTTTTCCCTGGGTGCACGACGACGCTCATTCATGAAGAAGCAAAAAAACCGTTGGAGAGTATACAATAACGATGCTTGGGAAGGGTGTGGAGCAGCGGCCCAAAGCATGATTTTGGGCTGGGACGCAGATCTACTGGCCGCTTATAACCCATACACGCTATCGAGACATGCCCATTGGCAACGGGGCTGCAAATGGAACAAGGGTGCAGCAAGCAGATCTTCAAACAGCGAAAGAATGGGTTGCCCTTCACCAACGATGATACCCTGATTATACCCCTTTATCACAGTGTTGAAGGCAGCCTATGCTTCTACCAATTCCCCATAGGGTAGATCGCGTGCATGGGGTGCTGGCCAATCAGCGGGCCAATGTTCACGCTGATCAAAAGCGGTTTCGCTTACCAAATGCCGTACATCTTGCACACGATAAGGAAATAGCCATCCATCCAAATGGTCAAATTCATGCTGAAATACCCGCGCATCCCAGCCATTTAAATCAGTAGATACGCGTTCACCATTGGCCTTAAAACCACGAATGCTTACGCTTTGTGGGCGGCAAATCCAGCCGCGCAAGCCTTGTACCGAAAGGCAACCTTCCCAAGCCCAGCACAATGCTGTCGAACTTTCCACAATTTCAGGGTTCACCCACGCCTCAATGCGTGTCTTGCCTCCCTCTTCGCCATCACCCGCTTGGCGCATCAGCAAAAAAAAGCGCTCAAACCAACCAATTTGCGGGGCGGCAATCCCAATGCCACCGTATAGATTCATGGCTTGTAGCAAAATTTCGATGCGCCTTTGAAACGTGGGTTTGCCCATTATTTTGAGTTTAACTGGCAAAGAAGGGCGGGCCAGCCGTGGGTCTCCCAGGGTAACCAAAGGAGGTATTTTGTCATGCGTGTCGCTCATAAGGGGGTGCGTGTACCTTGTATATCGGCATGGGGAAAAAACCAAGAGACAATAAAGCCATAAGTAAAGTGGTTTTTTACGCGATGGTTGTTACGGCAAAAGGCAATGGTAAACGCTTTTAAGAAAAAAATGAAGCCATGAACCCTGCTACACGTGTGTGGGCAAGGCAAAGCGCCACGCGGTTACCTAAAACGCTTGGGAGCCCGTGCACCACGCAAGAGATGCAAGCCCAGGTACTCGAAATGGCGTACCACGAGCACCAAAAAAGGTATGCTTCTTGCTTTTAGTTTCTTTTAGTTTGCTGTGTGTACTGGGTGTCAGAGAATCTGCGCGTTTGAACACGGTAGATTTTCGCTGCCTTAATGTATCAATCCTTGATTGCGCCGTATAAAGGAGATGTTTATCCATGAATCCTCAAGGAATGTACTGGTTAACATCGCGTGCCAATGCCATTGAAACCCATATGGAGGCTATTTCGAACAACCTAGCCAATGCAGACACCAGCGGTTATAAACGCGACCAAGCAGCATTTAAACAGGTCTTAGAGCAGCGTTGGGGGGTAGCCTCAGAATCCGATGAGGAGCGGTTTGCGCACCATGAACACATTGCTCCCTACTCGGGTTATGGTGGGTTTCATGTGGCTTTGGCTGAAATGGGCAAGGATTTTCAAGCAGGAAAAATGCGTTTTACAGGACAAGATTTGGATGTGTCCCTCGCGAATGCCAAGGCATTTTTTAGCATTTCCACCAGCCATGGAGAGCGCTTTAGCAAGGCGGGTGCTTTTGTGCGCAATGTGGATGGGTTTTTGGTAACCCAGGCAGGCGAACGGGTGAATGGAATGAAGGGTTCGATTCAAGTGGGCACGGGCAAAGTGCACATTGGGGAGGATGGGCGTGTGTTGGTGGATAACAAAGTGGTCGATCGTTTGCGTATTGTCGAGTTTCCCTTTCCCGATCGCTTAAACAAAGCGGGGGATAGCTTATTTAAGCAAATTGATGCCTCAAACCATCCTGAAATCAGTGAAGCACCTTTGGTACAGCAAGGTGCGTTGGAGACCTCAAACGTGAATACTGTCGATGAAATGGTGCGCCTTATTTTGGCCAACCGTGCCTATAGTTCAACCCAAAAGGCACTCACCACAGCAGATGAAATGAACAAGAAAGCGATCGGTTTGGCAGAAATACGGTAATCATTTCTTGTGACGGACTCACTTTTGCATTCTTCAATGCAAGCATGGGATGGGTGAAGGCAAGGGTAGGGTTGCGCTTTTGCGTGGAAAACGCAATCCCGCAAAAAGCATCGACACTTCACAGGATCCGGATTTATTTTATGAGGATCGAGCAATCTCATCAACAAAAAGTATCTCATCGGATGGGTGCATTTTGTAAAAAAACATGGCCTCGGATGGCAAACTATAAAACTTAAGGAGCCCGGAGTGCCATGATGCGTTCATTGTTTGTTGCTGCCTCTGGCATGACAGGGCAACAGCGTCAAATTGATACCGTAGCCAACAACCTCGCCAATGTGGGCACGGTGGGGTTTAAGAAAAGTCGTAACAATTTTCAAGATCTGCTTTACCAAATCGAGCAAGCGGCGGGAGGACCTTCCTCGGATAGTACCACCGTACCCGTGGGGATTCACCACGGTCATGGTACAAAGCACGTTTCTTCACAAAAAATCTTTACACAAGGTGACATGCGCGCGACCAACAACGACCTTGATGTAGCTATTGAAGGTAACGGTTTTTTTGTGATTGCACTGCCCAATGGTTCCATTGCCTACACCCGTGCGGGGAGCTATCAAAAAGATCAAGCAGGGCGCATTGTTACCCCCGATGGTTTTCCGATTGAGCCCGAAATTGTGCTTCCCCAAGAAGCACGCCAGGTCCAAATTGGGGCGGATGGTACCGTAACCGCCCTTTTGGGTGACGGGCAAACCCCAGTTAACGTTGGCAATATCCAACTGGCCCAGTTTATTAACCCCGCAGGTCTTACCCCATTAGGGCGCAACCTGTTTGAGGTTACCGTGGCATCGGGACCACCTATTGTTAACAGGCCAGGTGAAAATGGTGCAGGAACGCTCATTCAGTTTTTTCAAGAAATTTCTAACGTAAGCATTGTGGATGAAATGATTAACATGATTATTGCCCAACGCGCCTATGAGGCAAACTCGAAGTCGATTCAAACATCGGATGAAATGCTCGAGACCGCCAATAACATTGTGCGTTAAGCCATGGAGGGCACGCTTAATGGGCCGCTTGGCTTGGCTTGGCTTGGCTTGTCGCGAGTGGTGGGTAGTATGCGCTATGGGCGTCTTTGCCTGAGATTTTTTTACAAAAAAGGGAGTTTTAAAAAAAGTGTCATGAATCTCAATCCATTCCTATTTCAGACGTGCCCGTTTTTGCGTACGGCGTACTCAACCGCTTGCCTTCCAACCCTGCAAAAAAGCGTTTATCAAACATGGCCTCGCTTATGTACATGGTTTTTTTTGCTGGGGTTTTTGCTGGGGGCAGTCCCCTACCTCGCCCTTGCTGCCCAACCTTTTCCGGCAACCCAAAGCGCGATCCAAATACGCCTGTTTAACCACGCCAAAGTAGCAGGCCCTAACTATACCCTTGGCGAAATTGCGGAGATCGGTGGTGCCGACCTTAGGCTAGCCAACCAGTTGCAAACAGCGTCCCTTGGGCGTTCCCCAAAACCAGGATCCGAGGCACGCCTAAGCAGCATTATTCTACGGAGAAAAATTCAGCGCATCGCACCGGGTGTAGCCATCGATTTGAAAATACCCCAGCAGGTTATCATTCAACGTGCCTATCAAAGCATTGGCGGGGATGAAATTGCAGCCCGTGCCGTGCAATACCTGCAGGCAACCAGCCTTAACAAAGCACCCACCAAAGCCAAAGCCAAGAGAATGCACAATGTGCGCTATGCCAACCCCGTGGGGCGTGCTGCCATAAAAAGCATCAACCCTGGTAAGGCATTTAAAGCACACACACGCATGTGGGAGGCGGTTTCGATCCCAAGCACTGCAAGGCTTCCTTTGGGTAGATTAACCTGGCAGTTTTATGCACCCCAAAGGGTTCAAGCAAGGAACAGCATTCAAATTGTGCGGGTGGGCGTCACTATTTTAGTGAATGGCAAACGTGCTTTTTCGACAGGGGTAGGGTTGCAGCAAAAACAAGTATTCCATACCACCACGGTCAAGCACCCCATTGCTGCCGGCGAGGTGTTGCAAGCGAAGGATCTTGAACGCGTGATTCTCTTGGCAGAGCATCCGCCCACCAACCTAAACCAAATGGTGGGGCCACAAAAAGCGGTGGGACGCAAAGCATTACGCACCATTCTACCAGGGCAGCAGGTACGACGCGCATGGCTTGCCAGTGTGAAACAACCCCTTAAAGCAGGGCAGCGGGTTACGCTGTCGTATCGCAAACCTGGGGTGCGCTTTACCTCCCTTGGTGTCTCGCTTGCGGGGGGTAAGTTGGGGGCATTTATCCCTGTCCGCAACCTGCAGTCGGGTAAGGTCGTGTACGGTATTGTGGAAGCAGGACAGGTTGTACGCGTGAATTAAGCATTCCTCTTTTTTCTTGTTTGTAAACGCCATGCGCTTTTTTGTAAAAACTAAACCCTTGAAAGCTGCAAACATGAACACCCAAAATGCCAAGCAAAAGTTCTCAAAAACACTGCATAGGCATTGCGCTTTACTGCTTGGGGTAGCCTTGCTCAGCAGCACTGGGTGCGGTTTGTTTGGCCCCAGCAAGGCAAGCCTTGCTGAACGTAGCATTGCAACCAGGGTAGCCAACACAGAAACCAGGCGCAGGCAGACCGACATTATTGTCCCAAAACCGATTAACCCCACCCGTAACCAATATGAAGGCACCTTATGGCGAGGGTCTGCCAGTTGGGGCAATTTATTGCGCGATCACCGCGCGCGCTACCGTGGAGATTTGCTCCGGTTAAGCAACTTAGGCAGCGTCATTCGCGTCCCTGAAGGGGATAATTCCCCTCCCCCTCCCCCCCCTAAAATCGCCGACCCACAACAGCAAATTGCATATTTTAGGCAATTGCGCAAAATTCGTATTGCCCGTGAACAAAATGCGGTCCTAAGTAGCATCAATGAGATAGAAGGGCGCGTGCAACGGGTATTGTCTAATGGACAATTGCTCGTGGGAGGCAACTCACCGCCCATTTTTATGGATGGCGGCGAAATCAAATATATCGTGAGCGTTTCTGGGGTGGCACGCCCTTCGGATGTAGACGCTGCCAATTCCGTCGATTCCTCAAGGTTGCACCAAGTAACCTACCAAGTACGCCGCTTAAAACGGCGCAATTCAGTACCTCAAAAAAAGGGTTCGCGCAAAGGGTCTCTTAATCCGAGAAGCGATTTTGGTCAACGCTTAACGCGCTTTTTAATCTCCCCTGGCTTGGAAAAGGTAACCCGAGAGCAGCTCCAGCGCTAAAATGGAAACCGCGTTTTTGCCCAAGGCTTGACGCGGCTTTTTTAAAGTTTCCTCCCCCGTGATGCGGCTTCACACATGCCTCTTTTTGCTATCACACACAGCGCCCATGTTTAAACGAAACAAGAGGAAAAATGATGCATCCCGTCCATCCAACACCTAACAAGGTTTTTTTTGTGGGTTTTAAACCCCTGGCCAAATGCTCCATGCTAGCAATTTTGCTATGCAGCCTTGCCCTGCCTGCTTTTGCTATTCGTATTAAAGACATCGCTTATTTACGCGGTGCCCGCGACAACCAACTAATTGGCTACGGTCTGGTGGTGGGATTGGATGGCACAGGCGATAATGAGGGCACCTTGCTGTCACGGAGGCCCTTGCGTAACGCCTTAGAGCGCATGGGGCTTAACCTCACCCCCGAAGAAATTATGGGACGGAGCGTTGCGGGGGTGTTGGTAACTGCCGTGCTCCCCCCCTTTGCCAAGGCGGGATCACGGATTGACGTAACCATCGATACCTTAGGGGATGCAACCTCCTTGCGTGGGGGGACGCTGATGCTAACCCCTTTAAGTGCCACCAACCAGCAGGTATATGCCATTGCACAAGGGACCATATCGGGTATTCCACAAGGGTTACGGCGCGATTTGGACACCAGTACAGACACCCGCACCCGCCTCGATTCGCGCTCAAGCCTGGTGGCTACAAAAGGCCACGTGCCCAGCGGTGCACTGGTTGAGCGCGAAATCAACCTCAATTTAAACACCCGCACCCGCGTGTACATTAACCTTAAGCAAAGCGATTTTACCACAGCCTATCGTTTGGCCAAGGCGGTGAATCGCGCTTTGGGTGAAGGTTCAGCCCAAGCCAAAGATGCAGGTTCTGTTGAAATCTCTGTGCCCGATAGTTATTTAGGGCGTACTGTGGAGTTGCTTTCACGAATTGAAAATTTGGAGGTGGAACCCGACTTTGTTGCCAAAGTAATTATTGATGAACGTGCGGGCTCGATTGTGATGGGTCAGCATGTGCGCATCGCACCCGTGGCCATTTCCCAGGGGGGTATTCGCATTGAAGTGGGTCCTGAAAACAGTAATGGAGCCAACGCCGAGCCTGGGAGTGCCCTTGGGGACCCAACAAAGCGCGGGATTGCCCTGTTTAAAGGGGAGGTCGACCTAAAAGAGGTGGTCGAAGGCCTGAATCGCATTGGGGCTTCGCCAGCAGATTTGGTGCAAATACTGCGCGGCATCAAAAATGCTGGGGCTTTGCATGCAGAATTGGAGATTCGCTAGGAAAGAACACCCTTTTTTAAAAAAGCCATCAGCCGTTTTTTTTTAAAGGAAAAACCCTTTTTCCTTCCCCTTATCACTCAGCCACGCAAGAGGAGACCCTTGGGGTTTACGCCACACTCCTTGCTGTCATACGGGCCTACCCCCACTTCGCACTGCAAGGGTTTAGAGCCAAGGCTTGTAAAGTGCCTAGTCTGACATGCTCTCTCTTTTTAATGCTTTGCCTTGTGCCCTTTTTGCGCCCTTTTTGCGCCCTTTTTGCGCCCTTTTTGCACCCTTCTTGCACCCTTCTTGCATTATAGTGGGCTGATAGTCAGTCTCCCTTGACTTGCCACCTGCTTTTACAACGAAGGGTTAGGTTTTTAAAAAAAATGGCACTCAATATTATTCCAGACTACGCAAGCCTGCCACGCAAGCAACACCAGCTTGCACAAACCCAAAGTGCAGCAGCAGAAGCCAACAAAGCGCAAGATATGGTGAAGTTACGCAAGGCAGCGCAAGAATTTGAGAATATGCTGACCGAGATGATGGTGCGCTCGATGCGCAAAGCCACCCCAAAGTCGGATCTATTTGGCAAAACCACCAGCCAAGAATGGTTTACCGAAATGCTTGACACGGAGTACGTGCGCTTAATTGGTGAAAACGGGGGTCTCGGTTTTACGGAAAATTTACTGCAATCGCTTAAAAAATACGAGCCCCTAGCAGAGCGCGCCGCAGTTCATCAAGGCAGCAAAAATCCTTATACTGAAAAAGCGGCCCTTGCACCCAGTAAAGGGGCACCCGTGATCCCTTAAGCAAAACGAAGGGCTGAGACGCGGGCCCTGCAAGGCAGAACACGCTGGGCATCAAGGGTTTAAATAAGGTAGCATGATGGCGGGTGATGGCTGTTTGCTTGGCACTGCGTTGTCACTTGATAAACACCGCTTGATACCCATTGTTAAAACACGCAAGCCGTATTTTAAAACAAACACCCACACACAAAACCACTGACTGCCTCTATCTATAGGAGTTTACCATGAAGGTTGATCCCAGCACCCCTCATATTTCGCCAGAAACGCGCCATGCAAAAAGCCGTGGCGCAGGTGAGTTTCAGGTAAAAAAAGATACTAGCCCCTTTCGTAAAGCCCCTCAGGGCTTGCAAGGTCAGGCACGCCCAGCCTTAACCGTGCACAAACTAAAGCAGGCAATTGCCGACACACCGGATGTCGACATGAAAAAAGTGGAAACCCTGCGTGCCGAGATTCAAGCAGGCACTTACCAAGTCAATGCCAACGCGGTGGCCGACAAACTGGTTGCAGAAGCGATTCACGAGCGCTTGTAATGGCTTTCTAAGGAGGCCCCCTCCCTTTTTTTCCCCCAACCCCCTCCCTTATGCTTGAACAAGGCAAACGGGCTCGCTGGTTTTTTTACGTATGCCTTCTTTAGCCAATGAACCCACATCGTTAGGACGCGGCGAAGGCAGTGCCCAGGCCATGCTGGGGTTGTTGCGCAAATTGGAAAAGACCCTGGTTGCCATGGAAAAAGCATTGGCTTACGAACTGGAAAATGATGGAAAACTGAATGCTACCGATTTTACCCGCCTCCAACAGCGCAAGTCGCGTATGGCTGTGGAAGTACAAGATGTTGAGAAAGCACTTGTTGCGTGTGCCATCGAATTGGGCACCCAATGGGGGGTGAGCAATAGTCCGCCATGCCTAAAAGACTTGGCAAACTGCGCTGCTGCTGAAAACGCGGACGCTTTTTTGCCGTTGCATCAAAAGCTAAGACAACAAGCACAAGATATTCAACGCATGGCAGCGCACACGGCACGCAACGCCAAAGCCCGTTTGCAGGCCATGGATGCGACCTTGCATGTTATTTGCGAGGCAGCCAAACTGCACACCACTTACTCCGGTGCAGGCCGTCTGGCCCAGCGCACCATGCATTTTACCAGCAAATCGGTTTAAAACGTGCAACTTACAAAAGTGCAAAAACTTTTGGGGGATCACAGTTGTGTTTAGTCACGCCAGATTTCAGCATGTATTGGCAACAAACGGCCCTTGTTCAGCCCATACACCCCTGGCATCGCGCCTTGGCGCGTTGGTTTTTGTTTCTTTGTTATCACATCTCAGATGCTTTACCCGCCAGAGCAACAAAATGCGCCTTTTTGCGCCCTTTTTGCGCCCTTTTTGCATTGTTCCGTACAAGAACCGCGTAATGGGAACTGGGGAATGCCGTGTTCAAATACCCTTTTTAATGAGGTGGGTGGTCATCCTCTTAATAAAAAAACAGCCCTTGTACCCACCTTGATGCAAGCCATGGACCCCGAATTGATGCATGGTGTGCGCGTTTAAAAATCCTATTGCAGATTCCTTTTTTACCCATAACCGTGGCCCCTTATGACGAGTTCATTGTTTTCTCAGCTAAGCCTTGGCGCACGCGCCATGCAAGTGCAGCAGTCGGGCATGCAAACGGCTGGGCATAACATCGCCAATGCGGAAGATGAAAACTACTCACGCCAAAGGGTGGAATACGCCGCCAAGCACCCTACCCGCAATTTGTTAGGTGGCGGGGTGGATGTGGAGCGGGTAGCCCAGGTACGCGACAATTTTGTGAACAAACGGCTGATTGCAGAGCAATCAACCGATGCTGGCCTTGGGGTACGCCAACAAGGCTTGCGTGCTTTGGAAAGCTTGTTTGCCGAGATTGAGGGCAATGGCCTGCGCGAGGCTTTAAACGCATTTTGGGGTTCGTGGTCGGGTTTGGCCAACAACCCCGAGCAAGAAATTCATCGGCGCGATGTGTTGCAAAAAGGCGAGGCTTTGGCAGAGCGCATGGGCGGTTTGCACAACAGCATTGAAACCTTGCGCGGAGATTTTAATGAACGCTTAAGCCAAAGCATTCATGAGGTCAACCAAAAGGCGAACAAAATTGCCGAACTCAACAGGCAAATTTCACGGGTAGATCGGTTGCGTGGTGAGGCCAACGATCTGCGCGATGCGCGCGAAAAAGCCCTCAAAGAACTTTCCCGCATTGTGGAGGTGAAATGGGTCGAGGATAATAAAAAGATGCTCAATGTAAGCATTGGCAACGGATTTCCTCTGGTTAACGGCGGGGTATCATCAAGGCTGCATCTTGCACCCGCAGAATTTAAAAGCGCAGCCAGCATGCAAATTCACGGGCTGCAATCCTCTGGCCCGCCACACAATTTAACCTATACGCTTAAAAGCGGCGCATTGCACCACATGGTGGAGGTGCGTGATAAAACGGCTTCCAAAGCGCTCGATGAACTCAACACCCTGGCGGACACCCTAATGTATGAGGTAAACCGTTTGCACAACCCAGGCACGGGCCTGCTCCATCGTTTTGAAAGCCTGCAAGGGGCAGCAGAGATGGGACATTTATGGCAGGATAACCCCGCTCCCTTTTTGCGTGATGGCATGTTTCGCGTCCAATTTACCAGCCCCGATGGCGAAACCATCCGCAATACCCTCGAAATTCCCGTACACGCGGGCAAAGACAGCGTCGAAGATGTGGTAACCCGGATTAACCAACTGGCAGGTGGCCACCTAATGGCCGAGATTGATTCCCAAGGGCGGGTGCAGTTGCAAGCAGCCCCCGGGGAGCATTTTGTGCTGGGACCCGATGAAAGCGATTTTAGCGTGGCTTTGGGGCTAAATGGTTTTTTTCACAGCAGCGGAGGGGCCAAAAATTTTAGCCTCAACCCAGATATTGTCAACAACCCCCAACAGGTTACCACGGGCCAACGCCTTAAGCCAGGGGACAATTCTGTCGCTTTGGGAATTCATCAACTCCAGTTTTCGAACCTGCTAAACCAGCAAACCAGCACCTTGGATGAATACTACAATGGCAGTTTGATTGACCTTGGCTTAGAGATTGATCGCGTACAACAAGAGGCAGAAAACCACCGCTTAATCGTCGACCAGTTTCAAAAACTGCGTAACGAGGTTTCGGGGGTGAATACCGATGAGGAGTTGGCCGCCATGGTGCAGCATCAACGGGGTTTTGAGGCTTCTGCAAAGTTTTTAAACACGGTGAATGAAATGACCCAAACGGTGCTTGACCTGTAATGCTCAAGGGCAGGATTTTAAAAAACACACTATGAATACAATCCCCTTTTTTAGGGCTAGCACAGGTTTTGCTTATGCGTGTATCAGACACAACGCGCCACGGAGAAACGGTACGCAATTTGCAAAATTCCAGCGGGCGTTTGCAAGAAATTCAAGAGAAATTGAGCAGCGGACGGCGTATCAATCGCTATTCAGATGACCCAATCGGTGCTGCTCAAGTACAAGACCACCGTACCCGCGTCTCCCATGCCCAAGCGGTGAAACGCGCCGTCCAAGACAACTACGTGTGGCTTGATCGGACCGAGCAAGAACTACAACAATCGGCAGAATTGCTTAACCGTGCCAAAGGCATTGTGATTACCCATGCCAACGATACCTTCGATGCAGAAACGCGCAGATTGGCTGCCAATGAACTCGAGGATATTTTGAGATCCCTGATAGATATAGGCAATAACCGCCTTGGCAAAGTACACCTATTTGCGGGAAGCAGTACGCTTAAACCACCTTTGGTGAAAAACCCAGAGGTAACCCAAGCCACCATTGATGGGGGTGGCTTAACCACGCAAGCTGCCTTGGCGTTGGGCAAGCAGAGCATGGTGGTCGATGTAGAGGGGCATTTTAATCGCGAATATGAAGTACGGGTGGTCAAGGAGGGTGGCTTTGGTGAGGCGCATTTTGTGGTATCCGACGATGGTGGCAAAACCTTTAGTCGAGAGCAATTGTTACGCCCTGTGATTGAGCTGGTGAATCCTCACGGCTTGCCCAGCGAAAAAACACAAATGCGCTTTGAGGGCAGTGTGTCGAACACGCAAATGTTTTTTGACGAGGGGCTGATGTTTAAGGTACAACCTAATCCCTACCTGACCTATGTAGGGGATGATGCCAAACGCTTGGCACCCATTGGAGACGGCAAAACGAGGGCAATCAACCTGACCGCTCCAGAAATTTTTTGGCCTCAAAAAAGCGATGGCGCAAAAGAGGATGATGGCGATACGTTCACTTTGCTAAAAGGCCTCATCGAGGCACTAAAAAGCGATGATGGCAAAACTTTGAGTGCGCGCTTGGGAGAGATTGACCGCGCCTTAAATCGAGCATTTCTGCGGCGCTCTGATGTGGGGATAGTGAGCAAAACCTTGCAAGACCGCCTGCAAACCATGGACGATCGCGAATTTTTAAACACCCAGCGCATCTCGGTGGTAGAAGATTTGGACGTGGCCGATGCCTCGATTGATTTGAACACGGCAGAAACCAAATACCGCTCGGTACTGCACACGGGGGAGCGCTTGTTAGCCCCCAGTTTGCTCGACTTTCTGCGCTAAGCAAAAACCCTCCCGTCTTGCCTCTCAACAACAAAAGGGAACGTGGCCCTGTCAGGGTAACGATGGCTTATTCCCCCCCCCCTAACACTATAAAGGGTTTGAGAGCAGAGTGCGCTTCGAACAAGGGCTTCGAGACCCTTAATAACAAAAATGCTGCGGAAAAGCTTGGGGGTGGCTTCTCAAGCCTCAGATTTTCTCTCCCTATAGCCATCCCTGAGCACTTTCGTACACCCTTTTACAAACCTTGCCAAAGAAAACATTGGATTTACTTTACGCCATGTTTGTTGTATCTCAAGCATTGAGAGTCTCAGCAGAGAACACCCAAAAATAGCAAAACGACAAGGAGCAGCACAAAGGCGGGATGTACGATACCTCAGACATTCGCAAAGGACTCAAAATTGAAATTGATGGTAACCCCTACACGGTGATTGATTTTCAGTTTGTAAAACCAGGCAAGGGCAATGCGTTTACCCGCTGCAAAATTCGTAACATGCTTAACGGTGCAGTGCTTGATCGTACTTGGAAGTCAGGCGAAAAACTACAACAGGCCTCCCTCGACTCGCGGACCATGCAATGCCTTTACAAAGAAGGGGATATCTACACTTTTATGGATCAAAGCAGCTATGAGCAGTATCAATTAACCAAAGAAGCGTTGGGGGACGATGCGCACTTTTTGCTGGAAAACACTGACGTTAGCGTGCTGTTGCATAATGACCAACCCATTAGCGTTTCCCTAGCCAATTTTGTTGAACTCGAGGTAACCGATACCGACCCAGGGGTAAAGGGTGATACCGTTACAGGCGGGCGCAAACCTGCCACATTGTCAACGGGTGCGGTCATTCAGGTCCCGTTGTTTGTGGAAAAAGGGGAGGTATTGCGCATTGATACCCGCAGTGGTGAATATGTGGAACGGGTTAAAAAATGAGTGCGGCTGTCCTTGGGGCGCAAGAGATTGGGGCACGGGTGCTGCGTGTGCAAGATACTCAACGGCAGCCAAACACCAAAAGCGCCGAGCATATCCCAAATGCAGCGCCGCGCAAGGGCAAACAGATAGATAGCACGGTCCGGAAACCCGCCATCACTCCCAGCCAAAGCGCACACCCCCGCCCAGCTTTTATTTGGCTTATGCTCAGCCCTGTTGGGCAGGTGCGTCTCACCCAGTTACATGGCATTACGCGCAAATTTGTGCTGCATGACACCATGTTGAACCAAGTCCAAAAAGGGCACGTTAAAACGGGGGACTGGATTGCCTGTAGTGTGGATTGGACGCGAAAGCAAGTGCTCTCCATGCGCTGCTTGCACCGCCCTTTGCGTTGGGACGGTGGGGGAGATTCCATGCGCTGGAATCAATTTGAACGCACCATTCCTGCCACGCAAAACCAGGGCCACCACCACGCAATCACTGTGCAAGGACTCGAATCAGCCGTTGTTTACCACCCCAGCCGCATGAATTGGCTCCATTTGCGCGCCCGTTTGGTACGCCGTTTGCGTGAGGTAATGCATCAACAAGGGTTTTTAGAGGTAGAAACCCCAAGCCTTACCCAAGGGCCTAACCCAGAGGCGGTGTCTCACCCCATTGTTGCCGAAGAAAGCTGGCTGATTACCTCCCCGGAACACCATTTAAAACGCCTCCTTTGTGGGGGGTTTTCGCGTGTGTACCGCCTGGGGCCCGTATGGCGCGGGGGCGATTTAGGCACACTACACAACCCAGAGTTTACCCTGCTTGAATGGTGTGAGGGTTTTGCAAACGAGGAAACGCTTAAGGTGCGTCTCAAACAACTGGGTGCCAGCTGTGCACCTCTGGCATTGGAAGCAGCCCAATTGTGGCAAACCCTTGGCGATGCCTTGGTGCCAAAAGCCAGCCAAGCCCAAGCAAGCATTCAGGCCAAAATAGCCAGTTTGCAGCAGTGTGCGCGTGCTTTAAGCCAAAGTCATACGTGGTTGGAACTAAGCGTGGCCCAAGCGTTTACCCACTATTTAGGCATTACGCCTAACTGGAGAAAAGGCGCGCGAGCCCTTTATCAACAAGTGCAAAAAGCAGGCTTGCCCAATTTACAAAGTTTTGCCCAAGCAGACTTCAACAGCCTCTTTACGGCCTTAATCGACCTGCTGATTGGACGCCTGCCCATGGGTTGTGTGCTGTTGGTACATTGGCCAGCCCAAGCGGCGAGTTTGGCGCAATTGCATCCCCAAGATTCCAGCGTGGCCTTGCGGATGGAATGGTATGTTAACCGTCTTGAACTCGCCAATGGTTTTTGTGAGTTAACCAATGCAAGGGAGCAACGTCAACGCTATCAGACAGAATTGATCCAGCGCCAGCACCTTGGCTTGGTTCAATTGCCTTTGGATGAAGCCTTTTTAACCTCCCTCGAACAAGGCATGCCGCCCGCTGCAGGCATGGCCGTGGGTCTTGAGCGCTTACTCCTTGCCCTTTGCGGTGCCGATTTGGTGGAACAACTGCTTCCCTTTGCTTGGCACGAACGCTAATCGGTGTAAATGTGCACCTGCTTTGCCGCCTTCGTTTTGCTTGGCACCAACGCCCATCCGTGTAAATGTGCACCTGTTTTTACACTGCCCGTCTTGACCGCAAATTTTGCAATAGCCCTGTTTTTTGCGTTTTGATGTTGTCATCAATCGCTTGCCTCCTTTGTGAGGCTGCTTTTGTAGGGTTTTAAAATGGCTGTAAAGCCGTTCTGTGATGTTTTGGGGGTGGCCTTTGGATGAGCCGATGACGTATCGGGTATCAACCCGTTGGCATTCAAATGAATCGAAGGAGGGAAAGATTTCATTGCGCTCTGCTCGAGATGGTTTCCACAACGCACCCGAGATAGCTACGGGCGAGTGATAAAAAATGGTCGTGCTAATTCGCGAAAAATAAAGTACGATGTGCGCCATGGGATCAGGGAGGCATCCCTATTATCGTGCTCGCATGCTGCAAGTACGCGCACTAAAATAAGGGAGGGAAAAATGAAGGTAAACGATGTCAGGACATAGCAAGTGGAGTACGATTAAACACAAAAAGGCTGCCGTGGACGCCAAACGCGGTAAAATTTTCACAAAATTAATTCGTGAAATTACGGTAGCAGCCAAACAAGGCGGTGGTGATATTGACACCAACCCGCGCTTGCGCCTCGCAGTAACCCAAGCGCGTGGGCAAAACATGCCAAGCGATACCATTGAGCGTGCCGTCAAAAAGGGGGCGGGTGGTTTAGGAGGCAACAATTTTGAGGAAATTGTGTATGAAGGCTATGGCCCATTTAGTGTGGCCGTTATGGTGGAGGCTTTAACGGACAATCGCAACCGTACGGTGGCCTCGGTACGCTCTATTTTTAGCAAGCACAATGGCAATTTAGGCAGTTCTAATTCGGTGCAGCATATGTTTCAACGCAAAGGGGTCCTTATGGTCCCCAAAGCGGGAATTGCAGAAGAAGAAATCACCAATGCTGTACTCGAAGGCGGAGCAGATGATTTGGAAGAGCAAGAAGAGCACTTTGTGGTGTATTGCCCTATGGAGCAGTTTGATGCTGTGCGGAGCTGTGTCGAAGATAAAAAAATGAAGATCACAGCGGCACAATTGGAATGGTTACCCACCGTGCAGGTCGAAATTGCCGACAGGGTCCAAGCTGAAAAACTGGTGAAGTTCTTGGACTTTCTCGAAGAAGATGACGATGTGCAAAAAGTGTTTTCCAATTTTGATTTGTCTGAAGGATTGGCTAAAGAATGGAACGGATAAACTTTCCTTTAACCATTTTGGGGGTCGACCCTGGGAGCCGCATGCTGGGTTGGGGGGTTATTTTACAACAAAGCGCACAACAGCAGGTACGGTTGGGAAGTGGCGTCTTCAAATTGTCGAGCAGAGCACCTTTGCACACGCGTTTATGCCGGTTAGCCGAGGGGCTAGAAGCCGTACTAGAAACCTACCAACCCAAGCACGGTGCGATTGAGGGAGTATTTAGTGCGCATAACCCGAGGAGTGCCCTTGCGTTGGGGCAGGCACGCGGGGCGTCACTGCTCACCCTGGCCCGCCACGGGATTCAACTTTTTGAATATAGCCCTAGCAGTGTTAAGCAAGCCATGACGGGCAGCGGGCGCGCCGAGAAAGCACAGGTAGCACGTATGGTGCAGATGTTGCTACAATACCACCAAACCATGGGCGGCGATGAATCCGATGCCCTCGCCATTGCCCTGACCCATGCTGCTAACGTTCAATCGTCTCTTTTTTTAAAAAGTGCCTTGTCGTGATTGCCATACTTGAAGGTCGCCTGCTACCTCATCAAGAGGACAGTGTGGTGATTTTACATGCCGCGGGGGTGGGATATCAGGTATTTGTGGGCCCTCAATTGGTGGCAAAAGCCAGCAGTGAGGTAGGAGAAATAAGGCTGCATACCAGCATGGTTGTGCGCGAAACCGCTATGACACTGTATGGTTTTGAGAGTTTAGAGGAAAAAATGTTGTTTGACCGCATGCTAAGCGTGCGTGGCGTGGGACCGCGGATTGGCATGGCTTTGCTCAGCGCCCTTTCGGTAGATGGCCTGCGCCAAGCCATTGACCAAGGTGATACTGCCCGCCTTGCCTCGGTGCCTGGGCTGGGAAAAAAGGGATCTGAGCGCATTTACCTTGAATTACAGGGTAAAATTGCCCCCCCATCCAAAGGGGAAAAAGTGCCATTTGCCACCACCCATAACGACGAATTGGCCTCTGCACTCAACAACCTAGGCTTTAAAGAACTTGACATACTCAACGCATTACAAAAAGTGCCCCCAAATGCAGGTAGCATCGAAGAACGTATTCAAGCAGCACTTGGCGTGCTAAAGCGCCATTAATTTTTGAACGCTAAAAAACAAACCCTCAGCACGAAGCAACACGACAAGATGCTTAAGGCGACAGGTGCAAGGTGGTTTTTTCGTGCAATTTATTGGTATCCTAGCGCAGGGTGGCTCCGTGCAGGTGGTGTGGTGTTTTTTGTTTACCCTAACCTCTTTATCAAAAACCATGTTTAAAAAGTGACCGTTTTGCTATGAGCCTCAATAAAATCATGCTCATTGGATATCTGGGTCGCGACCCAGAAGTGCGCTACACCCGATCGGGTGATGCAGTCGCCAATTTTTCCATTGCCACCAATGAACGCTGGCGTGATAAACAAGGCGAAATGCAGGAAAAAACCGAATGGCACAACTGTGTGGTATGGCGCAAGCAGGCAGAATTGGTACAAAACTACCTGCACAAAGGTTCAAGGGTATACGTGGAGGGGCGCGTCGAAACCCGCGAATGGGTCGATAAGGAAAACATCAAACGCTATACCAAGGAAGTCAAAGTCAATGCCTTTCAATTTTTAGACCGTAAAGAAGAAGGAGGCGGAGGAGGAAGCGGTGCTTCTTATGGACGGCGGTCAACACTCCCACCCCGTGGAGATGCGGCTGCAGCACCACAAGGCCATGCCAGAGAAGATGAGCCCTACATTGATGATGATATTCCGTTTTAAGCAAATTCTACCGTTTGTAGCGGGAGGTTAAAGGGTTTTAATCCCTTGTAGGGTCCGAGAGAAGAATCTCAAGGCCTTTTTTTGGTTTCAAAAGAATGGGGATGTCACCTTGGCAAACTCCCATCAAAGGGTAAATTCTTTGGAATTCCTTGGTAAAGGGGCGGTTTTTTTATAGGACAGCGTGTTGTATTTGGGGGGACGGTCATTGCTCAATGGTTGCCTTCGAATAAATACCGAACAGACTACACAATCTATGCGTTAGATGCGTTATCACTGTAACCGTAGTCAAGATTGCCGTGTGCGAATCTTAAAAAGGGAGCCATGCAAAATCCAGTCATTGATCAGGCTTTGATTAAAAAAATTGCCAAATTGGCCGCGCTTGAACTGAGTGATGCAGAAAAAGTGTTGTTTACCGAACAATTCAAATCGATTTTAGGCATTGTACGACAAGTGCAAGAAGCCGATACTGGCGATGTGGTGAGGGAAAGCACCGCCACCCTTCCGTTGCGCAAAGATGAACCTGTACAATCGAACATAGACGTGGCCGATTTTAGCCCTCACGTCGAAAATGGCTTTTTTAAAGCCCCCAAAATTCTCTAAATTTTTTTCTACGCCCGCGTGTTGCCCCAAAAACCACATGGCAGCAAGGTCCCCAAACCCTTGCGATGCCGCGCTGGAATTTTTAGTGGGTGTTTGTGGACACCAGCGGTTTTTACGGGGAATTCCTTGACTTAAAAAATCTGTAGTGCCGTTTGCCCGATCGTCGCTATAGAGCCAAACGGCTCACTTGAAGGGTATTGTACGCGCAAAAAGGGTGCCTTAAACGCAGTCATCAAAAAACCAAAGCACACCTCCTTGTTTTTGAGTTGTCTGGGTTAGCCCTTAAAACAAAACAAGCCAAGCAAGCAGTAAATAAACACCCACCCCCATCATGTCGTTCAAGGTGGTAAGCAGTGGCCCTGCCGCCATGGCCGGATCGCGATGAAGTGCATTAAACAAAATGGGAATGCCACCTCCAACGGTGCTCGCCAAAAAAATATTGATCAAGGTCGCAGCCCCCAGCACACCACTTAAGTGTATATTTTGGGTGAGCAACCAGCCCCCAGCAAATAGCGTACCTGCCAAAACAACACCCAAACCCAGCGAAATGGCTTGCTCACGAAAAATTCGCTGCATCAAACGCCCCGTACTTACTTCGCCTGTAGCAAGACCGCGAATAACCAACGAGGCAGATTGGACTCCCACGTTCCCGCCCATGGCCATCATTACAGGGAAAAAAACGGCGAGCATGGGCAGGGAAAAAAGCAAATCTTGACGGGTTTCCATCACTACAGAAAGCAGAAACTCACCACTCATGGCCAAAAGTAGCCAAGGCAACCTGCTTAAAATGGAGCGCCAAATGGGTGCACCCAACACACTTTCGACACCCGTTCCGCTAAAACGCCCCATGTCTTCTTGGTTTTCTTCGTGAATCACATCCATTAAATCATCGGCAGTAATGCGCCCAATGGGGTGATAGTTGGCATCCACAACGGGTAGGGTAATCAGGTCATGCTCAAGTGCTAAGCGGCTGGCACTCTCGCGATCCGTGCTATCTTGGACCGCCACCACTTTTTTATCCATTACCTCATGCACCAACCCCGTGGGGCTGGCCACAATCATGCGCCACAAAGGTAGCAGACCCGTGAGACGCCCCGTTTCATTCACCACAAAGGCATAAAAAAACGACTTCATGTCCACCAACAACATGCTCGCACGTGCAGTTTTTAGGGCTTTTGCTACGGTATACCCTTCCTCAATGAGCACAATGTTAGGGTTCATCAGGCTCCCTGCGTGCTCAAGGGGGTGAGACATTACCTGCAAAATCGCTTGACGATGCCCTGGGCGCAAACGCGACAAGGCTTTTTCAATCAATGGTTTGGGCAAATGGTGGGCAATTGAGGCTGCTGCATCGGGTTCAAGGGTAGCCAACACGCGCTGGAGAAAACCATGAGATAGCCTTTGCCCTAAGGGGGGAAGCAAAGCTGATTCTAAGTGGGTTAAAATGATGGCACTTTGCTTAATGGTCAAGCGCCTTAGCACGGTGACCTGATTTTGAAGAGACAAAGCACTTAGGGCATTGGCCAGTACCGCAGGAGCAGCTTGTTCGAGAGCTCCTTGGTTTTTTTTAGCCATTCCTTTTTTGGACAGCACAACCTCGAGCAATGCAGACGGATCTTGACCGTGGGCGGGTAGGGCAGAGGGTGACTTGCCAAAAAAATCTGCGAGAAACTTTAACATGAGCCACGGTTCAAAAAGGCTGTTGGGCAAGCCATGAGGAGGGGTTTTTTAGCGTTTATGCAAAACGATATCACGGTAAAAAACCTCTGCCACGCTCTGGGTAGAGTCGGCGTCAATGGTTAACACAAAAAACAGTTTGCGAGGTGGGAGTCGCTTGAACAATCGGCGATAGTCTGCCGCTACATTGCGCTTTTCGCGATACCAACGGTTGAGCCCATCTTCAGTTACATTGCGCAACACCATGGTGTGCAGGTTGCGACTAGAATACCAAGTGTTTTTGGGTACCGTATTTTCCCAGAGGTAACACACACCATTCCCAATGTTCAAAGGGCTTAACTTGTCATACAAACACACCGAGCCCGCTTGATCATTTTTTTTGGGGTTTCGCACATCTCCCCCACGCGGTATTTTGCTTACCCGCCAAGACCACTCCCAAACAGGCCATTGTCTTGTTTCAATGCCCTTTACACCCACGCCAAAAAAATCCTTTGGTCCGCTTCTCATATGGATATAATGCTTGATTGGTGTGTGCACAAACTGGAGCAACATGTTGCTACTGCTCCCAAAAAGGGGAAATATTTTGTGATACATCCAAGGTTTAGGCAATGTATTGGGGTCCCATGTTCGGGTAAAATCATCCAGACGCCAAGTGGACCCAGGTTGCGGGCTGGGTGTGCCTTGGGAAATGGGGTTGCTTTTTGTGAGGACATCCGCTTGTGCGCTTGCTTGTGTCCGCGCAACCGTAGGTAGCACCAGTTGCCAACATGCGCTAAGCACTAGCGTATACAGCAGGGTTTTGAGGCTGTGTATCAAGGGCATTTTATTTCTTAAGATGGTGTCGTCAGCAGTTACAATGCTATAGGACGCGCACGACGGCTCTGCAATCTATAACGCCTTTATGGCTTATGCTGGCTAGCAAACCAGCCAAGCATAAGGCAGTAAATACCAGCACCTGCCATGGTCGCGCCAAGGCCCCACAAAATCCAAGCAAAAGGTTCGCGCACCAACCATAACAAGACGGCCAATACCAAGCTAGCCAGCCATTCGAATAAACGGAGACGTGCTCCAAGGCGTTTGTTGAGACCTTGCACGCAGCCATATAAAGCCACGGCAATGGGGGCTGCTGCCGGTAGAACGGATTGAAGCAACGCAATGATGGCACCAAAGATCAACAAAATAAAACCACGGACGATGATTTGATCTTTTGGGGTCATGGGTTATTTTGCGCCCAGATGGCAATGATAAGCAAGCCTGGCCAATGTGCATTGGCTGGTGGAAATTTATTTGATAATCCATTTTGGATGATGGTGAAAAACGAAGCGATTATTTCCGCGTTTATTGCGCCGTTTTTTGGTATACCTTTAGTATACTTTCCCGGGCAGTGCAGCCCACGCCTCGCGGTGCCCGTTTCCCGCCCCTCATCTCTAAATCAATTTAAACCAAGCCATGCGTTAAAAAGCCTGCTTTTCAATGAGGGCAATCTCCTCACCCCACCTCAAATTTTCCAATGAACAAGCATTCCCCTTTAACGCCCTTTAATCCCACCACCGTAGCACGCTTTGTAACCAATACACAAAGGCCTATCTTTGCGTTAAAAGCCTTGCCAGAGGTGGTGAAGGGTGCATTGTTTTCGCGTTATTCGCGTTCAAATCTCGATTTGCGCAGCCTCTTGGAGCGCGAATTTTTGGCGGGCGAGGAGACCCTTTTGGAAGCCGATGAGAAAAAAGCGCATGCATTTTACAAACGTGTGCTCGATGGCTATGGCGATGATTCGGTGGGAGAATTGGGCGGTGCACACTTGGCCTTGGAGGGCATTTCGATGCTTGCTGCCAACCATTTGCAGGCTTCGCGCATTGGGGGCTCATTCCTCGAAAAATCGACGCGTTATGTGCGCTTTGATGACCTCTTCAATGGTGACTATCGTTTTTATCAAGACCCTCAAATTATGGCGTCACCCCAGCAAGGGTTGTTTTTAAAAGCCGTGCGCACTTTGTTTGACAGTTATCGAGATTTGCTTGGCCCTTTACAGCAATTTTTAAGGCAAGCCAGCCCGCGACCCCAAGGACAAAAGAAAATTCCATGGGAAAGAGCATTGCACGCACACGCCTTGGATGTTTTGCGGGGGTTGCTTCCCATTTGCACCCACACCAACATGGGGCTTTATGGTAACGGGCGTTTTTTTCAAAGCCTTATTGCCAAAACACGCAGCCAGTCTTTGCCTGAAATGCAAGCCCTTGCCAATGCCATGCAATGCGAACTGGAAGGCGTGATTCCCGCTTTCGTTACGCGCTCCGCCAGGGAGCACCCCAACACCAAAGCGCAACAAACCTACCATCAAACCCTGCTTAAAGCGCGTCAAAAAACCCTCGCACAGGTATTTCCCCCTGCTTCGGTCGCCCAAGCCTTTGAGGGGATTGCGGAAAACGGTGGAGAATGCGTACGCCTGTTGCACTGTGAAAGCGAGGGACAAGCGGTTGAAAAAATGCTTACGGCGTGGTTGTACGAGGACCAGTCTTGCCCCTGGGATGGCGTACAGCGTAGCGTGGCAGACTTAGACGCCGCCGCCCGCCAAAGAGCCATCGAAAGCCTGGGCAAAGCGCGCAAAAACCGCCGCCACAAGCCCCCCCGAGCCACCGAACTGGTGTTTTACACCTTCGAATTGCAGGCGGATTTTGGTGCGTTTCGCGACCTGCACCGCCATCGCACCCTAACCCAGCAACGGCAACCCCTTGGAATCAGCCTTGGTTATACGATCCCAGAAGATATTCAAGCGGCAAACTTAGAAAAACCTTTTTGCCAAGCGATTTTGCAAGCCGCCGAGGCGCACCAGCAACTGAGCCAGCATTTTTCTGCCGAGCAAGCCGCCTACGTGCTCCCCATGGCTTATCGTGTACGCTGGCAGGTGCATCTCAATTTAAGGGCACTGATTTGGTTAACCGAGTTACGCACGATGCCCCAAGGCCATTTGGTATACAGAGGGATTGCCCAGCAGATGTATCAATGCGTACTGAAAGCGCATCCTTTATTTGCACCCTTGTTTGGCTTTGTGCACAAGGAACCCGAAGCAGGGAAAAATGGGACAAAATTTGGACGCTGGCATGCAGAAAAGAAAATCCCTGAGCGCGAGAATCAAGGTGCGTTTGGCTTTGTGCACAAGGAAGCAGCGCAGGGAAAAATGGGATAAAACTTGGACGCTGGCATGCAGAAAAGAAAATCCTTGAGCGCGAGAATCAAGGTGCGTTTGGCTTTGTGCCCTATCAGACCGATTTAAATTGCGATAGCCACAAGGGTTATGCCGATAACAAGCCATCGTTCTCATGGCACTTGTACTTCGTTTGTGAGATTTTAAAGATGGGGATACGTGTGCAAAAAAGAGCAGCTCTTTTTAAAACAATGGAACAAAACAGATGGAAGCCTTCCAAAAACGCCCACAAACCACGCTCACACTCACTGCAAATAAGCGTTTGCAGCATGAACTCACCACACAATATGACGCGCAAAAATACCAAGCAGGCCTGCGGGTTTGGGAAGATTCTTACATTGTGGTTTGGCACGAATGGGTACGTAGCCTGTGGCAAGCACTGCGCTTGGGCCGATTCGACGCGCAGCATGTAGCCCCATGGCCCTTGGATATGTGGCAAGAACGGCTTATGTGGGAGCAAGTAATTGCACGTTGCGGATGGAACGTTGCCAATACACGTAATTCCCGCACAACACCCCTGCATAACCCAACGACGACTCATAAGCCCTTAACACCAGCCAAAGCCGCTGCCTTGGCACAGCAAGCATGGGGTTTGCTATGCGAGTGGCATGTTGTGGGCTGGAATACCACCATAGGAGCGTTTTTACAGCCCCATGCAAAGGAAGCCTTTGCCCATACGTTGCAATTGGAAGCCAAGGTTTTTGTCAATTGGGCATTGGCTTTTGGGCAAGCAATGCATACCCAAGGGTGGTGTAGTCAAGAACAGGTAGCCAGTTTGGTGGTGCATGCTTTGGAAAGGGAACATTACCTTGGAGAACAAGGTAGTACCCAAGGCTTTGGGTTTATGTTGCCCACCAACATGGTGCTCTGCGGGTTTGATGTCTTGACCCCGCAGCAAGAGCGGTTGTTTGATGCATTGCGTACTCTACAAGTGGTGGTGGAGTGGGTCCCCGTGAACGTGCCAGCTAGCACTTGGCTTGCCCTACCCCGCGCCCAAGCCGAGCCACAACCCCAAAGGCAAGCACCACCGCCGTTGGCAAACCCTCCTACCGTGCATCCGTATTCAAACTCGCAAAAGGAATTAGAGGGAGCACTGCTTTGGGCACGTGACTTATCCCAAAAAAACCCAAAGCAAAAAATTGCGATTATCCACCCCAATCTGCAAGAAGAATGGCAACGGGTGCACACGGTCTGTACACAGTATTTATCCCCCATCAAAACCCTGATTACCCATGCAACCGAGGCAGGTGCAGCCAAGCCCTTTAACCTTTCCTATGCACCACCACTCAGCGAGCAAGGGTTGGTCCAAGCGGCCTTGCTCTTGTTGCAATCCCCTTTGGTTGCACGCAGTGCCAAGCATTTTGTGCAGTGGGTTACAAGCCCATTTATTGTGGGTGCCACCGCCGAACGCATTCCGCGTGCACGGTTTGCGCATCGTTTTTTGGCCACCTGGGTTGAGCCGTTTTCAGTGCGCCATGTGCTGCAACAAGCGCAACGTTCGGGGGTAGAACTGCAGACATGGTGCCAACCAATGCAAGCTTGGAAAAATGCGTGGCAATTGGCCCAAACAACGCACAAAATGCCCTCGCAATGGGCGCATTTTTTTTTAAACCTGTTGCACACAGCGGGTTGGACCTTGGGTTTTTCCAAAAACGGGAGCCAAACCGAGGGCGGTCTTAACAGTACCGAGGCACAGGCAAAAAAGAGATTTTTAAAGGCGTTGCAGGTATTTTCCACCCTCGATGGAATCCAAAATACACAAACGACGAACCTATGGTCTGCAAACCAAGCGTTTGCATGGTTACAACGGATCGTTGCAGAAACCCCCTTTCAAGCCGAGGGATTCGAAGCAAGCCTCCATATTTTAGGACCATGGCAGGCTAGCGGTCTCTTTTTTGACCACCTATGGGTGTTGGGCTTTGATGATCAACACTGGCCTCCCCCGCCCATGCCGCATGCTTTGCTACCCCTTGCTTTTCAACGCGACCATCAGATGCCACGCTCAAGTGCTGCCCGTGAACTTGCACTGGGAAAAATGAGCCTGACGCGCTTGTTGCATAGCGCCAAGCAGGTGGTTATTAGCCACGCAACCCAGCAGTTAGATAGCGAAGAGGAGCGCAGACCCAGCTCCTTGCTGCAAACCATCACCCCCCCTCCTATCGTCACCAAAGGTGCCATGCCGACACCCCCCCACACGGCATGGATGGCCATGTTGGACCATGCCCAAAGCCATTCGCCTTGGCAGTCATGCCCCGATTCCAACGGGCCGCCCATTGATGTGTCTACCCTAAAGGGTGGTGCAAGTTTGCTCCAAGATATTGCGCTCTGCCCTTTTCGCAGTTTTGCAAGGCACCGCCTGATGCTCCAAAAAAAAACCCTTGCGCAAACAGGTTTGGACGCACTGACCCGAGGCAATATTGTGCACTGGGTGTTGGAAATTTTTTGGCACGATGCGGCCCAAAGCCAAAGCGAATTACGAGCCCTCCTTGCCAAACCTTTGGCTTTTAAGCAAGCCTTGGAACGCACCATTGGGCGTGTTATTCGCGTAAGCAACCCCGCAGACCCCGCAGACCCCGCAGACCCCGCAGACCCCGCAGACCCCGCAGACCCCGCAGACCCCGCAGACCCCGCAGACCCCGCAGCACAAGCTAAACCGAGCGAAGCACAGGCAAGCAAAAAAACCGTGATGCTTTCTCCCGCCGCCGCACGCTTGGAAGGCAAACGTATCACCCGTTTGCTCACAGCATGGTTGGAAAAAGAAGCCATGGAAAGGGGCGATTTTTGTGTAGGCAAGCAAGAGGAAAAACTGGACTTTAGCGTGGTTGGCTTGCCCTTAAGCCTACGTCTCGACCGCTTGGACTACGTAGAATGCAGCCTTGAATCGAATGCACAAGAAGCGGTTGAGGCTGCCGTGTTGCTGGACTATAAAACGGGAGAAACACTGCCCCTTCATTCATGGCAGAACGAGGAACGCATTACCCAACCCCAACTGCCCCTTTATGCCTTGGCCTGGCTCCAAAAACAAGCACAACAGCCAGCGCAGCAGCAAAAACCCCTGATGGCACTTGCTTTTGCCAAACTGCACCGCAAAGGCATGGAGATGATTGGCTTGAGTGAGGTCACATTCAAAGACAGTTTGTTTGGCAACAAAGTAAGCACCTGGGGTAAAAACCCATGGCCTACACAGCCAGCACTGTTGGCACGTTGGCAACAGGCATTTGAAAAAAGCGTGAAACAATTTTCTCGAGGGGCAGCGCAGGTCGATCCTCAAGACGACGCCTGCGAGTATTGCGATTTTACGGCTTTTTGCCGCATAAAAGCCAAAGAAGGCCCCCTGGGCACACCCAAAAAAAGCCATCTTGGTGACTCAGAAAATACCCAAGAAGGCATTTTTTTAAAATGAGCGATATGCAAAACAAGGACACCCAACACACGACGTACTCGCGCACTGCTGATATACCAGCCCAGGCTTCTCCTGATGATGCGCTGCGCCAACAAGCACTCTGCACCAAGCACTCGTTTATTGTACAAGCTCCAGCAGGTTCGGGTAAAACCGAGCTTCTTATCCAGCGCGTGTTGGCATTGCTGGCACAGGTGGAAGAGCCAGAGCACGTACTGGCCATTACCTTTAGCAAAAAAGCTGCTGCCGAAATGCGCCAGCGTGTATTGAACGCTTTACAAGAGGGGGTGCCTCAATCCCACTCCAAAGATGCCGCTGCCAAACCTAGTACCCAAGAACAAGGGCGCCAGCAACTAGCCCTGGCAGCGTATACACGCAACCAAGAAAAAAACTGGCAACTGCTGGAAATGCCACATCGCTTGCGCATTCAAACCATCGATTCCCTGTGCTCCCACATTGTACGCAGTGCCCCTTTTCAGCGTAAAACAAGCGGCAGCAACACGGTACTTGATGATTCCGAATTGCTGTATCAACGCGCAGCCATGCAGGCTTTGAGTGCGCTGGAAAAGGAGGGTCCGTTGTCTCAAGCAGCGGGATCTTTTTTGGATTACATGGACAACCAGTACATGCAAGCAGCCAGCATGCTGGCCCATATGCTAAGAACCCGCGATCAGTGGCTTGGCATGTTAAGCCCTCATGCCAGCAACACCAAAAACACGCCAAACGCGCAACCATGGCGTGAGTGGCTCCAACAGCACAACCAAGCATGGGCTTACTGGCTACAGCAATCGTTGGGGACCTTGGAACAAACCTTGGAACAAACCCATCTGGGCCAAGCCTTTGCGCAGCAAGCACAGCGGGCCGTGCGTATTTTAACCGAACAAGGGAATGAACCATCGCTCTTAACGGCTTTGGCCAAAGTTGATAACTGGCCTCAAACACCCAAGGACAGTGATTTTCAAACACCCACCCAGTTTTACCAAGGGCTGCAACAATGCCTTGGCCTATGGCGCAGTTGGGCGGCTTTTTTACTCACCCAAGCAGGTAGGGTACGAAAAAATCTCGACAAAAACCTCGGCTACCTCAATAAACAAATGGGGGGGGGCGCAGGCGAGCAAGCCAAACGAGAAATGAAGCTTCTGCTCAAACAATTGGCTGCTGTGCCGCATGCGGTTGCAGGCTTAAGTGATGTAAGACACTATTGCGCCCCACCTTTTGCAAAAGTACAAGGGCAAGAGCTGCAAGCCATCATGCGCATGGCGTGGCATGCCAACCAATGCCTGCAAGCATTGTTTGCGCAAGAAGGGGGCATTGATTACCTGCAAATTACCCAAGATGCTTTGCTTGTACTGGATGAAGCACCTTTTCTTCACGCCTTTGGAAAAACGGGTTTGCACCATTTGCTGGTGGATGAGTTTCAAGATACCTCCCACACCCAGTTGCAACTTCTCACTTTGCTTACCCGCCATTTTAACGACGGCCAGGAGAATAGTTTATTTTTGGTGGGCGACCCCATGCAGGCCATTTATCGCTTTCGGGGCGCTGAGGTGGCGGTATTTTTACATGTGATTGACCATGGCTTAGGCCAGGTTAAACCCCAGTTTTTACGCTTGCAAGTCAATTTTCGCTCCAGCCCTGCCCTTATTCGCTGGACAAATCGGATATTTGAGCAGATGTCTCCCGCAAAACAATATGCAGCGTTGGGTGCCATTCGCTTTGCCCAAGCCATGCCTCCACAAACCAGTATCCCGCCAAGGAACCACCCGCACACGCCATGCATCGCCTATGTATGCACCCCAAACCGAGAGGCTACACCGAGCCATGCGCCCCCTGATTGGGCGCAACAATTGGCGATGCGCTTGCAAAGTTGCATGCAGCAAGACACCACCTTGCACCAGCAAACACCCCGTGTGGCTGTGTTGTTTCGTACCCGAAAGCACGTACAACCCTTTTTGCAAGCCATGCGTTTGCATAGGATAGCATACCAGGGGGTTGACCTTGAAACCTTGGGCACGCAACAAGAAGCCCTTGATATTTCAAGCTTGGTACATGCCCTTTACCTACCAGATGATGCCATTGCATGGATGGCTGTGTTGCGTGCCCCTTGGTGTGGTTTGTGCCTCAGCGATTTGCATCAAATCTGCCCATCTGTCCACAACGGCCATGATACAACGCTGTTAAGCGTGTACGAAAGGCTGCAAAACCCCGCAGTGCAGGCCACCTTAAGCCTCGATGGCCGCGCACGTATTCAGCCCGTGCTGCATGCATTTAAAGCGGCTTTCGTCCTGCGTGAGCGCCTTGCCCTGCGCGATTGGGTCGAAGGATGCTGGCTGGCTCTTAATGGTCCCGCAACACTCCAAAACCCTAATATCACGATACAAACCCAAGCATTGCACACTGTGCAAGCCTGCTTTGCTCAACTTGAAAAACCCCTACAAGGTGGAGAACTCCCTTGGCCTTATGCCTTAGAGGCGCGCCTCGCCAAGGTGTATGCCCCCAACCAGCCGAGTAGTTTACAACAGGTGCAGGTAATGAGCATACACAAAGCCAAGGGGACCGAATTTGATGTGGTGGTGCTGCCTGGTTTGCATTTTGGGGTAAAGAACAGCGATACCTCTGTGCTGCGCTGGGAAAAAGGTGCGCTTAACACGAGCATGGATGACACCCCGGGTGACTCCCTGGCGCACAAGCAACCCACACCAAACCTCCTGGCACAGGCGGTGTTCATGGCACCGCGTCCTAACGCATATGACGCAGCGGCTCAAAAAGAGCCCAGCTTATATGAATGGTTGGCGCAACGCGACAAACAACGCCAGGCAAACGAGGCCCTACGCTTGTTGTATGTGGCTGTTACCCGTGCCAAAAAACATATTTTGCTGGGCGGGGAACTCAAGGTTGCAGCACCCCAAGGACCAGGAAAAAACCTGCCTGAACAAGGCTCATTTCTACGCTTCCTGTGGGATGGTGGCGAAGAAAAAGCCATTAAAAACAGCGTACCAGACTCCCTCAGCGCAACACATGAAGCCAAGACGCAGCCCCCCTTTGCCGCCCAAACAACGGATCAACCCGCAGAAGCCACCCCCCGCATGCTTCAACGCCTTAACCTTGGGTGGCAGTGCGTCGATTATCCTCCCGGTTTACCCGATCCCCCTTGGGATGACAGATGGACCCAAACCCAAGGCGCAAAGGAAGAAGCGAGCGTAAAAGAAGCCTTGGGTTTCCATGACTTTGACCATGCCAGGCATACCAACCGCTTGGTGGGGGAAGAAGTCCATGCTTTGCTAATGCAAATGGCTAACGATGGTTTGCAGGGCTGGAACAGCACCAAAATTGCAGCGTTGCAGGCTCAAATCAAGGCGCGTTTGCTTGCCCAAGGGGTCGATTTAGGCCATTTAACCCAAGCGGTGCAAACGGTACAACACGCCTTAAACAACGTGATAACCGATGCAAATGGACGCTGGCTATTGCGTTGTCCAGGAGTTACGGAAATGCCCTTGTGGGTTGCCAACGGTTCCAATCAACCCAAAAAACGCATTCTTGATCGCAGTTTTGTACATCAGAAAATTCGCTGGATTGTAGACTATAAAGTGGAAGGACAAACCCATGAATTGCGAGGTGTGCAACTGGAAGCCTTTATTGCAGAAAGAATCGACGAGCACAAAGCCCAGCTCCAAGCCTATGGCGATGCCTTTTATCGGTGGGATGCCCGTTTGCCCATTTGCCTTGGGGTGTACTTTGCGTTGCAAAGGCACTTTGTTTCATGGAAATACCAACCCGTTGGCTTGGCAGATGCCCTGTGAACCAGACGAGGCTTTTTAAAGTGCACCAAAATGGATCAAGGCATGGCAATGGGTGCTGGTTGGCTTGTTCAGAGGGGATCGTACGCACCCTCTTTGCCCACTACGATTTTTTTCTATGGGTAGCGTTAAAGCAGCCTCCGTTTTCAACGGTTGGTGCCATGCGCAACATCAACAGGGTGCCTATTCTTCCTTTAAAACGGAAAGGGGGGTGCCGCGCAGCGTAGGCCAACTGCATAAAACCCCACCTGCCGTCGTGCTAAGAATGGTGATGCCCCAGGCCAGCATGCTATGCTCCCATGAAAAATGAAAGTTGAAATGAAACACGAAGCGCAGCAAGGCCCAGGCGAGCACATTGGCTCCCATAACGGTAACAGCACCTGCAGCCAACCCTAAAATGCCTTGTTCGACCGCGGTAATCTGCAAAATGGTTTGCTGACTGGATCCCAAGGCACGCCACAAACCCACCTCTTTTAGGCGTACTACCCTTGAGGCAAGGATTGCGCTAAACAAAATACTCAACCCAATGATGAGCAAAAACACCGCCATAAAACGCAAGGCAGCAGCAGCGCGATCCAGCACAAGGTTAAGGGTTTTTAAAATGCTTTCAATATCGAGCATGCTTACATTAGGCAGGGTTTTCACCAAATCGCGGCGCAGGTTGGCCTTGGCTTGGGCTGTGGGCAAAAAAGCTTCGGCGAGGTAAATTTTTGGTGCCTCTTCAAGTGCTCCTGGCAAAAACACCAAAGAGTAATTGGCACGGCGACTACGCCAATTGACACGGCGAATGCTGGTAATGGTGGCCTTCACGTGAACCCCTTGAATGTCCATGGTAATGGTGTCGCCAATCCCAAATTTGCCGTGATCAACCAACCATTGGGTAACCGACACCTGGGGACCTAAAATGCTAGGGTCATGGGCAAATGTACCTTTTAGCAATTTTTCGTCTTGCCCCAGCGCATCGCGATACGTCATGGCATATTCAAAGCGTAAATAGCGGAGTGCGTCACTGTTTTCGATTTCGTTGGGTTTAACACGTTCGCCTTTTACAGCCTTAATCCGCCCGCGAACAATGGGGGTTAAATTTGCGTTGCCGAGGCCATGTTTTTTGGCCAAAAGGCGAAAAGTTTCGCGTTGACTGGGTTGAATATCCACCATAAACACATTGGGTTGGTCAACCTCCTTCGAAGGGGTAAGTTGGTGCAGTAAATCGTTGCGCAACAGTAATGCAGTAAACAACACCAAGCCTCCTAAACCAATCGAGGCAATAATGGTTAAAGTTTGATTGCCAGGGCGGTGTAGGCAAGCCACCCCTTGGCGTACAATAAAGGGCCATGCCGAGGGCAAGCCGCGAATCAATGCAATCAGGCCCAAGCCAATCAATGGGCACAGCACCATGGCAGCAGCCAAAGCACCGATAAAAATAAGCGATAGGGTGTTAAACCCCACGGTGAGCCACACCATCACGCAGGCAAAGGCAATGCTCATCGCAAAGCTTGTCAGTGCTTCGGGTAAACGAAACAAGCCTCGCACTCCCTCATGGGCAATGTCGCGGCGGAGGGTTTGTACGGGTGGGGTTTGGCCTAAGCGCCACAGTGCTGCAAGCGAAAACCAAACGGCAACCACCGCGCCCATCACAACCGGGGGAATCAACAAACGGGGAGTCCAAGCAAACACCAGTTTTACGGGCAACAATTCCCCAAGCCATAGGTTAAGTACCTGCTGGGCAAGGCCTCCAATGATGCCGCCCAGGATTCCGCCCAAAATACCAAAAAACCCCACCGTCATCACGTGTACACCCAAAAGCGTACGGGTAGGGGCACCCAGGCAACGGTAGAGTGCGTAAGGGTTGGCACTGCGCAAGGTGTGTACGCGCACTGCCCCCGCTATGCCCACGCCCGAGAGCAGTAAAGCCGCAAGGCCAATGAGGTTAAGGTAGTCTTCTAGAGTGCGTTTGATGCGCCTAAAAAAGGGTTGGGCTTGGTCGTAGGTACGAATGGTTGAAAAGCGATTGGGTAAAGCCTTGCGCAGAGAATCGGCTTGTTGGTGGGGGTCTTGTGTTTTAGGCAGACGAATGAGCGTGTTACGGACCACGCGGCTGGCGGGCCCAATCAGGCCGCTTGCCTGGGCTTCTTCAAAACCCATGAGTAAGCGTGGAGCAAAACGGCTAAATTGCACGGTGGCATCGGGCTCGCGTATCAGCACATCGGCAATTTTAAGTTCTACCTTGCCCAAGCGCAGCGTGTCGCCTACCTTGGCGTCCAACTGATAGAGCAAACTTTCTTCGACCAAAGCATGCCCTTTGGTGAGCAATTGACTCAACGGCTTTCCCGATGCGGTAATCACACGCCCATACAAAGGATATCCCGCCTGCACACCGCGCACCCCTGCAAGACGGGCGGCAAGAGGCTTGCCATTGGCATCGAGACGCTGCACCAAAGACAAAAAGCGGATGCCTTGCACAACGCGCGCCCCTGCTTGTTGCAAGCGTTTTACCTCACGCTTTTCGGCTGCCGTAAAAGGGCGCGTTTTGCGCAAGGAAATATCGGCGGCAAGCAGGCTGCGTGCTTCTTGATTGACCGTATTTTGAATGGTGTGAGAAAACGCGCGTACAGTGGCTAAACCGCCAACGCCCAAGCCTGCGCAAAACATCACAAACAAAAAGCGCAATAACGAGGCTTTGATTTCTTTACGCCATAAAAACCAAAAAAAGTTCATTTAAGGTCCTGCTCATAGCCAAATTGTGCGTGGGTCATCGTAAGGGGTTCCATAGATGAACGAACTGGTGCAAGGGTTTTAGCATCATGGGTCCGCACAACGCGCGCCTTTGCTTGTTGCAAGCGTTTTACCTCACGCTTTTCGGCTGCCGTAAAAAGGCGTGTTTTGCGCAAGGAAATATCGGCGGCAAGCAGGCTTGCGTGCTTCTTAATTGACTGTATTTTGAAATGATGTGAGAAAACGCGCGTACAGTGGCCAAGCCGCCAACGCCCAAGCCTTGCGCAAAACATCACATACAAAAAGCGCAATAACGATGCTTTAATTTTTTTACGCCATAAAAACAAAAAAATTTATATAAGGTGTTGCCTAGCCTATGTTGTGCGCGGGTCACCGCAAAGTGTGCCATAGATGAACGAACTGGTGCAAGGGTTTTACATCATGGGTACGCACAATGCTAGCCCCTTGTTTCAGCGCAAAGAATGCACTTGCCAAACCGGCACCTAGGCGTTCCTTTGGTTTGGGTTCTGCGCTTAACTTGCCAAGGGAACCTTTGCGCGAAGTGCAGGTTAAAATAGGGTAACCCAAAGGGATTAAACTTGAAAGTTCGCGCAAAGTTTGCAAGTTTTGGGGCAGGCTTTTGCCAAAACCATACCCAGGATCCAAAATAAGTTGGGTCGCCCCGTGCTTTTTGGCGGCGGTAATGCGCTGCTTAAAAAAATGGAGCATCCCTTCTAACAAAGGCGTGTTGGGGGGAGGGGGTTGGTTCAAATGGTTGCAGGTGATCACCAGCGGCGCTCCAAATTGAGCAGCGATCGCGGCCATATCAGCGTTGGGGGTTTGGGTGGTGCAAAGGCCGCTTACATCGTTGATTAGGTGCGCCCCTGCGTGCAGGCATTGCTGCGCGACAGCAGGGTGTTGGGTATCGATTGAAATAGGTCCCAATCCTTGCTGGTGTAGGGTTTTCACCACGGGCACAACGCGCTGTAATTCCACTTTAATTGGGGTATGGGGGGCATTGGGATGTGAGGACGCCCCACCTACATCTAAAATATCTGCCCCTTCGCCCTTTAAGGTGCCTGCCCGACGGAGCACATCCTCGAGCTGGGGTAGGTCGCCACCATCGCTAAACGAGTTTGGGGTGACGTTGATAATGCCCATAATCAGCGGATAGGGTGGGGGCCTGGGTACAAACGTTTGCAGCCGCTCACCCAGCAGTTGACGCGTTTTTTGGGGTGTATCTGCGTTGGTAAGGCAAGGGGGGGGTGTCACCATAATAAAATAACCATCATGGTGCGAGGATGTTTTTTTGAACGCACCATACCCCCACAAAGCCGTTGTGTTTGTAGCCAGGCAGGCTTTTTTCCAAGGTTCACAAAAGAAGTGCGTGTTAAGTGCTCAAATCGCGCTTACAATAAGCCAAAGCGTGGCGGCATCCCCGTACGCACAACCCGCCCGTCTTCCACCAATTTGTCCAGGTGAGACAGCACCGATTGTCCTGCTGCGTGGTGTAGGTTTTTGGGATATTTTTGGTAGAGCAAGGCTACAATTTCCTCCACGCTTTCAAGGCCATCACCCACGCAATTGAGCACTTGTTCCTCGCGTTGCAGGCGATGGTTGATGAGGTTTGTAATGGTGGCACAGGCGTTTTCAATAACGGGACCATGCCCTGGATAAATGCGCTCGGGTTTCATCTCAAGCAAGCGTTGCAGCGATCCAAGGTATTGCTTCATGTTACCACCGTCTTGTGGAATCACCGTGGTTCCAATGCCTAGCACGACATCCCCCGTGAACAAGGCTTTTTCTTCTTCAAGCCAAAAACAAATATGATCTGGGGCATGCCCTGGGGTGTGTACAGCGCGCAACGTGTAGCCTTCTCCCTCAAACACATTGCCATCTTGAATGGGTGTTAATTGTGGGGTGAGCGCACCATCTTTTTGAGGCCAGGGCATTTTGTAAAAGGGAATGTTGGGCCAGAGTGCACGCAGTTGTTGCCAACCACCAATATGGTCGGGGTGACCGTGGGTAAACAAGCAGCGCTGGGGTGCATGCTTTTGCTGTTGCGTGTGGGTTTGTAAGTTTTTCTGCCAAACGGGCACTCCAATCCCCGAGTCTATCAATACAGGGTTCGACCCCGCCTGCCCCACCAGGTAGGTGTTGGTTCCTGGTCCCGTGAAGGCAGAAGGGTTCATGCCGAGCACCCTGTGTACATTAGCGTTTAAAACCGCCAGTGGGGGGAAGGCGTTGATATCTTGCAAGGTGGCGGGTTGTGTCATCGGTTTTTACGCAGCACGCAATGAAAAGGTGAATGGTGTACTGTGGGCGGGTAAAATCGCCAAACAAGCTAGGACGAACGTGCGTACTAAAAATACCATGACGCACACTTTAACAAAATAGATTTTCAACGTACGCGTGGTCTTTACACATTTCAAGAAGTTTCCAGTGATTTTTTGCCTGGGGTATTTTGTTTATAGAGAGGCTTTTTTGTTCCAATTTTTCAATGTACAACGTGGGGATGATGTAGAAATCTATTTTGGAGTCGCCGTTTTCTCTCTCTACTTTTACTCCCACCACTGCGTCTGAGGTACGTGTGCTTTGTATGTACGCTTTAACACCCGATTTATAGGACCGATCGACACCTCCCCTTAGACCCCCTGTAAAACGAACGGACCCAGCAAATGCCGACCGTTTTTACCTGGATACGGATATTGCTCCGTGGATCCAATTCCATGATAATATCATAAGAAGATAGAGGTAGGTCTACCCTAAAAGCATTGTAACCCCTTGATAATAAGGCCCCAAGAAGCCTGCTTTCGTTTGCAAACCCAGTGGCAGCGGCACGTTGGCCTTTATTTTCTTTCCTTTTTACAATACCAACACATGATCTTCCTCAATGCGCTCATCGCGAGGTACTTTGATAAAGTGGTTAATAATCTCCGACTCGAACCGATGGTTTACCCTGTAACCAACGCTTTGTGCGATGTCGATAAAATGTCTCCAAGATTCAAAGGTATGCCCCCTAACCTTGTTAGAGCCAATCGCAATCACATACCTTCCCTGTGGTTTTAACACCCGATTTACTTCTTTTAAATAGCTCTTCCATATCTACCAAGTACTTGTAGGCAATGGTAGGCTCTGCGCGGGTCTTTTTGATAGATGCTTGCAATAACAGCATCCGCGCAATCGTAACCCGTCGCGTGTAAGCGTTTGCAATCCCGTGAAGAAACAACTTCAGTACCGATGTGCTGCGCTTTTAAATCCCTCAAAGAACCAGAAGCGAGGCCTAACCAGTAAGTTTCAAGCTGATGGGTTCGGGGATAGTCAACGGCGTTTAAATAGGGCGGGGATGTGACAGCCAAGTCAATACTTTGGTCAGCACATGCACAAAGATTGCTTGCGCTGGACATTTGGGGAATGGTAACACCCACGTTGGCAGGTACATCGCGGGCAAATTTTTGCATAGACTTTACCTGGGCGTGCAATTTTTTTAAAAAGAGCGCTATGGCTTTGCCTTTTTGGATATTTTTTGGGCGATTTTTTCTAATCTTGGGCGTATTTTTTACTTCTCTTCAAATGGCATATCCGCCTCCTCAGGCAAAATGCGAAAAGTGTTTAAGGTGAGGCATACCATGGTGTAATAGCCTACCGCAGCCACCAAATCGACGGTGCCTTGCACGCCAAAGCGGGTTTCGACCTGCTGATAAAGCTTATCAGGCATGCGGCTGGTGGCAAGCAAGGTTTCCACGGCATCATACACCAGCACTTCGTCATCGCTCATGCCTTCAGGGCGGTTACCTTGGCGCAAGGCTTCAATCAAATCACGGCCCAAACCTGCAGCTATGCCCAGTTTGGCGTGGGCAAAAAATTCAAATTGAGAACGCCAACGCCGACCTGTGAGCAAAATGGCTAACTCGTTTAAGGGTTTAGGCAAGCTGGTTTCAAAGCGCACATAGGCCCCCATTGCTTGAGCATGGATGCACATTTTGGGGCTATAAAGCCATGCCCAAAACGGCCCCACCACATGCCCGCGCGGGCTATCGAGTACAGCCTTTTGGGCATGTTTTTGCTGGACGCTGAGGGTTTTCTCTATCACGTTGGGGATGCGCATGTTTTTGGGGGTTTCAAAATGATCGGCCATCGTGCGCGCTTTCACTTTCTATTCAATGCTTGAATGAGGTTTGCAAGATTGCTTAAAAGCAACTGCTTTTGCAAATGCCCTTATTTTTTGCCCGTGCCGCGTCTATAACAATGCTTGAATGAGGCTTGCAAGATTGCTTAAAAGCAACTGCTTTTGCAAATGCCCTTATTTTTTGCCCGTGCCGCGTCTATAACAATGCTTGAATGAGGCTTGCAAGATTGCTTAAAAGCAACTGCTTTTGCAAATGCCCTTATTTTTTGCCCGTGCCGCGTCTATAACAATGCTTGAATGAGGTTTGCAAGATTGCTTAAAAGCAACTGCTTTTGCAAATGCCCTTATTTTTTGCCCGTGCCGCGTCTATAACAATGCTTGAATGAGGCTTGCAAGATTGCTTAAAAGCAACCACTTTTGCAAATGCCCTTATTTTTTGCCCGTGCCGCGTAAAACCGTATCAATGGCTTCAGCCAGGTTTAAGGGCAAAAACACCTTGGCTGTTTCATCCATGCTGCCAAGGGTGCGGAGGTATTTTGCAGCGAGAGCAAAATTCATTCCGTTCTTTTCTCCCAGCACTTGGTGGAGTGGTTTTAGAAATTCTGCTTCCCCACGGGCAAACTCCTTCATGGCATCCGCATCCGCCTTTGAACGGATGAGCACCGCCTCGCGATAGCCTTCTGCCTCTAAAATAGCGGCGGCTTTTTTCCCTTCGGCTTCGGTAACGGCTGCGCGTTTTTCACGCTCAGCGGTCATTTGTTTCAGCATTGCCGCAGAGGCTTCATCCGAGGCATGCAGTTCTTGAATTTCCACACGGTTGACCCGCACCCCCCATTTTTCCACCGCACCTTGAAGCTCGGTTTGCACAGCGTCGTTAATTTTTAGGCGGTTGCTAATGGCCTCATCCATGTTCATGCTGCCAATTACCGAGCGCAAGGTGGTCAGGGTAAGATCCAAAATGGCATTGGGCAGCACATCTACTTCATACACGGCACGCATCACATCGGTAACCTGCCAATAAATAAGCGTGTCAACACGCAGCTGCACGTTGTCGCGGGTAATGCTCGCACGTGGTTCTGTCCCTAAAGATTGCTCTGCCAGCTCCACCAAAATAGGACGGCTGCCCACTAAGCGTACTCCACGCCCTTCCCATTCGGGCATTTCTTTGGGGTAATCGAGTATGGGCAAAAGTACCCTTAAACCAGGCTGGCAAATGCGGTGAAATTTACCCAAGCGTTCAACCACCATCACATGGGCTTGGGGGATGCGATAAAAAAACATCTTTGTTGTACCTACTTATCCTTTCAAAAAAAATGACGTCCATAAGTACGCCGGTGTGCGTTCCCTAAAATTCAAAAAACACCTCAACAGATGCTTACCACCAAGCGACCTTCTTGCACGCGTACAATGCGAACGCGTGTCCCCACTTCTACCCTTGCCTTGCCTTCGACCGTGCTCAGCCAGCGATCTCCTTGCACCTCAACATAAACCAATCCATCTTCACGCAGCTGTCTTACCAGCCCCTCGCGGCCTGGCAGGGCATCCATGTTGGTTTTAATCTTTTCGGGTAGTATCCAGCGTTCAAGCAAACCACCCCCCTTGGCCAATACCCAAAGGCACAGCGCAACGAAAAGAGCTGCCATGGGAGGCAGTACGACCAAATATATCCACCATGCTACCTGAAACCACGCTAAGAGCGCAGCAGAAAGTACCGTTAAACCCGTGGCTGCCAGCAACCCACCAGATGGGATAAAGAGATCCATCCCAATCAAAAAAAGGCCCACAATTAGCCAGATTTGCGCCCAAGAAATCCAATAAAACCATTCCATCGATTCACCCACCTACCCTGTGTTTTTTGAAAAATTGCTGTGCTTTTGTGCGTTCCACCTTTGCATGGGGCGATGCTGGTTTAGCGACCTTGCTGGGGTGTGGTTGTAAAATGGTTTTTGTCGCCGTGCTTTTGTGCGTTCCACCTTTGCATGGGGCGATGCTGGTTTAGCGACCTTGCTGGGGTGTGGTTGTAAAATGGTTTTTGTCGCCGTGCTTTGTGCGTTCCACCTTTGCATGGGGCGATGCTGGTTTAGCGACCTTGCTGGGGTGTGGTTGTAAAATGGTTTTTGTCGCCGTGCTTTGTGCGTTCCACCTTTGCATGGGGTCATGCTGGTTTAGCGACCTTGCTGCGGTGTGGTTGTAAAATGGTTCTTGTCGCCGTGCTTTGTGCGTTCCACCTTTGCATGGGGCGATGCTGGTTTAGCGACCTTGCTGGGGTGTGGTTGTAAAATGGTTCTTGTCGTTGAGGGCCTTTATCATGCGCAAGGGGAGCGTACGTGTACAGACGGCGAGCGTTAAGTTTGACCATGCCCCATGTTTTGTTGGCGTAAGGTGGTTTTAAAGTCCTCAATGCGTTGCTGATAGCCTTGCGCTGCACGAACGGTTACCGCAAGGGCTTCTTTTGAGGGATAGGTTTTTTTAATTATAGCAGGTGCTCCCACCAGCAAAGAAAAAGGCGGTGCCACGGTATGTTCTAGCACAATCGCACCTGCGCCCACAATGCAACCACGGCCAATTTTGGCAAAATTCATCACCACTGCACCCATGCCAATCAGCACCTCGTCCTCAATGGTTGCACCGTGCACAAGGCAGTTGTGCCCAATGGTTACGTTTTTACCAATGGTGCAAGGGGCTTGGGGTGTGCCATCTTCCCGAGCTGGCTCTACATGAATGGTGGAGTTGTCTTGTATATTTGAACCCTCACCCACAGTAATGGCTGCATTGTCACCGCGCAGCACGACATTGAACAAAATGTGTACTTTGGCTGCAAGGTGCACTTGGCCTATAACATGTGCCCCGGGGGCGATATAAGCACTGGGGGCAATGGTGGGTGTCCAGTTTTGGAATCGATACACATTTCCGTGAGGAATATTTGACATGCGTGTGTGGAACCTATTATTCCGCGTTTAGTGTAAAACATGACCTGCTTTGGCAGAGAGCGCGTTCACCGCTTGGTGCAAGGTTTGGGCAGACGATGCATGCACCACCAGTTTGGCAAAGGAATCGCAGGGGGTGGTTTGCGCATTCAAAATGACCAGGTCCACCCCTTGTTCCAAAGCCACAAAAGGCAAGGTGGCCGCGGGATGAACTTGCAATGAAGACCCCACCACCAAAAACAAATCGCAATTTTTTGACGCCTGCACGGCCGTTTCAAGCACCTGAGGGTCGAGCATCTGCCCAAAAGAGATGGTCGCTGGCTTCATGATGCCCGCGCACGCCTCGCATGGAGGTGCAAAACCATCCTCACCAACCTTTGGCTGGTAGATCTCGCGTGATATCTTTTTTTGACACGAAAGGCAAGCAACGTAGCATGCATTGCCGTGCAACTCGAGCACCTTGGTATCGTTATTCCCTGCTTGTTGGTGCAAGCCATCCACATTTTGGGTGATAAGGGCGTGTAAGCGGCCCAATTGCTCTAACTGGACCACGGCATGATGCCCTAAATTGGGTTGTGCCTGCTTTATTTGCGCATACATCGTGCTGCTACGCAGCCAATAACGCTTGCGCGATTCATCGCTGGCAAGCAGGCGGTCAATGTGAAAATCAGCAGGATCGACCCGTTGCCACACACCATTGGGCCCGCGAAAATCCGGAATTCCCGACTCCGTACTCATTCCAGCCCCACTAAACACCGTAATGCTACTTGAGCCTTGCAACAGCTCGCGCAAGCCGTCGACCTCTTCAGGAGTGGGTTTGGCGGCCGTTTCACCCATGGGTTTTGTCCCCTGTGCGTTTGGTTTTTCCACCTCGCTTTTTGTCATGCTATTTTGCGCCAACACAACCCGTTTTGCAATGGCTCTTTTTTTCGCCTTATGAAGAAATGCTGCATGCCTACCCTTTGCCTTGGGAGAGGTCGGGACGGCGCAGCCTTGTACGTTGCTTTGCTTGTTGCTGACGCCATGTCGTAATTTGGGCATGGTTGCCTGAACGCAATACAGGGGGGACCTCATACCCTTTAAACACCAATGGTTTTGTATACTGGGCATATTCTAAACCTCCATTGCTAAAGCTCTCTTCCTTAGGGGAGCTTTTGTTGCCCAATGATCCTGGGAGCAGTCGCACCACCGCCTCGAGCACGGCCAAAGCCAAGGCTTCGCCGCCTAAGCAAATAAAGTCCCCCACGCACACCTCCTCATCGACCAAGGTTTGACGAACGCGCTCATCAAAGCCTTCGTAGCGCCCACAAATTAGGGTAAGCACCCGTTTCGACTGTTGTGCCCAGTCCTCGACCATGGCTTGTTGAATGGGCTTGCCTTGGGGGGTGAGCAAAACGCAATGTGCGTGCAAGCCCTTGGCTTTGTGGATTTGTGTGCGTGCTTCCAAAGCGGCTGCAATGGGTTCAGGGCGCAGCACCATCCCCGGGCCTCCGCCGTAAGGGGTAGCATCCACGTTATGCCTTGGCCCGAGGCCGTACTGACGCAAAGGGACCAACGTAAGTTGAATCAAACCACGCTTCTTGGCCCTTGCCATCAACCCCTCTTGCAACCACGGCGCAAACAGGGCGGGAAATAGGGTAATGACATCCAAATATTTGAGGGGATTGGGATGCCTGGGGGTTGTTTGCTCGGTTAGGGTAGGGCACGGTGTTGCTGTTTTGCCTAGGGGTTGCTTCATGGCATCTCTTGCATTCCTTCCAAAGGGCGAATGCATACCTGCCGTTTGGCAAGGTTAATGGAGCGCACCACCTGTTCAATCCAAGGCACCAGCAAGACCTTGCCACCGGTGTTTGGACGCACCTCCAGTACATCATTGGCACCCGTCGAAAACACCCCTTCCACCTCCCCCAGTACTTCGTCAGTTTCCGTTTGAACACTGCAACCCAATATGGCATCCCACAATGCGTGTGGGTTGCCCTGTGCCTGGGGTGTGGGGGTGTTGGGGGGTACATGCTGCGAAAGTGTCACCAGCGCATCTGGATGCGCCAGCAATTGGGCTTTATGCAAAGCCTCGGCCTGGGTACGCGTGCTTACACCTTGCAGTTTCACATGCCACAATCCGTTATTCGATGTGTAGTCCAGCACCGTTTTTTCGCACAACGCCCCCGCACCGTATACAATCAGCGTGGGTAAAACTTGAATGGCTGGGCGAAACAAGGCAAAAGCCCGCACGCAAAGCACCCCTTTTAAGCCGTGGGGTCGGAGTACCACGCCAATGCAAGGGAGTTGTTCGCGGTCAAACAGCATGGTTTCAATCGAGCGCCCCTCTTTCAAACACGGTTTACAACAATGTGCACCTCAGCGTTGCTTAATGCAAGGGAGTTGTTCGCGGTCAAACAGCATGGTTTCAATCGAGCGCCCCTCTTTCAAACACGGTTTACAACAATGTGCACCTCAGCGTTGCTTGTGGCAAGTCAGCCCCAGCGCGTTGAGCACTGCCATAGAGCAGTAAAGCCCAACCACAGGGCCTCTTTACGCAAAGTCACCCCACGTAGACAAGGCCAACCATGGATGCCTTTTACGCAAAGCACCCCCATATTGCCGGGGCTGGCAGATGTGAAAATTTCTCTAAGCCTTCTTGGTTTTTTCTGCTTTGGTTTCCTCAGCCTCTTTGGCGGTTTTTTCCGCTGCTTGCTTTAAGGCGTAGGCTTTTTCACGTGCGGCAGATGAAATTTTTTCACGTGCGGCAACTTTGTCGAGTGCTGGGTGCGAAAACCCATGAAAAGAAAGCAACTTGTACACCCGTAGGCTGGGGCTGGCCCCCACATCCATCCAATGCTTAACGCGATCCAATTTAAACGAGGATTTACCCTCTGTGAGCAAAGGGTTGTATTCACCAATGCGCTCGATAAAACGTCCATCGCGTGGTGCCGTTCTTTCTTGCACAACAACACGATAAAAAGGTCTTTTTTTCTTCCCACCACGGGCTAAGTGGATGCTTAATGACACAGTATTTTCTCAATAACTCCTTAGTGTTAAATTGTAATCAAAAGGCTTGCTGTCCAAAACATGCTTTGCATAGGCTTTTGGCTGGTTTTGCCGGCTTAGATGAACTTTTGCGGACCTCACGGGGATGCTTGCTAGAAGGGCTTACCTCTGGATTGCACTGGGGCAATAAATTCTCGCCCGCGTCCTTTTTTGCCATGGATGTCTATCCGCTTGCTTGAGACACCAAGCCATCACCGATATACACGGTCCCAAGGCTGCCATTTTTTAAGCAGCGTTTTGCAAAGCATAAGAGGACGACCGAAGGCCGCCTGACGGCATCCATCGGCATAGGATTTTGACCTAAAGACGTACCATCATACACAAAATGCTAGCAACCTTAAAAACTTTTATCAAAACCTTTGGCAAAAGGGTCAAAAAAAACCTTTTCCAGCCTTTATCCCTTCCCCGCCCATTCCGCCGAGCAAAGAACTTAAATCCCCGCCATTTTGCTTTTGCAACTGTCGCAGGTTTTTCATGGTTTTGCGCATTTGTCTAAACCGCTTAAGCAAACGCTGGACATCGCTGGTTTTACAGCCACTGCCCTTGGCAATCCGGAGAAGCCTTGAAGGGTTTATGATTTGATGGTTCTCGCGTTCGGCGAAGGTCATTGAGCAAATCATTGCTTCCATTTTACGCATGCGCCCTTCATCCATTTTGTTGCCCCCAGCATTGCCCAACGCGGGTAGCATTTCCTTCCATTCACTCATGGACCCAATGCTTTTAAAATTGCGCAGTTGCTCTAAAAAGTCGGTGAGAGTAAAAGCGTTCTGCGCCATTTTGCGCTGGATTTCAAGGGATTTTTCTTCGCTATACAGCGTTTCTGCCCGCTCCATTAAGGAGAGGATATCTCCTAAGCCCAAAATACGTGAGGCAATACGTTGCGGATGAAAAACCTCGAGGTCTTTAGGGTTTTCTCCGACGCCCATAAATTTAACCACAGCACCACTTCCGTGACGAATCGAAATGGCCGCCCCGCCCCTGGCATCCCCTTCCATTTTGGTTAAAATGCATCCTGTTAAAGGCAGTTTTGCGGCAAATTGACGCGATGCTTGCACGGCATTTTGCCCGCTCATTCCATCAGCCACGTACAAAATTTCAGTGGGTTGAAGCACCTGGGCCATTTGAGCCAATTCATCCATGAGTGCCGTGTCCATTTCCAAGCGCCCCGCGGTGTCAAGCAGTAGCACTTCACACTTGGCTTTTTTGGCTGCAGAAAGACCATAACGTGCCAGTTTCATGGCATTCTTGGCCGTGTTGGGAGGGCTACAAGACACACCCAAACCTTGCGCTAACACTGCAAGTTGTTCCATGGCGGCAGGACGGCGGTGGTCGGTAGAAGCCATATGACAGCGCTTTTTAGTGGTGGTCTGCAAGTGCAAAGCCAGCTTGGCGCAAGTGGTTGTTTTGCCTGCCCCTTGTAGCCCCACCAACATAATCAAGGCGGGGCGACCTGTTGTGCGCAAGGGTTTGGCCTCTTCCCCTCCCATCATGGTGGCCAATTCTTCTGCTGCCATTTTTAAAAAGCGTTGACTGGCAGAGACACCCTCATCATTCGGGGGGGCTTCTTGCTCACAGCGCCGGCGCAAGCACTCCAAAAATAGCGCAATGCTTTCCAGCCCAGCATCCGCTTCAAGCAAGGCAGCACGCACCTGTTCGAGTACTTCTTCCAGTAATTCTTGGCGCAAACGTCCGCCTTTGAACTGGTTGGCTGCCTGATGAAATCGTTCGCGTAATACTTCAAACATCGTTTACACAGATACGTGTGATACTTAAAAAAGGGCCAAAACTTGGATGAACGACTTAACTGGCTGCAGAGCCAACCAAGCCTGTTCGTAGGACACCTCAGTGTAGCACATTTCTTTCATTATGCGCGCATGGGAGGGCCACCACGTCGGTGATTGCGCCTCATGTAACGCAAGTACTCTTTTTTTACGGCTGTTGACAGCATTTGTAAACGCTCGTGGCTTCGAACCTGCTCTGCGGAACAGGTGGCTGGTACATGTGATACTTAAAAAAAGGGCCAAAACTTGGATGAACGACTTAACTGGCTGCAGAGCCAACCAAGCCTGTTCGTAGGACACCTCAGTGTAGCACATTTCTTTCATGATGCGCGCATGGGAGGGCTACCACGTCGGTGATTGCGCCTCATGTAACGCAAGTACTCTTTTTTTACGGCTGTTGACAGCATTTGTAAACGCTCGTGGCTTCGAATCTGCTCTGCGGAACAGGTGGCTGGCGTCCAAGAAGGAATGGGTTTGGGGTTTTAAGGTCAAGGCGAGCATTGCGATTGATGGCACTGTGTTTGAACCTGTGTTTGAACCTGTGTTTGAACCTGTGTTTGAACCTGTGTTTGAACCTGTGTTTGAACCTGTGTTTGAACCTGTGTTTGAACCTGTGTTTGAAATCGACCAAAGGGCAAGCCATGCTCAAAAAAGGGCTTTTGCCCGCAATAGCGTAGCGATTCATAACGCGGTTTTAGGTTTTGTGGGTAAAGCCTGCCCCCAGAGAATGCAAGGTGCTTTTGCAAAAGGGCTTCAAGGCTCGAGAGTGCTGCCGAGGCCTCCTACCCAAGAGGAAGCACTCCAAGAAAAGCCAACCCACAGCACCAAGGCAATAGAGAATAACCCCAAAAAAGCCCTTGCCCGCTTTAAGTGATACGCAAGGGCGAGCAACCCTGCCAAGGCGCGAGAGGTATGTTTTTCACGCCAGCAAGGCTCGGACACATGCACTTCTTGGCTGGGCTGGGCGGTTACCTGAGTTTTAAGCGTTGGCTTAAACCAAAACCTTTAAACCAAAACCCAAAATGGCCGATGAAAAACCCGTTTCATCTTGCGCGTAAAAGGCGGTTTTGACCGCCAAATGGACCGCTCTTTCCCGTGCCCTTCTCAGGACACACGGGTAAGGGGTGGTCGGCAAAGGGGCAAACGCCCCATGAATACCCCCACGGCTTTTTTAAGGCATACCCCAAGGGTTTACACGCAATTGCTAAAAGGGGTTTAGGCGCAGGTGCCAGAAAACGGATTCACAAGGGTTTTTGATCGGCTACGGGCGAACACAACGCGATGGGATTGAATGAGATCGCTTTCACAAGGGTTTTTGATCGGCTACGGGCGAACACAACGCGACGGGATTGAATGAGATCGCTTTCACAAGGGTTTTTGATCGGCTACGGGCGAACACAACGCGACGGGATTGAATGAGATCGCTCTTGGGCGGAAGTGGTTGGTTACATAAGGCCTTGTATCACAGCCAAAAGCTTGCACATATGCTGATAAATAGCCTCATCAAAAAGTACGAGCCAAGCAACCCCCGGTAAACGGGGGCAAGGGGCGAAAGGAACAAGCAATCCGCCAAATCGCTTGGCGACACGTACCCACCCAAACGTGCCCTTTAGCCGCCTTTTAAAGAAAAACCAAAGAGCGTGTTGTTTTGCCCTAATGTGCCCCTCATCGCTTTAAGGCCAAGCAATCAGTAGGCTAGACAGCAATTTTTGCTTGCAAAATAAACGCAATTACCAAGCCGTAAATTACCAACGATTCAATCAAGGCGAGGCCAATAATCATGGGGGTAAAAATTTTATCCGCCGCATTTGGGTTGCGCGCAATGCCTTCTAAGGCACTGGAAACAGCGATACCTTGACCAATACCACCACCTAAAGCAGCAATCCCAATGGCAATGCCTGCTCCTAAGGCCAGGCCCAACGTCGCAACTTCGCCCGTGGCAGCATAAAGCGGGGTAGCCAAAGCCAAGATGAATAAGCCAAATAGAAATAAGGTTTTTTGTTTCATGTATGTTTTCTTTTCTTTCATAAAATGTTGGCGGATCACGGTCATCCAATAAACCTGTGCGTAACTTAGGTACAATACCTCCCCTCCCGACGCACAACAAACAGGGGCTAGTGTGGGTGGTCTAGTGCATCTTGAAAGTATACTGCTGCCAATAAAACAAACACATACGCTTGTAAAAAAGAAACAAGCACGCCCAATGCCATAAAGGGCACAGGCAATCCAACAGCGAGTAGCGAGCTAAACACCGACACCACCTGATGGTCACCCGTAATGTTACCAAACAAACGTACAGACAACGAAAGCGGGCGAACGAGGTGACTGATGATTTCAATGGGAAAAATGAGCGGGGCTATCAACACCAAAGGTCCCAAAAATTTTTTAACATAACCAAATTTGTGTTGACGAATCCCCGTGTAATGAGCCGTAAAAAACACCATCAACGCCATCACCACCGTAACGTTGTACTGAGAGGTGGGTGGGTGAAACCCAGGGATCAAACCGATCAAATTGTTTGCTAAAATAAACAAAGCAAAGGAACCCAGTAGCACAAAAAACGGCCTTGCGCCACTACGAATAATTCCGTTAAACATGTTCAGCATGCCGCCCACCAAGACCTCTCCTAAAAAACTGTAACTGGCCTTGCCTTTGGGCTCAAGCATGCGCCCTTTGCGAAAAGGACGGCCAACCACATAGGCAAAGGCAACCAGCGCAACTCCCACCACCACAGCGTCAATCCCTGCATGGGGGTCCACGCCATACTTCGCCAACGTGTGCTCAACCCCTGGAAGCAACTGTTCTCCCCAAGTAATTGCATTTTGTTCTGCCATAAGCGCCGGTCCCCTTTAATTTCCGCCCTTTTTCGTGATTTGTTTCTCACATACAAACTTTTAAGCATTTGGGTAGAAGGCAAAAAGCACCACCCCTATCGCCAGCGTAGAGAGCCCCGCTAAAAACCCAATGGGATCAATTTGCACATATCCAATAAGCCACACGACGAAGGCTACGTCTATCAATAGTTTAAAGGGATAGGCAATCCACAATAAACTTTTCCTTTGCTTATTTAGCAAGGCAGAGGCAAATCGTGCTGTCCCCCACACGTTCAACAACACCAGGCCTACCCCAAGCAAGAGCGCACCAGCAAATTTGCTGCCTATAAACCACAGGCTCAAGCCTGCCATGAGTCCGCCCAAAACGGCAATGGCATAAAGCAAGTACCTTATTCTACGCCACGAAAGTGCGTTTGCAGATTTATCGATCATCCCTCACCTGGCTGCATGCTTGTATTACGAACCCATTCTTCAAAGCTGCGCTGTGTGCAAACCGCAGGCCTAGCGCAAACGCATTAAAATACGGAGCGCGGCCACCATCCCAACCAACACGCATCCCAATAGCTGCGCTGTGTGCAAACCGCAGGCCTAGCGCAAACGCATTAAAATACGGAGCGCGGCCACCATCCTAACCAACACGCATCCCAATAGCTGCGCTGTGTGCAAACCGCAGGCCTAGCGCAAACGCATTAAAATACGGAGCGCGGCCACCATCCTAACCAACACGCATCCCAATAGCTGCGCTGTGTGCAAACCGCAGGCCTAGCGCAAACGCATTAAAATACGGGGCACGGCAATCATCCCAACCAACACGCATCCCAATAGCTGCGCTGTGTGCAAACCGCAGGCCTAGCGCAAACGCATTAAAATACGGAGCGCGGCAATCATCCCAACCAACACGCATCCCAATAGCTGCGCTGTGTGCAAACCGCAGGCCTAGCGCAAACGCATTAAAATACGGAGCGCGGCAATCATCCCAACCAACATGCATCCCAACAATAGCCAAGGCTCGCTACCAAGGCGGATGTCAAGCCACTGACCCACCCATAAGCTTAGCAAAATCGCAACGGCTACCTCAACACCCACCGCCATAAATCGCACGCCTTTGCTCCACAAGGAAGGCTGCGGCGGTTTTTTGGGTGCTTGGGGGACTTTTCGTTTCCTTTCACCGAGAGGGTTTGGTGACATCACAACACCTCTTTCATCGCATCAAGGGTCTGCTCAATCTCTTCTTCGCCATGGGCTGTCGATACAAAAGCGGCTTCTAAAGCCGAGGGCGCAAACACGATCCCGCGTTTAAGCAAGCCGCGAAACAAACGCTGATACTGAGGTCCATTGGCTGCCATCGCTTGGCGGTAATTTTCTACGGGAGTATCGCTAAAGTAAAACCCTAGCATGCCCCCAAAATGGCACGTTTGCACACCAATGTCCGCACTTTTGCAAATGCTCTTTAGGCCATCCAATAGCATGGCGCTTTTGCGGTTGAGTTCGGCATAAAACCCATCATCACGTTCTTGTTGTTGCAATAGGGTTAACGCAGCAAGTCCAGCGGCCATGGCCACAGGGTTACCAGACAGCGTGCCCCCTTGGTACACAGGCCCTTGTGGCGAGAGAGTTTGCATAATATCTGTGCGTCCCCCGACCGCACCTACGGGCATGCCACCGCCCATTACTTTACCAAACATTATCAAATCGGGCACAAGCCCAAATAGCGCATGCGCACCACCCAAACCCACCCTAAAGCCAGTCATCACCTCATCCGCAATCAGCACCGCACCTTCGCGATCGCACAAGTCCCTTAACCCTTGTAAAAAGGGTAGTTTGGGGGTTACCACCCCCATATTGCCAGGAATAATCTCTAAAATAAGCGCTGCGACCTCACCCGCATTGGCCTCAAACAATGCGATCACACTCTCAAGGTCGTTAAATTCGGCGCACAGGGTATCTTGCGCACTGCCTGCGGTTACGCCCGCGGAATCGGGAATGCCTAAAGTGGACAGGCCCGAACCCGCTTTGACCAACAGCGGGTCGATGCTTCCATGATAGCAGCCGTTAAACTTCACCACCTTCTCTCGTTTAGTATACCCGCGTGCCAAGCGCAAGGCCGTTTGCGCGGCTTCCCCCCCAGAATTCACAAAGCGCACTTGTTCTACATGGGGGCAGCATGCTTGTACGGCTTTGGCCAGTTCCATTTCGGTTTCACAGCACAAGCCAAAGGCCAGTCCATTCTTCACGGCCTCAATCACCGCTTTTTCAATGGTTTCATGGGCGTGGCCTAAAATCATAGGACCCCAGGCACCCATGTAATCGAGGTAGCGATTGCCATCCACATCATACACGTAAGCCCCTTTTGCCTTTTGGATAAACAAGGGGTGTGCGTTCCCAACTGCGCGAAAAGTACGCACAGGACTGTTCACCCCACCCACCAGCAGCTGTTGGGCTTGCTGAAACAGTGCGTTGGAACGGTTTAAATGCAATGCGGGTGCTTTGCTCATCAAGATATTGTCTCACTCTAAAAACGATCTCTAAAAACGATAGTGAAGGCGCATAATAGCCTGGGACAGGTCATCGGGACTGGCCACGGGTGGTCGGTGGTCGGTTAAGGAAAACCCACTGGCAGCAGAAATATAATTGAATTCCCATTCCAAATTTAAGTCCTCACTCAAGGGCTTTTGCATCAAGACATTCAATTCTCTCCCAATATCGGTGGTGAAAGCCCCTTGGGCGTTGCGTACAGGGTGCTTGTAAGCCAAGCGATGGATTGCGATGTCAAAAGAAAGACCCAAATTTTGCGCTTGTTTCCAATAAAACAACACGCTATCCATGGAGGTATTGGTGATGGAATGCCCCAAGCCAAGGCCTTTGTTAAGGGCTTCGCCACCGCTGCCATTAAAATAAAGCCTGCTGCCCGTGTAGCCCCCCGGGGTAATCTCATAATACCCCTCTAAACTGCGGGCGTACACGCCTTGCCCTGCATTGCTGCGATTTGGGTCGCCATCTGCGCGCATCACACGCAAACCAAAGCGCAAGTTTTTTTGCACGGAAATCGAGACCTCTAGCTCACTGGCATTGCCCCTTACTTGTTGGCGATTGGTTTCTGCCCCGCCATTTAAAGAGCTTACAAAGTCCCCCGTTGGTAATTTGCGCCGATGGTACACCCGTGCGCCGTTTGAGGAAATGGTATCCAAATACAAGTTTAGCCATGACGTATCCCACCAAAAGCGTAGCCCGTATATGTCGACACCGTTGGTATCAAAAAACACCGTTCCTGCGCCATCATTTACCAAGGTGGGATTTTGGGTGAGGTCGTCTTGATCGCTTGGGTTAGAACGTCCTGCCCCAAAACCTACCGCCAAAGGGACATTGTTTTCTGTGTAGCGTGTCCGGAACAATTCTACCTGAAAACGGCGGCGCTCAAGGCCCTCACCCTCATCCCAAGCGGGATAGCGCAAGGCAAACTGGTAGGCCGCATCGGCAGATGATGGGCCGATATACGCCACTTTGATGGGAAAGCACCAGGTCTTCACAAAGCAATCAAATTGGATCGCTGGAAAAAAACCGTGAAAGATTTTGCCCCGCCCCTCGTCGAAAGAAACATACTGCTTGCCTATTCGCAGGCGTGAGCGTGGATTAAAGCGGTAGGCAATGTGCGCCTGGCGTACGCTTAGGGTTAATGGGTTCGACTGCGGCGCACGTGCTGCACTGCTGGGGTCTTCTTGGCGGCGCCATTCAGTAGGTTGAAAGGCGGTATCACCCAATTGGACTTCCAAATTAACCGAAATATTTTGGTGCCTTACCGTTCTAAAAAAGAGTAGGGTATCTTGCTTGGAACGGCTTCCTGAAGCGTGCCCCAATTCAAGCTTTAGATCGCTCGAGCGCATTTGCTCCAACCATGCGGCAAACTCTGCCCGCGCCTCGACACCGCGCAAAAGGACGATTTTTTCTTCAACATCAACGCCATCCCCTTGCTCAAGGGGTTTAAAATTGCGTTGTGCTAAAGCGGGCGGTGCCAGACAGGCGAGCACATACGCCGTCAAAAACCATGGGCTTATTTTCAATCGATTAAGCGTTTTCATAATCCTTATCCCATGGCATCAGGACGCGCATTTCGCCCTGGGGCGTGGTTACCCGTTTGGGCAGTACGGGGCCTTTAGGTTGCTGAGCCAAATTTTGCAGTGCGTCCTTCACTGTTTGGTGCTGTAAGAGCAACCGTAAGGTTGCCGCGGTGGGGTGCATCATTTCAATCCTGCGTTCTTTCAAGGCGTCGAGGGCTTGTGCGGGTGTGGTCCACCAGCTGGCCAGCATTTCGCCATTGTCGACCTCCACAGCCGCCGTACTGGGTGCACGGCAGGCAAAAAAACGCGTGTCAAAACGGCGGGAAGACCCCTTAGGGGTAATCCAATGAGAAAAATACACCAAGTCTTTTGCATGCAGCATGAGATCTTGTTTTTGTAGCCACGAAAAAAAATCCACCTTGCCGTTTTGCATCTGCTCGCGAGCCTCGCGCAAAACCACCACATCGGGTTGGGTTCCACGGTGTTTTTTGCTCCCCACCAAAATGAGGGCCTCTTCAAAGGTTTCGCGAATCGCGCAAAGGTAGTAGCCCAACGCTTCATGATGGGCCGTAAGGCCAAGGGCTTTACCCGCTTGCCCTTGGCTAAGGGTACTCAATCGCGCGGCGTTTGGGGTACAATCATGGACATCGACCGCCCCACCAGGAAACACATAGGCGTTGGCAGCAAAACCCGCTTTGGGGGTGCGGCGCAAAAGGAGTACCTGCAACACGCTGCTTGCTTCATCTTTGCTGGGAGCATCGCGGAGCAGCACCAAGGTGGCGGCGGGGCGCACCTGCACTTCAAGTGTATCGGGAGGCGGCTTGGCAGATTTTGCAGCGTTGGCATGAAAAACGTGAACAGATTTACGCATGAACTATTATCGCTTTGAACGAGGGTGTTTTGTGTGGGCGCGGTCATCATCCGGTGTTACGTATTTGATGCAACGGCCTTGGGCATGGTTTGCTTGGCAATCGCCTTTTCTACCAACGCACCCATTTCCGTGCAACCCACCACCTTGGCACCTTCAATGTTTAAATCGGCGGTACAATGGGTTTTAAGTACTTCTTTCACCGCGTTTTGCAGCAAATCGTCGAGCTGCGAAAGTTGAAAACTGTGGCGTAACATCATGCCGACCGACAAAATGGCAGCCAAGGGGTTAGCCCGGTCTTGACCTGCAATATCAGGGGCAGAACCGTGTACAGGTTCGTACAGCCCCCCCCCATCCCCTAAGCTGGCCGAGGGCAGCATTCCAATCGAACCCGTGATCATGGCAGCAACATCGCTTAAAATATCGCCAAACATATTGCTCGTTACAATCACATCAAACTGGCGTGGGTCGCGCACCAGTTGCATGGCTGCATTGTCAACGTACATGTGTTCTAAAGTAACCCCTTGGTATTGGGAGGCTGTTTTGCCAGCCACCTCGCGCCATAGCATCGAACATTCTAAAACATTGGCCTTATCCACAGAGCAAAGGCCTCCCCCACGGCCCAGTGCCGCATCGCAGCCCACCCGCACAATGCGCTCAATTTCGGACTCGCTATACACAAGGGTGTTAAACCCACGCCGCTGCCCTATCTCTCCCTCAATTCCACGGGGTGTCCCAAAATAAATTCCCCCCGTGAGCTCACGCACCACCAACAAGTCGCAGCCCGAGACCCATTCCTTTTTTAACGAGGAGGCCTGCACCAATTGGGGGAGCACGGTGGCGGGCCGCAAATTGGCATACAAGGCCAGTTCCGAGCGCAATCGGAGCAACCCACGTTCAGGACGCAAGGCATGATCGGCCAAGGTATCCCATTTTCCTCCGCCCACTGCTCCCAGTAAAATGGCATCGGCTTCGCGCGCTTTGCTCAGGCTTTCGAAGGGCAAAGGCGAGCCACTGGCATCGTAAGCTGCACCACCAATCAAGGCCTCATCGACCTCAAATGCTAGCCCTTCACGGGAAACAAGGGCTTCGAAAACGCGTTTCGCTTGTTCGATAACCTCAGGCCCTACCCCATCTCCCGGCATGAGCAAAAGTTTTTTATTCATGGTTAGCGGCATTCAATAAAGGAGGATTGAATTAAAAAAGCATTGGAATCCATGGGCAAGAGGCACTTTTGCTTGCCCTGCCACCTATGGGCATCACAGCACACACCCGCACAAAGGGGCACTTTTGCTTGCCTTGCCACCTATGGGCATCACAGCACACATCTTGCGTGGGGCGGGCTGCCCGCCATTGGCGGTTGGCAAAAACCTTGTCCCACCCCTAAAAACTAATATCCCATGGCAGCCAAAAAAGCACTGCGGGAAGAAAAACCAAAAAAAGGATTGTGTTTTTTTTCGGCCATGATGGTGGTATTGCACTGTCCATGGGCATAATTGTGGCCCGGAAAAACCAGCGTATTTTCTTCTAATTTCATCAGCTTTTGAGTCAAACTATCATACAATTCCCCTGCATCGCCCCCCGGTAAATCGGTACGTCCGCAGGAACCAATAAACAAGGTATCGCCAGCAACCAGCCTGTCATCCAGTTTAAAACACTGGGACCCTGGGGTATGACCAGGGGTATGAATGCATTGCACAACAACCTTTCCTAGCGTAATTTGATGGTTGTTTTCGACCGCCACCAGTTCACTCATGGGCAAGGGGGCAAAATTAGCCTCTGCTTTGTGCACGTAAACGCGGGTGGGGTGTTTCTCCATCAAGTGCTCCACCCCTTCAACATGGTTACCTTGAAAATCCCCCCCCACGTGATCAAAATGGGTGTGGGTAATCAGCATTCCTTTTAATTGCATGTCATCTTGGGCCAGGATGTCTAAAATGCGTTGTACCTGCCATGCAGGGTCAACCACCAAAGCCTCCTTGCTCGAGTGCGAGCCAATGAGGTAGACAAAATTCTCCATGGGCCCCAGCAACAACTGCTTAAAGTATAAATCTTCCAAACAGGCATCCCAATTTTTCGCGTGTGACACCCTTTTTTAACCCTTCACCGCATTCTTAAGTGATGGTTTGAGGGCAAAGAGGATTGTTTGTATAGGGTTAACAATTGCGTTTACGTAAGGGGTTGCATTACATGCTCACAAAAGGCAGGGCGTTGCTGTAAGCGCTGGTACCAAGCATTTACATGGGGCATTTTTGGGCGTTCCACCTCCATGGCAAACCAGCGATACACCCCGCAACCCACTGGAATATCGGCCATGGTCAACTGATCACCCACAATGTAGGGAGTCTTGGCCAAGTGCCTGTCTAACAACAGCCAGCACCGATTGCTCGCATCCACCGAATTTTGAATGGATTGTCGATCACGTTTTTCCGGTGGGGTCCGCACCAGCCCCCAAAATGCGGGGCTCATGGCCACATTCAAGGTGGTTTGCTGCCAATCCATCCATTTTTCCGCATTCCAGCGCACTTTTGCACTGCCAGGGAACATGCCATTTGAGCCATATTTTTCGGCCATGTAGCGTACAATCACGTTGGATTCCCACAAGGTGATGTCGCCATCTTCCATGGTAGGGATGCGACCATTGGGGTTTTTGGCCAGATAGTCTGCCTCGTCGACTTTGCCAAAAGCACCGCCATAGTCCAGGCGCTCATAGTCTGCTCCAACCTCACGGGCGCACCAAAGGGCCTTCATGACGTTGATCGAGTTTTTTCTGCCTAAAATACGTATCATTATATGCACCATGTTTGGGATTTATATACCGCTCATAAAAGCCTGCGATGGCTTAATCGAATATTTTTTGTCAAATTCTCATGCCTAGGGCGGGACTCGAACCCGCACACCCTTACGAGCGAGGGATTTTAAGTCCCTTGCGTCTACCAATTCCGCCACCCAGGCCAACCCACTTTGCGCTTGCCCTTTTTGTCGACTTCACCTGCATTGCTGATGAACAACCCTTTTGGCGGATTGGCCGTAAACCACGCCCAAAAGGCACCTTGGTACATAGCAATTCTTAGCTGCAACAAGCAACGCTGGCCTAAGCGGGCACCATCACCAGCGAACACCAGCAGTCCTATGCGTGGTAAACCACCGGCTCTATTTGGCGAACCCCACACTGGCAAAACCCACGGGTGCTTATTTTTTGAGTAAGCAACAGCAAAAGGCGACGACCGGAGTCGAACCGGTGGTACAAGGTTTTGCAAACCTCTGCCTTACCACTTGGCTACGTCGCCATCTCAACGCCATCCACAAAACCTTCCCCCATTTTGCTTTTGGATGCAAGTGTTGTCTACAACAAGTTTGAGCAACATGCTTTGTGCGCAGCTTAAAACCACCACCTTCAAGCCGTTGCGCCTCTCATCTATTCCCCATACCGACCGTAAGTTTATGGCAGTGCACCCCTTGAAACTTCCATAAAAAACCGTGCTGGCGTAACGCCATCCATTTTCGAAAGTATGGTATGATCGTACCCCTTGATGTTTTGTCGCTAGCGTTCGCTCCAGCAGAAATTTTTAAAAAATTGCTCTTGCAACACTGGCATTGCCATCGAAAAATTGTCACAATGAAGGCGGTTTGCGCTAAAAATAATTCCAAACGGACACCAAAAAAGGGATGCCACCCGTGATGCCCCCCATCGAAAAAAATGAACCACAACCCACGGAAAATCCCCCTCTTCGCAAACCGAATTGGCTTAAGGTTAAAATTCCTTCAGGCGAACGCTACCACTGGATTCAGTCCCAAGCACGCAATTTGCGCTTGCACACCGTGTGCGAGGAAGCCCGTTGCCCCAATATAGGCGAATGCTGGCAGGGCGGAACCGCCACGTTTATGCTCATGGGCGATGCCTGCACACGTGGTTGCCGTTTTTGTGCGGTTACGACCGCACGCAACCCTGAACCTTTAGACACCACCGAACCGGTGAATATTGCCGAGACCATTCGCCAGATGAAACTGAATTATGTGGTACTCACCACCGTGAATCGCGACGATCTTCCCGATCAAGGGGCCCATCATGTGGCCGAAACCATTCGCCGTACCCAACTGGCCAACCCACAGTTGCTCATCGAGGTCCTTACCCCGGATTTTCAAGGACGTTTTGAGCATGCCAAAGTGGTGGTGGATGCCAAGCCTGCGGTTTTTGCACATAACTTGGAAACCGTGCGCCGCCTGACCCCCAAAGTACGCGATCCAAGGGCTACCTATACGCAATCCTTGCAATTGCTTGAGCAAGTAAAGCACGATACCCCCGCCATAAAAACCAAATCCTCCCTCATGGTAGGGCTGGGCGAAAGCGAGGAGGAGGTCCTCGAAGCCATGGGAGACCTACGCAAGGTCGGGGTCTCGTTTTTAACCATTGGCCAGTATCTTAAACCCGCACAGCGCAAGCTGAATGTGCAAGAATACCTGGCCCCAGCATACTTTAAATCCCTTGAGCAAGCGGGGTTAAAGATGGGTTTTGCCTATACGGCCTCTGGTCCGTTGGTGCGTAGTTCTTACCGTGCAGCAGAATTTTATATTGAACAACAATTGCGCAGGTAAGGTTTTGGAAGGTAGGGCGTGGTGGTGGCGAAGCCCCTTGTGGGTGTACGTTTTGCTTGTGCTAGGGCCCGCTGCCTACAAACACTGGCGATGGGAGTGGGTGACGAGATTGAAGTGGGGCATTGCGGCACTTTTTATCCTCCCATGGTTGGAGGTAATGCTGGTGATTAGGTTGCGCCTTGAAGCCGCGTTTTTGGTGGTGCTTTGCAGCATTACGGCGCTAGCAGGGTTTTGGGTGGCACGGCGTGAGAGCCTGACCTTGTGGACCAGCATCCATTCAGACTGGCATAACAACCGCATGCCTACCCTTGAAGGAATGGAAGCTTGCTTGATGGTATTGGGGGGGTGGTTGTTGGTGGCCCCTGGGATCATCACCGATTGTCTGGGGATGGCATTGCTTTTTGCTTGGATCCGCAGCAGACTTGCGAGCATCTTGCGTACCTGGATTTTTTGAGCGCTTTTTATCCCGCCGCCGAGCCCGTTATCCCAATTTTAAGGGTGCGGAGACCACCACCTAGGCCACTGTCACAGTGTCTGTGCACCGTTTTTATATCATTGCCTAAAAAACCATTACAAGCAAACGTCTATGGAAGACAACGATGCAAAGAGGGTCTTGGAGGCGGTTTTGTTTTCCAGCGCCGACCCTGTTTCGAGCCATGCATTAAACCGCCTGCTTAAACCGCATGGTACTTTACGTATTGCTTCCATGGTTAAAACCCTAAACCAACAATACAGCACGGCCGAGCACGCGTTTCATATTGCCAAAGTGGGCGAAGCCTACCAAATGCGCACACTGCCCATGTTTAAACCATGGCTAAGCCAGCTGAGCCGTTACAAACCCACCAAACTTTCCCCTGCGGCGTTGGAAATTTTATCCATCATTGCCTACCGTCAGCCCGTCAGCCGCGCAGAAGTAGAGCATTTACGTGGAGTCGATTCTTCAAACGGTTTGCGTGGCTTGTTAGAAAAACGCCTGGTACGCATCACAGGGCGCGATGAAGGCCCCGGACGCCCTTTGCTATACGGGGTGGCAGGTAAATTTTTTAGCCTGTTTGGCATTAGCACCTTAAAAGAACTCCCCACCCTTGAGGCTTTAGATATCCCAGAACTGCCCCAAGATGGGCTCTTTAGTCACGAGGAAGTTGGGGAGGATGATGCAGCCCCGCAAGACGAGCACCACGCACAACGCTTGGATGACAACGAGGAAGTTGGGGAGGATGATGCAGCCCCGCAAGACGAGCACCACGCACAACGCTTGGATGACACCCTAATTAAACCCCTCGAAATAGACGGCACCCGCTAAAAGCGAGGAGCCTCGTACGCTGTTGAACCAAATGGAAGGCTAAGGTCGCCTTCACTTCATAGCGCATGCTATCTCGTTAGTAACCGACGGTACTCTAAAAAAATGCGGTTATTTCACAGCAGACCTCCTCACAGCACTCTTCGCTCAAAACATGCGCGGCTCCGCTGTGGTCGGCCAAATTTTAGCATGGGACTGGCGGTGTGTTTACTGTTTACATGGTGGTGGGGCACGGGTTTTGCCCAGCCCCAGACACCCACCCAAAAAGCGAACGCAGCACCGCCATCCTTTGGTTTACAGGCGGCGGTACCTTGGGGCCAAAACACAGGCCCGGCAACCCAGCAGGTAGCGCTTGATAGGGCTAGCAAAGGTTTGTTTGGTTGGATTGATTTTTTAATGCAGTCAAACGATTTACACCGCGCCGAGTCGGAACTGCTGCGCTTTATGATTCAAGCCCCGCAGCACCCCCAAATTCCAAGGGCAAAAATACAGCAAATCATCCTTTACCAAGCAGCAAAGCGCCATCGGATCACCGAACGCCTGGCATATGCTTTTTTGGATCAATATCCCAAGGGTCCCCACCTGCAAAAAGCATGGGCGTTGCTCGCCAGCGCACAAATTGCCCAAGGTAAAATAGCACGCGCAACGCAAAGTTTAACCCACTGGGCTCGACATAGCGCCAAACCTATCCCCTTTTTGCCTCCCACATTGGGTGCTCCTTACCCAAAGCATACACAAAATCAGGTGCAAGCATGGGGCAGTGCATTTCCTGGAGGGGGCTTTTTTTACCAAGGGGAAACCCAGGAAGGATGGTGGAGCTTGCTGCTAAGTTTGGGCTTAATTGGCTTGGGCATTGCCCACCACCAACGTAAGCCAACGCATGGGGGTGCCAGTTTGCTTGTGTTACTGGGAACAGGCATTTACGTCAACGCAACACATGGCGCATTGCAAAAGGCACGGCAAAAACATGCACATGCGTTAGCCAATGCACGCAACACATGGCTCAATCAATGGGAAGGCCGTGTGAAGATCACCCATAAATGGTAAAAAGACTCGTTCGCATACCTCATTAACCAAAGTGTTCACAAAGTGTTTGGATGCAAAGTGCAGTGGGGTGGCAAAAGCAACAAAAAACACTTGCCGATTCCCAATAGGGAATAGTAGGGTCTACGGGTGTGTGTGTTGATTTGGCCAAATTGGTGTGCTTGGGGAGTTTTTCTGCGTAGAGCATTGGGCCGTTTGCTTTGGTTTACGGTGTAAAATTGGCCGCAAGCTTGCTGATTTTTTCTGGCGCACCCGTTTTAGTACTGCTTTGTTGCTGTTTTGAGTATGATACGCTTCTTATTGAATACCACCTTGCTCGTTTTATGCTTTGCATGGGGCAGCAACGCTTGGGGGCAAGCCGCCAGCGCGCTTGCATCATCAGGAGTGATCCAGGATTTAAACAAATATCCCAAGTTTAGCGGAGATGTTGATGCCTCTTTTGGAGACATCTCGCTTAAGGCAGTGCCTGTGGGCTCGAAGGGCCCTGTAAGCGAGAATTCTTACTTTACCGCCGTCCAATCAAGCGTGGCACTTACGGGCGGACGCGATTTCGCGTATTATTTTCGCTTTCGTGTGCGCGGTGCACAATATGGGGTGGGCAACCGCAATGGCGAGCAGGATGTTGCCCTCACCGAGGGTGGCAGAAATGACGTATTGAGAAACGATGTGTTTCAAACGGGTGGGGTGCAAACCGCGCAGGTGCGGGTACGTTGGCGCGCCACCGATTTTTTACTTGTGGACATAGGTCGCTTGCCAGGCATTGAAGGTACGGGTTTTGCTGACATTCAACCAGGCTATGCGCCGGTGCGCAGCGATGGCGTAAACCAGTTGACACCTCGTGATTTAGGGGCGATTGACCTGCGCTTTCAACTGCCCATTGGCTTGATCGTTGGCATGAGTGTGAGCAGTGGGTGTTCACTTCGCTGCGACCGTACTGCCCGTGGGCGAACATTTGCTGTTGGCAGCCAACAAAGCATTCTATCCTATTTTAGCTATGTAGGTAGGCGTTGGAAAATAGGGTATCGCGATGTTTTTGCTTTTGCGCGGGGTTCGCGGGTAGGTGGGGTTTCCGCGGCGGATGATAACGATGTTGAAACCGAGGCTTCTGGTAATGTGGGGGAGTTTGCCGTTAATTTTGGTGGTTTTTACATAGGGGTGGAGTCAACCCAAACAAAGCTTTCGCGGGTGATTAGCATAGGTGCCAACTCGGCGTCAGCGGCACTCGTTGCAGGGAGCACAAGCCTTGACCGCGACACCATTATCCCGGAAAAAACAGACCTTGCCATAGCGCTAAAATTTCGTTTTCCTAATACGGAGGTTTATTTTCAACAGGTCAATGAAGAGACCAACACCGGTACGAGCATTAAACAAGAAGAGGTTTCTTTTACGAATATTGGTCTGCTAAGAAAGCGAAACAACGTTTCCTATGGCTTTGAGTATACCATCAAATCAATCACGCCATACTCTCTGGCTGGGTTGAAGGAACCGCTGATTGAGTGGTCTGCCGCACGTCTGGTTCTTGCCGTCTCCTTGTAGACACCTTTTAAGGGTGCGGGTGTGTTCTGCGAGTGCATGCGTAAAAGCCGTTGAAAGCAAGATACTTATTGGCAAATGGGGCATGGTGGTGCGTGCGTAAAAGCCGTTGAAAGCAAGATACTTATTGGCAAATGGGGCATGGTGGTGCGTGCGTAAAAGCCGTTGAAAGCAAGATACTTATTGGCAAATGGGGCATGGTGGTGCAAGGAGATGAATGGTGTTTGTGAGGCCCTTACCACAGGTAAGATATTTAATAATGGACCAAAGATTTTGGCGTAATCGATTTCGTAATTGATGGCCTTTGAGAAGAATCCGTTAACGGGGTGATGAGGAGAAATTGAGTGGTCGAGAAAACATTGCGCTGGATGGGTATTGGCTTACTGCTGGCTTTTTTGCCGTGGCACATGGCATGGGGCCAAGAGGGCGGCCTGGCCTCTTTGCAAAAACTAAACGCAATGATGCGTGCATTGCCCAAATTTTCGGGAACGGCCTCTGCCTCTTTTGGTCAATATACCGAAGAAATAGGCGCTGCCTCCGGTGTATCTGAATTAGAAAACACTTATACCGTCATTGATGCAGATCTGGTTTTGACGGGCAAAAGAGATGTTTTGAATTATTACTTCAGTTTGCACCTTCTTGGTACGCAAGGCGGCTCCTTTGTCCGAGGCGGTCAAGACAGCACGGGCACTTTCAACACTGGGCAGATCGAAAGTGGGCGTGTGCGCATGCGCTGGATGCCTAATCAAACTTTTTCCATTAGCATCGGGCGCTTGCCAGACCTTGACAACACGGGTTTTGCGGCGGTGCAGCCCGTTGAAAATCTCATCTCACCCGATGGCTATGCGCAATATACCCTGCTCGATCAAGGGGCTATTGATTTTAAGTTTAACCTTGGCAATCTAAACCTAGGCTTCGCCCTTTCAAGCAGTTGTGAACCCGCTTGTAATGCCGACGCCTCAGGCAAGATTTTTGACGTTCAAACCCAAAGCAGTACTTTGTTTTATTTAAGTTATACCCGCCCTAGTTTTGGGCTGGGTTTCCGCACGCAATTGGCTGAAGGTGAAGGTTTAGACAATGGCGCAGGAGAAATAGACCTTGGAGTAGAAACTGAATCCAATGCTGGCGTGGTCGAACTGTATATGCGACTGGGGGCGATTTACCTTGGCTTAGAATTAACCAGCACCACCCTTCCCAAGGTGACGGCGTTAGGCACCCCTATGGCCAATTCGCCCCGTGAGGGCATTGGAACCGCCACCAAAGATGACATGGCATTGGGAATACGTCTAGGTGGAAAATACTCTGTGCACGCGTTGCTGGTAAGTGAGGATACAAAATACGCTATTCCATCGTCGCTCTCTGGGGCGGACCTTGTGGGTCTCGTGCAAGGTTTTGAGGTTACCTCGATCATTACAGGTTTCGAAAAAAAGGGTACCGGTGGTTCATGGGGTGTGGAAATTGGCAGTCGCGAAGCAAAAACAACATTCGCCAACACCGATTCTAGCGTGGATAAAACACAGATCTATGGCTTTTTTATCAAAAGCGTTTTTTAAAAACCCTTCTGTGAAACCCATGCTTTGCGCTTTTACCAAATTGTCTGCAGATCTAAATATCAGGCAAAATCAGCCCGTGGAGAAGCGATGATGGTCGCTCGTGGTGGTGGGGAAGGCGGGCCGGGCTTTTAAGCCTTGGAGACGGTTTGCAGGTTGCGTAAAAAAGTGGTGGGGTTTTGCGCTTTCATCAATGCTTCACCAATTAAAAAGGCAGCGACTCCCGCTTGGCGTAGGGTTTGAATTTGCTCTGCTTGATGAATGCCCGATTCTGCGATACACACTTGGTGCTCGTGATAACATTTTATTAGGCGAAGCGTGCGTGTTTCGTCGACCTCAAAGGTCCGTAAATTGCGGTTGTTTACCCCAATAAGCAGCGCACCTGCTTGGGTGGCTTGGGCGTGTTCTTCTTCGTCGACAACCTCGACCAAAGGGTGCAAGCCCACCTGCAGGGCAATACCTACCAAGTCGGTGAGTTGTTGCCCAGGGGTGGCAGCTGCAATAAGCAAGCAGGCGTCTGCCCCCAAAGCCCGTGCGCGCCATATTTGGTAAGGTTCAATGAAAAAGTCCTTTTGCAATATCGGTAGGCTAACTACCTGCTTGACTTGGGTCAGCCAGGTAGTGTCGCCTGCAAAAAAGGCGGGATCGGTCACCACCGAAATAGCGGCAGCACCCCCCTTGGCATAACATTGGGCTTGGGCTTGGGGGTTGCGTGTCCACGGGAAAAACCCTTTGGAGGGTGACTTGCGTTTGATTTCCGCCAAAATCGGCACGATTCCCGATTTTCCGCGTGGACTATCCCCTTTGAGTGCTAGGGTAAGGTTGCGTGTGGGGGGTTGATCCGCCACTTGATCTCGCAAGGCGGCAAAAGGGGTGATGGTTTTTAGGCGGTCAATTTCTTGGTACTTGGCATCCAAAATACGCCGAAGAAGATCTGCAGCCATAACAAAAAGAATGCGTGTTGTGGTTTTAAAGGTTTTTTGGTTATCAAGGCCATGCTTAAGCCTTTAGCGTTTTCTAAGGGGCATTTTGGGTGTAGGCAGCGGTTTTTTGTAACATCGTTTTTAAACCGCCATCACGTAGCACGGCTTTAGCCAGTAAAACCCCTTTGGCAATGCTGGGTTCCCGTTGTGCCACATACAATGCAGTTCCTGCATTCAACAAAACCAAGTTAACATGAGGAGAATCGGTATCCTTGCCTTCGACAATAGCGCTGGCAGCATCAAGAATGCCTTGGCGGTTAGGCAACTGCAAATCGGGCAAGGAACAAGGGGTTAAACCCATTTCTTGCGGCGTGATGCTGCTTTCAGCAATGCGGTCAGGAGTTACCTCAAGCAAAAGCGTGGGGCCACACAAACTTACTTCATCCAAGCCATCCATACCATGCACCACCAACCCACGTTGACAGCCCATGCGTTGTAGTACTTGGGCAAAACGCATGGCGTCTTGTTGTTTGCTTACCCCTAACAGCATCCATTCTGCCCGCGCGGGGTTGGTCAGGGGACCTAGGGAATTAAACATGCTGGGCACGCCAATCTCACGCCGTGGCACTGCTGCATGACGCATGGCAGGGTGAAACATGGGTGCAAACAAAAAAGCAAAACCGACCGCATCAATGCCCTTCATGGCGTATTTGGCTTCTGCTTTTAGTGCTACCCCCAAATGCTCTAACACATCTGCACTCCCGCACTGCCCTGTAATGGCCTTGTTGCCGTGTTTGGCTACAGCCACACCTGCCGCAGCGCACAACAGCGCAGCTAGGGTCGAAACATTCACCGTGCCCACGCCATCGCCCCCTGTGCCGACCACGTCGAGTATGGGACGCTGTGCTATAGGGGTCCATACTGCCGCTTCACGCATCGCCTCGGCGGAACCAGAGAGTTCTTCTACTTGCTCGCCCTTCATTTTTAACGCCGCAATGTAAGCCCCAATTTGAGCAGGTGTCCATTCCCCCGCCATAAGGCCGGCCATGGCCTCTTTGGACTGGGCATGGTTTAAGTGCTTACCCGCCATCACTTGGGCAAGGGTTCGTTGGGCCAAGGTCATCATTGAAATCGATACGCATAAGAGGATTACATCACGCTCGCTTGATTCTATGAAGCCACCATAAACCCAATGGAGCCATGAATACAAGCATCTAATGTTTGAAGTAACCCGTTTTCGAAACACCCCTTGTGTCAAGGTAAGCGGTCCGTATACTTTGCCATTTTGGGACAAAGTGGCTTTGCATTGGGCATCTCGCCGCAAGTTTTTAATGGCATGGTTTTTTGCACATTCAAGCGACAAGCACGCTCAAACATAGCGTTTTTCTATCCGTTCGCGGCGTGCTCAAACAACAGCCAAGCCGCAAGCAACACCATGGCATCAAAAGTCAGCATCAAGCGTAACCAAGGCCAGTGTTCATGCCAAGGCAAACCTTGCAAGGCACCTTGGGTAAGGTGCACTACAGCCAGTAGCAAAGGGGTAAGTAGTGGGTAAAGCAAAATGGGTAACAGGGCCTCGCGCCCTGGGATCTCCGCTGCAAGCCAACCCAGCAAGGCACCCAAAGCGGCAATGCCCACGGCACCTCCCAGCAATGCTGGCAACAATACCAGCCAAGCCCCGTGTAGAGTGCTCCCAAAAAACAGTGCCGTTAGGGGCGTTAAAATTGCCTGTAACACCAACAAGCGCAGCAAGCATGCCAGCATTTTCCCGCCATACAACACCCAGCGTGAGGCGGGAGCCAGCAGCAAAATGTCTAAACTGCCTTGTTCGCGTTCTTGTTCAAAGGCGCGGTTTAAACTTAGGGTAGCCCCGAGCAACAAGGCTACCCACAGCAAGCCTGCCACCAGGGGTGCGCCTTGGTTATTTTGGACTGCCCCCACCAGGGCTAGCAGCGCGGCCGATGTTAACGGCTGCTTTGTTAGCCTTTGGCGCAAGGCCTGCACGAGTGCTTGGCGGGTGGGAAAAGGGCGGTTAAGCAGTGGGTTTAAGGCAAGGCTTTGCTGGGCAGAAACGGCCTTGCCTTGGACCAGGGCCAATACACGGGGAGTCAAACGCCAATTGTTTGTGCTTTGGGGAGACAGGCTAAAGCGCAACAAGAGCAAGGTAAGTGCACAGAACAACACCACCGAGAGCAGATTGTACTTGCGGCGCATTTCTAACACAACGTCGCACTTTAGCAAAGCCCATAATTGCCAGCAAATGCCCACAAAACCAAAGTGCGAGGGCAAAGGTATGGCAGCCCCAGGTTGTTTTGCGTGTAACGTGGGGTTGGAGTTGGCACAAGGCATTGGCTTATAGCAATTGGCGCAGAATTGGCACAGAACGGGCGTAGACCCCTACTAAAAGGCCGATTAGCACGCAAGATGAGGCTTATAAAAGCATGGCACTTTGTGCTGGGGACCCGCCAGCAAAAGTTCTATCAAAACTTGGGGATGCAAGCCCGCCTTCTATGTGCGTGCGGGGCATCTAAAAAAAAAACCAAGCCTATGGCGGCCCCCCCATTGCCAAGAGCGCAAAACCAGCCATCAAGAACGCAAAGTGCATCAGGTTGGGTGCCAAGGGCAGCCAAAATAAGCCTCCACCCCCCCCAAATCCAAACCCCTTGCCCGAAGCCCCTAAAAAAAGCCATCGCTAAATCCCCCCAAATCCAAACCCCTTAATGCCCGAAGCCCCTAAAAAAAGCCACCGCCAAATCCCCCAATTCAGGTGCACAATAGCCCCCCTCTTGGACCACCAAGGTGGGGCATTGGAGTTGCGCCAGCCTTGCTCCAATGGCAGCGAAATCCAACACCTCAAGTTTAAAAAAACCAATGGGATCTTTGGCATAGGTATCAAAGCCAAGGCCTACCACTAGAAAGTCGGGAGAAAACGCGGCAATTCGCTCAAGGGCATCCTCTAAGGCGGGAGCATACAAAGACCAATTGCAGCCTTTGGGTAGGGGAAAATTATGGTTGCAACCCAAGCCTGCCCCGTTTCCCGTTTCGGTTTTATCGCCCAAAATAAAAGGGTAAGCTTGGCGTGGATCACCATGTAAGGAGGCGTACAGCACATCCTCACGTGCGTAAAAAATTTCCTGTACTCCGTTACCATGATGAAAATCAACGTCGAGGATGGCGGTTTTGCCCTGCTTAGACAAACGCTGCGCGGCCAACGCGGCATTGTTTAGCAGACAATACCCACTGTACGATGCCCTGCTGGCATGATGCCCCGGGGGACGGCACAAACTGTATACGGCTTTTTCACCCGATAACACTGCCTTGGCACCCGCCAAAGCGCTGGCGGCTGCTCCTAAGGCTGTGGTAAAAGAGCGGGTTAATAAGGGCATGGAACCATCGACCGCATAATAGCCCATGCGCACACGGGGGTAGGCCACCTTCAACAAGGCCTTGTCGGGGCGTGCCATAAAAGGAAAGAACTCTTCCTCTGGGTCCAGCCTCTCGCACACCGTTTTTAAGGTGTTTAGGTAGCCTTCATCGTGCACCTCTGCCAGTAAAGGCAGGTCTTTTGTGGGATCAAGGTTAGGGGGTTCTTCAAACGCAAAATTGGGGTGTTGTTCCAGTGCATTTAAAATGCTTTGGGTGCGCGCAACAACCTCGGGATTGGGCTCGATGCGTCCATGAAACCAGGTGCGCGATGGGCGGTAGTGCTGCTCGCTTGGATGATAAAAAACGCGCATCATTTTTCTTAGCATTGCCCCCTTGTGATGTAACCAGCACCCGCCGCCCGATGATTCTCTAAAACGCCAGCCTTCCTTACACCACATTCGAAGCCCAAAAAGCAAATTTATGGCAAAAATCACCCAAAACTTAAGTGCATGCCCGTTGTCCCCGTCCCCATGCTTATGCGACCACATGGAAATAACGGGTGTCCCCGTCTCCATGCTTTGCCACTGGCAAAAAAGATCGGCAGCGCAAACGGGTGTCCCCGTCTCCATGCTTTGCCACTGGCAAAAAAGATCGGGAGCGCAACCGCAGTGTTTATTACACAAAGGAGGCGGGTAAGATGCAAGCGGTAAGGGGTTAAAACGGTAAAGACCTCCCGCGGGCACTCATCATCAGCCTTTTGGAGGAGCGTGGTCGATACCGAGAGCATCAGGATAAAATATTGCTTTAAAAGCGATCGGGACTTGCATTCATTATGCTATTAAGGTCTTTATCACCACGACCTGAAAGGTTGACAACGATGCTTTTTGTGCTGGGCATTTCGTGGGCGACCTTCATGGCATCTGCAATGGCATGGGCACTTTCTAGGGCGGGCAAAATACCTTCTAGGCGTGAAAGGGCAAAACAGGCGTCCAGTGCTTCGTCGTCTGTAATGGCAACATACTCCGCCCGCCCGCTATCTTGGAGGTAACTGTGTTCGGGACCCACCCCGGGGTAGTCGAGCCCTGCGGAAATCGAGTGCGCTTCTTGTACTTGTCCATTTTGATCTTGGAGCACGTAACTTTTGCTGCCATGCAAAACACCAATTTTGCCTGCATGAAGTGCTGCAGAATGCCTACCGCTTTCTAAGCCTTGACCCGCCGCTTCAACACCGCGCAGGCGTACACTGGGGGTATCGATAAATGTGGCAAAGAGCCCCATCGCATTGCTTCCGCCACCCACGCAGGCAATGAGCAAATCGGGTAGGCTGCCCGTTTTTTGGGCCATTTGTTTTTTTACCTCCTCCCCAATCACACGCTGAAACTCGCGCACCATCAGCGGATAAGGGTGCGGCCCTGCCACCGATCCAATGACGTAAAAAGCATTGTCTATCTCAGCCACCCAGTAGCGCAAGGCTTCGTTCATGGCATCTTTGAGGGTTTTTGAACCCGCATTCACTGCATTGACCTTAGCGCCTAGCATCCGCATGCGCGCCACATTGGGCGCTTGGCGCTCAATGTCTTTAGCACCCATAAACACCGTGCATTCTAACCCAAACAATGCTGCCATCGTGGCCGTTGCCACGCCATGCATGCCTGCACCTGTTTCGGCAATAAGGTGCTTTTTGCCCAAGCGTTTGGCTAACAAAGCCTGACCCAAGGTGTTATTCACCTTATGCGCACCTGTATGGTTTAAATCTTCACGCTTCAAGTAAATTTGGGCACCACCGCAGTGTGCAGTTAAGCGCTTGGCTAAAAACAATGGAGTAGGCCGCCCGACGTAGTCGCGAAGGAGCAAACGCATTTCATCCCAAAAGTTTGGATCTGCCGTCGCTGCCTCAAAAGCACGGGTCAAATCCTTGAGTGGCGTTACCAAGGTTTCGGGAATAAATTGGCCGCCAAATTGTCCAAAATAACCGTTAAATTTTGCGGTGGATGTTGCTGATTTCATTGGGTGTGGGCACCAGGTGGTTCAAAAAAGGGGAGGAATATGCACAACAACGCATCACTACACAATCTAACGTCAAACTATAACAGTTTTTATCATAAGCAAAGCTTAACCTCGAGCGTTTGCCTTAACGCACGTTACCCGTTTTTTTTTAACATCTACAAATGGGACAAACACAACGACCATAGCGTATGAATCGCCTCGTCCCCATCACATTGTCGGCTAAAAACCTGCACGCCTCCAAAAATTTTCACTGCCCAGGCGACATAGATGGCGGTAAGAAGGCCTCAAAAAAAAACGGCAAAATACCCAGTGTAAAAACATGTGTCCCTTTACACACAAAAACCATCATTTTTGCCAGTGCAAAAGCGTGTCTCGGCACCCACTAGACAACCGAGCCCTTGGCGGGCATCATGGCTTTGATACAGCACTGCTCCCCGTTTTTAAAGAACAACGCTATGAAGTTCCATACTTTTGAAGCCATCGCCAATGCGCGTTTTCGCAACTGGATTGCCTTGATGATGGTCTGTTTGGCCTGCTTAGGGGTCATATGGGTGCTTCGCCTGATTCACTTGCAAGCCATTTCTGCCTCATACTACAAGGAGGTTTCGCGTGGAAACCGCATTCGGGTTGCCCCATTAGAAGGCCCCCGCGGGGTTATTTACGACAGGAATGCGCGCATTATTGCCTATAACCGCGCCTCTTTTGCGTTGCAGTTTACCCGTGAGGACGCTCTCAACCAAAACCAAACCTTGCAAAACCTTTCCCAACTTACAAACATTCCGCTGCAGCACTTTGAAAACATTTTACGCAAAAATGCTGCAAGACCCGTGTTTAAACCCGTGGTGTTGCTTAAAGATGTAGGACGCAAGGTGGCCGACATTGTTGACACCTACCAAGAAGACCTTTCTGGTATTTCGCTTAAGGTCGAGTTTAAACGGCTCTATCCTGAAGGCATTTTAACGCCTCATGCGGTGGGGTATGTAGGAAGCATTAATCCCAAAGAGCTCCACGAACTTCCTGCGAACCAAACGCATTCAGGGCGCGTGGTGGGGCGCAGTGGGGTCGAACGCATTTGGAATACACACTTGCTGGGTGTTGATGGAGGGCGTCAAGTGGAGGTAGATCATTTAGGACGCGTGCTAAAAGTAATCGGTCGAACCGTGCTTCCACAACCAGGGCAAGATTTGTATTTAAGTTTAGATTTGCGCCTGCAGCGCTACATTTATGAATTGATGGGAGAGCGCAGTGGGGTGGTGCTGGTTACGAAGCCACTTACGGGGGAAATGGTGGCCATGGTAAGTTTGCCCCAATACGACCCCAATTTGTTTGTGGAAGGGCTGGGGGTGAAAGAATGGGAGTTATTGGTTTCCAATAAAAACAAACCCCTCATCAACAAAGCGGTCCAAGGGCAATATCCCCCTGGTTCCACCTTCAAAATGGCGGTTGCGATCGCGGCCCTGGAAGAAAAAGTGATTAACTCTGAAACCAAGTTAAATTGCCCAGGGCATTTTAAGGTGGGCAAGCGCGATGTGCGCTATTGTTGGAAGCGTACAGGCCATGGTGAAATCAACCTAAAACAGGCGATTGCGCGCTCTTGCAATGTGTTTTTTTACCAGTTAGGCCAGGAACTGGGGGTGAACAACATTCATCGCTACGCAAAAATGCTGGGTTTTGGGAGCCTTACAGGGGTGCCTTTAGAAAGTGAAAAAAAAGGCTTGTTACCCAGCCGCGAGTGGAAGCAAAAAACCTTTGGCGAAAGGTGGTTTGATGGAGAAACCGCTCCCGTTTCGATTGGGCAAGGTTTTCTAACGGTAACCCCCATCCAACTGTTGTATTATGTGAATGCTTTGGCTAACGATGGGGTGTGGGTTCCCCCAAGGCTTTCTTTACCCCATGATGTACGCCTAGCCAAGTTGCAGTTGCCCTCACTTCTTGCGGTGCCCGCGGCAAAGCACTTGCCTTTTGCCCTTGAGCACATTGAGTTGATTCGCCGTGGAATGCGGGCGGCGGTCAACAGCCCCAGAGGTACGGCATTGCGTGCCCAGTCAAAACATTTTGCGATGGCGGGAAAAACGGGTACGTCCGAGGTGGTTGGACGCAGAACGGGGACACTCACGCGGCGGCGTGCGGTGTTGAATAAAAATCAATTGCCCCATTCTCTTTTTGTGGGGTATGCGCCTTTTGAGGCACCCCGAGTATCGGTACTAGTCTTGATTGAGCACGGTGAGGGCGGCGGCGGCGAGGTGGCGGCACCTGTGGCGCGTAAAATCCTTGAATTTTACGACAAAAATATTCAAGTGCTCACCACCCAACCCGAAACCACCCCTGGGTTGGTCGCGCAATAAACGTTTTTGTGCCTGGGATCTTTTTTGATGCTGCTTTTTTCGAAGGCACAAGGGTATTTGTGCCTGAGCCGCTATTAAAAACAGTTGCCTTTTTCGGAGGTATCAGGGGGTGTTTGGCTTGGGCTGCGGTTAAAAAAACGTCGCCTCAGGCGGTTATCAAGGTAAACTTGCGAAAAGCACCCAAACGGGAGACGCAAATGAGGGTGCAAACGGCCCCATCGTTGTCCATTTTTTAGAAAACACATTCCATTTAGCAGATCTTTAGCAAGTGACGTCCTCTCCCCTTTTTGCGCAAAACGCACCCATTAAGCAAAACCTACCCTTTTGCCTGGCTTCTTCTTCGCCAAGGCGCAAAATGCTGCTGGAACGCTTTGGTTTACAAGCAAGCGTGTTTGCCCCTATGGTGGATGAGCACGCCATGGCAAAGGAATCCCCCCAAACTTTAACCGCACGCTTGGCGCGTCTTAAAGCAAATGCTGCTGCTCCCACGCACCCCACGCACCTTATTTTGGCGGGCGATACCGTGGTTGCCTTTGGCAATAGCGTGTATGGCAAGCCAAAACATGCCGTCGATGCGCATGCTATGCTCACGTCTTTATGCGGCAAAACCCATTGGGTAATTACGGGATACTGCCTACTACATGCCCCAAGCGGTGTGTATGAGGAAGCACAGGTGGAAACCAAAGTACGTTTTAGGCAAGCAGACCCTAAATGGCTGGCATGGTACGCGCAAAGTGGTGAACCCATGGGTAAAGCAGGGGCCTACGAAGTGCAAGGTTGGGGTGGTTTGTTGCTGGAATCGCTGGAGGGTTCCTATTCGAATGTAATCGGTTTTCCCATCGAGCATATGTTTTGGGGTTTGTGGCAAAAAGGATGGATTTCCCTGTGATACAGAGCAAACAAAGGGTATGGCTTTTCCACACCCTGCCTGTGCATAAAAGCACGGCGAAACTCAGCAGCAAGGTTTGGCAGAAATGGCGTTCAACCGTGGGGGGTAAGGCCCTTTTGTGGATTGTGCTGTATGGCGGGCTGTTGCTAACACCACAAATACTGTGGGGCACAGAAACCATGCCGCCCGCTGGGGTATGGAGTGTTCAGACTCGCTATGTACTTGAGCGCCAAACCGGTGGTGTGAATCGCCATGGTGAAAAGGGTACTTTGCTCAATTATTTGGCGCAAAACCCTAACTCCGTGGCGGGCGAACTCCAGGGCACAGTTTCGCGCACCCGCAGCTTGACGCGTTTGCAGATGCGTTATGGCGATGCTCCAAGGCGGGCATGGGGGTTTAGCCTTGATGTCGAAAGTGCGCGCCAAACGGGCAGTGTGAGTCCCCATGCAAGTGCCAGCCCAGCGGCGCTTCATATTGTGCCAAGCCTGCAAACCCAAAGCCTTGATGCGTTAAGCCAAGGAATGCTTGAGCGCGTGCTTAGGCTGCATTTCGATGACGAACTCATTTGGGATTGGCAAATAGGCCTTGCTTTTCCAGTTAAAAAACAAGAACCCTACCGCTATCAGCACCAATTGCAGGTGCAAAAAGCGGGTCCCAGTTTGGTGAGCCAAATGGTCATTGCGCATTTTCCCATTGGCTATCCGCGGACCCACCTCAATTGGCAAATCGCTTTGCGTGTGCCCACCGCGCAAGCCCAGCCTCGTGTTTCCCAACGCGATAGCGCCCCTAGTGTCCGCATTTTGGAAGGCGTTGAGGGGAGCGTTCGTTTCGACTGGATCACCGAGTTCCCCACCAGTTTGCTGGGTTTGGGTTTAAGCCAGCAGCGCCTTGCTAGCACCAATGTCGACGGTGTTTCTCAACAAGATGGCAGCAGTGTAAGTGCGTTTCATGTTACCACAGGGTATGGGGTTTTTGGTGCACTTGAGCACGGGGCAGTGGTGTTTCCTTGGCGTGTTAAATTGGAATGGTCCCAGAGTATCGACGCCAGCAATGCTCCCACGGGAAGCAGTGTGTCGGTTTCTTGGTTATTTTTCTTTTAATGGCTTCGTCCTTAGTGATGCATCCCGATTCACCAGGCTTTGTTCGCGGAATTTTGATGCACCTCCTTTTTTCACTTTCTTCGTTGATGATGGATTTTTTCGTGAAACATGTACGCTTTGTCCTCATACTAGCATGGCAGCAATACCTAAGGGGCGCTCCTTTGGGGGTACTGATTTTTTTGGGAATGATAGGCACAGCACAGCAAGGCTTTGGTTTTGGGATTGAGCGTAGGTCACCAGGCTCCCAAGCCCAAAAAGGCTATCAACTGTTTCCCCTTGCATTTAAAATACCGGGAGTGGATGCATCTTATGGCGGTGGTTTAGCCGTGTATAATTTAGGTGGTGCTAACACCGACTTTGCCACAGCCTTCAGCGCTGGAGGAGTGCAAGCCTATGGTTTGGGCTTTTTTGACATGCATTGGGTACAAGATGCCCTCGTGTTTGATGTAGCCTATTTTGCGCATAAGGCAGAACTTCCCTGGTATCCACGTGGTGGCGAATCCCAAGCGCAAGAGCGATTGTATCCACGCATTGAAGGCGCACGCACGCTCGCGCAACTCACATGGCGCGCTTTTTCCCGCCGGTTCGAACTGTTTTACAGGCACAGTGCTGCCAACACCAAAGTGGTGCATTATCGCACGCCCCAAGGGGATACCTTTCCCGCCTTGAACGCAAAGCACCGCTTTAACCCCCAAGTCTACGGCTTTTTGCTCGATTTCACCGATGATCGCAGTGCACCCCGTGTAGGGTTACGCTACCAAGGCACGCAAGAAACCATTCCTTTAGGCGATAAAGCGCGCAGCCAGTACAGTATTTTGGGGCAGAGCCTCAGCATTTACCTCCCATTTCGTCAACGCAAAGATGTTTTGGAGGTCAACATTTCCCAATCTGATGCCCATTCTGTACGCCAAGGTGCTTTGGATGCCAGCACTGCTACGCGGCTGTCTCAGGTAGATTGCAGCCGTGTCCAAAGGGCAGCTTTAACGCGTTGCCAAGCCGTGCAAGCCCAGCTCACCCAAGAGCAGCAAGCAGAAAACATGGTGGGTTCTGGCGCCGCATTAGGGGGGGCGAATCGCTTGCGGAGCTATGCCATTGGGCGCTTTCGTGGGGCGCATTCGCGTTTTGAAGGGGTGGAATACCGCTGGAATATCACCCGCACGGAGCCAGGGCATCGCCTTGGCTGGCAGATTGCTTTTTTTGCTGAGCAAGGCAAGGTGGCTGACAATCGGAGCACGTTATCGCAAACCAAAAACAAAAAAAGCATGGGTTTGGGGTTGCGTGGCTGGTTAAGCAAGTTGCTGTTGCGCTTTGATGTTGCACAAGGCAGCGAGGGCAGCAAGGTTAGCGTGTTTGCAGGCCTCCCTTGGGGGGGAGGCTTTGCTGCACGCGGCCCTTAGGCAGAGCGGACGTTGTTTGGCTTGGTGTTTAAATCCGCTTGAGTGGGTGCCTTGGGGGGGAGGCTTTGCTGCACCGAGGCCCTTAGGCAGAGCGGACGTTGTTTGGCTTGGTGTTTAAATCCGGAGTGCCTCCCTTGGGGGGGAGGCTTTGCTGCACCGAGGCCCTTAGGCAGAGCGGACGTTGTTTGGCTTGGTGTTTAAATCCGGAGTGCCTCCCTTGGGGGGGAGGCTTTGCTGCACCGAGGCCCTTAGGCAGAGCGGACGTTGTTTGGCTTGGTGTTTAAATCCGGAGTGCCTCCCTTGGGGGGGAGGCTTTGCTGCACCGAGGCCCTTAGGCAGAGCGGACGTTGTTTGGCTTGGTGTTTAAATCCGCTTGAGTGGGTGCCTTAGGATGGGCACTGAGCATTAAGTGCTGTGGATGGACTACCCCACCACCGCACAGCAACAGCGCACGTTCCGTCACATTTTCCAATTCACGCACATTGCCGCGCCAGTTGTAATGACACAACATCTCCATGGCTTCTGGAGCCAGCTTGGCTTCTGCGCAGCGGTTTTTTTGGGCGTGCTTTTTTAAAAAAAAGTTTGCCAGCAAGGGAATGTCCCCTTTGCGTTCACGCAAGGGAGGCAGGCGCAATGGGATCACGTTGAGGCGGTAGTACAGATCTTCGCGGAATTCCCCCTTGTTTACGCAAGCAAATAGGTTGCGATTGGTGGTGGCAATCACGCGTACGTTTACTTCAACGGGCTCTTTCCCCCCCACCATGTCCACCTCACGCTCTTGGAGAACGCGCAATAATTTAGCTTGTAAAGATGGCACCATCTCGCTAATTTCATCCAATAAAATGGTTCCACCATGGGCTTGTTCAAACTTGCCTTTGTGGTCTTGCAGTGCACCCGTAAATGCGCCTTTTTTGTGCCCAAACAGTTCGCTTTCAAGCAGGGTTTCGGGTAATGCTGCGCAGTTTACCGCCACAAAAGGGCCGTTCGCACGCGTAGAACGCTTGTGCACGTAGCGCGCAAGCAGCTCTTTTCCCGTTCCGCTTTCGCTTTCGACCAACACCGTGGCATCGCTTTTGGCCACATTTTCTGCCATACCCAGCATTTTTTGCATCTCTGCGTTGGCGGTAACAATCTCGCGGGCATCATTTTCGACGCTCGCTTTTTGCGATTGCGTTGCAGCACGCTTGTGGCCATTGCCCGCGGTGCTTGTCACGCGTTCGAGATCGTTGTTTAAAGCGCGCTCGACCATAAAAGAGAACAGGTCAAGTTTGAAGGGTTTGAGGATGTAGTCAAAAGCACCCTGCCGCATGGCCTCGACGGCGGTTCCAATGGTGCCATATGCGGTTACCATCAGTACGGGCAATGCGGGAGATAAAGCCTTAATTTCTTTCAGTAACTCAAGGCCGCTTTTCTTTGGCATAGTCATATCGGTAACCACCAAAGCGTATTCGTTCTTTTTGCATTTTTTAAGTGCATCAAGGGCATTGTGAGATATTTCAACGCTGTAGCCGCAACTTTTGAGAGCTTCGCTCATTGCAATGCGCATTTCTACTTCATCATCAACAATTAATATAGGCTTCATGCCAACAGATCTCCAAAAAAGGGGATTAAAAATTTCATTACGATTTTTTGAGTTTAAAGCGACCTTCCTTGGCCATGAACTGTGTGTTGGATTACAGGGTACGCGAAATCTCAGTATTTGGTTAGGGTTTGGGCCCATGGTTTAAGCAAGCATTAAGGGTCGGGTTTGCTCGAGGGGAGCAATAGGGTAAAGGTCGAACCCTTGGCACAGATGCTTTGCACCTCCAAAATACCATGACCGTTTTCAAGCAGGGTTTGTACAATAGCCAGCCCTAGCCCTGTACCGCGTTCTTTGGTGGTAAAAAAGGGGTCAAAAATCTTTTGTTGGGTTTCAGCATCCATTCCATGGCCTTGATCGACAAAGGCAATTTCGACAGCATCCATGGCCTGCGGGTGAGCGGTGCTAAAGCCTAATTGCGCGATGCGATCTTTTTGGGTGATGCGTGCTTTTTTGCAATGTACCTTGAGCACGCCCCCATCGGGCATACACTGGATGCCGTTAAGCAAGATATTTTGAAACGCTTGACGCAGCTGGTCGGTATCACCGTACACCCATAACTGATTCTCATCCCAGTGCTCCTCAAGGCGTACTTGGTTTTGTGAGGCCATGTAATGATAAAAAGCTACCACCTCGTGCAACAAATGGAGCACGTTCAAGGGTTTTAGATGGGCGTGGCGCGGTTTGGTGTATTCGAGCACATTCGAGATGACATGATTCATGCTGGCAATGCCTGATGAAATATGATTCATCAAAACGTACTTTTCATCTTTGGGATGGAGGTTTTTTTTGACCAAATCGGCAAACAACTCAATGCCTCCGAGGGGGTTGCGAATTTCGTGGGCAATGTTGGCGGCCATTTCCCCCATGGCCGTTAAACGATTGCGGCGCGCGCTCCGCTCTTCGAGTTGCTTTAAGCGGGTGATATCTTGCAGGTGGATCAACCAACTCACAGGTTCCAACTCATCCCCCTTGCGTGGGGCAATTGAAACTTGCAATTGTCGGACCTCCCCATCGGCGAGGGTGTAGGCCACCACCGGGTTCTCGGGGTGGATAGGGTCGGCACCGTTTAGGTTAGGGGGAGCAGTTGTGGGGGATTCATCTGCTGGTGTCATGAAAACGATCCGCGCATTTTGTACGCACATTCCCAGCACATCGGCAATGTTTTTTTGGCACAAATCTTTCTCGCTTAAAGCGAGCAAGTTTTGTGTTTGGGGATTGCATGAGCGAATCCAGCCTTTTTTATCCACCACCAAAACGCCCACAGGCAAGCTTTCAAAAATGCTTGAAAGGTAGGCGTCGCGTGCGTCAACCTTTTGTTTTAGGTCCTTAATACGCTGCTTAAGGTTATCAGCCATTTCGGTAAATGCATGAAACCCTTCCTCCATCAGCTGCTCGCGTTCACGCACACGGTGCAAAAGTTCTGCGTTACGGTTGCGTAAGGCGAGCATTTCTTGGTTGGGGGTGCTTGGTGTTTGATCCACAGATAATCGGGCTCGCTTGGCTGGGGGCATAAGGTAAACAGGCTTTTATCACAAGGGGGGTATTGCACTAAGGGAAACAAAGCGCAGGTTATTGCTGAATGTAATCACGGTAGCGCAGCTGGCTTTCAAGGTCGCGCTTGTTTTGTTGTGCCATGGGCGCCCACAATTGCTCTGGGCGTGATTTAGACTGTTCAACCAAGGCTGTAAACACCTCTAATGCACGTGTATCCTCACCTAGCCTCCGCAAGGCCAAGCCTGTTTGGTAATGGGCCCAGGGCGTACGCGGATGATTGGGATAGCGTGTAATGGCCATGGCGTAAGCCTCAATCGCCCTCCGATCCTCGCGTAGTTTAAACAGCATGTCTCCAATGTTAAAGCGGCTTAGCGGAATAAAATCGGGGACATTGTCGCCGTAAACAGGATAATGATAATGCAAGATTGCTGCCTGATAGGCTTGTTCGGCTCGAGCAAAACGGCCGAGGGTTTTATAGGTTTCGCCAATGAAGTGATAGGCCTCGGGCAAAGCCTGGGGTAGAGCTTGTTGCAAGGGTTGTTGCAAGGATGGATTGGGTACATTTTTTTGTACGTTGCTCCCTGCAGGGTTGGTGTAAAGCAGGGCTTGCTTGGTGAGACGCTCTAAAATTTGGAGCCCACTTAAATGGTTACCGCTCCCTAAATATCCACGCGCCAATAGTAACTGTCCATCGACCAGGCTGGGGTGATCGGGGTAGCGCCTTGCTAGGGTTTGCAAGGCTTGGGCGGCTTCTTCAAGGTTATCTTGCTCAAGGTGCACTTTAAGCAATTGGTAAAGGGCCAAAGGTGCCCACGGCGAAAGCAACTGGGATTGTACCTTGTCATACAACGCCAAAGCCACTCCATAAAGGCCCAGCACTTCAACCGCGTACCCCATTTGGTATAAGGTTTGATCAAACACAAAATCTTTGGCAGCGGTATTTTTACGGCTGTGGCGCAAGCGGGCAATATCCCAGTATTTCTCCTCCAAATACCAGCGTTCAACAAGCAATTTAAGATTTTCTTTCATGCTGGTCTCAATTAAGCCGGGCCAGCGCTCAAAGGCTTGCTTATCCTTGGCGAGGGTGTCTAAAATTTTTAGGGAGGCAAGATTGTTGCCGTGTAGCAGTAAGGCCAATGCTTTACGCAACGCTACTTCTTGGCGTAAACTTGTCTCGATGCCTTTGTCATCAAGGGCGCGGTCGTACAAGGCAAGGGCTTGCTTTAAGTTTTCGGGCTCGGGCTCGCGCGAAAAAATATCTGCCATGCGTATCCAAGCGCGCTGCATAATCAAGGCTGGGGCGTTTTGCGCTGATTTTGCGTATTGCGCCAAAGCCTCACGCTCGCGCCTTTTGTTGCGGAGGAGGTCGCCTAGGCGCAGGCCCACCAACTTGGCAAATAGGCTGTTGGGATGGTTTTGCGAGAGGCTCTGGGCAATTTGTTCAGTGGCATCAAGGTCGTTGGTTTCGTAGAAAGTTTCTGCCATGTAAAAAAGCAAGGCTGGGTTTGTCTGGGCATAATTGGGGTCAATCGCTCGTCCGCGGTTAAATGCTGCCCGAGCTTGTACGTGCTGCCCCAGTTTGTGCAATGTTTCGCCGATAAGCAAATGGTTGCGTCCTTCAAGGTCGGGGTCGAAAGCTTTGGTTAAAAAGGTCCGAAAAGCCTTTAGAGCTTTGCTTAGCTCACCGCGCACCAAATAGCTGCGCCCTTGTGAATAAAAGGAATCTGCCGTGTAGGGGGTATTTTTGGGAAAGCGATCTTGCAATATGTGAAAATGTACCGTCGCTTCGTGATGAAATTTCATTTGGCGGTAGGCTTGGGCAATGTTAAACAAGGCCCGGGGAATCGCGTTTGATTCGTGGCGGAGAGCTTCTGCCTCGCGAATGGCACCTTGGTAAAGGGCAATGACGGGATGCAAGTTTTTTTCTGCATTTTTTTGGGAAATTTCAAAATGCAAATCCGCCAGACGAAATGTGGCCTCTACCCCAAGCGGTTGGCCCGCGGCAGCGCGCGCAATTTTTTGAAACTGTTTCATCGCAAGGGCAACGTTGCCCTGGGCATAGCGATTTTCGGCCACGCTATACAACGCAGTCAAGGCCGAATTGTTTGACTGCTTAAGGGCTGAAATCACCGAAGTTGAGAGGAGTTTATCGTGAGCACGTGGGCGCAGCGTTTTGCGCTTTTTTACCACCTTGCGCGATTTGGGAGGGCTAAAATGTAACGACAATTTTAAGGGCGCAGCGGTAAAAAAGGCATTTACTTTTAAGTCGGTCCGTTTCAGTTGAACGCGCACGAGCACGTCTTGGCCTTGTTGGTAAACGCGCTTAATCGCAATGCGTTTATCTGCGCCGCGCAATTTAATCCCTTGGGTGAGTTGCACTTGCTTTAGGCGAATAATGTGTTCGAGTCCGCGGCGGGTTTGTTCATATTGTGGGGTGGCAGTTACGTGCAGTTGCAAAATGCTTTTGCTGCCTTGTTGCTTAACGCGGACTGAGGTGAGTTGGGCAGCCTTGCTTTTTGAGGACACTTGAAGGGCGAGCACAATGCGTGGCTCTTCGTTGTGAGTGGTTGCAAACGCGCGTACGGCAATGTTGGTGTTGCGTAGTAACACCTTGGCCCATTCCTCAGACCTTTTTTGTGAACGCTCGAACACCACGGCGTTGACATAAGGCGTGTTAAAATACAAGGTGCGTAAACCACGTTCTAAGGCGGCACTGCTGTGAAAAAAGCGAATGCCTGCCACCTTTTTGGTGCTATTCGAAAACAGGCTAAAACGCGTTTTGGCAGAGAGCACAAAATGCACTTGGGTTTCTTCTGGGGTTTGGTGTAGTTCTACGCGTACGATGCGGCTCGATGGTTGCTGTGGCAGTTCGGGCAGATCGCTTGGTAATAATGCCTGGTTTTGGGGCGGTGCTTGGGTGCTTTGTGCGTTTGGAACCGGTGTATTTTGGGCATGGGCATTAGGGGTAATGTGGGCAAAAAAGCAGAGTAAAAATATGCTTAAACCCAGGGCAACACGGTTTTTGGCAGGGTCTGCCAAACCGAGCAGGATGCGTAATTTTCGCGCCAAGTTGGCCGAAATCCGCCAAAATTGGTTCGCCAATCGGTGAATAGGTGAAGTGCACATGATGTTTTATATGCAAAAACCAACCCTTTTTTGCCCAATAACCCACTCAAAAAACGGCCCGTTTGCACCCTATCAGATTGGTAGTGTCATGCAGCAAGCACCTTCAAATACCCCACCTGGCTCAATCATCAAACTCCCTGTTTTAATATCGCCTAACAACTTGCCACGGTGATGAATTTCAATGTATCGATTGGCCTGCACTTTGCCTTTGACTGCTCCGTTAATCACCACTGAATCGGCCAATACATCGCCTTCAATGATGGCATTTTCACCCACAATCAACGTTGCCCCTGCCTGGGTTTGAGCCAGTACATTGCCTGCAACAAACCCATCAATGCGGAGCAAGCCCTCAAACTGAACATGACCTGTAAAATGGCTCCCCTTGCCCAGCAAACAAATCTCGCTGGGAAGCGACCCCGTGAACCATTTTTGCCAAAATCCAGCCATACTACCAGCCATTTCGCCTAAACCACCGACATTGAAGGTTGTTTTTAAAGTACTTTAAGCGGAAAAACAACGCTTTTAAGTAAAAGGATTGTTGAAAACGACCGTTGCATTTTTGCAACTATGCTCAAGGCACAAAGTGGTTAAAAATTTGTTCAAAACCCCGTACAACCACCACTTTGTTTGGCTATTGTGGCGGGTTCCTTTTTGTAACCCTTGGTTTCGAGGAGTGTGCATTGCCTACTACCCTATTCATGGGTCTACCCTCGTTTTTGCAAATCTCGCAATACCCATTCACTAGAATTGGTAAATAGCCCTGGATCAAGCACAAAATTCTCGCGCAACACCAAGCCTCCATGCCCTGAAAACACATATAAGGTTAAATGCGTAAAGCGCTGTTGGTTTTTGCGATGCACCGCCCTGCGCACCAATAAACTGCGTTGAAAAGGGGGCACATATGCGCCATATTTATAATATTGGGGGAAGCCCGCAAAATTTATCTTGGCCTGTGGGCTGGAAACATGGGTAGGGGGCTGATTTTCGGAATTGGTAAACACGGCAAATAAGTAACCGCCCGCCCGCCATCGGGTATTGGGCGCACTTTGGAGTTTAAACACGACCTCAAAGCGGCGCCGATTGGCACGGGCAGTCGCTTGTGCCACCAAAATAGGGGCTTGATAATTCTCTGGGGATATTGGAGTATTAAGGCGCGTACTGCGGGTACGTGTTTTAAGGGGGCGTTTAGGTACGGCGTAAAAAGCCTGAATTTTCTGCTCATAAGCCCGTTGGCTGGTGGCATGAATCTGTTTTTGGAGCCTTTTGTGCTCCTGGCGCAAGTGCTCAATTTCTTGTTCAAGGGTTTGGTTTTGTGAAGAATGCACCAAATCGGATAAGGCTAGATACACGAGCACGCCAAGCATGCCCACAAGCAGCGAACTCACCACCACCAAACGGCTGAGTTTTATATTGAAAGAAAGGGATGGTCCGTAATTGCGGGAGATGATGAGCGTAATAACTTTTTGCATAAAAACAGCCTAACATGAGAGGCGATAAAAAGAAACTTGCACCCTGCCAAGCATTGCAATCCGACCCACCGTACAATAAAAAACAGGTGCGTTTAAGCAAAAACACCTTGGGTGGATCCCGCAATCACAGCGTAAATCGATTGTTTTAGTCAAAGGGAAAAATTCGATGCACATTGCCGTGCTAAAAGCAGACCGTGCTAGCCGTGCCACCCAAGCCCGCCTTGGAGATTTTGATGCTCTATTCCATACATTGTTGGCCTCCACGGGGCAGCAGTGGCAAACCTTTTGCGTCAATGAAGGTGAGTTTCCTGATTATGCCACGAATTTTGATGCATTTATTATCAGTGGTTCATCTGCTGCCTCCTACGATGAAACCCCATGGGTGCGAAAGTTAGAGGATTTTGTGCGTTTGATTCACCAGCAAAAGCGTCGCGTACTAGGCGTGTGCTTTGGTGCGCAAATGGTTGCGCAAGCACTGGGTGGCAGGGTCGATTCGAGTCAACAGGGTTGGGAATTGGGCCTTAAAAAACTAAATTTGACCCCACAAGCCAAGAACTACCCCGCCTTGCAGGAGGCACCAACGCCCTTGCTTGTGCTCCAAACCCACCGCGATATTATCACCCAATTGCCCCCCGCAGCAACATTACTGGCCAGCAGTCCCAACACCCCTTGTGAAATGTTCTGCCTTGATGCGCATGTTTTGTGTTTGCAAGGGCACCCCGAAATGGATAACACACAAGTACATGAATTGGTGGAAAAACGCTGGCAACGGGGTTATTTAGAAGAAAAAGATGCCAAGCCAGCCCTCGAAAGCCTGGCAGCACAACAGCCAAGCCGTGCCTTTTGGGCGCGTTTGCTCACCCGTTTTATGCAGCAAGGCAAACTAGGCCTTGCCTAGGCTTGACAATTGGAGACGTGCTTTTTATTCATTTTCGCCCAGCAGATGCTGTTGGTCCTGGCTGTGCACGCCGGCGTTGCGTTCGGCGCTGATGCCAAAGCCGCTGCTTTCTCCTGGAATAAGGGGAGTGCTTTTCCTGTTGAGCAAACCTTCAATGCCAAGCACTTGCATTTTTGGCCACTTTGGCGTGTGGGTGCGGGGGTTGTTGTAATTGGGGGAGGTATAAAAACCTGCGCTGGCTGCCTCGGCCAACATGGGCTTGGTGGGGGGTGCAAGGCACACAAGCAGTGCCATTTCGGCTTTTTGCTTTTGCATTACCCCTTTTAAATCGCGCAGCATGGTCACGCCAATGTTTTTGCCCCCTTTGACCGAAACCACCACCTTTTTGGCAAAACCTGCGTCGTCTCTAAAATAAATAAGCCCGTCAATGCCCCCATCGGCACCCTTTTTGCCCCCTTGGTAAGGCTGGGCATTCACCAGTGAGCAAGCCCAGTATTTAAACTCGTACTTTTGATTGAATTGGCTTTGGTCAGCCAAACAGCGCGCACTGGCGATATCTTTGGGAAGGCCATAGGTACTAAAGGGCAGGGTGTTCCCAAAGGCATTGCGCATGCGCTTGGCAATTAAGGCCACGGCAAGGTGGGTAATATCAATCCCAATCCACTGGCGTTTCAAGGCCTCGGCCGCGTGCACCGCCGTCCCGCAGCCACAAAAAGGGTCTAAAATCACATCGCCCTCGGTGCTGCTGGCTTCAATCATGCGTTCAAGCAAGGCTTGGGGTTTTTGGGTGGGGTAGCCAAGATACTCTTTGTTTGAACCATATAAGTGCTTAATATCATCCCAATGGTCCGTTACCGGCCTACCTTGCATAGCATCCAAATAACGCTTATAAACGGGCACACCACCGGGTCTTTTTTGAATGATCAAGCCTTGTGCAGATGCTTTTTGCATCCGCTCTTTTGTCCAGCGCCAAACGCGCGTTACCCCTAAAAATTCGTAGGTTAAATTGGGGCGGTCTTTGTTTGGGTTGGTTAAATCTCCTTGCGCATAATGGCGACCATCCTCATCTTCAAAGCGATAAAATTTTTTCACATAATTAGAATCATAGGGTGTATACAGGTTGAAAAATTTTGCTTTGTTCGTTTTCGTGTAGCGAAAGATCACATCTCTACTATTGGGAAAATTGCGCTTATTGTGGCTTTTTGGGTCTGAACGTTTCCAGCTAATTTCGTTGCGGTAGTTTTCTTTGCCAAACACGGCATCGAGCAAAATTTTAATGTAATGGCTGGCGGTGGGGTCGCAATGCAGGTACAAGCTCCCCGTATTTTTAAGCGCGCGGTGCATGGGCAGCAGGCGTGTCGCCAGCATCACCAAGTATGCCATCATGTCGTTGCGCCCTAAAAAACCCAGCATGGCATTGATCATTTCGGCCACTTGGGTGTTGGGCTGGGACAGCAAACCGTCGTATTCTTGCTCGGCTTGCTCTGTCCACTGCCAAGCGTCCTCAAAAGCGGTAATTTGCGCTTGGGCGGGCAGGCCATCAGGGGCCTTAAAGAGCAGGTTGTAATTGCGACTTGAGTTAAAGGGTGGATCGAGATACACCAAATCGACCGCTTGGGCGGGCAGCTGCTCGCGCAGCACGTTCAAACAATCGCCAAAATGGAGGTCGCGCCGCCATGTGCTCATTTTTTATCCCTTTCGCCCCATGGCTTACCCCAAAATGAAGGTGGTTTCGCATTCTCGAGCACCCTTTTTTCAGATATTTTATGCGGCATCGAGCGTGTAGCCAATTCTCGAGCACCCTTTTTTCAGATATTTTATGCGGCATCGAGCGTGTAGCCAAGGCGTCTGGCAAGGGTAAGTACCAAATTTTGAGCTGCATGCTGCAGGTTGGTGCCAGGGGAGAAAACTGCGTGAATGCCCATGCTTACCAAAGTCGGGTGGTCTTCAGGTGGAATCACCCCCCCAAACACTACCAGCATATCTTCGCGGCCATGGCCCGCAAGGGCTTGGCGTATTTGGGGGGCAAAGGTTAAATGCCCTGCTGCCAATGAACTGATGCCCACGATGTGCACATCATTTTCGATCGCTTGACGCGCCACCTCCTCACTGGTTTGAAATAAGGGCCCGATGTCGACATCAAAGCCCATGTCAGCAAAGGCGGAAGCAATAATTTTTTGACCACGATCGTGCCCATCTTGCCCTATTTTGGCCAGCAAAATACGCGGCTGACGCCCTTCAAAGGTGACAAACTGCGTAATCATTGCCTGGGTTTTTTGGATGCCCTTGGCGTTTCCACCCAACTCATGGCTGTACACACCGCTTACGGCACGCACCTCGGCCCGATGGCGTCCCCATACCTCTTCTAGAGCACCCACAATTTCACCCACCGTACAACGTGCCTTGGCGGCGTCAATACTTAAGGCCAGCAAGTTGCCCTCGCCGTTTTTGGCTGAGTATCCAATGGCTTGAAGGCAGCGTTGTACCGCAGCATTATCGCGGTGTTCACGCAGGTGCTTTAGCTGTGCAATTTGAGCGTCACGCACTTTGGCGTTGTCAATTTTGAGTACGCGTAGGTTGTCTTCTTTGGCAAGGGGGTACTTGTTGACGCCCACAATGGTTTGATCTCCCGATTCGATTCGTGCTTGGGTACGGGCGGCGGCTTCTTCAATGCGCCGTTTGGGGGTGCCGCTTTGCAGGGCCTTTACCATGCCTCCTAGGGAGTCAATTTCTTTAAGGTGTTCCATGGCGCGTGCCGCCAGTTTTTGGGTGAGCCACTCGACATAGTACGAGCCACCCCAGGGGTCGATAAGGCGGGTACTTTCGGTTTCGTGCTGTAAAAACAATTGGGTATTGCGGGCAATGCGCGCACTAAAGTCAGAGGGGAGCGCCAAGGCTTCATCGAGGGAATTGGTGTGTAGGGATTGGGTGCCTCCGTGCACAGCGGCCATGGCTTCAATACAGGTACGCCCCACATTGTTAAACACATCTTGGGCTGTCAGGCTCCAACCCGAGGTTTGGCAATGCGCACGCAGGCTTAGTGAGCGTGGATTTTTGGGGTTAAAAGGCGCAATCATCTGCGCCCACAGCATGCGCCCAGCACGTAGTTTGGCTACCTCCATAAAGTAGTTCATCCCAATTCCCCAAAAAAAAGAGAGCCGAGGGGCAAAACGGTCAATATCAAGACCCGCTTCTAAGGCACAATGTACATAGGCAAGGCCATCGGCTAGGGTATAGGCGAGCTCTAAATCCGCGCTGGATCCCGCCTCTTGCATGTGGTATCCCGAAATGCTGATGGCGTTAAATTTGGGCATATTTTTGGAGGTGTAGGCAAAAATATCGGAGATGATGCGCATGGAAGGTTCGGGTGGGTAAATGTAGGTGTTGCGCACCATAAATTCTTTTAAAATGTCGTTTTGAATGGTGCCAGTCAGTTGTTGAGGCGACACGTTTTCTTCAACAGCGGCGGCGATGTACATGGCCATCACGGGGAGCACCGCACCATTCATCGTCATTGAGACACTCATTTGGTCGAGGGGAATGCCCGCGAACAGGGTTTGCATATCCCACACCGAGTCAATCGCAACCCCTGCCATGCCCACATCGCCTGCCACGCGGGGGTGGTCGGAATCGTAACCACGGTGGGTCGCCAAATCGAAGGCAATCGAAAGCCCTTTTTGGCCCGCAGCCAAATTGCGGCGGTAAAATTTATTGCTCTCGGTAGCCGTGGCATAACCCGCATATTGACGAATGGTCCAAGGACGCCCTGGATACATCGTGGGCTGTGGTCCGCGCAGGTAAGGTGCCAGGCCAGGCCATGACGAACCAAGATCCACATCCACAGTGTCTAAATGCGCATCATAGAAAAGCGGAGGGAGCTCAATGCCTTCTGGGGTGGACAACGTTTCTTGTGCGAGGCTGTGCTTTCCCTCGGAGGCAAGGCCAGCGTGCCAATCTTGCACGTCGCTCGTTACCTCGGGGTGTTGCCAAGGGATATTTTTAAATGAGGGAATGCTCATCTTAAACTTAAGATCCAGTTTTGAAGGGTTTTGATGGTGGAAAAATGTGCAAGGTGGTTAAAATTTGCTTGAGCAAGGGGTAAGGCGTGCAGCCTTCGTATAGCAGGGCGTCAATGGGGGTGGCTTGGTGCTGGGTGGGCAACAAGGCGGTGGTATGTGGGCTTGGTGCTTGATGTAACAAGACGTAGCGTGCCCCTGCCCCACGCAGGGCCTTGGCAAGTTGGGGGTAGGGGATGTTTTCATCATGACCGCACAGTACCGCAATGCTAGCATTTTGATGTTTAAAGTCGTGTACACCCCGTTGCAATTGGGTTACAATCAGGGTTTGTACGGCAATACCGCCGCTGCCAAGCACGTTTTTGGTATGGGATTGTGCGGCGAGCGAATCGGCAATGTGCCCAAGGCAAACCAGTACTGCAGTGGGGCGCTGTTGTTGTAAATCGGCACTGTCACAGGCATTGCGTAGTGCTTCATAGGCGCTGGCTTCACGCCAGTTTGGTAAACCTGCAATGGGGTGCCGCTTGTCTTCTAAGGCATTCCCAATGCTGGTAGTGTCCATAATGGCTTGGTGCAATTGTTGCAAACTGGCACCTTTGATGGCCGCTTGGGTCGCTTGGACCATTTTGGAGAGCAACCCTGGCCCTAAAGACTTGCGCCTGGTCGCGTGCCCACCTGCCAAGGCTTCCAGCGCACCTTGTAAAGCGTTGTCTTGTACGGGCGTAGGGGCTTTTTGTGTTGGCAATTTTGGGGTGTCATCTTCTGCGCTTGGCGGGGGAGTTTCGTCGAGCAAAGGAAACATATTAACCCCAATGATGCGCTGTTGCGCGGCTTCGATCCGCGCTTGGCGTTTCTCACGTACGGATGCAATTTGGGCGACCCACCAGCCCGATTCAAGCACCGCGCGGGCACCGCCTTGGTTTTCAATCGCTTGAAAAACCTCCCAGCCGCGCTCTGCAAAGCGATTGGTGAGGCTTTCAAGGCTCCATGAACCCCCCGCAGGATCGAGCACGGCATGCATTTGGGATTCCTCGCGCAACATGATTTGTAAGTTGCGCGACATCCGCTGCGAGAATTCAGAACCGCTTCCATTTCCATACAGCGCATCAAAAGGGTGTAAAAACAACGTTTCCACACCACCAATGCTGGCAGCAAACCCCGCAGCAGTCAGGCGTAGCAAATTCATCCAAGGGTCTTTTTGGGTTAGCATACGCTGTGAACTAAAGGCATATTGGCGCATGCCTTGGGCGCGAGGAAGCACCTTGCACACGTCGAGCATCTGTGCCCAGGCCAAACGGGCACCACGCAACTTGGCCACATTTAGCAAAGGCTCCTGGTGCAAGGCAAAACAAAACGTAAAGCTTTGCAGGGCTTGTTCTAAAGGGAGGTGGGCGGATGTTTCTAAATAGCGGAGGTATTCAAGACCACACGCGAGTGCAAAGCCTATTTCTTGCGCCTCGCCACCCCCTGCATTGTGGTGGGGCTGGAGGTTTATGCACACCGTACTGACTTTGGGGCAGTGCAACAGACTCCAGTGCATTAAATCACCCATTTGAATCAAGGCGGCATTGAGTAATTCAGGATTGACCATCCCCCAACGGACGCAAGCACCCAAAGGGTCAACACCAAAGCAACCCAGGCGTTGCTCAGGTGCAATGTTGTTTTTCTCCCAGTAAGCACCCAACAACGCAGCGTGGGCAAAAAAAGCCCACCCGCTTTGCAGCATAATGGGGGTATTGGGCTGTAGTTTGCCGAGCAAGGCTTCCAAACCATAAAGGTTTTGTATGGGCACACCCGTAAGTGGCTGATCGCCCAAAGTATCTAAGCTCCCGAAGTCTGCACGCGTTTTGGCATCTAGCTCCAGAAAAATGGCGGTTGCCCCCCCTTGGAGACCATTTTTGAGGGCCTTTGCAGCTGCTTGAATATTGGGCTGATTGACCATATGCCCAATGCGCCAACCATTGCGGTTCTTTCCTGCATGCCTGCCGCGAACAAAGGGAGGGGTGCCTGGAAATCCAGAAGGGTTGCCTTGATGATGCCAATCTTGTGCACTGCTTAGCGCGGGGATGGAAATGCCCTCAACCGTTGCGCTTTCCATCACGCTTTCAAATGCTTGGCCTTTAAGCGCCTTTGTAACCAGATCGCGCCAGTTGCGACGCCCAAACTGCCAGGCTGGTGTGCAGGAGGTGTTCACTTGCAAGAGCCTTCACGAACGGGGGAAGTGGTTAACCAACAACGAAGTTTACACCGGAAAGCATCTTCGAGGCCATCATTTCCGCATAATCCGTTGCGAGGTTTTTTTGGACGGGGTTGTGAGCAAGGGGTTTTTTTGATGTACCTCACACGCTTAGAAACAAAATATGGTGCTGATTCCAAGGGGCAAAAGGGTTATAAAATCACGCGACAAGGGCGTTTTAGCACCAACGCTTGGGTGGAGATTTGCACACACCACGCCATTACCTGCACACCCGAATCTATCGCATTCCGCAAGGATTTGCCATAGTGGGGGTCAATTTCGTCCGCGGGGCGAAAAGTAACACAGTCTGTGCGCTGAATCACAAAAAAAACCACAGCCTTTAAACCCGCCTTGCTGAGGGAAGCCAATTGTTCCATGTGCCGTGTACCACGCGCACTCACCGAATCGGGAAAGGTTGCGATGCCATCGAGGCGCATCGAAACGCTTTTAACCTCCACATAGCAAGGGGGTTTACCGTCTGCTCCTTCTAATAAGAAATCGGCACGCCCGCCATCAGGGTAAGCCACTTCACGCCTCCAACGGGGCCATGGGCGTAAACTGTGAATTTTTTGAGCAGCCAACGCTTCTTCCACAAGTGGGTTGGCAAGACGTGGATGTACTCCCGTCATACACCCTTGAGAGAGCACTGCCTCCCAGGTATAGGCCAGTTTGCGCTTGGGGTTGTTTGCTTTAGAAACCCACACCCTAGCGCCTTCCTCGCAGCAAGTACGCAATGAGCCTGTATTGGGGCAATGGGCGGTGATAATGTGTTGGTTGGCCAAGCGGATGTCTGCAAAAAAACGTTTGTAGCGCCGCAATAAATGACCCTCAAGCAAAGGTGGCTGGTATTCCATAAGGCGTTTTGAAGAAGCGTTTTTAAGTGCGTGACTGAATTTGGGTTTTTGAGTGCGAGATTGTACCTTACTAAGGGCTATGGATGGGGCATACAGGGGGGTATTTTGCCGGGTTTTTGCAAAATGGCGGCATAAAGACCATTCCAGTAGGGGCCTGGAAGCAGTTGAAAATCGCCTTGGGCCGACAAGGTGGGTTGGGGCAGTGCTTTTGAGGGAATTGGCTGGGCATATTGTCGAAAAGAGATCCTTTTCCAGGTGGGTTGTTGCGCCAAAAAGCGTTCGACTTGGTGCTGATTTTCTTCTTTTTCCAAACTGCAGGTAATGTAAATCACTTTGCCCCCCGCCTTGCATACCCTTGCTGCTTCCTGGAGCAAGGTTGCTTGGGTGTTGCTCCATTGTTCAAGGTCGGTAGGGCGTCTTTGCCATTTTATTTCAGGGTGGGTTCGCAGAACCCCTGTAGCAGAACATGGTGCATCGAGTAACACAGTATCAAAACCCACGCTTTGGTGCCCACTGCCAAAGGGCAAACGCGTGCCATTTGCGCAAAGTAAGGGGGCATTGCCTAGACGTAACCGCTTGAGGTTTTCTCGCATCAAGTCAAGGCGTTGTGCCTGATGGTCACAACCAAGCACCCAGCGAATTTTGGCGGGTGGATGCTGGCGTGCTTGTTGTTGCTTTAGCGCACTTAGCAAAAAACTCCATTTGCCCCCGGGGGCAGCGCACACGTCCAATACGTCTCCCATCACAGCAGGGAGCAACCACTCTAAGCACAGCAAAGATGAGGTATCTTGCACATAGCAAAGGCCTTGCCCAAACGCTTTGCTATGCCATAACGGGGCAAGGCGTTCAAGCCACAAGGCATGGGGCAAAATGGGGTGAAGTTTGGCCTGAATGCCTTCGTTGGCAAAGGCTAGCTGCAATGCCTTGGCCTGAATGCGCCGTGTTTCGACCCGCACGCACGTCCCTTGAAACTGCAAACCCAATAGGCAGATTTTTTGGGTAATCTCGGTCCCATATTGGGTTTCCCAGCGCTCCACCATCCAATCGGGGTAGGAGGTGGCAACCGCCATGGGCAAAGTTTGGGTAGTGTGGGTTTCGCGCAAGCCTTCGCGGACGGCGGTCCGCAAGATGCCGTTGAGCCATGCCCTGGCAGCAGGCACCCTAAGCAGCGAGGCTGCTGCCACAGTTTCGTTAACCGCCGCATGGGCGGGTATGTTTAAAAAGCGCAATTGAAACAAACCAACCAAGGCAAGTGCTAACACTTTTTCTGTGGGAGGACGGCTTTGGTTGAGGCGTGCAACCTCGTGCAATAAAAAGCGTGCATGGCGCACCACGCCGCGCAGTAGGCCAGCATACATGGCGCGGTCGCCTTGGCTCCGCATGGCCTTAGGGGGGTTGGGGCTAAAGCCCCCTTCCCATTTGCCCTTTTGGTAGAGTTTTAAAAAAGCCAACGCTGCACTGGCTCGTACATTTTTACCAATGGAAAGGGGGGTAGAAACTTTGGTTTTTGGGAGCATCTATTGCACGATCAAAATAAACGCTAAGGCATGGGTTTGGTGGTTTTGCAAGAGATGAATGCTAGCAAAATACGGCAAAAATCGATACACTGTGCTCCCCCGTGCAGTGTGCCGAGGTTTCCACCAAAAAGTAAAGATATTCATGTATAAATAAATTCAGAGGCGATAAACTCATGTCACAAACCCATCATGACGAAGTTAGTCTTAACACCCCTTTAGGGAGTTTGCACTTGCAAGCAAGCGAGGTCGAACTTGTGCGAGCATGGTATGAAGATACAAAAACTCCGCAAGCCTCCCTGCCAAACAACCCTGTATTACAGCTTGCAAAAGAGCAACTTGCCGCTTATTTTGCAAGGAGGCTCGAACGCTTTGACCTTCCCTTAGCTATGGGCACAGCAACCCCCTTTCAACAGCAGGTACGCCAAGCGTTGCTTCGTATCCCCTATGGCCAAACGCGCTCTTACAAGCACCTTGCGCAAACCATTGGCAGACCCAAAAGTGTGCGTGCCGTGGGACAAGCCAATGGTGCCAATCGGTTTGTGTTGATTGTGCCTTGCCATCGGGTTATTGCTAGCAATGGCAAATTACAGGGCTATGCCTACGGGCTTGAACGCAAGCGGTTTTTGCTAAATTTTGAGCAAGACAAATGTGCGAATGTGGCTTAAAGGCTGTCGAAAGGATTTTAATCATTGCCTGAAAACGTGCTTAACACTAGGGTATTGCAATGGCTCCAAGGCAAGGCAGGTGCGTTGCAGGGGCAACAGGTAGCACTACAAACGCGCTGTTACACCAACCTTAAGGCGTTGGCTGCGTGGCGGGCAGGCGGGCCGCTGGTACTAACTCCTCCCCAGCCTTATGCTGCCCAGGAAGTACTGCGCCACCTAGGGCGCGATGCCCAAAATAGCAGCGAAAAAGTGGTTGATAACACCCATTACCGCTTGCTGTACGCGGCCCCCAGCACCCTTGTCACGCTAAAAGCCTGCTTTGCAAACGACCAATGGCTGCTGGAGGTCGACATACTGCCAGAAGGTCGCACACGGCCCAAAGTAAATGCCACTGTGGTACGTTGGCGCTGCGTGTTGCGTGCCATTCACATTTTAGGGCTAAATCAACCCTATGCTTCCTTTGCAAGGCATGCAGGCCAATACCCCGCTTTTGCCAACCTATTACGGCGCTGGCCAGGGCTGCGGATGGTGCAATGTGCCTCGCTGTGGGAGGCACTTTGTTGGGGCATTGTAGGTCAGCAAATCAATTTGGCCTTTGCTTACCAGCTGCGAAATCAACTCATGGTAAGGTGTGCAGAAAACCTGTGGGGAAAATCGACGGCCACCCATGGGCTCGAAGCCCTTAAAGGCAGTGCATGGCAAGGCATGCTCCCTTTCCCGCAGCCCCAAGCATTGCTTGATATGCAGGATATGCAATGGAAGGCAGCTCGGTTTTCAAGGCAGAAAATGCATTATTTGCAAACGCTGGCGCGTGCATTTATGGCCAACGATTTGAATGAAGAAGCATTACAAGGACTAGACGATGACGCCATTACGCAGCGTCTGTGTCACCTTAAGGGCATCGGCCCTTGGACGGCTGCCTATGCACTGCTGCGCGGGTTAGGGCGGATGAACGCCGTTCCTGTGGGGGATGCGGGTTTACGCAAAGCACTTAAAACGATCTTTGATCTTGACCATACGCCTAAACCTGAAGAGCAAGCGTCTTTATTGGAAAGCCTCACACCGTATCGTGGCTTTGCAACCACCTATTTGTGGCACTCTTTAAGGGCTGATCCGTGAACACAAGGCGCTTGCCATGAGACCACACGCTTTTCGCCTCACAAAAAATCCTCAGCGGGCCATGCCATTACGCAGTGGCAGAAAAGCCCACACAAGCGGCACAACTACGTACTTCAATACAGTGATAAAAAAGCGTGATAGCCAAGAGGGGTTGCTGCCATGGCAGGCCTTCTTTTTACGGGGTGTTGAGTGCCCAATCGTAGTGGCCCTCTTTGAGGGCTGAGCCGTGAACACAAGGCGCTTGCCATGAGACCACACGCTTTTCGCCTCACAAAAAATCCTCAGCGGGCCATGCCATTACGCAGTGGCAGAGCCCACACAAGCGGCACAACTACGTACTTCAATACAGTGATAAAAAAGCGTGATAGCCAAGAGGGGTTGCTGCCATGGCAGGCCTTCTTTTTACGGGGCGTTGAGTGCCCAATCGTAAGCGTGATCATACCCCTTATCATACTGCGTTAATTGTTGTTGCAAGTGGGGGGTTGCATACTTGTGAACATGGGCCAACACGCCCTTTAAATTCCCCTTAAAATCCTCGATAAACCAGTGAAAAATACTGGAGAGAACCAATTTCCCATCGTCAAAACGAACCCCACGAGGGTGATTAATGTAGGCAACCGCACCTTTTTTGAGCAAGACTTCGATATTGCTAGCCGTGAATGCGACAGGCATTAAATTAGGGCAACCAATGCTGGCGCAGTTCACCGCATAGTGTATCCGTGAGTCTCGCCAAATGGGGCGCAAAATACGGTGTTCAATATCGTTTAAAGAAAGCGCTTGGCCTTCCACGGTGAGCAGTTTTTTAGACCATGGGCCACCCGAAAAAAGGCCAAATTTAATGTCGCGAATCGATTTTACGGGGCGGTGCGTTAAGATGAGTTCAATGGTTTTTGCGTTGTAGAGGTTAATCCAATAGGGCAGCTGTTCTCGACGGCTTAGCTGGGAAACCTTCACCCCTTGCATGGCCGCAAGGTATTGGTTTAAGCGGGTTTGGGCACCCTTAGGCACCGCGGCGTAATTTAATAAAAACACGTTGCTGGGATGGTTGGTAATGACATGGTTTTTTAAAAACGTATCCCACACACTATGATCTACCCGTTGGGTGGAGGCAGCGTTTTGTGCCAACCAATGGGGCCACAAATTAGACGATGGCGCAGCCATACTCGGTGAAGAAAACAAGGCAAAAAACGCCCCTGCCAACAAAACAAAGCGCAGCAGCAGCCGAGCACCAAAGCGCATACAAAAAATAACGGATATCACCCAAGGCACCCTTTCGTAAAAACGGTCAAATAAAAAATAGCCCAAGCCAAAGTATCTCCAGCCACGGAACGCTCCCTTGATAAGGATAACACACTATATTAGGATTGGTTTGTTAAAAAATCATTCAGCCACGCACATGACTCGTAAAGAACGATAAGGAGAAACCTGTCATCCCCCAGTTGAAGGGAGGGGTGATATCCAAGGGACACATTGCGGTAGGTGAGCCAAACTACAACGTCACGGAGCACAGGTAAAAATACAACAGGCGTCAAATGCAGGCGTAAAAAAGGGGCAGGTGCAAAAACGGTTGGTCATTTTGCAAAGCCTATTTTGGTGGATACAGCAAACAAAACCACGACCTATCCAAGAATGCACGGCTACGCATGGCTCGATGCTTGCCTACGGCGGGATAACCTTTACAGGCGGGTTTGTGTTGGCATACATCATTGCGACACAAAATAGTTGTTCAAGCTCCAATTAAACCGGTGGCTGTAACTACCTTGATAGGTTTGTAACCCTTTTTTGAGTCCGCCCACGGCGTACTGCTCTAAGTGTCTTATTAAAGAGGGTACGCTACCCCCAAAATCTTTCAAATACCAATGGTAAACGCTAGAAACATACAAGTTTCCACCGCGTATCTGCACTCCACGTGGATGGTTAATGAAGGCAATCGCACTGAGGCGAAGCAATTGGGAAATATTTCTGGATGTGTACGCGGTTGGCAGCAAGCCAGGGCTGCCAAGACTAGCACTGGTTAATGCATAATGGACCCGTGGGTCCTGCCAAATGGGTCGTAAAACACGGTGTTCAATATCGTCTAAAGAAACGGGTCTGCCTTCTATTTCAAGGATTTTGGATTCCCAGGGCCCTTTTGTCAAATTGGGTTCTTTGGCCTTGCGAATGGTTTCAAGCGGGTAATTGTCGAGCACAACACGCAGCACAGCAGCATTGTACAGATTGATCCAGTAAGCCTGTTGTTCATCGCGGTTATAGGTGGTTGGGCTAAGGCTTTGCATCGCCTTAAGGTACCTTGCCAAAGTGGAACGGCCTCCGCGCAAAAACCCACGGTAGTCTACGCGATTAATCCGGCTGGGGTGCGTTTTAACATAGCGTTTCAACAGCTTGTCCCACATGCCATGGCTCAGCGTTTTCGTCGAATTTGGATCTTCTTTTAACCAATACAAAATAACTTTCGACTTCGGTGCCGCAAAAACTACCCCCGCTCCCATTTTGCCGCTTGCCAACAATACCAGTGCTAAAAGCCAAAGTACAGCCCTTGGCCAACTCAAACAACGTTGCAAAATTCGAGAAAGAAAGGGGTAGACTCTCACGCATTCCATAGGGTTACTCTTTCCTTATAAGGAGGTCTTAGGCGATCTGGCGGTGGGCTTCCTTGTCCAAAGTGCAAAAACCCAGCAATTTTTTCGTTGCTATGCAAGCCAAGCACCCTGGCAAAAGGCGTGCTATAAGCGAACCATTCGGTGAGCCACTGGCACGCCCAACCCAAAGCGGTGGCCGCAACAAGCATATTTTGGCAGACAGCACCTACCGAAAGTATTTGTTCCCAATGGGGAATTTTAGGGTGTTCTTTAGTTGCAGAAACCACCACAACACACACTGCCGAGCGCGTAAAGCGATTTTTTTCAATGCTGCAAAGTTCGGGTAAGGCGCGGGGATTTTCTTTCAAAAAAAGTGCTGCCAATTTGTTGCCAAGATCCTCACGGGCTTTGCCTTCAATCACAATAAAGCGCCAAGGTGCTAGTTTGCCATGATCGGGAACGCGCATGCCAGCACGCAAAATGGTTTCAATATCTTCAGCAGTGGGCCCAACCCCGTTCATATTTTTGACCGACACGGAGCGCCGCTTTAACAACAATTCAATGGTAGTTTGGCTTGGGGGTGTGCCACACATGCTTATTTACGTTAATCCACCTTAGCAACAAAAAATGAAAACATTGTGTGTTTTTATGTGATAAAACATTGTGTGTTTTTATGTGATAAAAAGCAGATGAAATGGGAACCATGCACCGCCCCACAAGATTAAAAAAATCTGAGGACCAGGCTGATAACCCGGCCACTGTAGCCCTAGGTGCAGGGGGGCGTCAACACCTAGCGAGAAAAACCAAACTTTCAAAAATTTTTGCCATAATGCGCCCGTCTTTATGCATCAAGAGATTTACCCGCCATAATGCGCCCGTCTTTATGCATCAAGAGATTTACCCGCCATAATGCGCCCGTCTTTATGCATCAAGAGATTTACCCGCCATAATGCGCCCGTCTTTATGCATCAAGAGATTTACCCGCCATAATGCGCCCGTCTTTATTAACGCAAAATGTTTACCAGCCATTACAGTGGTTATGCTTGGCGCATTGAAATTTGATGGCACTTTTGGTGCTCAAAATTTGTTACAAGCTTCAAAAATACAGCGCAACAAACCTGTACGGGAGGGATATACGCTGTTAAGCTGCCAGTCGAAGTCATGCTCGTAAGATTCCATCGTTTCCACTTTCGCCAAAGATGCTCTGAGGTTTGGATCTGCAAACTTGCGTAGATGCGTTATCAGCCCATCCATATTGCCCCCAAAATCTTTCAAATACCAATGGTAAATACTAGAAAGATGGAGCTTGTTTCCAACCACCCGGACGCCACGGTGATGATTGACAAAATCCTTGGCACTTTGGCTGAGCAAAGCGGGTGTATTGCTGGCAGTGAAGGCCACGGGCAGTATGTTGGCATTGCCAAGAGTGGCCCCATTGAGGCCATAGTGCACACGCGAATCCACTGACAAAGGGCGCAAAATGCGATGCTCAATATCGTTTAAAGAAAGGCGCATGCTTTCGAGGGTCAAAATCTTCTTGGACCACGGGCCAACAGAAAGAATGCCTCCAACTTTACGAATGGAAGGTACGGGAAAATTTTGCACAACAAAATTGACCACACTGGCGTTGAATAAATTGAGCCAGTAGGGAATTTGCTCATCCCGAGAAAGGGCGGTTACCCGCACGCGTTGCATTTGTGAGATGTATTTTTTGAGCCCAGCCCTGCTTTTGTACAACAAAAACCCACGGTAATGGATACGGTTGATCCCATCGACCCCTCGCTTCACATGGCGTTTAAGCAGCGCATCCCACTGGCTGTGGTCAACGCGCAGGCGAGAATCTCGATCGTGCTGGCTAAAATAGACCCACAAATTGGCATTAGGTGTGCCGTACGCGTTCAATGGGTTGAACGCGCCGACATAAACCCAAAGCGCGAGCACCGCCAAGGGTATGCAATTCATGAGATGGGCAAGGGGTAGACTAGGGGTTAAAGCAGGTGATGGTGCAGGTTGTAATTCTTTCATTTTTAGAACACTCCTTAGTCTTAATCACGGATAGCAAATGTAGGGTTTTAAAGACTGCACTGCTCACGGTAGTGATTTCAGCGGTGAAACGGCGAAACCCATCCCTTATCTCAATGAGATGGGCAAAATTGGTTTTTAAAGACTGCATCGCCCAACGGTGAGATTTACAGGATGAAACAGGTGTGGTATGATCCGTCTTTTGGCATTCGCACACGAATCTCTAATGATTTTCCCGGGGAATCTCGGCGCCAGAGTTACCCACTAAAAAGTCAAAGTCGACTCCCGCATCAGCTTGAAGCACATGGTCGACGTACAACCGTGCATAGCCACGCTGCTGTACGGCGGGTCGTTCAGGGGCTTTCCAAGCCAATCTGCGCTCGGCTAACTCTCCATCGTCTACCTCAAGTTGCAGTTTCCGGTTTGGCACATCAAGCACTATCACGTCGTTATTGCGAACCAATCCCAATGGGCCACCCACGGCGGCCTCGGGGGCTGTGTGTAGCACTACCGTACCGTAAGCCGTCCCGCTCATGCGGGCATCGGAAACGCGCACCATATCCGTTACCCCTTGTTTTAAAATTTTGGCGGGTAAGGGCAAATTGCCCACCTCAGCCATTCCGGGATAGCCCTTGGGACCAGCCCCTTTGAGCACCAAAACACAGCTGGGATCGACATCCAAATTGGGGTCATCCACGCGCGCTTTAAAATCTTCAATGCTCTCAAACACCACCGCACGCCCCTTGTGGGTTAGCAACGATTGGGTTGCCGCACTGGGTTTAATCACGGCACCTTGTGGGGCCAAATTGCCACGCAACACCGCAATGCCTGCCGCATTTTGGAGTGGCTTGTTGCTGGAGTAAATGACGTCACGATTGTAGCATTCAGCACTGGCAATATTCTCGGCCATCTGCTTGCCCGTAACCGTCATGGCTGTGCCCACCAATTTGCTTGAGATTTCCTTCATTACCACAGGCAGTCCACCGGCGTAATAAAAATCCTCCATTAAATGCTCACCCGAAGGTTGCAGGTTGCACAACAAAGGGAGATCAGAACCCCAACGATCAAAATCTTCAAGGGCAAGGTCAACCCCAATGCGTCCCGCTAAGGCCAGCAAATGGACGACTGCATTGGTGGATCCCCCAATGGCGGCATTGGTGCAAATGGCATTTTGAAAGGCATCGCGGGTCAGGATTTTGTTTAGGCTAAGTTTTTCGTGCACCATGTCCACAATGCGCCGCCCCGTTAAGTGAGCATAGGTAAAACGGCGTGAATCGGCACCAGGAATCGCCGCAGCACCCGTGAGGCTGACACCCAACGCCTCCGCCATCGAAGCCATGGTGGAGGCCGTACCCATGGTGTTACAATGCCCTTGACTCCGTGAATTACCCGCTTCTGCAGAGAGAAACGCATCGAGGGACAGTTTCCCCGCCCGCACCTCCTCACTTAGGCGCCAAGCATCGGTGCCAGAACCCATTTGCTGGCCCTTAAAACGCCCATTGAGCATGGGACCCCCCGTGAGCAAAATGGTGGGCAAGTTGACGCTGGCCGCCCCCATTAGTTGGGCGGGGGTGGTTTTGTCACAACCACACAGCAGCACCACACCATCCAACGGGTTAGCACGCAAACTCTCTTCCACATCCATGCTCATCAAATTGCGAAACAGCATGGTGGTGGGGCGCATTAAGGGCTCACCCAAAGACATGGTGGGAAATTCCAAAGGAAAGCCACCTGCTTCCCACACCCCGCGCTTCACCCATTCGGCCAAACGCCTTAAATGGGCGTTGCAGGGGGTTAGTTCTGACCACGAATTGCAAATCCCAATCACAGGTCGTCCTTCAAACAGATCGTCTGGCAAGCCTTGGTTTTTCATCCAAGAGCGATGAATAAAACCATCACGATCCATTGCTCCCCACCAAGCGGGGCTGCGGCGCACTTTTGCGGTGGACATCCTATTATTCTATGCTCCTATGGGTTAGTCTTTAGAACCTGCGCTAAGGTATAGGTCGAAATATGTGCTGCTGTAGGTGCCATAAAAACCGCTCTGGAGTCAAGTTAAACCAACGAATCCTCACGCACAAAAGTATGCCTTGCTACTGGGGTGCTATACGTTTTCCCATCGCCATTTAAAATTTTGCAAGCATCATAAGCGGGCAGGGGGGTACATGGCGCTAACACGCTATCAATAATGCTTGCATTGAAGCATCATGAGGTGTACGTCGGTTTGAGTTGCTATCAACAACGCCTGCCATCCAAGCGCGGGGCTTTAAGTTTAAGCAATCAAAAAAATGAAAAAAGATTAAAATGTTGAGAGAGATGAGGGCATCCATGGCACCACAAAAGCTCACTTTGGGGGCTATAGTGAGTTCTGTTTTGAGGGCAAGGCGTACAATAAAGCGTCAACCGCTACCACTGAATAGCATTGAACAAAGGTGCGTGCTGCTGCGTTGGTTAAATGCGCAATTGACATTTGATTGTATGATTGAAACGGGTACTTTTTTAGGGCATAGTACCGCATTTTTTGCAGAACTTGCCAAGGGCAAGCCTGTGTACTCCGCCGAAATCAACCGCATTTACTTTGGCTATGCCAAAAAGCGATTGCAGGGATATCAAAACATCCACTTGAGGCACACCCACAGTGTGGGCTTGTTACAAGCGCTTCAAGAGGAATGCGCTCAGCAATCGGTCTTGGTGTATTTAGACTCCCATTGGCTCGCGCATTTGCCCATTTTGGAAGAATTGGAAATATGCTTAAAGTGGGAGAATGCGATCATCATGATTGATGACTTTCGCGTGCCGCATGACATCCATTTTCACTACGATGACTATGGCGATAAGGGGGTGTTGGAATTGGATTACATCCACTCTGTGTTGACATCGCATCAGATAGACCAGGTATATTTCCCCAGTGCTTATCGCGACTATCCTTTTGCTGAAAAGCTCAATTCTCCCAATCATTCGCAAGGTTTTGTACTCATCGCCACCAACCCAAACACGTTTAAACAATTGGCTAAAGCACCGCTGTTGTTAGCCCACCCACTTCAAGGCGTGTAAACAAGCGTGTCCTCCTTGGGCTTGTAGAGTCTCATAGGGACCGTTTGGGTGTGGTCTACGTGCTAACGACGCAAAAAAACCGCCTTTGACATAGACCTACCCTACCGTGGGCACGAAAATGACGATGGCAAGGGCATTTTTGTCGAGATGATTTTGCTACATTGGCAGGCAGATTGGCTGGCTTAAAGGGCCATTTTTTGCTCGGTATTCATAATACCCCGCAAAATGCGCCAGATATCACCTATATTTTGATGGCCAAGAGGTCAATACCCCCGGCTACATCATCGGCGCATCCACGGCCACTCACCACAAAAGCGTGGCAGAATTGGCTTGACAGCCGTTTTAAAGTCTTCACCTTAAACAGGCAAATCAGCAAGAGGCAATCACCAACAACAAGGCGAACGGTCAACACAAAATGATGTGACCGGCGACACTTTGCATCAAGCGAAAAAAGAGGAGAAAAGCACTTACCGGCGAATGCTGTTATTGTCAAGTGGACCTATGCAGATCCGCCGGAAACCTTTTTACATTGCCTGTTTGCATCCAGCCATTGGTTTGTATGCTGCAAGGACGCAAATGGTTCTTAAAAACTGATGGTTTCAGAAAGCAAAAAGGCGGCTCTTTTTGATGCACCGCAAAAACTATTACATTTCGTAAGCATCCAAAAATATCACCCAGGCCAGTGCAACCCAGGCCCAGGTGAAAAGGCAGCAATGGGTGCTAAAAATAAACCCTCACATGGGTTTGTCCATGAGCAAGGCACCGAACGCCCTAACCTAAGGCTGCGAATGCAGAAATGGGTTCGTAAATATTGTGTTTTTCTTCGCCAACCATCATCTGCAGCACCACATTTTGCGTGGGTAGCTTCTCAATGAGACCACCAGAAACATGAAACCGCGCTAAGGCAATGGCAATTTCTTGATGCGTTACTTGCTTGTTAGCAGTGTTTGCTTTTTGAGATTTGGTTATCATTATCATCTCTCCCAATTGGCTTTGAGTTTGGTTTTTGCAGACAAAATCCCTTGTATCGCTGTGCATCCAGGTGAATACAAAGAGCAGTGGCAGGTATCATAATAAAGTTTTATGAGAACACTCCATGTCTGCTTACCGCCCTTTAGCCCTCCTTACTTCAAAAACCTGACCAAACAATGGGAAAATAAAAAATAAAAATAAAAAAATAAGGCAGTGTGCTGATATATAAGTATATATTTAAAAAAGTAAATTTATTACTTAAAATTATGGAAGGAGGGTCAACACAGCACCAGGTCTCTCAAATACGCCTTATGGGCACAAGCGTGGCAATTTTTCTACTGTAGGGGGAAATAATGTGGTGTAAACGACACACTTGTGCCTTTTCAACCACGGACCATCGAACATGCGCACGCGAAAACCCTGCAATGGTATAGGTAGGCGTAACACGGCAATGGGTTCTTTATGGAAACGGATGGCGAGCCGGGTATTGTGCCAAGCGTGACATCCAGTCTTGTATTTGGCTGATTTGGGTTAGGCGGGTTAATGCGCTAATAATGGCCACAAAATTGACGCCCGTTCGAGCGACCTGCTCCATCGTGCGCTCATCGATTCCACCAATGGCAGCAAGAGGCTGCGAAGTTTTGTTTACTTGCTGCTGTAAGCGTGCAACGCCTTGGGGCAGGTGTTTAATGTGTTTGGTTTGGGTGGCGTAAATAGGCCCAAACCCCAGCAATGCGGGGCGCAGCGGCACGGCTGCTTCGATTTCTTGCTTGTTGTGGGTGGAAATCCCTACGCGCAAGCCACTGTTCAAAATGTGTGTTTGCGGATAGCGTAAAAGGTCTTCCTGCCCCAAATGCACACCCCATACCTGGGCTTGGAGTGCTGCATTTAGGCAGTCGTTGATAATAATCTTCGTTTTGGAGTGGCGGCTTGTCCAATCGCGAATCGTTGCGATGTGGGGTTGCAGGGGTTGTGGCTTAAAGCGCAGTTGCAAATAGGGCACGCCCGCCTCCAAATAGAAGCGAGCTTGTTTGGGCGTACCAGCAATGGCATAGAGCTTGGCCATGGGAACCGCCTTACTAAGCGGTGTTACTGCTTTAACACACGGGGCCAATGGTTATTGGCTGAGGCAATATGCCCAGCCGTGTTTTGCGACCAAAGGTCACGCACTCCAAGGCTAAAGTTAAGGTAGAGTTTACCATCCACAATACTCCAAGCCTCGGGCTGGGTGCTTGCTGTATAATTTTTGCTAACGGCATACGCGCAATAACCACCGTACTGTGGGGCATAGCGCTGGGGGCTGCTTTTAAAAAGGTCGAGGTTCTTTTGGCTGGCAAAGCGCCAAGTGGCACCTTGCCATTGGGTTTGGTAGCGCTGATGGCCTTGAACGGGCTCCTTTTGGGTAAAGTACGCCACGGTGTCGTAACCGCGAATGGCGAGGCGTTCTGACCCAGTGTGAAATACGGGATCAGCAGCCCAAGCTTTGGCGGACAACAACGCCAGCATCAAAAGGCATAGGCTCCTCGTACGAAGCAAAAAGCGTGGATAGCGCATCATGGAATACAAACTCCTTAGCAAGAAAATATGGGTTGCACGTGCTGGAATAATGCAGCGACTAGCGTTTTAAAATGCGGGGCCAATGCTGATCGGCTTTTTGAATATTGCCTTTGGTGTCTCGCTTCCAAAGCGCACGCACCGCGATGCCATAGTTGAGATAGAGTTTATCATTCACAACGCTCCAGGCATCGGGCTGAATGCTTGCCGTTGCCCCCTTGCTAACGGCATACGCGCAATAACCACCGTACTGTGGGGCATAGCGCTGGGGGCTGCTTTTAAAAAGGTCGAGGTTCTTTTGGCTGGCAAAGCGCCAAGTGGCACCTTGCCATTGGGTTTGGTAGCGCTGATGGCCTTGAACGGGCTCCTTTTGGGTAAAGTACGCCACGGTGTCGTAACCGCGAATGGCGAGGCGTTCTGACCCAGTGTGAAATACGGGATCAACAGCCCAAGCAAGGTGGGAAGCAGCCCCAATGAGCAATGCAAAACTCAGGGCTAAGGTTTTGTATAAAGGCTTGATAAAATGCAAATTGTGCATGGTCTGGTTACCTCCTTTGCTTTAAAGTCAAAAAATACGGGAAACGGTTGTTTTTCATTGGTATTTGGTAAACTAAAATTGTACGGTCGTGAGGTTTTGGGGTGAAGGGTGAATCAAAGGGCGGGTAGCCATATCTATAACAACAAAAATAGTGCTGTGAATGTTGAAGTGTGCGACCGCCCTTTTTTAAAGATAGTGTATTTCGTCAACCCAAGCAAAGGTGATTGACCGTAAACCGTAGAAAAAAAAGCTTATTGGGTTGTGACAACAATGGGCTTTGTGTAATCAACACTCCCGAGTACGCGCTGCAGCAACTGCTGCAATTGGCCTGCGGTGCTTGGGTTGATGGTAGCCCCTGGTGCACGCACACAGTTGCTTTCAATGAGCCCGCGCAGGCGATAAATCTCTTTGCGAATGGCCAGCCCTGGCTGTTGTTCGTACACAATCAGTGGCAGGTATTGCTTAAAAATAGCCCATGCACCCTCGGGATTACCCACTACCATGGTGTTGGTCATCGCTTTCAAAACCTCTGGTATGGCAAACCCAGTCATAAAACCATGACATCCCGCCTCAAGGTCAAACATACCATACAAGGCCCCCAACCCTTGCAGTAGGGTAATGCCGCGTTCTTTGGGGAGAGCCTTGAGCAAGGCGGTTGCCTTTTGCGGGGTGGGGGGGTGCTCTTCTTTGATGCATTGAATGCTGGGGATTTCGTTGACGAGATGCACGAGCAACTCAATGGGCATAAAAACACGGCTGGAGGTGGGGTGATCTTGGAGCACAATGGGCAAACTCATGTTTTGCGCAATTGTCTCGAAATGCTTCATGACTTTGGCATCGCTGGGTGTCGGTTCGTGATGCGGGGTTATCATCACGGCCGCGGCACCTAAATTTTGCGCCATTTGGCAAAGGGCAACGCATGCTGTTGTGCCAAAATGGCTGGTCCCCACCACCACTGGCATCGTATCGGCAGCGGCAATGGTGGTCCGGATCACCTGCTCACGTTCTGCATCCGTTAGGCGGTTGGCCTCCCCCAATACACCCAAAATGGTTACGCCATCCATGCCCGCTTGACGCATAAAGCGCACCACCTTCCCCATTGATTCAAGGTCCAAGCCCTCATCTTGAAGAAAAGGGGTAACTAAAATGGGAAATACTCCCCTAAAAGCAACCTGAGGCATGTGATTTTTTTTGTCCTTAAAGTTAAGAAAATAAAAAGCGTATCCGCACTTATCACAGCCATGGAAGGGCTTGAAAAAGGCGTTGTTGAGGTATCAGAAAATTTTGCACTAGGGATGCGAGCACAACCAAAGGGATGGAGTACGTCGCATGCGATTACGCCCTACTTCAAGCCTCGCGGATAGCATCATTTTTATCCGAGAGAGGCCCCCACCCGTGCTGCCTTTGCCCTCGTACACGGCTAAACCAATGTGCCACAAGTGGCTCGCCTGCATCAAGCAATAAGCATACAGCAGGCAAACGGATAGGCATGTGCGCTGCCAGCGGATGTCTCGACCACACATTTGTCTTAGCAAGAGAAGGTTTAGCAAAAAAACCCTCCATGAACATGCATGGGTGGGTGTGCTGTGTGTTTGGCATTGACTTTGCTGGGGTAGAAGGGATAGGAATGGGGCATGCTCAAGCGGCCGTCAAAAATAAGCTTGCATGGCTGAGTTAGCAAAGCGTTTAAACATAGGTGGCAAAGCGTTTAAACATAGGTGGCAAAGCGTTTAAACATAGGTGGCAAAGCGTTTAAACATAGGTGGCAAAGCGTTTAAACATAGGTGGCAAAGCGTTTAAACATAGGTGGCAAAGCGTTTAAACATAGGTGGCAAAGCGTTTAAACATAGGTGGCAAAGCGTTTAAACATAGGTGGCAAAGCGTTTAAACATAGGTGGCAAAGCGTTTAAACATAGGTGGCAAAGCGTTTAACGAATTGAAATGGTTGGAAACCGATACCAGAGGAATAAAAACAAGATGGCGACAAAAACGCTAAAATTTCACCCAGAGCGCTGCACGGGTTGTATGCGCTGCGAACTGGCGTGTTCTTTTTCTCAAAGTGGCACGTTTCAACCGTCTAAGTCGGTCATCCGTGTTGAAGCACTGGAAAAACACACCAGTTACGCTCCCTATACCTGTGTGCAATGCAGCGAGGGCTGGTGCATGACGGCCTGCCCGGTGGATGCCATCACCATTCATCCAACGGGTGCTAAGGTGGTGTTGGAAGACCATTGCGTGGGCTGTAAACTATGCACGATTGCTTGCCCTTATGGCACCATTTTTATGGATACCGAACGCAAAAAAGCCACCAAATGCGATCTGTGCGCGGGCGAGCCAGCGTGTGCGCGTGCCTGCCCAACGGCTGCCATTGAATACGTGGAAGACAGCCCCCAAGACTGGCTAGGTGAGTTTGCTAAAAAGCGCTCGTCCTACGCCCTTAGTGGGAAAGCTTGAAAAGCGTTTCCTCAATTGTTGATGTGCCGCATGATGGTGTTTTGAGGTGCGGGTTGTTTTGTGCTGGCGCGGCAAGCGTTTATGTTTTAGTGCCTGGCTGATTGTTTTGTGCTGACGCGGCAAGCGTTTATGTTTTAGTGCATGGCTGATGCGTGCCTTGAAAAAGCTATGGTCATAAGAACTTCTATTTTTGAGTGAAGGCTAAAGAGAGAAAAACATGGAAAAACGGCATGTGTTTTTAGGTGCGGGGACCGCTTCGGTGAATGCCATTCGTACCATGCGGCAAATGGGATGCGATGATCCCGTGGTATTAATCGCCAAGGAACCACCTTACTCAAGAATGGTGTTGCCTTACTATTTGGAGCGCGGTATTAGCGAGGGGCACACACAAACCTTGTCCTTTGACCAACTTGAGCAATGGGGGGTTTTGCACCGTTTTGGGCGGCGTGTAAAAAGCTTGGATGGGCAGGGCAAGTGCGTTGTACTCGATAACGATGAAAGTGTGAGTTACGACAACCTTGTAATTGCCACGGGTTCCTCTGCCGTTAAGCCGCCCATTGCGGGGGTGGATTTGCCAATGGTGCATCGTTTTTGGACGATGGAAGATGCCCAGCGGGTGCACGCCCTGCTTAAACCCGATTCCCGCGCGGTGATGGTAGGTGCTGGATTTATCTCATTTACCATTCTCAATGGCGTGCTTAAACGCAGTGCTTCACTGACCGTGGTGGAGGCTGAGCCGCGCATTTTGCCACGCATGATTGATGCGACAGGGGCTGGTTTGGTGCATGAATGGCTCAAAGGCAAAGGGGTGACGTTTTTCTGTGGTCAGCGCTTGGAACGCATTGAGGCTCGTGGCGAAAGGGCAGCACTAACGTTTTCTGATGGTGGGAGCGTCGACGCCGATTTGGTGATTATGGCGACGGGTGTCAAGCCCAATTTGGATTGGGCCCAGGGGAGCGGTTTGACCATAGACCACGGCATTTTGGTCAACGACAAACTCGAGAGTAACCTCGACAATGTATATGCTGCGGGGGATGTAGCCCAAGGCGCGAATCGCATTGATGGCAAGCAAGAAGTGCACGCCATTGAAACGACTGCCATGGAGCATGGGCGCGTGATTGGGGCAAATTTGGCCGGCAAAACAACCGTATACAAAGGGAGCTTGCTCATGAACATCGTGGGTGTCGCAGGCCTCGACGCCGCCAGCTTTGGTGCTTGGAATGATGCGAGTGCCGAGGTGATTGAGGCAACCAGGCCAGAGCGCTATCATCATCGCAAACTACTGCTTAAAAACAACCGTCTCATGGGTGTTATTCTTGTAAGCCCCTCTCATGAAACTTGGGCGGGGAATGAAATGGGTATGCTAAAAGGGCTGGTTCAGGTACAGGCCCCTTTGGGAGAATGGGCAGCCAAAATCAAAGAGGACCCTTTCCACATCAAGCCGTTTTACCTCTCACAAAACGTGGTTGGGCAGCTGCTGCCCGAGTCGGTTTTGCCATCTCCCTCCTTGTCTCCACGAAGCATGTAAGAAGGCTAAAAACCAATCTGCCAGGGTGATGCAAAAACCGTTGTGCTGTGTGTGCCTGTGGTGTGCGGTGCGTTGTCAAAGGGGGTGCGTTATCCAGGGCTTTGGTAAGTGCGCCTTTGAATGCAGTATTTTTTTGTCGTGGTATCACATAGAGATATCCGCGCAAGGTCTTCCTTCCCCTTAGTCGTCTTGCCTGATGCTTTGCGTTATCAAGGGGCTTTTTTTTGAAGGGCAATATGATTCGCCCCCTTGGAAACATTTTTTGGCGCATGGTATGTGTGCTGGGAGGGTGCGTGTTATACACCTTGCCCTTTGCCGAAACCCGTGTGCACGCCCACCCCGGTGCGCATTGGGATTTGCATTATGCCAAATGGGGCAGCGTGCGCATTGCAAATTCCACGGAGGAAGCAACCCAAGGTGCAAACACCAACCTAACCCACAAAACGCTTGGCCTCGAAGTGGTTTGGAGTCGTGTTGGGGTAGGCTATGCTTATGGGAAGGCGAGCCAGAAATCGCCTAACGCAATGGGTGAGCCCATTGAAGAAGATCTGGTTAACAAACTCATTCGTGTAAGCCTGTACTCTAAAGTGCGTGACATGGGGGGGGGTAGTTTTTTTTTGGGAACGGGCATCGGCGAAACCAACTACGGGCGCAGGCGTAACGGCAGGATTGATTCGAATCCAGATTTGCACCATGCCATGAGTACCAGATCTTTTTTTGCAGGTTGGCAATACAGATGGAAACGTTTGGGCATTCGTGCGGAGTTCAACAGGCAAAAAGCCGTACGCGAGTTTGCCGTGCAACGTGCGGTGATTGAGCGTCGTATACGCTCGATTGGCGTGTTTATTCCGTTTAACTAAACACACTTCGACCCTTGACCACAGGAAAGGCGGGACTAACACCGATGCCCAAAAGATTGCTCAAAGCCGAAAGCCAGCTTTAATACACAAGGGCGTGGGCTACCATTGACAAGGTAAACATCAATCCGCCATCCAACACTCCCCAGGCAGGGTTTTTGTTGGCAAGGAGTTCTTTGCGGAGGTTAAGCCCAAAAAAGCCCTTTAAAATAAGCCACACAATGCCGTTTATTAACAAAACAGCCAGCAAAGCAAGGCCTGTGTAAGCCCATGGCTCCCAGTGTGTCCAAGCAGATGCGATGGGAAGGGAATCGAGCAAGCGCTCAAAAGTCCAAACCATGCCCAGCATTAATCCAAGCATCGAGAGAGATGCCCCTGGGTTATTAAAATAAAAGCATTCACGCAATATATTGTGTTTAGGGCCTATGCCTAAGTGTGTCCATGAATGCACCTGAATGACCCCAACCCCAAACACCCACACAGCGGCAGAATCGGCAAGGGAAACCAAACCAAGGTCGCTTGCACTCAAGGGGTTAAAGCGCGCCAACCCCGCAGCCAATAGCAGGTATAATGCCGCAGAAAACAGCCCTGTTGCGGTGTTGTGTTGGGCAAACAGTTCGTTGTTAATGCTGATGGTGTCACCATGCTCGTCTTTTTCATTACGAAACCAAAAACGAATAAAACCAGCTGCAATCAGGCGTAATATCGCCAGTAACAACACCATGGTAACCATACTTAACACCACAGCCTCCACATCTTGTAACAAAGACACTTGAGGTGGGAGCTCTAAAGTGGTGTGTACCACGATGCCCAGAGCCAAAAAGCCTCCCAGGACGTCAAAAGCCACGGCTAAATTGGGTTTTTCACCAAAAATCTCGGCACGAATTGAAACGCCTGGGGTCAGCACACGGTCGTTTACCAACCACCAAAGTCCCAATGCCATGGCACCAATTGCCGTGTATAGGAAAAATTCCGCGAGGGCGAGCCATTGTTGCACCATAATCTTACATTCTCCTTAAAGCATCACGGTACGATACCGTATCTTTTTGAACAAGCCTATTATACTTGCCGGCACCCAGTACGCATACACCATACCAAAGTAGCAGGTCTACGCTATGGTTCACCAAAAAAGGGTGTTAAAAGCGTCAAACACAAATCGATGGCTTGTTTTTCACCGCATAAATTGTGCTATAAGTTAGGGGGTTTTTTTAAAGGAACGACCTTTTTGCCATGCTAAAGATACTTGCATGGCAATCTGCGGGAATAGCTCAGTGGTAGAGCACAACCTTGCCAAGGTTGGGGTCGCGGGTTCAAATCCCGTTTCCCGCTTTTTGTTTACAGGGGTTTGTAGCGAGCGGAGCGGATCAAACCTTTGGAGGCTGTAATTTTGCGGCCGGTTTTCTCCAAGAATTTCCCCAAGAATGTTTGCTGGTACGCCCTTAGGCAGCACGATAGCGTATTTTATGCATGTGCGCCTTCGGCAGAGCGTTTTGTGGAACGTGTATTCTGTCGCGTGCATCTTGGAGGGTTTGTGGCACAAGGGCATTGGTTTCGTGGGCGGTTTCTGCACGAGGGTCTATTCGAGCCTGCTATGGGTGCCTTTTTGTGGAACGTGTATTCTGTCGCGTGCATCTTGGAGGGTTTGTAGCACAAGGGCATTGGGTTCGTGGGCGGTTTCTGCACGAGGGTCTATTCGAGCCTGCTATGGGTGCCTTTTTGTGGAACGTGTATTCTGTCGCGTGCATCTTGGAGGGTTTGTGGCACAAGGGCATTGGGTTCGTGGGCGGTTTCTGCACGAGGGTCTATTCGAGCCTGCTATGGGTGCCTTTTTGTGGTTGTACGCGCGCCAAGGGTTTTACGAAAGCCTCTGTTCAAAGTTGCTTCTACGCACTCGGTCGGTCTCTTTGATGGATCTCCCAAACCTCACTTAGGACACCCACTCTTTGCCACCCAACCGTGCCCGGGCTTATCTGCAGTGCATACTGGGAAATAGGTTGCTCGTTCCTCGGAAAACCCCTCATTGCTTATTGAGCATGACCAAAAACACCTCCATATTGCTAAAAACGCATGGTGCTGTGCACACAGCGACACAGCTCTCTTCAGCCGTCTGCAGCCAATCAATGCCAAAAACCCAGCCTATTGCTTTCATGGATTAAGCGACTGAATTTAACAATTAAGGGTGTTGGAGGCGTTTTAGTAAGGTGGGCCATCCTGCCGTACGCTGGATTTGGCGATGGTAGAAACCGCGGTTAAAATGGCGGTGCATAACCCACACCTCCACCTGTGGGCAATGCCTTAACACGTCTAGGCAATTGTCGGGGTGGTCATCCACAAAAAAGGCCTTTTTGCCCGCGTAAAGTTGGTGAATGATTTGCGCTTTGGTGGGTGGGGGATGGGACACTGGGCTGCTTTTAACCAAGCCGCCGTGGTAAAGCCCTTGATACACAAAACCTAGGCTATGTAGATTGGCCCAGCGTTTATGAAACTGTTGCAGAGGAAAGTTGGTGAGTAGTTCGACTTGTACATGCTTGGTGGCAGCATTAAAGGCTGCGGGGGCTATGGTACTGGGCATTTGGGCTGCCTGTTCGCTTTCGATAAAGTGCCGCCATAGGTTAAATGCCTGCTCTTTGGTGAGGAGCTCGGTAAAATCCCAATTTTTTGATTGATAGTAAGGCGGTAGGTTTTTCCCACAAAAACGGTTGACCCAAGGAATAAAAACCCGCTCAAAGTCTAATAGTACGCCATCAACATCGCAAAACAGCTGCATCATATGTTAATGGTTACTTAATCTTGCGTGGGTGCCAAGCAAAAACGACCCTGGGGAGGGTGAAAAAAAGCGTAAAAATAGCGGTAAAGACCCCCGTATACATGGGTAATGACCCCCTCGAGACGTACACTATGGTCTGCCAAGATGTGGTCCACGCGCTCGTTTTTGTTCTTGACCTTGGCTATTACGAACAGCAAGCGGAAGTAACAAGCGGGAGTAAACAGTAGCCCTATTTGAAAGAGAACACCACCCAAGCGGACGGAAAAATAAGATGAAATTAAAAACAAGATGGAACAACACATTTTAAGGGGAATGAATACACGAATGGCAAAAAGCATTGATGAACGGCTGCAAGAATTGGGCATCGTCTTGCCCTCGGCCCCAGTCCCTATGGCAAACTACGTCCCCTGTATTGAAATCAATGGGCTCATTATTGTTTCAGGTCAAGTACCCAAGGGGGATGATGGTCTAAAATACGTCGGCAAGTTGGGGCGTAACATCAGCGTGGAAGAAGGCTATGCCTCGGCACGACTGTGCGCACTAAATTGCCTAGCCCAGCTTAAGCGTTATTTGGGCAGCCTCGACAAAGTGAAGCAAATTGTGCGTGTGGGTGGCTTTGTGAATAGCACCGAAGACTTTACCCAGCACCCGCAGGTAATTAACGGTGCCTCGGATGTAATTGTGGAGGTATTTGGCGACAAAGGGCATCATGCACGTGCCGCGGTGGGGACCAGCCAGTTACCCTCCGGGGTGTCCACAGAGGTGGAGATGATGGCGGCGGTTTAGCCCGTTAGCAGGCTGCATCTCGTAAAGCGTGGTGGATCCCCGCGCAGCGTTCCCTGGGGGCCATCCTTTTGTGTACTTCACCAGGCACAGAAAGGGGCCCGGTTCGCCTCGGCTGCCGTCTTATTCCCCATGGGATAAGCGGAGCCGGTGCTTTTGGCCGTAAGAGCAATGGTTTTTGTGGAAAATCGAGCTTTTAAGCGGTGGGCTTTGCGCACCTCAACCACCGCACCGTTGGGTTCAGTGGCCGTAAGAGCAATGGTTTTTGTGGAAAATCGAGCTTTTAAGCGGTGGGCTTTGCGCACCTCAACCACCGCACCGTTGGGTTCAGTGGCCGTAAGAGCAATGGTTTTTGTGGAAAATCGAGCTTTTAAGCGGTGGGCTTTGCGCACCTCAACCACCGCACCGTTGGGTTCAGTGGCCGTAAGAGCAATGGTTTTCGTGGAAAATCGAGCTTTTAAGCGGTGGGCTTGCGCACCTCAACCACCGCACCGTTGGGTCCAGGTACGGGGCCGTGAATTAAGATTAAGCCTTTTTCGGGAGCGATTTTAGCAATTTTAAGGTTCTTGGTCGTAATCCGCCGCGCACCCATCCGCCCCGGAAGTTTTTTGCCCTTAAACACGCGTCCTGGATCCGTGCGGTTGCCAATCGAACCCGGGGAACGGTGAAATTGCGACCCATGGGCGGCGGGCCCGCCCGAAAATCCGTAGCGTTTGATAACCCCTTGAAAACCTCGCCCTTTTGAGTTGGCACTCACCCAAATTACCTCACCCTCACTAAACACACTTAGGTCGATGGCTTGGCCTATGCTAGGTGGTGCTGCGTGTTCATCTTGCAACTTAAATTCGCGCAAATGGCGAAAAGGAGGCAACTGCCTAAAATGCCCAAGGGCCGGTTTCGTCACACGCTTCCTTTTGGTTTCTTCTTGAAAACCCACCTGCACGGCGGCATAGCCATCGGTCTCTTTGGTTTTTACCTGGACCACTTTGACGGGTCCCGCCTGCACAATTGTTACCGGCAAGCACACACCCTCATCGGTAAAAATTTGCGTCATCCCAATTTTGCGGCCTAACAAGCCCTGTATCATGGCGTTTCTACGGTCCTTTTTTTTAAAATAAACGGCACACACAACCCCATTGCAAACGGGGCAAAGATTCTTATGGTATTTTGCAACCACGGCGTGGTTTGTCAACAAAGGTGCTGGCCTGTAAACACACCCTGCTCTTTAAATATTTTTGGCCACAGCAGCACTTAGGCGCGATTTATAGCGCTTGGCGGTATTGCGATGCAAAATACCCTTGGTCACCGCACGATCGATCTGTTTTTGTACGGCGGGGTAACTCCCTTGAATGGTGTCTACATTGCCCTCTTTTAACACGGTTTGAAAGCCTTTAAGGCAGGTACGCAAACTGGAACGTAGCATGCGGTTACGCAGATTGCGCTTGGCGGTTTGACGAATGCGTTTTTTGGCAGAAAGATGATGGGCCATGATGTAAACTTATATACTCTCTTTCAAAGTCTTGCTGTGATAAGTAAGGGACAAGGGCGAGGGGGTTTACGCCAAACAACAGCGCGGTGGCATAAGCCGCATCTCTTAAAAACATGCCTTATCACCATGCTAAAATGCATTGGGAATATGTTCAAGCCTGGGGTTATCCTTCTTGCCACAGATGCAAATAACATCAAAGCGCGGTTGCAGGTGTTCCACGTCGTGTTCAAGCAAATAACGCTCCGCTGCAAGGCGGAGGTGGCACTGTTTTCTACGATTTACTGCCAGCGATGGGTGGTAAGCCACCTGGTCGCTTGCCCTATTTTTAACCTCTGCAAACACCATGAATGACTCAAGCTGTGCCACAATGTCAATCTCTCCTTCGCGACAAACGTAATTTTTGGCGACAACGGTGGCACCAAGTTGGCTCAAATAGTCTGCGGCCAAGGCTTCTCCCCATCGACCGCGTAGCTGCGATTTGCTCTTGGGGACACGGGTTGGCTTTTGTGGCAACCCATTGGCAGGCAGTGCGCGAAAACTGCGCCGATGAATCGGGCTTAGCCCGTGCTGTGCAATGGCAACGCGATGCCCCCTGGTGGGGTAGCCTTTGTGTTGAGCAAAGTTCCACAAAGGAAAGCGTGCACCATACACCCGCATCACCCGATCGCGCGAGGTTTTGGCCAAGATAGAAGCAGCAGCAATCGAGTTGCTTCGGCTGTCTCCCTTAACAACCGCCTTACATGGGCACACGGCGAGGGGAACCTGGGGACCGTCAATCAATGCCCAGTCGGGTCTGGGCCTTAGTCGCTGTAAACAACGCGACATGGCCCAAAAAGTGGCATTGAGCACTCCCATGCCATCCACTTGTGCCGGGGACGCCGCTTGGATGCGCCAGCCAATAGCACGCTTGCATATCTCTTTGTAAAGCATCTCACGTGCGGCTGGGCTCAAACGCTTCGAGTCATCGAGACGTAAATGGGATGGCCAATCCATGGGCAGCATTACGGCTGCGGCCACCACAGGACCTGCAAGGGGGCCCCGCCCTGCTTCATCAACCCCAGCCACCCAGCGTACCACCCGAACATTTTTTTGGTTGACGAGCAGATCTTGCTCCAGTGCAAAATCAGGCATTTATCTCACGCAAGCGCGCTTTTTTACCGCGCAGGTTGCGCAAATAGTACAGTTTCGAGCGTCGTACAGCCCCTCGGCGCATCGTTTTAATGTTTTCCATTAAAGGGGAATGCAAAGGAAAAATGCGTTCCACGCCAAAACCTTGCGATATTTTGCGTACCGTAAAGGTCGCATTCAAGTTACTTGCACCGCGATGGCAGCGGATTACCACGCCCTCAAACGTTTGAATGCGTTCGCGGGTTCCTTCACGAATGCGGTAGTCAACCTTAATTTGAGCACCCACCCGTGGCATTTGGCGATCTTCGCGCCTGAAAGTACTGTGTACCCATTCCATTAGTGCAGATTGCATTAGATAAACCCTTATGCGAAAACAAGCAAAGTCTACCGCGACTCATACCATATGCGCCAGCATCACGAAAGCCAGCATTTTAGAGAAAAATTTACACCAAACATCCTTGCCTGTGTATGATGGGACAATCAGTCCACAATTGGCAAGCCTTTAATATAGAGTACCCTTATCTACCCTTTTTCTACCCGTCGCCCTAATTCATACAGTCCCCTATGAACATCGCTTTTTTGCATCCCATCAAAAATCTACGCTCATTTACTGCCTTGCCACGCTTTGCCAGGGTGCAAAATGGGTTTGTTTGCTTCGCCAAGAATCGCTTGTTACGAAGGTATGTTTTACCAAGCCTTGTTGCCTGCATCATGCAAGGTGCTGCATGGTGGTTGCCAGCATCCGCCCAAGGCACGAAGCAACCCCAGCTAAGTGGGGGGCATGTGGCAGAAATTGCCCGCGTTTTTTTACGCAGCCATGTGCTTCGCGAAAAGTTTGAAATTGATCATGCCAACCTGATGCTTAAGCACTACGTCAATAATTTTGATCCCGAACGTATTTATTTTTTGCAAGAGGATTTGGACACCTTTTTGGCTCAAGCCAAATACCTTACCCGCGACGTGCTTCAGGGGCGCATTGGATTGGCAAACAACATATATCAGCGTTTATTGCAGCGTATCGAGGTGCGCGAACGCTTTTTGGCAAAACTTTTAAAAACCTCGTTTAAAATATCCCCCAGTCAGCGTTTCCCCGCCAATTGGCGAAAACTAAAAAACCCTAAGACACGCCAAGAGGCGGAAGAACACTGGCGTTTGCGCCTTAGTTTTCAAGTGCTTGAGCGCATGGCGGACGGACAAACGCTCAAAAAGAGCAAACAGGCGTTTCAAAGGCGTTATGCCAACTTGCACAGCCGCATTCGAGGCTACACGCAAGGCGATATTTTAGCCGCTTTTTTAAATGCATTTACCAGTGCCTACGATCCACATTCGGCCTATTTGACGGGGGACGATTTAGAAAATTTCTATATCTCGATGCGTCTATCCCTGGAAGGCATAGGGGCGACTTTACGCTGGGAGGATGGGCGTACGGTGATTGCTTCCATTATCCATGGGGGTGCTGCGGCCAATCACGGGGGATTAAAAACAGAAGATGTGATTGTTGAAGTGGCCCAGAAAAAAGGTCGCTTCGAAGACGTAACCAACATGCGTTTGACTGAGGTGGTGAAGCGGATTCGCGGGCCTCGTGGAACCGTGGTGCACATTGCCGTATTGCGCCCATCGACCGAGGGTAGGCGTAGTTTGCGCAAAGAGTTTTCGATTACCCGCGAAAAAATTGTGCTTCGTGATGGCGAGGCGAAGGCCAAGGTATACAACGCAGCCAAGCCTAAAACCGCCAAGCAACCCGTGTTGGTCATTGAATTGCCTTCTTTTTATGTGGATTTTTCCGAGCGACGTGCGGGAAAAGACTACAAAAGTGCCTCGCGTGATGTTGCCCGATTGCTTCATCAGCACATTCAAAATGTGCAAGGGGTTATTTTGGATCTACGTAACAACGGTGGTGGTGGCTTGGGTGAATCGATTGCCGTGGCGGGTTTGTTTATTCCCAGTGGACCTGTGGTGCAGGTGCGTAGCATTAGCAAGGTGGATATACATAACAGCCCTGCCGAAAAGCCTCTTTATCGAGGCCCCTTAATTGTGCTGGTCAATCGTTATTCGGCATCTGCATCAGAAATTGTGGCGGGCGCCTTGCAAGATTATGGGCGCGCAGTGGTTGTGGGCGAACGTGCAACTTTTGGCAAGGGGACGGTCCAAAACATCATTGAATTGCCACAAAAACTCGGTGCCCTTAAAACCACAGTGCAAAAATTTTATTTGCCCAGTGGAAAATCGACCCAGCACCGTGGCGTGACCTCCGATATCACGCTGCCTTCTTTAAACAACCACCTTGACATTGGGGAGGCGGCACTCGAAAATCCCTTGCCCTGGGATGCCATTAGGACGGCCAAATACCGCGTCACTTTCCCACACCCGCCCGTGTTTATTGCCAAATTAAACCAGAAATCTAAGCAGCGTAGGGCTCAGGTAGATTATTTTAAGCAGATGGAAGTGGATGTGAAAAAGTACTTGGCAAACCGAAAAAACAAAGCGTACATTAGCGCCAAGGAAATGTTGGTCGAGGCGAAGGAATATACAAAAAAGAAGGGTAAACAAACGAAGGGCGTAAACGCCGAAGAAACGCCGAAAAAAGACCCTGTCCTTAAAGAAGTCTTGGCCATTATGCGTGATTACATTGGTGCGTTGCGCAAAGTTCCGGGGAAGGCTCGCATTGAGGCGGTCTATGCCCCTGGGTTTCAATAGTGTTTTTTCTCACCCCCCCTCCCCTTGATCCACGTTAACAACGAGCCCAAGCCACCTTAGATGACCATGTACACCAGAGCGCAGCCATGAGCGATGGCAACACTCCAATGATGCGCCGTGCGCAAAGCAAGCCTTCGTCCACCAAGGGGCAAGGTTTGGACGAGCGGTTGCTAAAGATGCTGGTGTGCCCAGAAACCCATCGAGCACTTTCCTTGCTAAATGGGGCGGCACTCCAAGCAGTGAATCGGCGTATTTTGCAAGGCCAAGCAAAAAATCGTCAGGGAGATGTGGTTCAAACGGTGTTGGATGCAGGCCTGATTGCCAAAGGTACACACTGGGTCTATCCCGTGCGCGAGGGCATTCCTGTCATGCTGATGGAAGAGGCGATTGCCCTCCCATAAAAATACCTTTGCCTTTGCTCAAGAACGCCATGGTTTTAGGTATGGTCTCCCTAAATGGCTATGCCAAGATACATCCTTTTTCAGTGAAAAAAATGATGGTTTTTGTGGTTTCTCCTCGGGTCTGTGGGCAGTAAGATTGGCTTCCTCTAAAGGTTTCCTGCATGCAGGTGATCCTCTGCCCTCGCTTCATAATACCACCTTTTCCTACCCTCAGAGCGGGGTGAGGCTGGCTCGTCCTCCTTAAACTCTCCTCATCAGAGCGCACCGAGCCCCCAACAAAAGCGAGCCATTCGCATAGAAATGTTGTTTTTTTGCATGCGCACAATTTTTTGATGCGAGGCTTGTCAGCACCGATTACATACGTATGAGATCCCCCACTCGATACGCTTTTCATACGTGTCCCCAACACCCACTCACCACAAAAATATCACAGAACGGCTTTACAGCCATGCCAACCCCCTTCCCCTAAAAGCAGCCTAGCAAAGGAGGTCAAAAATGGAGGTAGAGACTTGATGACCTGGGCAATAAATACGCCATTAAATACTTGCGACAAAACCACGAGTCGCATTCCATGTGAACGTTTATACTCACTGCACACGCAATTGCCAAAAGGCGTTTAGGCGTATCATTTAGAAAACGGATTCACAAGGGTTTTTAGCAGCGACAATGCTCCTCGATGCTGGGTTGGGGAAAAATCAACCGCGCAAGCGTGCCGAGGCAAAGGGCTCTGGCAGGCAAGTACTAAAAGCCAGGCGCTTTATTTTTGTAAAACTCATGTCAACGGGCAAACCCGCTATTTTCCGCGATTTCCATGTGGTAGCAAGGCATGTGAACGGGCACAATAATGAAACCCACCTAACAACTTTGACCACCCTTTAAGGTACTCGATTGGTAGGGTAGAATGATTTGAGTGGGAGTCTTTTTTTAAAAACGGCAATGCACAAAGTGTGTTAAACAATCAGGAGCGGTGAATGGCAAAAAACAAAAACCAAATTTTTGATGGGGATGTGGTGAAGCAAGCAGAAACGGCAAGTTTTGAACGGGCTGTTACCATGCTAGAAGAAGCCGTGCAACGCTTGGAAAGTGGCGATTTGTCTTTAAATGATTCACTGCAAGTGTTTGAAGAAGGGGTGCTTTGGGGGCAACGCTGCCAAGAACATTTGAGTGAGGCAAAACAGCGGGTGCAAACGGTGATGAGAAAGTATGATGGTGAGGTCGAACTTGCTAAGTTTGACAATGAGACCTTGTGAGGGGAACGGAAATTTAATTTGCTTTTTTTCAAAAAACGCAGTACACCATGCACCAATGAACTGGTTTGAAGAAACAGTGGGACGCGTTTTTTATGCCGGCGTGCCGTTTGTTAGGCTTGGAGGCTGGGGGCATTTTGTAGATCCCTATCTTATTTTTGTATACGTGAAGGAGGTGTGACTCAACCCTTATGGCTCAAGTCAAAATTAAGGATATCCGAAAATCTTATGATCAAACCGAGGTTGTGCATGGGATTAACGTGGATATCGCGCACAATGAGTTTGTTGTGCTGGTAGGCCCATCGGGTTGTGGGAAAAGCACGACACTCCGCATGATTGCAGGGTTGGAGGACATTACGGGCGGTGAGATTGTGATTGGGGATCGGGTGGTGAACAACGTTCCGCCTAAGGATCGCGATATTGCGATGGTGTTTCAAAACTACGCACTCTACCCCCACATGACCGTATTCGAAAATATGAGTTTTGGCTTGCGGTTGCGCAAAACGCCTAAAGATATCATTGATCAGCGCGTTCGCGACGCAGCGGATATTTTGAATATTGGTGATTTGCTTACCCGGCGCCCCAAGCAACTCTCAGGTGGGCAGCGCCAGCGAGTTGCCATGGGGCGTGCCATTGTGCGTTTGCCTCAAGTGTTTTTGTTTGACGAGCCCTTGAGTAACTTGGATGCCAAGTTGCGTGTGCAAATGCGCACTGAAATTAAGAAAATTCACCAGCGGGTTAAAACCACCATTGTGTACGTAACCCACGATCAAGTGGAAGCAATGACGCTGGCAGACCGTATTGTGGTCATGAATAACGGGTACATTGAGCAGATTGGCACCCCACAAGAATTGTACGAAACCCCCAAAACTTTGTTTGTATCTGGTTTTATTGGCTCTCCTGCCATGAATTTTATGGAATGCAGCATTGAAAAATCGGGAGCGGGTTTTAAAGTGGTGCTCGATAACGCATTGCGTTTGCAAATTCCTAAATCCATGGCCAAGCGTTGCGAACCTTATGTAGGTAAAAAAATGATCTTTGGCATTCGCCCTGAACATGTAACCCACAAAGTGGCCCACACCAGCAAAGCGCAAGAAGATTTCTCGCATACCGTACGGGTGATTGAACCAATGGGCATGGATACAATGGTGCTGCTAAATATTAACAACAACGAGTGTGTGGGGCGTTGTGCGCCGAGCGAAGTAAAAGGGGTTGACCAAACCATGGGTTTCACCATCGACATGGGTAAAATGCACCTGATAGACCCCGAGACAGAAAAGTGTTGTTAAAAAAGGGTTGGATTGGAGTGGTTCCCTCGTGGTGGGGAATTATTTGCGCTGCGGCTGCAGGGCGTGCTTCTTGACAGAAAAAATGTGTAATAGGAGGTGTTGGTTTTTGCTAGGGTGCTTGGCTAAAGGTGGGTTTTTTTATAGAAAGCGCTCGCATTTTTGAGACGCCTCGCGCCTTTTTTCAAAATTCGTGGTGGGCTTTTGTTGCGCGTACTTGAGGGTGTTTCGTCCCCATTAGAAAAAGATGAAGTGGCGACCATAGGTGGCATGCTTGCACCTCCGGCTATTGTGGCGCAAGTTTACGCACAGGCACTTAACTCCGATAATGATTGCTAAGTTCTGCCATGGCGGAGAAGGCATGGAAGAAGTAATCAAATGGGGTGTTCAAACTTTGGAAGGCTTTGTAAAAAACGCGTAGTAACCAAGGTCATGTTCACCCATTCCACCCCCTCCCAATTTATAAAAGGAGACGTATGAAACAAAACATCAAAAAAATCACCAGGCGCGGCTTGCTAAAAGCGGCGGCGGTCTCGACCGTGATTGCTGGGGCACCTTATGCCTGCACCAGTAAGTCGGCAGGTAAATTAAAGGTGGGCTTTTGGGACCACTGGGTGCCTGGGGCCAACGAAGCACTGACCAAGTTGATTGAGGCCTGGGCAGAAAAAGAAAAAGTTGAGGTTCAAATTGACTACATCACTTCCTCGGGTAAGAAGATTCAATTGACCGCCGCTGCCGAAAAACGCGCCAAAAGCGGTCATGACTTTATTGCCATGCCCACTTGGGACAACATCTTTCATGCTGACGCCCTTGAGCCTGTGGATGAAGAGTACAAGTACCTCATCGGTAAATATGGGAATATAACCGCAGACGGTGAGTACCTCTTTAAACAAGAAGGCACTTGGCTGGCTTTGCCCTCCCCGGCGGGTGGCAACCACAGCTACCCTGTCGTGGCGCGCATGGACCTGTTTAAAGAGCATGCGGGTATCGACCTCCAAGCCATGTTTCCTGCAGGTCCACGCACCAGTGCATCCAACGCACTTGCCCAAGACTGGACATGGGAGACCTTTTTAGCCGCAGCGGAAAAACTGCATGCAGCGGGTTATCCTTTTGGCAATCAACTCAGCAATGGACCCAGCGATGCCCAAGACTGGACAGGGGGCTTGTTCCGCTCTTTTGGTGCCATTCCCGTAGATGCCAAGGGCAACATCACCATCGACTCTGACGGGACCCGCATGGTGCTCGAGTACATGAAGAAATTGACCGCCGTGATGCCTCGTGATGTTTATTCATGGGATGACGGTGGCAATAATAAGTGGATCATCTCGGGCAAAGGCTCTGCCATTATGAATCCTCCTTCTGCATGGGCTGTGGCCAAGCGCGACAAACCAGAAGTTGCAGAGCAAATATGGCACTGCGACATGCCAGTTGGCCCAGGCGGTCATTTCCGTCCAACCTTGCCGCGTAGTGCTGCCATTTGGAAGTTCTCCAAAAACAAGTCTGCTGCCAAGGCATTGTTGGTACACTTGAATGAGGAAACACAACAAAAGCAACTTGTGGAAGCCTCGCGCGGGTATGATATTCCGTTGTTCAAATCTTTTACCAAGTTTGATATATGGGAGACCGTTGAGCCACCGGTGGGCGGGCAGTATAACTACCCTGTTCGCGGTGACGAGCAAACCAATGTGGGCGGTATGCCTGCGCCTCCAGCCATTGCAGCGCAAATTTACGCACAAGCGTTTATGCCCGTGATGATTGGTAAGTTCTGCCAAGACGAAGAGAGCATGGAAGAAGTGATCAAGTGGGGTGTTCAAACCTTGGAAGGCTATGTGAAAAGCGCGTAGCCACCTCAAAGTTTGTAAGGCTTGATGCATGGCTCGCATGCTTTGAAACAAGGATGTTGGCCATGCGTTGCCCGTTCTCCGTTGCTTTGTGGAGCGGCGTGTCATGAGTTGATATAGATTTTACACAGATTATATTTGGATATGGCACGGCCTATCGCTTATTTTGCGGGCTTGTGTCTTCGTGTGCTGTTGACTATAGCAAATGCTTTTAAATTCGGGATTACCATCTTATGAGCGAGGCTTCATCTACCCCCTTGCAAAACCCACCCTCTATTTTAAAACGTGTTGCACAAAAGCGTTCTACCCTTGCCTTTGTACTCGTTGTGCCCTTGTTGGCGGTGGTGATTGGTTTGGTGATTTACCCATTTTTCTATTCTATTTTTTTAAGCCTGCTCAATAAAAAAGAAACGGCTTTTGTAGGCCTGCAAAACTATCGCGACCTACTGAGCACACCCACCTTTTGGATGGTACTTAGGCAGTCTATTTTGTTTGCCCTAACCGCCGTGTTTTTTAAAGCCATTATTGGCTTTGTTATGGCGCATCTCATCAACGTGCTACCCAATAAACGCCAGCGGATTTGGCGTGGTTTGGCGCTGGTCCCTTGGGTGATGCCTCCTGTGCTTAGCACCCTTAGTTTTTTGTGGCTGTTTGATACCAGTCACGGTGCTTTGAACTGGGTTTTGAAAGGGCTTTTTGGCATTGACATCCCTTGGTTAGGCGAGCCTTTTTGGGCGCGTTTTTCGGTGATTTTGGTGAATATATGGTATGGGTCGCCCTTTTTCCTTATCATGTATTTAGCGGGGTTGAAGTCGGTTCCTCAAGATCTATACGAGGCGGCAGAAATTGACGGTGCCTCCCGTGTACAGAGGCTTTGGTATGTTACCTTGCCTATGATGGGTAATATCATTGCGATTACCATGCTGTTTTCCACCATTGTTACTTTTGCCAATTTCGATATTGTCCGAGTGCTTACCGCGGGTGGTCCCAGAAACACCACCCACCTTTTTGGCACCTATTCTTTTGTGCTGGGAATTGAATCGGGGAATATTCCACAAGCAGCAGCGGTATCTTTGTTCATGTTCCCCTTGTTGGCTGTTTTGGCCTTTATTATTTTACGCAAGGTGCGTGAGCGTGTGGCTGATCTTTGAGCGTTTTGCATGCCTTGATGCGCTGGACTTGGGTCGTGTTTAAAATCGCTGATGGCCTTCCCATTTCTTTTGTTTCATATTCATTTCTAAAAGCAGAGTATTTTTTATGGGCAAGTTATTCGGCGGCACGAGCACACAAAAGCAATGGATTCTTATATCGGCGTACTTCTTTTTGGTATTATTTATTATATTTTACCTTTTTCCGCCGTACTACATGCTGATTACATCACTCAAAAACAATCGAGAAATCGCCTCACTCGATACAACCCCTCTCATTATCAGTGGCAAACCAACGCTGCATCACTATATCAACTTGCTCACTAGCACCAAATATCCTGTGTATTTTCTTAATACGATCATTGTTACGGTAATGGCGGTCAGCATTAGTATTGTTATTAGCGTGCTTGCGGCATACTCCCTTGCACGCATGAAATTTTGGGGCTCGGGTGTTTTGGCTACGGGTGTTTTTTTAACCTATCTTGTGCCTGAAACCTTGCTGTTTATTCCCTTGTTCGAGCTGCTTGGCGGCTTTGGGATAATAGGATCCAAATTTTCTTTGGTCCTTGTTTTTCCAACCCTGGCGGTGCCCTTTTGTACATGGATTATGATCGGATATTTTGGCTCAATCCCTAAAGAACTAGACGAAGCGGCCTTGATTGACGGCGCAAGTCACATGCAAATGTTGACCAAAATTTTTATTCCCGTGGCCATGCCAGGAATTATTGCAGCGATTATCTTTGCTTTCACCGTGTGCTGGTCTGGTTTTCTGTACCCGCTTGCCTTCACTTTTACCGATGACCAACTTGTGCTTACAGTGGGTACTGTCACCACGCTTATTCGCGGAGACGTTTACCACTGGGGTGGTCTAATGGCTGGAGCTTTGTTGGCCGCCGCACCCCCCGTTATTATCTATGCTTTTTTAATGGATTACTACATATCCGGTCTCACTTCTGGTGCTACCAAAGGGTAGACCTAGAAAATAGGAAAGTGTTTGACCCTGCTTGAAATTTAACCCGCAACAACCTCATCCGATTGCAACAAGGTGCTTGCTTGATTGTCTGCTGGGGCGGTTACGGATTGTGCGCAGGCATGGCAGAGTTGGCGTGGGTGTTCCTCTGCACCCTTGGTCTACTAGGGGTGGATTATATGGGTTTTGCATATTTGGTTATTCGCTGTGCGCAAGTTCTTTGCGCATCCACTCAAGCATGGCCTTGCGGTGCGGACCTTGTAGTGCACAGGCCATGACAGATCGCAAATAACCTTCTGGTTCTCCGACATCCATCATGTTTCCTTGAATGCGCTGACCTGCTACCTTGCCTTTGGAAATCATCTCTACGAGTGCTGACGTTTGGGTGAATTCCCCTTGATCTGCTTGGTGCTGGGCGCGGCTGGTTTTAAGTGCCAAGAAAATCTCGGGGGTGTAAAGGTAGCGTCCATGGCTAATAAGTTTGCCGGGTTCTTTCCCTTTTGCAGGTTTTTCCACCATTTTTTCTACCCATTCAATCCCATCGACAGTTTTGGTAGCAACGATGCCGTAGCGCGAGAGATTTTCCGCTTGTTCCGCTGGTCGTAACGCTAGCACACAGGTTTTGGTTTGGTGATACACTGCTTGTAGCTGTGCTGTAAGCGATGGTGTGCCAAAATGCACATCGTCTGGATACGCCACTACAAAGGGGCTGTTGCCTACAAAAGGTTCGCATAGCAATAAAGCATCGCCCGCCCCTGCCATACGCTGCTGGCGCACAAAAAACAAATTGGCACTTGACGGCATGATGAGGGCCATTTTGTGGGGGCTATTTGCAAAGGCGATCTCCAGTTCTGGGTCGCGGTCAAAGTAGTCTTCCAATGCTTTTTTGCGCCTTGAAGTCACCACCAAAATATCGGTAATGCCCGCACTTGACATCTCGTCCACAATCCACTGCAAAGCGGGAATACCGCCAAGCGGTAACATCTCCTTGGGCAAAGATTTGGTGATTGGCAAAAAACGACTGCCATATCCTGCCGCTAAAATAACGCCTTTCATCGACTGGTTCTTTTTCACCTTCGTGTTGTAAAGGGCATCAAATAAGGGGCTAACCTACGATCACTATCTCAGATAGATGCCAAACCCATTGTTTTAAGTTACGATAAATGGGTGGACGGCGCATCATTGTTAAACTTCCACCCGCATTCCTTCGAATATAGCCCAAATTGGGTGTAAATGTGCATGTAAAGGGACACATGGTTTGCGCCTTGTGAGACACATGGCTTTGCCACCGGCAATTTTTTGTGGCTAATGGCAGTTTTTACACGTGTAATCGTTTCCATGCTTTGCCACCGTCCGTTTCGCCATTTATTTTTAAAGGGGATGTTTTTTGCGTATTGATCTTGCCATCAATCGCTTACCTCCTTTGCAGGGCCGCGTGGGCTTGCTCAAGGGCTTTTTGGGGTTTGAGAAGCTTGGACGGTGGCTGTTTTTTTGAGTAGCCAAACTCGCGGGTTAGGCTATTATAAAGGCATTTTGTGCAGGCAATAAAACCGTTGAGCACGCTGGATGTCGATCATGGGTTGGTTTTTTTTGGGGGGTATTTTAACACTCTCTAGAGTGAGTAGCCCCCCATTTCCAAGCCCTGCAAAAACGCAGTCTTGTGGTATTTAAGCACCCGAAATGGGTTCATCAATTCGCCATCGATACCACCTTTGTACCTTGGAAATAGTGCGTGTGCGTTGTCGCGCAAAAAGCACCTGGGCTGCCCCCATACAGAGCCCTTTTTGCGTGCACCTGTAATCTATAAACAGCCAAAAGTGTTGTGTTAAGCATCATTGCTCGCCTAATCAAATACCCTAGCCAGCCCTTGCGTCAACAAATACACTCCATAACCCGTTAGCACGGCAGTGGTTGCACAGGAAAATTTTTTTATCTCTATTTTAGCACCGAGCACCCCCAAATACCCCCACACAAAAACCGAGACTATCGAAAAAGGCAGACTAACGGCAAAAAATAGGGCAGCATTTGGCAGCACATAATCGGTATAGGTGGCGTTAAGTGCTCCTACAGGAATCACACTCCATGCCTTGGGACTACCCCAAGAGATGAGACTCATCTTGAACCAATTAAAATCCATGGTTTGTTGGCGGTGCACTGTGGACAGCGTTTGGTAAGCCATGCTAAAAACCACCCCAGCACCTACAAAGTTTAGGGCTGTGTATATCCATGGGTGCAAAGTAGCCACTTTGCCCACGAACAGTGCAATAAATATAATTTGCAAGCCCGATCCCAGCAAGACAAATAGAGCATACTGCTTTAATAGTACACGAAAAGAGTTGCTGCGTACCGCCTGCATGAAAGCTACCCAAAAAGGTCCGGGGGTCAATTCAAATGTAGCCCAAAATACGGCGGTCGTAATCCATGCTTCGATTGCCATGCTATCCAATTCTCATCATCCCTTGTATTAACAAATACACCCCATAACCTGCCAGCAAGGTGGCGGTAACGTAAGAAAACCAACCGGCACCAACCTTGGCACCTAGTTTGCCCAAATAGCCCCACATAAACAGCCCGCCAAAAAGGAGTGGCATACTAACCGCAAAAAATAAAATGGCATTTAGCCAAATGGCCTCGACATAGTTTGCCCCCAGCGAGCCCGCAGGTATGGTAACCCATGGCTTGGGATTGCTCCAAGAAACCAGTGCCATTTTACGCCAGTTAAAGTCAAACACCTGTCTTTTTTTGACTGCTGTCCAGGTTTGGTAAGCCAGCCAAGCAATCACCGCACTGCCCGCAAAATACAAGGCCGTCAACACGCCATGGTGCAACGCAGCAATCTCGCCCACAAACAGCGTTATAAAAACCACTTGCGGGCCCCAGCCCACAAATTGGAAAATGGCAAACTGCTTAAACAACCCGCTGAGGGGGGTGGTGCGGGCGGCTTCCGCCAGAGCCAGCCAAAAAGCTCCGGGGGTAGCGGTGTAGATTAACCAAAATACGGTGGTGACGATGAGCGATTCCACGATGAACGCTTCCATAGAGTAGGGGTTTTGACAAAAATTGGGTTGGTGTGGCGTACCCACACACCCTTAACTCTAAAGAGAATGCCCTTCATCAGCATTGTTTTTGCTACGCAAAAATCCAAGACTGCCAGCGTACCAGAAAAACATTTAGTCACGCAGGAGAAATATGCGAACAAAACCCCCACGGATATCACTGTGGGGAGGTCCCCATATTGTCAAAGGCGTGAATTCTAACACCGTTTGCGGCCGTTATTGTCTGCCAAGTTTAGCGGCTGGACGCCAGTAACATAATGCTGGGTACAATCAGCATGGCGGCGAGAATGGAGCGCTTGTTAATGCGTTCACGTTTAAACAACACGACGCCAAACAGCATGGTAAAAATGGGGCTGGTTGAAGAAATGGGCGCAGCCACCACCACCCGTCCCAGACTCAATGCGCTGTTTAGGGTGAAAATTCCCAGCCCATTCATAACCCCCGCCAGCAGTAGCCACCATGTACCACGGCCACGCAGCATGTTGCGCAATGGCACTTTCCCTTGAATGAAGTTTAGCAATAGCAAGGTGATCAGCGAGGTGGTGTTGCCCACCAAGCCTGCAAAAGCGGCATTGGGTAACACGCGTAAACCCTGGCGCATGGCAGCGTGTGCCCAACCGCGTACCAACGCTGCTCCTAAGGGTAGCAGCAAGGCGCTTACTGGCCATTGCCGCTGTAGTTTACCCGTCCATGAAAGCAGAATAACCCCTGCTAACGCACCTGCCACGCCCACATAGCCTTGTAAGTTCAAATGCTCGTTAAGCCAAAAAACGCCCGCCAGTACGGAGAAAATGGGGGCGAATGCAGCCAGGGTTTCGTTTAAAGAAGGTCCCAGTTTTTGCAAACCCAAGTTAGATAAATTTGCAGAAAGGGCAGGCCTGAACAAGCCCACCACCAAAAAAACCAGCAATGCAGGTGAGGAGAAAAAATGCCCTTCAATCCCAAAAGGTCCCATAACCCAAAATACAAAGGCCGAGCCAAACACCGCAAGCAAGGATCCCCGTAAGGCGGAGGTATGCACAAGACCAAGACTTATTACATGGCTTGAAGCACCAAAAATAACCGCAGAAAGCAAGGCTAAACCCGCACTAAGAACATCGGCTCGTACAGGTTCCCAATGGTGCGCCTCCATAAACATCAACACGGTTGCCAACCCTTACTTTACTAGCACTGATTCGTCTTTAGCAGCATCCATACCCAAGGCCGTTTTTTGTCATAGGCTCCTAGCCCACCATAAAAGCACGTTTGCCCACGCCCGCCTTGGGGTCAACGCGAATGCGCATCGCCCGTAAGCAGCGTGGACAGCGGGCCACATAATGCTTTACCTCCAGACGGCGTGCCACCCGTTGATACACGTTGCAACACACAAACCACACCATGAGGTATGGTTTTTTTTCACTTTTGGTCCTTAAAGCATCTTGAAGCATTTTGAGAGGATACCCCACACGGAAGACGACAGTGCATCCAACGTTTTTGGTTTTTTATTTAACGCGCCGCGGTTGCTGGAATCCTACTTAGGGTACGTGCGGCTTTTTTGGAGGCAATGCTCTCAGGAAAGCGTTGGACGGCTGCTTCCAAAAATTGCCTTGCACGCACTGTGTCCTTGCGCTCTAAATGCACTTGGCCCAGGCGATATAGAGCATCGGGAGTTTTATAGCCCTCGAGGGTACTGCGATGCGCATAGTGGCGCAAAACTTTACGCCATGCGGCTTCGGCAGCATCCTTATTCCCTTGGCGATAATACAACTCACCCACCCAGAACTGCGCGTTGTCGCTGTAGACATCGCTAGGATATTTTTGGAGCAAACGGTTAAATTGCGTTAGGGCAGCTTTGCTGCGTTTTTGGGCAAACAGCGCAAAACCTCGCTCATACATCGCCTTGGCTGCGGTATCATGGCTTAGGGTTCGTGGGTGAAGAGGCGGCGTTAAATCAGGATCGTCATTAGGGTTGTTTACAATGCCCATAACCCTGGCGTTGAGTGTGCCGGCCATCGATTTGGTGTAGGCCCCCGGTGGCAGTGGGCGCGCACCTTGAACACGGCGTTTTGCTCTGGCAATGGCCAATTGGCTGTGTCCATTAAGCTGCTGAGCCTTAGCCGACATTGAACTTCCTTGAGAACTTCCCGTGGCGCGGTATGTTTGGCGTGATTTGGGCGCACCCGACGTGCCATTGTTTGAATATGCTGGGCTGGCAGAAGTTTGTTGACCTTGAAGTCGGTTTGCCAATGAGGTTTCGAGCAATTCTAAATTGCTGCTCATGCGCGTTCTAAATTGTTGATGCGCCTGTTGCTCAAACCGCAATTGCTTTTCCAATGCCATCAAGCGCTTGGTGTTGCTTGCTTGCTGCTTACGTAGGTTATTGTTCTCCGCAATCAGTGCTTGCCGGTCCATAGGGTGCAGTGCTGTGTTTTGCGGTATCCGGTCGGGTGCTGCGTTAAAGGTGGCTCCAGGCACGGGGGTAGGTGTATTCTTTGTCTCCATTGCTGCGCTGGGTTTTGAGGGGGAATAACGCTTTAAATCCGCAGAATTAACGCCACGCACCCATGTACAACCCGTCAACAAGGCAGCACTTAGCCCCAAAATCATTATTTTACTATGTTGTTTATTCATCACCCTGTTCACTTTGCCTCCAGCATTTGATTTGTGTGATTTTAAAAAACGCATTTTGTGCGCATCGGTTTATTGCTTTCTCCAGATTGACCTTAGTCTCCCTAGGCAAAGCAATTTTCAGGCCTTACTTGGTATAGATGCGCCAATCAAAAACGACCCCCGCTAAATAGGCCTTCTTTAAGGTTACAATAAGTGTAACAATGGGGAGGAAAAATGAGGGAGGAAAAGCGGTTCTTTGGAAGGGGTGATGCTTTTTTTCAAAAAAAGCTTAAACCATCCTTGCCATTAATGCTGAGCCAAGCTGTTGATCAAGAGGATGCCTTTTTAAGGCGTGGGCCACACACCTAACAACGGTAGGCTCTGGCGTAAAATACTGCGAAACGCCTGAGCTGGAGCTTGCCCACCAAAACGCACCCGCGCATGTTTGGGCTCAGAAACTAACACAAACACGGTAAGTTCAGGTTTTTCAATGGGCGCAAACCCCACAAAACTGGCCAAATGGCGGGTTTTGGAGTAACCCTTTGCTTGGATATCGTACACCTCGGTGGTCCCCGTTTTTCCTGCCACTGAATAGCCTTGGGGAACCGCGCGAAACCCCGTGCCTTGCTTAGAGGTGGCGGCTTGCAAAAATTGGCGTAAATACTGGGTGGTTTGCACGCTAAATACCCTACGTGCTTTGGGTTTTTTGGGCTGCACGCGACCTTTACCCGAGCGCATCTCGAGCACCAGGCGCGGCAAGCGCCAAATGCCGTTGTTGGCAATCGTATTCATGGCCGCTGCCATTTGCAATGGGGAGGCAAGCAGGCCGTGCCCAAAGGCAATCGCGATGTGGTCGACGGGTGTCCAATGCTGTGGTTTGGGCAAGCGTCCCTGGGCTTCCCCCGCCAGTTGACGCCCGAACTTGTCTTGATACACCCCCAAGCGCTTGCCAAACCCCAACCGATTTAAGTGCTGGTAAAATTTTTGTGCCCTTACCCGCAGTCCAATTTTTGCAACGCAAATGTTAGAAGAAACGCGTAACATGTCTTCCAAACTCAACCAATCATGGGGGGCGGTATCGTGAATAATGGCATTGTGGACCTTCCACAAACCGTTTTCACAGTATTCCATTTGTTCGACCCCCACACTTTGCTCCTCCAGAGCCGCTGCTAGAGTAAAGGTTTTCATGGTGGAACCCGGTTCGAAGCCGCTGGTTAAGGCATGATTTACATAGCGGTTGTTTGCGCTAAAAGAGCGGTTGGGATTAAACGGAGGGTATTGGGCCATGGCCAGTACTTCACTGCTAGGCGCGTGTAATACCACCGCAACGGCAAATTCTGCCTCGCTTTTTTCGACCGCTGTGCGCAATGCCTGTTCGGCATAGTGCTGAATAGTGGTGTCAATGCTTAAGCGTATATCCCCCCCTTTACGCAAAGGGCGTTCTCGACCACTGAGCACCAACCTCCCAATCGCATCGCGGTGTACAACGCGGTGTTGGGTTTGCCCTTGCAAATAAAAATCATAGGCATATTCCAAACCTGCCAGCCCTTGATGATCGGTGCCCGTAAAACCCAGCAAGGTCCCCCCCAGTTCTTCTGCGGGGTGCACGCGTTTATATTCTTGGACGCTGCGCACTTCGGGTAAGTTTAAGGCTTGTACTGCAGTGGTTTCGGCAGGGGAACTTTGGCGTTTAAGCCAAGAGAAAGGGCGTTTGGTCTCAATGCGCTTAAGGAGCTGTTGGGCAGACATGTTCAGTGCGGGGGCGAGGGTTTTGGCCAAGGATTTTGGATGCTTTACCTGGGAAGGGTGCACATAAAACGAGCGGCTTTCAATGGACAGAGCAAGCAGCACGCCATTGCGATCGTAAACGCTACCACGCTTGCCTCGCACGTCCAAAGTGCGCTGGCTTTGTTGTAACCCTAAGCGACTAAGGTGTTGATGCTGTAGGATTTGGAGCTGCCACACACGCCCAATGGCCGTGCAAAAAAAAGTAGCCAGTAACACCAACACCACCGTTAGGCGTATCTTAAAGCGTTGACGCTCCAACGGTGGCTTTGGGGTGGCCACCCTAAATGGGGTGCGCTTTTGTGCCAGGCGCTTTTGTATCGATTCCAAAGGCATTGTGGTGGCTCAAGCCTCTCACTTTAGACGCGTGGGTTTATGTTGGGTCGTTTTTTTCAGGGTGGGCAGGGCAAGGGTGCGCATTTGCTCGGGCAAGGGGGGGGCAAACCCAAGAGCTTTGCCTATCCTCATGAGTCGTTGCGGTCGTTCAAGGTGGGCAATTTCGGCGCGTAACGGTCCAATTTGCTGGAGCAATTGCTGGCGTTCAAGGCGTAATTGCTGTACGGCATAGCCCAAGGAAACGTAGCGTTGTTGTTCCCAAATGTGGAGCACTGCCAGCGCGGTTAACGTGCACGCTGCAAGTACTCCCCAGAGCAGCCAACGCAGTGAGAACCTGTTGCCCGTCCCAGGTGTGGCGCGTTTTGTCACAAAAGGACTGCTTGCAGCCCGCAAAAGGGGTCTGGTGCGTATGGGCACGGGGCTTTGTGGTTTGGGAGAAAGCACAGAAAACATCCATGTTGATAAGCCCGCAGCGCCATCCTTAGCGATTGGGGGAGGGTTGGCATTTTTGCTTTTGCAAGCGAGAGCCTCGAACGAACGCGCGCTCATGACGAGAGGTGCATGCACAAAAGCGATGCTGCGTGACCGCAGCGAACCCGCGGCTCTACGGGCGTCCACCCGCGCACAGCGTTCAAGCGCAAACACCATTCCCCCCAGCGTAGCGTATTCACGGCATGGCTGCCAAGTGAAGCGGCGGGTTAAAAAACCCCAAGTGGGCAACCCGTGTAAAGGCATGTAAGCGGTTTACAACTGCCTCACGCTTTGCGGCGACGAGAAATCAAGCGAGGGGCTTTTTTTAATCGCGAAAATTGACAAACTGCAAGGGTAAGCCAAAGTCTTTTGCGTGTAATAGGGCAATGACCTCTTGTAGGAGATCGTATTTTTTACCGCTTACCCGCAATTGATTGCCCATTATTTGGGTTTGCACTTTAATTTTGGAAGCTTTGATGCGTGTTATCAATTTCTTGCCCAAAACACTTTCAATTCCAGAGCGCAGCATTATCTCCTGGCGGGCCGTAGAGCCTGTAACCACGGGTTCTTTCGCGTCTAGGGCGCGCAAATCGACCCCACGTTTGCTTAAGCGCCCTTGGAGAAGGGGCAGAATTTGCTGGAGGTGAAACGGCTCTTTGGCAGAAATTTTAATGCAATCGTCCTCTAGCACAAGGGCTGGATCTGCATCTTTAAGGTCATAACGTGTGCCGACCTCGCGGGTGGTTTGGTTAACTGCGTTGCGTACTTCTTGCTTGTCTAGTTCTGAAACAATGTCAAATGAAGGCATGGACATATCTTTTTGTGTAGTATGGTTAACGTTCGCCGTGTAGCGTATTGCCCATTGGCGCGTGGCGTGTTGCTTGTGAAGGGTTGTTCTTGCCCATTGGCGCGTGGAAGTGCGCTGAGCTTTGGCAACACGCATCGCTGCAACGCTGGATTGCAGACCCCATTTTTACATAGTAACTTGCATAGTAGCCAAGATACATAAATCCATGATAGCCTGTGGATGGTGCGTGCGCCAGCCATGCATCCCATGATTGCTTAGGAATATTGAGATACAATATGCTTTGTAGACTATAGGCGTGCTTAAAAAAAGCAAAACATCAATTCCGACCTATACACACCTGCCCCAAAAGAGGATACCCATACTTACAGTGAATCCCGAAAAGACCCTTTTAGAAACCGAAGCACTTCAAGGTGTCCCTAGCGAGTGGCCTGGCTATATGCTCGATAAAATTCAGGCTCGCATGGAGGGACTACCCAATACACGTCTGGTGGTGCTCGATGATGACCCAACGGGGACCCAAACCGTACACAATGTGCCCGTACTCACCACCTGGGATACCCACGAATTTGCCGAAGAGATGCGCCATTCTTCCGTGTTTTACGTGCTGACCAATTCGCGCAGCCTGCCCACCCGCGATGCCCGTGCCCTGATGCACAAAATTTGCGAATCGTTACATGCCGCCACCCAAGAAACGGGCTATGATCTCGACGTGGTTAGCTGCAGCGATTCAACTTTACGCGGTCATTTTGCTGAAGAAATCGACGCAATAACAAACGCCTTGGATCTGCAAAACGCTCCGCGCCTGTTCATCCCGTTTTTCAAGGAAGGTAGGCGTTATACCCTAAGAGGCATTCACTATGTCACCCAAGGAAGCGATTTTATTCCTGCCGCACAAACCGAATATGGCAAAGACACATATTTTGGGTACAAAAACAGCGACTTGCGGAAATGGGTTGAAGAGAAAACCAAAGGGGCAACCAAGGCGAAAGACGTGGTTAGTATCGACATTAACCTGTTGCGCCAAGGGGGTGCCTTGCGGGTGTGTGAGACCTTGTTAGCCTTAAAGCCTGGCAGTACAGCCGTGGTAGACTCGCTTTCTTATCGCGATCAAGAGGTGTTTGTGTGCGGTTTGTTGGATGCCATAATGCAAGGAAGAAAGTTTGTCTACCGGAGCTCTGCTTCCTTTGTGAGGGTGCGTGCAGGGTTAGAGGCGAGAGATCCCCTATTTGAAAGTGAATATGCCCCTCTTCAGAATGCCATGTCGGGGGGCTTGGTGGTGTTTGGATCTCACACCCAATTCTCCGCCAAACAACTCGAAGTACTGCTACAGGTCGAAGGGGTTCAAGGGATTGAGGCCAATGCGTCGTTGCTGCTCGACAGCACTACGCGCAAAGCCACCATGGATCAACTGGTGGCACAGGTGGAAACTTGCATGAAAAAAGGGGATGATGCTGTGCTCTACGTGAGCAGCGGCCTCGGTCCTTCTTCGAATAAGGAAGAATTGCTGGGTATCGCAGCCAGCATTTCAAGTGCTTTATGTTATGTTGTGCACACACTCTCCGCCCCACCACGCTTTTTAATTGCCAAGGGGGGAATTACCTCAAGCAATGTTGCCACCAAAGGTCTTGGTGTCAAGCGTGCCATGGTGCTAGGCCCTGCCATCCCTGGGGTACCTGTATGGCGTTTGGGTTCCGAAAGCCGATTTCCTGGCATGGCCTACGTGATATTTCCAGGCGATGTGGGTGATGTAAACAGCATGGCTGAGGTCCTACAAAAAGCACGGGGTTAGTGGGGCTTATAGCTACGCCTACGCGCAGCATTCATTTCAAAGCCCCGTGGTTGCTTTTTGTGCATGCACTGTTGCACAAGCCCAACAAAAGGGCCATATAATTGTTGTCTTTTGTGTGTAACCTGGCAGGCATTGCAGGCAGTGCTTTGCGCAGCCATAAGCCTAGAGCGCAAGGCGAGCAAACTCCTTCGATTATACAAGCTTTGAGGTGTTTATGCTTTTGGCCTTGATGGCGGCAAAGGTTGCACGAGGGCGCTGCACATGCGCAAAAACCAAACCACGATTAGCATATCTATGAAACAGGTGTCATCATACCAACCCCTGTTTGCCCACCGGAGCGTTGAAAAAGTGCGCCAAATGCGCCCTTTGCTACCCTTGGAATACACCTTATACCAAAAAAGGGGACTGTTGTGTCCTGATTACCGCCTTGCTCGTGCGAGTATTGACAACTTGCACAGTTTGCTAAAAGCCAGCGTGGCCCTTGTCAATCCATCAAGCACTCCCCCAATGCCAGCAGATCTTAAACAAGATGCTTTTGACGATTTTTTGTGCATTCCAAACCCTCATACCTTGCATCAACAACCTGCTGTGCACGGTCTTAACCCCCAGCGCATTGCCCAGGCCTGGTTGCATTACGCTACCCTGCCCAGCGTGATCGATATGGTGGAAAGCGTGTTGGGGGAGGACATTTTGTTTTGGGGGAGCACGCTGTTAATCAACCCCGCAAAACAATCCCTGCTGCATACATGGCAGCAAGATAGCACAGCGACCGATCAAGGCATTCCCCGCTGGCCCTTACAACCATCCCAGGGCTGTTGTGTAATGATGGCTTTGCAAGGTAGCACCCACGCACTTTTTCAATATGTCGCAAGTTCGCACCGTCATGGGCCCTTACATGCCTCGGCTTTCGAGGTTCTCCAAAATGCCGTCCAAGATATGCCGCGGGAGGCACCCCATGCAGACCTTAAAACGAGTTGGTTGGAAAAGGGCTGTCTAAACCTGTACAGCCCTCACGTCATGTATCGGTTCAACCCCCTTGCGCAGAGCCCTGCCGTTTTATTGTGCCTCCGCTATGCACCCGCCAGCTGCTTATGGCCAGGGGAACCGACGTACGCACCACCAAACCCGCTTTTTTTGGTACGCAATCAAGGCCACACTCCCCTTTTGCAAGGCGCAGCATCGCCCCCTATCCTACCCAAACGTTTTCAGCATCGCCCTTGGCTACGCCTTTTACACACGGGCCCTCATCAGCGTTTTTAAACATCCCTACCCTACCAAACTCGAACCTGCAAGGTGTTGCCCCCGTTGTGAATGCTCACCTCCTATGGTCTGAGCAAACCCTGGGTCTTGACCATACAAAATAGTATCCTTGTAAACGTTCACTTGCTTTTACACTTTGGGCCACATGCTTTTACACTGGTCATTCTGGGGTCTCTTTGTTTCGGCATGTTTTTTGCGTAAAATATTCAATGACCCACGGCGATGAAAGGGGCTTGCGGGTGTAAAGGGACACATGTTTTTTTCCTTATCCTTGCGATGTTGTGAGTATGGCGAGGCCACTTTTACGGTTTTCATGGCCTCAGGTGCTAAGTTTGTGTATAGCAATTCGCGTACCTGTTTTTTCCCGACAACAGCATGCAAGCCTAGGGTGTAGTGCGTTTTAATCTGGTAGCGGTCGAACCGCGCAAAATACGCGCGCATTTTGGGTGTGTCGTTGATGCTCAGGAGAAACTTGCCTTGCCCTTTAACCGTTGCGAGACTTTCAAAGTCTCGCTCAACAAAAAACCTTGCCATCGTCGTTTTCGTGCCCGTGGTGGGGTGGGTCGAGGTAGAAGGGGGTGTTTTTTGAATCGTAGCGGGTGAGCACATCTTGGCCAAGGTTTGCACTCAAGATGCACCCTTTGCAGGGCCGCGTGGGCTTGCTTAAAGGATTTTTAAGGGTTGCAGGGTGATTGTTGGCTGTTTTTTTGAGTAGCCAAACTGTCTAGTTTCGCTGTCAAAAGACATTTTGTGCAGGCAATAAAAGCGTTGGGCACGCTGGATGTCGGTCAAAGTTTGGGGGTCTTGTTTTTGGAGGTTTTCAAATACCTCCCGCGCGTAGACCCCCCATTCCAAGCCCTGCAAAAACGCCTCCTTGTGGTATTTAAGCACGCGAAATAGGTTCACCAATTCGCCGTCGATATCGTTTAGCACTTCAGAAATAGTGCGCTCGCGATTGCGCGCAAAAAAGACGTGGGCTGCGCCCATAAAGGGCTCGCAATAGCATGTGTGTGGCACGGCATCAATGATACCCGCCAGCCTTTTTGCAAGCAGACGCTTGCCACCTTTCCGACTAAAAAAACTTTTCATGATTTACTTCCTTTAAGCATCCCCGCCTTGTTCTTGCCCCTGTTCTTGCCCCTGTTCTTGGCGGCTTTGTTGCTCGGCTTGGCTTGTCCCTTGCTCGGCTTGGCTTGCCCCTTGCTCGGCTTGGCTTGTCCCTTGTTCGGCCTGTCTTGCTGCCTGTGCCGCGTCTTCCCTTGCTTTTTGCTTGGCAAGCAGTGTCGGCAGGGCTGCGATAATGGCATCGCCTTGGGCCCAAACCAGTGGCCCGCCAGCGGTTTGCCCGTGCTTGGTGTGGGATGCGTGGCGCACGCCTCGATGATAGGAACGGGCACTGTCGGGATGCGCAGGGGCTGGGGCTCGCTGGCCGTAGTCTTGGGCAAAGTCGGCTAAACTGGCCGTGTATTCGCCCAGGGTAATCGTGCTTTGGGTAATGATGAGTTCCATAAAAAAACCTTTACTAAGTTTTGATGATGTAGTGAAGCGGCAGGTAGGGCTGCATGTTCCCGCTTTGGCCTAGTCCGTAGTTGTCAGTGTAAAGTGGCCCATAAGGTACATCTTCCCACCCCACGTAAGATCGGGTTCCCCCGTTTACTGGACGATCCCCAATCTGATATGAGTGCCTATGCTCCTGCATTTCCTCATCCCCGCCTTGTATGCCCAACGCCCGCAGCGTTAAGCCTTCCCCTTGCCCGGCCCCAATGGGGGTTCGCCCGCGTAATGGGCAAAAGCCCAGGCGCGATCAACGCCAGGGACGGCCAAAGCCCAGGCTTTGTAGTCGGCTACGCTGCCAAGGCGTTCTTGGGCGCGAATGCGTGCCAGCAGGCGTGCGCGCAGGGCATCATCCGTCTCTTGGGGTGCGCCACCGACAAGCCCGCCTGTTGCGACCCTTGCCTCGGGTTCAACCCCGAGCACGGTGCTGCTTAGGGTGAGCGTGCTACCTGTTGCTAGGTTGCCTGCCGCCCCGCCTTTATCAGCACGCACGGCGAGGGTCGCTTGCCCGTTGGTGGCCAGCACCCCGCTTTGGCTGGTGGTGTAGGTTTGGTTGCGCTGGCTTTGCAAGCCTAAGCCAAGGGGCACCCAAGCGCCTGCTTGACCTTGAAACACCACTTGACCGACTGCCCTGGCTGCTGGGGTGCGGGTGACACCCCAAATGCCTGCCCAGCGTTCAAGGGCGTCTGCTTGGGCGGTGTCGGGGAAGAGGTCTTGGGCTAGGGTTTGTTGGTGGAGGTAAAGCCCGCGCATGGCGGCAGCGTGGCTGTCTGCCAAGGTTTGCGCCATGCTCGTCTGTTGGGCAGAAACCCCTGGCAACGCGGCTTCCATATCACCACGGCTGCGGGCGCGTAAATCGCCAAGGCTGGGGATTTTAAACGGCATACACACCTCCTTTAAACGCGCTTGCAACGCCCTTTACACGCACCTGCAAGGCAATCTGCCCTGCTTGCCTCACCGCTTCCACTTCCAAACTGGTGGCGAGGCCGTCTTTGGTGAGCCATGCTAGGGCTTGGCGGGCTTCATCGGCGAGGGCAAGGGCATTGGCCTGGGTGTTTTTGGCGCGGGTGTGTTGCCAAATGCCACTGCCGCTACATCCACCCCACCAGCCACGGCGATTGGCGGCGCTAAGCCCAAGGTAGGGGCGCGCTGGCAGGCCTGGTTTGCCCACCTCCGCCCCGCCAAACTGCAAAATGGCAGCGTAGACAAGGTTGCTACCCACCAACACCGCCCCATCGTTGGGCACGGCAAAGGTGATGCTATCCAATAACGCCCCTTCGCCCAGCAACAAGCCCTGCCCGCCGTGGCGTGTTTGGGCATGTTTTGGCGACCACGCCTTCCACGGTTCTCCCTCGGGGCTCTCTTTCTCCTCCGCCAACCTGCGCCTGGTTTGGCTTTCCATCTCTGCGCCCAAGGCGTTTAGCAGTTTACGCTTATCCACCTTGCCCAAGCGTGCAATGCGCTGGTTTAGTGTTTTTAGCCCGCTTAGGTCGGCCTCAATTTGCACGCCTGCCATTTTTTTAAAGCCCTCGCAAAGCGTCTCTTGTCAACTGGCGGGGCGTGCTTTGCACCGCAGGCGCGCCTCCTGAACGGGGCTCTTCAATCGCTGCCCCTAGGCTGATCAGGCCCCTTGCCACCTGCCCGAGCCATTGGACGCGCTCTTTGCGCCTGTCGCCAATCTCTTCTGTCATGCGCCCCCCCGTTTGTCCATTCCACTTTGCCCCATACCCCATCAGGGCGCGCTTCCATCGCCACAATCCACCCCGCAGCTTTCTGGGTTTGCGGGCTGGTTGCGCCATACTTCTCGGTGGCATGGTTCCAGTCAACTGGGATTTTGGGCAAATTGCGAAAACTGGCGGCTATCACCTTTTGTACATCTGCCAACTGCCACTCACGCCCTGTGCGCCCTTGAATGCGCGGCCCCTTGGGCAAAAGCGGTATCCACTCGGGCACTTCGCCCTGCCCGATGGCGGCTAGGGCACCATCCAACGCCATGCAAAGGGCTGGGATTTCGGCTTGTTGGGGGATTTGTGTTTCCATGCCTTTTAGTTTAGCCATGCAAAACACACAAAAAAAGGCTACGCTAGTGCACCCTTTTGCCAGGGGCAACTACCCCCTTTGCAAACTTTTGCCAGGGGTAAATACCCCCGTTTAAACCCCGTTTAAACGCGTTGAAAAGCGTTGCAAAATGTTTGGCTGGGGAGTTGGGCTAGAGGAGGGGGATAAAGGGCTTAAAAGCGTTTTAGCGCCCTTGCTCGTATTGGTTGGCCATTACAGCCCAGACGCTGTGCAAGGCAGGCGCTTTGCTGGGCTGGCAGGCATGCGCGAAAGGGGTAATCGGCGTCGGGAGTGGTGTGCACGAGCGCAACAGGAAAAAGCGCCTCAATAGGGATAAATCGGCATTGGGGGTGTGCACGAGCGCAACAGGAAAAAGCGCCTCAATAGGGATAAATCGGCGTCGGGAGTGGTGTGCACGAGCGCAACAGGAAAAAGCGCCTCAATCTCACCAGGGCGGCGGGCACGCACCAGGCGCAAGTTGGCGGGGTCGTCTGTGTGCGCCACAATAGAAAGAAAGGCCTTTGGGGTGAATAACCACACTTGCCTTAGCCTTTTTTGCCCGGTTTGGGTTTGGCGGGGGGAGCATCGTGAATTTCGTCCGCAAAGGGCCCACCACTGTCCATTTTGGCCTGCAGGTGCCTTGACACAGGCTTGAGTTTGCCTTCTTTAAGCAGGCGGTCATATTCCCGTGACTCTTCAATAAATTGCTTCATTTCCTCACTTATCATCGTCTTTAACCTCTTCAAGTTTTATCAAAGTTGTTTTGCCGTTTCGTACTCGTTCCTTAACGAGAAACCTGGTTCCTGGTTTAAAGAGGACCTCTTTTTCGTGCGCGTGCCGGGATATCCAAGATACCTCCTTGCCCGTGCGGCTCTGTATTTTCAGCCGATGCGGCCCACCAAAGGCTTTACCCGTGGATGTGCTGGTAAAGCCTTTGGGTGTCCAAACCTTGCCTGGCTTAATTTTGGCCAGTTCACTTTCGGGCAGGGTCGTCCCTCGGGTGACCTTCCCCCGGTAGTTGGGGAGTTTTGCCAGCCCCGCGATGATGGTTTTGGTGTAGTGGGCGTATTCCTCTCCCAGGGCTTTGGGCAGTTTCCCGCGCTTGGCCTGGTTAATCGGTTTATAATCGATGACCGTGTAGCCGTGCAAGGCAGCCAACTCGGGCTCGGAGAAACGGTGCACGACACCCGATTCCTTCGCCCTTGTGTTCGCCTGCCCAAGCAAGATTTGGTATTGATAGCCTTTGAGGTTCATCAAACCCTGCTCGTGGACGGGCAATTTGGCAAAGGCACGCACCTTGCGCGACACCCCCTTGAGGAGCATAGCACGCTTTTGCAAGGTTTGTAGCATGGCAAGGCGCTCGGGCTCGGGCACCCCTGGCACGGGGGGCAAGAGGTCGGCAAAGGCGTTGGTTTTTTTGCTTAGGTTGCTAATCGCTCGCTCGGTCTTAAGCCAGTGATCCCCCAGCGCCTCGTAAATGCGCACCCCCGCTTTTTCCATTGCCTTGGCGTAAGTGGGGTTGGTGGCAGGGTGAAAAAAGCCCTCGGCTTCGCCTATTGTGGCCAGTGCCTTGGTATTTTTGCGCCCCGCTTTGGCTCGAAACAAGAGCGCCCCGCTGTTGTCAATCCGCACGGGGGCGCCTTTTTGCCAAACCACGTTATCAAAGGTTTGCCCCAAGGCATCCCAGTTGGCCAGCCAAGCATCTGCCGCCACCCCGTCAAGCAGTTTTTTTGCCTTGGCTTGGGTTAGTTCGTCCAAGGCGATTGGGGCTGCCCCTTCAATCCACTCGGTGGCCAGGGCAAGCCCCCCTTGTTTGCGGGCAACCAAGGCGCTTTTGGACGCATTGACCGCCAACTGGGCATAGATTGCATTGACCGCCGCCTCGCCGTAGACTTGGCCAGGGTCGGTGTAAAACTTGACGTAGCGCTTGATGCCGTCTGCCCCTTGATAGACGCCCCCTTGGTTGCTGCCCTTGGCCTTGCTTAACTTTTTTTTCATGACCGCCCGCTCTTCGAGCAGGGGGATCGGGCCGAGGGTTGCAACGGGCGCATCTGCGCTTTTTGCCGCCAGCATGTTGGCCAAGGCTTGGCTGCGTACCTTGCCTGGGTTGGTATCCCAGCCTGGGTCTATGCCTTGGGGCACGCGTTCAATTTGGCCTGTGCGCTTGTTAAGCCAAGGGCGGGTTTTGTTGGTGGGCGGTTTGCCTGGGCCACCCAAGCGCCCTGCCTCGGCCTTGCTTAAAAGCCTGACGCGGCACTTACAGCCCCAGCCGTTGGGTGGCATGTGGGCGTTCCACCAAGCATCGCTGCTGGACAAAATAAGCCCGTTCCAGTGCTGATGCTCCAAACGGTGCTCCTTGCTGGGGCCCAGTTCATAGCGCAGGTAGGGGTGGGTAGCTGCTTCGCGCTCAATGCGTTCCCACTGCCCCGCAGCATAGGCGGTGCGCGTGTTGGCCCAAAAAATGGTGCGTAAACGGCGCGGGCTCCCAAGGCGCACTTGCTCTATCTTGCCCGTTTTGGGGTCTTTTTTGCCTTTTATGCCCCACCATCCTTTTTGTTGGAGGGTGGGGATGAGGTCTTTTTTAAAACCCTCAAAGGTTTTGCCCTTGGCCAGCGCCTCAGCAAGACCATCGCGGATGGCACGCAACACATCCAACTGCATTGCCTTGGCCACGCTAAAGCCCAAGGCGTGCTCCTCACGCCAAACATCGCGATAGTCAAAGGCGGGTTTTAGTTTTTTGGCCTTGAGGTAGGCAAGGGCTTCTTTGGGCGGGGTGGGTGTAAAATGAAAGCCTGGCTTGGGTGTGGGCATGGTTTTTAGCCTTCCCCATCACCCATGCCACGCGCTTTAAAGGTGGCGCGGGCAATCGCCTTGGCAAGGGGGGCCGGATCGCTCTCGGGCAAGGCTTGGGCGAGCAAGCGCGCGAGGTCTGTTGGGCTCTTCGCTTGGCCAAGGGCTTGCACCAAGGGATCAAGCAAGGGCGCCAGCAAGGGCTGCCAGTTTTGGGTTGTTTCCTCTGTCAAGGCATCTAATTCGCTTTGCGCTTGGGCTGGTGTTGCTTGGGCAAGGGCTGTTAATATGTGCCCTAGGGCTTGGTTGCTGGCTTGGGTTGCGCTGGCTGGCGTACCAAGCAACTGGGCATCGGAGCCCGGTTCGGGCAAACCGAGCAACTCGCACAGGGTGTGCTGGTCAACGCGCAAGCCAAGGGGCACAAGGCGGGCAATGGCATCAACGATTGCCTCCATTTTGTCGGGCTCAGGCAAAGGCAACACAATTCGCGGATAGCGGTTATCGGGGGGCTGGCCAAAATTAAGGTCAATGAAAGGCTTGACCAGGTCGCGGTTTAAGGTGGCTGCCAAAACGGCGGCGTCTGCGCGCAGTATGTCTTGGCGCACCTCCATTTGGGCGGCATCGTTGCCCAGTTTGCCAGGGGTGCCCTCGGTGCTGGCGGTTTGCCCAAGCACCGCCTTGCTGGTTTGCTTATCCCAAAACTCGGCCGCTGCCAAAAACAGGCCCTCCCCGCCCCGGCCCTGCACGGCATCTTGAAACTCTATTTGCATGCTCTCGTGCAACACGGCAGCCGCATCGCTCCCAAGGTTGATCACCGCTTGACGCAGGATGCGCTTGTCTTCATCGCTAGCCCCTGGCCCATAACGCCCAATGCGCAAGGGCATCCCAAACACCTCTAAAAAGGCTGCCCAGTCTTTGAGCGCGTAGGCCTTAAAGAGGTAACTCCAAACGGCCACGCGAGCCAAGCCTCCGCGCACGGGCAAGCCCGTTTTAAGGTGCTCAGGTTTTTTGCGCTGCGCACGCCGTAGTTGCTTACCCAGCCCGCGGTATTGGGCATCGCCGAAAGCCCATTTTGCTCGATTGGGCGTGCAGGGCCGCGTATTTTTTATTGCGGTAGGCTTGCTCGTTGGGGCAAAAGGATTTGGTTTTCATGGGCCCTCCTCGCACATTTCCAACATGCCGTAGGCAGCGAACCCACCCATAAAAAACCCAAATCCGCTCACTACGGCGTCGCAAAGCGTTTGCAAAAAACTCATAGCGCCACCTCATGCGCAAGGGTCGCTTTTTTTATAGCGTGATGCATATTCCAACCTGGGGGATGGTTTGGGCTTGCATGTGGGGACTCCTTATTAAGGGTGTCAGGGTGTGGTTTAAAGGGGGGGCATCCCTTTTTCTAAGCGTGCGCCAACATAAACCTTTGGCGTTTTCATCTATAGCCCTCCTTGCCAGCGTTGTAGCCCTGCGCGGGGTCGGTTGCTGGGGCGAACAAACCCCCTCCTGCCTTGGCCACGCAAAAAAAAGAGGTTTTTTACCCATGCCTTATAGGCGCGTCTCCCCTTTGAGATGCCATTTTTGTCGTGCTGCGCTTAAACTGTTGATGTCAATTTTCATGACGGGTCTCCTTTATTTATTTAAGCAAAACATGGGGCTGCTTGTGTGCCGCGTATAAATGCGAACAGGCAGGTGCACGCAGACGCCTGTTTTTGGGCTTGATCGGGTTCATTCGCTAACTCCTCCCCGCTCGGAATAAGCGGTTTTAAGGTGGCTTAGGCTAAGGGCCTGCCGTGCCCCGTTTGCCGCCAGGCTGGCCAAGCGTAGGGTTTTGGTAACCTCACGCAGTGCGCCGTGGCCGTGACCAATTTTGATTAAAAAGCCAAGGGCTTTCTGCTCGCTTACTCCCCATGCTTGGGCAATGGCCTCTACATCGGCACGGCGGGCTTTTTTGGGGTTTAACACCTTGCCAACGCGGCTAAACAACTGGGCATACTCTGCCGAGCGCGGGCCGCTCATCCGGGTGTAGACGCTCTCGTTGCCCATGAACACCAGGGCGCAAGCAGTGGCATCGTGCAAAGCGCGTAGGCATTCCAAGGCGGGGCGGGTAAGGTGCTGTGCCTCGTCTATAATCAGCAGGGCGTCTTTTTTTGAGAGATAGGCTGAGAAGCATGCGGTAAACCACATCTCCCCCGCGTCCGTCCGCGCGCTGGCTTGGGGCAAGGGCAAACAAAAGGGCTTTAAGGCAGGCAGGGGCGCTGGCAAAACTGGGCACCATTGTGCACACCCAGCAATTAGGGCGGGTTTGGGCGTAGTGCTGGGCGGTGATGGTTTTGCCAACCCCTGCGCCACCGCACACCACCGCGATGTCGCGGCTTAGGTGGGCGTAGGCAATGGCCATGCCGATTTGGCGGGCTGTGGGGGTTTCTATCCAGTCTGCGCCCTTGCTGGGCAAAAAGGCGGTTTGGCAGGCTTGGTCTTCTAGCCATTGGCAAACCTTGGCTTCAAGGGCGGCGTTATCGCCCGTGTACTTGCCGTTAAGCCAGCGCGAAAGCGCTGTTGCCCCGCACCCAATCCGCTTGGCCGCATCGGCTTGGGACAGGCACTGCTGGGCTTGGCGATGTGGTGTTTGTGCTAAAGCCGAACAGCCTTGCCCGTTTGGGATTGGTGAAAGAATTAAAGCGCAAAGAAGGGGGGGCAACCTGGCTGGTGCTCCAAAAATGGGACGACCCCGACCCCAAAACCGGGGAGCGAAAACCCTACACCTTGTAAGAAAACATGGACGAAATAGAACAGGTTGTGCCCGTGATTTACGTGCAACCCAGGGCGGTTTAAAAAAAAAGGAGTGGCAATGGTAGATTATTTTTTATCTCTAGGCCAATCACGCAAAAGTATTTTCAAAACAAGGGTTTGATCCATGAAAAGGGCGAAAAATTGAGTTCAAAGCTGAGTTCAAAGCTAGAGCACCTAGCTTTGAACTTTTACGGGGTGGTTTTGGGGGTTTGGTTTTACGCTTCAAACGCATTATTCCTTAGAAATTTCACAAAATCGCTACATTGTTGGCACCACTTTACGGTCACACTGGGGTAAAAAAACCTAGCGTGGGTAAGGTGGGTGGCACATGCGAGATATAGCGTTGTTTTTACTGGCTTTTATAACATTAAGCCTTGTATTTGCAGAGATTTGGTTAAGCCAAAACCGCTCTTTAAGGGTGTTTAAGGCGCACATAGTCGGTTGTTATGATGGCAACACCTGCAGGTTTACCCTGCCCAGTCACCACCCCATTTTAGGCGAGGGGGTTCAGGTGCAAATTGTGGGGTTGCAAACGCCAAAACTACGCGAACCCACCTTAAGCAAGGCCAGCAGCGCGCGCGATGCCATGCGTGGCCTGCTTGAACGCGCCGATGATATTTTTTTAGTAAACACAAAGCGCAAAAACCGCAGCCTGCACGCCAGCGTATGCGCAGATGGCAAAGACATGGCAAAGATGCTGCCAAATGGCTTAGCCAGCAAGGGTTGGGCGTGTTACACCCCCAGCGCCAAGCCCCCCAATGCGAGGCAAGCCTTGGTTTGTATGCCTTTGTGGCGCATTTAATGCGCGTTAATGCAAGTTAATGCTATCGTTGCCCCAGTTGCCCCAGTTGCCCCAGTTGCCCCAGTTGCCCCAGTTGCGCCAAGGGTTTTTATGGGCACTGGGGGGTGCCACCCTTGGCATTTTGGTGTGGCGCGGCGCGGAAACCTTGCTGGTTATAATGCTGGCGCACAGCAAAAGCACCTTGGCAGGGGGCATTGCGGCAGGCTGGCGAAGCATAAGCGCAAACTTTACCCAAACCGCCTTAAAACAAGCCGGGGCAGAGCGAGAGCGTGGGTCGAAGGGCTGCATTTTGCACCCCCCTAACCGCCATGCGGGGTTATCTGCTGCCAGAGCGCTGCGCGCCAAGGGGTTTATGACCACCCTAAAGGGAAGAACCCTTTCCATTTGGTGGTAAGCCTTTTTGCGAATTGCAAAGCGGCATTTGAACTTACCCTTATCGAACGCAGTTTGCCCCCTTCTAAAACCCTTCGAATGAAGCGCGTACCGAGTGTAAGCCCATGTGTCCCAAAAACGCGCAAACCCGCATTACACCGTTTTTTTGGCGGGACAATTTACACCACCCTTTTGGCGCAAACACACTGCCCGTAAACTGTTGAAAAACCACATAAAACCATTTCTTTTTGACCAGTGTCAAAGCAAGTGTCCGGGCACAATCCTCTCTAAAGACATGCTCTGCTAGGCAAGGCCCAAAATGGAACGATAAAAAGAGGGATGCATCTGGTGAAAAAAAGGAAGATAGTGAAAAACATGAAGGCTTTTGCAAGCTCCCGTGCTAGCATCGAGGGTGGCAAATCGTTGCGCCCTAACGTGGGGGCAACGGTTTTTGAGGTATCGCGCAACCACTTGCGTGGGCCTATGAATTCGGCGAGCATTTTGCCCCGCGGGGTGCACGATACCTTTGTGATGGCAGGACAATCAAATACCAGAAAACAAAATGGAAGCAGATGGGTGACGGTAAAAGGGGGGTGACATCTGCTGTGTTATGCGATGCGCCGACTTTGGCTGCAGGCTGGCGGGAAGCATTGGGTGTGCTGGCTGTTAAGCTCGATGCCGAGGAGAAAAACGCCTGGCTTGCGCCTTTGCGCCTGGTGTCTCTTGCGCCCAGTGCGGTGGGTTTGTCTGGCATTGATAGTCCATTTTTGCGCGAGCGCATTAAAAACCTGTATATCCCTTTGCTGGTTGAGGCACTGAAGGTCGGATTTCCTCAATGGCAGGTTGCGCCGCCCGTTACCCTTTGCTGGGGTGAGAGGGATGCAGCCAACTCTGGGTCCGTTGAGACTGTGCCCAAACTGCCTGCAAGCCCTCCCCCCCAAACGCACCCTCGAACCAGTGCCTCCCTTTTTGCTGGCAGCGGCCAAGAGCACCCCGCCTGGCTTGAAAAGTTGCGTTTCGATTCCTTTATTGCCCACGAAGGTAGCCAAAATGCCCTAAGCATCGCCATGGATGTTTGCCAACAACAAGCTGCGTTATGGAACCCCCTGGTGTTTTACGGTCCCCCAGGGGTGGGCAAAACCCATCTGCTCTATGCGATGCGCCATGCTTTAAGCAGTACTTTACGGCCCGCTCACCCCGAGCACCTCATGCTGATGAGTGCCGAGCACTTTAAGCTCCGCACACTGGAGGCAATTCGCCGCCGCCGGAGCCATATATGGCAGCACACCTTACAGCAAGTTCAAGTGCTTTTGCTCGATGGCATTGAAAACCTGCTCATTAGCCCGACCTCGCAAGAAACCCTACTGCATTGCATCGATACCCTGCATGCGGCGCGGCGCCAATTGGTACTCACCAGCACTTGCTTGCCCGATGCCCTCCCACACCTAAGTGAGGCCTTGTACTCGCGCCTTAACATGGGGTTGGTGCTTCCCATTCACCCCCCCAATCAGCAAGGGCGAAGCCAACTTTTGCACGCTTTTTTCGAAAAAGAGCGCGTCAAAATTCACCCCGAGGCCTTACGCTACCTTGAAGAACACCTTGCAGAGGATGTACGCCAAATTCATGGTGCAGTGGTACGGCTAAGTGCACAACAACGGCTTGAAGCGGCGTGGTCGCCGTTTTCTTTGCAGCAGGTCAAAACTTTGTGTCAAGGCTTCTTACGCGACCGTAAACGACAAACCCATTTGGCACCCCTTGCCCCACAGCATATTATGGGCATCATCTGCAAGCATTTTCAGGTGCAAGCACAAGACCTAAGCAGCCGTAAACGGGGTGCAAACATTACCCGCGCAAGGCGCATGGCCATTTATTGCTTGCGCCAATTTAGCCATTTGCCCTACCAAGAAATTGCTGCTTTGCTGGGTGGGCGCAGCGCATCGACCGTTGTGGGGGCTTCCCAAACGCAAGCAAAAATGCTTGAAAACCAACCCCAAACACGCATGGAACTTCATCAACTACGCCGTTTATTTTTAGGCCACCGCACGTAAACCCCCTATGTTGCTGCGCTTCGAAAGGCTTGTCTTCTCATTACTACCCCAGAGCATGAGGTATTGCGACACCGTATCCTTTTTGGTTGCACTGCTGCCCAGCAAAAAAGGCGGTTATGTTCGCGATGCAAGTCACAATTTACCAGTGGGCGAGGGGTTCATACGTTAGAGTAGCAAAAATGAGAGAATGGTTGAACAATGGCTGGGTATTGCCGCTGATTGCACTTTTGGCAGGCTTGGGTTTTGCCTTGGCTGTTGAGCGCCTTTGGATGTGGCTGCGCTGGCAACGCATGGACGCCCCTTTGCGTCGCATTAAAGAACGCCAGAATTTACTGGACTGGCTCAATCATAATCCACCAAATCAACGCCGCCAACCTAGCCCTTTGCATCAAATGCTGCATGCCACATGGCAAGCTGGTCCGCATCCACAAAACCAACAAATCACCGCCGAAAACGCCTTTTGCACTGCCTTAGCCCAAGTAGAAACACGCGTTTCGACCATTGGCTGGCTGGCTAGCATTTTGCCTTTGCTTGGCTTGCTAGGCACTGTCATTGGCCTCGCCCAGTCTTTTCAAGTACTTAGCCATCACACCTCACGCGAAGCCCTTGCCCAAGGTCTAGGCTATGCACTTTCCACGACCCAAGCAGGGCTTGTCGGTGCCCTCCCGCTTCTCGCCTTTCATCACTTGTTCGAACGCCTTGGTCAACATTGGCAAGCCCAAGCCCAACGCCTCACCAAAATTATTTTTATGACAAACCCCTTGTAGAGGGTCGCGGTGTAAAGGGACACATGGTTTGCGACTTTGAGACACATGGCGTGCGACTGGTTGCTTTGGTGTTAATCTTGAACGGGATATTTTTTGCGTTTTGATGTTGTCATCAATCGCTTACTTCCTTTGTTAGGCCGCTTGGTTGGCAGGGAAGTTTAAATTGCTGATAAGGAGTTCTGTATACCTGTATGAAACGGTGTTTTTAAGGGGGTTTGTTTAGCGCCCGCCGTGGTTGGCACTGTCCATTGAAGGGAATGCTGCCTGCAAAGCGCCGTGCAGCAGCGATGCCGTGGCCGTGGTTTTTTGATCGGGCTTTGGCTGTGCTTGTAGGGTTGTTTCTGATCCCCTTTTTTAAAACCTCCCTTAGCCCTAAGCGACCACGTTGGTAAAAAGGGAGGCACTGGTTTTGCCTGCAATCACATTTTGGCGATAAGAGGGAGGTTATTCGTCGAGTAAAAAAACCGATTCCTCATAAAAGCGCATGCGGCTTTTGCTTATTAAAGTATTACACCATGCATTGAAGAAGTCGTGGCGGCTGGATTGGGTGGAAGGAGGGAGCAAAAATGTTAACGGCAGGTTGCAGCCCAGTGCACGCCCGGGAATAAGGTGGCGCGTGAGACCCGTCGGCATCATGGCATTGTTGCGTACCAATTGCATCAATTCTTCTTTGTGTAGCGTGGGAAACAACACCACACTACGTGTCGTGCTGCCTTCCATGGCTTGTGTTAAGGTGGTGTAGTCGGCCAATTTGATGCGTTCTAGGTGGGTTTTGCCTTCGTAGCAGGTTACCACTTGGTGCATGGTATTCACCCGTTGCATGAGGGTGTTGGTTTGGTTTGGTAGGCCTGGTTGCGCTTGCAGAGCCCAGCAGCTCCCATTGGCTTCGACCAGCACAGCCAGGGCTTGATGAAAAGCCAGTTTGGCATCGACCTGATCGGCCCTAATGGCTTTTAACTGACAATTTGGGAGGTTCTCGAATGCCTGGCGTAAGTTCAATTCTTCTGCTTCAAGCAGCAAGTGATGCCAGCCTTTAAGCATAATGCGAGGGCTGACATAGTTCACCAGTTGCACGGGTATTTCTTCACACCCCAAGGCTTTTAAGGCGCTTACGCGGTTGGCACCGTCGAGAAGCAGCAAATCGCCACCGCCAATATCGCTCACAATGGGGGGATGGCGTAGGAGGCCATCTTTGGTCAAGCGCTTTGTGAGACGTTGGGTGCGCGCTTGCTCGGGGTATTCATGAAAGCGAATTTTTTCTGTGGGACGCAGCGCAAGCACAGGGTGGAATTCAATGTTTGGTAAGGTGGTTGCTGGCGTGGTCATAAGGGCAAAGGAAGCGTTGCTGAGTGCTGGAATAGAGCGTGCTTTTTGGGGATGATTCTTAAATGTCTTTTGCGGGGCCTGGCGCTTGTGAGCCAACAATAGTTTGTGGGGCTTTTTTCGTGGCACAACGATCCCTATGCGTATCACGGAACACCAGTATGGTATATCCTAACCACGGTGGGATGGCAAAACCATGTTTGGGAGCAATGTGCCTGGATCTTTAAATATGGCGTAGGCGTGGGCATACCCCACACATCCGTTCAGGCTCTCCCCTAGCCTTTCTTTCGAGACCATCAACCAAAACCCTCTTCAGTTATTATACAATAATATGCGCCTCCAAACAGCCAGTGCCCATCAGCGCCTAGCCCAAAAATTTAGCCAAGCAGGTCCCCTGCTGCACATTGTGCTCGACGGTTGGGGAATAGGTAGCGGTGACGAAGGCGACGCCATTGCAAAAGCTCACACGCCCACCCTCGATGCCTTTACCCGCCAACACCCCCATACCACTTTATACACCCACGGGCACCATGTGGGTTTGCCTGCCGCAAAAGATATAGGTGGCTCAGAGGTAGGGCACATGACCATGGGTGCGGGGCGCATTTTACAGCAAGGTTCCACCCGGATTCACACACTGCTCCAAAAGGGTTTGTTTTTTCAAAGCCAAGTGGCCCAACAAATGTTTGCGCGCTGCCAGGAGGGCGCACCCTTGCACCTGATTGGCTTGGTGTCCGATGGCAACGTACATAGCCATATACAGCATTTTTATGCGGTGATTCACGAGGCCGTGCAAAGGGAAGTCCAACGGTTGTACGTCCATGCTTTGCTCGATGGTCGCGACGTGGGGTATCAGTCGGCAGAGGACTACATTCACCCCCTCGAAGCCCATCTACAAGGTATTTGCCAGCAACACCCCGGCTGGCTCTATGCCATTGCCAGCGGCGGCGGACGCGAAACCATCACCATGGACCGCGACCAAAATTGGAATAAAATAGCGTTGGGCTGGCAAACCCACGTACAAGGCAAGGGATGGCGGCGTTTTTCAAGTGCCAGCAAGGCCCTTAAAGCGTTTCGCCAGCAAATGCCTCAGGCCAGCGACCAAGACATGCCTCCCTTTGTGGTGCAACATGCCAATGGCCATCCTGTGGGGGCTATTGAAGACGGTGCGGTGGTGGTGTGCATGAATTTTAGGAGCGATCGCGTCATTGAACTCAGCCAAGCCATGACCCAGACCCATTTTACGCAGTTTGAACGGGGTCCTTTGCCTAAAATGTTTTACGTTGGTATGACCACCTATGATGAAGATACCAACTTGCCCAAGCACGTACTTACCCCTGCCATCCGCGTAAAACGCCCCCTGGGTGAGCGCATTTTGGAGCATGGTTTGGGGCAGTTTCGGCTGGCAGAAACCCAAAAATACGCCCACGTAACCTTCTTTTTTAACGGAGGTCAGCGCACTCCCTTGGATGCGCAAAAAGAGGTGCACCACCTTATTCCCTCTGACAAAATAGATTCCTATGCCCAAGCCCCAAAAATGCAAGCCCTCCAAATTGCCCAAAAAACCACGCAGCTCCTCGTGCAGAGTGACGCACGCTTTGGTCTTATTAATTTTGCCAATGCTGACATGGTGGGGCACACGGGCAATTTACAAGCCGTTATTCAGGCAGTGCAAGCTGTGGACAAAGCCTTGGCGCACATTTTGCCCGTATTGCAACAGGTGGGTGGGGTGATGCTCATCACTGCAGATCACGGCAATGCCGAGGAAATGGTGGTCCACAACTCTAAAACCCAACGTCGCGAACCCAGCACCAAACATTCCGTGAACCCCGTCCCCTTGTATGTGGTCGACCCCCTGGGACGCCTAAAGGGGGTTCGTTTGCGCCCACTGCAACAACAAAACCCCAACACACTGGCTAACTTGGCTGCCACCGATTTAGTGTTGCTTGGTCTGCCTTTGGATGATGACATGGCTGAACCACTGTTTGAGGGAGATAGCATCGCTTAAACCATGGCAGGCACATCACGGAGCCGAACCCCTTTTAGGCCAAGGGCATAAATCACCAGGCCTGGCTTTGCAACACGCCATCACCACCTGATTGAGTGTGTGCTGTGGATTGCACTTTGCCGCGGTCTCTGTGTTTCCCGTTGTATTTGATCCCCGTTGCATTTTGCCATTTTTAAACAAGGAAGACCCCAGATGCCGACCCCCAGCGAAGGAGTTCAGCATTGTTTGCCCGCCCAACGTAATTTGCAGGCCCTTGCGCAAAACCCTTACCCTGGGCGAGGGATTGCCATTGGGCTTTCACCTTGTGGTCAATGGGCAGTGCAAGCGTATTGGATTATGGGACGCAGCAGCAACAGCCAAAACCGCCGCTTTGTGTTCAAAAACGGTGTGTTGCGCACTGAACCCGTGGATATGGGTAAGGTAGAGGACCCCTCCTTGATTATATACCCCGCCATGCAACGGGTTGCGGGCTGGCTGTTGGCCACCAATGGGACCCACACCACCACTTTGGCCCGTGCGCTTGATACAAGTACCAACATACCGCTTGCAGCCCTGCAGGGCTTGTGCTACGAACCCGATGCTCCCCATTACACCCCGCGGATTGCAGGGGGCATTCACTTAAGCCAGCAAAGTGGCTGGCTGGCCCTGGTAAAAGCCAGTGTGCCTTGGAAGGCAGCCTTTGCTCCTGCACGCCAGCATGCGTTGCATGGCTACGAACATCTGCCTTTGGGGGCAGCATGGTACATTAGCACCTATGCAAGGGACGGAAACCCCTTGCCTTCTTTTAGCGGGGAACCGCTGCTGCTGCCCATCAAAAGCCATCAAGCGCAAGGCGTGGCAGGGCACTTGTGGAAGCATTTAAGCCCTGCCACGCGCGTCTCTTTGGCGGTGCGTTGTGTGCATGTGACCAATGGGCAAGAAGAGTTGGCTTTATGCCAACAACACCCATTGGAGTGAGCCGAACCTTTTGTTTTTGTGCAAGCGGGGCTGGCTGTAAACATTCGCATCCCTTTTGCGATCCTTTGCGATCCTTTGCGATTTTCGTTCACATGGGATGCGACTGGTGGTTTTGCCAAAAGCCTTTAACAAGTATGTTTGCCTGCATGATAGAAGGCATTGCCTGTATACCTGTTTGGGGCAAGCACCCTGGCAACAATGGCTAACTTTTGCCAGCAGCAAAGTGGGATGTTTGCTTTTTGCCACTTGCAACATGGCCACAAAGCGCGGTACATACTCGCTGGTTTCTTTGCGCAAACGCAGCTGAAAAAAACGGCGTTTGCCTTGCTTTTTGATGGCTTTTTCAATGCACCCAGGCCCACAATTGTAGGCGGCCAGTGCCAGTGCCCAGTCATAATGAAAACGTGCTCCGAGCTGGTTAAGGTAGTATGCGGCGGCTGCAGTGGCTTTGCGCCAATCGCGGCGTTCGTCCACGCCATAGCCCACTTTTAGACCCACGTGCCGTGCCGTCTGTAGGGTAAATTGCCACATGCCCACGGCACTGCCCGAATTGGCGTTTACGTCGTAAAGGGACTCAAGCATGGGCAAATAAGCAAGTTCTTCGGGTAAACCTTGGGAGCGAAATATTTTGCGGATGGTGGGCAAATAAGGTTTTCCTGCTCGCAAAGCATGGGCCACCGTATTATTTGTCCCATAATGCCGCCTAAAGTGGCGTATCCACAGGTGGTTAGAACGCCACAAGTTGGGGTTGGTATCTTTTAGGGATGGCGCGATTTGGCTTTGTTTTCCCCAAGGATTTGCGTTGCTCGTGGCCTCATTCGAACGATCACCTTGAAAACCCCCCATAAGATGGTTTTGAGGTACACCAAAAGGGCCTTTGGCGCCAAAACGCGGAGGTCCTTGCACGCCTAAACAAGCATCAAGTACTGCAGCGCACAACAACAACAACCCCACCCGAGAGCAGGTTGTGGCAAGTTTGTCTGGGGTTTGTGGGAACGGCATCCGCATTTTACCCCATTGCGCGATTCGTTTTATGGTCTGCCCCACACTCCCATTCCTGCTGCCTTGGGTTTGTCTTTTAGCCAAAATTGTATCCTTATCTTTAAAAACCGCTAGCGTGTCGTAAATTGAGTATTCCGGATCAAAGGTTTTGTTATTTTTGATGTGCATGGTGTAGTGCACACGCTAGGCCAATTTTTTTAAAATCCCTCCTATGACCAAGCACAGTGCTACCCTTTTCATGCCCACCATTTTGACTGTAACCGTTCCCATGCTTTGCCACCACATTCAAAGCACAGGGCAACCCGTGATGTTCAAAGAGGGTATCTTCACCTTTCCCGACCTTCGCGGGAGCACCCCATTGAGGCGCAAGGCACAGATTAACGGCGCGGGCGTTGGGGCGGGTAAGGCGGAGATAAAGCAGTGCTAAGCGCATAGGCTTTTTTAAAAAAGGTTGGCGGGTATTATTGATGCCGTGCCACACACATGCTATTGCGAGCCCTTTATGGGGGCAGCCCAGGTGCTTTTTGCGCGACAACGCACACGCACTATTTCCGAGGTACAAAGGTGGTATCGATGGCAAGTTGGTGAACCCATTTCGCGTGCTTAAACACCACAAGGCTGTTTTTTGCAGGGCTTGGAATGGGGGCTACGCGCTCGAGAGGTATTTGAAAACTTGCGAAAACAAGACCCCCAAACCATGACCGACATTTAGCGTGCTCAACGCTTTTACTGTCTGCACAAAATGTCTTTACAATAACTTAACCATGCAGTTTGGCTACTCAAGAAAAGCCCCGTCACCCAAGCTTCCAAGCCCTAAAAAGCCTTTAAGCAAGCCTGCACGGCTCTTAAAAGGGAGGTAAGCGGTTGAGGGCAGCGTCAATACGCAAAAAACAAAAAATATTTCATTTAAAAATAAACGGCGAAACGAACGGTGGCAAAGCATGGAAACGAAAGGCGCAAAGCATGTGCACGTTTACCCTGAGAGGGGCTGTGATGGCGGCGGCATCCAAGGTTTGCCGTTGTAAAGGTATGCGCGAGGCACACGACTTCGAATGCCACATAGCAGGGTATAGCCAATTTCATGGCACCACTGTGCTGCTTCATGAGGTGAAATGGTTTGCCCACCTTGTCCCCCAAGCAAAACAACCTCATCGCCCAAGGCAATATGTTGAGGCGCATGGGCCGTGGTGGAAGATTGTGTGGGTGCGGGCAGAACCACACAGGTTTGATCCATGCTGACCATGCCCACCAAAGGCCAACGTATTCCGTGAATAAGGACCTTGGCTTTGGGGTACATATTGCGCGGGTATCCATCTGCATAGCCCACAGGCAGTGTGGCCACCCATGTACCCGCATCTACCTCTTGCAAGGCCCCATAACCTACCCTGCCTGGGTGGGGGAGGCATTTTAGATGCGAGATTCGTGTACGCCAAGCGAGCACGTTGCGTAGTTGCCCATTTGCTTGAGGCTGGTTTTGAGAGGTTGCAAACGCCAACGGCCCCCACAATGCGTACCCCACCCTGGCGTAGTCAAAATGAAACCGAGGGTTTTGTAATAGGCCTGCGCTGTTGGCAAAATGCAGTTCGGGGGAAAAAAACCCTTGGCTGATGTGCAAAAAAGCCTCGACCCAGTTTAAGAAAGCCGTGTATTGGGCTTGGTTTTGGGTTGCCCTCACGTTGTCTGCGCAAGCGAGGTGCGAGTACACACCTTGCACAACCAAATTGGGGGTTTCTTTGAGTAACGTCACCAGTGGTGTATCTGGGGGGGTCGTCCAGCCAACGCGGTGCATCCCCGTATCCACCTTTAAATGAATGCGCAAAGCGGATGCACTGCCCATTTGGCTCGGTGTGTGCGTGGCTTCAGGCTTGTTGCGCAGCGGGTTTAAATGGGCGGCTGCTTGCTGCAGGTGTGCTAGAGAAGGGATGGTTGCCTCAATATTGTGGGTTTGATAGTCATGCCAACGCATGGGTTCTGGCGGTCCAAGCACCAAAATACGCCCCGTAATGCCTGCTTGGCGCAGGGTTAAGGCTTCATCAAGCAAAGCAACTCCAAAATAGTGCTGCCCTAAGCCTTGCAAAAATAGGGCTGTGGTTGCTAACCCATGGCCGTAGGCGTTGGCCTTCACCACGGCCATCAAGCGACCTTTCCCGTGCACCTGGCGCAAACATTGCCAATTTGCTTCTAAACGGTCTAAATGAATTTCTGCAACGGTTGGACGTTGCTTGGTGGCTTGGTGTTGCATGGGGGGTCGATTTTTTTGGGAGTGCTTTGCAAGGGTCACCCAGTGATAAAAAGGGTCACCCAGTGATAAAAAGGGTCACCCAGTGATAAAAAGGGTCACCCAGTGATAAAAAGGGTCACCCAGTGATAAAAAGGGTCACCCAGTGATAAAAAGGGTCACCCAGTGATAAAAAGGGTCACCCAGTGATAAAAAGGGTCACCCAGTGATAAAAAGGGTCCCCCAGTGCTTTGCAAGGGGCACCCAGTGATAAAAAGGGTCACCCAGTGCTTTGCAAGGGGCACCCAGTGATAAAAAGGGTCCCCCAGTGCTTTGCAAGGGGCACCCAGTGATAAAAAGGGTCCCCCAGTGCTTTGCAAGGGGCACCCAGTGATAAAAAGGGCTGGGCGATGAATACAATCCTTTAATATCGACTTATAAGCATGTTTGTTGTGCAGGCAAAAAATGGCATGCTTCCTCTAAGCAGCGGTTTTACCCGAGCTTGGGTTAGGTGTTTGCAATGGCTAGCAAAAAACACCTGGAGCCGCACGCCTTTTAGCCACAAGGTTTGCGTGGGTGGATCTCATAGATCTATTTCTGACAAGCATGAAATGAACCATACCAAAGGGTGCCATGAAACTGATTACATGGAATGTCAATGGAATTCGCGCAGCCATTCGCAAAGGTTTGTTGGACTATGTGCGCCAAGCGGAACCCGACGTTTTATGCTTGCAAGAAATTAAGGCCAAGCCCGAACAAGTGGCACCGCTCGAGTTGCCTCACTATGCGCTGTTGTGGAATTCAGCACAACGACCTGGGTATTCGGGAACGGCTGTATTGACACGACATACCCCCTTGCAAATGCGTTTGGGGCTGGATTTGGATGAGGGGGAAGGGCGGGTGATGTCCCTCGATTTTGGCCCTTTTTGGCTGGTAAATGTGTACACTCCCAATGCTAAACATGGGCTTTCGCGATTGCCTTATCGCATCCGTTGGGATAAAGCGTTTTTGAAGCACCTGCAAAACCTTGAGAAAGAAAAGCCCGTTATTTTTTGCGGAGACTTGAACGTGGCCCACCGAGAGATTGATTTGGCAAACCCCAAGACCAACACTAAAAACCCAGGGTTTACCAGCCAAGAACGGGCGGGTTTTGATGCCTTTATCGAGGCGGGTTATAGGGATGCTTTTCGGATGTTTGTGAGTGAGGGCGGGCATTATACGTGGTGGAGTCAGCGTGCGGGGGTGCGTGAGCGCAACATTGGTTGGCGCATTGATTATTTTGGGGTTTCGAGCCAATTCAAAGCGGAGATAAAAAACTGTTACCTCCAGCCTCAGGTGCTGGGGTCGGACCATTGCCCCGTGGTGCTTGAACTTTAAAAGAATTTCTAAAAAAAGCCTTTAAACATGCTCGAACATCCAGTGCCTTCCCCAGTCAAGGTAAAAACCTTACTCATTGCGGAGGAGCTCCACAAGGGGTGTTCGCATGGCAATGCGCATCGGCAAGGGTGTTGCCACTAACGAAACCCCCCAAGCACCACCTAAAATCCATGCCAAATCCCGCCAGTCCATCATGATAGGCAGGCGGTTCAAGTGAGGAAAAACCGCTTGCGGAATGGGGATGATGTTAAAGGTTGCAAAAGCCCAACACCCCAGCAAGCCAAGGAACATGCCTGTGGTACTCCCCACAAAACCAAGGCAGGCACCTTGCAGTAAAAACGTGCGCTTAACCAAGGCTGGGCTGGCTCCAATGGCCATCCACGCGGCCATGGCACGCTGTTTGGTACGGGCTTGAATGAGCAGCACAGCCATGATATTAAACAGGCCTACCAAACCAACCAACCCCAACAAGGCAGAAATACCCACCTTTTCCAAGCGCATCACTTTAAACAGTGCACCGTGTTCCTCACTCCAAGGGTGCAACACAACATGGGGCAACGTTTTTTGGAGCAACGCGAGGGTTGATTTTGCAACCCTTCCATCGCTTTTTAAGCGCAAACCCACCCCATCGCTGGTATTTCCCATACGATGCAAATTGCTCACGGTCTCGTGATGGGTAATGGCGAGCCAGTCATCGACATAGTCCAAACCCGTGGAAAACACCCCCAGCACCTCAAGACGTGCCACCAAGGGTAAGGGGCCCAGTGGGGTTAAGCGTTGATGGGTTGAGATAGCCTCGACGCTATCCCCAGGAAATACCCCCAAAGCGGCGGCGGCACTTTGCCCCAAAAAAACCCCGCGTTTTTTGTGTTCGAGCTGCCTTAAGCTTTTTAAATGCCTCGAAAAACCCTGGGGTTTAGGCGTTTCCCAAGGGCCTTGGTTGCTTAGCAAATGCTGGGTCAGCCGGGTGGTTTTTTCTTCTAAATGGGGGTAGACCCCATGCAAGGTCATGGGACGATAGCGATAGGGTGTGCGCAGGAAAGTTTGGCGTTGTGCATAGGGTGCTGCACTTTGCACCACCGAGATATCTTGGAGTTGTCCCAGAATTTTTTTTATTTCTGCGGCAGGGATAGCACCATGGGGCGATTCAACACGAATATGAGGGCTAGTTGCTTGAATGGCCTGCTGCCAAGCATGGCGAAAACCATTGAGTATAGCAACCGCTAAGATGAGCGAAGCGACCCCTAAGGCCGCTCCCCCAATCGAAAACCAAGACAAGACGGAAAGGGATTTTTGGTTTGAGGGTGTCCGCAAAAACCGCAACGCTGCAAAAACATCCAAACGCATTCTTTTTTTAAAAAATCCTATGTTTAGCAATCCCAAGGGGCACAGCCCACGGATCGACAGCCCTGAAAAACTGCGCCACTCGGTGCTGTGTTCATCAAGGTGGTGGCTTGGTGGTTAAGCAAAGCGTTTTTCAAAAAAAGAGGGGGCTTTAAATACGCAATTGGGAGAGCACTTCATACTCGTACACCTCCCAGTCCTCGATAGGGAGCAAGTTTACCTGATTGTTTAACGACTTATTGACCTTGCGAATAAAATCGACTTCCCCGCTGCCTTCGTGATGATCGGCGTGGGCCACGGCGCACAGCACTTTGACCAGCATCTCTTTGGAAAAATCGCTCTCAATCGTACGTAATTCGGCGTTTAAACTATGTTTGTTTTTGACCAAAGCGTTTTTTTCGTCCTCAGACAAGTGCAAAACCTCAAACAAGCGCTTAAGCACCTGTTTTTCACCGTCCGCAAAGTCGTCATCGACTTTGGCGATATGAAGAGCAAATATCAAAATAACCTTTAAATCACTGCGACCAATTTGATCGAGATCCATAGCCTACATGTCACTTTTTTGAATTTTTAACGTTTTTATAAGGCGTCTGTTGTCACTTTTTGTCCTTAGTCTCATCGGGTCGTTTGCTTTTTAAGCGATGCGCCGACGCTGTTTTCGCCAATAATCGACGAGCACGCATCGGTGTAGCGCACTGGGGTGGCTATAAAAAACACGCCCCGCGTTAATTTTAGCGAGTTTTTCGACAAAACGCATCAAAATTGGATTATCATCGAGCATAAACACATTAATGTGCAGCCCTTTGCGGGTGCACAAGCGTACTTCGTGCAAAGTGGCATGCAATATTTTGGGTGGAATCGCACCCATAAACCCTGACCAACTGGTGGTGGTTTTGCGGTTGATGGTGGCGGCGGTGGGTTTTCCATCGGTAATCACCAAAATATTGCCCTTCTCATTTTTATGTTTGGTCAATAATTGGCGTGCCAGTGCCAAACCTTCTTGCAAGTTGGTGAATGGGTCCTTTGTATCCCATGAAATTTCTGCCAGTTGGGAAGGTTTTATGACATGCGCACGGGTGCTAAATCCCACCACGTAGTAGGCATCTTGGGATTGTTGTGAGTGGATTAGGCAATCCAAGGCTAAGGCCACCTGCTTGGCGGCAGCAAAGCGCCCTTGGCGCGCCATGGACCAACTCATATCGAGCAGCAATACTGTGGCAGAACGAACGGTTTTTCTGTCATGCCATACCTCAAAATCCTCGGGCGCTAACCACAAAGTGTGCGATTTTGCTGGGCCAAACGCATTTTTTCCACGGCGAATCAGGGCATTTTTAAGGGTGTTTACGGGATGAAGATGTTCTAGGCTATCGCCAAATTGATAGCGTTTGCTGACCTCCTTATCAAGAAAACCCCGTCCAAAAGCGTTGCTAAGTGTGAATTTTCCGTGTCGTCCTTCGACGGGTGCTTGTAGTGAAAGTGCTTTTAAGGCATTTTTACCCACCCGTCGGACCCCTTTGGCGGTAAGGCGGAAGCGATTTCCTGGAGCATGCTTTAACCAGCCCTCGTCATGAAGCATTTTGGTGAGGGAGGAAATAATTTGCAAGGAACGCAAGGCGTCCTCTTCGAGGATATTCTCCATCTCTTTCGGATTGGCCTGCTCCCAGGTGCCTGTACGCAGGGCTTCGCTTAATTGAAGCATTTGCTCAAACTGCTGGCTTAATGCCAATGCGCCTCGAAAACCGACCTTTTCTGGCCCATAAAACTGGGTGCCATGGCGGAGGTTAAAGCGTTCTAGGCGCACAATCTCTTGCATATGGTCAGCCCATTGCTGGGTATGTTTTTGCGCGTTGGCCCCTAAAAAGCCCTTCTTTTTGTTGTATTGCAACAAACTGTGCAGGGTTTTTTGGGGGGGTTGTGGAGGTTGCAAAGCAGGCAAGGCTGCGAGACGCTCCTCCTTTTGCCTAGCAGAAAGCGTGCTTGAGGAGATGGATTGTCGTTCTTGATGGACAATATTTTTTAGATCTTTGGCAAGTTCTTTAAAAGCATCTGCAAAATGGTATTGAGAGTAGGCAAGGTTGCGCTGTTGTTGCAAGGCTTGCAGCAGGCTTTCTGCACCAATGAGGTGCATCCCCGCTTGTTGGGAAAAAGGGATGCCTTGACGAATCATCCAATCGGTTGCCTCTTGAACGTTAAGACCGCCATGCAGCAAATGACTCATGGCATCAAACACCGCTTGACTTAATGCAGTGCTGTCTTGTTTTTTTTGACGTACGCCGGGGTCTTTTCCCCTAAAATAGCGTCTTAGCACGCCTTGCATGGTCATTGAATCGACCTTTTTTTTTTCTAAAAAATGGTGCGCTGAAAAAACGCCCTTAGCACATAAGGAGAGGGGTTGGGGTTAGAGGGGAATGGCTTTTACGTAAAGGGTTGTGCGGGTAGGGAGGGGTTGAAAGCATTTTTGCTGGTGGCATACACCCACCCTTTTTCTGATTCCTTGCGCTCTAAGAGCCGATGCTGATGCAAGCCTTCCAAAATAAACTCCATGCCCGCCACCATCTCGTTGGGCGATTCACCCATGTTTAGCTGGCGTAAACCTGCTTGCAGGCCCTTTAGGGTTTTTAAGGCAGATAAATACACGGACACAGGCATGGCATCGGAAGCTTCGACCCACCAGCCCTCTTCAAATGCCCCCAGTAGGCTATCGAGACTGTCGCGTGCAACGCGCTCATCGAAAACCGTTTTAACGGCCTGACCAATGAGCTGGTGCATGCTTTCCTCGAAAGTATTGCCTTCCTCATCAAACTCCCATTCCAACTTCCCCTGGCTGGTAGGAATGACCGCATAAAGATCGGAAATCCGCGGCCCAATTTCGGCTTCTTGCAACAAAATGGCACGGCGTTCAGCGTTGCTTACCACGCTCTCAAGATTGTCAATCGACATTCTTACACTCACCCCTGAGATTTGATTAATTTTCTCGGTGCGGCGTGCTTGAAAGGTGATTTCAGTGACCACATCTTGGAGGAAGGGTGGGATGGTAATGGGCAAAGAGCGTTTTAACGCGCTTTCTTGCCGTACAATGGCATTTTCGATGGAACGCGTCTGGGGGTAATGGGTCCGAATAAGGGATGCGTAACGATCCTTGAGTGGGGTGATAATTCGTCCACGGTTGGTGTAGTCCTCAGGGTTGGCGGTGGCCACAATAAAGAGGTCGAGGTGAAGGCGCAATTGGTGACCGCGAATTTGAACGTCTCGCTCCTCAAGCAAGTTGAACAAACTTACCTGTACCCGCTCAGGGAGATCGGGAAGTTCGTTCACCACAAACAAACCGCGGTTGGCGCGGGGAATCATGCCATAATGCAAAGCCAGCTCGCTCGACATACGAATGCCTTCGGCCATGCGAACAGGGTCGATATCCCCCAGCAGTTCAGCAGATGAGGTATCGGGGGTGGCCAGTTTTTCGCTATAGCGTTCCGCTGGCCTTGCCCATGCAATGGGAGATTCGTCACCACAACTGGCAATGCGCTGGCGGCCGTAGGCACTAATGGGTGCAAGGGGGTTGTCGCGTACCTCGCTCCCTTCGAGGTAGGGCACATAAGGGTTAAGCAAACCAAGAAGCAAGCGCACAATCCGCGTTTTGCCCTGCCCACGTTCCCCCAGTAAAATAAGGTCGTGCCCCGACAAAATGGCATTGCATAACTGAGGCATCACGCTATTTTCGTAGCCCAACACCCCAGGCAAAAGAGGTTGCTTGGTCTTGAGTTTGAGCATTAAATTTCCCCGCAACTCCTCGCGCACACTCATGGAGCGCCAGCCTCGCTTTTTGAGTTCCCCAAGGGTGCGCGGCAATGTACCCACGAGGAGGGTTTTTGCTGGTGGAGACAAATTTTTTGGATCGGGCGCTAAAGCGTGGGTCATGCTTGAATTGGGTTCCTTTTTAAAGGGGGGGAAGCCCTTAACAGCGGTTCCGCATCCAATGCGATGCTAATGGGTTTTTAAGCCACAGCCCTGTGTTAGTGTCAAGCGTTGCATGCGCATCACAAAATCATCCAATGCAATGCTAATGGGTTTTTAGGCCACAGCCCTGTGTTAGTGTCAAGCGTTGCATGCGCATCACAAAATCATCCAATGCGATGCTAATGGGTTTTTAAGCCACAGCCCTGTGTTAGTGTCAAGCGTTGCATGCGCATCACAAAATCATCTAATGCGATGCTAATGGGTTTTTAGGCCACAGCCCTGTGTTAGTGCCAAGCGTTGCATGCGCATCACAAAATCATCCAATGCGATGCTAACGGGTTGTTAAGCCACAGCCCTGTGTTAGTGCCAAGCGTTGCATGCGCATCACAAAATCATCTAAGTGGGCACTCACATCCATTTTTACGGAGATCCAGCATGCGTAGGTGGCCTTTTCTTCTTGGGGGGTTAGCACACGCATGCCAAAGCGCGGCAACATCCGATTCATCCGTCGCAAAGGGCCTTGCTCGCAGCAAAAATCCTGGCCAAAATTGCTGTGTTCAATCCGTTTTTGTAGCGTAAGAACATCATGGCATTGAATGTGGGGTGCGCACAATAGCATTGCTTGTAAAGGTTCATGTGCCTGTTGAAGCACATGTTGTATATGTACGAGCACGGCGGGATGTTGGGTTACCAAATAGCAGTCAAACCAAAATTCTGCCAGCACGTGGGCAGGCAATAACCGCTTGAGTTTGGCAGGGCCATTAGCCTGGAGCAGTGTTTTAAAAAGGGTGGACTGGGTGCGCACAAAAAAATTTTGCCGATGAAAATGCCGATCAATCTCCTCATGCCAAACCATGCCGTTGAGCAAAGCCAGCACTTCATCGGAGGGTTTGATGGAAGATTGGGCCACCCAGCGCTTTATGTTGCGTGGCTTAAGTTTTCGGTCGAGAATACCCACGAGGTCTGCCAACACGGACCCCGCACGCAATAAAGGGGGTTGAGGTAATGCACAAAGGTAGTGTCCAATCCAGTTCATGGCTTACTCTGAAGAATGGTTTTTTTGCGTGCCTATCATTTGAAAAAAAATGATGCTCCCGGTCTGTAAACAAACACGGGTGGCATGAGATCTAACCACGCACCTTGCCAAAGCAAAAGCGTTTTTGTTTCCCTTTGCATGGATTACATGTGGATGGCGCGTTTATCTACCGCTAGCGCAGCTTCTTTCACGGCTTCTGCCAAGGTGGGATGGGCGTGTACTGAGCGTGCAAGGTCCTCGGCACTGGCACCAAACTCTACGGCCACTGCAGCTTCTGCAATCATGTCAGAAGCTCTTGCCCCAAAAATGAGCACCCCGAGCAGGGTATCGGTTTTGGCATCGGCCAAAATTTTGACCATGCCCTCTTTTTCTGCCATGGTACGTGCCCTCGGGCAGGCTGAAAATGGATAAGAGCCTACCTTGTAAGCGCGGCCTTCTTGCTTGAGTTCCTCCTCTCCTTTGCCAACCCAGGCAATTTCAGGCCATGTGTACACAACAAAAGGAATGGCGTCATAGCACATATGTCCGTAGCCTTTCACCATGCCTTCGATTGCAGCAATGGCTTCTTCAGAAGCTTTATGGGCCAGCATAGGACCCGCAATCACATCGCCCACGGCATAAATCCCAGGAACGCTGGTTTGGTAATGGGGGTCCGTAACGATGCGCTTGCGATCATCAAATTTCACGCCCACCACCGCTGCCCCAAGGGAATCGCAGTAAGGTCTGCGCCCAATCGACGTCAGCAACACATCGCCCGTGCGTTCAAACCGCTTGCCCTTGAAATCTTCAGCCACCACCGTTACGCTGTCGGCAGTGGTGTTTACCGCGACCACTTTCACCCCTAGGTGAAAGTGAAAGCCTTGGCGTTCAAAGCTCCGCTGGGCCATTTTGCTCAGTTGTGGGTCTAAATTGCCGCATATTTTGGGAAACATCTCAAATACGCTTACCTGGGAACCCAAGCGCAACCACACCGAACCCAACTCAAGCCCAATCACGCCTGCCCCAATCACGAGCAGGTGCTTAGGGGGGCTGTTGAGGTTTAAAGCCTCGGTTGAACTGATGATCCGTTTTCCATCAAAAGGAGCCATGGGGAGTGGGGTTGGTTCACTGCCTGTAGCAATGAGAATTTTGCGCGCGGTGAGCATTTGCGTGTTGGCAGTGGGAACTTCCTCCCCCATCTCATGCGCCGTTACCTCAACCTGGGTGGCAGAAACAATGCGCCCCTTACCCTCAAAGTGTTCCACCCCGTTCTTTTTTAGCAAAAATGCAACCCCCTTGGTAGTATCGTTTACCACCTGCTCTTTGCGTTTTTGCATGGTGTCTAGGTTTAAAGACACCTTGCCCACCACGACCCCATGGGTAGAAAGATTTTCGAGGGCATTGTGGTAATGTTCACTGGATTCGAGGAGGCATTTGCTGGGAATACACCCCACGTTTAAGCAGGTGCCCCCGAGGGCGGGGCGCATCTCGACACAAGCGGTTTTTAAACCCAACTGGCTTGCACGAATAGCCCCCACATATCCCGCAGGCCCCCCTCCAATAATCACCAAGTCAAATGTGTTTTCTGCCATAAGTGAATGGCCCTTCTTTGCTAACAAAAAATCAAGAGGTTATATCCAACCCAAGTGTGGTGGCTGCCCTGGCTATTGCAGGGTGTGTCGACGCGATTATCAGGCTTATATTTCCAAGAGCAATCTGGCGGGTGCTTCAATGCGCTCCTTTACTTTCACCAAAAACTCAACGGCTTGCCTGCCATCAATCACACGGTGATCGTACGAGAGAGCCACGTACATCATGGGGTGGATCTCTATTTTGTCGCCCACCGCCACAGCACGTTTCACAATGTTGTGCATGCCCAAAATACCCACTTGTGGGGGGTTTAAAATGGGGGTTGACATCATCGAGCCATAGACGCCGCCATTGGTAATGGTAAAGGTCCCACCGCTTAAATCATCCACCGAAAGGTTGCCATTGCGTGCTTTTTGAGCGAGGCGAGCAATTTCGATTTCAATCTCACTGGGGGAGAGGAGGTCGCAGTCACGGACCACAGGGACCACCAAGCCGCGCTCAGTGCCTACGGCAACACCCATGTCGTAGTATTTTTTGTAGATCAAGTCTTTGCCATCGAGCTCGGCATTCATTGCGGGCACTTCCTTTAATGCTTGCACGCAAGCTTTGGCAAAGAAAGACATAAACCCTAAGCCAACGCCATAGTGTTCACGAAACTTTTCCTTGTAAAGGCTTCTTACGGTCATTACCTCGCGCATGTCAATTTCGTTAAAAGTGGTGAGCATGGCAGCCGTGTGTTGTGCTTCCACGAGCCTCTCCGCAATGCGCAGGCGTAAGCGACTCATGGGAACACGCTCTTCGGTACGCTCACCTGCGGTGCGGTGCGGTGCGGGTGGCATGATGGAGGCCGGTGGCGCTTGGGCGGGTGGTGTTGTCCTGGGTGTGGCTCCTTGCTGGAGCATATCCCCTTTGGTAACCCGGCCACCGGGCCCTGTGCCCCGTACATTGGCGGGGTTAAGGTCTGTTTCTGCGGCAATGCGCTTTACCGCGGGTCCCACCCCTTTGGGCACCAAAGCCTCAAGGGCTTCAGGCGCACCAGACGCCGCCGGGGGGGAAGCAGGGGCTGCTGTGGTGGCAACCGTTGCACCCTCTTCGATACTGCCCAGGATGTCTTCGAGGCCAACGATTTCTCCTTCGTCTTTTGCAATGTCACTTAACCGACCCGAGCAAGGTGCGGGGACCTCAACCATCACCTTATCGGTTTCTAATTCAACCAAAACATCCCCCTCCGCAACCACATCGCCTTTTGATTTTAACCATGAGGAGACGGTTGCCTCAGAGATCGATTCACCCATGGTAGGGACAACAATATTTATAGCCATGCTTTTACAATCGCCAAATTAAAAACTTTAAAAAATAAGTGTTCCATCACGCATCGTGGGTGCTCAGCATTTATGCCAAAGCATCTGTCAATAATTGTTCTTGTTCATGCTGGTGTACACGGTGTGAACCCACGGCGACTGCAGCTGCAGCCTTGCGCCCTACGTATTGGACTCCCACTATCTGCTTGGGCAAACACTTGTGCAAGTGTGGAGCAACATAGGTCCAACCACCCATATTTTGGGGTTCCTCTTGTGCCCAATACACGGTTTGCAAATTGGGGAAAGCGTTTAGCCCCGCCACAATTTCTTGACTTGGAAAGGGGTAGAGCTGTTCAACGCGCATCAAAATGGCGTCTTGTCTGTTTTCGGCTTCTATTTTTTGCAGCAAGTCATAGTAAACCTTACCCGAGCAAAGCAGCACACGTTTGATGTTAGCGGGATCGGGCGCATGATCACAAATCACCTTTTGAAATTCCCCTTGTGCAAAACTGGACAAAGGCGAGGTGGCACGGGGATGACGCAGCAAGCTTTTAGGCGACATGACAATCAGGGGTTTGCGCGCTCTGCCGTGCATCTGGCGGCGCATCATGTGAAAGCACTGTGCGGGCGTGGTGGGGTAAACCACCTGGATGTTGTCCTCGGCACATAGTTGTAAATAGCGCTCAAGGCGTGCGCTCGAATGTTCTGCACCCTGGCCTTCAAAGCCATGAGGAAGGAGAAGCACAAGGCCGCTCATGCGGCGCCATTTGTGCTCAGCACAACAAATAAACTGGTCAATCACCACCTGGGCGCCATTGGCAAAGTCACCAAACTGCGCCTCCCAAATCACCAAAGCTTGGGGACTAGCCAAAGAATATCCGTACTCAAAACCCAACACACCCATCTCGGAAAGGGGGCTGTTGAACACATGAAAATCCCCTTGTTCAGCCTTCACATGCTGCAAGGGGTAAAAAGGTTTGGCACTTTGCATATCAATAAAGCCTGCATGGCGGTGACTAAAGGTGCCACGCATGCTATCTTGACCGCTGATACGCACATGCAAGCCCTCATACACAAGGCTGCCATAGGCCAAAAGTTCCCCCATACCCCAGTCCAGTGCGCTTTCCCCCAAAGCCATCTTTTTGCGCGATTCAATCAAGCGTTTCAAGCGTGGGTGCAGGTTAAAACCTTTGGGTAAACGCCATAAAACCTCACTCAGTTTAACCAGCACCTCCTTGCTTATAGGGGGAACGACGCTGTCGCCATTTCTCCGTTCAATCCCTTCCCAAACCCCTTCTAGATCCGTACTTATTTTGGGTGCACTCCCTGCGCGTTCGAAGCTAAGGGCATCTTCTAATTTTTGGCGATAACTGTCGTGAATTTCCTTCACTTGAGCGGGACTTACCACGCCTTCGCTTTGCAATTTCTCAGTGTAGAGCTGCAAGGTGGAAGGACGGTTTTTAATGAGATGGTACATGTGGGGTTGGGTAAAACCGGGCTCATCGCCTTCATTATGGCCAAAACGACGATAGCAATACATGTCAATATACACATCCGCCCCAAAGTCTTGACGGTATTGTACGGCCAGTTGTGATACCCGTAACACGGCTTCTGGATCATCGCCATTCACGTGAAAAACGGGGGCATTTAGCATTTTGCACGCATCGCTCGCGTACACTGTGGAGCGCGAATCGTGAGGCAAGGTGGTAAAACCAATTTGGTTGTTGACGATAACATGGATGGTCCCACCCGTGGTATAGCCCTCTAAATTGGCAAGGTTCATGGTTTCCATAACCAAACCTTGGCCTGCAAATGCTGCGTCACCGTGCATAATCACGGGAATGATGCGTTTTCTTTGGGTATCGTGGCGGAAGTCTTGCTTGGCACGCACATTGCCCAGGGCAACAGGGTTGACCACCTCTAAGTGAGAAGGGTTAAAGGTTAGGGTGAGGTGGACTTTTTTACCGTTGCGCACGGAATCGCTGGAATACCCCTTGTGGTATTTTACATCCCCCGAACCGGTGAGTTCATTTACCTCTTGGGTGTCATCAAATTCGGCAAAAATCTGCTCTGGTGCTTTTTGCATTACATTGAACAACGTGTTTAAGCGGCCACGATGTGGCATCCCGAGCACCACGTCTTCGACCCCCGTTTCAATGGCTTCATTCACCATGCCATTTAGCATCACAATGAGTGATTCAGCACCTTCTAAAGAAAAGCGCTTTTGCCCTACAAACTTGATATGCAAAAATTTCTCAAAAATCTCAGCGTGGGCTAAATGCCCTAAAACCCAACCTTTGGTCGAATCACTGACAGTGGGCATGTTGCCGTCACCCTCGAGGCGTTCTAATAACCAATTGCGTCTTTCGTGCTGGCGAATATGCAAAAATTCAACGCCAACCGAACCACAATAAGTTTGCTGGAGCTTGCTGTAAATTTCACGCAGCGTTTGCTGCTCATTTCCAAATAAATTACCGGTGTAAAACGAGGTGTCTAAATCCGCATCGCTTAACCCATAACACCCTAAGGATAGATCGGGTGCATCTTTCATGTGTGCTCGCCCCAAGGGATCGAGCTGGGCGTGGGTGTGGCCCAACCTACGCATGTGGACAATCATCTGTATCACAGCCGCCTGCTTATCCGTTCCCAGTGCTATGCTCTCGTTTCTTTCACCCTCAGTAAAGGGTGTGGTATTTTGCACAGTCAACACGCCATCCCCGTTTCGAGCACTATGGCTGACATGCAAGGCATCAAAGTACCTCCCCCACTCCGCACTTACGGATGCTGGTTGCTGTAAGTAAGCTTGGTACAAATCCTCCAAAAACTCGGCATTTGCCCCAGACAAAACACCGTTAGATCTTTTCATTGCCGACATAAAACCCAATCCTTATCCTTGGTTTTTTTCATGTTATTCTACTCACCACAAGCAGTGGGCATGCATAGTAAATGCCAAGATGCGGAATGGCTCTTTTTAACCCAGCACCGTTCGCGACAACGCCCATTTTAAATGGTTTACGCGTGAAGCAAAAGAGATTTGTGAGCGCAGTTTACTGCCCCGCCACACACAGGTTAGCATCAATGCGCTGGCTCGAATCATTTCACGGATCATACTTGGATAACGTATTTTAAAGGGAGCCATTTTTTTAGGTAGTAAATGCCAAGATGCGGAATGGCTCTTTTTAACCCAAGCACCGTTCGCGACAACGCCCATTTTAAATGGTTTACGCGTGAAGCAAAAGAGATTTGTGAGCGCAGTTTACTGCCCAGCCACACACAGGTTAGCATCAATGCGCTGGCTCGAATCATTTCACGGATCATACTTGGATAACGTATTTTAAGGGGATCCATTTTTTAGCACGGCAAAACAAAAATGCGTGGCTGCCGTGAAAAGACGAGACCCGTGCCATGGTTTTATGAGGTTTTTCTGAGTGGGAGGTTTGTACCTTGCCGTGTTTGACCCAGATCAGCCCCACTAAAGGTGCAGTTTACAAATTTGGCATCGCTTAAATTCGCATCGGTAAAACTCGCTCCTGAGAAATCCGCTCCCGAGAAATTGCTCCCAGAGAGATCGGTTTCGGTAAATTTGGCATTGATAAATTTGGAGCCTTGGAGGTTGGCATTCCGCATCTTGGCTTCTTGTAAATTGGCATCCATAAACAGCGAGTGGGACAAATCGGTGTTATGTAAAAAAGCCTCGGATAAATTGGCATAGCGCAAATCGGCACCCTTTAAATCTTGATTATTCTCAAGCCTATTTTTGACCAATTGTCGGATTTTTTCATTGGCATCGCGATCCGAGATGGAGAGAGAGGAAAGCTTCTCGTTGGTTATCCGCAAACGGTCCGCGAGCATTTGCGCAAAGTTGCGGTAGAGCTTGTAGGCCAAAGCAAGGTTGTTGTGGCGCAGGGCAGCTTCGCGCAAACTAAGGAGCACGGTATTCCCCATAGCGGTGGCCCGTGCTGAGCGTGGGGATTGATTAATGGGCCCCATCTCACCGAACAAAACACCGTTGCCTAATTCAGCAAGGACTTCTTCCTGATTTTTCCCTATCGAACGGCTAATACGCACACTGCCCGCAATAATAATATACAATTTATCGCCGCGAGTACCCTCTTTAAAGACGATGTCTTTGTCTTTAAAAACCTCGCGCTGCGTACTCTTGAGCAAGCCAAGCATCTCGACATCATTAAAATTCTTAAAAAAAATCACATTTTCTTTAAGTTTTTGAAAAATTTCGCGATTTAATTGCATGGCTACGATTCTGATTCAACCAATGGTGAAACACTTTAAATTAAAAAACGGAACACAAACACGGCAGGAGGCTCAAAATAAGAGGGTGTTGAGTAATAGCAAAACTTCTACTGGTAGTTCACGGGCGTTCACAACAACCACATACCAAATCACTACAAGATTATGAAGGCGATAAGGCCGTACGCATTGCGTAGTGGGACAAGCAAAAAGCACACAACAGAAAAATCAGGAACACCATATGCCGCAAGCAGACACACGGAGGAACTCTACCTTAAAAACCTTACAACACACAAGGATTTGCCTCAAAATTTTTTTTTAAGAGTTGGCCATGACGTCATCATTTTCCCCTCATGCCTACGCACCTGGTTGTGCCTGAAATAAGGCAAAGGTGAATGTGTTTGGTTTCCGTTTAAGCAGGCTTGCCATTTGAGGGCGTCGTAGCAGCCAGTCTGCCTCCCATGTTGCAAGGGGGGTTTTACGGCTTAATCGCAGTTGTGGGTTGTGAAGTTCGAGCATCATCATGCCGTTATGTGGATAGAGTACACTGTAGGCTTGGTGAAAACACAGGTGGTTTGTGGCTTCATGGAGCAAAGCACGCAGCAGTTTCGCACGGCGGTGTACCGCCCGTTGCACCTTGCTGGTAAACATGGAAAAATGCGCGTTGCGCGAAACATGCCCTGCAAGCAATGCCTCGAGCAATTTTGCTTGTGCAAGGGAATCGTGGCTGTGAGATGCTGGATTCATAGGTAGAGCTGTGGCCAGTGTCTTTCATACCAAAATACAGGCTGCATGATGGGTTATAAGCGGCCTAATGCCAGCAAAAGCACGGCCATGCGAAGCCAAAGACCGTTTTCTGCTTGCCTAAAATAGTAGGCCCGTGGGTCGCTATCAACGCTGGGGTCAATTTCATCTAAACGCGGCAAGGGGTGCAGTACAATCGACCTTGGATCCATCAAGGCCATGGTCTGCGCATCCAGTCGAAATCGATTTTGGGCTTGCTCAAAGTCCTGCACATCCACAAAGCGCTCCTTTTGAATGCGTGTCATGTACACGCAATCAACCTCAGGCAACACCTCTTCGAGTTTACTGCTTTCTTGCCATGCTACCCCGCAACGCCCAAGGTATTGTTTAATGTCCTCTAGCATGCGACACACAGGTGGGGCTACAAATACCAGCTTAACCTTGGGATGCTTGCCCAACAAGTATGCCAAACTGCGCACAGTGCGCCCGTAGCGTAAATCGCCTACCATCGCAATGCGCAACTGGTCTACTTCCCCAAAATAGCGATACAAGGTGTACATATCGAGCAAGGCTTGGGTGGGATGTTGCCCCGCACCATCGCCTCCATTAATAATAGGGCGTGTGGCAACTTGGGCCGCTTTGCGTGCCGCACCAATCTCATTATGGCGGAGCACAATGGCATCGGCATACCCGCAAATAATGCGAATGGTGTCTTCGAGCGATTCTCCCTTGGAAAAGGATGAAAATTGGCGGGCATTTTCTGTGGTAAGCACACCGCCACCCAAACGTAACATGGCACTTTCAAAGGAAAATCGCGTGCGGGTCGAGGGCTCGTAAAACAGCGAGGCGATGATCATGCCATGCAAATTCTCTTTGCGCTCACCTTGGCGCAGGGCGTCAGCCACTGCAAACAAACTTTTTTGCAACGGGGGGTCAAATTGCTGGGCTTCAAGAATATGTCGTATATCGCTCATTACATTTAAACCATGCCATTGCATGGCCCCCCATGGCCATCCGTGCGCACAAAAGCGTGTTTGAGGCTGGACCAAGGTTTGGCAAGCAAGCAAGGTTTACAAAGCGTTATCTCATGCTACCTTGCGTGGTGATAAGGCCAATGCATTATGAGACAAAAACTGTGAGCACTGCAAACAAACTTTTTTGCAACGGGGGGTCAAATTGCTGGGCTTCAAGAATATGTCGTATATCGCTCATTACATTTAAACCATGCCATTGCATGGCCCCCCATGGCCAATCCGTGCGCACAAAAGCGTGTTTTAGGCTGGACCACAAGGTTTGGCAAGCAAGCAAGGTTTACAAAGCGTCATCTCATGCTACCTTGCGTGGTGATAAGGCCAATGCATTATAATACAAAAGATGTTAGCATCGGCGGTGTACGAAAGCGTTGTCTGTTGTCTATAGTGATAGTACTGAACAAATGGTTTGCTAAGTGATAAGGGCCTTTTTTGATGGGTGAAATACGCCAAAAAAAAAACCATGGGTCTCAAAGTCTGGCCTCAATTTTGGCAACTTTGGTGTACACCCTAGGGTTTGCCTTGGGTGAGGTATGGGGATATTTTTTGGGTGGACATGGCCAACCCAATGAGGACCTGTTTGTACGGGTTTTGCTGGCAGGATTGTTAAGCATGGCGGTGTTGCGCGCCCAAGCGGCGTTTGCAAGCACAAAAATAGCCAGCATAGCCATGGTGTTTTTGTGTTTGTTTGGTGTGAGCCCAGCCGCGGAAGCATGGCTTCATGCCACTGCGGCATGGCTTGACCTTACCCCCCCTGTTTTTACGTGGAATCAGCGTATATTAAGCCTTAGCCTTTCTACTGCTATGGGGGCAGTGGCTTTGGTTTGGTTTTCACCTAAAATGGAAATGCCCAAACAACCCCCACAAAGCCAGGTTAAACAGACGGATTTTAGATTTGGTGCGCTGGTGTGGCTGATTTTAAGCGCTGTGATATTGCGCCTAGGTGTGGGCTTTGTGGATGCTGTTTTAGAGATTCGCCCCGGACAGGCATTTACCCCCTTGGAAGTGGCGAATCCTTGGCTGCGCTTACAAGGAGTGGGTTCTAATTGGGGCACGACAAAAGTGTTTGCATGGCGCGATGTACTGAGTGCATTGGGTTTTTTGGGGTTACTTTTTGTCCGTGAATGCTTGCGTATTCTGCCGCTTTGGTGGTGGATGCGGCGCTTACAAAGTCGTTATACGCAACCTCAAGCGATGTCCTTGGTAAAACGCCTTTTGGGTTGGTTTTGGCCCTTGTTTGTGCTGGGGGAATTTACCCCTTTGCTGCTAGGGGATGCTGCGTTTACCTCGAATTGGCTTATGCTGGGCGTGACGCTAGGGTTTGCGCGTGCGGGCATCCTGGCCATGCTGGGGGTGTGGTGCCTGCGCACGGTGAAACAACCCCCTGCTTGAGGCCGTTTAAAAACACCCCTTTTGCCGATTACAGCGTTCAAAAAAAGGCACAAACCACTGATTCTTGCCCGTGCAAGCAGAAAATGGCTGGGGATAAAAACGCTTTTGAGATGCCATGCACTTTTGCGGTTACCCTCCCTAAAGCGTTGCGCCCTACTTACGTCAACTTACCAAAAGAAAAACATGCCAGCAGCAGAAACAGTCGATACGGATGTGGTGGTGGTGGGCGGTGGTAACGCAGCCCTATGTGCAGCCTTAGCAGCCCGTGAAAATGGCGTGCGAGTATTGGTGCTTGAAGCAGCCCCCGTGAGCGCAAGGGGTGGCAACAGCCGCTATACGGGGGGGATTGTGCGGATGGCCTTTCGGGGTGTTGAGGACCTTAAGCCTTTGTTCGATGACGTAAGCGAAGAAGCGTACAGTAACATGGACTTTGGCAAGTACGACGAAGGCGATTTTTTGGATGACCTAGGGCGCGTTACCCAATACCGTATCGATCCTGATTTGGCGGAGTGCATGGTGAAGCAAAGCCGCGGTGTTTATTTATGGCTTAAACAAAAAGGGGTGCGCTTTGCGCCACCCTTAGGCCGCCAGGCTTACAAGGTCGACGGTAAATTTACCTTTTGGGGTGGGGTGGCCGTGGAAACATGGGGGGGTGGTGAGGGTTTGGTAAAATCGCTTTACGAGGCCGCAGAGCGTGAAAAAATTCGCGTTCGCTACCAGACGCGGGTAGGGCGTATCTTGCAAAAAAACGGACATGCCTGCGGCGTTATGGCCATGTGCAAAGGCAAGCACCTACACATTCATGCCAAAGCGGTGGTCCTGGCCAGCGGCGGCTTTGAAGCCAACAGCGAGTGGCGCAACCGCCACCTTGGTCCAGGCTGGGATCTGGCCAAGGTACGCGGCACAAGGTACAATTTAGGGGATGGGATTCGCATGGCCCTCGAGGCGGGTGCAATGGGCTGGGGGCAGTGGTCGGGTTGCCACGCCGTTGGTTGGGATTTAAATGCACCCAACTTTGGTGATTTGCGCGTGGGCGATGCTTTTCAAAAACACAGCTACCCTTTAAGCATGATGCTAAACCTTGAAGGACGGCGCTTTGTGGATGAAGGGGCAGATTTTCGCAATTACACCTATGCCAAATACGGACGGCGCATTTTGGAACAACCCGCCCAAACTGCATGGCAAGTGTTTGACTCCAAGGTAGTGCATTTGTTGCGCGATGAATACCGCATTCGCCAAGTTACCAAAGTGCGCGCCAATACTTTAAAAGAACTTTACACCCGCATCGAAGGTATGGATGTTCAAACGGCCTTACAAACCACCCAAGCCTTTAACCATGCGGTTCAAACCCAGACCGCCTTTAACCCGAATGCCAAAGATGGACGCTGCACCCAAGGGCTTACATTGCCTAAGTCAAACTGGGCCAACACGTTGGATGCACCGCCTTTTGAAGCCTATGGTGTAACCTGCGGCATTACCTTTACCTTTGGTGGTGTTCGCATTAACCCTTCTGCCCAAGTGCTCGATGTGGAAGAAAACCCTCTTTCAGGCCTTTACGCGGCGGGAGAAATGGTGGGGGGGTTGTTCTATTTCAACTACCCGGGGGGTTCGGGTTTGACCTCTGGTGCTGTATTTGGGCGTATTGCAGGCCAGCAAGCCGCTGTTTTTGCCAGCAGGTAACGAGGCACCCCTGGGTTTTGCCAAGGCTGTTTTTTACCTATCGATTTTGTCATCAATCGCTTGCCTCCTTTGTTAGTGATGCTCATCTAAGAACTTGCCTTGCCCTTTAACCGTTGCGAGACTTTCAAAGTCTTCGCTCAACAAAAAACCCTGCCGTAGTCGTTTTCGTGCCCGTGGTAGGGCTAAGTCGAGGTAGAAGGGGGTGTTTTTTGCATCGTAGCGGTTGAGCACGTCTTGGCCAAAGTTTTTGGTTTCGCTGTTAAAAGACATTTTGTGCAGGCAAAAAAAGCGCTGGGCACGCTGGATGTCGGTCAAAGTTTCGGGGTCTTGTTTTTGGCGGTTTTCAAATACCTCGCGTGCGTAGTCCCCCACTCCAAGCTTTGCAAAAACGCCTCCTTGTGGAATTTAAGCACCCGGAATAGGTTCACCAATTCGCCGTCGATACCCCCTTTGCACCTCGGAAAGCGTGTGCGTTGTCGCGCAAAAACCACCTGGGTTGCGCCCATAAAGGGCTCGCAATAACATGTGTGTGGCACGGCCATCAATGATACCTGCCAACCTTTTTGCAAGCAGACGCTTGCCACCTTTCCGACTAAAAAAACCGACCACGGTATGTTTCTCCTCCTTTGGTTCCGCTTTTGCCCATCCTGTTGACGGGGAGGGTTTAAGAAGCGGCTGTGGCTGTGGCCTTTTCGCCTTGGCGCTTGTCTGTGGCGATGGTCACCGCTTTGATGTTTTTACCCAATGGCCAGGGCAAAAAAAGCCCGTGCGCCCCATGTTGCTTGCCTTGCAGGATGTTTACGAGGGGCAAAATTGTGGCTTGGCGGATTGGCCTTAACGAGAACAGCACCCTGGTCCGCCTCGCCTTTGCCGACCTGCTTAAAAACCACGGCGTGCCCCAAGCCGTGCTGCTCGACAACGGGCGCGCCTTTGGGAGCAAGTGGCTAACGGGCGGGGCTAAAAACCGCTTTCGCTTTAAAATCAAAGCAGAAGAACCCCAAGGTTTGCTCACGGCTTTGGACTGCAAAATTCACTTTGCAATGCCCTATCATGGCCAATCAAAGCCCATTGAACGCGCCTTTAAAGACCTTTGCGATAGCATTGCAAAGCACCCCTTTTGCGCGGGCGCCTACACGGGCAACAACCCCAGCGCCAAGCCCGATAACTATGCCAGCAAGGCGATTGAGTTTGAAGCCTTTCGGACCCACGCAAACCGGCAAATTGCCTTGCACAATGCCCAAACGGGGCGCACCGGGGGCGTGTGCAACGGGCGCAGTTTTGATGCGGTTTACAACCAGAGCTACGCCCAAGCCCCAATCACCCAGGCCACCGCCCAGCCAGCAGCGTAGTTTTTTACGCGCCAGCCGAGCAAGCCAAGGCCCACAAATACGATGCCAGGGTGCGCATCTTGAGTGCAAACCTTGGCCAAGACGTGCTCAACCGCTACGATGCAACAAAAACCCCCTTCTACCTCGACCCACCCCACCACGGGCACGAAAAAGACTATGGCAAGGTTTTTTTGTTGAGCGAAGACTTTGAAAGTCTCGCAACGGTTAAAGGGCAAGGCAAGTTCTTAGATGAGCATCACTAACAAAGGGGGCAAGCGATTGATGGTAAAATCGATAGGTAAAAAAGGTGTCACTTGAAATTAACGCCAAAGCAACTAATGGCAAAGCATGTGTCCCTTTACACTAAGCATTCATTGCCATAAAGGGATTGAATTTTATACGCAAAAAACATGCTATCTAAAATTAACGCCAAAGCGAACGGTGTAAAGCCATGTGAAAGGGTTATACCCGTCCAACACCCGCGTCGTTAATCTGTCCCTTGCGCCGCCTCAATGGGGTGCGCCCCGCCAAGGTCGGGGGGAGGGTAAGATACCCCCTTTGAACATCACGAGCTGCCCTGTGCTTTGACTGTGGTGGCAAAGTATGGGGACGGGCACAATGTGGTCGCATAAGCATGGGAACGGGCACACCCGCTATATCCCGCTATATCCATGTGGTGGCAAAGCATGGGGATGGGGACAGAAGTAGGAGTTCCCGCGAAAGGCGTTGATTTAAAAGCAACTCTCTGCCTCATAGATGGTTATAGCGTTTGGCTGACTGGTGTTTACAGCATGCTAGGCAAGGGCACAAACTTCCCAATGCGCACTGCAGATAGCCCTTTGGTGGGTTTTAAGGTCGGCATCACCATCACGGCATTGTCCCAAGGAATATGTATCGTTTTATCGCCATCCCAGCCCAGGACCTCATCTTTATGAAAAAAGACCTCCATGCCACTCACGGTGTGGGCAAAGCGAAATTTTTCGGTTTGAATGGTTACAGGACCTTCCACGGCAACCAATTGAGGCGCAAAGAGTGGAGACACAGAAAGAAACGGCTTCGCCCAGCCTTCCTCCACAGCACCCGTTGCAAGGAGAAAGCGTAAGGTGGTTTGAATGGCCACATCCACGCTGGACGCAGAAAAGTGCGAACCGCACTCGATGAGCAGTGCAGTTTTTTTGCCCTTGGGGTCATCAAATTCTTGGTAATCGCGCATGCGTTTGCCGTTGGCGTGTCCTCGATCGCGAATCATAAAGGTGGGAAAACCTATCTTCATGGCAAGCTGTATTGCACGCTCTTGCATACCACACATCATTAAGGGTGGGCTGGGCTGGTGCATGGAATGGATGTCAAGCAGAAAATCAGCCTGACGCACGTATTGTAAAAGTTCGCGGGCACGCTTCCATTCTGCACTGGGACGTTTGGTTTCAATCACATCATCTGCCCACAGGCGGTTAAAATCCTCATCAACAAAACGGCTGGCAAAGGGCTCGGTTGGGTTGTAAGAATGATACGCTTTTACGTTGGCAAAGCTTAAAATGAGTCGGCCCTGCTTGGGCTTAATTTGGTTGCGAAACAAAAAATCGATGGCATAGGCCCCGCACATCTCGTTACCGTGGGTTAGGGCATTCACCATCACGCAGGGGCCGGGTTTTCCGCTCTCAAACACATGCACAAAGTCAACGTTTTCTCCCCCTTTGCAATAGGTAGAAATATCAATGGGCGCAATTTCTAAAAAAGGGCGATAGGGCGTGGATGGACGCATGCTACAAATAAAAGCCTCTTGGTAAAGCAGTGGTTTTTAAACGGGTTTAAAAAAACGAACAAACGTGGAACTTTGCGGATGGGGGCAAAGGGTATAAAACCGAGGGCGGCACCCGAGCTGGTCACCGTGATTTCTGCGTTATAAACCCCCCAAGCAAAAAGGGTAAGCAAGCCAGAGAGCCAACCCCCCCACGCTATCAAAAAATTATGCCAAAAGGGCAAAATTTTTCAGTGAAAACGGGGTACTTGAAGGATGCTTATGATGGCAGTCCACCAAAACGATGCCTATTTGCCTATGGCAAGGACAGCACATCCACCAAAGTTTGTCGATGAGAGCACGGACTTTTGCACTGCCTATCCGTAGGCGTTTACCCGTAGCCAACGTTCTTGTCACGTCACGGGGACAGGCTTCTTATGGGCTGATAAGCTTTCTATTACACGGGTGTTTCATGTAAGAATGAGGCGTAACGATACGCCGCCTATCCTTAGGATGTGCGTAGTGATTCCGTTCGATCTCATAATTAAAACATGGGTAAGTTTTAAGAATAAACCTTGGTAGAAAGACGCGTTAATCATGTATGTTGCAGAGCCAAGAGAGCTAAGCCTTGTTCAAGCCGCATTGAATATGCGCAAAGGACGCTTAACCAGCGAGCACCTGGTGCGTTCTTGCCTAGCGCGCATCGAAGCGCGTCAAGAGAGCGTACAAGCGTGGAGTACTTTGTATGGAGAACGGGCATTGGAAGCCGCCCAAGGTCTCGATAAACTGGCCTCCGAGGAGCGTTGGAAAGGCTTATTACACGGGATTCCCATTGGGATTAAAGATATTATTGATGTCAATGGCATGGAAACCAAAGCAGGTTGCGAGGCTTACTCAGGAAATGGGGTCGAACGCGATGCGATGGTGGTGGAAAATTTACGCCGCCAAGGTGCGGTCATTTTAGGCAAAACCGTTACCACAGCGTTTGCCACTGGAGATGCAGGGCCTACCACCAATCCATGGAATTGTGCGCATACCCCGGGAGGTTCTAGTTCGGGCTCTGCAGCTGCAGTGGCAGATCGTCAATGTTTGGCTGCGGTGGGCACCCAAACGGCAGGCTCGGTAATTCGCCCTTGCGCTTATAATGGATTGGCAGGATTTAAGGCCAGTCATGGGGCGGTTTCAACCGCGGGCGTTATTCCTGTAAGTTGGCAGTTGGACCATGTGGGTGCTTTAACCCGCTGCTTAGAAGACGCCTATTGGATGTGGAGTGTGATGCGCCAGCACAACGCGCCTGATGCTTCCAAAGGGCCCGATGGGCTGTTGCCACCTTTGGCAGAGTGGATGGGGGCCAAACTGTGGCGACCAAGGGGAGCGTTCGAAAAAAACCTGCACCCAGACATGAAAAAAACCCTCGATACCTGCTGTGCCACCTTAAACAAGGGCGGTATTCTCATTGTAGAACGCGAGTTGCCTCCCCAAATGGAAAGCATGTTTGAAGCCCACCACCGCATTATGTCTGCGGAGGTGGCCAGCGTGCATCGCAGAAATTTTGAAGAAAAAGGCGCGCAATACCCTCCCAAAATTTCGCAACACATTCGCGATGGCTTGGCCTTGATGTCGGTTGAGTACATTGAAGCTTTGCGCATTCGCCAAGAAATACGCCAGATGCTGCTGCATCTGATGCAAGATGTCGATGGAATAATGAGTGCCGCTGCCACAGGTCCTGCCCCCAAAGGTCTTGATTCGACAGGGGATCGCATCGCCAATGTACCTGCCAGTTTTTTAGGGCTACCCACGGTGTGCTTTGCCGTGGGCTTGGCCAGCAATGGTCTGCCCTTAGGTGTGCAAATTATGGCAGCGGCAGGTCGTGAAGATGACCTATTTGCCATTGCAAAGGGTGCGGAAGCGATGCTGCCTTTTGATACTGCTCCTAAAGGAGCGGTGCTAGATTTTGCCAAAGGGGTCCCCTCCAAAACAAAGAGACCCAGCACGCTTGCCACCACTCCCGCCACAGCGGGTGCTGGGCCTTACCGTCCGTAGCAAAAACGGTTGTGCCGAGACACATGGTATGCGACTGGAAAAATGATGGGTTTTTTGGCGGTTTCCGCGCGGGTTTGCGGGCAGTGAAGACCGAGTCGCACGTGTTCCGCCCAAAAAAAGGTGGAATGCGGGTTTGCGCTGTGACCGTTCACCTGCTTTTACACGGGTCAAAATTTGATGGTTATTTGTGGTTAATCGCGGTTGTGCCGAGACGCATGGTTTTACACTACAAGGAAATGGCGAAAAATAGCGGGATATAGCGAGATTTTTGACACAGCTGCACCCACAAAGATGGCTGCGCCGAGACACATGCTTTGCGACTGGAAAAAATGATGGTTGCCTCCGTCCCCATGGTTTGTGACACACATTGTGTCGAGACACATGCTTTGCGACGCGTAATGCAACGGATTTTTTGTGGGTAATCGCGGTTTGCGGGTAGCGCTTTGCAAGCAAAGAGGATGGCGAGGCTCTAGTAAAGCCTATCTGCAAGGCTCACAAGGCCAAGATTGCATCACGCAAAAAGCCTACCGCAGGGTGCATTTTTCAAACTGACCACTCTAAAGGGAGTGTGTTTCGCTGGCTTCGAAAAGATATTGTTATTATACGCAAAAAACATGCTATAAAAAATATGCAGCCGAGACAGACAGTGGTAGGGCATAGGGACGATAAGTGGCAAAGCATGGGAACGTTTATACTAGGGCATGCCTGGGGGTGCGAGGGCGGAGTGGATCACGTGTAGCGCATCGAGGTCGGCACCCGAGTTAGAGCAGATACCTGTTTCGCCCATGTAGCATTCTCGATCTGGCACGGTAGTCCCCGCATCGACAAAGCGTACATAGCATGCACGAAACCCGCTTCCTTGGCTGGGAACTAAATCGTCTAAGTCAAAAGCATCACCCCCTGCAGTAATGCCTGCCAGATTTGTAAAAAAGGTAGGGTCTGAAGCATCATCCTCAGAACCAGCAACGGGGTCTGGGTGCGTAGGGGCAAATCCATACCATGCACTGCTATCTTCTGAAACCTGTACAAACATGGCCTCGGTATAGGAACCTCCGGTTGGGGTGGAGGTGTCTAAAAACACGTTTTCATGCACCACAAAGTCGTCGCCTTGCCCGTTGACAATGCAGTGATTTTCGTTGAGCGTCCCCAAACCTACGGTGAGGCGTCCACCTTCGTTCACGCGATCATCACCCAAAGACACAACCCCAAGATAGCCATCGCTATCTCCTAATATGGCTTCGGAGAGATAAAACTGGCTGACTTCTGCCGTCACGCCACTGGGAAGTTCGGGGCTGTAGTCGATGACACGGTTGGCACGCACCCCGCTGTAAACAGGGGCGGTGTTCGCACCGCTATTGGCGGCGGTCGGGGGCCCGTTTTCCTCGGCACAGGCACCGAGCCAAGCGGTGACCAGGGTAAGCCAGAGTATATGCTGTTTCATGTCGCGTGCCTATCTTGGCGTTAAATGTGTCCATTCAAAATTACCACAACCAACACGGTTACCCGCAACATTGAGGGTGGCGGCCAAGGTCGGTGTATCTTCAATCGAGAGGGCATCTTGTCTTGTAAATTGCTGATACTCTGCGGTGCAATAATACAGTTCGCCTGAAACATCAAACTCCCAATGGTCTCGCGCAAAGCAGGTGACAGGGTTTGTGGCAGAAGGGTTAAAATTGCCAGGGCAAGTCGTGGAGAATGGCGGGGAGACTGTATGGGTTCTTGAGGTGATTAAAAACTGGCGGTCATGGCCAACCATTTCAATTTGGTGCACGGTTGTGCCAAATGAAGAGGCTCGGGTCCAGGTGTCGTTCGTAATTTGGTGGGTTCCATTAAACTGGTCGGTATAATTCCCTACAATGGGGTTGCCACCTTTGTCGTCCACGCCACCTTTTTCGTCTGCACAGGCACCGAGCAACAACCCCAAGCCTAGCAGCCAAGCCCCTGATTTAGAGAAACCAGGCAAGGACCAACAACGCCTGTAAAATAGGGTGTTCATTGTAGGTAGTGTCCGTTTTCCAGGTTGGGCATGGTTGGTGAACGTGGTGTTTTTGTTTAACGCTTTACGGGAATGTTGTGAGGAAGTGTGAGGGATGAAGGGGGCTGTTGCAGAGGTTTGGTTGGTTTTAAAAAAATAAGCACTTAGTTCAACGTATGCTCTGCGCAGCCAAGGCCACCATTGCCCGCGTTAAGGGCGTAGTCGCCAATCACTTGACCATTGCTGGGGTCTAGGCGTACCAGGCGTGCAGGGCCAAACCCACCCGCCCCTGCATACACACCCGCCCTTGTTTGATACACGGGCCCCGTAAAACGGCCTGCCAAGCTGCCCTGGTTGAGGGTGCCTGTGGCAAGGTTTAAGTGGCGCACGGTATCATTGGGGTAAAGGGTGATCCAGGCAGTGTTGGCATCGACTTGATGGATACCCGTAGGGTCACAGCCAAGGGTTTCAGGGCGGGGGGGCGAGGCGCATTGGGCAGGGGCGGCAAGGGGTCTTTCATTTACTATATCGTCGGTGGAATCGCCATTGGCCAAAAGGTTTAGGTCCAGTTCTTGTAACACGCCTGCCTTCCCGCCTAGGGCTACAAACCCTCCGTTGTTCACCACCCACAGCTTGCCGCGTGCGACATCCAAGACGGTGGGCATTTCTGGTGCATGGCCTAAGCGCACCACGTCCCCAGCCAGCACAGGTGCGCCCTTTGCATCGGGGCGCAATACCAAGAGCCACCCGCGGCGGGTTGCCCCATTCCAATTATTCAACACCGCATAGGCACACCCTTTACCATCTAAAATGGCTGGGCAGGCGGCATCCCACACAAAACCGCGCAAAAAGGTAACGCGCTGGTTCAAGCGTTTGGCCGCGGGTATCAGGGTGTTAAAATCGTAATAATTCAGTACTTGCATGCTAGAAAGGCGCAACAGCGCAATGCCAGAAAGCCTAAAAGAATCGAAGGTGGAACCCATGATGGCCACCCAGGCAAGGTCAGGGGTGGTGGGCAAAATAAACAGGCTGTTGGGGTTGGCGTTCACCCCCAAAAAAGCCCTTCGCCCCGTGGGTTGCAAGGTGCGTGGTAAAAATTCAATCACGGTGTTACTCCCCTGCCCTAAACCATCGACGCGTGAAATATAAAACCCACGATTGGCGCCGCCAAACCAGACACCCACAGGATCGAGTTCGGTGCAATTTCCCTGGGCTGTAAAGGCCTGCATGCGGGTTAAATCAAAAGCGGTCAGGCTGTGCCCAACGTTGGTTACGCAGTATAAATAGTTGCCATTGTCAAGCAAGGTGGAGGGGGGATTGCATCCCTGGGTCAGGGCCGGTGTGGTGTCTGGCCCATGGCAGGCTGTAAGCAGAATAACCGGTAAAACCCAAGCCTTGGCTTTGGCGAGGCATGCCTTGCTGAAGGATATCGATGGCTGCACATACCGTGCGAACCGCTGCGCCACGTAAGAGGAGTCTATTTTGCCCATGAATCCTTCTCAAACACACCGTTCCTGCTATCGCCCAAAAAAGCAGTAGCTGCTACGTACAGCAGCGCGCAAGGGTGATACAAAAGCGCCGTTAATCACCGACAATCACAACCTAAACACCTGGTGCCAGCACAAAACCCGCGCAAAAAGGCGGACGCGTTGCCTTAAACACCAAGGCGTAAACAAGCCAGGGCTGCATTAAAAAAACCTAGGGGGGCTGGAGGACACCCACGCATGGAGGGACCCATGCGCGAAAACGGCAAAAGAGAGCATAAGGGATGATAATGCGCTAAAAAATGGCCAGTTCAAGACCAAGCACACGGCTTAGGAGCCCGACAACGGACCATTTTTAGTGCACAAGCATTACCTAACACAGGTGTAAAAACGCTCAGGTTAGCGTTTTTGGCAAAGCCAGCACAAAATCACAGTGCGCTGTGCTTACCGATGGGGGTGCTCGAACCACCCCTTTTTTATCACCTTGGCAAGTCTTTTAGCGTCCCTCCTCCCCGAGGGCGTTTTTTACACAAGACTTCATTTCCGATTAGGTCGGTCTCCTGGCTTATCTTTCGTGCTCACCACGTGCGCTTAAGGGCAGGGGACATAAACCAATGTTCTCACTGGTTAAAAACCCACACCCCTCACAAGCGGATAGGCACAAAAGCATCACAGTTACGGGGGTAGCTGGCGGATTCGCACCGCACTTCCCTTACGGCAAATAACCACCAGCCAAAGCCCAGGGTCACTTGCGGTGTCGGTTTACCAAAATCGTTGCAAAAAAAAGAGATACTAATGCCAATCGGCATGGCTTCGAATGGGCCTACGCCCATGGATATCACCCTTTTGGAATGCTTCTTGACGACTTTGGCACTTGCACACCTAACGAAAATGTTGCTTAAAATGCAATTTACCTGCACATTGTAAGCAAAGGCATCAAAGGTTTGTCAACTCGTTTTTGCTGAAAAAAAGGCATCCGCATCAGCAACGCGGACCTTTGGTTGGGTGCTTTTCTATCGTTTTGGGGATACCCGCAAAAAATACATGTTGGCAGCGTGTATTTTAAGCATTCATTTTACGCGCCGTTTCGGGCTAGAATGGGCGAGATGCGTGGTGCATGGCAGCACCTCAAAAGCCGAGCCCGCGTTTTCAATTATTTTATGGATAAGTGCCCGTGCCCACCAACCCATTGCCCAAAGCAGTGCTCCAAGCGGCCCAATTTGAAAGCGCCATACAGCTTGGTGCATGGCTTAAAAATCACCATGGGAAACCTATTTATCTGTTTACCGTCAATACCACCACCAAGGTCCATGGCATTTGTTTGGGGCTTAACGAGGTTGATGCGTGCAGTGCCAGCTATCAAACCTGTGATATTCAAATGGAGGGTCAGGGTTTCTCGGTTTCGCTGTCTTTGCACGGGGAAAACGTCTCGTTGCATGTGATGTATCACCACGAAAATGGTGCTGTTCTATGCTCCTTGGGTGAGCGTATCCCCTTGCCCCTTTTGCGTTTGGAGGCCTCCACAGCACGCTACAGAGCGCAGCAAGAACCGACAGCCCAACTTAAGGCCAACTTTGAGACCACATCCAAAAAACACACCAGCCCCTACATGTTGCTTTTCCCGCCCACCAAATAAGCGCTTAAATTTCTACTGTCTTATGGGCAACCCTCATCTGCTGTGCTTATGAACCTTGCACTACCCCCTCCTCCCCAAGACAAACCCCGTTTGCTGTGCTTATGAACCTTGCACCACCCCCTCCTCCCCAAGACAAACCCCATGACTTGGGTTTTTTAACCAGCAGTCATGGAATGCGCGTGGGTTTTTGCAAACATATCGCAAAAACGCCTTGGGCTAGCATGCTGATTGTACACGGGTTTCGCCAACACATGGGTTGGTGGCAGCATATAGCCCAGGCGTTGCAGCAGCAAGGGGTTAGCAGCTACTGCCTCGACCTTCCCCATCACGGCCATTCTGGGGGGAGCCTGGGCAAGCCTGCCGACTTACAGGTTTTGGTCGATGGCATCCACAGTGCCTTAAGCAAGGTGCGCAACTTGCAAAAAAACCAAGGTATTCCCCTTGCGTTACTTGGGCATAGCCTTGGAAGCATGGTGGCATTGCATGCGCTGCAACAGTCCACCCAAAAGCAGACGCCGCTGGGGTTGCAAGCCCTTGTTTTGTCTGCCCCGCTATTTGGCTTGCCCCGCGAGCAGCAGTGGCTAGGGTATTTAGCCAACCTTGTCCTTGGCTGGTGTTTGCCTCAATTTCCCATCCCCCTTCATTCTAATCCACAATACTTAACGCGCTACAAAACCCTCTACCCTGCTTATCGCCAAGACCCTTTGCGCTATGGTTTTATTACCCCAAGGTTCCTTTCAATCATCCAAAAAGGAGCGAAGGCCTTACTAAAGTACCCATTTTGCGGTGATGTGCCGACGCTCTTACTTTGCCCCAATGAGGAACGGGTGGTAAACACCCAAAAAACCTTTGCATGGCTCCGCCGGTTACCGCCCGAAAACCAAGTGAGTGTATGGCATTGCACGGGGCGCCACGAACTTTTTCAAGAGCAACAATGGCAGCGGACCGTAACCCAACTTGTGCATTGGCTCAAAACACACATCAACAAGCCTTTGCTGGCAGGATAGCAAGATGGCAAGGCCTTTTTTTAAGTGCTACCCCAATGCCAAGGTGCTGGTCATCCGCAACGATGGCTTGGGGGATTTTGTTTTAACGCTACCCCTGGTTGCTGCCCTGAAACACCATGCCCCCCACAGCCAAATTGACATGCTGGTCCACAAAAATTTGGCTTCCTTGGGGGCCGCCTTGCCTGAGGTCCACCAGTTCATTTTAGACCCTGGGGTCTTGCTTAAAAGGCACACGCAAACAGCCAAGCCTTGCGCGCTCGCTCGTGAACGCCAACGCCTGCAACGACGTATTGCGGCCATTGGCTACGATGTGGTATTGCTGCCTTATGCCGAAAAAGCCAGTGCAGCACTGGCCTTTGCCAGCAAAGCCAAACTGCGGGTAGGGCCTTTGCGCCGTTGGTTTTTTTGGCGTTTTAATCGTTTTAACACCACTTCACGCAGGCATTCACCACTGGCGGAGTTTAGCCTAAACCTGCAATACCTAAAACCGTTAGGCCTGCCCGTACACTACGTTCATCCCAACATTAAACCTTGCACGCCACCGCCCGATACCATGGATTGGGCCCGCAACAAACCCTTCATTCTACTACACCCTTACAAACGTGCCCAAACGGCTATCGCGTGGCCTGTAGAGCATTTTATTGCCCTCGCCCAAGCCTACCTGAAGCAGGGCTATGCCGTAGGGGTGGTGGGTGATTTATACGACACGGCCATTTTAAGTAGGATGTTTCGACACCTGCCCGCTGTGCACCTTTGCTGCGGTCTTCGCCTTGATGCATTGCTCGGGCTCATGCGAGCCTGCTCTTTGTTTGTGGGAAATTCCTCGGGCCCCCTACATTTGGCGGCCCTGGCAGGAACACCCCACCTTGGTTTATTTCCACAAAACGGCGTGGCAGCACCAAGGCGCTGGCGTTCCCTACCCATGGTGGGCGAGCAATTGTGGATGCAAGAAAACCTACAGTGTACCAGCGCATGGGATTCACCTTTGAAAACCTTGCCTATGCATCCTACCCAGCGCTTGCTAGCTCCCCAAGTCAATAAAAAATGCAGCCTTTGCGAGGGGAGAAATTGTGAATTTTACAATTGTCTAAAAACCATCTCCGTCAACGAGGTCCTCCACAAAAGCGGACAAATCCTGTCGCTTACCTCGAAACGCATGATGCTATAATTTTTTTGGTGGGAGATTCCGCTTAAAAGGTCGATTCTCTGGAAAAAACCCCCCCTCCAACCAACACATGAATCAAGAGGACTATGGCACCTTGTGAAAGCACGCACGAACCCCAAAGCATGGCCCTTCAAAGCATTTCAACAAAAGTTTACCCCCATCGAGTGGCCATGGGTTGGTCGGGGCGACGCCCTCAAAGGCTTGGGCCATTCCATGCATTTGAGCTTGATACGGGGTGCTTGGCCCTTGCTTGCCTTGGCACTTGCAGTATTTTTGGATGAAGATGGTGCTGCCCAAGGCAAAAAAAAGCGGCCTCCGCGCCGCCCGGTTCCCGTGGTAACCGCCCTTGTGCAGGTGGCTTCCAGTCAGCAAACCATTGAACTTACAGGACGGGCACGCCCCGTGCGTATTGCCCAAATTTCGAGCGATGTGCCAGGCAAAGTGGTTAGGATATTCAAGCGCACGGGGGATTCGGTTAAAAAAGGGGAGGCGTTGGCGTTGCAAGACAACTTGTCACTTAAGCTGCGCTTGGCAGTGAGTAAAGCACGTTTTAAGCGCAGTATGGCCATGCAGCGCCAAGCGAAACGCAATGCCCAGCGCACCCAAAGTTTGCGCAAACAGCAGGTGGTATCGGCAAAAGAGTTTGAAGAATCTCAAGATAATATGACCTCAATGGAAACCTCATTTGCGGTCGATGCTGCCGAGTTGCGCAATTTACGCAAGCAGGTGGCATTGCTTACCTTGCGTGCTCCCTTTGCAGGGCAAGTGGTGGAGGCCGATTTGGAGGAAGGTCAATGGCTACCCATTGGCAAAACGGTGTATCGCGTGTACGGCAGTGGCGCCATGGAGATTGCCCTGGGTGTGCCCAGCCGTTATTTGGGTCTTATTGCCCGCAACGCTGGAGTTGCCGTTTTTTTCCCTGAGGCGAAGCTGCGCCTTAAAGGACAGATTGTGGGGGTGGTGAATCATGTGCGCCATGGCAGTGCCGATTTTGTACTGCGCGTGCGGGTGAGGAACCCCGAGAACAAGCCCCTTAGCGGTTTGCACGCACGGGTTAGCACCCCCATCACAAACCTCCCAGGTGCCGTGGTGGTCCCGCGCGATGCCTTGGTACGCAGCGCCAATGGCAAAGTACACGTGGTGGTGGTGGTGAGCCAAAACAAGGCGAAAATTGTCGCGGTCAACCCACAGGGGGGCGCCCCTCATGGGGGCGTGTTGGTCAAAGCCAAGGGGCTGGCGGTAGGGCAACAAATCGTGGTGCAAGGCAACGAGCGTCTGCAAGCGGGTGCGGCCGTTAGGCCTATTTTAAAGGATACAACACCTCCCAGCAACCCCCCTTGAGGGAGCATCTCTCTACAATAGCCGCTAACTTGCAATGGTGCCCCATGATCGCCCCTTTTTTGATGCAAAATACGGGAGACAGCAAGCAGAATACCTGGGGGTCCTTTGCTTAAAGGAGGTGGTCCACCTTGACAGCCCCCCTTTTTGGGTGTGCACACTACGTTTCACTTGCTATGGGCGGCAACGTAACTTGAGTGGGGGTGACGGGGAGTAGGGTTGGATCTGGTGAGTTGCCATGCTTCCCCCAACAAAAAACATCGTCATCCACCACGGCGCAGCTGTGAAAATTTGACAAAGACACCGCCGTCACCCGACCCTCAAGCCCTTGCACTTCAGTCGGCTTATGTTGGTCGGTAGTGTTGCCATTGCCTAGCTGGCCGTGGTCGTTGCGTCCCCAGCACATGGCACGCCCATTGGTCACAGCACAGCTATATTCAAACCCAACGCTTACCGCTTCCACCTGGGGGCTAGCCCCCGGCATTAGCACAGGCACAGGCACAGGTTGGTTGATGGTGCCGCCATTGCCTAGTTGACCACGGGTGTTTTGTCCCCAACACATGGCCTTCGTACTGACCACGGCGCAGTTATGCTGGTGACCTGCCGAGATAGCCTTAACCCCACTCTCAAGCCCTTGCACCTGCGTAGGGACGTAAGGGTTGGTGGCGGTGGCGTCAAAGCCAAGCACTTTAAAGTCATTTTCCCCCCAGCATTTGGCTGCCCCATTGACGATGGCACAGGCATGAAGGCCCCCAACCCTAATCACGCTCACCCCACTTGACAAACCCTCTGGCGATGCAAAAGCAAATCCAATGCCACGACTGCCATTGCCTAACTGCCCATAGTTGTTACTGCCCCAGCATTTGGCTGCCCCGTCGAAGATAGCGCAGGCACTATCGTCACCAATGCTCACGCTACTCGCCCCATCGGGTAGATTTTTTACATACCTGCCTTCGGCCACAGAATAAGCCTGGCTTCCCTGCGTAAAATCATCGTATAAATTGATTCCCCAGCAGATAACGCGGCCGTCGCGGATAACGCACCCATTCCCATTTTGAGACCCGTTAGTATCGATGGCGGTAATTGTGGATGCCGCCTGGGGGGGCATGGCAATTTCTTGAACCTCGATGGTTACTGCGGGCGGCCCCGGAAGAGGGATCCGCAGGCATACTACGCGATTGCTCTCAAGCACGCACGTCGACTTAGCATTTCCGCCCATAACAACAACAGGGTTCACACGCGGGGGAGTACCAGGATCAGTGGATGATGCCTCATCCGTGCTTGCAGGGTCAGGGGATCCGCCGCCGCCGGAGCAGCCAAACAGAAAAAGACCGCTGAGCAACACCAGGGCAATGTTTTTGGAGGGAATGCGCCGCAAACTGCGGCAAAATCCGTGTGTAATCATTAAAAAAAACCTTATCCCTACGGTTGCAGAAAAAACGCAAGGCAGCAAACCAACGCCATCACGCATCTGCACCATGCCATTCCATCCAAAATTCACGTAACAACAGCATTATCCATGGCAACAACAAAGGGCACTCATGCATCCTTAGCTCAGGACCAAAGGGCCTAAAAAACGGCCGTGCGGGTAGCCGCAACGTGCCCCGCTCTTTACACACACGGCAAAAAAGACCACCAACGATAGAAATCCCTCAGGTCCGAGATTGTATAGTACAATAAATTAAAAGCACAAGCTAAGCCATAAAAAGTGCAACCCCCTACGCATCTACGCATACCCTAGCGTTCGAAGCTACCACCACGGATAACTCCCGCCCACCCAGGGCACTATCAAGAGCGTAACCGTGAGCAGTGCAGCTAGCATGCCTCAAATTGCCACCATGACCCACGCCTTAAAATCTGCCCTGTTTGGAGAACAATCCCCTGGCAAGTGACAGTGCCCCCGTGGTGTTTGATAACGGGCAATAAAACCCTTACCGTGCTTAGTGGGCACGCGCGAACCCTTGCCTTGATGTCAGGCGCAAAGTGCCAACCAGCCAAGTCTGACGCAATACCAACAAGAGGTGGTCTTGCCCCATTGCCACGGATTGTCCTGCCAGCAAAGGGGCAAGCGCTGTGCCCGTTCAGATGCTTTGCCATCACATGGGAATGGCTGTGCTGAACAGCCTTTACCCTTACCCTTAGGGCCTCTTAGGAGAAAGGCTATAAACACGGTTGCGTTTGCTGTTGCGTCAAAACCCAGCGTTTGCCCGATTTGAAAAAAATCGTGGCCGATATTATCGGGGTGCATCCGATGGAGATTTGGCCCAGCCGTTACAAGGCCGATGGTTTGCCTATAGGGCACGCCCACTCCCTTTAAAGTGGTTGGTTTAAAAAAAGGGCACGCCCACTCCCTTTAAAGTGGTTGGTTTAAAAAATACGCCCCGCGATAGGCTTTTTGGTAGGCTGCAGATCTTGACCTTGGGCCCCGCGATAGGCTTTATTGCGGGTTGTGCTCCTTTGCCTTTTTCACACGGTTATAGGCTTTTTTGGCAAGGGCACGGGAGCCCCCAGGGGGCTCCCGTGCCCTTTGGGGTGCTGCTTTCTCAAGGCAAAAATTTAAGGGCAAACCAGGGCAAACGTGAATGTTGGGGTCAGGTTTTTTTCCACAGGTTTAGCTCCTTGGCTTGCATGGAAAAACGGGCTTTTACGCCATAATCATGAAACATGGGTGCACTGTGTCGATCACACAGCGCACAAGCAATGGATGTGTTTTTATAGGGGTAATTTGGACTGCAATGCCCTTATATTTTGGAAAACCAAAGCACAATAAACGCTGTTTAAAGCTCGGTTTGGTTTGCCATTTGTAGCCAACTTCCCAATAGTACGCGGGCACCATTGGCCATGGCTTCGGGTGAGGCGTACTCTTCGGCTGCATGGCTGCGTCCAGCCAGGCAAGGAATAAACACCATGCCTGTAGGGCAGAGCGTAGAAATTTGCACAGCGTCGTGCCCTGCGCCGCTTGGCATGGTATGGTGTGCTAGCCCTAAGGTGGTGGCAGCATCGCGCACAGCCATTTGCACGCTGCTCGAGAATAAAGCGTGCCGCTCATGGCTGATTTCTTCAAATTCGAGTGTAGTGCCCCAGGCCTCCAATTGGGCTTGGGTTTTTTTACGGATACCCTCCCAAAAACCAAAGGCTGCTTCAAGAGTAGGTGCACGGACATCCAAGCTGAAATGCACAGCGGAAGGCACGACATTTGCGCCCCCTGGTTCGACCTGCAACTGCCCCACGGTAGCCACAATTTTCTGCGCATCGTACAGGGCTCGTGCTTGCTGATGCAACGCCACCATCACATGCGAGGCTCCCGCAAGGGCATCTTTGCGGAGGTGCATTGGGGTTGTGCCTGCGTGATCTGCTTGACCATTAAGATGCACCATAAAGCGGTAAATTCCTACCACCCCACTCACCACCCCAATGGCGTGCTGCCCTTGTTCAAGCACGGGGCCTTGCTCAATATGCAGTTCCAAGCAGGCTTTAAAGGGATGAACCCCGTGTATAGGCCCCTTGCGTACCCGACTAGAATCTCCCCCCACACGATCAATCGCCTCGGCAAGGGTTTCGCCTTGAGGGTTTTTATTCTCGAGCATGTGTGAGCCTAGGCTCCCTGCAATGGCACGGCTGCCAATGCAAGAAACACCAAATTCACCTGGTTCCTCGGCCAAAAAATCCATTATCCACAATGGCACCGCCAATTGTACCCCATTTTCATACAAGGCAAGGGCTGCCTCGATGCCACACAAAATACCCGCAATGCCATCGTAGCGTCCCCCCCCGGGGACCGTATCGCTGTGGCTCCCACTTACAATGGGAACTGAGCGTTGGTTTTGAGCACTCTTGTGCTCACCGATTAAATTTCCACCCGCATCGGTAAACACGTGCAAATGGGCGTCTGCAAATTCCGCTGCCAACCATTGACGCCCTTTTGCATGGGCCTTGCTAAATGCCCTGCGCGTGTAAGGGGATTGATCTGCCTCAACCATGGTGGCCAGCGTTTTAATGCGTTTTTCAATGCGCCCAGGCTGAATGCTTTTTGCGATGCCTTCAAAACGTTTTTGGGTGATGTTGTCCATTGCCAAGGGTTATCTTTTACCTCGTTTTGAAGGGGGTTAGCGTGTATCGGCCTTTTGAATAAGGCGGTAAGGGATTGTGTCTGCCAAGGCTTTGTTTTTTTGAATCAAGTCCCAAGGGCTTTGCTTTTGGTGGTTGTGCAACCTTGGATTGGCTTTGGCGCGTAACAAAGCGTTCAGGATGCGTGGTTCTTTGCTATGTTGTGCTGCAAGATGTAAGGGGGTATCACCCGTGTTGTTTTTAGCGTTGACCCTTTTGCTTGATTTTTTTTTAAGCAGTTCGGCTACCACCAAAAAATTGGGATTGGTTGCAGAGGCCAAATGTAAAGGGGTATTGCCTTGTGAATCGCGCGCATTTTGGTTGGCTTTTTGCGCGATCAGGGTTCGAACAATGTTGTGGTTAACGTTTTCTTTGGCAGCCAGGTGTAATGCGGTTTGTGCATCTTTGGTTTTGGCTTCAAGATTGGGTCTAGCACGTAGTAACGCAATCAATACCTGATGCTGTGGATTTTTATGCGCTGCAACGTGCAAAGGGGTCATGTTGCTCGAGGCTTGGGCATGGATGTTAGCACCATTTTTGAGAAGAATATCAATGATACTGGGGTTTTGGGTAAACCAGGCTGCCCAATGTAGGGGGGTGCCATTGTTTTTCGTTTTGGCGTCAATTTTTGCGCCGTTTTCGAGCAACACAGCCAGCACTTCGGGGCGTGGACTCGCGGCAGCTGCAACATGCAAAGGGGTACGTAAGTGCTCATCCACAAAGTCGACTTTTTCGTTTTTCAATGCCTCAATCACTTGTGCATCACTCGCTTTTTTAAAGAAATCTGCGGAGCAAAGCTGTTCACAGGTGGGTTTTTGGCAACCGCTCAGCAACGCTCCCAAAGCGACATTGCACAAGAGCAATTGCCACCCGGAGCGAACAAACCTGAATCGACGGAATAAGAAGGGTGGGTGGCACATAAGCATATTTTCAGACGGTAGAGGTAAACGAATGACGAATAGCCGAAAAATAACGATAGAAATGATTAGCAAGAGTGTCAAATCAACACAGCGAACCCAAGCGGGCATCATCCACCCCTCAGATACTCCGGGTATCTTTCAAAACCTTGCAGAAAATCTGGCGTAACGCAACAATCCCACCAAGGCACTGGTGAACCTTATGCATATGTCAAACGCGGGTGTTTTCAACGATGGCCGTGCCAAGGGTGGTTTTAAAGCGACTGAGATGGCGAGAACAGACCCGCATACCGGATTCTACCAAAGTGTAAAGCAATGTGCAAAGATGTGGTATTCTACGTGGATTTTCCCCATTTGAACCAGGCGAATATGCGCCCGTCAACCACAACCAAACCAAGCAAGATCAGCAGCATGCTCAAATATTTGCTCACACCAAAGGTCTCTTGTAACAACCACACTCCCAAAATATTGGCCCCAATGGGTACAAGTAGGGTTACCAAAACGGTATTGACAGCCCCTACCCTTTGTAACAAAGCAAAGTACATTACATAAGCAAGTGAAGCGCAAAACAAACCTAAACCCAAAATGGCACTCCATGCGGGGAGGTCTTTGGGCAATTGAAAGGGGGTTTGGGTTACCAGCATGAGCACTGCCGTAAGCCCCGCCGCAACCAAAAGCATCCCTGCTCCCAAAGTAATGGGAACATCGGCATTGAATTTTTTGCCATACACGCCGTTAACGGCATACAATAAACCCGCTAACAGCACCGCAGCACCGCCCAGCAAGGCCTTGGCAGAATCCTCATGAGGGGCGTTGCTTGCAACGTTGCTGGGTTGGCTACCCAACTGGAACAACGCAGCCACCCCCAAAGCACCGAGGATAATCCCTACCAGTTTACGCCACACAAAGGATTCATCTTGGCTAAAAAAATGCGCCAACACGATGGCAAAAAAAGGTGGGCTGGTGTTAAACATGGCGGTACTGCCGCTATCAATATATTGCTGGCCAAATACAATAAGGCTAAAAGGGAGCGTGTTACCCGTAGCACCCAACAAGGTGTACGCCCACCAGCGCTTGCGCCAGTTTAGACGAAGACCGCGCCAAGCACAAAACCCCCAAAGGCCAAGGCCACCAATCAAAACCCGCCAAAATACCACGTTCAATACACTCAAATCGTGTTTCAAGGCAATGGCTTGCAGGTAAAAAGAGGTGCTCCAAACCGTAGAAAGAGCGAGCAGAATCGTCCAAGCGCGTAAGTCCATACCCGTTAAAAAAGGCCTTTAATCAATGAAAGGTGAGGGCAAAAAAGATGCCCTATGGATTGCAAATTGCAAATTGTCTATATGTCACGTCTATATGTCACATCGAGCCTCAGGCCGCGTGGCTAAGGAGTGCAGCACCTGTTTCCCATTAAGCGTAGCAGCACGCGAACATCAAACACCAGTCGACATGATTGGATACTTTTGGTTAGCGCAAAACGCTGCTTGGCAGCAATTCGCACCCCATAAATATGGAGCATTCTGGGCATCCTAATAAAGGGCTATTGGGGACACATTCACACCCCCCTAAGCCTATCGCATCGCCGTGCTATGGGTAAGCCCATCAGCCCAAGCTGAACAGCACGTCGGAGCGCAGCAGCAGCACTTGGCAATTGTTGGGTGCTTTTGCCGATATTTTTTAGATGCCTATATTTTGCGTTTTGCTGTCAAGCATCACCTGCTTTGCAAGGCTACCTGCAGGGGGGTAAAATTGCTGCCAAGCAATTCTACCACACTTTTGTGGTGAGTTTTCGGAAGGGGGTGGATACTCCCCATGCCTTGCAAAAATTTGTTTTGGACCTGGTTTCATTGCCTTTGGAGCAAGGGTTTTTTATTCCCTCAAGCACTTGGGCTAGCAAAGAATGAAGCATTTTTAGAGTGGTGTGTTGGCAGGCTACAATGGGATTTGTCCCGCCAAAAAACCAGCAACAAGGTTTTTGGGATTTGCTGGCTGGGGGGAAAACGGCATGGTTAACCCATAACCTGCACCGCGTTTTGCATGAAAAAAAGCACTGATGCGATGCCCTTATCCGCTTTCACGAAACGAGCACCGCATCAGCATGCGCAGATACTTAGATAACCTTAAGCGTCGTTATGGTTTTGGTTTTGACCTCCCAGCATCATTCGCCTGTTTTTCTGCCTGTTTAGGAGGAGCACCACGCCCACGATGGAACGCTGGATGCTGAGGATTGAGCTGATTGGCGCGGTTGTCAGTTGAAGATTTATTACTCATAATAATTATCCTTATTACCGAAGGTTGATTTTTTTCCGAAACGCGGTAGCACGGATCCTCATAGAATGGAAAATGAAACGACATATCAAGCGGTTTTAGGCCAGGTTTTGGTCAGAAAACGCCGGAAAAAAGGCCTGGATCAAGAAGCCCTTGCCAAAAAAGTGGGGGTTAGCCGCCCTACATGGTCACGGATAGAAGCGGGATTATCAGCAATGAATGTTGAGCAAATGCACAAAGCAGCCGCTGCCCTGGGCACAGATCCCGGAGCGCTGCTTGTTGAAGCGGATGATGTGGTGCTCGGCCTAAAAAAGGAGGGCGTGAAAGTGCATTCCAGCCGCGAAGACATTCAGGAAAGCAAACTGCAAAAGGCGGCCACAGTCGCTTTCTTGGGGGGGCTGTGCTTGGGGGGTTGGTGGTTGCCATCCTAAGTAAGTCTTCTTCTAAGGATGACGATACAGACAAAGAAATTTAACGAATTTGTGCACCACTGGGTTTTGGGCGTGGTGGGATGGGCTCAGCCACTCCCTATAAATCAGGGTAGTTGTCTAAAGTCAATCCCTATTTCTTAAAGCTGCATGCGGGTAATATCTTGGTAAGCCGAGGTGATTTTGGAGCGTACCTGCATGAGCAAGCGCAAAGAAATATCGGCTTTTTGCAGAGCAATCATCGTCCCATGCACGTCTTTTTCGGGGGATGTCGTAAATTCTTCCATTTTTGCATCCGCCGCATGCTGCATGCGGTTCACTTCCGCAAACATCTGTGCAAAGGTCTTTTGCACCCCGTCTGCCAAGGGTTGTTTGGCTTGGTTTTTGCCATTTATCAGGGCATTTTTTAAGCCTTTGGGCTGGGCAAGGGCTAAATTTTGAGTGAACGCAGGGGTTTTCATAGGCAAATTGGCTACACTTTGAACGAGAGGCGTCGAGGTAAGCGTGAAAGGATAGGTCTTGGCGGTTGGGATTGTACGCTATCTGGAAGCGTCTTATTCTTCGGTTGTTTTGGGTTTGCTTAATTGGTGGTACATCTGGGAGATTCGGTTTTGCATTTTGAGCAAATCGTCATAGGCTTCTTCTGCCCCTGCGAGATCTTGCCTTACCTGTACATCAGCCCCCAAACGCTGGGCAGTTCCTGTGCCTTGCAATGCTTGCACGGAGCGGGTTTGTTGAGACGGCGCAACATTTTGTGCCTGCAAAGATTGATGTAACACAGCACCAAAACTCTGACTTGGTTGCTGTGGGTTGGTTTGCGCAGCCTTTTTGGCCTGGTTGGTTTGTTGCGCGTGCAGGCCTGCTTGAATACGAATATCTTTCATCCTTAAAACGACCTTCAATAGCTACCTTTGAAATAATGTCTAGCCTTCCATGGCACACGGTTGGGTTGTATAAGTTTTTATCTTTTTAAAAATGTGTTCTAAGCAGGGTGTGTGGGGTTGTCCATAATGACCCGTTCTCTTTCGAGGCAGGTATCCATTCACGCTTGCCTTGATGCTAACCATGCCTCGTTTTTTGTAAAAAAGAGTGGTTTACGGGTTTGCACTGAGCGATACCACGGAAACAAAAGCAAAGAACAGGCCAAAAACCTGTGTTTAGCAACGTAGCGGCGCAATTGGCACCCTAAGGGTTGATAATTTGAGAAACCCTTAACTTTTAAGACCGCCCAATCTCTAGGGCTTTCATCACCATCGATTTTGTGGCATTGAACGCGGTTACATTCGCCTCGTAAGAACGGTTGGCCAACAGCAAATTGACCATCTCTTCTGCGGGACGAATATTGGGGTAAGCCACATACCCTTCCTCATTGGCATCGGGGTGTGAGGGTTCGTAACGTAAAATGGGAGGGCGTTTGTCAACCACCATCCCCAATACCTTGGCATGCCGTGTATCGTCGGGTTTGCCTTGGCTGCGCAACTCTTCTTCAAAACTGCGGTGTGGTGGAAGCGCACCTACCACCACATCACGCCTGCGGTAAGGGCCACCCTCAGGGGTGCGCGTGGTTTGCGCGTTGGCCAAGTTGGCCGAGATTACGTTCATGCGAAAACGTTGCGCCGCCATGCCTGAAGAACTGGTGGCAAAAGCATCTAAAAAACCCATGGGGTAACCGGGTGCTCCATTTTTAAAAATAAGGGTAAGGGGGGGGTATATAATATCACGCGTTAGCCTTCTTGTATGGCGTGCCTAAGCACAGAAAATTTATGCCCAATCATGCGGGTAAGGCCTTGATAGAGGAGTTGGTTTTCTGCCAGTTTGACCGATTCTTTTTCCAAATCAACAGAGTTGTCATCTTGGCCTGGTACGGGGTTATAAGCACGGATGCTTTCACCTTTTACCTGTGCCAGGGGAATCCGCATACGCCCATCCAAATGCCTGGCATCCGTGGTTTGCAAAGGGCCAGGAATACGTGCCTTCATAGCCTGATCAAGGGCGCGTTCAAACACCAAATCCTTGGCCTTATAGCCTGGGGTTTCTACGTTGGCCAAATTGGAGGACAAAATAGCATTGCGGCGTGAGCCAAGATCGAGTGCTTTGTGCAATAATTGGGTGTGGGTATCAAATAAACCTGTCATCGTTTTAAAAAAAGCCACTCCTTTTTTATAAAAAATCAGATTTTGGTAAAACAGGCACAAAAGTTCCGCTTTGGTTTTGCAAAAATCTCATGCCCTCTAAAAAACCCGCTGGAACATCGGCTCTCGTTTTTGCTCCCAAGAGCCATGCACACCTTTGGTTTTGCAAAAATCTCATGCCCTCTAAAAAACCCGCTGGAACATCGGCTCTCGTTTTTGCTCCCAAGAGCCATGCACACCTTTGGTTTTGCAAAAATCTCATGCCTTCTAAAAAACCCGCTGGAACATCGGCTCTCGTTTTTGCTCCCAAGAGCCATGCACACCTTTGGTTTTGCAAAAATCTCATGCCCTCTAAAAAACCCGCTGGAACATCGGCGCTCGTTTTTGCTCCCAAGAGCCATGCACATCCCTTGCCTATAGTTCTTGAGGCCACATGCTTGCTTCAACGGCCGTCGCGTAAAAGAAATGCAAAATTGATGCTTTTACCTTAAAAAAGAGGAAAAAGAATCCAACACGCTTTTATTGGGTTTTTGCTGGCTTGGCCTTTGCCGTTCTGACCAAAAACCTCCCTGCACTAAGGGAGCGAAAGAGACTTGAAAACTGACCACCCCACGTTTCCAAGCGGACATCAATGCGCACACGTCGGCGTTTTGCATCCCCTTGAAGTGTGCTTTTCATGCGCCATTGTACGCTGGTTTCCGGCCAAACAACCTGCCAACCTTGTAATGGGTTAGGGGTTAGCCTCCCAAACCAAGCGCTAAGGTGTGGGCGTATAATCAAGGAGCGTTCGCTGGTGTTGTAAAACGTAACAATCACGCGTCCTTTACGACTCACAATAAAAGGCGCGGGTTGGGCAAGGGGTGCCCAGCGGTTTTCAAACACGTGCGCATTCACCCCTTTTCCCAACACACGGCGCATTTTTTGCCAGAGCGCGTTTCTACTGGGATAAACTTTGCCTGTAAGCGGCGTAATAGCCACTATTTGGGCAGGGTGTGTGCCCTCTGCATGCAAGGTATGCAAGGCTTGCGCGGGAAGCCAGTAATTCCTTGAGGTGGCGAATTGCAAGACCCGTGTAGGTCCGCTAGGTTTAAAAGTTATCAGGCGCAAGCCAGAGACAAGGCGATTCATTTTTTTAAAGGGTTTATGCAACGCATCGGCCACGCCTTCCATGGCTTGCCTTTCTTGAGGCGAGGCGGCATTTCTCCAATACGGCTTGAGAAGGGCAAGGTCTTTGGCTTGGCCAACCCGAGCCAGCAGGTAAAACAAGCGCCAGAGCATGGGGTGGTCTTGGTATTGCCCTTGCAAAAAAACCTGGCGCAACATTTTGCGCGCACGTTTAGGGGAGGCGGTAAGGGCTGTCAGGGCCTTCAACCAATGGCTAGGCTGGGCATTTAGTAAGGCATCGAGCGATGCGGTGTGAACGCGTGGTTTTTCAAGATTTTCTTGGGCTAAGGCAGCCGTAGGGCCAAAAAGCGGGGGCAGGGTTAGCGCGTAACACGGGCTTAAGAGCAATCCTAAAAGCAACATAAACCTCATTTTACACCGGGAAATGCGTTGCTCGCTTGAACGAGAAGATGGAAAGGGTTGTCTTACTTGGATTTTCATCTGCTTTTTGGTCTTTCTCATCAAGGCTAGCTTGTGTATCATGACGAAATGGAGCTTGAATTATGGCAGCATTGGCGTATGATTGTCATCTTCGAGTCCTTTGTTATGACCGCATTGGTACCTGTTGGCAAGCGAGCAGGTCCGTGTTTCTAAACCCCCCATTTTGAAAAACTGTGGTATACGAGCCCATGAAAACCCCATTTGTTCGCGCACAAGATTTGCGCCCCCACCGCCCTTATGCCCCTAAATGGTTACTGGTGGATGCAAAAGACAGGGCGTTGGGGCGTGTTGCCAGTCAGCTCGCCATTTTGTTGCGTGGCAAGCATAAGCCCTTTTTTACCCCTCATGTTGACGTGGGGGATTTTGTGGTGGTAATTAACGCGGATAAGGTTAAACTCACCGGAGCCAAGATGCGCGATAAAATGTACTACCACCATACGGGGTGGCCCGGTGGCCTTAAAGCAGCCAATGCTGCCATGTTGTTTGAAAAAAAGCCCCTTGAGCCTTTGCGCTTGGCCGTAAAGCGGATGTTACCCAAAACGATTTTGGGGCGGGGTATGCTGGGCAAACTTAAACTGTACGCAGGGGATGAACACCCCCATGAAGCACAAAACCCAATTCCTTACGCCATTGAAAAAAAACCGCACGCTTTTTGAAAAGGATGAATCGAGTTTTAGAACGCCCATGAATAATCCTCAACTGCTTTACGGCACAGGAAAACGTAAAAATGCCATACGCCATTGAAAAAAAACCGCACGCTTTTTGAAAAGGATGAATCGAGTTTTAGAACGCCCATGAATAATCCTCAACTGCTTTACGGCACAGGAAAACGTAAAAATGCCATTGCCCGTGTGCGCGTGATGCCCGGTGGTGGCCAAATTTTGGTTAATGGTAAGGCCTTAAAAGAATATTTTGGCGATGTCGACCAGTGGGAAACGGTGATGCAGCCCTTGCAAGTGACGGAAACCCAGGAACAATACAATGTCGTGGCCCGTGTAAAGGGCGGTGGCATTACGGGGCAGTCCCAAGCCATTCGTCACGGGCTTGCCCGTGCTTTGCAGCTTGCTCCAGATGCGGAGTTTCGCCCAGTGCTTAAAAAAGCGGGGTACTTAACCCGGGATGCGCGTAAGGTTGAACGCAAAAAATATGGCCAGCCCAAAGCACGCAAACAGTATCAATTTTCGAAGCGCTAAACCCTTGCAACGTGTGCGGCTGAAGTGTCGTCCCTCGCGTCATCACTTTGGGTTTGCAACGTGTGCGGCTAAAGTGTCGTCCCTCGCGTCATCCTTTTGAAACGTAAGGATGCTCTTGTTCCTTTTTGTGCCTTTTGGGCGCTGTTTTTATTGTGTGTGGTGCGTGATGCTTGCGATTCCAGCCATTGATTTACGCCGTGGAATGTGTGTGAGGCTGCGTCAAGGGCGTGCAGAGGAAGAAACGGTTTATAGCGATAATCCGCTAAAAACAGCCCAGAAGTTTGTATCTGCTGGTGCACAAGCCCTGCACATTGTTGACCTCGATGGGGCTTTTTTGCAAAAAGGTGGCTCTCCCAATGTTGAGGTGATTCGTGACATATGCAGGCAAATTAGCATTCCTATTCAAGTAGGGGGCGGCTTGCGTACAGCCCATGCCATTGAAAGCATGCTCGCCTTTGGTGTGGACCAAGTGGTGGTTACCACAATGGCTGTGTACCATCCAGAAGGGTTAAAAAAAGTACTCCACAAACATCGGGATCGAATTCAGTTAGGTGCTGATGTGCATGAAGGGATGGTGGCTGCACTGGGCTGGACGGAAAAAACCCATCAAAGTGCCGTCGAGTTTGCCTTGTATTGGAAGGATTTTGGGATTGATCGCATTGTGTTTACCGATATTTCCCGTGATGGCATGTTGTCTGGTCCCAACATTGAAGCCATTGTAGCCCTTGCCAAAGGGACTGGCATGCACATTACCGCCTCGGGTGGTGTTCGCAATAAGGAAGATTTAAAACAATTATCGCTGCTTGAGACACTGGGAGTCGATAAAGCCATTGTGGGTAAGGCCTTGTACACTGGCGATGTGACTTTAGAGGAATTGAGGGAGTATTCCAAAAAGCTGCTTTCATGAGGCAACGATTCAGGGTAACCGTGACGACACCCCATGATGCTAACCAAAAAAGGTGCTGCCAAGCGCATTATCCCCTGCTTGGATATAAAAAATGGGCGGGTGGTAAAAGGCGTTGAGTTTGAGGGCTTGCGCGATGCAGGCGACCCTTTAGAACTGGCTGCACGCTATAATGCGCAATCCGCCGATGAGCTGGTGTTTTTGGATATCACGGCCAGCCATGAAGGGCGCGCCCTTACCCTAAAATTGGCGGCGAACCTCGCGCGCGCACTGTTTATTCCTTTTACCATTGGCGGCGGAATTAACAGCGTGGAAGATGTGCATCGCATTGTGAGTACCGGCGCAGACAAGGTGAGTATCAATACCGCAGCGGTGAAAAATCCCAACCTTGTTTCTCGGGCAGCGCAGCGCTTTGGATCCCAATGCATCGTTGTCGCGATGGATGTGAAGCAGCAGCCCTGGGGTTGGGAGGTCTTTACCCACGGCGGGCGCAATCCAACAGGGCTCGATGCCTTGGCATGGGGAAAGGAAGTGGAGAGGCGTGGGGCAGGTGAAATTTTGCTAACCAGCATGGATCGAGATGGCTCAAAAAGCGGTTTCGACCTCAAGATCACCGCAGCCATGAGTCACACGCTCAATATCCCCGTAATTGCTTCAGGTGGCGGAGGCAGCCCAGAACATTTTTTGAGCGTATTCGAGCAAGGAAGTGCCGATGCCGCATTGGCAGCCTCCATTTTTCATTTTGGAGAGTGGGATGTGCCCAGTCTGAAACACTGGCTCATTCAAAGAAAGGTATGCCTGCGCCCACCCCTTTAAAAAACGGGGAGGAGGAAAACCGAATCCCCAAAAGCCTCTTGTTTTTCCCTTTGAGAAGAATAAGCGCTTCACTCAAGAGGTGAGTGCGGTGCGTGGTTTAGATTGACAGTTTGTGCAAAGGCCCTGGCAAACAATCTGCACGTTATGAATCTCAAACGGACTTTCGGGGGCAGCCTTTAACACTGGCTCAATGCTCATTTCAAAATCAAACAAACCATCGCAATGGCTGCAATGAAGGTGTTGGTGCCTCAGGCAGTTGGCATCATAACGTGCTGCCTGTTCCTTGGTTGCCACTTTACGAATAATATCTTTGCTGCAAAATGCGTCTAAAATTTTATAGACTGTACCCAATGAAGGCAGGTCATCTTTATGGCATACAATCCGCTGCTGTACTTCCTCTGCAGTGGGGTGCATATTGGTGGTAGCCAGTGCGCTGTAGACCAACGCCCTTTGCTGTGTTACCCTAAGCCCGGCTTGGCGGCATTTTGACGGGAAAGTCTCAAGCCGCTGCTCAATTTGCTTCTCAGATAACTGCAACATGATAGCGAGCGCAACCTTGTACAAAAAATGCCCTGCCTTTTACCTGCTAAGGCGAAACAAACCCATCATAAGCAAGACGAAAAGCGATGCGCTATTATAGTACAAGGGGGGATGGGAAGACAACGGTTAATTTTGAAACGGCTCTTTTAAGGGGTTTGGCTGCAGATGGTGGTTTGTTTTTGCCCCAATCCGTTCCCCAAATAACCGCCCGCCTGGCACAATGGCACCGCCAAGGTTTGTCCCAAATTATGGCCGAAATTGGCAGTTTGTATAGCGATGACACCTTTGCGTTAGATTTGTGGCAACAACTGACCAAAGCCAGTTACACGCAATTTAGACACCCCGAGATAACCCCCCTATGCCAAGTAGGCAATACATGGGTTTGCGAACTATTTCATGGGCCGACCTTTGCCTTTAAGGATGTCGCAATGCAGCTGCTAGGACGCTTGTTTGAGCATGCCCTTTCCCGTACGGGGGAAAACATGACGGTGTTGGGAGCGACTTCAGGGGATACAGGTGCGGCGGCGATTCATGCGTTAGGAGATAGGCAAGGGATTGAGGTGTTTATTTTGTACCCCAAAGGGCGCATTGGCCCCCTGGTGGAACGTCAAATGACCTGTGCTCCTTACACCAACACCCATGCCATTGCCATTGAGGGGGATTTCGACGCTTGCCAAGCGGTGGTGAAAGCTTTGTTTGTTCAACAGCCCTTTGCCAAAAAATACAAACTTGCAGCCATTAACTCCATTAACTTTGTGCGGGTCATGGTGCAATGCGCTTATTTTTTCTACGCCTACTTTCGCGTGCTTGAAAAGACCCCTGGGATGAAAATGGGGGATTTGGTGCGCTTTTGTGTGCCTTCGGGCAATTTTGGCCACGCCTGGGCGGGGCATTTGGCCATGCGGATGGGCCTGCCCATCGCACCCATTTTGGCAGCGTGTAACCTCAACGCTTTTTTGGAAAAAGCGGTCAATCAGGGTTATTGCCAAAGCATGGCAACCAAGAAAACCCATAGCCCCTCTATGGATATACAAGCCCCCAGCAATTTTGAGCGCTATTTATATGAGCTAAGTGGCAACCAACCAACCACAGTATCCCAGTGGGTGCAGAACATGCAAAATGGCTTTATGCTGCCCAAGGGACCCTTGGCCAAAATGCAAAAAGACTTTCATGCTATCAGCGTGAGCAACGAGGATAACCTGGCCGCCATTCGCGAGGTATACCAGAGCCACCATGTGCTGTTAGACCCCCACAGTGCTATAGGATGGAGTGCCCTCAAAAAAACCGAGCAAACCCCGTTCCCAAGCGTCTTGATGGCAACGGCGCATGCGGGAAAATTTCCTGAAGCGATTGAAAAAGCACTGGGCCACCCGCCACCTAAACCACCGCCAGAGTTAGAAGCGCTGTCTGCCCTTGAGACCAAACTCACCCAGCTAGAGTGTACCCCTCAGGCCATTCAAAATGCGATTGAAAGCAGTTATAAACCTTTGTAGTACAAGGTTTTTCCCTTTAACAGCATTTTTTTGAGAGAGGTTTTCCTTGAAAAACACACCATTGGCCATGGAGCGCCACGAGCTACTGCGCCTTTTTTTGGAAGAATGGATTCCCTTTAACCGTGTCATTGGCTTGCGCCTGATAGAACTGGGTGAAGGCAACGTCAAGGCAGGTTTTGCCTTTGCTCCACAACTGGCGGGGGATTTCCGCCAAGGCATGCTCCATGGTGGCGTACTGGCCACCGCCCTTGATGCCGTGGGGGCGGTTGCTGCCTATGCTGGCTATGCCCCAGAGGAGCCTTTGCCAGGAATTCATACCGTTGATTTGCGCGTAGATTATTTGAACCCTGCCCGAGGTGATGCTTTTGAAGTGTTTGGCAAGGTATTGCGTAGGGGGCGGAGGTTATTTGTGGTTAGCATCGAACTTCGTGTAGCGCAAAAAGAGACTGTGTGTGCCATGGGAACCGCCGTTTACCGTATTTCTTCGCGCACAGAATTACAGATGATGCACCCGTAGCCTATAAAGAGGGTGCTTGCCTTTATCTTCGAACCACGCCTTACTCCAAAAGGCCCCGCCCTATGGTAAAACTACACCTTAAGCCAAACCCTGCACGCCCAAGCGATGTGACTTTTCAGCAGGATTTGCAGATTGCCTGGCGCGACGGCAAGCAAACTCACTACCCGTTTCGGATGCTACGCAATGCCTGCGCGTGCGCCCATTGCGTGGATGAATTAAGCGGAAAAAAAGTACTAAAAGAAGAAACCATTGCAGCCAACATTGCCCTAACCAAGGCTGAGTATGTGGGCGTGTATGCGCTGCGCCTTAGTTTTAGCGATGGTCACAGCTCGGGCATTTTTCCTTTTAGGCGCTTACGCAGTTTGTATGATGAGGCCGAAAAACAAGGCTTTCCTCAAGGTGGTCCTCACCCTGGCGAAAAATAAGACCTTCCTCAAGGTGGCCCTCACCCTGAGTGCTGGCATCTAATTTCAAATCCAGCAATTGGATTCAAAGGCGTTTTTGAGGAAAACAATGGACAGCAATATATCAGATGAAAGCTAAGGAACTCACAAAAATAGAAAACGCTTATTATATGGGGCCGCCTATTGCACAATTGGAAAAATTTCCTGCCCAACCCAAGGTGCCCCTTAAGCAAACCATCAAAGAGGCTTTTAACCACATTCATGACTTTATGCTGCATGTGGAAAAATTTCCTGCCCAACCCAAGGTGCCCCTTAAGCAAACCATCAAAGAGGCTTTTAACCACATTCATGACTTTATGCTGCATGTGGAAAAATTTCCTGCCCAACCCAAGGTGCCCCTTAAGCAAACCATCAAAGAGGCTTTTAACCACATTCATGACTTTATGCTGCATGTGGAAAAATTTCCTGCCCAACCCAAGGTGCCCCTTAAGCAAACCATCAAAGAGGCTTTTAACCACATTCATGACTTTATGCTGCATGCTAGAGTAGATGTGGAAGCCATTTTAGCAAAGCGTTTGCAAGATGGGGAAATTAAGGATATTGCCCAAACAAGAAAATCCATCGCGGGCAACATGTTTGCAGTACCTGATTACCTACATTTTTATCAAAAATAAAGAATCCGGAAACATATCCAACAATATCTCTATCATCAGCAAGCAAAGTGCTTTAAACCAGTTTGACGAAGCGTTTACCATTCACGTTGCGGGAGAAACGCAAAATCCCGATTGTGATTTGGTGATTGTACACCGTGAAACAAAAAAAATGATGATCTTATCCCTTAAAACATCGTTAAGAGAAAGAGCGGGACAAACGTATAAGTGGAAATTGTTACTGGAAATTGCCCACTCAACGGATAAAGCGCTAAAAAATAAATACGGTATTTCTTATCATGGGGGAGAGATGCCGCTGATTTGCTTTGCGACAGTCAATTTTTACAACATCGGGTAACCTATCAACGGACAATCTCGAACAAAAGAATGCCCATGCGCAATTCACCATCGAATAAGGCGGGGCAAAAGGAGGCCACCATGAGCAGTGAATATATTGTGGTGTGTCAAAAATTGTCCGCTTAAAAACCCGCTCTGCGCCATAAAAAAATCCCGCGGCACCGTAACATTAAAAACCCCCAAAGGTAAAACCTTTTGAGTACTTGGATGCCGCTGCCTCGAGCATACGCGTGTTTACGCCTTATTCACCATCGAATAAGGCGGGGCAAAAGGAGGCCACCATGAGCAGTGAATATATTGTGGTGTGTCAAAAATTGTCCGCTTAAAAACCCGCTCTGCGCCATAAAAAAATCCCGCGGCACCGTAACATTAAAAACCCCAAAGGGAAAACCTTTTGAGTACTTGGATGCCGCTGCCTCGAGCATACGCGTGTTTACGCCTTGCACAGCGCGTAGCATTTTGTTTTGTACGCAACAGGTTGCTGCCTTAAAAAAACCTCACACAATTTGCCAAGCCTTTGTTGATGGGACACGAGCGGCAATCCGCATGTTTGTGTTTTATCAAGCCCCACCAAGTGGAAAGATGCTCTTCTTTGACAGCGATAAACTCTCGAGTAAGGCCGCAGATGATCGCCATGGCGCATGCCCTCAAGCCAAGCGTGCTCAGCACCTCCAATGAGGATATCCCCACCTCCCTCCCCTTATAGGCCTTCAATCACCCCATTGGCCACTTCGCTCTGATTGCGATAAACGCTTGCCTGTCAAACGCCGTGTTAGCACACCAACAAGCGTAGGCGTCTCTTTTTACCTATACCAAGCAAAATTGCACCCTCTTGTACATCGGCTAAGGTTAGTACAGCTTCTTCGTTTTCAAGGCGTTGGCCATTTACAAACACCCCACCTTGGCGTACCAAACGGCGTGCTTCGCCTCGCGAGCGGGTGAGACCGACTTGTTCAAGGGCAGCCAAAACCCCCAACCCCGCTTTGAGGCTGCTTTTGGCAGCGGTGCTGCTGGGGATATGTGCCAAATCTTTGGGATTGTTGCCAGGATGGCTGCCACCAAACAAAGCCCTCGCGCCTTTTTGCGCTTTCTCAGCTTCCTCTTGCCCATGAACAAGGGCACAGGTGTGGTGGGCCAGCACGGCTTTGGCCTGCCGAATTTTTTCTCCCTCCAACCGTTCTAAAGCGTGAATTTCTTCTAAGGGCAAAAAGGTCAGCAAGCGTAAGCATTGACCCACGTTATCATCATCTACATTAAGCCAGTATTGGTAATACTCGTAGGGAGAAGTCTTGTTGGCATCAAGCCAGAGTGCGCCGCGCTCGGTTTTACCCATTTTTTTACCGCCAGAAGTGGTAAGCAAAGGGAGGGTCCAGCCGTACACGGTTGTTTTGCCCATCCGCCGTACCAAGTCGATACCACTAATAATATTGGCCCATTGGTCATCACCACCGAATTGTACAAGGCATTGATAGCGTTGTTTGAGTTGCCAAAAATCGTAAGCTTGTAACAGCGGGTAATTAAACTCTAAAAACGAGAGCCCGCCCCCTTCCATGCGCATGCGAAATGTTTCAAAGGTCAGCATGCGATTCACTGAAAAGTGCACCCCGACGTCGCGCAAAAACTCAACATAGCCCAACCCCAACAACCAATCGGCATTGTTGGCTAACACCGCGCCTTGTGGCCCATCAAACGCGAGCAAATTATTGAGTTGCTGACGTAATCCTTCGGCATTACACTGCAGTTGCTCTAAGGAGAGCATTTTACGCATGTCGTTTTTTCCCGTAGGATCGCCAATCATGGCTGTACCACCACCAAGCAGTGCAATGGGGCGATGTCCACAGCGCTGCCAATGGATAAGCGTCATTAAAGGAACAAGATGACCTGCATGAAACGAGTTGGCAGTGGGGTCAAAGCCAATGTAAGCCGTGATGGGTTTGCCACGTTTTTCAACCAAGGCGATCATTGCGTCGGCATCGGTCGATTTGCGATAAAGCCCTCTTGCTTGCAATACCTGCCAAATATGCTGGGGAGGAGATACAGAAGTGGAGGGGTGCATAAAACCTTGCTCTACGCCTTAAAACCACGTTTTATGAACCACGCACAGCCCAGTATCAATGCAATTGGCAGGGCTAAATGGCCCAGGAGGGTGCTCCATTGTACGTGCTCGGTTATGCTGCCTGAATGGGCAAAAGCGCGGGCCTCAACGTGGTGCAATAGTTCAAAAACCAACATGGCCAGCATAGCGTATTTGAGGAAGGAAAAAATTACCGTTTTGGCTTTGCGCAGCACATTGGGATAAGGCATGGCGTGTTGGCATTCCCTTTTTATAATTTATAAGGATAACGATGGGTTGATGGGTGGGTGAACAATCCGCGAGCGGCTGCTGGCGACAGGCCGCGCCACATGACGCGTCCGCCAAACCAGTGAAGGCACCCTAGCAAATAGGGAAGAATAAACCAAGTACCGTGCATAAAAGTGATGGGAATGTGTTTTTTATGCTAGGATTGGGGTCTCGGGTGGTGTAGCCCGAGCAAGCATTCCTTAGTGGCACACAATTGTAAGGAGAAGCAGGTTATGGCCAAAGCTTATTTTGCAGCAGGATGTTTTTGGGGGGTTGAGGAAGCCTTTCGTCAATTGCAAGGTGTTACGCGTACATCGGTGGGATATGGTGGGGGAAAGTCGCCCCATCCCAGTTACAAGGAAGTATGTGGTGGTAACAGTGGGCATGCCGAAGTGGTTGAGGTGGAGTTTGATCCAGGCCAAACCTCGTATCAAAAGATGCTTGAGGCATTTTGGGACTGTCACGATCCAACCACCCTTAATCGGCAGGGTCCTGATGTGGGTTCGCAGTATCGCTCGGCCATTTTTACCCTTGACGAAACCCAGCAAAAAAATGCTGTTGAATCGAAAAAAACATTGGAAAACACCGGGCACCTTGGGAAAAAAGTGGTAACGGAAATCACGCCTTATACCAATTACTATCTGGCAGAAGACTACCATCAACAATACATTGCAAAGCGCAGAGAGTCTCTGCCTAAAAGGCCGTTTGGTGGTTTGTTTTCTTCTGCCCGTGCCCGTTAACCCGCCGCGTGTGATTTTCCATGAACATTAAGTTCGAAACCCAGCGGGTATGAGGGTGCGATGGGTTAGGTGGTTTTAAAATTGCTTGCTGCATGACGAATGATCGCACTTGCGAATGGGTTGCTCTCCCAAGTCTCCTTGGAGATTTTGCCGAGCACAGCCCGCCTCATCAGGCACCGCATCGGCCGTTAGTGCGTCCCTGCGCCATCCTAACGGCAGACTTCATACAGATAGAATGGTGTTGCAGCAGGCTTTGCAATGATGGTATTCGGCAGGTCAGTCGGATGATAAAACCTTATCCGATAGAATGGTGTTGCAGCAGGCTTTGCAATGATGGTATTCGGCAGGTCAGTCGGATGATAAAACCTTGGGGTTCTGACGTATATAGCCCGTGGAGTGCGTGGATTTTAAAGCAGCTTTTGGCGCACATAATCGCCTAATGCTACGCACAACGCGCTTAAATCTTTTTGCAATTTGGTAAAACCAGGGTTTTTTTCTAGCGTTTCCTCATTCATATACAAATCTCTGCGCAGCTCCACTTGAATGCTGTGACGTCCTTGCCCAGGATTAGAATAACGGCGAACAAGTTCAACACCTGCATAAGGTTCGTTCACCTTAACCTGATAGCCCGTGGTGACGAAAAACTGCTGAATAAACTGGGTAAATTCAGGGCTGCAAGTGCTTTGATGTCGATCGCCCAACACCACTTCGGCGCGTTTTACGGCCCCATCCGGGGCGGCTTTACTGCTATAGGCAGGCATGGAGTGGCAGTTTACGTGCCATACTTTGCCAAATTGGGCATACAAAGCATTTATTTCTTGCCCAATGCGCTGATGATACGGTCGCCAATACCGATCAATGCGTTGGTGCACCTCATCTATAGTCAGCATCCGGCTATACACCGCACCGCGGCTAGGCAAGTCACGAAATATTAAGCCAATGCCTTGCCTGGTTTTGGACCCTGGGTTGGTTGGCATATCCCAAGCCCCATCGACCATATTCACGTCAAAATCTTCTGTGCTGCGATTAGGGTCGATGTAACTCCGTGGAAACAGGGCACGCAAAAGACCAGCACCCACTTTTGGAGCATGGCGAAATAATTCATCAACGTAAGCGTCTTCTGCCAACCTAAGAATGTTATGTTCAATGGTATAGTCAAAGTCACTTGGATAAACAGTACCGCTGTGGGGGCTATCAAATAACAGGGGGAGGCGTTTTTCTTGCGCCGGAATAAAATCCAATACGTGTAAATCTTGAGACATGACGTATTTAAGGCCTTTTTTGTGTGTTGTGTTGGCGTGTATTGCAAAAAAAGTAAAGCGACTCGATTGACATAAAAAAGAGATTGCTGCCTGCATTTTTGAAAAGGGGGTTATGTGTGCAAATTGTTTGCTTAGCCAAGAAGGGTATTACAGCTGGTGAAGAGGGATGGCCGTTTCTTGATGGGTTCTTAAGTCGCGCACAACCACCATCCCACGCGCCAGTTCTTCTGGCATTAGCAGTATTGCACGCAAAAACCCTTGTTCAACCGCTTTGCTCAAGCTCCGCTTCAAACGCCTAAAGCTAAAATCAACGTAAACCCTTCTCCCTTGTGCACGCAGTTTCATGGCCACTTGCATGGCCATTTCGCCTGCCTCGCTCCCATAAGGAATCACGGCATCGTCCCCTTGGTTTGGCATGTTGGGTAGCAGTGCGGAGGATTGCAAGACCTCCATAATGATCGCATCACCAAAACCAAAGCCCACAGCAGGCGTCGGTGGGCCACCCAAAGTCGACAGCAAGCCATCATAACGCCCTCCACCGCAAATGGCCCTCAATTCACCCTTGGTATCACGCCCTTCAAACACCAGCCCCGTATAATAAGCCAAGCCGCGGACCACTGAGGGATCAAACACCACCCAGTCCCCAAATCCTGCTTTTTGAACGGCAGCCATGATGTCGTCCAATTCGCGCAAAACGCCCTCTTCTTGCAGCAAATCTGCCACATCTGGCAAGGATTTGGCATCCATTAAGGTCAACACACCATCCACCTGGGCGGAGTGAAGCCCTAACTCGGTGAGTTGTTTCTTGAAGTCCGCAGCATTTAATTTGTCGCGCTTGTCCATCACCACCAAAACTTCCACCATTTGATGCATGGGAATCCCTGCCCGTTTCAGGACGGCACTCATCAGGCCACGGTGATTGAGGTGTAGTTGGACAGTCTCGGCGTTCAAGCCTAGGTTGCCCATGGCACTTAGAAGCAAGCATACGATTTCCACATCAGCCCACAGATCGGCTGTACCAACAATATCTGCATTCCATTGAAAATGTTCTCTGCGTCTCCCACGAGTCATGCGTTCGTAGCGAAAGCACTGGGGAAGGGAAAACCATTTTAATGGAAAGGAGAGGGTATTTTTGCGCTGTAACACCATGCGTGCCAAAGAGGGGGTCATCTCGGGGCGCAACGCGAGGCGTCGCTGGTTTTTGTCCTCAAAATGGTAGAGTTGCTCCGCAATTTCTTCTCCCGCCTTGCGCAGATACAAGGCCTCATGCTCAAGCACACAGGCATCATACTCTTCCATGCCAAACCCTTTGGCGGTATTGCGCCATGTGTCAAATAACCATTGACGCCTGCGCATGTCTTCAGGATAAAAGTCGCGCACCCCTCTCACGGGCTGCAACAACACACGCTCTTCCCTTTGCGTACCTACAGCACCCTTCTTTACAGCATTGCGCTCGAGACTGGGGTCTCCAAGCGATGCTCGCCCTGTTTTGTTTCCCGGCATCAAAATCAATCACGCTCCTCGCATCCTTGCACCCTGCTAATTCGTTTTTTTAAGAGCCAATCATTTAGGCAAACGCCTTGGCATCTTCGTAGAACATGCGCATCCCCTCATCGCTTAAGGGGTGGTCTGCCACTCCCATAAGAATGGGTGCTGGAACGGTTAAAATATCCACCCCCGCCAACAAGCACTCGCTCACTTGCGCTGCATGGCGCAGCGAAGCCGCAAGCACCTCAGTATGAATGGCATAAGCATTAAACACAGCCATGATCTCTTGAATCAAGCGAATGCCTGCATCTTTGCGCGCACCGCCACTGGCCACGTAATGGGTATTGGCCACCCGCTCAACCCCGCCTGCGGGAACCTTATGGTTCTCAATAAAATGGAGCGCATTCCCTCTTTCACGCTCGGGGTGATCGTATTTGTAAAGGTGGTCCGCCAGGCGCCCTAAAAAGGGAGATACATAACTTGCTCCTGCGTTGGCTGCCCAAAAAGCTTGGGTGGTGTTAAAAATCAAAGTGGCATTCACCTTAATATCGCGCTCCCACAAACGGCGAATGACCTGCAAGCCTGTAAAGGGGTTTTTGCCGAGGGCCCCGTAACCACCTACGGGTACTTTAATGACCACATTGTCATTTAAGGAGGCCAATTCATGGGCTTGCTGCAGCATAGCCTCAGGATCGAGTGCCGTCAATTCAAGAGAGACTGGAAAAGGGTGCATGAATTGGCATATGTCACCCATTTTTTGCACCGCATCTTGCCACGAGTTAGCTCCCGCGCGCTTAAGCAAGGTGGGGTTGGTGGTAACTCCGTGAATGATTCCGCCCTCTTTTAAGGGCTTAATCTCGGTTATGTTGGCGCTGTCGGCAAAAATGCGCGGGCCGGATCCTGCTGGATGGGGCAAGGTTTTGTGGGCGGGGGTGACATTCACTTTTTCCATGCGCAAGCGTCGCGCACCCGCCGCGGGATGGGCCTCGTGTGGTTTTAGCATAATCCTTTATTATTTCTATCGTTGCGCTTTATCGGGCGTATCACAAGCATCACATGCATGCATGTGACCTTGGAGAGTTATTCCACAAAAAAGGGGCGGACGTTATCGCGATAAGGGCATTTGGCATAAGCAGCTCAATCGATTATGCATCAAAGGGGGTTCATTTTATTTTTTGGCCGTGTCAGTACATGGTTTGCCTATGCTTCATTTAAATGGCAGGCAGAAAATCTATTTTCTCCCTTGATTTGAATGAGTTTGGGGTACTCCATGCGACAGCGTTCCTTTGCAAAAGCACAACGCGGGTGAAAATGGCAGCCGCTTGGCGGATTGAGGGGCGAGGGGATCTCACCCTTAATGGGTTGATAAGTACGTTTGCGCAGGTTAATCTTTGGGGCTTCCTCCAGCAGGGCTTGGGTGTAAGGGTGATTGGGTGTATCAAACAGCGCTTTTGCGGGTGATTTTTCGACCACACGACCCAAATACATAATGACCACTTCATCGCAAATATGGCGCACCACCGAGAGGTCGTGGCTGATAAACAGATAGGTTAGGTTATATTTTTGGCGCAAATCCATAAATAAATTGAGAATTTGCGCTTGAATCGAGACATCCAATGCAGCAACGGCTTCATCGCAAACCAAAAACCGCGGCTCCACGGCCAATGCACGGGCAATTCCCAAGCGTTGACGTTGGCCTCCCGAAAATTGATGCGGAAATCGGTTGTGGTAACTGGGATCGAGACCCACGCGTTCAAGCATCTCTGCTGTGTACTCTCCGGCCTGTGGCTTGTCAATGATGCCATGTGCCAGTGGTGCTTCGCTCACAATTTGCCTAACCCGCATACGTGGGTTTAGACTGGCGAAAGGATCTTGAAAAATCATCTGCGATTTGAGTTGAATCGAACGCTCTTTTTGGGTGTATATATCAATCCCTTGGTAGTGTGCCTTGCCTTCACTAGGGGGTAGCAAACCCACCATTACGCGCCCCAAAGTCGATTTTCCACAGCCTGACTCCCCAACCAAGCCTACCACTTCGCCCTCATAAACCTTAACATCGACGCCGTCAACTGCATGGACCACGTTTTCGTTTACCTTGGCCCCCAGCATGCGCCCTATTTTGGCGGCCATATCCAAGCGATTCACAAAACGCTTGGAAACAGCATCGGCATGGGCCAACGGGGTAATCTTTTTGGTGTTCGTTGAACTTGGAGAAGGCATTTTTAAAACTAAAACCAAACACGCTAAGGGGAAATGAGATTTTTAAAGATGAGGATTATAACAGCGTACAAAACGGCCTTTGGTCGATTCTTTGAGCGGCGGCACCTGCGTACATTGCTCGAGGGCCCGCGGGCAACGCGGTTGGAATGCGCAACCTTGGGACAGGTTTAACAAAGACGGCGCCATCCCCGGGATTTGAAAGAGGGTCTTGCCCAGTTGCTGCTCATTTGGAACGGAGTTAATAAGACCATGGGTGTAGGGATGACAGGGCATATCCAACACCTCATCAATACCCCCTAGTTCAACAATGCTCCCAGCGTACATTACGGCCAAGCGATCTGCCAAGCCTGCTACCACAGCCAAATCATGGGTAATCCAAATCAGTGCAGCCCCCGTGTCGGCACACAGTTTTTGCATTTCGTACAAAATTTGCCCTTGAATGGTTACGTCCAAAGCGGTGGTGGGCTCATCTGCAATAATTAATGCGGGACGGTGCAACATGGCGATGGCGATGGCCACCCGTTGTCGCATACCACCAGAAAGCTCATGGGGGTAGGCTTTTAGCCTTTCTTTTGGTGAAGGAATGCCTACCTGGTTTAAGGACTGCTCGGCGCGGCTCAGTGCCGCCTGGCGCGACACTTTCTCGTGAGCCTGGACCGCCTCAACCATTTGGGTATCGACTCGCAGTACAGGGTTGAGAGTCATCATGGGGTCTTGAAAAATCATGGTCATTTTGGGACCACGCATCTGGCGCAGTAGTGCATCGTCTGCACCAACGATCTCCTCACCTTGTAATTTAATCGAACCCCCAACCACCTTTCCAGGGGGGTCAACCAGCCCTAAAATAGAAAACCCCGTAACCGATTTCCCCGAACCCGACTCGCCAACCAAACCCAGCACCTCCCCTTGTTTCAGGGAAAAACTAACCCCATCCACGGCCTTGGCAATGCCCTGCTTGGTTGCAAAGTGGGTGCTTAGGTTTTTAACCTCCAGCACAACGGGTGCTGTCTTCATCGCTGTAGCCTTGGGTTTAAAATATCTCTTAAATGGTCACCCACCAGGTTCAGTGAGGCGATGAGCAATAGCAATGCAACCCCTGGGAACACTGAAATCCAATACTTGTTAGACAATAAATATTCATACCCATTAGAGATAAGGAGCCCTAAAGAAGGCTCGGTTTGGGGCAAACCAATCCCTAAAAATGAGAGGGTAGCCTCCAAAGAAATGGCATGGGCAGTCTGCACAGCACCCACCACAATCAAAGGGGGGAGGCAATTGGGAAGCAAATGTCGAAAAACGATGCGCAAAGGGCTTAAGGCAAGGCAACGGGCCGCCTCAATGTACTCTTTGCGCCGCTCAACCAAAGCAGACCCCCGCACAGTACGTGCATAATACGCCCATTGTACCACCACCAAGGCAATAATTACCTTATCCGCCCCTTTGCCTAAAATGCTAACCAACACCAACGCAATCAGCACAGCAGGGAAAGAGAGCTGCATATCCACGAAGCGCATGATGAAAGTTTCGACCTTACCTCCAAAATAAGCCGCAATCAGACCCACGGTCATCCCGATGACCATGGCCAAAAATCCGCTCATTAACCCCACAAACAAGCTGGTACGCAAGCCATATAAAATGGCACTTAGCACATCGCGTCCTGCACCATCAGACCCCAACAAAAAGACCAAACCCGTTTCAAAGGAAGACTCCCCCGGGGACAACCTTGCATCCAATACGCTTACCAAGGCAAGGTCGTAGGGGTTTTGAGGTGAAATCAGCGGGGCAAACAAGGCGAGAATGAGGATGCTCAAAAACAGCACCAACGCAATGCTGGCAATTTTGCTTTGGAAAAAATCGTGGGCAAAGGAAACCAGCAAGGTTTTTTCGGGGGGTGGCGCTTGCTCATCTTTGGCCGTTGAGGCAAAGGCATTCATCATAGACCTATTACAAAGGTATTCCTTGTTATTTTTTTTAAGACTCCTGCAACCTTACCCGAGGGTCAAGGATGGAGTAGATAATATCAACACATAAATTGATGACGATGAACATTAAAACAGTAATGATTAAATAGGCAACCACCACAGGGCGATCCAAAATTTGAATGGAGTCAATGAGGAGTTTTCCAATTCCAGGCCAGGCAAAAATGGTTTCGGTCACCACGGCAAAGGCAATGACGCCTCCCAGTTCAAGACCAAGCACGGTTACCACTGGAATCATAATGTTCTTCATTACATGTACCAACACCACGCGCTGGTTGCTCAAACCTTTGGCGCGTGCAAATTTGATATAGTCTTGATGCATTACCTCTTTAGTGCCAGCACGCGCCAGCCGAATAACCAATGCCAACTTAAACAGTGCAAGGTTTAGGGCGGGTAAAAAAAGGTGCTGTAAGCCATCCCATGATAAAAACGAGACGGGAACGCCAAACAACAGCTGCGTACTACCCCGCCCTGTAGCAGGCAACCAACCAAGGTGCACCGCAAAAATAAGGATGAGCATCAGCCCTACCCAAAAGGTGGGTAGCGAAAACCCCAAAATAGAAAAACTCATAATCGATCGCCCAATCGCACTTTCGTGCCGCAGCCCCGCGATCACACCCAGCGGGATGCCCAGCAACACGGCAATAAGCATGGAGCACGAAGCCAATTCAAAGGTTGCAGGCATCCGTTCTATAATCAATTTTAAGGCGGGAGTGCCAAATACAAACGATTTGCCCCAGTTGCCCTGAGTAATCCCTTTGAGAAAAACGAGGTATTGTTCCCAAATGGGTTTGTCCAGCCCCAATGCTTTTATGGCTTTCTCGATATCCTCTTGATCTGCTTCGGGGTTAATGAGCGCATCAACAGGGTCGCCCACCACATTGATGCCAAAAAACACAATGACAGACATAAACAGCGCAACAATAGCACTTTGCATGGTGCGACGGATAATAAAAACGAGCATAATTTACAACATGGACTGCTTGAGCAGGGGGTAAAAAATGGGGAAAAAGACTTTTGATTGACTTTCGATTTTAAGCCGTTAGGGATACAGGACGTTCGGCAATTTTGTGTGAAAAGGGAGGATCCGCATGGGGGGAATCATAAGGAAATGCACAAAAAACCCAATGTTTACAACAGCCGACTCGTCTATCATCATCGTTGCTGATAAATTTCATCATGGGGTAGGTGGCAATCTGCATTGGTAAAAACGGGGTTGTATGGCTGGGTGAGCACTGTGTTGCGTTGCAATTTGCATTGGTAAAAACGGGGTTGTATGGCTGGGTGAGCACTGTGTTGCGTTGCAATTTGCATTGGTAAAAACGGGGTTGTATGGCTGGGTGAGCACTGTGTTGCGTTGCAATTTGCATTGGTAAAAACGGGGTTGTATGGCTGGGTGAGCACTGCGTTGCGTTGCTTTGCCAGCACGTGCGGGAGGGAGGCAAAAGGCGACTTTAATCCACATTAAAACCGCCTTTTATACCCCCCCCCGGGCTATGGCTAGTATCCCGCGTTTACGGAGTAAGCCGAATCGGGCAAAGTGCCTTCATCAGTACGTGCCTTATAGCGGATGCCTTTGCGTGCCGCCCAAGTATTCACTTGGTAGTGCAAGGGAATAATGCCTACATCCTTAATGCCCACTTCAGTGGCCTGTGCAAGCAACGCAGCGCGTTTTTTGTCATTCACGGTGGCCAAGGCTTTTTCAAGCAATTCATCGAGCTTGGGGTTGGAGTAACGCCCACGATTGGAAGCACCAAAACCACGGCTTTTATCATAAGTGTGCAACAAGGATTTTAATGGCGAAGATGCCTCGCCAGAACCAGCACCCCAACCCACCAAAATAAAGGAGAATTTAGGGGTTTTATTGGGTCCACCACGCGAAGCATTCGAAAAGAAAACGGAACGCGTCATGGTTTCCACCGAGGTTTTAATACCCGCACGGGTCAGCATCTGTGCCACGGCTTCGGCAATTTTGGCATCATTAATGTAGCGATCATTGGGTCCATGAATGGTGAGTTGAAAGCCCTTAGGGTAGCCCGCTTCCTTTAACAACTGCTTGGCACGCTTGAGGTCATATCGAACGGGTTTGAGTTTTTTACTAACCCCAAAAAAACCTTCGGGCAGCAATTGACCCGCTTTAATGGCCACACCTTCCATCACACGCTTCACAATGGCATCGCGGTTAATCGCCATGGAAATAGCTTGGCGCACTTTGAGTTTACGCAATGGGTTATCAATCGAACCGCCACTGGCACTTTTTACATAGGGGGAGGCCCGACGGTCATGGTCTAAATGGAGGTAAATTACCCGATTGGAGATACCCTGAGAGAGGTCTAGTTTTTTATTACGCTTTAACCGCTCAATATCCGTGGTGGGTACGCCCTCAATCATGTCCACATCCCCGGCCAGCAACGACGCCACGCGGGTTGGTCCCGATTTAATGGCTTTTAAGGTAACGTTTGTCCACTCGGGCTTTTTGCCCCAGTAATTTTTGTTGCGCTTTAAAACAATGCTATCCCCAGGGACCCATTTTACAAACTTAAACGGACCCGTCCCAATGGTTGTCTTGCCCGTATTGTAGTCTTCTGTGCTGGCATTTTTGCCAATTTTCGAAGAAATAACAACAAAAGTTGACATATCATTGGGCATTAAGGGATAAGGCTTTGCGGTAACAATGCGCACCGTGTACTGGTTGACTTTAACGACTTTTTTGCCCTTTAAGTAAGTGCCAAAGCTGCTGGGGCTATTGGGTACATTGGCCGCACGCTTAAAGGTAAACACCACATCATCTGCGCTAAAAGGCGTGCCATCATGAAACTTCACCCCTTTGCGCAGTTTAAACTCCCATGTGGTTTGATTGACCGGGCGCCAGGAAGTCGCCAAGCCAGGCGTAAGGCGTTGCTTCTCATCGGTCAAGATCAAAGGTGTAAAAATGGATCTGGCGACCGCGTTGTTTGGTGCCAAATTATGGTAATGCGGGTCCATTGAACTGGGCTCCGACGCCAGTGCAATGCGCAGGTCTTTGGCTTGCACAGGCATGGCAACAATCAACAAAGCAACCGCCAGCGTGGCAAGCAGGGCAACCCTTTGTGTGTATGTTTGTGTAATACGGTTCATCATTTTACAAACGCTTTCTTATGATAAAAATGGAGGTTTAATTAGGAACGGAGATGTTTGGGGATATGCCTATCGACACTTGGAACAGTTTCTTTTCAAAATGGGACGATCAGGCCGGTAAGCGGGTAGCACAATCTCCTTAGCTAAAAGCAACCCACGCTATCTCATGTCTCATATTTTGTATCCTGTCAAGGTTTTTGTGATGGCCTGGCAAAAAAAGCGACACGAAAAGTGTGTTGTTGGGTTATTGAGGAATTTCAAACCGGGTATCGCCATCCAATGGAAAAATGGGGCGGGGCAATCCTTATCCAAAGGTAAGCGCTCCAATACGGGCGAGGTTAGCCCCGGAGAATCCACCTCAACCACATGTTCACTGGCAAACCAAGGGGCAAAGCCTGCCCTATCTAAATCACTCCTCGCGACTTTACAACAACGGTGTGCGCAGCCCCAATATCGAGGCCAAACAGGTGAAAAAAAACGGGATCCGCTGCTTGTGCGCGCAAAGAGATAACGGCCACCGTAATCCCCCCAATGCGCAGGGCGCAGCACAGGCCCAGTTTTAAAGCGATTCCTGCATAAAGCCCCAGTTCATCCACCACAGGGCCATTTTTGTTGGGAGCATACAATTGGAGTACTTCTGCCTCTACGTGGTAGGGCTCACCTTTTGCGGGGGATGGACGAGGCTTGCCTGTAGACCGTTTAGAAGCATTAAAAATGGCGGTAAAGCGCGCGCCCTCCCCCACCCGCGTGGGCTTGCTTGGCCAAATCGACATCAAAAAATGCCCCCATCAAGGCGTTTTGAACCCCTGCTTGTACAAAAGCTTTTAACAAATGGACCACTTGCCCTGCTACCACCGCCTCCGGGGATTGCCTGCAATCTCAGCAAAAATCTGCCGCCTCACGCACCAAACGCTTGGCGGGTTCCAAGGCATGGCGTCCAGCTGCCACCACATGCATGCCACAATCCATGGTATCCGCCAAAACAAAACCCCCCAAAGAATGAGGCAGTTAAAACGGCATCCCCCCTTTCTTGCCTGGGCCTTTGCAAAAAGGAAATGGTCTCACCATAGGGACCTTCTGCAGTGAGCAAACCAACTGTAAAGAGGAGCAAGAGGTAAGCGCAAGGCAGCCATTTGAGGCGTGCTTTGCCCTTGCGAGGATTTGCCGTAATGCGAAGGCCGCCTCACGACCCCGCTCACGCATATCCACATGGGGGTTGGTTTGGTAGCCAATCACCACGTCAACCGCCTCGACCAATTGGGGGGATAGGTTCTGCGTGTAGGCCAAAGGTTACCACAATGGGAATATGAGGCCCCACCCATTGGCGAATTTGCTTTGCAATGAGAGCATCTTTCGAGTCACCACCCTCTCCGCGGCATTGCCCCATGGTTACATAAATAAACCGCATCGACAGGCCCTTAGTTGGTCTAACTGCTGCTTACAAACCGCGATCCATTGTTGATAGCACACCTGTGCCACGAGCCCTTTAGGCGCACTGGCCGCAAGCACCAAAGGCAAAAGGCTACCATGGACCGCTTGCATCCATGGCCTGCACAAAGGAACATAACTCGGGAGAGATAGCGATTTTAGGTGCCCTTAGCCTTGGTTAAAATGCTCTGTCCTTCGAGCCAGTAACATCGCATCAAAGTCTTCCTTTGTGGTAACGGAGGCTAAAGCCATTAGCTTATCCAAAAAGATCCCTGCCAAAGCAATTCTGCGGGGTGTTGGGGGTGGCCGTTTGGATAATAGGTGGTTCGCATGAGATCCGTTTCCCTAATTCCTTATAAGTCGATCTGTGCAAATTGAAAGCGAGTGGGGTCTGAATAAAGATGGGTTGGGCAAGTAAACGTGTCGCAAAAAGGGTGAATCGATGTGCATGGTATTTGTGAGAGCCCGCGTTTAGGTGTTTGCCAAGGCACTTTTTAGAGCATGGCCTTAAGCGTTGGGGTGGGGGCACCAAAACCTTACAAATTTGAGAAAGCATTTGCAGATAACGTGTGTTATCGTGGGTTGTGTCTGCCAAAATTGTGAGGCACAATCCTCTGACTTGGGAGGTCCTATGGGTTGTGTCTGCCAAAATTGTGAGGCACAATCCTCTGACTTGGGAGGTCCCATGGGTTGTGTCTGCCAAAATTGTGAGGCACAATCCTCTGACTTGGGAGGTCCCATGGGTTGATGTTACCAAACGTTGGTAGCAAACATATTAGGGCAGGTGGGGGTTATTCTAAAAAAAATTTAAAAAAAGGGTGTTATATTTAAAAAAAGGGTGTTATGAAGACAGCGTTGGTATGTGGTGCAGGGGGGTTTATTGGTGGACATTTGGTTAAGCGTTTGAAGCGCGAGGGTTTTTGGGTACGAGGCGTTGACTTGAAAATGCATGAGTATGTTGAAAGCGAGGCGGATGATTTTGTGGTGGGGGATTTGCGTGATCAGACCACTTGTCGGCAGGTGGTGGACCGCAAATTTGACGAGGTATACCAACTGGCGGCAGATATGGGAGGGGCGGGGTTTATTTTTGTGGGCGAGAACGACGCAGATATTATGCACAACTCTGCAAGCATTAACTTAAACATGCTCGATGCTTGCTATAAGCGCTCCATCAAGAATGTGTTTTATTCTTCTTCTGCCTGCATGTATCCCGCCCATAACCAAGAAGATCCCAATAATCCTTTGTGCCGCGAAAATTCGGCCTACCCGGCCGCACCAGACAGTGAGTATGGCTGGGAGAAGTTATTTAGTGAGCGTCTATACCTTGCCTACAATCGGTGTTATGGCATGAACTGTAGCGTGGCGCGCTACCACAATATATTTGGTCCAGAAGGTACCTGGGACGGTGGACGTGAAAAAGCCCCGGCAGCCTTGTGTCGAAAAATTGCCTTGAGTGAAGACGGGGGGAGCATTGATATCTGGGGTGATGGGCGGCAGACGCGCTCGTTTTTGTACGTAGACGAATGCATCGAGGGAAGTTTACGCTTAATGCGCTCGCCAAATTTTGCGGGACCCGTCAATATTGGGTCAGAAGAAATGCTAACCATTGACGCTTTGGCTAAAATGGTAATGGGGGTGGCCAATAAAAGCGTCAGCCTTCGCCACATCCCAGGCCCTACTGGAGTGCGCGGGCGCAACTCGGATAATCGCTTGATTCAACAAGAACTCGACTGGGCACCCTCCCGTGCTTTAGTGGAGGGGCTAAGAATCACCTACGCTTGGATTGCTCGCCAAGCCAAGCCTCAACAACCAGCACCCGCGGCGCCAATCTCTGCGGCCAGTATAGGGCTGGCAACAGCGCAATAGCCACAGAATTTGTATCCTTTTTTAGAGAATCATTTGATGATATCAGCAATTGTATATGGCAGGAATGATGGCTATGGGTATAACTTGCACAAGCGTTGCGCGATTAGCATCAATTGTATGGCGGAGGTGTTAGATCATCCCAACGATGAGCTAATTTTTGTGGACTACAACAGCCCCCAAATGTACCCCACTTTTCCAGAAGCGATTGCAGATACACTCACGGACAAAGCCAAGCGTCTCCTGCGCGTTATTCGTGTGCCGCCCGATGTTCATCAAGGGTACTTTGCGCACAGGACCCATTTGCAGGTTTTAGAGCCCATTTCGCGCAATATCGCGCTGCGGCGTATGAACCCCAAAAACCGCTGGGTCCTCTCCACCAATTTGGACATGGTTTTTGTTCCTCTCAAGCGGCAGAGCCTTTCCCAAGTGGTTAAAAATTTAGAGGGTGGCTTTTATGGCCTGCCAAGGTTTGAGATGCCCGAAAGACTGTGGGAAAACGTGGACCGCAAACAACCCAAAGAGCTTATTGCAAAATTTGGCGAATGGGGGAGTAGGCTTAATTTGGGGGAGGTGGTGACAGTTGCTGATGATGTGGGTTTTGATGCCCCAGGTGACTTTCAGCTTTGCTTAAAAGAGGATTTAGAAGCCATTCATGGCTTTCATGAGGAGATGATTCGTGGTTGGCACGTCGATAGCAATCTGTTTAAGCGCTTAGGGCTCTATCACCAAGATATCCCCGCAAAAGATTTGATGCGCTTTTATGAGGGCTATCACTGTAACCACACTTTCAGTGCGGGAAGCATGCACCAAACAAAACGCGTGGGAAATGACCTCGTCACTTTCTATGAGGAGGTTTCCACGCCTTATCTCCGGAAACAATGTGATACCTGGGGTCTGCCAGAACGCTCTTTTCAAGAAGTGTGTTTAACAAAAAATACAGATGCACAGGTATTGCAAGAGACAATGTTACAACTCACACGTAAAGGTGAGGCAGAACAGGAGACTTTTTGCATAAACGACAAGGTTGACTTGAAGGAATGGGAAGCGATCGCCCATCAATATGATACTGAGCATGTGTTTCCATACCTATTGAATGCATTAACCCAAGAAGACCTCAAAAAAGACTTTGTGTATCACGGTGGAAATTGGGTGATGCAAGAAAAGCTCCGGGCTGTTAAAACACAGCATGGCGGTACACTGCATATCGTCGAGATGGAGTTCTCGAAGCAAACGATGGTTCGAACCATACGCCGTCAGTGCGCAAAGATATCGCAGATAATGGATACGTTGGGGGATGTTCTTTTATTCATTGACTATGGCTTAGACAAGATCTATGGCCACAAAAAAAAATCCACGGATGGAATGGGCGGGTCGTTGCATTTTGAAAGCCGTCCACGTTCGGAGGCGGACCTCCTTTTATTGGCCCATGGCAAGTCTCTCCTTGCCTATATTTTTCGGATAACAACATTGAATTATGTGAAGTGGTTATCCCCGAAGAGAGCCACAAAAACCATTCTTATCAACTCCCAAAGGGATCACTTACTTAGCCAGTTAACAATGGGATTGATCCAACAAACCCAAACCCCTCACACGACAAGAATTAGGTTTGGTGTGATTGCACCGAATCGCAAGGTAAATGGGCGGATGTCTTTCAGAGTAGTTTGTCTTTTTGTTGTGGTTAAAATGCTTAAAAGGGACCCGAGGGCGGTGTATCTTCTATTTAAAAAACTACCAGCCCCTATCTGCGTCTATTTGCGCAATTGGTTGGTGGCTCACGCATGATTTATCCCTAATTTACGTCCATTTTAAGGCGAGGGTGGCGGAACTGGCAGACGCACTGGATTTAGGATCCAGCGCCTTCACGGGCGTGGGGGTTCAACTCCCCCCCTTCGCATTTTTATCAGCCGCGTGCGTGGTGAGCCCCCCCCTTAAGCAAAGTATGTCACCAAAGAATAAACAGCAAAGGGCAATGAGAATATGGTAGAAAGGGACGTTCCCTTGCAGGTTTCTGTGGAGGAAACCACGGTCCTTGGGCGTAAACTCAAAATCGAAATTCCCGTACAGGAAGTACAACATGCTTACCGAAGCGTGGTCCAAAAAGCGCAAAAAAGTTTGAAACTTCCCGGGTTTAGGCCTGGAAAAGTTCCTAAGGGAATTTTGGAAAAACGCTACCAAGAAATGTTGCAAGCGGATCTGTTACAAAATTTGGCACCCACCCATATGCAGCGTGCTTTAGAGCAGCTGTCTTTAACACCCGCCACAAGACCTCATTTGCATGAAGTAAAGTTGGATAAAGAGCGCCCGTTGGTGGTGGAGGCGGAGTTTGAGGTTGTTCCGGAGTTTGCTTTGTTGGATATTTCAGAATTTAGCATCAAGCCCGCTAAAATTGCCGTTAACGATGACCAAATACAAGAACGCATTGAAGCCTTACAAAAATCGCATGCCACCCCTCAGGAGAAAACCGGCAAGGCCGTCAAGGGAGATGTGGTCCAGTTTGATTTTAGCGGACGCCTCGACGGTGCGTTGTTTGAAGGGGGCAGTGGACAAAATCAGCAGCTTGAGCTGGGCCAGGAGCGCTTTTTAAAAGAATTTGAAACGGCCATGCTGGGGATGGAAAAAGGAGAAAGCAAAACCTTTCCTTTGCAATTTCCACAAGACTACCAAGCAGCCCACCTTGCGGGTAAAGAGGTGGCGTTTAGCGTGGTGGTAGGGCAGGTTTCCCAACTCCTTCCCGCAGCACTAGACAAGGCGTTTTTCTCGCGCTTTGGCCCTTTTGAGGATATGCCCGCTTTCCGTGGGCATATTAAGGCGGAAATTGCGCGTGAAGCAGAACATGCCGCCCGAGCTGCCCAGCAATCCGAAATGGCGGAACAAATCTCTCAGAAATACGTTTTTCCTGTACCCGAAATTTTGGTGAAAGAGGCACTGCAAAGTCACGAGAGACAGGTGCAAAAAAACACCCCTAAGGTAATGGAAGATAAGGAAAAATGGGAAACGGCCCAAAGCGAAGAAAGGAAACGGATTGAGAATGCGTTGCGCTTATCTTATGTGATTGAGGCTGTAGCCAGAGCGCGTGGTTTCGAACCTGATGCCAACGATATACGTGAACGTTTTATGCTTCAAGCCCAAATGATGCGCCAAGATCCACAAAAGCTCATTCACAGTGAACTGGGCGAGCGCTTGTTAAGGCAAGTTCGTGAACGCTTGTTGCATGAGCGTATTTTGGATACCTTGTGCAAAGAAGTCCTTGGTGAAGAAGCCCCCCAGGCGGCTGCCGTAGAATCGGTCGCTGCCAAACGGCCAAGTGCCAGCAAAAAAACGGGCGCAAAAACAAAATAAGGTGTGCAATGCAACCCCAAGCATGGAGCACATTTTTCGCCTTGGGGGTTTTGAATGCTGGCAAGTGCCGCCTGTGATTATAGGCAAACGGTAACGGATATGGCGTGTTTTTGCCGTTAGAGGCATGCCCACACATCAAAAATGTATCGCAGAAAGTGTTTTTACCATGACCCTTATTCCTATGGTTGTCGAGCAAACCAATCGCGGGGAGCGTGCGTTCGACATATATTCGCGTTTATTGCGGGACCGGATTGTGTTTATCGGTGCAGCCATTGACGATGCCATGGCCAATTTAATTGTGGCACAGCTGCTGTTTTTGGAGGCAGAAGATGCAAAGTCTGAGATTTCGATGTATATCAACTGCCCTGGCGGCGTGCTTACCTCGGGTTTATGCGTGTACGATACCATCCAATACATTCGCCCCCCAGTGCACACCATTTGCCTGGGGCAGGCTACCAGTATTGGCGCTTTACTGCTGGCTGGAGGTAAAAAAGGCAAGCGTGCTTCTTTGCCCCATGCCCGTGTGTTGTTGCATCAGCCATGGGGTGGTTTTTCGGGTCAAGCATCCGATATTGATATTCATGCGCGTGAGGTGGTACGCGTGAAGACCATTTTAAACCGTATGTTTGCCAAACATACGGGAAAAACCGCCGAAAGCATTGAGGCCGATACGCAAAGGGATCGCTTTATGGATGCGCCAGAGGCCCTTGATTACGGTTTGATCGACCGCATTATCGAGCGACATGATATCAAAGGTGTCGGGGAAGCGGCTTAAAGCCTTGCCACTTGCGAATTTCCTGTATTGGTTTGAACATTTTGCAGTCTTGTGCTGTGAGGCATATCTGGCATAAAGGCATCGGTTTTTAGCGCCTTGTGGGACCCGTTCGTTTTTGCTGTGCTTGTTTGCTGCGAGTGGGGTGGGCTGGTGTACCGATAGGTCGTCTTGTGCCCTGCTTTGTGCGTTATGAGGAGTGCCCTCATGCCATCCAGAACTTCGTATTGGTGCTGATGTCTGCGTCGTTTTGTGTTTGCTATCGGGCTTGTTGTTGACCCGATAGCAGGGTTTTTGCTTCTTGTAACAGGGCGTTAGGCTGGGCGGGGGTGCTTTTGCCTGGCAGTGCAAGGGGTTTTTTGCCCGAATATAAAAATGCATTAGGCCATCCCATCAAACCATAGCGGTTTTTTGCAGGCATGGGTGTTAGCAGCAGACCGTTAGGGCTTTTTTGGATCCGAAAACGGCGCCAAAATGGGGTGCGCCATTCTCCTTGGTTTGTCCATACGTGGGCTGCGCCTTGCAAAATAATTTCATTTCCAGCCACCTGCCAATGGCCGCCAATGCGGGTATTTTCACGGCCACGCAACTGGGCTGCCAGCAAAAAAATCCCCTTCGGGTGCAAGAAGAAAAAATGCTCGACCTCCTTTTTTTGATAATCCCTCCAACCCTCAATTCGATACGCCCCAGCATAAGGGCTTTTTGCCCGTTGGTTTTCGCTTGCGATACATGGCGTTACCACCATTGTGCAAACAAGCGCCAGCATACAAATCCGTAAATAACGGCAAACGTGAAATTGGATGGATATTTTGGGCATGGTATTTTTTGAATCAAAAAGGTGGAAAAAAACGCAATATGGCAGGGCTATTAGGGCAGGTATTTGCGGGACGCAAACTTGCTTGCCAGGCGTTTTGTGGCAGGGCTGTCTTCAAGCAACCGAATTTCAAAAATAGTCCCAAAATTTTTTAAATCTTGAGGGTTGATCTTGAGTTCTTCCATAAGCACACGCCCCAAAGGTCCCGGACTGCCACGGTAGTTGACCACCCACGCAGTAACCACCTCACTGGGGTAGCGCGTGCCTTTTAATCGGGTAAAAAGACGGTCGATAAACCCCCAGCGCCCTTTAATCCAATCTTTTGAAAACGCAACGCGATACTTGGGCATGGCAGGAGATTTTTTGTGTTGAAGGTGGGGTGAGAGACAATTATCTTGATATTTGTAGTTGTTGAGAGTTTTCAAAAAGGGTAGCCCTGGCCAACCGCAAATTTTTGAAATTTTTGCGCGCTCCTGTTTGCAAATAGCAAGGTCTCGTTTAGACGCGCACATCCACCACGTACACCATACTGAATTTTTTACAAGGCTGCAAAGGATGTAATCTGCGGCATACTTTTCATGACAAGCACCAGCAATATCTCTTAAGGGCATATCCAAAGTTAGGACTAGCGTGTTTTTGTTACAAACAATAAGGGTTTGTAGCAGATTTAAAGGCGGTTTTTGAGTTGTGTTTATGGTGACTTGTGGGTATTACTTCGAGAACGAGGTGTGGTTTTGCTGGGGCATTTGTAGCCTCGGAAAATGATGGGAAGTTTGTGGTACTAGAAAATACACGTGAGGAAAAAAACGAATGAAGGGACGTGCAGCTGTACTTACGGGAATTAAAGATCCTTTTGTGATTGAAGAGGTTGAATTTTCCTCCCCTGGCCCGGGGGAAGTCATGGTAAAGATGGTGGCGACGGGTGTTTGCCGTAGTGACATCAACTTTTGGGCCGGTGACAAGGTGATAAGCCCTTTTCCTGTGGTGTTAGGACATGAGGGTGCGGGTGTAATTGCCGAGGTAGGCGAAGGCGTTGACGAGGTAAAAGTAGGGGATCATGTGGTCCTAACCTACTTACCTGCCTGCGGTAGGTGTCGCTGGTGCCACACGGGCCAACCCAATATGTGCGATATGGGCGGGATGCTCAACAAGGGTCTCTTGCCTAATGGCGAAGTACGCATGCGAAGACCCAGTGGTGAGTCTTTGCACCATTTTTTGTTTGTGAGTACTTTTGCCGAGTATTCGGTGTGCCCCGCAGCCTCGGTGGTGAAAGTGGCAGATTATATTGACCTTCGTCAGGTATGCCTTTTTGGCTGTGGTTTTAGTAGCGGTTATGGCGCGGTAATGAACGCGGTTCACGTGCGCCCTGGAGAGTGCGTGCTGATTGTGGGGTGTGGCGGCCTTGGTTTGGCGGCAGTGCAAGCAGCAAAGGCCTGTGGGGCAGGTAAAATTATTGCCGTCGATGTGCACCAAGAAAAATTGACCTTGGCCCGTCAGTTTGGTGCGACACACACCATTCAAAATCAGCATCGCGTGGGCGAAGTGCTAGACAAGGTGAATGAGATTACCTGGGGCGTCGGTGCGGATTACGCTTTTGAGTTTGTGGGGCATTCCCAGGCACCTGAAACCTTGGAGATAGGGTTTATGGGGGTTCGCAAACAGGGCACTTTTTGCATGGTGGGGGTTGCGACCTCTAAAATGGGGTATTTGCCTTTGGCGCCTGGACACTTAACCTATTATCGCAAACGCGTCAAGGGGGTGCTCTTTGGAGACATCCAGTTTCGGTATGACATACCGCGCTATGTCAAAATGTATGAGGAAGGAAAAATTGACTTAAACAACATGATCAGTCATCGGCTTCGCCTAGACCAAATTAACGATGCGGTCGAAAATATCATGGCGGAAAAAGAGGTGGTTCGTCAGGTGATTTATTTTGATTAAAAACAAAAAAAGGATCGAGCGATGCTGTATGCATGCTGCGGTCTATAGGAGGAATGGATCCACTTTTGGTGGTTGATAGGAAGTGAGAACGAAACCCACCCAAGTCTGGCCGAAATGCGGGCGCAAGATGCATGCAACAGGCAGGCGATGCTCAATTTTGCGAAAACATTGCGCACTCTATCCAACTGTATGAAGACGGCAATTTAGACTTGAATGGCCTGGTAACCGAGGAGCCTTAAGCGCGTTGAGATTAACACCTGTGTCCAAAATGTGCCTGCGGGTAACGAGGTGGTACGCCAGGTAATCAGGTTTTAAAAAAAACGCATGGCACTGTAAATGCTTAAGCCGTCTATTTTGCATGAATAAAAAAGATTTACCCCTGCTTTTGTTTGTGAAATAATGGGAACGCCGTGGGTATTTTGACCGTTCCTTTGCTTTTTTACTCCTTGGTGGCAAGTGTGAGGGGTGCCACCGTGGTTAGAGGAGTGCCATCCATGATTACCGACGCGTTTTTTTCAAAATGCCTTACTAAAGAATACGAAATAAATTTCATTGCTTAAGGAGTTGTTTGCAGCGTCATGTCTGAATGGAGTCAAAGCACAAACGCGAACGGTTATTACGTCAGCCTCACCCCTCGTGCGGCCCAAGTGGTCCACGAGGCTTTTGCAGAACACGGAGATACCGATAAGGCCTATTTACGCGTGGGTGCACGTGCTGGTGGGTGTTCGGGCTTTATGTACAATTTAGACTATGCGAGCAGTGAAGAGATTGGAGTAGAGGATGTGGTGTTTCAATCCCAGGGTATTCACGTGGCAGTCAATGCCGATTGCTTGAACAATGTCTTGGGATCGACCGAAATTGACTACCAAGATGGCAATTTGGTGGAGCAAGGGTTTCGCTTCGAGCGAAAAACCGATGGGGCTGTCTGTGGCTGCGGAGAATCGTTCACGCCTTTAAAACCCACCAGATAAGCGCGAAGAGGATCCTCTTTTTTTCAGAGACGCTGGTGTGCGAGCAAGCATTTTGCAGCCCTTGCGCCCTTCTCGTGGGTAAGAAGAAACGGGGCCAGGGGGTGATGGCGGTTTTTTTTTTGAGGGCATGGCACGAGCATGGGGCGCTATAGGCATTTATTTAGCCCAATCCAACTGGGCGGGGTCCGCGTTCCAAATCGCGTTGTGTTTTCGGCACATCTCACCAATTATGCCCAGGAAAACCTTCCCCAAGAACGCTTGATGCACTACTACCGTGAACGCGCCAGCGGGGGGGCGGGGCTGATTATCACCGAAGAGCAGTCCATTCACCCCTCGGATCATGCATACGAAAAACTGATCCACGCTTACCATCCGCACATTATTCCCTACTACCAACGCCTTACCAAAGCTGTGCAACGTGAGGGAAGCAAAATTTTTTGCCAGCTTAATCACAATGGCTTGCAAGGCTTTTCTTTTTTTAACGATGAGGCGTTATGGGGTCCTTCTCCTGTGGAGGATGGCCTGTTTCATGAAATCCCTCAGAGCATTGACCTTGCCCAAATAGAAGAGGTCGTTGCAGGGTATGCCAAGGTTACGGCCCACGCCCGTGAGGGTGGTTTTGATGGGGTCGAACTGCAGACTTCTCATTCCAGTTTATTACGTCAGTTTCTCTCTCCTTACACCAATCAACGCCAAGATGCCTACGGAGGGAGTCGTTCTGCGCGGTTGCGCTTGCTGCTCGAATGCGTTAAGGCCGTTCGTGGTGAAGCGGGTGGGATGGCCGTGGGCGTGCGCTTGTGTACGGATGAATTGCTTGAAGGTGGGATGGGCATTGAGGATACATTGCATGTTGCCAAGGCATTGGGTGAAACGGGTTTGGTGGACTACCTGAATACAAGCATTGGCACCACGGCCAATTTGTTTATGGTGGAAGGCTCGATGTCCACACCCGCAGCTTACCAAAGCGGGTATACGGCGCGGGTTCGTCAACAGGTCGAGATTCCTGTGATTGGCGTGGGACGCATCAATGATCCCATGCTGGCAGACCGCCTCTTGGATGAAGGTGTCATGGATTTGGTAGGGGTGGTCCGAGGGCAAATTGCCGATGCACAATGGAGTCAAAAGGCACGTGAAGATAAGGCAGAGGAGATTCGCAAATGTATCGCCTGCAACCAATATTGTATTGGATTGATGGGGCTTAACTCGCCTTTAAGTTGCATTCAAAACCCAGCCAATGGGATGGAGGGGGTATGGGGTAATGCACACTATCATCAAGCCACCAAACCACTTGAGGTATGGGTAGCTGGGGCTGGCCCTGCGGGATTGGAGGCCTCCATTACCTGCGCGCGCCATGGGCATCATGTACGCTTATTTGAAAGTGAGGAATCGATTGGCGGTAAGGTAAACTGGATCACGCGCATCGCAGAACGTGCTGAATATGGAGACCTGTTGCGCAACAAACAAAGTGAACTCAAGCGCTTTGGGGTGACCTTGGAGTTGGGGGAGACGTTGGACTGCACCCAGGTGATCCGCGAAAATGTGGATGCTTTGGTGGTGGCAACGGGTCAAAGTGAAGGGCGTATGAGCCACATTCAAGGTATGGATCACAGGACGCGTGTGCAAACCCCCTTGCAAGTTTTAGAGACAGCCCCCAAAGGACACGGTGCCCAAGCGATGGTGGTTGACGAGGTAGGCGGGCATCAGGCCATGAATATGGCAGAATTTTTGCTAAATCAAGGTTGGCGCGTGCTGCTTACCTCATCGGCATTGCAACCCGGCCAGCACCTAGGGGTAACCCTTGATGTCGAACTGTGGTTCATGCGCCAAGCAGGGAAACCCTTGCAAGTACAAGGCAATGTGGTGCTGTTGGATGCAACAGCAGACCCTGTGCTCCTCAACATTTTAACGCAAGTTCAAACCAGCATCAAGGGGGTCGATTTGATTGTCCCCGTACAACACGGCCTGAGCCAAGATGCACTGTTTCACGCCTTGCATGGCAAGCTAAACCAGCTTTACCGCGTGGGAGATGCCCTGGCACCAAAGGATGTTGGACAAGCCATTTTGGACGGTCATCGCGCAGGGCGTACCATCCACGGTATGGACTGCGGATGGAAATAGACAGCCCCATGCCAACCTCAAACACCCTCCACAAACCATGTGTGCCCTCTTTAAACACAAAGGGTGAGGTCTGGGTGTGGCTGGGGCGTAACCACGAAGGCTTATTTTCCCCTGCAATGGAAGAAGTGCTGTATGAAGCCCACCAATTGGCAACCGGTTTACAAACAACCCTAGCAGGGCTTGCTTTAACAGCACCCAATCCCAATGAATGCGAATGGCTGGCACGCTGGGGAGTGGGCAAGGTTTATACGCTACTGTCAAAATCGACCGCCAACCTGAAACACGCAGCCATGCCGTGCGCGTTTACCACGGTGCGCCAGGGGTTGTTTGCTCAAATAGCCAATTTACCCGTTGCCGCCAAGCCTTGTTCGCTGTTGCTTTTGGCCGACTCATTTGGACGTGCCAGTGCCCCCCTTTTTGCTGCCATGCTCGGTGGTGTATGTGTCAGCAATGCGGTGCAAGTTCAAGGGCCGCCTTCACATCGTTTACAGGCAGTGCGCCCATTGTGGGGGGGGGGGTTGGAGACCAAAGTGGAAGCCTTGAGCCAAACGCCACTGGTGGTTTCCATTTTAGCCAATGCCGTGGGCGAGGGTGAACCACCTTATGCCAAACATACCAAGCCAACACTCCAGATAGTTCCTTTTGGAGAATTGCAAGCACCTCAGCCAAACAATTCTGCGCGGCAAAAAGCCGCGGCGTTTGAGGTAGAATCTTTGCCAAATGCCTCTGCGTGGAGCCCGCCAGACCCTAAAAAAATGGCCCTTGTGGATGCAGAGCGGATTGTGGCTTTTGGTCGTGGAGCGTTTCACGCCAAAGCCATTGCCCTGATTGAGTGCTTGGCAACAGCACTGGGTGCTGTGGTGGCATGTACGCGCCCTGCTGCCGATGAAGGCTGGTTGCCCTTTGAGCGTCAAGTGGGTTTAACGGGGGCTGTCGTGAGTCCACAACTGTATGTGGCCATTGGAATTTCAGGGGCACCTTATCATATGGTGGGCTTGCGCAATGTAAAACACCTCATTGCCATCAACCAAGATCCAGAAGCCCCTATTTTTTCAGCGGCACACTTGGGTATTGTGGGGGATTTGTATAAGGTGCTACCCCCTTTGCTTAAAGCCATTGGTAAAAAGCATGGATCATGATGATTTGCGGGCTTTGCCGCCACATAATCCACGCAGATCAAGTCGCTAAACCAAACGCGCTTAGTGGGGCTACCTTTGGGCGGCGCAAGAGCACACGCCCCCTCCGCGCTTTTGCTTGTAAAATAAAAGCAAGAAGCCCCCCCCTATGGTTTTCCCAAGACTATGACAAGCCTGCCCCAGCCCTTGCGCATCCCAACAGTCCCCGTTCCTATCATCCAGGCGTGAACCAATCCCCTTGGAAGAAAAAACCCGTACAGGTGAGGAGGCCCTCGGCTTTTTACGCCGTTTACATCAGCGTTCCATAGCAAGCAAGGGCAAGACCCCCGTGTCTTATCAAATCTTTCACCCCCTCACCCAAAACATGGCCGTTCACGAGGTGCGTTTTTTTGGGGAACTTGGGATTGTCCAAGCTCAAAACCTGCATGCATGGGAAGTAAACGCCCAATTCATTGCGGGGGGCGGAGTGCCCGCAACTTCTGAAGAACGCTCTAAACCGCCCCCCGTTGCAAAACAGACCTCCCCTGGCAACACCTCCGCGGGTGCGACCACACCTGCTGGGCAAAAGGCAGATGCACAGGAAAACGTACCCTTGTCCCCATTCCTTGAAGATCTCGAGCATTACGCAGCCAAAACATTAACATTCATCTTTGGACAAGATGGGAAAGAGTAACCCTTAAAAGATGCGTATCGAAACCTTGATCACCCTTGCGGGGGAAGCATTCCAGGCAAACACTTCCCAAATAGCCCTCGGTGAACACGCGGTGGGCTTGGCAGAACTGCGCACCCACTGGGGAAGGGAAAAAGCCTTGCCAACCCTTGGGATCCCTTTGCGGATTGCCCTTGGCCTCGCAGACACAAAAGAGCCTTTGGTACAAGTGTTTATGGGCGTGCTGGCCGATGTGCTCCGCTTGGATGGCGACGAGGCGCAGTTCACGGGGCGTTGTGCGGCTGCAGCCTTGGATTTGCCTGCGCACCTTTCACTCTACGCCCCCACCCCAGCCGATGTCCTTCGCAAGGTCGAAGGGGCGTGTGGGCTCCCCTTGCTCCTTCCTCAAAAAGCCCCCTACCTTACCCAGCGTGTCCCGCGCTTTGTTTCTTTGGGTAGCGGGCGCGAAGCATTGGATTCGATGTGCCATGCATGGGGGATTGAGGACGCCGGCTGGTGGGCCCTCCCCGATGGGCGCGTGTTTTGGGGGCAACGCCAGCACACCCCCTTTTATGGGAGGGCCTTAAGCGTGCCCAGAGCACTGATTGGGCGCCATCAGCCCGACGGACGCTTACGCATGGTTGCAAATCCTCATTGGCGTCCAGGCATGCGCCTCGCGCTCAACGGCACCGTGCGCCGCATTGTCCGCGTGCTCCACTTCCCACCCCACACCGAGTTGCAGTGGTAATATGTTTTCGCTCATGGCCTTTCAAAAGTGGATGCGGCGTGCCTTCCCTGGTTTTCCACAGCACTATGCGCCACGCCTCGGACGCGTGGTTGGGATACCTGAACCGCCCCAGGAAGAAACCTTAGGCGATGCCTTTTTGCCACGCTATGCCGCCGATGTCCAATTGCTCAATGCCAAAGGCCAGCCCGATAAAAACGCCCCCGTTTTGCAGGACGTCCCTTTGCCCGTTCCAGGGGCTGGAAACGGCACAGGCTTTTATGCCCTGCCCGACCTTGGAACCCATGTGATCCTCGCTTTTGCCAATGGGAACCCCCATGCACCCTACATCACAGCCCTTTACGCCACAGGCTCCAGTTCGCCCATTCCCGCCTTAAAAACGGGGGAAATTGCCATTTCCCATACATCAGGGGCACAACTGCGCTTTGGGAGTGATGGCCGCGTCGACCTTTGCAGCCCCGCCAATATTTCTTTAGACGCCCACAGCGCAACCCTCCAAACCCAGGTACTTAAAACAACCACAGGGAAAGCAGACCTCACCATTGAAGGCGATGCCAGCCTCAAAGTGGCAGGCAGCAGCAGCGCCAGCGTGTTGGGAAGCAGGGTCGTAAGCACGGGGGGCGACCTGCGTCAAGCAACCCTAGGGAGCGCAGAGCACGCTGTGGGGGGTGATCATACTGTGCTCGCAGGGAGGGCGGCCAACACCATTGCAGGCGAAAGCGTTGCCACAAAAACACCCCTGGCAAGCATTGAAATCACTGCTCAAGGACGCTTGAAAGCGGGGACACCCGTAGCAGAACTCATCACAATCTTGCATGACGTTCTCACCGCTTTACAAAGTGAAACCCATGGAACCGGCGTTGGTCCCACAACCCCGCCCAACAACAACCCCGACTACCTTGCCACCCAAACCAAACTGGCCACCTTGAAGGAGTAAACCATGCCCTTGAACAAAGCAGCGTTGGTTAGTGAACTCACCCGCATTTTTGAAGCAGGGCAAACGGGCACAAAAACCCAAGCACAAGTGGCCCAAGAACTCGCCAATGCCGTTGATGCCTACATCCAAACCGCCACGGTCACCGTGAGCACACCCGCAGGACCCGGCACGGGCACGCTTTCTTAAAAAACACCACTGCCGTCAAAGGCGTAACAGCGGCATGAAAACATTCACGCGTTATTGCGTGCGGACCAACGCAAAATATCTGCTTTAGAGGAACAGCTTGTCATCAAGGAAAAGCAAATGAACCGATATAGACGGCTTCTACGGGGGATGACAAAAAAACTGGATGCCTTAAGTACAGATCTTGATCAATTAAAAGCGCAAACTGCTGCAGCCCCTCCCAAGAAATCATTCGTGTAAACCATGCTCGCCAAGAACGATTAGCAGGGGCACTGCCCGCCTTGGTATTGCAACACCACAGCATTCAATTTTGGACCCAGTTCACGACGGGTCATCCCCCTGCATGGGACGGCCCGTTTTCGGGCAAACCCCACCCACCTCCATTGTAGATGTAAAAGGCGCGTACTGCAAGCTGCGTACGAGGGCTTTCCGTGTGGCGTGGTTGGGGTTGGAGCATGCTGATTGAAGCAATTGCATGGAGAGCATTTCACGGGTTTTACCGTCAATTTTTGTCTGGAAGACGAAGGTCTTCCAGCGTTCCGCGATCAATTTACGTTGTTTTTTCACTATGTGTCACGCGGACTCCATTTTTACCGCAATCTTTTAAAACCTAAAAAACAACTTAAAAGCACCAAAGAATGCCTTGCATGATTGCCGTTTACAAAGACGGCAATACGGCGACAACCATTTGAGTTAGAGCCTTGTATTCTCTTATATAGCGCAACTTTTACCACGTACTTTTACCGTAAGTTCACAAGCAAGCGGCGGGTGGCAGAATTTGCGAAGAAGATCGCGGTAAAGACACTGAGCCAACTCGACATCCGAGAGGCGATATCAAACCCCAAGCAACAAGCCCTGAAATAAGGTCAAAAGCGGATGACTCGGACGGTCTGTTTTGGACCCGTAAATTCCAGACAGCAAATCCTCGATCTCATGTCACGCCAGCAACACTTCTGTGTCATCAAGCGCGTGCAAAAGAGGGGGTGTTCAAAATTGGATGGGGAAATGAATAAGTCCAGGTTGGCTGGAAAACGATCTTTGCGTACTCAAAACGACCAAATCAAAAGCCCCGTGGGAAGCCTTAAGTGATGCTGAAGTTTCGAGTGAACATAAAACAAAAAAAAATATTTTGACTTTAAAAAAACCTTCGTTTAAAGTTGTATGTGTGATGTAAAAATAAGAACGACTTCTTAGCCAAAAACCTTTTGCCATGCGATTTCACCCATAAGGAGTTCCACACATGATGTCATTTAATCATGCGGTTCCGCCAAACACGACTTTATTGGAGGTTTCACCTGCCGCATTGGCGGCCAGTGACTTAGGTTTTTTGAACCTTGCAGCGCATCAAAAAAAGTGGTTGCATACCCTTGCGCCACCACCACGAATTTTGCGTGGGAGGCAAGGTGAGATCTTTGCAACGGCGTTTTTTCGTTTCCGCTACAAATGTTTGCTTAATCAGCGTTTAAAAGAAAGCCCGTGGCAATTTGAAGAATTGTTGACATGGGTTGGTAAGGGAGGCAGCGTATGCAGTTTTGTGTACACCAAAGAGCAACAAGTTTGGGCAGTGGTGGCGCAAGAATTTTTGGAATACAAAGCCAGGCAACGTCGGGCACGCAGCCAACAAACCCCTTTACCTTTTGCCCATGGGCCTTGGCCTGCCGATAAGACCTTAGAGGTTAAGTTAAACCCTTCGCCCAAAAGAATCGCCATACCGTCAAAGGCCAGTACTTGCTTAAGTTTGCTCGTTGAGCACCCTGCCTCTTAATGCTTTTTGTACCAAAAGTATGCACAATGGTCGCGTGCTTGGACCTAATAGCAATGAATACGTGTCCGCTGCGTATGCGTTATGGCCGTTGGGTGTGATGGAAAAGGGACGATTAAAGAAGGTTCAATGCAAACATGCGTGTATTAGATGAAGGTGAAGCATTTGGCCCTTTGAAGTTTGTGCACTTTTGCTTGGAGAATCGCCTTGAAGTGTTGCTTGTGCAAAACCCACCCGCGGCAGTGGTGGCTTGCCACCTACAGTATCGGGTGGGCAGTTGCGCTTGAATGAAACGCAAGTGGAGGCGGAGCGTGGGGCCGTATTGGGTGAGATGCGGATGCTGGCAGATCAACCTTCTGAACAGCTGTGGAATGATTTAATGCAAGCTGCGTATCAAAATCACCCCTATCAACGCCCCATTATTGGTCTGCTTGAAGATGTTTGGGCGGTTTTCAGCCCCCCAAACCCATCCCCAGCGGATAACCCATCAAATCATGGCCCATATTTTTAGCGGGGATATGAATTCGCGTCTGTTTCGCATTGTGCGCGGTGAGAAGGGTTTTTCGTATGGGGCAAGCTGTTGGTGGGGGTCCGTGCACGAAAGCACGCCGCTTAATCGCGTTGCTGCATTTTGCTTTTACACCTTATCCTAGCACACAACACTCCGCGCAAACGCTCCCTTTAATGCTTGGCCTTTACCAGACTTTGTGTGAGCAAGGCGTACTTTCTCAAGAGTTAGAACATGCCAAGTGCACCCTCATCAATGCCTACCCCTTTTTGCACTCCACCCCGCAAAAGCGCTTGATGTGGCAAATGCAAGCAGCACTTTATGGTTTTCACTTGGAAGACGAGGAGGCTTACGCCCAAAAAGCACACGCGGTGAGTGTGGAGAAAATTGAAGACATTTTGCAAAAAGACCACCATCCCCAGCATTTGCACATTACCTTAGCTGGGAGATAAAGCACGTTTACTGCCTGTGATTGAAAGCCTGCCCCATGCCGCGCAATTGCACATCGCGCAAGAATCTCTTTGTTAAGGCTTGCTATTAGGTGCTAAACTCCCTGCGTATGGCAAGGCCATGCTCATCAATGCTTGGCACACGAAGGGATTCTGCTGCCCCATCGTGCAAAGGTGAAGCGGGAATGTACACGGGGCCCGCTTTTGTGTGGGCCATCACCCGTTTTAAGGCGGGATGCTCAAGGAGGTTGGCAGGGGTATTCACCATCCCATAGGCAATTTTATGGGACAGCAAGCGCCTTTGCCATTCCTTGGCGGGGGTTTTCAACCAAATAACCTGCAGGTCTTTTTCCAATGCATCGCGGTTGGCGTTGCGCTCAAGGTTTGAGGTATAACGCGCATCCGTTGCCCATTCAGGGCATTCAATTACCCCCACACAAAAGCGCTCCCATTCGCGTTGGTTTTGAATGGCCAGCAAAATCTCCAACCCATCTTGGCAGGTAAAGCGCCCATAGGGGCAAATGAGCGGATGGCGCAGGCCCGTACGTGGTAGGGCTTTTTGGTAGGTTTCCTGGTGGGCCAGCACAGGGGTCATCCATTCGATGGCACTGTGGAAAAGGGATATCGAAAGTGCGTTTCCTTGACCCGTGCGTTCTCTAGACAAAAGGGCTTCCAAAATGGCCGAGTAGGCATTCATGCCCGCACCAATATCGCAAATGGAGACCCCTACCCGCCCTGCTTCTTCTGCGGAACCCGTTACGGAAGCGAGGCCGCTTTCAGCCTGTACCAGCATGTCATAAGCACGCATTTGGCGCATTGGCTCCTGGTTGCCATACCCCGAAATATCACACACAATCAAGCGCGGGTTTTTGGCAAGTAACGCTTTTGCCCCAAGGCCTAGACGCTCGGCGGCCCCGGGGGCAAGGTTTTGCACGAACACATCGGCCTTCATCAACATGCGCATCAACAAACTTGCATCGCTTTTGGCTTTTACGTTGAGCACCAACGACTGTTTTCCACGGTTAAGCCATAAAAAAAAAGCACTTTGACCCTTAGCACCGCGGTCGTAGCTGCGCGCAAAGTCACCCTCAGGGCGTTCTATTTTAACAACCCGTGCTCCTGCCTGAGCCAAGCGTAGGGTTGCAAGGGGGGCTGCAATGGCTTGCTCTAAAGCCACCACCAAAATACCTTCTAGGGGTTTCGTTGCCACAGTCCGGGCCATAGTTTGGGCTACGTATTTTTTGGGCATCAAAATGGGAGGCATTCAACGCAATTTTTGAGCGTTTTTTAACCCCCTTAGTTATCTTTGTTTTTTAGAGATGTTTTTTAACCAAGAGATCACCCCCGCTGGCAAGTTCCTCCTTGTGATCGTCAAACGTGTGCCCAGCACCCTTAGATTACAATTTGCTGGTATGTGTTACCAACGTACACCTTTCTAGCATCTGCCACATGTGCATCCTTAGCATTCCTAGAACCAAACACATCAAGCACAGGAACCTTACTCCTTGAGATTGATTGATTGCAATCGAGGGGGTCCCCACCATTATTGCAACACCCTATCACAACCACTCCAGCAATATCAGCGTGCCGTGATGCGTAGTACGCCTAAATTCTCGCACCCATGCTATGCCCTATAAGATAGATCTGATCAACTCCTATAGCATGAAGGTGTTTAACCGCCTTTTTAATGCGATGTTCAGCAACATAAAAATTTTTCCCATACACTTTCCAGCATTGCCCCGGAAATGTGGGCATCTGAATTGAGAGTGTTGTCCATCCAAGCTTACGGCGGATCGTTTTTCTAAGCGGATTTAACAACCTTCCAAGTAGGGTGCTTGCCCCTACCATGGGCCAGCACAACGCCTACATCGCTGCCTGCAAGGTATGCCGAATTTTTCTCGAGATTGCAATTTCTTGCCCACACATTTATTAAGACGCGACCATAGCAGATATAAACACGAAAAACCGAATCAACACAATAAACCATCTTCAGTGCACGCACAAAAATACGCATGAATGCTTTAAAGCAAGCCACAACGACCCAGGTTGCCTTTAGTAAGGAACATCTCGCAATAGCCACCTTACCAACATTCTCCCTCAAGTTGCACACAGTCTGCATTGCTGCACGCATTTTGCGTGCCGTGGGGTAACGCTGCATTGTTGTGCCCTCGCGCCAATCGGCGATGGGTACCAGGTGGCGGCATAGGCCCCATGTGCCCTCAGTGATCAAGGTTGGGATAAAAAATGCGGGCGTATAATCACCACATTCCAAACGCACTAGCAATAGTACGGTCGTCATGCAAATGTAAATCCTGCAACTGCTAATATCTATTATTTCCGTTTCTAGCATCTGCCAATCTACATTTGGGACCGCACAACACCCGCCAACCTTTAACTTGACAACTACAGGCACTGGTCGAAGCGGTAACGTGCAGCCCTAGTCTAAACAGGGATAAAGCAAGGGCTCCTCACACGGTCTTTACTCCAGTAGTTTCAAAGGGGATCATCGCACTCGGCTTGGTAGGCCAGCAGTCTGGGTTTTACCTCAGGCCTTACTTTGTGCGGGCTGAGGCTCATCAGCCAACCCGCCAGCTTGCTGCGGTGGCAGCAACGTTGTACTATTACGGGGGTTGTCGCCCCCTTATGCAAGGGGGCACGTTCGCACAAGGTAAACGGCTTACCTCGCGAATGCTGGGCACGCTTAACGTATTGGCACTGTAGTTCTTCTCAGGGGTTAGTTGGTGCACTGCATCGGTGCTTCCCAAAAACAAACGCTTTGCATGGGGCAGCATCCACCGCGTTTTGCCAACCCGCGATGAGGCAAGGGAGTTTTTGCGAAACGGGCATTGGGATGTAGACCCATTTTTGTTTGTATTTTTTAGCGGCAAGTGATAGTATGCTACCATCTGGTGTTATGCCTGGGTTTCTTTTCACAAGGAAGGGTTTTAAAAAAATACCATGCGCCTTGCCCTCAAATTGAGCCTTTTATTGCTTGTGGCCAGCTGCTTTACGCCAGGCCAAGATAGACGCGAGAAATTATTTATCGAGTCCGTGGTGGTCCACCGAGGGAGTGGCAAGTGTGTGAAATGGAGCCATGGTCCGTTGTATTGTTGGGGACAGTATGCTGGGCTTCCAGCAACGGTATATTCAAATGGTCCCTACCCCACCCGCCCAGTACTTGTTACCTTGGAGGGTTTCAACACGGCAGACATTGTTCAAATGGCGGCAACAGAACACACGCTTTGTGCGCGCCTAATCAACGGTGGGCTCCAATGCTGGGGAGGTAAAGATGCTGGTAGAGGCAATAACGAATATTACCAATTGGGGCGTGGTATAATTAGGCTACCGCCACCTGCCGGTCGTTCCTACACACCCGTTCCCGGACCTGTGGTGAGGTTAGGGGATATGGGCACCCTAACGGGGGTTACCTCCATTGCAGCGGGAAATGGGACCTTTTGTGCCGTGTTTGGCGACCAAGGCGAGGTTGCCTGCTGGGGCGGTTCCAGCACTCACTATCGCCTTGGCGTTGGCCCAGGCTCAGTGCCCGCGGTACCGGGGGCCTCGCCAAACGAGGGCTCCCCGACGCCTTTGGCCGTTGAGGCGGCCGACCGCCCAATGGGAAGTCAAGAAACACTAAGGGGTGCTGCGCGCCTTATCAGTGGCTGGGTGGTGTTAATGCGCGATGCTACCTTGGTGACCTGGAGAAGTGGTTTTTTCCCCGTTAGAGGCCATTATTTGGGTCGAGGTAATACAAGTGATAGATCTTCGGCGCCACCAGGCAGGGTGCGCACCCCCAGTGGAGATGGTTTTTTAAGCGATGTCCGCACAGCATCTGCCGGCAAAAGGCACACTTGCGCCGCGCTTGGTGAAGCAACCACGGTGTATTGTTGGGGGGAAAACATTAAGGGCGAAGTGGGCAATGGCAGCACCCGGTCCGCATCGCGCCCCGTCAAGGTAGTGCCTCCTGCAAAAGCTGCCTCGTTGGGGAGGGTTTTGGGTATTATTACGCCTGAAGACAGAACTTGCACCATCAACGCGCAGCTTGAGGTGTTTTGCTGGGGTTCCAACAGCAACCCCGCCGATGACATTTACCGGCTGGGGAATACAAACAACCTTCTGCGCCCAACCAGGGTGTTTCACAATGCGCGTGTGGTTGCCATACACGGCGATAAGGATGGGCTATGCTTTAACTACGTAGGCAATCTTAAATGTGTGGGCAATAACATGCCCCGTTCTACCGGTACGACAAACAACTTGGGTATTGGAATCGCTGGGGGCTTAACCGAGGCTGAACTGGGCTTTGGTAATGGCGACAAAATCTATGGCAACGACCCCACAGAAACCCTCGAGAACGCCCCCTTTTTAGAGTTCCCTGGCGTGCCTGAATAGGCTTTAAGGGGGTGCGGGGGGGCAAAGCTTTGTTTATAAGGGGGGATACCCTCCTGAATAAGCCAAGGGGGTGCGCGGGGGGGGCAAAGCTTTGTTTATAAGGGGGGATACCCTGGCTTAACCATTGCCGTGGGTTTGCGGGGATTGCGCGAGCCGGTTTTTTGCACGCATGGTTTTGCGACCACAGGCTTAGCCAAGCTTCGAATCCCGAAGCACCGCTGACCCTTTGCAGGATAACCGTGGGTAGGGGCATGTGGACGGTTTATACCCGTGCGCTTGGCATCCAAGGCATAGAGGTCGTCGGTTTCTCATTGCATCTTCTCAGTGTGTCTCTATTTGGGCGGGTTGTAGATGGTTTGGATTCGAATGGAGTGTGCGTCGATATGGGTGGGGGGCTGTAATTTTTATAGTTTGTCTTACGGTTTTGATTTATTCACTGTATATTGGTACGTCGGGGTTGCGTTTTTGCTCTTTTGTGTACTAAAGGGTGCGCGAGTGTTTTTGCTGCTTTGATGAGCAATGGTGTTGTTGTTGCATGAATCTTGGTTTGTGTGACATAGCGTGAACCGCGTTGGTCTGCACCGTACATTGTATCGTGTTAATTATGAAGAAAGATTGTTTCTAATGTTTTTACAAAAATCCTGCTGCAGTTTACGAGGCATACCCTCCAAAAACATTGCCCTCGCTGTGGTGTTCACGGGTGCCCTTTTTCTATTTAGTTGCTCCGAAGGTGGTGGTTCCCCTGTTGCAAACACAGATGAGGCATCATCTGCCTCCGGTGCCTCGAACGCCATCCCGGAGGATAATTTGACGGGAGGCTCAGGTGGGGCGGCACCTATTGGCCCTTTGCTTGAGGAGCTTGTTATGATGAGCAGAAATGACAAGAGGGCGTGCGTACTTAAAAGCAATCGCGTGTTTTGCTTGCGTGTCTCTTCTTCGAGATTACCCGCAGCCATCGAGGCGCGCGAAGTTACCATGCCACCCCAACCGGCGTCCACAACCAAGGCGGCATCCACAATTACCGCGATATCTGCCAACGGATCTCAGCATGGTTGTGTTATCCGTGATGGCCGCGTTATCTGTTGGGGAAAGGGTTTTTATGATGATTTCAAGGCGGAGAATCCCTCTGATCCGGTCGATTCCAGATGGGAGGGGAGGTATGTGAAAAATCTACCCCGTGGGGTAAGTGGCGTAAGCATTGGCCCCAGGAGTGCTTGTGCCATCCTCGACGAGGAGGCCATGTGTTGGGGCAATAACGTCCATGGTCAACTGGGCAATGGAAGGAAAGAGGCTGGATTTTATTCCGTATCCTCAACAGGTTTATCGAGCGGGGTGCGTGCGATTGACATAGGTTCCACAAGTGCCTGTGCCATCATCGATGGAGCAGCCAAATGTTGGGGGATAAATTCGTATGGGATGCTTGGATCTGCCACCGCTGGTTCTTCGTCTTACACCCCTACACAAGTGCAAGGGCTTGAGAGTGGTGTCAAGGCTATCTCGTTGGGCGGGAACCATGCCTGCGCCTTGGTAAAAAAGAGTGGCGAATTGAATACGGGTGTCATGTGCTGGGGGCGCAACGACTACGGTCAGTTAGGCAATGGCAACACCGCCTCCCCATCTTTGCCTGTATCCGTGTCGATGCCAGGGGCTAACCCTCAGGTGGAAGCAGTGAGTGCTGGTTATTATCACAGTTGTGCCGTGGTAGAGGGCCGCGCCATGTGCTGGGGGCGCAACAACCACGGCCAACTAGGTGATGGCAACACCCCTTCCCCATCTTTGCCTGTATCCGTGTCGATGCCAGGGGCTAACCCTCAGGTGGAAGCAGTGTCTGCATCGCACTATCACAGCTGTGCCCTTGTTGAAAATGGCGATGTTTTTTGTTGGGGGAAATATGGTAGAAAGCGAAGTGGCACCTTTCCAGACCAGTTTCAAGACTCTGTCGGTCCCACTTCAGTTACGCTACCTCCGGCATCAAGTTAAAAGGAGCGCGCTCACCCAAAAGGGAAGTTTGCCAAGGTCGGAGGAACCCCCTTTTTTGCATAGAAATCGCTGCTTACCACCAGGTAGATGCCCCGTGTGTATAGCCAAGGATATCTTGTGAAGGGCATTGGCTTTTTGGCAGGGGGTGTGCCGCTGCTTACCACCAGGTAGATGCCCCGTGTGTATAGCCAAGGATATCTTGTGAAGGGCATTGGCTTTTTGGCAGGGGGTGTGCCGCAGCCCTAAGCATGCTCCAACCCCAACCACGCCATGGGTTTAGCCGAAAAATGGGCGTTCCATGCAGGGGGCTGGCCCGCGGTGAGTTGGAGTCCAGATGTGGAAAATGAGACGCGTAAATTTCAACGCCTTGACCCCATCGAAAGATACTGGTCCCATTAAAACAAAGGGTGTTAAAATGACTCTCTACTTTCAGTTCGCTGCAAAAACTAAAATTCTGATATTGACTTTCATCGGAACCCTTCTCTTTGCTCTGGTGATCTTTCCCAACATCCCTATCGGTGGCGAGAGCCTTGATCGACAACCTCAGTATGATTTTGCGCTTGTTCATAAACTGATGACCCAGTACGGCGAAGACGGACGGCGCATTTATTCAATGGTCAGTCCCACTTTGGACACCCTGTTTCCACTGATCTATACAACCTTTTTCGCCGGAATAATTTACCGGTTCCGTGCAAACGAATTCCTCGGTTGGCTGGCCATCATCCCTGTCGTAGCAGGGATTACTGACCTTGGCGAGAACATCCAGGTCACGAAGATGTTGCTACAATATCCAAATATTTCAGAAGTTCAGGTACAAAGTGCGTCACTGTTTACACAAACCAAAACGGCCCTTTTGCTTGTGACCCAGTTTCTCATAATGGGCTGTGCCCTGCTGGCAATAGGGAAACGCGTCGTCATGAAACTTCGAAGCTAAGGAAACGTTAAACCATCGCCCATTGTTTTTGGCTTAAACCCGTTGTTTTGTGTCTCGCACCTCATTCCATTCCATCACCGCCGCAATAGCCCACACCACCTTCAAGTTCATCGGATTGACAGCGACGGAAAACCATGGCACGGCCAGCGTGCAAACTATGTTTACAGGCTATTTCAAACAGGGGTTGACCTCACCACAACTTGAGCGTGTGCCGGGACATCCCCAGACTAACATTAATTACCCAAGGGACATCTCCCCAAAAATCAAGGGCGAACACAAATTGGCACAACCATTTGGTGTTCATGTTTTCTACTGCATAACGCATCCTCGCTCGATCAGATAGATCTTCAATAAACTATTAAGGTCAGCATCCAAAAAGCACACTCTGCTCCAAACGCCTTTGCGATCTTTGCAAAGGGAAAGGTTGGCTAGAGGACGAGACAACGCAGGAAATCAATCCCCCATCAAAATGATGATGAACAAGAATAAAGCTGCTATGGTTGCTGGGAATGGGTGCCATCCCTTTGCTGAGGTTTTGCAATATTGAGGATGGGACTTATTTTTTGTGTTGAGGTGCGGTTATGGTGTGTCGCCAATGGTTGGGGTATTTGCAATACTCGGAGGTGGGTAGTCAGGTGCGTGTTAATTAGAGATTAGGCTGAAATGACGGTTTTGGCATAGCTGCTTTGACCTTACCGCATGGGCTTGGTGAACAAGCACAATATGCGATCTTGAGTTGCTACGTACAAATTGGGTAATAAAAAATTGGCTCCTGAGGTAAAATTTTGCTAGCACCATAATGCGTGATGTGCCTATTATGCGCGTGTAGGCGACAATGCCCGCTTGGATGGATGGTTCAAAGGGTTTGTGCTTTCATTATAAGCAGCGTGGGGGCCTCATTTTTTGCTGGACATGCTCGCTTCCATGCAGGTATTGGTGGGAGCAGGGTTGCTTTGTAATCATCGGTTGATTGTTGCTGTGGGCAATCCGTTGTAACGAACAGTGATATGATGAGAGCCAGTTTTCATTTGATTTTGGGATAAAGAGGGCATCCATCGATTGGGTGCTGGCATTTGGTGCGCTTGTGCCGCTATGCTCGAACTCTCGAACCAAATAACCGTATCTGACTTCAATAATATGCAGGAAACGTCATGGGTAGTGATTTTCGCAGAGGACCAAATTTAATTCATCCAGAGACGCCTAGCGCGGTAGGGTCTCGCAACAGCGTAAACCGTGATGACCGCGATGAATACGTGGAATCACGGTCGATGATTGATGAAGAGGTGGATAAGATTCTCAACCATATTCAAGCCAAACTGCCTCCTGAAGTGTTGCAAGACATGACTGTGCAGGGGAATGTAAAGTCGCATTTGCATACCTATTTTAACCAAAGCATGCAAAATATGCTCAGCCGCTACCTGACCACCGTTGAAGATGAGATGTCTAAGAAGGTGCGCGATATGGTGGACAAAGAGGAACATCACGCATTGAATCGCTATACGCCGCGGGAAGTGGCTGGGTTGTTGAATCAAATGGGTGGTGCTGATTTCAACACCGCCGAGGTCGAGAAATCCACGGTGAATATTATGGGGCATTTGCAAGGTCATGTTGCGCGTGGTTCCGCCGATTTTGAAAACGCGACCATTCGGATTTTAACCAGGCAGTCTGACGTGGGAGGCTTTATCAATGGTGCCAATGCGTATGCGGTGGTGAGAGCCAGTTTCCATGACAATGTGCGAAAACCAGAAGAGGTCGTGGACATTGATATTGCAATTAATGTGTTGGAATCTGAGTTGATATCCCCGATTGTACACCATTTGTTGCCCACAGAATTTTTGATTAAAGATGTGGTTGCCAAGCGCTTGCGAGAACTTGTAGATAAGGAAATTGACGAGATTAATCGCCAATTGGAAGGCGAGGGGCGCAAAGCTTTGAGCCCGAACGAGGCGGTGTTTGAAAAATTAAAAGCGGTCGAGCAGGGGTTGGCTGTGGAGGATGGTGACAATGCGCTCATTAATCAGCTGCTTTCCCAGGACATGCTTGAGCGTATTCGCAATATTACGCCCGATTTGCGTGGTGAAGGGGCTGATCCGCTCACTTTTGAAGTGGCATCAAGTGAGATGCTTGAGCATGAAGCGTTGCGCACCCGCGGTTGGTATACGGCAATTAATTCGATCACCTCGATTTTAGACAACTGCCGCATGGGTTATCAGCATATTGAAAACTATCGCTTGGCGCGTAAAATGGTGTTGCGTGAGTATGAAAGCACACTGCAAGATACGTTGCCTGATGAGCGTTTTGAGATTTACATGGAATACGTAGATGCGGATGGAATGCGAGCCCAAAAGGCTGCCTATACTGCACAACTGCTCGAATTTCAACGCGAGATAATGCGCCTTTGGAATGTGGTTGAACAGGTGTACCTCGAAGAGAAAACTTCTAGCCATTTACGCGACTGGGGTGATGTTGTGAGTGAGACGGTAGGTCGCGGGGGTTCTGGTTGGTTTCATCGCGATGAAAGCGTTGAACCGAATCGCAAATGGAATGAAGTGGTGTTTATTCAGCGTGAGCTAAGCACCTTGGAGGAGATGAATCGCACTTATGAAGAGTTAAGCACGGAGTTTCGCGAGCGTTTCTTGATTATTAGAAGGCGCCTAACGCAAATTTTTGGGAAACGTCATCCAGTAAATAGAGAAGTTGTCGAGAGCAGGTTATTTTTTTTAGAGGATGAGTTTATTCGTTTTTCGAGTGTTGTGAACCCATACCACTTGCAGCCAGGGTTGATGATTCAACTCAAACTGACGAGCATCAAGCGCCGGCAGGTGACTGTTGCTGGAATGTCGAATGTGATGAGCGAGTTTTTGTCACGCATTTCGAGTGGCTATAGGCAGCCTGTAGTTACTGGAAGCCGCAGACACGCCAACATCAAGGATGAGGGTAGCGATGCGTTTGGGGGGGAAGCAGCGAATTCTTGAGGTTTCATTTTCTTCATGGGCTATTGATAGTTGATAGGAAAGGTTTTATTTAGGGTGATCAGTGATTAATGATTTTTCTTCTTTGAGCAGCCGTGGAGGGTTCAATCGCTCGCTGGGGCATTTTCGTTTGGTGACCGGCATTGTTAGGATGTTGAAAACCAGCAATTTAGCAAACATTATTGACGCAATGGACAATGTCAGTAAGATGCAAATAGGGCCTTTGCTCAATGCTGTAATTATTGAGCGGATGGGGTATACGGTGGTGTCGCGCAATGTGCGCGAAAGGTACAACGATTTTGACGCGTTGTGTGAAGTGGTGTCCAAGTGGAATCGTGTCGACATGGTTGTGGCGTACCATCAACCGCAAATGGGTGTGACTTTGATTAACCCAAAGGTAAAAAAACATTGGGAAAACGTACAAGAGGTTACGCCCGATGAGTTGATGGTGGTGTACGCTAAAGCGTACGATGTTCAGGATGCTGATCTTGAGCAGAGAGCCGCGAGAGCTCTTTTTGCCGTATTGGAAGGCCTTACTCCGAGTGGGTTGGAAAACTTAGGCGGAGCTCCACCAAGACCTAAACCTGCACCCAAACCTAAAATTACCTCTGCTGCCAGCAAATCTGCTGCACATTCTAAATCCACAGCTGTGCCAGCCAGAAAACCTGCTGTTAAGGGGAAATCGCCTCCCCCCAAAGCGACGAGTTCAGGGAAGAAGATTGTCATGACCCCGAAGTATAGCGTGCAGGTTACCAATGAGTTGTTTCATAATGGAAACGTGGAGGCGTGGAAAAACATTGTTGAGAGTTACAAAGCAAAGTATGCTGGCCTCGATGTGCATATTTTTCATGATGGTGAAAAGGTAAACAACATCAACGCCTTGTTTAAATGGGGCAAGGTAAAACACGGTGATGTTTTGCTTATCAGTATTTCTGGGGAAGAAATAAAGGGTGTCGCAAAGCTTCAGCGCTATTTATATGAAGGTGCTAGCATGAGGTATGAGATCTTTATTAAGGTGGATGTGAATAAAGTGTTAAAGTTATTCTAGGTTGCGATGCTTGTTGTTTGCGCCGCGGCGTTTTGCTTCGTTTAAAATGGGGCATATTTCTGTGATGGATTTCTTTGGCTTGCTGGATCAAGAGATTTAAACCCAATACCTTGTTGCATGTTTCAGTTGTACATTGTTCTGCTATGAGGAAAATTTGATAAAGAAACATATGTTGCCATGCAATTTTTCCATTTTAATCAGAAAGAACATGTTGAAGGAAATGACCTGCAAGAGCGGTTTGGCTTGCGTGGGCGCAATTTGCTGCAGTTGGCAAGTTTGAATACACCTTTAGTGCCGGGCTTTTTGATTGAGTCAAAGGACTTGCCTGCGCTGGTCGAGTTGGATTTGGCTGCGTTGAAGCCCGCCATTCGAAAAATAGAGAGCATTGCAGGCAGAGAATTTGGCAATCCTGAAAAACCAATGCTACTTAAAGTGGTTGTCTCTCCCTCTATCCAGATCGGTACATTTAGATCTACCCATACCATTGGGATGAATGATCGTGTTGCCGAAGGCCTTGCCAAACGCTGGGGGGATGAGTTTACGTATCATGAATACAAGGTGTTATTGGAGAGATTTGGCAGCGTTTTTTTGGGGCGGGACGTCAAGAGCATCGAGGATGCTGTGCAAGGGAAAACAGCAAGCAAGGAGATATGTCAAGCCTATTTGCAAGGGCCTATCAAAGATTTTCCTCAAGATGGTTATGAGCAATTGCAAACAGTGTTAAGCCAGACCGCAAAACGGTATTTGGCCGATGACATGAACGAGGACATTGAGGCGGCCCTACTGGTACAACTGCTGGTCTATGGCAACTGGAATGAGAATTCTGGGAGTGGGCATCTGTATTCACGCGATATTGTGACCGGTTCAGCAGGCATTAATGGTGTGTTTTCGATGAATTCTTTTGATGTTTCAAAGGAAAGTGGACGGCCATTGGAAAAATTAGATGTCAATTATTTAAAGCAGCTGCAAGAAATGTGTAGTTTGCTTGAATCCAGTTTCAAAGATATTCGTGAGATTAAATTCACCATTGAAGATGGCAAAATATGGCTGATTGAGCAAACCCCCGTGGATGGCAAATCAACTCAAGCTGAGATTAGAACGCTGCTTGATCTATACCGAAAAAAGTTGTTAACGCGTGAAGACATTGTGCATGCAGTACCCGCGGGCCAAATGCAAGATTTGTTACACCCTGTTATTGATCATGCAAGTGTTACCAATCTAAAAATGATCAAGGGGGGTATTGCAGGGTCACCTGGGGCTGCCGTTGGCCGCGTGTGTTTTAGCACCCATGCTTTGTTGGCAGAGCATCGCCGTTGTTCCTTGAAAGGTGAAAAAGCAGATTTTATTTTGGTAATGCCTCATACGGATGCCGGAGATGTTGAAGGCATTGAGATGTGTGCGGGTGTGCTTGCTTCGGTCGGCGGGTATTCTTCTCACGCACCTGTGGTTTCGAGAAGTTTGCGTAAACCTTGCTTGCTGTATTCTGATGTCCAGTTTTTTGACGGTTACGCCACCATTGGCGGGGAACGGGTGAATGAGTGGGATATAATTTCCCTTGAATCCCCAACGTACACTGAGCCTAGTGTATGGTTTGGTGAAGCCAGTATGCAGTTTCCTGATACAGCAAAAAATGGATTGGAGGAATTTATACGCGCGATTGACGTGACGGATGGTGTGGGAACGAATCTGCGAATATTGGGATTGGCTGCTACGGTTGGTGATGTGGATTCAAGCATTCGTCTGGGTGCTGGTGGTATCGGCTTGCTGCCTGTTGAAGCGATGATGCGCGACGAGAAGACAGCGCGCTTGTTCCAGGAGGTTGTTTTATTGTATGGGGAGAAAGAAAAATATACTTCTGCGCTAAAAAGGTTTCGTGACGTGTTGAGTGGTGTTTGCGAAGATCTTTTTAAGAAAATGGATGGTAAAAAGGTTATCATACGCTTGTTGAACACCCCGTTGATTGAGTTTTTGCCTGTCGATAGTCATGCTCGTGAGCGGTTGTTTCAAGAAATATCCCAGTTGCATGGGGTTGAGATTGAGCATTTTAATTCTAGAGCCAGCAACTTGCGGAACGTAAACCCCATGATGGGGCAACGTGGTGGGAGAATTTGCATTGCCTACCCTGAGATTTATCAGGCAATTTCTGGGGGTATTTTTTATGGTGCTTGCCGAGCTCGAAAATCGGGGGTCAAACTTGATTTTGATTTGTGCGTCTCTGGTGTCGTTGGAGATGCGGAGATGCGCTTTATTCGCCATGGACGTAATATTGAAAGCAACGTTATTCATGGTGTGCGTGGGATTGAACAGCAAGTGCTGAAAGAATTGGGTGAAACGAATACCGAACTGAATTACCGTGTGGGTGCCGTGATTGATTTACCCGCTGCCACTTTGATGGCTGGGCATCTAGCAAAACAAGCTGAGTTTTTTGTGATTGATTTCACCATGCTGACACAGACCGCCAACGGGATGTCAGCCGATGATCTAAACACGTTTTTGCCTGCATATAATCAGTATGATATCTTGAAGGACAACCCCTTCGAGGTTCTTTCTGTGCCCGTGAAAGAGTTGGTTTCTGCTGTGGTGCAGTATGGACGTATGATTAGACCAGATATTGAGATCGGGGGGGTTGGGTCATACGTTTACGAGCCCGAAAATATTGATTTTGCGTATAAAACTGGACTAGATTTTGTGGTAAGTGCCCCGTACGGAGTGCCCATTGCAAAATTGTCTGCCATGAAACTCGATATAGCCCGAAGGGGCTAATTTGTTCTTGAATTGTATCCCTGTATCAACCTATAAGGCACCTAGTGCACCCATCAGTAAATAAAAGGAGCGATTGATGTCCGCCGACAACATTCTTACTCGCGGCCCAAACGTTGTCCACCCAGAGATTCCCAGTGCAGTTGGATCACGTAATAGTATCAACCGAGATCAACGTGATGAATACATGGAGGGGCGCCTCTTTGTTGATGAGGAGGTAGACAAAATACTTAATCACATCCATTCCAAGTTGCCACCGGAGGTGTTGAGCAAAATGGAGGTGATGACGACCGTTAAGTCTAAATTGCATAATTACTATAATCAAAATATGCAAAACATGCTTAACCGCTACTTGACCACGGTTGAGGACGAGATGGGCAAGAAGGTGCGCGACTTGGTCGATATGGAAGAGATGCGTAGTTTGAATCGCTATAGCCCACGTGCTATTTCTTATTTGTTAGATCGTGTTGGGGGGTCTGACAAATTCCATACAGGTGAGCTTGAGCGTTCGATCGTTAATATGTATGGGCACTTACATGGTCATGTACAGCGTGAAATGAATGATTTAGAAACCACTACCAACAGTCTGCTGCGTCGCAAGACGGATGTGGGTGCCTTTGTGCGTGGTGAAAATGCTTACGCTATTGCCAAGTGCTCTTTTAGAGATCATCCGCAAAAACCTGAAAATGTGATGATGCTTAAATTAGCACTCAATATAGATGAAAGTGAGCTTATTAGCCGCATATACCCTTATCAGACGGCTGCGATAGACCTGCTAAAAGATGTTGTTACCAATCGCATTACTGAATCGATTGATAAAGAGATCGAAGCCCTCAACGAGGAGATGATTGATTCAGGGAAACCGGAGATTTCTGCCGAGGAAAAAGTGTTTGAACGCATTAAGGCACTGGAGAAATACACTTCTGATGACACGGAACATAACGAGTCGTTGCGTTATGCCTTCATCCCCAAAAAAGTTTTTGATGGTTTGGGGAGTGCGGAGAATAACCTGAAGTTCGAGGATTTTGATGCCCTTGGTCTACGCGATAGCATCATTTCAGTGATTGATAAAGACAATATTCGTAGCCGTGGTTGGAACACTGCCATAAACTCGTTGACCCATGTGTTGGATTGGAGTCGGATGGGGTATCAACACATTGAGAATTTTCGCTATGACCGTAGATTGATCATTCGTGAGTATGAAACTGCCGATGAAGAGAGTTTGCCCGATGAACGCTATCAAATGGTGCTAAACTATTACACCGATGTAGAACTGCATCGAATGCAAGAAGCGTTTTTGGCGCAGTTAAATGAGTTTCAACGTACGGTGGATGAAATATGGAAAGTCGTTGAAGAGATGTTTGATGAGCACCAACAAGACAATGGTGTGGAGAACTGGGAAAATTTTTCAAGTGCGCTGTTGGGTGGCCGGGTGGCCGAACGTCGTCGCTCGTGGTTTCGCTTTTTGTTTAGTGGGGACGAGGAAGAAGAAAGCGAGGAGGGTGCAGCACCGCACGAAAAGAAATGGAATGAAATCCATTTTATTCATCCTGAAGAACCACCCGTGGTTGCAGAAAATTCGACTTACGAATCCCGGATTGAGAGTATTGAACTGCGGTTTCCCATCATGTGTGAGAGGATGAAGAAAATTTTTGGCGGGAGGACGCCCATGGTTCGTGCTTTAGTGGAAGGCCGGGTGCGGTTCTTGGAGAATGAGTTCAAAAGGTTTACCTCGCAAGTGAACCCATACCATATGAGTCCGGGGTTGCTATTGGATATCGACATTGTAAGCATTAAGCGCAAGAGTGCAACCATGATGAACATGGCCAATGTTTTAAACGAATTTTTGTCGAGCACATCCTCTGGTTTTCAAGATCAAGCGTTTGCTTCTTTTTCCCGTCGTCGCTCGACAGAACGGTCGGATATTGCTGGTGAGTTTGCTTCTTCTGGAGGTGAGGTGATGGGTGATGTCCCGCAAGAAGAAGGCATAGAGGAAGTAGAGACTGAAATGGAGACAATTTGAGAGAATTGAGTGTTTCATGTTTTTGCGGGTGGTTGTTTGGGAGACACGGACAAGTTCATGGTGGCCATGTAGAGGTGAGGCCTTACCTCTTATCTTGGCTGCCTGTACGTAGTTGCGGTAAATCGGTGAAAACCTTGGTTGTCTTAAGCCTGGTCAGGGAAGGTTTTTCCTGGAAATTTCTTTTTTAGTAAACATCATAAGATTCTTGGCAAGAAACTTCTTCCGTTGTTTGGGTTTCAGTCAGGATCGAGGCGGTGTGTGCGTCATTTTTTCGGGGGTGGGAAGCTTTCTCGACGAAGGCGTGGTCGCTTTCGTGTGGATGCACGCCGTGTAGGTCTCATCGTTTTGCGCAACCTTTTCCAAGCCCTCGCCGAACGCCTCTTCTTCCAGCGCGCAGCCTATATCCTGTCGTTTTCTCCCCCTTTTTTGGAGGGATTTGAGTGGCACCATGAGGCCGGTGTCCAAAAGGTGGTGTCGGTGAGTGCCGTGTCAGCATTTCCAAGGCCCTTTCCCAAAGGGGCTCTGGGAAGCCCGGCGGTTTCGGTTGATACCGGGACATGGGGTGGTAGGCAGCGTATACAAGCATCGGACGAAAGCCCGCAGCATGCATTGGGTGAGAAAGAGCACCACGCTCTAAACCAAATGTTATCAGGGTTGATTAAACACAATCAATACCAGTTTGGTAGGGTTATCCTCGTACTGCCTACGACCTTTTTGCACTTTCACGCGTTTTCTCTACCCACGCAAAATAAACCAAAAGCCAGCAAAATACTGTCCTTTATGCTAGCAGAAAAAATGTTAGATAATTTGGATAGGTATGCATGGTGTTTTTCTTTGCATCAGCATCGCAACGACAAAGGCTCTCGTGCTTTTGTGCTCATGCAATCCAAAAAGCGCCTTCAGCAAATTACCCAAGCCATTGAGGAAACTGGGGGTGGGGTTTTGCGTACCATTTCATCTGCTCATTTACTGCAGCATGCATGGGGACCCCCATTGCAAGGCGTTCATTTTCAAGTTTACGTTGGTGCAGACGAAGTGTTTGTGAGTGCCACGGCAGGTGGGCATCTGCACCAAATGCAACATATCTATTGCAAAGTTGGCGATATTTTAAAAGAGGCATTGCAACCCACGGTACATTCACCCATTGCAGTATGGGAAAGACTGCAACATGAAACCCAAAACACACAAGAGAGTGTTTTTCAATCAAACTGGACACCAAGCAAGTTTACTCAGGCATTGCGCCATGCTTTAGAAGACAGTACTGAAGCCATCAATCGGTTTATTGTGGCGGAGGTCTCTTTGCTGCAAACGTGTGAGGTGCGTGTTTTGGGTCTGTTTTCACCTTGCTTCACATGGGACACAAGGGCTTTACGCCTGCGCTTTGAGTGGCGCTTGGCGGCACTTTGCAAACAAAAAAAAGCCCATTGGGGGGTGCTGTCTGCCTTGCCTGGTGAAAAGAACGCGCCCTTTGTTGCGGCACAGCAAAGCCCCACTTTTTATCGCAGTGCCACCCCATGGCTTGGTTGGGTTAAAGTACACCGCATGCGCTCTCTCGCCCTTGCCGTTTCATTGGGAGTGTGGTTGTCGCTCGAGGTTTTGGGCTTTGGTTTAAAAAACATTGCACAAAAAGAGCAGCGGAAAAATGTACAAGCACAAATTACGCATATCCTAAAGTTGCCGCGTAATACCAGCATCGAAAATATTGACGCAGCATTTAACGTGCGCAAAAAAAATGTACGCAACGCCCAAGAAAAAGAAAAGCGTCTCCAGCATTTTGTGGACTACGATTACCAAATGTCTAAATGGCTCAGTCAGATATCGCAAGGGGTGTCTCAGCGCGAAGGAATGCACTTAAAAAATTTGTATGTGGGGCGCGAGCAATTGAGGCTGAATGGTGAGGCCACGCGCTTTGAAGATGTGGAATCTGTGAAAATCTACCTCCTAAATATCCCTGTATTTGATGAACAAAAAGTGAGTGTGAGTCAAAAGCGCAGTGGAGAAAAAGTGGCTTTTCAGATTCAAATCACCAAGGCTAAGTAAGGATGCTATGCTGGTTCCAATGTTTTTTTGTGTATGTTAGGCGGTAAATGGCTGGTTTCAAAAATTTCCATAATCCTCATGCCTCTTCATCTCAATTCGTCACCAAGGCTTGCTTTGCGCCCCATCGACAGCATTTTGGGGTAACTCGGCGTGTTCATCATCATAAAAAATAGAGCCCTAATTGCTTATGAAACTCAATGACCGCGAGAAAAAATTGCTCATTTTATTGGGTGTGGTGGTGCTGGGCGTAGGTCTTTATTTTGTGGGGGGTCGAGGGCTTTTTGGTAGCGCGTCATCGGATGAACAAATTGAACGCATGGAAAACGTGCTAAAAGAATTGGGTGTGCTCGCAGAACAACAACAGCAACAGCAAAAATTTCAAGAACAAATTAGCCGGATATCGCTTACCGCACAATTAGAAAATATTGCGGATCGCTTTGGCATCAGGCAACGCATTCAACTTAATCCAATCGGCAATAGTAGCGTAGCGGGTCTGCAAGAGGTTGAAATGCAAGTGGATGATATTAGCATTGATGAGATGGTGTATATTGTGCACGCCATTGAAAGCGATGCCAATTTGTTGGTGATCAATACCATGGAAGTTATACAGTCTTTACATAATGCTGAGTTGCTTCGCTTGGTGCTACGTGTCGAGGCTTTGCTTTAGCAACTCCTCTCTAAGCAGGGTTATACTAGGGGCAAGTTGGGTGAAAAAATTTTTAGAACCGCTGCTAAAATGGCCTTACTGGGTACATCGTGCTGTAAAGGTTGCAGCGTGTTTATTGGTTTTCATTTTAGGAACGTGGAGTGCATTTAAATATTATCTCCCCGTAGCAAGAATGGAAAATATTCTGGTTAATACGGTAAAACAGCACACAGGAATGCTACTTAACATCCAAAAGATGCATTTTGGTTGGACTACATTAAAAATGGAAAGGGTTGTTCTACAAAAAGAAAGCAGAATTTTTTTGCATATAGATCACGCCTCGTTGTCACCTCATTTTTTTCCCTTGGGCGTGGTGTTTCGTGGCACAATCCAAAAACAGCAAGGGGAAATAACCCTGTTAGCACCCTTTGGGATGGCCGATTCATGGGAGTTAAAAATGGCGTTTCTTGGACCTGCCATTGATGGGGGGCGCAGGTTTGACCTACCACACGACATGCAAGGACAACTGCAGGGAGATTGGCAGCTAAATACCCGTTTTAAACGTAGCCACAAGGGCTCTTTTCCCTTACAAAGTGCCATGGCAGAACTGCGAGGTGCACAAATAAAGTTAAGTGGTGTCAAGCTGCTAACACGTGTTCTGCCCGATTTGGTGCTAGCCCAAGTGGTTTTGCGCGCTGGGCTTAAAAATAACCGCTTAGAAATCGAAACCTTTGAGGGGAAGGGGAATGCATCATTCAAGATATCTGGTAGTATTGTGGTCAATTTTCGCCAGCCAGCCCACTCAGTATTAGACTTGAAAATATTGGGCAAACTGGCACCCGCCTGGGTACAGCAAATCGGCCCGTTGGGGCAAATTGTGCAAGCGCAACTTGCTAGCAACAAAAACGGCTTTTATATTCGAGGGGCAATTGCCAGCCCGCGGATTAACCCAGTTAACTAAGCAACATGGTGGAACCTACCCGTTTGCTGGGTTCGTGGTTTTTGCATTGATGCCTTAGCCTAGGGTAGGTAGCACGCTCTTTCTTGGGGATTGCCACCAAGATTACGCATCCATGAAACCCTATTTTTTTAAAACCCTCATGCCAACCCAAACTCAACCGACGTCCCCTCAAGATACAACCAAACCCCTGTTTAAAAGCCCCTGGGTATGGAGCGTAGGGGTCGCTTTGTTGTTGTTGTTTGGTGCCAAGCCTGTAGTCTTGTTGTGGGGCACCCTTAGCACTAGCATTCAAGAACCTGCTCCTGTCTCGCTAAAGGCGCGTCGTGGAGAAGCATTTATTCACATGGTGGGGCGCTGGAAAGACAACAAGCGCATTCAAAACCCTCACACTTTGCTGTGGTTGGCGCGTTTTCGTGGGGATGCAGTTCGCATTAAAGCGGGTGTTTATACCTTTGAAGGCAGGCTTTCAGCCAACTCCTTGCTCGACAAACTCGTGCGAGGGAGTGTCCAACAGGTGTTGGTTACCATTCCCGAAGGCTTTACGCTAAAGCAAATTGCGGCGCGGTTAGAAGAAAAAAAAGTGCTTTCTGCCAAGGGATTTTTGCAGTTATCGAAAGACCAACACTTTATTCGCACTCTCAATTTGCCCTTTGCCATCCCCCCTAAAACCCTTGAAGGGCTGCTTTTTCCTGAGACCTATGTGTTAAGCGAAGGAATGGAAGCAAAGCGTATGCTCCGCGTAATGGTGGGGCAGTTTTTGGTGCAAGCATGGCCATTGCTAAAGCAAAAAGCACAGCGTACAAATCTAACCCCTTACCAAGCACTTATTATGGCTTCGATTGTCGAAAAAGAAAGCGGGGCTCCCAAAGAACGGCCACTCATTGCCTCGGTGTTTCACAACCGCTTAAAAAGGGGCATGAAACTGCAAAGCGACCCTACCGTGATTTATGGCATTGAAGACTACAATGGCAACATTACCCGCAAGCACTTGCGCACCTATACGCCTTATAACACTTATAGCATTCAAGGTTTAACCCCTACCCCTATTGCAAACCCAGGTAAGGAGAGCATGCAAGCAGTGGTGCAACCCACACCCTCGCACTATCTATTTTTTGTGGGCAAGGGAAATGGTCTGCACCATTTTTCACGTACCCTACGTGAGCATAATTGGGCGGTGTTCCGCTACCAAATTGAGCCTTTGCGTCAAAAGCGTAAGCGATCGAGGAAGCGTTAAAAACATGTACTATTTTGGGTCAAAAACCCTTGGCAGAGGGAGATGATTTGTACGCCTATAAGGGAATCGATCAGCAAGGAGCCGTTGTAAAAGGGCAATTTTCTGCAAATACAGAACGCGAAGCCCGTACATGGTTGCGCTTGCATGGCATTCATGCCACCGATCTAAAAGAAGTACCCCCCGGGGTCATGGCGTGGCTGCGCTTGCATGGCATCGGTCTGCGCCCCAAATTGGGTGCAGCCGATTTAAGTGCGTTTATGCGACAAATGCGGGTGTTGTTAAAGGCGAGCCTACCTTATGATGCAGCCCTTGGCATGCTTATCCGCGAATCCTCTTCTCCTTTGCTCCGCACAGCTCTGGGTGAGGTACAAGCCCAAGTACAAAGTGGGGTATATTTGGCGGACGCCATGGCCACGCAATCCCAGTGTTTTCCCCCCTTAATGGTGAATATGATGCGTGCAGGGGAGGTGAGTGCGTCCCTCGAAAGGGTGATGGAACGCTTGGCCAACCATTATGAGCGCCAGCATCGATTAGAAACCAAATTGCTGAGCGCGGCCGCTTACCCCTTGTTTATGACCTGCTTTGGCTTTGCTGTTACCATGTTCTTGGTTTTGTTTGTAATTCCACGCATCAGCCGTTTGTTTGATCAATTCAATGCGCAATTGCCACTGCCTACCCGCATGCTTATTGCCATCAGCGAAGCCTTGGTGAATTGGTGGTGGTTGATGATTATACTGCTCACGTTGGCCTGGGTTTTTTCCCTTCGCTGGTTTCGGAGCCATAAAGGTCAGCTGTTTTGGGCACGTTGGGAATTGCAACTGCCTTTATGGGGTAAGTTGCGCCATCAATTGTTGGTCCATCGTTTTGCCAACACCTTGGCGGCATTGCTGGCAAGCGGGGTTGAATTGCGCCAAGCTTTGCATGTAGCAGGCCAGGTCATGGACAATCACCTTTTTCGCCAAGCTCTCCAAGCAGTGATTTTACAGGTGCAAAATCACGGAGTTACCCTCGCTTCTGCGCTTAGGAAAGCACTTTTTTTTGGTGAAGATGTGTGCCAAATGGTGTCGATTGGTGAGGAAACAGGGGATTTGGAGGTGATGCTGACCCACATTGCAGAACGCTATGAGCAGCAAACGACCTCGCGGATTGATGCCCTATCTGCCTTGATGGAACCCGTGCTAATTTTGCTAATGGGTTTGGTGGTGGGTTTTATTGTGCTTTCGGTACTGCTACCCTTGTTACAACTCAACCAATTGGTACGCTAAGCTGTTGGCAAGCCATGACAAAAGAGAAAAATACCCTTTACAATGGGATGTGGGGGGCGTGCATATCACCGGATATACCTTGGGATGTATTGGGTGGTTTTAAAAAAAAGATGATCCACCATAGACAAAAACAAACATGAAAAAAAAACCGGATACCATGCAACATCGAGATAGCATCCCCTTAAGCTTTATTCCAAGGAAGCGTGGTTCCCAAACCATGTGCCATCTTGGTGGTTTCACCTTTATTGAAGTGCTGGTGGTGGTGGTTATTTTGGCCATGCTTGCCAGTGTGGTGGCGGTTTCTTTATTTGCTGAAAGCGATAGAGCGCGGGTGAAGGCTACCCAAATTCAAATAGGTCAGTTACGCTCTGCCCTTGCTTTATACCGCTTACACAATGCCATTTACCCCGATACCAAACAAGGGCTAGAAGCCTTGCTGCGCAAACCCGGGGTGGGGGTGGTTCCTAAAAACTGGCAGGGGCCTTACTTAACCAGCAAGGTATTGCCTAGTGATGGTTGGAGTAATGGGTTTGGCTATACCTCGACGGGCGGAGATTACGTTATTTACTCATATGGTGCAGATGGCGTCGAAGGAGGGGTTGATTTTGCGGCGGATATTACCAGCGATGACTTTTAAGCCATGATGCCTTTATGCCCTATTCCGCGCACCTTGATGGCCTGCAAGCCAGGCAAAAACGGCGTAGCAAAGGCCTTTAGTGTGCTTGAAGTGCTGGTGGTGGTGGTTTTGCTGTCCATAGTTGCGGTGTTTTCGGCACCCACGTGGCGCGGGTTTTTTGAGGTGAGTTTGGAGAAAGAGGCAGCACGCTTACAAAGTGTGCTGCAGCTGTTGCGCCAGGAAGCTGTGCTTAATCGCCAAGCATATTGGTTGGTTTTAGAAATTGAGAAGGGTGGCTATCGTATTGAAAGCGAAGATAAAGAAGGTAAGCGTCAGCTGCGTAAAACCCCCCATATCATGCGACCTTATCGCCTTTCTTCTGCGCTAAAGGTTTTGCGCGTGTTGAGTGGTGGCCCTATAAAGGATAATGGCGAGGCCAGCTTGCGTGTGGATTCCTTGGGGTTTGCTGACCCCTTTGTATGGCAATTGCTGACCCCTAAAGGCAAGCGGTCTTTGCAATCCTCGATTTTAGCAGAGGTGAAAGTGTTGGAAGGGCATGTGGATATTATCCCCTAAATACATCGATGGTAGGCCCATGGCTCCGAGGTCTGGTTTGGGTGCGGTAAGCCCAATGGATGCTGGGTTACGATGCCAGGGAAGCGGCGGCGTGCCAAAACAAACGGGGTTTACATTGCTTGAGGTGCTGGTAGCGGCCTTGATTTTGAGCATTTCGTTGCTTGCAGTGCATCAGGCATTTAGCTCTGCACTGTTAACTCACCAAACCTCCAATGAACTCTGGCGCGCTTTTCGCTTTGTAAACCAGGAAATGGCTCGCATTGAGCGTTCTCCTACCACGCCTCTCATTGCCGTCACCCAAGGGGTTTACCCTTCCAATCATCCACTGGCCCATTATCGCTGGCGGCGCAGTGTCCGCAACACCCAACCCTTTCCGGGAGTCAGCATTAAAAAGGTTGAATTTGCCTTGGAATGGGGGGATAAAGAGCAGCCACGGTCCTATACCTCAACCTTAAATCTGCCCGCAAACTAAGCATTGGTTCAAATACCCCGTCCCCCTGAATCGTCATTAAAAGGCATTTTGTCAGCATTTACACTGCTTGAGGTGTTGTTGGCCATTGCCCTGCTCTCGGTCATCATTACCCTAGCTTATACCTCTTTTAACCAAATAGCCTTTCATAGCAAAACCCTTAATCAAAACATTCAAAGCCAACAAAAGCTCCGCTTGTTAATGCATGTGGTCAGTGAAGATTTACGCTCAGCGCGTTACTTAACCTCCCTGATCGAAGTTCAACAACCCTCGGGCATTGAGTTGGGTTCGCGCAGGGTGGGTGGCAAAATGTTCTCTTGGGTTTTCATGCATGTGGTGGGCAGAGCAAGGTTGCACCGCAATGCCAAGCCTTTACTCGACCCTTATGTACACGAGGCAGGCTACGAAATTACGCAAAAAAACGACACATTTATGCTGGTGCGTCGCGAGGATTACTACATTGACAGTGATATCGATCAGGGGGGCATTAAGCAAGTACTGGCAACGGGTGTTCAAGCCTTTGTGCTCGAGCTTTTGCCCTTACATGCGGATGAGGAGCGTGGTTGGGTTAAGGAATGGCAGGCTGTTTCACGCCAAAAAAACGACCGGATGCCCGTTGCGGTGCGTTTTACCATGGCCATTCAAAGTGATTCGGGCAAAATTTTTAAAGAACAACTGACTTTTAACCTTGAACAGACCCTGTATTCTGCCTTACGCACAAAGGCAACTCCATAAATGTGTGTTGGTTTTAAGCGACGCCCATTTTGAGCAGTTTTTTGACAAAACAGCGATTAAAAAATGGTTTATCTGGAACAACGTAGCAAAAACGGGCCTGATCCAAAAGCAAGAGGGGCTGCTTTACTCACCGTGTTGCTGGTGGTTACGCTGCTTACAATCTTTGTTACCCAAGTGTTTTTTTATACAGGGGTCGATTTACAGGCGGTTTCTAATCATCGCGATTCGATAAGGGCAAGGGCACTGGCCAAAGCCACTCTTCGCGGTGTTCAGGCGGGGTTGCATCTTGACGAACTCGTTTTTTTCTCTTCCTTAAAGCGAATTCAAAATGTACTCAATGTTACCCCTGCGCCGTTAGATGAAGGGTTTTTACGCGCATTAAATGTAACCCCTATCGATCACTTATTTGCCGTGAATGAACTGGCCACTATTCGCCAGGGCACCGATCAAGACTACTTGCGCTGGCGTATCTTTTTAAACACCTTTGCCGATGTGCCTCAAATCGACGCAAAAGGCGAGGACACCCAGGGGAGGCTAACAGACAACCAATTAAGTTCCATTTATGCGGCTTTAACCGATTGGGTTGACGTTGATCAAAGCGTTTATGTCGCACCCGATGGCAGTGCTGGAATAGAGGACGATAACCTTTTTGGGCAAAGGCCTCAGGTACAAATTAAAAATGCGCCGCTCGATTTTTTAGAGGAGTTTCGCTTGGTGCGTGGGGTAGGCGAAAGCCGTTTTTCGTGGCACAGTTGGGCAGACAATTTGATGGTATGGCCAAGACGGAGCAACACCTTATTGTATTTGGGAAAAATTAATGTAAACCTCGCCAGTGCTGAAGAGATTATGCAGCACCTACAAAACCGCCGCGTAACAAAGCAGTTAACCCAAGCAAACAATGTGGCCATTCAACGTGGCATTAACCGCTACATTGATGAGGCAGACACATTGGCAAATGCCTTTGCCCCCAACACAAAAACACAACCCCGCGTGGTTCATAACCCGCAAAGCTTGAGCACGTATTTAAACAATGCAGGTTTTCGTGACAACTATGGAACCAATTTCCTCTTTTCAACCCACAACGAGCGCTACTATGTCAGCCTGCAAACCGAGGTAGGTCGAATCACAGCCACCCTAAAAGCCCTTCTTTACGTACCGCGCAATGCCAATACGCGTGTAGCCAACCGAGTGGACATCTTACATATTAGCGTGCATTAAGCATGGGTTGGTGGTGGTGGGGCAATAGGGGAAGGGATCGAAGGGGATATGTGCCTTTTTGTTGTCCGCGCGAGCCGTTGTCCTCTGAGATGAGGACATGCACCTTGAGGAATTAAAAAATACCACAGGCTTTACTGACCCAAAACGAACTTGCAAAGGCTTGATGGTTTCATGACGAATACGTTGTTTACAGGAGATAATCTCTATATTTTGAATGGGCTTAACAGCGAGTCTGTTGACCTTATTTATCTTGATCCACCATTCAACAGCAAACGTACGTATTCTGCACCTGTGGGGAGCAAATCGGCTGGAGCAAGCTTTAAGGACATGTGGACGTGGCAAGATGTGGATGAATTCTATTTGGAGCGTTTGGTAGATTATCCATTTATGGTTGAGTTTATTCAGTTGATCGAAGGCATCCATGGTAAACCGATGATGTCGTATATTACCTATATGGCACAAAGAATAATTGAAATGCACCGTGTCTTAAAATCAACAGGAAGCCTTTACTTGCACGTTGACCCAACTGCCAGCCATTACCTTAAAATCATCATGGACAAGGTGTTTGGTAAGAACCATTTTAGGAATGAGATTGTTTGGCACTACTATAACGCTGCATCAACATCAAAGAAATTCTTTGGAAGGAAGCACGACATTATCCTTTGCTATTCAAAGGGTGCAAAAAATACCTTCAATGTGGAAGACGTGAGAGAACCTTACGCCGAAGATAGTAATTGGTTAAAAACTAGCGGTTATGCGAAGGATGCTAGATACAAACCAAACCCTAAAGGAAAATTACCGCATGATGTTTGGCGAATCCCGACTATCAATAATATGGCAAAAGAACGGCTGGGTTACCCCACCCAAAAACCCCTAAAGTTACTTGAGCGGATTGTTAAAGCCTCAAGCGATGAAGGGGATGTTATCCTCGACCCATTTTGTGGGTGTGCCACAACCATGGTGGCAGCACAGCAATTACAACGGCGGTGGATCGGGGTTGATATTGAAGTAAAAGCGGTCGATATTTTGCTCCAAAGGTTAAGCGATGATGCCGGCTTGTTTTCTGATTTTGTGCATCGAACCGATACCCCTCAACGAACCGATATCACCCAAGAGCTGCCAGATAATCAATCTGTGAAAGCGCGGTTGTACAAGCTTCAAGGTGCGCTGTGCAATGGCTGCGAAGATAAACTCGACATGAGGCATTTTGAGATTGATCACATTATTCCTAAGTCGAAGGGTGGTGGGAATTATTACGAAAACTATCAACTGCTATGTGGTAACTGTAACCGTGTCAAGGGCAATCAGCCCATGGAATTTTTAAGGCTGAAAATCAAAAAAAGGCAAGAACATTTGAAGTATAAGGCAACATTTGGAGATTGAACGTTTCATTGCAAAATGAAGCCAAACCCATCATTTGCCAAGGGGTATGAAAAAACCTCTTCAATGTGAACAAAACCTACCATGATGTGAAGGAACAAGGCGTGTGGAGATGAAGTATATCATTATTCAAGGCGATGGCATGGGTGACTGGCAGGGACCTAACAAAGAACCCACCCCGTTAGAGGCAGCACATACCCCCAACATGGATTTAATGGCGAATGCTGGGGTGTTTGGGCGCATTCGCACCATTCCTCAAGGTCTACCTCCTGGGTCGGATGTGGGCAATTTGAGCCTGTTTGGCTATGACCCAAACGTTTACTACACAGGGCGTGCCCCTTTAGAAGCCGCCGCCATGGGCGTAAAACTTCAAAAAGGCGACCAGGCATTTAGAATCAATATGGTATGCCTTGCTGGCCAAGGTGACCAAGCGGTGATGGCCGATTATTCAGGAAGCCATGTGAGCACCGAGGAATCAACCTTGTTGCTTAAATCCCTGGCAGAGCAAGTGGAGCGTGATGGGTTTGCCCTGCATGCAGGGGTGAGCTATCGCCATTTGCTCGTGTGGCGGAATGCCCCCTTGGTATAGAACTTACCCCGCCCCATGATATTAGCGACAAGCAAATAGCCCCCCATTTACCCAAAGGAGAAGGTGCTGATGTGCTAAGGCAGATGATGGAAACGGCCCAAAAACTATTTGCAGAGCATCCCGTGAATAAAGCACGCAAAGCTACAGGCAAGGCACCCATTACCCATGTATGGCCGTGGGGTCAAGGGGCAGCAGTGTCAACGCCAACCTTTAAGCAGTTGCATGGTTTGGCGGGCGCCTGTATTTCTGCGGTAGATTTGGTACGTGGGGTGGCCACATGTGCAGGCTTTCAGATTATCAATGCCCCAGGAGCGACGGGGTATTTAGATACCGATTATCGCTCGAAAGCACGGTGCGCCGTGAAAGCACTGGTTGATCATGACTTGGTGTTTGTACACATTGAAGCACCTGATGAAGCGGGGCACATGGGTAACCGTGCAGAAAAAATTAGAGCCATTGAGCAAATTGACGAAAAAGTGCTTGGGTACTTGCTGCAACATCTGCCTCAACCCTACACCATGCTGCTTACCTCCGATCACGCAACTCCCGTGGCTACCAAAACCCATAGCACAGACCCGCCGCCTTTTGCCATGGTGTCGAGCCAACAAATGCAACATGCAACGCATCGTGAAACCCACTACAAGTACGGCGAAACCGATTCGAGTCAAACGGGCGTGATGATTGAGCAGGGGCATTCGGTCATTAAGCACTTGCTATCTTATGCCAATTAGGAAATCCAATCCGAGCAGGCACGCCGCGTCAGTGCTGCAATCCGAGCACGCCTCCACCAGGGTCCCTGTAAAAACGTCCATTTTGGTCGCCCTCAAAGCATGCGTGGGCTGAACGGCCGTTTTTAACGCGTGCATATTGAATGCATTTACAATGCTCCACTAAAGCGTTCGCCTTGGCTACGTCATGGCGGTTGCAGTGCTCCATTAAAGCGTTCGCTTTGGCTACGCCATAGCGGTTGCAGTGCTCCATTAAAGCGTTCGCCTTGGCTACGCTCATAGCGGTTGCAGTGCTCCATTAAAGCGTTCGCCTTGGCTACGTCATGGCGGTTGCAGTGCTCCATTAAAGCGTTCGCTTTGGCTACGTCATGGCGGTTGCAGTGCTCCATATCGCTGATGCGTAGATTTTGACCCACTCCACGGCATCCCCCCTATACGAGCCCTGCCAGGTGCACTTGTTTATAAGCGTTCAAGGGCTTTTTTTAAATCGTCCTTCAAATCTTCCTCATGCTCTAAACCAATGTGAACCCGTACCATCAGTTCTTTTGCTTGCCAAGGAACTGCGCTGCGGGTTTCCTGGGGAAAGACGGGTAGAATAAGGCTTTCAAACCCGCCCCAACTGGCACCCATTTTAAACAATGCCATGGGATCAAGCATTCTAGAGTAGGCTGCCTCGTTTTGGGTGTTTAATATTACGCCAAATAAACTGCTTGAACCCCTAAAATCGCGCTTCCATAAGGCATGTTGCGGGTGACTAGGCAGGGCTGGGTGAAGCACTTGCTTGACTTGGGGTTGTTTTTGCAGCCATTGAGCCATGGTGATGGCCGCTTTTTCTTGGTGCTTAAGCCGTACCATCATGCTGCGCATTCCGCGCATGGCCAAGTAACTATCGTCAGGTGGGGCGGTTTCACCAAAGGCCAATACGGTTTCTTTTAGGCTAAGGTAATGGGCCTCTTCGCGGGCAATAATGGCACCCATGACCAAGTCGGAGTGCCCTGCGGGGTATTTGGTAACCGCATGCAAACTCACATCCACTCCCATTTGAAGCGGCTTCAAAAATACACCCGCAGACCATGTGTTGTCTAAAATGGTGGTAATGCTGCGCCCTTTAACAGCTTGTATAATAGCGGGAATATCTTGCACCTCAAAGGTGAGTGAGCCAGGGCTTTCCAAATACACCACACTGGTATTAGGACGCAAAAGCTGGGCAATGCCTTGACCAACACAGGGATCATAGTATTCAACCTCAATGCCCATGCGACGTAGGTGGTAATCGCAGAAATGGCGGGTGGGATTGTACACCGAGTCGACCATCAGTAAATGATCGCCCGCTTTTAAAAATGCAGACAAGGCCATCGACACAGCACTCAATCCAGTGCAGGTCATAACCGCACCAAAGCCCCCTTCTAATTCAGAAAACATGCGCCCCAGGCTATAAGACAAAGGTGAGCCTTGCGCCCCATAGCCTATCTCCGTTTGGGATAGGCGGCGCTCACCACGCTTAGAAAAACTCTCGATGTCATCATACAACACGGTCGACATGTGGTAGACGGGCGGATTGACAATGCCTTTGTTTTTACGAGGTTCACGTTCGCTATGAATAAGAGTGGTTTCTAAGCGCATATTTTGAAGAGCCCTTTTTAAAAAGATGGTTGCTGGTAGCGTGTCAACGCAAACCGTTGGTTCTTGCTTGTTGTTTTTACTTTATGCCTTGTCTCTAAGGATATGAATGTGCACAATGGAGCGGCTGTCGTTTGGTAGTTTGTAAAATGAAGGTATGCAAAGTGTATAACGGATATGACGCAATTGCTGGCGTAGCTCAACTGGTAGAGCAGCGCATTTGTAATGCGCAGGTTGGGGGTTCAAGTCCCTTCGCCAGCTTTTAAAAAAAGCATCCTGCGGTTCATCACGCCATGCGCAAGGTTCGCCTTTAATGACCAACGCTAAGGCAGCATGGTACATATAGTTGGCAGGTGTGTGGGTTGGTGCTGGGTTTATGCGTGCTAAAAAGCGAGAAACCCCGTTTGGTTCTAGGTGCGTTTGGTGCCTTAGACCCGCATGGAGCGTACTATAAAAAATACGCTAAAAACAACAAAACACGGTTGATACAAACGGGTATTTGATATACGTATGGAACTGTTGGTCCGCGTCGAAAACCTCCATTTGAAATGGTGCTTCGCAAAACGTAACCATTGTCAAAAACCTCTCCAGGGCTTTTTTAAAAAAAGAAGGCATCACAACTTAAGAAGCAGCGTGATTGTTCAAAAAAAGGGGGAGATACCCAAGTGGCCAACGGGATCAGACTGTAAATCTGACGGCTTCGCCTTCGGAGGTTCGAATCCTCCTCTCCCCACTTTCTACCTTAAAAGCCAGCATAAAAACGGCTTATTGGCATGGTGTAGGCCTTCACAACCACGATTGGTGTAAGGAGACACGTGCTTTGCGGCTCTAAAATACATGGGACACCACCGGTTTTTGCCCTGGTTTCGGTGTCTATTCGTTGTAAGTGTGCCGGTTCACATGCTTTTACACCACTAAGGAAATGGCGGGATACGGCAGGATATAACGGGTGTGCCGAGCCAGCTGCTTTACTACGGGCAGAAAATATGGTTTTTTTTGCCCTGCCACCATGTCGCCCTGGTTTCATCGGTAAATTACGCCACCCTTTTCTTACAAATGCCCGTGCCCTTAGAAACTTGTCTTCATGGAAGTCAGCCATCGCTATCCTCTTTGCTTGCAAATCGCCACCCGAAAACCGCTATCACCCACTAAAAACCCGTTGGATTACGAGGCGCAAAGCATGGGGACGGGGACACCCGTTGTATCCCGTTATTTCCATGTGGCCTGCATAAGCATGGGGACGGGGACACCCGTTATATCCCGTTATTTCCATGTGGCCTGCATAAGCATGGGGACGGGGACACCCGTTATATCCCGTTATTTCCATGTGGCCTGCATAAGCATGGGAACGGGGACAAGGATATTGCTACGACCAGGTGAATCATGGGATATCTATCAAGGTCTACACATTAAAAAAATATAGGTGGGAAGGATGAAAAGGCACCCATGAAACTGGCATTTTTACTGAAAAACCGCCCTGATGCGGTCGCGCAAATTCCAAAAGAACTCGATTACGTGATTGCTTGGGCTGAAGATGATTCGCATTGGAGCGATGCGCAGTTGGCTAAACTAGCCGATGTGGATGCTTTTGTGGTGGGTGCAGAACCCGTGAACGAGCAGGCTTTGGCAGCGGCCCCCAAATTAAAAATTGTGCAGCGTTTGGGCGTGGGTTACAACACCCTTGATCTAGCTGCGGCGAGGGTGCGAGGCATTCCTTGCTGTAACGTAGCTGGGGTCAACAAAGCTTCAGTGGCAGAGTTGTGCATGGGACTCATGCTGGCCTTGGCCAAAAATCTTAAATCTGCCGATGCCCTAACCCGCAAAGCTGCGTGGCTCGAGGCCCGCTTGCTCACCAAGCGCTCTTTTGAACTTAACGGTAAAACCATGGGAATTGTGGGGTTTGGTGCCATTGGGCAAACTTTGGCCACGCTGTGTCGTGCTTTCAGTATGCGCATTTTGTACAACGACATCCGACCGATTGATGCGAACATACTTGCCGATACACAAGCCACCTTTTCCGAAAGAGAAGTGTTATTTAGCGAAGCGGATGTGGTGAGTGTACACACCCCTTTGGATGATACCACCTGCAACATGGTTGGCGCGGACTTGCTGGCAAAAATGAAACCAAGTGCTTTGTTTATTATGGCAGCAAGGGGTGGGATTGTGGATGAGCAAGCCTTGGCTGCCGCGCTAAATGGCGCACGTATTTTTGGAGCTGGGCTGGATGTGTTTTCACGCGAACCGATTGAACAGGACAACCCTTTGCTTTGCGCAAAAAATGTGCTGCTCACCGCCCATATTGCTGGGCCTACTCCCGAAGCATCTTCACGTACATGGGAATGGGGGCTTGAAAATGTGCGTAAGGTGGTTGTACTGGGCCAAAAACCAAATTGGGTGGTCAACGGGCTGACATAATCCACTCTAGCTAGCTTGGTAGCAACGCTTTCACCCGTTGCGAAGCCTTAAGCCAAATTGGGTGGTCAACGGGCTGACATAATCCACTCTAGCTAGCTTGGTAGCAACGCTTTCACCCGTTGCGAAGCCTTAAGCCAAATTGGGTGGTCAACGGGCTGACATAATCCACTCTAGCTAGCTTGGTAGCAACGCTTTCACCCGTTGCGAAGCCTTAAGCCAAATTGGGTGGTCAACGGGCTGACATAATCCACTCTAGCCAGCTTGGTAGCAACGCTTTCACCCGTTGCGAAGCCTTGCCCATATTGACCCCAGGGGTGCCGCGGAGTACCTGCATAGCCTTGCCCATGTCTTGAGGACCCTTTGCCCCGCTTTGTTCAATAGCCTGCAAAATGGCTTTTTCGAGTGCCTCTTCGCTCAGATCTGCAGGCAGGTGCGCTTTCAAAACTTGGATAACAACAAGATTGTCGGTGTATTCGGGTGCGTCCTTTGCCAAGTGTTCGTTGGTTTCTTTGCGTTCACGTACCTCGCGGCGAATCAAGGTAAGCAATTCTTCTTCATTAAGGGGTTTTCCGTGGCGTCCCTTTTCGGTGAGCTGTTGATTGGCCTTGGATTTCACCGAACGCCACCCGTTCAGTACAGTGGTGTTGCGTGCTTTCATCGCTGTAAAGGGACACTTGCTTTGACACTTTGGGACACATGCTTTGACACTGGTCATTCTGGGGTCTCTTTATTTTGGCATGTTTTTTGCTTGGTGCAAGGCTTGATTTAGTGCTTCTTTAGTTTCCGACCTCGGATTTTGGGTGGGGTTTGATGGGGCAAGCAGATATTTTGTTTAACCCTTTGGTCAATTAGAGTTTGCATGGCCTCGGGTGCTAAGTTTGTGTAAAGCAATTCGCTTACCTGTTTTTTCCCGAATAACAGCATGCAAGCCTAGGGTGTAGTGGGTTTTCATTTGGTAGCGGTCGGACTGCGTAAACCACGCGCGTATCTGTGGTGTGTCGTTGATGCTCAGGAGAAACTTGCCTTGCCCTTTAACCGTTGCGAGACTTTCAAAGTCTCGCTCAACAAAAAACCTTGCCATAGTCGTTTTCGTGCCCGTGGTAGGGCTAAGTCAAGGTAGAACAAGGTTTCTTTTGAATCGTAGCGAGTGATCACATCTTGCCAAGGCAAGCACTCAAGATGCACCCTTTGCAGGGCCGCGTGGGCTTGTTCAAGGATTTTTAGGGGTTGAAGGTTGCGTGGCGTGGCTTTTTTTGAGTAGCCAAAGTTTTTGGCTTGGTGGGCAAAAGACATTTTGTGCAGGCAATAAAAGCGTTGGGCACGCTGGATGTCGGTCAAAGTTTGGGGGTCTTGTTTTTGGAGGTTTTCAAATACCTCCCGCGCGTAGACCCCCCACTCCAAGCCCTGCAAAAACGCCTCCTTGTGGTGCTGCAGCACGCGAAATAGGTTCACCAATTCCCCGTCAATATCGTTTAGCACTTCAGAAATAGTGCGCTCGCGATTGCGCGCAAAAAACGCCTGGGCTGCGCCCATAAAGGGCTCGCAATAGCATGTGTGTGGCACGGCATCAATGATACCCGCCAGCCTTTTTGCAAGCAGACGCTTGCCACCTTTCCGACTAAAAAAACCGACCACGGTATGTTGCCCCTTCTTTGGCTCCGCTTTTGTACATCCCCTTGACGGGGGGGTTTAAGAAGCGGCTTTGCCGTGGCTTGTTTGTAGCAGGCCGTTTTGGGTTTCTCAGACCCAAAAAATCTTTGCGTTCCTTCCCCTTCTTAAGCACTCTCCCCTTGCCCTTGCCCTTGGCTGTCCAAATCTTGGCTTGCCCCTTGCTCGGCTTGGCTTGCCTCCCTCGCTGCTTGCTCGGCTTCGTAGGCAACCTGTGCCGCGTCTTCCCTTGCTTTTTGCTTGGCAAGCAGTGTGGGCAGGGCTGCAATGATGGCATCGCCTTGGGCCCAAACCAGTGGCCCGCCAACGGTTTGGCCGTGCTTGGTGTGGGATGCGTGGCGCACGCCTCGATGATAGGAACGGGCACTGTCAGGATGCGCAGGGGCTGGGGCTCGCTGGCCGTAATCTTGGGCAAAGTCGGCTAAACTGGCCTTATACCCGCCCAGGGTAATCGTGCTTTGGGTAATGATGAGTTCCATAAAAAAACCTTTACTAAGTTTTGATGATGTAGTGAAGCGGCAGGTAGGGCTGCATGTTGCCGCTTTGACCTAGTCCGTAGTTGTCAGTGTAAAGTGGCCCATAAGCTACCTCTTCCCACCCCACGTAAGATAGGATTCCCCCGTTTACTGGACGACCCCCAATCGGATATGAGTGCCTATGCTCCTGCATTTCCTCATCCCCGCCTTGTATGCCCAACGCCCGCAGCGTTAAGCCTTCCCCTTGCCCGGCCCCAATGGGGGTTCGCCCGCGGAGGTCGGGGAGGGTCAAGGTGTCCGCTTTAGACATCACGAGACGCCCCTTGCTTTGGGCTGTGGGAACAACGGCTGTGCCACTGGCATCGATCGGGCTAAAGTCATGGGTGGCATCTGTGGCGATGCCCAGGGTATAGGGGGTGGTTTTGCTCAAAGGGGTGGGGAGGTCAATCGCTGCGCCTGTAGCGTCGTAGGCCTCAAAGCGCACCCTGTCCCCATTTTAAAAAGCCCATGCTTTCAAGGCTCCTTGCCGTGGTGAGGGCAAAAGCAGCGCTCAGCAGCACATCGGGCGCGTATCGCTGCCCAAGCGCCCCAAACAGGGCGGCGTAGGTGGTGCTGCTAACCCGTGCCCCGTTGCAAAGCAACCAGCCCCCGGGGGCAGCGGCCCCCCCAAAGGTTTTGATTTCCCCTGTAAGGGCGTGGCCTTGCATAAAAGCCTCCATAATTTGCGCGTGGGTCGCGTTTGCGGGCAGGGCGTGGCTTTGTGCGAGGCCCATTGCCAGAGCACGCCAGATATTTTGCCCATCGGCGGTGAGCAGGGTGGCCTCGCGCCCTGTCAGGGGGTCGCCCTCGTCAAAAAGGGGAATGCGCTCTTCCCAATTGGCGGGTGTATTTGTTGCCATTCCTTTGACTTCTCCTTTTAGGTTAGCACCCAGCGCCACGCTTCGTGGGCGGGCTGGTAGGTGGTGAGTATGGTGCGTAGGGTTTGTGCGTTTACGGCTTCGCTAGGACTGGGGGTGCCCGTGATGCGCTTGGCAAACACCCAAGGTGCGCCATAACCCCGTGTGCCAAGGCGCGCTTTGCTTACGCGTGCGGGGATAAAGTAGGTAAAGGCCAGCCTCCAGCCTAGCGCGCCAGCCAGGGCAAGGAGCGCTGTATCGGTGGTGGGCACCCCGCTTGCTAGGCGAGACAACACCACCTCGCGGCGTTCTGCCTGAATGCTACTACTATCCAAGGGCACAATCCCCAGCAGGCGTTCCCACTCGGGCAACAGGTCGCTGCTATTGGCTGGGTTTGCTTCGCCTAGCAAGGTTTGCAGGCTGTTGGCGCTACGCACCAAACCCGTAGCCCAGGCGCTAAGCAGCCTTTGCAGATTGCGCCCTTGCCAAGCTGCCCCTGGGGGCAGTAGCCCTGCGAGGGCTTGGGTATAAGTCTGTGTATTGGTCATTTTAGCCTGCCCTCAACGTAACGGTGCCCAGCACGGGCAGGTTGCCTGCTGCGGGTTGGGTTGCCTCGCGGGGCCTGGTGATATTCCATGATGTTAATCCTTCCACCCTGGCAAAGGCTGCTTCAATCACGCTACGCGCCAGGCTGGCACCAGGGCGGGCGGCTTGGTGAAGGGCATTGGCCAATTCGGCTCGCACAGCCGTTTGCAAGGGTGGGGTGAGGGGGGCGATGCTTGCTTGGACATTCACAGGCAACAAGGCTGGGGTCAGCGTGCGCAACACAGCGCCCGCTGGGCGCAGGGCATCGAGGGCTGTTTGCACCTCTTGCAGCTTGGCAGGGTTGGCTCGGGGGTCGTCATTGGTGCTGGGCACGGTGATAAACACGGCGACCACGCCTGCCTCGCCCCCGTAATGGGCAAAAGCCCAGGCGCGATCAACGCCAGGGACGGCCCAAAGCCCAGGCTTTGTAGTCGGCTACGCTGCCAAGGCGTTCTTGGGCGCGAATGCGTGCCAGCAGGCGTGCGCGCAGGGCATCATCCGTCTCTTGGGGTGCGCCACCGACAAGCCCGCCTGTTGCGACCCTTGCCTCGGGTTCAACCCCGAGCACGGTGCTGCTTAGGGTGAGCGTGCTACCTGTTGCTAGGTTGCCTGCCGCCCCGCCTTTATCAGCACGCACGGCGAGGGTCGCTTGCCCGTTGGTGGCCAGCACCCCGCTTTGGCTGGTGGTGTAGGTTTGGTTGCGCTGGCTTTGCAAGCCTAAGCCAAGGGGCACCCAAGCGCCTGCTTGACCTTGAAACACCACTTGACCGACTGCCCTGGCTGCCGGGGTGCGGGTGACACCCCAAATGCCTGCCCAGCGTTCAAGGGCGTCTGCTTGGGCGGTGTCGGGGAAGAGGTCTTGGGCTAGGGTTTGTTGGTGGAGGTAAAGCCCGCGCATGGCGGCAGCGTGGCTGTCTGCCAAGGTTTGCGCCATGCTCGCCTGTTGGGCAGAAACCCCTGGCAACGCGGCTTCCATATCACCACGGCTGCGGGCGCGTAAATCGCCAAGGCTGGGGATTTTAAACGGCATACAAACCTCCTTTAAACGCGCTTGCAACGCCCTTTACACGCACCTGCAAGGCAATCTGCCCTGCTTGCCTCACCGCTTCCACTTCCAAACTGGTGGCGAGGCCGTCTTTGGTGAGCCATGCTAGGGCTCGGCGGGCTTCATCGGCGAGGGCAAGAGCATTGGCCTGGGTGTTTTTGGCGCGGGTGTGTTGCCAAAGGCCACTGCCGCTACATCCACCCCACCAGCCGCGGCGGTTGGTGGCGCCATCGGGCAAGGTAGCGCTAGGGCTGGCAAGCCCATCGCCAAATAGGCTGATGATAACGGCGCTCTCAAGGCCGTTATCCAAGGCGATGTCGCCCGCATCGAGGGCAATATCTGCCACCCCGTTCTTCCATTTTAGTGCAATGTCTTTCATGTGATCCTCCCCGTGGCTGCTCCGCCCCCTGTTTGCACCCCTTGCACAACCACCTCGGCTTCGCTTTGAATGTGTTCGACCACGGCCTCGGCCAAGGCTTGCAGGTTGGCTTCACCCGCCGTGCCTTGGGGCAGGGCGTCCATTTTTTCTTTCATCAACATAGCCAAAACGGTTGCGTTTAAGGGCATCGGTTAGGCCTCCTTTTTGGCCAGCACCACTTGGCTGGCTTGGGGGTGTGGGTTGCCTGTAAAAGCGCACACGCACTCCCCTGTCACCACCCCTTGCATGGGGTTAAGGCTTTGCTCGCCTAACATCACCTTGCCTTGTGCGCCTGGTTGCACCACCACATTGCCGTCTGCTTTCAAGTGGACGCTGGCGCCTCCTTGGGCATAAATCTTTACCTCCCCTTGGGCTAGGGCAGGGGCGCTTTTGGCGCTTTCACCCAGCGCCACGGGGGCGCTTTGGGCGCCGCCCACAAACACCACCAACGCTTGCTGGCCAGCTGTGGGTTGTGAGGCAAACCCCCAAGGCAAAAAGCGCTCGGCCTCTAGCGCTTGGGCCCCAAGGCCTTGCACTTGCACCTTGCTCGGGCTGTCAACCCTCGCCAAGAGCAGACGGCGCACCATGTTTTTAAACCCTGTTATCATCGCCTAGGTGCTCCGGATTAAAAAAGGCCGCGCTAGTGCACTTGGGTTTGGCTTGGCTTGGTAGGCTGCGGGGTGGGTGAGGTAGATGCTTAATTTAGGTCCCTCCTCGCTTAAAAAAACCCGCACCCCTTGCACCAGGGCATCGCCGTTGAGCCCCCCCTGGCTGGCTTTTAAGCGCACCAGCCCGCCAACAGGCAGCAAGCGCGCCAAAGCATCCCAGCGCTGCATGTCTATGGTGGCGCTGGTGCTACTGGCCAAGCGCACCCCGCGCTCCCAGTTGGCTCTGGCTTGCAACGCTGCTGGCAGGCAGGGTTCCTCTGCTAGCAGCACATGCCTGCGCATTTTTTGGCTCCCCGCATCCATTGCCAGGGCCTCTATCGTGTTGCCCCCTGGTGTTTCTCCTAGTACCTGCACTTGGCCAAAGCGCGGGGCGCGGTTGGTGGTGGCGCTGGTGCTAATCAGGTGTTTTTGCAGGCTTAATTGATAAGGTGCCCGCCCCTTGCCTGGGATAAAAAAGCGCAAGTGCCCTGCGGGCGCTACGTCACCCACCCAAGCCCCGCCCAAGCGCGCCAAGCGCACCAAGGCCTGGGCAACGCTTTCGCCTGGGCGCGTCGCAAAATGGGCAAAGGGCTCGCTAAGCCCTGCCTTATCTGCCACCTGCAAGCCAAAGGACGAGGTGAGCGCGTGCGCAATTTGGAGGGCGCTTTGGTTTTGCCAGGCTTGCAACGGGGCCGCACAGTCCACCAAGTCGGCACTGGCACTGCGCCCCGCCACCACCGTGCGCACCTCCTGTGCCGCCACCTCGTGGCTGATGCTATCAATCATCCCCACCAAGGCCGTCTGCTCACCTTGAGGGCTGTGCAACGCCACCTTGCACTTAGCGCCCAGTGGCACCGCCTTTGGCAGTTCTTGGGCATTCCCACGGCTAGCCAAAGAAAAATCCCCGCAAAACTGGTTTAAATCCCAGCCAATCCGCCCGCCCGCCCAGCCTGTGATGCGCTGGCCAGTAACTTCTAAGGTGATGCTGTGCGCGTTCATGGTTGTTTGCTCTAACTTTTTACCAAAAGGGTTTTTGGGGTTTCACCCCACGCCCCACTGGGGGAGGTTAAAAAAATTGGGGAGCCAAGATTTGCCCCCTCATGGGTTTCCAAAGGGTTTACAAACCCTTTGGTGGGTGTTTCTAGGGCAAAGCCCTCCAATAAACTTTAAGCCCCATCCACATACTCTAATGGCACGCCCCCAGGCATGAACAATGGATTGGGGGCACGCCTGATATTTCGCTGCCACACTTCATCGGCGCGGGCGGGCACATCGGGGTCATCAGGGTAAAGCCGTTGCCCCAAGGCCAGCCAAGGCACGGCGGCGTCAAGCACAATGGTTTTTACCTGGGGCAAGCCTGTGCTCGCCTGTGCCAAAGATTGCACCGCGCGTGCTTGCAGATTGCGCAGGGCTTGATAGGTTTGGGCATCGCCCGTACTGGCCAGAACCCCCTCCATGCGCCCCAGCAAGGTGGTTTGGGCAGTGCTGGCAGCTTGGTTGTTTCCCCAGTCGGCTTGGCTGGCTTGGTTGGCCAACTCGCCGACTGCCCCGACCAGCAGCAGGCTTTGGCAGGCGCGCTGTGCTTTAACTTGAGGGCTATCTCCTTGGGGCGTATCGCCCAGCAAGCGCGCTATCACCTGCAAAAGCAAGGCAAAGGCGCTTTGGGCGTTGGCCGCGCTGGCAATTATCGCATCCACCCCGCCCAACACGGCAGCGGCCAAGTTTGCGGGGGTGCGCGCAAGTGTGGCCAGTGGTTCCGTGAAAGCCTGCACGCCCGACACCACCTGTCCCACAACGGCGTTTGCCTGGTTTTGAAAGGCCGTTGCCCCCCTCGCCAGGTTGCCTCCAAAACCCTGTGCCTGCCCTAAGAACCCCCCTTGGGCGGCGTTGCTGGTGGCTCCTTGGGCTGCCAAAAACCCCGCCTCGGCTGCCTGGTTGGCGGCTCCTTGGGCTGCTGCCAAGCCTGCGGCGCTGTCAGTCTCTAAGGGGGCACCCTCGCCCGCCTCGGCAAAGGTGATGCTAATGCGCGCTAGCCCGCCTTCCTCGGCGCTCTCCTCAAGAGTCCATTTTGCAACCACCACCTGCAATGTGCCTAGGTGCGGGTGGGCCAAAGTGCCTACCCCACCAGCGCGCAACTCGGTAAGCAACAAATCGCGGGCTTTGTCGTAGTCTGCACCGATTAAAAGCGCCTCCACGCCGTAGTGCTCGCGGGCGCGCCCAAAGTCGTGGGCGGCAATCGGCTCGGGCGTGATGTCGTCTTCGCCAACATCGGTTAGGCGCCCGCCCGTGGCGCTGTACGCCTCCACAAAAAAAGGTTGGCCGTTGTAGGCTGCGCCGATTAAACGGTTGCGCCAAGTCATACAGGGGGGTGGCTCCATTTTGTGAGGGGGTGGGCAAAAACGGGTGTGCCAAGCGCCAAAAAAACGGCAAATGTTAAGCCTCTAAACAGGGTTTTCATTGGGTGATGCTCCCGGTGTTAAGGGTTGGGGTTAGGGGTTGGTTTGCATCCTTGCGCAGGGCTTTTAACTGCTTCACCATTTCTGCGCTTAGATGCACTTGGTCTTTTAGCAGTTTTTCGATGAGAAGTTGGCCGTCAGGTGAATTGATTTGCTCTGGGGTTGTTGTCTGCAGAAAATGCTGCGCTGTGTGGTTTGCTTGGCGCGAAACACCCTTTTTTATTCGCTTTACCTGCACAGCGCCTTCAATCCTTTTAGCCCCTTGGGCAACTACCTCAGTGATTTTATGGACCACAGGGTTGCTTACCGCTTCGGCAGAAGCCAGCGCCCTGACGGCCGTGGCCGACTTGGTGGCTTGAATGGCCTTTGCTTGGGTTTTGATGAGGGCGGGGTTGCCCTTGGTCACGGCGAGGGCTTTGGCAGCGTCAAGTCCGCCGCTTAGCAGGTCTTTTAAGACCCCCGCCGACTCCACATCAATGCCCAGCCTATCAAAGACCCTGGCGCGCTTTCTTTCATCGCCGCCAATGTAGGCTTTTAAGCCCTCCAATATGTCGAGCAAGTTTACCGTGGTTTTGTCGTTTTGCTGCACCTTGATGCCCGCCACGTTTTGCAAGTAGCGCTTGTTGCTGTAGTTGGTGAGGGCGGTAATCAGGTTGCGCACGCCCGTCGCGCCTTTTTCGGGGCTACCCACCGCCACTTGGGCGCGCTGTAGCAAGGCGCCCACCTCGGCCACGGTTTGCTCGGGGGTGCGCCCCGTGCCTAATTTGTATGCCCCCAGAGACTCCGGCGCAACCAAGGCAAGTTTGCCAAGGGTTACGTTGCCTTTTTGGGCTTGGCCAACCAGCACCCCAAGGGCTTTGGGCAGGTCTGCGCCCACGGTTTGTTTGAGCACGCTAATCAGGGCGCCAATGTCTGCGGGGTTGCCCCCTGTGCCTTGCACCACATCGCCAATGAGGTCATGGTTCTTTGCAAACACATCTAGCAAGCCGCCCTGGTCTTGGAGTGTCTTGGCCACCTCAAACTGCTTGTCAATGCCAAGGCCCGTTTGTTTTGCGCGCTCGGTAATTAGGTCAAACACCTTTTTAATCTCTTCCTTAGATTTGCCACTGACAGCTTGCAAATAGGCGGCTTGGTCTTCCCTTTTGATAGCCTTTGAGATGGCCGCCCCCGCACCAAGGGCTGCTGCAAACTTGCCTGTGGTGCTGCGCAAAATCCCTTTGGTGGCGGCCTGCCCGTGCCTGCGGATAGCGGCTGTTGCCCGTTTTGCGCTGCGTGTAATCCTCTCAAAAGAGCGCTTGCCGTGCCTGCCCAAACGCTCTAGGGCAGCGCTGTTGCGCCTTGCATCGCGCACCAGGCTTCCCCTAAGCCGCAGGTATAAGCTGGCCTGTAAATCTGCCATAACTTTTACTCCAGTGCCTTTATCCAGCGTTGCATGCTGCGCAATGTGAGGCCTTTGGCATCCGCCAGGGTGAAGCCGTGTTTAAGCAGCACCCTCACTTGCCTGCGCAAGGGATCTTGCACGCGCAAAACCAGCGCCCCAAGGCAATTAGCGCTCCCCCAGGCATGACACTGCTTCCTCTTTTGCGTCCAGTTCGTCTGCTGCCTGTTGAATTTGGGCTATGTCGCCTGCGCTTAGTTTCCTTAGCATCTCCACCGTAATGCTTACCTCTTCTGCGCCCACTCGTTTAATGCGCCGCCCCAACAAAAACAAACCCCGGGCTAATTCGCCCTCCACATTCTCTGCATCCAACATGTCGCCCACATTAAAAAAGCCAACCTGCACGCTTTTCTCGCGCACCCCGCCAATCAGCCAGCCTTGGGTAAGCAAAACCTCTTTCATTTAAGCAATCTCCTTTGCATCCACGGCTTCAAATACGAGGCGGGCGGTGCTGCCGTCTTTTGCCTCTGTGAGCGCAGGGGGGTCGGTTAGCCAGGCATTTGGCAAGACGTACACGTTGCCTGTGTCGGTTTCAAAGGTAATCGTGGCGTCTTCAACCTGCCGCCAGCGCTCAAGGCTGGTGCCCTTGCCCACAAACACTTCGCATTCAACGCGGGCAGGCATTGGTTCTTCTGCGTAGCCTAGCACCTTGTTGCCCCCGATGACGGTGTTGCGCTTGACCCCGCCGATGTCAAGGGTGGCGCCATCCTTGGTGGGCAGGGTGTCGCCGTCAATTTTAATGCTTGCTTTGCCTGCGTGTTGCATGGGTGTGACTCCTTATAGCCTAAATTCAATTTTGGCAGCCAGCACCCGCAGGCCGTTGATAATATCGGGTGGCAGGCTGGCGTTAATGCGGTTTTGATCGGTGCTATCGCGTTCAATGCGCAGGCCTTTGATAAAAGCCTCGGGGTTTTCAACCAGCCCTGCGGCTTCCCACTGGGTGAACAGGGCCACAATCTCTGCCTTCAGCGTGCTGGGGGTGACCACGTTGTCTCCCGTGGCGCCATCGTTGGCCAGCTTGTGGCGCGGGTATTTTAAGGCGATGCGCCTTTGCAGGCTACTGCGCAAAAAAGCCAGGATGCGCACGACGGTCAGGTCGTGGTAGGCGCCGTCGGCCGCGCCCGCGGGGTTGGTGGCATAGGGGGTAACCAGGCGTTCAATGCGCACCTTGCCCGCCTGGGTGGTGGTGGTCGACACGCCTTTTTTAAGGGCGGTGTTGCGCTCGGTATAATCGAGGGTGGTCCCATCGTTGGGGGGAAGCACCCCTGGCAGGAGCAGTGTTTGCAAGGGGCGCGCTGGGTCAAGGGCTGCTTCGCGCTCACTTACCGCAGCAGTGGTGGCTGCCCATGACCAAGGGGCACTGGGGCTTTTGCCCACCCCAACCAGGCAGATCAGTTGGCTGTTGCAGGCTTCGCCAAGGGTGGTCATGGCGCTTAGCGTGCCTACGGCAGGGATAAACGCCACCCCCTCCTTGGCTTCCAAGGGGCCCCAACGGCTTTGGAGCACGCTATCCAATGCGCTTAGCGCTGCGCGCTCATGATAGGGCATGGCAAGGCTATGGTATTGGGTGTCGCCTAGGGCGGCCAATGCACTGGTGAGGTTGGGGTCGGTTGCCCCGCCCGTAAAAGCGGTGAGAGCAAGGGTAACGCCACTGGGCAAGGCTTGGGCTTGAAGGTAGGAATGGCGCAGGTCAATCTGGTTGCCCGTTGTGCCGCCCCAACGGCATGTAAGGGTGAGGGTGTTGGTGCTCACCGTAGCGACTACAGGCAAGGCGGGCGAAGCCTGATTGCAGGCGGTTTGAATGGCGGTTGCAATGGTGTTGGCATCGGCGCTAGCCTGCACCCCCACGGCCACCCGCTGGCCTGCAATGTACAAGGCAATGGTGCCTGCTTGAGCGCTGGTTGCTTCCACAACGATGCTGGCACTTGCCTTGGCTGCGCCGCTTGCATCGGCCAGGGGCAGCGCCCACACCTCGCCTAGCCGATGGGCTGCCTTGGCCACGCGTGCCATTGTCCCCACCTGGCTGCCTTGGCCAAACAAACCCGCCACGGCGCTGGCGTTGTCCACGCGCACCGCCTCGCCTGGGCTTGCGCTGCCACCACTGGCCACGTGACCAATCACCAGCATACGGCGCACTTGCGTGCTGGTGCCCGCCTGGCTGCTGTCAAACTCCACATACTGCCCTGGCACTTGGATGCCAACAGGAATGCTGTTAAATGCGATGGTCATGGCTTTTTCTATCCTTTCTTTTTGCCCCGTTTTGCTGGTTGTTGGTCTGCGCATTCTGCTGGTGGGTTGCAAATTGTCAATTCACCAGCCTTAATGCGCCTTTGAATGTAGAGGGTGTTGGCCACATATTCGCCCTCTGGCGGGTGGTGTTCGTTCGTTTGAATGTTGTACACCTTCAGCCCCGCACGGGGTTTTACAAAAATGGGTTTCATTTACTCGAACACTCCTCTTAAGGATAGTGTAATGGTGTCTTGAATGCCGTTTAGGGTGGTGTCAACGCGGGTTAAATCGCTTAAGACTTGCTCTTTTTCGAGCTCAATGCGCTGGCGCCAAGTGATTGCCCAAATGGCGATGCCCGTTTTATCGAGGGCAGCATCGTAAAGGTTATCGCAGCGCGCCTCCTGGGGGGTGTGCGCCCATTCTTCTACGCCCCACCTGTTGTCTGCCACCAGCACCCCAAGGGCCGTGCTAATTTGCAAAGCCTGCGCGTTGCGCCCTTGGCCAGCGGCAATCACAAACGCCCCCAGCCTTGCGTGAAGCCACACTTTGCCAAAACTGGTGCACTCGACGCGCTCCACCCCTAGCAAGGCAAGCCTCACCCCTGGGGCCTGCTGGGCATAGCGCTTTAACTCCTCAAGGCTAAAGCGCCCGCCGTGGGTTTTTACCCCTCCTTTAAGGCCACTTAAACCCGCGCGCAAGCCCCCCGCAACGGCGCTTAACAAGCCTTTTAGCCCTGGGGTGGGCGGGTTATCTGCCATGGAGCACTTTCTTTAAAAAATCTTCTATCACCTCGACCAGGTCTTGGTTGTTGGCGGCGCTAAGCCCAAGGTAGGGGCGCGCTGGCAACCCTTCTTTGCCCACCTCCGCCCCGCCAAACTGGTGAATGGCGGCGTAGACCAGGTTGCTACCCACCAACACCGCCCCATCGTTGGGCACGGCAAAGGTGATGCTATCCAATAACGCCCCTTCGCCCAGCAACAAGCCCTGCCCGCCGTGGCGGGTTTGGGCATGTTTTGGCGACCACGCCTTCCACGGTTCTCCCTCGGGGCTCTCTTTCTCCTCCGCCAACCTGCGCCTGGTTTGGCTTTCCATCTCTGCCCCTAGCGCATGAAGCAGGTCTTGCTTGTCAATTTTGCCCAAGCGTGCAATGCGCTGGTTTAGTGTTTTTAGCCCGCTTAGGTCGGCCTCAATTTGCACGCCTGCCATTTTTTTAAAGCCCTCGCAAAGCGTCTCTTGTCAACTGGCGGGGCGTGCTTTGCACCGCAGGCGCGCCTCCTGAACGGGGCTCTTCAATCGCTGCCCCTAGGCTGATCAGGCCCCTTGCCACCTGCCCGAGCCATTGGACGCGCTCTTTGCGCCTGTCGCCAATCTCTTCTGTCATGCGCCCTGCGGTTTGCGCCATTTGTCCCAAGGCAAGGTCAACGCACACCTGGGCTAAGCACGCCAGGAGGCTCGGCCAAGGGCAAGGTGTAGCGCACGCCAATGCTGGCATCCATTAAACTGCTTGCATCTGCCAGTGCGCGCGCAACCGCGGCGCCGTCCACTTCGCCCGCCTCGGTGAGGGGCGCCGCGTTGCGTAACGCTACCTTTTGCCAGTCGTCACCCGCCATCCCAAAGCCTTGATTAAAGGCTGCGCTGTACCCAACAAATAAGTCGTCTAGGCTTTGTCTGTTGATGATCATTTATACTACCTCCACCCATGCAAGGTTATCGTCTACGTTGATGATTTTGCCCACCTTGGCAAGCCCCTGCCGACACATCGGTCACCGTTTGGTCATCAAGGGCATAGGCATCGCTACCAATATCTGCCTTGGTCAGCGTTGTGGCTTTTTTAAAGCCAAACACCCCACGGCGCACCAGCACGCTCACCTCGCCTGCCGTTGTGCCGTTTTTTGCCCCCGCTTGGGCCACGCCCACAAATTTAAGGCGGGTTGCTTTGCTCGTATTGGTTGGCCATTACAGCCCAGACGCTGTGCAAGGCAGGCGCTTTGCTGGGCTGGCAGGCATGCGCGAAAGGGGTAATCGGCATTGGGAGTGGTGTGCACGAGCGCAACAGGAAAAAGCGCCTCAATAGGGATAAATCGGCATTGGGGGTGTGCACGAGCGCAACAGGAAAAAGCGCCTCAATAGGGATAAATCGGCGTCGGGAGTGGTGTGCACGAGCGCAACAGGAAAAAGCGCCTCAATCTCACCAGGGCGGCGGGCACGCACCAGGCGCAAGTTGGCGGGGTCGTCTGTGTGCGCCACGATAGAAAGAAAGGCCTTTGGGGTAAATAACCACACTTGCCTTAGCCTTTTTTGCCCGGTTTGGGTTTGGCGGGGGGGACATCCTCGACCAACTCCATTTCGGCCGAATCGAATTTGGCCTGCAGGTGCCTTGACACAGGCTTGAGTTTGCCTTCTTTAAGCAGGCGGTCACTCTCTCTAAAAGAGGCCCGCATTTCTTCAACGAGCTTTTTATCCTCATCACTAAGCCCTTCAGCGTACTCAATCATCATGTATCTCCTTTAAACCTATTTCTACAACGCTGCCCCGTTTTTCCCTGTATACAACACGAAACTTGGTATTGGGTTTAAAGAGGACCTCTTTTTCGTGCGCGTGCCGGGATATCCAAGATACCTCCTTGCCCGTGCGGCTCTGTATTTTCAGCCGATGCGGCCCACCAAAGGCTTTACCCGTGGATGTGCTGGTAAAGCCTTTGGGTGTCCAAACCTTGCCTGGCTTGAGTTTGGCCAGTTCACTTTCGGGCAGGGTCGTCCCTCGGGTGACCTTCCCCCGGTAGTTGGGGAGTTTTGCCAGCCCCGCGATGATGGTTTTGGTGTAGTGGGCGTATTCCTCTCCCAGGGCTTTGGGCAGTTTCCCGCGCTTGGCCTGGTTAATCGGTTTATAATCGATGACCGTGTAGCCGTGCAATGCAGCCAACTCGGGCTCGGAGAAACGGTGCACGACACCCGATTCCTTCGCCCTTGTGTTCGCCTGCCCAAGCAAGATTTGGTATTGATAGCCTTTGAGGTTCATCAAACCCTGCTCGTGGACGGGCAATTTGGCAAAGGCACGCACCTTGCGCGACACCCCCTTGAGGAGCATAGCACGCTTTTGCAAGGTTTGTAGCATGGCAAGGCGCTCGGGCTCGGGCACCCCTGGCACGGGGGGCAAGAGGTCGGCAAAGGCGTTGGTTTTTTTGCTTAGGTTGCTAATCGCTCGCTCGGTCTTAAGCCAGTGATCCCCCAGCGCCTCGTAAATGCGCACCCCCGCTTTTTCCATTGCCTTGGCGTAAGTGGGGTTGGTGGCAGGATGAAAAAAGCCCTCGGCTTCGCCTATTGTGGCCAGTGCCTCGGTATTTTTGCGCCCCGCTTTGGCTCGAAACAAGAGCGCCCCGCCGTTGTCAATCCGCACGGGGGCGCCTTTTTGCCAAACCACGTTATCAAAGGTTTGCCCCAAGGCATCCCAGTTGGCCAGCCAAGCATCTGCCGCCACCCCGTCAAGCAGTTTTTTTGCCTTGGCTTGGGTTAGTTCGTCCAAGGCGATTGGGGCTGCCCCTTCAATCCACTCGGTGGCCAGGGCAAGCCCCCCTTGTTTGCGGGCAACCAAGGCGCTTTTGGGCGCATTGACCGCCAACTGGGCATAGATTGCATTGACCGCCGCCTCGCCGTAGGCTTGGACGGGGTCGGTGTAAAACTTGACGTAGCGCTTGATGCCAAACATCGCGATAGTCAAAGGCGGGTTTTAGTTTTTTGGCCTTGAGGTAGGCAAGGGCTTCTTTGGGCGGGGTGGGTGTAAAATGAAAGCCTGGCTTGGGTGTGGGCATGGTTTTTAGCCTTCCCCATCACCCATGCCACGCGCTTTAAAGGTGGCGCGGGCAATCGCCTTGGCAAGGGGGGCCGGATCGCTCTCGGGCAAGGCTTGGGCGAGCAAGCGCGCGAGGTCTGTTGGGCTCTTCGCTTGGCCAAGGGCTTGCACCAAGGGATCAAGCAAGGGCGCCAGCAAGGGCTGCCAGTTTTGGGTTGTTTCCTCTGTCAAGGCATCTAATTCGCTTTGCGCTTGGGCTGGTGTTGCTTGGGCAAGGGCTGTTAATATGTGCCCTAGGGCTTGGTTGCTGGCTTGGGTTGCGCTGGCTGGCGTACCAAGCAACTGGGCATCGGAGCCCGGTTCGGGCAAACCGAGCAACTCGCACAGGGTGTGCTGGTCAACGCGCAAGCCAAGGGGCACAAGGCGGGCAATGGCATCAACGATTGCCTCCGTTTTGTCGGGCTCAGGCAAAGGCAACACAATTCGCGGATAGCGGTTATCGGGGGGCTGGCCAAAATTAAGGTCAATGAAAGGCTTGACCAGGTCGCGGTTTAAAGTGGCTGCCAAAACGGCGGCGTCTGCGCGCAGTATGTCTTGGCGCACCTCCATTTGGGCGGCATCGTTGCCCAGTTTGCCAGGGGTGCCCTCGGTGCTGGCGGTTTGCCCAAGCACCGCCTTGCTGGTTTGCTTATCCCAAAACTCGGCCGCTGCCAAAAACAGGCCCTCCCCGCCCCGGCCCTGCACGGCATCTTGAAACTCTATTTGCATGCTCTCGTGCAACACGGCAGCCGCATCGCTCCCAAGGTTGATCACCGCTTGACGCAGGATGCGCTTGTCTTCATCGCTAGCCCCTGGCCCATAACGCCCAATGCGCAAGGGCATCCCAAACACCTCTAAAAAGGCTGCCCAGTCTTTGAGCGCGTAGGCCTTAAAGAGGTAACTCCAAACGGCCACGCGAGCCAAGCCTCCGCGCACGGGCAAGCCCGTTTTAAGGTGCTCAGGTTTTTTGCGCTGCGCACCCCGTAGTTGCTTTGCAACCAGTCGCGGTATTGGGCATCGTCCCAACCCATTTTGCTCGATTGGGCGTGCAGGGCCGCGTATTTTTTATTGCGGTAGGCTTGCTCGTTGGGGCAAAAGGATTTGGTTTTCATGGATCAAGCCTTTCGTTTGCCCTGCTCTCTTCGGGCTTCCTTCACGTGTTTGACTAATATGGTTTTCACGACTTCGAGATCCTCATCCGTGCCCCCAAAATGCATGAAATTAATGGTAAAGTTGATGGGGTTTTTCTCCCAGGGCAGCACTACCCAGCCAAGCGTTGCGCACATTTCCAACATGCCGTAGGCAGCGAACCCACCCATAAAAACCCCAAATCCGCTCACGATGGCGTCGCAAAGCGTTTGCAAAAAACTCATAGCGCCACCTCATGCGCAAGGGTCGCTTTTTTTATAGCGTGATGCATATTCCAACCTGGGGGATGGTTTGGGCTTGCATGTGGGGACTCCTTATTAAGGGTGTCAGGGTGTGGTTTAAAGGGGGGGCATCCCTTTTTCTAAGCGTGCGCCAACATAAACCTTTGGCGTTTTCATCTATAGCCCTCCTTGCCAGCGTTGTAGCCCTGCGCGGGGTCGGTTGCTGGGGCGAACAAACCCCCTGCCTTGGCCACGCAAAAAAAAGAGGTTTTTTGCCCATGCCTTATAGGCGCGTCTCCCCTTTGAGATTCCATTTTTGTCGTGCTGCGCTTAAACTGTTGATGTCAATTTTCATGACGGGTCTCCTTTATTTATTTAAGCAAAACATGGGGCTGCTTGTGTGCCGCGTATAAATGCGAACAGGCAGGTGCACGCAGACGCCTGTTTTTGGGCTTGATCGGGTTCATTCGCTAACTCCTCCACGCTCGGAATAAGCGGTTTTAAGGTGGCTTAGACTAAGGGCCTGCCGTGCCCCGTTTGCCGCCAGGCTGGCCAAGCGTAGGGTTTTGGTAACCTCACGCAGTGCGCCGTGGCCGTGACCAATTTTGATTAAAAAGCCAAGGGCTTTCTGCTCGCTTACTCCCCATGCTTGGGCAATGGCCTCTACATCGGCACGGCGGGCTTTTTTGGGGTTTAACACCTTGCCAACGCGGCTAAACAACTGGGCATACTCTGCCGAGCGCGGGCCGCTCATCCGGGTGTAGACGCTCTCGTTGCCCATGAACACCAGGGCGCAAGCAGTGGCATCGTGCAAAGCGCGTAGGCATTCCAAGGCGGGGCGGGTGAGGTGCTGTGCCTCGTCTATAATCAGCAGGGCGTCTTTTTTTGAGAGATAGGTGAGAAGCATGCGGTAAACCACATCTCCCCCGCGTCCGTCCGCGCGCTGGCTTGGGGCAAGGGCAAACAAAAGGGCTTTAAGGCAGGCAGGGGCGCTGGCAAAACTGGGCACCATTGTGCACACCCAGCAATTAGGGCGGGTTTGGGCGTAGTGCTGGGCGGTGATGGTTTTGCCAACCCCTGCGCCACCGCACACCACCGCGATGTCGCGGCTTAGGTGGGCGTAGGCAATGGCCATGCCGATTTGGCGGGCTGTGGGGGTCTCTATCCAGTCTGCGCCCTCGCTGGGCAAAAAGGCGGTTTGGCAGGCTTGGTCTTCTAGCCATTGGCAAACCTTGGCTTCAAGGGCGGCGTTATCGCCCGTGTACTTGCCGTTAAGCCAGCGCGAAAGCGCTGTTGCCCCGCACCCAATCCGCTTGGCCGCATCGGCTTGGGACAGGCACTGCTCGGTTAAGACCGTCTGTAGCCCCGACCGCAAAATTGACGCCTGATTGCTCGCCTCGGCGGCGGGCAATGGGGACTTTGCTAACGGGGTGAGTGGTGGCTGATCGCCCTCTTGCACCACCTGTAAACTAGGGGTTGCCTTTGCTTGGTGCATGTTTTATACTCCATGTATTGTGTTGGTTGGCGGGGCTCTATGCCCCGCGGTTTAAGCCCTGCTACGGTTCTTGGCTGTCCGTGTGGGGCTTTTTGGTTTTAAAAGCCCTCCACCTGGCGCTGTGCTTCCATTTGTTTAAGGGCGTTTTCCAGCCCCCTGTTAAAGTTCTCTCTCTCCTCTTGGCTTACCTCTTCGTCTGACTTGCGCTGGGCAAACACCCCCGTGATGATTTTGGACGTGTGCTCCTCGGCTGGGGGCGCGCCCGTGCTAAGCCCCGCCGCCACCTCGGCCGCACTTAGGGTGCGCTGGGCGGCCAGTTCTTCTTTGGTGGCTTTTTTGTGCTGTTTTTGCGCCTTGGCATGGGCCCTGGCGGCGGCTTGATCGGTATACCCAATCGCGGCAATACAAGGCGCAAAGCACACCAGACGCCCATCGGGGGTTTCAACCTGCACGCCATCGCGCGGGGCGTCGGGGTCAAAGCGCACCGTGAGATGCTTGCCGGCGTAGGGGGCTAGTTTTTTGTGCCAGAAACGGTTGCCCAAAATCCTAACGCTGGCATCGTCGCGGTGAGCCAACACCTTCTCGGCTGCCATCAAAAAGGCGCGCTGCTGCTGGGGTGTGGCTTTGGTGATTGGGGCTTGGGCGTAGCTCTGGTTGTAAACCGCATCAAAACTGCGCCCGTTGCACACGCCCCCGGTGCGCCCCGTTTGGGCATTGTGCAAGGCAATTTGCCGGTTTGCGTGGGTCCGAAAGGCTTCAATCTCAATCGCCTTGCTGGCATAGTTCTCGGGCTTGGCGCTGGGGCTGTTGCCCGTGTAGGCGCCCGCGCAAAAGGGGTGCTTTGCAATGCTTTCACACAGGTCTTTAAAGGCGCGTTCAATGGGCTTTGATTGGCCATGATAGGGCATTGCCCAGTGGATTTTGCAGCCCAAAGCCGTGAGCAAACCTTGGGGTTCTTCTGCCTTGATTTTAAAGCGAAAGCGGTTTTTAGCCCCGCCCGTTAGCCACTTGCTAGCAAAGGCGCGCCCGTTGTCGAGCAGCACGGCTTGGGGCACGCCGTGGTTTTTAAGCAGGTCGGCAAAAGCTAAACGCACCAACAAGGTGCTCTCGTTTAAGCCAATCCGCCAAGCCACAATTTTGCCCCTCGTAAACATCCTGCAAGGCAAGCAACATGGGGCGCACGGGCTTTTTTTGCCCTGGCCACTTGGTAAAAACATCAAAGCGGTGACCATCGCCGCAAACCAAGGCCAGCGCAAAAAGGTCTTTTGCGGTGCGCTCTTGGGCGGGGTAGGTGTTTTCTAATGCCCCTTCGCCGCGCCTTGCTAGCATAATCGTAGGGCGTGACACCTCGCGCTTTAGCCTGCGGGTAAGGGTTTTTAAACTGGGCAGTTGCCAGTCTTTTTGGGCGGACACCTGCTGCAAGCGGCGGTAGCAAGCCGTGGCGCTGGGGCGTTCGGGGCGCAAATAGTCGCTTTTGTAGATACTCCAAGCCTCAAGGGTGCCATTGGCCGTTTGTTGCCCGCCGCCGTGGCTGGGCGCAAGCATCGGAAGCCAGTCGGTGATTGGGTAGGAACGCACCCGCTCAAGCCAACGGAACACGGTTTTACGGTCGGGGGCTGCCCCCTGTTTTTGCAGGGCTGCGATGGCTTGGTTGCGGGTTAAGCCGTTGCTCTCCAGTGCAAGCAGGGCCATTAAAACCGCCATGCGCTTGTGGCCTTGTTTTTGCTGGCTCCCAGGCAAACGGCCAAACGCATCCCAACGCTGAATTGAAGAAGAGGATGCGCCATCCTTGGCGCGTTTCATGGCCTGCTTGCCCTCCTTTGTGTGGGTTGTATACCAGCGCATTGCCAATGCCGCCTGAACTGCCCTGGGCAGGCTGCCAAAATGGTATTCCTTGCCGCCGCCACTGCGTTTGAGTGGGCGCGAACGCCAGGCTTCGCGGGTGGCTTGTTTATGAAGACCCATTATAGATTTGGGTAGCCCTGCCACACCGACTAATTCTTGTGCGCTGTACCATTGTTGCATCGTGTTTTCACGGCCCTTTCAACTTGCAAAGTGGGTGGCTTTATAAACATGCTTTCTCGCGTGCCCCAAGCCTGGCTTTGTTGGCCTCGCGATAGGCTTTTTTACGGGCTAAAATCTTGGCCTTGTTGGCCTCGCGATAGGCTTTATGGGAGGCTGCAATTTCTTCCTTGTGGGCCTCGCGATAGGCTTTATGGGAGGCTGCAATTTCTTCCTTGTGGGCCTCGCGATAGGCTTTTTGGGAGGCTAAAATCTTGGCCTTGTTGGCCTCGCGATAGGCTTTTTTACGGGCTGCAATCTTGGCCTTGTTGGCCTCGCAATAGGCTTTTTTACGGGCTGCAATCTTGGCTTTGTTGGCCCCGCGGTAGGCTTGATCGCGGGCTGCAATCTTGGCCTTGTTGGCCTCGCAATAGGCTTTTTTACGGGCTGCAATCTTGGCTTTGTTGGCCCCGCGGTAGGCTTGATCGCGGGCTGCAATCTTGGCCTTGTTGGCTTGGGAGTAGGCTTTTTGGGAGGCTGCAATCTTGGCTTTGTTGGCTTGGTAGTAGGCTTTTTGGTAGGCTGCGGCTTCCTCCTTGTTGGCCTCGCGATAGGCTTTTTGGGAGGCTAAAATCTTGGCCTTGTTGGCCTCGCGATAGGCTTTTTGGGAAGCTGCGATTTCTCCCTTTTCAGCCATGGCGGGGCAACCTCCGGGTGGCTGGGTTCCCTTTGGGAGGGCTGCCTCCTCAAGGCAAAAATCTAGGGGGCAATCAAAGCACACAAGGTCGTTCGCGCTGAGATGTTCCATCTGCTGCTCCTTAAATACGGGTTGCTTTAAAAAAAGGCATTGCAAAAGCGGGGCAAGAGAGGAGTGCTGGCACGACACCCATTCGATGAGGAATGATTTTGACGCCAAAAGGCGGGAGGATGCGTTGCTGAAAAAGATAGAGGCACTGGAGCAACTGGTTAAACAGCCCCCGCCCCCACCGCCTACCACAAGCGGTATTACCACCATGACCCTCCTCGGCTTGGCCGAATGTGGGCTGGCGGGTTGGCAGTTAAAAAAGCCCTTAAGCGTAAAAGCGAACTGCCCTGCCGACATGAACCCCGCAGAGGACTTTGCGGTGATGGCCACGGGGCAGGGCCTGGTGTACGCGGGGATTGAACCTGGCTTTATCTGTTTTTGCGCCCCCGAAAGCACGCCACGGGTGGGCGATGTGGTGTTTGTGCTAAAGCCGAACAACCTTGCCCGTTTGGGATTGGTGAAAGAATGGAGGCACAAAGAAGGGGGGCAACCTGGCTGGTGCTCCAAAAATGGGACGACCCCGACCCCAAAACGGGGGAGCGAAAACCTTACACCTTGCAAGAGAACATGGACGAAATAGAACAGGTTGTGCCCGTGATTTATGTGCAACGCAGGGCGGTTTAGAAAAAAAGGAGTTACAAGCTAGATTATTTTTTATTTTTAGGCCAATCGCGAAAAAGTATTTTCAAAACAAGGGTTTGATCCATGAAAAGGGCGAAAAATTGAGTTCCATGTTCAGTTCCATGTTAGAGTGCCGAACTCCGACCTTTTGCGGGGCATAAACCCCCCTGGGCATTTTTTGTGTAAAACCCGCTAAGGCTTGATGTTAGGGGGTTCGAGCGCTTTCGAACGCTTTCGAATTCCCTCGAACAAGGCCTTGTGAGAAGTATAAAGCCATGTGAACGAAAACGCGCAAACCCGCATTACACCGTTTTTTGGGCGGGACACGTGCCACCACCCTTTTAGCGCAAACACACTGCCCGTAAACCGTTGAAAAACCACAAAAAACCATTAAATTTTGACCCGTGGCAAAGCATGTGAACGGGCACATTGGGAGACAAAATCTCACCTTCGGCAAAGGTTTTTGAGTACTGGAGGTATCCCGTGCCGCCCGTACTAAAAAACCTACCCGATGAACCAGTGGAGTAATACGGCTGCCGCACTAGAAACATTCAAATGCCCATATCCCTGCATGGCAAGGGTTACGGTGGAATCGCAACGCCGTTGTACCAAAGGGCGTACTCCACTCCCTTCGCTTCCAAGCACAAGGATAAGCGGGCGGTCTTTAGGATGGGTGGAAAGGGGCTCACCGCCTACGATCACGGCGGCAATGCTCCAATAGCCATGGGTGGCGGCTTGCTGAATAAATTGCGCTAAATTGGTGGCTTCAATGATGGGAAACTGCTCTAAAGCACCCGCCGAAGCCTTGCTCGCCGCAGGGCTAAAAGGTGCGCTCCGCCGTTTGGGAACCACCACAGCCTGAGCAGAAAATGCGGCAGCACTGCGTACAATGGCACCTAAATTACGTGGATCCATAATTTGATCAAGCACCAGCAGCACGGGTGGTCCCGTGCGCCCAGGGTCAGCCTTTACAAAAGACCATGCCAAAGTTTCAGGGTGAGTAGGTGGCGGTCCGCAGTACAACGCCACCCCTTGGTGTGAGGTGCTACGGCAAATGGTATCTAAGCCTGAGGGGGTTTCATAGCGCACTGCCACGCCGTTTTCTTTGGCCCACTGCTTTAAGCGCCTTAATGGCATGGAGAGGTCGCCTTTGCGTAGTACCAGTTTCGACATTTTGCGCCTACGTGCCCGCAACGCTGCCTCAACGGAATGCACGCCGTAAAGCCATTGCCAAAAGGTAGCGTTTTTTGCAGACAAAATATTTGAATCCTTATCGGATGAAGATGAATAAAAGCTCTGCCCTAGCAAATTCAAGGATACCTTTCACCACTCCCCTTCCCTCAAGGGGTCCATTTTTTTGGAGTTTAAATTTCCCATGGACTACACATACAGCCATCTCAAATACGTTGTGTTCGCATCTCCTTTTTTAGTACATGCACTGTAATCGCTTGTCTTTAGTAAACGTTTATATTTTTTGCCACTGGCCTTTTGCCTTGCTCTTGGCAAACATTCACCTCCTTTGCAAGGCTGCTTGTTATTAAGGTGGGTGGTTTTAAAATTGGCTGTCAAGCAGTTCGACCACAAACCTAGTACGTCACACTTTACCACGGTTTGTTGCGCAAAAAACACCTGGGCTGCGATAGAGGGTTCGCAAGAACGCATGTGTGGGACCGCCATCAACTAAGGAATCTAAATTTTTTTTGCAAGCAAACGCTTGCCACCTTTTTGGCACTCAAAAAACCAATCATACGATAACCAAACGGTTTCATTTGAACGCTTTTACAGATCACTCAATTTCCACTCGAGATGAAATCGTTTGGCTACATTTGCCTTTGCGCCCCCCAAAAGCGTGTCACGGGTGGGCGATGTGGTGCTAAACCGAAGCCGAATAATTTCACCAGTTTTAGTTGCTGCTTATAGGGTGTTTTGTAGTGCAGCACAGCGGGGGAAAAAACCGAGACGGGGCAAATTTTTTAGAGCTTGGCTTTTGCTTGTAAAAAAATGCCGTGATGGTTTGCCCTGCTACCACCATGCTATAAAAATCGGCGTACAAAGCAACGGCATCCTCAAGGTAAGGGGTTGAAAGGGGTTGCGCTTGCGTGAAGAAAGCAAAGCCAAGCGCGATGATGGGGATGCCTGTACGCGATTCGTGAAAAAAACATGTGCACATTCCAAATGGCTAAAAATTTTTCCAGAGATAATAATCGTTTTGTGGTAGATGTGTATGTACGTGCTACGGATAACGTTTTGAATAAATTTGCGAATAAGAACCCAATGGAAGACTGGAAAAATCTATTACCTGAACAAAAGCACCGCCTTGCCACTTTTAAGGAGTATCTTTGACCCAGCAAGCCAGCAAGCCAGGTTAGAAGCCCTGCAAGCAGAGGCTAACAAAGAGGATTTTTGGCAGCGTGATGCCCAAGAGCAGGCTAAGGTACTACGAGAAACGCGTAGTATGCAGGTTTTGTTGACAAAATGGGCGACCTGCATCGCTTTGATCGAGGATTTAGAAGCGGGTCTTAGCTTGGTGGAAGAGGAGGTCGACCCTGATTTGCATGCCGAAATGCAAGCGATTAGTGCGCGTTTGGAAGCCGCTTTGCACGCTTTAAAAATACGCAATATGCTGAGCGAAGAACACGATGAATGCAGTGCCATCATTTTGATTCATTCGGGGGCAGGTGGCACCGAATCCTTGGATTGGGCAGCCATGCTTATGCGGATGTACCAACGATGGACCGAGGAACAAGGGCTTAAAATGAAGCTCCTTGATTTGCAGCCTGGCGAAGAAACGGGCGTCAAGTCGGTTACATTTCAAGTGGAAGGGAACTACGCCTTTGGGCGCTTAAAGGTCGAAAACGGCGTGCATCGCCTGGTGCGCATTTCACCTTTTGATACCAACAAGCGCCGCCATACCTCCTTTGCTTCGGTGTTTGTGCATCCAGATGTGGAGGATGACATTCAAATTGACATCCTCGATTCCGAGTTGAGGATAGACACTTTTCGCGCCCAAGGGGCAGGCGGTCAACACATCAACACCACGGATTCTGCCATTCGGATTACCCATCTGCCCACAGGGATTGTGGTACAATGCCAAGGTGAGCGCTCCCAGCACAAAAACCGTGCTGCTGCCATGAAGGTACTTAAGGCCAAACTCTATCAACACCGCAAACAAGAACTGGATGCTGAAAAAGAAAAACGCAATGCCAGCAAGCAACAAATTGCCTGGGGAAGCCAAATTCGGAGCTACGTGCTCCACCCCTACCAAATGGTAAAAGACCATCGCACGGGTCTTGAGATTGGCAATGCGATCGGTGTGCTCGATGGCAACCTGACACCCCTTATTGAGCAAGCCCTCCTCCAAAAAGTTTGGGGCTAACTCTTTAAGAGAACCCAAAAAGGGGGCTATCAGGGTTGGTATGTGGGAAAAGGGGCACCTTTTAAGTTCAATACAAACAAGGGCGTTTGAATTGCGCATTTTATTTGCGAGGATAGACGGCAAAAGACGGCAAAAGTCGCCGCCGATGTGTGTGGCGCTAAAGCGCAAGGGCCTCCGCGATTCTTCTGGCACCTTTTGAAGGGAGTGCGGGAGGCGTTTGAACAATCTAGCACCCCCTGCGGTCCAATTACCGCCCAAGTCGGTATGTGGGAAAAGGGGCACCTTTTAAGTTCAATACAAACAAGGGCGTTTGAATTGCGCATTTTATTTGCGAGGATAGACGGCAAAAGACGGCAAAAGTCGCCGCCGATGTGTGTGGCGCTAAAGCGCAAGGGCCTCCGCGATTCTTCTGGCACCTTTTGAAGGGAGTGCGGGAGGCGTTTGAACAATCTAGCACCCCCTGCGGTCCAATTACCGCAGCCAAAACAATGGATTAAGTGTTTTTTAGGGGGTTATCTGGGTCAACCCCTTTAATCAAAGTCGATCCGTGGATCGAGGATCACATAGAGCATGTCGGAGATCAGGTTCCCTAGCATCAGTATCATGCTGATGAGGCTCAATGATCCCAGCAAAATGGGATAGTCTCGGGCCAGCAAGGCTTGATAAAACAGCAGCCCCATGCCATCGAGGGAAAAAATTTGTTCGATAAACAAATTCCCCGCAAAAAAAATCCCCAAAAAACTCCCCAACCCCGTGGCAATGGGGATCATGGCATTGCGTAGTACATGGGAATAGCGCACGGTGCGCATGGGCAGGCCTTTGGCAATGGCTGTAATGGCATAAGGTTTGTTCATCTCTTCTAAAAAGGCATTTTTCATCAGCAAGGTGAGCGCCGCGAAGTTACCCGCCAAATAGCAGCCTAAAGGCAAAATAGCATGGTGAATGCGATCTTGAATGCGTGCGAAAAAGCCTAGTTCATCGTGGAGGTCAGATACACTGCCCGAAATGGGAAACCAGTCGAACACGCCACCCCCAAACACCACAATCAGCACAATGCCCAGCATTAAAGGCGAGACCGCATAGCCTGTAAACACAAGGGCCGAGGTGCTCGTATCCTCCCATTGCCCATCGTGCACGGCCTTCCACACACCCAAGGGAATACACACCAGGTAGGTTAGTAAAAAAGAGGTAATCCCAAACTGGAGCGACACGGGAAATTTGCTGGCAATTACCTCAATGGCAGGCACATCGTGCACAAAAGAGCGCCCAAAGTCGAGGCGCAGCAAATTACCCAGCCAAATAAAGTAGCGCTCTAGCACAGGTTTGTCGTAGCCAAACTGGGCTTTGAGCTCGCGCAAGGTGTCCCCCGTAACCCCCGCATTTTCGATGCCGCTTCCGGAGCCCGTTGTACTGCCCGTTTGTACCTGCCCAAAGCGCACCTCGCGCAAAAATTGCTCAACAGGCCCCCCGGGCGCCAGGTTAATCACCAAAAACGTCATCAGCGTAATGCCTACAAAGGTTGGCACCATCGCCATAATACGCTTTACAATGTAAGAGAACATACAAAGGCAAGGCCCTTATTTTTGCGCAAATTGAAAAAGGAGTTCAATGCCTTTTTGCCGTCCGCTTGAGTGACCTCATTATTTAACGCCTTTTCCCCGCCAACAATCCCTCCCAAGGCTGTGTGGCTGGCGTTATCATTTAACGCCTTTTCCCCGCCAACAATCCCTCCCAAGGCTGTGTGGCTGGCGTTATCATTTGACGGCTTTTTCCCGCCAACAATCCCTCCCAAGGCTGTGGGCTGGCGTTATCATTTAACGCCTTTTCCCCGCCAACAAACCCTCCCAAGGCTGTGGGCTGGCGTTATCATTTAACACCTTTTTCCCGCCAACAATCCCTCCCAAGGCTGTGTGGCTGGCGTTATCATTTAACGGATTTTTCCCACCAACAATCCCTCCCAAGGCTGTTAGGCTGGCGTTATCATTTAACGCCTTTTCCCCACCAACAATCCCTCCCAAGGCTGTGTGGCTGGCGTTATCATTTGACGGCTTTTTCCCGCCAACAATCCCTCCCAAGGCTGTGTGGCTGGCGTTATCATTTGACGGCTTTTTCCCGCCAACAATCCCTCCCAAGGCTGTGGGCTGGCGTTATCATTTAACGCCTTTTTCCCGCCAACAATCCCTCCCAAGGCTGTGTGGCTGGCGTTATCATTTGACGGCTTTTTCCCGCCAACAATCCCTCCCAAGGCTGTGGGCTGGCGTTATCATTTAACGCCTTTTTCCCGCCAACAAACCCTCCCAAGGCTGTGGGCTGGCGTTATCATTTAACACCTTTTTCCCGCCAACAATCCCTCCCAAGGCTGTGTGGCTGGCGTTATCATTTAACGGATTTTTCCCACCAATAATCGCTCCCAAGGCTGTGTGGCTGGCGTTATCATTTAACGGATTTTTCCCACCAATAATCGCTCCCAAGGCTGTGTGGCTGGCGTTATCATTTAACGCCTTTTCCCGCCAACAATCGCTCCCAAGGCTGTTAGGCTGGCGTTATCATTTAACGCCTTTTCCCCACCAATAATCGCTCCCAAGGCTGTGTGGCTGGCGTTATCATTTAACGCCTTTTCCCGCCAACAAACCCTCCCAAGGCTGTGGGCTGGCGTTATTATTTAACACCTTTTCCCCACCAATAATCGCTCCCAAGGCTGTGTGGCTGGCGTTATCATTTAACGGATTTTTCCCACCAATAATCGCTCCCAAGGCTGTAGTGAAACCAAGGCTTGACCTGATGGTAACGGTTGCGATAGGCAGTGAGTTGATGCCCACTTTCGAGCAAAAAAGTATAGGGTTGATCACGAAAAAGGATCTCGTGTATCCGCCTAAAAAGCACCACCCGTTGCTTGTCGGGTATCGATTTGACCCCCTTTGCAATCAGATTATCGACCTCGGGGTTTTTGTAACGCACCAAGTTGAGCCCCCCCGCCACCGCACTTTTGGAGTGCCATAACGCGGTGGGATCAGGCCAGGCACTGCGGGACCAACCCAGCATCACGGCATCAAAGCGGAGGTCATCAATCAGTTTTAGCAAAGCAGCCCAATCCACCACCTTAATGCGCAAATCGACCCCCGCTTTTTGCATCGACTGCTTGGCAAGGGTTAGCATTTTTACCCCTGTTTCGGGGTCGGCTGTAAGCACGGTAAAGCGCATCGCTTGGCCCTTCTTATCAAGCACACCATCTTGATCGCTATCCGTCCAACCAGCCTCTTTAAACAATCTCCCTGCCTCGGCAATCGAGAACGGAATGGGTTTAATTTTGGGCGAGCGATAGCGCGAATTGGACGCAAAAGGGCCCACTGCCTCCTCGCGCAAGCCATGAAACAGCTTTTGTATAAAGGTTTTGCGATCGAACAAATGGCTTAAAGCCAAGCGTACGCGGCGGTCGTTAAACAACGGGGAGGCAAGATTCCAACCCACGTAGCTGTAACTCCGTGGCGAGAGGTTTTGCACGTTCAATTTGACCACGGGGGCACTGGTAATGGGACCTTGGCCGTAGATTTTTGGGTTCTTGGTTTCTTTTTTCCATTGTTCGGGGGTTAAGCCCAGCAGATCCAGTTCGCCTTTTTGCAGCGATTGCAAGGCCACCTTGTTATTGGTTACCACCTTGTAAAGCAGCAGGCGCAGGTTATAGCGCCCTCGGTTTTGGGGGAGGTTTTTGCCCCAATACTCGGCATGGCGTTTGAGGGTAATCCGGCTCCCCTTTTTCCAGGACACAAAGCGGTAGGGCCCACTGCCCACGGGCTTTTTGGCCAAAACGGTTTGGTTGGGCTCGTTTGGCTTAAAGTAGTGTTTGGGCACAATACGCAAGGTGGCAAGGTTGATAAAATTTCGAAAATGATCCCTTTTCACCCTAAAACGGACCGTATAGGTATCAATAACCCTTACCGAGGCGATATTGCTGTAATACGACTGCCACTTGGCACGGGTCTTTAAATTGGAATCAAAGAGTACGTCAAAGCTAAAGGCCACATCGCCAGCGGTGACGGGCTTGCCATCGTGCCAACGTGCTTTGGGGTTTAAATAAAAGGTATACGTCAGGCTATCGGGGGATTTTTTCCAACGTGAGGCCAACAATGGAATAAAGCGTAAGGTATCCACATCGGTATCTGCCAAGGACTCATAAATGCTATCGAGCACGCGGTTACCGTAGGCATCCGTGGCATTTAAGGGGTGCAACAAGGGGGGGGAAACAGGAAGGCGCAAGCGCATCGCCCCGCCTTTTTTGGCTTTTGCACTGCCATGTGCATCGGTTTTATCCTCCCCTACCTCCCTTTGGGGAGGGGCACCCGTGTCTTGTGCCAGCCCGAGTGTTTCCCCGCCAATGCAAGCAATGCCCAACACCAATAACCAAACCATGGGTTTTATGCCCAGGGGGTTTTGAACCATCCATCCATTCATCATGGCAACCGAATACACCTTTTATGCTAAGAAAAAACTAAAAAATTGATCTCACCCACCACCTATAAACCTCCGCCCCCCACATGCTAGCACAGGTTACCCCATGGACGCTTCGTGGAAGTTGTAAGCATGACAACAAAACGAACCTTGCAAACCCTCATGGCTTTGTTCCCTTGGGTTATGGAAAACGGATGGAACTTCTAACAACGCCCATTTGCCTTTTGAAAAAATGCGTATCGAGCAGGGCCTTTACGGGAAGCCCGTTTGGAAAAAGGAAGGAACCACCACTTGGCCACCTCAATTGGACGCCAACGCTTGCGCTTTTTACCCGCAATCGCCTAAGCTGGGCTTTGGTAGCATGGGTGCCACATAGCCATTCGCCTCCATGACAAAAAGGCCTGCCTCGTGCTATGTATGGTGCACCAAGCGCAAAAAAACGGGGTGCAACGAGTTCTCGAGCCTCTTGGCATGCAATCTGTGCAAAGAGGGCTGCTGATTCGCTCAAGCGTTACCAAATCCCTTCTGCAATGACCACCACAAATTCCTCCTATTCCTTCTAGGCAAAACGCTAACCATGTTTGGATTGGGCTTATGGGAAGCGGCACTGTTGCTCTTGCTGTTAACCTTCGCTTTTCGCAAGTGGATAAGACGCCAATGGCCACAGCTTGGCACGTGGATGCTGAGGTGTCTTTGGCTGATGGCAGCCGTGGTGCTTGTGTGGGATGTTCTGGCTTTGCTGCGCATGGTTGTGCGTTAAGTTTAAGGGTATTTTGTCTACACGATTTCGATGGCAGCGCATTGTGTTTACTCGCTTAAGCTTTCTTAATCGTAACATTTTCGCAATACTCACCTTAGTAGGGCTTGGAGATGACCCTTGTGGGATAACTGGTTTGCAGTTACTTGCGATTTTGAGGGCGGATTGTGGTGAATTCGATGGGCGGTTTCAAGGCGATTGCGGGACTATCGGACACATCGATGCAGCATAATCTGAGGTCTGACAGACCATAGAGCGTCAGGAATCTGGCCCCTTTCGCGTATGTTGTAGGCTATTCGCAGCGATGCCGGGGGCAGTTATGTTTTTAGCCCATTCCATAAATCATGTTTGGGCGAGAGCGTAGCGGTTTTTGTAGGTGGCAAAGGGGCGTTCACCTCCAGCACGAATGCGCGCGATTTTATCGTTGCGGTGCCTATCTTCATCCGAGAGCGGTTTGTTGCGCTAGCCCTTGGGTTGCACCTGCTCCGCGGATCCCAAAGCGTTTTAGTGTGTTGTGGGTCTCTTGCAAAACCATTGCAAAACCATGGGCCGCAGCGGCGGCGTAAAGCGCGTCCAAATCCGCGAGTGTTCACGCACAAACAAAGGAGGTTACTTGCGCCCTGCACGCTTAAAAATGAGATGCGTAATGAGCATCACGGCCACGATTCCAAATACCCATTTCATCTGCTTTGAGTACGCCCCCTTCAATAGGATGCAAGTTCGAAAAAATTGCTCCGCCTATGGATGCAAGGCTGCATGCAGTTGGGCGTGCTGTGCCTGTAATTCGGCAAGTTTTTGACGGGTTTTTTCCACCACGGCTGCGGGGGCTTTTTCCACAAATTCAGGGTTATTCAATTTCATTTGCAGTGGGGTTATTTTTTGGTCTAACTTGGCTGCATCTTTTTGGATACGTGCTTTTTGAGCCTGTAACGAGGCTTGTGGAAGCTTGATATACACGCTAAAACCCCGCCCAATTTGCTTAATCCAACTTTTTTGGGTGGGTGCGACCGTTACGGGCAAAATGGTGCTGGCACCTGCCATGGCACATACAATGGTCTGCTGCTGATCTAAGGTTTTAAGCAAGGTCGGGCTTTCGCTCAATACCAATACTTCAACCCGCGCTTTGGGTGCCACATGATTTTCGCTCCGTAAGGTGCGCAACGCACTCACAAAACGGTTGGCATGGGCAATGTTTTGCGCTGTTTCCCGCTGGCTTGTGCTTAAATCCTTGGCGGTGACCCCTTTGGGATAGCTTTGCAACATCACAAAACCATCCTTCGGCATTAAATGCCCCCACAAAGCCTCCGTAACGTAGGGCATAAATGGATGCAGCAGGCGTAAAGTGTTCTGCAAGCAGTGGTGTAACGTGGCATAGCTCGCTTGCGCTGCCAGAGAATCTTGCCCATTTAAGATCGGTTTGGCTGCTTCCAAGCCCCAATCGCAAAATTCATCCCACACAAAGGCGTACACCGCCTTCGCGGCCTCGTTAAAGCGCCGTTGCTCAAGGTTTTGACGCACCGCGGCACAGGCCAGGTTTAAGCGTGTCAGCAACCATGTGTCATAGTCGCTTAGCACCATGTGTTCAAGTGCCTTGGGTTGTTCCATATGCCCACGATATCCCAACACAAAGCGTGCAGCATTCCACAGTTTATTGGCAAAATTGCGCATGGCTTCGACGGCATTCATCCCCAAGGATAAATCTTGCCCCAGCACCGTACCCACTGCCAACGCCATCCGCAAGGCATCTGCCCCGTATTCTTCAACCACCTCCACAGGGTCGAGCCCATTGCCTTTGGTTTTGGACATTTTAACACCCTTTTCGTCACGCAACAGGCCATGGAGCAACACTTGATGAAAGGGGGGGTGCTCAGGAATACATTTTAAGCCCATCATGGCCATGCGTGCCACCCAAAAAAACAAAATGTCGTAGCCCGTAACCAGTACCGAGGTGGGGTAAAATGACTGCAAATCTTGGGTATTTTCGGGCCACCCCATGGTGCTAAAGGGCCACAAGGCAGAGCTAAACCAGGTATCGAGGACATCGGTCGCCTGCGTAATCTGAGAACTTTGACAGTGTTCGCAAACACTGGGGGCGTTTTCGACAACGCTATATTGCTGACATTTGGCACAATGCCATGCAGGAATTTGATGCCCCCACCATAGCTGGCGCGAAATGCACCAATCGTGGATATTTTCCATCCATTCGGCAAAAATCTTCTCTTGAAACTGGGGGAGTAACTCAATTTGACGGGAATGAACGGCCTGAAGGGCGGTTTTAGCCATCCCATCTACCGAGACGAACCACTGCTCTGAGATACGTGGTTCGACGGTTACGCCGCTACGGCTACAATGCCCCACCGAGTGCGTGAGGGTTTCTGTTTTAACCAGCAAGCCTTTGGCTTTAAGGTCATAAAGCATTTGCTTGCGTGCTGCCTGGCGATCAAGGCCTTGATATGGGGTCGGGACTCCCTTGCCTGCCATCGTCCCTGTTTCATCCATCACGGTGATAAAGGGAAGTTTGGCCCTTTGCCCCACCTCAAAGTCATTAAAATCGTGGGCGGGGGAAATTTTAACCGCCCCGGAACCAAATTCTGGTTTTACATAGCCATCTGTAATAATGGGAATATCGCGGTTTGCCAAAGGAATGGTTACGTATTTTCCCACCATGGCACGGTAGCGTTCATCATCGGGGTGCACAGCCACGGCACCATCGGCAAGCATCGTTTCTGGGCGAGTGGTGGCAATGACAATCCCCTTTTGCCCCGCTATCTTACCACCATCGGCAAAAGGATACATAAAACTCCACAAATGCCCTTTCACCTCCTTGTGCAGCACTTCAAGGTCTGAAACCGCAGAGCGCAAAGCGGGGCTCCAATTGACCATGCGCAGGCCGCGGTAAATCAGCTTTTCGTGGTAGAGTTGCACAAACACACGCCGCACAGCTTTTGAAAGGGTTTCGTCGAGGGTAAAGCGTTCCCTCGACCAATCGCAGGAAACCCCGAGGCATTCGAGCTGCTTGCGAATGGAGCCATGGGAGGCGTTTTTAAAGTCCCAAGCGCGTTCCATAAAGGCTTCGCGCCCAATCTCTTCCTTGCTGTTGCCCTCTTCTTGCAGCTGACGTTCAACCATCCATTGGGTGGCGATGCCTGCATGGTCTGTTCCTGGTAGCCAAAGGGTATTGCGGCCTTCCATGCGCATCCAGCGCGTTAAAATATCTTGCAAGGTGCTATCCCATGCATGCCCAAGGTGCAAGACTCCCGTTACGTTGGGCGGCGGAATCACGATGCAAAAGCTCTCCCCCGCTCGTTCGACGCGCTTTGCCGTGTCTGAGGCAGGAGCAAAGCAGTTTGCCCCAAGCCAGCGTTGGTAAATGGGGGTTTCAAGGGTTTTGGGGGAGTATGGGGGTAGGGGAGAAGACACGGTAAAGAATGGGTAACCTATATTGCTGGGGGGAAGCGAGTGTTTGAAATAAAATGCTGAGGGTACAAGGTTTGCCTAGATTGGCTTAATTTTGCACCGATAAAAAGGGTTTTTAGTAGGTTTGGTTGGCAATAAACGTGTTTAACCAGTGGGGGTATTGATTGGCCAGCAAGGATTCCACCGTGAGAATGCCTATTTTTTGAATTTGAAACATGTTGAGGGTGCTTCCACCGCCTATGTCAATCAAGCCCTCCGCATCACAGTATTTTCGCATCCCATCGCTAACTTGCTTTTCAAAACACACAAACAGCCCCACATCGACCCCTTGCTTTGCCATGACAGCATGAAACTCCCTGATATTTTTTATGCCACACTTTCCGCCTTTTGCCTCGATGATGCAAGAGATCCTTTTGCCCACAAAGTCGAGCGCAAGATGCCCATCAAATCCTCCATCGCCCGTTTTTTGGGTGCCATGCCCGTGAAGCTTGTATTCAACAATCCAGTTTTCAAATTCAAACGGCTTCTCTGTTGCCAGCTTTTCTGCTTCTGCCACGTCGCTCGGAAATCCTTTGACCCCATAACTTGGAATGGGTTTCAGATTTTTTAGCCTCTTGTCTTCAATCAGGCCAACAGCCAAATGGCTAATGTCGACCCCAAGCCATTTCCGCTCCAATTCTTGGGCTGCGGCAATGGTGGTCCCACAGCCGCAAAAAAAATCCGCGACCACATCACCTTTGTTACTACTTGCTTCGATAACCCGCCTTAACAATGCCACGGGCTTTTGGGTGGGGTAGCCCAACCGTTCTTTTGCTGTGGATCCTATTGGGGGAATTTGCCAAACATCGTTAAGTTTTACGCCCTGGTCTTCATCCTCCAAAAACACTTTGTAGCGTTTTCCTTTTACGGTATGCCAACGCCAGCGTTTCCCTGATTTTTCATCAAGATAGCCGTAATCTTTTTTAATCCAGTCACCGTAGGGTTCATACTGAAGGTTAAAGCAAAAGGTCTCAGACTTTGTGTAGCGAAAAATGATGTCATGCATCTTTTGAAAGTGTTGTGAGGCAGCAGTCCATCGTCTGTAATGCCACACAATCTCGTTCCTAAAATGGTTTTTGCCAAAGATAATATCAAGCAACACCTTAAGGTAGTGGCTCATGGTTGGATCGCAATGCAGGTAAAAACTTCCCGTCTCCTTCAACACTTTTTTCATGTAGTACACGCGAATGGCCATCATGGTGAGATAGATCATTTGATCATCCCCAAAAACGCCTCTGTTGTTGTGGAGAAATTGAAAGATCTTGAGGTTATCCAGCCTTTTTAATTCTTCGAGTTCATTTCCGATTTCAACATTGCTCCAGGTATCTTTAAAGGCCTCTTTGAGTGCTGTGGCTTTTTCGCCGTTTTCTTTTGAGGTGATGAGGTCTTTGTATAGTATATTGTAGTTCTTCTTTGAGTTAAAAGGTGGATCGCTGTAAATCAGGTCGATGAACGGGTCTCTTTTAGAGAGGTTTTTTAAAACGCCTAAATTATCCCCATAATACAAGGTATTCGTGAATTCCAAATTGAGTGTAAACCTCGCGCTTAAAAATTTTGAGTTCAAGGCTGGACTGCCATTGCCAAGGGTTTGTTGCGCACCGCATGCTAGACAAATTGGCGCATTAAATCCTCATACACCTCGCGTCTGCGAATGAGTTTCGATTCGCCTGCCTGCACCAACACTTCTGCAGGGCGGGGGCGCATGTTGTATTGCATGCTAAGGCTCATGCCATATGCCCCAGCATCGAGCAGTGCCAAAACCTGCCCTATTTTGGGTTTGGTAATCCAGCGGTGCTCAATGCCTTGCTTGTTTTGGGTGAACACATCGCCCGATTCGCAGATATTGCCCACCACCACCACCTCTTGGGGGTCGCCTTGTACTTGACTGGCATTCACAATTTCGTGATGGGATCCATAAAAAGCGGGGCGAATCAGGTGATTAAACCCCGTATCCATCCCCACAAATACATGGGCTGAGGTGTGGGATATGTTGGTGACGCGCCCAAGCAACACACCCGCTTGGGCGGTAAGCAACCTGCCAGGTTCAAACACCATTCGCAGTGAGCGCCCATAGTCTTTGCAAAAGTCCTCAAAACGGGCTTCCATCATTTCAGCCAGTGCGTTTAAGGGTAGGGGCTTTTCATCGGGGTGATAAGGCACCCCAAAACCACCGCCAAAGTCGATAAACTCAAGAAAATCAAACCCTTGAGCAGCTTGGAGCATTACCTCCATCGCCTCCATCATGTCCTCGACGCGCAAAATGCCCGTGCCAATGTGACAATGTACGCCAATCAGGCGCAAGTTGTGGGTTTTAAGCAGTTTGCGTACGATATGTACCTGATCGTGAGAGATGCCAAACTTGGCATCGGGACCACCCGTAATCACATGCCGATGATGCCCTGCCCCCACATCAGGATTAAGGCGTAAACACACCTCGCCATCGCGGTTAAGGCGCCCAAACGTATCCAATTCACCAAGGGAGCCTACATTGACCAAAATGCCTTTTTTAAGGCAGTAGCAAAAATCCTCTTCGGTGCAATTATTGCCTGTAAACACAATGTGCTTTGGCAAAAACCCTAATTCTAACCCCAGCCGTGCCTCGTAGGAAGAGACTGCATCAAGCCCCATACCTTCGTCTTTAAAAATGCGCAAAATATGTGGGTTGTTATTGGCTTTTACGGCATAATGAAAGTCAGGCTGCAAGGTTTGAAAACTTTGGCGCAAAACACGGCATTGCTCACGCAAAACCGCCTCTTCGTACACATACAAGGGCGAACCAAAGGCCTCAACCAGTGCTTGGGCATTACAACCCCCCAGGTAGAGTACGTTGTCTTTCACGTCCATAAATTGGGTCTATCGCCTATTTAAAGAAGGCTTTTGTTTGTTAGAAAAAAGGCCGTTTTTGCAGCTGTGCATGGCTCGTATTATGCACTGCCTGTTGCAGGTGGGTCTATCAAAAACGGTTGTCCCACAAAAACTAGGGTTGGCAATGTGCCCAAGGGCGACAGCCATGGCCCTATTGAGAGGTGACACAAAAAATCATGACCACTCTACGCATTACATTTATGTCTGTTAAGCACTATTTTAAAGGGCTATCGCAAGGATGCACCCAAGTACGCGCCCTCTACCCAGGGCTGCTGTGCATTTGCGTAGCGATGCTGCTGAGCAGTTGCAGTCAAAGCCAGCAACCAGATGCCTCTAGTGAGATGAAGTTCAATAACCTCCCTCAGTTTACGGTATTGCGCGAGGAAACCCCTGAGGTTTTTCCTTTGCCCGAGAAACTTGTTCACCCTGATAGCGGACGTGCAGCAATCGGCGCCGACCTCGACAATCACGCGAAAACGGAGCGCAATATACGCATTTTTGGGGGCAATCTTCCTCCCCCCGTATTGCTTGAATCGGATCATGCCGCACGCATGCGCGCCGCCACAGGAATTCCTGAAACCGCAGCAGAAAGTGCTGCCATCCAGCGTGCGCAAGAGATTCTTGACCCACCCATGGGCCTTGGGGCCGCCGTACTGCCCGTAGCCACACAGAAAAACGGTGGCAACGCTCCTCACCCTCTCGCCCCCCTTCCGCAGCGTGTCAAGGTCATCATTGCCCCTCCTCCGAGCAATCCGCTGGCTGGTGAAGAAGCCATGCTGCTGATTACCCAGCAAGAGCGCGAGAAAATTGAGATAGCGTTGGGCAAGCCCATTGAGATTGTCAGTGTTTCGCCGCGTTTTTGGCGCCCCCTACCACGTAGAGGGGTGATTCGCTATCGCCAAGATAAGCAAATTAAGGCGGCCTTGCTGTTGGCTACCTTGCTTCCTCGTGCTCAACTCGTGCAGGCGATGAATCCCAGAGATCGCTTGCGCTTAAGCGAAGATATTTTGATTATTTTAAGTGCAAACCCTTAAAAAAGCGCACACCCCACCGTAACCATGCAAAAACATGTGGATTTGTGCATTTGTGCCTCGATTGTGTATCCGCTACAAGTGTGGCACGCTAAAAGCCGTTAGCCGCCTTGCAAAGGCCTTTTTTCAAGGCCAGTGGGGGCGTTCCATTTTTTCACAAAAATCCTTCGGGTTTCGGCTATTTTGCAGCTTTTATAAAGCCATTCGCCACCATGTCTGCGGACAATCTCCCACCATCACCCTTCACCCCTACACAGCAACCACAAAAGACGCCGCCGAAAACCATGCCCCCCAAACGGCCTTGGTTTGGAAAGCGTTTGTGGCAGTACTGGCGTTTGCTATGCAGTTATCGCAGTACGTTAAGCAAAAACAAGAACAAAAAAGGCCGCGGGGTCGATGCTCGACTCACCCAACTTAGCCGCCAAAAGGAGCAGATAGAAGGCAAATTGCAAGCAGCGAGGACCGTGTTTTCGAAACCCGAAACACACCTCACCCAAACATGGCAGGCAAACGCTTTTACCCAAAGCACCCAGCATACCCGCAGTATTTTGCACCAAGGTCTGCTAAAAGCCCTGCCTTTATGGCAGAAAAACCGCAAACAAGCATTGAAAGCCATGGAAGAATCCTTGCTGATGGCAGATGTAGGTCTCCAAACCACCAAGGCACTCCTCAAACCTCTGCAAGGCAATCTTGCTTCTACCTCGAGCCAAGCCATGGAAGAAGGGTTAAGACAAACGCTGCATCATGTGTTTACGCAAGCTTTTAAGCCCCTGCACCTCCCCCCTGCTTTGCTGCAAAAGCGAGTGGATGGGACAAAGGAGGTTGCTTTGAGTACCCCTGTTTCACCCTCGGTGTGGGTGTTTTTAGGGGTGAATGGGGTGGGTAAAACCACCTCTATTGGTAAAGTGGCCTTTCAGCTGCACCATGCGGGGTTTAGCGTGATGCTTGTAGCTGCCGATTCTTTTCGCGCAGCTGCCACCGAACAGTTGCGTGTGTGGGCCCAGCGGGTAGGATGCGAATTGTATACAGGGGAGCACAAAGCCTCTCCTTCCCAGGTGCTCTACCAGGGCATTGAACAAGCCAAAGCCCAAGGTATTCAACTGGTACTTTGCGATACCGCGGGGCGTTTACACACCAACTACAATTTAATGCAAGAATTGGCAGGTGTGTGCCGTGCTGCCCAAAAAGCCCATGCAGGGGCGCCTCACGAAAAATTGCTGGTCGTGGATGCCAACACGGGACAAAATGCGCTGCGTCAGGCTAAACGCTTTCATGAGGTGGTGGGGTTGACGGGCGTTTTAGCGACCAAACTAGAAGGCTCAGCCAAAGGGGGCGTCTTGGTAGCCTTGGTCAACGAGTTTGGATTGCCCATTCGCTGGGTGGGCATGGGGGAGGGCATTGAAGACCTACACCCTTTTGATGCCAAGCACTTTGTGGCAGGCTTGCTGCGCCAAGGTTGAATTTTTTTAGGGCTAGGCTTGCGTAAGGAGGTTTGCAAAGGGGGAAATTTACATTGACCGCGGATGATGCGCTGTATATCTGAGGGCTGTAAACCGCCGCCCAATGGATCTTTATGTGGCTGTCGCAAAGCGCTGTATCCATGGGGCAAGTTGCCGCGAAATCGGCACTGCCAACACGCCAACATGCACCTCGATGCCTGCAGATCTTAAGGCTGCGATGCCTTTTCCATTGACTTTAGGGTGTGGATCGAGCACACCCACCACCACGCGCTGGGGACTCAAGGCGATGAGTAGGTTGCTGCAAGGAGGCGTGCGCCCCGTAAAGCAACAAGGCTCCAAGGTTACATACACGCTGCAACCCATCAATGGCTGTTTCGCCTGCCTTGCCCTTTGAATAGCCACGGCTTCTGCATGGGGACCGCCGCTTGGGGCGGTGCCGCCCACACCAAGAATCTGCCCCTTTCTCACCAACACACAGCCCACAGCAGGGTTGTCCCCCGTGTTACCCTGTACTTTGGTGGCTTCTTCCATAGCCAAACGCATCCACATAACCTCTCGTGCTTGCATGGCAACTGAACAAGGTGTGTTGGGCATGATATGCTGGTTAAAAACAACCCCCTTTTAAGGATGACGATACCCTTAAATTTTTGGTAAGTAAATGGTGTCGTTGAGCCCGTAAAATGCCTTGCTCAACCTGGAATGGATGGCAAAGCCCACACGGTAAAGCCCTTTAGCGATACCCATTGACGTTACCGATTTACCCACACACACCCCATGCAAAGCAAGCGAAGAAGCCATGCCTAAGTTGCACGTACCCAAGGAATTGATGACAATTGGCCAGGCCATTGCCCAAGCGGGGGGGAACCCCGTGTTGGTGGGCGGCAGCGTGCGCAATCAACTGCTGGGCATGAGGGTCGATAAAGATTGGGATGTGGAGGTTTTTAACCTTTCTTTGCAAACGCTCAAACACACTCTAACCCCCTTTGGGCGAGTGCATAGCGTGGGGCGCAGCTTTGGGGTGCTTAAGTTCATGGGCAACCATCACGAATACGACTTTAGCGTTCCGCGTAAAGAACGCAACATGGGCAAGGGACACAAGGGCTTTTGGATAGATTGCGACCCAGACATGGATTTTTTCACCGCGGCTTCACGCAGGGATTTCACCATAAATGCCATAGGCTACGCATTTTTAGAGGGCGCGTTGCTTGACCCTCACCAGGGACAAAAACACTTAACCAGACGCGTGTTGCGACACGTTGGTCCCGCATTTTCCGAGGATCCTTTGCGGGTACTAAGGGGTCTGCAGTTTGCAGGGCGCTTTCATTTCAAAATCGATCCCAACACCCTTGCCATGTGTCGCCAGCAAGATTTGAGCGAACTGCCTCGCGAGCGTATTTGGGAGGAAATACGCAAACTGTTTTTGCGATCTCCCCAGCCCTCTCAAGGCTTGCGCTACATGCACACTGCGGGCGTATTGCCCTACCTTCCTGAACTTCAAGCACTGTATTCCGGCAGGAGCTTGCAAACCAACACGACGAAGACCAACCATGCCACCTGCATACCAGCCTTTCGCACCCCCGCAAAGTATGTCCAGCAGGCACCATGCCCCGCATGGCGGCAGGCCTTGAAGGCGGTCGATGCCATGTGCGCCATTTTGCGCAAAGGCGGACTTGAAAAGGGTGAAACTAGCCAAACCCCTGCCTCCACCAGCCCTGCCTTGCTCGATGAAGATACGTGGGTGACCCTATGTTTAAGCGCACTGCTAGAACCCATGTTAGCCAACCACCCCAACACTCCAAAGGCAAAGCCAACACCATTGGTGCATGTTGAATCCTTACTCAATCGGGTGACCCATCAGGTGAACATCAAGCAATGGATACTTGAACTTTTGGCCCAATGGCAGAGCATACAGGGGTTTGAGCAGTTAGATGAGGCCGCAGCTGCTGCCTGTGTGCGCCAGTTGGCCCAGGTGCGTGGCTGCCAGCATTTGGCTTTTTTATCCGCGGCCATTCACCAAAGCAAGTACCCTAATACCCCTGCTGTCGGGGCATTGCGCCTTGAGACCTTGGCCAAACAATTGGGTGTGTGGCAAAAACCCTTACAGCCCCTGCTGCTTGGGCGGCATTTTTTGGCACTAGGCATGTCCCCCGGCCCCAAGATGGGAGATTGCGTGCGCCACGCGCTTAATGCACAAATAGAAGGTTGTTTTTCGACAGTTAAGGAAGCCCAGGCATGGCTCGCCCAAAACCCCCCATGGCAAAGCGTTAAGGAAGCCCAACACATGGCTCGCCCAAAACCCCCCATGGCAAAGCGTTAAGGAAGCCCAACACATGGCTCGCCCAAAACCCACCATGGCAAAGCGTTAGCAGATACACTCACCCGCCCAGGCGTGCTTGCTTGTAGGCTTCGGTTTTTTGTCCCCTCTCATAGGCAAAGGGAAGGGGCACCTTGGTCGAGTAGCCAAGAGGTGTTTTTTTTTCCGATTATTTGGCTAAAACAGCGAGCTCACGTTAAAATCAAAACTGCTTTTGTCTTCCTCTTTTTCAGGGTTTAGCTTGACGCCATATTCAAAGCGCAGCACCCCCAACGGGGTGATAAAGCGTATCCCTAAGCCCGCTGCATGCAGCAAGTCAAAGGGTCCGGGTTTTTCCTGCTTTAAGATTGTGTACTGCTCACTTTCTGACACCACCTGCCCACTATCGTAAAATAAAACCCCACGCAAAGTGGAACCGGTGAGCGGAAACAAAAGTTCTGCATTAAAAATGCGTCGCGCAATTCCACCACTGCGGAGTTGGTCTATGGAGGTTTGTGGCAGACCCAACGTCCTGCGATCTATCGAAGTATTCCCTGCAAAAATAGGGCGCCCTAAAGCATCCACGGCAACGGTGTCAATGCTATTGAGTTTAAACTGGCGCAGCCCAAAAGCACCGCCCACCTCAAACCTGTCAAACCCTCGCAAAGAACTGGACCCACCAATACGGTAGCGCTCTTCTGGGGGAATGAGGTGATTGCCCACGCTATCGAGCCAACCAAGGCGTGCACGCAGCATTGTCACCACAGTCCCCGCCTTGTTTAAACTGATAAATTTTCGTGCCCTAAAGGTATAGCGTCGGTATTCCGTTGACCCCCCAAGAATTTTGCCCCCCGTTTGCGCCCCAACAAAAGAGATAGAAATGCCTGAGGAGGGGAATACGGGGTGATTTACGGTGTTGTATGCCAAGCTACTTGAGGCTGTGGGAAGAATGATGCTTTCGTCGTCATCGTTTGCATAGGTACGTTGAAGCCACGAGAGCGAAAAATTAGCGCGCAATGGTCCAAAAATGGGGACCCCAATCCCTTCAGATAAAAACACCTCTTCAATATCCCCGCGTTCGAGTTCGATATTATCTTCACTTTGCGAAAACGAGATGCTGCTATTGCTTGAAAATTTACTGCCGTATAAACGGGGTTCGATAAAATCGAAGGAAACGCGTTGACGTACATCGCGTTGGGCCCATTCAACGGAGGTCCGAATGGTTTGCCCACGCCCTAAAAAATTGCCTTTCGAAACGGAGAAAGAGAGGATGGTTCCCGAGCTTTTGTTGTAACCTATTTGCGCTTGCGCCGTGCCAGTCTGGCTCTCCTCCATTCGCACATTGATATCCAAAACATTGCTTGGCCATGCAGGGGTATTATCAACGCTCAGCGATGGTTTAAAATATCCCAGTCGCAGCAAATTATTTTGCGATTGACGAAGCTTGGTACCATGATACAAACCATCCTCTGAAATTAGCATTTCACGGCGCAGCACGTAGTCGCGTGTGCTGGTATTGCCATGAAACAAAATGCGACCAATGTAAGTTTTTTCACCGCGTTTCACGTTCAGCACCACATCGACTTGCTTGGTTTTGTCATCAATGTTGACTTGGGGTAGCACTTGGGCGAAGGCGTAACCACGGTCTTGAAAAAATGCTCTTAAGGCAGCGATATCACGGTTTTGCTGCAAGGGATTGTAAATATCCCCGCTTTTTAAGCCCAAAAAATCGGTGAGTGCGCGGCTATCACCCTCAACCTCGCCTACCACCTCTATTTTGCGCACAAAGTATTGCGCACCTTCTACAAAATGTAAATCGACAAGCACCTTGCTAAAAGCACGCCCTCGTATAAACCTGACCGCGGGCTTTTCAATAAACAAGCGAATGTACCCTCGTTTAATGTATTCGGCACTAATGATACGCAGATCGTGGTTAATCCGCTCTTCATGGTACATCCCTGTGTCATTGACCCAGTTAAAGCAGTCGATTGCGGAGGACTCAAAAAAGCGCAAAATCTGTAACTGCGTAAAAGCGCGATTGTTATGGGTGCGAATTTGGGTTAGGCGGAGTGGCTCTGCCTCTGTAACCTGAATGAGTACCTTAAAACTATTCTTGGTATGCCTGCTAAGTTGATAGCGAATGCGGGTATCGTAAATGCTTTTCACACGGTAGGCATTGCGCAAACTTTCAAGGTTATTTTCAAGGGTGTTTTTTGAGAAGAACTGCCCTTCTTTAATGGTAATAGCAGCATCAATGCTCTCTTGATTTAAGGTGTGCACGCCCTCAATAACCAGTGCGCCAATGCGGGGGCGTTCGGTGAATACATAAATGAGGTTAATCTCTTTTTGGGTTAATTCCTCTACCAGCACTTGTACGTGTTGAAATGCTTTTAACCCGTAGACCGCTTTAATATCTTGGGTAATGTACTCAGGGTTTAGTTTGCGCCCTGCTTGACTGCGCAATAAAAAACGGATCTCTGCAGGATTTACCAGTTGGAGACCTTCGAAGCGAATCGCGCGAATGGTAGGCAGTTGGCGATCGGCCGTGCTGGGTACTGTAAGAGGTTTTGAGGTTGTTTTGGGTGCTGGGCTGGTTTGTGCAGGATTAATGGGTTTTGGCGTTTGAGCTCGGGCGGGTGGAACTCCTACGCTTAAAAGGAGTAGATAAAGCACAGCAAGGCCCATGCAAAAGCGTGCAGCCGTTTGGCTGCCAAAATCACGGAAATCGTGGCTTTTGCTCATGGAGCCAAACCAGCAAAGCAAAACGCTGTATCGCTGCGCTGCGCGGGAGATCATAAACCTTCCTTAGCGTGCCGTGTAGGGTTTGAGTGTGCCGCTTTCGAGCCACAAACAACGCTTTGTTGCCTTGGCCAAACGCTGACTGTGGGTGGCTAAAATCAAGGTCGTTCGACGTTCTTGGTTGAGTTTAAGCAGCAGGTTTTGTACTTGGGCTGCTGAGCGCTCATCCAAACTCCCCGTGGGTTCGTCGGCAATAACCACGCTGGGAGAATTCATGAGACAGCGTGCAATGGCCAAACGCTGCCTTTCCCCACCAGAAAGCGCATTGGGTTGGCGCTTTGCAAGGGTCTCTAGGCCCACCTCTTGCAGTAATCCCATGGCTTGTGCGGCAACTGCGCTGGTTTTTCCATTTTGAATCCATGCGGGCATCATGACATTTTCTAAAACATTAAAGTCCATGAGCAGGTGATGAAATTGGAATACAAAACCTATTTGTTGATTGCGAAATGCGGCCGCTTTTTCGGGTTCCATGGTATCAACGGCGTGCTGATTCACCCAAATGCTACCCGAATCAGGCGTGTCAAGCGCACCAAGCAAGTGAAGCAAGGTACTTTTCCCAGCCCCCGAAGCCCCCATGATCGCAACACTTTCTCCCGCGTGTACCCGCAAGTTTAAACCGCACAAAATCACCGCCCGCTCGCCACTGGGAGTCAGGTGGCTTTTGTGCAAGGCATCAACGGCTATCAAAGGGGGTTGTAAAACGGCTGGGTTACGCATTAGCGGGTGCCTATTTGCAAAGCCACTGCAGAAAATCCGGCTGCATGCATGGCACAACTGAGTTTTGCATTGCGTTGACATAACGCAGTGAACTGCGCAACATGCCCATGCGGATGACTGGGAGGCATGCTTAAACCCACCACCCAGCCGTAGGCATGGGCACGGGCATCCTCAAACCCCAGCTTTTTCAAGGCTTGATTGGCTTTGAACACGCGCTTTTCATCTGCTAGCTGGGGCTGGGTTGGGGTGCTGGTGACGTTCATTTTTTCACGTTTTTGCTGTTTTAATGCCCCGCGCCAAGCGATGTTTAAGGCACCGCTGCGAAAGCCATTTACATCCAAGCCTGCCACACGATACCCAGCCTCGAGCACCGCTTTTGCGAGCAACGCATGGTGTTGCAAAGCGGGAAGCAAGGCGGTATTTTCAAGTTCAATCCGCCCTAAATGCCCGTGATGCCGCACCCGAAGTTGCAAAAAACCCAGGGGCCCAATTACGGCACGTACCCCTGCCTCGGCCGACTCAATTTGGCCCAGCAAAGGCCGAGAGATTGCTACACCATAAGGCACACGGCTTGATAAGCATGCTGACTGGGGTTTGAATGCGTTGCGCAAGCCTAGATGAAAAGCCAGCATGCGGATATCGTCTTTACCAAAACCGCACTCTGCCAGCGGTGCCCGTACCCGATGCTCTTTGGCAGCTTGCAACCCTGGGCGAAAGTCGGCAAAATCGTCTGCATTCACGCCATTGAGCACAGTGGTAAAGGGTTGCCCTTGGGCCAGTTCGCTCAAATCGCGATACAAGGTTGTTTTACAAAAATAGCAGCGGTTCGAAGGGTTGGCAAGGTAGCGGGGATTTTTCAATTCGTCGGTAACAATCAAGCGATGGCGCATGCCCCATTCCAATGCCAGTGCTTGGGTAAGGTGGCGGTCGTTTTTTGGCAAACTGGCAGAGGTCGAGGTAACCGCCAGCGTGCACTTGCCCAACACCCGATGGGCTACGTAGGCAACCAAACTGCTGTCAATGCCACCCGAAAAGGCCACCACCACATTTTGCAACTCCTGCATTAAAGCAAGCAACTGGGCATACTTGGTGGCCACGGAAGCCGTCAATGCTGGGCGCGTTGTGGCCTTGTGCATGGCAAACCTTTGTATGGCGGTATTGGGCATTGTATGGGGAGGCTTATTACACAAAATGGGTGCCTTGCTCGCAGCAGCATGGTTCCTGCCAAAAAGGTGCGCGGCAGCAAAACTTAGCTGTAAAACAATTGGCAATGACAAAGACAAGAGCAAAGTGTACGGGCTGCACGCATTTTTAGTTACGCTATAGGCAAACCGGCACCACGCTTGCACCATCGCTAAAAAAGACTGACCCCCATCATAAGCAAGCAAAAAGGCAGGCGTCAATGGCTATTGCCAAAGAAAACCCGCCTACCGCTCGCCCCGCGGGTTGGTATCCCCTGGGAAAAAACGCTCGGGCACTCAAACCCTTTAATAATCCATGGCAGGGTGATTTGGCAGTGGGCACCCCATGGTGCATGGCCTCCTTCCTCAAAAAGTATAAACACCTCTAAAAACCACGAAATCCATCCGATTATGGGTTTTTTCTGTACGTGAACATCGGTGGGCAAAAGGAGAACAAAACCAGCCCCAACTCTACATTACCTTAAAAACGCCCCGGCTAGAACACATGGTTTAACGGCATCCAACGGTTTTGCTGCTGGGCGCAAACCCGATTCATCACAGTTTTTAGGCGTAGAGGTGGGCTGCCATGATGAGCGTTGGAAAGGAGAGCCTTGGTGTTTTTTTGAGATGGGGGTTACTTGGTTGTGGGTGATCCTTTCCCACCGCCAAATTTGAGATGCAAAGCAATCCGCGTTGCTTGTTGCTGGGCATTTTTAATGAAGGTGGCAAAGGGAGCATAGGGTTTTTTACCTTTTTTGGCTGCAACCAAACGGTAGTATCTCAGGGCTTTTTTCCACGCCTCTTGCTGGTGGTATAGCAGAGCTAGTTGATGCTGTAAGGGCAGGTGCCAAATGGATTCCTTAGCCCCTGGGCGTGCAATCATCGCTTGCAAGGTGGCAATGGCTTTGGCGTTTTGCCCAGTTTTGGCTAGCCAATTTGCCTGCAAATATCCTGAGCGCAAGGCAATATTGTCGCTGTGTTTTGCGCTTGCCAGAATGAGCCATGGCTGGGCTTTTTTCCCTTGCTGCCTGTGTTGTAACAGCAACTGCCCTACCGTCAATGCCGCTGTGCGACGTTGCAATGTGTATTGTAAGCCCAACGGTATGTGGTTGTAGGCATTTTGATAGCCATGAATTAGAGCATTCCAGTGGGTTTTCTGCCACGCATTTTCTTGTTCTACATTGGGCGCAACGATGGGCGAGGGTATTTTTTTTGCGCGTTTAGACGTGCGCTTTTTTCCGGATTTGGTGGTGACCTTTGGGCGAGCGCAGCGTTGCTCAATTCCCCATTGCCACACGGCCAATGCTTGCAGTTGGAACTCCCAACGCGTTTTGTCCACCCGCTCCAGGGCGTACCTTGATCGCCCACAAGCGGGTTTTGCTTGCTTTTGCATACGTGCAATTTTAGCCCATGTCAGGTAAACCCAGGCAAGTTGATCTTTAAGTGCGCGTTGTTCAGCAGGTAGAGCATGGCGGAGCAAGGTTTCTTGCCACCTGGCAGCATACATCAATGAGGCTTGTTGTGGGGGTAGGGCAATGAGTTGGCTGCCCAGCTGTTGCGCCAAAGCAAAAAGGGTTGGGTTGACATGCGCGGTTTTACTGGGGTTTTCAGGGTTCAAAAACAACGAATCAAACCCTTGCACATAGGCTTTGGCAGCTTTTAGGGCCAACGCATGCGCTTGTTTTTGGTAACGCTTCTTGTGCTTGCGTGTGGCTTTTTGTGCCAATTGCTGCTTTTTTGCAGCATGCTGTGCAAGGCTTTTACCCCACTGTAGTTGCGCTGTGGCTTGATGTTGACGAATGGCAACGGCTTGCTGGGGGGCAAAAGCATCGGGCTGTATTTTGTGCCACAACTGTGCCAATTCTTGATTGGCATCGGGAGATGTTCGAAGCCATTGCTGCATGCGAAGGGTAAGTTGGTGGCGCAGTGTTTGCTGATCTATCGCAAGATACCCTAAGGCCTGACGGTGCAAACCAAGCAAAGCGGGGGTGGCCTCGCCAATGCTTTCGAGGGGAATTTGTTGCAATTTTTCGCCCAAGCGGGTTGATGCTGCCGTGCGCAAAGCGGTTTGCATGGTTTGAAACCACTTTGTTTTGCGCTTGCCACGCTTCTTGCCCAAGGTGAGACCTTGGCTTTGTTGTATCTTTTGCCAACGTTGTAAAGCTTGCTCTGCAACAGCACGCTGCGTTTTGGGAGACCATGGTAAAATGAGCGCCTCCAAAGGTCTTAGGGCCTTATCCAATTGCTGCATGCGCTGAGATAATATGCCATCGTTTTTTGCCTTGGTGCGCAAGCTACGCAGCAAGGTTTTTTTAGGCTTGGTCTGTTTGCTGGCCACCTTGAGCATGCTCAGGTAGACTTGCTGGCGCAAATGCAATAGCAACTGCTGCTGAAGAGGCCCATGCCAACGGTTGATTTGTCGTTGAAGCAATGCCAGTGCTTGGGGGGTGTTGTTTTGTTCGAGGAATCTTGCGATGAGTACTTTTAAGGCACTTTGCTTTGCGTGTTGGTTTTCTTCCGCTGTAGGTGTCCATGGTGCAAGGGTATTGCTTGGCAAAGCAGCGCTTGTCTTCAATGGCAAGGCTTCCACGGCCACCAAAAAATGCTGCTCGGCTTTTTGCACTTGCCCCAACTCCCGCTGCATCATGCCAATATAATATTGCACAGCAGCATGCCCGCCCCAATTTTTGGGTGTATGTGTCAACGCATGATTCAAATGAGACAAGGCTTGCGGGTATCTTTGTTGCTGGGCTGCGATCACCCCTTGCCAAGAGGCAACGGCCCCGTTGTAGGCGAGGGTTTTTTGAGCCAGCAATTTTTGTAACAAGGTTTGCATGGGCTTCAAATGCCCTGCTTGCCATTGAATATTTAAAGCCAAATAGGTCGCATCGGCTCCCAGCGGGGAATGCTCAATGAGGGGAGTCAAAATTTGCGCTGCTTTTTGCCAATGCTTGGCTTGGCTCAAGCATAAAACCTCATTCCAAGCGGCCAATTCGCGCACATCGGCCTCGGCTTTGGGGTGATTTCTTAAGGCAGGCTGTTTTGCCGTTTGGCTGCCTAACACGGCCAACGCTTTTGTACATTGCCCTTGGCGGCGTAGCAAGTTTGCCATCTCTTGGCGTAAGCGCAAGGTATCTTGCTCAAAAAGTGCAGCGTGCCCAAGGGTTTGCGGGGTCCAAAAAATAGAATTATCCCCCTTGGCACGGGAATAACTGGGGGCAACAATAGCACCTTGTAAGAGCAAAATGGCCTCGCTTAATTGGCCTTGTGTTGCCAAAATAAGGGCTTGCACGCGTACTGCTGCGGGGGTTTTATGCAAATTGGGTTGGTGCTGAATGGCTGCTTGCAAAGCTTGGCGTGCTCGTTTGGGTTTTTTGGCCAAAATGAGTAAATCGGCCTGGCGAAGTGCACTTAATGCACGCGCATGGGGAGGGGCTGCACTGGCAGCGTACGACTGCTGGTATAAAATAGCACGTTGTAAGGCTTTGGGAGTTTGCCATGCTGCAAACCGTGCCTCAATAAAGTGGCTTAGTGCTGCACGATGTTCGCTTCCCTGGGTCGTGTTGGTGGGCAATTGCTCCACGCGCTGACGCAACGCTTGAAGCATGGCATTGTGCCCAAGGCGGCTGCGTTCCTGCCAGGCTACCAGCCACAATGCGCGTTCTTTTTCGGGCCAAGGAACTTTGGCTAACAAACCCTGTAATAATGCCTGCCAGCCGTTTTGCCCTTGCATTGCCAGAACAATGGCATGCAAGAGCTGCAAATGCGCGCTGGTATCAGCATGGAGATCCTGCAAAACCAACGCTTTTTGGATGATTTGTTGGGCTGCTGTAGTGCGCTGCTGGCTTAATAGCGTTTTTGCTACCCAGGTGTACAAGGCCCCAAGGTAGGGTGTTTGGGGGTAATTGGCTGAGATCCATTCTGTCCATTCTATGCCACGGTTTTGGTGCTGGCTGGCTTGCCACAAGGGCCATGTTTGTAGGGCAACAAAGGGTGCTAAAGGGTCATAGGCATGTAGTGCAAGGGTTTCTTCGAGCGTGTTCAATGCCAGTTCGACTTCCCCTTTGGCGTACAAATTCCACGCCAATAGCACCGCTGCCTCGATGCGCTGTGGGACGCCCTGTTGGCCTGGGGTCTGGGGTATTTCTTCACTGTGTTCTTGCAAAGCCTCTTGGAGCAAGTTGTTTGCTTGCACAGATAAGTGTTCACGCAAACGCACCATCTGTGCGATACGCGCTCGGTCTTTTGTTGAAAGGGCAGGCACCGGGTTTGGTTGGGGAATGGAGGCTTGGGCAAAGGCCGTGTTCGCCCTCAATGCGCTCAGCGTCAGCCACATGCCCATCACACACAATACTAACAGGCGTTCAAGTGAGAATAACATGGTTTTTACGCGGCATTTTGGCTAGGGTTTTTTTGAACAAACGGGGTTTTGTGGATGCTTTAAGGAAGGCACCACATTTGCTTGGCAGTTCTCTGCCCTCGGCAAATTGGGTACAAAAACGACCCTTTACGACTGCGAGAGTTCTTCTCCCACCCAAAGGCCCATATCTTCCTCGGCCGTTAAAAATCGTGCGACATCTTGCTGCAAAGCGGCAAACAGTCGGTTAAGTTCATGGCGTTGGGCTGCACTGATGGTTTGATCCAAATGGCTCGTATTGTGTAAAATGGTTTTGCACGCACGTACGGTATCGACATAGCGTTGATTCAATTTTGTTTCCCCCTTTTTTCTGCAAATAGCCGTGATCGAATGGGGCCCTTTAAGTTCATGGCGTTGGGCTGCACGGATGGTTTGATCCAAATGGCTCGTATTGTGCAAAATGGTTTTGCACGTTTGCACGCACGGATGGTATCGGCTATAGCGTTGATTCAATCTTGCTTCCCCCTTTTTTCCGCTAAATAGCCATGATAGAATGAGGGCCTTTATATTGGGCACACGCGTTCTTTTCACGTTAGTCCTTTTGCAAGCCTCGTTTGGATGGGAGTTGACGCAAAATTGAATGCCTATGCAAGTGGATGTGTTTAATGGCGATGCCGATGGCCTGTGCGCCCTGCAGCAGTTGCACTTGCACGACCCCCAACCGAGCCTTTTGGTCACTGGGGTTAAACGCCACATCAACCTATTGCACGGGCTCGTGCTACCCACCAATACCATCCTCAATGTATTGGATATTTCTTTTGATGCCAATGCCCAGGCGGTCACCCGTTTGCTTGCTCAAGGTGTGCGCATTTTTTACAGCGACCACCACCAAGCCACCCAGTTGCCTCAGCACCCTAATCTTACCACCCGCATTCACTTTGACCCCCACGTTTGTACCAGTTTGCTTGTGAATGCACAGTTGCAAGGAACTTATGGGCTATGGGCTGCGGTGGGTGCTTTTGGAGACAACATGCCTGCTTCTGCCAAGGGGGTGCTAAGCCATTTTAGCCTCAACGCTACACAAAACAACAGCCTACAAGAACTTGGTCAATTACTCAATTACAATGGCTATGGTGAAAATTTAGAGGATTTGTTTTTTCATCCCGCCCGTTTGGCACGCATGCTTCGTCCTTATGCCAGCCCTTTTGACTTTATAGCCAACCCTACCAACAGCCAAATGCTTCACACCCTACGTACAGGCTTGTCCAAAGACCTCGCCCTGGCCAATGCAACAAAACCCGTATTGTGGGCAGACAACACGGGTGATCACCGTGCCATCACGTGGTTGCTGCCCGCAAAACCCTGGGCGCGGCGGGTAATGGGGGTGTTTGCAAACCAACAAGCCCAAGCCATGCCACACAAGGCGATTGCCTTGGGCGTGCCAAATCGCGATGGTAGTTGGCGCTTTAGCGTGCGTGCGCCACTACAAAACCCCTATGGAGCCAACACCCTCGCGGCGGCGTTTCCCAGCGGTGGTGGACGGGCAGGCGCAGCAGGGATTGCCCAGTTACCTCCCACCCAATTACAGGCGTTTATCCAAGCGTTTATCAAGGCTTTTTAGAAAGGGTTGCCTCACGGGGGTTGTTTTAAGCGTGGGCTTTTTTACGCGAATCGTGTACATTCTCCCATAAGCGAAACGAGGCTGGCACCAATAGCAGGTCGGTTACAAGGGCAGAAAAAATAGCGAAAATCGAAAAAGATCCTAACTTTAACAGCACCACAAAGTCTGATACCAATTGGACGGCAAAGGCCAAGAAGAAAATAAGGGTGGTGTACACCAAAGGCCTTGAAAGGGCGTTAAGGGCCTGCCTCGACCACACCACCACGTTGGCATTAGGGCTGCTTTGGCTAGCACCGTGAAAGGCATGTACAAAGTGAATGGTGTCGTCGACCACAATGCCAAAGGTAACGGCAATAATAAGCACGCTCGCAAAATCGAAAGGGATGTTAAGCAGGCTGATAACCCCCCCCGTGAGCAAGGCAATATACACGTTAGAAAGCCAGCCCAACACCCCTAGCCTAAACCCAAAAACACATAAAAACAGCACGCCAATCACCCCGAGGGTAATCGAGGTGCTTTGTACTTGTGAGTGCAACACCACGCTGCTCATGGCGTGAAAATAGGCATTCAAACCCGCCCACAAAGGTTGCGGATGCCCTTGACGTTGCAACACCGCTTGAATGCGCTCGATAATGTTACCCGTGGCTGTTGAATTGAGGTTTGGGGTTTGCAAATGCAAGCGCGCATTTTGGTAGTAAAAATCAACATATGGTGAGAGCACATCTTTGCTCTGTGCGCCGCGAGAAAATTCCAAAAAGAGCAGGGTTTGCGCTAATGCAGGGAGGTTATTGGGCAGGCTGGCATCATCGCTGGTAAAACGGCGAAACGCTAGGTGTACGGGCTCGCGATAGGAAATGGCGTGATAAACCTCGTCATCTTGAAGCAACTCGGTTTGGAGCACGCTTAAAGCGTGCAAAACTTTGGGGTTTTTATAGGCATCGCGCTGAGGGTCTTTAAAAATAAGGTCGAGCGAACCCGATCCACCCAAATGCCGATCTACCTCGGAAAAACCTTGGTAGGTGGGGCTGTTTTTTAAAAAAAAGACATCCAAAAAATTGGTTTCAAAGTGAATGCGGGTAACAAGAGCCCCAAGGGCAACCAGGCCTATCAATCCAAATCCCAGCATCACCTTGCCCGGATGCTGCATGCTTAGTGTGTGGCAGGTCTTGGAGGCCCATTTATGCACGTTTTCAATGGGCTGCCACCCTTGACTGGGCATCGGTTTGAGGACCCACAAGCCCAGCCAGTTGCAGCCAATTACAATTAAATATGAGGCAATAATCGCTCCAAAAGCACTTTGCCCCATTTGGCTTAGCGGAATAAGTTCGCTCAGTCCAAAAGATCCAAAGCCAACGGCGGTGGTGACGGAGGTCATCAGACAAGGTAACCAGGTGTGCCGCATGGTGTATTTGATGGCGTCCGAGGCGCAAAGACCTTGTTGCAAGGCCAGGTCCCAGCGGTTGATAATGTGTATCGAGTCAGCCAAAGCAATGGCCATCATGAACAATGGCAAGGTCACCCCCACCAAGGTTAGGTGGTGACCTTGCCACACCATCAGTGCAAGGGCACTGAACATGGAAATAAAGGTGCTAAACAGCACCAAACTGGCTTTGGGAAAGCTGTTCATGATCAACAACAAAAATAGCACCGCCACGACCGCCCCCAAAGGCACAAACAAGCGGAGATTGTCGCGGCTCCCTTCGTCCAATTGCTGAAACAACCAGCCTTCACCCGTAAACTGCCATTGTTTAAAAAACCCATTGCTTTGCATAATGCCTCGCACCGCTTCAATGACACGGCCGCGCAAAGCAAAAATTTTGTTTTGTTCAACAGGTTTTAAGGTAATGTTGATGAGAATGTGCTGGTAATTTTTGGATGCCAAACGCCCATGATAAACGCTGGCTGCGAATTCTTTACGGTAGGCTGCAATATTCTTAAAGTGCCCTTTTTTAAGAGCCTCTGCAAAGGTTTCGTTTTGCAGTGTCTCGCCTGTACGCAAGATGGTGGTGGCTTCAAGAGGGCTGCGCACCTCTTGCACACCGTCAAGGTCTTTAATACGTTCATCAATGCTCCCAAGGTGATGCAACACGCTGTTATCAAACAAACTTAAGCCTCGGGGAAGGGTAATCATTACCGATAGATCCTGCCCTGGGGCAAACTCTTTCTCTAAATAATCCTTCGTTTTTTGAATGGGGTGGTGAGGTGGTAACCAATCATCGTTGTTAAACGTAGTTTTGGTGGCCTGCCAAGCAAGGGAGGCTGCAATGGCAGTGTAAAAAACAAAAAGAAACACGCGTGACATGGGGTGTTTATGCTTGAACCTCGAGCGGATAATGGAGATGCTGTGCTCGGCACAGGGCATCATAAAAAGGGGCTTATCACAAAACGTGTTTCGTTTTAAAACAGGTATGCCATGCCATAGCGCAAGCCCACTGCGGTCTCTGTTTCGCGTTCATAGTTATTGCTGGGCGCGGCTTCATCAAGGGCAAAGTCGTTAAAATATTCGACAACTTCCAGGGCAACACCCCAGCGCAATCGGCCATCAAAAACCAGCTGGTTAAAGTAAACAATACCCCCTTGCCCCGCATTCACAATACCGAGGGCAACACCCCAAAAGGCCTCTTGGTCTTTCCCTACGTAGCGCGAAACGTTTAAACTCGGGAACACAACAACGGAACCCGTGGTTGATTGCTCACCGAATACAGCGTCATCCAGTTCTCGTCCACGTTCTTGTCCTGGCGCGTATTTTTCACTAAACGCATAGATTGCTAGGTTAATTCTCCAGCGTCCTGGTTCTGCATCAACACCAAAGGCCCCAAGGGTTTCCTCGACTTCAAGGTAGAGTTTGTTGTCATTTTGTGTGCGTACCCAATCGAGAAATTCATCCCGACGGGGATCAGAGGCCACCACTGAGTATTGGCGGTCAAAAAAACCACCGATGTCTTGAAGGCTAGGGGAACGTGTCACCTCCAGTTTCCATGTCCATTTGCCTGAGCGCACAGCCATTTCAAACCCGCGGGTTTCCCGCGCAACAACTTGAGGGTGTATTTCGTGGAAATCGACATAATCCGTGCCATTTGATAACCTGTTTAAGGTGCCCACGTTCTTAACATCATTGGTATCGTACCCCTTGTAGTAGGTAAAACCAAAGACCCCCCACGAAGGGTAAAACAAAAGGCGCGATACGGTTTGCTGCTCTTTTTCTGGGCTGGGTTTTTGGATACGGATGTCGGTTTGTTTTGCCTCGAACCCTGTTGGGGACGTCGAGGCTGATGTGTAGCTCAATTGGGTTTTTTGGCTCAAAAAAATCTGCTCCAAAAAGGGATCAACCTCCAGTTTGGGGAAGTAATGGTATTGGAGCTCCATCCAGGGCAACACAAACCACGCTAGACTGGCAGCGTTTTGCGGAAGGCGGTTGTCGACCTTGCTCAAATTCCCCCCTCCTGAGGCACCCGAACGCAAGGGGAGTGCAAAGTCAATTGGGGAGAACAGGTCAAACTGCCCCAGGACAATGGTTTGCTTCCCCACACGCAACAATAAGGGTCCCAGGCGCGATTGCAAGTAGGCTTCCGCAAACTCCGATTGGGAATCGGTGAGGGTATTTGAAAGGGTGAAGGGCTCCGTTTGATGGATGCCCCCCAAAGTATTGCGGAGTTTAAGGGTGTAGGTGATGCTGGTTTTACTGACTCGGCCCCGTAACCCCAGGCGGAGCCATTCAGGGCCTACATTGTAGTTCAGGTCAAAAAACTGGCTTTCGCGTTGAATGTCCCCCGCAACACGGCTGAAGCCAAGTTGCCCTGAAAAATCCTCAAATACGATGTCGCTAAAGGAGCGTTCCGTTTTTTGGGGGGGGGCAATGAAGACCTCTTGTTCAAGATCGCCTAGATCGTCTAAAAGCGCGTTCACATCCTCAGGGGTCGTGGTTTGCCCCGGGGATGTAGGCGCATAAAATGCCAACATGTGCGCTGCGCACACACTAAAAACCAGTATGGCTTTGCATTTTTGTCTCAACCACGCAGCAAAAGAAGTACACATGGGTTTATGTATCCCCTTTACATATCAAAACAATGTTTAGGGTTAGGGGCTAAAAACAGGAATCTTGTAAATCTCTTCATTATTAACGGCTCTTAGCATGGATACGCACACGGGCAGCCGTGACAGCACCCAGCGCAATCAGTCTTTTGCTGTGGGTTAATTGCTTTTAAGGGCAATGATCCCCACATCGTTTTGGCTAATGTTAACCCCCACTTTAACCTCGTTTACCACCAGCAAGGACCTGCCCTTGCTGCGATGGTTTAACATCACGCTATTGGTGGCAAGGTGCATGCCCTTGACAATGCTAATTTTGGTGTTGCTTAAGGTTTTAAGCTTTTTGCCTTTGCGATCATAAAACACCACGCGCAAAGGTACTTTCGATTTTTTATCGACGAGCAAAATGAGTTTGGAATAGGCTTGCGTTTTATCCTTTGGAATGCTCTGAATGATCCAGCGGGTTTTAGTCTCGTTGAGCAAGGTGTGTTCGTCTTGGTCAATCTGTCGTCCTGCCACATCGGCGTAGGTAAAATCAGAGCCCATAAAACTCTCGTTGCGCCCTTCGGTATCCAACTGGCGCACGTTGCGCAGGGCTGGAAAATAAATCCACTGTTCGGTGGTGTTTTGTGCATCGTCGGTGTGGGTTAAAAGCGAGGTTCCGCTGACGTTAGGCGGGCGATAAAACTTAATCAAACTTTTGCTTCTTTCGGGGCTCTCAAGCAAGCGGCGGCTGGTAAAGCTGCGTACACGCTCGCGTTTTTCTTGGTCTAAAATGCGCAACAACACATTCGACTCCTGGGTGCTGTGTTTGCGCGATTCTTGATACACTTGCAACATGACGCTACGCCCTTTGGCATCGGCCAAGCCAATGCTAGGGGTCGAAAGCAGGCCAAAAAATAACAGTCCTGCACCTAAAAAATCAGCGTAGAAAGCACGTGGGCACATCAATTTCAATTCTCCCGATAAACGCAGCAAAAAAAGCGTGTCATCTAAAAATAGAGGCTGTTTTTAAAAAAAGGAACCGCAACGCTCCACCTTAGTAGGGCTTGGAGATGACCCTTGTGGGATCCTGGTTTGCAGTTACTATTAGGGCGACCTTTAAGCTCCGGGGATACGGAGCGAATGATATCATGATTATGCGGCAATTTCCTACTCAAAACGAGTGATATCACGATTATGCGGCAATTTCCTACTCAAGATGCTGCTATAGCGCATCTTCGGATAAGGGTGCGATGGCGCAGTGCGCCTTGGCAACCCAGGGCATTGGTCAATGGGGATGGATAAAGGAGGTCTCAGCCCTTGGATTTACCTTGGGTGGAGCGAAGGGTGTTTTCCACTAAGCAAGCGTAGCCGCAAAGGTGCCCTCTAACCACCGCCGTTCACGGATGGAGACAGCCCAGCCATCGCTTTAGTCCATCGTGTTCGTCAGCACCCTTAGCTATATTGCCAACTGGAGAGCGACACGCCAAAAGAAAGCGCGAATTATGGGGGAGGTGCCTGCTTTTTGAAGGCCAAAAATTCTATCAGTAAGATTGCGCAAAAAATAAAGGCCATGGTGGCGGCAATGCTGGGGCCCACGGGGACATCCCACCAAAAAGCCAGGGCGATGCCGCCCAAGGTACACGCAATGCCAATGCTACTGGCCAGCACGGCGGTTTGCTCAGGGGTTTTGCCTATCCGGGTAGAACACAGGGCGGGCAAAATAAGCAAGGCCGCGGTAAGCAAGACCCCCACCACCTGTAAGGCAATGGCCACCAGCAAACCCACCAAAACAAAAAAAACCCCTTCGACCCACGCTGTAGCAATGCCTTCTATTTTGGCCATATCTTCATTCACGCTCATGGAAACCAATGCCGACCAAAAAAACCCAAGCCCCACGAAAATCAGCAAGCCCACGCCGTAAATCCATGCCAGATCCTTTAAGGTGGTCGAAAGAATATCTCCAAATAGCAGTGCGTGAATATTAATGTTTACCCCTGGTAACAGATGAATAAGCAACAGCCCAAACGCCAAATAGGCGTGAGACATACCCCCGAGCAAGGCGTCGGTTTGTGGGGTGGTCCGCTTTAAAAAAAAGAGCGGTACAATGAGTAAGACCATGCCCAACAGGGCCGAAACGCGAGGGGAAAGGTGGAACACAATGCCAAGACCAATCCCCAACAAGGTACTATGCCCAAGGGCATCGGTAAAAAAAGCCATGCGCCGCCACACCAACAAGCAACCCATGGGACCTGCAAGCAAGGCCACGCCTACGCCACCCAGGCAGGCACGCACAGCCCAAGCATGCTCTAACAAAAAAGTATATGCTGCCATCTGTATCAGCCCTGTGCAATAGTAGACGGTAGTGGAATGGGTTAGGCCAAATTTATGGGCGTTGGGTGTGGATAGGGTCGTATTTGAGACCTTTGGCCATTCGATTACAGCCATAGCAGTGCTTTGCTAAAAGCCGTCACCTTCTTCAAAAAAGGATCTTCATCATCCCCGTGACCATTCCTTCCCATGCATCTGCCTTGGTGGCATTAAAAAATGCTGCATTTAGCGTGGACACACACGCGATTGTGAAGGGCTTGTCGATTGAGGTAACCCCCCAGGAGATGGTGACCTTTATTGGCCCTAATGGTGGTGGGAAAACCACGGCCTTGCGCATGTTGTTGGGCTTGCTTAAGCCTACCAGTGGAACCGCCCATCAACAAGCGGGTCTACGCATTGGCTACACGCCGCAGAAGTTACGCCTCGATCCGTATTTTCCCGTTACGGTAGAACGTTTTTTGCGTTTAGGTTGCAAAGGCAAAGGCAGAAAACGAGAGGTAAGGCAGGCCATTTTGGCCCCTTTGGAAGAATGCGATGCCTTGCATTTGTTGAACAAGCGCATGCAAGCCCTTTCGGGCGGTGAAATTCAACGGGTGTTGCTGGCGCGTGCCCTCATTAGCCGACCCCAGCTGTTGGCCTTAGATGAACCCTTGCAAGGGGTGGATGTTGGTGGCCAAGCAATCCTACACAGTTTAATGATGCGCATCCGCAAAAGCCACCAGTGCAGCGTGGTTTTTATTTCTCACGACCTCCACATGGTGATGTCTTCGACGGACCGTGTATACTGCATTAACGGGCATATTTGCTGCTCGGGCAAACCCCGCAACGTGGTTGAAATGCCCGCTTATGCCCAGCTGTTTGGAGCGCAAACCACCAGCCATTTGGCAGCTTACGTCCACCACCATACCCATTCGCATTCTTCTTAAAAGAAAGCGCTGCTTTACAAAACGCATCGGGTGCAAAAGCGCGGCTTCATCGCGGGTTCAAGGGGCAAGTTCCTCGCCCAACCCCATTCGTTATTTTGGTTTTTGAAGCGAAGTGGAGATGAGGGGGATCGAACCCCTGACCCCGACACTGCCAGCGTCGTGCTCTCCCATCTGAGCTACATCCCCAGTTCTGATCATTTTGGAAAAGCGCACTTTCATCGCGCTTCCAACCAGCAGTCTCGTGTTTTAGGGAGGACTATGTCAAGCCCAAAGAATGTGTTTTTAGTGCTTGCGCAAATGCTTTTTTTCCAACAGAGTTTAGAGCGTACCCCAATCATCGTTCGTGGTCGGCACACGCACGCAGCATGCCAGTAAGCCGTGTGGACCGTTCGTTTTAGGGAGATGGATGAGTCACTGGTGGGCTTCCCGGGCTTCAAACCCGTGTGCAGGGCGCTGATACCGCTTTGGGTGGGTTCGATTCCCACGCATCTCCGCCATTTTTTTATGCTGAAACCGAAAACCCATCAGCGCGATCTGCATTTTTGAAAACCGACCCCCAGGGGCCAGCGTATTTTACACGGCACCAAGGGACAGAAAGTATTTTGCGTACCCAGTGCTTTTTCGGACAACCCCCCGCCCGATGTTCCCTCTTACACCATGCCAAGGCAAAATCCATCGGCAAAGCGAGGCGGCCGCTGCGCAACAGGGGGTTTTCACGCAGCTCCATGGGCTGCTTTATCTTGAACCCAAGAAGGCGGGTTGTGCCCTGGGCTGGCTGACGGGGCGCACAGGGGATGGCAAAATCAAAAGGGGGTCTTGAGCCCTGCCTTGCTCACGCAAGCCAAGGTAAAGCCAGTGGTCGTTGTGCAATGGTTGATAGGCAATGTCGCCCAAAGTATCCCCCGCTTTTATCCACTGGCCTGGCTGTACGCGAATGTTTTCCAGATGCCCATACACCCCATAGACTCCGCTGCCATGATAAATGACCAGCATGTCCCCTTGTCCGTAAAAAGGTGCACTCAACGCGACCACGCCACCATGCATCGCTTTCACAAGGGGCCGCGTTTGGCTGCGAAGCAGCACCCCATCTTGCAAAGGTTCTTCTTGAAGGTAGCTTTTACGATCGCCAAAATGGCGGATAACGGTGGCATCATCGACGGGGTGATGCCACACAGCGGATGGTTTTTTTTGCAGGGCTGGGGAAGTTTTTTCGAGGTCTAACAACAGCGCACTCGCCTGATTGGCCTGCAGCAGCAGCTGGTTGCTTCTACGTTGACGCAGCGTGTCATCGCTCCGCAAGTTCACCAATATCTTGCGTAGGTGCTTGGTTTGGGTGTACAAGCGCTGGCGTTCATTTTTCAGCGCCGCTTCAAGCTCTTGTAAGTTGTTTAAGGCATCGCGGCGTTCAAACCCTATTTTTTGGATGCTTTTTTGACTTTTGGCATAATGATCAATCAGCGCAAACTGCTCTTGATGCACCATGGCAGCGTAGCGCCCATACTTTAAAAAATAGGGCGAATTCACAAAGGAAAAAAACGCACCACCAAGGCTCTGCTTAGATACCCGATACAACTGCAAAATTCCCGCATTGAGTTCCTCCTTGGTTTGTTGTTGACGAATGCCTAGGCTTAGAAAAGCATTCTTTGTCCTTTGCACTTGCTCTTGGGCACGCGCAATGCGTATTTTTAAATTGTCCCTGCGCCTGTGCGAGACACCAATGCGCCCTGCCAAGTGGTTGAGCACGGCATGAACGTCTTGTGGTTTCCTTACATTTTGGCTGGGAGGTGGTCCGCCAACCTTACCTAAAGGGGGAAAAATTTGCCCTTTGGCAAGAGGCGGTTGACAAACGCTTAAGACACACCCCCAAAAAACGAGGCCAAGGGCCATGGCAAGGGTGTTTTTTGGACCCATGTTAGTATGTTTCCCTTAAAATTTGATGCGTTACGATAGCGCTTCCAAAAACGCCCAACAGGCTAATGGTTACCAACGCTCCTCCCCAAATGAGTGGAGGAAAGTACACCAAAAAGGCGGTTATACTTTCTGCAATGGCATTTACTTGCAAGGCGAGGCGCACGGCATTCAAAAAAATCCACAACAGCACCAAGGCCGAAACCCCACTCGAAAGGGTTAAAAAAACGCTTTCTACCATAAACGAAAAATGCACTGCCGTTTGTGGAACACCCATTAAAGAAAATACTTGCAACTCTTTTTTGCGCGATATCAAAGAGAGCTGGGTAGCATGCATCATCACCAATACAAAGGCCAACAAACCCAGACCTAGCATAAATAGGCCAGTCCCCCGCAAGGCTGCAAACACGCCGCGCATGCGCGCAAGGAGATTGTCAGCCAGCACAACATCGGCCACAACCTCATGGTTTCTTAAACTTTGAATAAAGGCGTGCATGGCCGATTTTTTTTGAGACGGCACACGAAAATCGATGGTGTAGGGCAAGGTGCTGTGGTCAACCTCTCTGAGCAATATATTTTCTACCCCAAGGTGCGTAGAGAGCTCCGCAAAGCCTTTTTCAGGGGTAACCAAGCGGACGTCACGGACGAGGGGGTGTTTTTTTAGCGTACCCAGTAACGCCTTGCGTTCTTCTTCCTCAGCACTGGGTTCCAAAAATAAAGACACAGGCGCACTGCGCAAGAAATGATTGGCCAAAGTCTGCACATTGAACACAGTTAAAGCCAGCACCCCCAATAAACTTAAAGAGGTGGTAAGAATGATAAAATGCTGTGCTGCTGAACGCCAATTAAGCAGCAAGCCTTTGACGCCGCGCATTAATCCATAAATCAACATAGGTGCTTTGAATTCTTCTTTTCATCAAATAATAGAATCAAAAAATAAATGCCCTTTTTGGTTTTAAGAATCGGCCAGTTGAACCTCAATGAGCTGCTGACCTTTAATGATTAAGGTGCGTGCCCTTAGTGCCCTAATCACCTGCAAGTCGTGGGTTGAAACCATCACAGTGCATCCTTGCGCATTCATCATGCGTAGCAAGTTCATCACCCGCAATGCAGCGTCAATATCAAGATTTCCCGTGGGCTCGTCGGCCAAGATTAGCTTGGGCTCAAACACCAATGCACGTGCGACGGCCACCAGTTGTTTTTCACCCCCTGATAGGTAGAACACCTTTTCTCTGCCTCGCGAGGCAAGCTTCACCTGTTCAAGTAACGCAGACACGCGCATCATGGCATGCTTTCGTCTTAATCCTGAAACCAACAAGGGCAAAGCGATGTTTTCTTCCACGCTTTCGTCTTCAAGCAATTGCAAATCTTGAAATACCGTGCCGATGTTACGCCGATGCTCTGCCACCTGTTTGCTTTTTAACCGGGCAATGTCGTGCCCATCAAAACACACCGTGCCACTATCAGGGCGTTCCATACGCAGCAGCAGTTTAAAAAGGGTGGTTTTGCCCGAACCACTCACCCCAGTAAGAAAGAAGAAGTCGCCATTGTGAATGCTACAAGTAGCCCCTTGCATCACGGCAATGTTTTTGCGATACCCCTTGCTAACTTGGTTTAGTTCAATCATTGGTCTACCCCAAAAAAACCGACTGACATGCTTTGATTACCTTCCAATGAGCCTCGTTTTGCAATGGGCGCAAAAGGTTTCCTAGCCTTTCTTGCTTAGCGAGCCCTTTTGTGCTGGCTCATTCGTAGCCAGTGCTGCTTAATTTTTCCATTGTAGTCTTTTGAGCAGGTACAAAGTTTTGCGTGTTCAAAGAGAGCCACGCTTACTTTCCAATGAGCCTCGTTTTGCAATGGGCGCAAAAGGTTTCCTAGCCTTTCTTGCTTAGCGAGCCCTTTTGTGCTGGCTCATTCGTAGCCAGTGCTGCTTAATTTTTCCATTGTAGTCTTTTGAGCAGGTACAAAGTTTTGCGTGTTCAAAGAGAACCACCCTTCGTTGACACAGCAAGTTTAAGGCTTGCTCGATGTTGTGCTCAAACAAAGGTTCTGGGTTTTCGAGGTAGGCGGCCTGGTAAGCGGAGTGAATGAGCTCAAGATAAATGTTAAAATGCACCGAAGACACGTTCATTGCTGTTGCCAAGTTGCGCAAGGCATCCACTTCATCGTCCATCAACACCCCATCGGACATGGCCAACGCCATTGAATCGAGCAACAAGGGATCCGCCAAGCGGTGCATCACCAAGCGCTCAATGCGCTTTGTGTATTGTTTATCCAACCAATCGCCATCAATGATTTGATTGAGTTGGCTGTGGTATTCCTGTGGAATCCTGAAATTTAATACCCAATCGTTAAACAGCGCACATTCTTCCGCTGGCCTTTCCTCAAACTCGCTAAAAGCATGGGCAAGTACAAAGATGTAATCTTTTTTCTGACTTTCGGGGTAACGAGAGAGAATAGCCATTTTCGTAGGGTTATTTTCCATGAAGTCTTGTTTTTCCACAAGGGCGTGTGGATATATACCAAATAGTAACCAAAAACGGGTCATGTGTCATGCCTTAAACAGGCACGCTACCATGGCAAGCAGTAAGGCAAAAAGTGCGCCAACACAATCTTGGTCGGCGCAAGGGTTCGCCCATTTCCATAAACCCAGGGGTATGGACGCGTTTAATTTTTTGTCAAAAGGCAGGCTCAAGTGGGTATTATAGCAGCCATGGGTTAAAGTGCTAAAAAAATAAGTGCCCGTGCCCAGAAAAAAGGGTATGGATGCGCGGTTTTGCAATGGGCACCATCCCATCTTAAACCTCAGCACTGTGCAGCGGAGCGCACATACGCCTTTGTTTAACAACGCACATCCGTGCGAAATGTTTTTTTGAGATACACCAACCCCCATGCAACACAAAGCACAACCCCATACAAAAGCGCGCCTAGCCTACCACCAGGGCAATGCTTACTTTGCCGCCAAACGCTACGATGACGCTTTAAACCAGTGGCGCCACGCCACGCGTCTGTGGCTGGGTTTGCCTGGGCGGGAAAAAAACCACGCCCCCACCAAAAAGGAGTTGCTTAAAGCCGCCTTGACCTTTGTGGCTGTCGTATTGGTCGCGCACCTTTCCCTTTATTGGCTGTTTCCACGCCCCTTGCAAGAGCGCAGAGCACTGGCCAATGCTTTAGCCAGAAACCACGCCCCTTGGTGGCAGAAATTTTTGGAGACAGGGCGCCCTCAAACCCAAGAACGCCCAGGCGACGCTCCCAGTTTAAGCGAATGGTGGCGTCGTTTTCAATTGGGTAGAAACCAGAAAAACACGCCGCAGCCACCTCCTGGCCTTGCCTTAGAAAAACGCTGGCGGGACCTTATTTTAAAGAGGCTACGTTCGCGTTCTTCCTTACTGCAACCTTTGAACCGCCATGTGGTTTCGGGGTTTGGGCTAAGCCAACACGGGGAATACGCCGTGGCCGTGCAGGTGTTGACCCAAGGCTTAAATGCCGTAAACGACCCTTTACAACAAGCAGAACTTTGGCAGACGTTAGCCAATGTGCACTACGGTGCAAGCCAAAATTTGCAGTTGGACGGGTTGGCCACCTACGACCTTCCCCTGGTTAAAAAGGCCATTCACGCCTACAAACAGGCTTTGAAGCGGGTGCCCGACCCTGTTGGTCATGGTAACATCGGCTGGATGTACTACCTGTTAGGCGACTACTCCAAGGCAAAAAAACATAGCCTCACTGCCTTGGTCCAAAACCCGCAGTTGCAGTACGTACAACTTAATTTGGGGCTCGTCTTGATTGCGCAACAAAAGCACGAAGAAGCCATTGGTGTCTACGAGCAAGTACTGCAACAAGCACCCAGTTTAGAAACTTTGTACGGTGGAATAAACGACCTCCAAGAAATGCTGCGAGATCATGCCCAAAAGTGGCCCTTTGCCAACCTGCCCTTAGCCTTACTGGCGGTGCAAGCGGGCAATGTGCCCGTTGCAAACCAGGCGTTAAATGCGCTGCAACGTGCGTCCAAAGTCGCTCCCAAATGGCGCCGCGCGGGGCAATTTTTACAAAACCATTTAAATGCATTTGGCAGCAAACCCAAACAAACACCGCGCTAGGGTGCAAGCGGGTAATGTGCCCGTTGCAAACCAGGCGTTAAATGCGCTGCAACGTACGCCCAAAATCGCTCCCAAATGGCGCCGCGCGGGGCAATTTTTACAAAACCATTTAAATGCATTTGGCAGCAAACCCAAACAAACACCGCGCTAGGGTGCAAGCGGGTAATGTGCCCGTTGCAAACCAGGCGTTAAATGCGCTGCAACGTACGCCCAAAATCGCTCCCAAATGGCGCCGCGTGGGGCAATTTTTACAAAACCATTTAAATGCATTTGGCAGCAAACCCAAACAAACACCGCGCTAGGGGGCACAAGGGGATTATTTTTACACGGCACTTTTTGCAACGATGCGTGGTATCATGGCAAGGCGGGTTGCCTGTGGTGCCATAGGCAGCGATAGATGCCGCGTGGTATGCGTGGTTTTTGTCGCACTTTTAAACAACCCAAAAGGCATTGGATTTCACATGACGATCGGATTGGTGGTGCTGGCTTGTGCCCCGGGGGTTTTGCTGGTTTTGCTGCTAGGGCGGCTCACCCCTGATAACCATGGGGTCGGTGCACTCACGCTGCAGTTATTTTTGCTGGGCTTTGTGATGACCATCCCCGCTTTGTTCATGAACAGCGCGATTGAACGCTGGACAGCCCTTTGGATTGGCGCATCATCGCTTTGGCAGCAAAGCCTTTTTTGGCTGTTAGGCATTGCTTGGAACGAGGAGCTGTGTAAATTTGCAGCACTGTTGGGACTCACGTTTTTTCGCCGCGGCTTGAGCACATCCCAGGGGGTGTTGTGTGCGGCTAGCGTGGCTGCAGGGTTTGCCAGTGCCGAAAACATCCTCTATCTACAACGCTTTGGCTCGGGCGTACTGTGGCTGCGCACCGTGCTTACCACCCCAGCACACATGGGTTTTACCATGGCAAGCGGTTTTTTTTTGGTATGCGCCATGCACGCCAACACCCAATACAAACGCCTTGCTTGGCTAATGGGGGGGTTTTTGCTGGCTGTAGGTTTCCACGGCAATTACGACCTGTTGCTTTCCTTGCCATGGCAACACGCCGCTTCCCTGGCTTATGGCCAGGTGGCGGTAGTGGCCTTGTGCATGTTGTGTTTGCCCAAGTGCCTTTTTTTGTGGCAACACCAACAGCCGTGGCTGCAAAGGCAGTAAGCGGATTGGTAAGGTATACCCATGGCACGTGATCAAGCCGTTCTTTTTTAAAATCCACCGCCCTTTAAGCCCTCAAACCAAAAAAACCACCGCAGTTTAAACAAACCCTTTGCTTCAATGATTACCTTTTCACAAGCCCAACAAAGCAGCGCTGGAAACTGGTTACGCCCCCCTGCGCATGAGAACACCCCCTTGCATGGGGGGGCTTTTGACACCCGTCAGCTGGGGGAAGCACAAATTTTTTATGCCCTACAAGGGGATCAAAACGATGGCCATCGCTATTTGCCCAACCTTTATCGCAGCAGCGTTAAACTAGCGGTTATCTCCAACCCCCAAGCGGATTTAGGGGCCTTTGCAGGGGCAGTGCTGGTGGTAAATCATGTGCACACAGCCCTTAACCAAATGGCCCAATGGCTCGTGGCACATTACCAACCCAAGGTGGTGGCCATTACCGGGAGTTACGGCAAAACCACCAGCAAAGAAACGATTGCCCATGTGTTAAGCGAGGACTGGCGCGTGCTTAAAAGCCAGGGGACACACAACAATGAAATTGGTATTCCCCTTACCTTGCTTAAGCTAAGTACGCAAACTCAGGTGGCCGTGCTTGAGTACTCGGCGCGCAAAGTGGGGGACATTGCCCATTTATGCCGAATAGCCCCACCCGATATTGGGGTTTTAACCGCAGTGGGCAGTGCACACATTGGCGTTTTTGGTAGCCAGCAGGCTATTTTAAATACCAAGGGCGAGCTGTTTACCCACCTTGCTCCCGGCGGTCTCGCCATTTTTAATGGCGACGATCCACGCCTGGCTGCCTTAGCCACAAACAAGGCATGCATGGCATTTTATGGGGGAAATACGGCTTTATCCAACCCCAAAACCCTTGCCCCCAACGCCTTTTACGCCCAAAACCTACGGGCTGATTCTCAAGGTAAAGTACGCTTTGAAGGGGTGCACCAAAATGTGCGCATTCCCATGCAATCTAATCTGATGGGCCCTCACGGTGCCGAACCCATTTTGGCGGCATGGGCTGTGGCAAAAGCACTGGGTGCACCAACCGATGCCGTGGTGGCCAAGGCAGCCAGCCGAGTCATGCCCCTATATGGGCGGGCGACACCCACAAAAACCAAGCAGGGGGCTTTTGTGCTGGATGATAGTTACAACGCCAGCCCCGAAACGATTGCAAACCTCATTCAAACCTTAAACTTGCGTCCTGAGGCCAACAAAGTGTTGGTGCTGGGCCCGCTAAGCGAACTGGAACAAGGCTGGGAGCATACAAGCCAGCATATTGCCAAGGCCATCACTCCCAGCTTAAGTGCCTTTTATGTGTATGAACCCCAACCCAACGGCTTGGCAGAATGCCTTAAACCTTTGATAAAAACGCTTGAATTGCGGGTGTTTTACCAGTGGGATGCCTTGCTCGATGCCTTGCTTGAATGGGACAATCCCCAAAGCGTGTTTGGCGTTAAAGGGGGGCGTTCTGCGCATTTAGAACGCCTTGTGCTAGCCTTGCAAGGAGAGGTGGTAGGGTGTCGCCGCCACCCATGCCCCCTGTTGGTGCGCTGCGATACCTGTGCCTACCTTAGCAAGCCATGACTGTGCGTAGGCAAACTAAGGTCGCGGTTTTGTGAGAAATAAGCATGCTTTTGCAATCTACAAGCAAGACAGTACTTACAGCGCAAGGCTCTTATTGTATTTGAACCGAGGCAGGCCCCGTTCTTTTGCTGATGGGACTTCGAGTGCAACCAAGGCGTTGACCGAGGCAGGCCCCGTTCTTTTGCTGATGGGACTTGGCCTTTTGCCTTGCTTTTTTGCGCTAACCCCATAGAACACGGGTTTTACTCCCATTTTTTAAAACCCCCTCTCGCATCTTTTTTATGGGCAAGAATGGCCGCCAATGGGTTTTTTCAAAAACGCTTTCGCCCATTATTCGCGTGGCTGGGACCTCCACTTGCTGGGGTGTGTAGTGCTGTTGTTGTTGATTGGCTCGGTGGCCATTGCCAGTGCTAGCGGGCCCATTGCCCAACAGCTTTACGGCGATAGTTTATTTTTTTTTCAGCGCCATATGGTACATACCGTTCTTGGTTTGGGGGCACTTTTTTGTGCCACCTTAATGCCCACGAGCCTGCTGCGTAAACTAACCATGCCCAGTGTGTATGTCTGCTTGTTTTTGCTTGCCCTTACCCTGGTCCCTAGTTGGGGGGTTAAAGTGGGGGGTGCCCAGCGTTGGCTTGATTTGGGGTTTTTTCGCTTACAGCCCGTTGAGATTCTTAAGCCCACCTTGATTTTGTTGTTTGCACACCACCTTGCCCCTTACCGTGGGCGTGAAGCAGATTTTTGGTATCATCAAATGCGCCCGCTGCTTTGGACAGGGGTCTCTCTTTTTATGGTGTTGTTGCAGCCCGATTTTGGGGGGGTCGCCTTGCTGGTGGGTGCCGTATTTATGGTATTGTTTATTGGGGGTGCACCCTTGGCGCACCTTGGTTTGGCAGGGATGGTGGCGGGGGTAGTGCTGGGGGTATTGACCTTTAGCGAACCCTATCGCATGCGCCGCGTTACGGCTTTTTTAGATCCTTGGGCGGATCGCCTTGACTCAGGGTTTCAAATTATACAAAGCTACCTCGCATTGGGTGGGGGTGGCTTGTTGGGGTTGGGGCTGGGTGCCAGCCGCCAAAAACGGCTCTTTTTGCCCGATGCACACACCGATTTTATTTTCTCGATCTGGGGAGAGGAAACGGGTTTTTTAGGGGTGGTGGCCTTACTGGCATTGTATGCGGTTTTTTTTTGGCGTGCCTTTAGGCTTAGTTGGCATTTAGAAGAGCGCTTTGCACGCTTAATGGCCAGTGGACTCAGTTGTACGTTGGCCTTGCAAACCTTAATCCACTTATTTGTGGTAATGGGTTTGGTGCCTGCAAAAGGTTTGCCCCTGCCTTTTATGAGCTATGGAGGGGCCTCGCTCATTACCAATTTGTGGATGACAGGTTTATTGTTGGGTTTACAGCGCCGCCAGGTTTTGCTGCGTGTAGCACCGCATCGAAGTACCTTGTTACGCAAGGGAGCTACGGGTTAGCCTTATGAGAGCGTATCGCATTTTAATCGCTGGAGGGGGGACTGGCGGACATTTTTTTCCAGGGGTGGCCATCGCCCAAGCCATTCAAAAACAAAACCCTGGGTGCGAGCTGCGCTTTGGTGGAGCGTACTACGGCATCGAGCGCCGTTTGGCACCCCAGCTGGGTTATAAAATTCACTTAGCAGCTATCCGCGGCTGGGCAGGCATGGGGTTAAGGCGGCGTTTAACCACCTTATGTTTACTTCCCTTGGCCCTGTTGCAATGCCTTTGGGCCCTTGTATGCTATCGCCCTCACCTTATTATTGGCGTGGGGGGGTATGCCTCGGCACCCTTTGTGGCATTGGGCTTGCTGCTTAGGTGCAAGGTGGCATTACAAGAACAAAATGCACACCCAGGGCTGGCCAACCGCCTGTTAGGGCCCTGGGCCCACGCGGCCTTTTTGCCCCAGGAGGAAGGCGTGGCCTCGTACTTTCGCCATGGCGTGGTTACCGGTTCCCCCGTTCGCCAAGACATTTTAGCCTTGCGCCAACCCAACGCCAACAGCCCTAAACGGGCACAAACGCCAGCTTGCTTGCTCATTTTTGGGGGAAGTCAGGGGGCGCATCAGCTCAACAAGGCGGTTATTGCGGCCCTGCCTTTTTTGGCCGAATGGGGGAGGCCGCTGCGCATTATTCACCAAACAGGGGCAGCTGACTTGGCCTTGGTGCAAGCAGAGCAAGCCAAATACCCCAGCTTGCAAGCAGAGGCCTTAACCTTTATTAAAGACATGCCAGCCATGTATGCCAAAGCCCATTTGGTGTATGCCCGTGCAGGCGCCAGTACCATTCACGAACTCACCTGTGCCAAAAGGGCTTCCATCCTAACCCCCATTCCACGATCAAGCGGGGATCATCAACGCAAGAACGCACAGCGGTTAGCCAAAGCAGGGGCAGCCGTGTTGCTTGAGCAAGCTAACTTAAATGGCCAGCAATTGGCTAAAACCATCGTTGCCTTGTTTGATGCCCCAAAACGCCTTACCACCATGGAAAAGCGCTGCGATACCCTTTTTTATGGCGATGCTGCCCAGCACATTGCCAAGCACGTCCTTGCGCTTTTAGACAAGTTGCTTTAGGTTGTAGCGTGGAGTGGCTGTTACTGTGCGCCAAGATAGGCTGCGCTGGCATGGTCGACCTTAGTGGGGGTATTTTACCCGCATGGGGGCGTTATGGCATTCGACTGTGGAAGGAGATATTAGGCGAGCAGGCCGTGGTTGAGCGAAGGGCCACGTAAAAAATCGTTCACACACGTAGATGCCAATAACAGCAACTACGCTCCAGTAGCCCTCGCCGCTTAATTGCGGTTTAGCAGAGTGCTTACACCCCTATTAATTTAGGGGCTGGACCGCGGAGGTGCCCACGCACGATAAGCGCTTTTTCCGTGTCATTTATGGTGCTAGCCTATGCACAGTGGTTTGCTGGTGTTTTGGGCGAATTCCTAGGGCAAACTCGCATGAGGTGAGACCGCGACGGCTTCAACATCCTCATTGTTAAACGCAAAACGTCGCTAAGCCTGTAGTAACGTTTAGTTCACCACCATTAGGACGCGGGTTCGACTCCCGCCGCCTCCACTTACTGACACGCTCAAAAATGGTGTTGTCGCTTGCTGTCCGTTAAAATAGGCGCAGACTTTCTTATGCTATATTTTTAGGCATGGCGTGCCATCCGCTTTTAGACAAGTTTTTAGCGTGTTGCGCAAACATACCCTGCCTCGTGATCCACACCGAAGGTATCTCTTGGTAGCCCGATTTCGTGCCAAGGTCGCGTTGCCTTGTAAAACGACGCCTTCATCTTTGGGGCCACGTTGGCGGTGAGATTTTTGAGCATGTTAACGGGATAAAGCCTGTGGTTCCATGCCCGCAAAACGACGCCTTCATCTTTGGGGCCACGTTGGCGGTGAGATTTTTGAGCATGTTAACGGGATAAAGCCTGTGGTTCCACGCCCGTAAAACGACGCCTTCATCTTTGGGGCCACGTTGGCGGTGAGATTTTTGAGCATGTTCACGGGATAAAGCCTGTGGTTCCACGCCCGTAAAACGACGCCTTCATAGCCCCTTCTTTTTTATCTTACAAACGTGTGCTTTATGCCTGTTTTGTCTCGCCAAAAAACGTGCTTGCTTTTGGGGATCACCCTCCTTTTGGGCAGCGCATTGCTGGGCTTATATACTGCCTATCAGCAAGACTGGTTACGTTTAAACCACCCCACCCGCAGAGAATTTGATCTTTGGGGGCTGGACGTCTCCCATCACCAAGGGCGTATTGACTGGACAAAAATTGACGCGGACGAATTTCGCTTCGTGTTTATTAAAGCCACCGAAGGGGGTGATTTTCGTGATCCGCGCTTTGTAGAAAACTGGAAAGGTGCCCAAGATGCGGGGTTGGTGCGCGGTGCCTACCATTTTTTTACCCTCTGCCGCCCCGCTGTCGACCAATTTAAAAACCTGCTGGCCGTGGCCCCACCCGAAGAAGGCACGCTGCCGCCCGCGATTGATTTGGAGTTTGGAGGCAATTGCAGCAAGCGCCCTGGCATTGAGGTGTTGCAAGGAGAGGTCCTTTTTTTGATACAAGAAATTGAGCGTACCTACGCTCAAAAGCCGATTATCTATGTTACGCGGCAGTTTTATCAAGCTTACGCCCTTGCCGATTTACAACATCCCCGTATTTGGATGCGTAACCGCTGGCAGCGTCCCCTTCGCCCAAAAAACTGGCTGTTTTGGCAATTTTCTGATCGTGGAAACGTGAAGGGTATTCAAACGCCCGTCGACCTGAACGTGTTTCGCAGCACAGAAACCCATTTTTTATCGATACTACAGTAGGCGGGTGCCTAAACTTTGGCACTTGCTTTTTCCTTGCTTTTTCCTTTACAAGGACAAGGGTGCGTGAAACACACGCCTTAGCGGGATGCCCGCGGGTTTTTGTGGTGTTAAAGAACGCACACCCAAACCCATCCCTTCAGTAGCCTTTTTATGCAGCCACAAAGCCATGAGCAAAACCACCTTAAGTTTTGAGAACGAGGTACGGGCCCGCCTTGATTCTTTGCTTGATATGCGCCGCGACCTACACCTACACCCCGAGCTTAGTTTTAAAGAACATCGCACAGCGGAGCAGATTGCTGGGCGTTTGCGCGCAGCAGGACTTGAGGTGCGCGAAAAAGTAGGATGCGAAACTGCCGTTGTCGGGGTGTTGCGTGGCGATCAAGCAGGGCGCGTGATTGGCTGGCGTGCCGATATTGATGCATTGCCCATTGTGGAATCGCCTGATATTCCCTATGCCTCCACCACAAATGGGGTGATGCATGCGTGTGGGCACGATGGGCACACCGCCATTGCGGTGCATTTGGCCGAAATTCTGGCCAGCCGCAAAGCCGATTTGCCAGGGACAGCTGTATTTTTATTTCAACCCGCAGAAGAGGTGTTTGGCGGCGCGAGGCCTATGATTAAAGCGGGTGCCTTGGAAAACCCCTATGTGGAGGAGGTTTACGGTCTCCACCTCACCACGCAAACACCTGCGGGAAAAATTACGGTGCAGCCTGGGGAGTCCATGGCTTCCGCTGACTTTTTTGACATTGAAATTACAGGCGAAGGTGGGCATGGTGCCTACCCCCACCTTTCGATTGACCCCCTAACCGCCGCTGCAAATATTTTGCTGGGTATGCAAAATCTTGTGTCGCGCGAGATTCCCGCGCGAGATACCGCCGTGCTGACCGTGGGACAGATGCAAGCGGGCTCAAAGCATAACATCATTCCCAACAACGCCTATTTGCGTGGTTCGATTCGCACTTACAAATCCCACATACGCGACCAATTGGTAGAGCGTTTACAGGCCTATGCAGCACGCATGGCGCAAGCTTACCGTGCCAATGCCAAACTCACCTTGCAAGGAGAGCACTGCCCTGCCGTGATAAACCACCAAGAACAAAGTGCTTTTGTACACCAATGCTGTAGCCACGCCTTTAGCCCAAAACAAATGGGTGAGGCTGCCCCTGTGATGGCCAGCGATGACATGAGCTTGTTTTTGCAAGCGCGCCCAGGATGCTACTTTAGGGTGGGAATTGCCCCTGCCGATCAACGATCGCACCCGCACCATGCTCCTGAGTTTTTAATGAACGAGGACGGCTTGCCTTGGGGTTTGCGTGCTGGCTTGGCCATTATGCTCCAAGCATTACAAACCCAACCCACAGACTAGAAAGCTGGGGGGAGGGGCGGCAAGGCTCGACCCTTCCTATATCAAAATTTCACCAAAGATCACGTTGTGTCCCTTGCAAAAGGTGAAGCGGATAGCGATGATAATTTGCAACTGCTCTATGCCCATTGCAACGCGCCAAAAGGGACAAGGTTTCCCATGGCTGAACTTAAGGTGGTTTTAAAAAGCAAGGGTTTTTGGCCTAATATATTCTGGCTTGTAATTTTGTTTTTCCTCATCCTTAACGATATTGTCAGGATGTCCTAGGCTACCTTTAGGGTTTGCCTGGTTTCAGGTGCAAGATTTGTGTAAAGCAATTCCCTTTGAAACGCCCCTCGAGTTTATCACAATCCGCCCTCAAAATCGCAACGATATGGTTTTGCCAGCAACCACCGCATAATCAAATATGCTCAGACTGGAATATAGAACTTATGCTGAGGTCTCACGATGAAACACAGGCGACAAAAGAGATGGCCGATTTGCACATAAGGATTAAAAGTTCTATGGTGGGGCTGTTTTTGGTAGCCAGCCCCTTCGCTGCGTTGGCTGCAATTTTGGTTTCATTGAAACAAGGTAACGCGTGAACGGACAGGAATATGGTTGAAGTATTGATTAGAGGTGGCATGATAATGGACGGTTTGGGGGGCGAACCCTATGTAGCCGATATCAGCATTGCGGGGGGTAAAATTGTTGAAATAGGAGACCTTGCCCATCAAAAAGCAGATCATATCATTGATTCAGGCGGCTTGGCCGTCGCTCCTGGGTTCATTGATTCCCATTCCCATGATGAGTTTAACCTGCCCGTGAATCCCCTTGCACCTGGTAAGGTGTTGCAAGGGGTTACCACCCAAATCACAGGGCAGTGTGGTTGGTCTCCCGCACCCATATTGCCTGCCCATAAACAATTGCTCCGCGAAAATGCTGCAATCTTAGACAGTGGATTACGTTATGACTGGGAGAGTATGGGGGAGTTTTTAGAGAAAATGCCCCCGTGTGCACAAAATATCGCTCAATTGGTGGGGCATGTGGCTCTGCGCTGTGCGGTGATGGGTATGGAAAACCGCCCCCCGACCCCGTCTGAAATGGAGCGGATGAAAGCCTTGATGGAAGAATCCCTAAAGGGTGGTGCGTTTGGTTTTTCAACGGGCCTGGTCTACCCACCTTCGTCTTTTGGAAACGTGGATGAAATCGCTGAATTGGCAAAGGTTGCCGCCAAATACGGGGGCGGCTATCACACCCACATGCGCAATGAGAGCGGGAAAATTTTTGAATCGATTGATGAAGCAGCGGAGGTGGGGAAGCGTTCGGGAGCGGCGGTACATATCTCACACCTCAAAATAAGCGGTAAGGCCTTTTGGGGCCAAGCACAAGCCGTACTAGAGCACTTGGAAAACTGGCGCAGCCAAGGCATCAAGCTCAATTGGGATCAATATCCCTACCCTGCCACCAGTACGGGGTTAAAAACCATTCTTCCCCAGTGGGCGCATGAAGGCGGCATCCAAAAGATGATCGAACGCTTACAAAACCCCAGCACCCGCGATCAAATTAGGGCCGAAATACTGGAAGGCATCAATCGCAGTGGGGTATCGCCTATTAGCGAATGGACAGAGGTGATGGTGTCGGCATCGCCGAGTAATGCCAAGTTTAACGGCAAAAACCTGCAAGAATTAGGCGATGCCCAAGGGAAACTTCCCGTGGATGCAGCCCTTGATTTGCTACTGGCAGATTACACCAAAACCCTGGCTATTTTCTTTTTAATTGGTGTTGAAGACATGGAGTGTATTCTGGCCCATCCAGGGACCACCATTGGCTCCGATGGCATTTTAACCACTCGCCAAGGGGAAGAGCACAAAAGCCAACCGCACCCACGCTATTACGGCTCGTTCCCGCGGGTGATTGGGCGTTACGCACGCGACAAAAAACTTCTTACACCCCAACAGGCCGTGCAACGCATGAGTTCGCAGCCAGCAAAGGCTTTTGGCATCACAGACAGAGGTTGCCTAGCCCCACAAATGGCTGCGGATATTGTGGTGTTCGAGCCCGACAACATTCTTGATAACGCCACTTACAAAGCGCCGCATCAATACCCAAGTGGCATTCAACGCGTTTTGGTAAACGGTGTGGTGGTCGCCCAAAATGGCGAAATGACGGGTCAAACCCCCGGGAACATCCTCACCCGTTTGTAAAACCACGAACCCTTTTTTAAAAGATGGTTCCCATCGGAGTTTTCCTTTGAGCCCCAATCTTAAAAAAACCATTTTTTAAAGCTTCGATGCGCCATGGGTGATTTTTTTAAAATGCGGGCAGGCGGCCTTTGGAGAGCCATGCGCCAAACGCTTCAAAATAAATACCCCTCGGCATTGGCAGACGGTGACGCTACTTGGCGTGTTAGAGCAGCAACACGACGGGCATTTTTTAAAAACACTAAAAGGCCCTGAAAGCCTTTGCGCAGGCAGGTAACAATGCCTTAGGTTTTGGGTGTACGTCCGAACAACGGGCATTTTTAAAAACACTAAAAGGCCTGAAAGCCTTTGCGCAGGCAGGTAACAAACGCCTTAGGTTTTGGGTGTACGTCTGAACAACTGTTACGAAAGCGGCGAAGCGCATCGTGATTGGCCATTTGAATGGCCTGGGAATAGCACGCAGCCATGCCTTGCGTGGTAGAAAACTCGTTACACATGGTGGAAATAATCTTTGCAGGCGCACTATCCGCCTGCAAAAGTACCTTTCCTTCTTCTTCACAATCGTGGCGCTTGCTTGCATTACTGCCCGCACGGCAGCTTGTGACAATCACTTGCTGCCACTCCTTGCGGCCCAAATCAGCCACTTGGCCTGAATACAGATCGAGTGGTGGGGTTACCCGCGCAAAGTCGCGCCCTGTACACGCACCTAGCAAAACCAACGCGGCACAAAGCCCCACCTTCAAACAAGTCTGATGGATTTTGAAAAAAGACTGCAAAGTTTCAGGCAGCATCGCACCATACCATGGCAACACAGGTTCGGTCATCCCCGCCCATATTGACCGTAAGGCCCAGTTGAGGGGCATTTTTTATCTGATAATCGCCGCAAAGCCCCTTCATTTGGCGATGGATCTCGACCGCCTGCTTGACACCAGTCGCCCCCACGGGGTGCCCAAAACCTACCAAACCGCCTCCCGTGTTCACAGGCATTTTGCCTTCCAAGGTGGTATCCCCCGATTGGAGCCTATCGAGACCTTGACCTGCTTTGGCCCAACCAATGGCTTCGTACATCAGCAGTTCCGCAATGGTAAAACAGTCATGCACCTCTGCCACTTGTATATCGGCAGGACCTTTGCCCGCATCGGCAAACACTTCATGGCAGGCAAGGGCGGTGGTATCCATGTGTAACAGGTCTCCTACCTTGCCTAAGGGGTTGGAGGCAAGGGCATACGACATCAACTGAATGCAATCATTCGGGGCAATGCCTAACTTATCAAGGCCTTCCTTCGAGGCAAAAATAGCGGCCGCCGCGCCATCGGTTACAGGGGAGCAATCACTGATGCGCAAGTGAGGGTTTAGTTCGGGGCTTTGTAAAAAAGTGGGGTTGTGTTCACCCGTGCTTTCGGCTTGCTCAAGGGACATTTGAACGTGGTGCATATGCGCCAGCGGGTTGCGGTTGGCATTTCCAAAGGCTTTAACTGAAAACTGGGCAACATCGCGGGTGCTTACCTGATAGCGTTCTTTGTAGGCTTTTAGGCGGCGCGCGAACATGGCTGGAAAAGTAAATTCATCGAGGGATCGCTCTGTTTCATAATGGGAGGCACGAGCCAGGTAGTCAGCCCCCACCCGTGCTTTCACGGTATTTTGTGCTTCTGCACCCAACACCAGCACCACATCACAGCCTGCTTGAATGGCTTCTGCACCACCCACCAGACTAACACCACCCGAGGCACACGCCGCTTCACAGCGGGTAAAACCCACACCTTCTAAGCGCGAATCTCCCCGCGATACCATGGCCCCCACATGCCCTTGTTGCGAAAACAATTCTCCCGCAAAATTGCCAACCAACCCGCGGTCGACCAAATTGGCATCAAGGCTTTGCTGCTGAGGGCCACCGCCCGCAAACAGTTGCCTAATCACTTGGGCAATTTGCTCTTCAAGGCTTGGGTTTTTTTGCCCTGTAATCTGTGCCTTGGAAGGGGAAATAAAGCGCGGATGCCCTTTTCCAGTAAACGGGGTTAGGGCATGGGCGGCTAGGTAAACAGGGCGATGGGGTTTCATGGAAGAAAAAGCTTTCTTTTATGGTTAAAGTGCGGGTTCACAGAGCAACACCCCTTGCACTTTATAAAAATAGTGTACAGCGAAACTTGCCCCCACGATAACGTATTTTGGCTGAGCAATGCAAAATTTTTATTCTCCCGGTGTAAACGTTTACATTGTGGGTTAAAAGAGATCAGTTAAGAAAAGATTTTGAGGCTGTTCGTATGACAACCAACTTTGGGGTTATCACGGCAAGCATGAGAAAGAGTCTGTATAAGTTAGTCTAAACAAGCAAACCTTGTCGTGCTTGTTTCTAATAAAAACAATTACTTATCGAAAAAAATGAATAGGAAACAGGTGGAAACTGCATATTTTAGAGCATTTTATTGGCAACAAACTGGCAACAAAAACAGCCCTGGGTACCTGCCCCTTGCCCATTTGAGCCCAAAACCCCTTGCAAAAGCACTCGCCCACACGCCCTCCCCCTTTGCAGTTGCTTAGGGTGGAGGGCAATGCGTACGGCGCAAAGGTGCTAAAACAAAGCGTTCAAGGATGCCTGTTTGCCGTGGCTTGCCGCTGTTACGCCTTTGACGGCAGTGGTGTTTTTTAAGAAAGCGTGCCCGCTGTGCCCGGACACTTGCTTTTACACTGGTCGAAAAATTATGGTTTTATGTGGTTTTATGTGGTTTTATGTGGTTTTTCAACAGTTTACGGGCAGTGTGTTTGCGCCAAAAGGGTGGTGTAAATTGTCCCGCCAAAAAAACGGTGTAATGCGGGTTTGCGCGTTTTTGGGACACATGGGCTTACACTCGGTACGCGCTTCATTCGAAGGGTTTTAGAAGGGGGCAAACTGCGTTCGATAAGGGTAAGTTCAAATGCCGCTTTGCAATTCGCAAAAAGGCTTACCACCAAATGGAAAGGGTTCTTCCCTTTAGGGTGGTCATAAACCCCTTGGCGCGCAGCGCTCTGGCAGCAGATAACCCCGCATGGCGGTTAGGGGGGTGCAAAATGCAGCCCTTCGACCCACGCTCTCGCTCTGCCCCGGCTTGTTTTAAGGCGGTTTGGGTAAAGTTTGCGCTTATGCTTCGCCAGCCTGCCGCAATGCCCCCTGCCAAGGTGCTTTTGCTGTGCGCCAGCATTATAACCAGCAAGGTTTCCGCGCCGCGCCACACCAAAATGCCAAGGGTGGCACCCCCCAGTGCCCATAAAAACCCTTGGCGCAACTGGGGCAACTGGGGCAACTGGGGCAACTGGGGCAACTGGGGCAACGATAGCATTAACTTGCATTAACGCGCATTAAATGCGCCACAAAGGCATACAAACCAAGGCTTGTGCCCCGCATTGGGGGGCTTTGCGCTGGGGGTGTAACACGCCCAACCCTTGCTGGCTAAGCCATTTGGCGCGTCTTTGCCATGTCTTTGCCATTTGCGCATACGCTGGCGTGCAGGCTGCGGTTTTTGCGCTTTGTGTTTACTAAAAAAATATCATCGGCGCGTTCAAGCAGGCCACGCATGGCATCGCGCGCGCTGCTGGCCTTGCTTAAGGTGGGTTCGCGTAGTTTTGGCGTTTGCAACCCCACAATTTGCACCTGAACCCCCTCGCCTAAAATGGGGTGGTGACTGGGCAGGGTAAACCTGCAGGTGTTGCCATCATAACAACCGACTATGTGCGCCTTAAACACCCTTAAAGAGCGGTTTTGGCTTAACCAAATCTCTGCAAATACAAGGCTTAATGTTATAAAAGCCAGTAAAAACAACGCTATATCTCGCATGTGCCACCCACCTTACCCACGCTAGGTTTTTTTACCCCAGTGTGACCGTAAAGTGGTGCCAACAATGTAGCGATTTTGTGAAATTTCTAAGGAATAATGCGTTTGAAGCGTAAAACCAAACCCCCAAAACCACCCCGTAAAAGTTCAAAGCTAGGTGCTCTAGCTTTGAACTCAGCTTTGAACTCAATTTTTCGCCCTTTTCATGGATCAAACCCTTGTTTTGAAAATACTTTTTCGCGATTGGCCTAAAAATAAAAAATAATCTAGCTTTGAACTCCTTTTTTTTTAAACCGCCCTGGGTTGCACGTAAATCACGGGCACAACCTGTTCTATTTCGTCCATGTTCTCTTGCAAGGTGTAAGGTTTTCGCTCCCCCGTTTTGGGGTCGGGGTCGTCCCATTTTTGGAGCACCAGCCATTGTGCCCCCCCTTCTTTGCGCCTCCATTCTTTCACCAGTCCCAAACGGGCAAGGCTGTTCGGCTTTAGCACAAACCCCCAAAACCACCCCGCAAAAGGTCGGAGTTCGGCACTTCACGATTCGTTATTCCATAGTTTTTTACGAATCTATTTACGAATCCATGTAAAGAAAATTTCTATTTTTAAATCAACAACATAGTTAATATCAAAAATAGTTTTTTACGAATCAAAAATAACATCCTTTTTTTTAAACCGCCCTGGGTTGCACATAAATCACGGGCACAACCTGTTCTATTTCGTCCATGTTCTCTTGCAAGGTGTAGGGTTTTCGCTCCCCCGTTTTGGGGTTGGGGTCGTCCCATTTTTGGAGCACCAGCCAGGTTGCCCCCCCTTCTTTGCGCCTCCATTCTTTCACCAATCCCAAACGGGCAAGGTTGTTCGGCTTTAGCACAAACCCCCAAAACCACCCCGCAAAAGTTCACAGTTCAGCGCTCGAACTGTGAACTGAACTGTGAACTCAATTTTTCGCCCTTTTCATGGATCAAGCCCTTGTTTTATAAAGGCTTTTGTGCGGTTGGCCTAAAAATAAAAAATAATCTAGCTTTGAACTCCTTTTTTTTTAAACCGCCCTGGGTTGCACGTAAATCACGGGCACAACCTGTTCTATTTCGTCCATGTTCTCTTGCAAGGTGTAGGGTTTTCGCTCGCCCGTTTTGGGGTTGGGGTCGTCCCATTTTTGGAGCACCAGCCAGGTTGCCCCCCTTCTTTGTGCCTCCATTCTTTCACCAATCCCAAACGGGCAAGGCTGTTCGGCTTTAGCACAAACCCCCAAAACCACCCCGTAAAAGTTCAAAGCTAGGCACTCTAGCTTTGAACTCAGCTTTGAACTCAATTTTTCGCCCTTTTTATGGATCAAGCCCTTGTTTTATAAAGGCTTTTGTGCGGTTGGCTCAAAAATAAAAAATAATTGAACTGTGAACTCCTTTTTTTTTAAACCGCCCTGGGTTGCACATAAATCACGGGCACAACCTGTTCTATTTCGTCCATGTTCTCTTGCAAGGTGTAGGGTTTTCGCTCGCCCGTTTTGGGGTTGGGGTCGTCCCATTTTTGGAGCACCAGCCAGGTTGCCCCCCTTCTTTGTGCCTCCATTCTTTCACCAATCCCAAACGGGCAAGGCTGTTCGGCTTTAGCACAAACCCCCAAAACCACCCCGCAAAAGTTACAAGCTGGGCACTCTAGCTTGTAACTCAGCTTGTAACTCAATTTTTCGCCCTTTTTATGGATCAAGCCCTTGTTTTATAAAGGCTTTTGTGCGGTTGGCCTAAAAATAAAAAATAATCTAGCTTGTAACTCCTTTTTTTTTAAACCGCCCTGGGTTGCACATAAATCACGGGCACAACCTGTTCTATTTCGTCCATGTTTTCTTTCAGGGTGTAAGGTTTTCGCTCCCCCGTTTTGGGGTCGGGGTCGTCCCATTTTTGGAGCACCAGCCATTCTACTCCCCCTTCTTTGCGCTTTAATTCTTTCACCAATCCCAAACGGGCAAGGCTGTTCGGCTTTAGCACAAACCCCCAAAACCACCCCGCAAAAGTTTAAAGCTAGGTGCTCTAGCTTTAAACTCAGCTTTAAACTCAATTTTTCGCCCTTTTCATGGATCAAGCCCTTGTTTTATAAAGGCTTTTGCGCGATTGGCTCAAAAATAAAAAATAATCTAGCTTTAAACTCCTTTTTTTCTAAACCGCCCTGCGTTGCACATAAATCACGGGCACAACCTGTTCTATTTCGTCCATGTTTTCTTTCAGGGTGTAAGGTTTTCGCTCCCCCGTTTTGGGGTCGGGGTCGTCCCATTTTTGGAGCACCAGCCATTCTACTCCCCCTTCTTTGCGCTTTAATTCTTTCACCAATCCCAAACTGGCAAGGTTGTTCGGCTTTAGCACAAACACCACATCCCCCACCTGTGCCTCGCTTTTAGGCGCGCAAAAACAGATAAAGCCAGGCTCAATCCCCGCGTAAAACAGACTGTGTCCCGTGGCCATCACCGCAAAGTCTTCTGCGGGGTTCATATCGGCGGGGCAGTTCGCTTTTACGCTTAAGGGCCTTTTTTGCTGCCAACCCACCAGCCCGCATTCCGCCAAGCCCAGCAGGGTCATGTTGGCAATACCGCTTGTGGTAGGCGGGGGCGGGGGCTGTTTAACCAGTTGCTTAAGCGCGGCCATCTCTTTAAGCAATTCAATTTCCCGCCTTTTGGCGTCGAAATCATTCCTCATCGAATGGGTGTCGTTCAGCAGGTTTTGTTGCGCTTCAATTCTGCGCTTCAACTCCGCAATTTCCTGCTCCAAGGCAAGGGACGGGGCCGGCCCCCCACCAAAGCCCGCGGCCCTCAGGGCCTCGTTTTCTTTGCTCAGGCGGCTGTTTTCCGCTAAATGCACCCTGATCATCAGCGCGGTCCCTTCATCCATCTCCACATCGGACGACCGCCAAACCTTAGGCTTGCCCGTTTTTCGAAGCGACTCCGCATCCTCCCGGGCCATTTTCGCCTCCATCCGCGCGATATCCTCCTCAAGGCTTTCATCCTCGGGGTACATCAGGCTTTCAACAGGGCGCATCGGGCCCTCACCAGTGGCCAGCCATTGAATGGTGACATTAGCCCCATTTGCAATAGCAATTAAAGATTTCCTGGATGGTTCGCTGCCGTCTAAATATCGCCTAAATGTGGCTTGATGAAGTCCTACTTGGGTAGAGAAAGACTTTTCAGTCTGTCCTTGCATAAGCAGACGGAGCCTTTTGATAAAGTGTCCGAGTTTACTACTCGAACTCGGACCCAAACTCGGACTCATATTTTCACCTGTATAACCGTCCTTAGCCCCTATAAACAAAGGATTTCCATTGCCTTGTGTGGTTTTAAAAATAAATATGAACTCGGACTCAAAAAAAAAACAAATTTGCTATTGCATTTTTTTAAACGCTAATGCTATTGTATTTTTAGTTTAAAAAACCGCTTTCTAAAAATTATATCAAAAAAGGCGTCATGGACACAAATACCTCCCAAGACTGGCATTGGATGGACGTTAGGGCAGCCTTGGCAAAAAAGGGCTACACCCTTACCAGGATTTCAAAAGAAAAAGGCTATTCCTACGCCTGCGTTTGCTGTCGCGTCAAAATCCAGCGCTGGCCGGATTTAGAAAAAACGATTGCCGATATTATAGGGGTGCACCCGCAGGTGATTTGGCCCAGCCGTTACAAGGCGGACGGTTCGCCAATGGGCACGGGCATCCGCAAGAAAAGGCTGGCTTGGAGCATGATGAAACAAGGGCATAACACAAACCAACAAGGACGCATTACCAAATGGCACTAAAAACACAACAAACCACAAGCACCCACTGCAAATGCGGGCAGGAACTCTTCCCCAATGCGGACCACAATTATGAGATTACCGAGGGTTTTGAAGATGAGAACGGCAATTTTGAGACTGCCACCGCAAAGGCTGTCGTGGAATACAAGCTTGGGTTCGTTAAAAACAAGAGGGAAATCACGACCCCCGCATGTCTGGATTGCGCTCTCAAAGAAATCAAGGTTGTCGTGAAATACGAGCTTGAGTTCGTTAAAAACAAGAGGGAAATCACGACCCCCGCATTGCGTACTTAACCCTCCAAACTGTGCAAAGAAGTACGCAACAATCTATCCATTGATAGATGCGTAAAAAATTAACAAAAACAAAGACATCAGTATCTTATTTGCGAAAAACGGTAAAATTTAACTGCGCAACAAAAATTATTCAAGTTCCACTTTGGGAAATCTGGCCTAAACGATGGGCGAAACTCGCAGACGGGCGAATTGTTTGTATAAAAAAGGATACAGCAGCATGCAACAATGGTACAGCGCACAAGAATTGGTCGGTGTGGCGGGTTTGTCAATAAATGAACGCGTAATACGCCGCATGGCCGACAAAGAAGCCTGGCGTTTTCAGTCACTCTCACGTTCACCCATAGGCTGTGGCGGCGGCAAGGAATACCATTTTGGCAGCCTGCCCAGGGCAGTTCAGGCGGCATTGGCAATGCGCTGGTATACAACCCACACAAAGGAGGGCAAGCAGGCCATGAAACGCGCCAAGGATGGCGCATCCTCTTCTTCAATTCAGCGTTGGGATGCGTTTGGCCGTTTGCCTGGGAGCCAGCAAAAACAAGGCCACAAGCGCATGGCGGTTTTAATGGCCCTGCTTGCACTGGAGAGCAACGGCTTAACCCGCAACCAAGCCATCGCAGCCCTGCAAAAACAGGGGGCAGCCCCCGACCGTAAAACCGTGTTCCGTTGGCTTGAGCGGGTGCGTTCCTACCCAATCACCGACTGGCTTCCGATGCTTGCGCCCAGCCACGGCGGCGGGCAACAAACGGCCAATGGCACCCTTGAGGCTTGGAGTATCTACAAAAGCGACTATTTGCGCCCCGAACGCCCCAGCGCCACGGCTTGCTACCGCCGCTTGCAACAGGCAGCCGCCCAAAACGACTGGCAACTGCCCAGTTTAAAAACCCTTACCCGCAGGCTAAAGCGCGAGGTGTCACGCCCTACGATTATGCTAGCAAGGCGCGGCGAAGGGGCATTAGAAAACACCTACCCCGCCCAAGAGCGCACCGCAAAAGACCTTTTTGCGCTGGCCTTGGTTTGCGGCGATGGTCACCGCTTTGATGTTTTTACCAAGTGGCCAGGGCAAAAAAAGCCCGTGCGCCCCATGTTGCTTGCCTTGCAGGATGTTTACGAGGGGCAAAATTGTGGCTTGGCGGATTGGCTTAAACGAGAGCACCTTGTTGGTGCGTTTAGCTTTTGCCGACCTGCTTAAAAACCACGGCGTGCCCCAAGCCGTGCTGCTCGACAACGGGCGCGCCTTTGCTAGCAAGTGGCTAACGGGCGGGGCTAAAAACCGCTTTCGCTTTAAAATCAAGGCAGAAGAACCCCAAGGTTTGCTCACGGCTTTGGGCTGCAAAATCCACTGGGCAATGCCCTATCATGGCCAATCAAAGCCCATTGAACGCGCCTTTAAAGACCTGTGTGAAAGCATTGCAAAGCACCCCTTTTGCGCGGGCGCCTACACGGGCAACAGCCCCAGCGCCAAGCCCGAGAACTATGCCAGCAAGGCGATTGAGATTGAAGCCTTTCGGACCCACGCAAACCGGCAAATTGCCTTGCACAATGCCCAAACGGGGCGCACCGGGGGCGTGTGCAACGGGCGCAGTTTTGATGCGGTTTACAACCAGAGCTACGCCCAAGCCCCAATCACCAAAGCCACACCCCAGCAGCAGCGCGCCTTTTTGATGGCAGCCGAGAAGGTGTTGGCTCACCGCGACGATGCCAGCGTTAGGATTTTGGGCAACCGTTTCTGGCACAAAAAACTAGCCCCCTACGCCGGCAAGCATCTCACGGTGCGCTTTGACCCCGACGCCCCGCGCGATGGCGTGCAGGTTGAAACCCCCGATGGGCGTCTGGTGTGCTTTGCGCCTTGTATTGCCGCGATTGGGTATACCGATCAAGCCGCCGCCAGGGCCCATGCCAAGGCGCAAAAACAGCACAAAAAAGCCACCAAAGAAGAACTGGCCGCCCAGCGCACCCTAAGTGCGGCCGAGGTGGCGGCGGGGCTTAGCACGGGCGCGCCCCCAGCCGAGGAGCACACGTCCAAAATCATCACGGGGGTGTTTGCCCAGCGCAAGTCAGACGAAGAGGTAAGCCAAGAGGAGAGAGAGAACTTTAACAGGGGGCTGGAAAACGCCCTTAAACAAATGGAAGCACAGCGCCAGGTGGAGGGCTTTTAAAACCAAAAAGCCCCACACGGACAGCCAAGAACCGTAGCAGGGCTTAAACCGCGGGGCATAGAGCCCCGCCAACCAACACAATACATGGAGTATAAAACATGCACCAAGCAAAGGCAACCCCTAGTTTACAGGTGGTGCAAGAGGGCGATCAGCCACCACTCACCCCGTTAGCAAAGTCCCCATTGCCCGCCGCCGAGGCGAGCAATCAGGCGTCAATTTTGCGGTCGGGGCTACAGACGGTCTTAACCGAGCAGTGCCTGTCCCAAGCCGATGCGGCCAAGCGGATTGGGTGCGGGGCAACAGCGCTTTCGCGCTGGCTTAACGGCAAGTACACGGGCGATAACGCCGCCCTTGAAGCCAAGGTTTGCCAATGGCTAGAAGACCAAGCCTGCCAAACCGCCTTTTTGCCCAGCAAGGGCGCAGACTGGATAGAAACCCCCACAGCCCGCCAAATCGGCATGGCCATTGCCTACGCCCACCTAAGCCGCGACATCGCGGTGGTGTGCGGTGGCGCAGGGGTTGGCAAAACCATCACCGCCCAGCACTACGCCCAAACCCGCCCTAATTGCTGGGTGTGCACAATGGTGCCCAGTTTTGCCAGCGCCCCTGCCTGCCTTAAAGCCCTTTTGTTTGCCCTTGCCCCAAGCCAGCGCGCGGACGGACGCGGGGGAGATGTGGTTTACCGCATGCTTCTCAGCCTATCTCTCAAAAAAAGACGCCCTGCTGATTATAGACGAGGCACAGCACCTTACCCGCCCCGCCTTGGAATGCCTACGCGCTTTGCACGATGCCACTGCTTGCGCCCTGGTGTTCATGGGCAACGAGAGCGTCTACACCCGGATGAGCGGCCCGCGCTCGGCAGAGTATGCCCAGTTGTTTAGCCGCGTTGGCAAGGTGTTAAACCCCAAAAAAGCCCGCCGTGCCGATGTAGAGGCCATTGCCCAAGCATGGGGAGTAAGCGAGCAGAAAGCCCTTGGCTTTTTAATCAAAATTGGTCACGGCCACGGCGCACTGCGTGAGGTTACCAAAACCCTACGCTTGGCCAGCCTGGCGGCAAACGGGGCACGGCAGGCCCTTAGCCTAAGCCACCTTAAAACCGCTTATTCCGAGCGGGGAGGAGTTAGCGAATGAACCCGATCAAGCCCAAAAACAGGCGTCTGCGTGCACCTGCCTGTTCGCATTTATACGCGGCACACAAGCAGCCCCATGTTTTGCTTAAATAAATAAAGGAGACCCGTCATGAAAATTGACATCAACAGTTTAAGCGCAGCACGACAAAAATGGCATCTCAAAGGGGAGACGCGCCTATAAGGCATGGGTAAAAAACCTCTTTTTTTTGCGTGGCCAAGGCAGGAGGGGGTTTGTTCGCCCCAGCAACCGACCCCGCGCAGGGCTACAACGCTGGCAAGGAGGGCTATAGATGAAAACGCCAAAGGTTTATGTTGGCGCACGCTTAGAAAAAGGGATGCCCCCCCTTTAAACCACACCCTGACACCCTTAATAAGGAGTCCCCACATGCAAGCCCAAACCATCCCCCAGGTTGGAATATGCATCACGCTATAAAAAAAGCGACCCTTGCGCATGAGGTGGCGCTATGAGTTTTTTGCAAACGCTTTGCGACGCCATCGTGAGCGGATTTGGGGTTTTTATGGGTGGGTTCGCTGCCTACGGCATGTTGGAAATGTGCGAGGAGGGCCCATGAAAACCAAATCCTTTTGCCCCAACGAGCAAGCCTACCGCAATAAAAAATACGCGGCCCTGCACGCCCAATCGAGCAAAATGGGTTGGGACGATGCCCAATACCGCGACTGGTTGCAAAGCAACTACGGGGTGCGCAGCGCAAAAAACCTGAGCACCGAGCACTTAAGTCAAGCGGCAGACCTCCTTTTTACGGGCGGCGTCCCACAAAAACAAGCGCCTAGCACAAGTTTGCGCCAACGCGGAGGCAAATACCTTGGGCTTGATGCCCCAGGGCGTCCCCGCCTTAGAGGAGGCGAAGGTGAGGCGCAACTAAGCAAAATTGAAGCCCTGTTAGGTGAGGCGGGTAAAACCTGGGCCTATGGGCTTGCCATTTTACAACGGCAATCCAAGGTCGAACGCTGGGAGTGGGCAAGGAGCGATGACCTCAAAGCCGTGATTGCTGCCCTTAATTATCACCTTGGCGTCTCAAAGCGCCCAACCAAAAGGCGCCAAGCGCGCCAAAAATAACCACCTGAGGGCAGCATGGCAAAAACCCCCGTTTGGGAGGGTGACGAAACCCACCAACAATACCTGTTTAAAGCGCATGTCTTAAAGCACTTTCGCCTTCACCTGATGGGCAAGCAGTCTGCGGCTAAAGCAGAAGACATCATGCAGGCCTTGGGCATGCCAAGTGCCAGCGTGTTTCAAAAAGGCCTGGCCTATTTGCGCGCCCAAGGCGAACCCCTTTGTGGCTGTCCAGGGGCGGGGTATTTTTACGCCACCACTGCCGAGGAACTTAAAGAGACGACCAAGTTTTTAAAGCACAGGGGGCTGGGCATTATCAAGGTTGCCGCACACATGGAAGCCTTGTGGAAAAAGTAACGGAGGTTGGGGTGACTATGCCAACAATGCAGCTCTCTTTTTTTGGTAAGCCCCTCCCTTGCTTGCGGCCTGTTAAAAAAGGGCAAAAGGAGCACAGCCAGGTGGCTGCCCTGCTGGCCCACTTGCAACCGGGCGATTTAACGCGCTATCGCTTTTTGGGCGCATTTGCCCGCCAATGCGGGGTGGCCGAGGCCATTGTTTTTTGTGCAAAACACCCAGGCAAGCGCTACACGCCCGAGCGGGTGGTGGCGTTGTTGCCCGCTAACATTGCCCACAAAATGGACCCCATTATGAACGCATGGGAGGCCGAGGCCGTGAAGATCCCCAAAATTGAAAAAGCATTTTTGCATGCGCGCAACCGTGCAATCCGTGCCGAGCGCGAGCAAGGAAGCTCCATCAAAACACTTTGCGCGCGCTGGAGGCTTAAGCGGCGTGCAGTCTATGAGGTTTTATCATGCCATGAAAAAACACGCTAACACCATCTGTGCCTGCGCCTTATTACTGGCAGGCCTCGTACTTTTGCAAGCCCATGCTTTGCCTTTTTGGCAAGCACTAAGCGGTCCTGTGCTGGGGGTTGTTTGGTCGCTTACCTTGGAGGGGGCTGCTTTGTGGTTGTTATTCCAGCGCGGGGTGGGGGCGCGCATCCTTGGGCTGTTGGCAGCCTTGGCTATTTTAAGCGCGCCCTTGTGGCAGGTGGGGCAACCTGTGATTGCCCGCCTGCAAGGGGCGCATGCGCAGATAGCACAGATGAATGCCTACCAACACGCCTTAAGCCAAGCGCAGCACGACAAAAAACGCTACCAAGCCCTTGCCGTTCAGCGCATTGGCTGGCATGGCCAAATCACCGCCGCAGAGGCGAGGGAAGCCAGCGCCCGTGCCGCCCTCGCCACCTTGCGCGCCAAGGGCACGCCTTCCGTCTGGGGCGAGGCAGCCCCCTTGTTGCCGTTGTTGTTTTCTTTGGTGTTTTTTCAAGCCATCAATCTCCTGGCAGTGCACACCTTGCGCCAAGCATGCTACCAAGCCAACCTTGCCACAAAGCCACATGTGGCAGCCACAAAGCCCTTGCCACAAAACGCCACAGCGCCACAGCCCTTGCCACAAAACGCCACAGTGCCACATGTGGCAGCCACAAAGCCCTTGCCACAGCCCTTGCCACAGCCCTTGCCACAGCCCTTGCCACAGCCCTTGCCACAGCCCTTGCCACAGCGCCACAGTGCCACAGCCTTTGCCACAAAACGCCACAGCGCCACAGCCCTTGCCACAAAACGCCACAGTCCCAGCCACATGTGGCAGCCACAAAGCCCATGCCACAGCCTTTGCCACAAAACGCCACAGCGCCACAGCCCTTGCCACAAAACAACCGCCCATGCCACAGCCCTTGCCACAAAACGCCACAGCGCCACAGCCTTTGCCACAAAACGCCACAGCGCCACAGGCGACCCGCGTTTTGTAATGCGTAGCGTGGTCCATTGGCTGCGCAACCTAGCCCAAGTGCAAGGAACATGGGAGGCGGTTGCCATAAAGTTAGGAATAGAGCGCGCAGAGATTAGCCGCTATGTGAACGAGGCCGAGGGGCGCCGATCGAAACGAGGGGCCAGCGCAGATACCCGCAAAAAACTGGAGGCACTTTACACACACAGCACACACAAAAGCCTTCAAGCCCGCCAACAGAGTGTGCACTAGCGTAGCATTTTTTATGTCCCATTCCTCGGGTAGACTGGTTTTTAAAACCACCCCCACCTAAAAGGAGTATGTGCATGGAGGCCATTTTAACCCCCGCAACCTATTTAACCATCGCCACCTTGTTTGCTGTAGCCGTGGTGGCAACAGCACTGACCCTTGGCGTGTTACGCTTAATGGATAAAATTTTGTTTCCTAGTGTGTCTTTTGAAGACGCGCTTAAAGAAGGCAATCTCGCCGTAGGCATTTTTTTGGCAGGGGTTGCTTTGGGCGTTTTTCAACTCGTTGCCAGCGCGGTGGGATAATGAAGTACCTCACCCTTTTGATGCTTTTTTGTGCCGTGTCTAATGCGCATGCAGCCAATCCACAGCGCTACGACAGCCAATTTCGCAAAGCGGTAAAACTGCGCTTTGGGTATGCGGTTGATTGGCGCTATTTCAAGGCCCAAGCCATGACCGAGAGCAACCTTAACCCTGCCGTTTGCTCCCCCGTGGGGGCGTGTGGGCTAATGCAGTTTATGCCAGGCACATGGCCTGCTTACGGAGGCATGGCCAGCCGTTTTGATGCCAAGGCGAGCATTTACGCAGGGGCGCACTACATGCGCCGCTTGTGGCGCATTTACAATGCAACAGGGCGCCCCCAAGGCGACCGACTAGCCTTGGCCTTCATGGCCTACAATGCAGGGGCGGGCTCGGTGATTAAGTTTCGCAAGCGCGCACGGGCGCACACAGGCAAAGCGTTTACATGGGGGCAGGTCTGCCTTTACGCCTGGGATGAGCCCCGCCATTACGTGGAGCGCATTGAGCGCTGGCGAGGGCGCTTTGGCGGGCGTCCACTGCGCTATCAAACACCCCCACCTTGCAAAGGAGATAGCGATGTTTAATTTTATTGGCACTGTGGCCCAAGCCTTGACCTTTGCAGCCCTTTGGCGCCAAGTGTTGCTGCTGACAGGGGCGCTTGTGTACGGGGCGGTGTGCTGGGCTGCGTTTCGCAACCCAAAAGCAAAGCCCTTTACGCGGCGCTTTGCCACCCTGGGAGGGCTGGTTATTTTTGCGGTGCTCCCAGGCTTTGTATTTTTGAAAGGCGCATAGGACAGATGGATTTTCTCCGCGAATGGTCGCCCCTACTGGTGTTTTTGATGAACGCCCTCTTGGGCTGGGTAATTTGGTCGGTGCGCCGCGGTTTGGTGAGCAAAGAGGAGCACCACGCATTAGAACGCTCAGGTCGATGCAAACGATGCAAAAATAGAGCACGTTGGCAGCACGGTGCGCAGTTTGCCAGACCCTAAAGAATGGGCAGAAATAAAATCCCAACTGGCACGGGTAGAGACTTTGATTGAAGGGCTGCATCGTGAACAAAAGGCCCAGAACAAAAGCATTCAACGCATTGAAAACCACTTACTCAAGCAAAAACAATGAGCCAAACCTACGCACAAACACTAAGGATCCACAGGCGGCGCTTTTTTTTAACGTTGCTTGACAAAACACCTGATGGCAAAGGCAACCACCTGGTATTTGCCGAGGCGGCCAGCCAGGCAGGGTTGACCACCAGCGCAGATCAGGCGGCCACGGAGTTTGCCTGGCTTGAGGCACAAGGCTTTGTTGCCTGCCAAGGCAGGGAACAAGAGACGCTTATTGCCACGCTAACCCGCACAGGGCGCGAGGTTGCACAAGGGGTGGTTAGCGCTCCTCGAATCGCCCCTTACGAAGGCTGACCGGTGCTATGGGAAGGAGAAGTACCATTAAACGCCTACCCCCTGAAATACGCGAGCAAATAGGGCGCCTGCATAAAGCAGGTTACACCAACGCGCAAATCGTAGCACAGCTTAAAGCCTTGGGGGCTGTCGTCAGTGTTTCTGCTACGCAGCGCTACACCAAAGAGATTAAGGTGCTCGGTGAGCGCCTCCAGCGTAGCCGCATCGTAGCAGAGGGGCTGATTGCGAAGTTTGGCAATGCTCCAGAGGGGAAGGCTTTGCGTCTCAACGTAGAACTTGCCCATGAAGTGATGTTGCGCCTGTTGGCAGGGGAAGGAGGCGCTCAAGTCACCCTCACCCCTAAAGACGCCATGTTTGTAGCGGGGGCACTGGGCAACCTGGCGCGGGCCAGCAAAACGGACGCCGACCTGCACGCCCAGGTGAAAAAGGCAACTTTGGAGCAGGCGGCGACCAAGGTTAAGCAGCAAGGCGCGGCCAAAGGGCTATCCCCTCAAGTGATTGCAAAAATAGAAACACTTTTGAAAGGGATTTAAAATCACGATGCAAAGCCCTTTAAACACCCATCTTTTACCCTATCAGGTGAGGTGGCTAAACGATGAAAGCCGCTTGAAAATCTGGGAGAAGTCGCGGCGGATTGGCGCAACCTACGTGCAGGCCTTTGAGGATGTGCGCGATGCCGCCAAGCAGGGGGGTTACGATGTGTGGTTTACCAGTGCAGATCAAGCCACGGCCAAAGAATACATGCTTTACTGCGCCCACTGGGCGAGTGTGTTTCAGGTCGTAGCCAAAGACTTGGGTGAGATTGCGTTGGACGAGGATAAAGGCATTAAGGTGCTGGCGATTGAATTTGCGAACGGCAAACGCATTCATGCTTTAAGCAGCAACCCGCGTGCCTTGCGTGGTCGTGGCGGCAAGTTGGTGGTTGACGAGTTTGCCCACCACGCCCAGGGCGATGAACTTTGGCGCGCGGCCCAAGCGGTGGCCACCTGGGGACATAACATTAGGGTTTTAAGCACCCACAATGGCAAGGGCTGCCGTTTTTACCGCATGGTGACAGATGCCAAGCGAGGCAAGGCGGGTTGGAGTTTGCACACCACCCCCTTGCAAAAAGCAGTGGATGAAGGGGTGGCAGACAAAATCGCTGGCAGGCCATTAACCAAGCAAGCGCGCGCCGCCTTTATTCAAGAATGCCGCGAGCAGGCAGGCGATGAAGAGACCTTTGCCCAAGAGTATGCTTGTGAGCCGATTGACGAAGCCACCGCCTGGCTGCCTTGGGCACTGATTACCCAAGCAGAGCGCGAAGAAGCAGGGGTTCTTGCGGGCTATCACGGCGGGGTGTGTTACGTGGGCATGGACATTGGGCGCAGGGGCGACCTAAGCGTGATATGGGTGTGCGAAAAAATAGGCGATGTCTTGTGGACGCGCGAGGTGATTGCGATGCGCCGTGCGCCCTTTGCCGCCCAACTGGATGCCCTGGCTGGGGTGTTCGCCCGCTATCAGGTGCATCGTTGCTGCCTTGATCAAACGGGCATGGGTGAGGCGGTGGTCGAACAAGCCCAAAGCCAGCATGGGCGCTCTGCCGTCGAGGGCGTGTTGTTCACCAGCAATACCAAGCAAGAGCTCGCCACCCTTGGCAAGCAGGCCTTTGAAGACCAAACCGTACGCTTGCCCGTCTCACGCGTTATCCGCGACTCGCACCATGCAGTGCGCCGCACCACCACCGCCGCAGGCAATGTACGTTTTGACGCCGAGCGCAATGCAAAAATAGGCCATGCCGACCACTTTTGGGCGCACATGCTGGCCCTTCATGCCGCCAGTGGGGGTGAGGTGCGCTATGCATATCACCGCGTCTCTCCCCGCGGTCGAGACCGTTGGGGGCAATGGGATGATGATGTGGCTGAGCGCGGGGTGCAGACCAATGCTGGCTTTGGCTTAACGAGAGGGGTGTGGTAGAGATGCTATTCGATGCTTACGGCAAGCCTATCAACAAGAACGCTTTGCAAAAAGAGGTGGCCTCCCCTGGTGGGGTGGCCAGCTTGCGCAGGCCTTGGACCGAGAGCGTGGCCAGTGGGCTAACCCCAGCCAAACTGGGCGCGCTGCTAGGCCAAGCAAATCAGGGCGACCAAAGAGGCTACCTTACCCTGGCCGAGGAAATGGAGGAGCGCGAGGCGCATTATCGCAGCGTGCTCCAAACGCGCAAACTAGCCTTGTCAGGCCTTGAACCCCAGACGGTGACCGCGGGTGATGATGCCAAGGCAAAAGCCGAGGCCCAAGCCCTAGCTGGGGTTATTCAAGCCCCCGCTTTTAGAACCCTGTGCTTTGATTTGCTTGATGCGATTGGCAAGGGCTATAGCGTGGCAGAGATAAACTGGCAAGTGCAAGGCGAGCAGTGGCAACCCACCTACGCCTGGCGCGACCCGCGTTGGTTTTGTTGGGATAAAGACACCCTAAGCGAACTGCGCTTGATTGATTTTCAAGGGGTGGACGGCAGCAAACTCCCACCCTACAAGTTTATCGTGCACACACCACACCTTAAAACGGGCTTGCCCGTGCGCGGAGGCTTGGCTCGCGTGGCCGTTTGGAGTTACCTCTTTAAGGCCTACGCGCTCAAAGACTGGGCAGCCTTTTTAGAGGTGTTTGGGATGCCCTTGCGCATTGGGCGTTATGGGCCAGGGGCTAGCGATGAAGACAAGCGCATCCTGCGTCAAGCGGTGATCAACCTTGGGAGCGATGCGGCTGCCGTGTTGCACGAGAGCATGCAAATAGAGTTTCAAGATGCCGTGCAGGGCCGGGGCGGGGAGGGCCTGTTTTTGGCAGCGGCCGAGTTTTGGGATAAGCAAACCAGCAAGGCGGTGCTTGGGCAAACCGCCAGCACCGAGGGCACCCCTGGCAAACTGGGCAACGATGCCGCCCAAATGGAGGTGCGCCAAGACATACTGCGCGCAGACGCCGCCGTTTTGGCAGCCACCTTAAACCGCGACCTGGTCAAGCCTTTCATTGACCTTAATTTTGGCCAGCCCCCCGATAACCGCTATCCGCGAATTGTGTTGCCTTTGCCTGAGCCCGACAAAATGGAGGCAATCGTTGATGCCATTGCCCGCCTTGTGCCCCTTGGCTTGCGCGTTGACCAGCACACCCTGTGCGAGTTGCTCGGTTTGCCCGAACCGGGCTCCGATGCCCAGTTGCTTGGTACGCCAGCCAGCGCAACCCAAGCCAGCAACCAAGCCCTAGGGCACATATTAATAGCCCTTGCCCAAGCAACACCAGCCCAAGCGCAAAGCGAATTAGATGCCTTGACAGAGGAAACAACCCAAAACTGGCAGCCCTTGCTGGCGCCCTTGCTTGATCCCTTGGTGCAAGCCCTTGGCCAAGCGAAGAGCCCAACAGACCTCGCGCGCTTGCTCGCCCAAGCCTTGCCCGAGAGCGATCCGGCCCCCCTTGCCAAGGCGATTGCCCGCGCCACCTTTAAAGCGCGTGGCATGGGTGATGGGGAAGGCTAAAAACCATGCCCACACCCAAGCCAGGCTTTCATTTTACACCCACCCCGCCCAAAGAAGCCCTTGCCTACCTCAAGGCCAAAAAACTAAAACCCGCCTTTGACTATCGCGATGTTTGGCGTGAGGAGCACGCCTTGGGCTTTAGCGTGGCCAAGGCAATGCAGTTGGATGTGTTGCGTGCCATCCGCGATGGTCTTGCTGAGGCGCTGGCCAAGGGCAAAACCTTTGAGGGTTTTAAAAAAGACCTCATCCCCACCCTCCAACAAAAAGGATGGTGGGGCATAAAAGGCAAAAAAGACCCCAAAACGGGCAAGATAGAGCAAGTGCGCCTTGGGAGCCCACGCCGTTTACGCACCATTTTTTGGGCCAACACGCGCACCGCCTATGCTGCGGGGCAGTGGGAACGCATTGAGCGCGAAGCAGCTACCCACCCCTACCTGCGCTATGAACTGGGCCCCAGCAAGGAGCACCGTTTGGAGCATCAGCACTGGAACGGGCTTATTTTGTCCAGCACCGATGCTTGGTGGAACGCCCACATGCCACCCAACGGCTGGGGCTGCAAGTGTCGCGTCAGGCTTTTAAGCAAGGCCGAGGCGGGGCGCTTGGGTGGCCCAGGCAAACCGCCCACCAACAAAACCCGCCCTTGGCTTAACAAGCGCACGGGCGAAGAAGAACGCGTGCCCCAAGGCATAGACCCAGGCTGGGATACCAACCCAGGCAAGGTACGCAGCCAAGCCTTGGCCAACATGCTGGCGGCAAAAAGCGCAGATGCGCCCGTTGCAACCCTCGGCCCGATCCCCCTGCTCGAAGAGCGGGCGGTCATGAAAAAAAAGTTAAGCAAGGCCAAGGGCAGCAACCAAGGGGGCGTCTATCAAGGGGCAGACGGCATCAAGCGCTACGTCAAGTTTTACACCGACCCTGGCCAAGCCTACGGCGAGGCGGCGGTCAATGCAATCTATGCCCAGTTGGCGGTCAATGCGCCCAAAAGCGCCTTGGTTGCCCGCAAACAAGGGGGGCTTGCCCTGGCCACCGAGTGGCTGGAAGGGGCAGCCCCAATCGCCTTGGACGAACTAACCCAAGCCAAGGCAAAAAAACTGCTTGACGGGGTGGCGGCAGATGCTTGGCTGGCCAACTGGGATGCCTTGGGGCAAACCTTTGATAACGTGGTTTGGCAAAAAGGCGCCCCCGTGCGGATTGACAACGGCGGGGCGCTCTTGTTTCGAGCCAAAGCGGGGCGCAAAAATACCGAGGCACTGGCCACAATAGGCGAAGCCGAGGGCTTTTTTCATCCTGCCACCAACCCCACTTACGCCAAGGCAATGGAAAAAGCGGGGGTGCGCATTTACGAGGCGCTGGGGGATCACTGGCTTAAGACCGAGCGAGCGATTAGCAACCTAAGCAAAAAAACCAACGCCTTTGCAAGCCTCTTGCCCCCCGTGCCAGGGGTGCCCGAGCCCGAGCGCCTTGCCATGCTACAAACCTTGCAAAAGCGTGCTATGCTCCTCAAGGGGGTGTCGCGCAAGGTGCGTGCCTTTGCCAAATTGCCCGTCCACGAGCAGGGTTTGATGAACCTCAAAGGCTATCAATACCAAATCTTGCTTGGGCGGGCGAACACAAAGGCGAAGGAATCGGGTGTCGTGCACCGTTTCTCCGAGCCCGAGTTGGCTGCATTGCACGGCTACACGGTCATCGATTATAAACCGATTAACCAGGCCAAGCGCGGGAAACTGCCCAAAGCCCTGGGAGAGGAATACGCCCACTACACCAAAACCATCACTGCGGGGCTGGCAAAACTCCCCAACTACCGGGGGAAGGTCACCCGAGGGACGACCCTGCCCGAAAGTGAACTGGCCAAACTCAAGCCAGGCAAGGTTTGGACACCCAAAGGCTTTACCAGCACATCCACGGGTAAAGCCTTTGGTGGGCCGCATCGGCTGAAAATACAGAGCCGCACGGGCAAGGAGGTATCTTGGATATCCCGGCACGCGCACGAAAAAGAGGTCCTCTTCAAACCAGGAACCAGGTTTCTGGTAATTTTGCGCATTCGGCGGGGCAAACAAACAATCATAGAATTAGAGGAAATAGTGGAAGATGAAGATTGAATGGGAAGTGGCACCAAACCTGACGCCAAGGCAAAAAAAGTTAGTTGAGAAGATGCAGCGAGAAGCTGAGGAAGATTTCCGCTTGTTTGAAGAAGGCAAATTCAAGCCTTATCCAAAGCACTTGCAGGCCAAAATGGACAGTGGTGGGCCCTTTGCGGACGAAATTCACGATGCTCCCCCCGCCAAACCCAAACCGGGCAAAAAAGGCTAAGGCAAGTGTGGTTATTCACCCCAAAGGCCTTTCTTTCTATTGTGGCGCACACAGACGACCCCGCCAACTTGCGCCTGGTGCGTGCCCGCCGCCCTGGCGAGATTGAGGCGCTTTTTCCTGTTGCGCTCGTGCACACCACTCCCGACGCCGATTTATCCCTATTGAGGCGCTTTTTCCTGTTGCGCTCGTGCACACCCCCAATGCCGATTTATCCCTATTGAGGCAATCTTTCGTGTTGCGCTCGTGCACACCACTCCCGACGCCGATTACCCCTTTCGCGCATGCCTGCCAGCCCAGCAAAGCGCCTGCCTTGCACAGCGTCTGGGCTGTAATGGCCAACCAATACGAGCAAAGCAACCCGCCTTAAATTTGTGGGCGTGGCCCAAGCGGGGGCAAAAAACGGCACAACGGCAGGCGAGGTGAGCGTGCTGGTGCGCCGTGGGGTGTTTGGCTTTAAAAAAGCCACAACGCTGACCAAGGCAGATATTGGTAGCGATGCCTATGCCCTTGATGACCAAACGGTGACCGATGTGTCGGCAGGGGCTTGCCAAGGTGGGCAAAATCATCAACGTAGACGATAACCTTGCATGGGTGGAGGTAGTATAAATGATCATCAACAGACAAAGCCTAGACGACTTATTTGTTGGGTACAGCGCAGCCTTTAATCAAGGCTTTGGGATGGCGGGTGACGACTGGCAAAAGGTAGCGATGCCGGTTGCTTCAAGCACGGCAGAAAATCACTATGCATGGTTGGGCAGCATCAAAGGGATGAATTTGTGGCTGGGAGATCGCATCATTTCGAGCATGGCCAGCCACGACTACCGCATCAAAAACAAGCTCTGGGAAGACAGCGTCTCGGTCAATCGCACAGACATTGAAGACGACCAAGTTGGGGTGTATACCCCACTCTTTACCGAGATGGGGCGCTCGCTGATGGCACACAAAAACGAGTTGGTCTTTGGCTTGCTCAAGAAAGGTTTTAAAAGCCCTTGCTACGATGGGCAGTATTTCTTTGACACCGACCACCCCATTGAAAACAAAGACGGTAGCACCACCACGGCATCCAATAGCGGTGGAGGCAGTGGTAGCCCGTGGTTTTTGCTCGACACCAGCCGCATGATTAAGCCGATTATCTTTCAAGAGCGCAAAAAGGGGCTGCTTGTGCGCAAAGACCGCTCCGAGGATGACAATGTGTTTATGCGCAACGTCTACCTTTACGGTGTGGAGTGCCGCGACAATGTCGGCTTTGGCTTGTGGCAGCTGGCCTACGGCAGCAAACAAAGCCTTACCACCGACAACTACAAAGCCGCCTTTGCAGCGTTGGAGAGCATGAAAAACCGCGGGCGGCCCCTGGGCGTAAAGCCCACGATGCTGGTGGTGCCACCCGCACACAGAGAGGCGGCCCTAGAGATACTAAACGCCGAGAGAAACATGGCTGGCGCCACCAACGTCTGGCGGGGCACAGCAGAGCTCTTGGTTTCATCTTGGCTGGCTTAAAAGGGGTAAAAAAACCATGACGATAACCATCATCGCCCAGCACCCCATGTGGCGTGCTGGCAGGCAATGGCCACAAGGCGAGACCCGTGTCGAGGAAGGCTTAAGCAAGGAGGCTTTAGCAGCCCTTGAGACCGACCCCAACTTTAGCGTGCAAGGAGCCAAAAAAGCCAAGGAAGCCAAAACCAAGCCAGGGGCAGACGCCAAAAAGCCTAACCAAGGGGAGAAAGGAGAGTAAGCGATGCCCTACGCCACAAAGGCAGATGTTGCGGACATGTATGGCCAAGACGCGTTACGCAACGCGGCGCCCCTCACCGAGGCGGGCGAAGTGGACGGCGCCGCGGTTGCGCGCGCACTGGCAGATGCAAGCAGTTTAATGGATGCCAGCATTGGCGTGCGCTACACCTTGCCCTTGGCCGAGCCTCCTGGCGTGCTTAGCCCAGGTGTGCGTTGACCTTGCCTTGGGACAAATGGCGCAAACCGCAGGGCGCATGACAGAAGAGATTGGCGACAGGCGCAAAGAGCGCGTCCAATGGCTCGGGCAGGTGGCAAGGGGCCTGATCAGCCTAGGGGCAGCGATTGAAGAGCCCCGTTCAGGAGGCGCGCCTGCGGTGCAAAGCACGCCCCGCCAGTTGACAAGAGACGCTTTGCGAGGGCTTTAAAAAAATGGCAGGCGTGCAAATTGAGGCCGACCTAAGCGGGCTAAAAACACTAAACCAGCGCATTGCACGCTTGGGCAAGGTGGATAAGCGTAAACTGCTAAACGCCTTGGGCGCAGAGATGGAAAGCCAAACCAGGCGCAGGTTGGCGGAGGAGAAAGAGAGCCCCGAGGGAGAACCGTGGAAGGCGTGGTCGCCAAAACATGCCCAAACCCGCCACGGCGGGCAGGGCTTGTTGCTGGGCGAAGGGGCGTTATTGGATAGCATCACCTTTGCCGTGCCCAACGATGGGGCGGTGTTGGTGGGTAGCAACCTGGTCTACGCCGCCATTCACCAGTTTGGCGGGGCGGAGGTGGGCAAAGAAGGGTTGCCAGCGCGCCCCTACCTTGGGCTTAGCGCCGCCAACAACCAAGACCTGGTCGAGGTGATAGAAGATTTTTTAAAGAAAGTGCTCCATGGCAGATAACCCGCCCACCCCAGGGCTAAAAGGCTTGTTAAGCGCCGTTGCGGGGGGCTTGCGCGCGGGTTTAAGTGGCCTTAAAGGAGGGGTAAAAACCCACGGCGGGCGCTTTAGCCTTGAGGAGTTAAAGCGCTATGCCCAGCAGGCCCCAGGGGTGAGGCTTGCCTTGCTAGGGGTGGAGCGCGTCGAGTGCACCAGTTTTGGCAAAGTGTGGCTTCACGCAAGGCTGGGGGCGTTTGTGATTGCCGCTGGCCAAGGGCGCAACGCGCAGGCTTTGCAAATTAGCACGGCCCTTGGGGTGCTGGTGGCAGACAACAGGTGGGGCGTAGAAGAATGGGCGCACACCCCCCAGGAGGCGCGCTGCGATAACCTTTACGATGCTGCCCTCGATAAAACGGGCATCGCCATTTGGGCAATCACTTGGCGCCAGCGCATTGAGCTCGAAAAAGAGCAAGTCTTAAGCGATTTAACCCGCGTTGACACCACCCTAAACGGCATTCAAGACACCATTACACTATCCTTAAGAGGAGTGTTCGAGTAAATGAAACCCATTTTTGTAAAACCCCGTGCGGGGCTGAAGGTGTACAACATTCAAACGAACGAACACCACCCGCCAGAGGGCGAATATGTGGCCAACACCCTCTACATTCAAAGGCGCATTAAGGCTGGTGAATTGACAATTTGCAACCCACCAGCAGAATGCGCAGACCAACAACCAGCAAAACGGGGCAAAAAGAAAGGATAGAAAAAGCCATGACCATCGCATTTAACAGCATTCCTGTTGGCATCCAAGTGCCAGGGCAGTATGTGGAGTTTGACAGCAGCCAGGCGGGCACCAGCACGCAAGTGCGCCGTATGCTGGTGATTGGTCACGTGGCCAGTGGTGGCAGCGCAAGCCCAGGCGAGGCGGTGCGCGTGGACAACGCCAGCGCCGTGGCGGGTTTGTTTGGCCAAGGCAGCCAGGTGGGGACAATGGCACGCGTGGCCAAGGCAGCCCATCGGCTAGGCGAGGTGTGGGCGCTGCCCCTGGCCGATGCAAGCGGCGCAGCCAAGGCAAGTGCCAGCATCGTTGTGGAAGCAACCAGCGCTCAAGCAGGCACCATTGCCTTGTACATTGCAGGCCAGCGGGTGGCCGTGGGGGTGCAGGCTAGCGCCGATGCCAACACCATTGCAACCGCCATTCAAACCGCCTGCAATCAGGCTTCGCCCGCCTTGCCTGTAGTCGCTACGGTGAGCACCAACACCCTCACCCTTACATGCCGTTGGGGCGGCACAACGGGCAACCAGATTGACCTGCGCCATTCCTACCTTCAAGCCCAAGCCTTGCCCAGTGGCGTTACCCTTGCTCTCACCGCTTTTACGGGCGGGGCAACCGACCCCAACCTCACCAGTGCATTGGCCGCCCTAGGCGACACCCAATACCATAGCCTTGCCATGCCCTATCATGAGCGCGCAGCGCTAAGCGCATTGGATAGCGTGCTGCAAACGCGCTGGGGCCCCTTGGAAGCCAAGGAGGGGGTGGCGTTTATCCCTGCCGTAGGCACGCTAAGCGCCATGACCACCCTTGGCGAAGCCTGCAACAGCCAACTGATCTGCCTGGTTGGGGTGGGCAAAAGCCCCAGTGCCCCTTGGTCATGGGCAGCCACCACTGCTGCGGTAAGTGAGCGCGAAGCAGCCCTTGACCCAGCGCGCCCCTTGCAAACACTGCTCCTGCCAGGGGTGCTTCCCCCCAACGATGGGACCACCCTCGATTATACCGAGCGCAACACCGCCCTTAAAAAAGGCGTGTCGACCACCACCACCCAGGCGGGCAAGGTGCGCATTGAACGCCTGGTTACCCCCTATGCCACCAACCCCGCGGGCGCGGCCGACGGCGCCTACCACGACCTGACCGTCGTGCGCATCCTGGCTTTTTTGCGCAGTAGCCTGCAAAGGCGCATCGCCTTAAAATACCCGCGCCACAAGCTGGCCAACGATGGCGCCACGGGAGACAACGTGGTCACCCCCAGCACGCTGAAGGCAGAGATTGTGGCCCTGTTCACCCAGTGGGAAGCCGCAGGGCTGGTTGAAAACCCCGAGGCTTTTATCAAAGGCCTGCGCATTGAACGCGATAGCACCGATCAAAACCGCATTAACGCCAGCCTGCCACCCGATATTATCAACGGCCTGCGGGTGCTGGCTGCCAAAATTGAATTTAGGCTATAAGGAGTCACACCCATGCAACACGCAGGCAAAGCAAGCATTAAAATTGACGGCGACACCCTGCCCACCAAGGATGGCGCCACCCTTGACATCGGCGGGGTCAAGCGCAACACCGTCATCGGGGGCAACAAGGTGCTAGGCTACGCAGAAGAACCAATGCCTGCCCGCGTTGAATGCGAAGTGTTTGTGGGCAAGGGCACCAGCCTTGAGCGCTGGCGGCAGGTTGAAGACGCCACGATTACCTTTGAAACCGACACAGGCAACGTGTACGTCTTGCCAAATGCCTGGCTAACCGACCCCCCTGCGCTCACAGAGGCAAAAGACGGCAGCACCGCCCGCCTCGTATTTGAAGCCGTGGATGCAAAGGAGATTGCTTAAATGAAAGAGGTTTTGCTTACCCAAGGCTGGCTGATTGGCGGGGTGCGCGAGAAAAGCGTGCAGGTTGGCTTTTTTAATGTGGGCGACATGTTGGATGCAGAGAATGTGGAGGGCGAATTAGCCCGGGGTTTGTTTTTGTTGGGGCGGCGCATTAAACGAGTGGGCGCAGAAGAGGTAAGCATTACGGTGGAGATGCTAAGGAAACTAAGCGCAGGCGACATAGCCCAAATTCAACAGGCAGCAGACGAACTGGACGCAAAAGAGGAAGCAGTGTCATGCCTGGGGGAGCGCTAATTGGCATCGGGGCGCTGGTTTTGCGCGTGCAAGATCCCTTGCGCAGGCAAGTGAGGGTGCTGCTTAAACACGGCTTCACCCTGGCGGATGCCAAAGGCCTCACATTGCGCAGCATGCAACGCTGGATAAAGGCACTGGAGTAAAAGTTATGGCAGATTTACAGGCCAGCTTATACCTGCGGCTTAGGGGAAGCCTGGTGCGCGATGCAAGGCGCAACAGCGCTGCCCTAGAGCGTTTGGGCAGGCACGGCAAGCGCTCTTTTGAGAGGATTACACGCAGCGCAAAACGGGCAACAGCCGCTATCCGCAGGCACGGGCAGGCCGCCACCAAAGGGATTTTGCGCAGCACCACAGGCAAGTTTGCAGCAGCCCTTGGTGCGGGGGCGGCCATCTCAAAGGCTATCAAAAGGGAAGACCAAGCCGCCTATTTGCAAGCTGTCAGTGGCAAATCTAAGGAAGAGATTAAAAAGGTGTTTGACCTAATTACCGAGCGCGCAAAACAAACGGGCCTTGGCATTGACAAGCAGTTTGAGGTGGCCAAGACACTCCAAGACCAGGGCGGCTTGCTAGATGTGTTTGCAAAGAACCATGACCTCATTGGCGATGTGGTGCAAGGCACAGGGGGCAACCCCGCAGACATTGGCGCCCTGATTAGCGTGCTCAAACAAACCGTGGGCGCAGACCTGCCCAAAGCCCTTGGGGTGCTGGTTGGCCAAGCCCAAAAAGGCAACGTAACCCTTGGCAAACTTGCCTTGGTTGCGCCGGAGTCTCTGGGGGCATACAAATTAGGCACGGGGCGCACCCCCGAGCAAACCGTGGCCGAGGTGGGCGCCTTGCTACAGCGCGCCCAAGTGGCGGTGGGTAGCCCCGAAAAAGGCGCGACGGGCGTGCGCAACCTGATTACCGCCCTCACCAACTACAGCAACAAGCGCTACTTGCAAAACGTGGCGGGCATCAAGGTGCAGCAAAACGACAAAACCACGGTAAACTTGCTCGACATATTGGAGGGCTTAAAAGCCTACATTGGCGGCGATGAAAGAAAGCGCGCCAGGGTCTTTGATAGGCTGGGCATTGATGTGGAGTCGGCGGGGGTCTTAAAAGACCTGCTAAGCGGCGGACTTGACGCTGCCAAAGCCCTCGCCGTGACCAAGGGCAACCCCGCCCTCATCAAAACCCAAGCAAAGGCCATTCAAGCCACCAAGTCGGCCACGGCCGTCAGGGCGCTGGCTTCTGCCGAAGCGGTAAGCAACCCTGTGGTCCATAAAATCACTGAGGTAGTTGCCCAAGGGGCTAAAAGGATTGAAGGCGCTGTGCAGGTAAAGCGAATAAAAAAGGGTGTTTCGCGCCAAGCAAACCACACAGCGCAGCATTTTCTGCAGACAACAACCCCAGAGCAAATCAATTCACCTGACGGCCAACTTCTCATCGAAAAACTGCTAAAAGACCAAGTGCATCTAAGCGCAGAAATGGTGAAGCAGTTAAAAGCCCTGCGCAAGGATGCAAACCAACCCCTAACCCCAACCCTTAACACCGGGAGCATCACCCAATGAAAACCCTGTTTAGAGGCTTAACATTTGCCGTTTTTTTGGCGCTTGGCACACCCGTTTTTGCCCACCCCCTCACAAAATGGAGCCACCCCCCTGTATGACTTGGCGCAACCGTTTAATCGGCGCAGCCTACAACGGCCAACCTTTTTTTGTGGAGGCGTACAGCGCCACGGGCGGGCGCCTAACCGATGTTGGCGAAGACGACATCACGCCCGAGCCGATTGCCGCCCACGACTTTGGGCGCGCCCGCGAGCACTACGGCGTGGAGGCGCTTTTAATCGGTGCAGACTACGACAAAGCCCGCGATTTGTTGCTTACCGAGTTGCGCGCTGGTGGGGTAGGCACTTTGGCCCACCCGCACCTAGGCACATTGCAGGTGGTGGTTGCAAAATGGACTCTTGAGGAGAGCGCCGAGGAAGGCGGGCTAGCGCGCATTAGCATCACCTTTGCCGAGGCGGGCGAGGGTGCCCCCTTAGAGACTGACAGCGCCGCAGGCTTGGCAGCAGCCCAAGGAGCCGCCAACCAGGCAGCCGAGGCGGGGTTTTTGGCAGCCCAAGGAGCCACCAGCAACGCCGCCCAAGGGGGGTTCTTAGGGCAGGCACAGGGTTTTGGAGGCAACCTGGCGAGGGGGGCAACGGCCTTTCAAAACCAGGCAAACGCCGTTGTGGGACAGGTGGTGTCGGGCGTGCAGGCTTTCACGGAACCACTGGCCACACTTGCGCGCACCCCCGCAAACTTGGCCGCTGCCGTGTTGGGCGGGGTGGATGCGATAATTGCCAGCGCGGCCAACGCCCAAAGCGCCTTTGCCTTGCTTTTGCAGGTGATAGCGCGCTTGCTGGGCGATACGCCCCAAGGAGATAGCCCTCAAGTTAAAGCACAGCGCGCCTGCCAAAGCCTGCTGCTGGTCGGGGCAGTCGGCGAGTTGGCCAACCAAGCCAGCCAAGCCGACTGGGGAAACAACCAAGCTGCCAGCACTGCCCAAACCACCTTGCTGGGGCGCATGGAGGGGGTTCTGGCCAGTACGGGCGATGCCCAAACCTATCAAGCCCTGCGCAATCTGCAAGCACGCGCGGTGCAATCTTTGGCACAGGCGAGCACAGGCTTGCCCCAGGTAAAAACCATTGTGCTTGACGCCGCCGTGCCTTGGCTGGCCTTGGGGCAACGGCTTTACCCTGATGACCCCGATGTGCCCGCCCGCGCCGATGAAGTGTGGCAGCGAAATATCAGGCGTGCCCCCAATCCATTGTTCATGCCTGGGGGCGTGCCATTAGAGTATGTGGATGGGGCTTAAAGTTTATTGGAGGGCTTTGCCCTAGAAACACCCACCAAAGGGTTTGTAAACCCTTTGGAAACCCATGAGGGGGCAAATCTTGGCTCCCCAATTTTTTTAACCTCCCCCAGTGGGGCGTGGGGTGAAACCCCAAAAACCCTTTTGGTAAAAAGTTAGAGCAAACAACCATGAACGCGCACAGCATCACCTTAGAAGTTACTGGCCAGCGCATCACAGGCTGGGCGGGCGGGCGGATTGGCTGGGATTTAAACCAGTTTTGCGGGGATTTTTCTTTGGCTAGCCGTGGGAATGCCCAAGAACTGCCAAAGGCGGTGCCACTGGGCGCTAAGTGCAAGGTGGCGTTGCACAGCCCTCAAGGTGAGCAGACGGCCTTGGTGGGGATGATTGATAGCATCAGCCACGAGGTGGCGGCACAGGAGGTGCGCACGGTGGTGGCGGGGCGCAGTGCCAGTGCCGACTTGGTGGACTGTGCGGCCCCGTTGCAAGCCTGGCAAAACCAAAGCGCCCTCCAAATTGCGCACGCGCTCACCTCGTCCTTTGGCTTGCAGGTGGCAGATAAGGCAGGGCTTAGCGAGCCCTTTGCCCATTTTGCGACGCGCCCAGGCGAAAGCGTTGCCCAGGCCTTGGTGCGCTTGGCGCGCTTGGGCGGGGCTTGGGTGGGTGACGTAGCGCCCGCAGGGCACTTGCGCTTTTTTATCCCAGGCAAGGGGCGGGCACCTTATCAATTAAGCCTGCAAAAACACCTGATTAGCACCAGCGCCACCACCAACCGCGCCCCGCGCTTTGGCCAAGTGCAGGTACTAGGAGAAACACCAGGGGGCAACACGATAGAGGCCCTGGCAATGGATGCGGGGAGCCAAAAAATGCGCAGGCATGTGCTGCTAGCAGAGGAACCCTGCCTGCCAGCAGCGTTGCAAGCCAGAGCCAACTGGGAGCGCGGGGTGCGCTTGGCCAGTAGCACCAGCGCCACCATAGACATGCAGCGCTGGGATGCTTTGGCGCGCTTGCTGCCTGTTGGCGGGCTGGTGCGCTTAAAAGCCAGCCAGGGGGGGCTCAACGGCGATGCCCTGGTGCAAGGGGTGCGGGTTTTTTTAAGCGAGGAGGGACCTAAATTAAGCATCTACCTCACCCACCCCGCAGCCTACCAAGCCAAGCCAAACCCAAGTGCACTAGCGCGGCCTTTTTTAATCCGGAGCACCTAGGCGATGATAACAGGGTTTAAAAACATGGTGCGCCGTCTGCTCTTGGCGAGGGTTGACAGCCCGAGCAAGGTGCAAGTGCAAGGCCTTGGGGCCCAAGCGCTAGAGGCCGAGCGCTTTTTGCCTTGGGGGTTTGCCTCACAACCCACAGCTGGCCAGCAAGCGTTGGTGGTGTTTGTGGGCGGCGCCCAAAGCGCCCCCGTGGCGCTGGGTGAAAGCGCCAAAAGCGCCCCTGCCCTAGCCCAAGGGGAGGTAAAGATTTATGCCCAAGGAGGCGCCAGCGTCCACTTGAAAGCAGACGGCAATGTGGTGGTGCAACCAGGCGCACAAGGCAAGGTGATGTTAGGCGAGCAAAGCCTTAACCCCATGCAAGGGGTGGTGACAGGGGAGTGCGTGTGCGCTTTTACAGGCAACCCACACCCCCAAGCCAGCCAAGTGGTGTTCGCCAAAAAGGAGGCCTAACCGATGCCCTTAAACGCAACCGTTTTGGCTATGTTGATGAAAGAAAAACTAGATGCGCTGCCCCAAGGCACGGCGGGTGAAGCCAACCTGCAAGCCTTGGCCGAGGCCGTGGTCGAACACATTCAAAGCGAAGCCGAGGTGGTTGTGCAAGGGGTGCAAACAGGGGGCGGAGCAGCCACGGGGAGGATCACATGAAAGACATTGCACTAAAATGGAAGAACGGGGTGGCAGATATTGCCCTC
>CBDBIG010000002.1:0-707169 GCA_965205845.1 bacterium | reverse complement strand
TTGGCCCAAAAAATGGTGCGTAAACGGCGTGGGCTCCCAAGGCGCACTTGCTCTATCTTGCCCGTTTTGGGGTCTTTTTTGCCTTTTATGCCCCACCATCCTTTTTGTTGGAGGGTGGGGATGAGGTCTTTTTTAAAACCCTCAAAGGTTTTGCCCTTGGCCAGCGCCTCAGCAAGACCATCGCGGATGGCACGCAACACATCCAACTGCATTGCCTTGGGCCACGCTAAAGCCCAAGGCGTGCTCCTCACGCCAAACATCGCGATAGTCAAAGGCGGGTTTTAGTTTTTTGGCCTTGAAGGTAGGCAAGGGCTTCTTTGGGCGGGGTGGGTGTAAAATGAAAGCCTGGGCTTGGGTGTGGGCATGGTTTTTAGCCTTCCCCATCACCCATGCCACGCGCTTTAAAGGTGGCGCGGGCAATCGCCTTGGCAAGGGGGGCCGGATCGCTCTCGGGCAAGGCTTGGGCGAGCAAGCGCGCGAGGTCTGTTGGGCTCTTCGCTTGGCCAAGGGCTTGCACCAAGGGATCAAGCAAGGGCGCCAGCAAGGGCTGCCAGTTTTGGGTTGTTTCCTCTGTCAAGGCATCTAATTCGCTTTGCGCTTGGGCTGGTGTTGCTTGGGCAAGGGCTATTAATATGTGCCCTAGGGCTTGGTTGCTGGCTTGGGTTGCGCTGGCTGGCGTACCAAGCAACTGGGCATCGGAGCCCGGTTCGGGCAAACCGAGCAACTCGCACAGGGTGTGCTGGTCAACGCGCAAGCCAAGGGGCACAAGGCGGGCAATGGCATCAACGATTGCCTCCATTTTGTCGGGCTCAGGCAAAGGCAACACAATTCGCGGATAGCGGTTATCGGGGGGCTGGCCAAAATTAAGGTCAATGAAAGGCTTGACCAGGTCGCGGTTTAAGGTGGCTGCCAAAACGGCGGCGTCTGCGCGCAGTATGTCTTGGCGCACCTCCATTTGGGCGGCATCGTTGCCCAGTTTGCCAGGGGTGCCCTCGGTGCTGGCGGTTTGTCCAAGCACCGCCTTGCTGGTTTGCTTATCCCAAAACTCGGCCGCTGCCAAAAACAGGCCCTCCCCGCCCCGGCCCTGCACCGCATCTTGAAACTCTATTTGCATGCTCTCGTGCAACACGGCAGCCGCATCGCTCCCAAGGTTGATCACCGCTTGACGCAGGATGCGCTTGTCTTCATCGCTAGCCCCTGGCCCATAACGCCCAATGCGCAAGGGCATCCCAAACACCTCTAAAAAGGCTGCCCAGTCTTTGAGCGCGTAGGCCTTAAAGAGGTAACTCCAAACGGCCACGCGAGCCACGCCTCCGCGCACGGGCAAGCCCGTTTTAAGGTGTGGTGTGTGCACGATAAACTTGTAGGGTGGGAGTTTGCTGCCGTCCACCCCTTGAAAATCAATCAAGCGCAGTTCGCTTAGGGTGTCTTTATCCCAACAAAACCAACGCGGGTCGCGCCAGGCGTAGGTGGGTTGCCACTGCTCGCCTTGCACTTGCCAGTTTATCTCTGCCACGCTATAGCCCTTGCCAATCGCATCAAGCAAATCAAAGCACAGGGTTCTAAAAGCGGGGGCTTGAATAACCCCAGCTAGGGCTTGGGCCTCGGCTTTTGCCTTGGCATCATCACCCGCGGTCACCGTCTGGGGTTCAAGGCCTGACAAGGCTAGTTTGCGCGTTTGGAGCACGCTGCGATAATGCGCCTCGCGCTCCTCCATTTCCTCGGCCAGGGTAAGGTAGCCTCTTTGGTCGCCCTGATTTGCTTGGCCTAGCAGCGCGCCCAGTTTGGCTGGGGTTAGCCCACTGGCCACGCTCTCGGTCCAAGGCCTGCGCAAGCTGGCCACCCCACCAGGGGAGGCCACCTCTTTTTGCAAAGCGTTCTTGTTGATAGGCTTGCCGTAAGCATCGAATAGCATCTCTACCACACCCCTCTCGTTAAGCCAAAGCCAGCATTGGTCTGCACCCCGCGCTCAGCCACATCATCATCCCATTGCCCCCAACGGTCTCGACCGCGGGGAGAGACGCGGTGATATGCATAGCGCACCTCACCCCCACTGGCGGCATGAAGGGCCAGCATGTGCGCCCAAAAGTGGTCGGCATGGCCTATTTTTGCATTGCGCTCGGCGTCAAAACGTACATTGCCTGCGGCGGTGGTGGTGCGGCGCACTGCATGGTGCGAGTCGCGGATAACGCGTGAGACGGGCAAGCGTACGGTTTGGTCTTCAAAGGCCTGCTTGCCAAGGGTGGCGAGCTCTTGCTTGGTATTGCTGGTGAACAACACGCCCTCGACGGCAGAGCGCCCATGCTGGCTTTGGGCTTGTTCGACCACCGCCTCACCCATGCCCGTTTGATCAAGGCAGCAACGATGCACCTGATAGCGGGCGAACACCCCAGCCAGGGCATCCAGTTGGGCGGCAAAGGGCGCACGGCGCATCGCAATCACCTCGCGCGTCCACAAGACATCGCCTATTTTTTCGCACACCCATATCACGCTTAGGTCGCCCCTGCGCCCAATGTCCATGCCCACGTAACACACCCCGCCGTGATAGCCCGCAAGAACCCCTGCTTCTTCGCGCTCTGCTTGGGTAATCAGTGCCCAAGGCAGCCAGGCGGTGGCTTCGTCAATCGGCTCACAAGCATACTCTTGGGCAAAGGTCTCTTCATCGCCTGCCTGCTCGCGGCATTCTTGAATAAAGGCGGCGCGCGCTTGCTTGGTTAATGGCCTGCCAGCGATTTTGTCTGCCACCCCTTCATCCACTGCTTTTTGCAAGGGGGTGGTGTGCAAACTCCAACCCGCCTTGCCTCGCTTGGCATCTGTCACCATGCGGTAAAAACGGCAGCCCTTGCCATTGTGGGTGCTTAAAACCCTAATGTTATGTCCCCAGGTGGCCACCGCTTGGGCCGCGCGCCAAAGTTCATCGCCCTGGGCGTGGTGGGCAAACTCGTCAACCACCAACTTGCCGCCACGACCACGCAAGGCACGCGGGTTGCTGCTTAAAGCATGAATGCGTTTGCCGTTCGCAAATTCAATCGCCAGCACCTTAATGCCTTTATCCTCGTCCAACGCAATCTCACCCAAGTCTTTGGCTACGACCTGAAACACACTCGCCCAGTGGGCGCAGTAAAGCATGTATTCTTTGGCCGTGGCTTGATCTGCACTGGTAAACCACACATCGTAACCCCCCTGCTTGGCGGCATCGCGCACATCCTCAAAGGCCTGCACGTAGGTTGCGCCAATCCGCCGCGACTTCTCCCAGATTTTCAAGCGGCTTTCATCGTTTAGCCACCTCACCTGATAGGGTAAAAGATGGGTGTTTAAAGGGCTTTGCATCGTGATTTTAAATCCCTTTCAAAAGTGTTTCTATTTTTGCAATCACTTGAGGGGATAGCCCTTTGGCCGCGCCTTGCTGCTTAACCTTGGTCGCCGCCTGCTCCAAAGTTGCCTTTTTCACCTGGGCGTGCAGGTCGGCGTCCGTTTTGCTGGCCCGCGCCAGGTTGCCCAGTGCCCCCGCTACAAACATGGCGTCTTTAGGGGTGAGGGTGACTTGAGCGCCTCCTTCCCCTGCCAACAGGCGCAACATCACTTCATGGGCAAGTTCTACGTTGAGACGCAAAGCCTTCCCCTCTGGAGCATTGCCAAACTTCGCAATCAGCCCCTCTGCTACGATGCGGCTACGCTGGAGGCGCTCACCGAGCACCTTAATCTCTTTGGTGTAGCGCTGCGTAGCAGAAACACTGACGACAGCCCCCAAGGCTTTAAGCTGTGCTACGATTTGCGCGTTGGTGTAACCTGCTTTATGCAGGCGCCCTATTTGCTCGCGTATTTCAGGGGGTAGGCGTTTAATGGTACTTCTCCTTCCCATAGCACCGGTCAGCCTTCGTAAGGGGCGATTCGAGGAGCGCTAACCACCCCTTGTGCAACCTCGCGCCCTGTGCGGGTTAGCGTGGCAATAAGCGTCTCTTGTTCCCTGCCTTGGCAGGCAACAAAGCCTTGTGCCTCAAGCCAGGCAAACTCCGTGGCCGCCTGATCTGCGCTGGTGGTCAACCCTGCCTGGCTGGCCGCCTCGGCAAATACCAGGTGGTTGCCTTTGCCATCAGGTGTTTTGTCAAGCAACGTTAAAAAAAAGCGCCGCCTGTGGATCCTTAGTGTTTGTGCGTAGGTTTGGCTCATTGTTTTTGCTTGAGTAAGTGGTTTTCAATGCGTTGAATGCTTTTGTTCTGGGCCTTTTGTTCACGATGCAGCCCTTCAATCAAAGTCTCTACCCGTGCCAGTTGGGATTTTATTTCTGCCCATTCTTTAGGGTCTGGCAAACTGCGCACCGTGCTGCCAACGTGCTCTATTTTTGCATCGTTTGCATCGACCTGAGCGTTCTAATGCGTGGTGCTCCTCTTTGCTCACCAAACCGCGGCGCACCGACCAAATTACCCAGCCCAAGAGGGCGTTCATCAAAAACACCAGTAGGGGCGACCATTCGCGGAGAAAATCCATCTGTCCTATGCGCCTTTCAAAAATACAAAGCCTGGGAGCACCGCAAAAATAACCAGCCCTCCCAGGGTGGCAAAGCGCCGCGTAAAGGGCTTTGCTTTTGGGTTGCGAAACGCAGCCCAGCACACCGCCCCGTACACAAGCGCCCCTGTCAGCAGCAACACTTGGCGCCAAAGGGCTGCAAAGGTCAAGGCTTGGGCCACAGTGCCAATAAAATTAAACATCGCTATCTCCTTTGCAAGGTGGGGGTGTTTGATAGCGCAGTGGACGCCCGCCAAAGCGCCCTCGCCAGCGCTCAATGCGCTCCACGTAATGGCGGGGCTCATCCCAGGCGTAAAGGCAGACCTGCCCCCATGTAAACGCTTTGCCTGTGTGCGCCCGTGCGCGCTTGCGAAACTTAATCACCGAGCCCGCCCCTGCATTGTAGGCCATGAAGGCCAAGGCTAGTCGGTCGCCTTGGGGGCGCCCTGTTGCATTGTAAATGCGCCACAAGCGGCGCATGTAGTGCGCCCCTGCGTAAATGCTCGCCTTGGCATCAAAACGGCTGGCCATGCCTCCGTAAGCAGGCCATGTGCCTGGCATAAACTGCATTAGCCCACACGCCCCCACGGGGGAGCAAACGGCAGGGTTAAGGTTGCTCTCGGTCATGGCTTGGGCCTTGAAATAGCGCCAATCAACCGCATACCCAAAGCGCAGTTTTACCGCTTTGCGAAATTGGCTGTCGTAGCGCTGTGGATTGGCTGCATGCGCATTAGACACGGCACAAAAAAGCATCAAAAGGGTGAGGTACTTCATTATCCCACCGCGCTGGCAACGAGTTGAAAAACGCCCAAAGCAACCCCTGCCAAAAAAATGCCTACGGCGAGATTGCCTTCTTTAAGCGCGTCTTCAAAAGACACACTAGGAAACAAAATTTTATCCATTAAGCGTAACACGCCAAGGGTCAGTGCTGTTGCCACCACGGCTACAGCAAACAAGGTGGCGATGGTTAAATAGGTTGCGGGGGTTAAAATGGCCTCCATGCACATACTCCTTTTAGGTGGGGGTGGTTTTAAAAACCAGTCTACCCGAGGAATGGGACATAAAAAATGCTACGCTAGTGCACACTCTGTTGGCGGGCTTGAAGGCTTTTGTGTGTGCTGTGTGTGTAAAGTGCCTCCAGTTTTTTGCGGGTATCTGCGCTGGCCCCTCGTTTCGATCGGCGCCCCTCGGCCTCGTTCACATAGCGGCTAATCTCTGCGCGCTCTATTCCTAACTTTATGGCAACCGCCTCCCATGTTCCTTGCACTTGGGCTAGGTTGCGCAGCCAATGGACCACGCTACGCATTACAAAACGCGGGTCGCCTGTGGCGCTGTGGCGTTTTGTGGCAAAGGCTGTGGCGCTGTGGCGTTTTGTGGCAAGGGCTGTGGCATGGGCGGTTGTTTTGTGGCAAGGGCTGTGGCGCTGTGGCGTTTTGTGGCAAGGGCTTTGTGGCTGCCACATGTGGCTTTGTGGCAAGGTTGGCTTGGTAGCATGCTTGGCGCAAGGTGTGCACTGCCAGGAGATTGATGGCTTGAAAAAACACCAAAGAAAACAACAACGGCAACAAGGGGGCTGCCTCGCCCCAGACGGAAGGCGTGCCCTTGGCGCGCAAGGTGGCGAGGGCGGCACGGGCGCTGGCTTCCCTCGCCTCTGCGGCGGTGATTTGGCCATGCCAGCCAATGCGCTGAACGGCAAGGGCTTGGTAGCGTTTTTTGTCGTGCTGCGCTTGGCTTAAGGCGTGTTGGTAGGCATTCATCTGTGCTATCTGCGCATGCGCCCCTTGCAGGCGGGCAATCACAGGTTGCCCCACCTGCCACAAGGGCGCGCTTAAAATAGCCAAGGCTGCCAACAGCCCAAGGATGCGCGCCCCCACCCCGCGCTGGAATAACAACCACAAAGCAGCCCCCTCCAAGGTAAGCGACCAAACAACCCCCAGCACAGGACCGCTTAGTGCTTGCCAAAAAGGCAAAGCATGGGCTTGCAAAAGTACGAGGCCTGCCAGTAATAAGGCGCAGGCACAGATGGTGTTAGCGTGTTTTTTCATGGCATGATAAAACCTCATAGACTGCACGCCGCTTAAGCCTCCAGCGCGCGCAAAGTGTTTTGATGGAGCTTCCTTGCTCGCGCTCGGCACGGATTGCACGGTTGCGCGCATGCAAAAATGCTTTTTCAATTTTGGGGATCTTCACGGCCTCGGCCTCCCATGCGTTCATAATGGGGTCCATTTTGTGGGCAATGTTAGCGGGCAACAACGCCACCACCCGCTCGGGCGTGTAGCGCTTGCCTGGGTGTTTTGCACAAAAAACAATGGCCTCGGCCACCCCGCATTGGCGGGCAAATGCGCCCAAAAAGCGATAGCGCGTTAAATCGCCCGGTTGCAAGTGGGCCAGCAGGGCAGCCACCTGGCTGTGCTCCTTTTGCCCTTTTTTAACAGGCCGCAAGCAAGGGAGGGGCTTACCAAAAAAAGAGAGCTGCATTGTTGGCATAGTCACCCCAACCTCCGTTACTTTTTCCACAAGGCTTCCATGTGTGCGGCAACCTTGATAATGCCCAGCCCCCTGTGCTTTAAAAACTTGGTCGTCTCTTTAAGTTCCTCGGCAGTGGTGGCGTGAAAATACCCCGCCCCTGGACAGCCACAAAGGGGTTCGCCTTGGGCGCGCAAATAGGCCAGGCCTTTTTGAAACACGCTGGCACTTGGCATGCCCAAGGCCTGCATGATGTCTTCTGCTTTAGCCGCAGACTGCTTGCCCATCAGGTGAAGGCGAAAGTGCTTTAAGACATGCGCTTTAAACAGGTATTGTTGGTGGGTTTCGTCACCCTCCCAAACGGGGGTTTTTGCCATGCTGCCCTCAGGTGGTTATTTTTGGCGCGCTTGGCGCCTTTTGGTTGGGCGCTTTGAGACGCCAAGGTGATAACTAAGGGCAGCAATCACGGCTTTGAGGTCATCGCTCCTTGCCCACTCCCAGCGTTCGACCTTGGATTGCCGTTGTAAAATGGCAAGCCCATAGGCCCAGGTTTTACCCGCCTCACCTAACAGGGCTTCAATTTTGCTTAGTTGCGCCTCACCTTCGCCTCCTCTAAGGCGGGGACGCCCTGGGGCATCAAGCCCAAGGTATTTGCCTCCGCGTTGGCGCAAACTTGTGCTAGGCGCTTGTTTTTGTGGGACGCCGCCCGTAAAAAGGAGGTCTGCCGCTTGACTTAAGTGCTCGGTGCTCAGGTTTTTTGCGCTGCGCACCCCGTAGTTGCTTTGCAACCAGTCGCGGTATTGGGCATCGTCCCAACCCATTTTGCTCGATTGGGCGTGCAGGGCCGCGTATTTTTTATTGCGGTAGGCTTGCTCGTTGGGGCAAAAGGATTTGGTTTTCATGGATCAAGCCTTTCGTTTGCCCTGCTCTCTTCGGGCTTCCTTCACGTGTTTGACTAATATGGTTTTCACGACTTCGAGATCCTCATCCGTGCCCCCAAAATGCATGAAATTAATGGTAAAGTTGATGGGGTTTTTCTCCCAGGGCAGCACTACCCAGCCAAGCGTTGCGCACATTTCCAACATGCCGTAGGCAGCGAACCCACCCATAAAAACCCCAAATCCGCTCACGATGGCGTCGCAAAGCGTTTGCAAAAAACTCATAGCGCCACCTCATGCGCAAGGGTCGCTTTTTTTATAGCGTGATGCATATTCCAACCTGGGGGATGGTTTGGGCTTGCATGTGGGGACTCCTTATTAAGGGTGTCAGGGTGTGGTTTAAAGGGGGGGCATCCCTTTTTCTAAGCGTGCGCCAACATAAACCTTTGGCGTTTTCATCTATAGCCCTCCTTGCCAGCGTTGTAGCCCTGCGCGGGGTCGGTTGCTGGGGCGAACAAACCCCCTGCCTTGGCCACGCAAAAAAAAGAGGTTTTTTGCCCATGCCTTATAGGCGCGTCTCCCCTTTGAGATTCCATTTTTGTCGTGCTGCGCTTAAACTGTTGATGTCAATTTTCATGGCGGGTCTCCTTTATTTATTTAAGCAAAACATGGGGCTGCTTGTGTGCCGCGTATAAATGCGAACAGGCAGGTGCACGCAGACGCCTGTTTTTGGGCTTGATCGGGTTCATTCGCTAACTCCTCCCCGCTCGGAATAAGCGGTTTTAAGGTGGCTTAGACTAAGGGCCTGCCGTGCCCCGTTTGCCGCCAGGCTGGCCAAGCGTAGGGTTTTGGTAACCTCACGCAGTGCGCCGTGGCCGTGACCAATTTTGATTAAAAAACCAAGGGCTTTCTGCTCGCTTACTCCCCATGCTTGGGCAATGGCCTCTACATCGGCACGGCGGGCTTTTTTGGGGTTTAACACCTTGCCAACGCGGCTAAACAACTGGGCATACTCTGCCGAGCGCGGGCCGCTCATCCGGGTGTAGACGCTCTCGTTGCCCATGAACACCAGGGCGCAAGCAGTGGCATCGTGCAAAGCGCGTAGGCATTCCAAGGCGGGGCGGGTGAGGTGCTGTGCCTCGTCTATAATCAGCAGGGCGTCTTTTTTTGAGAGATAGGTGAGAAGCATGCGGTAAACCACATCTCCCCCGCGTCCGTCCGCGCGCTGGCTTGGGGCAAGGGCAAACAAAAGGGCTTTAAGGCAGGCAGGGGCGCTGGCAAAACTGGGCACCATTGTGCACACCCAGCAATTAGGGCGGGTTTGGGCGTAGTGCTGGGCGGTGATGGTTTTGCCAACCCCTGCGCCACCGCACACCACCGCGATGTCGCGGCTTAGGTGGGCGTAGGCAATGGCCATGCCGATTTGGCGGGCTGTGGGGGTCTCTATCCAGTCTGCGCCCTCGCTGGGCAAAAAGGCGGTTTGGCAGGCTTGGTCTTCTAGCCATTGGCAAACCTTGGCTTCAAGGGCGGCGTTATCGCCCGTGTACTTGCCGTTAAGCCAGCGCGAAAGCGCTGTTGCCCCGCACCCAATCCGCTTGGCCGCATCGGCTTGGGACAGGCACTGCTCGGTTAAGACCGTCTGTAGCCCCGACCGCAAAATTGACGCCTGATTGCTCGCCTCGGCGGCGGGCAATGGGGACTTTGCTAACGGGGTGAGTGGTGGCTGATCGCCCTCTTGCACCACCTGTAAACTAGGGGTTGCCTTTGCTTGGTGCATGTTTTATACTCCATGTATTGTGTTGGTTGGCGGGGCTCTATGCCCCGCGGTTTAAGCCCTGCTACGGTTCTTGGCTGTCCGTGTGGGGCTTTTTGGTTTTAAAAGCCCTCCACCTGGCGCTGTGCTTCCATTTGTTTAAGGGCGTTTTCCAGCCCCCTGTTAAAGTTCTCTCTCTCCTCTTGGCTTACCTCTTCGTCTGACTTGCGCTGGGCAAACACCCCCGTGATGATTTTGGACGTGTGCTCCTCGGCTGGGGGCGCGCCCGTGCTAAGCCCCGCCGCCACCTCGGCCGCACTTAGGGTGCGCTGGGCGGCCAGTTCTTCTTTGGTGGCTTTTTTGTGCTGTTTTTGCGCCTTGGCATGGGCCCTGGCGGCGGCTTGATCGGTATACCCAATCGCGGCAATACAAGGCGCAAAGCACACCAGACGCCCATCGGGGGTTTCAACCTGCACGCCATCGCGCGGGGCGTCGGGGTCAAAGCGCACCGTGAGATGCTTGCCGGCGTAGGGGGCTAGTTTTTTGTGCCAGAAACGGTTGCCCAAAATCCTAACGCTGGCATCGTCGCGGTGAGCCAACACCTTCTCGGCTGCCATCAAAAAGGCGCGCTGCTGCTGGGGTGTGGCTTTGGTGATTGGGGCTTGGGCGTAGCTCTGGTTGTAAACCGCATCAAAACTGCGCCCGTTGCACACGCCCCCGGTGCGCCCCGTTTGGGCATTGTGCAAGGCAATTTGCCGGTTTGCGTGGGTCCGAAAGGCTTCAATCTCAATCGCCTTGCTGGCATAGTTCTCGGGCTTGGCGCTGGGGCTGTTGCCCGTGTAGGCGCCCGCGCAAAAGGGGTGCTTTGCAATGCTTTCACACAGGTCTTTAAAGGCGCGTTCAATGGGCTTTGATTGGCCATGATAGGGCATTGCCCAGTGGATTTTGCAGCCCAAAGCCGTGAGCAAACCTTGGGGTTCTTCTGCCTTGATTTTAAAGCGAAAGCGGTTTTTAGCCCCGCCCGTTAGCCACTTGCTAGCAAAGGCGCGCCCGTTGTCGAGCAGCACGGCTTGGGGCACGCCGTGGTTTTTAAGCAGGTCGGCAAAAGCTAAACGCACCAACAAGGTGCTCTCGTTTAAGCCAATCCGCCAAGCCACAATTTTGCCCCTCGTAAACATCCTGCAAGGCAAGCAACATGGGGCGCACGGGCTTTTTTTGCCCTGGCCACTTGGTAAAAACATCAAAGCGGTGACCATCGCCGCAAACCAAGGCCAGCGCAAAAAGGTCTTTTGCGGTGCGCTCTTGGGCGGGGTAGGTGTTTTCTAATGCCCCTTCGCCGCGCCTTGCTAGCATAATCGTAGGGCGTGACACCTCGCGCTTTAGCCTGCGGGTAAGGGTTTTTAAACTGGGCAGTTGCCAGTCTTTTTGGGCGGACACCTGCTGCAAGCGGCGGTAGCAAGCCGTGGCGCTGGGGCGTTCGGGGCGCAAATAGTCGCTTTTGTAGATACTCCAAGCCTCAAGGGTGCCATTGGCCGTTTGTTGCCCGCCGCCGTGGCTGGGCGCAAGCATCGGAAGCCAGTCGGTGATTGGGTAGGAACGCACCCGCTCAAGCCAACGGAACACGGTTTTACGGTCGGGGGCTGCCCCCTGTTTTTGCAGGGCTGCGATGGCTTGGTTGCGGGTTAAGCCGTTGCTCTCCAGTGCAAGCAGGGCCATTAAAACCGCCATGCGCTTGTGGCCTTGTTTTTGCTGGCTCCCAGGCAAACGGCCAAACGCATCCCAACGCTGAATTGAAGAAGAGGATGCGCCATCCTTGGCGCGTTTCATGGCCTGCTTGCCCTCCTTTGTGTGGGTTGTATACCAGCGCATTGCCAATGCCGCCTGAACTGCCCTGGGCAGGCTGCCAAAATGGTATTCCTTGCCGCCGCCACAGCCTATGGGTGAACGTGAGAGTGACTGAAAACGCCAGGCTTCTTTGTCGGCCATGCGGCGTATTACGCGTTCATTTATTGACAAACCCGCCACACCGACCAATTCTTGTGCGCTGTACCATTGTTGCATGCTGCTGTATCCTTTTTTATACAAACAATTCGCCCGTCTGCGAGTTTCGCCCATCGTTTAGGCCAGATTTCCCAAAGTGGAACTTGAATAATTTTTGTTGCGCAGTTAAATTTTACCGTTTTTCGCAAATAAGATACTGATGTCTTTGTTTTTGTTAATTTTTTACGCATCTATCAATGGATAGATTGTTGCGTACTTCTTTGCACAGTTTGGAGGGTTAAGTACGCAATGCGGGGGTCGTGATTTCCCTCTTGTTTTTAACGAACTCAAGCTCGTATTTCACGACAACCTTGATTTCTTTGAGAGCGCAATCCAGACATGCGGGGGTCGTGATTTCCCTCTTGTTTTTAACGAACCCAAGCTTGTATTCCACGACAGCCTTTGCGGTGGCAGTCTCAAAATTGCCGTTCTCATCTTCAAAACCCTCGGTAATCTCATAATTGTGGTCCGCATTGGGGAAGAGTTCCTGCCCGCATTTGCAGTGGGTGCTTGTGGTTTGTTGTGTTTTTAGTGCCATTTGGTAATGCGTCCTTGTTGGTTTGTGTTATGCCCTTGTTTCATCATGCTCCAAGCCAGCCTTTTCTTGCGGATGCCCGTGCCCATTGGCGAACCGTCCGCCTTGTAACGGCTGGGCCAAATCACCTGCGGGTGCACCCCTATAATATCGGCAATCGTTTTTTCTAAATCCGGCCAGCGCTGGATTTTGACGCGACAGCAAACGCAGGCGTAGGAATAGCCTTTTTCTTTTGAAATCCTGGTAAGGGTGTAGCCCTTTTTTGCCAAGGCTGCCCTAACGTCCATCCAATGCCAGTCTTGGGAGGTATTTGTGTCCATGACGCCTTTTTTGATATAATTTTTAGAAAGCGGTTTTTTAAACTAAAAATACAATAGCATTAGCGTTTAAAAAAATGCAATAGCAAATTTGTTTTTTTTTTGAGTCCGAGTTCATATTTATTTTTAAAACCACACAAGGCAATGGAAATCCTTTGTTTATAGGGGCTAAGGACGGTTATACAGGTGAAAATATGAGTCCGAGTTTGGGTCCGAGTTCGAGTAGTAAACTCGGACACTTTATCAAAAGGCTCCGTCTGCTTATGCAAGGACAGACTGAAAAGTCTTTCTCTACCCAAGTAGGACTTCATCAAGCCACATTTAGGCGATATTTAGACGGCAGCGAACCATCCAGGAAATCTTTAATTGCTATTGCAAATGGGGCTAATGTCACCATTCAATGGCTGGCCACTGGTGAGGGCCCGATGCGCCCTGTTGAAAGCCTGATGTACCCCGAGGATGAAAGCCTTGAGGAGGATATCGCGCGGATGGAGGCGAAAATGGCCCGGGAGGATGCGGAGTCGCTTCGAAAAACGGGCAAGCCTAAGGTTTGGCGGTCGTCCGATGTGGAGATGGATGAAGGGACCGCGCTGATGATCAGGGTGCATTTAGCGGAAAACAGCCGCCTGAGCAAAGAAAACGAGGCCCTGAGGGCCGCGGGCTTTGGTGGGGGGCCGGCCCCGTCCCTTGCCTTGGAGCAGGAAATTGCGGAGTTGAAGCGCAGAATTGAAGCGCAACAAAACCTGCTGAACGACACCCATTCGATGAGGAATGATTTCGACGCCAAAAGGCGGGAAATTGAATTGCTTAAAGAGATGGCCGCGCTTAAGCAACTGGTTAAACAGCCCCCGCCCCCGCCTACCACAAGCGGTATTGCCAACATGACCCTGCTGGGCTTGGCGGAATGCGGGCTGGCGGGCTGGCAGCAAAAAAGGCCCTTAAGCGTAAAAGCGAACTGCCCCGCCGATATGAACCCCGCAGAAGACTTTGCGGTGATGGCCACGGGACACAGTCTGTTTTACGCGGGGATTGAGCCTGGCTTTATCTGTTTTTGCGCGCCTAAAAGCGAGGCACAGGTGGGGGATGTGGTGTTTGTGCTAAAGCCGAACAACCTTGCCAGTTTGGGATTGGTGAAAGAATTAAAGCGCAAAGAAGGGGGAGTAGAATGGCTGGTGCTCCAAAAATGGGACGACCCCAACCCCAAAACGGGGGAGCGAAAACCTTACACCCTGAAAGAAAACATGGACGAAATAGAACAGGTTGTGCCCGTGATTTATGTGCAACGCAGGGCGGTTTAGAAAAAAAGGAGTTTAAAGCTAGATTATTTTTTATTTTTGAGCCAATCGCGCAAAAGCCTTTATAAAACAAGGGCTTGATCCATGAAAAGGGCGAAAAATTGAGTTTAAAGCTGAGTTTAAAGCTAGAGCACCTAGCTTTAAACTTTTGCGGGGTGGTTTTGGGGGTTTGTGCTAAAGCCGAACAGCCTTGCCCGTTTGGGATTGGTGAAAGAATTAAAGCGCAAAGAAGGGGGAGTAGAATGGCTGGTGCTCCAAAAATGGGACGACCCCGACCCCAAAACGGGGGAGCGAAAACCTTACACCCTGAAAGAAAACATGGACGAAATAGAACAGGTTGTGCCCGTGATTTATGTGCAACCCAGGGCGGTTTAAAAAAAAAGGAGTTACAAGCTAGATTATTTTTTATTTTTAGGCCAACCGCACAAAAGCCTTTATAAAACAAGGGCTTGATCCATAAAAAGGGCGAAAAATTGAGTTACAAGCTGAGTTCAAAGCTAGAGTGCCTAGCTTTGAACTTTTACGGGGTGGTTTTGGGGGTTTGTGCTAAAGCCGAACAGCCTTGCCCGTTTGGGATTGGTGAAAGAATGGAGGCACAAAGAAGGGGGGCAACCTGGCTGGTGCTCCAAAAATGGGACGACCCCAACCCCAAAACGGGCGAGCGAAAACCCTACACCTTGCAAGAGAACATGGACGAAATAGAACAGGTTGTGCCCGTGATTTACGTGCAACCCAGGGCGGTTTAAAAAAAAAGGAGTTCAAAGCTAGATTATTTTTTATTTTTAGGCCAACCGCACAAAAGCCTTTATAAAACAAGGGCTTGATCCATGAAAAGGGCGAAAAATTGAGTTCACAGTTCAGTTCACAGTTCGAGCGCTGAACTGTGAACTTTTGCGGGGTGGTTTTGGGGGTTTGTGCTAAAGCCGAACAACCTTGCCCGTTTGGGATTGGTGAAAGAATGGAGGCGCAAAGAAGGGGGGGCAACCTGGCTGGTGCTCCAAAAATGGGACGACCCCAACCCCAAAACGGGGGAGCGAAAACCCTACACCTTGCAAGAGAACATGGACGAAATAGAACAGGTTGTGCCCGTGATTTATGTGCAACCCAGGGCGGTTTAAAAAAAAGGATGTTATTTTTGATTCGTAAAAAACTATTTTTGATATTAACTATGTTGTTGATTTAAAAATAGAAATTTTCTTTACATGGATTCGTAAATAGATTCGTAAAAAACTATGGAATAACGAATCGTGAAGTGCCGAACTCCGACCTTTTGCGGGGTGGTTTTGGGGGTTTGTGCTAAAGCCGAACAGCCTTGCCCGTTTGGGACTGGTGAAAGAATGGAGGCGCAAAGAAGGGGGGGCACAATGGCTGGTGCTCCAAAAATGGGACGACCCCGACCCCAAAACGGGGGAGCGAAAACCTTACACCTTGCAAGAGAACATGGACGAAATAGAACAGGTTGTGCCCGTGATTTACGTGCAACCCAGGGCGGTTTAAAAAAAAAGGAGTTCAAAGCTAGATTATTTTTTATTTTTAGGCCAATCGCGAAAAAGTATTTTCAAAACAAGGGTTTGATCCATGAAAAGGGCGAAAAATTGAGTTCAAAGCTGAGTTCAAAGCTAGAGCACCTAGCTTTGAACTTTTACGGGGTGGTTTTGGGGGTTTGGTTTTACGCTTCAAACGCATTATTCCTTAGAAATTTCACAAAATCGCTACATTGTTGGCACCACTTTACGGTCACACTGGGGTAAAAAAACCTAGCGTGGGTAAGGTGGGTGGCACATGCGAGATATAGCGTTGTTTTTACTGGCTTTTATAACATTAAGCCTTGTATTTGCAGAGATTTGGTTAAGCCAAAACCGCTCTTTAAGGGTGTTTAAGGCGCACATAGTCGGTTGTTATGATGGCAACACCTGCAGGTTTACCCTGCCCAGTCACCACCCCATTTTAGGCGAGGGGGTTCAGGTGCAAATTGTGGGGTTGCAAACGCCAAAACTACGCGAACCCACCTTAAGCAAGGCCAGCAGCGCGCGCGATGCCATGCGTGGCCTGCTTGAACGCGCCGATGATATTTTTTTAGTAAACACAAAGCGCAAAAACCGCAGCCTGCACGCCAGCGTATGCGCAAATGGCAAAGACATGGCAAAGACGCGCCAAATGGCTTAGCCAGCAAGGGTTGGGCGTGTTACACCCCCAGCGCAAAGCCCCCCAATGCGGGGCACAAGCCTTGGTTTGTATGCCTTTGTGGCGCATTTAATGCGCGTTAATGCAAGTTAATGCTATCGTTGCCCCAGTTGCCCCAGTTGCCCCAGTTGCCCCAGTTGCCCCAGTTGCGCCAAGGGTTTTTATGGGCACTGGGGGGTGCCACCCTTGGCATTTTGGTGTGGCGCGGCGCGGAAACCTTGCTGGTTATAATGCTGGCGCACAGCAAAAGCACCTTGGCAGGGGGCATTGCGGCAGGCTGGCGAAGCATAAGCGCAAACTTTACCCAAACCGCCTTAAAACAAGCCGGGGCAGAGCGAGAGCGTGGGTCGAAGGGCTGCATTTTGCACCCCCCTAACCGCCATGCGGGGTTATCTGCTGCCAGAGCGCTGCGCGCCAAGGGGTTTATGACCACCCTAAAGGGAAGAACCCTTTCCATTTGGTGGTAAGCCTTTTTGCGAATTGCAAAGCGGCATTTGAACTTACCCTTATCGAACGCAGTTTGCCCCCTTCTAAAACCCTTCGAATGAAGCGCGTACCGAGTGTCATCCCATGTGTCCCAAAAATGCGCAAACCCGCATTACACCGTTTTTTTGGCGGGACAATTTACACCACCCTTTTGGCGCAAACACACTGCCCGTAAACTGTTGAAAAACCACATAAAACCACATAAAACCACATAAAACCATAATTTTTCGACCAGTGTAAAAGCAAGTGTCCGGGCACAATCGCACTTTTAATGTGTTCACTCAAATCGAGCATGGATGCTTTTCCTTCATCAAAATGCGAAACAATGTCTCATATTGCCGTTAGCTTAGAAGCAGTCGGCTTAGAGTGTACCACGAAAACAAGCGTTATTTTTGTTGAATCGAGATGGGGGCTGGTAACCTGACCGTGTTTAAATTTAAGTGAGGATAACTGTACATAGTATTGATACCATGCGTTGGTTTAGGATCAAGTTCCGCATACAGCAAGATATGCGGATTATGGACAAGAGGGGGTACAACCGCGTTGCTACGAGGGTTTTTTTCTGCTGTATTATGCAAAAATAACAAACGCTCTTTCATCTCTTTGTGAAACTTGGGGGCGGTCCGTAGCTGGTAGCGGAGGTCTTGAAATGGTGCGGAAAAGATGAAAAATAGCGCAAAAAAGGCGGGTAACCACTTGGCAACAGCCATTTTAGGCAGCGGGGTTTTTTGCAGAAGATTTTTAAAGGGCTGGTGTAAACGTGGGACAAGCAGCAAAAAAACCCAAACGAGTTGTACTGTAATGATGCTGCTATACACCCTTGGCACCATTGTGTTGAACAACCACAGAACAAACTGCACCCCCGCAATTGCAATCAAAAAGCAAAGCAGCACGGCCCACCGTAATGGGACCTGCGCCAATAGAGGGGGAGACCATGCGCCAACCCTCAACAGTAAAAAGCCTAGCAAAAACAAATTAAAGGCATTGGCCAACAAACTCGAGGAAACATAAGCCGTCTTTTTAATGGTGTTGGGAATTTGTTTGATGAAGCCAAGCAAACTCCCATCATGTTGAGATGGTGGAAATGTGACCGTTGGTTCATGATCGAGAATGACTGTAACTGCTTCAGGTGCTGGTGGTTTGAGAGAAAGGCGTACTCGCAGACCCGGGGACGAAAGCATGACGATCATGCCAAGCACAACACCAAACACAGCAAGAAGGTAGGGGCGCATGCACTTCTTTTGTAAGTAGGCATCCCCCATAAAGAGCAACAACATGATCAAGATCAAACCATTGACCAATTCGCTACAACCAGCAGCCATGAAAGCAAGGGGCAGCGTTAAGCATGCCCAAAGCCATTTTTTGCGGGTGTCTTGACGGATACGGAGAAGAAGAGCGGTGAGAGTTAAGAAAAAAGCATTGGCTGACAAATAAACCGCGCCTCCAGATAGCCAATACAAGGTTTGGGTATACTTAAAGGGCTGCATGGTAATCAGGTAAATACAGAATAAAACAGATCCCAACAGGAACTTTTTGCCATTTGATTCGGCATTTTGACAAAGTGCATAGGCCAGCAAAACCCAAGCACCCCAAATCGAAAAGAATGCGCCAATCGATTGCCAATAGTAATGTTCTACCATCCCAGGGAAATCACCCCAGAGCACATTATAAAACAAACCCCATAGAAAATTGGCACTGTAACGGTGCGACCAGTTGGCATACTGCCACGACATTGCCCCCCAAATGCTTCCTTTGCCGAGGGTGGTTGAATGGAAAAAAACGGGGATATCATCGATTTGTGGGAGGGCAAAGAGACCAATAATCCCTACCGTTGAAATAAAAAAGAGGATCGAAAAGACCAATGGCCAGTTTTTTTTCCAATCAACCTGCATCCAATCCTTACTCCTTTGTGGCTGTTGTGCCTGGCACCAAGCGTGGCACATTTTGGTGCGAGAGGCATTAGAAATTTTTTGGCAATGAGATTGGGAAACCCCCCACCTACTGCCGAAACACGAAAGGGCACAGTCTGACAAACGCGTACGCCCATCATCCACCAATGCTTTGCAAATGCGTATACCATACGGTGTTTTTATGAACACCGTGTATCACGATATAAACGGACTTCCACTCAAACCCTTTTTGGCACTGAAATAAGGGATATGGCTAAAAACCATTTTTGCCAGTTGGGCTTGATGTCTTGAAAAATAGTGCCTCCGAGAACAGAGCAATGAGTATTGCAAGATAGGCAATGAGGGTGTTTTTCTTTGGGGATAAGTGCGCGTTGATCAGCAATAAGGGCAAGGATGGTTTATCACCCAAGCGCATCTTTATTGAAGGTGCTGTATGCAGTCTTTTTGGCTTAGAAATTGTTTGTAAATCCGGATGGTGCTCGCGGAGAGAGTGTCCTTAGTTGATGGCTTGCCCGTGGTAAACCCGTACTGAGGGTGGTGCTTGCGCTAAATTGCGCCAGTGTGCATTGGGATTGGATAAATTATTTAATAAAAAATTTTCCTTTATTAAATGTTTTGTGCATGCAATACTTTTTGTGGAGTAATTTTTTTCTTTAATTTTGGAGATTTTTATGAACTGGAATGCGGTATCATTTTTTGTAGCGTTGTTGTTACTTTTTTCCCCTTTTAGTGTTTTGGCAGACGATGAAGTTGCCCCTGCACCTCCTTCAATTGGCGCGGACGTTCCCCTGACCTATTTTGGGCCCGCCCCTTCTGATGTGCAAAAAGAGCTGATTGGCCCTTATCAACTGATGAAGTCGGGCAAGGTAGATTTGAAAAAAGGGACGATTACCCTACCTTTGTACAAAGGCAAGATGAAGGGAGGCAAGAGCGTTTGGTATGTGGTATTAGACACCACCGATAAGGCGAACGCTGCTGCGTTGGGCATTAACCATTCTGCCAAACTGCACTATGCCAACGTCGGCCGTGCGGTCCGCAAAGCGCGGCTAAGCAAGAAGTTTCAGTTGGTTTTTGACAAAGGCAGCGTTGATTTTTCGCCCAAACGTTCTGTAAAGCCCGGGTCGGCACCAAATTTTTTCCCACCTAAGTCCCATCAACCTGGGTCGGTGGGCGACAAAAACTACTCGCCTTTGGTAGAAATTGTGAATGCAGGCGGGCACATCTACAATGCCCCCGTGGTCGCTTTCAACGCCACGGCAAAAACGCTCAATAAATACTGCAATCGCAAAGCAAACCACGACATCATCCACGACAAAGCGGTGAACATTTGCCCCAAAAAGGGCACGGTTACCATGGAATTGACGGCTGGGTTTAGTTTTGCAAGGCCAGTGCTTTACGTATCAACCGATGTCAATAACACCCTCGGCGCAGCCATGGAAGGTGCCACCTACGCCCCAGCCATGAAAGACCTCCAAGTAGGTGCAGATGACAGCCTATTTAGCCCCGTTGAGCGTATTTTTGCGTTTATCAACGGCCCAACTGGCAAGGGCAACCCTCAGCGCCAAGGCTTTAACAGTGCGCTTAGCGATGGAGGCAGCCCGCTGAATGTGTTGGGTGGTATTCCCACCATTGCCACAGACTATAGCCCCTTATGGGATTTGAACTTGGGGCAATGGACAGCGAGCGCGATTAAAAAAGGGTATCGCTCTAGGCTTACCGAGGAATTTGCTATTTTGGGCATGGTAGAAAAGGGCTTTGTTACAGGCCCAGGCGGTAAAAAATACGGCTCAACGGGCATTGTTGTGAATTGTCCGATCGTTTTCCGATTCCTTTAAGCTTTTATCGTTTCCCGTTGTTTTTTAAGCAGCGGCATTGTGACTACCCCATTCGAAGGTGCGTATGCGCCTTTTGGTGGGGTTTTTATTTTTCCATTACCCTCTTTACAGCAGACTGCTGGCAAACAAGGTTCGACTGGTAGCAAGGGGAATGGACAGCGTTTGCCTCGCCATCCTCCGCCTTACCATTTCTCTGCCTAACCCTTGCCGCGCCATTTGGGTGTGCTGATTTTAAAAAAGGGCGGCCTACAATAAAGGTGACCACACCACCGCCTTAAAGGAATTAAAAACCCCTCGCAAAACAAGAGAATACCCGTGCCTAGTTCAGTCCGGGTGCGATGTACGACGAAGGATGAGGTTTTCCAAAGGACGCTCAGGCGGTACTAAAGTGGTTTCGTCTTGCTGTGTCCGCCTCTTTTAAGGCAGCCTCGAGCCCAGCAGGAGGCAACTTTGTACCCCCAAATTGGAATCTACCTCCTGCAGGATAGCTCGGGGAAAAAATTTGCCGGAAAACGATTTTGCAAGACCATGGCGGTCTCACCTTCCCCTGGCACAAAAAGGGCTGCAAAGCCGATCAGCATCCCAAGCACTAAAACCAAGCCAAGGGGCAGGGCCACCAAAAACCAATTTTTTACGAACCATCCTTGCATCTTGTTCTCCTCCTTCGTAGACTGGTCCCGGTGCCTACGTCATCAATCCTTTTCTCAAACCCTAAAAACCTAAAGCCCTGCCCATGGCCATTCCTCAAAACCTCGAAATGGCAAAATCCTTCGAAGCAGCCGGGTTTAACCTGCCCCAAGCCCACGCCTTGGCCAGCGTAACCAGCGGCATCGAAAGCCGCCTCGAAAACCTCGAACATGGGGTGCGCGACCTCCGCCAAGAAATGCGCGAACAACGCCAAGAAATGCGCGACCTCCGCCAAGAAATGCGCAAACAACGCCAAGAAACCCAAGCAGGTTTTGAAGCCCTTCGCCAAGAAATGCGCGAGATTAGCCAACGCGTTGACGCCACAAACCAAAACCTCCACACCATGACCTGGCGCTTGATAATGGCGATGATTGGTTTGCAATCCCTTTTTGGAGGCATCTTGCTGGCAGCCTTTAAATTGTTTTTTACTTGAGAATCCTCATCCTACCTCTCAAAGCGTTTGATGCACACGGTGTCTTCCCCCGATTGGAGTGTCCAATAGGGCGCGATCGTTGGCGGCTTTTCAACACGCCTACAAGCGTGTGGTTATTGAAAATAAGAAGCAACCTACTCAAAAAAGAGAGAGGCATTGTGTATGCGAAAAGGGTGAAAAATAGGCTACGCTACTGCGATGAACCCCGTAAAAGGCTAGCCGGCGGTTCGTGCTGTGGTTTCCGCTACAAAATGCTCCGTCAAACCGGCTTGTTTAGACTTGAACTTACACAGACTCTTTCTCATGCTCGCCATGATAACCCCAAAGTTGGTTATCGTAGGGTAGGAGCCCCTTAGCTTTATACAGTGCCATTCACCTTAGAATATATGGGCAAACAAGGGGTAAAATGCCAGCAGGCGTGCATAGATACTAGAGCGTGCACGCCTGCTACCTACAACGCTACCCTTAACATCAGCCCCCTAACACGAGAATTTTTGCAAAAGTAGCCATGGCAAAACCTTCTGCTAAAACCAAACCAAATGCTGCTACCAAGCTGGTTTCTGAAAACCGCCGTGCGCGCCACCACTATGAGCTGTTCGATCGGTTTGAGGCAGGCATTGCCTTAACAGGATCGGAGGTAAAAAGCATGCGTCAAGGGCAAATGAACCTGCGTGACAGCTATTGTACTGTGCGTGGCACCGCTGCTTTTTTAGTGGGTGCTTACATTGCGCCCTACTCCCACGCAGGTTACGCGGGGCACGACCCTGAACGTTCACGCAAACTGCTGCTGCGCAAAGGAGAGTTGCTGCGCGTGGGGATGAAGGTCCGTGAACGCGGGCTGACGCTCATTCCACTGCGGGTGTACTTTAAGCGGGGGCTGGCTAAGCTCGAAATGGCACTGGCCAAAGGGCGCAAGGTGCATGACAAGCGCGAGGCCATTAAAGAACGCGATCGACAACGCGATCAACAACGCTATAAAGAAGGCTAGACCAGGAAACGGATGCATGAGGGAGACACCCTTATAACAAGCCAAAGTGGATTGGTGCAACTCTGCGGGTGTGGCTCAACACACCCATTGGTCAATAAAAAGTGCATCCGCACTCCTTCAACCAACGGGGCGGCCTCTGTCACGGCAGGTAAAATGCACTTATAGGCAACAAAATGCCATTACGTGGCTTGTTCTTTGGGCACAAGAAACATTCCTGTGAGATAACCCACCACCCCTATGCTAATAAAAATATCGGCTAAATTATTGATAAAAAAACTGTATGTGTAAAAATGAAAATGGAAATAATCGGTAACCGCGCCACGATGAATGCGGTCGATTACGTTGCTTAACGCCCCACCCATCACCAGTACAAACCCCCAATGCTGCAAGGCGTGCATTTGGGTACGCCCGCTCCACCATACCCAGCACAAAAGCAGCATGACCCCCATTGCAATCACAGATAGCAGTGGGGTACGAATCCCTGTCGGCAAACCGCTCAATAGGCTAAAGCTAATCCCGTAATTGCTCACATGGGTTAGGGTGATAAAATGGGGAATGAGGGGCGTGTTAGAATAGGGTGCTACCTCAGCGCGTACCCAAGCCTTTACCACCAAGTCAAGGGTACACACAGCCACGATAACACCGCCTTTAAGCAGCAAATCCCAGCGACAAAACGACCCTTTTTGCCTGCCCAGCATGTTATCCTCCCTTTTTTTCGAATTCAACCAATGGTTTAATGTGACTGTACATCCTTAGTTTATGCGCTATTCGCCCAAAAAAGCCCTGATACGTACGCCAGCATTCTCCCGTAAATATATGCCTAAAAAACAAAACACACGCATATGCCAATTGCACTATACAATCATCTAACATGAAAAAAAAAGGACCCCTTGCCCATGGGGATAACCTTCGCAAACGCGTAAAATAACAACCAAGCCCCAGAGCACAACCGCAACCACGGGGCGCAAAACACAAACCCTTAAAGTCAGGGCAATCAAACCAAGCCACCCCCACCCACCTCATTTCCAAATGACGAACACCGCACCAAGCAAAACCCAACCCACGATGCGCCATGAAGTGGCTTGCCTTGCGAAAAACCCCAGACCAAAAAACCAATCCCAACAGTCCCTAGCACCAAAAACCCCAAACCGACTACCGCTTAACCCAACCCGCACTCGGTGCCCTGTATGCCAATTCAAGAAGTATCGGCCTCGCTTTCCCAACTGGAATCGCCCCAATACGCCCGCTTTAGCGGTAGGCGCGAGGCACCCCCCCTTAGCGCCATTCTATCTGGTGCCAGGTTTCAAAACCGCCACTGGGATGTTGCACAAAGTTGCGCAAATGGTGCGAGGCCCCCCCCCTTAGCGCCATTCTATCTGGTGCAAGGTTTCAAAACCGCCGCTGGGATGTTGCACAAAGTTGCGCACACGGCGATGCACAATAACCGCATTTTTGCGCTGCCACAAAGGCAGGAAAGGGAGATCAATGAGCATGCGTTGGTGAATTTTTTGCTGCCATGCCCGACGTGCTTCGGGTGTTTTGGCATGTTGGCTGGCTTCAAGCCATATGTCCATTTGCGCATTTTGGTAGTAACCACGATTGCGACCTTGAGGCGGGGTTTGGCTTGAATGCAACAGGCGGTAGCGAAAACGGGGCTCAAACACCCCAATCCAGCGCAGTGAGTAGATGTCGAAGCGCCCCTTAAGAATGTCGCTGTAAAAAATGCCCCACTCGTAAGAACGCAGTGTGAGTTTCACACCCGCCTTGGCAAAGGACGCCGCCAAAATACGCGCCATGGCCATGGAGGAGGGATTGTTGGTTGCGCTATAACGTAACGCCAAACGTTGACCATTGGCTTTGGGCGCATACCCCGCTTCATCCAACAAAGCCTTGGCTTTTTGCACATTGTAAGCCCAAAGAGTGGCTTTGGGGTGCAAAAACCGACTGTTGTTGGGTAACACGCCCCGCGCACGCTCACCCAAGCCATGTAACAGGTGCTGCATCAGGGCATCCACGGGCACTAACTGCGCCAAGGCTTGGCGCACCTTGCGCTTGGCCAATGCAGGATGCTTGAGATTAAAGCCGAGGTATTGATGGGTCAGTCCCGTACCCAGCACCGTACGATAATGTTTGGCGAGGTTTTTTTTACGAAAGGCCTTAAGGCGCCGCGCAGAGAGCGCATTGATGCCTAAATGTGCCTCGCTTTTGCGAAAGCGCAGGAACCGTGCGGTTTCGTCTGACAAAGGAAGCAACGTTAAACGCACCTTAGGTCCGCCCTTAACATGCTGGGTATGGGGCATAAATTCCCATTTTGCAGGGCTTTGGCGCAGCAAGCGGAAGGGCCCGCTGCACACCCAGTGCTTAGGTGTGCTGTTGCGTGCGACCACAGGTAAAATTAAATCGGCAAGCACATAAGGGCGTGGTACTTTAAAGCGCAAACGCACCTGGTCCTTCCCCACCTGCTTCACCTGCATGCCCGCCTCACGCAGGGGGCTACCATAAGGCGAGCCTACCTTGGTGTCGGCAAAACGTTTTAAGCTAAACACCACATCTTGCGCACCAACGCGTTGCCCATTTTGAAAGTACTGGCCTTTGCCCAGGGTAAAATGCCACACGCGCCCTCCCTGGCTGGCGCGCCAAGCAGAAAATACCCCCGCTGCATAGCGTAAATCGACATCCAGGCGTATCAGCGTATCGCACAGTAACTGGTGGGTTACCCGGGCACTGATGGCATCGGTGGCCAAAAAAGGATCGAGGGTTGTGGGGGCAGAATCGACCACCACCACCACCTCGGGCAAGGGGGCCGCCAGGCTGCGTGGTGAAAAAGAACCGAGCAAGAGGCATGCACAGCCCAAGGTAAAACCCCAGCGGCATAGTTGCCCCAGCCAGCAAAGGCCTCGCCCCATGGGCTTCCAGGGATACAAATGCGCAACAAACATCATCCGCGCAAAGCCCTCTCCAAGCAAAAAGTGGGTGCAGCCCACCTTAGTAGCCATCGAATGTATGGGCAGGTTCGTTCACCGGTGCAGCCCACCTTAGTAGCCATCGAATGTATGGGCAGGTTCGTTCACCGGTGCAGCCCACCTTGGTAGCCATCGAATGTATGGGCAGGTTCGTTCACCGGTGCAGCCCACCTTAGTAGCCATCGAATGTATGGGCAGGTTCGTTCACCGGTGCCGAGTACCCTCCCCCTCGAAGCCAGTTAGGCTTCTGCATAAGCCACAATCCGGTTTTTCTGGGTCCCCAGTTTTTCAATGGTCAATTCGACCTCATCCCCCACCTTTAAAAATTTGCTGGGGTCGTTCATGCCGTGGGCGACGCCCGCAGGGGTCCCCGTGGTAACGCAGTCGCCTGGCAGCAAGGTAATATATTTGCTGACTCCCATGATGATTTGGGGAATGTTAAAAATGAGGTCGTTGGTGTTGCTGTCTTGGCGTATTTCGCCGTTCACTTTGGTGGTTAGGCGCAATTGATGAGGATCGCCCACTTCATCGGGGCACACCAACCACGGGCCGAGGGGGCCATAGGTATCGCCGCTTTTGCCTTGAGTCCACTGTGCGCCCATGGTTTGATACTGACGCTCACTTACATCGTTACAAATCATGTAACCTGCCACACATGCTTGTGCCTCGGCCTCGGTTTGTACCCGATGCGCTCTGCGGCCCACTACAAAGGCAAACTCGACCTCGTAGTCCAATTGAACACTGTCTGGGAACAGCAAAATGTCATCGTTGGGGCCACAAATGCAGCTGGTTTGCTTGGTAAACACCTCAGGCTGCTTTGGAATGGGTGCAGCCATTTCTTTGGCGTGGCCGCGATAGTTGAGACCAATGGCCATGAATTTACCTGGCTTTGCCACAGGGGGGCCAAGGCGCATGTTGGGATCCACTTTGGGGCAGCCTTTGGCGCTGCTCACAATGTCGCTCAAGCGTGCCAAACCTCCCGCTGCAAAAAAGTCAGGGTTGTAATCGGGGATGTGCTTGGAGACGTCAAGGCGCGTTCCATCGGCGCATTCTACGCCAGGTTTTTCTGCACCAGCATGGCCAAAACGAATGAGTTTCATAGGGTTATTTTTTACACTTTCTTGATGGATGAGGTGGTTTAAGGGTAGCAAAATGGGGATTGTTCCAAACTGGGAAAATGAAAGGTTATGCTCGAAAACAACGACGGCTAAAGGAGGAAAAATCCTAAAACCCGCTTCCCCGCGACTGGGATTCCTGATAGCACAGCCCTAAAACCCGCTTCCCCGCGACTGGGATTCCTGATAGCACAGCCCTAAAACCCGCTTCTCCAGCGACTGGGATTCCTGGTAGCACAGAGCCCTAAAACCCGCTTCCCCGCGACTGGGATCCCTTCATAGCACAGCCCTAAAACCCGCTTCTCCAGCGACTGGAACCCTTCATAGCATAGATGCGCCCATTTGTGTATCCCCCATGGTTTACAAAGTTCTTGCACGCTCACGCTGGCCTGGTGCAGACCAGGGTAAAATCTTGATTATGCTCTGCGTTCATAATTTGCGCAATGGTATACACCCACACGTTTTGGGTATTTTTGGCGGCACTGCGCGCGGCGGGGTGATCGTGCGCGGTAATCAGTACGGCAGGGCGCCCGTTGGCATCATTGTGCAAGGCACTGATGGTTTGACGCCAATTGCCCACCTTGCCCCCTTTTACTTGAATAATGCCCTCTTGGGTGAGGGTTTCACGGGTGCTCCCTGGCGCAGGGTTGGTTTTTTTGGGATAACAGGTAAAATACCCATCCACCCCGTCATCACTGCCCTTTTTGCCGCTGTGTGACCCACCAAAGGTTTTTACCGCAAATTTTTCAAATTCGTGCTTGTCGAGCTCGGCGAGGACCAAGGCTTCTTGAGGGCTGTAGGGTTCGCCAATTACCGTAATGTTGCTCCACAGCTGTGGGGAGGTTTTGCTGCCCTCAAAGCGTTCGCGCAAAATTTTGACTGCGTGGTAGGTGATGTCAATCCCAATCCACTGCCTGCCTAATTGTTCTGCCGCCAAAATGGCGGTGCCGCAGCCGCAAAAGGGGTCAAACACCACCTCCCCCGCATTGCTGCTGGCCTTAATAATACGCTCAAGCAGGGCCAAGGGCTTTTGGGTGGGGTAGCCCACGCGTTCTCCGTCTCCAGCAGAAAGATAGGGAATATCTGTCCAGATCGTTCCTAAGGGCATTCCCTCGTATTCATCGAGGTATTTTTTGTATCGAGGTCGACCATTTTTCGTCCAATAAATAAGGTGGGGATTTTTTTTGATCCTTTGATCGAATGTCTTTTGAGACCATCGCCATCCTAATGTAGTTTCTACTTTTCTCCCTTCAATGATTCTTATCTCATCTCCTTTGGTATAATTCACCGCCTGTTCCAGCGCGATATGTTGATAATACCTCTGCGTTTCTTTTTCGTAATGCGAGAATTTTTTTTGAATTTCTGTTGATGAGATAGTTTCGTATTGTTTAACAAATAAGCTACTTTTCGACCTCCTGTATAAGAAAATGGTGTCTGCTGTGCTGTCAAACCCTGATTGACTTAAACTATGTGTTGCATATCTTTTCCATGCGATTTCATTTCTAAAATGCGCTACCCCAAACACGGCATCGAGGAGAATTTTAAGGTAGTGGCTCATGGTGGGGTCGCAGTGTAGGTAGAGGCTTCCCGTGGGTTTGAGCAGGCGATGCATCTCTAACAAGCGCACGGCCATGTGTACCAAATAGGCAAAGGCACCGCTTTTTTGGTGGTCTTCGACCCCACCTCCGCGAATAATCGCATCGACCCCCTTGAGGGTGTGGGCCAAGGGATGGTGGCGTTGTTCAATGGTTTTAAGGTATTGCGCATGATGTTTTTGCTCCCATTCCCAGGTGTCGGTAAACACGTGGGCTTGCGCTTGAAGCACCTTACCGTAGTCGTCCGTAAGGGGCATGTTGTAATTGCGCTTGGAGTTAAAAGGCGGATCGAGGTAAATCAAATCTACGCTCTGCGTGGGCAGATCGCGCATGATGGGGAGGTTATCCCCATAGTAAATTCGGCGTGTTTCAAGGGTGTTGGGCATGGTGTAAAAGGTGTGCTCCTTTTTTATAAAAACCCTCAACGTCGTTTTACCTTGCCCATAGGCAACTAAGGTTAAAGCACTGGGGGGCACCGGTGGAAGAATGGTTGTGACCAGCCCGAGAACCACATCGTTGCTGGCGGTGAGTAAAATAGGCTCTCGTTTTGCAATGCATGGGCAAAATGGCCCACGGGCATGCCCGTTCCCCCCCACAGCCTGATAACATGGTTCGAACATTGCCCAATTATTCGAGACTAATCACCCATCGCAATCATAACCCCTAGGCCATTTTGCCCATTGGGGGCCTCGGCAAAACAAAGCCTTTACCCACCCCAACGCTAGTCACCTATACCACATTTTGCAAGGATTGCTGGGCAAACGGGGCACCCAAATTACAGATGGCATTTTGTTTGCGTTGTAGATTTCTCTTGAAAACACCCCCGTGCATTTTTTTCCATGCTTTTGGATTGCCAAGGATATAGCGGGAATTTTTTTGACATAAAAAGGCGAGTAAAAATTGAGTGGCTCAAAAAACGGTGTTGTGCGGATATGTCGAGACGCATGCTTTTGCAAATATTAAAAGCCTAAAAACCTTTCTTGAAACCTTGTTTAAGTAAGGGGTGAACATGGTTTTTGATGCCCGTCGTTTGTAAAATTTGATAGGGTTAACGCTCAACGACATGCATAGGACTCGCGAGAAACTTAGTTGGCAAGACAGATTTTTTTGATGTCATGCGCCTCCAAATCCCCCACAACCAGTCCTATCTTTTGAGCGTAGAATGCATCTTCACGTACGTGAAGACCGGCACCCGCGGGAGTGTTCAAAAAAGCACGATAGGTTCGATCCGAAGGCATGGCTAAAACGACTATCTAACCATGGAGACGCTGCATGAGTACTCAAAAGGTGAATAAAATGGAAGAACGCCCCGTTGAATTGCTGCTGTGCCAAGCAGAACTGGATTTTTTGGAGCATGGCCCACAAAGCAATGAATTGGTGAAAATGGCCCTTAGCAAAAGTCCGCAGCATGGTTTTGCCCATTTGCTAAGAGGTTTTTTGTTGCTCCAAGCGGGGATGGAAGCCCTTATTCCTGCGGTCAAAAAATGCATTGCCCAAGTGGAAGCGGCCCCTCCAAGCCCTAACAAACATAGCCAAGCACGCCTGCATCGTCTGCTGCCCGCCTTGCGTGCCTGGTCTAATGAGGGGATGCGTGCTGGCAATCACGCTTTAGAAAAAGCCCTTTACCAAAACCCAAACGACCTGTTTGTCCTCAAACTCCTCACCCTAGGCCATTTTTGGCTGGGCAACATCAAGGGTGTGTGCGATTGTTCCGCTTGGGTGTTAGCGCATTTTTCTGACGAAAAAGCCCAAGACCATCCCTTTGCGCAATATGTACCCCAACGCCATTTTGTACATGGCATGTTGGCATTTGGCTTAGAGGAAAGCGGCGCACTGGTCGAAGCAGAGACCCATGCCAAAATCGCCATTCAAGCCAACCCGCAAGATCTATGGGGCATACACGCCCTAGCCCACGTGTTTGAGGCGCAAGGGCGCCACAAAGAAGCGCTAGGTGAACTCGGCCAATATGCCCGCAATTGGGAACGAGGGGGCCCTTTTGCAGGGCATTTGTGGTGGCATTTGGCATTGCACCACCTTGAGCAAGGTGCTTTTGAATGCGTGCTCAGCTTGTACGACGACCACGTGCGGGGGAGCACTTCTGATTTTTACTTGGATCTCCAAAATGCGGTCTCTTTGCTGTGGCGAATGGAATTGTGTGGGGTCGATGTTTCCCCTCGATGGGAACCGCTGGCTGAAGATTGCGCACAACACTGTGAAAACCTGGCCGTGCCTTTCACTTTCTTCCACATCATTCCTGCGTTTATGCGCAGTGGTCGTGTTGATCAAGCCCAGCAGGCCATTGACTGGCTTAAAGCCCAAGCCCAAAACCCCGCCCGCAACAACGCTGCTATCCTGCAAGATGCCGTCCTGCCCAGTTGCCAAGGCTTGCAGGCCTATGCCCAACAGCAATGGTCTCAAGCGCAGACCCTGCTTGAGCAAGCGTGTAACCAAATGCACCAGGCAGGAGGTAGCCGTGCCCAACGCGATGTACTTGAACAAACCCGCATTTGCGCTGCTATGCAAGCTACCAATTGGCAGCAAGCCAAGACATGGTTAGCAGAGCGCGTGGTTGATTTTCCCAATAGCGTACCAAATTGGCAGTGGCAAACCAAAACCCTCCAAGCCCTTGACCAAACACAACAAGCAAAGCAAGCACAACAACAAGTCGCCAAACTCCGTTATCCGTCAGCAAATTTGCGTTTGGGGGGTATTTAAGCATACCTTGCGGGGCATGCGCCAAAAGCGTGGGAAGCAGCCCGTTATTTGCTGCAAAACCATCCATACCTTAAGGTTTGTTAACCCCTTGAGAGCAAAATTCTCGAGGGCCTTATGGGGAGAATGGTAAAGAAAAAATCGCTGTCAATCTGGATTCATCCTTGATTTATGCTTTTTGTCTGTGAAACAATGGCCGTTTTACATGTAAAATATTGTGTTGACGAAAAATAAAAAGGAATGATCCTGTGGCCGATTACAAAATAGCTGACATTAACCTGGCAGATTGGGGACGCAAAGAAATTGAAATTGCTGAGAGTGAAATGCCCGGTTTAATGGCATTGCGTGAGGAATACGGCGGAGCGCAACCCCTTCGGGGGGCTCGAATTGCGGGCTGTATTCACATGACCATTCAAACGGCCGTGTTGATCGAAACCTTACAAGCCCTTGGAGCAAAGGTGCGCTGGAGTTCTTGCAATATTTTTTCCACCCAAGACCACGCGGCGGCGGGTGTTGCGACCAAGGGCGTCCCTGTTTTTGCATGGAAGGAAGAGAGCGAAGAAGACTATTGGTGGTGCATTGAGCAGACCTTAAAATGGCCCAATGGAGAGCAACCCAACATGCTCCTTGACGATGGGGGCGACCTTACAGCAGTTGTGCACACGCAGTACGCACACATGGCCGAAGGGATTCGTGGGATATCAGAGGAAACCACCACGGGATCCCATCGCCTGCGCCAAATGGAAGCACAAGGGAGCCTCAAAATATCCGCCATGGATGTGAATGAATCGGTAACCAAAAGCAAATTCGACAACATGTACGGAATTCGTGAGTCACTGCTTGATGGGATTAAGCGCGCCACCGATGTGATGGTGGCCGGGAAAACGGCGGCGGTGGTAGGATTTGGCGAGGTTGGTAAGGGCTGTGCAAACGCTTTTCGAGGCATGGGTGCTCAAGTACTCATTATTGAGGTAGACCCCATTTGTGCGCTCCAAGCCTCCATGGAGGGCTATCGCGTGGTAACCATGGAAGAGGCCGCCAGTCAGGCCGATATTTTTGTAACCGCCACGGGTTGCATTAGTGCGATTGCCAAAGAGCATCTGGATGCCATGAAAGATCAAAGCATTGTATGCAACATCGGCCATTTTGACTCCGAAATTGAGGTTGCTGCCCTTGAAAAAGACGAAGATATGAAAAAAGTGAACATTAAGCCCCAAGTGGATCAATATGTTCGCTCCGATGGACGCCGTTTGACCATCTTGGCCGAAGGACGCTTGGTAAACCTTGGGTGCGCTACGGGTCATCCCAGTTTTGTGATGTCAACCAGTTTTACCAACCAAGTACTGGCACAGATTGAACTTTGGCAAAACCACGGCAAATACCAAAATAAAGTGTATGTACTGCCTAAGGTGCTCGACGAAAAAGTGGCGCGCTTACACCTTGATAAACTGGGTGCCAATCTGCAAACCCTGAGTTCTGAGCAAGCAAAATACCTGGGTGTTTCGATCGCAGGGCCTTACAAACCGGGGCACTACCGCTATTGATTTCCCGATGCCTTTTCCCACGGTGGGTAGGGTGTGCAAAACGCCGATAGCTTCCTCCCCCTAGGGGGGCGTGGCTCTTTTGCCCGTGTCGGCGGGTTTGTTGAGGTTGACCTGCAAAACCCCCCTCATCAGGCATCCTATTGGCTGGGTTTGGCAGCTTTGCCACCCTTGTTTGCTGGCACTTACTGGTCCGTGTTTGATGCTCTCGGCTTGGGGGTGGATGACCTGTCGGTTTTGAGTTTATTCTTCGCGGCAGGCCCGCTCTAAACGGGCCAATTCTTCTTCTGCCACGCTGGGGTCTATTTTTTTAAACAAAGGCTTCGGGGCATGTAAAGGGCGGTTTTGAGGAAGGGTTTGGTAGCACCAGCGTCCATGCATGCTGGTGTAGTCGCCGCCAATAATGCGATGTGTTTTCCCATTTTGTGTCGTTTCTTGGACTTTTGGCAAAGGGGCAAGCTCACCTTCTTCACCAAGCATGCTGTGCAACGTTTGGGCTGAAAAAGGCAAAAAGGGGGAAAACAGCACATTGAGGTTACGAATGGCACAAAGGACGGCATAAAGAACGGTGGCAGCGGCTTTTTTGTCGGTTTTAACCAAAGCCCAAGGGGCGGCATCGCTCATCCGGCGGTTGGTTTCACCCGCAAGGCGCATACACTCGAGGATTGCCGCCTTAAAACGGCACGTGGCAATGTGCTCGCCGATATCCTCAAAGCCTTGTTCAATGGCTTTAAGCAACACAGTATCTTCTGGACTTATGGTGGCGCATTTGGGGATGGCACCAAAATGGCGGTGGGCTAAGGTAAGGCAGCGATTGACCAAATTGCCCCAGGTGGCAACCAATTCTTCGTTATTCCGCCGAATGAACTCGCGCCAAGTAAAATCGGCATCTTGGGTTTCAGGACCTGCAATGGTAAGGTAAAAGCGCAAGGCATCGGCATCATAACGCGCGAGCAGGTCTTTAACATAAATCACCACACCGCGGCTGCTACTAAATTTTTTCCCCTCCATGGTTAAAAATTCCGAAGCCACCACCTCGTAAGGTAAGCAAAAAGGTGCCCCTTTGCTGCGGGTCAACGGGCCATTTTTGGCGTAACCATGCAACATGCTGGGCCAAATAATGGCATGAAAAACGATGTTATCCTTGCCCATAAAATAGTAATGGTGGCAGTTTTCATCGCGCCAAAACGCTTCCCATGCAGCGGGTTTTCCCGTGTGTGCAGCCCATTCAATGCTGGCAGAAAGGTAGCCAATCACAGCATCAAACCACACATACAGCCGTTTCGATTCATAGGTTTTGCCTGCTGCTTTAGGAATGGGAACCCCCCATTCCATGTCGCGCGTAATCGCTCTTGCTTGGATCTCTTGAAGCAGGTTAAGGCTAAAGTTGCGCACGTTGGGGCGCCAGTGTGTACATTGCTGAAGCCAGTTTGCAAGGGTTTGCACAAAAAAAGGCAGGTCTAAAAAAAAATGTTCGCTCTCCTTAAACACAGGGGGCTTGCCATCAATTTTAGAGCGCGGTTCGAGCAATTCTGCGGGGTCGAGCTGTTTGCCACAAGCATCGCACTGATCCCCCCTCGCTTCCATGGACTGGCAATGGGGACAACGCCCTTCAATGTAGCGGTCGGGTAGGGTGTGCCCTGTTACGGCGCTAAAGGCACCCGGCATTTTTCGGGGAAAAATGCGCCCTTGTTGGTGTAGGGTGGTGAAAAAATCTTGGGCTATCGTATGATGGGTGGTGGTGGTGGTTCGGGTAAACAGGTCGTAGCTCAATCCTAAACCCACCAAATCTTGGCAGATGGCAGCGTTGTATTGGTCAACCAACTGATGGGGAGTCAGCCCTTCTTTTTCGGCTTGTACGGTAATGGGGGTGCCGTATTCGTCGGTTCCACTCACCATCACCACCTCATTGCCCGCCATGCGATGGTAGCGTGCAAAAATATCGCTTGGCACGCCAAACCCTGCAACGTGACCAAGGTGTCGGGGGCCGTTGGCGTAAGGCCAGGCAACGTTGACTTGAATGCGCTTAGGGGTCATAGTTGGGCAAATAGAATGGGGGTGTGCATAACGCGGGTTAATCCAAAAGGGGGGTGATTGGGCAAAACGGATGAAGCACAACTTTAAAAACGGGATGGCATTACCATGGATTCTCTGCATTCCTGTGGTCATGGTGGTGGTGAATGATGCCTGGATTTTCTCCCCCATCGGCAGCCTCGATCCTTGGATAGATCTCTCGCTAGGCTTAGACTACAACAGTTTACTCTACGATAAGTACTACAAAAGTGCTCGCATTGTCTGGCATATGTTTCAATTTGTACCCAGGGCAGTGTTTTCACCTGTGGTTGCCCAGTACATCATTAAGTTAAGCGTTGATGTTGCCAGCATTGCCCTTTGCTATGCCTTGGGGTTACGCCTGTTTAACCCCCTGGTGGCAGGGCTGTTAAGCGTGTTGCTGGCGGTGTTTCCCGCACGCTACCTCGGTGGCGCAGATTCTTATTTTCACTTTGCAGAGCCATGGGTTTTGTTGGTCTTTTTATTGCTGGTACATAGCGCCCAGCATGCAGACATCAAGCGCTGGGGGCGGTATACGGGGATGGCATTTGGCTGCTTGGTCCATACCAACTTGGTGACGATTTTTTTGTTGCCTGGGTATCTGCTCTTTTTTTGGGTGCTGAGCCACGCAACACCCGAGGGCAAAAAGCATCGTCTCAAAACCCTTTTTGGTCAAGCGCTGCTGGGGGGGCTCCTCATCACCGGAGCTTTGATGCTGGTGAGCAAACTGGTGTTTGGGCGAAGGTGGGTCTTTTTTCATCGTATGCTCAAAAGTGCCCTTGGTTTATCAAAAAACGACCCATGGCACCAGCCGTGGAGCAGTGGCTGGTATTTGAACGACCCTTACTTTGCCCTCCTCACCAGCGGGTTGGCGTTGGCGATTGGGGCAATTGGATGGATGTTTTGGCGTCATCGCAAGAAAAAGAGCATCGCTTTCACCCGCCCCCAAGCCCTGTGCTTGGCGGGGCATGGGGCTTACTGCCTCGGGTATTTGTTTTATTTTATCCAGCAAACACGCGGGAATACAGCATTTCAACCCAGCTATACAGCGTCCGTGCTTTACCCGTTTTTGTTTGTCAGCATCGGCGCACACCTTTTTTTGTTGCAACAAAACATTAAGCCGCACCTGGGCTATATTGTGGGTGCCATTGGGCTGATGCTAAGCGCACTGTATGCCTTTCATCCCATCACCAAAGCACTCTTTTCCCTCCAATTTATGCCACGGTTTTACCAGATTGTCGCCTTTGTGCTGCTGTTGTCTGCTGCAACTTGGGTGCTGCGCAAGGTGAACAAACCCCTTACACTCTGGGTGTGGCTGGGTTGGACCGCCATTTTATTGCCCGTTTTTCATCTCCCTGCGCTATCAACCGTTTTTCATCCCTCTGCGCTATCAACCGTTTTGCCCACAATATCAACCGTTTTGCCCACAACGTGCCCCCTTCGCAAAGACTATTACCAAACCACCTCGGAGCTTCGAGAAAAGCAGCTGCTGGGCAGGGCACCTTCGAAATCAATTTGGTATAAACACCCCGTGTTTGTCTGGACAGACGGCAGCAAAGCGAGCATTACCACCCGCCCAGACTGCCCTAAAATATGGTTGCTGCATGCTGTACAAAGCTATTATTACATTGTGGCAGGAGAAGTGTTACGCGACCCATTCTCTTTGGAGGAGTTTCCCGCACCCCAAGACATTACCGCAAAACACATGCAAAAAGTTTTACAACAAAAAGACCCTTTGCTTTTGCTGTTTACCAAGAATGCCGAGCACGTGAAAGCGTTTAGGCAGCGGTTTGCCAAGGAGGGGGTTACGCTTAAAATGCGCTTTGAACCCGTTGAGGGGCGTTACTTTACCATGCCCATGTACACCGCCACTTTGCTAAGGTGAGGGGGATATTGTAGCTGTGCCTATCAAAAAGACGCCCGTTTCCCCATTGACCATTTTTGCCTTTTCAAAGGGGGAAAATGTTGAAAGAACGGCGCGTGGGCTAGCGCAACGGGTGCACACTGGGGCTTTTTAGGTAGCACTGTAAAGGGAGGTAAAGGGTGGCCGCCCTTGCCAAATAAAACAGGTCCATAGCCAACCACAGCCCATGGCTGCCAAGGTGGGGAGCGAGCAGCCAGTAACTGGGAAAAAACACCAGTACAGCAGAGAGCAGCATGCCGTTTCGCATCATTTTTCCAGCAGAGGCACCCACAAAAACCCCATCCAACGCAAAGGAAACATTACTTAGCAGGGGTTCAATAAAAATCCAGAGCATAAACAGGGCAATGGCCTCCAGGGTTTGTGGGTTGGTGGTAAACCAGCGGGGCCACCATGGCGAGAGTGCCGCATACACCAAACCAATGAGGCATCCAACCCCAAGGCTCCACGCCATACACAGTACAACGGCACGCTTAAAGCGCGGATGATTTGCAGCTCCAAGGGCGTTGCCCACCACCACCTCTGCTGCCGTGGCAAACCCATCAAGGGCATAAGCCGCGAGCATACGCAGTTGAATCAACACCGTATTGGCTGCCAAGACAGCGTCTCCGTAAACAGCACTGGCTTTGACAAAGTAAAAAGTCACCGCTTGCAACGCCAAGGTACGCAGAAAAATATCGCGATTAAGGCGCAGCATTTCCCACATTTTGGCTTTTTGAAGCAACCCTTTCCAGCAAAACAGGCGCCAGTAAGATTTGGCAGAGATCACAAACCAAGCCAGCGTTATCGCCACCCCTACCCACTGCGAAATAAGCGTGGCCAGGGCCACCCCCGCAACCCCCTGATGAAAATAAAGGACAAACACGAGGTCGAGCACGATGTTGGAGGTGTTCACCAATATGGTGAGCATAACGGGTGCTGCAATCCGTTTTATTCCATAAAACCATCCCTGAAATACCCAGAGCAAAAAGGCGGCAGGAGCAGCCCAGATGCGAAGTTTAAAATAAACTTCTGCTTGCTGTGCCACTTGCGTACTGGGTTCCACAAACCACAAGGACCAGGTTAAAATAGGCCCTTGTAATGCGATCACCAGCAACCCTATTCCCACGGCCAGCAGGCTCGATCTACCCAAGACATCCATGGCACCTTGAGCATCGCCACGACCGTGGCTTTGCGCGCTCAGCCCCACTGTCGACATGCGAAAAAAACCAAATGCCCAGTAAATAAGGGTAAATATGGCACTCCCCACTCCCACCCCCGCCAAGGCTGTGGCCCCTGGCAAATGCCCCACTACCGCGGTATCGACCGCACCCAGCAAGGGAATCGAGATGTTCATAAAAATGGTGGGTAGCGCCAAGCGCAAAATGGTACGGTTGAGCGATCTCCGTTTGGCTGAAGGGGGTGGTGATGTGCCCATGCGCACTTCATTTCCTTAATAATAAGGGGTGTAATCGACGCGTGCACTTCCTTGAGGGGTTTGCTTCATTCTTCGAGTCGTTTTGCAAACATGGTTATAAAAAATCATTTGTATGAACGGGTGAGGAGTTTGGCTGTGTACTTGGCCAGAACGTCAATTTCAATGTTAACATGGCTTTGTAGTGGGCGTTTGCCCAAAGTGGTGTGGTGCTGGGTATGGGGGACCAAGGTGAGGGTAAATGCATTGGCCAGGGCTTCAATCACCGTTAAGCTGATGCCATCGACGGCAATAAAACCTTTGTCCACAATCAAGTGCGCCAGGTCTGCTTCCACCTCAATGCGCAGCCATTGGCTGTCTCCGTCTGCTTGACGCGCAACCAGCGTGCCTTTACCATCCACATGTCCTTGTACAAAATGCCCGCCATAGCGCTTGCCCGCAGCCAAAGCACGTTCAATGTGTACCTTATCACGGAGGCATAAACCCCCTAAATTGCTGCGGCGCAACGTTTCTGGGGCTAAGTCAAAGTGAAGTAGGCTGCCTTGAATGCGCGTAATGGTCAAACACACACCATTCACTGCAATACTATCGCCTATGCTGGCATCACTGGCAGCCAGCGGACTGTCAACCCTAAGGTCTGCTCCTCCATCTCCCGTTTTAAATTGCTTAACGTCCCCAAGTTCTTCAATGATCCCAGTAAAAATGTTATTCCTCAGAGCTCCTGTATTTTTGCGTTAGGTGAACGGGATGCAGGGGTGATAGATTGGGATAGGGGCTCGACTAATGTGTTGCATAGCCAAGTTTTTATGCATGCATTGCTGTATCAAGGCGGGTTATGGGCACGCTTTTTCAGCGTGCGATTTCTTTTCCCGTTTATGTAAGAAAGTCAAGCCCGATATGTAAGAAAGTCAAGCCCGAGCCTTTTTACGCCCACGAGATAAAGCATAGATGAAGGGTTGTCGCTTAGGCAAGTCGTTGGCAGGGGCTTGCATGGGGTTTAATAAAAGAAAAATTATCTGGGTTTAGAGGGCGTCATGATATTCAAAAAAGTAAGGCATTTATGTCCTGCTATCAAGGCGGGTTATGGGCACGCTTTTTCAGCGTGCGCTTTTTCAGCGTGCGATTTCTTTTCCCGTTTTTATGTAAGAAGGCCAAGCCCGAGCCTTTTTACGCCCACGAGATAAAGCATAGATGAAGGGTTGTCGCTTAGGCAAGTCGTTGGCAGGGGCTTGCATGGGGTTTAATAAAAGAAAAATTATCTGGGTTTAGAGGGCGTCATGATATTCAAAAAAGTAAGGCATTTATGTCCTGCTATCAAGGCGGGTTATGGGCACGCTTTTTCAGCGTGCGCTTTTTCAGCGTGCGATTTCTTTTCCCGTTTTTATGTAAGAAGGCCAAGCCCGAGCCTTTTTACGCCCACGAGATAAAGCATAGATGAAGGGTTGTCGCTTAGGCAAGTCGTTGGCAGGGGCTTGCATGGGGTTTAATAAAAGAAAAAATTATCTGGGTTTAGAGGGCGTCATGATATTCAAAAAAGTAAGGCATTTACGTCCGTTTTTGGTGCAAAAATTGGCAGGGCATACGTACTACGGCTGGGTGGTGGTGGTGGTGATTGCCCTTGCAAACCTGGCGAGTTTTAACCTTTCACCCACCTTTGGGCTCTACATTGCCCCTTTGGAGGCGGAATTTGGCTGGAGTCGTTCCGAAATTTCGCGGAGCTTAACCGTGGGGACCGTCATGGCCATTTTTTTGGCACCTTGCCTGGGTTATCTGGTCGAGCGGTTTGGGGTGCGGGTGTTGAATATCACCTTTGGCAGTTTAACCAGTATGCTCTTGTTTTGGCTGACGCAAGTCACCACCGTATGGCAATTTAACCTTATTTTTGGTGCTGCGTTTGCTTTGGCAACCACGGGCATTGGGCAACTCCTCGGTGGCTTAGCCATAAGCCAGTGGTTTGTGCGCAGAAGAGGACGCGCGATGGGGATGATTATGATGGGTGCATCGGGTGGTGCACTTTTTTTTGTGCCCTTAAATACCTGGATTATTGCCGTCTCGGGTTGGCGTTTGGCTTATAGCATGCAGGCATTGGCTTGCGTGGTGTTGGTGGTATTGCCATCGTTTTTGCTGATGGTCGACACCCCCCAAGCCATTCACGCGCAAGATGAAGAAGAATTTTCGCGTCAAGTGGGGGGTAAAGAAGAAACAGAAAGCTCTTGGACTTTGCAAGAAGCATTGGCTTCGCGTGCTTTTTGGCTAAGTTTAACGGGGGTGACTTTAGGCAATTTTTGCGTACTGGGATACTTTGTGCACGCCGTGCCCATTATGCAAAGCAATGGGGCTTCGCGGGTGGTGGCCAGTGCCGCTTGGACCGTGTTTTTTTTGTTTGGGGTGGTGGCCAAATTTTTCTGGGGGTTTTTAATTGAGCGCATTGGGGTGCGCCTAGCCTTGGTTGCGTTGTTTTTAGGGGAAGCCTTGGGAATGTTGGCTTTGTTCCATTCGACCTTGCCCGCCCATTGGTTTATGTATGCCGTGGGAAATGCCATTGTCCACGGACCTTTTTTGCAGCTGATGTCCATGGTATGGCCTGACTTGTTTGGCAGAACACATATGGGGCGCATTGTGAGTTTTGGCCAGCCTATAGTGATTATTGCGGGTTCTTTAGGCCCTTGGGCAGGCGGTTTCATGTTTGACCGCTATCACGATTATCGCGCTTTCTTAATTCTCTCAATAGGGACGGCCTTGCTAACTACGCTGGTATTTGCGTTAACCAAGCGTCCTGTCAAGCCCAGCCTTGTTTAGGTACAAAAAGGGCACGCAAACTTGAGGATACGCGCCCTTTTGTGCGGCTCTTTTTAGGGGGATTTAAACATTTTTTAGCCAACTGGCATCGTGCTTGCTACCTTCTTGCGCTTTAATCAAACGGGCAATTTTTGCATCGCTTATCGCGCTTTCTTAATTCTCTCAAGTAGGGACGGCCTTGCTAACTACGCTGGTATTTGCGTTAACCAAGCGTCCTGTCAAGCCCAGCCTTGTTTAGGTACAAAAAGGGCACACAAACTTGAGGATACGCGCCCTTTTGTGCGGCTCTTTTTAGGGGGATTTAAACATTTTTTAGCCAACTGGCATCGTGCTTGCTACCTTCTTGCGCTTTAATCAAACGGGGCAATTTCTGCATCGCTTATCGCGCTTTCTTAATTCTCTCAATAGGGACGGCCTTGCTAACTACGCTGGTATTTGCGTTAACCAAGCGTCCTGTCAAGCCCAGCCTTGTTTAGGTACAAAAAGGGCACGCAAACTTGAGGATACGCGCCCTTTTGTGCGGCTCTTTTTAGGGGGATTTAAACATTTTTTAGCCAACTGGCATCGTGCTTGCTACCTTCTTGCGCTTTAATCAAACGGGCAATTTTTGCATCGCTTATCGCGCTTTCTTAATTCTCTCAAGTAGGGACGGCCTTGCTAACTACGCTGGTATTTGCGTTAACCAAGCGTCCTGTCAAGCCCAGCCTTGTTTAGGTACAAAAAGGGCACGCAAACTTGAGGATACGCGCCCTTTTGTGCGGCTCTTTTTAGGGGGATTTAAACATTTTTTAGCCAACTGGCATCGTGCTTGCTACCTTCTTGCGCTTTAATCAAACGGGGCAATTTCTGCATCGCTTATCGCGCTTTCTTAATTCTCTCAAGTAGGGACGGCCTTGCTAACTACGCTGGTATTTGCGTTAACCAAGCGCCCTGTCAAGCCCAGCCTTGTTTAGGTACAAAAAGGGCACGCAAACTTGAGGATACGCGCCCTTTTGTGCGGCTCTTTTTAGGGGGATTTAAACATTTTTTAGCCAACTGGCATCGTGCTTGTTACCTTCTTGCGCTTTAATCAAACGGGCAATTTCTGCATCGCTGTGGTTGATTGGGGTCGCTGGGTTTGGGCGCAAAGGCTTTTCGGTCCCTAAAAAATGGGCTTTGTGGTGTTTGGCTGTGTCATCAAGCACCATTTTTAAGGAATCAGGCTCGAGGTATTCTGCGGCACCATGGCACAGACAAAACATATCTTTCGTTTTGTCTGGCAAGGGAATCTTGCTTCCGTTCATACCCATGCCGTGTTTTTCCATTGGGTGAAAGACTTGGCGGAAGAAAACCGTACCCTTAATGCCAATGGTGGCCGTGGGACCAGTAACAAGGTAGCGGTTACCTGTGGGCACCACTGCCAGCAACGAGCCTAAGGCCACGTTGATTATTCCGCGTCTGCTTTTGGGGCGGGAGTTAAATACAAAGCTCGACTTCCCTTTCACCTGAAAAATGGTGCCATCTTCTAAAGAAACCATCATGTGGCTCGCTTTAGAGGTTAAAATGGAATCTCCAGACTTCAAGGAATCGCCCGTTTTTACAGGGCGGCCATTGGCCAAAATATTCCCTTTTGCGCTTTTTACTTTTCCACTGGCCTGTTTGCTTTTGTCGCTCATAATACTTTTCCAGTTGGCAGCCTCGCTGTCACCAGGAAAAACGAGATCGGACCAAGTGGCTGCTACCCCAGCAGCGGCCACCCACTTACCGCCAATGGCAAACATTTGCCTGCGAGAGAGGTGTGATGAATTTATCATGATCAATCACTTTCTACAAAATACAGATATGCAATAAAAAATGGTGCTACCCACCGTTTTGACGGGGGCTATTTTTAATAAAATGCGCAACCAAACATAAAAAAATGCCCTTAGGCGAACCATAAAAATATGATAAGGAGGTACCATTGTATGGTGTAAGCACAAACAAAGTAAAGTTCATGTTCTCTTCGGAGAAGGGATTCACAAACGAAAACAAAGCGTAAAGCTGTTGATTGCAACGGTTTAGGCTCACACTGTAAGGTGCTTGATGACAGGCTAATGCGAATCCGTGCGATTTATGCCCAATATTTGCTGCAGTGGTGGCAGCAGCATAAACGCTGCTTACCATGGCGTGATCACAGGACTCCCTATCGGGTATGGGTGGCAGAAATGATGCTCCAGCAAACCCAAGTCAAAACTGTGGTGCCGTATTTTATGCGCTGGATGCGGCGTTTTCCCAGCGTACAAACCTTGGCAAAAGCCAATGTACAACAGGTGCTTAAACTGTGGGAAGGGTTGGGTTATTATCGCCGTGCGCATCATTTGCATCGTGCTGCCATGCAGGTGGTAGAACGCTTTGCTGGGGAAATTCCCAAACAAGAAGCGGCCTTACGGAGCCTTCCTGGCATTGGACGCTACAGTGCGGGTGCCATTTTAAGTATGGGGTGGGGCATTCGGGCGGCGGCGGTCGATGCCAATGCAGCCCGTGTATTGGGGCGTTTTATTGGGCTTAAGCAGCCCGTAGCCTCCCTTGCGGGGCAACGCACATTGTGGAGGCTTGCCTGGCGCATGACTCCCCAAAACGCCCCAGGACCTTTAAGCGAAGCGTTTATTGAATTGGGTGCCTTGGTATGCAAGCCGCAAAAACCCCTTTGCTTGCAATGCCCTTTGCAAGCACGCTGCAGGGCATGGCGTACAGGGGCACCTCAAAACTTTCCGCCGCCCAGCACCAAAAAAAACCCTGTGTTGCGGGTGGGAGAAATGTTTTTAATCAATGGCCCCCAAGGGTGGCTGATGCGCCGCCGTCCGCCCCATGGTTTATGGAGCGGTTTGTGGGAGTTTCCGTGGCACATGGTCAATCCCATCCCCGTTCAAAACCAACCTAAGGCAGCAACACTCAAAACCGCAGCACTGATGCAAGCATACGTTACAAGGCAGCTTCAGCAAACCCCTTTGCCTTCCCGGGATACCCTGCTCACCCATGGGTCTCTTCAAACCCTAGGCTTATTGCGCCATACCCTTACCCATATGCGCTTGGTGCTTCAGACTCACCAGTTAACATTGCCCTCATGCCCGTTTGAAAAAATGGAGCATCTTCAGGCATGTTTCCCTCTTGCCTTGGCAGGATTGCGCCGGCCAAATGCCCAGCCTGCCCACCTCCCAAAATGGCGTTGGGTGAGAACGCCTCAATTAAGGCAACTTCCCCTAGCCAAATTGAGTCATAAAGCCTTAGGCTTGTTGGGGTCTTAGGTGCGCATGCGTTTCGCAAAGTTGCACACTATAATGTAGGCTAAAACCCACGAATTGGCCTTAGATCAGCCCACGCCAAGTTCATTCCCCTTTTACCTTGATCGTTAATCGCTACCTCCCATGTCTGTGACGCTTCCCCAGCCTTGTTGTATCGCCATTGTGTGCGGTGGGCGCAGTGGTGAACATGAGGTCTCTTTGGTATCTGCCCAAGGCATTTACCAAGGCGTGCAAAGCTCTTTCATGCACGGCATCTTGTTGGCCATGGACAAACAGGGCATATGGCGTGCAGGCAGCCCTGAAACCCTGTTGGAGAATGCAAACGATCCCGCCAACATTTGTATTGCCACCAACGCCCCCAGGGTAGGCCTGGCGGTCCATCAAAACCAATTGCATGTGCTTCAAGAAGACGGCGGCGTCCTGGCCCGAGTGGATGTATGCTTTCCCATCATCCATGGCAGCGATGGAGAGGATGGCGCATTGCAAGGATGGTTGCAATTGCAAGGCTTGCCCTATGTAGGGGCTGGGGTGTTGGGTTCTGCTTTGGGCATGGACAAGGATGTGATGAAACGTCTCTTAGCCCAAGCGGGGGCACCCATTGCCCCTTGTGCGGTTTTGCGTAACCCTAACCAAGCCAACTTTGAGGAATTACAACAGCGCTTTGGTCTGCCATTGTTTGTTAAGCCCGCCAGTTTGGGTTCTTCAGTGGGGGTAAGTTGTGCCAACACCCAAGCAGAATTCAAAGAGGCCTTGGAATTGGCTTTTAGCTATGATGAGAAGGTATTGGTCGAAAAAACCATTGAAGGGCGTGAGGTCGAATGCGCTGTACTGGGCTCTCACACTTCGAGCCAGCACCCACCCCAAGTGTCGCTTTTTGGTGAAATATGCCCCGCCCAAGGTGGTTTTTACTCCTATCGCGCAAAATACCTCTCTGCCAAAGGGGCTGAACTGCTGGTGCCTGCCCCTTTAACCGCTGCCCAAACCGAGTACGGTCAAACCATGGCTTTGCGGGTGTTTGAAACGTTGGAATGCGAAGGCATGGCACGCATTGACTTTTTTTTATGCGCAAATGACACCTGGATTATCAATGAAATAAATACCCTTCCCGGGTTTACCCCCATCAGCATGTATCCCAAACTTTGGCAGGCAAGCGGCCTTGAATACCCTAAACTGCTGCATGCTTTGGTATCCCTTGCTTTTGAGCGTGAGCAGCGGCGCCAGCAATTACGGCGCGATTTTAGGTAAACACACTCAAAGATGGCTATTCGACCAACCTATAGGCTAGAATGGAGTGGTATTAAAAAAATAGAGCTGATTTGAACAAAAAAGGGGCAGATATTTTTTGATTATGAGTACATTTTTAAAAAAGTAGGGGGATGTATGTAATGCAGTTTTATATAGCGCATAAAAAGTGGGTGATGGGTTTGCTGGGTGCCACCTTGGCGTTGGCGGTGTTGTTTGCTGTGGCACTTGGGGTAAGCCCTCAGCAACTATATGGCTCTAAAGACATGCCCGAATTTCATAATCAGGACCCTGGGCGTTGGATTAACACCAAACCTTTGTCTTTGCAAGATTTCAAGGGCCAGGTGGTGCTCATCGAAATCTGGACTTCCATATGAATCAACTGCATTCGCAGCTTCCCGTGGGTCCACGAGATGAAAAAAGCCTATGGCCAAAAAGGCCTTCGCGTGATTAGCGTACACACCCCTGAATTTGACTACGAAAAAGAGCGTGCTAGGGTGGAGCGCGCTGCCAAAAAGTTTGACTTGACGCAACCCATTTACATGGACAACGACTATGCCTACTGGCGCTCGTTGGGCAATCGATATTGGCCGACCTTTTATGCGGTCGATCGCAATGGGGTCATTCGCTCGACCGCCATTGGTGAAATGCACAAAGGGCAAAGCCGTGCGGACAACATGGAGACCTTGCTTAAAAAATTGATCCAAGAAAAAAGTTAGGCCAAGGAGTGCTTTACATTTCTGCATTCCCAATCATTTTAAGCAACTCTTTTTGAGCAAACCACAGGCTGTGCGTATTTTCTCCCTGTAAATGCCCAACAAATTGAGCACCTCTATTAAGAGGTGGGTGAAGGCGACAATGCAGATGCACGGACATGCAGCACGTGACCTGTGTAAATGCCCAACAAATTGAGCACCTCTATTAAGAGTTGGGTGTGATATTGAGCACCTCTATTAAGAGGTGGGTGATGGCGACAATGCAGATGCACGGACATGCAGCACGTGACCTGTGTAAGTGCCCAACAAATTGAGCACCTCTATTAAGAGGTGGGTGTGATGGCGACAATGCAGATGCACGGACATGCAGCACGTGAGTGGTCCCATAAGGGTGCGTTTATTGATACAATAGCCCCTGGCGCTCAAAATGCTTGAGGGTGTTACCTTCGCGCAAATCCCCTGGCTTTAAAATTACCGCATCGGTGATGGTTCGGCCATCTTTTGCAGGGAGCCCCCCACCCACGGCAAGGCGGTAAGGTGGAATGACGGGTAAAAGGTAGGTTTTGCCTTCAACATGCACCTCTAAGGGGTTAAGCACCTTACCCGTTTCTTCATCGTAAATGCGCTTGCCCGAGGCCATCACCACCCCACTCGCCAGCACCGAACCTTCGCCCACAATCCCCGAAGTCTCACACATGGCACCTATTTTTGCACCGTCTTCAATGATGCTGGGCATTCTTCCTGCGGGTTCTAGTACCCCTTCAATTCCCGTACCCGCGCCTAACTTGACCCCTTTGCCAACTTGCGCAGCCGAAGCCACCCGGGCGGCGACATCCACCATCACCCCATCACCCGCAATGTAAGCACCAATGTTCACAAAGGCGTGGCTCATTAGCACACTCCCCGGTCCAATGTAGCACCCTTTTCGCACAATAGCCCCCGGGACATAGCGCACCCCTTCACGGTTAAAGTCATCTGCTGCCATTGCCGAGGTTTTTAAAGGGACCTTATCCCAACCGCCTCGTTCCATTATGCGCATTTCCTGGGTGGCAAAATAGTTTAAAATCCCCTGAATGGCGTAGGCTTGCGGGCACCATATTCCTGCCACCTTTTCGGCGGTGCGCACCAGTCCCGCTTCAAGCAGGTCAATCAAGGCGCTGGCATCCTCTGCGCTGCCTTTTAGCTGTTGAATGCGTGTTAGCAACCCCAAAATAGGCGTGCTCACCCACTCAAGGCGAAGCTTTTGGGCTGCCTCGGGTTTGGCCAGCAGAGCAGCAGGGCTACTGGCATTTTGCATGCAACCTTTCAACGCGTTGGGGAGAGCATCTATGCCTGCCAAGTTCAAGCCACCTCTGGGGTTGGCCACTTGGTGAAACAAGGCCAGTTCTGCTTGAAAATGGCTTAAATTGGGCATGATCCCAAGGGTGTTACCCATCTCATCGCGCAAACGCAACACCACCACGTTGGCTAAAGAAGGTGGGGGGATGATACTCGTTGCGCTACTTGTTAAGGCTGCCATGGTGGGTGTATTGCTTTTTGAAATAAGGAAGGTAAATGTTTTGCTTTTGCCCACTTTTGCGTATTTTTACAACATAGGTCAACTGTTGTCATCATGCATGCCATTGCATCCGTCTTCATTGCATCCGTCTCTCCTTGGAGTACGCCCGGAGATTTTTTCCCACACCCATAGCCAAAGGGGTCCTCATAGGGGTTTTCTTTCACACGACCTGCAAAACTTTATCCACCCCGTGGGCATGTAAGTGTTCCCCTGTTTTGGCACTTTTATCAAATCCCTTGGATACTCCCTTATTTTTTTAAAAATTCCCTTCTTATTTTGAGGTGAAGGTAGGTGTATTTTGGAAAAAAGTGCGCCCTACAATGCTTTGGTTTTGGCCCTAGTCTTGGCGGTGCCACCTTGCTCGAGTTTATCCAAGCGTTCACGCAAACCTTGATTGGTTTGCTGTATTTTGTCGAGAGAGCTTTGCAAGCTGTAAAGGGCTTGGGGTTTTTGCATCCCATCGCGCAAAGATTGGGCGGTGAGTTGGGCAAGGCGCTTAATACGGCCATCGGCTTCGCGCTCGGCCATGCGCAGTAAACTGGGGATGGCTTCTTCATCGTTTAGGGTTGCGAGTGCGCGAATGGCAGAGAGTTTAGGAAAAAAGTGCCCCGGAGGGTCGCCGCGACGTTCAAGCACATCAAGCAAGGCTTCGCGAACTTGGCGCATTAAGTGGGGACGCCCGCGGGCCAGTGTGGCAGATGCACGCATGGCCGTGCTTTGTACCAAGGGTAAGCGGGTTTCTTGAAGCGCATTCAAGAGCAAGGGGAGTACGTTTTCTTCGTCTAAGGCAGCCAGACCCTCGAGTGCACCACGGCAAATTACCTCTACGTGAGAGGGGCGTTGCATCATGCGTGTCAAGGTGTTTTTGGCTCGTTTTTCCCGGACAGCCCCCAGGGCTTTCGCGGTTTCGGCCTCCACATAATAAGAGGCATCCCCTCGTTTTGCCTTGCGCGAAAGGGCATGCCCTACTTTGGGGTCTTGCTTAAACCAGCCTAAAACACGTACCACCTCGCGCCGTACCTTGGGGTGCTTTTGCTTTAGGGCTACCAGCAAGGTATCGCGTGCTGCCTCGCCGCCTATTTCGCCTATGGCGCGCACAATACTTACCCGCACCCCCCAAAAGGCCTCTTTAGCCAAGGCACGTTTAAGGGCTTGTACGCTGCGTAAAGAGGGTTGTTTAGCCAAGGCCATGGCTGCGTCTATGCGGTGGGTTACATTGGGAGCATGGCTTAGCTCGTGTAAAAGAAGATCTTGGCTTTTATCTTTCCAATCAACCTGCTTGCAGGGCATGGTGTAGTCGGGGTCAATCAGTACCATGCGCGGACGATTTGGGAGCGCAATGGCCATGGTAGTTCTCTCGTCTTTTATTTCACAATGCAAGGTATGAAAAACGGGCTTGTTGGTTTTGCCTGTATCGAACAATACCTTGAGTTGCAAACGAAACCAGCCTCCTTCGTTGCGTGAGCCTGTAGGGTCGCGTTTTTTCTCGAACTGCTTGAGAGTAACGGTTGCCTGTTTTTCTTTTTCGGCCCAAGCGAAGCTGGCTTCCAGTTTGGGATAACCTGCGCAAAAAATCCATTGATGAAACCACCAGTCGTAATTTTGAGCACTCACATGCGCAGTGGCGCGGCTAAGGTCGACCGTTTCCGCAAGTCCATGGCTGTGGGTGGCAAGGTAGTGTTGCAGGCTTTTTCTAAAAAAATTATCGCCAAGCAGCATGTGCAAATTCCGCAAGCGCACCGCCCCCCCGGGGTATAAGTGTGCATCGAAGAGGTCGATGGGCTGGGTGTAGCGATTGCATACCAAGGGGCGACGGTAGAGTTTATCCTCAGCAAAGTAGCTTTGAGCATCTTGCAAGAGCTGGTAATGGTATTCATCCTCTCCCTTCCAGTGTTGGAGGTAGAGGGCTTCAAAGTAGGTCGCGAAGCTTTCGTGTAACCACGCATGGCTCCAGCTGCGCGCCGTAACCATGTTGCCAAACCACGTATGGGCGGCCTCGTGGGCCACTAAATCCTCGCTGGCAAAGTCAAGGTGTGCACGTGTATCGTGCAAGGTTAGATCGGTTTGGGTGGTGACCGTAAAATTTTCCATGCCTCCAAAAATGAAATCGGGTGCCGCAATTTGGGTGTAACACTCAAAAGGGTAAGGGGTGTGGGTAAATTGCGAAAAAAACTGCAAAATATCTGCAGTACGACCAAAAGCGTGCTGGCCTTCCGCTTCACGTCCTCTTTGCACGCACCAACGCACCGTAACATCGTGGGGCTTTTCTTCGTGCACACTGAAATTACCCGCCACAATGCTAAATAAATAGGTCGAGTAGGGCTGGTCAAGTTCATAACGCCAGCAATCCTCGCTGGCAGTGGCGTTGGGGATGTGCTCTACCATGCGCCCATTTGAAAGGGCAAACATGCCCTTAGGCACATAGATGCTGGTTTTACTGCACTGCTTAAAATTGGGAGCATCGAGGCAGGGCAGGTAGTAGCGGCTGTCCTCATCTTGGCCCTGGGTCCAGCAGCTCCGAAAGCGTTTGGGCTGGGCTGGGCTGGGATTGGTAAAATAAATGCCTGCCGCCGCGCGGGTTACACGGTGTGCCATGCGAATCCGCGGACTGGCCCCTCGTTTTAAGGGTTTTGGAAGGGCGATCCGCAGCATTTCCCCATCGTATTCCCAAGGTATTTTGTCATCGTTCAGCCACGCGTTCTCAATGCTCAAAGCGCGTGCCCAAAAGCATACCTCTTCAATTTGAGGTGCGAGCACCTGGCAGGTATGTTCTGTCCATCCCCAGGCACATTCTTCCTCAAAATCCAAGTGGAGTTCCACCTCCATGGTGCTGGCCACCACAGGGGTCGAAGGGGCAAATTGGATGGGCGTATCCTCATCATAAAAACTGCGCCGACCCTTCGCGACATCCAACCTACCCCAATGCAACTGCTCACCAGTGGTGCTCCAGTGATGCTTGCAAATGCGTCCTTCATTGCCCATAAATCGGTTTTTTCACCCTTTAGTGCATGCCTTTTCAGCCACGCATGCATTTCCATCAAAAACACGGGTTTAGGCACCCCGCGCACAGCCATACTACCCTACACCCTTTAGTGCATGCCTTTTCAGCCACGCACGCATTTCCATCAAAAACACGGGTTTAGGCACCCCGCGCACAGCCATGCTACCCCATTTCCTACGAATCAACACGGTTAGTCGAAAAAATCTGCCTTTTTCCACACCATGATTCCAGTCGCTTCCTTGTAGAAGCAATTTTCCTCCCCCCATCAAATTTTTGAAAAAAAAGGGATCATTTTGGCCTCCCTTACCCCGTTGCATCTGAGGTTTTCCTCAAGGATGGTGGCGGGTGAAGGAGCGTTAAAAACAATGCATACCGATGCGGCAACGACAAGGCAACTACCGCTGGGGTGATAAGGTAACGCAAACTTTCAGGCCGCCTAATGCCTTGGAACGTCCATGCTCCCAGTGCCATTGATTGGCCTGAACCAGTTCACGAACAATCGCTAAACCTAAACCCGAGCCACTCCCTGTGGGGGCATCTAAGCGCTCAAAATGCTTACACGCTTGTGCAAAATGCGCATCGTCTAACCCTGGCCCATCATCTTCTACGGTAAAGATAAGGGCACTTTTTTGCACGACAGCACGCACATGCACCTTACTTTTGCCATAATTAAAGGCGTTTTCGATGAGATTCGAGGCCAAGGTCTCTACCTCAAACCGCCTGATGCGCATCCGTGCCAACCCCTGGGTATGAAACCGCATTCTGACCCGCTGCTCGACGGCACGCAACTGATATTTTTTTTTCATGTCTAATAAAAGGCATGCTAGGTCAAGTTCAGCCACATTACCCTTACCTCCTGCCTCGGCACGCAGCAAAGCCAACAGTTGGGATACCACCAACGCCGCACAGTCCACCCCTTGCAACGCTTTTTGTTGATGTATGTGAGCATCTTGACTGCCAATTTGCATGGCTTCAAGCTGTACACGAATCCCCGCCAAAGGGCCGCGCAACTCATGGGCAGCATTACGTGAAAACAAGCGCTCACGCCTTAGTGCTTCTTTCAAGCGCATCAACAGATGGTTCACTGCCAATACAATTTGGCGCATTTCGGTGGGTGGCGTTCGCAGCTCAAGGGGATTGAGGTTGTTGCCACCGCGCCGTGAAACCTCTTGATTTACCATGTGAATCTCGCCGAGCACTTTGCGCAAGCTGCGTTGCAAGAGCAGCACAAAAACAGCCCCTAACAAGGCCATGCTAAGCATAAGCAACAAAACCCACCAAAAATGCCTTTTACGCAGGTGGTGGGAATGGATAAACACCAAATCTGTCCCAGATGGTGCGTGCGTCCCACGCTTAAACTCTAAGACATCATTTTGCAAAGTAAGCCATCCACTAGAAATTTGCCCTGGGGGTTTCCAATCGCGCAGGTACAAGGGGGCATTTTTAGAGATAAACACCAGTTGCTGGTTTTGAAACACCATCACAAAATCCCTCGGCTTATGGCGTCCAAACCGCTTTAAGATGCCTTTTAATTGCTGCTGTGAAAAAGGGGTATCTTGCTTCACGTTACTCCCAATTTGGGCTGCCATATGGCTTATTCTTTGCTTGCCATAGTGCCCACCAGACACGTGCAAAGTACGCCCTACAATGACCAGTATCGAAACCAACCATAAACCCAACAACAGCCACAAAACGATGAGTGCACGGTTTAGCCCTAAAATAAAATGCCTTGAAAAAAACGACCGCATGGCAAAAAAATGGGGTGATCCAGAAAAGAGGGTTACGCCGCGGGAATCATATAACCCACTCCGCGCACGGTACGCACAAAATCGCGGCCAAGTTGGTGGCGAATTCGAGAAACAAATACCTCAAGGGTATTGCTCTCGACCTCATCTTCCCAACTATACAGCGCAGTATGTAGGGATTTTTTCGAAACCACCTCACCGCGCTTACCCGCAAGGATATGCAACAGGGCAAAAGCCTTAGGCGATAGGTCTATTTTTTGCCCCCGATTAAATACCTGATGCCCTTTGCTATCAATTTCGACCTCGTTAATTACGATATGATCTGTGCTTAGCCCTTGGGCGCGGCGAATAAGCGCACGACAACGCGCTAACACCTCCTTGACTGAAAAAGGCTTTATCAAATAGTCATCAGCACCTTCGTCCAAACCCAAAATACGGTCCTCTGTCTCACCCCTTGCGCTTAAAATAAGCACAGGTGTCTGGTTGGCTCGGCCTCGCAAATGGCGCAATACCTCGATGCCATCCAACCCAGGCAGCGCAAGGTCTAAAATGACCAATGCATAGTTCGCGTTTTGCAAAGCCTCTGCAGCATCAAGGCCATCATCCACATGATCCATGGCATAACCTTCGTGCTTTAGGCATGCAAGCAAACCATTGGCAATTAGTGCATCGTCTTCTACAAGCAATATCCGCATGTTCGTACACCTAGCGCCGTTTCTTGGTGGGTGGGTAAAAAAACCGCCGGGTAGCAAGAAAACCGATACCCAAAATCACTAAAAACCCGTAACCGCCAACCTTCAACACCAACGCCCTCATGGCGCAGCCAAACATGCACCTGGCATCATGAATGGACACTTAAGGGCCAAGTAGCGCCAACCTTTCAGCGTTAAGTTTAATGACTCACACCTTAACAAAACCTGAACGGTTACCTAATAGCGGGGGGATATCTAATACCCCGTTGAGCGCGTTTGCGTAGACCATGAATACATGGTAAAAGCCCAGGCGATGAAGTTTATACTTACGGTTTACATCACACCAAACTTCTTAAACGCCTCGACTGCTCCCATCCCGTTACGAATGGCGTCGCCCACCCGATTTTCAGCCGTCGCTTTTTCCAAAGCAAGACGAATAACATCTTTTTCTGCTTGGCGTGGAATGAGAAGCACACCCTCGCGATCGCCAAACAATAAATCTCCTGGTCGAATGCAGACCCCCCCGATTTCGACCGCACAGCGAAAATCAATCACCTTGCCCCGCGGGCCTTGATCTTGCGCGTACTCGCCACAACAAAATACAGGAAACCCCAATGTATCAATGCCCAAGGCATCACGAGCATACCCATTTAAGACCGCACCCGCCGCTTTTAAGTGCAATGCCCGTGTGACCATCAACTCGCCGATCATGGCGTAGCGCAAAGATCCACCCGTGGCCACATACACTTCAAAGGGTTTTAAATCGTCCAAGGCTTCGAGCATCAAACCAAAGGGTTTTTGTGCCAAAGGCCCCGCCGATCGTTCCGACCCAGCGTCAAAAATATCCGCTTCCAGGACAGGCATCGCACGCCCTGCCAGTTTCATGCGTTTGTTTAGAGGCATGATCCCTGCGGGCAGAAATTGGTATTTAAAACCTAATTTATCCATCACATCACCCACCACTGCTGTAAACAAGCGCTCCTTGAGCAAGGCGAACATACTGGTATCATCTGTATAATCTGGCATGGTGTAAGGCTTTCTTCATTTTAAGATGGACCGATAGTGTGTTGAACTTCACCTTCATTTTGCGAGAAATTTTGATGAAAAAGTAAAGTGCGGCATTTGTGTCCAAAAAAGGAGGGTATTGTTGCACAACCTTGCTCGCTCACCAACAAGGTGGTAGCTGTCCAATCAGCATACCGTGTCTTTTTAGGTGGGTTATTGACCTCAAATTCCAAGGGCATACTAGCAAATCAAGAAGTACTGTTTCAAGCCAGTGACAACCCTCCAAAAGCATGGGTCTTAGCCCCAATCCTGTGCCCGTCCCCATGCTTTGCGACTGGAAAAATGATGGGTTTTTTGTGGTTGTGCCGAAACACTTGCTTTTACACCACTAAGGATATAGCGGGATTGTGCCGAGATACATGCTTATGCCACCATATTAGTGTATAACCGTTCTCATGCTTTGACACCGTCCGTTTCGCCGTTTAATTTTAATTCGCCATCATTGCCACCTTTGCACCTCGGAAATAGTGCGTGTGCGTTTTCGGGCAAAACCACCTGGGCTGCGCCCATAAAAGGCTTGCGGTAACATGCGTGGGGGATGCTTTCAATGGCCTTTGCCAGTTGGTTTGCAATGCGGGTTTTTCCCCTGTGCCAAGGCAGAAAATTTTTCATTTTTTGGTTCACCTCTCTTACGAAACGCCTGCTATACTCCCCTTAGTCAAGAAGAGGTTTTGCAAAAGTGATTTTATCTTGGCCAAGAGCCCTTGATCGTTAAGGGTGCGCAATACACTTTTGATACTTTTTGGAAAAGCCTCTTTTTCTATTCCTTAAGTGCTCCCCCTTTGGCCTTGTGCTTGGCTGTCTTGTTGCGCTTGGCCTGCCCCTTGGTCGGTTTCGTAGGCGACCCTCGCGGCGTTTTCCCTTGCTTGTTGCTTGGCCAGCAGTGTCGGTAGGGCTTTGTGCGATGATGGCATCGCCTTCATGCCAAGGGTGTCCCTCAGGGGCTGCTTTTTGGGTGCGTCCATCGCTGGTGTAATGGATGCGCTCCGTGTCATAAAAGCGCGTGCATTTGCCTTGGGGCTGCGCTTAGGCCGCGGGGTGCAAACCGCGGCACAAACCGCGGCACAAACCCAGCCACACTCCGCGTCTCAAGGTATGATGCCCCAGCCCCCAGCCCACCCAAACCCAACAACGCCCCAAAAGCAAAACAGAGATTCGATTTAAGGGGGGTTTGTGCCAATGCAGCAAACCCATAAACGCCCCCTCGGGCCCGCCCAGGTGGTTTTAAGCGCGCACGGTAAGCGAAGGACTGGCGCAAACGGGCTACCCCTTGCGCTTTGAGGTACCCTGAGCAAGGCACGGGCTCGCGAGGCAGCACTACCCAGTTTCTCTACAGCAAGAATGGTCTTCGAATGTTGCAGTCTCCCGTGCACAATGTTTGGCTGGTGTGGTGGCCCCAATTTGCTAAAAATTCCCTGGAACACCGTCGAGCAGATGAAGCGGGGTCAATACATTGCTGCTAGCTGGATGAGGATACTGAATTTGGGATAAATGATTCAAAAATGAATTTGGGAGTTTAAACATGGCACGAATAGAAAATCACAAATTTACGATAGAGGAAGCGTTTTCAGGGAGTGTTTCTATGTTGTGCCTGATTATCAGCGTGAATATGTCTGGACTGAAAAGCAGATCAACCCGTTGCTTGAAGATATTAACGAACAGATCGCTGCCAACTCTTCTGAAGTATTTTATAGGAATCGTTCTGGTTTCCCCGGGAAATGCTGGAGTGGTCATTGAAGAAATTGCTCAGGCCAATGGTGATCCCCAAACTGTGAGAGCGAATATCCAAAGCTCTGGGATCTCCATTGATGGATCGGTTAAAAACATTCTCAATGCCTACGATTTTGTCTATTGTTTCTTAATGAACAATTATGATGATGATGCCAAGCATTATTGACACGAAGGTTTTATAAAGGGGGGGTCGATTTGTTGTACCCAGGACGTTCTTGCTCACCTTTGGGTGTGCTAGCAGGGGGGTCCGTCTGCATTGCCTCAATTTCTCGAATGCGTTTTAGGTGTGGTTGTGCGTGCTGTTTTTGGTGGATGTCTGTGTACCACTTTGCGAGGCACTGATGCCGTTCAAGGGTCTCGCTCAACTTGATGGCATAGCCCATTTGGGAAATAGCCTGACGGAGGTCTTTGCTCGCGGCGCACTTGTGTGCCTTCTTATCGTAGTCTTCGACAAGCGTTTGTACCTGGGTTATCACCCGTTCGTTGGCGGGAAAGGCCTCATGCATACGATGCATGGTATTCACGTATTCAAGTTCTCGACGCACCCCAAGGTATACTTTCGCAAGAGCTTCAAACATAGGAACGGAACGAATCTCTTCGACCAAATGTTCCAGCAAAGGCATGGCCTCGCGATATTTGCGTTGATCTATGTATAAAACCGCCTGTTTTTGTGCAAAATTAAGGGTGAAATGCCCCAACGAGCGCAACAGTAATTCCCCCAGGTACACCGAATACCGTAGGGATTGGGTGGGTTTTTGTTGCAACTGGTAGCATAACGCCAAGTTAAGCACCGTGGTCCGGTCGTGGGGTTTTTGCTGCAAAAACATAAGCAGCAAACCTTCCCCACGGACGTAGTCTTTTTTGTGTGTCATCAGCATAACGGCCAAGTTGTTGACCGCCACAGCCTCTTTGGGGGCAAGTTTGCAGGCCAACGTGAGGTAATGCAGGGCTTGCTCCACGTTACCTACCAGATCATAATAAAGACCAAGGTTAAACTGTGCCTGCCATTTGTTAATGTGTTGCCCTGCGTCCCCTTTTAGCACCTCTTCAATGCTCGTCAAGGCATCAGGCTCTAAACTATCCACAGTAGCCAACTTTAGAAGATCTTTTTCCCGCTCGCGATCTTCATCCGTAATAGGCGTGTTGGGGACCCGCAATATTTTTTTGCGCTCACCTTCAAATTCAAAACGTCGTAGTTCTTTAATACCTTGCAGCATGTTCATTTGGCTGCTGAGTACCCCTTCATCGGTGGTAATGCGAAAAGAACAGGCGGCATGACCAATACGCGCATCGGTCATACTTGGATCAAGTTGTAAGGTACGCTCAAACAGTTTGGAGGCATTTTTGAAGGACTTAAGCTTGCGCATCGATTGCGCCAGCCGATAGCAAAGATCCTTGTCTGTGGGGCGAAACTTGAGCAAGGCCAAGCCAACGTGGGCCGCGGATTCGTCTTTCCCCCGCGCAGCGTACTCGCGTACCAGGTGCAAGCCTTCTTCAATATACGCAGGATCTCGCTCCATGGCATCAGAAAGCTCTTTGATCGCGCGATTGATAAGGTGCCCGTCAAGGTAACCAATCCCACGCTGCCATTGCTCTTTCAACTTGGCTTGGTTTGCCTCTGAGTCTTTTCCGCCAGAAAATAGCTTACCCAACATACCAACAATATACCCCCAACAAAATCGCAACGTTACCCACTTGACCCGCAGCAACGAACCAGCCCTTTTTCCAAAGAATCCACGCTTTAAGCCGAGCGCACTGCCTTGATGCTACACAAAAAGCGGAGCCATCTTTTGCGGGGTCTCTTAACCAAACCTATTTAAGGCTTGATACGGGCGTTTGCATCGGGCACCCAAGCATTGGCTAACCCCCCATGCAACATGCACTCTAGCGCAAAAGCACACTAAAGTGTGCAATCCCATAGCAGGGCGTTTGCATCGGGCACCAAAGCATTGGCTAACCCCCCATGCAACATGCACTCTAGCGCAAAAGCACACTAAAGTGTGCAATCCCATAGCAGGGCGTTTGCATCGGGCACCAAAGCATTGGCTAACCCCCCATGCAACATGCACTCTAGCGCAAAAGCACACTAAAGTGTGCAATCCCATAGCAGGGCGTTTGCATCGGGCACCAAAGCATTGGCTAACCCCCCATGCAACATGCACTCTAGCGCAAAAGCACACTAAAGTGTGCAATCCCATAGCAGGGCGTTTGCATCGGGCACCAAAGCATTGGCTAACCCCCCATGCAACATGCACTCTAGCGCAAAAGCACACTAAAGTGTGCAATCCCATAGCAGGGCGTTTGCATCGGGCACCAAAGCATTGGCAAACCCCCACATGCAACATGCACTCTAGGGCAAAAGCATACCAAAGTGGCAATCCCATAGCAGGGCGTTTGCATCGGGCACCCAAGCATTGGCTAACCCCCCCATGCAACATGCACTCTAGGGCAAAAGCACACTAAAGTGTGCAATCCCAAGCCCTATGATGCCATCTCTACAAAGGAAACATTTCATTCTACGCTAATTTAAGCAAAATCCCCTGCGAGACGCCGTTTATGGCAGAAAATTCCTCACTACAATCGAGCACCCACACCGAGACCATTATATCATTGTACAAATGGTAAAACAAACACAGATAGGTTTAGTGTGGGTACAAAATGAAGCACAAGCATTCTGTACTACACTTAACCAGTGGACATGGTTATATTGTGTTTGTATCCTGTTTTTAACCCTTTATCCTTGTCATTAGGAGACGACTATAAGACCTATGTCGATAGAACAAAATTTGGCCAACCTAACCCCTAACGTAGGGCAGATGATGCATGAAAGCGATTGGCTAACGGTCAAGCAAGAACGTATTGACCAATTTGCCCAAGCTACAGGTGACCATCAGTGGATCCATGTGGATGCTGATCGCGCAAAAAAAGAATCCCCTTATAAAGATACCATTGCCCACGGTTTTTTAACCTTGTCGCTCATTTCCTCCCTCACCAAAGAGGTCGGTGACGATGGCAAGGCAGTTTCAACCTATCCGGGGATTAAATTGGCAGTCAACTATGGCCTAAACAAAGTGCGATTTCCCGCGCCTGTTAAGGTAAACACGCGCATTCGGAGCAAGGTTATGCTAAAAGAGGTAAAGCAAGTGGCCCCTGATACCTTGCAGGTAGTGCGCGAGGTTAGCATTGAAGCAGAAGGGCAAAGCAAACCTTGCTGTGTGGCTCAAACCCTGACGCGTTTGTATTTTTAAAGACGATACTAGCAGGTTTTTACCCGCATGCCAAAAACGGAGGGGTGGGTGAGTGGTTGATACCGACGGTCTTGAAAACCGTTGAGCCTTAGCGGGTTCCGGGGGTTCGAATCCCTCCCCCTCCGCCTTTTTTCACCAGCCTCGATGTAAACGTTCCCATGGTTTTGCACTGGTTGTTTTAGCGCAAGGGAAAAATAGCATGGTTTTTGCCTTTTAATGCTACACGCGCCCGTCGAGTGGGTCGAAAGTGCTTAGGGGGTGCTCTCTTAAGGTATAAGAAAATTGGAGGCTTGAAAGACCAACGCCCCCAGCGTTCGTCCGCAAAAGACTTAAATCTACTTTAAGTCACGACAAAGCCGCTTCTTAAACCCTCCCCGTCAAAGGGATTTGCAAAAGCGGAACCAAGGGAGGAGCAAAATATTATGGTTGGTTTTTTTAACAGAAAAGGCGGCAAGTGCCTGCTTGCAAAAAAGGTTGGCAGATATTATTGATGCCGTGCCCCACGCACGTTATCTCGGCTTCCATAAATGCGCGTCCAAACCGAGGTGGTTTTAAAGTCGATCAGCACCCCTTTTCCCGTATACAAATCAAATTGTCCAGAAACCTTTACCCCCGCTATCCCCATCGCCAAACGCTCTTCGACCAAGGCGTTGTCCGTGTCTGCACGCTCCATCACGGCATGCATGGCCTGTCCGTACAAAGACCAAATACGTGGCTGAGGCATCCTCTTCAATGCTGTGGGAATGACGCTTTAACAAGAACACTTGACGCACAGGCGCAAGCAAATCGCTTACCGAATAATCTGCGTCACCTTTGGAGTAGGTATCGTTTTGAATGGCCTCCACCAAGGGCGCGGGTAGGTTGTGGTGGTTGGTAATGTTCATGCTTGGTTCTTTCTTTCATAAGGGTAGAATGTGGTGGTGCCTGGTTTAAAGCGCGCAAAGCCAACACCCGTTGGCCCTCCTCTATTTTTGGCAACGTTCACCTTGTAAAGGTCTAATGCATTGACATCTGGTTTTTCGGTTTTGGGGTTTTGTTTTTGCAAGAGCACCACAACATCGGCGTCTTGTTCGATGGTTCCCGAACCGCGCAGATGCGATAACTTTGGGTCTTGATTGTTGTTTAAGGCTTCCCTATTAAGTTGTGCTGCAGCAATCAAGGGCACATCCAATTCCATGGCTGCTTGCTTGAGGGTTTTGGTAATGTAGGTCAAGCGGTCGAGTTCACTTGCCTTTTTTAGGTGATGGACTTTCAACAATTGGAGGTAGTCAATCACCACCAAGGCAAGCCCACCATGCGTGCGCCTTTGCCACACGCATGGAAGAAACACACTGATCCACATCAAAATCTTGTTGTGATAAAAACAAGAGATGGTGCCACGCTGCTTTTGCGTAGATTTTATCGAGGGCCGCAGCGTGCTCCTTGTTGCCCATGCCCCTGCTTAAAATGCTGGCACTGATGTCTGATTTTGCAGACATGATGCGTAAGCCGTTCTCCTCATCTTTCATCTCGAGGGAATAAAACAAGACGGGCTTTGACGCTTCCCTCTCGTGCCGTGAAACATGCATGGCAATCTGCAACGCCATGGCACTTTTACCTTGTGAGGTTCGCGCTGCAATCACCAGCAAAGCACCTTGCCTCACTCCCCCAAGGCGTTGGTCAATGGCACTTATGCCTGTGGGTATGGTGTGCGTGTGCTTTTTAAAGTGCGCAAGGGTTTTGTCCAACACGCCAAGTATCGGCTGTGAAGGTATCAAGGCAAATCGCTTTGCTGTAATTGTCTAGCATGCGCATGACGCCACGCAAAACCTCATCCAAAGGGTCCCCCTCCTTAAGGCTCTTTGCTTTGTCAACAAAACTTTGAATGAATGTGCGCTTTGCATAGGCTTCACGCACCACATCGGCGTAGACCTTAATGTTTACCGAGTAAGGCGCAGCTTCGGCCAGTTGTGCAATGCTAAATGCACCGCCTGCGGCTTCTAAATGTTTGCGGGTGCGCATTTTGGGTGTATCGTTGATGCTCAGTAGAAACTTGCCTTGCCCTTTAACCGTTGCGAGACTTTCAAAGTCTTCGCTCAACAAAAAACCCTGCCGTAGTCGTTTTCGTGCCCGTGGTAGGGCTAAGTCGAGGTAGAAGGGGGTGTTTTTTGCATCGTAGCGGTTGAGCACGTCTTGGCCAAAGTTTTTGGTTTCGCTGTTAAAAGACATTTTGTGCAGGCAAAAAAAGCGCTGGGCACGCTGGATGTCGGTCAAAGTTTCGGGGTCTTGTTTTTGGAGGTTTTCAAATACCTCGCGTGCGTAGTCCCCCACTCCAAGCTTTGCAAAAACGCCTCCTTGTGGAATTTAAGCACCCGGAATAGGTTCACCAATTCGCCGTCGATACCCCCTTTGCACCTCGGAAAGCGTGTGCGTTGTCGCGCAAAAACCACCTGGGTTGCGCCCATAAAGGGCTCGCAATAACATGTGTGTGGCACGGCCATCAATGATACCTGCCAACCTTTTTGCAAGCAGACGCTTGCCACCTTTCCGACTAAAAAAACCGACCACGGTATGTTTCTCCTCCTTTGGTTCCGCTTTTGCCCATCCCTTTGACGGGGAGGGTTTAAGAAGCGGCTGTGGCTGTGGCCTTTTCGCCTTGGCGCTTGTCTGTGGCGATGGTCACCGCTTTGATGTTTTTACCCAATGGCCAGGGCAAAAAAAGCCCGTGCGCCCCATGTTGCTTGCCTTGCAGGATGTTTACGAGGGGCAAAATTGTGGCTTGGCGGATTGGCTTAAACGAGAGCAGCACCCTGGTCCGCCTCGCCTTTGCCGACCTGCTTAAAAACCACGGCGTGCCCCAAGCCGTGCTGCTCGACAACGGGCGCGCCTTTGCTAGCAAGTGGCTAACGGGCGGGGCTAAAAACCGCTTTCGCTTTAAAATCAAAGCAGAAGAACCCCTATGGTTTGCTCACCGCCCTCGGGTGCAAAATTCACTTTGCAATGCCCTACCACGGCCAGGCAAAATAGATTGAGCGCGCCTTGAGGAATTTTTTGAAAAACATCGCAAAAACACCCCTTTTGCGCGGGCGCCTACACGGGCAACAGCCCCACCGCCAAGCCCGATAACTATGCCAGCAAGGCGATTGAGATTGAAGCCTTTCGGGCCCACGCAAACCGGCAAATAGCCTTGCACAATGCCCAAACGGGGCGTACGGGGGGCGTGTGCAACGGGCGCAGTTTTGATGCGGTTTACAACCAGAGCTACGCCCAAGCCCCATCACCAAGGCCACCGCCCAGCCAGCAGCGTAGTTTTTTACGCGCCAGCCGAGCAAGTCAAGGCCAACAAGTACGATGCCAGGGTGCGCATCTTGAGTGCAAACCTTGGTCAAGACGTGCTCAACCGCTACGATTCAACAAAAACCCCCTTCTACCTCGACTTAGCCCTACCACGGGCACGAAAAGCGACTACGGCAAGGTTTTTTTGTTGAGCGAAGACTTTGAAAGTCTCGCAACGGTTAAAGGGCAAGGCAAGTTCTTAGATGAGCATCACTAACAAAGGGGGCGACAAGGAGGCGATGCTCCGCTCCCCACAAATGGCAATCCAAGTTGCGGGGGTTTGCATCAAAAGCGCGGGCGAAGTCTTTGCTGTGGCTCCAAACCACCCCCAAAGCATCCGGATAAAAAAAGCGACCCTTGCGCATGAGGTGGCGCTATGAGTTTTTTGCAAACGCTTTGCGACGCCGTAGTGAGCGGATTTGGGTTTTTTATGGGTGGGTTCGCTGCCTACGGCATGTTGGAAATGTGCGAGGAGGGCCCATGAAAACCAAATCCTATGCACCCAACGAGCAAGCCTACCGCAATAAAAAATACGCGGCCCTGCACGCCCAATCGAGCAAAATGGGCTTTCGGCGATGCCCAATACCGCGGGCTGGGTAAGCAACTCCGGGGTGCGCAGCGCAAAAAACCTACCAAAAAATGTCCCGCCAACGCCTTGGCTGGCAGCGCAAAATTAGCGGTGCAACACGCCGCGCGGACAAGGCACGCGACTACCCTGAGCGCACTTCAGGCCAAAAAAATAACGCCACCTTGTTTGCCCTTAGGGGTCTCGCTCCTATTTTTTCGAAGCGGTGAACCTGCTTGCAGTGCACACCTTGCGCCGTGCCAACACTTTGCCAACACTTTGCCAACACTTTGCCAACACTTTGCCAACACTTTGCCAACGGATGCCAACGCCTGAACCACGTTTTGAGATGCGCCAGATAACCCACTGGATGCGCAACTGCTGCCAAGAGATTGGGACATGGGACGCGGTGGCTATTTTTTGGACGTTGAGCGGGCAGAGATTAGTCGCTTTGTGAACGAGGCAGAGGGACGCAAAATAGCACGTATGGCTGGCACTAGAGCAAAAAAGCCTTTGCAACGCGCGTCCACGATGCAGCCTCGCTTAAGGCCACCTTAAAAAGGGCTTTAGGAGCGCAAGAAAAGGTGTTTACCCTAAAGCAAGGGGATTTTAGGCATGATGTGCTGGTGAATGCCGAGGCGCTGGGTGAACATTTGGCCACAAGCGACCTCGAAAGGGGGCGTTTTTTACCCCTGCTCCCCGAGGTGCTCGAAGACCCCTACGAGGTTTGGCTGGCTTTCGAAAAGAGCAAAACCACGGGGCGCATCGCCCTACGCCTGCGCTACATCAAGGCTTTTAAAGAGGGGATGTTTGGGCGCAAGGGCATTTTGTTCGTGGCCAATGCCCACAAGGGCATCCTCACGGGGTGGACAACCTCAAAGCATTACAAAAGCGTCGGGCAGGAAGGTTGATCTACAAAAGGTAGAAAAGGATATCACACGCGACACGGCTCCACGTGGACAGCTCGTTCGGCTAAAGGTGCTGCGGACCAGCCAAGCCAGCTACCTATACCCTAGCACGATTTAAACCAAAGGCAAGCAAAAAAAGATGGCCAGGGTTGAGATAAACTACGATGACCGCGAATTACGCAAAGTGCGCCAGGGTTTTGCGCGTTTGGAGCAGCTTGGCGCAGACCCCCAGCCCCTGCTGGAAGATTTTGGCGAAGCCCTTTTGCATCATACCCGCCAGCGTTTTGTCCGCCAACAGTCGCCAGAGGGCACACCTTGGACGCCCCTTAGTGCCCTAACGCGCAAGCGCAAGCGCAACCCCCGGATGCTGGTCGAAAATCCCTCCCAAAGGGCTTAAAGCAACGTTAGCCTGGCAGGTGCTTGGCAAGGACACCCTTGGCGTTGGAAGCAATAAAAAATATGCAGCTGCGCACCAGTTCGGGGCAATCATTCGCCCCAAAAGGGCCAAGGCACTGGCCATTCCCACCCTATCGGGGGTGATTTTTGCCAAAAAAGCCGTCATTCCTAAGCGCCCCTTCCTTGGCATCGGCCGTGAGGATGAGGGCGCATTACGGCGCATTTTGGCAAGTTATCTCAAAGCGGCCTTAAAAACAACGCGCTAAAACGCCCAATAAGCCCGTTTAATCCCCCTTCCTATACCACGGGCTATCCCTTCGTTTTATCGAACGGAATCGAACCCATTCGAACCGACCTCGAACGAAGTATGCCTTATCTGGGCAAAGGGTGTGCCCGAGCGCGGGCCTTTTTGATGCCCGTTGCGCCCCATCATGTGCCGACAACCTCCATTTTTACCCCACCGAAGGTGCGCCCTAACGCAACCTTTTTTTTATGTCCGTTGTGCCTCATCATGGTGGTATGAAACAAAACATCCAAGAAACGTATGCGCCCTTCGCTATTTTTCGCCCAGGGACGCATCAGCCGATGCGTGGCAAAGCACAAACCTTCAGTGCCGCCGATATTGAGCAGATGGCACAAAACTATAACCCTAAAGTGCATGAGGCCCCTTTGGTGCTGGGGCACCCTGAGGTAGACGCCCCCGCTTACGGTTGGGTGGAATCCTTAGACGTGGTGGCTGGACGCCTGATGGCAACCCCGCGCCAGATATCCCCTGGGTTTGCCGAGATGGTGAACCCTGGTGCTTACCCCAAGGTGTCCGCAAGTTTTTTTCGTCCCACAGATACCAACAATCCCATGCCAGGCAACTGGTACTTAAAGCACGTCGGCTTTTTTAAGAGCAGCAACCCCTGGGGTGAGCAGGCTGGGTAGGGTGCGCTTTGTGGGGGCGGAAGGGGTTTGCTTTGCCCTTGATTTTTCAACAGGACGGCCACAAAGCGAATACGCGCAAAAAGTGAGGAACTGGCGCACCGCCGTGGGGGATGCAATCCACGCCATGCGCGATTATTTTACTGAAAAAGAAGGCACTAAAAAGGCCGATGCAATCATCCCTCTTTGGAGGGTGGGCGAAGTATTAAAAGTGCCCGAAAACCCTGAAACAAACGAGGGATCAGCCTCTTATGCGTCAAGGGGCAAAGATGATCTTAACATGGAGGAGGATATGAGGACACAAAGCGAGGGCAACCCCACAAAGTCCGGGGCCGCGTTTGCCCAAAAGCAAGCAAGCATCGCCGAGGGCAAACAAGCCCTTGCCGAGCGTGAACAGGCGATTGCCGAACGTGAACAGGCGCACACAAAGGAAGATAAGCATTAAGCCCAGCAAAAAAAGGAGGGCAACGCCGATGAAGATAAGCATTAAACCCAGCAATAAAGGGGTAAAAGTGCCCTTTGCCAATCCAGCAGGGTTGGGCTAAAAAATGAGGGCGAAGAGGTGGACGACACCCTTTATTGGGAGCAACCTTTGGCCCAGGGCGAGGTCGTGTACGTGAAAAAAACGCTGGATCCAAAACCAAAAACGAGGGGGCAACACCCATGAGCATCTTTTTCGAGCAAATCCCCACGGGGCATGAGGGTGCCAGGGCAGTATATCGAGATTGATAACAGTGGGGCAGGTGCCGCCACCGAGTTAAGGCGTATTTTGCTGTTGGGGCAAAAAGCCAGCACACCGCAGTGCGCAAGAGAACCACGTGATCCGCACGCACTTTTTTTGTTTGCACAGCCCAAGCCAAAACGCTGTTTGGGGCAGGGAGCATGCGCTATGATGATGTACGCAAGTGCTAAGCACATACACCCAACGGGCGAGGTATGGCCCTTGCCATTCCCGCACCCCGTGGGGGCGTGGCGGCACGCAAAACCCTCACCTTTGAGGCGTAACCAAGTGCCGCGGGCAGGATTGCGCTGCTATGTTGCCACGGCAACGGGTAAGCGTCCGGAGTGGGGGCAGGCGATGGGGGCGCAGCCATCGCCACAGCCCTCTATAGCGGCATGCAATGCTCCCCTGCCCAGCTTGGCCGATGACGGCCGAGGCTAGCGGTGCGGTGCTAACGCTCACAGTGCGCTGGGCGGGCAACACGGGCAATCACATTGAAGTGCAACAGGGCCTTGGCACAAACGAAGATTTACCCCGTGGTTTGAGCATGACGATTGGAACGGGCACGCTCGGCACGGGTGAGGTGGCTTTGACGCCCTCCTTGGCAGCCCTTGGAAGCACCCAGTATCACAGCATCGGTCAGCCCCTATACAGGATGCCAGTGCCGTGACTGCCTTGAGCACCCTGCTCCAAAGCCGTTGGGGTGCCTTGGAAGCCATTGACGGCATGGCCTTTTTGCCTGCCCAAGGTAGTTTAAGCCAAATGACTACCCTAGGCGATGCCCTTTGGCAGCCAGCATCTTTGCTTTGTGGGTCTGGGCAAAAGCCCCAGTGCCCCTTGGTTATGGGCAGCCACCACTGCTGCGGTAAGTGAGCGCGAAGCAGCCCTTGACCCAGCGCGCCCCTTGCAAACGCTGTATCTTTCAGGGATTTTGCCTCCCCCCCTTGCAGCCCAACTTGATTATACCGAGCGCAATACCGCATTGCATCATGGGGTGAGCACCTTCACCATTGGCAGCCAAGGGGTGCACCTTGAACGCTTGATTTCCAGTTATAAAACCAACCCAAGCGGGGTTGCAGATGCCAGTTATTTGGACGTCACCACCATGCGCACCTTGTCCCATTTACGCACCAGTTTGCGCAATCGTATCGCCACCAAGTACCCAAGGCACAAGGTAGCCAACAGTGGAACCCAGGTAGGGGCCGGGCAAGCCGTGGTAACCCCCAACCTTCAACCCCTAAAAATCCTTTAAGCAAGCCCACGCGGCCCTGAAAAGGGTGCATCTTGAGTGCAAACCTTGGCCAAGATGTGCTCACTCGCTACGATTCAAAAGAAACCTTGTTCTACCTTGACTTAGCCCTACCACGGGCACGAAAACGACTATGGCAAGGTTTTTTGTTGAGCGAGACTTTGAAAGTCTCGCAACGGTTAAAGGGCAAGGCAAGTTTCTCCTGAGCATCAATGATACACCGCAGATACGCGCGTATTTTGCGCGGTTCGACCGCTACCAAATGAAAACGCACTACACCCTAGGCTTGCATGCTGTTGTCGGGAAAAAACAGGTAAGCGAATTGCTTTACACAAACTTAGCACCTGAGGCCATGAAAACCGTAAAAGTGGCCTCGCCATACCCACAACATCGCAAGGATAAGGAAAAAAACATGTGTCCCTTTACACCCGCAAGCCCCTTTCATCGCCGTGGGTCATTGAATATTTTATGCAAAAAACATGCCGAAATAAAGAGACCCCAGAATGACCAGTGGCAAAGCATGTGGCCCAAAGTGTAAAAGCATGTGAACGTTTACACTCTTCCTCGTAGATCAAAGGGTCAAAAAAAATATCTGTTTCCCAATCCTGCCCTACCCAAAGCCCGAGGTTGGATACTAAGCACTAAATCAAGCCGCGCATGAGGTCGGATATCAAGCAAAAAACATGCCATCTGAAATTAACGCCAAAGCAATGAGTGTAAAGCCATGTGAACGTTTACAATTATTATACGCAAAAAACATGCTAATCTAAATAGACCCCAGAATGACCAGTGGCAAAGCATGTGGCCCAAAGTGGCAAAGCAAGTGTCCCTTTACAACGGTTACACTTGGCTTGACGTTGTAAAATGGCAAGGGCATGCCTAACTGGGCGATACCCCCCGTGTTTGCCCGCAACACAAAAATAACCCAGCCGAGCAGGGCTTCCATTTTGCGCAGTTGCGCCCCGCATTCGTCCGTCATGCTTTTTGTTGGAAACCCCCTTAAAAAAGGAGGTCGGCCGCTTGACTTAAGTGCTGGGTGCTCAGGTTTTTTGCGCTCTTTACGTCGGAGTTGCTTAACCCAGCCCGCGGTATTGGGCATCGCCTAAAAGCCCATTTTGTGGGTTTGGATGTGCAGGGCAGCATAATTTCAATGTCGTGGCAAAGCATGGGGACGGGGACACATATGTCCTTTTACAAAAAGCGAGTCCCGTTTTGCCCGAATAGAGTATGGGCGCAGGTATACACAAGAGCCATACTACCCGCGCATCCTTTGGGGTGTGTGCCCAAAGCGTGGATTATTTGGCAGTTGAACGCATTGCTGTTCTTTTAACCGCTTGGTTTTAGTATCGTTAAACCCCTTCAAAAGGGGTTGCCAAGCCCTTTGTTACGCATTGCAAAAAATTAATGAACAAGGGTGGATGCTTGGTGGGTGGAGGCATTTTTGAGCAGGACGAGCATATCGCACAACAAATTCCCCCGCACCGCGAGGGAAGGTGCTTCGAGCAGGGCTTGTTTTTCGGCAGGATGTAAGGGAAGTTGCATGCAAAGCCCGTTTACAATCTGCCATGGCTTGGCCTGGTTCAATTGTTCTAAATGAATCTGGATGCCCACCTGTTCCGCCACACCTTGAATGGTGGCCACTAGGTCTTCGAGTGGCACAAAAGTCTCTGCCCTTGCGGTGTCAGCGACACCTTGGTCTTCGTGGTCATCGCTTTCATAGGCTTCATGGCTGGGAACCACCACACGGTAGCCGTCCTTTAGCGGGAGTTCGCCGCTTATTTTAAAGCGTCGCCAGCCGCGTAGCAGCAACACACTGCGTCCATCCTCAAAGAGTTCACAGCGTACAATGCGACCCATGCAGCCTACCATGTGCAGCGGTGGGTTGGGATCAGCATCCGCGGAGGGTTGCAGGTTGTCCTCGCGGGGTATAAGGGGTTGCACCATTCCAATACAACCCGCGTCGTGCACCACATCGCGCACCATGTTGCGGTAACGCGTTTCAAACACATGCAATGGCAGGTGCATGCCCGGCAAAAGGAGTGCCCCCGTTAAGGGAAACACAGGAATCTGGCTGGGCAAGGTTTGGGTTTGTTTGAGGGTATGGGTTTCGTTGGATTGGTTCATCGCTCAAGCCTTCCACGGAACAATTGCCTTTCACAAGGAGGCCGCCACGATGGGATCGTTGACAATGGCCTGGCGTACCACGGCTTCTTTAAACCCGTGAAGCGCGCAAAAGGTGTGACTTTCGCATTAAGTCGCCCTTGGCGCATTTGGCCAAGGCACTCTCTCCGCGTTGTGGCGATACGCATTAATGGATTCTCGGTGGTAATTGAGCATGAATTGGGCATGGTCGGCACTTGGCATCCGATCAAAACGTCTCATTTTTTCACAACGAGTTGCCTTTGGCACATTTGGCCAAGGCGTTTTCTTTGTAGCAGGTCTCTATAGTAGCATAAATTTTTCAAAAGTGTGCTTGTCATTGAAAGCCTGCGCAGTTTTCTGCGATGCCACAGGCATTGGAATGGTTCTCATGGGTAATGAGAGCGTGTACAGATGTCAACACCCTGGCAAAAGAATACGGTGTCGAGGCCCAATCTTCCCTGGACTACCTTTGGAAAATAGTCCGCACTCCCAGAGGTGCCTTGCGTGAGGTCAGCAAAGCCTTAATCCTCGGCGAGCATGGCCGCCCAAGGTCAGGGCGAGGCCTTGACTTTGGCGCATTTCAAAACGGGATCCAATGCGCTCAGGCGGCAATGCATCATGCGCCGCGCCATCGAAAAACGGGGGACCATGCAAAAAAATATCCCCAGCCAAACACAAAAAAACCATACCTTTCATGCAAACAAAGCCCATTTATAACGCCACGGTGATAATGAGAGTAAACTGTGCCTTCTACGAACCCGGTGCTCGCAACCTTGCCCCCTTGATACGGATCCGCTGGTGCAGATTGCAGACTTGGGGCTGATGATGCGTTGGGCTTTTAGATGATACTCAATACCACGGGCTAGGTAAGCAACTCCGGCGTAAAGAGCGCAAATTATGAAGGCTTTTAAACAAGGCAAAAAACACAGGCAAGGCGATGGCAACGGGTATTTACGTTTTTTCGACGCGTACGCGCACGGCCTCGGCGTGAGCAAAGAGCCCTTCACGTTTGGCAAAGGTTTGAATTTGTTTTGCTTGTTGTTGCAGCCTTTGATATGAATAACGCAAGACCGAGCTGGTTTTGGTAAAGTCACCAACCCCAAGAGGTGAGGAAAACCTAGCCCCACCCGCGGTTGGCAGGGTGTGGTTTGGCCCCGCAAAATAATCTCCCACGGATTCGGGGGTGTGTGGCCCTAAAAAAATGGCCCCTGCATGCTCAATTTGCCCTAACAAGCCAAAGGGGTCTTTGGTCAATATCTCTAAGTGTTCGGGGGCAATCTCGTTTACCAAGGCAATGCCTTGGGCAAGGTTTTCGACCACCACAATGCATGAGGCTCCTCCAAAGGATTGCGCAATAATCTCCTTGCGCGGTAGATTGGGGATCACCGCTTCCAAGGCTTTGGCAACTGCTTGTGCTTGGCTGGCGTGGGTGGTAACAAGCATGGCACGCGCTTGAGGATCATGCTCGGCTTGGGAGAGTAGGTCTTGCACAAGGTAGGGAATGGGCAGGTTTTTTTGGTCGCAAAGCAGCAAAATTTCACTGGGACCTGCGATGGAATCAATGCCCACCACACCATACACTTGACGCTTGGCCTCGGCGACATAGGCGTTGCCTGGGCCCGTAATTTTATGCACATTGGCAATATCTTGACAACCATAGGCCAAGGCTCCTATTGCTTGAGCACCGCCCATGGCGTAAATTTCTTCCACGCCAAGCAGCGAGGCCGCAGCCAAAATATCGCCATGAGGCAAACCATTTTTTTGGGGAGGTGAGGCCAAGGCAATCCGCTTGACCCCCGCAATTTGCGCGGGAATGACATTCATGAATACCGAGGAAGGGTAGACCGCCTCACCCCCCGGCACGTAAATCCCCGCTTGCGCAATGGGCGAAACCTTCCAGCCAAGGATCGACCCGTCGGTAAAAAACTCTAATTCGCTCTCCTTACGTTGGCGGGTATGAAAACGCTCAATGTTCTCCATGGCCTCCACCCACACATCGCGGGTGTGGGGGTCAACCTTGCTCAAAGCATCGGCTGCCACTGCAAGATCCACCTGCAAACTGGGGGGGCGCACACCATCAAAACGTTCGGTATACTCTAGGACAGCCGCACTGCCCCGTGCTTGTACATCGCGCAAAATTTCTGCAACGCTATCACGCAAGGTGCTGCTGTTTTGAGGGTTGCTGGTTTGCGCTTGGCGCCAAGCGGTGGGAGTGGGGTAAATACGCACGGCTTGCATGGCAATGGGGGTGCTTTCTTGTGGCAGTGGGGGTGTTCTTTTAAAATGACAAAAGGCGGTTTGGCTGCATGTGAATTGGGAGTGGATGGTTTTTTGACAGCACCCCCTTGTTTGTATCGAAACAGGGCTATCGCGCAAGAAGTGCCAAGGGAGACTTTTTTTGTCCCCGTTCCGAGATAGCCATGATAAAGGAGCGTTACTTGGTGCGCGTTTATGGTGCCATAGTATGGGTGGATGCTTCGAAGGCGTGGTTCTCCTTGGTGATGGGTGGTACATTTAAGGCTCGGTTTGGGTCCTTTTTTGTAAAAAGGCCAAGCGCTTGGCAGAATCTAGGGCATAAAAAGTACGCCCTTCAGCCAGCTGGGCATACAAGGCACGGGCGAGCTGCCATTCCCCCGTTTCTTCCAAACTGCGCGCGAGCATCCAACGCCCTTGTAGTGCCCAGGGACCTTCTTGATATCTTTCGGTAACGCTTAACAAAGGTTTGAGCGCACGGGCATGGCGTCGCAACAAAAACCACGCCTGACCTTCACGGAGCAGTGCTTCTTGCGCCTTTGGGTGATGCGGACGGGTTTGATAAAACTCTGCAAACGCTTGGGCTGCCAGGTCTAACTCACCACTAACCATATACAAAAAAGCGGTCCGAAACGCCTTGTCTCCCGCAGATTTGGCTGGCAGATCTCCAACGGGCGAACGCAAAAGGCGCACAATTTCTTGCTGCAAACTTTCTAATTTGTCCTGCTCTTCAATCAGCGTGGTGGTGGTTGTTTTCAAATTGTCTAAAGCCTCTGCCAATTGGCGTTTCAATTTGGCGCTCTCGTTCTGGTTTTGCTCAAGGCTTTGGCGTAACAACTGCTGTTCAATCAACAGGCGCTTGGTATCCCCTTCCAGCAAACGCAAGCGCCCATTTAGGGCCGCGGCATCGGGCAAGGTTTGGGTTGTTGGGGCTTGCCCACGGGCCACCAGCAAAGGCAAAAACCAGAGCAGCATACAACAGGCAAACGCCCACCAAAACACCTTACAAGTACGGGCTTGGGGCGTATTTTTTTGCTTCATGGCCTCCCTTTTTTAGCGCGTGATGTTGGGTGAATGGTTTTCATTGGTAATAACAACCCTTGGTTTAATAAAAAATACGCGCACCTGACCAACTGGGGCTGTTTTCTGCCACCCGTTTGCCTGTGGCGGTCAACCTGCGTAAATTAGAACCATCAATAGAAACCACGTACAATTTATAAACCCCTGTGCGGCGCGAGGCAAAAACAATTTGCTTGCCGTTGGGTGACCAGTCGGCTTGTTCTGCATTGTAGCGCCCTGTGGTAACGGGACGCAGGTTCTCACCATGGGTGTCCATAATGTAAATTTGGTCTACCCCCTTCACACGGCGGGTGAACAAAATATGTTTGCCATTGGGACTCCAGCGCGGGTCGGCATTGTAGCCGCTGCCAAAGGTTAGGCGTAGTTCTTCGCGGGTGTTCAGGTTATAAAGGTATATTTGTGGCGTGCCCGAGCGATCAGAAACAAGCACCAGCTCATTGCTTTTAGGGCGCCAGTCGGCTTGGGTTTCAATGCCTTCGCGGGTGGTAATTTGCTTACGCCGATTGTCACGCAAATCGACCAAAAACAGATCGGCATTGTCTTTTAGACTCATGGTAATCACCGCCCATTTGCCGTCCGGAGAAAAACTCCCCCCCGTGTTAAGGCTGCCATAGCCCGAAAGAAAGCGGGTTTTTGGAGCCTTTTTTTTGTTCGGCCGAATATTTTGGTAAAGAATACGTGCGCCTTTTGACCCCAAAATGGTGTAGGTCAATCCGTCTCCTGTGGGGGAAAAGCGAGGCAGCAGATTAATGTGGGGGTTTTTGGAAAAAGTTCGCACAGGGTAGCCATGGCTACTTACCCCCACAATCACCTTGTTTTTTTTGGGTAACTTCATGGCAAAAGCAATGGTGGTCCCCAATACACCGGCTTTTCCCGTAATGCGCTTTGCCATCCGGTTCAGCAAGGCCATTACCTTCCATTCATTAAGGAGGGTGCTGGCACGCACGCTGGTTTTAAAGAGCAAAAGGCGTTCTGACCCTGCTTCGTACAGGCGAAGTTCGAGGCGATCTTTGGTGTGCATTTTTTTGGTTTTGGGATTTGCCCAACGCATGGCAATGTGCAAGCGCATATCTGTTCGCGGTGGGTTTTTTCGAATACAGCGCGTTGAGAAGCGGGGGGGTACCATGTTATACAAGCCGCTCCAACACAGGTTTTTTTCAAGCGAGGCTTGCAACCTTTCAAATAGGGGATGCTGGCGCCATGCCTCATCCAGGGTAAGGGCTAAAATTAATTTTGAGAAACCCAACCCTTCAATTAAAATATCCTGGGTGGGGTCGGTATTGGTCGAAGGGGCTGCGTAAGGCTTAGGGGGTTCAGGTTTTTCTTGGCCTTTGGCATTTTGGCTGGCAAACCCCAGGCCCACGCAAAAAGCAAAGGCAGCACAAAAGGCCAGGCTGAGGTTTTTTTGAAAAGGGTTTTTCATGGCAGAATGTTCAAAGGCCTTTGTGCTGGGATGGTCGTTTTTGAGGAAAAAAAAAGAGGCTTTTGTAAAAAAACCGTTGCCTATGGACGGCAAGTGAGGGTGAGGCGTACGCTGTCCTTTTGCACATCGGCGGGTATGGGTGGAAATTTAGCATCGCGAATGCGGTTCAGGCACACCAGGCGATCAAAGCGCGCATTGCCACTGGAATGCACCAACTGAATATGTTGTTTGCTGCCATCTCGGCCAACTACTACCTGTACAATGGTGCGCAAGTTGGGCGAAAATTCACCGGGAAATCCATAGTTTTGTTTGATCTGTTCGCGCACGCGGTTGGTAAAAATACGCAAGGCCAACACGCCTCGTTTGCTTTTTTTGCGTGCTTGGCCGTCTTGTTGTGTTTGCACACTTTGCGTTTGCGGATCGGTGGAGGGTGCCTTGGTCTTTTTCTCGACCTGCTGGCGTAATCGTGTTAAAAAATTACGCTGAGGGGTACTTTTTTTTTGCGCTGAGGGTGTATCTGTTGCGCTGCTAGCAGAGGATAGATCGGGTGCCCATCCCCCTTCGAAGGTCTCAGGGGCGGCGGCTTTTTTTTGTTCGGGTTGGTAGGGTAACAGGGCGTATGGGTCGGGGGGTAAGGCCTTGACATGGGTTGGGCTGAGCTTAGGTGGTGGCAAGGCAGTGTTGATTACAGGGGAGAGTGGTGCAAGCAAAGCAGGGATAGAAAGTTTGCCCTTCAACAAAGGTTTATCAGGAACTTCCAAAAGTTGCACCGCAAAGGTCTGGAGATTTTTTTTGCTCGCATTAGGGTTTGTCCCCCGCCCGCTTAAGAGCCACAAGCCACCCAATATAAAGCCATGTAACGCAAGTGAGAACACGAGTGCAACACTTACCCACTGTACATGCTTTGGATTCGAGGGCGCGGCCTTGGCCATGGATTCCTATTTTCCTTGTTGCTCAAACATCAACCCTACCTGATCAATGCCTAGTTTGCGCAGGCGAGACATGATAAGGATAACGGTTTGATAGCGCAGCCGTCTATCGGCACGTAAAAACGCAGGGGCATCGGGGTGCTGTGCTTTCCATTGAAGCATATGCTTTTCAAATTGCGCAATGCTTTTGCGCTTACGATAATATCCAACCACTTTTTGATTAAGGGCCAAGACGCCCTTGCGATCAATGGTTACCACCATCGACCGACTGACCTGTGCGCCTAATTTAAGGCTAGATTTGGGGAGTTGCACGGGTAGGGTTTGGGTGATAATGGGAGCGGTGATCATAAAAATGACGAGCAGCACCAGTAACACATCCACCAGGGGTATTACGTTTATTTCGGTCTCCACTTCTCCTTGAGAAGCCCACGCCTGTTTTTTACCATGCACGCTCAATTCGGTTCAGCACTTCCATTGAAAAAGCCTGTGTTTTTTGGGCTATGCCCCCCAACCATGTACGAAATATTTGATGCAGCACCAACGCAGGAATGGCAGCAAACAAACCCGCTGCGGTGGCAATGAGTGCTTCAGAAAGCCCAGGGGCTACCACCGACAAACTGGTTACACCCGACACTCCAATAGCAGAAAACGCATCAATCACGCCCAGCACTGTGCCCAGCAAGCCAATATAAGGGGCTGTGTTGGCCACCAACGAGAGAATGGTGAGCCCTTGTTGCAAGCGAAAATACTCACGTAACCACGCGGTTTCAGTGGCACGGATGAGGTTTTCTGATGCCCTGCTGCGATAACTGCTGCCGCGGGCAGGGGTTTCTTTGCGACGCAAGGCATTCATTTCACGCCACAGCGTTTCCAAGGTACGGGCAAAGGGGGAGGAAGAAAATCGGATACCAACAGAAAGAATCGAGGGAATGTCTTCAGCTTTTTTATACAGACGATAAAATGCTTTGTTTTGCCGGCTAGCGCGACGCAATTGGAAATATTTGAAGCCAATTACAGCCCAAGTCACAATGCTCATCATACCCAGCAAGAGCAAAATGAAGAGCGCAAAACCATGGGTTGGGAGTAGCAGGGCCTTTGGCATAACAAACTTTCTTGGATCACCGACATAACACTTAAGTGCAAAAACACCTATGCCGGACTCATTTTCCGTAAAAATGGAGGCTATGCCCCGTTTCTAGGCAGTCGAGAATGCTCGCACGGAAAAGGCATCCAAGAAGACAAAAAGGTGCCCTCAATCTTCGTATACCCCTTAGCCAAGGGCCTCAACGACACTTCCTTACAAAAGGAAATGCCGCTTTTATGAGCCCTTGACAGGTGGGTTATAACGTTAAAAAAGGCACCTTTTAAAGAGATAGGTCAATTTGCCTTACATGCTCAGGGTTAAAGAGCATGTTCGCTGTTACTGCTCAACGCGAACAACTGCACGGCGGTTTTTGTCCCAAGCCTCCTCGGTACTGTCCTCAACAGCAGGACGCTCTTCGCCGTAGCTCACTGTGCGCAGCTGATCAGCCGAAACCCCTTGTGCAATGAGTGCACGCCTCAATGCCTGTGCACGGCGCTCACCCAAAGCAAGGTTATATTCATTTGAGCCACGCTCATCACAGTGCCCTTCCAAGGTTACCTGCAAGCTGGTGTCCGCTTTTAAGCGCTCTGCGTTATTACGAACAGCATCTTCAAAACTGGCGGTTACCTCTGCGCGGTCAAAGTCAAAAAACACGGGCTCAAACCCTGCGCTGCCATATGCACTGTCTTCGGGCTCAGGCTCAGGCTCAGGCTCAGCACTCACAGGCGGAATAACCACCAAAGCATTGCGGCGAATAATTTCTAAATGCTCATCGGAGATGTCTGGCACCTGGGCCTTGACTGCGGAATCAAAGGCAGGGGTGTTGTCATATTCGATGCCAATAATAGGGGTCAGCGCATCGAGGGCCTCTTGTGGCACACCTTCCGCTGCACTGGCCGTAATGGTTTGATCGGTAATGATGTATCGTGCATTATCCAAGTCTGCTTGTGCTGCATCCGTTTGTTGCTCAGGAGCACCTTGTGGCGGCTCACATTGCGCGCCAACAAGGCTCATCGCAAATAACAAAACCAATGCAATATAACGTAAATTTGACTTCATAACTTTTCAATTCTCTCTCGTGATGTTAAGGCTATTAAAAAAACAGGGTTGCGATGAACGATGGCAACGGACAGCATGCTCGGAACACCCCAAAAAGCACCGCACGCCGCCACAGGGTAGCATTTTTAGAGAATGCAAATCAAATGTTTGAGGGCTGCTCAAATTCCTTTTCTTCGGCATCAAAAAAACCACAGCCTACACATTAAAACGTATTGCTTTTATTATGTTTATAAAGCCATAGGCCAGGATGCCTCCGGGCAATGAAATGCCTTCCTTAGCGGATGTTATCCAAAATCAATCCAAATAATTCTGCAATTGATCAGGACGCCTTTAGCGAAACACCTTTATTTAAAAAGCGAAGGATGATCAACCTCTAAAATGCATACACTTCACTACCAGTTTTGTTGATTTGCAGTCAAATTTATTTGCCAAAAACACACTCCTTTACCTGGGGAACCTGCACCCTTCATGCTTTCTGCCCCAATCCAATGGTTTTTCATCAAAGATGAACCCCTTTGCGGTGTGCTCAACATGGCCCGTGACGAATGGCTTTTGCAGTGCGCTGCCAAAACCAAGGTCGGTTTTTTGCGCCTTTACCAGTGGGATACCCCAACCCTATCGATTGGGCGAAACCAACGCACCGAAAACGAACTAGAACGAAGCACCTGTGAGGCATTGGACATTCCCGTAGTACGGCGCAACACGGGAGGAAGGGCAGTGTTACACGGCCAAGATTGGACGTACAGTGTGTGCGCACCACGAAACATTTTTGGGAGTGTCGAAGACGGCGGCGTCATGGGCATCTACCAGCATCTTTCAAAAGCACTTGTCCATTTTTTTTTAGCACTGGGGTTGCACCCTCAAACCCATCATCTTTCGCGAGCACAGCGCTTAGAGCAAGCTTCTGCGGTGTGCTTTATGACCCCTGCTGCTTTTGAAATTATGCACGATGGGAAAAAATTGGTTGGCAGCGCACAGCGTTTGCTTCCCAAAGCGTTTTTACAACACGGCTCGATTCCGCTAGCACCCCAAACGGCCCAGCTGGAACACCTGTTTGTGCACGCCCACGCCCAAGAAATTGCGCAGCACATGACCGATTTACAAACCCTTGGGGTATGGCAGCACTTTTCGCCCGCGCAATTGCCCAGTCAATTGGCTGCCAGTTTTGAATCCGTACTGCAGGCACAATTCACGCCCTATACATGGAGCACCTCTGCCTTGAAAGAGGTATGGGATTTGGCGCAACTACGCCAAACCTACCTGCCCGCGGTGTGGCAGCCATAAGCAAATGCCAAACCCACCTGCCCGCGGGCCTCCTAATAGCGTGGCATACTTTTGTCAATTTCGCTGCACCACGCATCAATCCCCCCTGCCACACTGTGCAATTTGGTAAAGCCTTGGGCGCGTAATTTTTCTAAAGCGGTGAGTGAGCGCTTGCCTTTGTAGCAGTATAAATAAATATCTGCTTCTTTATCCAACTGGGGGATAAAACTCTCAAAATTGCTAAGGGGGGTGAGGACTGCCCCTTCAATGCGGTTAATCTCCCACTCGTGGGTTTCGCGCACATCGAGCAGGGTAATGGAAGGTGAGGGAGAATCAAGGATTTGCTTTAAGCCTTGCACACTCACCTCCACGTCAAGGTCTTCCCCCCCTGGGTTGTCCTCACTGCCCACAGTATCCACAGCGCAAAAGGCCGCGTAATCGGCCAAGCGCGTTAACGAGGGCTCGGCACAGCACAGCACGCACTGCGGGTCTTTACGCATGCGCACTTCACGAAAGTGCATTGCCAGAGAATCATAAAGCATCAAGCGTCCTGACAAGGTTTTCCCTAAGTTTAAAATCCATTTGACAGCCTCGGTTGCCATCACCAACCCAACAGTGCCTGGGAGCACGCCCAGAACGCCAGCCTCAGATCAGCTGGGCACCAAACTGGCTGGGGGGGGTTGCGCGTACAAGCAGCGATAACAAGGCCCGCCTTCATGGGGATTAAAAAAACTCATCTGCCCTTCAAAGCGAAAGATAGAACCGTAGACCAATGGTTTTTTAGTAAAAAAAGCAGCATCATTCACCAGGTAGCGGGTTTCAAAATTGTCCGACCCGTCCACGATTAAATCGTAATCTTGAAATAACGCCAGGGCATTCTCGACCGTCAAGCGCGCTTCATGCGCGTTCACCTGCACATGGGGGTTGATCTGCTTCATACGCTCGGCAATCGACAATGCTTTAGGGCGACCCTCCCCTTGGGTCGAATGGGCAATTTGGCGATTAAGGTTGCTAATCTCAACGGTATCATCATCAATGACCCCAACGGTGCCCACCCCCGCGGCGGCAAGGTACATGCCAATGGGTGAGCCCAGGCCACCTGCACCAATCGAAAGCACCTTGGCTCTTTTCAACTTGCGTTGACCCTCCATGCCCATTTCAGGCAGGGTCAAATGGCGGCTATAGCGGTAAATTTCATCCGAACTCAACTCGGGCAAAGGTCGGTTTTGGAGGACAGTAGAAGAGGCAGGTGAGGACATAGGAAGAATTCAATGCCAATCAAGTTTTATAGAAAAATAAGGGTAAAAGGTTGTCAGCCCTTCGTTATCCCTAAAGAATTATCTTAGTAAAGTCGGGCTTCCAGGGGGCATTTCCCAGCGGATGCGAGGCATTTTGGACGACCCAGGTCGCTGCTAGGGGGCACGTCAACTCCATCCATCATCGCCAGCGCAAAACCCAAAAATAGCCCCTTGGTCCTTAGGTAACCAATGCGCCACAGTTTGTTCCAAAATAGCAAGCTTTTGCTGCAAAAACCCTCCCCTCGTCACAGGCCGATGGTGACAGATGCCTGCCAAGCTGCGATAATGCAAACGCTGAGGGGGGCAACGTCAACGCCATTTCAATGACCGTTCTCTATAAAAAACAGTGTCTGTCGAATGCTTGGGCACATGGGGTGGCAGCAAGCCGTTTGTTTTGAATGGGACCCGTTTTTGCTGGCAGTAATTTCAAGTTTATTATATCGTGGGACCGCCCCGTGCTCGTTATTTTACAAGTTGTAAGCGTGAATGGGGTGGGTGGGTTGTGCGCCACTCCCCCAAGCAGGGAGTTGCTGAGGTGTTTTGCGCAACCTTGGTGTGCATGGTTTGACGCGTGCTCATCCATTGGCGAGAAAACTCATTGCTGTTGTTAAGAAAAGCGTCGTTTTATTTTTACCCGTTGGAGGCATGAGAAGCATTATGAGTACTGCATCCCCTAAGAAGGCCGCGTGTGGTGCACCTGTTGGTGCAAGTACATCACAACCCACAAATGGCGTCCTACCAAACCATGTTCAACCCCTTTGTGCCAAAACCCTAACCCCCCGCCAAACCGAAGTACTTGAAGCATTGGGCCGCGAGAAAATACGGGCTATGTATCGCACCATGGTGCTCATTCGCGTGTTTGAACAACGTGCCGAGCAAATGTATCAGCAACGCAAAATTGCAGGCTTTTTACATTTGTATATGGGGCAAGAAGCGGTGGGTGTTGGGGTACTTAACGCGTTAGATGAGAGCGATTATGTGGCGGCTTCTTATCGCGACCATGGGCTGGCCTTGGCTCTGGGGATTTCGCCTAAAACCTGCATGGCGGAACTGTTTGGCAAGGCAACAGGTTTGGTGGGTGGCAAGGGGGGCTCGATGCATTATTTTTCGAAGGAGAAAAACCTACTGGGTGGTCATGGCATTGTGGGTGGGCAAGTGCCCATTGGCGTGGGGGCAGCATTTGCGGCCAAATACAACAACACATCCCAGGTGAGTTTGGTGATGCTGGGGGATGGTGCCGTGAGCCAGGGTGCGTTTCACGAAGCGGCCAACCTTGCCAGCATATGGGACCTGCCTTGCATTTTTTTGATTGAAAATAACCATTACGGGATGGGCACTTCGATTGAGCGCGCCTCATCGGTAACCGACTTTACCCTCAAGGGCCCTGGCTACAATATGGAGGCCTTGAAGGTTGATGGCATGAATATGCTTGATTGTTATGCCACCGCTGCCAGTGCAGTCGAGAGCATCCACAAAAATCCCCACCCAATCCTGATTGAAGCCAGCACCTATCGCTATCGCGGGCATTCCATCTCCGACCCCGCCAAGTATCGCAGCAAGGAAGAGGTGGCGCAATATCGCAGCATCGACCCCATTCCTCAAATCAAAACCTTGCTCATCGAACTGGGTTGGTTCAGTGCAGCGCAAGCCAAACAAATTGACAAGGAGGTGCAAAAAGAGGTGCTCGATGCCATCACCTTTGCGGAAGAAAGCCCCGAACCCGCTTTAAGTGAACGCACGACCCATGTATACGCGTAGATGCACTGCCCAATTTTGTGGTCTGGTCAGTTTAAAACGTGCCCGTACGCCAGAAGCCCCAGACAAAAAATGGCTCCGCCGCCGTATACCGCCCCCTTTTTTTCCTTGCCTTAGTCTTGTATTTTGATTTTAGCCGTATCCGGAGCAAGCGCAATCTAACCAAAAAACCTTAAATGTAAGAGGGATAAGCATACTACCATGATGCGAAGGTTGGTAAAAACGCGTTTGATGGGAATGGGCTTCATGCTAGTGGGCACGGGGTTACTGGGCTGTGCCAGTGAAACCACGCTACTCGACATGACACATCTGCCGGCGGCGATCAATTTGGCACCACGCCCGTTATTGCACACACAAAATGTGTTTAATTTAAGCGATTATTCCCAAGAATATGCCAAGAAGAAAGAACTCGAAGCGACGAACATCGCCCATTTTGCCGTGTTTGCCGAGCGTTGGTATCCACCTAAAAAACCTTGGTACCCCGTAGCCTACCTTGAATTAAAAAACGATGGTTCGAACGATGAGAGGGTCATACAAGAATTTGTGAAGGGGTTTGTGTTACAACGAATCCAAGGCACAAGCAATCGCGATGCTTTAAAGTTGGCCAGTTTGTTGGTCAAACCCGCAAAGTACGTTGCAAAATACCAAAAGGAGGCAAACCTTGCAGCAACCTTACTACATAAGGCAAAGCAAGCTGCCTATGCACTGGGAGCCGACTTTTTGGTGTTGCAAAAAACCAGCAAGCCGGCCTTGGGTTTTACTTTGTCTCAAGGAGGTGTGAGCCATCAAATGTCGAACCCTACCGTTTTGCGGGCAGTTGCAGGCAAATATGCACGGGTTGATTTTGCGTTTATTTTGGGCAAAAACAACACCATTGCCTATGTTAAAAGTGGCTCTCATGCCGAAAAAGCAGGACTGCGTGAGGGCTACCAAATCCTAACCCTCGATGGTGAATACCTCGGCGACACGCCCTATATCATCACCCAAGTTTTGGCACGGAAAAAAGCAGGCGATCTACTTCGCGTAGAATACCTTGCCAAAGGGCTAGACAAGGGACACAAAACCAAAAAAAAGATCGTGTATACCTTGCCAGCGGCCCAGCAGCACCCTGTGCCAGCGTTGCGTTAAATCCATCACGGGTAAAAAGAAACGCTCTGCGAGAGTTATACCCGTCCCTACGCTTTGCGACTGGCAAAAATGATGGGTTTTTGGGGTAATAGCGGGATATAAGCGTGTGTCCCCGTTCCCATGGTTTACCCCTTAATCGTTCCTATGCCCACCACTGCCTGTCTCGGCTGCATATTTTTTTATAGCCTGTTTTTTTGCATATCATAATTCAATCCCTTTATTGCAATGAAGGCTTCGTATCGGACCCTCGGGCTTTGGGTAGGGTCGGGTTTTATTTATTTTTGCCTTATGATGCTACACGCGCCCGTCGAGTGGGTCGAAAGTGCTTCGGTGCTCTCAGGTATAAGAAAATTTGAGGCTTGAGAGACCAACGCCCCCAGCGTTCGTCCGCAAAAGATTGGATCCACTTATCCTTAGCTTAAGGTTTCTCCGTCAAACTTAAAACCAACCCAGGATCGCGCCAGGGGTCAAGAGGGATACCACCAGGCAGACCATCGGTTTGTCCGTTGATTTTGGACCACGCAGATAGCCCTTGGCAAGCGCATCTCAGCAAATCCGAACACCATCTGCTGGAAAAGCCAGTGGCAGCAATCAAGCGGCGCACCTCAGCGGCCCCTTCAAGACAAAGGGGCTCTTCTTTGGCTGCCTCTCGCTTGGCAAGTGAGCCCGGCCACGGTTCAATTTCCACATTTGTAAAATACTGCAATCGTGCGCATCGCGCGCTTCGGTCTTTTGGTCCAAGGGTTAGGTAGGCGTCTTTCTTGATGGCTAAAAAATACCCTCATCCGCGTGAAAGCCCCCGCCCCTCGAAGCCAGGCGGGTCATCCTTCGTGCCCAGTGCGGTTTGGGTGTTAGGTTCCCATTTATCAGAAAAACCCAATTGAAGGGGTGAGCAGATGCGCTAAACATCTGCTTAGCCTTTGGGTCGCCCAATCTTGCTTGACAACAGCCCTAAACAAAACCCCTTAAAAAAAGCACTTTCCGTGCTTGCTGATGGCATGCTCTACAAAAAACGCCCCCATACCCGTTTGGTCAAGAAAGGCGCGTTGCACTTTGTAGCGGGCGAACACCCCAGCCCCAGCGCATCCATTTGCTCAGCAAAGGGACACAGAGCGCATCAAAATCACGTCTGAGCATTGCAAAACACATCACCTCCTCGTTCTGGGCACCCAAATCACGCGGGAGGTGTCTGGGCGAACGGCAGTAGCCATCCCCCACATAACAGTGGCGGCATAAGCATGTGTCTCGGCTGTGCCCGGACACTTGCTTTGACACTGGTCAAAAAGAAATGGTTTTTTGTGGTTTTATGTGGTTTTTTGTGGTTTTTCAACGGTTTACGGGCAGTGTGTTTGCGCCAAAAGGGTGGTGTCACGTGTCCCGCCCAAAAAACGGTGTAATGCGGGTTTGCGCGTTTTTGGGACACATGGGCTTACACTCGGTACGCGCTTCATTCGAAGGGTTTTAGAAGGGGGCAAACTGCGTTCGATAAGGGTAAGTTCAAATGCCGCTTTGCAATTCGCAAAAAGGCTTACCACCAAATGGAAAGGGTTCTTCCCTTTAGGGTGGTCATAAACCCCTTGGCGCGCAGCGCTCTGGCAGCAGATAACCCCGCATGGCGGTTAGGGGGGTGCAAAATGCAGCCCTTCGACCCACGCTCTCGCTCTGCCCCGGCTTGTTTTAAGGCGGTTTGGGTAAAGTTTGCGCTTATGCTTCGCCAGCCTGCCGCAATGCCCCCTGCCAAGGTGCTTTTGCTGTGCGCCAGCATTATAACCAGCAAGGTTTCCGCGCCGCGCCACACCAAAATGCCAAGGGTGGCACCCCCCAGTGCCCATAAAAACCCTTGGCGCAACTGGGGCAACTGGGGCAACTGGGGCAACTGGGGCAACTGGGGCAACGATAGCATTAACTTGCATTAACGCGCATTAAATGCGCCACAAAGGCATACAAACCAAGGCTTGCCTCGCATTGGGGGGCTTGGCGCTGGGGGTGTAACACGCCCAACCCTTGCTGGCTAAGCCATTTGGCAGCATCTTTGCCATGTCTTTGCCATCTGCGCATACGCTGGCGTGCAGGCTGCGGTTTTTGCGCTTTGTGTTTACTAAAAAAATATCATCGGCGCGTTCAAGCAGGCCACGCATGGCATCGCGCGCGCTGCTGGCCTTGCTTAAGGTGGGTTCGCGTAGTTTTGGCGTTTGCAACCCCACAATTTGCACCTGAACCCCCTCGCCTAAAATGGGGTGGTGACTGGGCAGGGTAAACCTGCAGGTGTTGCCATCATAACAACCGACTATGTGCGCCTTAAACACCCTTAAAGAGCGGTTTTGGCTTAACCAAATCTCTGCAAATACAAGGCTTAATGTTATAAAAGCCAGTAAAAACAACGCTATATCTCGCATGTGCCACCCACCTTACCCACGCTAGGTTTTTTTACCCCAGTGTGACCGTAAAGTGGTGCCAACAATGTAGCGATTTTGTGAAATTTCTAAGGAATAATGCGTTTGAAGCGTAAAACCAAACCCCCAAAACCACCCCGTAAAAGTTCAAAGCTAGGTGCTCTAGCTTTGAACTCAGCTTTGAACTCAATTTTTCGCCCTTTTCATGGATCAAACCCTTGTTTTGAAAATACTTTTTCGCGATTGGCCTAAAAATAAAAAATAATCTAGCTTGGAACTCCTTTTTTTCTAAACCGCCCTGGGTTGCACATAAATCACGGGCACAACCTGTTCTATTTCGTCCATGTTTTCTTACAAGGTGTAGGGTTTTCGCTCGCCCGTTTTGGGGTCGGGGTCGTCCCATTTTTGGAGCACCAGCCAGGTTGCCCCCCCTTCTTTGCGCCTCCATTCTTTCACCAGTCCCAAACGGGCAAGGTTGTTCGGCTTTAGCACAAACCCCCAAAACCACCCCGTAAAAGTTCAAAGCTAGGTGCTCTAGCTTTGAACTCAGCTTTGAACTCAATTTTTCGCCCTTTTCATGGATCAAGCCCTTGTTTTATAAAGGCTTTTGTGCGGTTGGCCTAAAAATAAAAAATAATCTAGCTTTGAACTCCTTTTTTTTTAAACCGCCCTGGGTTGCACATAAATCACGGGCACAACCTGTTCTATTTCGTCCATGTTCTCTTGCAAGGTGTAGGGTTTTCGCTCGCCCGTTTTGGGGTTGGGGTCGTCCCATTTTTGGAGCACCAGCCAGGTTGCCCCCCTTCTTTGTGCCTCCATTCTTTCACCAATCCCAAACGGGCAAGGCTGTTCGGCTTTAGCACAAACCCCCAAAACCACCCCGTAAAAGTTCAAAGCTAGGCACTCTAGCTTTGAACTCAGCTTTGAACTCAATTTTTCGCCCTTTTTATGGATCAAGCCCTTGTTTTATAAAGGCTTTTGTGCGGTTGGCTCAAAAATAAAAAATAATTGAACTGTGAACTCCTTTTTTTTTAAACCGCCCTGGGTTGCACATAAATCACGGGCACAACCTGTTCTATTTCGTCCATGTTCTCTTGCAAGGTGTAGGGTTTTCGCTCGCCCGTTTTGGGGTTGGGGTCGTCCCATTTTTGGAGCACCAGCCAGGTTGCCCCCCTTCTTTGTGCCTCCATTCTTTCACCAATCCCAAACGGGCAAGGCTGTTCGGCTTTAGCACAAACCCCCAAAACCACCCCGCAAAAGTTACAAGCTGGGCACTCTAGCTTGTAACTCAGCTTGTAACTCAATTTTTCGCCCTTTTTATGGATCAAGCCCTTGTTTTATAAAGGCTTTTGTGCGGTTGGCCTAAAAATAAAAAATAATCTAGCTTGTAACTCCTTTTTTTTTAAACCGCCCTGGGTTGCACATAAATCACGGGCACAACCTGTTCTATTTCGTCCATGTTTTCTTTCAGGGTGTAAGGTTTTCGCTCCCCCGTTTTGGGGTCGGGGTCGTCCCATTTTTGGAGCACCAGCCATTCTACTCCCCCTTCTTTGCGCTTTAATTCTTTCACCAATCCCAAACGGGCAAGGCTGTTCGGCTTTAGCACAAACCCCCAAAACCACCCCGCAAAAGTTTAAAGCTAGGTGCTCTAGCTTTAAACTCAGCTTTAAACTCAATTTTTCGCCCTTTTCATGGATCAAGCCCTTGTTTTATAAAGGCTTTTGCGCGATTGGCTCAAAAATAAAAAATAATCTAGCTTTAAACTCCTTTTTTTCTAAACCGCCCTGCGTTGCACATAAATCACGGGCACAACCTGTTCTATTTCGTCCATGTTTTCTTTCAGGGTGTAAGGTTTTCGCTCCCCCGTTTTGGGGTTGGGGTCGTCCCATTTTTGGAGCACCAGCCATTCTACTCCCCCTTCTTTGCGCTTTAATTCTTTCACCAATCCCAAACTGGCAAGGTTGTTCGGCTTTAGCACAAACACCACATCCCCCACCTGTGCCTCGCTTTTAGGCGCGCAAAAACAGATAAAGCCAGGCTCAATCCCCGCGTAAAACAGACTGTGTCCCGTGGCCATCACCGCAAAGTCTTCTGCGGGGTTCATATCGGCGGGGCAGTTCGCTTTTACGCTTAAGGGCCTTTTTTGCTGCCAGCCCGCCAGCCCGCATTCCGCCAAGCCCAGCAGGGTCATGTTGGCAATACCGCTTGTGGTAGGCGGGGGCGGGGGCTGTTTAACCAGTTGCTTAAGCGCGGCCATCTCTTTAAGCAATTCAATTTCCCGCCTTTTGGCGTCGAAATCATTCCTCATCGAATGGGTGTCGTTCAGCAGGTTTTGTTGCGCTTCAATTCTGCGCTTCAACTCCGCAATTTCCTGCTCCAAGGCAAGGGACGGGGCCGGCCCCCCACCAAAGCCCGCGGCCCTCAGGGCCTCGTTTTCTTTGCTCAGGCGGCTGTTTTCCGCTAAATGCACCCTGATCATCAGCGCGGTCCCTTCATCCATCTCCACATCGGACGACCGCCAAACCTTAGGCTTGCCCGTTTTTCGAAGCGACTCCGCATCCTCCCGGGCCATTTTCGCCTCCATCCGCGCGATATCCTCCTCAAGGCTTTCATCCTCGGGGTACATCAGGCTTTCAACAGGGCGCATCGGGCCCTCACCAGTGGCCAGCCATTGAATGGTGACATTAGCCCCATTTGCAATAGCAATTAAAGATTTCCTGGATGGTTCGCTGCCGTCTAAATATCGCCTAAATGTGGCTTGATGAAGTCCTACTTGGGTAGAGAAAGACTTTTCAGTCTGTCCTTGCATAAGCAGACGGAGCCTTTTGATAAAGTGTCCGAGTTTACTACTCGAACTCGGACCCAAACTCGGACTCATATTTTCACCTGTATAACCGTCCTTAGCCCCTATAAACAAAGGATTTCCATTGCCTTGTGTGGTTTTAAAAATAAATATGAACTCGGACTCAAAAAAAAAACAAATTTGCTATTGCATTTTTTTAAACGCTAATGCTATTGTATTTTTAGTTTAAAAAACCGCTTTCTAAAAATTATATCAAAAAAGGCGTCATGGACACAAATACCTCCCAAGACTGGCATTGGATGGACGTTAGGGCAGCCTTGGCAAAAAAGGGCTACACCCTTACCAGGATTTCAAAAGAAAAAGGCTATTCCTACGCCTGCGTTTGCTGTCGCGTCAAAATCCAGCGCTGGCCGGATTTAGAAAAAACGATTGCCGATATTATAGGGGTGCACCCGCAGGTGATTTGGCCCAGCCGTTACAAGGCGGACGGTTCGCCAATGGGCACGGGCATCCGCAAGAAAAGGCTGGCTTGGAGCATGATGAAACAAGGGCATAACACAAACCAACAAGGACGCATTACCAAATGGCACTAAAAACACAACAAACCACAAGCACCCACTGCAAATGCGGGCAGGAACTCTTCCCCAATGCGGACCACAATTATGAGATTACCGAGGGTTTTGAAGATGAGAACGGCAATTTTGAGACTGCCACCGCAAAGGCTGTCGTGGAATACAAGCTTGGGTTCGTTAAAAACAAGAGGGAAATCACGACCCCCGCATGTCTGGATTGCGCTCTCAAAGAAATCAAGGTTGTCGTGAAATACGAGCTTGAGTTCGTTAAAAACAAGAGGGAAATCACGACCCCCGCATTGCGTACTTAACCCTCCAAACTGTGCAAAGAAGTACGCAACAATCTATCCATTGATAGATGCGTAAAAAATTAACAAAAACAAAGACATCAGTATCTTATTTGCGAAAAACGGTAAAATTTAACTGCGCAACAAAAATTATTCAAGTTCCACTTTGGGAAATCTGGCCTAAACGATGGGCGAAACTCGCAGACGGGCGAATTGTTTGTATAAAAAAGGATACAGCAGCATGCAACAATGGTACAGCGCACAAGAATTAGTCGGTGTGGCAGGGCTACCCAAATCTATAATGGGTCTTCATAAACAAGCCACCCGCGAAGCCTGGCGTTCGCGCCCACTCAAACGCAGTGGCGGTGGCAAGGAATACCATTTTTCATGCCTTCCCAGGGCAGCCCAGGCGGCACTGGCAATGCGCTGGTATACAACCGAACATGAGGGTGGCAGGAAGGCGCTGCAACACTCCAAGAATGGCCCCTCCTCTACTTCCGAGCACCGTTGGGATGCGTTTGGCCGTTTGCCAGGGGGCCAACAAAAACGCGGCCACAAGCGCATGGCGGTTTTAATGGCCCTGCTTGCACTGGAGAGCAACGGCTTAACCCGCAACCAAGCGATTGCAGCCCTGCAAAAACAAGGGGCAGCCCCCGACCGTAAAACCGTGTTCCGTTGGCTTGAGCGGGTGCGTTCCTACCCAATCACCGACTGGCTTCCGATGCTTGCGCCCAGCCACGGCGGCGAGCAACAAACGGCCAATGGCACCCTTGAGGCTTGGAACTTCTACAAAAGCGACTATTTGCGCCCCGAACGCCCCAGCGCCGCGGCTTGCTACCGCCGCTTGCAGCAGGTGTCCGCCCAAAAAGACTGGCAACTGCCCAGTTTAAAAACCCTTACCCGCAGGCTAAAGCGCGAGGTGTCACGCCCTACGATTATGCTAGCAAGGCGCGGCGAAGGGGCATTAGAAAACACCTACCCCGCCCAAGAGCGCACCGCAAAAGACCTTTTTGCGCTGGCCTTGGTTTGCGGCGATGGTCACCGCTTTGATGTTTTTACCAAGTGGCCAGGGCAAAAAAAGCCCGTGCGCCCCATGTTGCTTGCCTTGCAGGATGTTTACGAGGGGCAAAATTGTGGCTTGGCGGATTGGCTTAAACGAGAGCACCTTGTTGGTGCGTTTAGCTTTTGCCGACCTGCTTAAAAACCACGGCGTGCCCCAAGCCGTGCTGCTCGACAACGGGCGCGCCTTTGCTAGCAAGTGGCTAACGGGCGGGGCTAAAAACCGCTTTCGCTTTAAAATCAAGGCAGAAGAACCCCAAGGTTTGCTCACGGCTTTGGGCTGCAAAATCCACTGGGCAATGCCCTATCATGGCCAATCAAAGCCCATTGAACGCGCCTTTAAAGACCTGTGTGAAAGCATTGCAAAGCACCCCTTTTGCGCGGGCGCCTACACGGGCAACAGCCCCAGCGCCAAGCCCGAGAACTATGCCAGCAAGGCGATTGAGATTGAAGCCTTTCGGACCCACGCAAACCGGCAAATTGCCTTGCACAATGCCCAAACGGGGCGCACCGGGGGCGTGTGCAACGGGCGCAGTTTTGATGCGGTTTACAACCAGAGCTACGCCCAAGCCCCAATCACCAAAGCCACACCCCAGCAGCAGCGCGCCTTTTTGATGGCAGCCGAGAAGGTGTTGGCTCACCGCGACGATGCCAGCGTTAGGATTTTGGGCAACCGTTTCTGGCACAAAAAACTAGCCCCCTACGCCGGCAAGCATCTCACGGTGCGCTTTGACCCCGACGCCCCGCGCGATGGCGTGCAGGTTGAAACCCCCGATGGGCGTCTGGTGTGCTTTGCGCCTTGTATTGCCGCGATTGGGTATACCGATCAAGCCGCCGCCAGGGCCCATGCCAAGGCGCAAAAACAGCACAAAAAAGCCACCAAAGAAGAACTGGCCGCCCAGCGCACCCTAAGTGCGGCCGAGGTGGCGGCGGGGCTTAGCACGGGCGCGCCCCCAGCCGAGGAGCACACGTCCAAAATCATCACGGGGGTGTTTGCCCAGCGCAAGTCAGACGAAGAGGTAAGCCAAGAGGAGAGAGAGAACTTTAACAGGGGGCTGGAAAACGCCCTTAAACAAATGGAAGCACAGCGCCAGGTGGAGGGCTTTTAAAACCAAAAAGCCCCACACGGACAGCCAAGAACCGTAGCAGGGCTTAAACCGCGGGGCATAGAGCCCCGCCAACCAACACAATACATGGAGTATAAAACATGCACCAAGCAAAGGCAACCCCTAGTTTACAGGTGGTGCAAGAGGGCGATCAGCCACCACTCACCCCGTTAGCAAAGTCCCCATTGCCCGCCGCCGAGGCGAGCAATCAGGCGTCAATTTTGCGGTCGGGGCTACAGACGGTCTTAACCGAGCAGTGCCTGTCCCAAGCCGATGCGGCCAAGCGGATTGGGTGCGGGGCAACAGCGCTTTCGCGCTGGCTTAACGGCAAGTACACGGGCGATAACGCCGCCCTTGAAGCCAAGGTTTGCCAATGGCTAGAAGACCAAGCCTGCCAAACCGCCTTTTTGCCCAGCGAGGGCGCAGACTGGATAGAGACCCCCACAGCCCGCCAAATCGGCATGGCCATTGCCTACGCCCACCTAAGCCGCGACATCGCGGTGGTGTGCGGTGGCGCAGGGGTTGGCAAAACCATCACCGCCCAGCACTACGCCCAAACCCGCCCTAATTGCTGGGTGTGCACAATGGTGCCCAGTTTTGCCAGCGCCCCTGCCTGCCTTAAAGCCCTTTTGTTTGCCCTTGCCCCAAGCCAGCGCGCGGACGGACGCGGGGGAGATGTGGTTTACCGCATGCTTCTCAGCCTATCTCTCAAAAAAAGACGCCCTGCTGATTATAGACGAGGCACAGCACCTCACCCGCCCCGCCTTGGAATGCCTACGCGCTTTGCACGATGCCACTGCTTGCGCCCTGGTGTTCATGGGCAACGAGAGCGTCTACACCCGGATGAGCGGCCCGCGCTCGGCAGAGTATGCCCAGTTGTTTAGCCGCGTTGGCAAGGTGTTAAACCCCAAAAAAGCCCGCCGTGCCGATGTAGAGGCCATTGCCCAAGCATGGGGAGTAAGCGAGCAGAAAGCCCTTGGCTTTTTAATCAAAATTGGTCACGGCCACGGCGCACTGCGTGAGGTTACCAAAACCCTACGCTTGGCCAGCCTGGCGGCAAACGGGGCACGGCAGGCCCTTAGTCTAAGCCACCTTAAAACCGCTTATTCCGAGCGGGGAGGAGTTAGCGAATGAACCCGATCAAGCCCAAAAATAGGCGTCTGCGTGCACCTGCCTGTTCGCATTTATACGCGGCACACAAGCAGCCCCATGTTTTGCTTAAATAAATAAAGGAGACCCGTCATGAAAATTGACATCAACAGTTTAAGCGCAGCACGACAAAAATGGAATCTCAAAGGGGAGACGCGCCTATAAGGCATGGGCAAAAAACCTCTTTTTTTTGCGTGGCCAAGGCAGGGGGTTTGTTCGCCCCAGCAACCGACCCCGCGCAGGGCTACAACGCTGGCAAGGAGGGCTATAGATGAAAACGCCAAAGGTTTATGTTGGCGCACGCTGGAGGGATGCTCCCCCTTTAAACCACACCCTGACACCCTTAATAAGGAGTCCCCACATGCAAGCCCAAACCATCCCCCAGGTTGGAATATGCATCACGCTATAAAAAAAGCGACCCTTGCGCATGAGGTGGCGCTATGAGTTTTTTGCAAACGCTTTGCGACGCCATCGTGAGCGGATTTGGGGTTTTTATGGGTGGGTTCGCTGCCTACGGCATGTTGGAAATGTGCGAGGAGGGCCCATGAAAACCAAATCCTTTTGCCCCAACGAGCAAGCCTACCGCAATAAAAAATACGCGGCCCTGCACGCCCAATCGAGCAAAATGGGTTGGGACGATGCCCAATACCGCGACTGGTTGCAAAGCAACTACGGGGTGCGCAGCGCAAAAAACCTGAGCACCGAGCACTTAAGTCAAGCGGCAGACCTCCTTTTTACGGGCGGCGTCCCACAAAAACAAGCGCCTAGCACAAGTTTGCGCCAACGCGGAGGCAAATACCTTGGGCTTGATGCCCCAGGGCGTCCCCGCCTTAGAGGAGGCGAAGGTGAGGCGCAACTAAGCAAAATTGAAGCCCTGTTAGGTGAGGCGGGTAAAACCTGGGCCTATGGGCTTGCCATTTTACAACGGCAATCCAAGGTCGAACGCTGGGAGTGGGCAAGGAGCGATGACCTCAAAGCCGTGATTGCTGCCCTTAATTATCACCTTGGCGTCTCAAAGCGCCCAACCAAAAGGCGCCAAGCGCGCCAAAAATAACCACCTGAGGGCAGCATGGCAAAAACCCCCGTTTGGGAGGGTGACGAAACCCACCAACAATACCTGTTTAAAGCGCATGTCTTAAAGCACTTTCGCCTTCACCTGATGGGCAAGCAGTCTGCGGCTAAAGCAGAAGACATCATGCAGGCCTTGGGCATGCCAAGTGCCAGCGTGTTTCAAAAAGGCCTGGCCTATTTGCGCGCCCAAGGCGAACCCCTTTGTGGCTGTCCAGGGGCGGGGTATTTTTACGCCACCACTGCCGAGGAACTTAAAGAGACGACCAAGTTTTTAAAGCACAGGGGGCTGGGCATTATCAAGGTTGCCGCACACATGGAAGCCTTGTGGAAAAAGTAACGGAGGTTGGGGTGACTATGCCAACAATGCAGCTCTCTTTTTTTGGTAAGCCCCTCCCTTGCTTGCGGCCTGTTAAAAAAGGGCAAAAGGAGCACAGCCAGGTGGCTGCCCTGCTGGCCCACTTGCAACCGGGCGATTTAACGCGCTATCGCTTTTTGGGCGCATTTGCCCGCCAATGCGGGGTGGCCGAGGCCATTGTTTTTTGTGCAAAACACCCAGGCAAGCGCTACACGCCCGAGCGGGTGGTGGCGTTGTTGCCCGCTAACATTGCCCACAAAATGGACCCCATTATGAACGCATGGGAGGCCGAGGCCGTGAAGATCCCCAAAATTGAAAAAGCATTTTTGCATGCGCGCAACCGTGCAATCCGTGCCGAGCGCGAGCAAGGAAGCTCCATCAAAACACTTTGCGCGCGCTGGAGGCTTAAGCGGCGTGCAGTCTATGAGGTTTTATCATGCCATGAAAAAACACGCTAACACCATCTGTGCCTGCGCCTTATTACTGGCAGGCCTCGTACTTTTGCAAGCCCATGCTTTGCCTTTTTGGCAAGCACTAAGCGGTCCTGTGCTGGGGGTTGTTTGGTCGCTTACCTTGGAGGGGGCTGCTTTGTGGTTGTTATTCCAGCGCGGGGTGGGGGCGCGCATCCTTGGGCTGTTGGCAGCCTTGGCTATTTTAAGCGCGCCCTTGTGGCAGGTGGGGCAACCTGTGATTGCCCGCCTGCAAGGGGCGCATGCGCAGATAGCACAGATGAATGCCTACCAACACGCCTTAAGCCAAGCGCAGCACGACAAAAAACGCTACCAAGCCCTTGCCGTTCAGCGCATTGGCTGGCATGGCCAAATCACCGCCGCAGAGGCGAGGGAAGCCAGCGCCCGTGCCGCCCTCGCCACCTTGCGCGCCAAGGGCACGCCTTCCGTCTGGGGCGAGGCAGCCCCCTTGTTGCCGTTGTTGTTTTCTTTGGTGTTTTTTCAAGCCATCAATCTCCTGGCAGTGCACACCTTGCGCCAAGCATGCTACCAAGCCAACCTTGCCACAAAGCCACATGTGGCAGCCACAAAGCCCTTGCCACAAAACGCCACAGCGCCACAGCCCTTGCCACAAAACGCCACAGTGCCACATGTGGCAGCCACAAAGCCCATGCCACAGCCTTTGCCACAAAACGCCACAGTGCCACATGTGGCAGCCACAAAGCCCATGCCACAGCCTTTGCCACAAAACGCCACAGTGCCACATGTGGCAGCCACAAAGCCCATGCCACAGCCTTTGCCACAAAACGCTACAGCCAGTAAACATAAGGGTTTGCGGGCAGGCGCACCTGCCACAAAACAACCGCCCATGCCACAGCCCTTGCCACAAAACGCCACAGCGCCACAGCCCTTGCCACAAAACAACCGCCCATGCCACAGCCTTTGCCACAAAACGCCACAGCGCCACAGCCCTTGCCACAAAACAACCGCCCATGCCACAGCCCTTGCCACAAAACGCCACAGCGCCACAGCCTTTGCCACAAAACGCCACAGCGCCACAGGCGACCCGCGTTTTGTAATGCGTAGCGTGGTCCATTGGCTGCGCAACCTAGCCCAAGTGCAAGGAACATGGGAGGCGGTTGCCATAAAGTTAGGAATAGAGCGCGCAGAGATTAGCCGCTATGTGAACGAGGCCGAGGGGCGCCGATCGAAACGAGGGGCCAGCGCAGATACCCGCAAAAAACTGGAGGCACTTTACACACACAGCACACACAAAAGCCTTCAAGCCCGCCAACAGAGTGTGCACTAGCGTAGCATTTTTTATGTCCCATTCCTCGGGTAGACTGGTTTTCATAAACCTAAGAACCTTATCCATGCAAAGAGGAGCTTGACCGATGCCAACCCTGATTTATCCTCCCCTAGACAAAAAAAGGAGGGTGTAATGGGCTTTAAAATCTCACTAAGAAGCAAAATGCGCTTGCGCAAAGTGCACCCCGATATAGCCTTGGTGGTGCGCCGTTGCGCTGCGGATTGGCCCGATAGTGGAAGCCGTTTCGTGGTTAGCGAAGGAATTCGCAGCTTGAAACGCCAGCGCAAACTGGTGGCTGCAGCAAAACCCTAAAAAGCCGTCACCTAAGCGGGCACGCCGTCGACTTGGCGGTTGTGGTCGGGCGCAAAGCGCGTTGGGATTGGCCCTTGTATTTCCAACTGGGCAAACACATGAAAATCGCTGCCCAAAACGAGGGGATATCCCTCCAATGGGGCGGTGACTGGCAAAGCTTTAAAGACGGGCCCCACTTTGAATTGTCCCGCAAAAAATACCCCGCCAACACTTAAAAAAAGGAACAAAAACCATGCTCAAAAACCCCAACAATCCCAGATGGAAGCACAGGCGTAGAATTGCCTATGCCTGCGTGTTTAGCCTGCTGCTTGTTTTTGTGGGCTGCGTTCCCTTGGCCATTTTTTACCCCCTGGCCAGTGAAAACTTGGCGCAGGTAAGCGGGATTTTGGGCACTATGGCCATTGCAATCGCGGGAATTGTGGGAAGCTATAACGGTTTTGCCACCCATGAGGACGTGAAACGGGGCGAAAAGCCCAGCCTTGAAGAAATCGAAAGGGGACCTTGATGTTGGATTGGATTGGCACTGTGGCCCAAGCCTTGACCTTTGCAGCCCTTTGGCGCCAAGTGTTGCTGCTGACAGGGGCGCTTGTGTACGGGGCGGTGTGCTGGGCTGCGTTTCGCAACCCAAAAGCAAAGCCCTTTACGCGGCGCTTTGCCACCCTGGGAGGGCTGGTTATTTTTGCGGTGCTCCCAGGCTTTGTATTTTTGAAAGGCGCATAGGACAGATGGATTTTCTCCGCGAATGGTCGCCCCTACTGGTGTTTTTGATGAACGCCCTCTTGGGCTGGGTAATTTGGTCGGTGCGCCGCGGTTTGGTGAGCAAAGAAGAACACCACGCATTAGAACGCTCAGGTCGATGCAAACGATGCAAAAATAGAGCACGTTGGCAGCACGGTGCGCAGTTTGCCAGACCCTAAAGAATTTGCAGAAATAAAATCCCAACTGGCACGGGTAGAGACTTTGATTGGAGGGCTGCATCATGAACAAAAGGCCCAGAACAAAAGCATTCAACGCATTGAAAACTACTTACTCAAGCAAAAACAATGAGCCAAACCTACGCACAAACACTAAGGATCCACAGGCGGCGCTTTTTTTTAACGTTGCTTGACAAAACACCTGATGGCAAAGGCAACCACCTGGTATTTGCCGAGGCGGCCAGCCAGGCAGGGTTGACCACCAGCGCAGATCAGGCGGCCACGGAGTTTGCCTGGCTTGAGGCACAAGGCTTTGTTGCCTGCCAAGGCAGGGAACAAGAGACGCTTATTGCCACGCTAACCCGCACAGGGCGCGAGGTTGCACAAGGGGTGGTTAGCGCTCCTCGAATCGCCCCTTACGAAGGCTGACCGGTGCTATGGGAAGGAGAAGTACCATTAAACGCCTACCCCCTGAAATACGCGAGCAAATAGGGCGCCTGCATAAAGCAGGTTACACCAACGCGCAAATCGTAGCACAGCTTAAAGCCTTGGGGGCTGTCGTCAGTGTTTCTGCTACGCAGCGCTACACCAAAGAGATTAAGGTGCTCGGTGAGCGCCTCCAGCGTAGCCGCATCGTAGCAGAGGGGCTGATTGCGAAGTTTGGCAATGCTCCAGAGGGGAAGGCTTTGCGTCTCAACGTAGAACTTGCCCATGAAGTGATGTTGCGCCTGTTGGCAGGGGAAGGAGGCGCTCAAGTCACCCTCACCCCTAAAGACGCCATGTTTGTAGCGGGGGCACTGGGCAACCTGGCGCGGGCCAGCAAAACGGACGCCGACCTGCACGCCCAGGTGAAAAAGGCAACTTTGGAGCAGGCGGCGACCAAGGTTAAGCAGCAAGGCGCGGCCAAAGGGCTATCCCCTCAAGTGATTGCAAAAATAGAAACACTTTTGAAAGGGATTTAAAATCACGATGCAAAGCCCTTTAAACACCCATCTTTTACCCTATCAGGTGAGGTGGCTAAACGATGAAAGCCGCTTGAAAATCTGGGAGAAGTCGCGGCGGATTGGCGCAACCTACGTGCAGGCCTTTGAGGATGTGCGCGATGCCGCCAAGCAGGGGGGTTACGATGTGTGGTTTACCAGTGCAGATCAAGCCACGGCCAAAGAATACATGCTTTACTGCGCCCACTGGGCGAGTGTGTTTCAGGTCGTAGCCAAAGACTTGGGTGAGATTGCGTTGGACGAGGATAAAGGCATTAAGGTGCTGGCGATTGAATTTGCGAACGGCAAACGCATTCATGCTTTAAGCAGCAACCCGCGTGCCTTGCGTGGTCGTGGCGGCAAGTTGGTGGTTGACGAGTTTGCCCACCACGCCCAGGGCGATGAACTTTGGCGCGCGGCCCAAGCGGTGGCCACCTGGGGACATAACATTAGGGTTTTAAGCACCCACAATGGCAAGGGCTGCCGTTTTTACCGCATGGTGACAGATGCCAAGCGAGGCAAGGCGGGTTGGAGTTTGCACACCACCCCCTTGCAAAAAGCAGTGGATGAAGGGGTGGCAGACAAAATCGCTGGCAGGCCATTAACCAAGCAAGCGCGCGCCGCCTTTATTCAAGAATGCCGCGAGCAGGCAGGCGATGAAGAGACCTTTGCCCAAGAGTATGCTTGTGAGCCGATTGACGAAGCCACCGCCTGGCTGCCTTGGGCACTGATTACCCAAGCAGAGCGCGAAGAAGCAGGGGTTCTTGCGGGCTATCACGGCGGGGTGTGTTACGTGGGCATGGACATTGGGCGCAGGGGCGACCTAAGCGTGATATGGGTGTGCGAAAAAATAGGCGATGTCTTGTGGACGCGCGAGGTGATTGCGATGCGCCGTGCGCCCTTTGCCGCCCAACTGGATGCCCTGGCTGGGGTGTTCGCCCGCTATCAGGTGCATCGTTGCTGCCTTGATCAAACGGGCATGGGTGAGGCGGTGGTCGAACAAGCCCAAAGCCAGCATGGGCGCTCTGCCGTCGAGGGCGTGTTGTTCACCAGCAATACCAAGCAAGAGCTCGCCACCCTTGGCAAGCAGGCCTTTGAAGACCAAACCGTACGCTTGCCCGTCTCACGCGTTATCCGCGACTCGCACCATGCAGTGCGCCGCACCACCACCGCCGCAGGCAATGTACGTTTTGACGCCGAGCGCAATGCAAAAATAGGCCATGCCGACCACTTTTGGGCGCACATGCTGGCCCTTCATGCCGCCAGTGGGGGTGAGGTGCGCTATGCATATCACCGCGTCTCTCCCCGCGGTCGAGACCGTTGGGGGCAATGGGATGATGATGTGGCTGAGCGCGGGGTGCAGACCAATGCTGGCTTTGGCTTAACGAGAGGGGTGTGGTAGAGATGCTATTCGATGCTTACGGCAAGCCTATCAACAAGAACGCTTTGCAAAAAGAGGTGGCCTCCCCTGGTGGGGTGGCCAGCTTGCGCAGGCCTTGGACCGAGAGCGTGGCCAGTGGGCTAACCCCAGCCAAACTGGGCGCGCTGCTAGGCCAAGCAAATCAGGGCGACCAAAGAGGCTACCTTACCCTGGCCGAGGAAATGGAGGAGCGCGAGGCGCATTATCGCAGCGTGCTCCAAACGCGCAAACTAGCCTTGTCAGGCCTTGAACCCCAGACGGTGACCGCGGGTGATGATGCCAAGGCAAAAGCCGAGGCCCAAGCCCTAGCTGGGGTTATTCAAGCCCCCGCTTTTAGAACCCTGTGCTTTGATTTGCTTGATGCGATTGGCAAGGGCTATAGCGTGGCAGAGATAAACTGGCAAGTGCAAGGCGAGCAGTGGCAACCCACCTACGCCTGGCGCGACCCGCGTTGGTTTTGTTGGGATAAAGACACCCTAAGCGAACTGCGCTTGATTGATTTTCAAGGGGTGGACGGCAGCAAACTCCCACCCTACAAGTTTATCGTGCACACACCACACCTTAAAACGGGCTTGCCCGTGCGCGGAGGCGTGGCTCGCGTGGCCGTTTGGAGTTACCTCTTTAAGGCCTACGCGCTCAAAGACTGGGCAGCCTTTTTAGAGGTGTTTGGGATGCCCTTGCGCATTGGGCGTTATGGGCCAGGGGCTAGCGATGAAGACAAGCGCATCCTGCGTCAAGCGGTGATCAACCTTGGGAGCGATGCGGCTGCCGTGTTGCACGAGAGCATGCAAATAGAGTTTCAAGATGCGGTGCAGGGCCGGGGCGGGGAGGGCCTGTTTTTGGCAGCGGCCGAGTTTTGGGATAAGCAAACCAGCAAGGCGGTGCTTGGACAAACCGCCAGCACCGAGGGCACCCCTGGCAAACTGGGCAACGATGCCGCCCAAATGGAGGTGCGCCAAGACATACTGCGCGCAGACGCCGCCGTTTTGGCAGCCACCTTAAACCGCGACCTGGTCAAGCCTTTCATTGACCTTAATTTTGGCCAGCCCCCCGATAACCGCTATCCGCGAATTGTGTTGCCTTTGCCTGAGCCCGACAAAATGGAGGCAATCGTTGATGCCATTGCCCGCCTTGTGCCCCTTGGCTTGCGCGTTGACCAGCACACCCTGTGCGAGTTGCTCGGTTTGCCCGAACCGGGCTCCGATGCCCAGTTGCTTGGTACGCCAGCCAGCGCAACCCAAGCCAGCAACCAAGCCCTAGGGCACATATTAATAGCCCTTGCCCAAGCAACACCAGCCCAAGCGCAAAGCGAATTAGATGCCTTGACAGAGGAAACAACCCAAAACTGGCAGCCCTTGCTGGCGCCCTTGCTTGATCCCTTGGTGCAAGCCCTTGGCCAAGCGAAGAGCCCAACAGACCTCGCGCGCTTGCTCGCCCAAGCCTTGCCCGAGAGCGATCCGGCCCCCCTTGCCAAGGCGATTGCCCGCGCCACCTTTAAAGCGCGTGGCATGGGTGATGGGGAAGGCTAAAAACCATGCCCACACCCAAGCCAGGCTTTCATTTTACACCCACCCCGCCCAAAGAAGCCCTTGCCTACCTCAAGGCCAAAAAACTAAAACCCGCCTTTGACTATCGCGATGTTTGGCGTGAGGAGCACGCCTTGGGCTTTAGCGTGGCCAAGGCAATGCAGTTGGATGTGTTGCGTGCCATCCGCGATGGTCTTGCTGAGGCGCTGGCCAAGGGCAAAACCTTTGAGGGTTTTAAAAAAGACCTCATCCCCACCCTCCAACAAAAAGGATGGTGGGGCATAAAAGGCAAAAAAGACCCCAAAACGGGCAAGATAGAGCAAGTGCGCCTTGGGAGCCCACGCCGTTTACGCACCATTTTTTGGGCCAACACGCGCACCGCCTATGCTGCGGGGCAGTGGGAACGCATTGAGCGCGAAGCAGCTACCCACCCCTACCTGCGCTATGAACTGGGCCCCAGCAAGGAGCACCGTTTGGAGCATCAGCACTGGAACGGGCTTATTTTGTCCAGCACCGATGCTTGGTGGAACGCCCACATGCCACCCAACGGCTGGGGCTGCAAGTGCCGCGTCAGGCTTTTAAGCAAGGCCGAGGCAGGGCGCTTGGGTGGCCCAGGCAAACCGCCCACCAACAAAACCCGCCCTTGGCTTAACAAGCGCACAGGCCAAATTGAACGCGTGCCCCAAGGCATAGACCCAGGCTGGGATACCAACCCAGGCAAGGTACGCAGCCAAGCCTTGGCCAACATGCTGGCGGCAAAAAGCGCAGATGCGCCCGTTGCAACCCTCGGCCCGATCCCCCTGCTCGAAGAGCGGGCGGTCATGAAAAAAAAGTTAAGCAAGGCCAAGGGCAGCAACCAAGGGGGCGTCTATCAAGGGGCAGACGGCATCAAGCGCTACGTCAAGTTTTACACCGACCCTGGCCAAGCCTACGGCGAGGCGGCGGTCAATGCAATCTATGCCCAGTTGGCGGTCAATGCGCCCAAAAGCGCCTTGGTTGCCCGCAAACAAGGGGGGCTTGCCCTGGCCACCGAGTGGCTGGAAGGGGCAGCCCCAATCGCCTTGGACGAACTAACCCAAGCCAAGGCAAAAAAACTGCTTGACGGGGTGGCGGCAGATGCTTGGCTGGCCAACTGGGATGCCTTGGGGCAAACCTTTGATAACGTGGTTTGGCAAAAAGGCGCCCCCGTGCGGATTGACAACGGCGGGGCGCTCTTGTTTCGAGCCAAAGCGGGGCGCAAAAATACCGAGGCACTGGCCACAATAGGCGAAGCCGAGGGCTTTTTTCATCCTGCCACCAACCCCACTTACGCCAAGGCAATGGAAAAAGCGGGGGTGCGCATTTACGAGGCGCTGGGGGATCACTGGCTTAAGACCGAGCGAGCGATTAGCAACCTAAGCAAAAAAACCAACGCCTTTGCAAGCCTCTTGCCCCCCGTGCCAGGGGTGCCCGAGCCCGAGCGCCTTGCCATGCTACAAACCTTGCAAAAGCGTGCTATGCTCCTCAAGGGGGTGTCGCGCAAGGTGCGTGCCTTTGCCAAATTGCCCGTCCACGAGCAGGGTTTGATGAACCTCAAAGGCTATCAATACCAAATCTTGCTTGGGCAGGCGAACACAAGGGCGAAGGAATCGGGTGTCGTGCACCGTTTCTCCGAGCCCGAGTTGGCTGCATTGCACGGCTACACGGTCATCGATTATAAACCGATTAACCAGGCCAAGCGCGGGAAACTGCCCAAAGCCCTGGGAGAGGAATACGCCCACTACACCAAAACCATCATCGCGGGGCTGGCAAAACTCCCCAACTACCGGGGGAAGGTCACCCGAGGGACGACCCTGCCCGAAAGTGAACTGGCCAAACTCAAGCCAGGCAAGGTTTGGACACCCAAAGGCTTTACCAGCACATCCACGGGTAAAGCCTTTGGTGGGCCGCATCGGCTGAAAATACAGAGCCGCACGGGCAAGGAGGTATCTTGGATATCCCGGCACGCGCACGAAAAAGAGGTCCTCTTTAAACCCAATACCAAGTTTCGTGTTGTATACAGGGAAAAACGGGGCAGCGTTGTAGAAATAGGTTTAAAGGAGATACATGATGATTGAGTACGCTGAAGGGCTTAGTGATGAGGATAAAAAGCTCGTTGAAGAAATGCGGGCCTCTTTTAGAGAGAGTGACCGCCTGCTTAAAGAAGGCAAACTCAAGCCTGTGTCAAGGCACCTGCAGGCCAAATTCGATTCGGCCGAAATGGAGTTGGTCGAGGATGTCCCCCCCGCCAAACCCAAACCGGGCAAAAAAGGCTAAGGCAAGTGTGGTTATTTACCCCAAAGGCCTTTCTTTCTATCGTGGCGCACACAGACGACCCCGCCAACTTGCGCCTGGTGCGTGCCCGCCGCCCTGGTGAGATTGAGGCGCTTTTTCCTGTTGCGCTCGTGCACACCACTCCCGACGCCGATTTATCCCTATTGAGGCGCTTTTTCCTGTTGCGCTCGTGCACACCCCCAATGCCGATTTATCCCTATTGAGGCGCTTTTTCCTGTTGCGCTCGTGCACACCACTCCCAATGCCGATTACCCCTTTCGCGCATGCCTGCCAGCCCAGCAAAGCGCCTGCCTTGCACAGCGTCTGGGCTGTAATGGCCAACCAATACGAGCAAAGCAACCCGCCTTAAATTTGTGGGCGTGGCCCAAGCGGGGGCAAAAAACGGCACAACGGCAGGCGAGGTGAGCGTGCTGGTGCGCCGTGGGGTGTTTGGCTTTAAAAAAGCCACAACGCTGACCAAGGCAGATATTGGTAGCGATGCCTATGCCCTTGATGACCAAACGGTGACCGATGTGTCGGCAGGGGCTTGCCAAGGTGGGCAAAATCATCAACGTAGACGATAACCTTGCATGGGTGGAGGTAGTATAAATGATCATCAACAGACAAAGCCTAGACGACTTATTTGTTGGGTACAGCGCAGCCTTTAATCAAGGCTTTGGGATGGCGGGTGACGACTGGCAAAAGGTAGCGATGCCGGTTGCTTCAAGCACGGCAGAAAATCACTATGCATGGTTGGGCAGCATCAAAGGGATGAATTTGTGGCTGGGAGATCGCATCATTTCGAGCATGGCCAGCCACGACTACCGCATCAAAAACAAGCTCTGGGAAGACAGCGTCTCGGTCAATCGCACAGACATTGAAGACGACCAAGTTGGGGTGTATACCCCACTCTTTACCGAGATGGGGCGCTCGCTGATGGCACACAAAAACGAGTTGGTCTTTGGCTTGCTCAAGAAAGGTTTTAAAAGCCCTTGCTACGATGGGCAGTATTTCTTTGACACCGACCACCCCATTGAAAACAAAGACGGTAGCACCACCACGGCATCCAATAGCGGTGGAGGCAGTGGTAGCCCGTGGTTTTTGCTCGACACCAGCCGCATGATTAAGCCGATTATCTTTCAAGAGCGCAAAAAGGGGCTGCTTGTGCGCAAAGACCGCTCCGAGGATGACAATGTGTTTATGCGCAACGTCTACCTTTACGGTGTGGAGTGCCGCGACAATGTCGGCTTTGGCTTGTGGCAGCTGGCCTACGGCAGCAAACAAAGCCTTACCACCGACAACTACAAAGCCGCCTTTGCAGCGTTGGAGAGCATGAAAAACCGCGGGCGGCCCCTGGGCGTAAAGCCCACGATGCTGGTGGTGCCACCCGCACACAGAGAGGCGGCCCTAGAGATACTAAACGCCGAGAGAAACATGGCTGGCGCCACCAACGTCTGGCGGGGCACAGCAGAGCTCTTGGTTTCATCTTGGCTGGCTTAAAAGGGGTAAAAAAACCATGACGATAACCATCATCCGACAACTACAAAGCCGCCTTTGCAGCGTTGGAGAGCATGAAAAACCGCGGGCGGCCCCTGGGCGTAAAGCCCACGATGCTGGTGGTGCCACCCGCACACAGAGAGGCGGCCCTAGAGATACTAAACGCCGAGAGAAACATGGCTGGCGCCACCAACGTCTGGCGGGGCACAGCAGAGCTCTTGGTTTCATCTTGGCTGGCTTAAAAGGGGTAAAAAAACCATGACGATAACCATCATCGCCCAGCACCCCATGTGGCGTGCTGGCAGGCAATGGCCACAAGGCGAGACCCGTGTCGAGGAAGGCTTAAGCAAGGAGGCTTTAGCAGCCCTTGAGACCGACCCCAACTTTAGCGTGCAAGGAGCCAAAAAAGCCAAGGAAGCCAAAACCAAAAACGAGGGGGCAACACCCATGAGCATCTTTTTCGAGCAAATCCCCACGGGGCATGAGGGTGCCAGGGCAGTATATCGAGATTGATAACAGTGGGGCAGGTGCCGCCACCGAGTTAAGGCGTATTTTGCTGTTGGGGCAAAAAGCCAGCACACCGCAGTGCGCAAGAGAACCACGTGATCCGCACGCACTTTTTTTGTTTGCACAGCCCAAGCCAAAACGCTGTTTGGGGCAGGGAGCATGCGCTATGATGATGTACGCAAGTGCTAAGCACATACACCCAACGGGCGAGGTATGGCCCTTGCCATTCCCGCACCCCGTGGGGGCGTGGCGGCACGCAAAACCCTCACCTTTGAGGCGTAACCAAGTGCCGCGGGCAGGATTGCGCTGCTATGTTGCCACGGCAACGGGTAAGCGTCCGGAGTGGGGGCAGGCGATGGGGGCGCAGCCATCGCCACAGCCCTCTATAGCGGCATGCAATGCTCCCCTGCCCAGCTTGGCCGATGACGGCCGAGGCTAGCGGTGCGGTGCTAACGCTCACAGTGCGCTGGGCGGGCAACACGGGCAATCACATTGAAGTGCAACAGGGCCTTGGCACAAACGAAGATTTACCCCGTGGTTTGAGCATGACGATTGGAACGGGCACGCTCGGCACGGGTGAGGTGGCTTTGACGCCCTCCTTGGCAGCCCTTGGAAGCACCCAGTATCACAGCATCGGTCAGCCCCTATACAGGATGCCAGTGCCGTGACTGCCTTGAGCACCCTGCTCCAAAGCCGTTGGGGTGCCTTGGAAGCCATTGACGGCATGGCCTTTTTGCCTGCCCAAGGTAGTTTAAGCCAAATGACTACCCTAGGCGATGCCCTTTGGCAGCCAGCATCTTTGCTTTGTGGGTCTGGGCAAAAGCCCCAGTGCCCCTTGGTTATGGGCAGCCACCACTGCTGCGGTAAGTGAGCGCGAAGCAGCCCTTGACCCAGCGCGCCCCTTGCAAACGCTGTATCTTTCAGGGATTTTGCCTCCCCCCCTTGCAGCCCAACTTGATTATACCGAGCGCAATACCGCATTGCATCATGGGGTGAGCACCTTCACCATTGGCAGCCAAGGGGTGCACCTTGAACGCTTGATTTCCAGTTATAAAACCAACCCAAGCGGGGTTGCAGATGCCAGTTATTTGGACGTCACCACCATGCGCACCTTGTCCCATTTACGCACCAGTTTGCGCAATCGTATCGCCACCAAGTACCCAAGGCACAAGGTAGCCAACAGTGGAACCCAGGTAGGGGCCGGGCAAGCCGTGGTAACCCCCAACCTTCAACCCCTAAAAATCCTTTAAGCAAGCCCACGCGGCCCTGCAAAGGGTGCATCTTGAGTGCTTGCCTTGGCAAGATGTGATCACTCGCTACGATTCAAAAGAAACCTTGTTCTACCTTGACCCACCCTACCACGGGCACGAAAACGACTACGGCAAGGTTTTTTGTTGAGCGAGACTTTGAAAGTCTCGCAACGGTTAAAGGGCAAGGCAGGTTTCTCCTGAGCATCAATGATACACCGCAGATACGCGCGTATTTTGCGCGGTTCGACCGCTACCAAATGAAAACGCACTACACCCTAGGCTTGCATGCTGTTGTCGGGAAAAAACAGGTAAGCGAATTGCTTTACACAAACTTAGCACCTGAGGCCATGAAAACCGTAAAAGTGGCCTCGCCATACCCACAACATCGCAAGGATAAGGAAAAAAACATGTGTCCCTTTACACCCGCAAGCCCCTTTCATCGCCGTGGGTCATTGAATATTTTATGCAAAAAACATGCCGAAACAAAGAGACCCCAGAATGACCAGTGGCAAAGCATGTGGCCCAAAGTGTAAAAGCATGTGAACGTTTACAGTGGTAACCCTAAGGCATTGCTCAATGGGGGTGAAAGGGAGGTCTCAAGCCCTTGAGATTTACCTTGGGTGGAGCGAAGGGTGTTTTCCACTAAGCAAGCGTAGCGCTAAGGTTTGTGTTTCTTGCACACCCTTTTTGTTGGCAATGATTTCAGCCAAAATGCTAATCGCAATTTCATGGGGTGTCTCTGCACCAATGTTAAGCCCAATGGGGCTGTGGACATCTCCAAACTGCTCACGCGGCATCCCTTCTTTTTCCAACAAACTAAACACGGCACAAACGCGGCGATTGCTGCCAATCATCCCAAGGTAAGCGCATTTTTCGGGGCGGTTGGTCAGCACCCGCAAGGCGTCCATATCCAAGGTATGCCCACGGGTTACCAACACAATGTGATGCTCCAAGGACAGTGGCATGTTTTGGCAGGCCTGTAAAATGGGAGCACAAATTACTTGATGGGCGTGGGGAAAGCGTTGTCGGTTGGCAAACAAGCTGCGATCATCGATTACCACGGTGGTGTAACCACTCATGCGGGCAAAGGTTTCAAGGGGTTCAGCAATATGCCCTGCCCCTACAATGACCAAACAAGGTTGGGGGCTCCACAGCTCGGTATAAAACTCCCAACCTTCCAAGCGCTGCAAAGGGCGCTTGATGCGCCCTTTGGTTGGCTGGGGGCTTTGCTTTGGAAGGGTGTTGTAGAGGACCTGCCCATTGACCTGCTCAATGCACCGCGCCCCCAAAGCATTTGGACTGTCATGGGATTGGGCATGTACCAGGGTGTGCACGCGCACGTTGCTGTGCACCGCTTTGGCAAGCTGCTGGGCCACATCCAAGTGCTTGGGCTGCCATGGTTCAATAAACACACGCATTACCCCGCCGCAGACCGCCTCGGATTCCAGTGAGATTTCCTCGGTTAAATCCGCCATATCTTCACGTACCTGGCCGTCTACCAAAGCCAGTCGTGCTTTTTGAATGACGCCCGCCTCACCACAACCCCCACCAATGGTCCCAAACAATGAGCCATCCTCACGCACCAACATGCTCGAGCCCGTTTTGCGCGGCGTTGAGCCTTTGGTGTCAATCACAGTGGCGAGCACAATGCGTTTGCCTTGCTGTAGCTGAGTCACAATTTCTTGGTATAGTGCTTGATGAGACATGGCATCCTTCGCCTTTGTGAAAATTTTGTGAAACAAAGAAGCAAGGCAAAAGGGCTACAAAAACGGGCGGGCGTTTTACAGCGGTTAAAGCTTTATGCTAGGACTTAACCCCAGCGTAGTGCACCTAAGCTTTGCGCCCTCTTTTTTTTTACCAAAAACAAGGCTTGGCCATGGCGATAGGGCAGCGCGATTTTTTAAAACGCTGGTTGCCAGGTTACATAAACTGGCGTGATTTGCGCTGTGCTGCGCCAGATCTGCAAGGGCCTGCCATCCACTCTGCCAACGACGTGGTTCACGTGGTATCCGACCTTCATCTAGGGGCAAGTGAAGGGGATTATGATGCTTTTGCCGCGTTCCTCGCACAAAAAACAACCCCTCGCTTGCTCATATTGCTGGGCGATGTGTTTCATTTGTGGTTCAATCCGCCTAAAATGTGGACGCCTTGTATTGCCAAAACCATACAACAGTTAGAAGCATTACGTAAGCGTGGCACACCCATTTGGCTGGTGATAGGCAACCATGAGTTTTTTATTCCACGCCATCTGCATGGGGTGAGTTGGTTACCTTTTGAGAAAATTATCCATGATGTGGCGGTGTTACACTGGGCAAACCAGTGCTATGTAATCACCCACGGCGACCTTGCCAACCGCAAAGACAAAAACTATTTACGCTTTAGGTGGTTTATGCGCAGCATTTGGGGACGGTGCTTTTTTACTTTTCTCCCTTCCCAAATCTCTTTGCGCATTGGCCATTGGCTGAGGCGCACCCTTGCAAGCAAAAACCAAAAAAAGGCCATTACAAAACCCGTTTATTTCTCTCAAAGCGAGGTCAATGCTTTTGCCAGGGTAATGGGGAAGTATGCGCAAGCAACGATTATCGGCCATTTTCATCGTGAAACCAAGATTGCAGCCCAAGGTAGCAGCGCCCCCCTTTATATTGCCCCCGATTGGTTGGGCACGCGCAAAATGTTGCGTATTTTGGCCGATGGAAGCATTGACAGTGTGAAGACCCATGCATGAAAAAATCGAGCCGTGAACATTCACGGTAAATTGGCATTTTAAGCTGGTTTTAGGCTATGTTTTTAAAGGCTATGTTTTTTGAAGGTCTAACGATGAAGAAGCCTTTTTTTGAGAACGCTGTTTTAAACACCGCTCAAAATACCATGCGGCGGGCGCATCATCAAAAAAGAAGGATTGCTATTTTTTGCTGGATAAAGGAGACATTTTTTGAGCACGCAACCCCCTGCACCCATTGCCGCCGCCGATGAAGACCTTGCGCGCAAGGTGGCCTCCCATTTTCAGGGTTTAACAGAAGAAATGGATCGCCATGTGATTGGACACCAGCGGGTCAAGGATGGCTTGCTGCTGGGTTTGCTGGCACGGGAACATATTTACATTGAAGGCCCCCCTGGCATGGCCAAAACCATGCTGTCTGAAATTGTATCTAAGGCAAGCGATTTAAAATTTTATTTTTATCAGTTTCACCGCGACACCCGCCTTGCCGAGCTGGTGGGGGATGTTGTGATTGAGCGTGAGCCCAGTGGTGATAAAGGGGAAGTCATCATGCAGGCCATTCGGCGCGGTGGGGTGCTCACCGCCGAGCTGTGCGTGCTTGATGATATTTCACGAGCCCCGGGGGAAGCCTTGAACGTGCTGTTGCGTATTTTGAATGAACGTGATTTTTTGGGCGAAAGTCTGCCTTTGCTCACCGCGATTGCCACCAGCAATCCCACCCAAGATGACTACTACAACGAGCCCCTCGACCCGGCCAACCTCGACCGCTTCACCATTCAACTACGCTCGGCAGGCCTCATTCAAGAAGGGCAGTGGGAAGATGTAGCACGGGTGATTGCCTTGTATTCTGGCGGGAAATTTAGCAACGAAATTGAACCTTTACGGGTAATGGAACGCACCTTATTTGATGACGCATACGCATTGTTGCACAAGGTGGTTGTGAGTGAGGGTGTAAAACGTGGTTTGATCGATTTGCTCAAGCGTTTTGTGAATCAGTACAAATTGGATTCAACCAACTCGCTCATCAGCGATCGAAGTTTTTTGGTGAAAGCCCTCAAAATTATCAAGGCCTATGCCCTCAGCCAAGGGCGCACAACCACCCAGGCCACCGATCTATATGCCCTAACATTCATTACTGCGTTTCGTCTCCCCGAAGACATGGATGCCAATATGCCAGCCCTCATTAAAGAAACCATTCGCCGCTTGGGTGTGGCCGCCTGAAAAACCTCAAGGCCTCCATTCGTATGCTACCACAAAAAATATCCTTTTGAGGTTACTCGGCTTTTATGATAGGCTCGCGCATGGGGTTTGGGTTTATGTTCTCGTGTCGCACCCCGTTTTTTACACCGCTTCCAAAAATAACTGCCCTCAAAAATGGGGTAATCGCGTCATCATAGTGGTAGGATATGGCTGGCTTAATCGCTTTCTTAACACGTTTTGTCCGTGCGATGTATCGCTGGCTGTTGCGGCAGTTGGGCGGCTTAATCGCCTGGTTGCGCCCTTATACCAGTAACCCCGATCAAGTTAAAAAAGCGTGGTCAAGTGCCTCTGAGCAGGTGCGCGAACGTGCAGAAACGACCCGCCGTGCGGTCTCCCAGCGCATGACCATTTTAGAAATTGAGCACCACCTAAGCCGCTTATACCCCCAAATTGGCAAAATGCTGAGTGAATTGGTGGAGAGTAAACGATTGGTGTTAGGCGAAGAGAGCACTGCATTAGCAACCCTTGTTGAGCAGCTTCAAGAATACCGTAAACGCCTCGAATCTCTGCGTAAATCAACCCCTTAAAGGGGTGCGTTCACCTCTGCCACGCCCCCAAAAAAGCAAGGGGTGCGTTCACCTCTGCCACGCCCCAAAAAAGCAAGGGGTGCGTTCACCTCTGCCACGCCCCCAAAAAGCCATGGCTTTTTTGCTTGTCTTTGCTGGAGGGGGGCTTAGTGTGGGAGAAATGTTTTGCTGGATGCCTCGAACAAAGCATTCAGCATTCCAATCCGCCGCTGTTGACACAAAGCCTTTTGTGGGTAAAAGCCCGTTTAAAAAAGCACCTTGTGGTGAGCGTAAAAGATGCTTTAGCATGGTGCTTGTGTTTTGTGGGATGCCTTCATAGTGTGTTATGCAAAGCCGCGTTTATCCAGCAAGGCCGATGTGGTGGAATCGGTAGACACGCTGTCTTGAGGGGGCAGTGGGAGAGATCCCGTGGGAGTTCGAGTCTCCCCATCGGCATGCTGGTTTTCTTTTAAAAATAAGCCCTTTTTATGTGACCTTTTTTGGCAGGTCGATAGTTTTTAGTCGCATCCACATGGAGTTACGAAGCCATGCAAACCAGAACCATGAAATGGGTTGTTTTTGTTTTAATCCTGATTGGGAGTGCTTTTTGGCTGTTTAAAGCGAACAACCAGCCCACAGGGATGGTTTTAGAGCCAAACAGTACCGCTTTGGTCGCATTGGGTAAGCAGCAATATACTGCCCACTGCGCTTCTTGTCATGGTGCAGAACTTGACGGCCAGCCTAACTGGAGACAGGTACTGCCATCAGGGCGTGCCGCAGCCCCACCCCACGACCAAACAGGCCACACGTGGCATCATGCGGACTCTGTATTGTTTAAGATCACCAAATATGGGAGTGCTGCTTTGGCAGGCAAGGGATATCAAAGTGATATGCTGGGCTTTCAAGACAAATTGAGCGATCAAGAAATTAAGGCCGTTTTGTCTTATATAAAAAGCCGCTGGCCCGCTGAAATACAAAGCAGGCACGATCAAATCAACGCACGTTCACGTTAAAAGGCCAACTTCCCGTGGCCTTACCAAAAAATTCGACAGCCCCAAACCACCCAAAAACCAAGAAACCCCTGCTTAGGCCATTTGAACGTGCTCCCTCATGCACGGGTATTTTGAGAAGCTAAAAAAGGGAGCGCAGAATGCTTGAATGGATTGCAAAAGATGCCTGTAAAAATAAGGTCGTGTGGATTACAGGTGCGGCCTCGGGTATTGGCCAGGCCTGTGCCATGCTGTTTGCCCGCGCAAATGCCAATTTGGGTTTGTTGGATATTGACGAGGTAGGGCTCCAAAAAACCCGCCTAGCCTGCGCTAAAAACGCTGGGGAAGTGCTTGCCCAAGGGGTCGATTTGGCGGACATCGCGGCAGTAGAGAAAGCAGCCAACCAGATGCTAACGCACTTTGGCAAGATAGATTACGTGGTTCATTCTGCTGCCATTACACTCGAAAAACGCAGCTTTGCCGACATGCCACCCGAAGATTGGGATCGTTTGCTGGCAGTTAATTTAAGCGGCGCATGGCACGTAAGCCGTATCACATTGTCCATCATGCGTAAACAGCATGCAGGGAGCATTGTGCACATTGCCTCCATGGCAGGCAAGCAGGCCTATACGTTGGCAGGTCCTGCCTACACAGCGGCCAAGCATGGCTTGGTGGGTTTAACGCACAGCATCAATCATGAGGAAACCCAGCACGGTATTCGTTGCTGCGCCATTTGCCCGGGTGAGGTGAATACACCCATTTTAGATCGCCGCCCCATACCCGTACCCCAAGCGGCCAGAGAGCAGATGATTCAACCCGAAGATGTGGCCTCTGCCGCCTTTTTTGCCTGTGCCATGCCCGAGCGTACCTGTGTGCCCGAAATTTTGCTATGGCCCACCAAGTCCTGATGCCGTCTAACCACCACCCAAGGCAGGATTGATTTGGTACCTTGTTGTGCTATTACTCGAACCCAAGTGTGGGTGACGGTAACCTTACTATGGTGCTGTGATACCATGGGTCCAAAAAAATTCGCGCAAATCCGCTGCATCCTTTGCTATGCTTAAGCCCGTTAGCGTTGTTCTCGTGAACCCTGCTTGCAATGTGGCCAGCAGCGATGGGTTTTACGAAGTTTTGACGCCCGTACACTATCGCGCTGAAAACTGGCAACCCCTCTTTTTAACACTCTAAATCGTGCGCTAGAACCCCTCATGGAAGTCGAAAAACGTTTAAAGCAACAAACCATTTGGTTGAGCGGTGCTGGGAGCGGCATTGGACGCAGCGCAGCACTGGCCCTGGCAGCAGAAGGTGCCAAGTTGGTGTTGTTTGGGCGCAAAGAGGTGCCTTTGCAAGAAACTGCCGCGTTGGTGCAAAAAATGGGCGGTGAAACCAAAACCATCTCCCTCGATGTAAGCCGGCGCGACGCTGTGATAGCGATCACGAAGGATGTTTTGGCTGAATGGCCACAGGTTGATGTGCTGGTGAACAACGCAGGCATTAACGTGCCCCAGCGCAGGCTGCACGAACTGGACCCTAAGGATTGGGATGCCATTATTGGCATTAACCTCACCGGGGCTTACAACCTTGTTTATGCTGTCCTACCCAGCATGCGCCAGCAAAAAAAGGGGATGATCCTCAACGTATCCTCAATGGCTGGCAAGCGTGCAGGTGGCGTTTCTGGGGCTTCCTATGTGGCTTCAAAGCATGGCCTTAACGGATTAAACCATGCCATCAATGCAGAAGAAGGCAAAAATGGCATTCGCGCATGCGTAATTTGCCCTGGTGAGGTTAACACTGAGATTATCGACAAACGCCCTGTCAAACTCTCCCAAGAGGTGCGCATGCGGATGATGCAAGCACAAGATATTGCCCAGGCCATCTGTTTTGTGGTTTGCATGCACCCCCGGACCGTGGTGACTGAAATGCTGTTAATGCCCACCCACCAGCGCCAGCACCACCCTGACGAATTGGGCTAAACACCGATTTTTTTCCATAACGCAACCCCACGACCACGATAAAACCATAACCGTGGATCCCTTCGTATTCCCTGGGTTTCCTCTTTGCTATTATTTGTTTTTTCACATGCCATGCATTCGTTTTTTGATAGTTCCCGTTATTTTATCGCTGGGGTGTTGCTTGGGTTAGGGTTTTGGGGGGTGCAGCCTGGGACCTCCAGCGCGCAAAACCTGCGGGGGCAAGTTACAGGGCACATTGTCGCGCGCCAATCCACGCAAAACATGGCAGGTTTGCGCATTACGCTGCTGCGTTTTGTGCTCGACGCGAACACGGGGCAACCCCAGGGCAAGGTTGTACAAATTGCCCAATCCACCTCCAGCGGCCAATTTGCATTTAAAAACATTCCTTTAAGCAAGCGTTCGGTATGGCGCGTTCAGGTCCATTGGCAAGGCCAAGTAATTCGCGGACCTCTATTTACCTTGCAGCAAAATGCGCTAAAGGTCGAGCAAATCCTTCACTTGCCTGCCACCCATGATGCCAGTCCAACCTCCAATGCCCGCCCCAACGAAGCCTTTGCAAAACCCTTCGTGCAAGAATCGCTGCTGGTGCTAACACCCCATTTGGGTGCGCTCCAAGCCACCTGGGTGCTTCATATCCAAAGTCCATTGCCCGTCTCTTTGCAAGGACAACCTTTGGTGCTTGGCTTGCCCGCAGCCTTGAAACACTTTGAAATATTGCATGTGAGCGCGACAGACCTAAAACATCAACGCACGGGTAATCGACTCGTTTTTAGCGGGGTACTGCCTGCAGGCAACACAGTGATTGCACTGCAAATGCGAGAAAACATTTGGTTTGGGGCGACAAAGTGGGGATTGAAGCACTCTTTGCCTGTGGGGTTGATGAGTGTCCTAACCCCACCAAACACCCTTCAAGTGCACGCGGCGGGTTTTGCCATGGCGCCACCACGCCAACTGGAAGGGCGTTTATACAACCTTGTCATTCAACGCAGTCTTGAGGCAAATACCCGTGTCAACGTGCGTACCCATGGAATTCCTCAGCCGCTGTGGCTGGGGTATTTCCCTTTGCCCTTATTGCTAATCATTCCTGGCTGGGCTTTATCCCATCTTTTGCGCAAACGCCTTCGTTCTTGATAAACCCTATTCGTTTCGTTCACCACGGCGACCTCCCTTTTTTTGAATTATCTGATTCGAGCCTCTTTTTAATGTAAAATTGGAGGTGTCCTATGATATGTAACTTTTCATGTGACCCAAATTGGGTGTGACCGCCTACATCCAGTGTAAAAAACATGCCATTAAAAACTTGCGACAACACGGCCGGTGTAAAAGCATGTGAATAAAATTGGAAACGCGTAGAACTGTTTACCATGGGGGTTATTCCACGTAGCGGTGCAGCCGGTTAAGCAACTGACGCAAGGCAGCCTCTCCCTTGGCTGCGCTGCAGTGTTTAGGGCTGCTGGCAATGGCGCACACCTCCCGAAACCAAGCCGTTTGCTCAAGTGCCCTAAAGCCAATCACATGCACGACGACATGCTCAGCTTGCTGCTTGGCTGCTTGCACGCTGGCAAGGTTTTCTTTGGTTTTGCCCGAATCTTGGCCATCGGAAATCACCAACAGCACGGCGTAACGCCGACCCGTCTTTACCAGCCAACGAATTTTGGGCGTGTTGAATTGTGTTAAGGTTTTGACGACTGCACGGTATAAGTGGGTCGTTCCATAAGGCTCCACCTGGCCAAGGTTATCAGCAAAGCCCTCCCTAACCCCCGCCTGATTAAGGCTCACAAAACCTGCTTTCAACCCAGCTTTGGCACGAACCCCACGAAGGTGATTATTAAAGACGCGTACCTGTACCCAACTCTGGCTTGGCATGTTTTGCAGGGCATGGACAATGGCTTGGTGGGCTTGCCAAATGCGCGTGGTGCTTTCCTTTGGGTCTTTGGTAGCCATGGAACTTGAAGCATCAAGCAAAAAAATAACCAGCGGAGCACGCACAGCGGCAAGGGCTGCTTGATTAGGCACAGGTGGGGGGTTGCTTTTCGGGGACTTAAGCGGCTTCGACGGCGCTTTGGGTTTGGGCACTTTGGGAATGCTCGGTTTTTTGGGAAAGCTTAAAAATTGCGCACCCGTGTCAGAATTTTTGGCGTTGTCAATCCCTTGCGCCCAAACCTTAGCCAGCCCACCTTGGGTAGAGCACAACAAGAGGAAAATCAAACATCCCAGACTAATTAACCTGTATCTTGGCATTACGTAGGCATACCTTAATGCAAAATTGCGGGGGTATTCGTTTCAATCGAGGCTTGGTTTTAAGCTTAAGGCAGAGGGTTTGTGCTGACCGCTTGGCGATGAGCTTTTGCCCGTTGAAACATATCCAAGGTGTTTTGCAAAAACAAGGTGGGCGAAAATTTATTGCAAGCTTGCTTTGCAGCACCTTGGCCAAGGCGTTTGCGCAAAAGAGCATCGGCGGTGATCTGTTGAAGGACGTCAGCAAGAGCCGTTACACTGCAATTGCGGGCAATAAGACCGTTTACTTGGTGCAAAACCACCTCAGGGAGTGCCCCTGTAGGGAAGGCCACCACGGGCAAGCCAAGGGCCATAAATTCAAGGGCAATGCGGCAGTTGACCTCGGAAGCAATCGAGGGAATCACCCCGACATCACAGCTGTGTACAACCCAAGGCAGGTCTTGAACAAAGGGTAACCAGCGCACGTAATCCCCAATTTGAAGCGTTTGTACCTGTTGCATCAACTGGCTGCGCAAGGCACCGCCATCGTCCTTGGTACACATGAGCAAAGCCAGGTCGGGAGATTGGGGTTGCGCACTTTTTTGCAATTGTGCAAAAGCCCGTAACAAGGGTTCATGCCCTTTTTCGGGGGCAACGCGCCCCACCATGGCAAACCAAAGGGCAGTGGGGTTTAGCCCAAAGCGTTTGGCGATCCTTTGGCGAGTGACCGTGCGCAAGGCTTTTTTTTGCTCCGGGTTTTGCGTGCCCAACAACCCAACGGGGGCGGGTTGGTAAATGCAATGAATGCGCTTTGATGGAACTTGCAAGGCACTGGCCCATTGGGTACGCGCAATTTTGGAGGGTGCCACCAAGGCAGCACAAGATTGCAATTGCAAATTGATGCTAAGGCTATTTTTGCGCATTGGACGGGCAATTCCACGGGTACGCACGACACAAGGGCGCATGCTGGCTTCATTGCTTGGCCAAGGCCAAAGTGCCACGTTGCCGCAGGCAATCACCGTGGGTATGAGCTCGCTCGAACGAAATACGTTAACCACCTGAATGTGGTGTGCTTGTAAAAATGTGCGAAAGCGTTTGATGCCCTGCCACAGTTTAAAAGGATTGTGGGTAGTTAGGTTGGTGTGGGTTAGCAAGGATAACCCGCGGCGCTCAAGCTGGTGGGCGTTGGGCGAATAGGGGGTGGTTAAAACCCAGACCCGATGCCCCGCTTGCTGTAAAATGCAAGCCTGATCTGCGGCATAAGCAGCCTCTGCATTCCACCAGTACATGGCTGCACATAGCACAATACGTAAGGGCTGGCGGGCTGTGGTAGGTGCTATGGGCGACAAAGCCAATCTCCTTGTACAAGCCACTTGGTGCTGGTAAGGCCCTCCAAAGCAAAGGGCCCGCGCACATGCAATTTTTGGGTGCTAACGCCAATTTCTGCGCCCAGACCAAACTGTGCACCATCGGTAAATTGGGTCGAGGCATTATGCATCACACAGGCTGCATCGACCTCCTTTAAAAAGCGTTTGGCCCTTTGGGTATGGGTGGTATAAATCGCCTCAGTGTGCTTTAAGGAATGCTGGCGAATGTGTACCAAAGCTTCATCCATGCTGGCAACGGTGCCAATGGCCATTACATAATCCAAAAACTCTGTGTCGTAATCGCGCTGAAGGTTAAGGGCTAGCAGGCGCTTTGGGTAGGCAGCATAAGGGGTTAAGGCCTCCATGGCTTGGGGGTCAAGGCGCAGTTCCAAGGGCTGCTCACCTGCCTCAAGGACTTGCATGAGCGGCTTTGCCAAACTGTGCCATGCTTGCTGATGCACCAACAGCACATCCAACGCACCACAAATCGAGGGGCGGCGGGTTTTGGCATTGACAATCAAGGACGCCACATTGTCTGGCTTAATGCTTTCATCCACATAAGCATGTACCACCGAGGCCCCTGTTTCAATCACGGGCACACTGGCATTTTCATGGGCAAAGCGAATAAGGCCCAATCCACCACGTGGAATCACCACATCCAATACCCCACGCAGCGTTAAAAAGGCGGCGGTCACGGCACGATCGGTGGCGTCAAGAAACTGTACGGCTCCGGGAGGCAGGACACTTTTTTCAAGGCCTTGCCAAATGGCGGCCACAATGGCGCGGTTGGAAAGCAAGGCATCTTTGCCCCCTTTAAGCACCACCGCATTGCCTGCCTTAAGGCATAAGGTACTTGCATCCACCGTTACATTGGGGCGTGATTCGTAAATAATTCCCACCACCCCAAGAGGTGCACGCACACGCGTTACCTTCAGCCCGCTGGGTTGCGTGCGGCTTTCTAGTACCTGCCCAATGGGGTCGGCGAGCTGAATCACATTGTTTAAATCTTGAGCCATGGCCTCAATGCGCCCTTGGGTGAGTACCAAGCGGTCGAGTTTGCTTCCCAAACCCGCTTGTCTGCCTGCATCAACATCTTTGGCATTCGCCTTCAAAATGGCCGTGCTATTGGCCAACAGGCTTTTTGCAATCTGCTCCAGGGCTTCATTTTTTTGCTCTGTGGTGCAACGCGCCAATTGAGTTTGGGCATTTTTGGCGTTTTGGGCGTGTGTCAAGGCAAATTGGCCTGCTTGCTGAGCAGACATCGTCGCGGCATCGGGTAATTTATGCATCCAATAAGAAGCTTTATCGAGAGGGGTTTGTATGGCATAATCGCACAGGGGGGCAGACTGCCATGCTAACATAACGCGCAGCGCAACACGAAGAACAGATCGGCAAAATGAGGCAGTGTGATTACAAAGTGGATTTTGCTACCTCATTTAAGCACGGGCTAATGGTGGTGAAGGCCATGCATAAAGGCTTGTAAGCCCCTTCATCGAAGCGCACATAAAACGAGACGCCATGAGGCATGTCCCACGGGGGCGACATGGAGCGGCAGATCCCCTCGAGTACACCAGGTTCCCACATGGCTTTTGTCTGCAACCAGTCCTCTTGTTAAGGTGATTCATGGTTGCTCTTTTAAAAACATTCCCTCTGCAAACAAGGCAGGCCCCTCATGAAATACCAGACCCTACCCGCAGCAGACCCCCAAGCTTTCGCCTTGTTACAGGGCGAAGCAATTCGCCAAGCGGAGGGGCTCGAACTCATTCCATCAGAAAACTACGCCAGCGAAGCGGTGCTCGAAGCGATGGGTTGTGTGTTTAACAACAAATATTCTGAAGGAACCCCCGGGCGCCGCTATTATGGTGGGCAAACGTATACCGATCAAATTGAACGCCTTGCCATTGAGCGCGCCAAAGCACTGTTTCAATGCGATCACGTCAGCGTACAACCCCTTTCTGGTGCCGTCGCCAACCTGAGCGTGTACGCAGCTTGGCTTAACCCTGGAGATTGCGTAATGGCGATGGATCTCTCTCATGGCGGGCATTTAACCCACGGGGCTCCCGTAACCTTTCCAGCCAAGGTATACAATTTTGAACGCTATAAAATGAAGGATGTCAATACGGGGGAATTGGATTATGACGAGATGCGCAAGCGTGCTTTGGCATTGAAGCCCAAAATTATCGTGGCGGGTTTTTCTTCCTATCCACGCACCCCTGACTATGCCTGCATTGCCCAAATTGCCAAGGAAGTGGGTGCGATGGCAATGGCCGACATGGCCCATGTGTGTGGCCTCATTGCAGGAAACGTGTTACCCAACCCCTTGGGCCATGGTTTTCATGTGATGACCACCACCACGCATAAATCATTGCGTGGACCGAGAGGCGCCATGATTCTCAGCCAAGGGGTCGTCGGCAACCCTCTGAGAGCTCCTGAAAAAACCTTGGAAAATCTACCCACCTTGATTGACCGTGCCGTGTTCCCCGGTCTCCAAGGGGGACCACACATGAACAAAATACTGGCCATTGCCGTGGCTTTGGGTGAGGCCGCAAAACCCAGCTTTGAGGGTTATGCCAAGCAAACGGTGGCCAATGCCAAAGCACTTGCATCTGCCCTGATTGAACGTGGATGTACTTTGGTTACGGGGGGGACAGACAATCACTTGCTGGTGATTGATACCCCCAAAAGTTTTGATAAAAATGGCTTGCAAGTACAAACCATCTTGGAAGAAGCGGGCATTACCCTCAATCGCAATCCTACCCCAGATGACCCCTTGCCTCCCTTTAAAGCATCGGGGGTTAGGCTGGGTTCGCCCAGTGTTACCAGCCGTGGTATGAAAGAAACCGAAATGCTCCAAATTGCCGACTGGGTTTGTAGGGTAGCACGCGAAGAAGTCTTGGCTGTCGATGTCCGTCAAGCGGTGCGCTCCCTTTGTTTGCAATTTCCTACCCCCAGTGGAATCGTGGAAAAGGGTACTTAAAGCGAACTTAGCCGGAGCATGCTCAAGCCAGCCGCATACCACGCGGATGGTTTGTTTTCTTGCTATTCCGTGGGCGTGAAATCGCCACGCGCATCCCTTCACGTATGATGCGCGATGCATCTCACACTCCAACACGGCCCAGTGCAAACCGCAAAAACACCAAAAAACGAAGGCTTCCCAAATTAGCGCTCGGGTGGATGCATCTCACACTCCAACACGGCCCAGTGCAAACCGCAAAAACACCAAAAAACGAAGGCTTCCCAAATTAGCGCTCGGGTGGATGCATCTCACACTCCAACACGGCCCAGTGCAAACCGCAAAAACACCAAAAAACGAAGGCTTCCCAAATTAGCGCTCGGGTGGCAAAACGTAACCCGTTCTGCGTGCCAGCTCTTCCGGGGAGAGTACGCCTGTATAAGGCACGTTGTTAATGAACCAGGTTGGGTATTGGCGGACACCGCGAATAACACATTGGGGGTTTCGCGGACCACGCGGACCAGAAGGACTGCATTCCACATAAGGCAAACGGTGTGCACTGCCTTCAAACATGCCCTTTTGCAGTTTACAAGCTGAGCACCACTTTGCACCATAAAACAGTGCGCCACTCTTTTTTAGATGGTTGGCCAAGCCGCTTAAGCGAGGGCTTTCTTTAGCAACCACACCTTTCCATGGTGGATTGTAAGCCACGTGTAATATCAGTGCTACAGCTAGCGCAGTGCCTAAGCCCATGCCTAAGTTGGGCAGCCATTGGGGGCTGCTAAAACGCCCTGTAAGCAAACCCCAAGCCGCGGTTAGCCCAAAAATACCCACGGAGAATCCAAGGGAGCCTAGGCAGTACACGCACAGGCTTTGAATGATGAAAAAAGAGACCGCCGTAAGGTAAATACTGACCGTCAGCCCTGCCCAAGCAAACAACCAAAGCATTTGCCATCGCATGGGTTGCTGCATGGGTTTATACCACAGCGTCAGCAACACCATGGCATAGAACAAACCACCCCACATGGAAACAGGTACGCCGATCAAATGGCTCCAACGACTGGTTTGAACCACATCGCAACCACTTTGGGCACCACATAAAGGCAGTTGGGCTTTACTCCACGCCGAATAGCTCAAAAACAAGGTAAGCACCAGCCCCAACCCAGCCAGCCCCCCCATTACCCAGCGCAACGGCTTAACATAAGGTGTGCTTACGTATGCAGTGTCACGTTTGCTGGGTTTTGGTACTTCTTGGGCGGTTTTTTGACGGTTTAATTTGCTTGCTTGTTTGGCTTTGCGGGCACGTGCTTGTTTATTTTTTTTGGATTTTGTGGCCATGCGTTACCTCATTGGTGTCGGTATGATAGTGCAAAAAAAATCTTTACGCTCATTGCATGCATGATTTAAGATAGCATCCTTGTCTTCAGGGGCAAAAATTTTAACAAAAAATTCGCGTCTTCACGTGCATACCCAGGCAAACCACCCCACATTTTTAATCCCTCTTTTTTGGGACATCGCTCTCCCATGAACATTGTAACCGATAAGACCCCCGAATACCGCGAGCTCCGCCAAGCGGTGCGTAGCGTGTGTCAGCAATTTCCAGAAACTTACTGGCGTGATTTAGACGAAGTGCGTGGCTACCCTAAAAAATTTATCCAAGCACTCACGGCGGGCGGCTTCTTGGCGGCCATGATTCCTGAGGAATACGGTGGAATGGGTTTAACCGTGAGGGAGGGAGGGCTCATTTTGGAAGAAATTAACCACTGTGGTGGCAATGCGGCACCTGGTCATGCGCAAATGTATATTATGGGCTCGCTATTACGCCATGGTTCCGCGGAGCAAAAAAGGCACTATTTGCCTCAAATTGCCAGTGGTAAGCTTCGCTTACAGGCCTTTGGAGTGACCGAACCCGATGCAGGATCTGACACCACCAGCATTTCTACCAGTGCGGTGCGCGAGGGCAAAAAATATGTAATCAACGGGCGCAAAGTTTGGATATCGCGCGTGATGCAATCGGATTTGATGCTTCTTTTAACCCGCACCACTCCCAAAGAGGAATGCGTTAAACGTAGCGATGGCTTGAGCATGTTTTTGGTAGATTTACGTGAGGCCATTGGCCATGGCCTTGAGGTAAACCCCCTGCAAACCATGATTAACCACCATACCAACGAACTGGTATTTGAGGATTTGGCAATTCCTGAAGAAAACATGGTGGGCGAGGAAGGCAAAGGCTTTGGCTACATTTTGAGCAGCATGAATGCAGAGCGGATTTTAATTGCCTCGGAAAGCTTGGGCGATGGTTGGTATTTTATTGAAAAAGCCGTCGATTATGCAAATTCGCGCAAGGTGTTTAACCGCCCCATTGGGCAAAATCAGGGCGTAGCACACCCCATCGCCAAGGCCTACATGCACCTGCGTGCCGCCATGATGATGCGTGACGAGGCTGCGGAGTTGTTTAACCAAGGGCAAAACCCGGGAAATGAGGCCAATTCCGCCAAGTACTTGGCGGCAGAAGCGGCATGGATGGCTGCCAATACTTGCATGGATGTCCATGGGGGCTACAGTATGTCCACTGAATATCATATTGAACGTAAATTTCGTGAGGCACGGTTGTACATGGTGGCTCCCGTGTCACAAAACATGGTGCTTAACTTTGTGTGCCATAATATTTTGGGCCTGCCACGCAGTTTTTGAAAAAAAAAACCTGCAATCCCTATAGACCTTGCGCCATACAAGCATTCACCCAGGCAAAGGCGAACGGGTTCGCATTAAACCAAGGTCCTTTAAGGCAAATAGCATGGGTAAAAAAGGTGCCCCGAGCAAAATCCCCCAGAACGCAGAGGAACTCCAAAAACCACCTCCCAAAATGCCTGTGTAGATGAGCTTGCTTAGCGTGGCAAAATGCCCGATGATTGAAAGTACCGCGTCTGCGGTACGCAGAACGTGTTTTAACAAAAGCCCGTTTTTGTTTGAGAGCGATTTTTTATTAAAGTGCGATCCCCAAGCGAACCTTTATGGCACGAGGGCTTTTTAAGCGTGTGCTTGGCACAAATATGTTGAAGGATAGTATTACAGTACGCCATGCCAATTTACGAATATGCTTGTGAAACGTGTGGGGAAGATTTTGAACATCTGCAGCGCTTTACCGATGCACCGTTACGGGAATGCTTGTGTGAGAAAAAAGGAACCGTAATGCGCAAGCTCTCCCTAAGTGCTTTTCAATTAAAAGGTGGTGGCTGGTATAAAGAAGGATACGGTGCGCCCCCCCCAAAGGCGGCCGCGGACAAAAGTAGTGCTGCAAAGGGAGAGAAAAGTGAGAAAAAGGGCGATTCCAAAACCACGGATAAAGGCAAGAAAGAGAGTGCCACCGCCATAAAAAACAAATCTGCCTCTGCCTAACACGCGGGGGCAGTGATTTACGGCACATGCAGCAGTACGGTTGCTTGGGCTGCAATCCCTTCCTTGCGCCCAATAAAGCCCATGTGGTCGGTGGTGGTGGCCTTAACAGAAACACAGGCTTGTGAAACGTGGAGCCATCGCGCCAAATGGCTCCGAATTTTAGGTACATAGAAAGCCATGCGCGGTGCTTGAGCCATGATAAGGGTGTCAATATTCCCCACACGCCAGCCTGCTCGATGCACTTTAAGTACCACCTCACCCAACAAATTGCTGCTGTTTGCATTTTGGTATTGTGCCTTGTGAGAAGGAAAGTGTTGCCCGATATCCCCAAGAGCAGCAGCGCCAAGCAGCGCATCGCAGACAGCATGCAACAACACATCCGCATCTGAATGCCCAGCTAACCCTAATGGATAGGTTATCCGGATGCCACCTATCATCAAAGGCCTTCCTGCAATAAAACCATGCGCATCAAACCCATAACCCACGCGAATGTTCAACTTTAACGCTCCTTTTTAAAAATAAAGCACCGCTATGGCAGTCAACACACAAGAACGCGAAAAACGGCTAAAAACCTTGATGGAAAACCTGACCCGTGGCGATGTTGTTCAGCGTAGTGAAGCGACAGCGCGTTTGCTTGAGCGGGAAAAGAACGGAAAAACCACCTTGCCAATGCTGATTTCTTGGAGTCGGGGTAAGGATATCCCACAGGTAATGTACGCCATTGGTGCCCTTGGGCGTAACCAATCCCCCAAAGCGCTCAAGCAACTGCTGCTTTTGCTACACAAGCACCAAAATGGAAACCCATTGTTTGTTGAAGTCATCGTTACAGCCTTAGGGGACACAGGGAATCGCAAAGCCGTTTCCCCCTTGCTAAGGCTACTGGGCGTAAGCACTTGGCGCAAATTGATTAAAGGCAAAAGCCATGTGATCGACTTGGAGAAAATCCCTGAGAATCGCAATACAATTCGCCTTGCAGTCATTCGCGCGTTGGCAAACATCATTGGCAGCAAAGACGCCCGATGGATGGGTGTTTTTTTGCACGACGAAGACCCGCTGGTGCGCTGGCACACCATTCAACTTATGGGACAAAGTGGCTGCCGTGAGTTCATCAAAGACATTGAGCACCTAGCCAAACACGACAAAAGCGAAATAGTCAAAGAAAAAGCCGACATTGCCTTGGATGAAATGGGCAAGGTTAAAGTGCATTCACACGTAATCAACTAAAGCTGGGGTGGTTAAAGAAAAAAGCCGACATTGCCTTGGATGAAATGGGCAAGGTTAAAGTGCCTTTACACGTAATCAACTATAAGCTGGGGTGGTTAAAGAAAAAAGCCGACATTGCCTTGGATGAAATGGGCAAGGTTAAAGTGCCTTTACACGTAATCAACTATAAGCTGGGGTGGTCAAAGAAAAAGCCGACATTGCCTTGGATGAAATGGGCAAGGTTAAAGTGCCTTTACACGTAATCAACTATAAGCTGGGGTGGTCAAAGAAAAAGCCGACATTGCCTTGGATGAAATGGGCAAGGTTAAAGTGCATTCACACGTAATCAACTATAAGCTGGGGTGGTTAAAGAAAAAAGCCGACATTGCCTTGGATGAAATGGGCAAGGTTAAAGTGCATTCACACGTAATCAACTATAAGCTGGGGTGGTTAAAGAAAAAAGCCGACATTGCCTTGGATGAAATGGGCAAGGTTAAAGTGCCTTTACACGTAATCAACTATAAGCTGGAGTGGTTAAAGAAAAAAGCCGACATTGCCTTGGATGAAATGGGCAAGGTTAAAGTGCATTCACACGTAATCAACTATAAGCTGGGGTGGTTAAAGAAAAAAGCCGACATTGCCTTGGATGAAATGGGCAAGGTTAAAGTGCATTCACACGTAATCAACTATAAGCTGGGGTGGTTAAAGAAAAAAGCCGACATTGCCTTGGATGAAATGGGCAAGGTTAAAGTGCATTCACACGTAATCAACTATAAGCTGGGGTGGTTAAAGAAAAAAGCCGACATTGCCTTGGATGAAATGGGCAAGGTTAAAGTGCCTTTACACGTAATCAACTATAAGCTGGAGTGGTTAAAGAAAAAAGCCGACATTGCCTTGGATGAAATGGGCAAGGTTAAAGTGCATTCACACGTAATCAACTATAAGCTGGGGTGGTTAAAGAAAAAAGCCGACATTGCCTTGGATGAAATGGGCAAGGTTAAAGTGCCTTTACACGTAATCAACTATAAGCTGGAGTGGTTAAAGAAAAAAGCCGACATTGCCTTGGATGAAATGGGCAAGGTTAAAGTGCATTCACACGTAATCCATTAAAATAAGGTGTTTAACTTTTGCGCAGCACATGTAGTAGGCTCGCGCGGCGGGTGTTGTTGTATTTAATTACCCCCATTGCAAAAGGAAAAATGCCTATGACTGGCAATAAAGGCGGAGGCCCAACCAATGCCCCTAGCACTACAGGCAATAAGTCTGGCGGCGGGCGCGGGAACAACCCTCCCAAAGGATAAGTAGCGGTACTAACTAAAAAATAGTGCCTTGACACAACGAGGCAAGCCATTCGAACCTCGCAAAACCCGGGCCTTGCTAAACGGTCACGCTTTTGACCTTGCAGGGCTTTGGTTTTATAAGGATGCTTTGTTCGGCTTACCCCGTTTTTGCTGCGCCCCCGTCCCCTTCCTCCTCGCCTTTTGTCGATGCTTCATCCTCTTCAGGGGGTGGTTGCTCAAGCACAGAGCGTGGCGTGATGTTTAAACTAAAGGCCGTCCATAGCGCAACCCCTATGCCCCCCATAAGCACCAAAGAGCGTGCTGGACCAGGCCCTAGCCACGAAGCCAAACCCATGATGCCCGCCAGCAATACCACGCCCCAACGTAGTGGTAATTTCATTACTACCTTTTTCCTTGCCAAAGGGTGTTGTTTAAAAATAAAGTCGTCTTGGTTTCAAGGCCTTAAAAAAGGCTAATGACAGTTGCGTGTGTTTCCGTGATTTTCTTACGCATGAGGCTGTATTCCGCCACGGATAATGCATTTATAGCACAAAAGTGCTGCATAAAACTTGCTGCTTTTTAAAATCCTATTGGCTTTCTTGCGTGCCGTAGACCACGCCGTTATCCCCAACACGCAACCGTATAAAGGGCACGCTTTTGAAACACCCGCGGTTGTTCAAAGCCTTCTTGCTTGTGTGGCTTGTCCCAGGAATGCTCACCTACATGGCTTCCGCAGCCTTGGGAAAAACACCCCGCGTGTTAAGCAGTGTTATGCCCATTCACCTGTTGGTTTCAGCCGTGATGAAGGGTGTTGCCACCCCCACCTTGCTCATTCCAGCCCATGTTTCGCCACACCACTACCGCATTACCCCACATGCCATTCGCCAAATACGGCGGCACACGATTATCTTTTGGCTTGGCCCTGGCCTTGAAACCCACCTGGCCAAACCATTGCAAAATTTTGGCACGGGCAGGCGTGTTCAGCGGTTGTCCCATATCAAGGGTATTTTGCAGGTTGCCCTGCGCCCCCATGGGATCTGGGAAACGGCAACCCATCAAAAGCACACTCCGAACACTCACAGCACACCACCCCTGCCTGGCAAGCCACGAACAAATAGCCATCAACACCGCGGAGGCAATGACCTTCATCTTTGGCTAAGCCTTAACAATGCGTTGTTGCTCACCCAATCTATTGCCCACACCTTGGCCCAAGCCCACCCCGCACATGCAATGACCTACCATGCCAATGCCAATGCCATGAAAGTACGTTTGAGGGACTTAAAAGTCAGGCTTACCACCAAGCTCCGCCCCGTGAAAAACACGCCTTATCTGGTATTTCACGACGCCTACCAGTTATTTGAAAAAACCTTCAATCTGCGTGCGGTCGGCTCGATTAGTTCGCCCACCACCAGCACACTCCTGCCGCGCAGTTTGGCGCTTTTAAAAGCACATATCCAAACCCACAACATACGCTGCCTTTTTTCAGAGCCTCAATTTTCTTCAAAATCGATTCGCATTTTAATGGAAGGCACCTCGCTTAAAACCGCCGTGTTAGATCCCTTAGGATCAACCCTAAATCCACAAACGGGCACCTATCCCCAGCTGATGGAAAACCTGGCCCGTACAATGGTCCAGTGCTTAACACCGTAAACCATCCCTGCGCCATCTTCAGGTGGGCACACAGGCAAAACAAAGTTTGCGACCCTCATGCCATCACCATCCGAGGCACATGGGCATAAAGCCATTGTAAAAGCGGGCATTTAAGCGAGGTTTTTTGGATGCGCGGAGCCCCTTGTTGCCCCCAAAGGATGTGGGGTAGCACGTGGTTTTAATCAACACAACACCATGCGTCTGTGGTCTAATATGGGCAGGTCGGGCAAGGTGGACAGGAGCTGCTGCCCATCGCTCAAAAAATGTTTATCCAAGGTCAGTACGTTACGCAGTGCCAACAAGAGCAGCCATCCCTCACGCACCCCTCTTTCTTGGCACGTGGCAGGGGCACGCCCTCGTTTCATGCAGTCTAACAAAGCACGCGCGGCCTGCAAAATTTCCACGGCGGGTTCTACCTGTCCATTTAACAATCCCCATTGAACAAGCAATTCGGGCAAATTGGCATGGGGCATGCGCCCCTTAGCATTGGTACTAAGGCCTAGCATGCTTTTTTGGACCGCGCCGTGGGTTATCACAAACAAAATAGCGAGCAAACTCACCGTGGGTGCCATCATCTCCTTGGCGTCCTTGGTAAAGGCGTCCATGGCTTTAAGCAGATTTTGCAACCGAGGCAGCAAATTTTTTTGCACCGCACTTGCAAACAGCGCCTTGCGCGATGCTACCCCCATTAAAGGTTCAAGCAAGCCCATGGTGCAAAATTGTGCAAATGCCTTTACCGCAAATCCATGAGATAAAAAGCGCTGCATTTCCTCGTTCAAACGGTGACGGCTGACCTCGTTTAACAAGGATGCCAGCTGCAAAATGCTGTCACGCATTTCGTCACACATGGTAAAACCCAAGCGTTGCTCAAAGCGTACGGCACGTATCATCCTCACAGGGTCTTCATGAAAGGATTCCTCGGGGGCGGTAATGGTACGCAAATTGCGCGCCTTTAAGTCGGGCTGGGCTTGAATATAGTCAATAATGGTCATGGTCATGGGATCGAGGGCCATGGCATTGATGGTAAAATCTCTGCGCAAGGCGTCTTCTCTGGGCGTACCCATGGTGTTTTGGTGTTGACCCGTGTGTGGCGATTTGTTGCTGGTACCACGAAACGAGGAAACCTCGATTTGCATCCGCGGAAAATCGAGCAGTGCCAGGCGAAAACGGCGTCCAATAATGCGCACATTGCGAAAAATTTTTTTTACCTCACCATGATGCGCAGAGGTGGCCACATCAAAATCTTTAGGGGTTTGGCCTAAAAGTAAATCGCGTACGGCACCGCCTACCACCCAGGCATAATGGCCGTGGTTTTGTAACCAATGGCACACATAACGTACATGAGGGTGGATGCTGGTCGCGGGAATGCCGTGATTTTGGGATAATACCAAATGAGGGTTATCGGGGGGAGGCAGGGAGGGCACTGAAAAATGAGATGGCAAAAGATCCACGGGGTGATATGATTTTTTCATAAAAACAGGCAGCCCCCGTCCAAAAAAACGACCCCTGTTCGGGAATAACGGTGCGCGAGCGCACTAGCCGGAAATGCTAAAACCCTCAATCATCATGGGTGGAATGAATAGACTAGAGAGGTTTTGTTGATAGCAGTTGCCATACGCTTGAATGTTTTTAAGTAGGTCAAAAAAATTGCCTGCAATCGTCACGGCCTCCACCGCTTGCACGGGCTGGCCTTGCTCATAAAGCATGCCTTGTACGCCAATCGAAATATCGCCACTTAGTGGGCTGCAACCACTGGCACCTTCTAACTCCGTAACCAGCAAACAACGCGGGGCCTGGGCACATAACTCGACAACACTTTTATCCCCCTTGGGCATGACCAAGTTATGGGCACGTGCCGAAATACCGCTCTGGGCACCCCTCCCCGCATGACCTGTTGGTGGAACCCCATCTTTGTTGGCCGTTTCGACGTGGTGCAAAAAAGTGGCCAAGCGTCCATCGGCAATGAGGGGTTGAGGTTTTGTCAGCACGCCTTCTGTATCCACATAACGCGAACCTGGAGCACCCTTTAAATGGGGGTCATCGTGCAGGTGTAAATTGGACGCACCAATACATTGGTCCAATTGACCCTTTAAGCGTGAGAGGCCTTTTTGGACTGCTTCTGCATGAAACGCACCCAGGTAAAGATTAAATAAATCGGGAGCCGTGTGTTCATCTAAAACAACGGGTATTTTGGTATTGGCAATGGCTTTGGCGGGGAGCAAATCGGTGGCACGCTTCACCGCCTGTTCAGCAATCACCTTGGCCTGTTCGGGTTTCCAGTGGCGCGCAGACCAACCATAGGATCCACTTTTTCTTTGGGAGTTTTCCTGCACCAACACCGCGCAACCTGCCTCTACTTGATTGGCAGCGGAGCGGTAACAAAAGCCATGGCTTGAGGCAACGATGCTCTCTTGCCAGCTGCGTTGTATCGCCAAATGCGGGATGGCACTCACACGCTTGTCTAGGCGATGAATAGCCTCTTCGGTTTCAAAACCAAACTGGGCAAGGGTTTGGATGGTGAGCTTCTCCAACTCAGGGTTGTATTTTTGCAACTGTGCCGCCTGTGGCACGCTGCCAGGTGCAGGGAGCATGCTTACCTCGGTGGCGTCTTGCCATTGTGCATTGCTGCGGGCTTGTTCGAATGCGCGCTTTAAATCTTGGGGGCTAAGGCGCTCGCTAGAAGCAAGGCCTGTGCGCCCTTTTTGCAGCACACGAATACCAATGCACACCCCTGCGCTTTGGTCTACTTTTTCAATCCCCCCCTCGCGTACGCGGACCGTGAGCGACCGACTGCGCATCACAACCGCATCGACATCCCCCTCACGGGCTTGCTTGGCCAAGGAGAGTACGTGGTCAAGTGCTTGTGCTGCGGGCAGTAAATGGGGCTCACTGCTTTCTTTCATGCTAACGCCCACCTACCAAAATGCTGTCAATTTTAAGGGTAGGCTGCCCTACCGTGGTAGGCACCCAACCACTCGAAGCACCACACATACCCGCGGCAAATGCCAAATCATCAGCAATCATCGAGATTCGAGGCAACACCTCATAACCCTTGCCAATTAAGGTTGCACCGCGTACGGGTTCTGCTATTTTACCATGGCGAATAATGTAGCCCTCTTGCACAGAAAAATTAAACTCGCCCGTCGCAGGGTCCACCGACCCACCGCCCATTTTAAAGGCATAAAGGCCTTCTTCAACCGAGGCAATCACCTCGTCCACTTTGTGCGGTCCGCATTCAATATAGGTGTTACGCATGCGGCTTACAGGGGCGTATCGGTAGTTTTCCCTGCGTGCCGACCCCGTGCGTGAGATGCCCACCTGAGAAGCACCAATGCGGTCACTTAAATAGCCCTGTAACACGCCATTTTCAATCAGCACGGTACGCTGGGCAGGTTCACCTTCATCGTCGACATTAACAGAACCCCAGTGGTTTGCTAACAAGCCATCGTCCACTGCGGTGAGTACGGGCTGCGCTACCTTCTCGCCCACTTTCCCCGCAAAGGGAGAAGCATTTTTGCGAATCGCCTCGGTTTCCAAAGGGTGCCCGCAGGCTTCATGAAAAATAACCCCACCAAAACCATTGCCTAATACAACGGGCATCGCCCCACCTTGAACGTAGCCCGCGCCCGCCATGCGCAAAGCAGAACTGGCCGTGGATTCAGCCAACTCTTTGATATTAAGCCCTTCAAAAAATTCGTAGCCACCCAACGCTCCAGGGCTTTCCATGCCTGCCTGTGGGCCTTGACCTTTATCTGCCACGGCCGAAATGTGCAGCCTCGAATATTGGCGGTTATCTTCCACAAAGCGCCCCTCGCTATTGGCAATGAGTACCTGCCGTGATTTCTCGGAAACCCCCGCACCCACTTGACGAATATCGCTGCCCATCTCGCGGGTGTAAGCATCGATTTGGCGCAGTAAATCAAGGCGTTCCTTGGCGGCTACGCTGTTAGGGTGCTTCACCACCACATGGCGGTCATCTACCGTTTGGCGCTTTAAAGGGTTTGCTGTGGTGGGCTGGCCCTGGGCATGTGCCTGGCCCAAATTACGGGTGAGTTCAAGCAGACCTGCTTCATCGGGGTCGGAACTGTAGCCATAATACGCTTGGCTGCCGTACAGCAAGCGCACTCCAATTCCAAAAGAAGTATGGTGCTGCATTTGGTCAATCTTGCGATCGAGCAAGCCCACACCAGCACTTTCAGAGTGTTCCACAAATACGTCTACAAAGTTTGCACCCAGTGTGCATCCTTGTTCAATAATTCGAGAAATAACGTCTTTTGCTAACAACAGGAACCAATCTTAACAACTTAGGGTGAGGGAAATGCTTTGACGGATGGGTTTAAACAGCAATACACAAAGCCACGCACGAACCGCCGTGCAAAAAACTGATCTGGCTCGCATCCACAAAGCACTTAGCAGAATTTTTTTAGCACAGCCTATTTTTTCCAGCGTAGCCACATTACCCCCGCGTACACCAAAGGGGTATCGAGCAAGGCGATACACACTTTAAGCACCCATTGCCCCAAAACGAGGGGTAACACGGGAAATTTACCCACAAAAGCCAAAGTAATAAACACACTGCTGTCAAGGAACTGGGAGCAGATGGTGGAAAGTGTGTTACGCAACCAGAGCATGCGTCCTGTGGATAACTGACGAATGCGGTCAAACAACCATATATCAGTCCATTGACTAACAACATACGCTGCAATGCTAGCCAAAGCAACCCTAAAACCCGTTTCCAACAAAGTAGCAAAGGCGGCTTGCTGCTTCCAAAAAGATGCCGCAGGCAACACAATGGCCAGCTGCACCCAAGCCATACAAAGCACCAAGGCTACCAAACCCACCCCTGCAAGACTGCGTGCTTTTGCATCCCCCTCTACTTCCGCAATAATGTCGGTAACCAAAAAGGTAAGGGCAAAGGGAAACACCCCAGCAGGCGCAATAAACGGACCTATTTGAATGATTTTGGACGCCAAAATGGCCGACATCACCAACGAACCCACAAAAGCAGCTTGCAAACAAAGAAGGCGGGTTTGGAAAGAGATATTCATCAAGATTAACGACAATAATTTGAAGTGATACAATGAGGGCAATCGCAAAAACGCTATCACATGCCCACCGGCAAAATGTACACTCAAAAGCCGTGTTTGAACAAATTCACAAAACCCCCTAATAGAGTAAGCAAAAAACATCCATGGATTGATAAACGCTTCCCCAGGGCTCTTGGATTTATGGGGCATTGATTGTTAATCGCCACCCGCATCCCGTCAAATATAGCCCAAATTTTGTCTTGCCCGTGCCCGTTCACATGCTTTGCCACTACAAAAGAAGACTTTGCGGTAATTGCCACGGGGCAAACCTTTTTTGGTATGGGCATCGAGCCTGGCTTTACTTGTTCTTGTTTGCTCAAAAGCACTTCCACGGGTGGGTGGCGTGGTGTACGTGTTAGAAGCCGAACAACCCTGCCAGTTTGGGGTTAATTCGCGAACTAAGGCACCCAGAAAAGGGAGCAAAATGGCTGGTGCTCTAAAAATGGCACGACCTCAACCCCGAAACGGGGGTGCGCAAACCCTACACATTGCGCGAAAATATGGCGGGGATAGGGGAAATCGTACCCGTGATTTCCATGTAATTGAAAACCATGTGAGCGGGAACATCCCGCAAACCCGCGTAGAAACCACAAAAAACCACACATTTTGCCCGTCGCAAAGCATGTGTTTTGGCACACTCCGGTTTTCATCGGTACATCCCACCCAGAACGCACGAGGTGTGTTACGCACACACCATCACGGTTTGGGGTGCGTTGGCCCATACCACCCTATGATGAAGTGCTCTGCATCCATTTTTTGAGAGAAGCACGACCCGCGACAAATGTATAGGCGCACCCGTCATCTAGGCGTTGGCGTAAAGTACCTGCTACACGGGGCTCAATGAATAATTTGGATTTTGGACACGGCCCAACGCCAGCATGGTCGCCCTCCGAAACAACACTCCCGCCATATGCTTACGATACGCCACCGTACCACGGGCATCGTCAATAGGCTGGGCTGCCTCTGTGCACGCTTTTGCGCCCTTGGATAGGGCTGTTTCATCCAGGGTAGAGCCCGCCAAGGCCTCAACGGCTTTATCCACCATCAGCACGGTTGGCGCCACCGCACCAAGTGCCACCTTGGCTTCCCTCACCGTTTTTTTATCGTCTTCCAAGGTTAAACTCACGGCCACATCCGCCACGGCAATGTCCATTTCGTTGCGTGGAATAAAGCGCAGGTAAGCCGACGAAGTGTTGGATGGCACGGGGGGGATGACAAACTCCACCAACACCTCTCCCTTTTGGAGTGCTGTTTTTCCGGGGGCTGTAATAAAGTCTTTCGCGTGGACCTCGCGTGTACCATGAGGTCCTGCAATCAAGCAGTGGGCATTGAGCACCATCAAAGAGGCAATGGTGTCACCTGCAGGCGATCCATTACAAACATTGCCTCCTATACTGGCCCTCGTTTGAATTTGCACCGAGCCAATGAGCTCAGCCCCTTCCACCAGAGCTGGATAATAGCGAATGGCCGCTGCATCGTCTGTAAACCGTTGGCAACTTACGGCGGCACCTAAGCGAAGTCCTTTGTTGGCATCGTACTCGAGCACATTCAAGGCAGGAATTTTTTTGAGATCTACCATCCGCTCAACCTCAACACGTCCCGCACGATGTTGAATGATGAGGTCTGTACCACCACACAAAAATTGAACCCCTGCCTGACTGGCCAACTCAAGGGCGGCTTGCAAAGTGGTGGGGGCAAAATACTCCAACGGTTTCATTAAATTCCCCTTCTCATTTCACTATAAAACGGGTTGCGTACTCTCATTTCCATCAATAATGGTGACGATGCTACGAAAATTGGCTCCAAATTTCAAGGAGAAATGCCCAGGGTATACAACATCCCACGCATAAAAAAGCGCATTTATTCCACCACCTTGCTCACGGGCGCATCGCTACCCTTGCTTGTATCGGCGACCACCTTGCTTGCACCGCCATCCTTGCTTGCACCGCCATCCTTGCTTGCACCGCCATCCTTGCTTGCACCGCCATCCTTGCTTGCACCGCCATCCTTGCTTGCACCGCCATCCTTGCTCACCGGCGCGTCATCTGTAGCAGCAAGGTTATCTGTGGCTGGCAGGTACAACAACATGACCTGGTTCCCATCAATCTCTTGAATACGTTGTGCTGCTTTTGCCAACAGGGGATGATATGGTGTGGTGCTTTTTGAGCCGCCCAGGGCACGCACAATACCCGCACTGCCTTGCTCTAGCATGGCAGCGGTTTTTTTATTAACCTCAAGCCATGCAATGCGCAATTTGCGCGGGAAGTAATAGCGCTGTTTGCCCTGCCAATCCGCCATTTTCCCCTGGTTATAATGCACTTGCATTTGCTGGGTATTTTGGGAGCGAGCCCGCGTGCTTGCTTGCTTTTGTTGCTGCTGAACTTGGGCACGCTTGCGCTCTTCGAGGCGTTTCCCGTCCACCTTGGCTTTGGCCTGTTTTTGCGCTTTGGCTTTTTGGTGTTGGGTGGCTTTAATCCCTTTTTGTTTGAGTTTTTGATGTTCTTCTTGCTTGGCTTTTTGGTGTTGGGCTTTGCTTATGAGCCCTGCTGCAAGCATTTGGTCTTTCAGTGACATGGGTTTGGGATAAAGGTATTTTAATCAAGGGTGGGTCAACATATGCGGGCAGTATAGCACGCACCGTAAAACGTATCTATAACACAGTTTTATTCACAACGTACAACCCAACGCGTACTCTCTACGCGACCCAACTTGCAAGGAGGGATTGCCTTTTTTCAAAATTATCTCCTCAGAATATGCGCGCTGTGCCCGTTCACATTGTAACCGTTCCCATGGTTTACCCATTATAAACGTTCACATGCTTTGCCACTGGTCATTCTGGGGTCTATTTAGATTAGCATGTTTTTTGCGTATAATAATTGTAAACGTTCACATGGCTTTACACTCATTGCTTTGGCGTTAATTTCAGATGGCATGCTTTTTGCTTGAAATCCGACCTCATGCGCGGCTTGATTTAGTGCTTAGTATCCAACCTCGGGCTTTGGGTAGGGCAGGATTGGGAAACAGATATTTTTTTTGACCCTTTGATCTACAAGGAAGAGTGTAAACGTTCACATGCTTTGCCACTTTGGGCCACATGCTTTGCCACTGGTCATTCTGGGGTCTCTTTATTTCGGCATGTTTTTTGCTTGGTGCAAGGCTTGATTTAGTGCTTCTTTAGTATCCGACCTCGGATTTTGGGTGGGGTTTGATGGACAAGCAGATATTTTGTTTAACCCTTTGGTCAATTAGAGTTTGCATGGCCTCAGGTGCTAAGTTTGTGTAAAGCAATTCGCTTACCTGTTTTTTCCCGACAACAGCATGCAAGCCTAGGGTGTAGTGCGTTTTCATTTGGTAGCGGTCGAACCGCGCAAAATACGCGCGTATCTGCGGTGTATCATTGATGCTCAGGAGAAACTTGCCTTGCCCTTTAACCGTTGCGAGACTTTCAAAGTCTCGCTCAACAAAAAACCTTGCCATAGTCGTTTTCGTGCCCGTGGTAGGGCTAAGTCAAGGTAGAACAAGGTTTCTTTTGAATCGTAGCGAGTGAGCACATCTTGGCCAAGGTTTGCACTCAAGATGCACCCTTTTCAGGGCCGCGTGGGCTTGCTTAAAGGATTTTTAGGGGTTGAAGGTTGGGGGTTACCACGGCTTGCCCGGCCCCTACCTGGGTTCCACTGTTGGCTACCTTGTGCCTTGGGTACTTGGTGGCGATACGATTGCGCAAACTGGTGCGTAAATGGGACAAGGTGCGCATGGTGGTGACGTCCAAATAACTGGCATCTGCAACCCCGCTTGGGTTGGTTTTATAACTGGAAATCAAGCGTTCAAGGTGCACCCCTTGGCTGCCAATGGTGAAGGTGCTCACCCCATGATGCAATGCGGTATTGCGCTCGGTATAATCAAGTTGGGCTGCAAGGGGGGGAGGCAAAATCCCTGAAAGATACAGCGTTTGCAAGGGGCGCGCTGGGTCAAGGGCTGCTTCGCGCTCACTTACCGCAGCAGTGGTGGCTGCCCATAACCAAGGGGCACTGGGGCTTTTGCCCAGACCCACAAAGCAAAGATGCTGGCTGCCAAAGGGCATCGCCTAGGGTAGTCATTTGGCTTAAACTACCTTGGGCAGGCAAAAAGGCCATGCCGTCAATGGCTTCCAAGGCACCCCAACGGCTTTGGAGCAGGGTGCTCAAGGCAGTCACGGCACTGGCATCCTGTATAGGGGCTGACCGATGCTGTGATACTGGGTGCTTCCAAGGGCTGCCAAGGAGGGCGTCAAAGCCACCTCACCCGTGCCGAGCGTGCCCGTTCCAATCGTCATGCTCAAACCACGGGGTAAATCTTCGTTTGTGCCAAGGCCCTGTTGCACTTCAATGTGATTGCCCGTGTTGCCCGCCCAGCGCACTGTGAGCGTTAGCACCGCACCGCTAGCCTCGGCCGTCATCGGCCAAGCTGGGCAGGGGAGCATTGCATGCCGCTATAGAGGGCTGTGGCGATGGCTGCGCCCCCATCGCCTGCCCCCACTCCGGACGCTTACCCGTTGCCGTGGCAACATAGCAGCGCAATCCTGCCCGCGGCACTTGGTTACGCCTCAAAGGTGAGGGTTTTGCGTGCCGCCACGCCCCCACGGGGTGCGGGAATGGCAAGGGCCATACCTCGCCCGTTGGGTGTATGTGCTTAGCACTTGCGTACATCATCATAGCGCATGCTCCCTGCCCCAAACAGCGTTTTGGCTTGGGCTGTGCAAACAAAAAAAGTGCGTGCGGATCACGTGGTTCTCTTGCGCACTGCGGTGTGCTGGCTTTTTGCCCCAACAGCAAAATACGCCTTAACTCGGTGGCGGCACCTGCCCCACTGTTATCAATCTCGATATACTGCCCTGGCACCCTCATGCCCCGTGGGGATTTGCTCGAAAAAGATGCTCATGGGTGTTGCCCCCTCGTTTTTGGTTTTGGATCCAGCGTTTTTTTCACGTACACGACCTCGCCCTGGGCCAAAGGTTGCTCCCAATAAAGGGTGTCGTCCACCTCTTCGCCCTCATTTTTTAGCCCAACCCTGCTGGATTGGCAAAGGGCACTTTTACCCCTTTATTGCTGGGTTTAATGCTTATCTTCATCGGCGTTGCCCTCCTTGGGTGTTTAAGTCTATGGTGTCACTGGCAATCGGGGTCTCTTCGCCCGTGTTCAAGGGCCATGTGGCTTGCAGATTGGTATAGTTGGCAATTTCCTCATCACTCGGGGCACATAAAGACTATCTGCAAGGTAAAAATCGACGGCGTAAAGATGAAACCCAGCATGCACGGTCTCTTCGTGGGTCAGGTTTTAAAATCCCCTCAAAAAAAAAGGGTTCCTACCTCGTTTAGCGTGCGGGCGTGCAAGACGACACATAGACGGGCAATGATCTCGTGTGCCCCGATGGTATTTCCATCCCCCTTGCGCACAGCAGCCTCTAATATGGTTTGTGTTCCCACAAACACCCGCCAACGCGCTTTGATGCCTGGCGCGTGCACCGTGCTCACACCCGCACCGCCGTCAAGCCTCACGATGATGCAAGGAAACCTCAAAGGGGTTTGCCCAGCCAACCCCCCACCTAGGGCTTGGGAAGTCCCTTGGAGGGTTTTTACTTTTGAGGCAAGGTTGCCTGCTTTAATAAGCCCTACAACTCCCTCCCCGGCTTCGCTTAACGTGGCCATCGGCCTCCCCTCAAGGTGCTGGGATTTGTAAATTCCTCAAGTCTTTCATCCCCAAACACCGATTGCGGTGCACTCCTGCACACCGGGTGTGCCACAAATGGGCAAAAACGGTGTGACCTGAGAAAATTATAAGGGGAATCTCACCTTCAAGGTGCTCCCAAAGTACTGCGGGAAAATCCCGACGGGCTTTAAGAAACGCGGGGAATGGTTTGACCACCATGCTTTTGGACCCACACCCGCGCTATGGGTTTGGTGGCAAACGCAGCCCGTCTTTTTTACCCGCTTTTTGGCTTGTTATTTTTAATCAACTCATTTATCGAATACAATACAACGGACGTCGTGCTGCTTGTGATGTTGCGAGGTGTGTGTTCTGTGCCCCGCCGCCACTAAAAAAAGAAAAATTTTTGAGCCACTCTTTGCGCCTTTTTGAGGATGATGTGGGCGGATATTCAAGCGCCGTTTATCTCCTCGGTTTTACTTAAAATGCTAAACATTGGGTTTTAAAAAGGATTTTAATACGCGCAATGGCGAAACATTTGGTGATTGTGGAATCCCCGACCAAGGCAAAGACCATTGGGCGATTTTTACCCGAGTCCTATGTGGTCGAATCGAGCATTGGTCATGTACGCGACCTGCCCAGTTCTGCGGGAGAGGTTCCCGCGGAGGTCAAAAAAAAGCCATGGGGGCGTTTAGGTGTTGATATCGAAGGGGGTTTTTTGCCCGTATATGTCATTCCAGAAGGGAAAAAAAAGCAGATAGCCAAACTGAAATCGCTTATGAAGGACGCCCATTCGATCTACCTGGCCACAGACGAAGACCGCGAAGGGGAATCGATCAGTTGGCATTTGCTTGAAGTGCTCAAGCCAAAGGTCAAAATTGAACGTTTGGTGTTCCATGAAATTACCAAAGAGGCCATTGCAAAATCGCTTACCAACACCCGCAGTGTTGACCTTAATTTGGTCAAAGCTCAGGAAACACGTCGTGTGCTCGACCGCCTGTACGGCTACGAAATCTCTCCCTTGCTGTGGCGCAAAATTGCCCCCTCGCTTTCGGCAGGGCGGGTGCAAAGTGTGGCCTTGCGTTGGATTGTCGAACGTGAATATCAACGGCGCCGCTTTGTTTCTGCCCGTTACTGGGGCTTAATAGCCCGGCTCGCTGCCCAAAAACAAGCCTTTGAGGCGACTTTGCTGGAGATCAACAAAAAACGCATTGCCGTGAGCAAAGATTTTGACGAGAACCGCGGCGCATTAAAACCCTCCCTTAGCCAGCGGGTTAGCGTGCTCAATCAAGCCGAGGCCCATGCGCTTTCGACCCGTTTGCCAAGCCAGATATGGAAGGTGCTGGAAGTCCAAAAAAAATCTTACTCCAGCAGCCCAGCAGCCCCATTCATTACCTCCACGTTACAGCAAGAAGCCAGCCGCAAACTCTACACAAGTGCACGCGAGGTCATGCGCACCGCCCAGTCTTTGTATGAAAAAGGGCACATTACCTACATGCGCACCGATTCGATTGCCCTTTCCAGCCAGGCCATCAAGGCTGCGCGCAAGGAAATTGAAACGCGCTATGGGAAGGCATGGGTCAACAAAACCCCGCGTCAGCACCGCTCATCGGCCCGCAATGCACAAGAAGCCCACGAGGCCATTCGACCTGCAGGCGAAACGTTTGCCCCCCCCGAATCCTTAAACCATCTAAACCCTGCCGAACGCAGACTCTACGAACTTATTTGGAAGCGTACCTTAGCCAGCCAAATGAGCAATGCACAAGGTCAGCGCACCCAAGTACGCCTGCAAGCGGGAGAGGCAGTGTTTCAAACATCAGGAAAAACGATTGATTTTGCAGGATTTTTACGCGTTTATGTGGAAGGATCTGATGACCCTGAATCAGATCTTGGCGATCAAGAACGCATTTTACCCGAGATGCAAGTGGGAGATATCCTCGACTGCAAAGCCGTTGTTCCCCAACAGCACACCACCAAACCGCCCGCACGTTATACCGAGGCCTCTTTGATTAAAACCCTTGAAAGCCGCGGCGTGGGGCGCCCCAGTACTTTTGCCAGCATTATTGACACCATTTTGCGCCGCGATTATGTACACAAAAAAAACAATGCCCTGGTTCCTACCTTTGTGGCCCTTGCAGTGGTACGCCTGCTTGAAGAGCATTTCACCACCCTGGTCGACTCTGATTTTACGGCACAAATGGAAGAAGCCCTTGACGCCATTGCCCGTGGCGAGCGCAAAAGTTTGCCCTATTTGCATGCCTTTTATTTTGGTGAACAAACCCCCAATGGGCCAGACGCTGCTCTCGAAAAAAGCAGCCCTGGCCGCGGCGGCGTGGGCTTAAAAACCATGCTCGAAGTTGAGATTGATGCACGCAAAGCCTCAACCCTTTCCTTGGATGATAACAAACAACCGGGCGATAAAGACATGGTGGTGCGCATCGGGCGCTATGGCCCCTATTTAGAGCAAGATGGCAAACGCGCCACCTTGCCTTTAGACCTTAACCCTGACGAGCTCACCTTAACGCGTGCCCAAGAATTGCTTACGGCAAGCAATAACAACGCACCCTTAGGGCTTGAACCCAAAAGCGGACTGCCCATTTATATGAAACGCGGGCGCTATGGCCCCTATGTACAGCTGGGTGAAAGCGATCAAGAACCCACTCTTAAATCTTTGCCACCCAATGCCACCGAAGAAACTTTTGACCTTCCTTCGGCCATTTTGCTCTTGTCTTTGCCACGCGAAATAGGGCTACACCCCGAAAGCAAGACCCCCATTGTGGCTGACTTAGGGCGCTATGGTCCCTACTTACGCATGGACAAAGAGAGCCGTACCCTAAAGCAATACGAACAACTGTTTCACTGCACGCTTGAAGAAGCACTGGTGCTATTTGCTCAACCCAAGGCAAAGCGGTGGGGAGCCACCGTGCTGCGCACCATTGGCGCACACCCCAGCAGTGGCAAAGACGTTAACCTTTGCAATGGCCGCTACGGGCATTATGTAACCGATGGTGAGACCAATGCCTCTTTACGCCAGCAAAATCCTGATACCATCAACCTCGAAGAAGCATTGGAACTTTTGGCACAACGCGCATCTGTTGTCGCATCAAAGGGTGGCATCAAAAAAAAGCGTAACGCCAGCAACAAAAAGGCAGGCATAACCAAAAGTACGTCAAAAAAAGTGCGCACAACCAAGGTCAAAGTGGCTGCTTCCAAGAAAACGGCTGCCACCAAGCAAAGCTAAGGTCAAAGTGGCTGCTTCCAAGAAAACGGCTGCCACCAAGCAAAGCTAAGGTCAAAGTGGCTGCTTCCAAGAAAACGGCTGCCACCAAGCAAAGCTAAGGTCAAAGTGGCTGCTTCCAAGAAAACCAGCACCAAAAAGGAAGGGTTGGAAAAACCCCCTCGGTAGTAGAGCTCCCCAAGCCCCTCTTTTAACCACCCCTTCAATCACAGCAACAAACGCGCATCCCATTACAGACCATGCCTTTATTCTTTCCCAGCAAAAAACTGAAACCTACCCGCATCATGGTCACGTTATTGGCGTTATGGGTTGGCCTCGCAAACTTAAGCGCTTGCAGCCAGGCCACCCCCACTCAGGTTAATGATGGTGAGAAAGACCCCGAAGCCAACGATCCCCCACGGTTGGCTTTTTTAAAATCGATCTCCTTAGCCGACCAAGGCTTTTATACTGAAAGCAACAGCAAGTTAGAAACCATTACCCAACAGCAACTGCGCAGCCTTCTGGGGAGCTATGCAGAACTACAACTGGGTGAGGTGAATTTTTTGCGCAAAAACTGGGATGATTCCAAACTTCACTATCAACTGTTTTTGTCCGAAACCCCCAATAGCAACCTGTCCTCTTATGTGCTGCGCCAATTGATTCAAGTACAACACAACAAAAGTTTGGTCGGCCTTTTTACCCCTCAAAAGGACATTGAGCGCGACATGTCTGCCAACCGCGCATTGATTCAGGCCTACAACCGTTTTTATTTCGCCTACCCCAACAGCGTACACCTGCCCGAAGTACGGCAGTTTAAGCGTGCGGCCACCCAAGCTTTAGCCCAGCATGAAAAACTGGTGGGAGATTTTTATTTTGACAACAACCTGTATGCCGCAGCGACAAGGCGCTATTTGTTTCTGCTTAAGTACCACCCCAACAGCACAGTGGCAAAAAAAACGCTGTTGCGCATGATTGAGGCACATCAACGCTTGCAAGAAAACGAGTTAGCCCAGCAATGGCTTGATGTATACCAGCAACACTATGGCACAAAACCCCCACCCTAACCCCCAAAAACACACCCTTTTTTAAGCACTTTGTTCAATCAAAGAGCCTTGTAAGCATGAATCAAGAATGGATTCAGATTTTTGGCGCCCATCAGCACAATTTAAAACACCTTAATGTTCGCATTCCCAAGAACAAACTAACCGTCATTACGGGACTATCTGGGGCGGGTAAGTCTTCCTTAGCCTTTGATACGCTATACGCCGAGGGACGCCGACGCTACATGGAAACGCTGTCCCCTGCGGTACGGCGCTACATGCACCAATTTGCACGCCCCCAGGTGGATTCGATTGAAGGGCTAAGCCCCACGGTGGCCATTCGCCAAACACGCAATAGCCCTAACCCACGCTCAACCGTGGGCTCAAGCAGTGAGATTTTGCATTATTTGCGCCTGCTGTTTGCCCATGCAGGCCAGGCCTATTGCAGTCGGTGCAACCAAGCCTTGCACGCTTACACCCGCCAAGAAATTACTGCGTTTACCCTACAGCATCCTAAACCCGCACGTTTGCTGGTATGCGCTCCGCGTCATCCGTCTCACCAAGGCGACGCTTCCCAGCAAGCCCGCATTTTTTTTCAGCAAGAATGGGCCCAATTACGCCGCGAGGGCTTTGTGCGGGCACGGGTCAATGGCGAAATGGCCCTGCTTGAAGAAGCCCCGCCCGAACCCATCGACAGCCTAGAACTTGTGGTAGACCGCCTTGTCTTGGGTAAGGCAAGGCAAAGTGAGGAAAGCACCTTGCACAAACGCTTGGCCGAAGCCATTGAGTTGGCTTTGCTCAAAGGAGATGGCAGCGTCCTTATGGTATGGTTACCCGCTGCAAACTTGGTGCAAGCAAAGGCAGAAATTCAAATGTTTTCTGCACTTCCACGTTGCTGGACCTGCGGCGTGCACTACCCCTCACCCAAAACCCAAAGATTTTCATTTAACCACCCCTTGGGAGCCTGCCCAAAATGCCAAGGGTTGGGGGCCACCCTGCATGGCGAGGAAGCACTGATTGTACCCAATGCAGACTTAAACTTGGCCGAAGGCGCATTGGCACCCTGGCGCGGGGCGGGGGAGGCTGGCGCACAAGCACTGCTTTCAAAACTCTCTCAAAAGCTCGGTTTCAGTGTGTTTACCCCTTTTAAGCAGCTGACCGCCGCCCAACAAAAAGCCTTGTTATACGGTATGCACCCAAGCACGCCATTGCCCAAACAACCCTCTAAGCCCCACGCAGCCAACGCTAAGCGCAAAACCACCAAACAAGCTCAAAAACCTAGCACCAAGACGGCAAGTCCAACAGCCCAAAATCCGCCACCAAAGGCAATATCCCCCTCGAAAGAAGAGGTATTTGAGGTATTTGAGGCATTTGAAGCATTTGAAGCATTTGAAGGCATTATCCCCAATTTAGAACGCCGCTATCGCGAAACCCGTGCTGAGCGTAGCCGCGAGATACTTGGCCGTTTTTTACGTCCGCATCCGTGTTCCCTGTGTGGGGGGGAAGGGTTAGGCGAGTTAGGCCGCTTTACACGTTTAAACCAACACAACATTGCCCAAGTATGCCAACTACCCTTGGGTGATGTTCAAAATTGGCTCAATGCCCTCACTCTGCCAACTGCCCTGGCCCATGCCATTGAAGATGCCTTGCTCCGCGTGAAAAATCGTCTAAATGCCTTGGTTGAGGTAGGCCTTGCCCATTTACAACTCCAGCGCCCCTTGTCCACCCTTTCAAGCGGCGAATTAAGGCGTATTCAGCTTACCACCCAACTAGGTTCACATCTCAGCGGCGTGATTCACGTGCTTGATGAACCCACCGCGGGTCTGCACCCCAGCGAGATTGCGCAACTGCTTGACGTACTTGAGTGCTTACGCGCAGAAGGTAACACGGTGGTGGTGGTGGAACACGATCTACAGGTGATTGAACGGGCGGAGTATTTGATTGAGATTGGCCCAAAAGCAGGGGAAGCGGGAGGCTACCTCCTCCATCAAGGTCTCCCCACCGAATTGCTTGGCAAGGACACACCCACGGCCCAGGCCTTGCGACAAAATATGAAACGCGCAAACGCCCAAGAGTTTGTTTGGGAACGCCCCATCCCGCCCCTTGGGCATAAGCGGCCGTGCTTGCACGTTCAAGGGGCATATGCCCATCATTTAAAACAGCTCTCCTTGCGCATTCCTTTGGGTGCGCTGGTGGTGTTTTGTGGGGTTTCAGGCAGTGGTAAAAGCAGTTTGTTGCTTGATGTACTCCTTCCTGCCTTAAAACGCTGTTTCAATGCAGAACCCCTTGATCAACTGCCTCTTGCCGCTTTAACGGGCTGGGAAGGCCTGCGCAAGGTGGTGCCCATCAATCAACAACCCCTTGGGCGTTCTTCACGCTCTACCCCCGGGGGTAGACTGGGGACATTAGGACAAATTCGTAGTTTGTTTGCGGCCACTCCCGCTGCCAAACGCCGTGGCTATCAAGCCAGCCGCTTTAGCTTTAATGTGAATGGCGGACGTTGCGAAGCTTGCCAGGGTGAAGGGGTACGGCGTTTAGACATGCAGTTTTTGCCCGATGCACAAGCCGTATGCGAAATATGCGAAGGGAGCCGCTTTAATCACGAAACTTTGCAGGTACGCTATCGCGGCAAAAGCATTGCCGACGTGCTTAAAATGGATATGGCCGAGGCTGCCACGCTGTTTCAAGCGATTCCTCCCATTCATCAACGCTTTACCGAGGCTTGCGTTGCAGGCATCGGTCACTTAAAATTAGGCCAAAGTGCCAATACCCTTAGCGGCGGCGAAGCTCAGCGCATCAAGCTCCTAAGTGCGTTGCATTCCCAAGATGCCAAGACCACCTTGTTTATTTTGGATGAACCCACCACGGGCTTGCACCATCAAGACGTTCAAAATTTGTTGCGAACCTTGCGTAAATTGGTCCAAAACGGGGCCTCGGTGTTGGTTATTGAACACCAACTTGATATTTTACGTGGAGCGGACTACGTGGTCGAATTGGGACCAGCCAGCGGCCCAGCAGGTGGCGAGTTGCTGTTTGCTGGGCACCCAAGTTTGTTAACGCAAACAGAGCATGCCCTGCATTCCAACACCGCACCCTATCTTGCTCTTTTGGAGGCACAAAAAAACCCCCTTTAAAAGCATTAAAGTCCTTTTGCAAGCTTTTTGCGGGCTTTTTGCAGGCTTTTTGCAGGCTTTTTGCAGGCTTTTTGCATTGACCTGTTAACGGGCAACTGCGGCCCGCTAAACAGACCTTCATGGTTGTTCAAAAAATCTGCTTTTTGAACATCACTTTACCTAACCCTTGCCTATGAATTTGTTACCAATGCAAAGGTATCCTGTTCCACCCCCACTTATTTTGCAAGGGCTCGCTCCGTTTTGGCAGCGTACCCAACCCTTAAGGCAACCCCGTGGCCTACAAGGCTTCAAGCATTCCATTGCCTTATGGACGCTGGTGTTGTGCCTTATCACGCTTTTTTCACCCGCAGCAAAAGCACAAGAACGTGGCCCACTGTCGATGCGCATCCATTTTTTGGCTACCGTAGGTGGCATGGGAGTGGGGGCGCTGGTTGGGGTGGCTGTCTGGATGACCGATCCAGGCAGCCCCAGCAATCAATTTAGCGATTCCACCTTGTTGGGGGCAGCCTGGGGGGCGATTGTGGGTGCTGGAGTGGGTGTGGTAATTCTGCAAAACACCGCGGTATTTCCCTATGAAAGCACGACCAAAAACTTGGGTGGCAATGCGTTCGAGCTACTAGCAATCAACCCATTCCATGTCGACTTACGCCGCATCAGCCCGCTAAGGCGTGAAGGCGGCTCCAAAAGTGTTTTAGACTTGGTGGGGCAGGGCGGTCGTTTGCCCTTGGTGCCCCCGTTGTTACAGGCAAAAGCTCCCTTACATTATGGGTTAGTCTCTGCCCCACAACCCCGTTGGGTGATGGCACCTGTGGTGATGCAAGGTCAACCTGCCCTTGGTTTACGCGTGTGGTTTTAGTGCTGGCTAAACCGGTGGTTTGTTACAAAGATGCTAAACATCTATCGCGGGTATTGATAATGATGGCACCTGCCAATTTGATGATGGTTTGATGATGGTAATTTTTATGTCGCGAGCAAATTTGCTTAAGCATACAGCACGTTTTTTTCAAAACACGATGGGTGGTTGCGCCTACAATTCAAGGTACAAGCAAAAGGACCGTACCCCCAAAAAACCGTTGGCTGTCTGGATTTTTCTTTATTGTGTGAGACTAACCGTGCGTGGCATGGCATGTTTTTGCCTCGCCCTAGCTATAGTGTCACCCTCGGCATGGGCTCAGCAAACCTCAGCACCTCTGAAACCTGCAAGGTTACGTTCACCACCCGTGATGAAGAACGTTTTTTTTAATGTGGCTTGGGGTTCTGCCACAGGGGCGTTGCTGGGCGCAGCCGCTGTGGTGGTTGCTGCCGACAACCCTTCTTCCCCCGAAAACACAAGGAGCGAAGCTGTGACTGGTGCAACCTATGGAGGTCTAGTGGGTTTAGGCGTAGGGCTTTATTTGGTGTTTAGTGGCATTACCTTTAACCTTGCGGATGCCACCCAATCTCCTGCCGTGTTTGTGAACGATGGGCCCCAAGCCACGGGTAGCGAGCATTTGCACATTGGTAAACTGCGCCATGCTGAGCCCAATACACCTTTTTTAGCCATGGGTTTAATCCAAACCCCCCATGGGAATGCGCTGTCGATAAACGCCAAGGTATTTGCCATGCGCTTTTAAGGAGCCGTTGAACCAGACCAATTGCCTTAAAAAATGGCACTTGCACCTACTTTGAACTTATTGATGATGTACAAAAAAGCCCTACGACATTGCCTGATAACCATTCTAGCCATGCCCGTACTGCTTTTTCTTTGGCTTGCGCCGCTACCGCTCGCAACCGCTATAGGACGCTTACTGGGGGCTCTTTTTTATTACACAGCCACCAAACAAGTCAAAGCCACCCTACAAACCATTGCCTATGCCTTTCCCGAATGGTCTGACACAGAGCGCCGCCAACTTGCAAAACAAACCTACCGCAATCAAGCAGGGCATATGTTGCAGATGTTTGCCCTCAACCGCCTAAGCAAAAAGGCATTTATGCGGCATGTGGTGCTCGACGGAATGGAGATTATTCAAACTGAATTAGACAAAGGCAAAAATGTGATTGTTCAAGGAGGGCATTTTGGCCATTGGGAGTGGATTTGCCCTGCCCTGCACCATTATGGCTTTAACGTGAAGGTGTATACGGGGTACTTGAACCATACTTGGGTCGATCGTTGGGTGAACCACTACCGCAGAAAAAATGCTGTAACCATTAGCAAAAAGCAGGGCATGCGCGGTTTATTGGGTGTTTTAAGGCAAAAAAACCAGGTGCTGTGCCTGCTATCCGACCAACACTACAGCCGCAAGCAGTACTGGGTTTATTTTTTTGGACAACTGTCAAGCATCGCCCCAGGATCGAGCTTGCTTGCACAACGCACCAACACCTCGCTGGTGCATAGTTATAGCATCCGCCAGCCAAATGGGCGTTATCGCCTTTCGTTTATGGCCATGCCTCCTGCACCACCCAATACCAGCAAAGAAGAGATTATTTTGTACCATGCGCAGGCGTTACACCAAGCCCTTGAATCCGAAATTAGACGCTGCCCGGAAGCCTACCTGTGGGCACACAAGCGCTGGCGCTTTCCATTATTACCAGCAGATTTTACCCCCCTTAATCGCAGGTTTTTGGCCAAGGTGGCCAAGGCGGGTTACCCTAGCCCGCCACCACTCCCAAATACCCCCAATCCGCCACGCAAAAAACCCGCCTTTAACCAAGCATTGCCTCCTGTGTTTTTAGATCGCGATGGCGTACTGATCGAGGATGTGCACTATTTAAGCGACTTAAAGCAGGTGGAATTGCTTGAGGGGGTGGGCGAAGCCATCAAACAACTCAACGACAGTGGCCATGCCGTGGTGGTTGTTAGCAATCAATCGGCGGTGGCGCGGGGCATTGTTGATGAAGGCTTTGTGAATGAGAGCGCCAAGCAGCTCCAGGCCCAGCTGGCCCGACACAAAGCGCGGTTTGATGCCCATTATTACTGCCCCCATCATCCAGACGGCCAAGGAATTTATCGGCGTAAGCACCCCGATCGCAAACCCGCTGTGGGTATGTTGTTGCGTGCTTGCAACGACCATGGCTTGAGGATACACAATGCATGGATGATTGGCGACCAAGCAAGCGACCTGCAATGTGGATCCGAGCATGGTGTGATCCCGCTGCTAGTGCGTACAGGCAAAGGCAAAACCACCGAAATAAACCTCCCTGCCAACTTTAGCGCAAGGGGCGGCCATGTGTTTGATCACTTGCCCGAGGCCGTTGCATGGCTTTTGCGGGCAGCCCGTTTAAAAAAGGCTGCCAAGGTTAGCCGTGGCGGTAAAAAATAACGCCCTTGAGTACGGGGTTTATTGCACAAAGTATGCTGGTTTTGAACAATCCTTGCACCGCCATGGTGAGAAGAATAAAAGGGATTTAAACGAATCTTAACGGCGCACGTAGGGTATTATGGCACAAAATTCAACCAGCGATTTGCCCCCTCTTGAGGAGCAAGGCGGCGCAGACAGTGAAGACGTGTCATGGGGGGACGACGGGGCGATTGATTTTTCTTTCGCTGAAAGCCCAAAATCTGCTTCTGCCGATGTCGGAGACCTTGACCTAGAAAACGAAACCTTGGCCGAAAACACGGGGGATATCGACCTAAACCTCGGAGAGGAGGCAGAATCCCTTCCCTTAGAAGATTTGTCTGGCTCTTCTGAAATTGGCGAAGTGGGGGCAGAAAACCTCGAAGTCATTCCAGAAAGCGAGGCTCATTTTGAGATTGACTCTGAAAACGCTGAAACGCTTGAAATTGGCGAGCCCACCCCGCGCAATAGCGTTGAGAAGGATAAAAAGACCGCCAAAACGGGCCATGGAAGCGATGAAGAAGGTATTTCTCTAAGCGGTTTAGAGGGGGAGGTAGGCCCCACCAGACCCAGCATGTGGAGGCACATGCACCAAGGGCTAGCAAGAGCAAAAGAGCGCATTTTTCGTAGAAAACGGGCCTTTTCGCTGGCCATTTTCGGCGCATTGTTCCTTGTTGGGGTGGGCTTTGGGGGCTATTGGCTCAAGGGAACCCTTCCTTTTTCGCGTTTAGAGGTAAGGCAGCATTTTCCCCCTGCCAGCAAAGATAAAAAACCCCCGCAAAAGCAAAAAACAGAGCAAGACAGGCAATCGATTCTACCGCCGTTTATCGCAAAATGGTTGGGCAACTTTGGGAAAGGTGCCCCATGGGAGCCGCCCAAAACCACCCAATCCACTGCAAGCCTTGTCGAGCCTGTGATGCAATTCTTGAACCTGCCTCCCACGGGCAGCGACCCAAAAGCTTCCTCCGTTTTAAACTTGTTGACGGCAAAATGGCTGGGCGGCCTTGGGAAAGGTGCCCCATGGGAAGCTCCAACCCGCCCCCATGCTGGCGGAGGCAACGCCAAATCTGTCAAAAAATTACAACGCGAGACCACCAGCCAAACCTTCAAAAATTTGGTGGCGCGCAGCAAACGCGCATTGAAAACCCTCAAGCCCGAGGGAGGCCCTCTTTGGTCTCCTCCCAAAAGGACCGTGGTAGATTTGGGTCAGAAGCCAGACTTAAGTCGGTATCCGTGGCGGAACACCCTTACCCAATGGTTGGGCACGCATGCCAAAACGGTGAGCAAAGCGGTTACAGAAAGTACCAAAAACCTTGGCAAACAAAGCATCGAGACCATCGGGTTAAACGAGGATATCTTTAAAAACATCGCCAAAAAAGCGGTTACGGCTTATGAAAAGGTCAAGGAGCAAGGAATAGGCCCCACCACGGAGAAAAATTTACAATCTCTCAATAAAAATACCCAAAATACCTCGGGTAACCTACAAGATAGCATCAAGTCGAAAGGGCTGATTGCACAAGGCAAAACTGCTATAGGGAGCATCCTGTCCTCCTTCGAAAACGTCCCCGTCCTCAAAAACCTGCCCATTGCCAAGCAGATGAAAAAGGACAAGAGCGATGATTCCCCTGCCGCAAAAAACACCGTGGCAGCCCTTGCACCCAATACCCTAAGACAACAACTAAGGCCTTTACCCAAGCTTAAAAAGCCCCGCCCACCTGTTACGCGCCACAAAATCCTAGCAGCTCAGCAGCCGCAAACCTGGGTAGCGCGACCTGTTATGCAGCAAAAAACATGGCAACCCAAGCTATGGTACGCCATTGCCCAAGCCAATCCAAAGCACTACCAAGATGCCGTGTTTTTTGCGGGCAATGGCACATGGCGTGTGCCCTTAAAGCCCAATTTCCGCGGGCTTAGCGTACCTACCTCTGCCCGCCCGCCTCGGTTTCGTTATTTTTCCCAAGGGTATGTGGTACAAGTGGCCACATTTTCTACCAAACAACAATCCTCGGCCATAAAACTCACCAACCGTTTGATTCAACAAGGGTATTTTGCTCACCTTATTCGCCAACAAGCAAGCACAGAAAACCCACTAGAGGTACGCGTGGGACCCTTTGAAACCCGTGAAGATGCCATTAGGCAAACCTACCCCATTGTGCTTAAAAACCCCGCAGCCAAAAATGCATGGATTCAACGCGCGGGGCGCATCAACAGCAAAAGCATGGTACACGGTGTCACCCGGAGCTATCTTTGGGTTATTAACGTACTCCGCACAGAAGATTTTAACACGGCTTCAAAAGCCACCAAAAAACTGCGCTTCAAAAATAATTTGGTTTACATTACCCAAAACCGTTCGGTTTACGGTAAATTTTTTTACAGCGTACGCATTGGCTACTTTGCGAACCCTACTGCTGCCCAAGATACCATTTATCGCCTTGCGCCCGAATGGCCTACCGTGCAAATGGTTGAAATCAACCAACTCGAAGAAAGCCTCCCTGGCCAACCCACGCGTGTCCTTAAAGCCTCTTTTTAGGGTTCACGCATCCGCCATGGCAGGTTTTGCCCTCGGGCTTACTTTGATGCACTGCCCAATACGTTTGGTAGAAGTTTTGAGTGTGCCCGGACACTTGCTTTGCCACTGGTCAAAAATTAATGGTTTTTTGTGGTTTTTCAACGGTTGTGCCCGTTCACATGCTTTGCCACTGGTCAAAAATTAATGGTTTTTTGTGGTTTTTCAACGGTTTACGGGCAGTGTGTTTGCGCCAAAAGGGTGGTGGCATTTGTCTCGCCCAAAAAACGGTGTAATGCGGGTTTGCGCGTTTTTGGGACACATGGGCTTACACTCGGTACGCGCTTCATTCGAAGGGTTTTAGAAGGGGGCAAACTGCGTTCGATAAGGGTAAGTTCAAATGCCGCTTTGCAATTCGCAAAAAGGCTTACCACCAAATGGAAAGGGTTCTTCCCTTTAGGGTGGTCATAAACCCCTTGGCGCGCAGCGCTCTGGCAGCAGATAACCCCGCATGGCGGTTAGGGGGGTGCAAAATGCAGCCCTTCGACCCACGCTCTCGCTCTGCCCCGGCTTGTTTTAAGGCGGTTTGGGTAAAGTTTGCGCTTATGCTTCGCCAGCCTGCCGCAATGCCCCCTGCCAAGGTGCTTTTGCTGTGCGCCAGCATTATAACCAGCAAGGTTTCCGCGCCGCGCCACACCAAAATGCCAAGGGTGGCACCCCCCAGTGCCCATAAAAACCCTTGGCGCAACTGGGGCAACTGGGGCAACTGGGGCAACTGGGGCAACTGGGGCAACGATAGCATTAACTTGCATTAACGCGCATTAAATGCGCCACAAAGGCATACAAACCAAGGCTTGCCTCGCATTGGGGGGCTTGGCGCTGGGGGTGTAACACGCCCAACCCTTGCTGGCTAAGCCATTTGGCAGCATCTTTGCCATGTCTTTGCCATCTGCGCATACGCTGGCGTGCAGGCTGCGGTTTTTGCGCTTTGTGTTTACTAAAAAAATATCATCGGCGCGTTCAAGCAGGCCACGCATGGCATCGCGCGCGCTGCTGGCCTTGCTTAAGGTGGGTTCGCGTAGTTTTGGCGTTTGCAACCCCACAATTTGCACCTGAACCCCCTCGCCTAAAATGGGGTGGTGACTGGGCAGGGTAAACCTGCAGGTGTTGCCATCATAACAACCGACTATGTGCGCCTTAAACACCCTTAAAGAGCGGTTTTGGCTTAACCAAATCTCTGCAAATACAAGGCTTAATGTTATAAAAGCCAGTAAAAACAACGCTATATCTCGCATGTGCCACCCACCTTACCCACGCTAGGTTTTTTTACCCCAGTGTGACCGTAAAGTGGTGCCAACAATGTAGCGATTTTGTGAAATTTCTAAGGAATAATGCGTTTGAAGCGTAAAACCAAACCCCCAAAACCACCCCGTAAAAGTTCAAAGCTAGGTGCTCTAGCTTTGAACTCAGCTTTGAACTCAATTTTTCGCCCTTTTCATGGATCAAACCCTTGTTTTGAAAATACTTTTTCGCGATTGGCCTAAAAATAAAAAATAATCTAGCTTGGAACTCCTTTTTTTCTAAACCGCCCTGGGTTGCACATAAATCACGGGCACAACCTGTTCTATTTCGTCCATGTTTTCTTACAAGGTGTAGGGTTTTCGCTCGCCCGTTTTGGGGTCGGGGTCGTCCCATTTTTGGAGCACCAGCCAGGTTGCCCCCCCTTCTTTGCGCCTCCATTCTTTCACCAGTCCCAAACGGGCAAGGTTGTTCGGCTTTAGCACAAACACCACATCGCCAAGCCGAGGAGGGTCATGGTGGCAATACCGCTTGTGGTAGGCGGTGGGTGCGGGGCAACAGCGCTTTCGCGCTGGCTTAACGGCAAGTACACGGGCGATAACGCCGCCCTTGAAGCCAAGGTTTGCCAATGGCTAGAAGACCAAGCCTGCCAAACCGCCTTTTTGCCCAGCAAGGGCGCAGACTGGATAGAAACCCCCACAGCCCGCCAAATCGGCATGGCCATTGCCTACGCCCACCTAAGCCGCGACATCGCGGTGGTGTGCGGTGGCGCAGGGGTTGGCAAAACCATCACCGCCCAGCACTACGCCCAAACCCGCCCTAATTGCTGGGTGTGCACAATGGTGCCCAGTTTTGCCAACGCCCCTGCCTGCCTTAAAGCCCTTTTGTTTGCCCTTGCCCCAAGCCAGCGCGCGGACGGACGCGGGGGAGATGTGGTTTACCGCATGCTTCTCACCTATCTCTCAAAAAAAGACGCCCTGCTGATTATAGACGAGGCGCAGCACCTTACCCGCCCCGCCTTGGAATGCCTACGCGCTTTGCACGATGCCACTGCTTGCGCCCTGGTGTTCATGGGCAACGAGAGCGTCTACACCCGGATGAGCGGCCCGCGCTCGGCAGAGTATGCCCAGTTGTTTAGCCGCGTTGGCAAGGTGTTAAACCCCAAAAAAGCCCGCCGTGCCGATGTAGAGGCCATTGCCCAAGCATGGGGAGTAAGCGAGCAGAAAGCCCTTGGCTTTTTAATCAAAATTGGTCACGGCCACGGCGCACTGCGTGAGGTTACCAAAACCCTACGCTTGGCCAGCCTGGCGGCAAACGGGGCACGGCAGGCCCTTAGTCTAAGCCACCTTAAAACCGCTTATTCCGAGCGTGGAGGAGTTAGCGAATGAACCCGATCAAGCCCAAAAACAGGCGTCTGCGTGCACCTGCCTGTTCGCATTTATACGCGGCACACAAGCAGCCCCATGTTTTGCTTAAATAAATAAAGGAGACCCGTCATGAAAATTGACATCAACAGTTTAAGCGCAGCACGACAAAAATGGAATCTCAAAGGGGAGACGCGCCTATAAGGCATGGGCAAAAAACCTCTTTTTTTTGCGTGGCCAAGGCAGGGGGTTTGTTCGCCCCAGCAACCGACCCCGCGCAGGGCTACAACGCTGGCAAGGAGGGCTATAGATGAAAACGCCAAAGGTTTATGTTGGCGCACGCTTAGAAAAAGGGATGCCCCCCCTTTAAACCACACCCTGACACCCTTAATAAGGAGTCCCCACATGCAAGCCCAAACCATCCCCCAGGTTGGAATATGCATCACGCTATAAAAAAAGCGACCCTTGCGCATGAGGTGGCGCTATGAGTTTTTTGCAAACGCTTTGCGACGCCATCGTGAGCGGATTTGGGGTTTTTATGGGTGGGTTCGCTGCCTACGGCATGTTGGAAATGTGCGCAACGCTTGGCTGGGTAGTGCTGCCCTGGGAGAAAAACCCCATCAACTTTACCATTAATTTCATGCATTTTGGGGGCACGGATGAGGATCTCGAAGTCGTGAAAACCATATTAGTCAAACACGTGAAGGAAGCCCGAAGAGAGCAGGGCAAACGAAAGGCTTGATCCATGAAAACCAAATCCTTTTGCCCCAACGAGCAAGCCTACCGCAATAAAAAATACGCGGCCCTGCACGCCCAATCGAGCAAAATGGGTTGGGACGATGCCCAATACCGCGACTGGTTGCAAAGCAACTACGGGGTGCGCAGCGCAAAAAACCTGAGCACCTTAAAACGGGCTTGCCCGTGCGCGGAGGCTTGGCTCGCGTGGCCGTTTGGAGTTACCTCTTTAAGGCCTACGCGCTCAAAGACTGGGCAGCCTTTTTAGAGGTGTTTGGGATGCCCTTGCGCATTGGGCGTTATGGGCCAGGGGCTAGCGATGAAGACAAGCGCATCCTGCGTCAAGCGGTGATCAACCTTGGGAGCGATGCGGCTGCCGTGTTGCACGAGAGCATGCAAATAGAGTTTCAAGATGCCGTGCAGGGCCGGGGCGGGGAGGGCCTGTTTTTGGCAGCGGCCGAGTTTTGGGATAAGCAAACCAGCAAGGCGGTGCTTGGGCAAACCGCCAGCACCGAGGGCACCCCTGGCAAACTGGGCAACGATGCCGCCCAAATGGAGGTGCGCCAAGACATACTGCGCGCAGACGCCGCCGTTTTGGCAGCCACTTTAAACCGCGACCTGGTCAAGCCTTTCATTGACCTTAATTTTGGCCAGCCCCCCGATAACCGCTATCCGCGAATTGTGTTGCCTTTGCCTGAGCCCGACAAAACGGAGGCAATCGTTGATGCCATTGCCCGCCTTGTGCCCCTTGGCTTGCGCGTTGACCAGCACACCCTGTGCGAGTTGCTCGGTTTGCCCGAACCGGGCTCCGATGCCCAGTTGCTTGGTACGCCAGCCAGCGCAACCCAAGCCAGCAACCAAGCCCTAGGGCACATATTAACAGCCCTTGCCCAAGCAACACCAGCCCAAGCGCAAAGCGAATTAGATGCCTTGACAGAGGAAACAACCCAAAACTGGCAGCCCTTGCTGGCGCCCTTGCTTGATCCCTTGGTGCAAGCCCTTGGCCAAGCGAAGAGCCCAACAGACCTCGCGCGCTTGCTCGCCCAAGCCTTGCCCGAGAGCGATCCGGCCCCCCTTGCTAAGGCGATTGCCCGCGCCACCTTTAAAGCGCGTGGCATGGGTGATGGGGAAGGCTAAAAACCATGCCCACACCCAAGCCAGGCTTTCATTTTACACCCACCCCGCCCAAAGAAGCCCTTGCCTACCTCAAGGCCAAAAAACTAAAACCCGCCTTTGACTATCGCGATGTTTGGCGTGAGGAGCACGCCTTGGGCTTTAGCGTGGCCAAGGCAATGCAGTTGGATGTGTTGCGTGCCATCCGCGATGGTCTTGCTGAGGCGCTGGCCAAGGGCAAAACCTTTGAGGGTTTTAAAAAAGACCTCATCCCCACCCTCCAACAAAAAGGATGGTGGGGCATAAAAGGCAAAAAAGACCCCAAAACGGGCAAGATAGAGCAAGTGCGCCTTGGGAGCCCGCGCCGTTTACGCACCATTTTTTGGGCCAACACGCGCACCGCCTATGCTGCGGGGCAGTGGGAACGCATTGAGCGCGAAGCAGCTACCCACCCCTACCTGCGCTATGAACTGGGCCCCAGCAAGGAGCACCGTTTGGAGCATCAGCACTGGAACGGGCTTATTTTGCCCAGCAGCGATGCTTGGTGGAACGCCCACATGCCACCCAACGGCTGGGGCTGCAAGTGTCGCGTCAGGCTTTTAAGCAAGGCCGAGGCGGGGCGCTTGGGTGGCCCAGGCAAACCGCCCACCAACAAAACCCGCCCTTGGCTTAACAAGCGCACAGGCCAAATTGAACGCGTGCCCCAAGGCATAGACCCAGGCTGGGATACCAACCCAGGCAAGGTACGCAGCCAAGCCTTGGCCAACATGCTGGCGGCAAAAAGCGCAGATGCGCCCGTTGCAACCCTCGGCCCGATCCCCCTGCTCGAAGAGCGGGCGGTCATGAAAAAAAAGTTAAGCAAGGCCAAGGGCAGCAACCAAGGGGGCGTCTATCAAGGGGCAGACGGCATCAAGCGCTACGTCAAGTTTTACACCGACCCTGGCCAAGTCTACGGCGAGGCGGCGGTCAATGCAATCTATGCCCAGTTGGCGGTCAATGCGTCCAAAAGCGCCTTGGTTGCCCGCAAACAAGGGGGGCTTGCCCTGGCCACCGAGTGGCTGGAAGGGGCAGCCCCAATCGCCTTGGACGAACTAACCCAAGCCAAGGCAAAAAAACTGCTTGACGGGGTGGCGGCAGATGCTTGGCTGGCCAACTGGGATGCCTTGGGGCAAACCTTTGATAACGTGGTTTGGCAAAAAGGCGCCCCCGTGCGGATTGACAACAGCGGGGCGCTCTTGTTTCGAGCCAAAGCGGGGCGCAAAAATACCGAGGCACTGGCCACAATAGGCGAAGCCGAGGGCTTTTTTCATCCTGCCACCAACCCCACTTACGCCAAGGCAATGGAAAAAGCGGGGGTGCGCATTTACGAGGCGCTGGGGGATCACTGGCTTAAGACCGAGCGAGCGATTAGCAACCTAAGCAAAAAAACCAACGCCTTTGCCGACCTCTTGCCCCCCGTGCCAGGGGTGCCCGAGCCCGAGCGCCTTGCCATGCTACAAACCTTGCAAAAGCGTGCTATGCTCCTCAAGGGGGTGTCGCGCAAGGTGCGTGCCTTTGCCAAATTGCCCGTCCACGAGCAGGGTTTGATGAACCTCAAAGGCTATCAATACCAAATCTTGCTTGGGCGGGCGAACACAAAGGCGAAGGAATCGGGTGTCGTGCACCGTTTCTCCGAGCCCGAGTTGGCTGCATTGCACGGCTACACGGTCATCGATTATAAACCGATTAACCAGGCCAAGCGCGGGAAACTGCCCAAAGCCCTGGGAGAGGAATACGCCCACTACACCAAAACCATCACTGCGGGGCTGGCAAAACTCCCCAACTACCGGGGGAAGGTCACCCGAGGGACGACCCTGCCCGAAAGTGAACTGGCCAAACTCAAGCCAGGCAAGGTTTGGACACCCAAAGGCTTTACCAGCACATCCACGGGTAAAGCCTTTGGTGGGCCGCATCGGCTGAAAATACAGAGCCGCACGGGCAAGGAGGTATCTTGGATATCCCGGCACGCGCACGAAAAAGAGGTCCTCTTCAAACCAGGAACCAGGTTTCTGGTAATTTTGCGCATTCGGCGGGGCAAACAAACAATCATAGAATTAGAGGAAATAGTGGAAGATGAAGATTGAATGGGAAGTGGCACCAAACCTGACGCCAAGGCAAAAAAAGTTAGTTGAGAAGATGCAGCGAGAAGCTGAGGAAGATTTCCGCTTGTTTGAAGAAGGCAAATTCAAGCCTTATCCAAAGCACTTGCAGGCCAAAATGGACAGTGGTGGGCCCTTTGCGGACGAAATTCACGATGCTCCCCCCGCCAAACCCAAACCGGGCAAAAAAGGCTAAGGCAAGTGTGGTTATTCACCCCAAAGGCCTTTCTTTCTATTGTGGCGCACACAGACGACCCCGCCAACTTGCGCCTGGTGCGTGCCCGCCGCCCTGGCGAGATTGAGGCGCTTTTTCCTGTTGCGCTCGTGCACACCACTCCCGACGCCGATTTATCCCTATTGAGGCGCTTTTTCCTGTTGCGCTCGTGCACACCCCCAATGCCGATTTATCCCTATTGAGGCAATCTTTCGTGTTGCGCTCGTGCACACCACTCCCGACGCCGATTACCCCTTTCGCGCATGCCTGCCAGCCCAGCAAAGCGCCTGCCTTGCACAGCGTCTGGGCTGTAATGGCCAACCAATACGAGCAAAGCAACCCGCCTTAAATTTGTGGGCGTGGCCCAAGCGGGGGCAAAAAACGGCACAACGGCAGGCGAGGTGAGCGTGCTGGTGCGCCGTGGGGTGTTTGGCTTTAAAAAAGCCACAACGCTGACCAAGGCAGATATTGGTAGCGATGCCTATGCCCTTGATGACCAAACGGTGACCGATGTGTCGGCAGGGGCTTGCCAAGGTGGGCAAAATCATCAACGTAGACGATAACCTTGCATGGGTGGAGGTAGTATAAATGATCATCAACAGACAAAGCCTAGACGACTTATTTGTTGGGTACAGCGCAGCCTTTAATCAAGGCTTTGGGATGGCGGGTGACGACTGGCAAAAGGTAGCGATGCCGGTTGCTTCAAGCACGGCAGAAAATCACTATGCATGGTTGGGCAGCATCAAAGGGATGAATTTGTGGCTGGGAGATCGCATCATTTCGAGCATGGCCAGCCACGACTACCGCATCAAAAACAAGCTCTGGGAAGACAGCGTCTCGGTCAATCGCACAGACATTGAAGACGACCAAGTTGGGGTGTATACCCCACTCTTTACCGAGATGGGGCGCTCGCTGATGGCACACAAAAACGAGTTGGTCTTTGGCTTGCTCAAGAAAGGTTTTAAAAGCCCTTGCTACGATGGGCAGTATTTCTTTGACACCGACCACCCCATTGAAAACAAAGACGGTAGCACCACCACGGCATCCAATAGCGGTGGAGGCAGTGGTAGCCCGTGGTTTTTGCTCGACACCAGCCGCATGATTAAGCCGATTATCTTTCAAGAGCGCAAAAAGGGGCTGCTTGTGCGCAAAGACCGCTCCGAGGATGACAATGTGTTTATGCGCAACGTCTACCTTTACGGTGTGGAGTGCCGCGACAATGTCGGCTTTGGCTTGTGGCAGCTGGCCTACGGCAGCAAACAAAGCCTTACCACCGACAACTACAAAGCCGCCTTTGCAGCGTTGGAGAGCATGAAAAACCGCGGGCGGCCCCTGGGCGTAAAGCCCACGATGCTGGTGGTGCCACCCGCACACAGAGAGGCGGCCCTAGAGATACTAAACGCCGAGAGAAACATGGCTGGCGCCACCAACGTCTGGCGGGGCACAGCAGAGCTCTTGGTTTCATCTTGGCTGGCTTAAAAGGGGTAAAAAAACCATGACGATAACCATCATCCGACAACTACAAAGCCGCCTTTGCAGCGTTGGAGAGCATGAAAAACCGCGGGCGGCCCCTGGGCGTAAAGCCCACGATGCTGGTGGTGCCACCCGCACACAGAGAGGCGGCCCTAGAGATACTAAACGCCGAGAGAAACATGGCTGGCGCCACCAACGTCTGGCGGGGCACAGCAGAGCTCTTGGTTTCATCTTGGCTGGCTTAAAAGGGGTAAAAAAACCATGACGATAACCATCATCGCCCAGCACCCCATGTGGCGTGCTGGCAGGCAATGGCCACAAGGCGAGACCCGTGTCGAGGAAGGCTTAAGCAAGGAGGCTTTAGCAGCCCTTGAGACCGACCCCAACTTTAGCGTGCAAGGAGCCAAAAAAGCCAAGGAAGCCAAAACCAAAAACGAGGGGGCAACACCCATGAGCATCTTTTTCGAGCAAATCCCCACGGGGCATGAGGGTGCCAGGGCAGTATATCGAGATTGATAACAGTGGGGCAGGTGCCGCCACCGAGTTAAGGCGTATTTTGCTGTTGGGGCAAAAAGCCAGCACACCGCAGTGCGCAAGAGAACCACGTGATCCGCACGCACTTTTTTTGTTTGCACAGCCCAAGCCAAAACGCTGTTTGGGGCAGGGAGCATGCGCTATGATGATGTACGCAAGTGCTAAGCACATACACCCAACGGGCGAGGTATGGCCCTTGCCATTCCCGCACCCCGTGGGGGCGTGGCGGCACGCAAAACCCTCACCTTTGAGGCGTAACCAAGTGCCGCGGGCAGGATTGCGCTGCTATGTTGCCACGGCAACGGGTAAGCGTCCGGAGTGGGGGCAGGCGATGGGGGCGCAGCCATCGCCACAGCCCTCTATAGCGGCATGCAATGCTCCCCTGCCCAGCTTGGCCGATGACGGCCGAGGCTAGCGGTGCGGTGCTAACGCTCACAGTGCGCTGGGCGGGCAACACGGGCAATCACATTGAAGTGCAACAGGGCCTTGGCACAAACGAAGATTTACCCCGTGGTTTGAGCATGACGATTGGAACGGGCACGCTCGGCACGGGTGAGGTGGCTTTGACGCCCTCCTTGGCAGCCCTTGGAAGCACCCAGTATCACAGCATCGGTCAGCCCCTATACAGGATGCCAGTGCCGTGACTGCCTTGAGCACCCTGCTCCAAAGCCGTTGGGGTGCCTTGGAAGCCATTGACGGCATGGCCTTTTTGCCTGCCCAAGGTAGTTTAAGCCAAATGACTACCCTAGGCGATGCCCTTTGGCAGCCAGCATCTTTGCTTTGTGGGTCTGGGCAAAAGCCCCAGTGCCCCTTGGTTATGGGCAGCCACCACTGCTGCGGTAAGTGAGCGCGAAGCAGCCCTTGACCCAGCGCGCCCCTTGCAAACGCTGTATCTTTCAGGGATTTTGCCTCCCCCCCTTGCAGCCCAACTTGATTATACCGAGCGCAATACCGCATTGCATCATGGGGTGAGCACCTTCACCATTGGCAGCCAAGGGGTGCACCTTGAACGCTTGATTTCCAGTTATAAAACCAACCCAAGCGGGGTTGCAGATGCCAGTTATTTGGACGTCACCACCATGCGCACCTTGTCCCATTTACGCACCAGTTTGCGCAATCGTATCGCCACCAAGTACCCAAGGCACAAGGTAGCCAACAGTGGAACCCAGGTAGGGGCCGGGCAAGCCGTGGTAACCCCCAACCTTCAACCCCTAAAAATCCTTTAAGCAAGCCCACGCGGCCCTGAAAAGGGTGCATCTTGAGTGCAAACCTTGGCCAAGATGTGCTCACTCGCTACGATTCAAAAGAAACCTTGTTCTACCTTGACTTAGCCCTACCACGGGCACGAAAACGACTATGGCAAGGTTTTTTGTTGAGCGAGACTTTGAAAGTCTCGCAACGGTTAAAGGGCAAGGCAAGTTTCTCCTGAGCATCAATGATACACCGCAGATACGCGCGTATTTTGCGCGGTTCGACCGCTACCAAATGAAAACGCACTACACCCTAGGCTTGCATGCTGTTGTCGGGAAAAAACAGGTAAGCGAATTGCTTTACACAAACTTAGCACCTGAGGCCATGAAAACCGTAAAAGTGGCCTCGCCATACCCACAACATCGCAAGGATAAGGAAAAAAACATGTGTCCCTTTACACCCGCAAGCCCCTTTCATCGCCGTGGGTCATTGAATATTTTATGCAAAAAACATGCCGAAATAAAGAGACCCCAGAATGACCAGTGGCAAAGCATGTGGCCCGCTACACACAGCTTTTCACTACGTGCGTACTGCCACCAGTGACCGCGCTTTTCCCGCACCCCGCACCCCGCCAGATTTCACTTTAATTTTTATGCTGGTCGGCGGTCGCATACCTTGCTTTTGGTGCGTATTTCCTTTTGTTAGGTCACTTTTTTAGGTTTGGCAAGGCGCGAGACGATAACGCTCACTTCGTACAAAACAACCAAAGGTCCCGCCAACAAGAGTTGGGTGAGAATATCAGGTGGAGTCAAAATGGCCGCCACAATAAACACAATCACAATGGCATAGCGGCGGTTGCGTGCCAAAAATTGTGGGGTAATAAAGCCAGCACGGGTAAGCAGCAAACTGATTAACGGCAACTCAAACACCAACCCAAAAACAAAAATCATCCTTGCGGTAAAGGAGAGGTAGTCACCCACACGCAAAGAGGGGATAAGCTCGGGGTCGAAGCCCACTAAAAAATCCACCGCAAAGGGAAACACCAGCCAGTAATTAAATGCGCCCCCACCCACAAACAGCGGAAAAGAGAGCAAAATAAAGGGCCAAGCCACCCCTTTTTCTTTTTTATACAGTGCGGGAGAAATAAACAGCCAAAGCTGCCCTAAGACCACCGGAAAAGACACAAACAAGGCCGCAAAAAAGGAGGCTTTTAGGTGGGTAAAAAAGGGATCTGTAAGGGTATCAAATTGTAGCTGGTCCACAAAAGGGCGTATGGGAGTCTCAATAAAGCGAATGACATGATGACTAAAACCCCAAAAAACCAGAAAAAACGCGGCCAGCACCCCCAAACTAATGCAGACCCGCTTGCGCAATTCGCGCAAATGCTCAATAAGGGGTAAAGGGTTATCTTCTGAGGGGAAACCCTTCCTTGTTTCCTCTTTGGTCACCGATTTTTTGCTCTTTTTAGCCACAGACCTGCCCTTAGTGTTCCCTTTGTATCGATAAAGATTGAAGCCCAACACTACTTTAAAACGGTACAACCATGCCATAATAGTGCAAGGTATGGTGGCTGAAATACACGCCTTACCCAATTCAAATCATGTTACCGTGTACATAAGCCAGTGCAAGGTAAAAAGCCATCGGTAAGAATAGGGATAAAGGCGGTTTTGAAAGATGCTAAAAAGGGGACTTAGGAGGGTTAAAAGAGGGGTTATCCTGGGAGGGGTGTGCTTTGGCCTATGGCAACAAGCCCTTTTGGGTCATGCATGGGGGCAGGGTGCTGAAGAGCCACAGCAGCTTTCTTTGGCGGCACAAGAGGTGGGACCGCCTTTGGCCGCTGGTCCTATTCGCTCGGTATTGTTTACCGCAAGCCAAACCTACCTAGTTACCTTAGATGGGTTACATATTTTACGCTGGTATGCTCTTAGCCGCCAAAAGCCTAGACGCAATGCGTCCAGCACCAGTACGGCCACAAAGCCTGAAAAAGGAGACCAAGATGCCTTTGTCGATACGGGCAAGCATCAAGCACTGATTGCGGTGACTTCAAGCGTAGGAGATGGGGTGTTTACGGGAGGGGCAGATGGAACTGTGCACCTTTGGCAACCTAACAACCCTTTGCCCGTGCGCAGTTTTTTTTTGGGAAACGATGGCATCAGTAGTTTATTGCTGGCCAAAGACCAGCAGTCCATTATTGGTGGTTCGGTCAATGGATTGGTGTCGATATGGAGTAATGTACAGCAGCTGTTAACCCAGCGCTTTCAAGCCCATGATGGGGCGGTAAAATCGATGGTGTTGCACCCAGATGGTTTACGCTTATTTACCGCAGGTGAAGATAGAGCGGTGAGTATTTGGCTATGGCGTGAAGGTCGCCAAACACGGCAGTTACGGGGGTTGCAAGGTGAGATCTCCTCGATAGCCTTGGTGAACGAGGGTCGTGTGCTGGCCGTTGCGCTTAAAAGTGGCCTCATTCGCCTGTGGCGCTGGCAGACGGGAGAAGAAACCTTGCCTAGCCCAGAGGAATTAAAAGCACCGACACACCTGTTCGATTTAGGAAACCCCATTACCAGTGTGGCAGCACACCCTTTTGGTTGGGGGCTCATTTCTGCCGATGAGAGCGGTAACGTACACTTATGGGATTCGCGACGGGCCGTGCGCCCGCGCCGCATTGTACGGCATGAAGATATCCCCTTAATGATTGCCCTCGATCGCCGCAGTGCGCGCATGGCCCTTGGACTACGCAATGGTGGGGTGGGTTTGTGGCGTTTAGACCCTGTATTGGCAGGTTTCCCATCAAGCAGCACCCAAAAAAATACCGTGGTTCCGTCTCTTGTTAATGCCGCAGCGCAATCTGTAACCCAAATGCGCACTGCTTTGCTCAAGTCTTTGCAAAATCCCACCCCTTGCGAAAATACCCCTCTTCTATACCGCCAAGCCTTGGCGGTGTTAAAGCAAGACCCTGGAGCAGCAGAAGGGTATTACGCTTTGCTGCTCACGGCCATGACCAATCGCGATTGGAGCATGGCGCGCATGGCAGCGCTGCTGGGGCGCGAAGCACGCTTACCAGGGCCTTACAACGCGTTTTCTGCACGCATGGAAAACGCATTCCATTTTTGGAATACCGTGGTATTCGATTCGAGTTACCTACGTGGGACAAAGCCACAACCCCAAATAAACTGGCAGGATTGCAACGGCAAGACCCTTACCCTTAAACCCCCGCGCGAGTTTGTGTATGTCGACTTGCCCCAAAATGTTCTACAAGCACTCATTTCTCCCTCAATCCGCTGGAAAATAGAACGCTTCTACCGGATTACACCAAAGACTTTTGTGCAACAAATACATCAAATTACCTGGAATGCATTGGAGAATTTAGAGCGTGCCAAGCGCTCGGGTTTAGCGCGCAACCTCTCGATTTCCACAAAACTTCTGGGGGGGAGACCAGCACTGTTGCAGCTCGATTTGCAACAACTCGATCCCGTGGGCAATCCCAAGCGGGTCCCGTTTAGCTTGCGCTGGCAAAAAGGGCCTTGGCTGTATTTTATCACCGATTCGGATAAGCAAAAACACCTGCTATTACCCCCAGGGCAATGGCGCTTGCGTGTTGGTGGCAGGGTGCACCGAGTATTTTCCCTTGCCAAAAGCGGCCAGTTGCACATCATTCTAAAATAAGATCCCAGGTTTATTTTCAGTGCTTCCCTTTCGTTTTTATCTCATTACCAATGGTCAAACCCAGCGCCACTCACAAACGCTGCAACAACTGCCTTTGCTTATACAAGCAGGCTTAAAAGGTCTGCAAATAAGAGAAAAACAACTTACCCCAACCGCCTTGCAACAGTATTGTACAGCCATTCAGCGCACTACCATTTTAAACCCTCTTTGCCCGCAAAAAACCCAATGCTGCTGCTTGGTAAACCAGCCACCATCCTTTGCTGCCCTTGCACTCAAATTTAATTGGGGGCTGCATTTGAGTGAGGCCCATTTACTCCAAAAAGGGCAAGGGCATCCTTGTCCACCCCCACCTAAAACATGGGTTGGAGCATCTACCCACTCTTTGCAAGGGGTTTTACGTGCTCAGGAAATAGGGCTGGATTTTGTCGTATTTGGGCCCATTTACGCCACACCTTCTAAGGCACGTTACGGAAGGCCCTTGGGGTTAAAATCCCTTGAGCAAGTCAGTACCAAAACCCGCATACCCATTTTGGCATTGGGTGGGATTACGCCCCAGCAGGTGGTAGCATGCCTTGACGCAGGCGCCTATGGCATTGGTGCTATGCGTGCAATATGGGATGCAAAGCGGCCCACCCAATCCTTAGAGGACTTTGCCAAGGCACTGGGGGGTCTGTAAAAAAGTACTTCTAGGGCAAGTTTTGAGGGCAAAGAACGGGTGGCACAACCAACCCGCTTTTAAAGTGGGCGGCGAACAGGGGGGGCGGTGCGCGATTTGCCTCGGTGTTTGACTTTAAACAGGTAGTCGTAGCGCAAATAACCACCCAGTTCACCTGGAATGTAACCATAGCGGTCCCCTATTTGAAAGTAAAACGCACGTGCCTTTTGTGGCATGTTAAAAACAATGCGCGACCAATCGCTAACTCTACGTAACAAAATGAGTTTTCGCTTCAAATCATACACGCGAATTTCAGGGCGTAACTGGGTGCGACCTACCTGCAACCACAAAATTTCGACGCGCTCTTTAGGTTTAAGGCCGTCAACCAAGTACATGTCTATATCCCCCCGGGAATCGATTTCCCCATAGATAGATATCGCAAAAGGAACCTGGTTGGGTTTGGTAAACCACCCATTGTCTTCTACTTCGCGATAGCGGGGATCCCCTATGCTAAGTGGGGTTGGGGTTTCAAGCAGTACGCGCAGCTTCCGGGCAATGGTGCTCGGGCGCTTACTCTCTGGGAATAACTGTAATGCCGCAGGTTTGGCAAAAATTTTGGGGGTTAGGGCGATATCCAGCGCGCTATTGTCATCTGAAAACCGCATAAAATCTAGATGAAAATACGAAGAGCGCACACTTTTGAAATGCGCGAGTAATTTTTTGCGGCTCACCTTCAGTCGCACGATGTATTCCATTCCATCGGCACCCAATTGGACCATATGCAGGCTTTTAACATATTTGGCATGCTTTAAAAATTGGTTCAAAAATGCATTTTCTTCCTCAGCCGAATGCAACCCTCGTACACGAACGCGCAAGGTATCGGTCTTTTGTGCGTGAGAAGTTTGCAAGGCCATGCTAGAAAGGCGTTGAGGCTGCATTTGCTTGGTTAAAGGTTTTAGCAACAGCAGCCCCCAAGCGGCGCGTGCATCACTGTTCCAAGGTTCCTGAAGGGATGGACTTGTATTACGCTGGGTAAATTGACCTATTAAACCCCCTTGGTTCGGGGCATAAATGCGCAGGGTAATCTGCCAAAGGTGTGTGTTAAAATCCCATTTTTGTGTGGTACGCACGACCACAATGCCCGTATTTTGGCCCGTGATGAGCGTGCGTATTTGGCTAGCACTGGCCATTTTGGGGCTTGCATCGACTTCGAATCCCAACGCTTTTAAGCGCGCGGTAATGCGTGCAAAGGTTTCTTGGCGCAAGGCAGAGAATTTTGCCAAGGTGGCGTCAGAATCTAGATAGTATGGGGCTAAAATGACCGCTTCCTTGCTTTTGCTCAGTAGACCCACCTGCTTTAACACGCGTTCAAGGGGTTCTGTCATGATGATGGCGAGAATTACCGCCCGATACTGCTTTTTGTCGAGGGAAGGCTCTAAAGACACCGCCCGGAAAGAGCGAATGAGGCGCATGTGTAACGGGAAAACTTTGGCACGCAGCAAGGCCTTGCGCTTGCGTAACAGCGCAGGGCTCACCAATTGTTCGCAAGCACGCAGAAGGGCTTGGTACTTTGCACGCAAAAGAGCATCTTCGCGCGCAGCTTCGAGGTTGTTTGCCCAAACACCAACCCGCGCACTTCCCTGGTATTGCTCGGCAAAAACCGTACAAGGCAGCATGATGCCAGCCAAAAAAAGCACGCTGGCAATAAATCCCGCCCGAATACCCTGATAAACCATAACCCGAAATCACCACAAAACCGACAAGCAACATCAACAACCATACACCTGATTGCTAAGATAAGGTGGCCCCAACTCCATTTGGGCAAAAAATTTGACTACCCACGGCTAAGGCTGCGTAACGCATCCTTAATTAACCGAATGGACAACAGTGCATCGACACCGCTAAGGGGTTCTTTGGGACCAAAGTGCCCGCTAATTTTGTGCAGCGGGGCAAGCAAACCACGGCTCACCACGGTTTGCACAGCATTGTAATGGGGGGCATCCCCGCGAATATCCGCAAAAGGTGATTTCTGCCCGATAAAGCGGGTTTTTAAGTTTTTCTCCCCCGTTACCACCGAGAGGACGTCTTCGATAACGACTGCAAATTCGGCTCGGGTGATGATGGAATCGGGATGAAAGCGATCGCTGGAATCCAGCTCCAACCCGCGCACCCCCAAATGCAACAAAGCCTCAATATCTGCGCGCAAAGGGTGCGAGCGAAGGTCCCTCACCTTGGGCACAACGACCTTCCTATTGGCATTACGCAGGCGATACAGGCGAGATAAGCGGAGCTCTTCAATCAGCAAAGCGGCGGTATCAGCGCGGCTTAACTCGGACAAAAAAGCGACTTTTTTGCCATGCAAAGCTCCCGGAGCAGCCCTACGCACCCTTTGCACAACCGCCAATTCGTTTTCAGCAATTTGGGCATAAGGCGTGCTGACCGCAAGCACTTTACGGTAGGCCGTTTCTGCTTTGGGCAAATCAAAACTAACGCGGTAAGCGCGCGCAATGTTCAGGTGATGTCTGACCTCGTTTGGTGCAGCCAGGCGCCCTGCTTTCGCGTAAAAATCTTGGGCCTCTTGCAGCCATTTTTTGGGTGGCGACCGACTAAGGCTGTGCACGCGAATCCCTTGGGTGTACACCGTATAGCGCTCCGTTTTGCTGCTGGCCTCATCTTCAGCATCATCTAGGGCATCAAAGGCCTGCTGGTGGAGGCTTTTTTTTTCTTTAGGAGATAGCGCATCGGTTGCAAGACCTGCCTTTGCCACGGCCAACCCTGCCAACGAGGGGGCATGTTTGGGTGCAATGCCCAGTGACAGCATAAAAGCATTCTCTGCGCGTCTCCATTGGTTGCGTTCCAAAGCATCTTCACCGCGCAATGCATGGTGTTCTGGAGTATCAAGGCTGCCCCGCACCTCGCGCAGTTCGTTTTTGCTGCAGCTGGCAACAAGTAGCAATCCAAAGGTCAACAAAGCGCAGCACCATGCACGCGATGTGTAAGATGTTCTCAATAAAAAAAACGGGCGCGTTGTTGGCATCATAACTGCCTTAAGACCTCTTTTTAGATAGGTTATCGCGTAGCGTGTGGGGTGGGCAACATAGCATGGGTTGATGAATTAGAGAGATAATCGCGTAGCGTGTGGGGTGGGCAACACAGTGTGGGTTGATGATGAAGGGGTGTCGAGGTCTTTAATCTAAAAGAATCAATAACCTGCCCTGACGCAAAAACTCCTCACGCTCCCAAAGCAAGCGAAAAGCATCGGCATCGGTTTGGTTAAGAACCACATTGGCCTTTTGATTGCCCAAAACAGCCTGCGCTTTAATAACGGCAGGATTGCGACCCACGCGTGGGTGTTTGCGAATGTTTTTTAAAGACTTCGCATAACCCAATGCACCGTTGTCGGAATTTTCCTCGCTAACAAAAGAAGAATCATACAACACGGCATTCTGCGGGCCAAGAACCTGTGGTGCAAGGGCTGGTTGCAAGCCCAAACCCCGCGCATCAATCACAATTCCCGTTATAGGCTGCGTGCTGCTAAGCAAAGGAGAAGCAGCCGTGGTTTGTAGCGCTGAACGGGCAATCTTCTGCAGTGCGCCGACACCCACGGGAGTTCTCCATTCTTGGGGAATCACCTCCCTTAAACGCGCTTCCATGCGCACACTCACGCTGCCGTCAGAAAAATATCGCGGTGTCTCACTGCGCCGTACCCCCCTTAAACGCCCTTGAAGTTGGGAGGCCAGCCTTTGATCTTGTACAGACCTGCCTGCCACCGTTGTGTTGGCATCGAGGTTCACCCCTTGAATAAGCTGCAACAAATTGCGAAAAGCATCCAGTTCTGCTGCGCGGGTTGCGCTGATGTTCTTCTGCGCTGTCGTTTTTGCCCACTGGGCTGGTGCCCCTTGCCCTACAGCATAAGCCACGGCTTTCTCCCAATCAATACAAGAATCACGGCTTGCTTTGGCACATTGCTGTACCTTGGCTTGAGCATAAAGTGCTGCAGTGCTAAGACTCAGCATGGAACCACTTAAAGCCAGTCCACAAGCAACCCAAATAAAACGGGCAATCACTGTTTGACGATGGTTGACTGGTTGGCGCATAAATGAACCTCTTGCGCTGCAATTTTTTGGAAATGGTGTGTCTTGGGACAAAAATAAGCCCTTTGTACTACATGTAACGCAAGCAAGCCACGGCTCTAAGTATGGGTTTATCGCCGGGCACAACCCTGCTGCCAAGAAGGCCTTTTAAGTAGGACAAAATAAGATGATGGAAGTCTTCGAGACAAGGTATCACAACTCTGGGGAATTGTACAGCAATCCCACAGGGTAATCAAACCGAAATCACCTTAAAAAAAAACCCGATTAAACAAATGATCAAAAATAACACCGCCCATGCTTTGCACCCAATTCCTTTGCGTTATGGCTGTAACCCCCACCAAACCCCAGCCATGGCGTGGATCAACAAGCAAAACCCGCCCTTTAAAGTGCTGCATGGTGCACCCGGTTATATCAATTTGCTCGATGCCCTGAATGCATGGCAGTTGGTGCGCGAAGCAGGGCAAGTTTTGCACCTCCCCGCTGCAGCGTCGTTTAAACATGTGAGTCCCGCTGGTGTTGCCCTGGGCTTGCCTTTGCAACCCCAGCAACGGCAAGCCTTGGGTTTGCAGGGTGTGGAACTGTCTGCTGTGGCATCTGCTTATGCACGGGCAAGGGGGGGAGATCCTATGTGCTCTTACGGTGATTTTGCTGCAGTGAGTACACGGGTGGACGTCAGCCTTGCGCGCTTGCTTAAACGCGAGGTGTGTGATGGCATCATTGCGCCTGACTACGAAGAAGAAGCCCTTGTAATCTTGCGTAGCAAAAAGCAAGGGCGTTTTGTAATCTTGTGTGCCAATCCACAATACACCCCCGCGGCGGTGGAGGAGCGCGAGGTATATGGGGTGCGCTTTAGCCAACAAAGAAACAATGCGCGCATCGATGCCCGTTTGCTTCACCATCGCGTAACCCAAAACAAAACCCTGACCCCACAACAAGAACAAGACCTTATCTTGGCAGCCATTACGGTAAAGTACACCCAGTCCAACTCGGTGGCTTATGCCTGGGGTGGGCAGGTGATTGGGATTGGAGCAGGACAACAAAGCAGGGTTGACTGTACCCGACTGGCGGGCCAAAAAGCCGAAATGTGGCATTTGCGTCACCACCCCCAGGTGCTTGCGCTACCCTTTACCAGCCATACGCGCAGGGTAGATCGGATTAACGCGGTGCAGAGTTATTTGCTGGGTTTTGTCACTGCACAAGAGCGTGCCTATTGGGGAAAATTTTTTACCAACACGCCACCTCAACCTCTGGATAAAGCACAGCGTGGCCAATGGCTTCAAAACATGCAGACAGTGGCCCTCGCCTCCGATGCTTTTTTTCCTTTTCGCGACAACATCGACCAAGCTGCCCTACGTGGGGTGGGGTGCATTGTGCAACCAGGGGGGTCTGCGGGGGATGCTTCAGTGATTGCTGCGTGTGATGACTACGCCATTGTGATGGCCTTTTCGAACCTGCGGTTGTTTCATCATTAAACTGTGAAGCGAGTGCTTTTTGGTGCGTTATCACGCCCCTTTGTTACAGGTTGCACCCAAAGCCACTTCCAAAACCTGCGCATAACGGGTAAGCGTTGTTCTACCATGAAGAAAAATTTAGCCCAATTTGACAGCGAAGAGGAAAAAATGCGTTACGTGCGCAGAAATTTCTCGAGCATTGCCCTGCGTTACAATACGTTCAACGACCTCATCACCCAAGGGCAGCACCGTTTATGGAAGCGTTTGCTGGTGAAAAAATGTAACATTCAACCCCAGGCACGCGTGCTCGATCTGTGTTGTGGCACAGGTGATGTAATGCGTTATAGCATGGGCTATGTCAGGCACCTAGGGGTGTTGGTTGCCCTCGATTTTTCGAGACCCATGCTGCAAATAGCCCAAAAACGCTTGGCCAGCCAGTCTCAAAAAAAGAAATGGCCAACGGTATCCTTAATTGAGGGCGATGCTTTGCACATGCCTTTTTCCAGTCATTTTTTTCATGTTATTACGGTAGCGTACGGCCTGCGCAACACGGCCAATTTAACCAGTGCCCTTAAAGAAGCATTTCGCTTACTTGCCCCGGGGGGGGTGTTGGGCATTTTAGATATTGGACAGGTGACTTTACCCATCATCCGGCAATTGTTTCAATGGCATTTATTTTACTTGACCCCAGCCATTGGAAAGTTTCTCCACCCTAAGCAAGAAATGTACGCCTATTTACCCGATTCAACCCGCCATTATCCCAAGCCATTAGAACTCAAAAGCCTGCTGCTCGAAACGGGTTTTGCGCATGTTGAGGTTATTCAACGCCTGTTTGGTGCTGCGGTGTTGCACATTGCCAAAATGCCCCGTTAAGCGTGCATAAAATGAAATTTGTGCAGACAAAAACCGCTGGGCACGCTTATTTTAAGCGAAGCATTTTTGGGGTGGGTAACACAAAACATCCCCTTACCTTTAGACCACCGTAACACTTGGGGCTGCAACCAGCAACAAACGAAACACCCGGGGACAAACGAAGGGGATGGGATAGGTGCATTTCAAGCGTTTTAGAACGCAAACGCTTGAAAAAGCGGACCGCGCTTATTTGTCAAGCCATACTTCATCCATGCGCCATGCGTTATAGGTGCTTTGGTGAACGAAGATGTTCTTAACATGAGGCTGCCATGCAGTATAGTTCCTGCGGTGATAGAAAAGAGGCCTCGCAACATCTTTGATGAGTTCGCGCTCAATCCTATGCACAAGTTTCAGGCGTTTTCTAAAGTTGCGCTCCTGAGACTGCTTATCGAACAACTTCTCGAGCTCCGGATTGCAGTATTTTGCGTAGTTGCGTTGAGAGGTGCAGTCAAAGTTCTCATAAAACATGGCATCAGGATCATCGGGTGCCAAACCCGTGAGGTTTAAGCCTACTTGATAATCACGGCGTGCCACCTTGGCGTGCCAGTTGCTGGTTTCTACCAATTCAAGTTCTGCTTCGACACCAATTTGCTTCAGGTGGTCAATCAGCAACGCCGCAGGATCACGATAGATGGAAATGTTGCGTGTCGAAATCTTCATTTTTAAAGGCTTGCTTGCACTGTAACCTTTTTTCTTCATGACGGCTTTGGCACGCGCACGATTCTTCTTGACGCTACCGTAGAGCTTGCGGAGCTCTTTTTGGGGCAAACCCCAGACACCGTATGGGGGTGGCATGAGTGAACTCGAAATAATCCCGTTGCCTTGAGATAAGGTGTCAATGAACGCTTGACGGTCAATGGCCAAGGTCAATGCACGGCGTAACTCAGGGTCATCCATAGGGGCTTTTTCGGGGTTAATAATCAAGTTTACCGACACGTTGGAAGGCTTTAGCACGGTGACAATATCTTTCTTACGCGCTTTTAAGTCCTTTTCCAAGGCGGTTGTCACATCGTAAGGCAGGCTTATGTCGTGCTCACCCGCAGCCAGAGCAAGCACACGCGTTTCACGGCTTTTAATGATGAAATACGTAATCCCATCAAGATAGGGGCGCCCTTTACGAAAATAATTGGGATTGCGGGTGAGTTTAACTTGTTGCCCACGCTCCCAAGATTTAAAGACAAATGGGCCACTCCCAATGGGTGCGGTCCGCATCTTGGCCGGGCTTACGTGTGCTGGATAAACGGCTGCATAGCCAGAAGCAAGCATGGCCATTAAGGAAGGCTGGCGGCGCTTTAAGTTAAAGGTAACTTGATAGTCACCTTTGGCTTTTACAGAGACCAGAAATTTGTACCAAATTTTGCGTGGGTTTTTACGCAGTTTGCCCGAAGGTGCTTTGTCTTTTAACAAATCCCACGTATGCACCACATCTTTTGCCGTCAAAGGCTTGCCGTCATGAAACTTGACCCCTTTTTTCAAGGTAAAGGTCAAGGATTTGCCGTCTTTACTCCAGCGCCATTTACTGGCCAATTCGCCTTTGATCGTTTTAAGGCTTTCAACCTCTTTAAACACATCATAAAGCACCAAGTTGCTCATCACAGGCATGGCGGGCCAGTTGGTGGAAACAGTGGCTTCCTCCAAAATGGACATGCTAGGCGGATTGCCGCGATGTTGTGCCCGCAAAATGCCACCACGTTTTTGTGCCAACGCAGGACCAGCCACAAGGCCGATCGCAGCCAGTGAAAACACCAGCGCGAAAAATAATTTACGCATACTTTAAGAATAACTCCTTATAACAGTCTGATAGATCTTCTTTACATGGTAACGAATACGAGAGCGCAATCTCAATTCCACTTGATAAACACGCCACGCTCGATTTTTGCGCAAAAAAAACGCCAAAAACGGCCGCAAGCGCGGGAATCCAAAAACCCCCCGCCAAGAGCACCCTAATCGTGGGAAAATACCCATGCTAGCCTCGCATTTGAAACTTCCTTATACGCCACCTCTATCTAAAACCATCGAGAAAGGCAAACCTTTTTTTCCCGTAAAGGCCCAGGCCGCGGCAAAACCGATTAAACCAGAGACGGCAAAGTGGGGTGCACCCAGGTACCCGCTAGCGGGTAGCAACAAAAGCAATGCCCTGAGGAGAGGATTTTTGCCTGCGCTACCTTCGGGGGGGTAATGCCCTTAGCAAGGTGTTGCATTTTTTCGGAGCATAAATTGGGGTATTTTTAGGGCTCATGTTTTACGCGCTTTTTTTTGTCGCTAGTGTCTACGCCAAGCAAGCACACTTCGTTTCTAACGAATAAACACGAGAAGTGTAAAAGGACATTTACCCCTTAGCCCAGCCTTGGGTAAAAACGATAAAACAAAAAAAGGCGGGGTAAGATGATGGGGAGAATGGCCACATGTTTGCTTAGAAAAGGGCTAGATATCTGCTAGCCTCCCGGGGCCTACCGAGAAATATTTTGCATCAGGATGATGAAACACCAATGCAGATACAGAGGCCTCGGGTTCCATCATAAAGCCGTCGGTGAGTTCGACGCCAATTTGGGTGGGGGTGAGCATCCTAAATAGGCCTTCTTGGTTTTCCAACTCAGGACATGCTGGGTAGCCAAAAGAATAACGCGCCCCGCGATAACGCCCTGCAAAACGCTGACGCATGGTCATCTTGGCATCATCAGCGCAACCCCACATTTCGCGAATTTTGGTGTGCATCCACTCTGCTGCGGCCTCTGCAGTTTCCAAAGCCAAGGCTTGGAGCACGTGACTGCGCAGGTATGCCCCTTCATTTTTCCATTTTTCTGCCAGTTCGCGCACCCCTTCTCCTGCCGTGGTAACAAACATGGCCACATGGTCGGGTTGGTTGAGTTGCCTTGGCAGAACAAAGTCCGCCAAGCATAACCCCGCCTCCTTTTGCTGGCGTGGAAACCTAAAGGTCTGGAGCGTTTTCTCCCCTGCTTCATCAAGCAAATTGAGGGTGTTGCCTTCGCTGGAAGATGGAAAAAACTGCCAGGTGGCGCGCGGGGCCATCTTTCCTCGACGGCAAATGGACTGTACCTCGTGCACCACCTTTTGTAACTGCAACGCCTTTTCATCCCCTTGGGCCAGCAAACGTTTCGCCGAACCCCGCAAACCAAGGTGTTTTCCATAGAGCATTTCAGGGTTTAAATACTGCCATATCTCATCCAAATGAAGTTGCTGCAAGGTGTGTTGTTTGGTATCTGGTACTGTCGGAATGGGAATGTCAATGCGCACCTTGTTTGAGCGGACCGTAGTGATGGGTTTGCTCATGCGCACCTTGATCGCGCTTTCTTTGGCACCCAAGCGAATCGCTTCTTGCGCCAGTTCTTCGCGGAGTGCTTGACGTTTTTCGGGTGCCATTAAGCGGTTGGCCAAATCCAAGCCACTCATGGCATCGCTGGCATAAACCACCATCCCATCTTTGCCATAGGCTGGCCCAATCCGCCTTAAGGCAAAGTTACGGCTAAGGGCTGCGCCACCCACCAAAATAGGTACGTTCACCCCTGCAGAATGGAGGTCTTCTGCCGTAATCACCATCTGTTGGGCAGATTTCACCAACAAACCCGAGAGACCAATCAAATCGGTTTGGTGCTCATTCCAAGCAGAAATGAGTTGTTCAGGGGGGCATTTAATGCCTAAATTCACCACCTGATAGCCATTGTTGCTAAAAATAATTTCAACCAAATTTTTGCCGATATCATGCACATCGCCTTTGACGGTGGCCAGCAGCATTTTGCCCTTGCTGGCACTTTCATTGCGCTCCATAAAGGTCTCCAAAAAGCCCACCGCGGCTTTCATGGCTTCTGCGCTTTGGAGCACTTCTGCAACAATCATTTTATTGTCGTTAAACAACCTACCTACTTCTGCCATTCCAGCCATTAACGGGCCGTTAATCACTTCTAAAGGGGCACGCTCCTTTAACGCGACCTTGAGGTCGTCTACCAGACCATCTTTTGAACCCGCAAGAATATAGTACCCAAGGCGCTCATCAAGGCTCATGGTGGCCAGCGGAGTGGCTTGTTCGCTCACAGATTTACCGCGATAATGGGCGGCAAACAAAGCAATTGCGTCTTCCCCACGGTTAAACAACAAATTATCTGCCAATTCAATTTCCTCTTTTGCAAGAGAACTATAGCGACGCAGCATTTCTGTGTTGACAATGGCAAGGTCTAAACCCGCCTCGACACAGTGGTTTAAAAACACGGCGTTGAGTACTTCTCGCCCCGCCAGGGGCAAGCCAAAACTGACATTGCTGATGCCCAAAACGGTTTTACAGCGGGGCAAATGGTGCTTAATCAGGCCAACCCCCTCGATCGTCTCTGCAGCAGAACCAAGATAGTTTTTATCGCCTGTGGCACAAGGAAAAACCAGCGGATCGAAGTACAAATCTTCTTCTTCGACGCCATATTTTTGGGTGAGCAGCTGATGGGAGCGCTTGGCAACCTCCAATTTTCGCTGGCGCGTAATGGCCATGCTTTGTTGAAGGTCTTCATCAATGGTCCCCACGACCAGTGCTGCTCCATATTTCAATGCTAAGGGCACCACTTCTTCAAAGCGTTCTTCACCGTTTTCGAGGTTTACCGAGTTAATGATGGCTTTACCTTGAGAGTAAGGGAGTGCTTCTTTGATCACCGCTGCATCGGTCGAGTCAATCATGAGGGGGACGCGCACTTTTTGAATGAGATGTGTCAAAAATTGCTGCATGTCTTGCACTTCATCGCGGTCTGGATTGGCCAAATTAACATCAATCACCTGAGCCCCACCAAGGACCTGACGCCTTGCAATCTCGCTCGATTCTTCGTATTTTTCTTCGCTAATTAAACGCTTAAACTTACGACTCCCCACTGCATTGGTGCGTTCTCCCACCAAAATAGGGCGGTTTTCATCCTCAACTTCTAAAAAATCAACGCCGCTCAGCATGCTCCGCTGGTAAGTGGGGATAGTGCGTGGGTTTCCATTTTGGGCTAAATCGCTAAATCTCCGGGTATATTCTGGAGTGGTCCCACAACAGCCACCAATCACATTCACCCAACCAGCGTCAACAAAACGGCGGAGCACGTTTTCCATCATGCTGGGAGATTCAAGGTAAATCCCGTCTTCATCAGGCAAACCCGCATTGGGAATTACGGCGGTCCGGGTTTTGGCAATCGCCGCCAAAGAGCGAATGTGGTCGGTCATAAAAGCAGGGCCTGTTGCACAATTCATCCCCACATACAGCAAATCGTGGTGCATCACACTGGTATAAAACGATTCCACGCCTTGGCCTGCCAGCATGGTCCCCATTGGTTCAATGGTGCACGAAATGGCGATGGGCAAATGGCTTTGCATTTCGGCTTGTGCTTTGGCAACCCCATTCATCGCCGCTTTCACATTGCGGGTATCTTGCACGGTTTCCAGCAACAAATAATCGACCCCACCTTCAATCAGACCTAAGGCTTGGATATAAAAATTTTCTTCCAGGGTCTCAAACGTCACCCCACCGGTAACGGTAATGGCTTTGGTGGTAGGCCCTAAGGACCCCGCCACAAAGCGTGGCTTGTCGGGACTACTTACTTCTTCACAGGCAGCCCGTGCCAGTTGGGCTGCTTGCTTGTTGATCTGATGGGCTCTTTTGCCCAAACCGTATTCATCCAATACCAAAGGCGTGGCACCAAAGGTGTTGGTTTCTACAATATCCGCTCCTGCCAGCAGATAGTTTTTGTGCATGGCTTGAATAATGGCGGGGCGTGTCAGACACAAATTTTCATTACATCCCTCCAGTTCTTCCCCACCAAAGTCTTTTGCTGTCAGGTTAAGGTCTTGTAAATAGGTTCCCGTCGCGCCATCGAGCACCAAAATGCGCGTTTCTAGCAATTCGACGAGCTGTTGTCCACGTTGTGAAAGGGTTTTAGCCATGCTTAAAACCATATTAAAGAGACACCTTCCTTAGTTTTTGAAACGAAGGGTTATTTCCGAGAAAAATATGCGATCCGAAAAATGGCACTGGCCTGATTGAATATAGAGGCAAGCACCCATTGTGGTCTTATTGCTGAAGACAACACAAAAAATGGCACTGGCCTGATTGAATAATAGAGGCAAGCACCCATTGTGGTCTTATTGCTGAAGACAACACAAAAAATGGCACTGGCCTGATTGAATAATAGAGGCAAGCACCCATTGTGGTCTTATTGCTGAAGACAACACAAAAAATGGCACTGGCCTGATTGAATAATAGAGGCAAGCACCCATTGTGGTCTTATTGCTATGGCAAGGGCAAGGTATAGACCTTGCCCTCGTGTGCTGCGCGCAACGCAGCTTCGGTAAATTCCATATAATCAACCCCATCATTAAAATTAGGAAATACCTTGCCAGAATCCAAAATAGCATTTAAAAACTGCTTTTCAACCTGCCAGTGCCCTTGCATGTTCACGGGAATTTCGACCACTTTTGCCGCCAACCCAGGCTTTGTTTGCCCCACGCGTACACGGCGGCTTTTGTCGACCTTGGCGATGCGTACCTGATGGGTGTCTAAAGCGTAAAACAAGCAGGCCTCATCCCCATAAATTTCAATCCCATTTGCGGGTGCTGAAGGTGCCAGTGCGGAAAAATTGTACACATACTGCGCTCCGTTTTCGAGCACCCCCGTTACCACCACAGACTCAAGGTATGTCGGTTTTTTGCATTTGTTGATTGGCATCAAGGCGTTGTTGTGTAAAACCCACTGCCGATGCACTAACGGTGCGTGCTTTGCCGACCCAGTGGTGCATAATTTCGCTAAACATGCCCAACGCAAGGGTGTTATACCCTGAGATCGCGCGATCCATCCGCCAATGCCATGGGGCTTGGGGGTTTAAAGCAGCATCAGAAAGGTGGTGTACGCGCACCAAACGCAACTGCCCCAAGGCACCTTTTGCGATGTGCTGGCGCACCCATTCCTGGGCAGGCATCACATGTGGGGCAGGGCAAAGCATGCTGACTTGCCCAGGGTACATGTGAGATATTTGCTGCATTTTACGGGCTTCTTGAAGGTTGCGTGCCATGCGGGCCTGACAAAACAAATGCTTCCTTGCTTTTAATACGGCAGCGCTCCATTCACAGTGCATGTACGGTTGGGCGCCAATCATAATGGCGTCTAAATCCTCGCGCTCAATCACTGCCTCAGGGCTTTTTGCCACCTCTTCAATCCCGTATTCACTGGCAATTTTGTTTGAAGAGACCACACTGCGATTGCATACCACCACCACTTTGGCCTCGGGTAGGGTTTTTAAATTAGGCAAATGACGACTCCGAAAAATGCTGCCAGCACCTAAAATGCCGATGCGTACTTGCTTGATAGCCATGGGATGAGGCCTTTTTTTCTTAACTGATGAACGTAAAATAGGCTTTCCAAATGTGCGTATTTGGTGTACCGCTATTGGACCGCACGTTTTTTTCACGCGTGCTCGTGTACTGCCATCCGCTCTTCAGTGGACAATGGTTCTTGCATACGCCACAACAAAAAAGCAGGTATTTTTAGCATGCATTCCGCCAAAAAAACGACTCCACGCCCCTCCATTGAGAGTGTGCGCAATTTTTGGGATTCACGCCCGTGCAACGTTCGGCACTCACAGCAACCCATGGGGACAAAAGCCTATTTTGATGAGGTTGAGAAACGGAAATATTTTGTGGAGCCTCACATTCCCCGGTTTGCACAGTTTGAGCGATGGAACGGTAAGTACGTACTTGAAGTAGGCTGCGGGATGGGTACGGACGCGGTCAATTTTGCGCGTGCCGGCGCAAACTACCATGGCATTGATCTCTCGAAGGAGAGTATCAAACTTGCACAAAAAAGGTTTGAAATTTTTAAGCTTCAAGGAAGCATCCAAAATGTGAATGCAGAAACGCTTTCTGAGAATTTCCCCGCCAATTCCTGCGACCTCGTCTATTCTTTTGGTGTCATTCATCATACTCCACACCCTGATGCGGTAATTCGTGAAATACGCAAAGTCATCCACCCCAATGGCGAACTCCGCATCATGCTTTATGCCCGCCATTCATGGAAAGCGATCATGATCGATGCTGGCCTCGACCAACCGGAAGCACAGTTTGGCGTACCCATTGCCGATACTTTTAGTGAAGAAGAGGTGTATCAACTCCTTGAACCCAATGGGTTTAAAATCATGCAAACCACCCAGGATCATATCTTCCCTTATGTTGTCGAAAAATATATACAATTTCAATATGAGGTTGAACCTTGGTTTAAAGCCATGCCAAAAGCCATGTTCGCTGCATTAGAGGGCTCTTTGGGCTGGCATATGCTCGTTGTGGCAGCACCCCAATAGAAAATAAGAACCCTTCCCAAAGTTCCATGCAACCCTACAAATTGCAAAAACACTGGCTTTGAGTTTAAACTGCGGGCACCATGGCTAGCCTTAATTTACGGCACTTTGGTGAGGTTGCGCTTGTGGGTGTCATGGCAAAAGCCATGTTCGCTGCATTAGCAAGGCTCTTTGGGCTGGCATATGCTATGTTGTGGGAGCACCCCAATAGAAAATAAGAACCCTTCCCAAAGTCCCATGCAACCCTACAAATTGCAAAAACACTGGCTTGCGTTTAAACTGTGGGCACCATGGCTAGCCTTAATTTACGGCACTTTGGTGAGGTTGCGCTTGTGGGTGTCATGGCAAAAGCCATGTTCGCTGCATTAGCAAGGCTCTTTGGGCTGGCATATGCTATGTTGTGGCAGCACCCCAATAGAAAATAAGAACCCTTCCCAAAGTTCCATGCAACCCTACAAATTGCAAAAACACTGGCTTTGAGTTTAAACTGCGGGCACCATGGCTAGCCTTAATTTACGGCACTTTGGTGAGGTTGCGCTTGTGGGTGTCATGCCAAAAGCCATGTTCGCTGCATTAGCAAGGCTCTTTGGGCTGGCATATGCTATGTTGTGGGAGCACCCCAATAGAAAATAAGAACCCTTCCCAAAGTCCCATGCAACCCTACAAATTGCAAAAACACTGGCTTTGAGTTTAAACCGTGGGCACCGTGGCTAGCCTTAATTTACGGCACTTTGGTGAGGTTGCGCTTGTGGGTGTCATGGCAAAAGCCATGTTCGCTGCATTAGCAAGGCTCTTTGGGCTGGCATATGCTATGTTGTGGGAGCACCCCAATAGAAAATAAGAACCCTTCCCAAAGTCCCATGCAACCCTACAAATTGCAAAAACACTGGCTTGCGTTTAAACTGTGGGCACCGTGGCTAGCCTTAATTTACGGCACTTTGGTGAGGTTGCGCTTGTGGGTGTGGCGCAGGCGCAAGCCATTTCGGGCGATCCCGCGGGTGGTTTCGGTGGGTGGCTTATTGGTGGGTGGCAGCGGAAAAACCCCTTTTGTCGATTTTTTGCTTCAGCAATGCAGGTTGCAGCAAGTCGACGTTGCCTGCTTAACCCGCGGTTACGGGCGCAAAAAGGGCATATCGCGGGTGAATCGCATCAAAATGGCCACCTGGCAGGGGCCGCCTACACCCTCCATTTGGGGGGATGAACCCACCATGCTGGCCCAAGCGCACCCTACGGTGCCTTTTTATATCGGTGCAAAGCGCAGCTTGAGTGCGCGTATGGCGCAGCTGTGGGATGCACCCCACTTGCTGGTGTTGGACGATGGCTTTCAACATATTCAAATGGAACGCGATTTAAATTTGCTTCTTATTGACAGTCCGCGCGGTCTAGGCAACGGTCATTTGCTCCCATGGGGTTCGCTGCGTGAGCCTTCGACTGCCCTAAAACGGGCTGATGCTATTGTGCTTACCAAGTGCAATCTAGGCCATGTAGCGCAAACCATGGCACAGATTAAAACAAAAGGTTTGTCGTCCATCCCTGTGTTTCAAGCCCACTACGTTCCGTATGCATTACGCCCTTTACAAGGGCAAGGACACCACGCATTAAAACAACTCCAAAAAGCGCAAGTGGGGGTGGTGTGTGGGGTGGCAAATGCAAGCAGTGTGTTGCAGACCATCTACACTTTGGGTGCAAAGGTGGCCCATTTTTGGCGGCAAGCAGATCATCACACCTACACCGAGGCACAGGTAATGCGTCTGGCAAAAGCCATTGAAAATAACCCCGAATGCGCTTTTTGGCTGACAACGGCAAAAGATGCGGTAAAATTGCAGCAATGGGGTCAGCATCTCCCAGAAAATATGCTGGTTTTGCACATGAATGTCGAGGTAGAACCCGCTTTTTCTCGATTTTTTGCGCAGTTTCTACGCAATTCTTCTAAAAAAGCCCTCCAAACAACGTGATCATGCCCATGGTTTTACTGTACTTCAAGCGGATGCGCGTGGGCTTGCAATACATAGTACTTGGGCTGTGCGCCATCTGGCTGGCTGGACAGCCCGCGTTTAGCCAACCAATCATCAAACCCAACACGCAAACGCAACCTCCCGCAAACCACAAGCCTAATGCCACAATTCACACACAGCGCTTTCGCTTGCAGGTGGTACAAACAAAGCCCGAACAACAAAAAGGGTTGGCAGGACGCGAGCACATCGCTAAAAATTTTGGGATGCTTTTTGTCTACACCCAAAAGAAGCGTTATGCCTTTTGGATGCGCGGTATGTTAAGCCCTATAGATATTATTTGGCTCGACAATCGGCGGGTGGTGCATATTGAGCATGCCGTTCCAGCGCCCGCAAAAAATACACCCAACCACCAACTGGTGGTTTACAAACCGCCACGCGCAGCCAATTTGGTGCTGGAAATTGCAGCCGGACGGGCCAAGCAACTAGGACTAAAAGTGGGAGACACCATTGGGCTGGAGTTTTGAAATTGGGTTCTCTTGATACAACCAATCAGCCAAATACGCCGCCCTCCTTGGCGGGTGCCTTGCTTAGTCTCGAAGGAATCGATGGGAGCGGCAAAACCACCCAGTCGAGAATCCTTGCCAAACGGTTGCGGAATGCAGGTTTTGACGTGCTCGAAACATGTGAACCGGGGGGCACGCCCATTGCGAAGGGAATACGCGATCTGTTGGAGCTGGGCGAGCATCCCTTGAATGAGGCACGACACCCACAGACAGAATTGCTCTTGTTTTTGGCTGCACGCAAGCAGCACATTCACCACCGCCTTATGCCAGCGTTACAAAACGGGCAAGTGGTGATCTGCGATCGTTTTCATGATTCGACCATTGCCTACCAAGGGTACGGTCTGGGCATTGATGTCCAGCCTTTGCAAGGGTGGATTGAAAAAGAAATTCATGCCCTTTGCATCCCTCATCTCACGTTTTGGCTCGATGTATCGGCTGAAACCGCCGCAACACGACGCCACGCACGCGAGAAAGCTGAAATTGCAGCCGCAGCGTCAATTCCAGCCGCAGCACCAACTCAAAACACCCGCCCAGCTTCGTTTAGGGATGGCGAAAACGCGGTTTTTTTCCAACGTGTGTGCCAAGGATATGCAGCGTTACATCAGCGTGAGCCTCAGCGCATTGTACGCATTGATGCCAATGGCACCACCCAAAAAATAGAAACAGCCATTTGGCAGGCATTGGAAACACGATTTTGCCCACCCCCCACGTAAGCATGGCTTGCACCACACACAAAAACGCGGCAAAATAACATCCATGCCTTATCAAACCACCGCTTTAGCATCCATTCCCAATCTGGAAAATATGGAAGGGCAAGGGCCTGTGCAAGCAGCCCTAACCCAGGCATTGCGTACGCGACGTATTCCTTCTTCCTTACTGTTTGTGGGCTTACCCCACGTGGGTAAACGCACTACGGCACTCTCTTTTGCCCTTACCTTAAATTGTTTGCAATCTCAAAATAACCAACCATTTTGTAGCCAGTGCACTGCGTGTCACAAAATACTGGCAGGTGTGCACCCCGATGTCGCCATCGTTTCTCCCGAGGGGCGCTTTGTTAAAATAGAGCAGATGCGTGCCTTGATTGCGCGTTTTCATCGTCCCGCTTATGAGGCCAAAAAACGGGTGATTATTTTTAGCAAGGCCGAAAGAATGAACGTGCAAACCGCCAATGCCTTTTTAAAAACCCTTGAAGAACCCCCGAAAGACAGCGTGTTGATCTTGTGCGCCAGCGCGCCCCGCCTCCTACCTTCTACCATTGTTTCGCGCTGTGCCATGCTGCAATTTTCCCCCCTGAAGGGGGCCATGGTGAAGGATCATTTGCAACGGAAATTTCCAGACGAACCCTCAGAGGTGCTTGAATTTGCGGTGCGCTTTGGGCAGGGTTCCTTGCGCTGGGATCTTGTTGAGGAAGCACACGTGTTGATGCCCTTGCGTTTGGCTTGGATCGCCTTGCTAAAGCACCCCAAATCCGCCCCGCTGACCGATGGTATGCAGGTGTGTAGCCAAGCGGCCACAACCCAAGCCTGGGCCTTTGTGCTCGCCTGGCTCGAAACATGGTTACGTGATGCAAGCTTGCTGCTGACCATGCCCCCAGCAGCACGGGTGAAACACGCAAAAAAAGCCCTGCTCAATCACGATTTTTTACCCGAACTGACACAGTTTGCCCATTGTTATCAAGCCGATGCCCTCGCCCATTTGTGGCGCGAGGTCTTAGGGGCACGCCGTGAAATCAACGACTGGAATGTAAACAAAGCGCTGCGTTTGCAAACCTTGCTGCTGAGTTTTCGCCAAATGAGCCAGTAGGAACGTGGCATTTGCAAACCTTGGCCGGTGAGTTTTTCCCAAATGATCCAGGAGGAACGTGGCGTTTGCAAACCTCGGCCGGTGAGTTTTTCCCAAATGATCCAGGAGGAACGTGGCGTTTGCAAACCTTGGCCGGTGAGTTTTTCCCAAATGATCCAGGAGGAACGTGGCGTTTGCAAACCTTGGCCGGTGAGTTTTTCCCAAATGATCCAGGAGGAACGTGGCGTTTGCAAACCTTGGCCGGTGAGTTTTTCCCAAATGATCCAGGAGGAACGTGGCGTTTGCAAACCTTGGCCGGTGAGTTTTTCCCAAATAATCCAATAGGAATGTGGGTGGGTTTATGGTGGGTTTCGAAACAACCAATACGTGTTCGCTTTAAGGGGATCATAGCGGTACACGCGCCCTTTCTCCTGCAGTTTAGGAATCTGTAATTCCAAATCCACTTCATGCAAAAGGCGGCTGGTGGTGAGCAAACTACCCCAAAAAAATCCATGGCGTTGGGTAGCCTCAAGGGCGTATAGACTGTGCACGGGAGCGACATCGCTCTGGTCTGCATTGAGTGCGCTAAACCCCACGCGATGCAGTTGAAAAAAAATCCACAAAGGCAAGGCCAAAGGGTTAGGGTGTGCGTTTTTGCGCTGTGCTTTTAAAAAACGGGTACGCAAAGACACCTGCAGCGGCGCACGAAAGGCTTGACTAAAAGCCGTGGGACTGCGCATGGGATTTGGCTTGCCTAACAAATGCGGAACCTTTGGAGGGCTTGCTTGGGTTTGGTGTCCAACCATGAGCATTCCCGCACTCGAGAGTGCAGCAAGGGCCGACATCCGCAAACTCCAACGCATATTGCCACCTTTTTATACCCTAACAATCATGCTCCCAATGCCTTGCTCGGTAAAAAGCTCACTAATAATGGCATGCGCTTCTTTGCCGTTAATCATTTGAATCGAACGCACATCATGTTCAAGGCAGTGCAAGGCCGCTTCTATTTTGGGTACCATCCCACCTTGAATGATCCCTTGAGTAATGAGGCTGCGCGTTTGCGTTGCATTGAGGCGCGAGAGCAGCTTGCCTTCATGCATTACACCGTCCACATCGGTCATAAACACAATTTTTTCCGCTTTCAAGGCACTGGCGATCCGGCTGGCGACGCTATCTGCATTGATATTGTAGGTTTGGCCGTCTTCACCCACCCCAATGGGTGAAATGATGGGAACGCAGCCATTATCGAGCAACAGGTGAATCAAGCGCGGGTTAATGACCTCAATCTTGCCTACCAACCCCAAGTCAACCCCATCCGCCCCAGGAGATTTTGAGGCCAATACCAAAGGATCGCCATCTTTACCACTAATGCCTACCGCACAAGCACCAAAACGGCTTAACCTCGCAGCCAAGTCCTTGTTAATGCTCCCAGAAAGCACCATTTCAGCAATCTCTAAGGTTTTTGGGGTCGAGACCCGCAGTCCCTTTGCAAAACTGGGCTTAAGTCCCATTTGCTTCATCATTCGACTGATCTCTGGTCCACCACCGTGTACAATTACAGGGCGCATACCTAAGGAGTGCAAAAGGGCGATGTCTTGCAAAAAACCCTCGCGCAAATCAACGTCTACTTGAGCAGAGCCGCCATATTTAATCACCACAATTTTGTCTTTAAAACGCCCAATGTAGGAGAGTGCTTCAAGCATCAGGGCTTTTTTTTCCGCCGCTTGTTTCAAGGATACTTTTAATTTCCGCTCTGCGGGAGGTGTGGGTGGGCCTATTTTAACTGAAGGGTTCATGTGTGAATGTGCAATAGGTTTGTTCAAGAAAAAATGGGTTTTGTAAGAGGGTTTGACAGACAAACCCCAAAACAGGGGCGTTTACAGCCGAGGCGTATCGGGCGTTTTGCATGATGTTTTGCATGATGCTTTGGATACGTTTTGGCAATCGGTATTTGGGCTTGTGTGTCGTCCTTGCACCCTAGCCATCTTTACCCGTTTTGCCTGCTTCGTTTCTTTCCTTGTTTCTTTGATTGCGCACATAGCGCTCACGGTCACCGGGCTTTACCCATCCGGGGTGTCCCGTTTCTTCCATACCCCCCTGTTCCATCACCAACGTATCAAGGGCTGCTTCATGATAGGCCTTATTGGCGGGCTCCACTTTTTTCGTGGGTGGGTTTACGGGTATGCCTTGTTTTTGTTGAAACGGCAAAACGCGGTTGTCAGAGCGGTTCTCTCGGGAAATGCGATGTGCCAAGCGCATGCGCATGCTTTTGGTCACCGAATCAAAATGGAAGCGAAAGCCCTCAATCGAGATTTCATCTCCCACACACAAGCACCTTTCCTCAATCCGGCGATTGTTTAGCATGGTGTTACCATTCTCGCTTAAATCCACCATGTGCCACCGTTTGCCCACACGCTCGATTTTGGCTTGCCTAAGCTGTACCTGTTGCGACTTTATCACCAAATCGTTGGTTTCAGAGCGACCAATAAAGATGAGATTTTTGGTGATGTAAAACACTTGCTTGGGGTTTTGTACATGGGTCAGCATGGGCGTGTCAACCATTAGCGGGCCCGAGGGCGGTTGAAACTTAAGGACCTGCCCGTCGGCAGGAGTGGCCAATGGTGCCTCTTCGCGATCAATAAATTTGGGGTGATGGTGGTAGAGCGTCACGTTACCTATGTCGAGAACGTTGCCATCGCGTAGCATGGTCTTGCGTACTCGGCGTCTATTGGCAAGAAGTGCATTGCGCGGGTTGCTATCTTCCAACAACCACCCATTTTTGCGCCATGTAAGATGCACGCGCTCTAGGTTGGGGGAAATGCGTAGATTTTTGTATCGCATCAAAGGGCGTAAAACAGAGCGCAAATCGAGAGCCCTAGCCCTTTTGTGTGCTTCTTGGGGTAGGGCTAAGTTTTCACGTTTTCCGTCAGGAGCAATTACCTCAAACAAGGAATTTTTCGGCGTGGCTTCTAAACGGCATTGGGCCCACCAAACCGAAACGGCACCTATCATCGACGCCACAACCAAGCGCAAACCCCAGGGCATCATGCTAAACCATTGTACAGCAGAAGGCCAACTCAAGGTATCCCATTGGGCAAAAGCAACCTCAGGGAACAGCAGGCTATACCCCACCCAAAACAAACACACCATACCACTCACCATAAGGGGCACCACAACCCGATACGGGTTTTTGAGATACCTCGACGAGGTTGGTCTTCGAGGTCGAGCCCCCTTGCGCTCTTCAGAGGAATGCTTTTTGCCTGCCCCTTGTAACAAAGGCTGCTTCCTCTCACCGTACTGCAGGCTAATTTCGCCAATTTTGAGCAAGTCCCCAGGGTCGAGGCAGCGCTCTGGAATACGTCTAAAGTTTACCAATACAAGGGCGTTATGCTGTTGATCCCGAATCAAGACCCTTTTATCGCTTTGCATAAATAAACTGGCATGAAACGGAAACACGCCCATTGAATCGCGCAATACAATGGTGTTTTTGACATCAGAGCCAATTTGCAAGACATACTCTCCCCACAGTGGACGCCATAGCGGATGCATCATCCCTTTGCCCTGGCCATTAAGTTGGCGCAACCAGCTGTGCGCAAAGGCGTAAGGCGGCCAAAACCGCCCAAAGCACCACAAAGCCCCCCACAAGCTAAGAAAGACCATGCCCATCCAATTAAAATGAGGTGCCGAAAAACCCAGCAGCATCAGCAACTGGGTTATCCCCAGGGAAAGCACTGCGCCATACACACATTCAGCACAGGCAATAAGCCGCGAAAATTGCATCCTTCTTTTAAGCCATTGCCCACAGCACCCAATTACCCCTCCAACGGCCCCCAGCATCCAGGGGGATACCAGCATGGCGTTGGCATCGAGCACAGTCGATTTCCCGTCAAAATAGAGCAAAAAAACCCCCACCAACACGGCTGTGATGGCCGTGAATACACTGCCCGTTAGGCAATAACGCCATGTAATCGGCAAGCTCCGTTTTAGCCATACATCTGCCGGGGCTAGCAGCATGCCCAAGCCAAAGCCAAAAGCACCAGCACACCATAAATTGGGAGGTACATAAGGGTGGGGAAGCATGGTGGCAAACAGCAAAGCACCCTCGGCCAAGGCCAAGGCCAAGGCCCCCGAACCACACCCCAAGGCAAGGAGTTTGGTGGCATATTTTAATAAAAATTGATTGCGCCAAGGCATAGGTGAGGACACACTCATTGTAAACCCCTTATCCTCACCATTTTTATGGAAGCAGTACGTACAAGGATTGAGGGCGCATAGAAGAAAATGATGCAAGAAGAAATGAAACGGGCGTTAATAATCTCATGATGAAAAAGGGCTTGACGGGTGGGTCGATAAAACGAAAAACACCGCCCACAGCCACGCCATCATCATCCCACCACCACTACACCCTTGCCCCACCAAGAGACAAGGTTTTTTGCATGAAAAAGGGGGCGAGGGGTGTGGCTTTAAGCATTCGGGTTCGTCCAAAAAGCAGAGGGGGTTGTCCGCACAACAGCCTTTGGATCATGGGTTATTCGTCCCCATCCTCTTGATATTGCAGTGGCTTTAAGCATTCGGGTTCGTCCAAAAAGCAGAGGGGGCTGCCCGCACAACAGCCTTTGGATCATGGGTTATTCGTCCCCATCCTCTTGATATTGCAGTGGCTTTAAGCATTCGGGTTCGTCCAAAAAGCAGAGGGGGCTGCCCGCACAACAGCCTTTGGATCATGGGTTATTCGTCCCCATCCTCTTGATATTGCATGCGACGGGCACGACGACGGATAAAGGCAGGAATATCGAGGTCTTCCTTAATTTCGTGAGTGCGTTGCTTGTCTTGCTGATAAACCGAGGGAATGTAAGGAGCATCCTCAACCGTCAACACTTCCTCATCAAACAATGCGCCCCCTACAGCGTCACTTTGCATAGCTTTTTCGAGGGTATGGGGGGATGCTTGTTGCACCTGTTGCACCTGTTGCACCTGTTGCACCTGTTGCACCTGTTGCACCTGTTGCACCTGTTGCAATGGATTGTTGAGTTCGTAGATGTCGGCATCTTGTGGTGCTTTGGATGACCGAGGTGGGGTTGGCGCCAACTGAGAAGACGCACCCTCCTTTTGCAGGGCATGTTTGCCTTCTTGCGCCGCCAAATTGGTAAACAGCGTGTACCCCGCCCTGCTTGAACTGTGTCTCCCAAGAGGCTGCCTAGCCGAGGGGGTCGTTTGTTCTTCGGGTGCCGCCTGTGGCGTAAAACTGCTCTCATGAAACCCTGTGGCAATCACGGTTACCTCAATTTGCTCTTCTGGCATCTCAGTACTAATCGACGCACCAAAGATAATCATCGCATGCTCATCAGCCTGCTCGGTGATGTAGGTAACCGCCTCATGGGCTTCAAGCAAGCCCAAACTAGGGGGGCCTGTCACATTGATCAGCAAGCCTTTTGCGCCATTCACGCGGCAATCATCCAACAAAGGGCTGTGTACCGCCTTTTCTGCTGCCTCAATGGCCCGATTGTCCCCTGTCCCAATCCCCACGCCCATAATGGCCTGTCCCATGCCACTCATGACTGTACGCACATCGGCAAAGTCTAAATTAATCAAGGCTTCTTTGGTAATTAAGTCAGAAATACCCTGTACGGCCACCCTTAGCACGTCGTCGGCCATGGCAAAGGCATCTACAATCGAGGTGGTTTTATCCACCAATACCAGCAAGTTGTCGTTGGGAATAACAATGAGGGTATCGACATGCTTGCGCATGGCCAACATCCCCTCTTCTGCGTTTTTACGCCGCACGGGCCCTTCAAATTTGAAGGGCTTGGTCACCACGCCAACCGTTAGGCAGCCTAAATCGTGTGCCGCTTGGGCAACCACAGGTGCTGCTCCTGTCCCCGTGCCACCACCCATGCCCGCCGTAATAAACACCATATCGGCATCGCTCAAGGCATCCTTAATGGCATCCATGTTTTCGAGGGCAGCTTCGCGCCCCACCTCAGGCCTTGCCCCCGCACCCAGCCCATGGGTACACTTCTCCCCCAACTGCAGTTTGTAATGCGCTTGGGATGCCCGCAAATCTTGTAAATCCGTGTTTGCTGCCACAAATTCCACCGACTGAATACTGCAAGACACCATTCTATTGACCGCATTACCACCCCCGCCCCCAATACCAACCACCTTAATCACAGGGCCTTTGTTGAAGCCACCCTCAACAATCTGCTCTATTTGCACTTTTGCCATAACTGTTTCTTCTTTTTGCTAAAAATTTTTGAAAAACTCAAGAAAGTGTGAATTTTAAGCGGTACACCCCCCCCCAACATTCCTACTAAAGATGGTGCGGGTGGGTTTTGTTGATCCCAAAAACAGTTACTTTCGATGGCAAGGCAATCCGGCAAGGCGATTTTTTGTGGGTTTAAAACAAATCACTCATCCACCCCCACATGCGCTTTGAGGCACGTTGAAACGCTGCAGGGCGTGTTAAAGACCAGGGTTGATTCTGGTTTTCTAACTCACGCTGAGCACACCGTAACAATCCCACTCCCGTGGTGTGCACGGGCGAATGGATCATTTCTGCCATGCCCGTAACGTGCAAAGGTAACCCAATGCGCACCGGTGTATGCAAGGTTTCTGCTGCCAATTCATCAACTCCTGGGAGCAAACTACTGCCCCCTGTTAAAATCACCCCACACGCTAGCAAATGGCGTTTGCCAGAGCGTTCCAATTCAACTTGGGTGAGTTCAAAAATTTCACGCATTCGGGCCTCAATAATTTCTGCCAACATGCGTTTGGTTACACTGCGTGCGCGGCCTCCACCAACGGATGCAGTTTGAATCCCTTCTTTGCTGGGCGCCATGCACATCAGGGCAACGCCATGTCCATGCTTTAAATCCTCGGCATCGCTTAAAGGTGTCGAGGCACCCACAGCAATGTCGTTGGTAACGTGTCCCCCACCCAAGGGTAGCACGCAACTGTGAATAACACTGCCCCCGCTAAATACAACAATATCCGTCGAACCACTGCCAATATCGACCACCGCGACTCCCAACTCGCGCTCATCATCGCTCATGGTTGCCTCCGCACTGGCCAAAGGTGCTAACGATACATTGACCGTGTCAATGCCAGCCAACTCGCAGCATTTTACTAAATTACGGACCGCGGTGGTCGAGCAGGTAATAATGTGTACATTCACCTCTAAGCGAATGCCAGACATACCAATAGGATTTTGGATTCCTTTTTGATCATCCAAAGTAAACTCGCGGGGTAGCACATGCAGCACATCGCGGTCACTGGGAATAGGAACCGCTTGTGCGGCTTCAACGGCACGCGCCACATCTTCGGCTTCAACCGTACGATTGCTTTGTACCGTTACCATGCCGTGCTCGTTGGCCCCCTTAATATGCTGGCCGCTCATGCCTACTTGCACCTGGGTAATCGGCATGCCACACATCAATTCGCAGTCACGCACGGCCTGACGAATGGCCCGCACGGTTTTTTCAATACTAACCACCACGCCATTGCGGACCCCATCGGAGCGCACTTGGCTAAAACCCAAAATGCGCAAAGCATCTTCTGTGGAAGGTTGTGCTGCAACTGCACATACTTTGGACATGCCTATGTCTAGCCCTACCAGCAATTCTTCTTGCTTGCGCATGATGCCCTTTTGTCCAAAATGCAATCGACCGCCGTAACGCCTTAGCAGCGCACAGAGGCTTGTTTTTTTGGGATTCGTTGTTTGATGAGGTGCTTTAAAGACCAAAAGTTCTTATCTGCATTACGCAACCCCAGCGGTAGAACGCCCATGCCTTTTACGGTTACAGGGCGCACATCGCGATTTTTTGGATTTGAACGCACAGCAAAGCGGCCGCCCATGCCTTTTAAACAGGCACACACCACTGCTGGCATACGCTCTGTGCCATTGCACAAGCTGCCCACCAACTGGTTCTTCTGCCGGCACGCAAAAAATGCGCGATAATATTTTGAGTGGTACTTTTGCAACCGTAAGCATCCATCCCTGGGTGTTTAATGGCTCGAGACGTGTTTTTTACTGAAATTTACGTTACCCCCAACCGCCCCTACCATGCTACCTCGTAATAGCATGTATGCGCCAGATTTTCTTCCTCTACAGTACAACAGACGGACTTGCAGTGCTAGCAACACCATGTGCGTGGACTCGAACACACCAAACAAACCCTTTTGCATACATCCGCAACAAAGCTACAGCCACCTAACCGCCCGTACTCAAAAATGATGCCTGGCAAAATGCATTTTTGAGTCATACCCGCTCTGCCAACAATCTCTAAGGGGGCTTCATCAACCAGCCATGGAAACATGGCCCACCGCACCCTGCGGATTTCGCACAACACCCCGTGCACAGTCCGCATTGTGTCAGATTCATTTTAGGTTCGTCAATTTCTTTACATGGTTCTTTTTAGCCTTATGATCCCTGCCATGAAGCAAGATTTCTATGTTTTCAAAAGAGTAGGGTTTGGGCTGCTATCCCCAAATATCTTTGACGAATGCCCTATCATAAAGCAGGCCTTGCTGTTTTTGCAGGCGCGTAGGAAGAATACCCGCTTTATTCTTTTTGTAAAAGCATCATCAATATCTAGAGGAATTGTGTCATATGGCTAATAGGATGGTTTCTCTTTCGTTCTTCAAAGCACCCCTGGCGCAAGACGGGCGTAAATAAAATCATGGGTGTAATGGACGATAACATGCAGTCGTTTAACGCCGGCAGATCGAGGGGGTGCTTATGGGCTTGCTACATTGGCAAACCCCCTTAAACCCAATCTTTGTTTTGCTGGCAGAGCGTTGTTGGGCATGGGCAAGGTGGGGCTCCGCTTAAACTTCCCGATGCTTTCTTGCACCCCGGTTTTTTGTCGGTGATGGTTTCATCTCCCTAGGGTATAGCACCCTCCAATAAGAGATGAGCCCGCCCTGCCCCTTGAAATGAGAGGCGGCATTCGAAAAAAAGGCGCATAGATTACCGTGCGTATAATAAAAATTGAGGCAGCCATGCGAGAAGTTGGGGTGCTCAAACGGGAGGGTGCGTTGCTTAGAGAGATGGCAGCACTTATAAAAATCCGAGCCACAAACCATGTGAACGGGCACAGTGATGAAGGGAAAGGGTTTTTAAAAAAGGCCGTTTGTCCCAAAAAATGGAGCCCATTTTTAAAAACCCACAATGCCGTGTATTTGAGCAAGGCGTGTGAGCACAGCACCCAGAAAAAAACAAGGCCCTAGGGGTAAGGGGGTATTCCAGCGCAAAGGAGGATGACCTTGGGATGTAGGGGACTTACGCACGTATAGCATGCGCCCAAGGCTAAATACCAAGCCTAATACCGCTGCCAAGCCCAATGCCAAAGGCGCCCCTGCCAAACCTACGTGGGCGCACACCAACGCAAATATGGCCCCATCTCCCTCGCCTAAGCCAAGCCTACCGCGCAGAGCAACATGGGTAAACCCCACCAAGTATAGCCCTCCCGCACCCGCCAATGCAGCCAATATCGAGGACTGAAGTACCCATGGAGTAAGCCAAGCCAAGCCAAGCCAATGGAGAAGCAAGCCCAACAAAACAGGCCATGCCTCCACCACAAGAAACCGCTGATCAATGACAGCAATCACAAACAACAGCAAAGCCCACACCCCAAATCCAAGCCCCCCCCAGCCTGCACTAAAACCCCCACCCAAGCTGCTTAGCAACCCTAGTAAGGCCAAGCTGCATGCCCATACCACACGCTGTTTGAAAGGAATGGGTGCACTCACCAAGGCAGCACCGATTGGCTTTACCCCCGTTTTATGAGTGGCTGCTGCCCTTGGACCCGCTTTTGCATCCATGGTTGCCTCGGCTTCCAAAGCCACTTTTATCCGCTGCAAACGCCATGGTAGCCACCAACCAAGGCTGCCACCAAGCAAGGTTAAAAGGCTGGCAGTCAACCACCAAGTGGGTTGCGCGGGGAGCCCATTCAGGGTTTGCCACATGCTTGTTGCCCCTTTTACATTAAGGCTGGCGACAGCACCTATCACACCGCTGATGTCCCTTGCCATGTTGAAGGCTGCTTGAAGCATGCCAAAAATAAAATCACCTAAAAAAGGGATGGCGGGCGTATTTTGGGGACGCTATCAGGAAATTGAAACGCCCTACCGCTTACAAAAGATTTTCACGCTAACTATTTACAAAAGATTTTCACGCTAACTATCAAACACCGCCGCCTAAAAAGGCCCATGCACGGTGTTGGCGTGCGTATTAGGCGTAACATGTTTACGGGCCTTGCGTTTGGCTTGGCGGTATTTTAACAAACCCAGTATGCAAGCACATATACTGGCATAGTAAAGCAAGGCGTGGTGGTATTCAAAAGGGGTTAAAGGTTGCGTCCAACTTGCCAACCCGCGTTCTAACCAAGAAGCGATGCGCAACCACCATTCCAACACCCACCCCAATGCATCGTGCAAAGGTTTTTCCAAATCGAGCAACCAAAAAACATCCCAAGCAAACCAACGTTCGCCCAGTAACGCCAGTGCACTGCACAGCAAGGCACCCACCCCAAGGGGCAGCACCAGCAAACCCAACGGCGGCACCAATACCAAATTGGCCACAAAGGCTGCCAACGAAACGCGCCCAAAGGTATTGGCCAGTAAAGGCAGCATCCCCAGCAAAATAAAGGCGGTGAGCCAAAGGCTCCACAAGGCACTTTGCCCAAAGCGCAACAGCCGTTGACGCCCTAACCACGCCATGCCAGGCGGCGGTACGCGCAAGGCTACAATCAACATGGCGTAGGCAACAAAAGAAAGGCGAAAAGAGAGGGAATGCACATCGCCTGGGGTAAAACTCAACATGAGCAAAGCGGTAAAAAACAGCAAATGGAACACGCCAATACGGAGGCCTAAGATTCTTGTCACCATCCACATGCTGGCCATAAAACCCGCCCTTACCGCGGGAATGGGAAATCCAATAAGGGCAATATAAAACCACAGCAAACCTAACAAACCCATATGCAACGCACTTTGGCGGTGTATCCAACGCGCTTTGGCAGGCCAGTATCCCAAAAACCGAATCAAGAGCAAACCAAACCCCAAGAGCAGACCCACATGCAGGCCGCTAATGGCAAAAATATGCGCGGCCCCCAAGCGGCGAAACACCGCCACCGTATGGCGGCTTTGGGAGTTGGCTTGTTTAATCCCCAATACCAACGGGCCAAACAAAGCATATGCCTTGGGCGATAACCAAAAGGCCGACCGTGCAGCCAGTTGTAAGCGCATGCGTTCCAATGCACTGCCTTGGCTGGTAAGCGCATGATGAAAGGCAGCGTGGCCCAGCTGAATAATCAGTTGTTGTTGCCCCAATGCCCCTTGGGTACGGGCACCCAAAAACACGCCACCCATTTGCACCTGCCTGTTTAACCGCAATGCCTTCCAATTTTTTCCTGCTGATCGGACCATCACCACCAGCTCTGCCAAAGGCATGCTGTGCCGCACCCAGCCACCGCTGCTTGCCATGCCATGCGAAGGCGTTTTCCAGTGCACATGCGCTTGGGTGAGCAGCAGTTTAAGCGGTTTTCCCTCAGCAAATGTACGTTGCACTAAACGGCCTTCTACCCAAATGCGCTGTCCTTCATCTGCCGTTTTGCCTGCCTGCCCCAGCCGAAGGTGCAAAGGGGGGTGGCTTTGCAAGGCGTGCCAGGCACGCCATGTTGCCCAAGGCCCCTGCCAAACCAAGGCACTCACCAAGGCCAGTGCCACCAGCCCTTGGGAGTAAAGGCGTTTGCCCCACAACCAACCCACCAAAGCCAAGCCCGCCAGCATGGCACCGGATACGTTTACATGCAACTGGCCCTGCCAGCCTAGGCAAAGTGCCCCAAAACCGAGTGCCAGCAAAGGCAACCAGCATTTTTCGATGCGTTTTACCACCATCCATGCTGCGTGGGTGCCATGTTTCATCACGTGTTTCTTAGGGAGACAAAGCAGCACTACCTACCCTCATGGGGTGGAAACTTCAACATAGCCTACACAAGGCTTGATGCGTTATGGTAGATATGAATTCTAGCACAAACACCGCCCCCTTTTTTTGCCTATGATATACCCCCCATACATTGCATGAGCAAAGCAAAAAATACCAAAGCAAAAAACACCCCCAACCTCCGCGCAAATAACCCCTGGAGCAACGACCATTACACCCAACGCGCCAAACGCGAAGGCTATGCAGCACGCTCGGTATACAAGCTAGAATGGTTGCACAAACGCCACACCTTGTTGCGCAAAGGCATGCGTGTCCTTGACCTAGGCTGTGCACCCGGAGCATGGACACGATACATTCAACAAAAAATTGGCCAAAAGGGCATGGTGCTGGGCATTGATCAGCAAAGTAAACCCGCCAATTGGCAAGGCTGGCCTTATTGGCAACTGAATGTGCTTGAAGCGCCTTTAGAGGACGTCTGCGCCGTGCTATTAGGCCAAAAAACCCCGGGACAAACATCACGTGATGCCCATGAAACCTCATTCCAAGCCGAGAGTACAGGGTTATTGGTAAAACCACGGATTGAGCAGGTACCAGTAAAAGTGCCCCTAAACCCGCTTTTTTACTGGAAGCATCAACGGGTAGGGGCTTTTGACCTGCTATGCAGCGACATGGCACCTCGGACCACGGGAACCCCTTCTGCCGATGCTGCAAAATCGCATCAACTCACCCTAAGCGTCCTTGCATGGGCCAAACCCCTGCTTAAAAAGGGGGGTTCGATGGTGGTTAAAGTGTTTCAAGGGGCGGGTATTGCGCATGTACGCCAAGACATGAACGCCATGTTTGACAAAGTTTATGCCCAACGCCCTCCTGCAACCCGATCCGCCAGCGTGGAAGCCTTTTTCGTCGGGCTCAGTAAACGGTAGTCGTCATTCATCGCCGCTGCGCGGCGGATTTTTCCCTAGAGATACCAGGCAAAAAAATGAAGCACCCGTGGCGAGAGGGCTGCTTGATACGCTTTTTTCTTCACCTGCAACCAAAAGCGCATCCCATCATATGCTGGTTTGGTGGGTTACTTAGCTATTAAGCCCTCTAAACAGCTTTCAAACCTGGGCAGGGACGCCCATTATAAAAACTAAGGACGCACACCCTCTGCAAAGGAGTGGACAAAAAGTACAATGGATTACAAAGCAATGAGTGCCAAGAAATTGGTGGATTATCTAAATACCCTACCCGAAACGATGGGAAGCGTTTTGGAAGGGGGTGCACAAACCCAAGTGCAGCGTGTTGCCCGCTTAGACGAAGCCAGGCAGGGAGATTTGAGTTTTTTTGCCCGCAAAGAATTTCGGCAAGCCTTTGCAAGCACCCAAGCCTCAGTCGTAATTGCGCCATTGGACTGCCCACGCCCCCCACACATTCCTGCGCTTATTTGCAGCAAAGTACCCCAGCTGGCCTTTGCCCATGCCTTAACCCACATGATGCTGCCCTTAAAACCACCCCCAGGCATTCACCCCACAGCGGTGGTGGAAGCAGGGGCAGTGATTGACCCCAGTGCGAGTATAGGTGCTTTTGTGTATGTGGGGAGCAGCACCACCATTGGGGCAGGCAGCGTGGTCCATCCAAGTGCTGTGATTATGCACCACTGTACCATTGGGAATCACTGCCTTATCTACCCCCATGTCACCATTCGCGAAGCGTGCGTGTTGGGCAATCATGTGGTGTTGCAACCAGGGGTGGTCATTGGTGCTGATGGCTTTGGCTATGCTTGGACAGGCAGCAAAGGGCTTAAAATCCCTCAAGTTGGCACCACCCGCTTAGAAGATGAGGTGGGTATCGATTCACTCTCCAATGTCGACCGTGCTGCCCTTGGGGAAACCGTTGTTGGCAAAGGCAGCAAACTCGATAGCATGGTGCACATTGGCCACAACTGCAAAATTGGGCAACACGTTGCCATGATGGGCAATACCACCTTGGCTGGAGGCGTTGAAATTGGGGATCAAGCCATTATTTATGGTTCGGTTAGCATTGTTAACCGCATTCGATTGGGCAAAAAAAGCGAGGTGAAAGTCACATCACTGGTGCTAAAAAACGTCACCGATGGGGAGGTTGTATCTGGAAACCCTGCGCGCCCACACCTCAAAACCCTGCGACAACAAGCCGACAATAACCGCGCCGCAAACACCCTAAAACGACTCAGCCAGCGCATTGCCGATCTGGAAAAACGTCTGCATACGACCCCGCCTGCGCAAGCATAAGGGGTAACCAAACAAGGCAAGCCACCCGGTTTTGCTCAAGGATGGATGGCCCTTCAAAACCTTGATTGCGTTGCAAAAAAGGCGGAGAGGGAGAGGCGAAACATCGCCAGCGTGCGCATTTTGGGCAAGCGCTTTTGGAGCGAAAAACGAAGCCCCCACGCGGGCGAGCATCTCACGGTGCGCTGTGACCCCCGACGCCCTGGGTAATGGCGTCCATGTTGAAACCCCCGATGGGCGCTTTCTTTTGTCGCCAGCCTACACAATACTTTAAGGTGTTCCATCGCTTGCCAATCCTAATAACAGCAACCCTGTTATACTATGCTAAGGTGCGCTCGCAATGATACGAGATGGCAGTACGCGGATCGCTAAACAGTCTATTGGGTTCCAGCCAAAGAACTGGCAAGGTGGCCTTGGAGGGCTTTTTTTAGGTGTTGTAATTCGCGTTGCAACGTACTAACGCGCTGCAGGGCGGCTTTGGTGTTTTGGGGGTCGGTAATCTGTTCGGTAAGGGCACCTAACCCCGCCATATTGGTGCGGATGTTGTTCAAACGCATGTCGATATCATCAGAGGTAAGGCTGGCGGATTGAGGCAAGCTGGGCTTGTTACGTAGGCTATTGATTTGGTTGAGCACATCACGGTAACTTGCCCTTGGGCGTCCTGCACAGGCTGCACGCCAGATTTCGCCGCGCTCTGCGGGGGTGCGAATGTAGGCCAATTTAAGGGCACTGCTCCAGCCATAGCGTTGCATTTCGGCAGCACCTTGCTGGCGGGTGTGCGGATTGAGGAGGTTGTAGCTGCTTGCCACAATGCACAGTTCAGAAATGCGACGAAAATCCCAGTTTAAATGTTTAGAAATCCATTCACGTTGGGATTTTTGGCTGGGCAGATTGGCCCTTACGGTGTTGACAATCCGCAGCATGGAAGGGGCAATACGCGCCACCACTTCATCCATTTTTTCTTGCACACTGTTTACAAAAGTAACTTCGCGCATGAGTGCATCGGGATTTTTCCAGTTAAACAGCGGGGTATTGTTTTGCTGCAACAGCGTGTTCCAACGCATTTCCAACTGACCAAACAGACCTGGATTGGCACTGTCTTCAGATGTGACGCTAACCACCGTCATTGGGTTTTGGAGGGAATTTTGGGAGACGGGGTTTAAAGCATTTTGTGCGGGAAGAATGCGTCTAGCCATGGCGAATTGGGTGATGTAGCATGCGTTGATGAATTTGTTGTACCAATCGTTTGTAGCACGTTCGCGCACGGGTGTCTTGTGCTTCTAATGGGGTCATGTGATTTTGTGCGGTGGTTGCAATTGCCGTCGAGAGAGGGATGGCCATTTTAAACATCAGGTCTGGAAACGTTTTTTCGAGGGTTTCCTTGTTCATGCGATTTTGGGTAACGTGATCGCGGTGCAAGGTAATCGCAATTCCCAGCATGTTGCATTGAGATTGGGGATGTTTTTGCTTAAAATGGTCTAAATAGCCCAGCAGATTACCAATCCCTGTCAGCGACAAAAAGTCGGTATGGGTGGGTACAACCACATAATCGGCAATCATCAGCACGTTGTCGTTAATCAGCGAGAGCGTCGGAGGTAAGTCCCAAATCACCAAAGAATTTTCGTGGAACTGCGGCAGTACTTTTTGGCGAAAGCATTGCTCGGGGTTGGTTTGTTGATGCAGATTGCGTTCAGCCTCATACAAATGCAGCCTCCCCGATTCGACCACATAAAAAGGGGCATCTTCACGATAGCGTAACAGGTCTAGTTCGCGTGAAGTGCCATACAAAAAAGAGCCAAGGGTGTTTTGTGCTTGTAAATTTAAGCTCAACCCTACATTGCCCTGGTTATCAGCATCGACCAGCACAATCTCCCGGTTGGGATTGGCCAGGGAGTATTCATGGGCCAGTGCAATTGAAAGGGTTGTTTTTCCCGAGCCACCTTTGGCAGAGAGGACAGCAATATTAATCATTTTTTTTAATACTTGTTTGGTTTGGTTTTTGGGGTAGCCCGCTTTTCTTCACCACGCACGCATGGCTACCTCTATGGGTGCGTTGCGCCCTCGCTGCCGCCGTAATGCATAACACTTCATTTTTAGGAGAGCAAGAGGCACCCATTACCAGTGCAATCAAGGCATTACAACAGTGTGCTTTTGCCTCTAGCAATCAAACAACGGCGGGCATCTGTAGGCATCGTGCCTGTAGATTATGAGAGTAGGAAATCATTGCCAGTTACATCCAAAGTGGGTGTTTAAATGGGAATTTTGTGTGCATCTGTGGTACAAGCAAAACCTAAGCGTTAACCCATTCATTGAACCTCATATAAAGAAAGCAACTATGAAATTAGAAAATCAAGCAGCCGTAATTACGGGCGCAGGTGCGGGGATTGGACGGGCTGCGGCCATTTTATTTGCCGAGAACGGTGCCAGTGTGGTGGCTGTTGATTGGAACGAGGCCCAAGCCCAAGACACTGTGAAAACCATTGTCGCGGCAGGCGGTAAGGCTGTTGCCTTTAAGGCAGATGTTTCAAAAGCAGAGCAAGCGCAAAATGCCGTGAACGAGGCCAAAAAAGCCTTTGGACGGCTGGATATCTTGGTAAACAATGCGGGCGTTACTCGGGATTCAAGTTTGCTAAAAATGGAAACGCATCAATGGGACCAGGTAATTGGTGTAAACTTAAGCGGCACGTTTCATTGCTCCCAGGCAGCGGCCAAGTTGATGCGTGAAGCCAACTACGGGCGCATCGTCAGCACGTCCTCGGTGTCTGCCTTTGGCAATTTTGGTCAAACCAATTATGCTGCCACCAAGGCGGGCATTGTAGGCATGACCCGTACCATGTCACTGGAACTGGCAAAGTATAAAATCACTGTAAATGCGGTTGCCCCAGGGTATATTGAAACCCAAATGACTGCCGCCATCCCCAGCGAGATACGTCAGCAGATGATTGAGCGCATTCCTGTAAAGCGTAGTGGTCAGCCGATTGATATTGCCCGCACGTATTTGTTTTTAGCCTTGCCCGACAGCGACTTTATCAACGGTGCTTTGTTCGTGATTGACGGAGGCCAAACCGTGCCCTATTAACCCGCTATTTTGGGAGGGTGGCTTTTTAAGAACGTGCGTCAAACAATGCAAACGCTGAACGGCAAATGGACTGCCATGTTCCGCGCAGCCCAGTTAGCGGGTCCCGTTGTAGAGCAATTTTCGGCGGCGTGCCCACACACGGCAATGGTTTTTTAGCCTTGCCCGACAGCGACTTTATCAACGGTGCTTTGTTCGTGATGGCATGCGGGCAGAGCACAGAGTGATTCAAAGTTTATTTTAAAACGCATAACAAAGTGCCCATGTATTATGATGCCCATTGAAGATTTACGTACCCTGCTTACACAAGCATTTCCCAACGATGTTGTTGAACTTGAAAGCCCTGACAACCACCATTTTCAATGCCTCGTTGTCTCGGCGCAGTTTGAAGGTAAAAGTGTGGTAAAACAACACCAGTTAGTCTATCAAGCCCTGGGCGATGCCATGCGTGAGGCCGTACATGCCCTGGCGTTGCGGACCTACACCCCTTCCCAGTGGAAGCAGGCCTCCAAGAACGGCTAAAAAACCCTCTTTACACCAAGATGGTGGCGCTGTTAAAGACAAAAATCCGTGTCTGGTCTTTTAAAGGCGGGGCATGCGGTGTGCTCTTGTGGTGTGCTTTTGTGGTGTGCTTTTGTTGTCACACCCCCTTATTTTGAATCAAAAAACAACCGTGTGGTGGGTATGTGCATCAAAATATGCTGGATCATGTCACTCTCATATCATGACTTTATCCGTTGCTTAAATGCTCAAAAATGGCATTTTTGGATAGTGTGCGCGGCCCTGACCATGCCCACCGCGCTTTTGGCGCAAACTACACCGCCAATATCCCCAAAATTTTTAAAGCAATCGGTTACCAAAACATCTCAACAACAAAGTGTTGCCCAGCAACTAAAATACGCCGCGTTACTGCTCAAAAAACGGAAAATCCGCCAAGCCCAAGGCCTGCTACGCAGCCTTAGTACCCAACACCCCAACCAATTGGCGATTCAGCTGGCTCTGGCCAAGAGCTTAACACACCCCAAAGCCGAAAAAACCAGGCAAGGATCACTCTTGATTGAGGCAGAAGAGGTATTGCGCGCTGCCTTGCGCCTGCATGCCAGTGTCAGCGAGCCTCATTATAGGTTAGGTTTGGTGCTCGAAAAGCAAGGCAAGCGGGCGGAATCTGTCGGCCATTATCGCCGTGCAGTGTCGCTTAACCCTCGCCACTATGCTGCCAACCGGCGCTTGCGTTTGGCGTTACAAGCTAGGCGCGCTGCCCAACCGCCACTCCAACGTGCTTTGAAGCAGTTTCAAGCAGACCCCACCTTGGCAAACCTAACCTTGTTTGGGCATTTTGCCTTAAGCAAGGCCCCTGGGCAAGAAGCCTTACACTATCTCAAACAAGCACGTTTGCTCCAGCCGAACTTGCCCGAGGTGCAAATTTGGATTGCGCGGGCCTACGCGGTTTTGGGCGATCAGGCACGGGCGGCGAATGCATTGCACACCTTTATGTTACGCGTCCCCCCAGAGGAATCTTTAGGGGCACGCTTAAAATATGGACGTTTGTTGGTTGCCTTACGGTGGGTATGGCAGGCAAAAGCATGGCTTAATATGCTTCGCATTGAGCACCACAAAACCCAAGATGCTGAGAAAAAACAACAGATCGCACAATATGTGGCGTTGATGTTGGCTGATTTGGCCTATTTGCGTGGAGATTTCGCGAAGCAAGCTGCCTTTTTGTTGCGTGCAGCACGGCACGGCACGGCACCGCAGATTGTGGAACAGGCTTTTATGCGCGGTCTCCATGCCGGTTCCCAGGCATCCGTTCTATGGGCCGCCCGGGCCCATTGGTTGCAAAGCAACCTTGCCCCCCAAAATCCCGCTCAAACCAAACCAAACCCGTTTGCCAAACCCCTACCCCCAAACCAAAATGTTGACCACGCATGGTTACAAGCCGCTTTACACGACAAAGACAATCTTCCCACCAAACCAGGTCTCAAAAAAGCGGTGCAACCAAAGCTGCTGCTGCAAAGCCCTAACCGCACATTGTTCACCACCGGGGCCTTGATTGAGCACCTGCTTGCCCTAAAAAGTGATGCAAGTCATGGCAGCAGTGCGAGCAGCCCAAGGTTTTTTTGGTGGCGGATGGCTGTTGCAAACCTTAAACAACGCTATCAGCAGCAGCGTAACAAAAAGCAAGTCTCCAGCGCTGCCTTGGCCCTGGCCGAATTGCTCATTGAAAACAATCAGCCAGCCCAAGCTTTACACATCTTGCAAAAAATCCAAAGTTCTGCCCATATCTTCTTGCGTGCTCGAGCATTGTGGGCACTCAAGCGTTATGGTTTGGCCCAACAAAATTTTGATGCCTATGTGCAAAGCCTGCCCGCCCAAGAGCAACGCTGGGGTGTGGGTGAGGTGTATTGGAGCATTGGTGCGAAAGCCAAGGCTTGGGAGGTGTGGCAACAAGCGGGTTGGGCACCTAAGCGTGCTTTTTTGCTGTTAAAAACGGCCCTCTTTTGGCAACGTGTGGGTAACAGGCATGCCGAGCGCTTGGCACGGATACGTTTTGCCGCCTACGTTCCTGAAAACCATGCCAATTGGCAGCGGTTAAGCCGGTTGCATCAACAAGCCCAGTTGCATCAACAAGCCCAGTTGCATCAACAAGCCCAGTTGCATCAACAAGCCCAGTTGCATCAACAAGCCCAGTTGCATCAACAAGCCCAGTTGCATCAACAAGCCCAGTTGCATCAACAAGCCCAGTTGCATCAACAAGCCCAGTTGCATCAACAAGCCCAGTTGCATCAATTGGCCCAAAAGGCCGCCCAAATGGCCCTGCATTTAAGCCCTGTGAGTGCTGCTTTTTTGCGTAATTCCGCCCAGGGTCTTGAAGGGCAAAAAGCCCCCCTAGCTGCCTTAAAACGGTGGTTAAAACTGGTACACCTGCAACGGTTACCCGCAAAGGAGTTGGAGCATATTGTGACCTTGGCCGTGGCACATAAGCAGTATGATGTGGCCTTTGCAGCCCTGCAACAATGGCTCCCCGTTCCCAACACCAAAGCTTTGCAAAACCTTCCTCCACGCATTGGCAACCTCAAGGAATTTCCTCGGATAGTGGCCAGCCAACCAACCTCTGCCAGCCTTCAAAACTTGGCAGCGCAGCAAGCCCTTGCCCAGGGCGATCTCACACTTGCAGAGCAGCTGTTGGCCCAAGCAGTGGCTCGCAGACCCTTGGTGTTGGCTTTTCGCCAACAGTGGTTTGGGGTGCTAACCCAACAAAACAAGTTGTTACAAGCCAGCCTTGCCTTAGAACGTGCACCCAATCCATTGCCTGTAGGCTTGTTGCTCCCCTTAGCCAACCTACAAAAAACCTTGCTTCAGCGCGCCCAAGTGGCTCTACAACAAGCAAACACATCCTTTGTCACGGCACAAAAGGATCTGCAAGAACGCATTCGTTTCAAGCAAGAAACGAATTCGAAGCCCCGTGCGCTAACGCAAAAACCTCCTACACGGCAACGGGCACTGCAAAAAATATCAACTGAAAGAAAGCAGCGCAAAGCAACCCAAATCGAGCGACAAAAAGCCTTGCTAAAAACCCTTGATGCGCTGCAAAATCAACGCCCCCGCGATCCGGCTTTGCTCCGCAGACGTGCACTATTACAGCACAAAACCAATCCCCGCCAAGGCAAGACATTGCACTTGCTACAAACGGCAATAAAGCATTATCCCAAAGACACCACCTTGTTGTTTGCCCTGGCCCAAGCCTCCCTTGAATTTAGGCGCCGCCAGCAAGCCTTGCAGGTGCTCGAGCGTTTGCTGCGCCTCGCACCCAATCACGAGCGTGCTAGGGGGTTGCTGATTCCCATACTGCTCGTTGCCAAGCAGTGGCATGCTGCTGTGCGCCATATGGAGAACAGCTTGGTTCTGCGCCCTCATAATGCCCATTTGCGCCAAAACTTGGTGTATTTGTATGGCAAATTAAAGGATGCAGCCCAGGCTAAAAAACATCGGCAGTGGTTGCAATACCATGGTCCCAAACGACCGTAAGTATTTATTGATACCAAAGGCTTTCGATGGGACGGTTTTGCCGCGAGTGCGGCAAAGAGCATTCCCATTTTATACTTGGCGTGGATCGCAACGGTGATTGCAGCAGTGCGTGCTAGGGTGCTAGGGTGAGGCGAAATGCCAGGGTTCTCTCTTTTTTGTGCGCATCATTGCGCATCCCCTTATAACCTACCACGCAATAACTGATGACCATGACGCCCGTATTGGAATCCGTTGGACAATATTGGAACCCCAGCACACGCCGTGTGCACCTGTTGGGCAAAGGCACGGATACGCTGTGCGACCTCACCCCTTTTTTGCCCTCTGCCTCGCTGCGCACCCAATTGTTGCAAACCTATGGCAACCGCCCAGAAGGGGCATTTTTGCTGGCGCAAACGCCCTTTCCCACGGCAGAAGCCATTTGGCGTGCAGAACAAAACAGCCAAACCTTGCCCCAATGGTTACAAAGGCCGTGGGAAAGGGCATTACAACAAGGGGAAACGATGGATGAGGGCCGTTTGGATGTGGACCCTCACCCTAACAGTGCGCATTTAATGGCCTGCATTTTGCCCATGCGTGCCCAAGCCTTTGGTGTTACCTACGAAAATTCTGCTTTTGAGCGCGAAATGGAAGGGGGTAAGCAAGACTACCGTTATGTGTATCAAAGCGTGAGAATGCGCCAAGAGCGCTGCGAGATTTTTTTGAAAGGGGATCGGTGGCAACATTTTTATGGGCCGCGTGGCGCCATGGGCTTGCGGAGTGATCAAACCAACAGCCAAGGCCCCGACGGCAAAGCCAAGGTTCGTCAGCCTGTTCTGGCTGGGGTTGAGCCTGAATTGGGCTTGGTCACGTATTCAACGGGTGAAATTTTAGGCTATGCCTTGGCCAATGATGTTTCGGGAAACCGCATTGAAAACGAATGTACCTTGTACCTATATCAAGCCAAGTGCTTTGTGGCGGCCATGGGGATTGGACCTTGGCTCTGGCTGAGCAACGAGCAAAATAACCCTGCCATTGGTTTTTCGGTGAGCATTCGCGACGCCCAACAAAACACCTTGTATGAGGCAAAAGCGAATTCACGTTTTATCAACGCGCCCCTAAAAAACCTGATCACTCAAGCCGCCTCACATAACCCGTTGTATGCAGGAGAGTTTTTTGCCACAGGCACAAACATTGTGCCAGGGGGCGACGTTAAGGTCATTCAAGAGGGCTGGGAGGTCGAAATGCATTCTGAGCAGCTGGGGCGTTTTTTGCAGCGCGGCACCTTGGTCAACAGCCAAAACACGGGAAACCTAAACTACCATCAGTTAGAACAAGAAGGAACTTCGTAGCCATTGGAGCAGTGTGTGTTTGCAGGGATTTTTTTATTGTGCGAGGGTGTTTTGCCTGGGGATGAGGCAATGCATTTTATGGTGGCAAACATGGTTTTGGTGCAAACATATGGGTGTGAGCATCTGTCTGCTGAAAGTGCGCGTTGGTGCGGGGGTGGGGATATGGTAGAAAGCTCCTCAAAATAATGGTGCTTGCTTTCTTAATCTAAAAATACATACACTGGCGTGTTAAAGTTACATAGTCATTAAAACCTATCAAAAAGCCTGCAAAAACCACATTGCCAACACTTGAACCCAACAATTCTCTGGCTAGCAACCGCCAATTGGAAGAAAAAATTGAGAAATGGCTTGCTGCCCCCTTAAAAGCGTTGGGGATTGTGCTGCTTGAGGTGCAATGGAGAGCACAAGAACAACAAGTGCTCCGCCTATTGGTTGATGCCCTTGAGGGGGAAGTGGGGGTGGGGGTTTGTGCGCGTGCCAGCGAGATGGCAGGGCGTATTTTAGAGGTAGAGGACCCGATAGGAGCACAGTATACGCTTGAAGTTTCCTCACCTGGGATATACCGTCGTTTAAGTCAGCCGCGTCATTTTTTGCAGTCGATTGGTAAGGGGATACGTGTTACCCTCGATGCCGACTGGGCTAACGAGGCGCAACCTCAAGGAAAAAAAGACCCCATCAGGTTGGGCACCCTCAAAACCGTTGAAGAAGACACGGTGGTCCTTGAGACGGTGGGAGGGGAATTGCGGCTTGCATTCGACCACATTCGCAATGCACGGCTAGATCCGGAAAGGAACATGAGATAAGCGTATGGCAATGGAAAATTTGCTTGAAGCCATCAACGATATTGCGCGCGAGCGTGGCATTGATTGAAGAAGGCACGGTGGTCCTTAAAGGCGGTGGGAGGGGAATTGCGGCTTGCATTCGACCACATTCGCAATGTACAGCTAGATATGGAAAGGAACATGAGATAAGCGTATGGCAATGGAAAATTTGCTTGAAGCCATCAACGATATTGCGCGCGAGCGTGGCATTGAGCGTAACCGCCTGGTGACAGTGGTCCAAGAATCGATTGTGGCGGCCGCAAAACGGAAATTTAAGCAGTATGAAGACGTGGAAGCACGCATTACCGAAGGGGGTGGGATTGAGGTGTATCGTTATAAAACGGTGGCCGAGGTATGCGAGGACGCAGACAATCAAATCTCGCTTGAAGACGCGCGCGAACTAGACACCATGGCTGAGGTGGGCGATGAGGTGGAGTATGAAATTGACAATAGCGACCTGCGCCGCGTACTGGCACAAACGGCAAGGCAAATGCTTTTTCAACGCCTGCGCGAAGCAGAGCGCGATGTGATTTTTGAGAAATTTAAAGGGCGGATTGGCGATGTGTTGAGCGGTACAGTGAGCCGTACTGAACGGGGCAAAGTGTATGTCACCTTTCACCAGACGGAGTCGGTATTGCATCCCAAAGAGCAGATTCCTAATGAGCGTTGGGCGAGTGGCGATCACATTCGAATGATTTTGCTGGATGTGCTCAATGACCCCAAAGAACCTTCACAGCTCATTGTTTCGCGGGCGCACCCTAATTTTTTGGTGAAACTATTTGAGATGGAAGCTCCTGAAATATATGATGGGGTGGTCGAGATTGTGGCCGCAGCCCGTGAACCAGGGCGCAGGGCTAAAATTGCTGTGCGCTCGAATGATGCAGATGTGGATCCTGTGGGAGCGTGTGTGGGGATGCGTGGTGCTCGCGTCCAGGCGATTATTTCTGAGTTGCGTGGAGAGCGCATTGATATCGTGCAGTATAGTGAGGATATCACAGCCTATTTGGCCAATGCCATTGCCCCCGCCGAGATTTCACGGGTTAAAATCAACCGCGAAGAGGGGGTGATTGATGTGGAGGTTGAACCTGAGCAATTGGCCCTTGCCATCGGGCGCCATGGTCAGAATGTACGCTTGGCTTCGCGTTTGCTTGACTACCAGCTCAATGTGCGTTCCACCACAGACCAAACCAAAACCCTCGAAGAGCAAATTCGAGAACGGCTGCAAGCAACGCTCTCAGCCCAAGGCGGTCATCCTGTAGCCCCCGATGCCGTGATTGGTGGTGATGCGCAAACTGCCGAAGATGCCATCAAGGGCGGCGCTGTTCAAAGCGAGCATACCGTGCCCCCCGATGCCGTGATTGGTGGTGATGCGCAAACTGCCGAAGATGCCATCAAGGGCGGCGCTGTTCAAAGCGAGCATACCGTGCCCCCCGATGCCGTGATTGGTGGTGATGCGCAAACTGCCGAAGATGCCATCAAGGGCGGCGCTGTTCAAAGCGAGCATACCGTGCCCCCCGATGCCGTGATTGGTGGTGACGCGCAAACTGCCGAAAACGTTGCAAAAACGCAAGCGCCTGTGGCGGTTTCCGCAAAAACGCAACCCATATCAAGCCAAAATACGGGTGCGCCGAGCCCTGTGGTGCTGGATGATGAAATGGCTCAGGGGGAAAAGGAGTAGAGAAAAGCGTTAGATGGGCATTTTTGTGGGGGAAGTGAAGGGCATTTTTGAGCGAGCAGTGTGGATAAGGCGAAGGGTGCCTTGGTCATGGATTTCCGTTTGTGCCAGTGAAGTAGGATAGTGGGCTATTTGGCGATGGCCGTGATGGGGTTTTAACGCCGCCCATTTTGTGATTTTTTAACCTGATTGTAATGTACACAAGAGCGCATGAAAGTTTTTGAATTAGCCCGCGAGTTGAATCTGCCAAGCAAGGAGCTCATTGAACGCGTAAGAAAGCTGGGGTTTTCAGTAAAAGGCAACTTCGAGGTTCTTCCTGAAAAAACCGTGACCGATGTGCGCCGCAAATTGGCCAATGCGGGTGGTAGCGCCAAAAAAGCCAGCCCTAAAAAGGCCTTAAAGGCCGATTTAGTTTCGGTGGAGGCACCTGAAGAGGTCGACAAAGGGGGCACTAAAACACGGCGACGCCTGGTTTCTGTGCGCTCGAGCGGTGAGGTCAAACGGCTTAAAGTATCCAAGCCGAAGCCTAAAAAACGGGACGAAGCCCCCAAAGATAAAACTGTCGCGCAGCCACCCGTGCAAGAAGTGGGCGTGGTCGAAGAAGCGATCGAACGGGCGATTCCAGCCAAGGCTGTTGAGCCCGCAGAGATGGCACCCACAAAAGAAACTCCCCCAGAAAGCATCGTTCCCCCCGTCGTTGTGCCACCAGTGGTGGCAACGCACACGAAAGACGATGGCAAAACCCCTGAAAAGCCGCGCCGTACCTTTAATTTGCCCAAGCCTGTCGAGGTATCGTGGGAGGATGGGCAAAACAATGCGTGGAAGGAGGTGCGCAAAGGGGAACGCAAGCGCGAATCCAAAGAAGGAGGTGATAGTTGGCGCTCTTTGCGTGGTGATCCGCGTAATATTAAGGCGGGAACTGAAAAAAATGAATGGGTTAAGCCAAGACGTAACAAACGTTCTAGCGATGGTCGCGGCAAAAAATATAGCAGCCAAACCGCCCACCCGCAGCACACTTTCAATGCAAGGCAAAAAGCAATTCGCCTTGGCTCTGTAGTGACCGTGGCGCAATTGGCCAGTGCCATTGGGGTTAAGGGGGCGGATATCATTAAAAAACTGTTTGAACTGGGCGAAGCAGTGACCATGAACGAGCTGATTGGACAGACCATGATCGAATTGGTTGCTGCCGATTTTGGCGTGGAAATCGAAATTGAGAGCGTTGACCTTGAGGATTTAGTGAAAGAAGAGGGTGACATTCCGGCGGCGGAGATGGAGACAAGACCTCCGATTATCACCATTATGGGCCATGTAGATCACGGTAAAACCACCTTGCTCGATCACCTGCGCTCCAGTGCGGTTGCCCAAGGGGAGGCCGGTGGCATTACCCAGCACATTGGTGCCTATCACATCAAACGTAAAGAAGGGGAGTTTGTATTTTTGGATACCCCTGGGCATGCTGCATTTACCGCTTTGCGTCGCCGTGGTGCCAACGTAACCGACATTGTCGTCCTTATTGTTGCTGCCGATGACGGTATTATGCCACAAACCACTGAGGCCATTGAGCATGCGAAAGCGGCCAAGGTGCCTATTGTGGTGGCTATCAACAAAATTGATCGCCCTAATGCAAATGTGGATAGGTCCAAACAGCAACTGCTTGAGCACGGTTTAACCCCCGAGGATTACGGCGGTGACATTGTAACGGCACCCATTTCGGCCAAAACGGGCAAAGGCATTGACCACTTGCTGGAAATGCTACACTTGCAAGCGGAACTGTTAGATTTGAGAGCCAGCCATAAGAGGCGTGGCTATGGGGTGGTTATTGAATCCCATATGGCAGCGGGGAAGGGTCCTGTTGCCACCATGTTAATGGGGCAAGGTGAATTGCGCCCTGGAGCACATTTTGTGGTGGGATCCACGTGGGGTCGCGTTCGTAAAATGTATAGCGATGCGGGAAATGTGCTCAAGGTGGCTACTCCTAGCATGCCTGTACAGGTATTGGGCTGTAATGTACTTCCTGAACCTGGCGATCGCTTGGTGGTGCTCGAAAATGAAAAAGATGCGCGCACATTGGCGGAAAAACGCCTGCAACAAAAACGTGCCAAGGAAATTGATAGCAAGCGCCCAGTGCACCTTCAAGATTTTATGGAAATGCCTTTAGATGCAGGAGAAATGCGACACCTGAATATGGTGCTTAAGGTAGATACTCAAGGCTCTCTTGAAGCCATTCGCAACGCATTGGAAAAAGAGGGTAACGAGCAGGTGAGTGTGCAGGTATTGCGGGCGGGTGTGGGTGGCATTAGCGAGACCGATGTCTCCTTAGCAGCAGCCTCTGATGCCGTGGTGATGGGTTTTAATGTGCGCCCCGATGCCAAGGGCGGCGATTTTGCTAAATCTGAAGACATTGAAATCAATTTGTATACGGTAATCTATGAACTGCTCGACGACATTCACAAATCCTTGCAAGGCATGCTTAAACCCGTGATTCGCGAGGAAATTGTGGGACGTTGTGAGGTCCGTGATGTGTTTTCAACCAGCAAAGAAGGACGCATTGTGGGGGGCTACATCACCGATGGCAAACTCGAGCGGAGCAGCGTTGTGCGCATTTGGCGCGATGATGTACTCATTCACAACAACGGCGAAATTAATTCGTTAAGGCGGTTTAAAGACAACGTAACCCAAGTAACCTCAGGCAATGAATGTGGGCTTCGAATTGCCAAATTTGATAACCTGCAAACGGGTGACTTGGTCGAGGTGGTCAACCGTGTCGAGGAAACCCCAACCCTTGAGCGTGCAGGGCGGTTGTCCTAAAGCATGGTGAGATTATTATGGTATCCATTGCGCCGCAATAACCCATGGTTTGTCTATGAGGGTGCTTTTATCCGCCACCGGTGGGCGTTGCAGAGCCGCCTCGCTGATGGTTTAACAGGCAAAGGCTTTTAAAAAAGCACATGAGTACGCGCAATAGGCAACGTTTGCAAGAAAGGATATCCCGTAAAATAGCACTTTTATTGCAACAAGAGATCAAAGACCCTCGCCTAAAGCAGGCAACCATTACGGGCATTGAAATCATACCCAATGGTGCCCTGGCCAAGGTGTATTTTTGTTGCTACCTTGCGGGAGAAACCCCCGCGAGTTTAACCCGAACCCTTAACAAAGCGGCAGGATTTTTGGGTCGAAGGCTGGCCAGCACGCTTAAAACGCGGCGCACTCCCCAGTTGCTGTTTGTGTACGACAAAAGCTTCGATCACGCCCAAGTGATTGAGACCCTTTTGCAAAACCCTTCGTCTTAAAAAACGCCTTTTTTTTCAAAATCAATTCCTAACGTCAGCGGTGACAGCATTTTTTGGCATTGTCGTTTTAAACAAACCCAGCGGTCCTTCCTCTAACCAAGCCATGGGGTGGTTAAAGCGCCTGTTGGGTGAGCACTGGCACCCAACTAAAAACAAGGTTGAGGCTGAAACCGCTTTAAGTATCACGGGCCACACTGCAACCCATACCAGCATTGCCCTACCCAATGATGTGCGCAAAAAAAAAATCGGCCGTCTCGAAATAAAATGGGCTTTTTGGGTGTGCTTGATCCCTTAGCCAGCGGTGTGTTGCCCGTATTTGTGGGAAAAGCCACGCGGCTTATTCCAGAATTTGAAGGGCTTGATAAAAGTTATCGCGTGCGCTGCCGCTTAGGCCAAACCACCAACACCCTCGATGCCGAGGGGAAGGTGCTGGTGGAACGTGAGGTCGAACCACAAATCTTTGAGCGTGTACCACAGGTGTTGCAGTCATTTGAAGGTGAAATGGAGCAAGAAGCACCCATTTTTTCGGCCCTCAAAATACAGGGCAAACCTTCTTATGCCCTGGCAAGGCAGGGAATGGCCGTTGTCCCTAAGTGCCGTAAGGTGCGGTTTTGGGACCTTGCTCTGGAAGGCATTCAAATGCCCTATCAACTCACGTTTCATGTGTCATGCTCCAAGGGTGCGTATATACGGAGCCTTGTGCGCGATGTGGGGGAAGCCTTAGGAACAGGTGCCCATGTGTGTGCATTGGAGCGCCTTGCTGTGGGACCGTATTTTTTGCTTGAAAATGCGCTGAGTCACTCCCAAATAGCGCAGCAACTTTTGACTGAAAAAAATGCGTGGACCTTTTTGCAATCTCCCCTTGGTTTTCTGCCACAGTTTCAAGTACTGCAACTCAATGCAATCCAAATCCAACAGGTAAAAAATGGAATGTGCATTGAAAATGTGTACACCTTGCCACAGCAACCCACCGCTCCAACCAAAAAAACGCGCTGTGCACCAAAACCTAACGCTCATTTCCCCCAAAAGCATGCCTCTAAGGGTTTAGGCCAAGGGTTGGCACTGGATATGAATGGTGAACTGTTGGCCTTGGGTTTGCTAGAACCCATGGGGTCTGCTGCTATCAACGCGGCCCTACCAATGTCCCATGGTGGGCAAATACTCCACGACATCCCCTGGCGTTTTACTCCCAAACGGGTATTGTGCTAGGGAGCATGGCTACATAAAATGAGGGTGGCTTATCAATTTTTATGGAAATAAGACGACCCCGTTTGTTTGCTTTGTAAGCGAAACATCTATTATGATGGGCGGGTACTTTGTAGACAATACTGATTAGAAGAGGGAAGCCTGAGGGTGCTGTTATGATTACGCTTGAACGTAAACAAGAACTCGTGAGTGAATATGGTCGAAAGGAAAATGATACAGGGTCCCCTGAGGTCCAATCAGCCATTCTAACGGCTAGGATTAGACACCTGACCGAGCACTTTAAAATCCATAAAAAAGATCACCATTCAAGGCGAGGTCTGCTTAAAATGGTGAGCAAAAGGCGAAAGCTGTTGGATTATTTAAACAGAAAAAACAGCGAGCGCTATCAAGAATTGATTAAACGTTTGGAATTGCGGCGCTGACGTCCCCCCCTACAAAGGGAGGCCTTTTTTGGTGTACTGGGGCGCAAAGGCCGCTGGCGTACGTTTGCTTGGCCATACGTGTGGTGCGTTTTGCGTTGCATTTGGTCTTTTTCAAGCATGGTCCGGGCGGTTTTTCCGCTGCAAGGTGAGTTTCCAACCCTGTGCGTGCCTTAAGCATCGCCGTTTGTGGGCGAGAACCGCACGATGGCGACGCCGGGGTGTCTGCTGAGCAGATGGGCATTATTCAAACATGTCGTTAGCATCAAAATTTTGTCGATAGCACAGCCGTTGTCTTCATTGAAAGAGCGATTCTTCTAAGCATCATAACAAGGTGCTGCAAACGGGCTGGTTTGCATTGTACGGGAACATTCGTCGAGTGAGGAGCGCAGAGCAAAACACCTGGCTCACATGAGCTTACTTGATTAGGAAATAAAAAGGGTAAGGCAACCTTGGGTATGTCTAAAGCATGCCTACCCTTAACGACAAACAAAAAGCCATGGTTGCAACAAGCGACATATGGACGAAAACAACAACACCTTGTTATGGAAACACCCGTCATTTGCTCGTGAAGCGTTGGGTGTTCTGATGGGTGATTGCTGATAAAAATTTTTAAAAATCCTTGCTAAGGAGAACAGAAGTTCATGGAAACCGTCACCGTTGACATAGGTGGACGCCCACTTACATTAGAAACTGGAAAAATGGCACGCCAAGCATCAGGATCGATTTTGGCACGCTATGGGGATACCATGGTGTTGGCGACCGTCACTTCAGAACAAAAGCCTAAACCCGACCTCGGGTTCTTTCCTTTAAGCGTACATTACGTTGAAAAAGCTTACGCGGCAGGACGCATTCCTGGGGGATTTTTGCGCCGAGAAGGCAGACTTTCAGACCATGAAACCCTCACCTCTCGCTTTATCGACCGCTCAATTCGGCCGTTGTTTCCCAAAGGTTACCAATGCGAAACCCAGGTGGTCGCAACTGTATTGAGTGCGGATTTAGACAATGCAGCGGACGTGGTGGCCATGGTGGCCACTTCTGCTGCCTTGGCAATTTCAGACATCCCTTTTGAGGGCCCTATTGCAGGCTGTAGGGTGGTGCGCATTGCGGAGGAGTTTGTTGTAAACCCGAGCACAGCCCAGTTAAAAGAGAGCAACTTGGACATTTTTGTTTCAGGCTCAGAAAAAGCGATTATTATGGTGGAGGGGGTGGCCAACGAAATCGAGGATCATGTCGTGCTCGAAGCCGTTTTGTTTGGACATAAAGCCATTCAACCCTTGATTAGCGAACAAAAGAAACTGGCCAGTAAAATTGGCATCGCCAAGCGTAACGTAGTAACGGAAGTGGTTGCTTCCAGTTTGGTGAAAAAGGTGGAAAAGGCATCCAAAAGCAAGTTAGAAAAAGCCTTGCAAATACAAGAAAAACCCGAGCGTTATGCCGCCTTGGCTGGTATAGAAGATGCGGTGGTGCTAAGCTGCTGTGGCGAAGATGACCTCGACGGTTTGAAGAAGACCGTGCGTGGGGTGGTGGGTGACCTTAAAAAACAGATTATGCGTGAAGCCATCTTGAAAAAAGGGGAGCGGATTGATGGGAGGAAATGCGATGAGATTCGCCCCATTACCTGTGAGACGGGTTTGTTACCGCGCGCTCACGGGTCGGCCTTATTTACCCGAGGTGAGACCCAAGCATTGGTAACGGTTACCCTAGGTAATCGGATGGATGAACAGTTGGTGGATAATTTGATGGGTGTTTCATACAAGGATTTTTTGTTCCATTATAATTTCCCTCCATTTTGCGTGGGCGAAGTGCGCCCACTTAGAGGCCCCGGACGCCGTGAAATAGGCCATGGGATGTTGGCCGAAAAAGGGGTAACCCCGCTGCTACCACAAAAAAAGAACTTTCCTTACACCCTGCGCGTTGCTTCTGAAATTTTGGAGTCGAATGGTTCATCTTCGATGGCATCGGTCTGTGGTGCCTCGTTGGCCATGATGGATGCGGGGGTCCCCATAGAGCGACACGCCGCAGGGATTGCCATGGGCTTGATTCAAGAGAAAAGTAAGGTGGCGATTTTGTCTGATATTTTAGGGGATGAAGACCACTTAGGCGACATGGACTTTAAGGTGGCAGGTACACGACAAGGAATTACCGCCTTACAAATGGATGTAAAAATATCGGGCATTACAGAAGCCGTTATGAGCGAAGCCCTGGCCCAAGCGAAAGAGGGTAGGATGCACATTTTGGGGGTTATGGAAGAAGCATTGCGTAATCCCAACCAAGGGCTCTCTCCTTATGCACCACGTATGGTGGTTTACCGCATTAAACCTGCACGAATTAAAGATGTGATTGGCCCAGGGGGTAAAATTATCAAAGGGATTATCGAGGAAACGGGTGCCAAGGTGGATGTGGATGGAGAAGGATTGGTCACCATCAACGGCCCCGATCACGTGGGTGTCGAAAAAGCATTGGAAATGATCAAAAACCTTACCCAAGAGATTGAAATTGGCTCGGTTTACAACGGACCTGTGCGCAAGGTGCTTGATTTTGGTGCTTTTGTCGAGTTGGTTCCTGGATCAGATGGACTGTTGCACATTTCTGAATTTGGTGATGTGAAAGTAAACGAGGGAGACATGCTGGCAGTACGCGTGAGTGGTATTGATCGCCGTGGCAAGTTTAAACTGGCTTTGGCAGAATAATGCTCCGGTCTGGCAGTGCGCGTGGGTGGTATTGATCGCCGTGGCAAGTTTAAACTGGCTTTGGTGAGAATAATGCTCCGGTCTGGCAGTGCGCGTGGGTGGTATTGATCGCCGTGGCAAGTTTAAACTGGCTTTGGTGAGAATAATGCTCCGGTCTGGCAGTGCGCGTGGGTGGTATTGATCGCCGTGGCAAGTTTAAACTGGCTTTGGTGAGAATAATGCTCCGGTCTGGCAGTGCGCGTGGGTGGTATTGATCGCCGTGGCAAGTTTAAACTGGCTTTGGTGAGAATAATGCTCCGGTCTGGCAGTGCGCGTGGGTGGTATTGATCGCCGTGGCAAGTTTAAACTGGCTTTGGTGAGAATAATGCTCCGGTCTGGCAGTACGCGTGGGTGGTATTGATCGCCGTGGCAAGTTTAAACTGGCTTTGGTGAGAATAATGCTCTGGTGATGCCATGAATGCGAGGGGTCAAAACGGCAAGGGAGAGGTTGTTCGACCTGCTGGCCTATTTAACGCTGGAAAAATTTGGTGGCAGTGAACTGAACGGCTGCTTTGGGTATACCGCCGAGAATGTATGCTTCATTGCTCCGGTCCATTTTTAAAAACCGTTTCAATGCGGCGGCCTATGCGCTAAACACTACCCCCTAAAAGGGGAGCAAAGTTTAGGGTAGGTTGCTCTGCGAAAAACTCAAGGCTGGTTTTGCGAACTTAAAAGAACCCAAAGGGGTCTGTAAACTTGACGCGGTGGTGTGCATTTAAGGGGGGAGGGAACGCAAAGGTGCAGACCTTAGACTTTGGTAGCAAAAGGGGATGCTTTTAAGAGCGCAGACCTTAAGTTTTGGTAGCAAAAGGGAAAACCGCTTTTGATACATAAACAAAGCATTCCCTCGGTTGGGAGGCACATGCCACGCAAGCATATCACCGCATTACCCCATTCTTTTCAACAACCCAGCTTGCTAAAGTGCGCCCTTACCCATACCTCCTATGCAAATGAGCATCGCAAGGAACGCTTGCCTAGCAATGAGCGCATGGAGTTTTTGGGGGATGCTATTTTGGGGATGGTGGTGAGCGAGGTGCTTTACCAGTGCTTTGGCTCTTGGGATGAAGGGCAACTTTCGCGCCTTCGCTCATCGTTGGTAAGCGAGGGTTCTTTAGCCAACATTGCGCGTAATATTGGTCTCCCTCAGCATTTATGCGTTGGTAGGGGTGAGCGGCGAGCGGGCGGTGCCAACCGCGACTCGATACTTGCAGATGCCCTTGAGGCCTATATTGCCGCTGTCTATTTGGATACGTGCAATACCGATGGTTTGGCGGTGGTGCGCCCCTTGGTGTTGGGTTGGTTTCAAAGGGAGCTAAACAACACTGTGAATGCTGACGGCACCATTGATGCCAAAACGGCTTTGCAAGAGTGGATGCAAAAATGCGTCAAACAAACGGCACGCTATGTGGTATTAAGCGAGAACGGGCCTGAACATGCCAAGGAATTTGTAATTGCAGCCACGTTTGGTCCGTTGGAAATTGGGCGTGGCAAGGGATCTTCCAAAAAAATAGCCGAGCAAAAGGCGGCACGCATGGCCCTTACCCAACTACAAAACAAAGTGCTTGTATTGCCTTAACTATTCCTTGCCAGCCCAGGCCTTTTCCCAATCAAGCCCGCTTCGTGCCGGTATTGCTGGGCAATCCCCATAACCCAAGGCGGGTTTTATCTTTCAAACCCGTTTTTTGATCTTTTGTATATCACGGCCAAAAAAACCATGATGTTGCGATTGAATAAAGCACTGGCCCTAGGTGGCCTTGGCAGCCGCCGCGGGGTCGAAGAAATGATTTGGCAGGGGTATGTACGGGTGAATGGTCAAGTAGCCAGTACACCCGCCTTACAGGTAGAGCCAGGAAAAGATGAGATCCAAGTGCATGGAAAACGCCTTGTATTGTCCGTCGAGCCTCCTAAAACGGAGATATGGGCCTTGTACAAACCCAAGTACTGCGTAAGTACCTTGTTCGACCCCCAAGAACGCGAATGCCTGCTTGATCACCTCCCCAAAACCTCTGTGCGCCTGTTTCCCATTGGACGCCTTGACTATGATACCGAAGGGTTGATGCTGCTCACCAACCATGGCGAACTGGCTTTGCGCTTGAGTCACCCTGCCTACCATGCTGCCAAAGTGTATCTGGTAAAGGTGAAGGGGGTGGTGGCATCAACCGCCTTGGCACAGCTGAAGCAAGGCGTGGTGATTGATGGGAAACGGCGCGAGGGTGTGAGGGTCTGCGTGTTACATCAGCCTAACGATAAAACATGGCTTGAGGTGGTTTTGTACGAAGGGGTGCAGCACATGCTTAAAAAGCTCTTTGCCACCATTGGGCATCGCGTATTAAAAATTAAACGCGTACAAATGGGCTCTGTGCTGCTGGGTGAGTTGCGGCCTAGAGAATCGCGCAGGCTCTCTCCACAAGAAACCGACGCTTTGCTCACATGGAGTGCACAACGTAGCAAACGCTAGCACCCTTTTTGCATGCCTAAAGCCATCACCATGGGAGGGGAGCAGATGGGCCACACCTCACGTTTAGGTTGCCATGGTAGCACGAGGCATGGTCACTTTGTAATATCTTGATATTTCGGAGGGAGAGGCAAGGCACGCATGCGTCAAAGAGCCATGCCATGGCGGTATTTTTTTACCTGCCCTAGGCTAAACAAAGGGGTATCCCACGCGCTTTTCCTGGGGGTGTATTTAGGCTTCTTGGGGTTTTATCAAGGTGCACAGGCTGAATATCGAGCATACGAACTTGAGGTTGCCGACATCACAGAATGCCGTTTAACCAAGCGCAACCCTTGCCCCAGCAACATTGTTATTAGCGGCCTTTCCCCCAATACCTACGCCAATACCCATGGGGGAGATCGTCACGTGGTGGCATTGTTGTTGGCCACCTGGATGTGCTACGGAGATACTTCGAACTATACTCCTGTGTGCCCGCGACCGCCTCCCAAAAAACCACGCTTTAAGGCAGGAGATGCCGTACAAGTTGCCTTAAAAAAACATGTGAGCGGGGGTTGGCAAGGCAAGGTGGAACGCGCATATTATCAACGCTCTGTGCGCTCGAATGTGTATGGGATTCGCTTTGCGCGCTATCAAAATTTGTATGCACGGTATTATGAGAAAGATTTGGTTAAAATAAAAAGCCCATAAAATACGGTTGCAAAAAGCATGGTGCGATAATCGAAAACCGATGACAGCATCATTACAAACCGCCTTAAAATGGCACCTCACGGTAAAGCATGGCACTGTGCCCTGCCTGATGTGCTTAAAACGCCAACGGCACAAATACCCAATGTTCCCGTTCACATGGTTTTACACCGCTAGAAAACTGCGGGGTATAGCGGGATTTACAGGGTTTTTTGACACAGGCGGCAGCCCCAAAACCGAGTCTCACGTATCCCGCCCAAAAAACGGTGGTATGCGGGTTTGCGCATTTTTCGTTCACATGACGTAAGACTTTTTCGAAGGCCCTGTAGAGGGAATTCTAAAGGGTTGGAAAATATTCGAAAGGGATTTATAACGCTGCTTGGCAAAAGGCTTACCACCAAATAGCAAGGATGCCTTTCTTTAGGTTGGCGATAAATCCATTAGAGGGGCAGGACCTTGACTGTAGATACCCATAAAGCGGTTAGGGGGATGTAAAACACAGCCCTTCGACCCACGCTCTCGCTCTGCCCCGGCTTGTTTTAAGGCCTTTTGGGTAAAAACTGCACACCTGTCTCGCCAGCCTTTCGCGGGGACCCCTGCCGACACTGCTGGCCAAGCAGCAAGCATGGGAAAACGCGGCACAAGCAGCAAGACAAACCCAATAAAGCGGCCAAGCGTTTCGCGCATTTTCAGCACGGGGTAGGCAGCGAACCCACCCAAAAAAACCAAAAAAAAACATCATTTTTTCCAGTCGCAAAGCATGTGAATGGGGACAACGGGCATTCTAGTTTGCTTTTTTTAAAGTGGGCAGGTAGCGCTAAGGTTTTTTGTGGTTTTTGGGGTCCTTCAAAATGGCGTCTGGCAAGCCTTTCGGGGGTTTTTGCTCTGGGTAAAATTAACCGTCTCTAAATATTGGGCGGTGCTGAAATCTGCGCCATTCAAGTCTGCGTTCATCAAGTTTGCGCCTTCCAAGTGTGCGTAGTTCAAGTTTGCGCGGTTCAAGCGTGCGTTCATGAGATTGGCATGGGGCAGCCAAGCCCCACTTAAATCGATGGTAATTTGCTCCGCATCCTCCCACGACGCTGGGAGATAGGCCAACACACCCATGATGGCGCGCACATCTTCGGCCACCCGTTCTACTTGGGTGGCTGGGACCGATTGCGCTCTGGCTTGTGCTTTTGGGCTGCCTGGTGTTTCCCCAGAGGCCTCGGCCATGACTTGGCCGCGGCTGCGCACATAGGCACACATACGTCCACCACCTGCTGGCGGTAGTCGGGGCTCTCCATGGCAAGGCGCTTAAGACTGTAAATGTCCCCCAAGCGCAGTTCCAAATGGGGTTGGGGTTCCCTACCCTCAAGAGGCAGCACCGCCCCAAGATGCGTAATCGCTTGGGCATAGCGCTGATTGCGCTCACTGGTTTTGTCGGCATCCAGCTGCGCCATGGTGTTGTGGTCGCGCACCACCCAAATCACAAAAAAGATGGGGGAAGCCAATCAACGCTCCCAGCAGCGGCCACATAACAGCGGGGACGTCATCCAACCCATTTTTTCGGATTCCGACCCATAGAAATACGACGCCATAAAAAATGAGCACAGAAAGAGCAACCGTAATCCACCAGAGAGATACGGTATGGCGATTTTTGTAAACCCAGGGCAACGCTACTGGCGGCCTCCCTTTTTTAGAATCTTCAACGTTTTGTTGACGCCATTTTATAAAAAAAGAACAGCCAGCCTGTAGGCCATCGGCAAGGAGAAGCAACAGCCCGCCCCAAGCCAAGACCACCTTGAGGGGGTATGTTAGCCATCATAGGGCTTTTGTAACCCAGGATTTACACCAAAGGAGCCTTGCCATCATTTCTCTACTCCCTGCCTGGGCCGCCCATGGGGCTGGGGCTGTAATGGCGCATACGAAAAGACAAAAACTGTGCAATGGCCTGGCGACTTTCCCCAGGCTGCAACAATTTGCCCACCGAGCCCAATTTAAGCGCCTCTTCGGGGTTCATCAAAGTTTCCTCATAGCGTTGGGTAAGGGCTGCCAAGGCTGCATTGCGCGCATCCAAGGCAAGCTGCTGTGCCGTGGCATCGCTTCGCGCTTCACCCATGGCATTGGCGTAGGTTTCCATCAATTCACGATGCGCTTGTTTGTATACAAAAGGCACCCCCGCTGTCCCCATTACGGCAATCCGCGCCGTGGGCAGGGCAAACACGGCATCTGCGCCCGTGGCATAGTTGTTATAGCTGGCATAGGCTCCGCCGTAGGCATTGCGCACAATCACGGTTAGGCGTGGGGTGCGGAGGTCGATAATGGCGTCCAAAAACGCGCGCCCCGCTTGGACAATGCCCGCTTTTTCTTGCTCCGTACCAGGGGCAAAACCCGTTACATCTTCCACAAACAGCATGGGAATGTTGTACAAGTTGCAAAAGCGAATAAAGCGCGTGGCCTTGCGTGCTGCATGCACATCAATATAGCCCGAATCGACGGCACTGTTGTTGGCCACAACACCCACCACCCAGCCATGAATGCGCGCGTATGCTGTAACAATGTTGCGCGCGCGCTGGGGTTGCAGTTCAAAATAGCTGGCATGATCGACTACGCACTGCAGCCAAAGGCTTATCTCAAAAGGGGTGTTAAACCCAGAATCCCCTTTGCCAAACACACGTTGTAGCAAAATAGCTTCTTCCTCATTGTATCCTTCAACCAGGTCGGTGCTTGGCTGGTAGGGTGCCAGTGAATGGTTATTGTTGGGCAAATAGCGCAACAATTCTTTGGCAAGGCTTAGAGCATGGGTTTCGTTTTTAGCCGATAAATCAGCCACACCGCTGGCAGTATGGACCGCAGGACCACCGAGGGCATCGGCACTCACGTCCTCGCCTAGGCTGCTGCGCACCACCTCGGGGCCTGTGAGCCCAAAAAAGGTTTTTTGCGGCTGAATAACATAGGAACCTTGCCGTGGAAGATAGGCTCCGCCCCCTGCGTTGTAGCCAAACATCAGCATGATCGAGGGGCATACGCCGCTGAGTTTGCGCATGGCCGTAAATGCTTGGGCATAGCCATCCAAGCCGCCAACCCCCGCGGGGACAAATGCCCCTGCCGAATCGTTCATGCCAATGATTGGAATGGCGTTTTGCCCCGCAATTTCGCACAAACGCGCCAATTTTCGCCCATTGCCAGCGTTCATCGAGCCTGCTCTTTGGGTAAAATCATGACCGTACACAGCCACATCGCGGCCGTCTATTTTGCCAATGGCCGTAACCAGCGAATCCCCATCCATGTGTATACCCCAGTTATCAAACAAAGTCTGGACCTGGCCTTCGCACAAATAAGCGAGGCGTTCTTGAATGGTCATGCGACCTTTTCCATGCTGCTGATATATCCTTGCTTGGCCACCCATGTGCGTGGCACGTTGGCGTAAATTTTGCGCTCTTTCAAGGACATGCTGATAGGCGGGCTGAATGCCATTTTGTGCAAGTGCGGAATTTTTTACTCCCTGTGGAGTGGCAAGTGGGTTTTCCAAGCTGTATCGTGGGGACGCATTTTGAATTTGGGTGTTGTTTTCACGCGGGGATTTTGCCATTTTGAACGATGAGACCTGTTTTGATTTCGAAAGGTTTTTGGTTTTTTCATTTTTTGATAAGGAAACTCTAACCCTTGGCACAGAAAGAAAACAATCAAGGGTTTACAAAGCGCCCAAGTTTAGAGGAAATGGGCGGTGAGGAGGGCATTTGGCGTTGGGTTGAGTGCTTTTATGACAAGCTGGTGCTCGATCCACGCGTTTCGGCACTGTTTCAACGCGATTTATCGCTGTCGAAGCAAAAGCAATATGCTTATTTTGTTGAGTTTTTTGGGGGGGAGCCGCGTTATACCCAGCGTTACGGCCAAGCTTTTCTGCGCTATAAGCACCGCAAGGCCAAAATTGGGATTGCCGAACACGATGCTTGGATGGAGATAAACATGGCGGCAATGCTCGAGGTGGGGATGGATGAGGCGGTGGCAAAAAGGGTTGAGCGCATTTTGGCACCCATTGCCAAGGAAATGATCAATCACCACCCAGATAAAAAGGATTCCTATTACTTTAACGCCTAAAAATTTTGGATCCCAGGCAAAAAACAAACATGGGGGTCCTACAGATAATAAGCACACGGCTTCGTGCTTGCCCCAATATGCATCATGCACTTTACTTGCCGTGCTTACTTGCTTTTGTGCAACAAAAAATCGACGGACGAGAGGCAGCGCAGCGCTTGTTAAAAATAAACTGATAGTGGCGCTATGATTTTTTACCAAGCCGTAAAGAAAAACGGGGATGTGCACAGCCACTTCATACAGCCTTAACGGCACGCTATTTTGGGGAAATAAACGAGGCTTACCAGACCATATAGCCTGACTAGATTGTAACCGTGGCTAGGGTAAATACCTTAAAAATAACGCTAAATAGTGGTTGTAGAGTGTTCTTGTACGCATACATCATGCCCTTTTCTCTATGGGTGGGCCCTCCCTTAAGTTTGAAGTTAGAATGATGGGTTGACCAAAGGGCACTAGCCATGGCGTCAAACGAAGGGATTATGTTTAACCTCGGATATCATTCCCTTATAAGGTGGTGTCCCCGTTTACGAAACGAGACCGCATCTCTCGATAAAGTTTTTAGGATTGAAGGGTGGGTTGCACCCTAAAAACCAACCCCTTTTAAAGCCGATTAAGACCATTTAGGGCAGCCAAACGATAGCCCTCACTAAAGGAAGGGTAGTTGAAGACGTTGTCCACAAAGTATTCCAACTTTCCACCGTAGTCCATCACGGCCTGGCCAATGTGTATTAAATCAGAAGCATGCTCGCCGATAATATGGATACCTAGCATTTCGTGGGTTTCGCGATGAAACAGGAGTTTAATGCGTCCAACGGTTGCCGTTGACCCCGTAATTTGGCTGCGGGTAATTTCGCGATAAGAAGCTACCCCCACCTCGTAGGGTATTTTTTCGCTGGTCAGTTCTTCTTCGGTTTTGCCAACGGTAGAAATTTCTGGAATGGTATAAATGCCCGTTGGCATGTAGTGGATACGAGGGTTTTTGGGAAGGGCATGAAACGCGTGTAGGGCCGCCAGCCGCCCTTGTTCCATTGCGGTTGAGGCAAGGCTCGGAAATCCGATCACATCGCCAGTAGCATAAATATGTTCAATTTTTGTTTGGAAGAATGCATTTACGGAAATTTGCTCACGACTATCGACCTTAAGGCCTAACGCGTCAATGGCAAGGCTTTTGGTATTGCCCGAGCGTCCGTTGGCGTACAGCAGATATTCGGATTTAATTTTTTTGCCCGACTTTGTATAGCAGTATACGTAATTGGCTTCCGCCTTCACTTTTTGCAAATCTTCGCCTAGGCGCACACGCACCCCTGAATCGCGCATGAGGTAGTTAACAAAAGTAGATATCTCGCGATCGAGGAAGTCGAGCAAATACTCGCGAGGATTGATTAAGTTCACCTTCGCCCCTAGGCAAGAGAAGATTGAGGCATATTCGCAGCCAACAACCCCGCCCCCAAACACGCTAATGGTGTGTGGGATTTCCTGCATGCTCAACACCGTGTCGCTGTCAAGCACACGAGGGTGGTTTTTGGGCAAATAACTGGGGCGAAAAGGTCTGCTGCCCGTGGCAAGTATAAAAAAATCGGCACTAACGCGTTCTACTCCAAGGTCGCTGTGGGTGACGCAAATGGTATGTTCATCCAAAAAGCATGCACCACCGGTGGTGTAATGAACATTGTTACGCCTAAATGTTAAGCCCAGACGTTGCGCCATGCTGGTAGTGGTTGTATTTTTACGATCCATCAAGCGGTCAATGGTCGTGCTGCCACCGCTGGCCAAGGCTTGGCCATAGTTGGGGTGGAAGCGCATTTTAGCATAGTTCAATGCCGATTCACGCAGGGTTTTGCTGGGAATGGTGCCCGTGTGCAGACAATTCCCTCCGGGAGCAGGGCTTTTTTCAACCAGCAGCACCGTCTTACCCAATTTGGCAGCTTGAATGGCCGCTTTTTCACCACTGGGACCAGAACCAATGACGATAAGGTTGTAATGTTGCATTGTTTTGTAATGTGTTGAGCGGGTGGTGTGTAAAATACGAACGAGATTACAGTTAGGGTATCAGCCTGGGTACAAAGGGTGCTCGAACGAGGGATGAAATAGGGCAAGGTTTTGCGTACCTTGACTAAGGGTGTTGCAACCACGCTATTTTTGCCTATCACGCATGATCATATTTGGCATGTGTTTCAAAATGACGTGCCAAACGCGCCAACAACGCTCCCAGCTGCTAAGCCAACAGTTTTTTAAAAGTGCTTAAGGTATGGTCAATGGCGCGTTTATCAATATGCAAGTGGGTCACCATGCGTGCTTGATAATGCCCAACGGATCCAATTTTAACCCCATGTTCTGCCAAAGATTGCGTCATATAGTCGCCTGAGCGTTTGGGGTTGGTAAAGCGAACAAACACCATGTTGGTTGTGGGCATCCCTTTTGGCAGTTCGACCCCTTGCAAATTGGCCAACCCTGTGGCAAGGGCTGTGGCATTTTGATGATCCTCGCCTAACCGTTCAACATGATGCTTAAGGGCATAGCGTGCTGCCGCAGCGACAATGCCAATTTGGCGCATGCCGCCGCCATACATTTTGCGATAGCGCAAGCAACGCAAAATAAACCCTTTGGAACCCGCGACCACTGAACCCATCGGCGCTCCCAAACCTTTAGAAAAACACAAGGTAGCGCTTTGAAACCCCGCGGTAAGGGCTTTGGGAGTGGTATCAAGGGCAATGGCCGCGTTGAATAGCCTTGCACCATCAAGATGCATTCTCATGCCTTTTTGGGTGGCAAAATCAACAATGGGCGCAAGGGCTGCAGAAGATACAGGCACTCCGCCACTAAAGTTATGTGTGTTTTCGAGGCAAATTAGGGTTGTGGGAGCAAAGTGTGGGTTCTCGCCCGTTTGGTAGGTATCGCGTATTTTGTTTAGGTCGAGAAGTCCATTTTCTCCATCGGCATAACAAAACTGTACTCCAGCCAACATGGCACCGCCCGCACTTTCAGCACACACGATATGCGCACCCGAATGCGCCATAACCACGTCGCCCCCTTGGGTATGTGCTTTTAAGGCCAGTTGGTTTGCCATGGTGCCAGAAGGCGTGAACAAGGCGGCTTCCATGCCCAATAACGCAGCACTTTCCTCTTGCAAGGTATGAACGGTGGGATCCTCGCCGTATACATCGTCTCCTACCTCTGCTTCAAGCATGGCTTGGCGCATCCCTTGAGTGGGTTTAGTAACGGTGTCGCTGCGTAAATCAACAATGGGCATATGGGCTATTGTATTTTTTATTGGTGTGCAAAAATGCGGGATTAGGGTAAAAAACCCGTGTTATACCCATGGCGCGTGGGTGCAAATGATGATAACAACCCCTGCGCGACTGCAACAATCCAGCGTCTTGTCATCCAAAATCGCATTAACTGCATTATAGGGACGCTGCGCGCACAATATCTGGCTAAGCGTAGCATATATTCTGACCCATGTACCTCCTTATGCTGGGTTTATTTTGCTAAGAAAAAACCTTTTCTCCCACCCTAAGGGGACAACCTTAACCAAGGCAACCTCGATTAAGGTGTACATGATCCCTTGCTACTCGCATTTTTGAGATGTTCAAAGAGGGAATTTTTTGAGTGTGTATGCATGCATAACCATGGTTTTAAAACCGACACACCTTTAAAAAATAAACTCCGCGGTGTATGGTGGTGCCTGTGATGCATAGCCGTCATGAGCCTCATACCGTGTGCCTCCCACCTTTCATCATCCGTACTGCTTTTGTATGCCAAGCATTTCGATTCATAGTTTTGGCTTTAAACATCGCTCCCCACCCCAAGGAACCCACGGCTGTGGTTTTGTATTTGACTGCCGTGCCTTGCCCAATCCTTTTTGGCAACAAGATCTGCGCCTCTTAAATGGCCTCGAGCAACCGATTGTCGCGTTTTTTGCAAGCAAGCAGGAAGTACATGCTTTTGCGCAACACGCCCAAGCCCTTGTCTTGTATACAGCCAACGTTTACCAGCAACTGGGGCGTGAGCAATTAAGCGTCTCTTTTGGCTGTACAGGAGGGCGGCATCGCTCGGTGTATTTGGCCCACTGGCTACAGCAGCAAATGCAAGAAAGGGGCTTTGTTGCCACCCTGAGCCACCTCGACATCCACCGTACCCCAGAACGCATCCCAGATCCCAATGCGCACCAACCCACCAGATAGAAAACCGCACCTTCAACTGGGCGCATTTTTGGGCATGCTGTCTCGAATACAATGCACCAAAACGGGTTGCCATCATCGGCGGCAAGGCTCCACACGTGTTGCTGCAAGCCCTTTATGGACAAAACCCAGGTGTTTTCTGCCCACCAAACCTTTCCAAGTACCCTTCCGCTTTGGGAGGGTTTTTAGGGTTGGTCTAGCGTAAAATGCGGTGGTTTCCCACCCTTAAGGTAACGTGCTGTGCATCGAAGTACTCCAGCAGTTCCACCGCTTGTTTGCGCCCAATGTTCAATAACGCTTTAAAGGCTGCTACATCCATGGTTTGGTGCTGTTTTAAATGTTCTGCCAGGCGCGTTTTAATCTCTGCCAGCACAGCAGCGACATAATAGGCCTCATCATCCACACGCACCACCTGCCCTTGGTGTGCAGCGCGATTTAGCAGCCGTGTCCCATCTTTGGGGCTGAGACCACAAGCTTGTAGCAAAGCCGTCTTGCGTGGTGCATGGATGCCATCTTGGGCGAGTCGCGTGAGGCATTGGGTTAGCAAAGCGTCCTCTTTGCTCTCCAGCCTACCCTTGTGTCCTGGCAGCGCAAAATTTTCGCCCTCGCTTTGAATTTGCCCTTGGTGACACATGCTGTGTAGTAATTCAGCCAAAGGCTGGGAGGCAAGAACGTTGCTTAGTTTGCCTGCCATTTCAGGGCGGGTGGGACCTGCCATGTCAGGGTGTTCGCGGTGATGGCGCGCGATGAGGCGTTGAATGAGGGTTTTTAGCTGCAAAATGGCATCCGCATGATACAAACTTTGTTGGCTTCCTTGACTAAGTACATGCAGCACCCCTGCTTGTACCAGCCTTTTTTGAGTGCGTTTTTGGGCACTTGAATCCAATCCGCTCAATGCCTCCAGAGCGTGTTTTTCCACCCCCGTAATGCCGCGGAGCCATACCACCTGTTCGAGGCGTTCTTCATCGTCACAGGCTTTTGCCAACTGCACCAGGCGTTCGACCATACGCACGCGCTCTTTGCGCAGCTTCCCAGGGGCGGGGTCAAGAATTCTCCCCCCCCCAATGGTTGTCATAGGCGAATAACTTCTTATCACAAAGTGTTCGCCATAGCACGCACACAAGGGTTGTTCTAAACGGAGCTGCACTACCTGGGTTTCTCCAGCAAGCAACCGCTCACGCTCCAACAACACCACCCGTGCCATCACCTCTTGCGCACCCACATGTACGCGCACACGTGCCCGCATGGCCAATTCGTGGGCACTGGCTAGTAAGCGCAATTCTACCCCAAGCATCGTGCTCACACACAGTGTGTGCTCATGGGCCAGTTGATTCCCACGCCTCACTTCATTTTTGTGTAAAGAGGCAAGGTTAAGGGCCGCACGCATGCCCACCCCAACGCTCTGCACGGTTTGGCCATGGCTTTGCATAGATCGCACGCGCACCTTGCGCATTTGGGGGTAGAGCAAAATCTCGTCTCCCTTGCCAAGGACACCGCTCACGGTGGTCCCCGTCACCACTGTACCAAAGCCTTTCATGGCAAAGGAGCGGTCGACAATAAAGCGAAAAGGGGTTGTGGCATGGCTTTTTTTGTGCTGTCCGGGCAGGGCTTCTAAAGCACTCCGCAAAGCGGGCAGACCCTCACCCGTGGTGGTAGACACGGCAAACACGGGTGCCGATTCCAAAAAAGTTCCTAAAAGCGCATCGTGCACATCTTCGCGGCTGAGTGCGAGCCATTCTTTATCGACCAAGTCACACTTACTAAGTACCACCAAGCCTTGTGTGGCACCCAGCAAATGACAAATTTGTACGTGTTCACGCGTTTGGGGCATTACGCCTTCATCTGCTGCCACCACCAATAACACCACGTCAATGCCCGCTGCCCCTGCCAGCATGTTGTGCACAAAGCGCTCATGCCCTGGAGCGTCGACAAAAGCCAGCACAGCCCCCTGGGGCGTTTTGCTATAGGCAAACCCGAGGTCAATGGTAATCCCACGGCGTTTTTCTTCTGTCAAGCGGTCGGTATCCATACCCGTTAGCGCACGCACCAAACTGGTTTTTCCATGGTCAACGTGTCCGCTGGTACCCACCACCACGCTTTGTTGAATGTTCATGTTGCTTGGCATGGTGGCCGTGCCCATTGAATGTGCCTGGGGGGTAAAATTTGGAATGGAATGCCCCTTCCTAAGAGACTACAAAAGGGTGCATATCCCCTCAAAGCGTACACCCTCATCAATATAAAATCCTCCTGCTTGTACATTGCCTACCAAACTGCCAGGGGCATACAACAGCACTTCTTTTTTTGCGTGAATGTTGCCTCGAATGCGTCCGCTTGAAACCACTGACACCGCCGTGATATCGCCCACAATGTCTGCTTGCTCGCCTACATGCACGATGCCTTCACTCACCAAATCCCCCTCAAGTTCACCATCAATCCGCACACCACCGGCCAGTTTTAGCTGCCCTTTTAAGTGAATGCTTTGGCTAAGTAAACTGGTGGTTTTATCGGACATAAAGCAAGGGGATCCGAGGAAAAGGGTGGGTGGAGTGGGTCGAGAATTTTTGTGGAGCACTGCTACTATCGCATCCACCATGTTTTTAGGGCTTGGCAAAAACGTTAGCACTTTTAGCGACCTAGCTGCAAAAAACATCGTCCCATCAAACAAGAAAGCCACGCGTTTACGGTCTTCCGGCTGTACATTTTTCACGCAAGTGGTTCACTTTTTCAAGGGGTGCAGCATTGCGCCCAGGTATCTCGAAAGACCCTTTTTTTGTAATCGTTAACGAAGATTTTTGAAAGGTAATCTCTTGATAAAAATCTTCCAAAGGCACAAATACACCCACTCCTTTTGCCCAGTCACGCATTTTGTGGTTACAGCTTTTTTCCCAAGCCAACAATTCCATACCCCAGCCCTTTTTGTACATCCGCTCTAGGTCGGCATGAAAGCCAACCCCATCAGCAAAGCCTTTCCCATCACCCGTGAGCAAGCACACAACGCCTGGGTCTTTGTTGTAATCTGAGGGCATTGCGCAGCATATGGATTTGGAGGGTGGCATCGACCCCTTGCTCACTACCCGTTTGCTGGCCGCGCTCTCAAAAGCGTTACCTCCACCCCGCTTTCCTCAAGGCGATTCCACACCGTGCGTAATGCGGAGGGAAGGCTACCCACCGCATAGGCAGCCCAAGGGATCGCGGTGCGCAAGAGCGAGGTCCAGCAGGTTACCAAAGTGAATCTGGATTGTGGGACGTGCCCCAAAACCCTCTCTTTCTTCCGCAATTTGCTGTGCGGTGATAAAGATATTCGAATTCTCCAATAGAGGCAGACTTTGTTTGTGTTTTGCATGATTAAAGGAGGACCTATCCTGAGTTTGTAAAAGCACCTGTTTGACAAAAAAACCCAGGGCTACGTTTTGAGAAGTTTTTCAAACAGGTGATTGAATTCTTCGCGGCCATGAAACGCAATTTGGATGCTGCCCATTCCCCCTTGTTTTTGGGGCCACTCAATGTCCACGCGGGTATTCATGTGGTTTTCAAGGCGCTGGCGGGCGTGTCGTAACATCGCCTGCTGGGTGCTGAAGGGGGGCTGTGGTGTACTTGCTTGTACGTTGGCCTTTGGGTTGGTGTGTTGTACGGCAACAGGTGGCTTGGTGCCTTGCAGTATTTTGCGGACCCACTGCTCAGTTTGGCGCACCGAAATCCCGTGCACCACCACGTATTTCCCCAATGCCAACTGTTGCTCAATCTGGGGTAACGCAAGCAGGGCACGTGCGTGCCCCATGCTGAGGCGTTGAGCATTTAAGTCCGCCTGTAGGGCATGGGGCAAGGCTAGTAAACGCAAGGTGTTGGCAATGGTCGAGCGCTCTTTGCCAATTTTTTTGGCCAGGGCTTGCTGGGTATAGCCAAAGCGCTGCTGCAAACTGCGGTAGGCATGGGCTTCTTCGAGGGGGGTCAACGCTTCGCGTTGCACATTTTCGACCAAAGCCAATTCGACGAGTTGGGCGTCATCGACCTTGCGTACCACCACAGGGGCTTTTTGCCAGCCCAGCAGACGCATGGCCCGCAAGCGCCTCTCTCCCGCAATGAGTTCCCAACCAGGGTTACGGTGGGGGTGGGGTCTCACTGCCAAGGGTTGAATAATGCCTTGGGCACGCAAAGAATCGGCCAAGTTCTGCAGTGCCTGGGGTGTAAAGTGCTTGCGTGGCTGACTGGGGTTTAGGCTAATGCTTCCCAAGGGCACTTGCAATAAGGGCCCATCTTCAAAAGGAGACGCGTTGGTCGTTTTTTTATGGGCAGGCATGTGGGGGGGGGGTAAACAAGGGTTGCACAACAGCCAATGCACGCTTAAAATATGGGTAATCATCACAGATGAGTCAGCGCACGCTGCGTTTTAAGCGAAGCTGCAAGCGTCGAATGCGATATTCCACCATGTCTTTACGTGGGTGCTGTGCCTTAGCCTGTCTAAAAGTTTGAATGGCTTCACGAATTCTGCCTTGCTCTTCGAGCGTGTCTGCGACAAAAAAACTGGCATGGGCCCCCACGGCTAAGTGAGTATGATTTTTGGCTATTTTTTGCATAATGGCAAGGGCTATCTTTGTCCTGCCCTGCAAAAAATAACTGTGTGCCACCAGGTACTCCGTTTCTGCCGTCACTTGGGGGGAACTTGCACTGCGTAAAATGTCGCGATACATATAGCGTGCCTCGTCCCAGTGTCGCATGCGCACATGAATATTGGCCATATTGCGCTTTAGTCGCTCAATCTCTGCAGCATCGGTGGTTTGCTGCAACACTTTGCGCCAAAGTTGGAGGGCACGATGCAGGCTGTTTGGTTTTTTCTCATACAGGGCAGCCAAGTGTACACGTGCCTCGCGCGCGTAGGTTCCTTGTGGATTTTCGGTGATCAGACGACGGTGCAATTTCTCGGCTTGGGCATTGTTTTTTAAAAAATAATGGGTAATTAGTGAAGCCCAGTACAGTGCTTCTTCCCCCAAAGCAGAACCTTTGGCAAGGTGCGCTGTCGCCAAAAACTTCTCCGCTGCTTGCGCTGCTCTGCCTTGACTTAGCAAGTGTTCCGCTTCTGTGCGCATTTTTTGGGCCGCGTGGTCCTCACACGCCCCTAAACCGAGCAGTGCCACTCCCAATGCGCCCCATAAAGCTCCGTTTTGCACTCCCGTACGCAAAAGGTGCCAAGCGACTTTGTAAGCTTCCTTGTGGGATTTACGTATCCATGGGTTTGGGCGACACATGATTTTCAAAAAAACTTCCTGATTTTTTTTAGATAGGGATTCCTTTGTCAAGGTTTTCGGCCTCCATAATTTTGGCAATACTGGTTACCTTTTCATTCTCTTGGGAGTGAATCATGCGCACTCCCTGGGTGAGCCTACCCATATTACGCAAGGCATCTAAGCGCATGCGAATCAGTTTTCCTGTCTGGGTGATAATCATCAACTGTTCATGATCTTGCACCTGCAACACGCCCACTACCTTGCCATTGCGCTTGGTGGTACGAATGGTAAACACTCCCTTGTTTCCACGGCTACCCACGCGATAATCGCTTAATTTCGATTTTTTTCCATATCCGTTTTCGGTTATCGTTAACAACGATCCTTCCTCACTCAGGGCTTGCAAAAACACCAGCGTATCGCCATCGTTTAAGCGGATGCCAATTACCCCGCGACCACCGCGTTGGATGGAGCGAATTTCGTTTTCGTGAAAGCGCAAGGATAGACCCTGGGCTGTGGCAAAAAAGAGATCTTGCTCGCCATCAGTGAGGACCGCCGTCACCAAGGTGTCGGCATTGTCAATGTTAATGGCACGCACCCCATTTTTACGCACATTGCTAAAACTACTGAGCGAGGTCTTATTTACCACCCCATTTCGAGTGGCCATAATAATGTGGCGATTGTCATCAAAACCTTCATTTACCGCAACGTAAGCTTGCACGGCTTCGTCTTGATCTAATTGCAGCAAATTGACGACCGCACGCCCTTTGGCTGTGCGCCCCATCGTGGGCAGTTCGTGGACCATTTTGCTGTAGCATTTGCCTTGGGAGGTAAAAAACAACAGATGATCGTGGGTAGAAGCGACAAACATGCTTTCCACAAAATCTTCCTCGCGCGAGGCCATGGCAAGTTTGCCCTTACCGCCGCGGTGCTGCACTTGGTAAGCATCGGTTGAAATGCGCTTAATGAAACCTGCATGGGAGATGGTTACCACCATATCCTCACAGGCAATCAAATCTTCGGTTTGAAACTGACCATCTTGCTCTCCCAGCAACTGGGTACGGCGTACATGTTGATTTTTATCCTTGAGTTCTTTGGTTTCCTCATAAACCACCTGCACCACTTTTTCGGGATCGGCCAAAATGGTTTTTAATTCAGCCATGCGTTTTTGCAACACAGCATACTCATCGTCAATTTTCTTTTGCTCTAAGGCGGTTAAGCGCGCTAAGCGCATGTCTAAAATTTCGCGTGCTTGAACCTCGGATAAGGGGTAGAATTCCATGAGTGAGGTCCGCGCATCGCTGCTTGAAGCACTGGTTTTAATGGTTTGAATGACCTTGTCGAGGTTGCTCAAAGCAATGCGTAACCCTTCAAGTACGTGGGCGCGCACTGCGGCTTTTTTTAAGTCAAAGCGCGAGCGGTGCTCAATCACCTCCACACGGTGATTTAAAAAGCAGCGAAAAGCATCTAACAAGGAAAGTTGGCGTGGTTGACCCTCTAAAACGGCTAACAAAATAATCCCAAAAGAGGTTTGCAACTGGGTGTGCTTGTACAAGTTGTTGAGCAGCACATCTGCTGAAAAACCCTTGCGCACCTCAATCACCACTCGCATGCCTTTGCGATCAGATTCATCACGTAAGTCGGCCACACCTTCGAGGCGTTTGTTGCGAGTGAGTTCGGCAATTTTCTCCACAACCTTGGCCTTGTTCACCATGTAAGGGATTTCTGTCACCACAATCGATTCTTGGTCGCGCTTTGCATCGTTTTCTATCTCAGCGATTGCGCGCAGGGTCAAAATACCCCGCCCCGTTTCATAAGCCTCGCGAATACCCCGTTTCCCTAGGACCGCTGCCCCTGTAGGGAAGTCTGGCCCGGGCAAGTGGCGCATAATCGCATCTAAGCTGGGGTTTTGGCGGTTTTGAATGTAGTACAAAAAAGCGGTTAAAACCTCGCTTAGGTTATGGGGCGGAATATTGCAAGCCATGCCCACTGCGATGCCTGTTGCGCCATTTACCAATAAATTAGGAAAACGCGTGGGGAGCACCAAGGGTTCTTGCAAGCTGTCATCATAATTGGGTTGAAAAGCAACCGTCTCTTTGTCTAAATCGCGCATCAATTCGTGAGCCAAGGGGGTCATGCGCACCTCGGTGTAGCGCATGGCTGCGGGAGAATCGCCATCAATGGAACCAAAATTGCCCTGCCCATCCACCAAGGGGTGGCGCATGGAAAAGGTTTGTGCCAAGCGCACGGTGGCATCGTACACGGCGGTATCGCCATGGGGATGATACTTACCAATGACATCGCCGACCACCCTTGCCGATTTGCGATAAGGGCGCGTGCCCAAATTGCCCTGATCGTGCATGGCATACAGCACCCGTCTGTGCACAGGCTTTAGCCCATCACGGGCATCGGGTAAGGCACGCCCAACAATGACGCTCATCGCGTATTCCATATACGACACACGCATCTCGTCTTCTATTTGAATGGGATCGATGCCCTTTTCATTGTCTTCACTCATGGCTTTGGCTTACCGTTTTTGGTGTATAAGTTTGGTTCGCTTTTACCCATTTGAATTGGGTGTGGGAACAAAAATGGGCATAATTGCGCACTATAGCACAGGTCAGCATGCATTTTGTGGACTATAAACCCATTTGCTTTTGCCATGGGTTTTGTTTACGGTGAGGGTTGTGTTTTGTCAAAAGGTGCAAATACCCGTGCGTTGGCTGCTCTTTTGTTGGGGTTGGTTGCGTTTTGTTAAAAAGCGTCGCTGCCCGTGTCTTGCCAAATGCACCATTACTTGCTACCAACCACCCCCCATAGTACTCCCCTTCTACAAGGAAAGCATTACCTCCCATGTCTCGCATGTGCGATATTACAGGCAAGCGCGGCCTTTTTGGGAACCGCGTCTCTCACGCAAACAACAAAACCCGCCACGTGCAACTGCCAAACCTGCATAAAAAGCGTATCTGGGTCAGTGAATTGGGGCGCTATGTTAAGGTTAAGGTATCGCAGCGTGGTTTGCGCACCCTCGACAAAAAAGGGCCCTACCGCGCCTTAAAAGACGCAGGCCTTATTTAACGAAGGTGCAGGCTTTGAGGTGACCTGTAACACTATGATGCAAGCTAGCGTCCCTCCCCCCGCCCAGGGCGTTATTTTGCCATGGGGGGATGGTTACTGGGTTTGTGTGCGCTGGCCGTTGTCGTGTCGGGGTACGGCCGAAAATATAAGGTAACTTGCACACCCACCCATCAATTAGAAGAGGGGTTTATTGAAACGGTAAAGAAAAACTTACAAAAGAAGCGTCCAGCCCAAAATTTTTGAGGGTTTGCTTTTTGTCTTTTTTAAAGCCTTTCGAACACGGTGGCTACGCCCTGGCCCATGCCCACACACATAAAGGCCATGCCCGTTTGCGCATTGCGCTGCTGCATCAAATGCAGGCAACTGGTGGTAATGCGCGCACCCGAGCAACCCAAGGGATGCCCCAAAGCGATGGCACCCCCGTTTAGGTTCACCTTGTCGTCCAACTGCCCCCACAGCCCCAAGTCGCGCAGTACAGGAATGCTTTGGGCCGCAAAGGCCTCGTTTAATTCCACCACCTGCAGGTCGCGTGGATGCATGCCCGCTTTTTTGAGTGCTTTCTGGGCAGCGGGTGCGGCGCCATATCCCATAATGCTAGGGTCAACCCCTGCTGTGCCGAAGGACTTGATGGTTGCCATTGGTTCGAGCCCCAGTTCTTTGGCTTTCTCATGGCGCATCACCAGCACCGCCGAGGCACCATCGGCAATGGCCGAGGAATTGCCCGCGGTCACGCTCCCACGCGGATCAAACGCAGGTTTTAGACTGCCCAGAGCCTCGAGGGTGGCATCGCGACGCACCACCTCGTCATAGTCAAGCAATAAGGGGACGCCGTCTGTATCTTCGCCCTGCATGGCAATAATCTGCCCGTTAAAACTGCCCGCCTGTTGGGCTGCTGCTGCACGCTGGTGGCTGCGCAACGCAAAGGTATCTTGTTCGCTTCGCGCCACATGATGCAGCTTGGCCAGCATTTCGGCGGTGAGCCCCATCGACCAACCTGCTTTGGCCGAGCGCAAAGAGTAAGCGGGTGAGGGATCTGCGCCGTGGCCAATGGCAACGTGCCCCATGTGCTCCACGCCACCGCAAATGTACACCTCGCCATCGCCGCAAGCCACGGCCATGGCCGCGTTGTTAATGGCTTGCAAAGAGGATGCACACAGCCTATTCACCGTGTAAGCGGGGACTTCAGGTGGGAGCCCTGCAATAAGGCTGGTCATGCGCGCCACATTAAAGCCTTGCTCTAAGGTTTGGTTGGCGCAACCCCAAATCACCTCATCCACCATGGCAGGTGCCAGGCTTGGACTACGTTGCAAAAGGGCTTCAATCACGTGAGCCCCAAGGGCCTCGGCACGTACATGGCGCAAGGCACCCTTTTTTGAGCGCCCCATTGGCGTGCGCACGGCATCTACAATTACGGCTTTGGTCATGGCATTTCTCCCAATCTTAAACAAACATGAAACACGAGGCACGGCACTGCGGCAGTATACACGATGGATAACCCCCGTGTGAATGGATTTTTAGCGTGATGCCCCAAAAAGTGCCGCCATCTTGGGAAAAAAAGGCACGGGGCGAGGCCTTAACCGCCCGTTTATGGGTAAAAACGCAATGGAAGCAATTTTTGTCCGAGAGGAATTTCCACCTCCTTAATTCTTTGCCTTGATTACGCCTACCTTGCGTACTCAATGCGCCCTTAGTATGGGTTGTTTAATGGGGCCATGGCGCATTGACGCTCTCAAACACCACCCAAAACGCAATGTACCATAGGGAGAACCCTCATGACAGCACTGACTGCTGACATTTCTACACTGAACCTAACGGTTAACGACGCTGAGTTAAAAGAGACGGTACATACAAACGTACAGGCCATTCTCGCGCAACTCGGTGTAACGCCTCCCATCACAGCAGGCATCGTTCAAGGGTTTGCGGGAAGAACCGATGCTTTTGATGGGGTAAACACCGCGTTTACCAGCATTCCATCGGGCTGGCTGCCCTGCGATGGGCGCCGCCTCAACCAAACGGCCACACCCGATGCACGCGAAACAAACGGCACACTGAGCACCGCGGCTCTGTTTGCAGCGGTTGGGCATTCTTTTGAGCAACCCCTCGAAGTACTACCCGATGGATCAAGGCCAGAAAACGACCTGATTTCCCTGCCTTTTCATCACTTTACCAATGGTCAAGAGGTGAAAGTAAGAACCGTGGATGCTGCGGGTGTCTGGAGCGCGGATCCCATGGATCCCAGCTATTATGTGGCGCGTGTCCCAGACCCAGCCGACCCAAGCAACTTTCCAAACAACTTTCTTCCCCATGTGCTCGTGCTTCATACCAGCATTGCGATGGCCGCCTCGATTGGCCTCGATGCACCCCCCGCGGGCTCGCATTTGGTGCTCATTTCTCCCGACACCTTTGCCTTGCCCGACCTGCGCGGGCGGATACCGCTGGGTGCGGGTAGTAGCGGCATTGGCAGCGGAAGCAGGGGGCAGGAAGAAGACCTCACCAGTCGCCCACTAGGCAGCCTTGGCGGTGAAGAACAGCATACGTTGACCGCGCAAGAACTGCCCTCAGCGAATGTCAAAACTCCTATCAGGACAAATACGGGTTCATATGGTAGAGACACTCGCTTTGGCGTCGAGAACATCCGCCCACACCACGGCGTTTATGGCGGCTTCCCTGCACAGGGTGCCGAGTATCCTTATGCACGCATTGAGGGTGGCAATCAGCCCCACAACAACATGCCTCCTTTTCAGGCGATGTACCACATCATCCATGCCTAGGCCTTGGCTGGCAAAGCGAAGTCGCCCGGGGCGTGTAAGAAAAATGCAAGAGCACCTGTGTCACGGGTTGGCACAGGTGCTTTTTTGTTCCTGCCCTAAGGGGATAAGGTGTTCGCTTTAAAAATCACGAGCTGCCCTGTGCTTTGGGGGGTGAGGGTGACGGCGGCGTTGTTGGCTTTGGTGGGTGTCAAAGCTTGGGTGCCCCGGATTGCAGGTTTGTTTGCCCTGCCAAACCGGTTGCTATCGGTTGCTAAAGGCAGGCCAGGTATTTTTTTCCAGGGGCATGGATAACGGCAGGCAATCCGGGCAAGCGAATTGGGGTGCAACGCAGCCTTGAGGCAAGCGACATTCTGCCCAGCAAGATTAAGCGTGGCGATTTCGGGCGGGCGCAGCCAAGCCCTCACTGAACTTGCTTTTACCCCCATAGTCTAGGGCCCCTTGGCTAAAACACCTAATAGGATCACAACTCCCTGAGTGTCACAAGCATCGCCAGACCTTTATCCCGATGCCAGTGCCGCACAATTCCCTTAGATGCGTGGGAACGGGGATTGGTGACTGCCAGCAAAAATGGCTGGGGGAAGGTTTTTTCTTGCATGTACCCTATGCCTTTTGTGACAAAACGCCCATAATACATGGTGCATGAGGTGCTATTTTTGAAACATACAAATCATTGAATTAGGTATTAAGTGGGCACACGGTGACACTAGGTTTTAATTTACGCATTTTTCTCTCGCATCTCCAGCATACCCAGTTACGTTTTTACAGCCGTGCCAATGGGCTTGAACTGGGATTTTTGGGGCAGGTAGGGGGCATTGAAACCCGTCAAGGCCTTCATACAAAATGCCGGATTACCCTAAAAAATGAAGCCCTTGAGCTTACCTTGTGCTTTGAAGATGAGGAAGAAGCCATGGAGCATCCTGAGGCTTTGGAGGTGGAACTGCATTTAACCCACCATGAGCAGACGCTGCTCAAAACCACAGTGCTCTTAAAAGATGTTGTGCTTCAACCACAGCAAAGTTAGCATGCCCAAAAAAGCCCCGCGTTCGCAGCAAAGTGAACGTACCCGCAAGGATCGGCGGTGTCAAAACCATGCGTGCATCGAATATCCCTCGAAAAAAGGTGCCCCAAACCCATCATTAAAAAATGGACTCTCTTGAAAAAGTAAACAAAAACGATGAAAAAAGAATTTTGTGGTGAGTTGACCTTGCCGTTGGCGTTTGAAGACCTTGACATGCACGGCCGCTTAAAAACCGTGAGCGTTGTGCATCTCGGGGCACCTCCCGTATTCGGTGCCTTTGAGCGCAATTTTGACATGGCTAGCATGCGCTCACATGGAATTGCCCTTATCATGTTTTCCATGCAACTCCAAACAGGTTTAGTTCCCCTTGCATTCGACCCAGGGGTTAAAACCAGGTATCGTTGTAGGTTGCTACGTTATGAGGGTGCGCACCCTCACAAGCCTGAGGGCAAACCTGTGATCCGTTGGGGAATTGAGATGCACAGCGAGATCTGGGCGCGCGAATTGCAAAAAGACAAAGATACACAGACAGGGCATTTGGGGTGCAAAGGCAAGGCAGGAGAGTGGATACAAGCGGGTGTGTTGCATGCCTACCACATTATTACACGCCCTGTTGCCCCCCCTGAAGCGCGCCATTTGGACGAGGCACCTAAAGCATTGAACACCCTTGCAATACACCCTTGGCCAGGGAACTATCCCGATATCGCTGCTCTGCAAACGATGGCCTTGGAACCTGGGGAGACCCTAGCCCCTTTGCCCAAAGCGCAAAGGCCGCTTTTAACCTTTGGCATGCACCAAAGCGATGTGAATCAACATGTGAATGTGCACGAAGGCCTGCGCGCACTTGAAAATGCCAGCACCACCTTGCTCTATCAGGCAGGGCAGCCCGTCGAAAATTGGTGCACCGACAACATTCACGTGCTGTTTCGTGCACCGTTTTTTCCGGGGCAGCGCGCACAAGTCCGTGTCGAAGGGCAGGTAAACCCAGCAAGCGGGCGCGTACTGTGCAAAGGGGGGTTGTGGCGCCTCGAAAAAGATGACAGTTTGGTCAAATCCCCCGCCATTTATGGATGTTTGCAGGGCCGTTTGGCTTAAATTGCCTGCAAAAGGGCACAAGGATGTGGGCAATTAGAATGGCTTTGGGTTAACCTGAGCGCGGGTTAAAGTGGGGGGTGGTGGCCCCGGTTTTTATGGGGTGGGGACCTACGATGGCATTTTTTTGGCTGCGTAAATAATTGTAATAAACCGTTTTTGCCAAACGCTCTATGCGGGTTGTTTTGTCCGCCAGGGCGTTTTTGTTTTGGGCCATTTGGCAGCACTGATGCACGGCAAAGCGCAGGCTCTTCGAGGCTTCGAGCAAGACCGTGCGCACGGTGTGTAGGGCGGTTTTTGTATTTTGCTGGGCTGCCATTTGATACATGCGATAAAACAACCAACTGAGATGTGCTTCAACCCGTTGCTCTTCCATCTGCTTGTGCCAGAGTGCCTTTGTATTTTTCCAGTAGCGCTCCGCTGGAATGCGGTTTTTTTCGAGGCAAAAAAGGGACACCACCAAGCCATGACTGATAAACCCAGCCCATCCTTGGGCTAAAGCTGGCAGGGGCAGCGGGTTTGATTTTTGTTGTGTGTTTTTTTGCTCGGCCAATTGTACCACCAAGTTTACCTTGGTGCACAAGCCATGTAACAAGGTAAAGCGGGCTTTAAAATATGCCTGTGCGGTGCGCAGTTTTTGGTGATGAATCGAACTCAAAAAAGCACTTGGTCCACCTTGCTCTAGCAAGCGAATGCCACGCACCAAGGTCGATTGTGTGCTATAAATGCGTTGATAAATGCTGTTCTCCATTCGCTTTTGCAACGCCTCATAGGTCAAGGAGGTCGAGGGATCGTTCTTTTTTGCCTCTTGCAGTACGCGAAACACCTCCAAAGGAAATTGTTCCACCTGTTGATGTGCAGGGGCAGGGAGGGTGCTTTGCGCTAACAAGTAAGGGCGGGCAAGCTGTTGTTGAATGAGTGAGGCCAAATGGTTTTCAAGGCGGTTTTTGAGGACGCCAAGCTGTTCTTTTGAAAGGGCTGGGTTTGGATTGGCAGGGTTGGATGCGGGTATGACGCTGTTTAATAAAAGATTTGCATCTTCCACAAGGCTTTGTACCACGGAGAATAAAGACTGGAGCCTTGCTTGCGCAGCCCCCAGGGCATGAAAAGGGCTCTGGGTTTGCAGCGTGCCAAATTCCGCCAAACGCTCTGCGGGTATAAAACGCAGTTGCTGATCGACGCGCTCGACTTCTTGGCACGCATCGGCTATGGCTTGGGGTAAATTTTCTTGCAACGGAGCACTTATTTCCTCAAAGGCACCCTCGACGGTGGCCAAGGTTTCTGCGGACAATTTTTTTTGGGCTATTTGTTGCTCGATTCCTTGACACCATTGGGTACAAAGGGTACGCAGCAGCTCCACCCGCTGGAGGGAAAAAGGAATCCCTTTTTGCCTGGCTAACTGCCGGAGTACAGGCAGCAATGCTTTGGGTATGCTGGAAGAAGTGGCCAGTAAGCGTACTTTTTCTTCAAACCCAACAAGCTGTTGTAGTGTGGTATCCAAAGCCCTATCTTGGAGGTAATGTGCTTGAGTGTAGACTTGATCGTGGAGATAAATGTTGCCGTATAATCGAAATAACCACGCGCGCAAGCTGGTAAGGCAGGCATCGATTCCCGTAATTTGGTTGGGGAGAACCACATGAATAATATAATGGCGCGTTGTCGTTTCTAAGTGGTAGGAAGAGGCAGGCAAACTGAGCGAAGCGGGCAAGGGTTGGTGATGCTTTGGGTAAGTTGTGGCATCGTAAAGAATGGTCTGGGGCTCTAAATCACTGAGGGTAAAGCCTGCATTTTCTGCGATGCGCATCAAGTCCCCCATCCATGCTTGCAGGGCAGCGGCCAATTGATGATTAAGCTTGGCCTGCAAGTGAACGTGGCGTTTGATCCAACTGCGTTGTCTGGTTTGCGCCTTAAAAGCCGCCAGACCTTGTTCGAGCTCTGCTGCAAAGGTTTGGCGTGAGTCAGGGCTAAAACGGTGTCCCAAAAACGCTTCCATGCGTTTGGGGTTTAGCATGTTGGAGATGGATGTCATGGGTTCAATCCATAAAGTGGCTTACTCGTTGCGCATACCTCAGTATGCCACACAACCCAGGGTAAAAGGAGGATCGGCCACCTTCAATCTCTGCCACCTTAATCAAAGCCCTTTACCAAGGCGGTTAAAACACCATGCACACGCACTTGGTTATTCTCGAATTTTGTAAATTGGTGGCAATCTGTAAGGATAAGCCTTGAAGCGGCGTCGAGATACATTGTACCCTTAATCGAAGCGTAAATCTAAAGCGTGCGCTAACGCGCCTTTGGCGCCAGGAAATCCCTTCCGTGGTTTACGCCGGAATCATCTCAGGTTTGAGTGCGCAAATTGCCCTCATCATCTACACCCTTACATTCCCATTACACGACCCAAAGCGCTTCCCGTTGTTGTCGCTTTGACACCCGTGTTTCGACCTGATTATCGCCAAAAGAACGTTGCCATGCCTTTTTTTTTACGGATTTTATGGGTCATCATGGGGATGGCATTTTGGGGAAATGGGTTGGTATTTGCGCTCCCATCTCAACATTTTTGGCGCCCAAGCACGCAGCCGTTTAGATCTCTTTTCCTAGCCCAAAACATCCCTATCCATCCCCCCTCTCAATCTCCTACCTCCAGTTGGCCCAGCCTGCCCACCCAGAGCTTTGCCACCCCTGGATATGGAAATCCAAAAGATCAATGGGATCTGGCAGACCGCCTGTTTGCAAATGGGGAGTACTATCGCTCGGTGACCGAGAATTTACGCTTTGTGTACTTCTATCCTCAGCATCCCCGGGCCCAAGATGCACGCCTGCGGGTGGTTGAGGCGCACCTGTTAGGACGTGAGCCCAAGCGTGCCCTGTATTGGTTGCGACACTGGCTTAACAACCCACAACCCGCTAAAACCACCCAAACGCCGCCTCTTGAACGCGCATTGAGAGCCAATTGGATCTGGCTTGAGGCACTCGCGCACTTGGAACTTGCCACGCAAAATTATTATGCCTTGCAACGTGCTCCTCTGGAGAAATCCCTTGCTTTATTGACAGGCATTCCAAACAAGACCCCCAAAAAGGTGCCAGCCAAACAATTTGTGCAAGCATGGCAGACGAGCCAGTTTGCAAGCCAAGAAAAATCCCCGTTGCTTGCAGGTATGCTCTCAGTCCTTTTTCCTGGCAGTGGTTCCATCTACCTAAACCGTTTTGGTGAGGGTACGCTCACTTTTTTGGTGGTGGGTGTGCTTGCAGCGAGCAGCGTGGAGGCACAGCACAAAAATGCTTCTGGCCTTGCCTTTGGTTTGGGCCTTGGTGCCCTTGCTTTTTACGGCGGTGGGGTTTATTCCGCTGTAAATGGAGCGCACCGTCACAATGATGGTTTGCGGGTAAACGTTTTGGCCAAACTCCGCAAAAAGCATTTTTTACACCTACGTCCCGCGGGGTGGACGGTGTTCTCGCAGCGATTTTAACAACCCCCTTAAATCCCTTGTTGGGAAAGGCGTTGGGGAATGTTAATTTTCTGCAAAAATGCCATGCAGGCCGAAGGTGCAGGTGCCTCTTTGAGCCAACGCGCAATATCGGCGGGTTCGTCAATATCCATGGAAATCCCTGGCCGCTCTACCCGGACCACCTTCACCCCACAACCCTTGGCCAATTGTAAGTGGGCACGTAAACTGTCCTCACCAAATTTTGAGTCAAACAAATTAGGCGGGCTGCGATAAAGGGCATTGGTTCCCGTGCGATCAGCGGAGGGGCTTAGTACCACTTGTGCCCCTCCCAAAATGGGGTTTAACAACACCTGCAAGTCTTTTATTTGCAGCAAAGGCAGGTCTGCGGGCAGGCGCAACACCCCCTTTATTCCACGCTTGGCAAGGTCAATATTGGCGCGCCGCAGCGAATCGTTTTCTGAGCGCTGATGAATTTCGCCAATGACCTCAACCCCCATGCTCCGCGCCAGTTTCATGGCGGGTAAATAGCTGGTGATGACACAGCGGCGTAAAGGCGGTTCAAGTATTTGAACCTGTTCGAGCACATGGGTTAGCATCAATTCAGCCAAAATCGTGCGTTCTTGGGTGTTTAACACCGTACTCAAGCGTTTTTTGGCTTGAGGCCATTCTTTTACGGGAACCACCAACGCAATCTCTTTGGCCTGAGGTGGCGCCACAAGCAAGGAAGCGTTTTTGCTGAAGGAAGGCGATATGGCAGCCATGGTTAGTTTGTTTTAATGGGGTTGCTTAAGGTGAATAAGCGTTTTGCCAGATTGATCTTATCTTCTTCTTTTTGCATTACAATAGGCAAAATGTGCGGTGTTACGCCCAAGGCCAACACTTGGCTGGCTAGGGGTTTGTCTTGCGGATCAATCACATAATGCAAAATGGCTTTTGGGTGAATAAGCCGTTGATATTCCATCAATACACCCAAAGCGTTGCATGGCCTGCCAAATTGTTTTAGCATGTGTGCCAAGGGCCCTTTTAAAGCTTTGTTGCCCACCATGGGCGACACTGCAATGCTATGCGGCCAATGCTTAAACAAGGCGCGTGGTAGGCTGGCCTCGATGCGTGCTTGTAAGGCTTGTCTAACCCCTGGGGTCTGCACAATGGGCCCAATGCTGATAAAAGGGTTGCTCGGTGCAAATATCAGCACGTCGCAGTGCTGAATGGCGTGGAGAACCTGTGCTGTGGCTTTGGCGTGTTCTAAATGGGGCTGGGCAATTTCGAATACCTGCGGTTGTGCCTTTTCGCGCACCAAATACTCTTGCAAATGTAGCCAACCTTGGTTTGTGCGTAGGTGGGTGGGTGCATAGGTTTCGCAAGCGGGCAGCAAGGTACAATCCAATTGAAGAACCTTGGCAAAATGTGCAAATATGTCCGTTAAACTGCGCCCTTGTTTTAGCCAATGGGTACGCAACACACACAGTGCCAAGTCTTGGTCACCTAATTGAAACCAGCTATCTCCTCCCAACTTTGCCGCTTGTTTCATGGACGCAAAGCTATCGTTTTCAATGCCCCAGCCTTGTTGTTTACAAGCCAATTGGGCAAGGGTATAAAGCAAAATATCTGCATCCGGGCACACCCGTAAACCCAACCAATCCCAGTCGTCACCACTGTTCGCCACTATGGTGAGCATGCTAGCCGTAGCGTAGGTTTGCTTAAGGTATTGATATACCCCTAAGGCCAATTTAGCCCCGCCAATCCCACCAGATAGCAAGGTTATGCGAGGGGCAGAAGACGCAGGGAAGGGTGGGCTCATACGCTAATAGGCACCAAATTTATTTGCCTAATCCTTGGATATAAAAACATCCACTCCGGCTTTTATGCAGGCGATTGAGGCGAATCAACAAGGCCGTCATACCTTCTACCACAGGGGCAAAGGCTAAACCGCCTGCATCCAATGGGCGCAACCCCGTAATTTTTGCCAGCACGCTTCGTACCCGCAGCCGTGCCTCCTTGTTATCGCCATACACAAAGCTGTCACAATTTAAGTCCATTTGAATGTTTTCAAGCACATGGGCTGGGATGGTTTTAGCCGCCCCACACAAAGGAAGATGATTTGGCATGGCGCGTTGTCGCAAATACTGCGATCCCGACCCTTGTGCAGGTGGGGCATAGCGCACACCTGTAGGATGAAATTCAAGCGGTACCGTCACATCGACCACCACCGCATTTTTATCCAATTTGGGCGTGAGTTTGCGCAAGTTCGCCGCTGCTTGCTCAAAAGGCAGCACCAGCCATAGTTGGCTGGCTTGATGACACAATATCTCGTTTTCCCCTCCTTCTAATGCCCTAAAAGGTCGCTCGAACTGGGTAAGGATTTGGTTGAGGTTGGCGGCGGTTTCTTGGCCACGTTCTGCGCTGCGTGACCCTAGGTAAACCTTGATTCCAGCCAAGGCAAAGCGCAAGGCTAAACCCCGCCCTTGAGGGCCTGAACCACCAATTAGTACAAGGGTTTCTTGTGGGGGGGGTGTCATAAGAAAAAATCCGTCAAAATGGGGAGTGAATACCCGCTTGTAATGCTCAAAAAAAGAGCCATCGAAATGCCCTTTATGGATGCCTGTTTAAAAATGCCTCATCGAAAACCCAGCATGGAGAACATCATTGTTGCCATGGATGCCTTCATTCCTCATGGTACGCATCCCACGACTGGCACACATTTTTTAGCCCCCGGGGTCCGATTTACTCTGAGGGAATAACAGATAAATGGCAAAAATCCAGCCCAAAAAGGGGATTAAAGACAAGGTGGCTAACCAGCCACTGCGCCCAATATCTTTCCAGCGCTGGGCTTGAATGACCGTAATGGGCCATTGCGCAAAACCCCATGCCAGTTGAATGGGGAAAGCCATGATCAATGCCACCCCAGGGGCTGCAGGGATCTTAGGCGCCAATTGCACGCTGATATAAATGAGTCCATAGAGCGTGAGCAGCAAAAGGCTGTGCATCACAAACAAGGCCAACAACCAACCGCGGTACGAGACCTGCCCACGCACACCCGAAAATTGCCAAACACTCGATGCCATTGTAGGAGGAAAAGGAGAGGAATTCATGTTTTAAGTAACACCTTGTGTAATCCGCCGTTGAATTTTTTTCAAGCCCAAACACGTCGGCAATCGTGGCCAAATCCGTGCAGGGAGAATAAGGAGAGGAATTCATGTTTTAAGTAACAACCTGTGTAATCCGCCGTTGAATTTTTTCAAGCCCAAATACGTCGGCAATCATGGCCAAATCAGGCCCTTGTCCACTCCCTGTAATCGCTGCACGCACGGGGCCAAACAGGGCTTTGCCCCTCACTCCCAGTTTTTTTTGGGTCGCTTTCATTACCTGACGAAAGGCATTTTGGCTCCATTCTTCCTGAAAAGCATCTAACTCTGCCAGCAAGCCTTGGAGTGCCATTTTGGCTTCGGGGGCTGCGAGCACTTCCAGAGCGTCTGGATCCTTAGGTGCATCATCGGCACGCATAAAAAGGCTCAGGTGGGCACTGGCATCGCATAAGGTGCCAAGTTGGTTTTGGATACCCGCGACCACCATGCGCAAAGTGGACTCACCCAAAACCTCCGCTGCATTTTGCGGAATAAAACGTTGTAATGCTGGCAACAGAGCATTCAAAGGCATGGCGCCAAGATGGGCTTGGTTCAACCAAAGGAGCTTTGCTTTATCAAACACAGCCCCCGCTTTCCCTACGCGCTCGAGCGAAAAAACCTTTGGCAGTTGCTCTAAAGAAAACACCTCGCGTTCATCCCCCGGGTTCCAACCCAAAAGGGCCAAAAAATTGACCAAGCCTGCTGGGCAAAAACCCTGCCTGTAAAAATCCATCACCGAGGAATCCCCTTTACGCTTACTCATCTTGCTGCGATCCGCGTTAAGCAAGAGCGGCAAGTGAGCAAACTGGGGCAAGGGGCAGTCGAGCCATTGGTGCAAATAAAGGTGCTTTGGGGTGGAAGGGAGCCATTCTTCTGCGCGTAACACATGGCTAATTTTCATGGCATCATCGTCTACCACCACGGCCAAATGGTAAGTGGGAAATCCATCAGACTTGAGCAGTACTTGGTCGTCAAGTTGTTGGGAACTAAACGCGACTTTGCCTCGAATGAGGTCGTTGACCACCACGCGCTCTTCTTTATCTGGAATGCGCATACGCACGACGGGCTTGCGCCCTTCGCTTTCAAAGCGCACGCGGTCTGCTTGGTTTAAATTGCGGTGGCGACCATCGTATTTTGGTGGCAAATGTTTTGCTTGTTGCGCCTTGCGCATTTGATCGAGCTCTTCCGCGCTCGCATAGCAGCGGTAAGCATGGCCTTTCTCGATGAGAGAGAGGGCGGCCCGCTCGTAGCGTGCAAGGCGGTCTGACTGGCGATAAGGTCCATATTGTCCCCCTGCGCACGGGCTTTCATCCGGTTCGATACCTGCCCAGGCAAGGCTGTCCAAAATATCTTTTTCGGCGTGAGGTTCAAGGCGTTCTTGGTCGGTGTCTTCAATACGTAAAATAAATTTGCCATTTTGCGCCTTGGCAAATAGATAATTAAACAAGGCCGTGCGCAATCCACCCACATGCAACGATCCCGTGGGACTGGGGGCAAAGCGAACGCGAACTTTCATGGTTGTTTTATCCACCTTATCATCATGCTTAAAACCATCAACGGGCAAAAATAAACCTATCTTCAACCACCCACCCGAAGGGGCCCCCAGAGCATTACGCCCCTTTGCAAGGCTTAACCATCCAAAGCGGATTTTAAATTTTTGCCTGTGCCTCTACGCGTGTGGGAGCAAAAAATTTTTAGAAGGACAACGCCCAAGGTCCTTACCCACACAACCGCGAGAACCCCCACGGAAATCCACTGTTTCTACGCGTGTGGGAGCAAAAAATTTTTAGAAGGGCAACGCCCAAGGTCCTTGCCCACACAACCGCGAGAACCCCCACGGCAATCCACTGTTTCTACGCGTGTGGGAGCAAAAAATTTTTAGAAGGGCAACGCCCAAGGTCCTTACCCACACAACCGCGAGAACCCCCACGGCAATCCACTGTTTCTACGCGTGTGGGAGCAAAAAATTTTTAAAAGGGCAACGCCCAAGGTCCTTACCCACACAACCGCGAGAACCCCCACGGCAATCCACGCCCACCTACAAAGGACAACACATTTGTGAGATCAACCCAACTAACCAATGCCGTCGGTAGCCAGATCACTTGCAAATTGGCTTGTTAATGCCCATTTTAGCCAAGCGGATCACAGCAGAAAAATCTTCTTTCCCCAGCCCTTTTTCGCATGACTCGTTGTATATGCCAAGGGTTTTTGCCAGCACGCTGGCTGGTGCGCTGACACTGTTGGCGAGTTCGTAGGCCAGCCTTGCATCCTTTTGCATCAATTCCAAGGCAAACAAAGGGCTATACTCCCCTTCAAGTGCGCGTTCGACACGGCGAGCAAAAAAAGTGGTGTGGGCCATGCCACCCCCTTGGGTAACCACTTGACGAAATATTTCTGGGCTTACCCCGCATTCTATGCAGGCGGCTAACACTTCGGCAGCCACGGCACCATTGGCAGCGGCCAAATAATTGTGAATAAGTTTCATGCGATTGGCTGAACCCGATGCTCCAACATACACCCATTTGCCTGCAATGGCGGGGAAAACAACCTCCAAGGCCGGCACGCTTTCTTTATTGCCTCCAATCATAAAAAAAACCTCGCCTCTTTCAGCCTGAGGGGTAGAGCCCAGCATGGTGGTATCCATATGGCTAATTTGGTGCGTAGCCATGCTTTGTTGAATCAACACGGATGTCTCCGGGCTTACGGTGGAGCAATCACAGGTAATAAGACCCGCTTGCGCCCCTTCCAAAATACCCTCTTCACCCAAATAAGTCTCACTCACAATGTTGTCATTGGGCAGGCAGGTAAACAATATCTTGCTCTTCTCCGAAACATCTGCCGTGGTTTCTTCAACACGCACCCCTTCAATATTTTGCGCGTTGGTGCAAGCTTGCTTGCTAATGTCATAAACGTGTACTATGTGCCCTGCCTTTGCCAAATTTTGGGTAAGCGGCAAGCCCATATTGCCTAAACCTATAAATCCTAGTTCCATCGATAAGTCCTATGTGTGTATGATGTGTTATGGGGGGATTGGGTGTGTACAATCTAGTCGGTATCTGTTTATAAAACGCAACAATCGGCGCAGAATTTGCTTAGTGAAGGAAAGCCGTGAAGGAAAGCCGTGAAGGAAAGCCGTGAAGGAAAGCCGTGAAGGAAAGCCGTGAAGGAAAGCCGTGAAAAGACGGCTTTTGTTTAAAAACAGGTGCCCTGGCTGCTTGTTTTTGATGTCTTTTTGCCGGGTATGTGCACGGCCACCCCTAAGCAAACCCACCGAAAGCGAGGGACGAAAGCGAAGGACACACCGCCAAACTGTCGCACTACGCAGGCACACTATAATCGCATTGCCATCTTCTTGGCTAGTGGTTTGTAAATCCGCCGGCGTACACATCCATATCTTCTTTTTTCAATTTGTTTACCCCATTTACGGAACTGTTTGCGAACAAGCAGATTAGCACATGACGGATACCAACGAAAAATGGCTGGCGAGAGTGGCAGAGATTGCCTCTGCGTTTTTAAAAGTACGCGCTACCGATCCTAATTCTGTCAATCGGATATCTGCGTTTGCCCAAACTTTATCGCGCGATGCCATTGCTGCTGGGTACGAGGAGATGGCCCATGTCTCGGGCAATTTGCATGAGACTTTGATTGTGCTGTCGTCATCCGATGCAGCGTATGGAGAACAATTTATTCGCACACTGCGAGAGACGGTAGAGCATATTGCCAGTTTAGCACAAGCCATTGGCACCAGTGTGGGATTGCAAAATGGCGCGAGCAAAGTCTCTGATTTAAACTGGATTTTTAGTACCGCCTCTCTTGAAGCCCTCATTCGTGAAGCCGCCGAAGAATCGGTCCAAATACTCATCAAGGAAGAGCATGAACGCGAGGCAAAAGAGGCTGAAAAAATGCTTCATGAAAACTACAACCCAGCTTCCATGTTTTCTTTTGTGTCCACAAGCGAGTTGTTAGAATTTGGCCCCGCCATTTTGGCTTGGCAAGAGAAAGCACGCGAGCAACAGTCAGGCAGCGATGAACCGAAAGAATTCTCGATTGAGAACTTGGTGAGTGCATTTTTAGGGAATCCCCTCGACCAAGAAGATCCAACCAACACCGACGAAGCACCCGCAAAAGAGGTCGCCAACTCGCCGGTAGATTCGTCCCCCGCTCCGCCCTTGGAGGAAGTCGCTGTCGCGCCCGAGGCAGTTGAGGAAGGGATTGCGCCCGAGGCCATTGCCCCGCCCCCCGCTCCGCCCTTGGAGGAAGTCGCTGCCGCGCCCGAGGCAGTTGAGGAAGGGATTGCGCCCGAGGCCATTGCCCCGCCCCCCGCTCCGCCCTTGGAGGAAGTCGCTGTCGCGCCCGAAGCAGTTGAGGAAGGGATTGCGCCCGAGGCCATTGCCCCGCCCCCCGCTCCGCCCTTGGAGGAAGTCGCTGTCGCGCCCGAAGCAGTTGAGGAAGGGATTGCGCCCGAGGCCATTGCCCCGTCCCCCGCTCCGCCCTTGGAGGAAGTCGCTGTCGCGCCCGAAGCAGTTGAGGAAGGGATTGCGCCCGAGGCCATTGCCCCGCCCCCCGCTCCGCCCTTGGAGGAAGTCGCTGCCGCGCCCGAAGCAGTTGAGGAAGGGATTGCGCCCGAGGCCATTGCCCCGCCCCCCGCTCCGCCCTTGGAGGAAGTCGCTGCCGCGCCCGAAGCAGTTGAGGAAGGGATTGCGCCCGAGGCCATTGCCCCGCCCCCCGCTCCGCCCTTGGAGGAAGTCGCTGCCGCGCCCGAGGCAGTTGAGGAAGGGATTGCGCCCGAGGCCATTGCCCCGCCCCCCGCTCCGCCCTTGGAGGAAGTCGCTGTCGCGCCCGAAGCAGTTGAGGAAGATGATTTGACTCCTGTGCCCTTACAAGGCGATCCGGGTCTGATGGCAGATTTTTTAACCGAAGCTTCTGAACACCTTGAAGGCGGGAACGCAGCCCTGCTTGGCTTGGAGAAAAACCCTGATGATGAAGAGAAAATCAACGAACTCTTCCGCGCTTTCCACTCCCTAAAAGGGGTTGCTGGGTTTTTGGGATTATCCCAAATGGGGAAGGTGGGGCATGTGTCAGAAAGCCTGTTTGACATGGTGCGAACCAAGGAGATTGAACTTACACCAGAGGTGCTTGACGTTGCGTTTGAAGCCGTTGATATGCTTGAAAAACTGCGCCTCCATATCGCAGATGCCCTCGCAAAAGGTGGCCTGCTCGTCCAAGAACCCAGTGCAGCTGCCTTTGTGAACCGCGTTGAGCGTGCCATGAAGGGGGATTTTTCGAGGGACGATACCCCCCCCACACCCCTTAAAAAAGCGGTGGTACCAACAGCATCCCTTGAGGAAGCACCATCCCCTATATTTGAGGAGGATGATTTGACTCCTGTGCCCTTACAAGGCGATCCGGGTCTGATGGCAGATTTTTTAACCGAAGCTTCTGAACACCTTGAAGGCGGGAACGCAGCCCTGCTTGGCTTGGAGAAAAACCCTGATGATGAAGAGAAAATCAACGAACTCTTCCGCGCTTTCCACTCCCTAAAAGGGGTTGCTGGGTTTTTGGGATTATCCCAAATGGGGAAGGTGGGGCATGTGTCAGAAAGCCTGTTTGACATGGTGCGAACCAAGGAGATTGAACTTACACCAGAGGTGCTTGACGTTGCGTTTGAAGCCGTTGATATGCTTGAAAAACTGCGCCTCCATATCGCAGATGCCCTCGCAAAAGGTGGCCTGCTCGTCCAAGAACCCAGTGCAGCTGCCTTTGTGAACCGCGTTGAGCGTGCCATGAAGGGGGATTTCACCAAACATGGCCAGGCGATACCCTCGCCCCAAACGCCCCAAACGCCCCAAATACCTGACTCTACGCAAAAACCTCGAGCGCAGACCCAAAACACCCCGGAAAAATCTGAAAATACCATGGGGCATGAGCGTGTTCGTGAGAGTATTCGGGTTGACCAAGAACGCCTTCAAGAAATGATTGATACCATTGGCGAACTGGTGTTGGCTGAAAACATGATGGTTCAAAATGACACTGGGATTCAGGTTGACGACACCGATGCATCTAAAAAATTCCATACTTTGCACAATGTCACTCGCCAGTTACAAGAATTGAGCACGGCCATTCGCATGGTCCCCATCTCGACCTTGTTTCAACGCATGGCACGCTTGATTCGCGACTTGAGCCGCCGCTCTCAAAAGAAAGTGGTCTTCGAATCTTCTGGAGGTGAAACCGAACTTGATCGAGGCTACGTCGATAAACTCACCGACCCCTTAACCCATATGATTCGCAACTCGGTTGACCATGGGCTCGAAATGCCCGAGGAGCGCATAAAAGCTGGGAAAAACCCAGCGGGTACGATCACTTTACGGGCCTATCACCAAGGCGGTAGCGTCCATATTGAGATTATTGATGACGGTGCTGGAATTGACGCCCAAAGAGTACGCGAAAAAGCTATTGCCAGGCAGCTTATTTCCGAAAAAGATGTGCTCAGCGAGCAAGATATTCTAAACCTCATTTTCATGCCAGGTTTTAGTACCCGAGAACAGGTGACCGAGGTTTCAGGCAGGGGCGTAGGGATGGACGTGGTGAAGCGAAATATTAACGATATGCGTGGTCAAATCTATACCTCGACCACCCCTGGGAAAGGCTCGTTTTTTCGGATTGCCCTGCCTTTGACGGTGGCTCTGATTGAGGGCATGTTGGTAACCGTGGGCAAGGAGCGCTTTGTTTTGCCCGTGCTATCAATCTCAGAGGTGGTCCGCCCTGCCGCCGAAGACATTCATACAGTGGCCGGTTTTGGAGAAATTATTCGCGTCCGCGAAAAGCACATTCCCATGTATCGCTTAAACCGTGTGTTTAAGATCCCCAATGCCACGGAGAAAATTACAGATTCGTGGACGATTATTGCCCATTATGCAGGGCGTGAAATTGGTTTAATGGTGGATGATTTGTTGGGGATTCAGCAAACTATGATTAAAAGTTTAACCCAAAGCGACATCGATACGGGTGGCCTCTCGGGTGGCTGTATTTTGGCCGATGGTCACGTGGGCCTCATTATAGATGTTTCATCGGTGGTGAGTATGGCAAATAGTGACCCAACATCGATGCGCATGAGCCCTGGCCCCTCGATTCGCATTGAATAAAACCGTTAGCATCCTTAGCCAAGGGTGCTAGGTAAAACCGTGGCGGTGTTTTTTTGATGCATTTTTTTAGTGCGGGGCGTGGTATGCTCGGTAACATGGCCTAATAATCAATAAAGTGGCTCATGTTTATTACAGGCAATTATTTATACAGGCAATGGCGTTATGAGCGAAATACAAGCAGTCTCTGCTAGAGGTCAAACCGTTGATTTTTCTCAATTGGTTGGAAAATACCTCACCTTCACCATGACCGACGAAGAGTTCGCCCTCTCTATCTTGCATGTGCAAGAAATTATTGGCATGTTGCCTTTAACCGGTGTGCCGGGCGCACCCAAATTTTTGCGTGGTGTAATCAACCTCCGGGGGCGGATTATTCCTGTCATCGATATGCGGGTGAAATTTGGATATGAGGCAACCACGGTTACACCGCGCACATGCATTGTGGTGATTGAATGGGAGGCTGAAGGGCGTTCTGTGTCTGAAATTGGCATTATGGTCGAAGAAGTGGGCGAAGTATTATCCGTGGAAGAAGACCACTTAGATAACCCTCCCAATTTTGGGACTGCGGTCGACACGGACTTTATCGCGTGTGTGGCCGTAACACAGGGCAAAATGCGCTTTTTGTTAAGGGCCGAAAAAATCTTTAGCACCAAAGAAGTCGACATCATTACCAAAACAAAACCCGCATAGCCATGCATAGCATCTGCAACGTTTGCTGGGTATGTTTTTCAGGTAGAGTTAAGGTGGGCTGTGCAGCAGGCGCGGCGCGGAGCATGGATCATTGCGGTGTTTTGGCGCATTTTTGAAAACACCACGGTGTTTCTTTGGGTTGGGGGCACCCCAACTCCGAGCTGTGCTTGTTTTTCGATTTACTTATTGGCGCTCGACACACCCATCCGATCCTCCTAACGCTCAAAATACACCCTCTCTCCACGTAACCGAGGTATCCCTGTTATGGACAGCGGTATTTTCATGGATGAGGTGGTATTTCACCAATTTCGCAAGCTCATCTACCAGGTGTCTGGCATTCATCTTACCGAGTACAAGCGTGCCATGGTTTCCTCAAGGCTGCAGTCGAGGGTGCGTGAATTGGGTATGGGAGGAGATTACGGTGCGTATTACCAGCTGTTGCTGGAGGACCCCGGGGGCGAAGAGATGGTGAACATGATCAACCGCATCTCCACCAATGTCACCCAGTTCTTTCGCGAGCCCGAACACTTCAACCTTCTCAAAACCATTTTCCAGCGCTGGGAAAAAGATAAACGACAAAGTGCCAACCTATGGTGCGCCGCTGCCGCCTCTGGCGAGGAGCCATATACCATTGCCATGCTAGCAAGAGAGCATCTGCCCAAGGGCTTTGACCTTACCATTTATGCTTCCGATATTTCAACCGAAATGCTGAAAATGGCGCAAAGAGGGGTGTATAATCTGTCGAAAACCAAAAACATTCCCCGCAACCTATTGCACCGATATTTTCAAGAAGGGCAAGATGATGCGTCTGGGTTTGTGCTCGCAAAGCCCATTTTGCGCAAAAACATGCACTTTCGCCAAATCAATTTGGCTACCCCGCCATTTCCCATCGAGGCGGTGTTGGATGTGGTATTTTGCCGCAATGTAATGATCTACTTCGATCAAAAAACGCGTATTCAAGTGCTACAAGGAATTGGTAAAATGATTGCCGCAAAAGGTACGTTGTTTTTGGGGTTGTCAGAAAACATTGCCTACGAATTGCGCAAGACATGGAAGTCTGTGGCACCTTCGGTATTTGTTCTTAAACCTTCTTAAAAACGCTTACGATACCTGAGTGATATCCTTGAAGACCATCTCTATTAATTCAAGCCGTGTTTTATGCTTGTATAAGGAAGGACGGGTATGAGTGAAACAGAAAAAATCCGTGTGCTGGTGGTGGACGACTCGAAAGTGGCCCGTTGGGCACTAACCAGTGCCCTGAATCGTGATAGCGAGATTGAGGTGGTTGGGCAGGCCTCCGACGCTTTTGAGGCGAGCGATAAAATTGAACAATTAAACCCCGATGTGATGACGCTTGATTTGATGATGCCAAAGATGGATGGCTTAACATTTTTGAATGGGCTCATGCATTTACACCCCGTGCCTGTGGTAGTTTGCTCTGCATATTCCCCTAAAGGGGGTGCCATTGCCATTGAGGCATTTTCTTTGGGTGCCATTGATATTGTCCCCAAACCCAACCACGCCGATGACTGGAATTTGTTGTCGCGCGAGCTGATCAAAAAAGTAAAAGCTGCCTCAAAAGTGCAAATTTCGGCTATGCGCCAACAAGTAGTACACACTCACCATGCGAAACCGCCACCCGAAGTCTACGTGCTTAATCCGCCCGAAGTACAAAGTGGCGAACAGCCTATTATTGCCATAGGTGCCAGTACGGGAGGCACGGTTGCCATTGAGCGCGTATTGAGATCCCTACCTGCCAATGTACCCCCTATTTTAGTTGTGCAGCACATGCCCGAAGGCTTTACCCATGCCTATGCCAAGCGCTTAAACAGCGTATGCTCCTTTGAGGTTAAAGAAGCCATTCAGGGGATGAAGTTGCGTCATGGTTTGGCAATTGTAGCCCAAGGCAGCAAGCATATGACCTTGAGTAAATCCGTCGGCGACGGGTATTCAGTCAATGTCGAAGATGGGCCCAAGGTACATCATCAACGCCCTGCGGTGGATGTGCTTTTTGACTCGATTGTGAAGTACTGCGCTGCGCCTTGCATTGGCCTTATCATGACGGGTATGGGGTCAGACGGTGCGCAAGGGTTGTTAAAACTACGCAAATGGGGTGCACGCACCGTGGTCCAAAGCATTCAGTCCTCGGTCGCTACGGGCATGCCACAATCGGCCATTCAACTCGATGCAGCAGAAGTTGTTACGGATCTTGATCACATAGCGCATACCATTATGCAATGGATTGAATAATGATAAAAAATTTCTTGAAACCCTTAAAATTGTGCCTGCTTGCCAGTTTGTTGCTGCTTGGTTCCAGCTGTAATGCATGGGAGGCTGCCAAAAATTTCACGACTTCTGCCTCGAAAACCTTTACAGGGCCGACAAACGATGAGGATATTGAAGCCGCGGTCGTATCCCTTAAAGTCACCAAGCAATCGTTTAGTGTGCTCGCCCCTTGGTCTGCAAGTCGCCCCAGCCAAGTGACGGGCTCTGGTTTTTTGGTACAAGGGGGTTGGGTGGTAACCAATGCCCATGTGGTAAGCAATGCGCGCCATATTTTGTTGCGCCGCCACGGGCAAGAGCGCTTATACCCTGGGAAAGTGGCTTTTGTGGCTCACGACAGCGATTTGGCACTGGTCGAACCACTGGATAAAAAAGCGTTTGCCCAAGGAACCAAGCCTTTGACCCTTGGCAGTTTGCCCAGCCTACGCAGCCATGTACGCACCTATGGATTTCCTGCTGGGGGCAGTAGTATTTCACGAACCGAGGGGGTGGTATCGCGGGTAGAGTTTGTTACCTACGTCCATTCAGGGTCAGATCAGCACTTGGCGGTCCAAACAGACTCAGCCATTAACCCGGGGAACAGCGGGGGACCTGTGGTTCAAAATGGCAAGGTAATCGGGGTGGCGTTCCAGGTTAATACCTCCTTAAACGATGTGGGCTTTTTTATCCCTGTACAACTGGTACAACGGTTGTTAAAAGATGCAAAAGATGGGAAATACGATGGAGTCCCCGAGCTAGGCTTACGCACCAGCAGCCTGCTTAATCCCACGCAGCGCAGATTTTTAGGTCTAGAAGAAAAGGGCGGTGGCGTGATGGTTGAACAGGTTTTGCCCAAGTCGTCTGCTGAAAACCATGTGCAAGAAAAAGATGTCCTGCTGGCCATTGACAACCATCCCATCAGTGCAAATGGCTCAATTTTGTATCTAGGGCATCGCATCCCCTTCGAGCAAATTGTTGAAGAAAAGCAAGTGGGCGAAACCGTGCGCTTAAGCTTGCTACGTGAAGGCAAAGCGCAAGAAGTAAAAATTTCCTTAAGCGCATGGTTGTACGCGGTGCAAATGCGCTATTTTTACGACAAACCCTTACCCCATTTGATATACAGCGGCTTGGTATTTATGCCTCTTAATTGGGATGTAATGCGGAGCTTTGAACGCACAGGCAACACCCCCGCTTACTTCACCTATCGCTATTTTCACCGCTTGGCCGAGGAGGCTGGGAGTCCTCCCCCTCATACCACCATTGTTTTGCGCCAAATTTTGCTGCACCCCCTTAACCAAGCCTACCAAAGCATGCAAAACCATGCGGTTATCAAGGTAAACAACGTTGAAATCAACAGTTTAGAACGACTGGCCGCTGCCCTCGAAACACCCATCAATGGGTTCCACATTTTTGAATTAGAGCCCGGAGGGCGCACGGTGGTGCTCAACGTTCAAGCAGCCCGAGAGGCCCATATCCATATTTTGCAAACTTATGGAGCCCTTCAAACGGCCATCACACCATCGAAGCTGCGCAAAAAGTTTCAACAACAAGATCCGTCTGCCAAAGCCCCCCAAATGCGTTTGCCAAGCATTACACCCCCACCGCCCAATGCCAATCCATAACCACTGCTAAATGCCAATCCATCATCGCCATTGCACAAACCGCTACCCAAAATCGATAGCAATAAAATCCATGCCATTCACCAATAAGCACCCCATGATACAAGCAAAAAGCAAGCAAGCAAGGGTTAAGCAACCCGCCCCATGGGTTTTGGACGTTATGGTTGGGCAATGCCAATGGGTTGCCATAGCGTGTTTTATGCTGTTAAGTCTGTGCTTCACCAGCGTCGTCTACGCCCAAGCAAAAAGCGACATCCAAAACCCGAGCCCCGCCATGCTAAAGCGCTTGCAACGGGCAAGTGTTGGTCTACTGGCGGTAACCCAAGGTTACGATCCCTTTTTGCCTTGGAAAAAAAGCCGTCTCAGGCGCCGTTGGGGTTCTGCGGTGGTTGCCTCCAACAAACTGCTGATTACCACTGCCTTGCTGGTCCGCCGCGCCACCTTGTTGCAGGTTTACCCAAAAGGTCACGGTAGGCCTTACACAGCTGAGGTAGTGCGGGTTGACCCACAGGTGAACCTCGCCTTGTTACAGGTAAACGATGCCTCGTTTTGGCAACAGGTAAGGCCTTTACCCTTGCGTGATTCCCTACGACATAACCGCTTTTTGGTAACGCGCTGGCTACCCGATGGCCGTTTTGAACAAGCCCAGGGGCAGACCAACGGTTGGAGCAACAGTGCGGTGGGGTTGGGGCAAATTGAGTTCCCCGTTTTACGTGGACGCATTAACCTTCGTCACTTAGGCAATGGTGAAATGCTGGTGGGAGCGGATGGCATGGTGGGCATGGCCATCCACGAGAGCAACGGCCAATTGCGTGTTTTAAGTGCACGCATTTTGCGCCTGTTTTTAGAGAGCGATTCCGCGGGAGGGCTGCAAAACACGTTTGCCCAGCGCGGGTTTGCATGGCAACCCTTTCGCCATCCCGCTTTGCGTACATGGTTTAAGGCAGGGCGCAACGGAGGCGTACTGATTCGCAAAGTACACATAACGGGCACAGGCTCGAGGGTGTTGCAAAAAGGCGATATTTTACGCAAACTCGCCGGATATTCCATTGATGCAGAAGGCAATATACAGCACGAAATCTATGGGCAAGTGGTCTTCACCTTGCTATTTAACAACCGTGCAGGCACCCGTTTGCCTGCAGAAATTGTGCGCAACGGCAAAAAGCAGAACATTCACCTTAAACGCAGCCGTTTTAGCCCCGATGCTTTGCGCGTACACCCTGCCAAATGGGGTCGGGCACCGCACTACGCCTTATTTGGTGGTTTGGTGATTCAAGAGTTGGGCTTTGATTTTTTTGCTGCATGGGGCAAAAACTGGCGCACGGAAGCCCCTTCACGCTTGGTGGTTGAAGCTTTGCAAAACAGTTTGCGCAAGCAAGGTGAACCATCACAACGGGTGGTATTTATTAGCCAGGTGCTGGCAGACCCTATCAATCAGGGGTATGAAGATGTACAAGGTTCCATTTTGGATAAGGTAAACGGTGAAAAAATTCGCAACTTAAACCAACTTAAAAACCTGCTAAGCACACAAAATCGAAGCAATATGCAAAAGCCCCTCGTTATTCAGTTATTGCCAGGGCAAGGACGCACCCAGATGGTGTTCAACGCCACCCAGATCGAGGAGGCCAATTTGCGGATTGCCAAACGCTATCAAACACCGTTGCACTAAAAATGATTGCAACGTTCTTTTAACCGTCATTTTTGAGTGCAATCACGGCTTCTTTGCCGCTTTTATTGAACCTTTTTGCTGGCATAAGGCTCTTACACCCACTGTTAGGCACATGCCAACGTGCCTACTTACATTGAGCCTCATTCACTCAAAAAATCCAAGGCGTGTACATTTCATAATGCGTAAAAAAAGCAAAAACAATGACAAAGCCGTGATTGTCGAAGACCGCGCAGCGGCTTTGCAACCAAGCCCAAACCCTTGCGCCCAATTCCAAGATGCTGAGGAAGGTTTAAGCGATGCAGTATTGATCAAAGCGCATTTAAAAAAACAGCCCTGGGCTTTTGAGGTATTGTTTAAGCGTCATCGCGAGCGTGTGGGTCGCATCGTTTTTTCGATTGTTAAAGAAGCATCCCAAACCGAGGATACCGTGCAAGAAGTGTTTTTGCAGGTGCACCGCCACTTAAAAAAGTTTAAGGGCAAGGCAGCGTTTACCACATGGCTACACCGCATTGCCATGAATGAGGCCTTTAAAACGGTTAAACGCCAGCGCAAATGGCAAATTACCACCAACCATAAATTCATGCAGGACTCCACCTCTTTGGTGGTGATGGATAGAGGGAAAAACCCTGAGCGCTTTTTGTTGGCAGGGCAAGAAAAAAACATGCTCCATCAAGCCATGCAAACCCTTTCCCCCATGCACCGCTTTACCCTAACGCAGCATTATATTGAGGAAATGCCCATTCAAGATATTGCCCATATGATGGAAACCCCATTGGGCAGTGTGAAATCGAGGTTATACTATGCACGGGCAGCCTTACGAGATGTTTTGGCACCCATCATGCGCAAAAGCATGCAACAAAATACCGTGCATCGTGCAAGCGGCTCACACCCAGGGAAAAAACCCAGGGAAAAAAACAAAAATGTAAAGAGAGCAACGCGATGAGTTGTCCAAAAACCGATACATTAAAGCAACTGTTGCTACGCCAAGCACCGGCATTACAAAATGCGACTTGGGCAAAACACATTCAGCAATGTCCTTCATGCCAACGAGAGTGCGGTTTCATGCAGCGTTTGCTGGCATCTTACCAAACCTTGGAGCGTGAAACCTTGTCTCAAACCCCTCACCTTTCTTGGCAGCGCATGTCGCAAGCTCTGCGCTACGAGGCAAGCACGCAGCGTCACATAAGGCATACACGCTGGTATACAACTTTTTTGGCAGCGGGCGTGGTAGCCAGTTTGGTGCTTGGTGTATTTTTAACGGGCATGTGGGTTCAAAACATGGGGGGTTTTACCAAAACCCAATCGAGAAACACGGCTCAACCGGTAATGACCGCCAAACAAACACTTCACAAGCCCAAAAAATCCGAACCAAACACCCAAATCGAAAGCCCCCTCCAACAAGCAAATCGGCGAATAAGCCCATTGGCAAAGACCAGCAAACAAACATCCCCTACCAAAGCAGCTCCAGCCCGCATACCCACCCCTATCGCCAACCTGGAAACGCGCCCACTGAGTGTAGAAGAAACGAAGCGTTTGTTGCGCTTATTGCAAAAGCAGCTGCCAGCCTTGCCTATGGATGCGCAGCCATTTAAGCAAACTCCCGTTTCCACGCGCCGTTAAGGCGTGGTGGTATCTAAAGCGAATGATGTGTGTTCGAGGTAGTCCATTTTTGGAAAAAAAGTTGCCATCAATCGCTTACCTCCTTTTTTATTAGGGCATGGTGGGCTTGCTTAAAGGCTTTTTCAGGGTTGCAGGTTGCGTGACGGGGCTTTTCTTGAGGAGCCAAACGCGTGGGTTAGGCGATTAAAAGACATTTTGTGCAGGCAATAAAAGCGCTGAGCACGCTGGATGTCGGTAAAAGTTTGGGGGTCTCGTTTTTGCAGGTATTTCAAATACCTCCCGCGCGTAGCCCCCATTCCAAGCCCTGCAAAAACGCCTCCTTGTGGCATTTAAGCACGCGAAAGGGGGTTCACCAATTTGCCGTCAATACCACCTTTGAGCACCTTGGGCATACGGCGTGTGCGTTGTCGCCCAAAAAGCACCTTCAACTCGATATGAAATCGCTTGGCTACATTCGCTTTTGCGCCCCCCAACAGCGTGTCACGGGTGGGCGATGTGGTGTTTGTGCTAAACCAAAGCCAGAACAACTTTGCCAGTTTTGGTTGGTGCTTATTAAGGTGTTTTGTAGTGAAGCACAGCGGGAAAAAACCGAGACGGGGCAAATTTTTTAGAGCTTGGCTTTTGCTTGTAAAAAATGCCGTGATGGTTTTCCCTGTACCACCATGCTATAAAAATCGGCGTACAAAGCAACGGCAGCCTCAAGGTAAGGGGTTGAAAGGGGTTGTGGTTGCTGACCTAGCTCATTTTGTACAATGTGGACCCAGTCGGCTTCACCACGCTGTTGGGCAAGTTCTAAGCCTTTGTTAATTGCGCTTTCCCAGGCACTGTTTTGGTAAAAATCGCGCAAAAACTGCTTGCTAAACACCACCCCCTCTTGAGACACGCGCAACTCATCGGGGCCAATACTGTCGATCAGATGCAGCGTACCATTCATGTAGCCCCATTCCAATTTGCCGTCCCACAGTTTAAGACCTTGCTCTGCGAGCAGTGCTTTTAAAAACAAGGCCACGGCGCGGGTTTTAGCATGTAACTCTTGCAACAAAGTAATATCTTGCAAAATCAAGGAGGCTTCCTGATAAGAAATGACGCGATCTTTTTTTTCTAACTTGGTTGAAAACTCAATGAGTGGCTGACTAAACTCAATTCCCTCTTCAATGGCAAACGGGTACCAGCTTTGACGTTTTAGCAGGCTTGACCCCGCGGGCACGCCAAAGCGAAACAGTACTTCAAGGGGAATTAAGCGTCGTTCACCTTGGGTTGCCTGTTGGTAGTCATACACCAACAGGCCCGCCACCCGTTTAGGAAAAATATGGGGTACACGCACCTTTTTTACCAACAGGCGGTTTTCTTGGCGCTCAACCATATGGTGTGCCATAGGAATGTGGGGGGTGAGGGTATCATCAGCGGTAAGGCCTAAACGCTCCCAGCAGGCAATGTCTTCGATTTGCTTAAAAAAAAACTCGCCCATCTCAGCCAATATTTTCCCTTTGCCCGTAATGGTATCGGGCATTTTACCCCAATCAAACACCGAGTAGTCATCGGTGTAGGCAAAGCAAAGGCGGTTGGCTTCATCGGTTTGATAAACGTTTTTTACGCTGCCTTTGTGCAGCAATTGCATGGATGCTACCTGTGGTGTTGCCATAACACATTACAGTACGGATGAAGGATTGAACGATAACATTGTCAAAAAAAGTGATGCTGCCGTGTTTTTTTGGTAAAGGCTACTCTCCCGTTATACCCCAAACACAAACCATGTCTATAGAGGGCATCATACCCTCATGGGGTTCGTCAAGCCAAGTTTGTTTTCAAGGGGTCCCCGTCCCCATGCTTTGACACCACATTGAAATAACGGGATATAGCGTTGTTTCTGATACAACTGTACTCCAAAAAGATGGCTGTGCCGAGACACATGCTTTGCGACTAGAAAAATGATGGGTTTTTTTCGGGTGGGTTCGCTTACCACAAGCACCCAAAGCATAGGGCAACTCGTGATGTTCAAAGAGTCCACCTTTATCCTTCCCGACCTTGCGCGGGCACACCCCCATTGTGGCGGGGCAAGGGGAAGGCTTGAGCGAACGTGCTCTTGGCAGACAAGGCGGAGATGAAGCAATGCTAAGCGCATAGGCTTTCAAAAGAATTGGCTGGTATCATTGAAAGCACAGAACATCCCTGCCTATTGCGAGCCCTTTATAGGTGAACCCAGCCACCCCCACAGCCCCCCCCCTTAAAGCTTATTCAGGCACGCCAGGGAACTCTAAAAAGGTGGCATTTGCTAGGGTTTCCTCATCGTGGTTACCATAGAAATCGTCGTTATTACCAAAGCCCAGTCTATTTTTTAAATTTAAATCACCAACGATTCCAATACCCAAGTTGGACCTACCCTCATTCAGGCCCACACATTTAAGATTGCTTACATAGTGAAGGCACAGCGAATCTCTACGGACGTATAGGGCAAGCACACGCGCAGTGCTAAACACCCTGATTGGGCGCAAAATTCTGTCTGTATTTCCCAGCTGGTAAATGTCATGAGGGGTTTTGTTGGTGCCCCAGCAAAACACCTCAAGCTGCACGTTGATGACGCAAGTTCTAAACCAAGGCGTAATGATACCCAAAATCCTCCCCAACGAGGTAGCTGTTCCTGTAGGAGGCAATACCTTAACGGGGCGCGGTGCATAGGCGGCGGCGTCGTTGCTGCCATTAGTGCGCAAGCTGCTGCTGCCATTGCCCACTTGGCCAGTGCTGTTTTTCCCCCAGCAATACATCGTGGTTGCTTCACCAATTGCTGCACAAGTGTGCATCGGGCTGGCAGATGCCAGGCGGACATCGCTCAAAAATCCCCCCATTCCAACGGGGTTCAAAACCCTGCCTGGCTCCACCATAGCGTCTATACCATGCTTATCTCGACCCAAATAATGGCCTAAATGATTGTGAAGTTCGTTGCCAAAGCCATTGCTCCAGGTCACCAAGGTGCCATCTCGCATTAGCACCACCCAGGCACTGATAAGGCGCGCAGCACCCCTTAGTTTTTTTCGACTTCCCCCTGTGGGGCGGTCGGGTGCCTCAACGGCCAAAGGTGTTGGGGAGCCACCATTAACTATCGCTGGCGAACCACTCATTGTCATTAGCCTACCACCCACGGGTTGGATTGGGTCAACGCCAAGGCGATATTGTTCGCCACTATTGCCCCAGCAGGCAACCTCGCCTTGGTTGCCAAACACGGCGCAAAAGGTCCCATTTCCCGCTGCAATGGAACTCACCTCATTGAGGGTCGTCCCCACACCCCCTAACCCCACCACAGGTTTGGGAATGGGTGTGTAGAGAGGACTTGCAAGGAAACCACGCCCCAATTCGTAAAATTCCTTACCGCCAGGTACAATACCACCGCCCCAGCATTGGAGCCCACCATGGGTTAGGCGCGCACAAAGCGTTTGTTCTGTTGCCGCCATTTGAACAATGTCTGCCGTGTTGAAACCTTGCAAGGTCACAGGCTTTGGGCTGTGGGGGTAGGGGTCACTTGAAAATTCCGCTGTTGGAAGCCCGGCATATTTTCCCCAACAATACAACGGGCCGTGGCTCCATTTCACACACCTGCCCCCACGTAGATGGCTTACCACAGACTCGATAAATAATTTCTCGCGTCTATCTTGGCCTGGCGTAAAGCAGCTGGCCACAAGCAATAAAAGGCTCAATTTGAAGGTAAGGCGCATGGTATTTTTTTAAAACCCTTCCTTGTGAAAAGAAACCCAGGCATAACACCAGGCGACAGTGTACTATCACTTGCCGCTAAAAAATACAAACAAAAATGGGTTTATTCTCCAGTGTCCGTTTCGCAAAAACTCCCTTGCCTCATCGCGATGGTTAGCAAAACGCGGTGGATGCTGCCCCATGCAAAGCGTTTGTTTTTGGGAAGCACCGATGCAGTGCACCAACTAACCCCTGAGAAGAACTACAGTGCCAATACGTTAAGCGTGCCCAGCATTCGCGAGGTAAGCCGTTTGCCCTGTGCGAACGTGCCCCCTTGTGAGCGTGGGGCAGACCTTGTTTTTTTTGGAGCGCGGGGGGACCCGCCTGCGTGCCATTACGCCTAACAACACAGGGGACATTGAAGAACCCCGGGAGGTAAGTCTAAGGGCACCTTTGCCGTGGGGAAAAAAGGCCATGCCTATTTAAGATTAAACGATGCCCAAGGTAAACAGATGGCAAGCCTTACAGCAGCCGCCAACGGAGACGGTGGCCTATGGCTAACCGATAATGCAGGCACCAAGATTGATGTGGGGGCAACCGCCCAAAATGCCCTTAGCGTAGCGCAATGGGCCCAAGGTTCTGCCCGGTCGAACGGCCTTGATTTGGATCTCTTGCAAAACCTTTGGGCGGTAAGCGGGGGTGGCAAGCCATGGGTTTAGAGCAACTTTTGGGCTGCAATCACCAAGGCCGCCACGGTGAGCATCATGGTAAACATCTTCCAGGGCAAACTGTGCAGTTCGCGCTCCACCCCTGCAAGGCGTGTGCGCATCTCGGTTTCAAGGCTATCAAGGCGGTGCTCAATGGCATTAAAGCGTTGGTCGATGGCATTAAAGCGTTGGTCGATGGCATCAAAACGCGCACGCGTTTCGGCTTCCATACCATCAAGGCGTTGCTCGATGCGCCCCGCCAGCCCTGCCAAGGCTTGTGCTTGGGGTTTGTCGAACCCTGCTTTTTCAAAGGGTTCAACCAATTCCATGTGTTCGGTTAAGGCCATAGCGTTTACGCTTAAGAAAAAAAGGTGGTGGGGCAGATTTGATGCACTTGCAAAACCTTTGGGCGATAGCGGGGAAGGGCAAGCCATGGGTTTAGAGCAACTTTTGGGCTGCAATCACCAAGGCTGCCACGGTGAGCATCATGGTAAACATCTTCCAGGGCAAACTGTGCAGTTCCTTACGCATCTCGCGCATCTCGGTTTCCACGCCATCAAGGCGGTGCTCAATGGCATTAAAGCGTTGCTCAATGGCATCAAAGCGTTGCTCAATGGCATCAAAGCGTTGGTCGACGGCATCAAAACGGCGATTGATGACCCCCACCAGCCCTGCCAAGGCTTGTGCTTGGGGTTTGTCGAACCCTGCTTTTTCAAAGGGTTCAACCAGTTCCATGTGTTCGGTTAAGGCCATAGCGTTTGCGCTTAAGAAAAAAAAGAGGTGGCGAAGTGGGATTTTATTCATGAACGCTAAAGGCAATTTAACACAATCCATGGGATTTTTTCAACCGCCACAGCGATGCCCTTTATGCCTTTGATTGACAAAAAATCTAAGCGGTCAATTTAGGCATCCTTTTTTGAAGCATTTGGGGCGAATGGAATAAAAGCCTTGTTCTGGTTTTTTGTGGCTGAGCACCTCTAAAAGTTCATGGGTGGCTTTCAACTTGCCTCCCGCTTGCCACTGGGTTTTTGCGCATTCTAATCCTTAATCTATCGTGCACAGAAAACTGGGTGCGACCTGCTTCAATGTTTTTTGAAATGTGGCATCTTTTAATGAAACAAGATACGTTGTGTCGCCATCAGACACCCGCCATTTGTGCGTTTCATCAAAAGATAAATCGACAATTTGCACCCAGAGTTCGTGCTCGCTTTCTTCCATCTCACCCTCATGAAGTGCAAAATAAGGGAGGTCATCAGGGGTTATTTCCGACCTCTCTCGTTGCTCGCCTTGCTCAAACTGCAAAGCCAACCCTTGCAATGCCTTCACGTTCTAACGGCTTAACGCACTTTTGCAAGGCATTTTGTACGGTGGACGCATTAGCAGAGATCAACACTAAAGGCTGTAAAAATCTGTACATTTCCATCCTTGTTTTCAATGGAGATTTTACCATCTGGCTGCGGTGTTGTTGCCTTTGGTGGCTTGCCCTTTAAAAACTTGAAGGAGGTTGCAAACCCCTATGATGGAGCAGACGGTTGCAACCGCTTGGATTTTAGGAGCATTGAGTAGGGCAAGGAGTTGTTGTTTGAGATTTAACAACAATTGGAGGTCAATTTGAAACGAGCCAGGGTGCAAGGCCTTTACTTGAACCCGTGTCGCAGCACCTTGGCCATATTGCCGCTTGCAAGCAACCGAGCAAAGATCGCCAATCGACAGTAAGGCACTGGCCAAATCTCTGACGTCAATCAAGTGGTCATCGAGGGCAGGGCCTCGAGAACGCCATGGTGAACGTTGTTTTGTTTTTCGAAGTCATTTCGCCACCTCACAGATAGGTTTTTTAGTAGGGGGAAGCGATAGCCACCTCATAGGCACTGGTGGTGGTGCCATCGTAGTTAAATTGGAGTGCAAGGTTTGCTTGTTGGGGTGCAGGCATGGGGGAAAACCTTTTAATAAGCAAGGTGTTACGCTGTTGTGCTATGCTCTGAAAAGGGGTGTTTGAGCCTAGCACGAAGTCCTTTGGAAAAAAAAAGAACTTGTAATGTAAACGTTCACATGGTTTTGCATCTTCTTTCCCATGCTTTGCCACCGTCGGTTTCGCCGTTTAATTTCAGATGGCATGTTTTTTACCTATCGATTTTGCCATCAATCGCTTGCCTCCTTTGTTAGTGATGCTCAGTAGAAACTTGCCTTGCCCTTTAACCGTTGCGAGACTTTCAAAGTCTTAGCTCAACAAAAAACCTTGCCATCGTCGCTTTTCGTGCCCGTGGTAGGGCTAAGTCGAGGTAGAAGGGGGTTTTTGTTGAATCGTAGCGGTTGAGCACGTCTTGGCCAAGGTTTGCATCCAAGATGCGCACCCTGGCATCGTATTTGTGGGCCTTGATTTGCTCGGCTGGCGCGTAAAAAACGGCACTGCTGGCTGGCCTTGGCAATGGGGCTTGTGGCGTAACTCTCGGCAAAGACCTCATCAAAAGAACGCCCGTTACATAAGCCCTCCTTACGCCCTGGCTGGGCGTTGTGATACCCCATTTGCTGCTCGACCAGAGCGCGAAAGGTGACAATGGGGATGGCTTTTTGCATGTAATTTTCTCCGCTTGGCGAGGGGGCTATTGCCCCTTGACCGCCGCCATTTGCGGATGCCCGCGAGGCAAGCCAAGCGTTGGGCGTGGACCGTTTCGAAGCCAACGAAACACACTCCCTTTAGAGTGGTTAGTTTGAAAAATGCGCCCTGCGGTAGGCTTTTTGCGTAATGCAATCTTGGCCTTGTGAGCCTTGCAGATGGGCTTTTTGGTATGCTGCAGTCTCCTCTTTGCTTGCAAATCGCGACCCGAAAATCGCGATTACCCACAAAAAATCCGTTAAATTACGAGTCGCAAAGCATGTGAATGGGCACAGCTATCTTTGTGGGGGGTGCAGTTGTGTCAGAAATCTCGCCATATCCCGTTATTTCCATGTGGCCCCATAAGCATGGGGACGGGAACATTCGCTATATTCCGCTTATCTCCATGTGGCGGCATAAGCATGAGGACGGGGACACGCACAGTTTGACGGTGGTGAAAGGCTAGATCTTGCTCTCTTCGAACCAAACATGCTTACGCACCGTGGGGTCGTATTTTTTAAAGCGCAGTTTGGCAGAGGTATTTACCTTGTTTTTAAAGGTGGTATAAAAATACCCTGAAACTTCTGATTTTAATTGAACGATTTCTCGGCCTTTAGCAGCCATAGCAATACATGGTTCCTTTTTTTAAGCCCTCTAAAAGGGGCGTTTTCGGCGGTTAGAGGGGAGGATACGAAGCGCTTCTCGGTATTTTGCCACGGTACGCCGCGCCACTTTAATGTTATTTTCACCTGACAAGATGTCTGCAATTTGAATATCTGTCAAAGGTTTTTTGGGGTGTTCTTGGGATACAATCTTAGAGATCATATCCTTGATCTTTTTTGATGAAACCACCTCACCATGGCCTTGGTCAATACCGCTAGCAAAAAAATATTTCAATTCAAACACACCTCTTGGGGTATGAATGTATTTGCTGGTGGTAATGCGACTCACAGTCGATTCATGGGCTTCAATATCTTCGGCGACATCTTTTAATACCAGCGGTTTTAGATGGGTTGGGCCTAGATCGAAAAAGTCGTACTGATGTTTTACAATACTTTTAGCCACTTTTAAAATGGTTTTTTGACGCTGTTCAATGCTTTTCATTAACCAATTGCCCGCACGGATCTTTTCTTGAATGTACTCTTGGGTAAGGTTGGATGAAGGCGTGTTGGCTTGGGTTTGTGCCATTTGCCGATAGTAACGGCTAATTTTCAAGCGTGGAATTCCGCTCTCGTTCAAGCTAATTTTATACTGCCCTACTCGGTCTTCGCCACTGCCCATCCCTGCAGGTGCGCGTAGCATGTACACATCGGGGATGATGGCTTGGGCACGACCACGCTCAAAAGGGCGCCCAGGGGTTGGCTCAAGGGAGAGAATAAGTTTATAGGCCTCAACCACCTCGGCTTCACTGGTTTTTGTTTTGCGTGCCGCACGTTCTAAGTCACGGAGTTCAAGAAGTTTAATGTGGTTTTTTACCAGAAGATGGGGTAGATGACCTTGCAATCCCATCGCACACAATTGGATGCTCAAACACTCTTGGATGCTGCGTGCACCCACGCCCAAAGGGTCAAATTGCTGCACAAAACGCAAGACCGCTTCTGCCACTGCGCAAACAGGCTTGCCAATCAAGGCATGGGTATCGCCTTGAGATAGGGCTTGAGGTTTGGGGGCTGCCACGGCGTTGGGACTGGTTTTTTCTTGCAACACATCTTGCTTTTTCTTACGCCCTTGCTTTTTAGGGGGTTCGCCTTCCTCGACACGCAAACCACGGAGAGGACCTTCGCGCCGTAAAAAAAGCAGGTCGAGGTCGACGTTTTTGGAAACGTTTAGCGTCAGTTGCTTATTTTTGATGCTCTGGGCTGTCTCACGATGTAAGTCAGCGGAGTCGTTTTGCAGGTCTTGCAAAATCTCAAGCAAACTCACACTCAAATAGCCATCGCCATCTAAACTACCAATAATGGCTTGCCCAATGCGTTTTTCAATTGGGCTTAACAAAGACATCCCTAGCTGCCAATACAGGTGATCATGCAAGGTTTCATTGCCTGCCAAGGTGGCCTCCAGGTTGGAATCGGGGCCGTCAGGGCGGATGGCTAAGCGCTCGGACATCGAACCACTGCCAGTATTGATGTACTCGCGCCAGTCAGCATCGTTTTCTAGGTGACGCTCGCTTTCAATCACGCTCCCGTCTTCTTGCCTTGCGTTTTCTTCCACGCTCTCCATGCTCACGCTTTCTTGTGCATCCCCTTCGGTCTGGGTTTCCTCGAGCACGGGGTTTTCAATCAGTGCCTGGTCAACCAATTGTTGCAGTTCCACGCGCGAAAGTTGCAAAAGTTTAATCGCTTGACGAAGTTGGGGGGTCATAATCAGCTGCTGGCTTTGCCGCAGTTGAAGTTTCATGTTAAGCGCCATCGGTATCCCTTCCTGCTTCGCTTAAGTCAAATAAAAAAAGTAGCTTCGCCCGGGAACTATTTGAGCGCATACACCAAATTACTGCCTAGCAGTCTAACAAATAATTTGTTCACGAACAAGTAATTGGCATCTTTTTTGCTGTGGATGCCAATTACTTGATTGACGCGTTTTGGGATGAGCCAGTGTTTACTGGTGGGGGCAGGGAACAAAAAGCGGCAACCCAAGTGGTGAACGAAGAAGAGAGGGCCTGCCTGCTTGCGCATTTTTATTTTGCCTTGATACGAAGCAATTTTTTTTCAAAACCCGCTTGTCCTAAACGTGCTCACACACACTTGTTATTTTAAAGGGTTGCTGAATCCAAGTGTAATCCCGTTTTTACCAACCATAGAAAAGTCAGCATAAACACCACCTCCTGCCAGGGGTACTTGGGGCGCTTGGGCAAAAAGGCAGCCATGTTGCGATAAAACCAGGGATCAAATTTGCTTTTTTGGTCGTGCAATGCCTGCAGCAGCATCTCGCGCTGCCCTCTGCCGGCCTGCATCGCGGGAATGAGCCCCCACCTATCCTCATCCTTCCAGCGGTATTGCCATTGCTCGAGCAAGGTATATTTGTCTTGCGAAAATAAACTCATGTCCTGGTAAAACTGCGTGCCCACCCCCAGCAAACGGGCCACAGAAAGCGACACCTCGGCCTTGGTTTGCGGCGGAATGGGCAGGTGAAATTTTTTGAGCAAAGAAGGCAGGCAGGCAACATCGCCCCATAGCGAGAGTGCCCTCGCCCCCTCAATGATGAGGCGCGGGTTTTCGGTTGTTTTAAAGCATGCTTGAATGGCAGGAAATGCCACCGTTTTCTGCATTTTGATCAAAGCGCCAATGGCCTCTGCGGCCAGTTCAATATCAGGGCTGGCAATCGCTTTTTCCAAAGGCAATGCTGCTTCTTTTATTTGCCATTGCCCCAGTACGTATGCTGAAAAATGGGCCGTGGTATGGGCGTTTTCTTGTACATCTTGCAATAGTTGGGGCACCAGCATGGCTTGGGGGGCGGTGCTTAGCAAGTTCATCAGTGCTTCGCGACGCACAAAAAAACTGGGTGACCTTAAGCTCCGCTTTAGCGCATGCTGGTAAACGGTGGTGTTCGATTTGCCAATAGCCTCCAACGCACGTTTATCATGCTCCTCATTGTTTTGACGCACTGCTTGGCGCACGGCATACACAGCCCGCCAATCCCAAGGAGAAAACAAGACGTTAAGGGCATCGCGCACACTTTGGCTGTTTAAGCGTGGAATGCGCATAAGGGCCATAAGCCAAAAGGCAAACACCACCATCAGCCCAGCAAAGAACCACCTAAAATGGAGCAATGGGTCGACGCCCAAGCCTTGAGTAAGTGCTTCACCCGTACTGCTTTGCGAAATGTGGCGCAAGTACTGTAACGTCTGCCCCCCTATAAACAATGCCAAACCGCCAAACAAACCGCTGATTCCTTGGGCCAATACCCCTAAGCGCAACTGGCGTTTGGGCGGCGTGAGGGCAATAAAATAATGCTGAATGGAGGCATTAAGGGCGATAAAAATGTAGCCCGATAAAAAGAATACCCCACATAAGAGAAAAATATTCAACTGTACGGGGAGTGCCACCACCACCCCCGCCAAGGCAAGGTCGAGGACACCCGTTAGGATAAGCAAAGGGCGCGATCCCAGCAGATCTAAAAATGCCGCATAGGTGAGAGAGGCCGAGACACCCCCAAACAAGGTAAGCAAAGTAAGCAGCACCATTTGCTGATCGGGCAATTGATAGCCTTGCTTGGCCACCACCAGTAAAAAAATGCGCCATGTGCCCTGGGTAATGGAAACCCCCAGCATGGCAATTAAAAACCAACGCCGCCCGCGTTGATTGAGCAGCCAGTGTAGTTCGCGCATAAAATACAGCGGCATGGTACGGCGAAACAAGCCCGATTCGGGAATACGCCACAGGTAAAAGGCGGCCACCAACCCTGTGACCATCCCAACGCTCATCAACAGCTGGTAGCGTGACAAGGGTGCTGATGCCCCCAACAGCAGTGCAATCAGCAAGGTTACCACAGCCCCGCCAACTTGATTTTGCAAAAACGAGCGCGAAATCAGCCGCCCACGGTCTTGCACGGTGGTTAAATCGCTAATAATTCCCGTGAAAGAAATGATGCCTGTGGCCCTTGCCGTGGTGAAACAAACCACCCCCAAAAAAACCATCCAAGCCCCTGCGCTACCGCCAAACCAACCATGTATCCATGGAGCCAGCACAAACAAAATAGCCGAAAAACTCCGCACTGCCCAGCAGGTAGCCGCCACCCCTTTTACCCCCAAATGGGGAATAAGCATGTACCCCAACCACATGAAAGGCAAAGAGGCATATAGCATGCCCACCGAGGCTCCCACCAACGCTTCGCTTCCCCCCAAGCGCAGCAACAGCAAGGTTACAAAACCTTCGGCTAATAAAGCATAGGAAATGGCATTGAAAAAACTATAGGCACCGTAGCACTTTTGCCCTTGTGTACGTTGATGCGGCGAGAGTTTTTGTGCTGCAACGGGATAGCGCACCTTGCGTAGTGCCAACAACGATTTGATGCGGTGGGAGGTGGTAGTTGGTGGCACGGCAGAAAACCTTGAGCATAAGCACTTGTTAGGGGTGTGTGGACGTGGTTATAACAAACCCGCGCAAAGGCGCTTGAGGATATTTTTTTACAATAGGTATTTAAAATATGGCTCGCAACTGTTATGGTGGGGCTGGTTTTTTTTGGGTTATGACAGGGAGCGTTAAGTGCTGCCCGTTGCACCCAGTTTTTTGCGTTCCAAGTTTGTGTGTGCCTGCCCCAGAGGGCACATCTTTCGTGTCCCCTGTTGCTTTCTTGTTTAAAACGATGCCCATGTCCCGTTATTTTTTCCAAAAAAGGCTGTTACCATTCTATACCACAGCGTTATGTGCTTTATGGCTTGTTTTTGCCCCCCTTGCTTACACGCAACAGGTACAATCTACGGGTATTTTAATCGAACAATGGCCCACGGGGCCCAAGCATCGCGGTGTGCGGCATTATGGTGTGTATCAAGTTTTTCCTGAAAACCGTGCGGAAAATGGGCTTTACGTAAAAAACACCTTGCTGGTTGTTGCGCCTCCGCAGCAGACCCTCACTGCGGCCTACCCGTTTACGGAGAAAGGGGATGTGGCCTACCTCACGCAATCGAGAACCCAAGCACGCACCCTTAAAATACACCTTGCCGAAAACAACCGCCTTGCGCAGCTTAAGCAGTTAGCCTCTAATGTGTACTATGTGGTGATGGTATTGGACGGTGTGGTGTACAAAAAAATGCTGCGCACCTCCTCTCAGCGCATTGAAGATTTTTTGCCTCGGGTTAAACGGGCGCATGCCCCCATAGCAGGTGAGGCGGGGGTGGTTTTTTACCACATTAATGCTTACGATGCCAAAACCGATGACAGTCCCGCACTGTACGGCATGCGCCTGCATTTTGTAGCGTTTGATGGCAGCCCCCTGCGCCATTTTCCTCACACCATCAAGGCTCCGTCGGCTGCGCTGAATTTGCGCTGGACAACCCCCACAAAACTGCGGGTACAGTCCAAAGGCAGACCGCCCCAAACCATCGCAACCAGCAGCTTTCAATAAGCGTTTTTCTTATCAGTAGGTGGACTGCTACCCCGTTTTCCCCATTTTTGATAACCCCTTTCTTTGGGATAGCCCCCCTTATGGCCTCTATTTTTACCCGTATTATTCAAGGGGAAATCCCCGCCCATGTGGTGTACGAATCCGAGGATGTGATTGCCTTTTTGGATGCTCAACCCCGTAGCGTGGGTCATACCCTGGTGTGCCCCAAGCGCGAAGTTCCCCTTATGGAAGACATGGGTGAGGAAGAATTATGCGCATGGATGCTTGCCGTACAAACTACGACTCGTGCGGTACTTAAAGCCACAAAAGCGAGTGGGTACAATTTGCGCTTAAACAACGGTAGTGCTGCGGGGCAAGAGATTGCTCACGCACACATGCATATTATTCCACGCGAATCCCGACAACGCCTTCCCACCCACGGCAGTGCGCAATCCCCCGAGGCGTTGGAAGAAATGGCCCGCAAAATTCGCAGCCATTTGTAAAAAACAGTGGGTGCAATGCGGTGTATCCTGAGGCAATAAGGTTTTTTGGTATAAAAAACATCGCGCAAGCCCGGTTTTTATGGCAAAAAAGGGTGCAGTTGTGGCGTGATGGATTCCCCCGTTGCTGTGTATGGCCAACGGTTCTTACCGGCAAAAGGGATGGCGCAAATCATCCCTGCAAGATGCACGCTGTCGCAAATGATACGCTCCCCTTAGGCAATCAAAAACCCCTATAAAGAGGGGTCAGCGGCAGGTACGCGAAGCGAATTTCACGCGATCGTCACAAAAAACGGTGTTATCCAGAAAAACGCTTGCTTAAAAGATCTGCCAAGTCTCCCTCCCTTAGTGTAGATGGGCGGCCCCCCATCGAAGGCCTCTCGAGCAACAGACTTAGTGTCCATGATTACAACTGCTTCATATCAAAAAGATTGCCTGGCTTAACCCATGAAGAAAAACCAAGAACTTGCTCCGCATTTAACTGACCGCGATCCAGAAAAATTTCGAGCCTGTTGCCTCGGAGCTTTTGCATTCCCTGAATGATGTCGACAGCATATTCAATGTGCTGTTTTTTGTGCCCTTCGGGGGACATGACCACCACACGCTTTTGGCGCAGTACGCTTTGCAAATGCAGCAGCTGGCGGAAACGAAAAATAAAGATATCTTTGGGTGCGGCGGTGGGTTTGGCCGGAGTACTGTGGTTTTCTTTTTGAAGTTCCTCAAATACTAAACCTTCAAAAGTTTTAAGTGAAACGTTGATGCCATCAGAGCGCTGGGTTTTTAAGCGCCGTTCTAAGCGCACAATCAACACTTCGACCTGGCTTCCTGGCACAGAGCGCATATCTCTCACGCATTCAAGCAGGTCTTTTGCGTGTTGGCTGATGGCTTTTGCGTGCTCGTCAAGGAGAAGGCGTAGCGGGGTATTGAGATCTTGAATGAGCTCGACCAACAAGCGTTCAAACTCATTCACCAAATCACCTTCTTGCTTTAAATAGCTTAGGCCACGGCAGACATGCAAGATATCTTCTGCCAAGGCTTGCATAAAATGCATTTCTTGTTCTAAATCAGACACTATGCGCGTTTCCGTTGCCATTTCACCCATGGTGATGTTGGAGGTGTGAGGATTTTTTTTGAAGCTGCCCATGTTCTCAGGCTTTTTCAAAATTTTGGTAAAATTGAGGGCATGGCCGTGGGTTAAAGAGGGACCGACACACAAAAGCATGCTGTCGCCCATCGAGGATAACGTTTTGGGGGTGGCGGTGCTTGAACGTAGTTTGGCCTCAAGCACTGCCGTGATAATGCGATCAATAAAAGAGAATAACAAACGACGGCTATATGCAGCCCACACGGCATCGCAGTGCTGCAAATGATGCCCAAAAGCATGAATCTGGGTTGCCAATGGCGAGTCATCTTCGCTGATGATGTGGATAAAATCCTTGTGAAATTCTTGGGATACTGTGGGCAGTTCGTGAATAGGCGAAACACTGCGCTCCATTTGGTAGCGTACCGTAACACCTTTCGATGCAAAGGTATAAGAGGAGCCAATCACGAGCAAATAATGCAATTCCGGAGGCAGCAGTAACGTCACGCCCTCGCGTTCTAATTCTTGGTTGAATACCTTTTGGTTACGGGAAATCACTTGGGCTACAATCTCTCTTACCCCACCGTAATAAGGAGTTTTGCGCATTTCTTGCTTTACCAAGGGATGATGTAGGTTATAAATGCCCTTTTTGTAAAACGACCAAATCAATGCACGCGCATCATTTTTCCCCGCGGTACGGAGTTCATCGATTAGGTTTTTAAATTGAATGGCCGTCTTCCGCAATTGCTTTTCCATGGTTCGGGTTTTTTGCAGAATTTCTTCGTTGTGTAGCAGTGAGTGCTCTAAATCTTCCTCTAAAACCAAGAATGGATCTGGGATAAAATCTTTGTGGGTCGAGGCATTCCCGCTGGGTGCTCTTTCCCCTGCGCGATTATTTGCCATGGTCTTGGGAGCGGCATTCTTGGTCTTCGTCTTTGCTTGACCTGTGCTTTCTTCCACCTTTTTATTGGGTTCGGCAAAACCCATGGGACCTTGGGAAAACACCCCGCGCAAGCGTAAAATCCACCCCATTTGCTCGAGGGAAATAGGCAGCCCGTGGCTGTGTATTACCTCAGAATGCAGCCATTGCATCAACCATGGCCCATGAAAGGCGCGCAGGTATGGCAGTTTGTTGTTGAGCATTTTGCGTACAATGTGTGCAACGCGCTGGCTAATAAACTCGGTATACACCGCAGCAACCAAGGCAGGATCGTTTTTAAATTGGCCAAGGCGAAGCGCATTTTTGCTAGGCATCACCTCAATCGAGTCCCAACTATTGCTTTTGAGTTGGATGTCCAAACCCAGCCTGGTGCGCCCCAGTTGCACCGCGCACAGGCGCTCGAGTTGGCTCAATTTACTTCCCTCAAGGTGCATCGAAACATACAGTGCCCCGGTTGCCATGTGCCAAGAAAAAACCCCTTCGTGCACCTTGCCCAAGCGATCCTCATGCCGTTTTAAGCTGTTTAGAATGTAGAGGCTGAGATATTTGGCTTTTTCTTCAAGCCCGTTTAAACGTTGCTGTAGCATGGTGGCATGGCGGTTTAGTTGGGCGGCATTCACCTGTCCACGGCGCACCAAACGCTCAATTTGCCGTTTTTCGAGAAGTTCGCGGTGGTCTGCATAAACGTATTGCAAGGAGGAAGTAGGCAAGGTCTCGCTGTGTACCAAGGAGAGGAGCTCCACGGCAAGAGGCTGCCCACCCTCGAGGGTAGTGCGCAGATTATTGGCAATTTGTGCGGTTTCGTAAAGGGCGCTCGACAGTTCTTGAATGATCGCACCTTCGGGTTTATGGTTCTCATCATCTTTCAAGTTTTTGGCTTCGCGCAAAAAGGGTCCCCAAATGAGGGCTAGTTTTTTTTCTGCATTGGTCGTGGGGTGAATAAATTGTACTTGACGCCAAAGCATGGGGTCGCGTGCAGCGCGCAACTTAAGGGTGGCCTCTCCCAAACGGGAAAACAAGTTGCCCAAGCGGTCTTCTTCTTTTACGCCGCGCCCAACGCCTTCATCGGATTTAACGTATTGCATCAAACGCCCAAACAGATCATCGTGGGTGGTGATGTCGTGGGGGTCGTTTTCTTCTGTGTCTAGCATACTCTCAAATATGGGCAGTACTTCTTGAACGCTGGCATCACCCATCAGCATCCCAAACATGCTACTCAGCTGGCGTATCCGCGTACCTGCGCGCACCATACCTTGAAAGGCTTGCAACATGTGCTCATAGCGTGAGAGCAGGTCACTCATTAAACACATGTTAATGATTTGGACCTCGGTAAACTCGTTCGAAGCGCCCTTGCTCGAACCAATGCTAGCCAACCGTTCACGAAGATGTTTAGGGAAGAAGCGCATTTCTACCAAGCGCCGTACAGTATTAAAAAAACTGTTACCACGCGCGGCACGGTTCCTTAAACTGTTGCGCAGAGCATTATCAGCACGAATAATGGGATCGATTCGACCCATGCTAAGGTCGATGTTGGCCTTTAGCTGGCGTTCCATTTGCGTGTTGATCCCCACCCCCAGGACGGGTTTGCCCGTTTTAAGGACCTCAGCCAAGGCAAGGGCCACCCCTAACGGGGCTTCGCGGATTGCCTCGGCATAAATAAGCATGACGGCATTGGATTCTTGGCGGACCATTCCCGCCCAACGCCGCAGGGCGAATAAATCGCCTTGGGGATTGAGTTTATAGTGCTCGCTCTTGCCACTAGGGCCTTTGCGCATGCTGCTGATATGAAAAGCATGTTGGTAGGCCCTAATCTCATCGCTGTTCAAAGCCGATAAGAACAGTTCCATTTCCTTTAGCCGTGTGCCGCTAAAGTTGGTAACAAGCTTAAGGTCGTGAGCCTGTTTATTTAAACCTGCCCCGGGGGTTGATAATAATGCAGAGGGTTCGGTGACCATCTTCAACGTTGGCCAAAATAAAGGGTGGCAGCTACGTGGCCCTTAGGGTGTGGGCAATGGCTTGGGCAACCATGGGTACATTGTCGGTGCTTAAGGCAGATACATTGATACGTCCACTGTCAGTTAAGTATACATGATGGCGCGCACGCAAGGCAATGGCTTGGGCTTTGTTTAAGCCTGTGAGCGAAAACATGCCTTTTTGTGTGGTTAGGTGATTAAATCCATTTTTGATGCCATGGTGCTTTAAGCCTTCTACCAATGCCGTCCGCATGTGTTTCATGCGGACGCGCATGGCATCCACCTCGGTGCGCCACAGGGCGTTTAAAGTGGGGTCCGTTAGCACCAACCTTGCCACCTGCCCTCCATGGGAAGCGGGGTTAGAGTAGTTGGCCCGTGCGATGCGTTTTAGTTGGCTAAAAGCGCGGGTTGCCTCTTGGGCGGTGTTTAAGGTGAGCAGTAAAGCACCCGTGCGTTCGCGGTACAACCCCATGTTTTTAGAAAATGAACTGGCTGCCAAAAATTCCATGCCTTCATTGGCAAAGGTGCGCAGGGAATACACATCCTCTTCCAAACCTTGCCCCAAACCTTGGTAGGCACAGTCAAGAAACGGGAGTAATGGCAGTTTGGCAAAGGTTTTGGCCAGAATATCCCACTGTGCGTGGGTGAGGTCTTGCCCTGTGGGGTTGTGGCAGCAACCGTGTAACAGCACCACATCGCCTGCAGGCAGGGTGTGTAAGGTGCTAAGGAGCTCTTCAAAGCGTACTTGGTGGGTTTCACGGTTGTAATAAGGGTAACTTTGCACCTTAAGGCCTGATGCCTCAAAAATGCCCAGATGATTGGGCCAGGTGGGGTCAGTGCAGTGCACAGTGGTGTTGGGAATGTGGTGCTTCAAAAAATCACTCCCCAGGCGCAGGGCACCAGAACCTCCGGGAGTGTGCATGGCAACGCAGCGCCCATCACTACGTAAGGAATGGTTTTCACCAAACAGCAAGGCACGGACGGCATCGGCATAGGCCTCATCCCCTGCAATGTTTAAGTATGCCTTGGTGTTTTCTTGCTCGAGCCACATACGCTCGGCTTGCTTAATCGAACGAAGCACGGGGTTAACCCCGCCATCATCTTGGTAAATGCCAATGCATAAATTGATTTTATTGGGTGCGGTCGACTGGCGAAACGCCTCGGTAAGCCCCAAAATAGGGTCGGCAGGTGCTTGTTCAATGTTGGGAAAAAAAGGAGGGGCGGAAGCGGGACTCATAGGTGTTTTTATTCTGAGAAGCATTAAACGTGGGGGGTAAAAAGAAAGGGCGATTTCTTCCGCTTTTGCATGGCAGAAGAAACGCGTGCTAAGCGCACACTCTGGTTAGCTTACAAGCTAACCTGTAGCAGATGCAAAACCACCCTTGTACAAAGGTCACTGCAAAAGTCCGTTAAAAAGTGTAACCGTTTACATGCTTTTACACAGGGGGCATTTGGCGGATGGATTTTATGGGATGTACTTTGGATTTACCGGCTAAAACCTTCACTTAAAAGGGCTTACCCAGCAAAGCACCCTTTATGACACGCCTCGAGGGGTTGCTCTGGCTCTGCCAAACATAAGGTGGCACATTTTTATGCCCGCAGCGTTTTTTGTCATGCCCTGACAGCCCCGTTATTCTAGCCCAAAATCGCAACCCAACACAGCCCTGTGGCGGGCTGCAAATCACCCACCTAGAAGGGGGTGACTGGACAGGTCAGTTGAAGAAAATGCCTTGGTTGCCCGATAAAAAATTGAGGGGTGCCTCTCTCCCCCTAGAGGGATGCGCTTTAAAAAAACCAACCACCGACCCCAAGGGCAAATGGACCTGCACGGCTTAACCGTGGAAGAAGCCCTGCAAAACTTAGCGCATTTTGTTGCCAAAAGTCGGCAAAACAGGTTAGGTATGATGGTGTGTCTCGCGGGCAAAGGCTTGCATTCGGGGATTTGCATTCGGGGATTTGCATTCGGGGATTTGCATTCGGGGATTTGCATTCGGGGATTTGCATTCGGGGATTTGCATTCGGGGATTTGCATTCGGGTGAGTGCGGTGGTGTATTGCATGGCGAAACACAGGCATGGCTGGGGGAGGTAACGCGGCGAAGGCCTTGTGCAATCTGCTAAGTAGGCTACCCCCTTCTTATTAGGAGATGGTGGGGCCTTTGTGATTTCAATGAACCCAAACCAAGTGCCAATATTCATCTAAGGATTGCGTGTGAATGAATCTCCCCAGCCAAGGCTCTTTTGAAGGCACGTTGCCCCTAGCAAAACGGGTGCCTGGGTTTGTGTGCATCGATCACATTGCCATTGCCACCCCACAAGGTGCGTTAGAGCAGCACGCCGCGCTGTGGTGCTTGTTAGGTGCCAAAGAGATGCACCGCGAACGGGTGCAAGGCAAGGATCAAGTCCAAGAGATCATGTTGGGCTTGGGTGAAGGGAAGTTCAATTTTATCCAACTGCTTGAACCCCTTGCCACCGATTCCCCCGTACAGCGTTGGATTGAGCGTAACAATGGCAAAGGCGGCTTGCACCACCTCGGTTTGCAGGTCGAAAACATTGAGGCAGCCCATGCCAGCATGCAAAGCCAGGGGTTTCGCCTCCTAGACCCAAAACCACGACCTGGTTCTTGGGGAACAACCGTATTTTTTGTGCATCCCAAAGGTCTGCAACGGCCTGGGCTGGATATTTTGCTCGAAGTGGTGCAAAAATAGCCCGCACATGCCGGGTATGGTGAGACACGGCATTTTATGTGTGGTGAGCCGTTTTCACCTTCATTTTTTTTTACCCAAACGAATCGTTGCCGCTTAAAAAACCCTTATTCCCCTTTTTTTGAAGACTACCACGCGGGTAAATGTAAGCTATGGTAACCCCCCCTTGGAAACCCCTCGCGGTTAACTTAACCCTAATCCTCACCTTTAGTCGACCGCTTTTGGTGTTTATGGCATTTTTCACCTCTTTGTGGCTGCTTTCTTCGCAGCAGCCAGCCCCTTTTTTGTTGAGTTGGTTTTTTTTGCTCGGTGCCATGGTGGTCGACTGGGCGCATGGTTGGTTGGCACCACGCTTCATTCCCGCCTCGCGCATGAGCCCCGTTATGGATCGCATGATGGACCGCCTGACCTTTTCCATTATTTTTCCCGTTTTGGCAGTGGGTGTATTTTGGCGTTATGGTCGTCTAACCCATTTGCCCGAAGATGCGTTGCGCCTAGAACGCTTACATGCCGTGTTTGTACTGGGGCTTTGCGTGGTGGTCTTGATGCGCGACCACTTGGTACAGTTTTTACGCAACCTCGCCATGCGCGGTGCTGAGCACAGCGAGTCATACCCCTTGAGCCGCTTACGCACGCTGTTTTTTTCGCCCTTGGCAGTGTTGCTGTATGGCTATACTTTTCAGCAAGATGAATGGAACCTACCCTCTTGGGCTGCCTGGGTGGAGCAGTTGCGCTTGTTGCCGCTCAATGTGTTGTTGGTATTGGAAATTGTGTTTTTGATTATTGCCATTAGCTCTGCCACCTTGCACTTGCGCAAATACGGGACCTTGATTTTGGATGATATTGCAGAAGACGACCAGCAATTGCGTCACAAAATTTTGGCGATTGTGCCAAATTTTTTGAGCATGATGAATGGGGTATTGGGTGTGAGTGCCGTGTGGTTTGCCTCTCAAGGGCGCATGCGCGAGGCCGTGTTTATTTTGATTGGGGCCACCTTGTGTGATCATTTGGATGGCTTTATGGCACGCCGCTTGGGGCTGGTAGAGCCCCTTGCCACTAAAGAAGACCGCGCACCACACCTTAAAATGGGTCCCATTATCGACGATGTTGCCGATGCCATTAGCTTTAGCTTGGCACCCGCACTGATGATGTTGTTTTACCTAAAACCTTTTGAATACGGACAAAATTTTGGCTGGTTGGCCGTGGCACTGGCAGTGCTATACAGCACAGGTGGCATTACCAGGTTGGTGGCCTTTACCCTAGACAAAACGCCAATCCCCGGATTCTTTAAAGGCATGCCTGTCCCCGCGGGTGCATTGCTGGCAATAGCCCCTCTCGAGGTGTTACATCAACTCCGTCAGTATCAATTTGGGTTTGCAGATACCTGGCGTTGGTGGTGTCTGGGCATTTTCTTCTTATCTACCTGCTGCATGAATGCCTATTTTGTCCGCTGGCGGCATGTTGGACGCTTAATGGCCAAAAACTCCGCCCTAGCAGTGTTTTTGCTGCTATTGCAGGTTTTTGTTTTTACCCCATTTTATGGGGCCATTTTGTTGCTTATGTGTGCTTTGTATGTGTTATCGCCCATGGTTATTACCGTCCCGAAGTCCCGTGCTTAAAAACATGCTTTGAGTGCCAAAACCAGCGCAGATGCATTTCTCACCAAAAGATACGCCTTTGTTGGCAGAGCCCCACCCTTACCAAACTTAATACCCTTGCTAGGGATGGCTTGCTTAAGCGCGGCCTTGCTTCATTGGCAATATCACGAATGCAGTGGTTGCTAGGGTTTGGCGATAGTAAACGACTCCAGTGGCGCTAAACTTATACGCCCCCCTTCAGATGGGATGCGCTGACCGATGGATTTATGCTAGGCTAGCGCCTGCCCTTACCATGGGATTTGTTTTTATCCTTTGATACATCGTTTTCATCCAAAAAAACACCCGCAAACCCATGTCCCCCCCCCCAACCAAATCCGTTACAATTCAAAAGGTCAATGCCACCCGCACATCTGCCACCGAAAGCAGCACGAACACCCAAGCAGAAAACACCAAAGAGATTTATGCCCGCGTGTTTATTGCCAGTGCCTTTACCATGCTTTCGCGCATTTTAGGGCTGGTGCGTGAGCTTTCTCTTGCCTATCGCTTTGGGGCATCACGCACCACCGATGCCTGGCAGCAAGCCTTTAGGCTGCCTAATGTTCTAAGGCGCATTACGGGTGAACATGCCACAACCTACGCCCTAGTGCCTGTGTATGTGCAAGAGCGTGCAAAGAGTGGTGCTGCCGGTAGCCGACAGTTGGCAGCCCAAGCCTTGCACCTCATTTTGTGGGCATCGGGGATCCTTACCGTGTTGGGCATGGTGTTTCATCAACCCCTGACCCGCTGGTTGTCCCCAGGCTTTGTGGATGAACCCGAGGTGCTTAACCTCACTGCCAACATGACCTTTTGGCTGTTTCCCTACTTGGTGCTTATCTCCATTGCTGCCTGGGCCATGGCTGTGTTACACGCTGAGGGGCGTTTTGGCGCCGCTGCGGCCGCCCCCGTTCTTTTTAATCTGGCCGTGATTGCGGCCATTTTGTGGCCTTATCCGTGGTTGAAACCTGCCATTATGTTGGTGGTCATGGGGGCTGTGTTAGGCGGGGGACTGCAGGTACTTATTCATATCCCGTGGTTACGCCAGGTGAAAGCCCCGTTGCTCCCGCGCATGGGTTGGTCTCAGGCGACTCAAAAAATGGGGCGCCTCTTGGGCTATTCCATGGCCAGTGGCAGCGTGTATCAAGTGCAGGTGTTGCTGCTGGGCGTGTTGGCTAGTTATTTGCCCCAAGGAAATATTTTTTTATTTAACAATGCTTTGCGCTTAACCGAACTGGCCAGTGGGCTGTTTACCATTGCCGTTACCACTGCCACCCAACCCACCATTAATCATCATTTGGCCCGTGAAGACGATGCTGCTTTAGGCAACACCCTGCGCCTTTCATGGTCTGCGGGGATGTATTGCATTATTCCCGCATCGATTGCTTTGGCGGTGTTGGCACCCTCCATGATTTCGGTGTTGTTTTTGCACGGTGCCTTTACCTATGAGGACGTATTGTTGTGCGCAACGTCCTTGCGCCTGCTCACCTTAAGCATGCCTGCCACCACCGCATTTAGAATTATGACACCCATTGCCTATGCCTATGGCATTCCCAAAAGCGTGATGTTTGCGGTCTCAATGGGGACCCTATTCTTAGTCTTGGGTGCCCCTGTTATTTTGCAGCATGGTCTGTGGGGTCTTTCCCTTTCTTTTGTGCTAGTTCAATGGATTGAAGCCTTGATTTTGCTGGTATGTGTGCGTTCTAAAACCAAACACTTGGGTGGGGTTTTGCCGTGGAATTCTTTGAGCAAACAACTGCTCGCGGCGTGCATCATGGGATTGTTTCTCTGGCCTTTGCATCAAGCAAGTGCTTGGGATGAAACCTTTGCCCCCCTGCCACGTACCTTGAGTGCACTGGGGATGGTACTGGGTGGAGGCATGGTATACCTGGGAATTACCTATGTTTTGAAAGAAGAGGAATCGCGCAATTGGCTCGGGGTTTGTGGGCGTGCTGGGCGCGCCGTGCAGCGCATGCTAGTGCGGCTTCTTACTTAAATTTTTCTTTCAGCCACCCCTATTTTGCATGGGGCCGTTTCAGTTTTTGTAAAAAAATCGCAGCACTCGGAATGCCTATATTCCCTTAACCCTGTAAAAAACGCAAAATGGGTTCATTGAGCTTTTCCATGGTAATGTCGGATACCAAGAAAAAATCATGGCCATAAATTTCTTCGATTTGTGTGTATTCCACATTGCTGCCATTGGTCTGCAGGGCTTGCATGATATCTTGGGACAAAAAAGGCGGGAACAGGTTATCGCCCGTGGCGGCCACAACGAGCATGCGCGCCTTAACGGGAGCAAAGGCTTGTTGAAGCGAACCGTACTTAATGGCAAGGTCGAAGTGATTCCAGGTTTGGAGCAGGTAAATCATGCTGTTGGCATCAAAATCTTGGGGAAAACCATTGGACACTTTGTGCAGGTAGTTCTCGGCCTCATGCAAGCGCTGCAGGTGAAAATGCCTGTCGGCGAACGGTTCGCGCTCACTGTGATGGTATTTGGCAAACTTACGCTCCATCATCTCGGGAGAAATAAAGGTGGTAAAGCCAATCTGGCGGGCAATGGCCAGGCCATTGGAGGGCTCTTTGCCTTTGCTATAGCAACCATGGGCATAGTTGACATCGTTTTGAATCGCATTGATTTGCGCCCGATTGGTTAAAATTTGGAATTGGCTTGAGTACGCTCCCGAGGCAATAACAATGGCATTTTTAACCCGCTCGGGGTAGGAGATAGCCCATTGCAATACCTGAAACCCCCCCATGCTACCCCCAATGGCGGCATGGAGAACCCTAACCCCCAGGTGGTCGAGCAGCATGGCTTGGCTGCGCACCATGTCGTGAATGGTTACAATTGGGAACGTGAGTCCGTAAGGTCGACCCGTCGCTGGGTTTATGGTTGCAGGCCCGCTGCTGCCCCCACACCCCCCCAGCATGCTTGTGCAAATTACGTGGTAACGGGTGGTATCAATGGGACGCCCGGGGCCTACCATGGCGTTCCACCAACCCGCCCTTGGGTCTTCGGGCATCACGGAATCATGGCAATGGGTGTTACCCGTTAAGGCGTGGCACACGAGCACGGCAGGGTGTTGGGGGTTCCCCCATGTTTCGTAAGCTATTTCTAGGTTAGCAATGGTTTCTGTGCTTCCCATGTGGGGGGTTTCAAAAGAAAACGCTTGTTTAAAGCGGTGCACGGTGGCTTGTATGTGTTGATTGCTGGGCATAGTTTTTGGTTTTTTGGTGCGGGCAAGCTGCTTTTAAGTTTTTAAGAATGCATAAACTAACGTTCAAGCCTTTCCATCAGACACACGACAAGGCGAGCAAACCCGATTGGCTGCAATGGGGCAAAGAATACATCCAATAAACGGGAGCGGCGTTTTTTAATTGGGTGTGGACATGCCAGCACGGGTTACGGTGGTGGTTAAAAAATCGCAAAAGTTTTGTCTTGTAGCATCCGCGTTGAATCCCCGCGCCAATCCTTTTCGACCCGCCTTAGCAAGCGTTCAGCATACGTCAAGCCTTCATGGGCTACTTCTTCAAGGGGTTCTAACATGGTGTGCTCGTTGGGTGTTGCAGGGGCGGATACGCTGGCAGAGGCACTGGTTTGCAGGGCTTGGAGGTCAAGCAAGCCTTGTTTGGCAATGGCAAGGAGATCAATTGCCCATTGCTGCAGCATGCGCCCACCCACTTTAGCCTTTAGAGCCGAAATGCTCGCCTCTTTTTGCATTTGTCCAATGCTGGGAATGTCACCCAACAAGGCTTCCACCAGATGGGTGGCATGATTTAAGGCTTGGGGTGCGTAAAAAATACCGCGAATAAAGGCTGTATATGCGCAGATCATATGCGAAGGGCAGGTATCTGCGGTGCGCATTTCAATAAATTGCTTTAGGCGTACATGAGGAAACAGCGTGGTAAGGTGTAGGTCCCAATCCTCCAAGGTGGCAGGGTGGTTGTAAAGCCCATTCTTTAGATGATCGCGAAAACTTTTGCCCGTACAGTCCAAATACCGCCCGCCGCGATGAATAAAAAACATGGGCACATCCAAGGCATATTCCACATAATCGCGGTAACCAAACCCCTTTTTCAGGGCTGCATCAATAAAGCCTGAGCGCGCAGGATCCATATGCTCCCATACCCAATTGCGCTCGGAAAGGCGCCCGGTGGCCCTGCCTTCTGCCATGGGAGAATTGGCAAACAATGCCGTAACAATGGGGGCAATACCCAAACCCACGCGCATCTTTTGGGCCATATCTTGCTCGCTTTCATAGTCAAAATTAGCTTGCACAGTGGCCGTACCCAGCATCATATCCAAGGCCATGCTTCCTTGTTGAGGCAAATATTGGCGCATAATGGCATAGCGTTCCTTAGGCATCCAAGGCATGTCCTTGCTGGCTACCCAGGGGTTGCGCCCCACCATCAGCCAGACCAAGTTCATTTTGCGGCTAATTTGGCGTAGCAAATCAAGGTGCGTATTCAATTCAAAACAGGTGGCATAGGCGTGGGGTAACACTGCCCCGCTTAACTCAAACTGCCCCCCTGGCTCCAAAGAAATCGATGCCCCTTCTTTTTGCAAGGCAATCAGTTCTCCGCCTTCCAGTAAAGGTTTCCACCCTTGGCGGCGCATCATGTCAAGCACTGTAAAAATGCTTACTTCCGCCTGATAGGGCGGTGGAAGCATCTGAGGCATGACAAAGCCTATTTTTTCGTGCTCAACCCCCACCCCCCATTGTGGGCGCGGTTTTTCGCCCGAACGAAAGTTCGCTTCCAGGGCATCGAGCGATTCAATTCGCGGAGAATTTTCACTAAAAACCGTGGTGCTCATAAAAGGGGAGGTGCTCTTTGAACGAGGTATGCAAGGGGGGGAGACGTCGGTGCTGAGGATATGTGCCTCACAAAAAGCAGCAAAATCAGGGAACCCAAGGAGCCTAGCCCTTGACCACAAGGCATGTCAATTTTGTTTTCTGCGCCACTTAGTGCATTATCGTTTCCAATTTTGCTCGGTTTTCTTTGCGGCCTCCACATGGGCATCGTTGACGAAATGAGAGGCGTAGATCGGTTTTTGAGTACCTGCGTGTAACTTCACGTTAGTGTATGAAGCAAATTTTTTGAAATTGAAAACCGGTTCTTTTTTTGTAAAAACCTTGGGACGGATTTTCACAAAAGAGAAAAAGAGCATAGGGAGAAAAGGGGTTTTGACGAAAGAATAGGGGTCTTAAAAAGACCCTTATCGACGGAGTTGAATTAAAAACACAAGGAGTTCATGGTGAGGTAAGACCTAGGGTGAGATTTTGCTAGGGTGAGTCGTGGGGTTGGCGCACTTATTTTTTTTAAGCAATGGCGTGATGGTGGACAAAAAAAGATGATTTCTGCACAAAAGCACATTCAAGACATGCTGCGTCAGCTGCCTGCAGTCATGGAGGTGGATTTGCACCTTAAAGCGGCAAGGTTGCCTTATGGTCGTGGGGTACGCCAACAGGTGTTGCAGGTATTGGCAGACTTACGCACGCGTATTTTGCAAGGTAGGATCCCGCTGTTGCGGCGCCAAAGTGCTTTAGCCCAGATCGAAAAAGCATTGCGCCAAAGCCAAAATTCCCAACTGCGACCCGTAATTAATGCAACAGGGGTGGTTATTCATACCAATTTGGGGCGGGCCCCCTTGCCCGCTGCCTGGTTGCAACAGGCTACTTTGTTACTTGCGCGCTACCAAAATTTAGAATTGAACCTACAAAACGGCAAGCGTGGTCCACGTGGTGGGCAGGCAGAAGCGTTGTTGGCCAATTTGGCAGGAACACAGGCGGCATTGGTGGTAAACAACAATGCGGCAGCGGTGTTGCTGATGCTAAGTGCTTTGGCCTGCACGCCCAGGGGTGAGGCACGTCAAGTGGTGGTTTCGCGTGGGGAGTTGGTCGAAATTGGGGGTGGGTTTCGTGTGCCCGATATTATGCGCCAGTCGGGTTGCCAGTTGGTTGAGGTGGGTACGACCAACCGTACCAAAGCCGTGGATTATGCCCAAGCCTTGGCAGCGTGCCCTCATCCCGCGGCCCTGCTAAAAGTGCACCGCTCAAACTTTAGCATGCAAGGGTTTGTGCAAGAGCCCAGTTTGGCCGAACTGGCAGCGGTGGCTCAAAACAAAGGGGTGGCTTTTTGGTATGATGCGGGTGCGGGCAGTTTTTATCACTTTAACAACCCCCCGTTGCGCCCTAACCTTAGCGTAGCCCAAGAGATAGCCCAGGGGATTGATGTGCTCACCTTTAGCGGTGATAAAACCCTTGGCAGTGTGCAGGCGGGTTTGGTGGTGGGTAGGCAAGAGAGCATTTTGGCGATGCGTCAACACCCTTTGTATCGCACCATGCGCGTGGATAAAGTACGCATGGTATTGTTGGAGCAGTCGTTGCTGGAATTTTTGGCACTTAAGGAGACCGAGCCTCAAAACATCACCTTGCAGTTGTTAGAGCGTACCCCACAAGAGATGCTCCCCGTGGCTCAACGTATGGCTCAAGCTTTGGAAAAGCGTTTAGGACAAAACAGTCTCCTTTGTTGGCACATTAGCCAAGAAAATAGCTTAACGGGTGGAGGTGCCAACCCTGAAACCAAGTTGCCCACCGTCTGCCTTGTGCTTGCCTTGCAAGCTGCACAAACCAAAAAAAAATCCCTGCCACAAAGCCCGGTGCAATCCAAAACCCCCAGCACTCAAGATGGCGAAGCTTTGGCATGCGCTTTGCGCCAGCACACCACACCCATTATTTGTCGCCTTGCTAAGGGCAAGGTATTGCTCGATATGCGCACCTTGCTGGAAGGAGATGAGGCTGTGGTGGTGGAAGCATTGTTGCACATTGGGGCACAACACCTTTCGTTGAAATAAAATCATTATGACAACCGCTAACCCTCCCTTTTGCTTGCTGGTATATGGCAACCAAAGCCCCATGGTCGAGAAAGCCTGGGCCAAGTATCGCCAGCAGGTACTAGGTGCCCCCCAAACAGAAAACCCCTTTGCCTACCAGCGCTTTGACGCAGAAGAGATGTTAAAGCAAGGAGCTCTTGGTGCCCATGAAGCCTTGAATGCGCTGCAAGAAGCCGCCGAAACCCAGCCCTTTTTATGCGATGCACACTTGGTGCAAATCGATCGCATTCAGCACGTTAAAATGGGTACGGGGAGCAAAACTTCAGCCCGTTCCACGCATAAAAATGCCAGCAGTACGCAAATAAATCCCAGCAAGCGCCTTCTCGAGATGCTCCAAATTTGGTTGGCTAAACCGCCTCCGGGGCTGTACTTGTTGCTCAGTGCTAAAGCCCAACGCGAGAGCGATATTTCGCGCCCCCTCTTAAGTGCCTGTAAAAAACACGGCCGCGTTGAACGCTTCATTACTTACAATGATTGGAATGCTGCTCCATGGGTGATGGAACAAGTCCAACGCCAAGGGTTTTCGCTTACCAAAAAGCAGGTGGAGTGGTTGATAGAAAGTGTGGGCAACGATCTGGGGCGCCTAGGCCAAGAACTTAACAAAATTAAACTGCTGGCCCAAGAGGGTCCGATAACCCAAGAGGCATTACGCGCACTGGTTGCCAGTTCCAAAGCCAGCAATATATTTAAAATAAGCCAGTATTTGGCAGACAAAAATTTGGCTGCATGCCTGGCAGAAATTGATGCATTTTTTTCCCAAAATGCTCCCCATGCACACCCTCAATTGTTGGGTATTTTGGCACACCAACTGCGCAACTGGTTACTGGTGCACGATTTGCGACGCCAAGCGGTCCCAGAAAGCCAATGGGCAGGCACCCTTAAAACGCCGCCTTTTTTAATCAAACGCATTAAAGGGCAAGCCTTGTCTTTTTCGATGCTTGAACTTGAACGTGCATTACGCCTTGTGGGCCGCTTGGACGTACTGGTTAAAATGCACCTTAGCCATGCCCATGCCTTGCTGTTTGAATTTGTGAGTGCCCTTTGTTATGGCAACCTACGCCATGCAGAACACCCATGGCTCTTACGCCACAGCCCCGTCCTTCTACCCCTGTCAATCTAAGCAATTTTTTTCATCGCCCTTGCATGGCTACCACGACCGCGTCAAGATCCGTATTGTAAGTTCCCCTTGCCTTGGTATCTTGGGGGCACTCCTAGTGTAAACGTGCACCTGCTGTGCGACTTTCGTTCACAGTGATTTTACACGGGTCATTTTGCCGCAGGCTTTCAAGGTTCAATGGGGCACCCAAGTGCGCGGGGGGTGTATAAGTTTGACCCAGAGGCTATGTTTTCAGTGCCCAAGTTGACGAATACGACACCGATGGCAAACCGATGAAAGGGACAATTTACAACCAAAATGGTCCCACCTGGCATTATTTCAAAAGGCGACCCCTTGCCTTGATGATGGTAAGGCTTGCTTGCTTTGCCCATGGTTGGTTGAAAGTTGTAAGGAGGCTACCTGCTCTCCATTGGGTTCTGCTCAGCAAAACCATGGCTCGCTGAGCTGTGGGGTAAGCACCCAGGGAGCAGGTTGTGACCAGTGCCCCATGCCTAAAGGGGGGCGTTGCTTGGAATCATGGGTGGGTGCGTCCCTACCTAATTCTGCAGGTGTAACCCAAGCATTCACACGCTGCTGTAGGTGCGCAAACACTTCCTCGCGCGCCATTTTTTGGCTCTGTGCGCTTTGTGCCAAGTCAGCAAATTCTTGCTGCAAAGCATCTAAGCGGGCATCGGGTGCGCGCCATGGTGTGTGCAACTTGGCGGCGTCAAAAGGGAGGAGCCACGGTTTTAGGTTGGCATCTTGCACGATGGGAGACCCTTGGGGCAATAGCAAGCGAATGCCGTATTGTACGGGCGCCACCAAGGGCACCAGCCCTAAGCGTTGCACCCATTGGAGCAATTGATGAATCCCTTTTGGCGTGCTCCAAGGGGTAAAAGGAACAAAGGTCGGGTTACACCCTAACCCCGTGTTACGGAGCAACAAAATGGCATCGACGGCATGCTTGGCACTATGATTTTTCTGCAATTTGTTTAAGACAAGGGGTTCAAAAGTTTCGACAGCGGTGGTAACCAGCACACAACCCGTGTCGCGCAATATGGGCAACATTTTTGCGTGCTTTAGCAAATGCTCGACCTTAATGGTGACATCGTAACTCAATTTAGGATGGCGCTTTTGCATGGCACGCACAATATTCAGCGAGTGTCTGGGAGCGTTTAAAAAATCGGCATCCGCAAAACTTACGTGTTCAGCACCCAGCTCGACTTGGGTATCAATGGCATCCAACACCACCGCCGCTGCCACCACCCGTAGTTGCCCTTGATACATGGGGGTAATGGGGCAGTGGGTACAGGTATGCTTGCAACCTCTTGTGGCTTCGACCGCGGCGGTTTTGCGCTGGATTTTGCCCATCTTGAGTACGGCATAATGTTCTGGGCTGGGCAAACCTGCAGCCACGCTTAACGGATGTTTTAATTTGGGCAAAGGCACGCTTTTGGCGGAATTTTTGGCAAGGTTTTGCGCCAACACCTTGGCGCGGTTTTTGGGAGCCCCTGGGGGCGTTTTTTGAGTACCTTCGACCAAGGCTACCAAATCGGGTTCGCATTCCGCCCCCAACACATGGGCAGCACCCAAACTTTGGAGCCATGCTTGGTTAGGCGGCCCATAAAGCCCCCAACACACCAGTAACGCCTTAGGGTTTAAGGCTTTAAGGCGTGGCAACACACCCGCTGCCAGCCGCGTGGCGGTGTGCATGGGGACGTGCAAGGCAATGCAGTCAGCTTGGCGTACGAGGGTTTCATTCAGGTTTTGTATGGATAAATCAAGGCAGTGTACCCGTAACCTGGCCTGCTGGAACCATCCTGCCGCCAAAGCCAAGGCCATAGGCCTGCGCCCTAGGTCATAGATGGAAAGCAACAATACGGTGTTAGGATGCGCCATGGTAAAAATAGCCCTTTTACGCCATGCGGGTGGGTTCACGCATGGTTACCCATTCTTCCGCAGCGGTGGGATGCACGGCCAAGGTGGCATCAAATTGTGCCTTGGTGGCATCACAGCAAAGGGCTACGGCCAAGCATTGAATCATTTCGGCAGCATCGTCGCCAACCACATGGCAGCCCACTACTTTGTCGTTGTGTGCATGGACCACCAGTTTCATGTAGGTTTGGGTTTGACGCCCGCTCAGGGTGTGTTTTAGCGGTTTAAAGCGGCTTTCAAAAATACGCAAAGGCATGCCTTGTGCCTTGGCTTGGACCTCGGTTAACCCTGCCGAACCAACGGTGGGGTGGCTAAATACGGCACTTGGAATCAGCGAGTAATCCACCTTGGTAACCTCTTGATTAAAGAGGTTTTTGGCCAGAGCACTGCCTTCTTCCAAGGCAATGGGGGTTAGTTGTGTGCGGTCAATGGCATCGCCGATGGCATAAATGTTAGGGATGCTGGTAGCGTAGTTGTTGTCGACTACAATGGCACCACCCTCCCTGGTTTTAACGCCTATGGCATCCAAACCTAAGCCGGCCACCAAAGGCCTGCGCCCCAGTGCCAGCAAGACCAATTCGGTTTCGAGTGTGTTATGGCTACCTGTAGCATCGACCATGGTGGCTTGCAGCAAGCCGTCACGCGTTTTTACAATGCTCTGTAACTGTGTCGAGAAGCGAATCTCCATGCCTTGGGCCAGCATTTCTTTACCAAGGTGATCGCGCACCTCCTCATCAAAGCCTCGCAGCAGTTTTGCGCCACGATGCGCCAAGGTGGTTTTGCAGCCCAAGTGGTGTAGTACGCCCGCAAATTCGACCGCAATATACCCGCCGCCCACGACCAGTGCCGATTTGGGTAACTGAGGCAGAAAAAACATCGCATCGGAAACGACTGCGTGTTCAACTCCTGTAATGGTTTTGGGGACCCAAGGGTTGCCTCCCGTAGCAATTAAAATACGCTTGGCATGGTATCGCACCCCTGCTACCTCAACGGTGTGTGCATCGACCAGTTTCCCCCAGCCTTCAATTTGCAAAACCCCCGCATTTTGCAATATTTTGGCGTAAACGCCATTTAAGCGGGCGATTTCTTTGTTTTTATTGGCAATCAAGGTAGGCCAGTGAAAACTGGCCCCTTGCACCTGCCAGCCATACCCCGGGGCATCTTTCATTTGCGCGGCAAACTCAGCCCCATACACAAACAATTTTTTAGGAATACAGCCCACATTCACACAGGTGCCGCCCAAGGCTTGGCCCTCACACAAGGCGGTTTTAGCACCATAGCTCGCTGCCATTCGTGCAGCCCTTACTCCACCCGAACCGCCACCAATTACAAAAAAATCAAACTCTGCCGCGTTTGCCACGGTGTGTGTCCCCATTGTTTTTTGTGAAAACTTTAACGTACCTGCCAAAAACCACGCCCTCGTGCCAAAGGGGTTTCCTTTGGGGTGGGGGGGCTCCCGGAGGTTTAAAAACCGTGCAACGTGCCCTCAACAATGGCATAGAGCAGCAAATCGATGCAAATCGATGCACAAGCAAGCACTTAAAAGGGGGGTACCCACGTAACATAAAAGGTTTTTTCAGGAGTGTCAAGCGTGCGCACAGCCTTGCTATCGACGCATCATGGCAGGTGGTATTGGCAATAGCACAATGCCTGTGACGGTGCTACAGTTCTTTGTCACCCACCCATTAGGTATGTAACAATGGAGTGCTCCAGGGGGCGCGATGGTAAATGCTGCAAGGAACACCCCTTGAAAAACCCACGCAAAGCCTAACATCACCCATTAGTATCCTATTCTTAAAAAAACCCCTTCGTTTCAGAAATCGCTACCTTTTTAAAGCCATGTCCCGTTTTCAGTTGCAAAGCAAGTACGTCCTTACAGGTGACCAACCCCAGGCCGTGGATGCCTTGTTGGCTGGGTTTGCTGCCGATGCGCCCCATCAAACCTTGCTAGGGGTAACGGGTTCGGGAAAAACGTTCATCATGGCCAATGTGATTGCGCAACTCCAGCGTCCCACCCTCGTTATAGCCCCCAACAAAATTTTGGCAGCCCAGCTCTACCAAGAATTTCAAAGCTTTTTTCCCCACAATGCGGTGGAATACTTTGTGAGCTACTATGACTACTTTCAACCCGAGGCCTATGTACCCTCGCGCAATGTGTATATTGAAAAAGACTCCTCACAAAATGACGAGTTAGATCGCATGCGCCTCGCCGCCACCTACGCCTTGTTTGAGCGTGAAGATGTGATTATTGTAGCTTCGGTTTCATGCATTTATGGTCTCGGTTCCCCCGAGCAATACAAGGGGATGAAAGTGTATTTGCGCATAGGAGATGCGATTGAACGCGAGTTGCTGCTGGCGCGCTTGGTGGAGAGCCAATATAAGCGTAACGACTACGACTTTCACCGCGGGTGCTTTCGGGTGCGGGGCGATGTGGTTGAGGTGTTTCCAGCCAACGCAGAGGATGCCATTCGCATCGAACTGTTTGGGGATGAAGTGGAGGCGATCTCGCGCGTTGACCCTGTACGTGGTACCAAGTTAGAACTGCTGACCAAAGCGGCCATTTACCCCGCCACCCACTACGCCACCCCTCAAGATCAAATGCCTGCGGCGGTTCAGCAAATTCGTCAAGAACTGCAAGCGCGTTTGATCGAGTTTAAAAGCCAAAAAAAACTGCTCGAAGCCCAGCGCCTTGAGCAGCGCACCCTGTGTGATGTGGAAATGTTGGAAGAAACGGGAAGTTGTAAGGGCATTGAAAACTACAGCCGCATTTTGCAAAGCAGGGCACCAGGTTCAGCGGGTCCCACATTGCTTGATTTTTTTCCACGCCAATCCTTGCTGTTTATTGATGAAAGCCACGTTACCGTTCCCCAGCTGGGGGCCATGAATCGCGGAGATATTTCGCGTAAAACCACCTTGGTCGATCATGGATTTCGCCTGCCTTGCGCCCTCGATAACCGCCCACTCACCTTTGCCGAATTCGAGCAGCGCATTGATCAAGCCGTGTACGTGTCTGCCACCCCAGGACCCTACGAAATTGAGCACTCTGGGGGTGCCATGGTCGAGGCCGTGGTGCGCCCGACAGGCCTGCTTGACCCACCCATTGAGGTCCGTCCTATCGCAAACCAAGTCGACGATTTGCTCGATGAAATACGCACTTGTACTGAAAAAAAAGAGCGCGTGCTAGCCACCACCTTAACCAAGCGGATGTCGGAGGATTTAACCAAGTACTACGAGGATTTGGGAGTGCGTGTGCGTTATATGCACTCCGAAAACAACGCCATTGAACGCGCAGAAATTTTGCGCGACCTGCGCTTGGGTGAGTTTGACGTACTGATTGGAATCAACTTGCTTCGCGAAGGTCTCGACATTCCCGAGGTGGCATTGGTGGCCATTTTGGATGCCGACAAAGAGGGCTACTTACGCTCTTATCGCTCGCTGATGCAAACCTGTGGCAGGGCAGCCCGAAATGTGGGGGGTCGGGTCATTTTTTACGCTGATCGTGTTACCGATTCGATGCGCCTCGTCATTGAAGAAACCGAGCGCCGCCAAACCAAGCAAAGGGCCTATAATGCGCGGCATGGGATTACCCCCACCCAAATTGTGCGAGATATTTCTGCCTCACTGGTCCCCACCAGCACAGCCCAGGCCACCTTGCTCACCGTTCACGGCCAAGAGATTGACCCCCTTGATCACGCTAAAATGGAGAAGCAAATCAAACAATTGCAAAAGCAAATGCTTGCTGCTGCCAAAGATCTCGACTTTGAGGGGGCCGCCCAGTATCGCGATGCCTTGCGCGACTTAAAGCGCATGCAATTGGGGGTAAAGTAGGCACGTTTTTGGCTTTACAAAGCAGTATGTGCACCCCCACCACCCCCTTGCAAGTTAGGCGTTCTTTTTGTTACGGCTAAGAATTCCCCTGAATACGTGGGACCACAGAAACGATACACCCATTTTGTTAAGGTGCTGCCTCGTGAGAGTCGGCCCATACCGTTGCTGAGAGATTGTTAATACATGCAAAAAAAACCCTTTCCCTTTTTGAGCCAACACCCTTATTGGCGCGGGCTGCTCTTCGCGTTATCTGCTTTGGTGGTGATGGTTGTTACGGTTGTTTTAGGCAATCGCTCCTTTAATCAGTATGATTCCTATATCGATTTCAAGACGCGCGTTAAAAACTTTGTACGAGAGGGCATCTATGTGAGTCTAATAGATCCTCTTGAAGAAAAAAAGAAACTGCTCACCTTGTTTAGGCAAGAAATCCGAGGCTACGATCGCCTGTCAGACTTTGAAAAACTCAATGAAATACGCAAATGGGCTTCCATCCATTTTGATACCAGTGCGGGGAGAAGCTACGGAGCCGTAAAAATCGATCACAACACGGTTTCATACCGCGCAAAACCAACCACAGAGAAAATTTATGAGTTCTTGCGCAATGAATCCGATGGCGGATTTTTTTGCGGGGGGAAAAGTGAGATCCTCGCTGAGGTGTACCGATTACTGGGGTTTCAGGTTTATATACTTTCTTATGGTTTTCGAGAGGGGGAGTTGGATTTAACCCATGCAGTTGTTTTGGTTGAAGTAAATGGGAAGACTTACATTCAAGATCCCCACACCAATGGGGCCTACTATAGAAAAGACAAAAGCCCGATGCCGCTGGGGGAAATCCTCGCCCATTTGGCCAATCGCTCCCATCGTCAAATAGACTATGTGAACGATGAACCGAAGAATTATCGCTATGAGTATCATACGAGCAAACCGAACAACCCTACGTGCTTTCAAAAAGCAGCCAACCACTACATTTGCACCACAAAAACACCCCTTTGGTTGAGTCTCGTCCCGTTTTTTAAAGACTTCGAGAAACAACTTGTGACCATTGGTTTTCCAGGCCACTCGCCCTACGCGTTGCTTCATCCATTTGGTATGAATACCAAAACCCTTACCAAGGATTTTACACCTGGAGTATCCACATTGCGACGTCTACAACAATGGGTTTTGCAAGATCAATGGAAGCCTGACATCGCAGCCGAATGGGTTAAAAAACGCCATAGCGTAAAACCGTTGTAAAATTCTTTAATCCTGTGCTTTTTTAAGGGCACCAACCCCTGATGTGCGACTCCCGTTTTAACACAAAAGGGTTTTGCCACTGTCGATCTCCCAGGTGCGTGTGGTGCTGCCTTGAACGGGCGTTAAACAAGGGCACCCCCCCCCGGGGGGTGTGTGCTTCATGGGTGTAAACGTTCACTTGCTTTGCCACTTTGGGACACATGCTTTGCCACTGGTCATTCTGGGGTCTCTTTATTTTGGCATGTTTTTTGCTTGGTGCAAGGCTTGATTTAGTGCTTCTTTAGTTTCCGACCTCGGATTTTGGGTGGGGTTTGATGGGCAAGCAGATATTTTGTTTAACCCTTTGGTCAATTAGAGTTTGCATGGCCTCAGGTGCTAAGTTTGTGTATAGCAATTCGCGTACCTGTTTTTTCCCGACAACAGCATGCAAGCCTAGGGTGTAGTGCGTTTTAATCTGGTAGCGGTCGAACCGCGCAAAATACGCGCGCATTTTGGGTGTGTCGTTGATGCTCAGGAGAAACTTGCCCTTCAAGTTAGCCAATTTGCCTGCCATTGCGGCGTAATCTTCCCTCGCAAAAACCCCCTTGCCATAGTCGTTTTCGTGCCCGTGGTAGGGTGGGTCAAGGTAGAACAAGGTTTCTTTTGAATCGTAGCGAGTGAGCACATCTTGCCAAGGCAAGCACTCAAGATGCACCCTTTTCAGGGCCGCGTGGGCTTGCTTAAAGGATTTTTAAGGGTTGCAGGGTGATTGTTGGCTGTTTTTTTGAGTAGCCAAACTGTCTAGTTTCGCTGTCAAAAGACATTTTGTGCAGGCAAAAAAAGCGTTGGGCGCGCTGGATATCGGTCATGGTGTCTGGGTTTTGTTGTTTCAGGTTTTCAAATACCTCCCGCGCGTAGACCCCCCACTCCAAGCCCTGCAAAAACGCCTCCTTGTGGTATTTAAGCACGCGAAATAGGTTCACCAATTCCCCGTCAATATCGTTTAGCACTTCAGAAATAGTGCGTGTGCGTTGTCGCGCAAAAAAGACGTGGGCTGCCCCCATAAAGGGCTCGCAATAGCATGTGTGTGGCACGGCATCAATCACGCCAGCCAATCTTTTGGCCAGCAAACGCTTGCCTCCTTTTCTATTAAAAAAACTTTTCATGATTTACTTCCTTTAAGCATCCCCGCCCTGTTCTTGCCCCTTGCCCTTGCCCTTGGCTGTCCAAATCTTGGCTTGCCCCTTGTTCGGCCTGTCTTGCCCCTTGTTGGGCCTCTTCCCTTGCTTTTTGCTTGGCAAGCAGTGTGGGCAGGGCTGCAATGATGGCATCGCCTTGGGCCCAAACCAGTGGCCCGCCATCGGTTTGGCCGTGCTTGGTGTGGGATGCGTGGCGCACGCCTCGATGATAGGAACGGGCACTGTCAGGATGCGCAGGGGCTGAGGCTCGCTGGCCGTAGTCTTGGGCAAAGTCGGCTAAACTGGCCGTGTATTCGCCCAGGGTAATCGTGCTTTGGGTAATGATGAGTTCCATAAAAACCTTTACTAAGTTTTGATGATGTAGTGAAGCGGCAGGTAGGGCTGCATGTTCCCGCTTTGACCCGTGCCTGTTGCTTGAACGTAAGGTATTGACGGGTACGCAGCATTACCACCGTATGTATTGAGCAGATAGTTTCTTGACCTATTTCCATGGCCTGAGATATCTTGCCCCAAGAGTGCTTGAGCTCCAGCCAAATCGTTTACTGAGCCGTAACCCCCTGTTGTTTCACTCAATACTCTGTGGGTGTGCTCCTGCATTTCCTCATCCCCGCCTTGTATGCCCAACGCCCGCAGCGTTAAGCCTTCCCCTTGCCCGGCCCCAATGGGGGTTCGCCCGCGGAGGTCGGGGAGGGTCAAGGTGTCCGCTTTAGACATCACGAGACGCCCCTTGCTTTGGGCTGTGGGAACAACGGCTGTGCCACTGGCATCGATCGGGCTAAAGTCATGGGTGGCATCTGTGGCGATGCCCAGGGTATAGGGGGTGGTTTTGCTCAAAGGGGTGGGGAGGTCAATCGCTGCGCCTGTAGCGTCGTAGGCCTCAAAGCGCACCCTGTCCCCATTTTAAAAAGCCCATGCTTTCAAGGCTCCTTGCCGTGGTGAGGGCAAAAGCAGCGCTCAGCAGCACATCGGGCGCGTATCGCTGCCCAAGCGCCCCAAACAGGGCGGCGTAGGTGGTGCTGCTAACCCGTGCCCCGTTGCAAAGCAACCAGCCCCCGGGGGCAGCGGCCCCCCCAAAGGTTTTGATTTCCCCTGTAAGGGCGTGGCCTTGCATAAAAGCCTCCATAATTTGCGCGTGGGTCGCGTTTGCGGGCAGGGCGTGGCTTTGTGCGAGGCCCATTGCCAGAGCACGCCAGATATTTTGCCCATCGGCGGTGAGCAGGGTGGCCTCGCGCCCTGTCAGGGGGTCGCCCTCGTCAAAAAGGGGAATGCGCTCTTCCCAATTGGCGGGTGTATTTGTTGCCATTCCTTTGACTTCTCCTTTTAGGTTAGCACCCAGCGCCACGCTTCGTGGGCGGGCTGGTAGGTGGTGAGTATGGTGCGTAGGGTTTGTGCGTTTACGGCTTCGCTAGGACTGGGGGTGCCCGTGATGCGCTTGGCAAACACCCAAGGTGCGCCATAACCCCGTGTGCCAAGGCGCGCTTTGCTTACGCGTGCGGGGATAAAGTAGGTAAAGGCCAGCCTCCAGCCTAGCGCGCCAGCCAGGGCAAGGAGCGCTGTATCGGTGGTGGGCACCCCGCTTGCTAGGCGAGACAACACCACCTCGCGGCGTTCTGCCTGAATGCTACTACTATCCAAGGGCACAATCCCCAGCAGGCGTTCCCACTCGGGCAACAGGTCGCTGCTATTGGCTGGGTTTGCTTCGCCTAGCAAGGTTTGCAGGCTGTTGGCGCTACGCACCAAACCCGTAGCCCAGGCGCTAAGCAGCCTGTGCAGATTGCGCCCTTGCCAAGCTGCCCCTGGGGGCAGTAGCCCTGCGAGGGCTTGGGTATAAGTCTGTGTATTGGTCATTTTAGCCTGCCCTCAACGTAACGGTGCCCAGCACGGGCAGGTTGCCTGCTGCGGGTTGGGTTGCCTCGCGGGGCCTGGTGATATTCCATGATGTTAATCCTTCCACCCTGGCAAAGGCTGCTTCAATCACGCTACGCGCCAGGCTGGCACCAGGGCGGGCGGCTTGGTGAAGGGCATTGGCCAATTCGGCTCGCACAGCCGTTTGCAAGGGTGGGGTGAGGGGGGCGATGCTTGCTTGGACATTCACAGGCAACAAGGCTGGGGTCAGCGTGCGCAACACAGCGCCCGCTGGGCGCAGGGCATCGAGGGCTGTTTGCACCTCTTGCAGCTTGGCAGGGTTGGCTCGGGGGTCGTCATTGGTGCTGGGCACGGTGATAAACACGGCGACCACGCCTGCCTCGCCCGCGTAATGGGCAAAAGCCCAGGCGCGATCAACGCCAGGGACGGCCAAAGCCCAGGCTTTGTAGTCGGCTACGCTGCCAAGGCGTTCTTGGGCGCGAATGCGTGCTAGCAGGCGTGCGCGCAGGGCATCATCCGTCTCTTGGGGTGCGCCACCGACAAGCCCGCCTGTTGCGACCCTTGCCTCGGGTTCAACCCCGAGCACGGTGCTGCTTAGGGTGAGCGTGCTACCTGTTGCTAGGTTGCCTGCCGCCCCGCCTTTATCAGCACGCACGGCGAGGGTCGCTTGCCCGTTGGTGGCCAGCACCCCGCTTTGGCTGGTGGTGTAGGTTTGGTTGCGCTGGCTTTGCAAGCCTAAGCCAAGGGGCACCCAAGCGCCTGCTTGACCTTGAAACACCACTTGACCGACTGCCCTGGCTGCCGGGGTGCGGGTGACACCCCAAATGCCTGCCCAGCGTTCAAGGGCGTCTGCTTGGGCGGTGTCGGGGAAGAGGTCTTGGGCTAGGGTTTGTTGGTGGAGGTAAAGCCCGCGCATGGCGGCAGCGTGGCTGTCTGCCAAGGTTTGCGCCATGCTCGCCTGTTGGGCAGAAACCCCTGGCAACGCGGCTTCCATATCACCACGGCTGCGGGCGCGTAAATCGCCAAGGCTGGGGATTTTAAACGGCATACAAACCTCCTTTAAACGCGCTTGCAACGCCCTTTACACGCACCTGCAAGGCAATCTGCCCTGCTTGCCTCACCGCTTCCACTTCCAAACTGGTGGCGAGGCCGTCTTTGGTGAGCCATGCTAGGGCTTGGCGGGCTTCATCGGCGAGGGCAAGAGCATTGGCCTGGGTGTTTTTGGCGCGGGTGTGTTGCCAAAGGCCACTGCCGCTACATCCACCCCACCAGCCGCGGCGGTTGGTGGCGCCATCGGGCAAGGTAGCGCTAGGGCTGGCAAGCCCATCGCCAAATAGGCTGATGATGACGGCGCTCTCAAGGCCGTTATCCAAGGCGATGTCGCCCGCATCGAGGGCAATATCTGCCACCCCGTTCTTCCATTTTAGTGCAATGTCTTTCATGTGATCCTCCCCGTGGCTGCTCCGCCCCCTGTTTGCACCCCTTGCACCTGAACTTGGGCTTCGCTTTGAATGTGTTCGACCACGGCCTCGGCCAAGGCTTGCAGGTTGGCTTCACCCGCCGTGCCTTGGGGCAGCGCATCTAGTTTTTGTTTCATCAACATAGCCAAAACGGTTGCGTTTAAGGGCATCGGTTAGGCCTCCTTTTTGGCGAACACCACTTGGCTGGCTTGGGGGTGTGGGTTGCCTGTAAAAGCGCACACGCACTCCCCTGTCACCACCCCTTGCATGGGGTTAAGGCTTTGCTCGCCTAACATCACCTTGCCTTGTGCGCCTGGTTGCACCACCACATTGCCGTCTGCTTTCAAGTGGACGCTGGCGCCTCCTTGGGCATAAATCTTTACCTCCCCTTGGGCTAGGGCAGGGGCGCTTTTGGCGCTTTCACCCAGCGCCACGGGGGCGCTTTGGGCGCCGCCCACAAACACCACCAACGCTTGCTGGCCAGCTGTGGGTTGTGAGGCAAACCCCCAAGGCAATTAGCGCTCCCCCAGGCATGACACTGCTTCCTCTTTTGCGTCCAGTTCGTCTGCTGCCTGTTGAATTTGGGCTATGTCGCCTGCGCTTAGTTTCCTTAGCATCTCCACCGTAATGCTTACCTCTTCTGCGCCCACTCGTTTAATGCGCCGCCCCAACAAAAACAAACCCCGGGCTAATTCGCCCTCCACATTCTCTGCATCCAACATGTCGCCCACATTAAAAAAGCCAACCTGCACGCTTTTCTCGCGCACCCCGCCAATCAGCCAGCCTTGGGTAAGCAAAACCTCTTTCATTTAAGCAATCTCCTTTGCATCCACGGCTTCAAATACGAGGCGGGCGGTGCTGCCGTCTTTTGCCTCTGTGAGCGCAGGGGGGTCGGTTAGCCAGGCATTTGGCAAGACGTACACGTTGCCTGTGTCGGTTTCAAAGGTAATCGTGGCGTCTTCAACCTGCCGCCAGCGCTCAAGGCTGGTGCCCTTGCCCACAAACACTTCGCATTCAACGCGGGCAGGCATTGGTTCTTCTGCGTAGCCTAGCACCTTGTTGCCCCCGATGACGGTGTTGCGCTTGACCCCGCCGATGTCAAGGGTGGCGCCATCCTTGGTGGGCAGGGTGTCGCCGTCAATTTTAATGCTTGCTTTGCCTGCGTGTTGCATGGGTGTGACTCCTTATAGCCTAAATTCAATTTTGGCAGCCAGCACCCGCAGGCCGTTGATAATATCGGGTGGCAGGCTGGCGTTAATGCGGTTTTGATCGGTGCTATCGCGTTCAATGCGCAGGCCTTTGATAAAAGCCTCGGGGTTTTCAACCAGCCCTGCGGCTTCCCACTGGGTGAACAGGGCCACAATCTCTGCCTTCAGCGTGCTGGGGGTGACCACGTTGTCTCCCGTGGCGCCATCGTTGGCCAGCTTGTGGCGCGGGTATTTTAAGGCGATGCGCCTTTGCAGGCTACTGCGCAAAAAAGCCAGGATGCGCACGACGGTCAGGTCGTGGTAGGCGCCGTCGGCCGCGCCCGCGGGGTTGGTGGCATAGGGGGTAACCAGGCGTTCAATGCGCACCTTGCCCGCCTGGGTGGTGGTGGTCGACACGCCTTTTTTAAGGGCGGTGTTGCGCTCGGTATAATCGAGGGTGGTCCCATCGTTGGGGGGAAGCACCCCTGGCAGGAGCAGTGTTTGCAAGGGGCGCGCTGGGTCAAGGGCTGCTTCGCGCTCACTTACCGCAGCAGTGGTGGCTGCCCATGACCAAGGGGCACTGGGGCTTTTGCCCACCCCAACCAGGCAGATCAGTTGGCTGTTGCAGGCTTCGCCAAGGGTGGTCATGGCGCTTAGCGTGCCTACGGCAGGGATAAACGCCACCCCCTCCTTGGCTTCCAAGGGGCCCCAACGGCTTTGGAGCACGCTATCCAATGCGCTTAGCGCTGCGCGCTCATGATAGGGCATGGCAAGGCTATGGTATTGGGTGTCGCCTAGGGCGGCCAATGCACTGGTGAGGTTGGGGTCGGTTGCCCCGCCCGTAAAAGCGGTGAGAGCAAGGGTAACGCCACTGGGCAAGGCTTGGGCTTGAAGGTAGGAATGGCGCAGGTCAATCTGGTTGCCCGTTGTGCCGCCCCAACGGCATGTAAGGGTGAGGGTGTTGGTGCTCACCGTAGCGACTACAGGCAAGGCGGGCGAAGCCTGATTGCAGGCGGTTTGAATGGCGGTTGCAATGGTGTTGGCATCGGCGCTAGCCTGCACCCCCACGGCCACCCGCTGGCCTGCAATGTACAAGGCAATGGTGCCTGCTTGAGCGCTGGTTGCTTCCACAACGATGCTGGCACTTGCCTTGGCTGCGCCGCTTGCATCGGCCAGGGGCAGCGCCCACACCTCGCCTAGCCGATGGGCTGCCTTGGCCACGCGTGCCATTGTCCCCACCTGGCTGCCTTGGCCAAACAAACCCGCCACGGCGCTGGCGTTGTCCACGCGCACCGCCTCGCCTGGGCTTGCGCTGCCACCACTGGCCACGTGACCAATCACCAGCATACGGCGCACTTGCGTGCTGGTGCCCGCCTGGCTGCTGTCAAACTCCACATACTGCCCTGGCACTTGGATGCCAACAGGAATGCTGTTAAATGCGATGGTCATGGCTTTTTCTATCCTTTCTTTTTGCCCCGTTTTGCTGGTTGTTGGTCTGCGCATTCTGCTGGTGGGTTGCAAATTGTCAATTCACCAGCCTTAATGCGCCTTTGAATGTAGAGGGTGTTGGCCACATATTCGCCCTCTGGCGGGTGGTGTTCGTTCGTTTGAATGTTGTACACCTTCAGCCCCGCACGGGGTTTTACAAAAATGGGTTTCATTTACTCGAACACTCCTCTTAAGGATAGTGTAATGGTGTCTTGAATGCCGTTTAGGGTGGTGTCAACGCGGGTTAAATCGCTTAAGACTTGCTCTTTTTCGAGCTCAATGCGCTGGCGCCAAGTGATTGCCCAAATGGCGATGCCCGTTTTATCGAGGGCAGCATCGTAAAGGTTATCGCAGCGCGCCTCCTGGGGGGTGTGCGCCCATTCTTCTACGCCCCACCTGTTGTCTGCCACCAGCACCCCAAGGGCCGTGCTAATTTGCAAAGCCTGCGCGTTGCGCCCTTGGCCAGCGGCAATCACAAACGCCCCCAGCCTTGCGTGAAGCCACACTTTGCCAAAACTGGTGCACTCGACGCGCTCCACCCCTAGCAAGGCAAGCCTCACCCCTGGGGCCTGCTGGGCATAGCGCTTTAACTCCTCAAGGCTAAAGCGCCCGCCGTGGGTTTTTACCCCTCCTTTAAGGCCACTTAAACCCGCGCGCAAGCCCCCCGCAACGGCGCTTAACAAGCCTTTTAGCCCTGGGGTGGGCGGGTTATCTGCCATGGAGCACTTTCTTTAAAAAATCTTCTATCACCTCGACCAGGTCTTGGTTGTTGGCGGCGCTAAGCCCAAGGTAGGGGCGCGCTGGCAGGCCTGGTTTGCCCACCTCCGCCCCGCCAAACTGCAAAATGGCAGCGTAGACAAGGTTGCTACCCACCAACACCGCCCCATCGTTGGGCACGGCAAAGGTGATGCTATCCAATAACGCCCCTTCGCCCAGCAACAAGCCCTGCCCGCCGTGGCGTGTTTGGGCATGTTTTGGCGACCACGCCTTCCACGGTTCTCCCTCGGGGCTCTCTTTCTCCTCCGCCAACCTGCGCCTGGTTTGGCTTTCCATCTCTGCGCCCAAGGCGTTTAGCAGTTTACGCTTATCCACCTTGCCCAAGCGTGCAATGCGCTGGTTTAGTGTTTTTAGCCCGCTTAGGTCGGCCTCAATTTGCACGCCTGCCATTTTTTTAAAGCCCTCGCAAAGCGTCTCTTGTCAACTGGCGGGGCGTGCTTTGCACCGCAGGCGCGCCTCCTGAACGGGGCTCTTCAATCGCTGCCCCTAGGCTGATCAGGCCCCTTGCCACCTGCCCGAGCCATTGGACGCGCTCTTTGCGCCTGTCGCCAATCTCTTCTGTCATGCGCCCTGCGGTTTGCGCCATTTGTCCCAAGGCAAGGTCAACGCACACCTGGGCTAAGCACGCCAGGAGGCTCGGCCAAGGGCAAGGTGTAGCGCACGCCAATGCTGGCATCCATTAAACTGCTTGCATCTGCCAGTGCGCGCGCAACCGCGGCGCCGTCCACTTCGCCCGCCTCGGTGAGGGGCGCCGCGTTGCGTAACGCGTCTTGGCCATACATGTCCGCAACATCTGCCTTTGTGGCGTAGGGCATCGCTTACTCTCCTTTCTCCCCTTGGTTAGGCTTTTTGGCGTCTGCCCCTGGCTTGGTTTTGGCTTCCTTGGCTTTTTTGGCTCCTTGCACGCTAAAGTTGGGGTCGGTCTCAAGGGCTGCTAAAGCCTCCTTGCTTAAGCCTTCCTCGACACGGGTCTCGCCTTGTGGCCATTGCCTGCCAGCACGCCACATGGGGTGCTGGGCGATGATGGTTATCGTCATGGTTTTTTTACCCCTTTTAAGCCAGCCAAGATGAAACCAAGAGCTCTGCTGTGCCCCGCCAGACGTTGGTGGCGCCAGCCATGTTTCTCTCGGCGTTTAGTATCTCTAGGGCCGCCTCTCTGTGTGCGGGTGGCACCACCAGCATCGTGGGCTTTACGCCCAGGGGCCGCCCGCGGTTTTTCATGCTCTCCAACGCTGCAAAGGCGGCTTTGTAGTTGTCGGTGGTAAGGCTTTGTTTGCTGCCGTAGGCCAGCTGCCACAAGCCAAAGCCGACATTGTCGCGGCACTCCACACCGTAAAGGTAGACGTTGCGCATAAACACATTGTCATCCTCGGAGCGGTCTTTGCGCACAAGCAGCCCCTTTTTGCGCTCTTGAAAGATAATCGGCTTAATCATGCGGCTGGTGTCGAGCAAAAACCACGGGCTACCACTGCCTCCACCGCTATTGGATGCCGTGGTGGTGCTACCGTCTTTGTTTTCAACGGGGTGGTCGGTGTCAAAGAAATACTGCCCATCGTAGCAAGGGCTTTTAAAACCTTTCTTGAGCAAGCCAAAGACCAACTCGTTTTTGTGTGCCATCAGCGAGCGCCCCATCTCGGTAAAGAGTGGGGTATACACCCCAACTTGGTCGTCTTCAATGTCTGTGCGATTGACCGAGACGCTGTCTTCCCAGAGCTTGTTTTTGATGCGGTAGTCGTGGCTGGCCATGCTCGAAATGATGCGATCTCCCAGCCACAAATTCATCCCTTTGATGCTGCCCAACCATGCATAGTGATTTTCTGCCGTGCTTGAAGCAACCGGCATCGCTACCTTTTGCCAGTCGTCACCCGCCATCCCAAAGCCTTGATTAAAGGCTGCGCTGTACCCAACAAATAAGTCGTCTAGGCTTTGTCTGTTGATGATCATTTATACTACCTCCACCCATGCAAGGTTATCGTCTACGTTGATGATTTTGCCCACCTTGGCAAGCCCCTGCCGACACATCGGTCACCGTTTGGTCATCAAGGGCATAGGCATCGCTACCAATATCTACCTTGGTCAGCGTTGTGGCTTTTTTAAAGCCAAACACCCCACGGCGCACCAGCACGCTCACCTCGCCTGCCGTTGTGCCGTTTTTTGCCCCCGCTTGGGCCACGCCCACAAATTTAAGGCGGGTTGCTTTGCTGGCGGGCTTGGCGTTGCCCGCGCCATCAAGTGCCACCAACGCCCCTGCATAAATGGTGGTGCTGGCCACCACGGGGTAGACGTTGTCCACCCCCTCGCGATACGGCGTTGGTCTGTCTGCGGTCAATGCGGCCATTAGTTAATCTCTCCTCGTGCTTTGAGTTTTTTTGCCGTTGTTGCCATCACCCTTGGGTCAATCCCTAAGGTGCTGCACATGGCTTGTTGATGGGGGGTTAGCCCGTTTGCGCCTTCCTCGGTGCTAGGGGCACCTGCTGACACCAGGTGGTCTTGCAACAAAGCTGGGGCCCCTTCACAAAAGGCTTTAAAAGCCGCTAGCCCTTGGGCTGTGCTACAGCAAGCACGGTGGTATTCCATGCTGGCGGGGGCAATTTTCTTACCTTGCAAGGCTTGGCTTAAGGCCTGCTCGACTTTTTCGCTGTGCTGTGCCTGCTTCATGGCTTGCACCTCACCTTGCAAGGCGGCGCATTGCGCCTTGAGTTTCTCGTGCTCGTCGTGGGGTGCAAGGTTATTGCTAGGGGGCTGGGCTACATCTGCCGCGCTTGCCACGGCTTTTGGCTCACCTTGCCCTGCTGGGTTGCTGGGGCGCGCCTCTGCCTTGGTGGTGGGCTCTTGTGTGTCTTGGCCTGCTTTGGCATCCCTTGCTTGTTGGGGTGGTTTTGTTGCTTCTCCTGGCATAAGGCCTCCTGTTGGCATTGCGTTAAGGGCTTTCATTTTTAATTCTGGGTTGTTTGTTAAGGCGGCGGACTTGAGATAAAGCACCTCGCCTTGGGGTGTGTGTATAAACACAGGGCTAATATAGCGGTATTCCTTTTCTGCCACGCTGCGCGCCCCCCCGTTTGTCCATTCCACTTTGCCCCATACCCCATCAGGGCGCGCTTCCATCGCCACAATCCACCCCGCAGCTTTCTGGGTGTGCGGGCTGGTTGCGCCATACTTCTCGGTGGCATGGTTCCAGTCAACTGGGATTTTGGGCAAATTGCGAAAACTGGCGGCTATCACCTTTTGTACATCTGCCAACTGCCACTCACGCCCTGTGCGCCCTTGAATGCGCGGCCCCTTGGGCAAAAGCGGTATCCACTCGGGCACTTCGCCCTGCCCGATGGCGGCTAGGGCACCATCCAACGCCATGCAAAGGGCTGGGATTTCGGCTTGTTGGGGGATTTGTGTTTCCATGCCTTTTAGTTTAGCCATGCAAAACACACAAAAAAAGGCTACGCTAGTGCACCCTTTTGCCAGGGGCAACTACCCCCTTTGCAAACTTTTGCCAGGGGTAAATACCCCCGTTTAAACCCCGTTTAAACGCGTTGAAAAGCGTTGCAAAATGTTTGGCTGGGGAGTTGGGCTAGAGGAGGGGGATAAAGGGCTTAAAAGCGTTTTAGCGCCCTTGCTCGTATTGGTTGGCCATTACAGCCCAGACGCTGTGCAAGGCAGGCGCTTTGCTGGGCTGGCAGGCATGCGCGAAAGGGGTAATCGGCGTCGGGAGTGGTGTGCACTAGCGCAACAGGAAAAAGCGCCTCAATAGGGATAAATCGGCATTGGGGGTGTGCACGAGCGCAACAGGAAAAAGCGCCTCAATCTCGCCAGGGCGGCGGGCACGCACCAGGCGCAAGTTGGCGGGGTCGTCTGTGTGCGCCACGATAGAAAGAAAGGCCTTTGGGGTGAATAACCACACTTGCCTTAGCCTTTTTTGCCCGGTTTGGGCTTGGCGGGGGGGACATCCTCGACCAACTCCATTTCGGCCGAATCGAATTTGGCCTGCAGGTGCCTTGACACAGGCTTGAGTTTGCCTTCACGCTTGAGGCGCTCGATCTCTTCAACCCACGCGTCAAAGTCTTGATATGCTGGTTTTTTACTCATCGGTTTCTTCCAGTTCAATATAGGTGGTATCCCCAACCTTTCTTTTGCGCTTCACAAAAAACCTGGTATTGGGTTTAAAGAGGACCTCTTTTTCGTGCGCGTGCCGGGATATCCAAGATACCTCCTTGCCCGTGCGGCTCTGTATTTTCAGCCGATGCGGCCCATTAAAAGCTCTATCCATCGACATCGATGCCGATAAAAAGCCCCTGTCTCGCCATGTTTGCCCTGGCTTAATTTTGGCCAGTTCACTTTCGGGCAGGGTCGTCCCTCGGGTGACCTTCCCCCGGTAGTTGGGGAGTTTTGCCAGCCCCGCGATGATGGTTTTGGTGTAGTGGGCGTATTCCTCTCCCAGGGCTTTGGGCAGTTTCCCGCGCTTGGCCTGGTTAATCGGTTTATAATCGATGACCGTGTAGCCGTGCAATGCAGCCAACTCGGGCTCGGAGAAACGGTGCACGACACCCGATTCCTTCGCCTTTGTGTTCGCCCGCCCAAGCAGGGTTTGGTATTGATAGCCTTTGAGGTTCATCAAACCCTGCTCGTGGACGGGCAATTTGGCAAAGGCACGCACCTTGCGCGACACCCCCTTGAGGAGCATAGCACGCTTTTGCAAGGTTTGTAGCATGGCAAGGCGCTCGGGCTCGGGCACCCCTGGCACGGGGGGCAAGAGGTCGGCAAAGGCGTTGGTTTTTTTGCTTAGGTTGCTAATCGCTCGCTCGGTCTTAAGCCAGTGATCCCCCAAAGCCTCGTAAATGCGCACCCCCGCTTTTTCCATTGCCTTGGCGTAAGTGGGGTTGGTGGCAGGGTGAAAAAAACCCTCGGCTTCGCCTATTGTGGCCAGTGCCTTGGTATTTTTGCGCCCCGCTTTGGCTCGAAACAAGAGCGCCCCGCCGTTGTCAATCCGCACGGGGGCGCCTTTTTGCCAAACCACGTTATCAAAGGTTTGCCCCAAGGCATCCCAGTTGGCCAGCCAAGCATCTGCCGCCACCCCGTCAAGCAGTTTTTTTGCCTTGGCTTGGGTTAGTTCGTCCAAGGCGATTGGGGCTGCCCCTTCAATCCACTCGGTGGCCAGGGCAAGCCCCCCTTGTTTGCGGGCAACCAAGGCGCTTTTGGGCGCATTGACCGCCAACTGGGCATAGATTGCATTGACCGCCGCCTCGCCGTAGGCTTGGACGGGGTCGGTGTAAAACTTGACGTAGCGCTTGATGCCGTCTGCGCCTTGATAGACGCCCCCTTGGTTGCTGCCCTTGGCCTTGCTTAACTTTTTTTTCATGACCGCCCGCTCTTCGAGCAGGGGGATCGGGCCGAGGGTTGCAACGGGCGCATCTGCGCTTTTTGCCGCCAGCATGTTGGCCAAGGCTTGGCTGCGTACCTTGCCTGGGTTGGTATCCCAGCCTGGGTCTATGCCTTGGGGCACGCGTTCTTCTTCGCCCGTGCGCTTGTTAAGCCAAGGGCGGGTTTTGTTGGTGGGCGGTTTGCCTGGGCCACCCAAGCGCCCTGCCTCGGCCTTGCTTAAAAGCCTGACGCGGCACTTACAGCCCCAGCCGTTGGGTGGCATGTGGGCGTTCCACCAAGCATCGGTGCTGGACAAAATAAGCCCGTTCCAGTGCTGATGCTCCAAACGGTGCTCCTTGCTGGGGCCCAGTTCATAGCGCAGGTAGGGGTGGGTAGCTGCTTCGCGCTCAATGCGTTCCCACTGCCCCGCAGCATAGGCGGTGCGCGTGTTGGCCCAAAAAATGGTGCGTAAACGGCGTGGGCTCCCAAGGCGCACTTGCTCTATCTTGCCCGTTTTGGGGTCTTTTTTGCCTTTTATGCCCCACCATCCTTTTTGTTGGAGGGTGGGGATGAGGTCTTTTTTAAAACCCTCAAAGGTTTTGCCCTTGGCCAGCGCCTCAGCAAGACCATCGCGGATGGCACGCAACACATCCAACTGCATTGCCTTGGCCACGCTAAAGCCCAAGGCGTGCTCCTCACGCCAAACATCGCGATAGTCAAAGGCGGGTTTTAGTTTTTTGGCCTTGAGGTAGGCAAGGGCTTCTTTGGGCGGGGTGGGTGTAAAATGAAAGCCTGGCTTGGGTGTGGGCATGGTTTTTAGCCTTCCCCATCACCCATGCCACGCGCTTTAAAGGTGGCGCGGGCAATCGCCTTAGCAAGGGGGGCCGGATCGCTCTCGGGCAAGGCTTGGGCGAGCAAGCGCGCGAGGTCTGTTGGGCTCTTCGCTTGGCCAAGGGCTTGCACCAAGGGATCAAGCAAGGGCGCCAGCAAGGGCTGCCAGTTTTGGGTTGTTTCCTCTGTCAAGGCATCTAATTCGCTTTGCGCTTGGGCTGGTGTTGCTTGGGCAAGGGCTATTAATATGTGCCCTGGGGCTTGGTTGCTGGCTTGGGTTGCGCTGGCTGGCGTACCAAGCAACTGGGCATCGGAGCCCGGTTCGGGCAAACCGAGCAACTCGCACAGGGTGTGCTGGTCAACGCGCAAGCCAAGGGGCACAAGGCGGGCAATGGCATCAACGATTGCCTCCGTTTTGTCGGGCTCAGGCAAAGGCAACACAATTCGCGGATAGCGGTTATCGGGGGGCTGGCCAAAATTAAGGTCAATGAAAGGCTTGACCAGGTCGCGGTTTAAAGTGGCTGCCAAAACGGCGGCGTCTGCGCGCAGTATGTCTTGGCGCACCTCCATTTGGGCGGCATCGTTGCCCAGTTTGCCAGGGGTGCCCTCGGTGCTGGCGGTTTGCCCAAGCACCGCCTTGCTGGTTTGCTTATCCCAAAACTCGGCCGCTGCCAAAAACAGGCCCTCCCCGCCCCGGCCCTGCACCGCATCTTGAAACTCTATTTGCATGCTCTCGTGCAACACGGCAGCCGCATCGCTCCCAAGGTTGATCACCGCTTGACGCAGGATGCGCTTGTCTTCATCGCTAGCCCCTGGCCCATAACGCCCAATGCGCAAGGGCATCCCAAACACCTCTAAAAAGGCTGCCCAGTCTTTGAGCGCGTAGGCCTTAAAGAGGTAACTCCAAACGGCCACGCGAGCCACGCCTCCGCGCACGGGCAAGCCCGTTTTAAGGTGCTCAGGTTTTTTGCGCTGCGCACCCCGTAGTTGCTTTGCAACCAGTCGCGGTATTGGGCATCGTCCCAACCCATTTTGCTCGATTGGGCGTGCAGGGCCGCGTATTTTTTATTGCGGTAGGCTTGCTCGTTGGGGCAAAAGGATTTGGTTTTCATGGGCCCTCCTCGCACATTTCCAACATGCCGTAGGCAGCGAACCCACCCATAAAAAACCCAAATCCGCTCACTACGGCGTCGCAAAGCGTTTGCAAAAAACTCATAGCGCCACCTCATGCGCAAGGGTCGCTTTTTTTATAGCGTGATGCATATTCCAACCTGGGGGATGGTTTGGGCTTGCATGTGGGGACTCCTTATTAAGGGTGTCAGGGTGTGGTTTAAAGGGGGGGCATCCCTTTTTCTAAGCGTGCGCCAACATAAACCTTTGGCGTTTTCATCTATAGCCCTCCTTGCCAGCGTTGTAGCCCTGCGCGGGGTCGGTTGCTGGGGCGAACAAACCCCCTCCTGCCTTGGCCACGCAAAAAAAAGAGGTTTTTTACCCATGCCTTATAGGCGCGTCTCCCCTTTGAGATGCCATTTTTGTCGTGCTGCGCTTAAACTGTTGATGTCAATTTTCATGACGGGTCTCCTTTATTTATTTAAGCAAAACATGGGGCTGCTTGTGTGCCGCGTATAAATGCGAACAGGCAGGTGCACGCAGACGCCTGTTTTTGGGCTTGATCGGGTTCATTCGCTAACTCCTCCCCGCTCGGAATAAGCGGTTTTAAGGTGGCTTAGGCTAAGGGCCTGCCGTGCCCCGTTTGCCGCCAGGCTGGCCAAGCGTAGGGTTTTGGTAACCTCACGCAGTGCGCCGTGGCCGTGACCAATTTTGATTAAAAAGCCAAGGGCTTTCTGCTCGCTTACTCCCCATGCTTGGGCAATGGCCTCTACATCGGCACGGCGGGCTTTTTTGGGGTTTAACACCTTGCCAACGCGGCTAAACAACTGGGCATACTCTGCCGAGCGCGGGCCGCTCATCCGGGTGTAGACGCTCTCGTTGCCCATGAACACCAGGGCGCAAGCAGTGGCATCGTGCAAAGCGCGTAGGCATTCCAAGGCGGGGCGGGTAAGGTGCTGTGCCTCGTCTATAATCAGCAGGGCGTCTTTTTTTGAGAGATAGGCTGAGAAGCATGCGGTAAACCACATCTCCCCCGCGTCCGTCCGCGCGCTGGCTTGGGGCAAGGGCAAACAAAAGGGCTTTAAGGCAGGCAGGGGCGCTGGCAAAACTGGGCACCATTGTGCACACCCAGCAATTAGGGCGGGTTTGGGCGTAGTGCTGGGCGGTGATGGTTTTGCCAACCCCTGCGCCACCGCACACCACCGCGATGTCGCGGCTTAGGTGGGCGTAGGCAATGGCCATGCCGATTTGGCGGGCTGTGGGGGTTTCTATCCAGTCTGCGCCCTTGCTGGGCAAAAAGGCGGTTTGGCAGGCTTGGTCTTCTAGCCATTGGCAAACCTTGGCTTCAAGGGCGGCGTTATCGCCCGTGTACTTGCCGTTAAGCCAGCGCGAAAGCGCTGTTGCCCCGCACCCACCGCCTACCACAAGCGGTATTGCCACCATGACCCTCCTCGGCTTGGCGATGTGGTGTTTGTGCTAAAGCCGAACAGCCTTGCCCGTTTGGGATTGGTGAAAGAATTAAAGCGCAAAGAAGGGGGGGCAACCTGGCTGGTGCTCCAAAAATGGGACGACCCCGACCCCAAAACCGGGGAGCGAAAACCCTACACCTTGTAAGAAAACATGGACGAAATAGAACAGGTTGTGCCCGTGATTTATGTGCAACCCAGGGCGGTTTAAAGACGGTTTTTCCGTTCTCGGGTTATTTTTTGAGTCCGACTTCATTTTTATTTTGAAAACTACACAAAGCAATGTAAAGCCTTTGTTTATGGGCACTAGGGATGATTATACAAGGGAAAATATGAGTCCGAGTTAGAGTCCGAGTTAGAGTGCCGAACTCGGACTTTTTACGGGGTGGTTTTGGGGGTTTGTGCTAAAGCCGAACAGCCTTGCCCGTTTGGGATTGGTGAAAGAATGGAGGCACAAAGAAGGGGGAGTAGAATGGCTGGTGCTCCAAAAATGGGACGACCCCAACCCCAAAACGGGCGAGCGAAAACCCTACACCTTGCAAGAAAACATCGACGAAATAGAACAGGTTGTGCCCGTGATTTACGTGCAACCCAGGGCGGTTTAGAAAAAAAGGAGTGGCAATGGTAGATTATTTTTTATCTCTAGGCCAATCACGCAAAAGTCTTTTCAAAACAAGGGTTTGATGCGTTTAAAAGCAGAAAAATCTACTTGCTAGTTCACTTGCTAGTTCGAGGGCTGAACTTTGAACTTTTGCGGGGCATAAACCCCCCTGGCATTTTTTGTGTAAAAACCCGCTAAGGCTTGATATTAGGGGGTTCGAACGCTTTCGAATTCCATCGAGTTCCCTCGAACAAGGCCTTGTGAGAAGTGTAAAGCCATGTGAACGAAAACGCGCAAACCCACATGCCACCGTTTTTTAGGCGGGACACGTGCCACCACCCTTTTGGCGCAAACACACTGCCCGTAAACCGTTGAAAAACCACAAAAAACCATTAATTTTTGACCCGTGGCAAAGCAAGTGTCCGGGCACAACCGTTGAAAAACCACAAAAAACCATTAATTTTTGACCCGTGGCAAAGTAAGTGTCCGGGCACAACCAAGACGCACCCTTGCCAAAGGGCCATTATCCCAACACTTGGCAACACATTGGCAACAAAAATGCCCAAGCGCTAAAAAATGGGTGCTTGGCCTTTCATTTTTTACGGGCCTTATGGGCACCCGCCTCGCTTTGCCGGTATAGGGGGGCTTGGCTGCTGGGCTTGGCACTGTTGCTTGGTGCTTGCGATGGTGGCGGTGGTGGTGAAAGTGCTGGGGGTGCTGGGATTGACGTGTATCGGCAGATTGTGGGGACGTATGAGAACACGAATGGGCAGCCTTTCATTATTGGGAACGACAACTGGAAAGTCTACCCCCGCGGTGTCGTGAACCTAAGCAAAGAGGAAGTGTACCAAATTATAGAGATTGACCGTGCCAGCCAGACTGTAATCGTCGAAATAACCTTTACAGACGACCCGATACGACCATCCGACCCTTGTCCCGGCAGATTTAGTACTCCTTCTTCGACGAACTCCATTGCTTGCTTTATGCGATTCCATTGGTTGTTTGATGCAAACGACGTCCTGCATGCTTGCGTCGTTCATGGGGAGGGATACTAGACCTGAAGACATCCCGCCTCTTCCGGTGCCAGCATACACCTTGGATCCTCCTATGATGACGGGCGGGATCCTTACGGGTTGTGGTGGTACTCGTACTAGACTATGGGAAGTTTTAAGGCAACGGTCATAGCGCAAAAGGCCCCCTTACGGGCAGCGGCGCAAGCGTGCAACCCTTGGGGCCCCCTCGCACGGGAGCTTCCACGCACCTTTTGAAAAAAAAGGTAGTTCTCGCGAGTACGGGGAAAAGGTGGGCGTTATAAAACGTTATAAAATGGGTTCTGGATTGAGCGTTTGCCCATGAGGATAGTGCTGTTGGGCCAGTTGATGAACGCGCTTGGCAAAGGCAAGGGCTTGCTGTGGCGCACTGCCGACGAAATTTTGCGCGTTTTGTAATAGGGCCATGATGTCGCTGTGGCTTAAGGGAAAGCGTGCATCTTGCCCCAACCTTTGGGGGAGGTCGTTTTGGGTGATTTGGGCACTGCGTAAGGCTTGGGCTGTCGCTAGGGCGTGCTCACGAATAATCTCGTGCAAGCTTTCGCGCCCCCCACCTTTTTTAAGAGCAGCCATCAGCAAAGCACCCGTGGCCAAAAAGGGGAGTTCGCGCTCCACTTCGGCTGCAATGGCCCCTTTGTAAAAGCCCATTTCATCCAGCACGGTTAAAAAGGTTTCCAAGGCACCATCGGCTGCAAACATGGCCCCTGGCAATGCAACACGACGCACCACCGAGCACGATACATCGCCTTCGTTCCACTGACTTCCTGCAAGGCGGGCAGTCATATCAACAAAACCGCCTAACACCACGTGTAAACCACACATGCGCTCACAATTGCGTGCATTGATCTTGTGCGGCATGGCAGAAGAGCCCACTTGACCTTGCTTTAAGCCTTCGGATGCCAATCCCGCCCCTGCCATTAAGCGCAGTGTATTGGCAAAACCTGCCAAGGGTGAGCACAGTTGATGCAAAGCACCCACCACCTCAAAATCGAGGCTCCGAGGATACACCTGCCCTATGTTTTGCAGCAAGTGCTCGGTTTTTTGCCTGAAGTTGGGAGTGTGTTCGGCGCTCAACTCCTTTGTCAAAAAGGTATCCATTGTCTGGGCTCGTTCTAAATCCCCCAGCAAGATGCTTTGATCAAAGTGTACGCCAACCGCCCCTTTTAAACCACGCATGGGGTAGCGCTCAAGTAAATTTTCAAGGCGTTCCAAGCCCAGCAACAATTCTTCACCAAACATGGCAAGGCGTTTGCCAAGGGTGGTGAGTTGGGCGGGTACATGGTGTGTGCGCCCCGTTAGTGCTTGGTTGGCATGGTGTGTTGCGTGTTTGGCCAAGCGCAACAGAGCAGCGCAGGTTTTTTGTGCGAGTAACGCAAGCCCTTGTTGAATTTGCAGTTGTTCGACGTTGTCGGTCAAGTCGCGGCTGGTCATCCCTTGATGAATGCTTTCATGACCAGCCAGGGCGCAAAACGCTTCAATCCGTGCCTTGACATCGTGACGCAAGGTGCGTTCGCGCTGGGCAATGGCCTGGAGATCGACGTTGTTTTTTACCCGCTCATAATCCGCAATTACGCTTGAGGCAATGTTCATCCCAAAGCCCTTTTGGGCGCGCATGAGTGCAATCCAAAGGCTGCGTTCAAGCACCACTTTTCGCGTCATCGACCACACCTCTCGCATGGCCTGGCTGGCATAGCGTGAGGCAAGGGTATCTTCAATTTGGGTAGATGGTGATTCGCGCATGGCCATGGGGAAATTTAGGGCTTCATTTTGCGTGCAGTTTCCATGCGTTTTTGTTGGTGGTAAGCCATTTTTAAAGGCAAGGCATTCAAGCGAATAAACCCAATGGCATCGGCGGGTTGGTAGGCGCCATGGTCATCTTCCATTGAGGCGATGTTTTCATCGTAAAGCGAGAACGGAGAGCGGCGACCCGTAACCTGACACGTTCCTTTGTACAAACTCAAGCGGACATCACCATGTACGGGGGCTTGGGTTTGTTGCAACATGGTCAGCAAAGCGCGCATTTCGGCTGAAAACCACATACCGTTGTAAACCAAATCGGCAAATCTTGGCATCAGGGAATCTTTTAAAGAAATAACCCCGCGATCGAGGGTAATCGATTCGATGGCGCGGTTGGCAATGTGCAAAATGGTCCCTCCGGGGGTTTCATACACCCCGCGCGACTTCATGCCCACAAAGCGCGATTCCACAATATCTATCCGACCAATACCATGCTCACCACCTATCGCATTTAAGCGTTTCAGTAAAGAAGCAGGCGTAAAAGCCTCGCCATCAAGTGCTACAGGAATCCCTGCCTCGTAGGTAATGGTGAGGGTTTGCGGAATATTCGGCCCTTTGCTGGGGTGTTGACTGTATTCAAACATGCGCTCCAAGGGCTCTTGCCATGGGTTCTCAAGCATTCCAGACTCAAAACTGATGTGCATCAGGTTTTCGTCGGAGCTCCATGGGCTTTCCAAGGTGGCTTTAATGGGTAAGCGGTGGGCTTCAGCGTAGGAAATAAGTTCGCGGCGACCAGGGAGTTTTTCAAAAAAGGCAGGGGTTTTCCAAGGGGCAATCACCTGCAGTGCTGGGTTTAATGCGTGATAGCCCAATTCAAAGCGCACCTGGTCGTTGCCTTTTCCTGTGGCACCGTGGGAAAGGGTGGTGGCACCATGCTCTTGAGCCGTAAGCACCTGCTGGCGGGCAATGATGGGGCGAGCAAGGGCTGTGCCAAGGGGGTAAGTACCCTCGTAAAGGGCGTTAAACGACACGGCAGGAAAGACGAACTCACGCACAAAATCTTCGCGCACATCGTGAATAAGGACCTCCTTGGCCCCAGAGGCGATCCCTTTTTCGACCACCCCTTCTAAATCGGCACGCGGTTGACCCACATCGACGCAAAGGGCAACCACTTCGTAGCCTTGGGCGGTGAGCCAGTGTAAAATTACCGAGGTATCAAGCCCGCCAGAATAAGCGAGCACCAGCTTTTGCCCTTGGGGTGCAAGAACAGAGGAATGCGTTGTCATGACTAAAAATGGGGGTGCTTTATGCGAGAAAAAAAAGAGGGACCAGCGTACCAATGCCGGGAGTATATCAAACAGGGTTCATTGTCGCTTTAAAAGGTGTTTCTAACGCATTTTGTGCCAAACCCACGAATTTAATGGTATCATGCCCGTTACTAACGTGTCATTACAACAAATACTCGACACCCACTCACGATAGTAAGCCGTTTGGATGTTTATTCGGTGGCTTTTTGAGGGTTGTTTATCGGCCATATTTGCCAGCTATAATAAGCCAAAAGCATTCCGCGGGTTTTGTGAAAGCCCGAACACAGATGACCCCCAACGGATGATGCTTGTATGAGGGTTTTGTGCCTTACTAACGAAGCGGCTTGTTTGTTGTGAACTCCCCAGCCCTTTACCACCAAGCAGGTGCGCGTACATTTCTACAAGTTTCGATGAGGAATAATACACCATGTACCCCCTTTTGCCCATCGTCATGGCCTTAGGCCTAGCCGCCAATTTTGTAGGCATTTTTACGTGGTGTTACACCCTTTATAAAGGGATTCCTTTTGTGGGAGAAACCCTCACGGACCGTGAGCGTCAGCCCATTTCAAATAGTGAGCGTCAACGTTTGCGCAGCATTGCCAAAATAGGGATAGGGCTGGTGTTGATGGGGCACATGGTAATGGTCGTGTCTTTTTGGATTCTCGCGAGCCATGTCTATGGTGTTTGAGTGCAAGGCATAACCGCTTTGAACCAAATGGCTATTAAGCAGCACGCAAACCTCTGAGCAAACGGAAGGTCACGGGCGTCCCATTTCGTTATAATGGGACCACAAATGCCCCCGCATAACTGGGGTATTTTCTCAAAAAACGGCTCAGCGCTTGTTCCGCATCCACGCGGGTAACAAAACCTTCACCAATAAGCCGCCGCAAGGCATAACCGCTTTGAACCAAATGGCTATTAAGCAGCAGTTGTCCTGGGTAGCGTTGGTTTACAACATCGCGCACCCTATTGGCACGGGAAAGATCAACAAAGGACCCCATTGAAACGCGGTGTCCCCCTTGTTCGCTGACCGCATGAGCAAAGCCTTCAAGGGAATGGGAGGTGTTGATGCGCTCTGCCCAATCTTCGGCTTGAATGCGCAAAAACCAGCGTTTCTCGCTAATCACTTCAACCAACTCATTGCGCCGCTCTTGAGAATGAATACGCACCTGCCAGCCATGTTGACGCAACAAATTCTCCACCTTGTTCGTACAAGAATCGGTGAGGCAAGAGGCCACTTGAATGCCATAACGCGCAGGCCTTTTGGTAGTGGGTAATGGGGTTGGAATAGGGCGTACAATGGGACGCCTCGACGGTTTGCGCTTGGAGGGCACACGTGTTTTGGGTTTTGCGCGTGGAACCTTTCGCCTGGTTACCCTGGGTTTAGCCACGGGAGGTGGCTTAAATTGGGGCTCCAATACAAGGGGTGCCACAGGTTCCACAAGCACAGGTTTTGACATAATTTCCCATGGTGGTGTACCCCCGGTGGGGAAAAACTGCAGATACAACCACCGCCCTCCCCATATAACCAAGCCCAATAGAGCAGCACGTTTTGACCAACGCCATAAAAAACCCCAAAAACGTCCGCGTTTTTTGGGTGGTTTCTTTTTTTGGCGTGTGGGTTTAGCAGCATGCCGTGCAGGGTCTGGCGTGGCAGCTGCTACGGGAAGGGGTTGTGTGGAAACGTCGTCGAGTTCGTCGCCTTCGAGGTCATCAATGGTGGAGAGGTCTTCGAAAAACGATTCCAGTTCATCATCTTGCGTACCCTCCTCCCCAGGGCCTTTTGTGGGGGGAGCCGTATCTCCCAGCAAGGTATCCAAATCGCTGCCTATATCCGATTCATCGTCGAAATCATCAAACCCTTGCATGGTATTTTCTGTCATTTGCGCTCACTTTTTAGCCATGGGGTAGATGGATGTAGCATTCATTTTAAGTACCAAAAGCAGCAAATATAGCCTTGCAAGTGCTGGGTTTTATGGGAAACGGCTGGCTTGGCTTTGTTCATGGTAGGGCTATATGGGCCCAGGTTATGGTATTCCACAAAATGGGTTTATGCATATAGCGTGCACACCACCTCGAACAAAATACAGCGCAAGCCCAAAATAGCTGTTTTCAACCGTAAATTAATCGCTTAATGCTGTTTTTGCCTGTCCATCGAGACCACAGCAAGCAAAACACATGCCGCCCCAATCCAATGATGTAAAAGGGGTGTATGATTCATGAAAAGCCAAGCAAAACCAATGGCATACACAACCTCTAGGCTACTTGACAAGGTGGCCTGCCGCGCGGAGAACGTGCGCAAAGAACGGATAAACAGCATGTGTGCAATGCCCGTACAAAAAACGCCCAATGCGAACAAAAAAATCCACTGTGTTGCTTGCAAATGAAGCAGTATGTGCGCTGGCCAAGCAAAAGGGATTAAAATAAATGCGGCCAACAGCTGCTGCGCACTGGCCAACAAAGGGGCGGGGAAGCGTTGCATTAGCCATCGGTTTTGTATGGTAAGGAGCGAAAATGAAAACCCCGATGCAATACCCCATCCCACTCCGCCAAACAAAATGGGGTTTTGGTGCAAAGTGCTAGTTAGCATCATGCCCTTATGGCCGCTTAATACCCACACCCCCAACACGCTTAGGCATGCAGAAAAAACCATGCCAAAAGAAAAACGCCCTCCCAAGAGCAAGGCTTCCAACAAGGCTGTCAACAAAGGGTTTACGGCATATGCAACCACCCCTACCGCCACCCCTGCTTGTTGAACCGAATAAAAAAACATCCCCCAATGGCTGGCCAGTAACGCCCCACCTATCAGTAGGCGCAAACCAATTTGCCCGCCTAAGCTTTGCACAAACGGTTTAAAGGGCTGCATTCTCCCCAGTGGATGTAGGTGTTGACAAGCGTGCCACAAGCCAAGGGTAGCGGCCCCCAATACGCAGCGCCAAAAAGTGAGCACAAAAATGGAGGTATCCACCCATTGTACAAACAAGGCACTCAACCCCATTAAAAGTACGGCGGTGTGCAAACTAAGCGTATCCACCCATGTTTTTGCTCTGGCACGGTAGGGGTAAAATGACATAAATACCCGATGCTCCAAAAAAAATCCGATGTTGTCCGAAAAGCTAAAAATTTTGGCAGATGTATTCATGAAAATGGTGCAAGCAACCCTTTTTCCGCTAACCACGACCCCAAAAATTTTTTAGAATACCCCCCTTAAACCAATAGGGCTTGTTAGGGTTTAAACCCACATAACAATAGGTAAAGGCAAGGAAATGGTTTAATGGGTTGATGTAATCACGTGTCTGCTGGCATTTGCTAGGAAAATGATCCCCCATCATGAGGGTTTATGCCCCAAATAATGGCCTTCACCAAAGAGGACACGCACGTTTTAGTGTAAGGGGCCGAGTGCAGGCTTGGCTGAATCCATCCCTGGATAAGTTGGCAGGTTTCATGAGGAAGATAGGGCTGTTTGCCGTTTCGCGCAACAGCTTACATTCATGGCATGAAGGGTGTATAATTCTGAAAAAAAAGATACCCCGATAGGAATGAGGTAAAAGCGGGTTTTTAGGTTACGCAAATACCTCGTTATAAGCTGCGGTGTTGCGCCCTCGAGCAACGCTTGCTTTGCGGATGCGCCGGTGCCATGCGAGTGTGGGTTCGAAGCGGCAGTGTGTAATTCGGTTAACACCCGCGTACGGTGAGGGTGGGTCTCCTTATTCATTTAATAACAAGGCCTATGTCCTTATAGGCAACACGGGTTGCTCGCCTCGAAGAACGGCATATGCCCTCGCAAGGCACTTATAGCACCAAACATCGGGCTTGGGTGCTTTGCGTTTGACGAATAGGTGGGTTTCCAAACCCAAAATTCCCATTCGCCCCTGAAATCGGGCTTGGGTGCTTTGCGCTTGACGAATAGGTGGGTTTCCAAACCCAAAATTCCCATTCGCCCCTGAAATCGGGCTTGGGTGCTTTGCGCTTGACGAGTAGGTGGGTTTCCAAACCCAAAATTCCCATTCGCCCCTGAAATCGGGCTTGGGTGCTTTGCGCTTGACGAGTAGGTGGGTTTCCAAACCCAAAATTCCCATTCGCCCCTGAAATCGGGCTTGGGTGCTTTGCGCTTGACGAGTAGGTGGGTTTCCAAACCCAAAATTCCCATTCGCCCCTAAAATCTGGATGCGTTTGTCAGCGGTATTCCTAGCGATATCCAGGGAAAGTATCCCTACAAAAGGGCGTCCTATTTTAGTCGATCATAACCTTGTCAAAAGGATGATATAGACACACTGCTAGCGTGGGTGTATAGCACACACGTTTAGAGCGGAAAAGCTCAAGAGATATACAATTAGAGCGGCAAGAAATTGGCAAGAGGTAATTGAAACCATAAAGCAAGTTATAAAAAGATGCTGTTTAAACAAGCCCTGGAAAATATAGAAACGTTGTTCTTATTTGACATGCACTCTCAACGCAAACTGCGAGAGCTTGCCCAGGCAGCAGACCCAGGCTCTCAAGACTGGCGTTTGTTGCGTACTACCGAGGTCGCCATTTTTTTTTATAACCACAGCGATGGGATGCGTGGCGATCGAATTCATGGTATTCAAAGTGCGCTCAAGGTGGTTGGACGCTTAAAACGCAGTGGTGCTGACCGCTTAACCATCACGATGGCTTTACGCTTAGAAATGGATTTGTTGGCCACGCGTTCCGCCTTTGGATTGGAGACTGTAATCCCCGAAGAGCAGCATACCGCCATGTTTACCAAGTTTGACCAACGTGCACTAGAAGTGGGTGAAGCGTTGCTTGAGCATTTTCCCTCGCTTAACCCACTGCCTGTCGAATTTCACCGTCTGCTTTGCCCACTGATGCCTCCTTATCAACGCGAGGTGTTAAATTTTTACCGTGCCACCACTCAAAAAGAGCGGGTCAGTGCACTTACCTTGCTCCTCAAAACACACCAGCGCCACTTGGTGGCCTTGGTGGGTATGCTACGCGCCAAGCGCATGCTGGCCTCCCATAAAATGCGTGTCGGCAATTTAAAACAAGCTCAAAAACTGTTTTCTTTGGATGCACAAACACTCCATGTGCAAGCATTAAAACGGGTAGAAGGGGTGGTTTCCTTGGCTGTAGACCTTACCTTGCCTAACATCATTAGCATTGGGCGCCTTGCCCAACAAATTGTCAACATGCGTAAGAATATCCAACAACTCAAAGCACGGCAGGCACCCCCCGATGAAATGGCAGACAACCTCCTTACAATCGGCATTTTATTGTTTTTACACAAGGAATCGGAAGCCGCGATTGAGGCACTGGTGGAGGCATTGGAGGTTTCAAATACGATTCCCAAAAAATTAAAACGGCAGCGAAAAAACTGCCATGCGTTGTTTGCTGATATTCCTTTTATGATCGGGGTATCCTATTTACGCATACATGGTTTTGATGCTCTACAATTAGGAAAAGCACCCACTAACAGCGAAGAGGCCCACAAAAAACGGCACATTTTACAACAAGCAGCACGGAGCTTTTTGCAAGCGATTACACTGGAAAAAAAATACTCCCAAGCCTATGCAAACCTCGGCATTGTGTACGCTCTCCAAAACAACCAAACTGAGCAAGCAAACCTATTCCGTTGCATGTTGCAGGTGTTTGGTCACGAACTTAATAACCATTCGAGCGGGCAATTTATTAACCTTGCCGTTATTGCTCAAAAAAACAAATCCCACCTACAGCCCAGTGCTATTCAATGGGCACTTATCAGCATCTTGTGCAACACCCAAAAAACCCAAGACAATTCTCATTTTTTGCAAGAATTGCGTACTTTGTACACCCTAAAGGCGCACCGTGAGCTTACCGAAATGTACCGCCAATATACCCGTAACCTCAAAGTACGTGACCCTGATTTTGTTGCAGCCATGGGCGATCCTCACATGCATTCTGCGGTCTTGTTTTACATAGCGCATGGGTATTGCTTTTTTATGATACAAAAACAACAAAATACCGACAGTGTTCCCACCCATGTATCAAGCAACAACACGCTTGATTATAGTTTCTTTCATCGCTCGATTGTTTTGAATGCAGATGCTATCTATTATGATAACCAAAACGTAAACGCAAAACGCTTGGCACAAACCCACAAGGAGCTGCTTGAAACGATATGGAAAGGTTTGCTACAAGGCTGGCAGGAGCAGCGTGTATCCACGATGCGCGGTGCCACGCTTTACCAGGAGATGTTGCAGGTTAAAATGCTTTCTAAAACCATTGGAGAGCGCCTGCAAGGTGCCGACATTGCCCAAACATTGCCTCAGCTAGACGTGAGTGTGGACGTACAAAAAAAAATAAACCAACTTATTCGCTCAGAACATCGTTCGAGCATTCAACGCAGGGCAGAAGATGTGGTGGGGTTGGAAGATTAAAAATCGCATGCTTTCATCGTCATTCTGGCATTATTTGTGGTGGTGTTCCCCTGGGTTCTCCCCTAATAATGCGCTGCAAGCCAGCCCCAAATTAGATTAAACAAGAGCTCCTTTTGTTGGGTTAAGCGGTGGTCGCCTTGCTTGATGAAATGGCAGTTTAGCCCAGGGTTGGGGCTGTCTTCGACAAAATTCATACTCCCACGCCAGTCCACGGAACTGTCTTGCATGCCATGAAGAAACAATGCGGGGTTGCGCAAGGTTTTGGCCAGTTCTTGCGGGTTGTAGTCCATACCATCTTGGATCAAATCAAAGCCCATTTCCAAATCGAGCCATTGGTTTTGAAAGTGATGCAAACCCGTTTGACGCCATTCTTCCATCGCCTTGGCCCCTAGCGTCCACGCATAGCGTTGAGGAAAGGTGAGTGCGGGTGCAATCAAGGCAAGGGGTGTTTGACCTTGGGTGTCGTATTTTAGTGCATACCAACATGCCACCGCCCCACCCATGCTTGAGCCAATCAGTAGGGGTGCCAAAACGCCGGTATTAGGCTGGGCTTGCACGCTTAGATTTGCCCATTTTAGGGCGGCGTCTAAATCTTCAAGGCAACGGCTTAGGGTAAGGTCTCTCACGCTTCCGTCAGAATCACCGTGGCCGCGCAGATCAAACCTTAAAAACCCCCATCCTTTTTGGATAAAGCACTGGCAAAAATGCATGGCTTTGTCCCCTTGGCGATTGGAGGCTAAACCATGTACAAACACGGCACTCCGTCCGTTTGTTTGTTCAGGAGGCTGCCAATTTACAGCAATGCATTCCCCCGCATTGCCACTGGGAATGCGTTGGTGATTTTGGGTTGGCATACTGGGCTGGGCTGGGTATTGGGGCATTGTGTACACATGAGGGCTGGGGGTTTATCCCATCGCTTGGCTGCGATTGCTTCGAACAATTCAGGGGCAAGTCTATCCTTCATGGTGGTTAACGCACAAGCACCTTGTGACATTTTGGCAAACTTGCGGGTGCGCCCGTTTATACGCTACGCAACCGTTTTTTAGCAGGTTTTTGTGAGTAATAGCCGTTTTGCGGAGTAATGAAGGTCCGCGTGGCGGGTGTTTTTCTCACCATGTTTGAAAAAGGATGTATCCTTCGGTGGGGAGCAAGGCAGGGCCTTCTTGTTTTTTAGTATCTAAGGTGAGTGGGATACAAGTACCGAGAAACAATCTCAAACTAGGTGTTTTTTTGAACGGCGATGGCAGCCAGCATCAGATCTTGAATGCGGTTGACCGTTTCTTCTGGCTTGGGCAGGCGATCCTCCAGTATCCAATGATTTTCCAAAATTTGTTCTGCCAGCTGGGTCAGTATGAGGTCTTCGCCATGGCTTTGAAGCAAACGTGACATTTGCTTGAGCAGTGGATGGGCCGTGTTGAGTTCTAATATGCGTGGGGCTGCTTGGTGGTTTGGGTCAATTTGTTTTAACATCTGCTCGAGATGTGGTGCCACGCCACTTTTATCGTTGTGTATCAGCAAGGCGGGGCCTGTAAGCGTGCGTTTTGAGGCCTTTACATCACCTACCTTGTCCCCCAAGGTCGTCCGGAAAAAAGTAAGCAGTGTTTCGAGGGTTTCGCCCTCAAGTGCGCCCTCAACGGAACTTGTGCCAATCTCATCGCTGGATTGCTCAATGGATACAATGGGTTTTTCATCGTATTTTGTAAGTTGAGCCATGGTAAAGCGGTCCACCTCATCGTACAAAAACAACACTTCGCGCTTTTGGGCTTTAAAATGTTCAAGTAAGGGGCTGTGTTCCACGTTTTGGCGTGAGCGACCATGGAGATAGTAAATCGATTTTTGGTCGGGAACCATGCGTTCGACGTAGCTTTTAAGTGAGGTCAGGGTTTGGAGATCCTTTGAATCGCCCTCAAAATGGTTGCCTGTTTGCTGAGCATCTGTGGGTGGCGGTTTGGGGTTGGCGGTATGGGTGTGGGTGGAACGAAAGCGCAGCAGGTCCAACAAACGCTCGCGGTTTTGGGAGTCTGTGGCCAAGCCTTCTTTGAGCACTGCCCCGTAGCGCTCCCAAAATTGACCATACTTGGGGGCGTTTTTTTCAGCCAATACGCCCAGTTCGCGCAGTACCCGTCCACCCAAGCTGTTGCGCAGTTTTTCTAGCAAGGGGTCGTTTTGTACCATTTCGCGCGATACATTGAGCGACAAATCCTCACTGTCGACCACCCCACGCATAAAGCGCAAATGCATGGGAAGTAAATGCTGGCATTCGGTTTGAATAAGTACACGGTTGCTGTAGAGGTTAAGCCCGTAGCCTTTGGGGTTGTAGAGCACATCATGCCCTAGGTTTGGTGGAATGTACAGCAAAGCACGGTATTGCACAGGGGCGTCGATGTGAATGTGAATGGTGTGTAGAGGTGGGTCGTTCGATAAGGTTAAAAAACGGTGAAAATCGGTATGCTCTTCTGCGCTTACCCGGCTAGGCTGCTTGGTCCAAATGGCATCTTGACGGTTTAGGCGCTTTCCCTCGAGGCGAATGGGGTAGGGAATAAAATTGGAATAACGCGTTACAATGTTTTCAATGCGAACGGCGGTGGTAAACTCGCTACAGTCTTCTTTGAGTTCCAGCCGAATGGTGGTCCCACGGCCTTTTCGGGTGGTGGCTTCGAGGGTATAGTTACCTTCTCCGTTAGAAGCCCAACAGGCCCCCTCTTCATTGGCGTCTGCAGGCACGGAGTGGACGCTTACCCGCTTTGCGGCCATAAATGCGGCATAAAACCCCACTCCAAACTGGCCAATCAACTCGGTTTTGGTTTTTTGGTCCTTGGTTTCTGCGAGGCGTTGCAAAAATGCGAGGGAACCCGAATGCGCCACCGATCCTAAATTTTTGCGCATTTCCTCGCGGCTCATCCCAATCCCATTGTCGCTTATTTCAAGCATATTTTCTTTGGCATCAAGGGTTAGGGTAATTTCAAGAGGCTGATCTGATGGGCGTAGATCATGACGGGTGTGCTGCAAAAACTCTAAACGGCTCAAGGCATCGGCTGCATTGGAGAGCAACTCGCGCAAAAATACCTCGCGCTCTGAGTAAAGGGAGTGTACCATAATTTGCAGCAAGCGCTGCATTTCCACTTGAAAAGAGTGGGTTTCAACCGTGGGGGTATCGCCAGCAGCGGGGTTGCTTTGCTTGGTATCGGGGGTATGGGTAGGTTCGCTCATGGTGGTTATATGAGGGGGGTGTCGTGAAGCGGCAATCAGCCGATGTGTGAAAAAACAGATCGCTCCTGCTCTATGGCTGCAATGCGTTGTTTTGGGTAACAAACAAGCCGAAAGGCGGATATCATCATCCTTAAACCCATTAGGCAACCCATGGCAAGTATTTTGTGGGGGCGGACCGCCCATTTTTTGATCCAAGCACCCATGCAAGGGTTTTGTCACCACAGCCAAGGGTCAAAGCCCTCATAAAGACTGTTTGTACCAAAAAATGAGTCACTGGGGTATGGTTACGGGCGTTTTTGATATTTCACACGTGTTTTGTTTGCGTAATGCCTTTGTCACCTCAATTATTCGACAAGCACCCCGTATTGGCTGACTGCCCTTTGGCACTTGGGTTTAAAATGCAAAAAGTGGGTGCGTTAACGGAACCGTGGAATGTTACACAAGCGCAACGGGTGCGCGAGGCGCACAGCAGCTTTTTTAAAGCGGGTGCCAGGGTGTTAACCACCAACACCGCCCATGCCCATGCCATGGCATGGGCGGGGGGTGCTCATGCTTCGCGGGTGGAAGCGATGAATATGGCAGGGGTGGCCTTGGCCCAAGAGGCGGCGTTGGCGGCAGGAGGCATCAAACCGGGGGGTTGGGAGGAGACCAAAGTACTGGCGGGGGTCCCCTGGGCGTTGTTGGGAAACATGGCCCAAGCAGATGCTGCTTTGTTACGCGATTCTTTTGAGATGGTCGGGCAAAGCCAAGGCGAGCAAATGGTGATGCTGGCGGATGCAGGCGTGGATGGGCTATTGCTTTGGGGTTTTGAGACGTCACGTACTTTGAAACAAGTGTTAACCACAGCGGCAAGGGCGAGTGATGCGGCCCCTTTGGTGGTGTTTGCCCTGCAAGAAGATGTGCCGCAAAAAGTGGAACAGCTAGCATGGTTGTGCCAGTTGGCTTTGGATGAGGGTGCCCAAGGAGTGGGGGTAGAGCTAAATATTCACCAAAAAAATGCAAGCGCAGCGGTAGAAAGGGTGTTACAAACAGCCCAGCCGTATCAGGCAGCCACGGCACTGTTTAGCAGTTTGCCGCAACCGATGCCATCCTTTGCACACAGCAGCCAGCGCATGCTTCAGTTGGCAGGCTTGGGGGTCCACATTCTTGGTCTTGGACGACATGCCAATGTCAATACCTTGCGGGCGTTAAGGCAGCAACTACAGGAATGAAAGGCATCTTGATACGTTTTTGGCTCAACCGATGTCAGCGAGGCGTTTAAACGGTTTCTTTAGCGATCAGGGTGTTTTACAGCAAGCATGACGCGCAAAAAAATATCCGAGGCTTCGGCCAAAATACGCTCGACTACGCTGAAAACTGAGGCCTTTCGGCAGAGAATTTACCGCCTTGTTCAAGCCATTCCAAGGGGTTTGGTAATCAGCTATGCTCAATTGGCCCAGTTGGCAGGCGAGCCAAGGTGGGCGCGGCAGGTGGGGATCGCCTTGCGCAATGCACCCGATACAGCGCAGATGCCATGGCACAGGGTGGTGGGATCCCAAGGACGCATTGCCGAACGCAAACCCAAACATGGCCACGCACCTAGTGCGGATCAAGCCCAGCTTTTGCAAAAAGAAGGGGTAATATTCGAACGGCAGCGCGTGGCTGTCCGCTGTTTTTGGGAGCCTCAAAACGATGGCTTGGCACTAAGTGCCCTGTTATTTAGCGAGGAAGAAAACGGCATTGCGCATGCTGCCCTGAAAGCAACCAAGCCAGCATAGCGGAGCTTGAATCCTTATTTTTTTCGTGCCTTTTTTGTTAAAAAATTGTATATCGACGGGCGAACAAAGGATGCATTTTGCGCTTGAAGCATGTTGCGGTAAAGCGCGAGCAGGGGTGTTACATACCCGCAAAGGCCTTATTCAGACCCCTGTGTTTATGCCTGTTGGGACCCAAGCTGCCATTAAGGCCGCCACCCCCCATGAGGTATGGGTGAGCGGCAGCAGAATTTTACTTGGCAATACCTACCATTTGCATTTGCGTCCCGGGGAGGAGCGAATAAAAGCCCTAGGGGGATTACACCATTTTATGCAATGGCCAGGGGCCATTCTAACCGACAGTGGTGGGTATCAGCTCGTATCCTTAAAAGCACTCACCAAGGTGACCGAGCAAGGGGCGACCTTTAAAAGCCACCACGATGGCTCAATGCATTTGTTTACCCCTGAAGCTGCGCTCAAAATTCAAAATGCCCTCGGTTCGGACATCATGATGTGCCTTGATCATCCCCTGGCCCTTCCTGCCAACGAGGAGGCCTTAAGCGATGCCACCTTGCGCACCATTCGCTGGGCTCAGCGCTGCGCTGCCTCCCATCAGCAAAATAAAGATCGAGGTCAAGCAACAGGTGCACTGTTTGGCATTGTGCAAGGCGGTCTGCATCAATCCCTGCGCCAACAATGCGCCAGTTCCCTGCAAGAAATAGGCTTCGATGGCTATGCCATCGGCGGGGTTAGCGTGGGCGAAAACCGTGAGCAATTATACGAAGCCGTGAATATCACGGTTCCCATGCTGCCCAGCAATGCTCCGCGCTACCTGATGGGCGTAGGCGAACCCCAAGAGATGCTGCATGCCATTGGCCAAGGGGTCGATATGTTCGACTGCGTTATTCCCACCCGCAACGCACGCAATGGCACCTTATACACCCAGCAAGGTCGCCTAAACATTAAAAATGCGCGCTTTCGTGATGACCCCAACCCTTTAGAATCCGACTGCCCTTGTCCAACCTGCACCCATTTTTCGCGTGCATACCTGCACCATCTGTTTCGTGCCAAAGAAATTTTAAGCCTGCGCCTTAACACCCTGCACAACCTATACTACATGCAACGCCTTATGGCCCATGCAAGGCAAGCTATTCTCAACAAGACCTTTTAAAACCCTCACTCCTTAGTCCTACCACCCCGCCATCAAAGGGGGCTTTTTCCCGAACGGTAGAATAAGGGGGCTTATCCGCCCTTTGCATCTGTGCTGCGTTTGTCCCCGTCCCCATGCTTTGCGGGCCACTAGAAAACTACAGAAAATAGCGGGATATCATGGGATTTACGGGGATTTCTGACACAACCGCACCCCACACAAAGATGGCTGTGCCCGTCCCCATGCTTTGCGACTCGTAATTCAACGGGTTTTTTGTGGGTAATCGCGGTTTGCGGGTAGCGCTTGTAAGCAAAGAGGCTAGCGATGGCTGGCTTCCATGAAGGCAAGTTGCTAAGGGTACGGGCATTTGCAAGAAAGGGGTGGCATAAAACACGGATAAAACAAAGGCGACATGGCGGCAGGGCAAACATGATAAGCCACGCAGGTTTAAGTCGCTAAACCAAACGCGCTGAGTGAGGCTACCCTTGGGCGGAGCAAAGCCATCACAGGGGGCACCCCCCAGGGTTTTCGCTCGTAAAATAAAAGCAAGAAGACCCCCTATGGTTTCCTCAATGCCGAGGCTGCAGAAAACCTTGCCAAAGCCAAAAAATCCTACGTTAAAGCCCAAAAAAAAAGCCCTCGAGGCCACGCGTACCCTCAATGCCAAAGAAGTGGCAGCGGGTCTCCCCCAAGGCCAGCCCCCAAAAGAAACACCCCAAGCCAAGATCATTCGGGGATTGTTTAAGCAACACCAGCAAGAAGAAATCATCAGCGATGTGCAAAAAGCCCGCTTTAATCAAGGGATTGCAAACAGCATGGAAGTACTGGCAGCACAGCGCGAAGCGCGGCACAAACGCAGCCACACCCCGCGTCTCAAGGTATGGTGCCCCAGCCAAGCTTCCAACCCCTAAAAAGCCTTTAAGCAAGCCCACGGCGGCCCTTAAAAGAGAGGCACCTTGAGCGCAAGCCTTAGCCAACACATGCTCAACCGCGGCAAAGGCCTTTTTGCGAGCGAAGATTACGCCCTTATGGTAGGCAAACTCGCGAACTTAAACGGCGCGTTTTTGCTCAGCATGAACGATACACTCAGAAATTCGCGAATGCTTTGCTGGGTTTAAGCGCGCTTTTTTTAAGACGCGCTACACCACAGCACAAAAACACCGTTTCATACAGGTAACAGCAACCCCTTATCAGAAATTTCAACATTCCTGCCAACCAAGTGGCCTCACAAAGGAGGTAAGCGATTGATGGCAGCATCAATACACAAAAAAGCTGCCACTTGAAATTAACGCCAAAAAAACCAGTGTAAAGCCATGTGAACGAAAGTCGCAAAGCAGGTGCACGTTTACAGCCACAAGCCATCCGTGCATGGCTCTTTTAAGAAGGAGCGGGTGCTTTGGTGCCAAACACCAATTTACCTTCTTTGGCATCAACCAACACACGGTGCCCCTCGCCAATGTTGCCCTGAATAATGGCACGACTCAACGGGGTTTCTAACTCACGTTGAATGCTGCGTTTTAAGGGGCGAGCACCATAGCGTGCATCGTAACCCGTGGTTCCTATATGGGCTTTCCCCGCGGGAGTCAGGGTAAGTTGAATGCGTTTTTCTGCCAAGCGTTGGCACAGGCGTTGTAATTGAATATCAACAATGTACATAATGTGCTCTTGAGAAAGTGCATGAAACACGACCATGTCATCCAAACGGTTGATAAATTCGGGTCTAAAATGGCGCCTTGCAGCCTCAAGCACCTTTTCGTTGACTTGAAGCGCTTCTTGAGGGCTAAGATTTTGCTGCTGTAATAAAAAATCGCTCCCAAGGTTTGAGGTGAGCAGGATAATGGTATTTTTAAAGTCAACTTTACGGCCGTGAGAATCGGTAAGTTGCCCATCGTCGAGCACTTGGAGCAATAAGTTAAACACATCGGGGTGCGCTTTTTCGACCTCATCCAACAACACCACGCAAAAGGGGCGACGACGGACGGCTTCGGTCAGTTGTCCCCCTTGCTCATACCCCACATAGCCTGGGGGTGCTCCTACCAAGCGTGAAATGCTGTGCTTTTCCATGTATTCAGACATGTCAATCCGCTGCATGTTGCGCTCATCATCAAACAAACAGTCGGCCAAGGCACGCGCCAGTTCGGTTTTGCCTACCCCTGTGGGTCCTAAAAACAAAAAACTGCCTAAGGGGCGGTTAGGGTCCTTAATACCTGCGCGCGAGCGCAAGATAGCGTCTGCAATGGCCGACACCGCCTGGTTTTGCCCCACCACCCGTTGATGCAAATGGTTTTCAAGTTTGAGCAGTTTTTCGCTTTCACCGCGGGTCAGGCGCTCCACGGGAATGCCCGTCCAACGGGCGACTACCGCTGCAATGTCTTCTTCGTCGACCTCTTCTTTAATGAGGCTTTCTCCCTTAGAATCACTGGCACCAATGCGGTCAAGTTGCTTCTCTAGTTCGGGCAAAATCCCATGGCGTAGCTCGGCTGCATCCTCGTATTGATGCTCACGCTCTGCTTGTTCAAGCTTGGTTTTGGCTTCTTCAATATGTTCTTTGAGGGCCCTGCGTCGAGCCAAGCCTTGACGTTCTGTATCCCAGCGGGTTTTATAGGTGCCTAGTTTTTCGTTTAAATCGGCCAGTTCTTTTTCAATGCGGCGCAAGCGTTCTTTGGAGGCTTGATCGCTTTCTTTAAGGAGAGATTGTTTTTCAATTTCTTGCTGCATTACCCGCCGCGAGAGTTCATCCATGGCAACGGGCATGGAGTCAATTTCGGTGCGCAATTTGGCCGCGGCTTCATCCATGAGGTCAATGGCTTTGTCGGGTAAAAAGCGGTCGGCAATATAGCGGTTCGACAACATGGCTGCCGCAATCAGGGCACTGTCTTTAATGCGCACGCCATGATGCACTTCATAGCGGTCCTTTAGGCCACGCAAGATAGAAATGGTGTCTTCCACCCCAGGTTCTTTGGCAAATACCTGTTGAAAACGCCGCTCAAGCGCCGTATCTTTTTCGATCGACTGGCGATATTCGTTCAAGGTAGTGGCACCAATACAACGCAGCTCGCCGCGTGCCAAGGCGGGTTTTAGTAAATTTCCGGCATCCATTGAGCCTTCGGCTTTGCCTGCCCCTACCACGGTGTGGAGTTCATCAATAAACAGCACCACCTCGCCCTGTGCCAGTTCGACCTCACGCAAAACTGCCTTGAGGCGCTCTTCAAACTCTCCGCGATACTTGGCCCCAGCGATTAAAGCACCCATGTCCAACGAGACAACGCGCTTGTCTTTTAAGCTATCGGGGACATCGCCACGTACAATCCGTTGGGCCAGCCCTTCGATAATGGCAGTTTTGCCTACTCCAGGCTCACCAATCAGCACAGGGTTGTTTTTGGTGCGGCGGCTCAGCACTTGAACCACGCGGCGAATTTCCTCATCGCGGCCAATCACGGGGTCCAGTTTGCCATCTTTGGCGCAAAGGGTTAGGTCTAGACCGTAGCGTTCGAGGGCTTCGTAAGTGTCTTCAGGATTGGATGAGGTGACCTTGCGCCCTTTACGTAAGCTTTGCATGGCCGTTTCCACGTTCTCGTGGTTAATGCCGTTTTCATTTAAGAGCATGCTCGCATCGCCTGCTTTGTTCTCTTGGCTTATGGCTAACAACAAGTGGTCGGTGCTAATGTATTGGTCGCCCAACTGTTGTGCTTCCACATTCGCTTCTGCAAGGGTTTCGTTCATACTGCGTGCCCCGCTGGGTTGCGCCCCACCCGCAACGCTGCTTTTTTTGCTTAAGCGTTCACGGCATTGCTCCAGCAAGCTGGCTGCACTTTTCCCTATTTTTTCGACAATGCGCCCCGCCAGCCCTTCTTCTTGACTCAGCAAAGCACTCAGTAAGTGCAAGGCATCGATTTCCGCATGTTGCATGCGCGTGGCCAAACTTTGGGCTTCAAGCAGGGCTGCCTGAGCTTTTTCGGTAAACTCTTGAATGGGCTTCATCGTCGCTTATGATGCTTCCTTCATCGGGCAAAACAGTAATCTCTGGTGGGAGATTTTTTTGACAAAAAAACAAACCCCAAGGCATTTTCCTGGGAATTTGATGATAATCCACGCATCTGCCACGCACAGCATAGATTGACTACCCACGCATTTGCGCTTGCGCACGGCATGGAGTATTTCTTTGTGAGCGCATGATGCTAGCCAAGCGACAGCCTTGTGAAAAAACGAAAAAATATCGACCCTTTGAAATTTTATCGATCATAGCTGCTGCTCGCGTGAAAACCTGGCTGCCAAGGGTTTATTGGCTGGCCAAGGTTTGCAAATGCTTAAAACGTTGCTGGTGCCATTTGGGGCGGGTGTAGTGGTGAAGCAGTTCGAGCCATTCTTCGGCCAAGGCGAGGGCTACTTTGCGCGCATCTGTTTTACCGGAATACCCCCTGGAGAGATGAGCACGCAACAATACGGTGCCCGTTTTGGCATCAAGCAACTGCCCCACCAGCCATACCTGATTGCCATCTTGGCAGTTGGCGCAGTCAATCACCTCCACCTGCACACCGCTAAGCAGCGTGGCCTTGGTGACATTGGCGAGCAAGATAGACTGCTCGCGGTTGGGCAGCATCGACCCCGCCAGCAACAACGAAAAAGCGTTATATACGCGCAATATAGAAAGATTGTTGGCGTGTTGGCGCAAAAAATTCTGGCGCGTGATAAAGCCTTGATCAATGTATGGCAGGGCAGCCATTTTTTTCTCGACCAAGTTCATCACCTCCACTTGCAAGGTACTATCTTTTGCAAAAAAAGATTGTAAATGCAAAAACAAAATCTTGCGCCCTGCCAAGTCTTGGGCATCCACCGCTTTAAAGATCGACTGGTTTGTGCACGCGCCCAAAACGAGGAGCAGTGCACCAACCGCCGTGCGTATCAGGCAGAAATAGGCAAGGGAGAACTTGCAAGGTTTAGGGATTGCCCCAAGGCTGGGCTGGGCTGGAAGGGGCTCAACGCTTGGCTTTAACGCTGGCAAAAGGCTTGATGGCTGGGGCATATTGTTTGGCAAGGGCTTTGTGTTCAAGAGATTGCAAATAGTCCTTTAGGCCAGTGTATAAACCCGTAGCAATGTGTTGCAAGTGGGCAGGCGAACTTAATCGCAGTGCCTCGCGTTGATTGGTTAAAAAACCTGCTTCCACCAACACCGCAGGCACACCACCGGCGGCCAGCACCCTAAACGCTGCCCGCTTCACCCCCAGGTCGCGCACCTTTCTTCCGCCACGGTTTAGCACGCCTAGCAGGCCTTGGTGAATGCGCACGGCCAATGCCTTGAACTTTGTTTGCTCACCAGAAGACATTTTACGCGAGGAAGTGTAGGTTTCCACCCCGTTTAAACGCCTTGCATGGTGCGCGTTTAAGTGAATCGAAAGGAACAAATTGGCCCCATAGCGCTGTGCCAGCCTAGCACGTTGTTCCAATGAGATATAGCGATCATCTTCACGAGTCATAACCACCCGTACATGAGGGGCATTGGTTCGGATTAAATTGCGCAACCTTAGGCTAATTTGCAGGGCCAAGTTTTTTTCTTGAAGCCCATAAGATCGTGCCCCAGGATCTTTGCCACCATGGCCTGGGTCAATGACCACCACCCATGGAGGGAGAGGAGGAGGGGTCCAGGTACTTTTTTCCAAACCACGCTGCTGCGGTATTTTGGCTGTGTGCTTCAAGCTTTTTTGAGTTCTGTATTTTGATGCGTTACGCGTCTCCCATCGAGAACCCATGGGTGGCTTTAGGGGCTTTTTTTGTTGATTGTGTCGCGGTCTGGGGGTAAAGCTGCGCCGATTTGTTTGTCGAGTTGTGGGTTGATGCCTTAAGGTAATAATCATTCCCCATTCTTTATTTAACGGCGACTGGGTAATGGCGGTGACGGCGGTGTTTTTTTGAAGGAGAATTTCAATTCGCAAGCCACGACCTTTTTTGTTGGCATACGGAATCGTGCGAATGCTCTGTAGACCGCCCCCTGCCACAATCCGGCTGGTACGCAACCGCTTGCTTTGCCTAACCTTGGGCAGCATCAAGTGCAAGGCGTTTTGAAAATGCTGACGCTTTATTTGAAGCGCTGATCTTGCGTGCTTAAATGCTAGCAACACCCTAAGACCGTTCTTGGTGGGCAACAGACGCAAGGCGTTTAAAAGAGGCTTGGGCTTGGGTGCTACTTTTTTGTTGGCATTGCGTACGCGCGCCACCAGGGAATCTTCAAGTTTTTTAAATTCATTGGCAGAATAGGTCCGTAAGGGAGAGGCTTGGCTGGGAGTTTTCCGTTGGATGCGCCTGGCGCTTGTACGTTGCAATTGCTGGGTTAGCGCTGCAAGACGACTGCGTGCAATGGTGGCTTGGTCGCCGTGGGGTTGATTGTGCAACAAGGTTTCGAGGGCACGTTTGGCGCCCATAAAATTTTGTTGATTTGCCTCTAAATAGGCAACTTGCAAGAGGCTGTCATCGGCAAGGGGGTGCAAGGGGGCGCGTTTGGCCATCATGCGAAAAGCCACTACTGCACGCAGGCGATCGGCGTTTTGGCTGCCTTGCTGAAAGGCCTGTTGGTAGGCGAAACCCGCATAAAATAAGGCAGGGTTTTGCAGGTTTGCCAGGGCATGAGGCACGGCAGAAAGGCGTTTACGGAGCAATATAAAATCTTGGGCGGTTTCGCGCCAACGGGTGGCAGAAACCCCTTTTTGGCGTCGTTGGCGGTGCAACTCCCATTCGGCTTTTTGGTATTCGCTTTCTAACTGGATTAACCATTGGGTATTTTTTTCTTCACGCGAAGATATCCCCAAAGGGCTGCTCGAGGCAGCAGGGATGGGGTGTGCACCCACAGCCATGCCTTGGGTTTGGAATTGTGTTGCTTTTTTGGATGCGGCGGGAGAGCCCATGGAATGAAGCACTTGGCTTGCTGGGTTGGGGGCAGGTTGGTTGCTTATAGTACTGCCTTGATAGGCATCTAATACAGGAGGCTGTGAACGGTTGTGGGTGTAGGGTTGGCGCTGTTGCCCCAAAACCGTGAGGGGTAGCGTAACGAGGAGCAACAAAACGAGGGGGTGCACGAAGCCGCTGGCAAAAATTCGAGCACCTTCGCATGGTACAAAGCACTTTGTACCCAGTTTTTGTACGTATTGCCAACCATGGGCAAACAACGAACAAATAAGGGGGAAGTTTGGCATCATGGTGGTTTTTTAAAAAATGATGGGGCTAATGCGACTTACTGCGCTGCTGAATCTTTTGCAACCAAAGCCACGCATCCAGTGGTGTTGTGTTGTCAAGGTCAATGGCTTCAATCTCTGCACCAAGGGTGCTCCGGGTTTTATCGCCTAACAAAGAGAGCTGCCCTGTGTTTTCCGCGTTTTCCTTGATAAGTACTGCGGGTGTAGCAGGGGTTGTCTTAGGGTTTTCGAGGGCAGCGGATGTGTTTTGCGCGGCTTCCTCATTTTGCAAAGGTTGCCCACGGTGCCCACGGTGCCCACGGTGCAAAGGTTGCTCGCGTAACAACCACGCCAAAACCTCTTGGGCCCGTGCAACCACCTGCAAAGGCACACCTGCCATACGTGCCACTTGAATCCCATAGCTTTTGTCCGCACTGCCCTTTTGTAGTTTACGGGTAAAAACAACCCTTTCGTCTTGCTCTTTGGCGGAGAGGCTGTAATTTTGAAGGCACTTTAAACGGCTGCTAAGCTGGCTAAGTTCGTGGTAATGCGTTGCAAATAGGGTCAACACGCCTCGGCTGTGCAAGTGTTCGACCATAGACCATGCAATGCTAATGCCGTCATAGGTACTTGTACCGCGCCCAATTTCATCGAGCAGCACCAAGCAGCGGCTGGTGGCATGGCGTAAAATGTGGGCCGCCTCACTCATTTCAAGCATGAAGGTACTTTGCCCTCGCACGAGGTTGTCTTGTGCACCCACGCGGGTAAAAATACGCCGCAAAATACTAAGATCGGCCGCTTTAGCAGGTACGAAGCAGCCTGCTTGGGCCATAATTTGGATCAAGGCCGTTTGACGCATAACGGTCGACTTGCCTGCCATGTTGGGACCTGTAATGAGTATAATGCGTTGATTGTTGGTGCTTAAGTCCATGTCGTTAGGCACAAACTCGCCCTGCATGTTGGATTGCTCAAGTACTGCATGGCGCCCTTGCACAATGTGTATTTGGGATTGTGTTAAATCTTTGAACCATTGGGGGCGGACATAATCATGGCGTACGGATGCCTCCGCCATGGCACACAGGACGTCGATTTGGGCAATACAAAGGGCGGTTTCCTGCATTCTGCGCAGATAACCGTTAACGATTTCACACGTGTCTTTAAACTGCGCTTGCTCGAGAGTCACGATGCTTTCGGTTGCGTTTAGCATTTTCTCTTCCAAGGTTTCTAAGGCCGTCGAAGAGTAGCGTTCGGCATTGACGAGGGTTTGTTTGCGGCGGTAGTCTTGGGGTGCTTTATGGGACTGGGTGCGGGGGATTTCAAAATAGTAACCAAACACGCGGTTGTAGCGCACTTTGAGGCTGCCAATGCCCGTACGCCGTTGCTCATCGCTTTCCATTTTGGCTAACACTTGACGGCTGTCCGCCTGCAAACTTCGCAAACTATCCAGTTCAGGCAGTGCATTGTCTGCAATGTAGCCCCCTTCATGGAGTTTAAGTTGGGGGCTCTCTAAATAATAATCCTTCAAGTGGATGAGCAACTCGCTTAAAGGATGGTAATTTTTTGCCAAAGAGCGCAGCATGATGCCTTGCCATGGGTTTAGCAAAGGGGCTAGTTCGGCCACGCCTTCCAGGGTGCGACGCAACGCCACCAGATCGGCAATACCCGATTGGGGTAATGCCATGCGCCCCACAATGCGTTCGAGATCGCCTACCTTAACAAGGGCTTGGCGGATGGCACTGCGTCTTTCGCCCTTGGCAATCAATTCTTCTAAGGCGTTCAAACGTTCTTGAATAAGGTTTATATCCAGTAAAGGGTATCTAAGCCAGCGCTTAAGCAGGCGCCCTCCCATGGGGGTTTTGCTGTAGTTGAGCACACCAAACAAGGTTTCTTTGGGGGCCCCATGGCGGCTTTCCACAATTTCTAAGTCGGCCAAAGCGGTCTCATCCAGCCAAAGCGATTGGCCTGTGTGAGTGCGTTTGGGTGTGTGAAAGTGTTGTAGGGTGCATTTTTGGGTATTTTCCAAATAACCCAACAAAGCCCCCATCGCACCCAAAGCCAAGGGGGTCGTTTCTACACCAAGGCCCGTTACGTCGTCCACTTGATAGCAGTTTTTCAGGCGGGTCTTGGCGACAGATTCGTCGAACTCGATCACGGGGAGATGCTCGACACTAAGGGGCAAACCGAGCTCTTTTTGCAATTTTTGCCGTAACTTTTCCTGGGCTGCCTGTACGGGCAGTGCCTTTGCTGCGGGTTTTTCGTGCCATGCAAGCAAGACTTCGCGCGGGCGTTCAATGGCGCACAAATCGAGCCATGCGTCTGCTTCGTTTGCCTTAAATTGAGCATACCGGATTTCGCCTGTCGAGAGATCGGCCATGGCCATGCCCACACCTTGTTTGGGCAAGCCCAGGTTGAGGGCCATCACGTACAAATTTTGGGTGTCATCGGCATCGACGTCACGTGTGGTGCCTGAGGTGGCAAGGCGCACCACACCGCGCTTTACAATGGCCCCTTTGGGCACTTGGTCGGGTTTTTCTAACTGATCAACCAGTGCCACCTTGCAGCCTTGGGTGGTAAGTTTGCGGAGGTATTGATTGACCGTGTGGTGCGGGACCCCGCACATGGGGATAGGGTTTGCTGTACCCTTGTGACGGGTGGTGAGGGTAATGCCAAGCATCTCGGATGCTAAAATGGCATCATCCCCAAACATTTCATAAAAGTCCCCCGCCCTAAAAAACAAAATGGCATCCATATGACGCTGCTTAATGGCGTTAAACTGCTGCATCATTGGGGTTTGCGATTGAATGAGACCCATGCGCTTTTTTCGAACAACAATGTGAGAGGGTTTTTACGCGAGCGTTGTTTTTCATTAAAGCGGTGTATTCCACCTTGACAAACATGTTTCTGCCTACCGTGTGCGGGGGGCACTCACAGCAACGCACACGGCTAGCATAGCAAAGGATTCAGGCATTAAGCAGTGTATTTCATTGCATAATTCACACAATTTTAAAAAAACCCATAAGCACGATGCTGCATAAAATCCTGGAGCTTATCCCTATGGCAACAAAGGTGCTTAACGCCAAACCCATGCCAAAATTTCGTCGTTTTGCGGTGAATACCAATTTTGTTGTAGGGTGGCCTACCTTGGATTAGCCACCAAATTTATCTTTGCTGTGCACCCACACAACGTAACTTGTCCTTGCGTGCTGCTTTTTTATCCTCTGGGTTTTATGTGAGAAAGCGCATTCCTGGCGTCAATTTTGGAAGAAAGCCCCTTCGCAGTGCCCGTTTCACGGTTAATTACCCTAGCATGTATCACTGAAACCTTAAGCATGATGGCTTTTTCAACCTTTGCAGCCCTGCTGCCAGGGTTTATTGATGAATGGCAATTGAACAAAACCGAGGCAGGCTTGCTCACTTCCGCATTTTTTGCGGGATATTTGATTTCAGGGCCTATTTTATCGCTGCTTACCGACCTCCTGCCCGTGCGCCGGATTTACATGATGGCCTTGCTGATCAGCGCATTTTCAGGATTGTGCTTTGGCTGGCTGGCTGTGGGTTTTTGGAGTGCCCTCGTCCTACGCTTTGTAGGGGGCATTGGTTTGGGAGGAGGCTACATGCCAGGGTTGCGTGCTTTAAGCGACCAGGTGAGTGGATCAGCCCATAGCCGCGCCATCGCCTTTTATACCTCCACTTTTGGGGTAGGGGCTTCGCTCTCCTTTTATTTTTCGGGCCTGCTCGACAATTTACTGGGTTGGCGCCTCACTTTTATCCTGATGGGGTTTGCTGCGCTGCTCTCTTGGGGACTCGCATGGGTTTGGACACCCCTACCCACAACGAACAAAATCGATTGGAAAAAGGCCCGCGCACTGATTGGCACCCTGCCTAAAATCCTGCGCAACAAGCGCGTGATGGGCTACACCTGGGCGTATTGTTTTCACAACGTCGAACTGTTTGGATTTCGCGGTTGGATCACCACATTTTTGGTGTTTTCATCGGGTATTTCTGGCCAAGAAAGTTGGGTGAACGCAACCACCCTAACCGCCATTTTAACCCTATTTGGCATGCCCAGCAGCGTGATGGGCAACGAGTTAGCCTTACGCTATGGCCGGCCACAAATCGTGGTGTGGATTATGTCTATCTCCGCCCTCATTGGCTCTGTGGTCGGCTTTTTGGCAGGCATTCCCAGCGGGTTGCTGGTGCCTGTTTGCATCGCCTATAGTTTTGGTATTTCAGGGGATTCTTCACCCATTACGGCAGGGGCTTTGGGCGAGGTCAAAGCGCAAAACCGCGGGGCAGCCATGGCCATCCACACGCTCATTGGTTTTGTTGGCTCGTTTTTAGGCCCCCTCATTTTTGGCTTTGTCCTCGACCTCACGGGGGGTGGGCAAAGTGCTTTCTCATGGGGCATGGGCTTTGCTAGCATGAGCGTCATGGTTGCCTTAGGCCCTTTATGCCTTATTATTTTACACCGTCTTGCCAACAAGGAAGCCCTCAACGCTTTAAAAATTTGAAACCCAAATGGCCTGGAGGTAGTGCGTTTAAAAAGGGTAGTGTGATGGGGAGGGCGTGAACAAACAGACGATGCCCTGGTCACCCGCCAATGGTGCTATAAGTAGAAAAAAAGGGGACAAGGGAAAACAATGTCCCCATTTTAAGTAAAGCCAAGGCCATGATGCGAACCGTCTTAAATCGTGGATTTCACCCGTAAAGTGGCCCTGTATTGCATGGGCCATGCCTCCCTCGAGCAAGGTTGGCGAGGGAACCACGCACAAAGGGTGGGGGCTAAACCAGGTTATTTTACACAGCGAAACCCCACATCAGGCCAGGCCAAGCGCGGGTCGCTTCCTGTGCGATGATAGGAACGCGCACTGCTCGACAAATTGGCCCAAGAGCCTCCGCGAATAACCCGATGGCCTTGTGTATTCTTGGATAGTTTAGGTCCCGAAGGGTAGGGGGTAAATGGGCTTTTCGTCCATTCACGCACATTGCCTGCCATGTGCCCCACACCGTACGTACTAATGTCTGCGCCTGGTTTATCAACTGGGGAGGGGGTATTGACCCCGCGCTCGCGGGTAACCGCCCACTGCTGCGAAAACTTTTTTTCTGCCCAGGGCCAGGTGCGCCCTTTGGGCCCGCGCGCGGCTTTTTCCCATTGGGCTTCGGTAGGCAAGGTCTTGCCAAAGTGTTCGCAATAAGCATTGGCGTCGTACCATGTCACCCCCACTACGGGTAAATCTTTGGTTTGAATCGACTGGCTTAGTTTGCTCCACGCCACCGGAGGCGGGCGGTTACTGCGCTTTAAAAACGAGGTATAGGCAGCGTTGGAAACCTCCTCGACATCCATCATAAAGTCTTTTTCGTGGCGACGGTGCAAAGGCCTCGAGGCGGGGTTTCCTTGGTTCGATCCCATTAAAAACGACCCTGCGTTAATCAGTACGGCCCCGCCAGAAATAGCGGTGTTGCCTAAGTGTTGATGCCCCTCCAGCCCTTTTGTAACGATGCTTTTTGCATCTTTTACTTTAATTAAATCTGCCCACTCAATCACGCCCGTGTATACGTTAAGGAGCTTGAGCGCAACCCATAAATCCCCATTGCCACGTATGGTTACATTGCCATACAAAAAGCCATCCACGCCATAGAGTTCGCCCAATTGCTTGGCTTGTTTTTGGTCGACAAACGTTTCTTGATTCAACAACTGCTCATTGGCAGCCAAATCGAGGCGTTCTCGATCCACCACATTAAGGCGGCTATCGCGTGCAAGCGCCACCACCAAGTGGTCAACGGTTTCTTGGCTTGAAAACACCCCGCCCGTGCGCAAGTTCCACACCGAAATGGTTTTAACCCCCGCTTTTTCCAAGCGCTTTGAAATATCCCCTAACGACTTGGCTGCACTGCGCCCAATTTGGCGCAACACCCGCCAGCGTGGAGAATGATTGCTTAGTGGAAACCAATCGGCCCAGGCAAGCGCACTGGTTTGGGCATCAAGCCCTTTTAACAGCAAGGTGTCGGTATAAACGGCTCCGTATACAAAAATATCGACCCCCACCAACCTGCCCAATTGTTGGTATTGCTGGGCGGAAACAAATTGAGAGAGTTGAATGCGCTGCTCATTTAAAATGACATCTAATTTGGTACGGTCAACCACCTTTAAGCGCCCCGAGCGGACCAAATTAATGTGTAGCAGGTCGACCATCTCACGGGTGTCGAGCATCCCACCTCGTGGAGCAATTTTGTGAATGACGATGGTTCGTGCTTGGGCATCGCGCAAGAGAGCCAAAGAGGCACCCACGCGTTCGGACAATGCCTCGGGGGTATCTTGCGCACCATACACAAAATGGAACGCGGCATTTGTGTTAATGATAAACAGCATAAGGGCTGGCAAGAGGAAATGTGTTTTGAACATGGTTATCTGGGCTACTGGGTTAAAGTATTTTTGCAAACGATGACTTCAAGAAACAAAAGGCATATTCAATTCGCTGGGATGGGGTGTCAATGGCAATTCGCTCCGATCTAAGCGTACGGATACCAGTTTCGAGACCCCCGCAGCCTCCATGGTAACCCCATACAAAGCATCTGCCGCTTCCATACTGCGCTTGTTATGGGTAATCATAATGAATTGAGCGTAGTCTGTCATGCTGCTTACCAACTTGATAAAACGACCTACGTTGGCATCGTCCAAAGGGGCGTCCACTTCATCGAGGACGCAAAATGGGCTGGGTTTGTGTAGAAAAAATGAGAAAATGAGCGCAATGGCAGTCAAGGCTTTTTCACCTCCAGAAAGGAGGTTTAGCGTTTGCTGGCGCTTGCCTGGGGGGGCTGCCAAAATAGTGATTCCAGCCAACAAAGGGTCGTCATTTTCGGTGAGTTCCAAGCAGGCACGCCCTCCACCAAAAATCTCGGGAAACAAGGTTTGAAAGCGTTGATTGACCGAATGAAAGGTTTCCATAAAGCGTTTGCGCGATTCGTTGTTCATGCGCTGAATCGAGCGTTGTAGGTCGTCGCTTGCCTGTTGTAAATCGGTTTTTTGGCTGCGCATGGTGTTTAGGCGCTCGCTTAAGCGGGCGTGTTCTTCGGGTGCGCCAAGGTTTAGGGCAGTGGGGTCGCCCAGCTGCCTGCGCAATTGTGCCACCATGTTTTGCAAATTTGCCTCGTTTTGTAAGTGCGTTTCGGTCAAATTTGGTCTGGCTTTAAGCAGGTAGTCGCGGGCTTTTTCAAGTGAAAGCAAGGCCATTTGGCCTGTGATATTATGCGATTTCTCGGCATCTTCTTCGTACAGTTGCTTCATGCGCCCTTCATCTTGGGCCCGTTTAATTTCCGTGCGATGGCGTTCTGCTTTAAGTCGATCCACGTGCTGTTGGATGTTTTGTAGGTGCCGTTGTTGCTCACCTAGCTGGCGTGCAGCCTCATAGGATTGATCCCCCAATTGGCTGACCGCTTTTTGCAAGGCAAGACAGCCTGTCTGGTGGCTCGTTTGCCGTTCTGTGCTCCGGAGCAAGGCGGCTTTGGCTTCTTTTAGCCTCGTTTCTTGCTCAAGCAAACCTTGTTGGGCTTGATTTACTGCTGTTTCAATTGCTCGTTTTGCTGCTGCGCTTTTTGCGTGGCCTGCGCGGCCAATTTTTTTTGTTCTTCCAAACGGGTTTGTGTTAAGCGCGCTTGGGTGAGTGCTTCGGTGCATTGTTTTAGGCTTTGCGCTTGGCTTTGCGCTTGGCTTTGTGCGCGGTTCAGGTCTTGTTTTAGGGCTTCGTGCTGTTGCATGGTTTGCTGTATGGCCTGTTCAACCGCTGTCAAGGCTGCCCCGTCACGTTGGCTATGTTGTATGGCATCGCTTTCTTGCTGGGTGAGGCGTTCCACCTCGCGTTGGCGTCCTGCGAGCCACTGTTTTTGCTTGATCAGTTCTTTGGCCGTTTGCTTGGCTTCAATGCGTAAGGTGCCCAACTGCGTTTCGGTTTTGCTTGCGACCTCATTGAGGGTAGTCACTCGCTTTTGTTTCTCCAACAAAAGTGCTTCTTCTTGTTTGCGCTGTTGTTCGATGTGGTTTAGGCTTTGCTCGAGGTCTTGCAGTTCTGCCTTGCGCTCGAGGTGTTGCACGATGGGTGCGTTATTTTGGCCCAGTTGCACCTCTCCTTTGGGTCCTATTTGCCAATGGCCCTGGGGACCTAACCACTCTTGGCCTGCGCCCCATGGCTGTGGATAGGGGAAGGGTATGGTGAGACTTTGATGGATTTGAATACTTTGAAACAACCGCTGGGTTAGCGGAGCAGCCACGCTGTTGAGGCGAATGCTATCAGCCAACACGGGGGACTGTACAGCCATCTTTTCGAGGGGCGTGGGTTGTGGTTGCAAGGCTATAAAGCGAATCCCTTCACACTTTAGCTGGGTTAAAATCCCTTGAATTTGGGGTAGACTTGCGGCCTCTTCAATCAAAATGGTATTCGCCAAACGCGCCAAATATGTAGCACTGGTGCGCAAGATTTCGGGGCTGGCCTCAAGCCATTGCTCAAGGGGACCCAAAATCCCCAGCGACTGGCTCTGTTGAGGGTTTTTTTTGGTCCAGTTTAAAAACACCCCCAGATGCTTTTCTAGGTGCAGATTACGCGCTTCAAGTTGTAACAGCGCTTCGCGCCTTGAGCGCACAGTCATTTCTTGACGCAATGCTTCTTTGGCACGCTGGCCCTGTTGTTTGCTACTCGCCAAGGCGGCCGCATGTTCTGTTTGTTGGCTTTGCTGGGTTTTCTGGGCGTGGCTTTGGGTATGGGCAAGGGTGAGGCTTTGCTGCTCGAGGCTTTCAAGGATTTTTTGGGCCTCTTGTTGTTCTTGCGCTATTTGTTGTAGGTGTGCTCGTTGCGCTTGTTGCGCTTGCGTGCGCATTTGTTGGCGTTGTTGTACGGTTTTGCTCTGCCCCGCAAGGGTGGCCTTTTGTTCTTGCAAGTCGGTGAGGGTTTCTTTGATTTGGCTAAAGTGCGCCTGCGCTTTTTGTTGTGCCTTGGTTTGCAGTTGCCATGCATTTTCGCAAATTTGGCACTGAGCACTGGCAAGGGCAAGTTGCTGGGCAATGCTTTGAAGGTTGCTGCTGTCATCCCTACCGTCTTGTAGCAAGCGTTGTTGCTGCTCTTGAACGCTGGTGATCTGCGTTTGCCAGTGTGCTAACCAACGCTCTGCATCTTGGTTTTGCTGGGTTTGCAAAGCGATTTCGGCCTTAACACGCTGTAGTTTTCCTTCTTCTTGACCCAGGGCACTGGTATTTTCGCGCAAGGCGTGCTCGGTGCGTTCTTGGTCAAGCTTTAGGGCTTGGATGCTCGTTTGCTGGGTTTGCAAGCGGGTTTGCTGGGTTTGTAGAGATTGGGTAATTTCTTGCTGCTTATTTTTAAGGGTGTTGCCCATACGCTGCAAATGCTGCAGCTTGTGGTGATGCAATACCCGTTCGGCCGCTTGCAAGGTTTGCTCTAGGCCACGGCGCTCGAGTACGGCTTGCATTTGTTCTTGCAATACCGTTTCTTGCCGGTTTAATTCATGCAAAATATCCTCGATCCGTGCCAGGTTTTGCCCGGTTTGCTCGAGCTTGCGTAAGGATTGATTACGCTGTACCTTGTAGCGCACCACGCCCGCAGCCTCTTCCATAAACCCACGACGATCCTCGGGTGAGGCAATGATAAAGGCCTCCACCCGTCCTTGTTCAATAATGGAGTACGAACGCCCTGCGGCCCCCGTGTCCATCATCAAATCGCGAATATCCATGAGGCGACAAGGAAGGTTGTTAATGAGGTATTCGCTCTCGCCACTGCGGTATAAACGGCGGGTGATCGAAATTTCGTGATACGCGTTGTATTTTTTCAAAGCATTGCGTTCTGCATTGCTAAAAATGATGCTTACCTCTGCCGCACCAACGGGCGGGAGGGAGGTGGTTCCCGAAAAGATGATATCGCTCATTTTACCACCGCGCAGCAAGCGTGGACTTTGTTCTCCCAATACCCAACGCACGGCATCGACCACATTGCTTTTGCCACACCCATTTGGCCCTACAATAACGCTGATTCCTCTGTTTTTAAAGGAAATATCAACGCTGTCTCCAAACGACTTAAAGCCACGGATTCGTAAGCGCTTCAATCGCATAAATAAATGACCAATCCTTTTGGCGAGTAAAAAGTAATGCTATCTGGATAAGTATCACTGCCATCCATTGCAGGACAGATTTTTTGTGGGTGTTTTCCCATAAAAAAATCTGCCCATAAAATGAGGGCGTCAACAAAAGGAGGTTTTTAGCGCAGTTTAATGCGCGTTTGAACGCCCTGGTTTTTTGCCTTGGTTCTGGGCGTGGTGGCACGGGTTGTTGTGCTGGGGCGTTTAGGTGCAACACGCTTTTTGTTTTTGCTGCTTTGTTTTATTTTTAAGGCGGATGGGCCAGGATGTTTGGCCATGCGAATGGCCTGCTTGGCGCTTGCAGTGCAGGTGGGTGTTTTTGGGGCCTTGTCTAACCACACCTCGCGCCCAAGCAGCAAAAAAAGGCGCCCAGGGTGCTTGAGGCGCCCTGCAATGGGTTCCACTTCTTTACCCCTACCAAAAAATATATCGATTCGACCATGCCCTTGGATGGCACCCCCTGTGTCGTGTGCGAGCACAAAGCGATTGAGGGGTTGTTCTCGCTGGTTGTTAGCATTGGGCAGCACGGTAGAAATATAGAGCAATCCCCCGGCGGGCAATGTGGTTTGGTCAATTGCCACCGAACGCCCTGGGATTAACGGCAACCCCAAGTTGCCTATGGGTTGGGCAAAGGCATTGCGCTGGGCAAAAAAAACATAACTGGGGTTTGTAAACAGCAATGAAGAAACCTGGCTGGGGTTATTTTTTAAATACTGCCGAATCGATTGCAAAGTGACTTCTTTGCGCGTAAGTAGACCCCGCCGTACCATTACCCCACCCAAACTGCGGTAAGGATGCCCGTTAGAAGCGGCATAACCAATTTTAATGCGCTTCCCATTGGCAAAACGCAAAATGCCAGAACCTTGAATTTGCAAAAAGAACAGGTCAATTTGGTCGACATACGCAATAATTTTGGCGCGTTTGTGCAGGGTTTTGCTTTGCGCGATTTCACGGCGGGTTTCATAAGGGTGCAAGATACCCTTTTTTAAACGCCCTGCCAGGGTACGCGAAGGCATATTCCCTGGAAAGGCGCGCAAATTAATCATTACAAGGTCTTTAGGGCGTGTGTATACGGGGGTATTAAGGCGACCTGTAGGCTTCTGGCTGGCTGCGATTTCAGGTTCATAATACCCCGTAAACAGCCCATTGGTGTGCTCATCGGAGATCGACTCGTAAACCAAAAAGCGGCTCTCCAATGCGGCTGTCAATTCTTGAGGGTTTTGGGCTTGCGTAAATGCCTGCCAAAACAAGCGCAAACTGCTCACCATTTGCCTAGGGCTGCGCTGCTTGCCCTGGGCAAGGGTAAACACCTTGGTTTTAGGCAACCGTTGGTAATAACAAATGGAGCGCACAATGGCGGTATGTAGCACGCCCGCAGGGCCATCATCCACCCAATACAACTGGCTAGGGGAAATGGTTTGGAAACCGAATGGAAGTGAGGGCTGGGGCGGTGTGATCTTTATTTCAGGCTGGCTTTGCTTCCTTACGCCAGGCTGATTTTGGGTACGCACTTCAAGCTGGCCTTGGCTACACCCAGCAGCAAAGCATAAAAGAATGAGATAAATTAGGCAAAAGCGATGGTTCATGTTGCTTTATTTCCCTAATAGGTGATGTAGCCACGGCACAAGGGTTTTTTTGTGCGTGTGTCTTGGCTAAGGCGCACAACAATTCGAAGACACGAATAAACGCGCTTTGCGCAAAAAGCGCGCAATCTATTCGGCAAACTCCCCCCTTTTGGAGGGCACCCCCTTAAAGCCCAGGCACCCTTCACGATTAAAGCATATTTCGCCTATGAAGGAGGGAAAATAACGAAAAATTTGTGAACTGCCTGTGGTATATCTGCGTTTGGCTTTTGTTTTTGACGTGTCTCCTGCCTGCAACACCTTTGTGATTATCGTTACTTTTCGGTTCAAACTCAATTTTTTTGTACGTGCCAGTAAGGAATGCCATGATTTTAAAATGGGGTAGACCCATGCTAAATGGGTTCACAAAACGTTTTTTAGCAAGCATCCCAGCAGTATGGTGTGCGCTTTTTGTGTTGGATTTTTGCACGGCTTTTGCCCAAAAAACGGAGGCAAACCCAAACTTTACAAGTTATAGATTGCCTTTAACCCAGGAGCTTGGCAGCGTTGTGTCCATCGACATTGAACAAGACGGCCAAGCAGAAATGCTGGTGCTCGAGGTAGAACGCCTCGCAGATAGAAGTTTTGCGCATTCCCTTGAACTATTTAAGCGTCAAGGAAACACATGGCAAGCCCAGGCGGCAGCCAAGGCTTCCTTACCCAAACGCGTGCTGTTTATGGATGCGGGGCATACCGCTTACGGACCTTCTTTGGTGTTTGCCACCCCTGGGGAACTGCATTTGTGGGCGTGGGAAAAGGGTTTTTTTCAACCCACCGCTCGCATCAATCTGCCTGCATTGCGCGGGCCTCCTATCCACAAAGCCGCGCAGCGCATTCGTATGTTACAAGACCTATCGGGCGATGGCTTGGCCGAGGGCCTTTTGCCTTTGTACGATGGTGTGCTCTTGCTGCGTATTTTCGGTCCTCAAGGTGGCATGGTTGCCGATTTACGCGTTCAAGGTGGGGAATACGCTACCCTTTACAAAGGGACACCCTCGAATCAGTGGATTCATTGGATCCGCTGGCCTGATGTGCGCTTGGTGGATGTCGATGGGGTAGGCTGGAAGGATATTTTGTTGTTCAATGATGGGGTTGTGGTCATTCAACCCCTAGGTAAAGGTGGAAAGCCTGCGGCGCAAGGGGTGCTGAGCGTTGATGTTGAACCCGTAAAACCTTTTGACCCCAAAAAGCACAAGCGCCCCCATGTGAACCTGGCAAGGGCTGGCGACCTCAATGGGGATGGGGTGTTGGACCTGATTGTATACAAAATTATGCGTGGCAAAAAGGTGTTCGAATCGCGGATGAGTACCGCTGTGTACTATGGCCAAAAAAGGGATGCAAAAGGCCTTGCCTTTGGGCATATTCCAGATCAAATTTTCATCTCCCAAGGGGTCGGTTTCCCCATTTTGGATGATTTTAATGCGGATGGTTTGACAGACCTGGCGGTTGTCCAGGTAGACATTGGGTTTTGGGATTTGGTAAAAGGGCTTATCGCACGCAAATTCAGCGGCGAGGCGTTGTATCGTCTGATGGGAAAAAACGGACGTTACGCGCGTGAGCCCAACGCCGTACGCAAGTACGATGTTAACATCTCTTTAACCCACCAGCCCACCATTTTATTTGCTGACCTTAACGGGGACGGCCATGACGAGTTGCTGCTCTCCAAAAAAACCAACACACTAGGCATCCATTGGGGGAAAAAGAGCGGCTTTTGGGAAGAAGATGCCCAAACTGAGTGGCGCGGCATCATTCCTACCCGTACCAACCATATTGTGGCGAGCGCTTTACGTGGCCAACACGCGTCACAGATGGAGAGTTTAATTTTTGCTTACGACAGAAGTGATGCGCGCATCGCGCCCGATGTGTATCGTCAACTCTTGATCATTGAGCATCGCGCCAAACCTTAAAAAAACAAGGCGTTCCACCCGCCACCATTGTGGGCTAAATCGATTCCCACGATGTTGGCAGAAAACCTTGCCAAAACAACCAGGTGAGCATGGTTTTTGGGCGATGCTCATCTGGGGACTGATACACGCCCCCATGGCTGTGAAATCACGGAAAACGTGCTGTGTCAAAAGCGCACCATTTTTTGAGGGTCACAGTCGGAAGCCAAAAAATCTAGCGGGGCCTACACCAAGGGATCGTAAGGAAACACTTGGGCAAGCCACTTTTTTGAGGGTCACAGTCGGAAGCCAAAAAATCTAGCGGGGCCTACACCAAGGGATCGTAAGGAAACACTTGGGCAAGCCACTTTTTTGAGGGTCACAGTCGGAAGCCAAAAAATCTAGCGGGGCCTACACCAAGGGATCGTAAGGAAACACTTGGGCAAGCCACTTTTTTGAGGGTCACAGTCGGAAGCCAAAAAATCTAGCGGGGCCTACACCAAGGGATCGTAAGGAAACACTTGGGCAGACACTTTGGGTTCCTCGAAAAAGGGTTTGAGTGCTTTCATGGCCGAAGCACCCACTTCTTCAGGGGACCAACCGCCGTTTTTATGTACCGAGCGCTGCGGACGTGGTTGACTAAACAAGATAATTTCCGAGGCACGCGCCCCAAAAATCTGCCCCGTAACCCCTTTAGCCTGAGCCGAACTTAAATACACGGCCAAAGGTGCAATGTCCTCCACGCGCATTTTCATGGTGCGTTCACGCTTTGCTCTGCCAAGTTCGTCTTTTACGGGGACCGAGTCGGTCATGCGAGTAAACGCAAAGGGAGCAATGGCGTTCACGCAGATGTCATAGCGCATGGTTTCCAGTGCCAAAATGCGTGTAAAGGCAAAAATACCCATTTTTGCCGCCCCATAGTTGGTTTGGCCCAGGTTGCCCACAATACCCGAGGTCGAGGTAAAGTTGACAATGCGTCCATAGCCTTTTTCGCGAAAATGATTGATGGACGCACGGCAGACGTTAAAATGCCCGCCCAAATGCACGCCCACCACGGCATGCCAATCATCGGGAGACATTTTATGCAACATTCTGTCGCGCAAAATACCCGCGTTGTTGACCACAATGTGGAGGTCGCCAAAGCTGTCCATGGCTTGTTGTACCATGCGCCCCGCCCCTGAAAATTCAGCCACGGAATCGGTGTTGCTCACGGCCTTGCCCCCTGCTGCTTGAATGGCATTCACCACGGTTTCGGCGAGGCCTTTGTCTTCTTTTTTCCCGTCGAGCGAGGCCCCAATATCGTTCACAACAACATTGGCCCCGGCCTGTGCCATCCCCAACGCAACAGCCTTGCCAATGCCTTGACCCGCCCCCGTGATAATCGCCGTTTTGCCGTCTAACATGCCCATCGTATTTTGCCCTGCCTTATGTATCGATCAAAATGAAACAACCTCTTAACCCCAAACAAGCATCCAACCCAAACATCTCAAACCGATTGCTTGATTCGAAGTACGCGTTTCGAGACGCCGAACGCTATCACATGATTACCCAATTAGGCCAGTTGGGATAGGGCAAAAAAGCAGCAAGGGTTGGGGTGGCTCAAGCGCAAGACAGCCAAGCAAAGGGCATGTCTGCCCAGCCTAAGGTTGATGCTTCGTCGCCCCTTTTGCTTGTAAAATTACGCTGCTCAGGCGAATTCCCTATAAGGGCCGTAATGCAGCGCAGGGTAGCAATCTGAGGTCCCCACTCTTGCCCGTTTCAATTTTGCTGATGCGAAGTACGCGTTTTACCGCAAACTTCTGCGAGGTCTATTTGCATCATCTTTTGGCGCTTTAAGGTGAAATTGCAACTCCCTGCCCAGGGCTTCCATAAATGTCAAAGGTTCATAGGCCACTAGCACATTATACAAGAGGTTGACAAAGGCGAGTGTTTCCTTCTAAGAGCACTGGGTGAACTTGTAATCTACAATTTGTTAAAATGAATACGCTCACGTCGTGAGGGAGAAAAGCAGAGATGACAACAAAAATGCTCAAGCGCCAAAAAAATATGGGTGTTTGACCTTTACTCCTATAGCAGGGTTATGCTAGTTCTCCATTGCGGTCCTTGCCCCACCATAACCCTACTCAGCTTTTAAGGAAGCGCAGAAAGCCTCCCGCGGGCAATAGCGCAACTTGCAAATAACCCCACAAAAAGGAATCCTGTTAGGAACCCCATGGCAACAATGCGCGCTGCAATTTTAGTGGATAAAGGCAAAATGGAATGCCAGCAAGCGGAAATGGTTGCCTTGGAAGATGGCGATGTGTTGGTTAAAACCGAATTGGCAGCCATTTGTGGCAGCGACTTGCACGTGGTGTTCGACGGCATGTTCTACCTTGAGCCCCAGCACAGGCGTCCGGGATTTCCGGGGCATGAAGGCTTGGGCGAGGTTGTTGAAAGCAAATACCCAGCACTTCAAGTGGGTGCCAAGGTGCTCACTTGCCCAGTGGGCCCCCACAGCGGTTGCTTTGCCGAATACCAAACCCTTCCAGGCAACCTGTGCGTTCCACTGCCCCATTACAATGGCCCCATGATGGACCTGCTGATGGCACAACAAATGGGCACCACCATTTTTGCCCTGCGCAAAGACCCCGCCGATATGGTGGGCAAAACCGTAATGGTGATGGGGCAGGGTTCTGCGGGGGTGTTTTTTGGTTACATGGCCAAGCGTATGGGGGCGGCCAAGGTGATTGTGTCCGACAAATCGGAGGCACGTTTGGCGGTGGCGCACCTTACGGGGGCCGACGTAGCCCTCAAAGCCGACGATGACGATGGCGGCAATGTGCGTGAAGCCGTGATGGAGCACACCAATGGCCAAGGTGCCGACTACGTAATTGAGGCCGTGGGGCGCCAGAAGAGTTTGCTGCAGTCGGTGGATTTAGCCCGCGAAAACGGCGACTTGCTGCTGTTTGGCCTTCCCGACACCCGCGAACCCGTCAGGTTTAACTATCACGATTTCTTTCGCAAAAAACTGCGGGCCAATTCCATTTATGGCACCCAGCATGAGCACGATCGCGTCTCCTTCAAAATGGCCTTGGACATCATTGCAACGGGCCAAATCGATGTCTCAAAAATGGTATCTCACACCGTCCCCATTGAGGGGATTCAAAAAGGCATGAACCTTGCGCAATACCGCAACGATGGCGCACGCAAAATTGCCGTTTCATTTTAGAAGGTGCTTTGCTAGAGCATCCTATTCATCGTCCCCATTGAGGGGATTGGAAAAAGGCATGAGCCTTGCGCGATACCGCTGGCGATGGCGCACGCAAAATTGCCGTTTCATTTTAGAAGGTGCTTTGCTAGAGCATCCTATTCATCGTCCCCATTGAGGGGATTGGAAAAAGGCATGAGCCTTGCGCGATACCGCTGGCGATGGCGCACGCAAAATTGCCGTTTCATTTTAGAAGGTGCTTTGCTAGAGCATCCTATTCATCTTGAGGGGATTGGAAAAAGGCATGAGCCTTGCGCGATACCGCTGGCGATGGCGCACGCAAAATTACCGTTTCATTTTAGAAGGTGCTTTGCTAGAGCATCCTATTCATCTTGAGGGGATTGGAAAAAGGCATGAGCCTTGCGCGATACCGCTGGCGATGGCGCACGCAAAATTACCGTTTCATTTTAGAAGGTGCTTTGCTAGAGCATCCTATTCATCGTCCCCATTGAGGGGATTGGAAAAAGGGATGAACCTTGCGCGATACCGCTGGCGATGGCGCACGCAAAATTGCCGTTTCATTTTAGAAGGTGCTTTGCTAGAGCATCCTATTCATCGTCCCCATTGAGGGGATTGGAAAAAGGCATGAGCCTTGCGCAATACCGCTGGCGATGGCACACGCAAAATTGCCGTTTCATTTTAGAAGGTGCTTTGCTGGGGCCTTTGGGAAAAACGGTGCCTCTCCATCGCTCACATGATGGTGCGTGCCTTCGTTCGAAGATGTCTTTTACAAATGATACGTTGGACTACCTGATTTCATCATCCTTAAAGCAAGCTGGGTTTTCCCCCCTTTCCACAAGTTCAAGCCTCATTTCAGCCCCTTTTACCAATTCCCAGGTGGGCACTTTTAGCACCTTTGCTATTGCTGTAAAGCGTGTGTATCGAAGGCAAAGCCACCCCTCTTTCCATGCGGCTGATCAGCACCTGTGCAATCCCGCATTCAAATCCTAATGCCTCTTGCGATAGCCCAGCACTCTTACGGGTGTCACGTAAAACGCTTCCTACAGCTTTTGCGTATCCAGCCGTAATTTTTTCTTGACATAATAAGGATGCTAGGTGGCACACACGAGCACGTCTAATACCTTAAAAGCTCTAAAAATCATAAATCTCTATTCTTCAAATGAAAGCGTACCTTCCCCATGCATCAAAAATTAAAGGTTAGTCTCTCTTGTCTGTGTGTTTTCATCCTTATTGGCTGGGTGAGTGCTGCATTTTCACAAAGTCATTATTTTGGCACAGGTATCCATCACCACACCTTTGGCTTATCTGAAGAGGATCGTGATGCCTTCCAAAACAAAAATACCAATGCTCCTCTCATCCTAGGCACGAGTGTGATGGCGGGAGAAACACCCATCACCTTTGAAGGCCAATATCATACTGGTGAAGGGCGCAAAAAGGTGCTGATCGTCGTCGATCCGATACCAGTTCCCGTTCCCGTTTTTGTAGATACAACCTTGAAGTACACCTTGACTTTACTGGAAGTGCAGCCACACCTAACCTTGAGAGAGGACCTCAGTGCTTTCTTGATTGCTGGCCTTGACAGCATATCTGTAGAGTTTCGCGCCAAAGCTGGTTCCGTAACCGGACTCGTGGAAAGATCCGGCCGGGGAAACCATTTTGGGGTGGGATTGTCGTATAAAATGCGTGAAAAATGGTTATTGCGCCTTGCATTGCGCAGGATGCGTTTTCCCGTTGCTGAGGGCGGAGACGTCACAAATAGCAATTTTGGTGCCAGCATTCTACGCAGGTTTTAAAGGGTAAGCGTTGTGTGACAGGTTTCTTTTTTTGAAAAAGGAAGGTGTCTATTGGGGGTTGGTAGGCTGTGCTGGATGTGTTTACCACAAACCCCCACGCCACCTTGGGTCCAAAGGCCTTTTTTTCAAGGGGTAGTGCTGGCCTGGGGGCTTGCGCTTTCAATCACCCCTTTCGCTTTAAGTGCGGTAATCTTGCTGCTGTCGAATCGTAATACGCTTTGCAACACCTGTTCGGTATGCTGCCCCAGCAAAGGGGCGGCTTGGCCAAGGCCGTTGGGGCAGTTGCTTAACAGCCACGGAGCATTTTGCATGCTACGCGGACCCACCTCGGGGTGGTCGTGCTGGTTAAAGGCTTGGCGCGCTTGTAGGTGTGGATTTTTTACAAGGTCTTCAGCGCTCAGGCTGGGTAGTGCTGCCACCCCATTTGCCTGGAAAATTTCGGTAATCTGCCAACGGGTTCGGCTGGCACAAAAGGCCTCGATCGCGGCATCTATCTCGGCCTCATACCTTTTGCGGAGTTTGGCAGTGGCAAAGCGAGAATCGCCAGCCCATTGAGGCTGGCTCAGCGTTTTGCACAGCCCCTGCCAACTGGTATCGTCTAAGGCAGCCACGCTCACCCATGCATCGGTGTTCTGTGCATCCTCGCCAAGGCAGGAGTATAGATTGCAGGGTGCGCCGTAAGGGTCGCGATTGCCACTGGGGGTGGCTGCGTCGTGCCCCATCATAAAGCGTGCCCAGCTGTCGACATTGGTGTGTAGTATGGCCTCCCACATCGAAACATCAATTACCTGCCCCCATTGCCCATGTACACGCCCCGCCCACAAGGCGGAAAGCAAATCAAAGGCAGCATACACGCCACCGTTGGGGTCTCCATAGGCCACGGCCAGGTCTTGGGGCAGGCCGTCTTCCTCGTAGCCTGTTTGGGCTGAAATGCCACCTAAAGGACCAAACAGCGGCCCATAGCCCGTGTAAGCCTTGTAAGGCCCACTTTGCCCAAAGGCCGAGATTATCACTTGAATAATGCGCGGGTTCATTTGCTTCATGCGCGGAGGGTCAAGCCCCAGTTTGTGCAGCACGCCGTAACCAAAATTGCTAATTACCACATCGCATTTGCTGGCCAATTGGCGGACAAGGTCTCGCCCAGCCTCTTTGGTGAGGTCAATCCCAATGCTTTTTTTCGATTGGTTAACGAGATTAAAATAGCCGTTGCGGTTTTTTCCTGGCTCCATATCGTGGGGAAATATATCGGCACGGCGGGTTAAATCGAGGCGCCCTGAGGATTCTACCTTAATCACCTCGGCACCCAGATGCGCCAGCATTAAGGTGCAGTGAGGTCCTGCCCACACCCAGGAAAGATCTAAAACGCGCAAACCCTCTAAGGGAAGCGGATTTTTTTGCAAGGCCGTACTGGAAGCATTTTTTGAGCGCACCAGTCCATTGGGGTTGTCCTCACCCAAAAAACGATGACGTGGGCTGCCGGCAATGGTACTTTGGGCTTGGTCTGGCAAGGGGGTGTGGTTAAACAACGCTTGTGCCGAGACATTATTGGCCTCGCCCAATAATGGGGCGGGGCTAAGGCGATGCCAAGGCTGCTCAAGGCTGCTATGGGGTCCTAATTGCAGGAGTTTTCCCGCTACAAAGTGGTATTGCTCCATAAAAAAACCGCGCTCATGTAGGTGAGGCTGTTGGGAAATTTGCTGTGGGGTAAACACCACACCGCCGCCCACCTTTTCTTTTTGCAGCAGGTGAAACAGCTCTTCTGCCTTATGCTGCTTGGTCCACTGGGCCAAATGCTGCTTTACTTGTGGTGAAACGCTAAGGCGTTTTGATCTCACGTGGAAAGCGTCATCCCTCGCCCATTCGGGTTGACCCATCAAGTCAAGCAGGCGCTCAAACTGGTTTTGCTCGGGGCAGATAATAAAAATATAGCCGTCTTTGCAGGGGTATATGTTCATCGGTTCATACAAAGCAGGGTCGCTCCGATGGTCGGCTTTTAAGGTGTAGACATACGTTGAAAAATGCCGCCCCAGCAAAAAACTCACCCCTTGCAAGGCCGAAAAATCAATGGCTTCACCCACCCCACTGCGTTTGGCGCCAATGCTGGCTGCAAGGGCTAGGCAGGCCCCATGAATGCCTGCTTGGGTTTGGGCATGGCGCCCAAAAGGGCGAATGGGCGGGCGTTCGATGGGGCAGCCTTTGCCAGGGGTAACCCACCCCCAACCACTCCCATGAATGAGGGTAATGTCCTCGGCTTTGTAATGGCTGTAGGGGCCACGCAACCCAAATGGGGTGATCGAAAGCGCAACAAGGGCAGGGTATTGGGCTTGGAGTGTGGTTTGGGCTAAGCCTAAAGCCGCCTGCTTTGCGGGGGAAAAATCGGTAATGAGGATGTCAGCACGGGAAAGCAGTGTGCACAAACGTGCTTGCCCCTGGGAAGTGCTTAGATCTGCTTGTACGCTGCGTTTGGTGGTGTTAAGCAGCAAAAAACTGCCGCTGGCCTCGGGGTTGATTTTATCGTCTCGAAAAGGGCCTTGATGACGAAGGGGGTCGCCGCTGGGTGCTTCTATTTTGACCACCTGCGCACCCAGACCTGCCAGCATCTTCCCCGCCATGGCAGCACTGACACCTTCGCCCACCTCCAAAACATTCAAACCATCCAGGCCACACTTTGTTGGGACACGCATCGTTGGTATTTTTTATCCTTACGTTTATAGGGGGGTCTTGTGGAGACATGGGAGACGTGTCTCCACCTGTCGAATATGGGTGCACCATTGCTCCAAATGCGTTTAAAGACTGCAGCTTACTTACATTTTTAGCGCATTCAAACACGATGATGCCACCTATAAGCCAGTCAAGGGGTTTTTTGATGGCACAAAATTGTGCATAATGAGGCCTGGCTGCGCTATATTCTTTTAACACATTTTTCGTTGGATGTTAGCCATACCAGCGGGTTGCCGCCTGGGTGTACTTGCCTCGTCACTCGCCATGAGAGGCAATTGTCAAGGCAAACCGCCCATGCTTAGGCCCACAAGCAAAGCGGCTAGCATTTCATTCCTGACACAAAACCCCCCTGCTACCATACACAAAAAAGGTTAAACAAACGCACCATGACAGCACTTGGAATTAACGGCTTTGGCCGCATTGGCCGCAATGTTTTTAGGGCAGGCCAAGGGCGCCATGGGTTTGAGGTAAAAGGGATTAACGACCTAGCCAACGCCACCACCTTGGCGCACCTACTTCAATACGATTCCAACTACGGCCCCTTTGCAGGTGAAGTGTACACCGAAGGAGATTTTTTGGTGGTAAATGGCCAGCGCATTCAGGTAAGTGCCGAGCGCGACCCCGCCCAGTTGCCCTGGAAAGCACTGGGGGTCGAGGTAGCCCTTGAATGCACAGGTATTTTTACCGATGCCAAGGGCGGTCAAAAGCATCTGCAGGCAGGAGCCAAAAAAACCCTGTTCTCCGCACCAGCCAAGGGCGATGAAGTGTTGACTGTGGTGAAAGGGGTCAATTTTAACCTGTACGATAAAGCGCGGCATCATCTTGTTTCCAATGCCTCGTGTACCACCAACTGCCTGGCCCCTTTGGCCAAGGTGTTGCACCAAAATTTTGGGATTGTATCGGGCTTAATGACCACTGTGCATGCCTACACCAACGACCAACCCATTTTAGACCAACCCCATCTAGATTTACGCCGTGCCCGTGCAGGTGCCCTTTCTCTCATTCCCACCAGCACGGGTGCAGCCAAGGCAATTGGGTTGGTCATGCCCGAGCTCAAAGGCAGGTTCGATGGCCTGGCCGTGCGTGCGCCCACCGCCACGGTTTCGGTGGTTGATCTCACCGTGAATTTAGAAAAATCGGCTACCGCCAAGCAAGCAAATGCCGCACTTCAAGCGGCTGCCAATGGGGAACTCAAAGGCATCATGGCTTACACTACCTTGCCTTTGGTGTCGATTGATTTTAAAGGCAACCCGCATTCTTCGATTGTCGATAGCCTTACTACCACCAGTATTTCGGGTAATTTGCTCAAAGTGCTTAGTTGGTACGACAACGAGTGGGGGTATTCCAACCGCATGGTGGATGTGGCTTTGAACTTGCTGTAAATTCTTGCCCGGGGTGCTTTTACCCATGGTGCGTTGGTGCCGAGGGTGCTTTTACCCATGGTGCGTTGGTGCCCGGGGTGCTTTTACCCATGGTGCGTTGGTGTCGAGGGTGCCTTTACCCATGGTGCGTGGTGCCCGGGGTGCTTTTACCCATGGTGCGTTGGTGCCCGGGGTGCTTTTACCCATGGTGCGTTGGTGCCCGGGGTGCTTTTACCCATGGTGCGTTGGTGCCCGGGGTGCTTTTACCGAGGAAATTTTTGTTCATGGTGTGTGGTGCGCTGTTTTTTCTAAAAAACCGTGCGTTTTTGAACCCCGCTGATGAAATTCAAAATCAAAAGGATCCAAAACACGTGTCAACCCCATGCAGACATCCTGCTTTAACCCGCAATCAATGGCTTTTTGTGGCAGCGGGCTTGCTGGGTTTGCGCTTGCTGGGTTTGGTTTTAGGGCAAAGCATTCCCACACTTGGGCACTGGGCTATGTTTTATGGGGGTAGCCTACTGCTAACTGTGGGAGTGGTGCTTCAAACAGGGCAGCACGGATTGTTTAGCCCATTGTTTAGGCAGCCATTGCGCGGGGTGGGCCAAGGATTCAGCCTCTTTGCACTCTTGCTGTTAGCAGGCTGGGCTTTGCTGTATATTCCATGGTTGCAACCGTGGTGGCCTCATTGGATGCTTGATCTGCTCGATGCGTTCGACCCGTGGCCGAGCTGGAATATGTTGCAACAAAACCAACCGTGGTTCATCACCAATGGTTGGTTGGCTGGCTTGGGTGGTGGTATTGAAGAATGGCTTTTTCGCGGGCTCTTGTTCTGGGGCTGGCTCACGCCCGCCCAACGCAGCCAACCAAGTTGGCAGAAGCTAAAGCAGTGCCAAAACTTGGGTTTGTGTGGGGCTGTTTTGGGCAAAGCGTTGCTCGTCAGCACATTTTTTGCGCTTTTGCATGTCCCCGCTCCAGGCACACAGTTGCTCAGTGCTTTTTTGGGTGGCATGGCGTTAAGCTGGCTCTTATGGTGGAAGCAATCTCTCCTGAGAGTGGCGGTTTTACATGGCTTGTTTAACTGGAAAATTTTCCTTTAAAAAAAGGGCTCTTGGCACCTTATAAAAGCAGGTGTTCCCCCCAAACATAGCGGGTCAAAGCATTTCAGCAAAAACTTACGCCATCTCATGGTTCACAGATGGGCTGGCATCTCCCAAAGGAGACAGAGGTTCACCAAGAGTGCCACGCGATTTTTTTGATGCAAAACACGAAGGGAGCAACAAGCAAAACATCCGTGGATACTTTGTTGTGGTTTTGGTGTGCTTTGGCCAGTGCGTTTTTTCAAGTTGCGCGCAATATGATGATGAAAAAAATAGGGCATACCTTCAGTGTTGACCTGGGAGCATGGGGACGCGTGGCCACCATTTTGCCTTTTGCCATCGTTCCCGTGTGGTGGCAAGGGGTGCCTGCCGTGGAAAATGCCTTTTGGGTTATCATCCTTTGTTTTGGAGTTTCGCAATCCATGGCAACCTACGCCCTTTCCAAGGCCTTGCATGCGGCGTCCATTTCCCTGGTAACCGCCCTTTGGAAATTGAGCGTGTTGTTGTTGTTGATTGCCAATTTACTGAATGGAGAACCCATTGGTTGGATTGGGGGAAGTGGGGCGGCCATCTCAGTGGTGGGCGTGTATTTGCTCAACATCGAAAAAGCGCATATTTCTTGGCTGGCACCTTTGAGTGCCATTTGGTACGAGGGCGGTCAAAGGTGGACGTTGCTTGCTGCTGCTGGCTATGCAGTGTCGGTGGTGCTCATTAAGCAAATGGCACAAATGTCCAACACCTTTTACGCTGTGTTCATGGGCTATATTGCTTGTACCTTGGTGATATCGCCCTACATGCTCTACACTTCCAAAGCACAATTGGCCAAACTGCCGCGCTACTGGAAACAGTTTTTGTTTTTGGGTTTTGCGGGTACGGTAAGCACCTGGTTTGGTACCTACGCTTACACCCTGACTGCCAGTGCGTATGTTGAATCGGTTAAGCAGGTCGAGGTACTATTTGCCATGGCTATCGGTTGGGTATTTTTTCAAGAAAAAACCAAGGTAAAAGAAATTTGGCCGGGGGTGCTGGTGCTCTTTGTCGGGCTTATCTTGGTTAAGCTGGGGACCTAAGGGTATTTTGTAACAAGGCCGTGATCCGATTTGTTTTCAAGCGTGTGGCACACACCCGCCAAAAGTCCCATGGAAAAAAAAGAGGTCCACCTTGGCAGACCTCCTTTTTGGGTGTGCACACTACTTTTCAAAATTGATCATCACTCGAGTGGGAGTGACAGGGAGTAGAGCAGAGTCTAAAAAGTTGCCTCCACTATCACCATGCTTTCCCCAACAATAAATTTTGCCATCGGCAACAAGGGCACAGCTCTGATACTTCGATGCAGATATCGCCGTTATTTGACCTTGCAGCCCTGGTACAGGGATTGGCACAGATTGGTTGGTAGAGGTGGTGCCAATTACTTGGACTGGCACAGAACCCAGTTGGCCGTGGTCATTGCGTCCCCAGCACATGGCGCGTCCCTCGACCACGGCGCAACTGTGATGATGACCAACACTCACCGCTTCTACCTCGAGACCAATCCCTCCTGGAATCAACACGGACACAGGCACGAGTTGGTCGGTGGTGTTGCCATTGCCCAGTTGGCCGTAGTTGTTGCGTCCCCAGCACACGGCACTTGTCTTGGGTCTTACACTCCTTTTTACCAAGGCACAGATATGGGAACCACCACTCAACGAGATCGCTTTGACCCCACTCTCAAGCCCTTGCACTTGTGTGGGGGCGTAAGGGTTGTTGACGCGAGGAGGTAGCAATTTCCCAGCTACGTCGCTCCCCCAACATTTGGCAGCCCCATTGACGATGGCACAAGCATGAATGCCCCCAATGCGAATCGCGCTAACCTCGCTCGACAAACCTTCTGGGGATACAACATAACTCCCAGGATGATTTGTTCCGTCGCCCAATTGGCCATAGGTGTTGTTCCCCCAGCATGTGGTTGCCTTGTCGATAATGCAGCCCGTATGGGGACCAATGCCTACACTACTCGCCCCATTGGGGATAGCTCTTATATACCTACCCTCAGATTTTGAATAGGTCGTGTTAGAGAGGCGCTTCGTTTCGAGGGTCTCGTCTAAACGGATTCCCCAGCAAATAGTGCGCCCATCGCGAATAACACAACCATTCTCAGGTCCGCCAACAGCCACCGCGGTAATTGTGGATGCTTCCTGGGTTGTGCCTGCGGGTTGGGTTGGCATGGTAATTTCGTGAAACGCGACGGGCGCTGTGGACGACCTCGAAGGGGAGACACGCAAGCAAAACACGCGATTGTTTTTGAGGATGCATGTCAGCCTATCATTTCTGCTCATGACGGTCGGAAAATTTTTAGTCGTACCTCCAGGGTTTGGAATTGCCCCAGAGGCACCGGAGGAGGCAGCAGATGACGTCTCATTCGTGCTTGCCAGGCCAGGAGATCCCCCACCGTCGGAGCAGCCAAATAGAAAAAAAACACTGGTCAACACCATAGCCATGGCAATGTTTTTGGAGAATACGCACCACAAACTGTGATAGCCTTGTGTGGACATCGAAAAAACCCTTTCTTCATGACTCTTTAGATAAAATGCAAAGCCAGCAAACCGACACCATCACGGCGTTTGCACCATTGCTATTCAATCCAAAATTCACGTAAATAATAACGCCATTATCCATGGCAACATTAAAGGGTACTCGCGTGCTTTTCCCCAAAACCAAAAACCAATTTGATGGCTAATAGGGGTCGTTACCAACATGGTCAAGTGCAGGAACCCTAAAACATCCATGTCTCTATAATACTATATTAAATATATTTAAGGCGCAACCTTAAGATTTAATTTTAAAAAAGTATTTTTATCCCTACGCATACTTATGATCGAAGCTACCACCACGGAAAACCCCGCCACCTACAACCCCGCCCAAATAGAGGCACATTGGAAGGCACAGTGGGAAACCGATGGCCTCTATGCCTTGCATGCCAAGCCCACAGGCAAAACCTTTTATTGGCTAACCATGCTGCCTTACCCATCAGGCAATTTGCACATTGGTCACTGGTATGCCATGGCACCGTCGGATGCAGGTGCCCGCTTTAAGCGCATGAAGGGGCATAACGTATTTTTTCCCATTGGTTTTGATGCCTTTGGCCTGCCTGCTGAAAATGCTGCCATTAAAAATGGCGTTCATCCACGCAAATGGACCTACGAAAACATTACGCGCATGCGCGAACAGCTGCGCAGCATGGGGGCAATGTGGTCTTGGAAAAACGAAATTGTGAGCTGCGACCCCGAATACTACAAATGGAGCCAGTGGGCGTTTTTAAAGTTTTATGACATGGGGCTGGCTTACCGCGAAGAGGCACCCGTCGATTTTTGTCCCAGCTGCAATACCACCTTGGCGCGCGAACAGGTAGTGGGAGAAGACAAGGTATGCGAACGTTGCAACACCACGGTAATCAAAAAAAACCTCGCCCAGTGGAAGTATCGCATTACGCAATATGCTGAAAAGCTGCTGCGCTTTGATGACATGGAATGGCCTGAAGCGGTGAAAACCATGCAAAAAAATTGGATAGGACGCTCTGAGGGGGTGGTGCTAAAACTGCCCCTTGAAAACGCGGCTCCCTTGGATGCCAACCCTGCACAAACAACCATAGAGGTGTTTACCACCCGTCCCGATACCGTTGGCGGAATTACATTTTGCGTGCTTTCACCAGAGCATCCCATGGTGCAAAGCATTACCACCCAAGCCCAGCGTAATACCGTAAGAGCATACTGCCAGCAGGCCATGGACAAAACGGAAATTGAACGCAATAGCGAAAAACGCGAGCGCGATGGTGTGTTTACGGGTGCCTACGCCATTAACCCCATCAATCAAGAAAAAGTACCCATTTGGGTGGCCGACTATGTGCTGGTGGGTTACGGTACGGGTGCCATTATGGCTGTCCCTGCCCATGATGCGCGCGATTTTTCCTTTGCTAAACGCTATCAGCTGCCCATTCGCGCAGTGATCCGCCCTGCCAGCGCAAAGGAGCAAGCACAAAACCCTCGCTGGCAACAGCAGGCTGAAAACTGGCAAGAAGCCTATAGTGCCAAAGAAGGCACGCAAGTGTTTAACACCAACGCCCAAATCGATGGCAGTGTATGGCCCAAAAGTTTTTATGCCGCAGCCGAGGAGTTACGGCTGCAAGGGATGGGTGAATGCAAGATAAACTACCGCCTGCGCGATTGGCTTATTTCACGCCAACGCATGTGGGGGACCCCCATTCCCATTGTGTACTGTGCCCAGTGCGGCCAACAACCGGTGCCCTACCAAGAACTGCCCGTGCTGTTGCCTGAGGATGCCACTTTTCAACCCACTGGAGAGAGTCCACTTAAGCACCATCAAGGCTTTTTGGAAGCCCGCTGCCCAAAATGCCAAGGACCTGCCATGCGCGAAACCGATACCATGGATACCTTTATCTGCTCGTCTTGGTACATGTATGCCTATCTTTCGCCCTATTGGAAAAAAGGGGAACCCATTGGGCCTCACGATGTGCCCTGGGATGCAGCGTTATTGAAAAAATGGCTGCCTATCGACCAATATACAGGCGGAATTGAGCACGCCATTATGCACCTGTTGTATTTTCGCTTTTTTGCCCACGCCCTGCATCAAGCGGGTGCCATGCCCTACCCAGAACCCATTAAGCGCCTTTACAACCAGGGAATGATTTTGGGGACAGACAATGAAAAAATGTCAAAATCCCGGGGCAATGTGATTAACCCAGATGCCCTTGTACAACAATACGGCGCAGATACCCTACGCACCTACTTGATGTTTATTGGTCCCTGGGATCAAGGTGGGCCATGGAACCCCAGTGGGCTCGAAGGCATGCGGCGTTTTTTAAACGATGTGTGGCACTTGGCACTTGGCACGCAAGGCAATCCAAACGAGAGCACGCCAATAGAGGATGCAAAGGCACAAAAAACCGCTGAACGGTCTTTGCAGCAAGCAGCACACCAAACCTTGCAAAAGGTCGGTGCCGACTACGCCGCCTTTAAGTACAACACCATGCTGGCGGCGCTCATGACATTACGGAATACCATGAAAAACCTGCGAGCAACCGTAGGTAGGCAAAGCAAGGCATGGGCACAGTGCGTGGATATGCTGTTGCTTATGCTGGCACCTGCAGCACCTTTTATTACCGAAGAGCTCTGGCAACAACGACACCCAGGCAAAAGCATTCATACCCAGGCATGGCCCCGATTCAATGCTGCCCTAGCACGGCAACATAACGTTGTGCTGGTAGTACAAGTGAACGGCAAAGTGCGCGATCGCCTCCAAGTTTCCAGCGCTATAACCACTAAAAACATGCAAGAACAAGCACTAAAACAACCCAAAATTGTGCAGGCCTTGGAAGGCAAACGCATCCTTAAAATGATTGCCATTGGTAACAAACTCATCAATATTGTTGCCAAATAAGGCTTCGCCTGCCACATTGTGCGCGGAACACATGCTTCGAATCGGGTTGCTGTGTGTCGGTAGGGATAAAGAAGCCCTTGAACTTAGAGGCTTTTTTGTCGCCAGGTTGCCGGTCCGCGTTTGGAAAAACCCAGCATGGTCGTGCTGGCAATACCGCCAGAGGGCACCCGGTACTTCCCAAAATAAAAGGGGGCTTTAAAGCCCACCTTTTTTAAGCCATCGCAAACCCCCAAAGACAGTTACTTTGCAAAGCTGCTACCATTCCCCGTATGCGCAAAAGCGATGCCATGTCAATAAAAATCCACACTCTCCCCATGTTCTAAGCAAGGGATAAAGGCTACATTTTGAGGACAATCACGCTCAGTGTAGCGCCCGTTTTGGCCGGTGAAATGGGGGGAACCTCCCGGGTAGAACTCCAGGCCAATACCGTGCTCGAAGCACTTATGGCATTGGAAGCACGCTACCCCCAATTGGGCATCTGGCTCTGGCAAAAATCGGGGCAGATCAACCCCGCCTTGGCAGTTTTTGTGAACAACCAAAACATCCAACAAACGCAAACCCTACAAACGCCCCTAAAAAATGGCGACAACATTATGCTTGTCTCGGCCTTAGAAGGTGGGTAGCGCAACACGGGGGTGCTTTTTTATAAGGGCACAGTGGTAGAGGGGTTGTCTTTTGGATGCCAATTTATCCATGCTTGTCTCGGCCTTTTGAAGGTGGGTAGCGCAACACGGGGGTGCTTTTTTATAAGGGCACAGTGGTAGAGGGGTTGTCTTTTGGATGCCAATTTATCCATGCTTGTCTCGGCCTTTTGAAGGTGGGTAGCGCAACACGGGGGTGCTTTTTTATAAGGGCACAGTGGTAGAGGGGTTGTCTTTTGGATGCCAATTTATCCATGCTTGTCTCGGCCTTTTGAAGGTGGGTAGCACACACGGGTCGCTTTTTTTATGGGTGCGGAGTGGTAGAAGGATCGTCTTTGGATGCCAATTTCTCCAAGGCCTCGCTTTCTTGGCTGTCATCGTGAAGGTCGGCTACCTCGGAGGCTTCATGCGCTTTGCGTAAAAGCCAATTGTGCATCGAAACCACATTGCTCCCATAACGGCTTTCGTCCTCCAATATCTGGTTCCATGTATGGCACTGTGTGCATTGTCCAATCCATTTGGGAAATCGGGCATTGCATACGTTGCATATAAAGGGGAATTGTTTCTTTTTAGCCATGGGGGTGCTCTCGTTGTAAACAAAGCAAAGGGTTCAAATTTCTCCTAACAGGCCTTTACTTTTTATGCCCTATTGCATAGGCAAGGTTGCTATAAGTTGCCGGCGGGGCATTTTTTAAAAAGGCGGTTATTGTTTGCGGATGCTAATGGCCTCGTGCAAGGTCTGCAGCCATGTATCGCTCGGGACCGCCTGTGGTATGCCAGCCTTACCCGTTTGAATGGTGAATCTATCTGCCTCAACCTCAAACACCATGCGCTGTATCGTTGCTGCTTCTGTGTGAATAACCAGGGGCGCACTCCCTGAGCGGGGACCGGTTTCGGTTGGCGCAATAGGTGTTGGGATAGGCTGCACAGCAGGGGCGGTTTCCTCAAACAAAGAGGGTTGCGTGTCTTTTGCACGAGACGATCCATTGGGGTTGGCCGAAAGCATGTTTTTAGTCATAGCTAAATTTGAAGCATAAAAATTGGGCATACGCAGCCGTTAACCCTTAAAAACAACCATATCTTGTTTAGGGGGCGTTGTCTTCCCAATAAGGAATCCTGTGGTTGTCTGCGTTTGTGCTCACCGCAAAGCGGCACGTACATCGTGCCTCAAGGAACACCGCGAATGCAACCACACAGATACCTCATAACAGCACGAAGATTTTTGCCCTTCACTATTTCACAAAGCCCTGGATTGGCTATAGTTTTTTCAAATAAAATACCCCCTCGCCTTCAATAACCATGTTACGCCAAAAAATTACTTGGCAAAAACAGTGTTATGCGTGTTTATACCCGCTGGCACGCAAATTTTTTGATACAAAAACTTAAGTGTCATGCTGTTCCATGGTTAAAAGGCGGCGTTATCCGGCTTTGCAGTTTTGTGGGTGCCCTGAGTACTGCCACCTGGATTGCCTAAGGCAAAAGCAAATTCTAGGAGAGGGTTATAAATGGGGACACCTCCTATGAGCACGTCCCTCTCGTGACTTCCTACTACCATGGGGTAAGAGTCTGTCCTACGCGTTTACGAGTGCCCCATGCAGGACCAAACACCCTCAAAACGGGCGGAGTGATTTTGGCTAATTTGGGTCAAAAACACAATGAACACGCTTTGTTCCAAAAATCACCGCCGAGGAGAGGCCGAGGAGAGTTCCCCAACAGGGCATAAAACTTTCGAACAAACCCAAAAACCCAGCCATTCATGCGGGATTGCATAGGGGGGCTACAATTAGGATCGGGCAATTGAGTGTTTTGATGAAAAGGCCGTAAACCCCATTTTTTTTCACCTTAAAAAAACCGCACACCGTTTGTTCAGTGCGGTTGTAGAAAACAAAATGCCTGACGTGAATAATAGCGTACAATAAATAAGCGAAAACTCACCCTAAATTTTGGAGATGCGCTTGCAAGGTTTGGGGAGCATCGTTGGTGATGCCATAGGCAGCGTATTCCTCAAAACCAAGGGCTTGCAGGTTCGATAGCATGCCTTTGGCATCGAGCAAAGAAACCAAAGGCACCCCAATGCTTGAGGAAAAATGTTGAGAAGCCATCTGCCCGTTTGCCATGGGCTCGCAGCGATCAAAGGCAATGGCCACCCCCAGCAATGGGGCAGAGGTGATGCTTTGCAACAATGCCAAGGCCTCGCGCTTAGCACCACCATCGGTAATCACGTCGTCTACCATCACCAAACGATCTGTTTTAGATGGGATGCGCCCCACCAGCACACCCGCATCGCCGTGGGTTTTGGCTTCTTTACGATTGAATAGCCAGCCAATTTTGCGCCCGCTTAATGCGCTCCATTCCATGGCCACGGCTACAGCTAACGCTGCCCCTTTGTAGGCTGGCCCGAACACGATGTTGGCATGGGGTACGGTGCGCTCAAGCAACGCGGCCATCGCAAATGCCAATTGGCGCAATAAATGCCCCTGATCAAACTGGGCTACGTTAAAAAAATAGGGCGATTTTTTACCGCTTTTTAGGGTAAAATCTCCAAATTGGAGCGCACGGGCTTCAAGGAACAGGCGCAATATTTGGATAGGTGATGTGGGGGATGGGGGCACAAGCATTGAATGATGCATCTAATGGATAAGCGTTATTTTTAAAAAGAGAAAATGGGCAACAGAAAATTATGGAAAATAGTTGACGTGATGTCGTGTAAAGCAGTAGCGTTGCGTACCTTTCTTTATGTTGTTTTGCATGCCGATAATGCAAGCACGAGTTCAACATAATGGGGCTAATCACAGCATAATGGGTGCTAATCACGAAATATACGGTAGATATACGGTGAGAGCAGCTCTCTTATAAGAGCCATCTGCATCGCCCACGTAACCGTTGTTGTGCCTTTTGGTAAGCCCCGCATTAAAAGTAATGGACCACTACTCACACTGGAGCAAGAGCGGATTATGTCAGAGACGGTAGCATGGGAATTGCCCGAGCGTTCCCCCGGCAGAATGTATTTTTACCCTCGTGACTTAGAGCATAAGTACGAGCATATGGAACCGGTGATCGAGCGCATTCACGCAAATATTGCCCAGTGTGTCAAGTTAGAATCGGCGGTACGCTTGACGCTCGATAGCCCCACCACACATCCCACCACTTCGGTACTCGCTTTGCCGTTTGTGGGCGAGGGCGATATGATTCATAGCAATATCGCTCACATGGTATTTGAAATGCTGTGGGGATACTACCTTACGGCAAACCCTAAAACCACTCACCATGGCTTGACCCATCTTATTTTTGATGGCAATGAAACCAACTTGCTGTACCGTGAGATTGAAAAAGTGGTCGAAATGTTGGGAACCCGCGCTGATATTGCCTGTAAGGTCCTCAAAAACTACCAAATGGCTGTTGAAACCCCCGCTTTTAACCGCGATGTGTACATGCAGCCTACCTTTGAAAAAGTGCTTAACATCCACGTTGGCGTGCGCGTGTTTACCTATGGTGAAGGCGTTCACAATGTGAATGTGTTTTTGCCTGTTGAAGGAAACCCTGACGCCATCAAATGGATTTATTACAACTTAGAGCACATTATCCACAACAATTTGGTGGCTTATGACGAACTGCACGACCGCAGTTTGCCTGTGTCTGAGTCGTTACTTCACCGCGAGTTGGAAAGCCTGCTTGTGCGCGCACGTCAAAAAGGGAACACGCGCAAAAAAATTCTTAATGGCTTAAATCTGCATACCGTCATGATGGATGATCCGACCATGATGCATCACATTAGTTTGGCCGACCAACTTTACGACAAAATCAATCGCATCGACCTGCTTGATGAGGCTGCGGTGCGCTCGCAAGACCTCTATAACACCGCCTTGATTCGTTCCGCCGAGATAACGACGGCAGCGGGGGTCAGTGTGGATTCTCTGGCGATGGAAGAACGGGTTTACATTGATCGTAGCACGGTGGTGGGTGAAGAAGCCCCGCAGGTGGTCACCGTGCCGGCAGCACAGGCCGAAGAGGTGATTGAGGAAGTTGCAGCAGAACCCGTAGCGGTTCCTGCTAGTGATGGTTTAGACGAACTTTAGGAAGGAGGGCCGTCGGGTCAGGGTTTTGCCCCGTCTCATACCATGAGAACGCAAGGCGACGCGTTTTTAATCTTCCCTGTGACCAGTGGCAATTCGCGGGAAGGTGGCGTGCATGTTTAACCCGCCAACAATATGGCGTGTTTGGGGTTGGTGAAAGGGTTAAGGCACGAAGGAAAAGGTGCACACGTGTTTAACCCACTAACGATATCGTTTTAATCTCAACATTAATAAAGCCATGGCGTGTTTGGGGTTGGTGAAAGGGTTAAGGCACGAAGGAAAAGGAGCACACGTGCTTAACCCACTAACGATATCGTTTTAATCTCAACATTAATAAAGCCATGGCGTGTTTGGGGTTGGTGAAAGGGTTAAGGCACGAAGGAAAAGGTGCACACGTGTTTAACCCACTAACGATATCGTTTTAATCTCAACATTAATAAAGCCATGGCGTGTTTGGGGTTGGTGAAAGGGTTAAGGCACAAAGAAAGAAGAGCTATCGGTGGGTGGTACTACGGAGATGGCGCGATTCCGTTCTTGCAAGCAGATGAGCGCAAGCCATTCGTATTGAAAGGAGACCTATAGGTTCCAGGAGGGGTTTTCCCGTGATTTGCGCTCAATGCTGGAGTGCCGATACTTGCGCCCATCGCTTGCTAGGGTGGCTTACAGAAGGCTAGCCTCAGGTGCCGCCCCAATATATTCCAAGCACGCCCAAAACCACATGATGCCGCTTTTGGGGGTGTGTTTCAAGGTACACTCGGCTGTTCACTGCCCGCAAACCCGTTAAAGCACCCCCGCGAAGCGTGTAAATAGGCGCGTTCATGGCTGCGTGCGACAAATCCCATAGCCACCCCTGCGGTCCTTATCAAGTTGGCAGGTACTTAGCCCCAAGCACCATTCCCTCACGTATTTGTCGACTTTTGTTGACCTTTGTTTTATGCCAGTCCGATCAACCCGCAAAAACGGCAGCAATGGTCAAGGCAACACCAAGCACAGCACCAAAACAAGCACAGGCCAAAACCAAGCAGCCAAAGCAACTGTCAACAGCACACCCCCTGCAAAACCAACCGTTAAAAAGGGCAGTGTGGCCATCACCATGACTGCCCACAACAGCGCACACATTCTGCCACGCTCCCTTGCTTCAACCCAATGGGCTAACCAGTTGGTGTTTGTTGATTGCGCCAGCTACGATGATTCCCTAACCCTTGCCAAGGGCTTTACGCACCATGTCTACAGCCAGCCAAATCGTTTTAATCTCAACATTAATAAAGCCTACGCCATTGCCAAGGCTAACACCGAGTGGGTTTTCTACCTCGATTCAGATGAGGTGATCTCCCCCGAATTGGCCCTTGAAATCCAAGCACGCATTGCTAACAACCCCCGCGAAAATGCCTTTTTATTGCCCCGACGCAATTACTATTACAATCGCTGGCTGCGCCATGGATCGCAATATCCCGACCACCAATTGCGCTTGTTTCGCAAAGCCAAAGGCCAATTTGCCTGCCAGCATTTACACGAAAAGCTTCACATTGAAGGAAAAATTGGCAAACTAAACCAAGCCCTCATCCATTACACCTGCTCCACGCCCTTAGAAGCCTTGCGCAAGCTCGATTTTAATTCCACCTTCGAAGCCAAGATAATGCTTGACAAAAAACTTAAGCCCAGCGTGGGCTTGGCGTTGCGCTATGTTTTTTTGAAGCCTGCACACCGCTTTGTAAACCGTTGGTTGCTGAAAGGAGGGTTTTTAGATGGCTGGGCAGGCTTTGTTCAAGCGGTGCTTGGGAGCATCGATTTTGTCTTGCGCTTTGTCAAATTTTGGTGCTTTCATCACTTTCCCCAAAGCCTTCAAACTGAAATTAACCGCCTCGAAAAAAACTAACACCCTATGCCCAATCCCACCCAATCCCCCACCCTTCCCCTTGAGAACAACCCCTTTTGTGCGGCCATTGTACAGTTGATAATCCGTTTGTTGGTGCCCCTTGGCATTCAAGATGGCCCCAGCACCTTAGCCGAGCGGATTGAACAACCCCCCGATGCTGCCATGGGCGACTATGCCTTGCCTTGCTTTATGTTTGCGCGTCATTTACACAAAGCACCCCCAGCCATTGCCAGCCAGCTGGCCAAAGCGGCGCAAAGCGCGCTCCAACAAAACCCTTCTCCATGGATACAAAGCGTGCGTGCTGTGGGTGCCTATCTTAATTTTTCAATTCACATCACCCAAATGGTCCAGCAAACTGTGCCTGCTATTTTGTCAGGCACTTACTTTAGGGCCAACCAAGGTCGTGGGGGCAAGAAGGTAATGGTTGAGTATTCACAACCCAATACCCACAAAAGCTTTCATGTGGGGCACATGCGAAACCTTGCCTTAGGTCAAGCCCTGGTACGCCTGTTGCGCTATAACGGGCGCAAGGTTATTGCAGCCAACTACATTGGTGACATCGGCACCCACATTGCGCGCTGTTTGTGGCACATGCATCACCTAAGCCAAAGCGACCCTGCCCAAGCCAGGGCACCTTTAGGCCAAGAGGGCGTCGAGGCACGCGGCGAATGGTTGGGTGAAATGTACGTGCAAGGGATGCAGCACCTTGCCCAAGGTAACCATGAAGAACAAGCCAAAAAGCACGCTGAGGTAGCCGACTGGCTGCGCCGTCTAGAAGCACGCGAAGACGAAGCGCACCAGCTGTGGCAAAGCACTCGCCAATGGTCGCTTGAAGCCTTTAACGCGGTGTATCGCTGGTTTAACGTCCAATTTGACCACGTATTTTATGAGTCGGAAATGGATGTGCCAGGCAAAGCCATTGTACAACAAGCACTCAAAGAGGGCGTGTTTGTGCGCTCACAAGGGGCGATTGGGGTTGACTTAGATGTTGCCTTTCAAAAAGAAAAAACGGGCAAACTAGGCTTTTTTTTGGCTTTAAAAGCCGATGGCACCACCCTTTATGCCACGAAAGATCTGGCTTTAGCCCAAATAAAATTCACCGATTTTGAGGTGGAAGAATCCGTGTATGTGGTGGGGGCAGAACAAAGTTTGCACTTAAAGCAAGTGTTTTACGCACTGCGTTTGCTGGGATTTCAACAGGCCAAACATTGCCATCATCTAGCTTACGGCTTGGTGGTATTGCCCGAGGGCAAAATGAGCTCGCGTGCGGGCAATGCGCCCACGTTTTCGAGCCTACGCACCCAAATGAAGCAGGGTATTTACCAACAATACCTGCACGTGCACCAAGGGAAATGGGGAACGCAGGAAATTGAGGAAACCACGCAGAAAATCGCCGTAGCCTCCATTTGTTATGGCATGATTAAACAAGATCCTGACAAACCCATTGTATTTCACCTGCAAGATTGGCTCTCAAGCGAGGGCGATACAGGTGCCTATCTATGCTATGCCTACACGCGCATTCAAAGCGTGCTGCGCCAGGCGGCTCAAAAAAAATGGGAGCCCACACCCAATGCCAACTTTGCCCTGCTAAGTTTACCCATTGAACGTACCATCATCCGCCAGCTGTATGACTTTAACCACATGGCTGCACGTGCCGCCGACAGTTTGCGCCCAAACTTGCTGGCCAATGCACTGTTTTTGCTGTGCAAAAATTTTAACCGTGCCTACAAGACCGCCCCTGTTTTGCGTGCCAACACTGCTGCCCTGGGCATGGCCCGCCTTACTTTATTTACGGCGTTGGGTCAGGTTCTTCACCACGGGATGTCTTTGCTGGGTATGCCGCCACCCCAACGCATGTAAACCTTGTTGCTAAATGATGGCAGCGGCCTTCCCGCCTTATGGCTGCACGTGCCGCCGACAGTTTGCGCCCAAACTTGCTGGCCAATGCACTGTTTTTGCTGTGCAAAAATTTTAACCGTGCCTACAAGACCGCCCCTGTTTTGCGCGCCAACACTGCTGCCCTGGGCATGGCCCGCCTTACTTTATTTACGGCGTTGGGTCAGGTTCTTCACCACGGGATGTCTTTGAGCAACGTGTAAACGCAAAAGCAAAGCTTGTGCTGTTTGCTCTGCGGAGAGTACCCTGACGGGAAAGCTTGTGCTGTTTGCTCTGCGGAGAGTACCCTAACGGGAAAGCTTGTGCTGTTTGCTCTGCAGCGAGTACCCCAACGGGAAAACCCGTGCCTTGCGTGTGCAGGGCCCGATTCAAGATTGAGCAACCCATGGCGAGGACCCCATTTCACCCACCCCATTTCACCCCTTTTTTGCTATTGCCAAGGAGCAGCGAGCCTAGCTTTATGTCAACCCTTTGCCCAAAGCGCGTTACCATTCGCGAGGTAGGTCCCCGAGATGGCCTCCAAATTGAACCCGATTTCATGCCCACTGAGGTCAAAAAACGGTTTATTTCGAAGCTAGCGCAAACAGGCCTCACCAATATTGAAATCACCTCCTTTGTGCACCCCAAGTGGATTCCAGCCTTGGCCGACTTTATGGAGATTGGGAGCACCTATGCCAACATAAAAGGGGTGGTCACCTCCGCTTTGTGTCCCAACATGAAAGGGTTGGAAAACGCCCTAAAAACGGGCATCCAACACCTTAGCGTCTTTATGTCGGTAACCGATGGTCACAACAAGGCCAACCTCAACAGCTCGGTCGAGCAAACCTTAAAATTGTTCTCCGAACTTATCCCCGAAATGCGCCGCCAAGGCATGGAGGTCGAAGCCGCGTTGAGCGTCGCCTTTGGTTGCCCTTTTGAAGGTATCCCCGAAGAAGAAAAAGTGGCGGATATTTGCCAGCAATTGGTGGGCTATGGAGCCCAACGCATTGCCTTGGCCGACACCATTGGGGTGGGCGACCCGGGGCAAACTCAGCGCTTGTTGCAAAAGGTAAGCGCCCAGGTACCCATAGAGAAAATTGGCTTGCATCTCCACGATACCCAAGGCACGGGTCTTGCCAATGCCATGGTAGGCTGGCAAATGGGGGTAAGCATGTTTGACGGCGCCGTCGGCGGCCTGGGGGGGTGCCCTTATGCCCCAGGGGCATCGGGCAATTTGGCCACCGAGGCACTGATTTACACGTTTAACCGCCTTGGAGTAGAAACGGGGGTTGATCTTGAAAAACTGCTCCAAGTGGGTGAATGGTTGCAGCAAACCATGAATAAAACCCTGCCGAGCTCGGGTTTAAAAGCCTATCTTGGTCGCAAACAGGCGCAAAGCCAAGGCAAGCCACCCTCAAAGTTCCCTTTTTACGCACCGCCCAACCCAAGCATCCCACCTGCAAACTAGTGGTGTGTTTGTTTGTGCTTTATACACCACAACGTAAGGCATGGTGCTTCTTGCGAATTGCCAAGATCACTTATGGTTTTTGCCCAGCAACACCGGTTAAACAACAAGGTAGCCATATACAGTGGCGATAGTAAGGAGGAACTGAAGAACATTCAAGATAGTTCTGTCGATCTGATAGTGACGTCCCCACCTTATGCAGATCAAAGAAAAAGCACTTATGGAGGGGTGCACCATGAGACGTATGCTGCTTGGTTCTTACCCATTTCAAAACACCTTTTACGGGTTCTTAAACCAACGGGAACCTTTATCCTCAATATCAAGGAAAATGCGGTTCGTGGTGAACGTAGTACCTATGTTATTGCGCTTATTTTGGAGATGCGTAAACAAGGGTGGCTCTGGACAGAGGAATTTATATGGCATAAGAAGAACAGCCACCCTGGGAAATGGCCCAACCGTTTTCGAGATGCCTGGGAGAGACTCCTTCAGTTTAACAAAAACCGAAAATTTCATATGTATCAAGAAGAAGTCATGGTCCCCATTGGCGATTGGGCAAATTCAAGGCTCAAAAGCCTTTCTCAAACCGACAAGATTCGGGATATATCAAAAGTAGGGAGTGGGTTTGGGAAAAACATTTCAAATTGGCTGGGTCGAGACAAGGCTTACCCCACAAATGTTTTACACTTGGCCACGGAATGCAATAACAAAAGGCATAGTGCGGTTTTTCCTGAAGGGTTGCCAGAATGGTTTATAAAGCTTTTTACCAAACAAGACGATACGGTGCTCGACCCGTTTATGGGCTCTGGAACCACGATCGTGACCGCCAATCGAATGGGGCGCCATGCAATAGGTATCGATATTGTGGAAGCATATTGCGAAATGGTTAAAAAGAAATTGTAAATGCTATCGCATCCAATGTTTGTATTGCCATGGGGAAAATGATGGAGGAATTTGATAAAAAAACGAAACTTAGAGGATGTGGTAGAACATGTTGTACGAACGTAAAAACCCATACTTACTCAAAGCAAAGCATCTGTTAACTGCTGAGCAAATCGTGAAAGGCTTGATTAAATCTGGCCCAAACGGGGGAAACAGTTCACACATTTCCAAAATGTGGGCAGATTTTTAAAAACGGCTCAAAAAATACGAAGGACGGGCAACTCGGGGATACACGTCGTCGCTGTTAACGGATGTTGTTATGGGAAAGATAACCATCTTGATAAGGGTGACTATTTTAAGTACTGCGCTCAGCGATTTTGGGAGTTTATCTCTGGTGAGGTTGATTTGTTTACAAAAATTGTAGGGCCGCATAGGACATAAACCCAAAGAAAGAACGTGCAGTAACCCCTTAAAGGCGAACACAATATCATGCGTCGCTGCCAGTAGACCATGCCCCCAGCAAAACCTAAGCAAACCCAAACCATTCGCATTGAAGGTGCTAAAGAGCACAACCTAAAAAACATCCGTGTCACCATCCCACGCGATGCCTTGGTGGTGTTTACGGGGGTGAGCGGGTCGGGCAAGTCTTCGCTGGCTTTTGATACCCTCTACAAAGAGGGCCAAAGACGCTTTTTAGAGAGCCTTTCGCCCTATGCCCGTCAGTTTTTGGGCAAAATGGAAAAGCCCCAGGTAGATCACATTGAGGGCTTGAGCCCCGCCATCGCCATTGAGCAAAAAACCGTTAACCGCAACCCACGCTCCACCGTGGGGACCATCACCGAACTCTACGACCATTTTAGGCTTTGGATGGCACGCCTAGGTACGCCATACTGCCCTCAGTGCCATCTCAAAATTAGCAGTTTAAGCGCCTCGCAAATAGCCTTGCATGTCTTTGCCCAAGCCCATGCCCTCAATACCAACAGCACTAAAAACGGCAAACATGGCGAAAGCACCCACAACAACCTTGGACCATGGTGCTTTATTTTTGCCCCCATGGTGCGCGAGCGCAAAGGGGAATACCGCAAAGAGCGGGCTGAATGGCTTGGCAACGGCTTTACCCGTGTGCGGATCGATGGCAAAATTCACCGCCTCGAAGAAGACCTTGAGCTTGCGCGCTACGAAAAACATACCCTCGAATTGCTGATAGACCGCATGCGCCTTGACGCCAACAGCAAACCACGGCTGGTGGAAGGCATTGAACAAGCACTGGCATTGAGCAAGGGCTTGGTGACGATTGAAGATGAACACGCAACAGGGCAATTGTTTAGCAGCCTCATGGCCTGCCCGCACTGTCAGCAAGCCATTCCCGAATTAGAACCACGCCTGTTTAGCTTTAACGCCCCCCAGGGTGCCTGCATCCCTTGCAATGGCCTTGGCGAGCGCCACACTTTTAGCGAGGCCCTTTTGATGAACCCCGAGCAAAGCCTTGCCAAAGGTGCTTTGCGCTGCTTGGGCAAAAAGGGCAACCTTCCCTTTACCCATTTTACCAAGGCCATGCTATGCCAAGCGGCAAAAGCCCTTTGCATAGACCTCAAAAGCCCATGGCAAGAACTGCCTGAAGACCAGCGGCACATTTTTTTGCACGGTCAACAAAGTAAGGCAAAAGTGCCCATGCTCCCGCTGTTTCGCCGCCCGAGCAAACTGCTTGAACAAGCCAAACAGCAAAACTGGGTCGGCTTGGTTCCCATTTTAGGCACCATTGCGCGTTTTGCCCCCAGTGTGATGGAAAAATACCAAAGTTTAAGCCCGTGCCCCAGCTGTCAAGGCAAGCGCTTAAACCCATGGGCCACAGCAGTGCGCTTTCAAAACCAGCGCATTCACACCCTAACCCACATGAGCATTGAAGAGGCCCAGCATTTTTTTACCAAGGTCGAACTAAGTGCGCAACAACGCTTTATTGGGCATGCCCTGCTGCGCCAAATTCAGCAGCGCTTGGCTTTTTTAAAAGATGTCGGTTTGGGTTACCTGAGCTTAGAACGCAAAGCGGGCACGCTATCAGGGGGTGAAGCCCAGCGCATTCGCCTCGCAGCCCAAGTGGGTTCAGGCTTAGAAGGGGTATTGTATATTTTGGATGAACCTTCGATTGGACTTCACCCCGCCGACAACGCCAAGTTGCTCGGCACATTGCGCCAGCTACGCGATCTTGGCAACAGTGTATGCGTGGTGGAGCACGATGAGGAAACCATCCTTTCAGCCGATCATGTACTTGACCTGGGCCCAGGAGCGGGAGAACTGGGTGGAAAACTGCTGGCGCAAGGCAGCCCTGGGCAAATTTTGCAAAGCAAGTCTTCCCTATCGGCGCAATACCTGCGCGGCGACAAAAGGATTAACGTCCCCAGTAACAGGCGAAAAGAACCCAAAAATACCGCCATCACGCTGCATCAAGTGCGTTTGCACAATTTAAATCATCTCACCGTACGCTTTCCTCTCGGGGTGTTTACCGTCGTTACAGGAGCCTCGGGTTCGGGCAAAAGCACGTTAATCCACCAAGTGCTTAAAACCGTAGTGCGTGCCCATTTAGGCCTTGATACCAGCCAGGTACCCGCCACGCTGCATGTGCAAAAAGCCGAGGGCTTAGAGCACATCGACAAATTGATTGAGATTCACCAAGCACCCATCGGGCGCACCCCGCGCAGTAATCCCGCCACCTACACCAAGGCATGGGATGTTGTGCGGACCCTGTTTCAAAGCACACCTTTGGCCAAAACGAGAGGCTACAAGGCGGGGCGTTTTAGCTTTAACGTGGTGGGTGGGCGTTGCGAAACCTGCCAAGGTGCGGGTATCCGGACCATTGAAATGCAATTTTTGGGGGATGTACAAACCCCTTGCGAAGTGTGCGAGGGTAGGCGCTTTAATGCGGAAACGTTGAACGTGCATTATAAAGGTAAAAACATTGCCGATGTACTTGAAATGAGCATTGAAGAGGCCCATGGGTTTTTTGAGAACATCCCCGCTCTAAAGCGGATTTTGGGTGCCCTGTGCGCGGTGGGCATGGGGTATGTACGTTTTGGTCAGCCTTCGACCACCCTTTCAGGGGGGGAGGCACAGCGCGTAAAATTGGCCTCTGAACTGCGCAAAGCCGCCTCGAGCAACACGTTGTATTTGCTGGATGAGCCTACCACAGGCTTGCATTTTCACGATGTTCAACTCCTGCTTCACTGCCTGCAGACTTTGGTCGATCAAGGCAACACCGTCATGGTGATTGAACACAACCTTGACGTAATTAAAACCGCCGATTATGTGATTGACCTAGGTCCCGGCGGTGGAGTCCACGGGGGCAAGATCATGGCCCAAGGCAGTCCCGAAGCCATTGCCAAGGTCAAAACATCGCTCACAGGGCAAAGCCTTGCCCCCTTGTTAAAACCGCGCATTCACAAGCCTTTAAACCAGACGCACTTCCATCCCCAAGACCAGCAGAAATTTTTGGTGGTCCATGGTGCCGAGCAAAACAACCTCCAAAACCTGAGTGTTTCATTGCCAAAAAACAAACTCAGTGTCATCTGCGGGGTTTCAGGTTGCGGCAAAACCAGTTTGCTCTTTGACACGATTTTTTCTGAAGGCCAAGCACGCTATGTGGAATCTCTTTCTACCTATGCCCGCCGCTTTTTAGGCCGCCTCGACAAACCCCACGTTGAACGCATCGAAGGGTTAGCACCTGCCATTGCCATTCATCAAAAAACCAGTGCCCGTACGCCACGTTCCACCGTGGCCACCGCCACCGAGATCTACGACTATTTGCGCTTGCTTTATGCCCGCATTGGCCGGCCTCACTGCCCCCATTGCCAGCAGCCCTTGTTGCGTTTCACCCCCAGCACAGCTGCCAAGGGAGCTCAAACCTATTGGCAAGGACAAACGGTGCTGGTGTTAGCACCTTTACACCTGCCTCACAGCCAATGGAACTGGCCCCTTACCTTGCCCCGCACCAGCCTTAAAAAAAATGCTCCCACGAGTGCCAAAGCACTGGCTTCACGTACCCAAAGCCATACATTGCTCCAGCATTTAAGCCAGCAAGGCTTTACCCGTGTGCGCGTAACCCCACCCAATGGCGCTCCCAGCGTGCAGCGGATTGAAGAATTGCTTGAAAACCTATCGGTTGCCCCAAAAGGCGGGGGAAAAAGCACGGACCCCCATTGCCCTAGCACATGGAATGATGCAGTGCGTGTGGAACTGGTGGTGGACCGTGTGCGCATTGGTGAAAGCACCCGCCCTCGCCTTGCCGAAGCCCTTGAAACCGCCTTGCAATGGGGATCCGATGTGGCCTGCCTCGCTTCCTCAACTGCCAGCGATGCCACCCCAGTAACCCACCCCAACTTTTTTACTTCCCAAACCGCCTGCGTCACCCATGGGGTTACGCTGCAACAAGAGATCTCAACGCGTCTCTTTAGCTTTAACCATCATCAAGGGGCCTGTACCAAATGCCATGGTTTGGGGCGTGCGCATCAAATTGATCCAGAGTTGCTCCTGCCTTTTGAGGAAATGCCGCTGCTTGAAGGGGCGATGGCCAAGGGGTGGTTGGCGCAACGCTTTATGCGCAAACAAGGTGATGCCCGCCTTGCCATTGAAGCCTTTGCCAAGCAAAAGGGCATTTCCTTACAAACCCCCTTTGGGCAGTTAAGTACCCAGCAGCAAGCCTTGCTTTTGTTTGGAGATCACGCAAAAAGCCACGTAAACCATCCCAGCCAAAAAGGACGCACAAAGGGCAGAACCCGCAAAAAAAGCAAGGCGTTTGGAGGCCTTAATGGCCTTGCCTTGGACCTGTATTTTAAAAATGACCCAAAGGAGGGTGCCGAAAACCCAAAAGCCCAGCACGTGCTTCCCTTTTTAGGACAGCAACCTTGTACCCATTGCAACGGTCAACGCCTTGGCCCCTTACCCCTTGCAGTACGTATCCAAAACCTAAACATTGCAGATTTTTGCGCCCTCACGGTGGAGGAGGCAAGAAACACCCTCGAGACCTGGAAGTTTGAGGGAACCGTCGCCAAAATTGCCCAAGCACCCCTGCACGAAATACGCTCGCGTCTGCGCTTTTTGAGCGAGGTGGGGGTGGGTTACCTCTCCTTAGGGCGCGAGGCCTCCACCTTGTCAGGGGGTGAATCACAGCGCATTCGCCTCGCCTCTCAACTGGGCTCAAGTTTGGTAGGGGTTATTTATGCCTTAGATGAGCCCACCATTGGGTTGCACCCACGCGATACCGCCCATTTGCTCACTGCGCTGAAGCGCCTGCGCGATGAGGGCAATACGGTGATCATGATTGAGCACGACCCCGAAACCATTTTGAATGCCGATTGGCTGCTGGAAATAGGCCCGGGAGCAGGGCATTTAGGGGGGAAACTGGTGGCAGAAGGCAGTCCTAAGGCCATTTGCAAAAACGAGCAGTCCTTAACAGGGGCGTATTTAAGCGGTAAAAAACAGGGCATCATGCAACCCAAGCCTTTTAAAAGCCAGGGGGAATTGGTGGTGTATGGCGCAACCGAAAATAATTTGCGCCACGTGGAAGCGCATTTTCCCTTTGGGGGGATGACGGTCGTTACGGGGGTTTCGGGTGCGGGAAAAAGTAGTTTGGTGGTTGCTGTGTTGCAACGTGGATTGGCGCGCCATTTGCTTAAAGCGCGATCGCGCCCTGGGCGGCACCAGCGGATTGAAGGCTTGGAGAAGGTCGAAAAACTGGTGGTGATTGATCAATCGCCCATTGGGAGCACACCACGCTCGATTCCTGCCACTGCCACGGGTGCTATGGACAAAATCCGCGCCCTGTTTGCTCAGCTCCCTTTGGCTAAAACACGGGGCTACCGCATAGGGCGCTTTAGTTACAATGTGGCTTCTGGGCGCTGCGAGGCTTGCGAAGGCAAGGGTTTTCAACACATTGAAATGCATTTTTTGGCCGACGTATGGACCCCATGCCCCGCCTGCCAAGGGGCGCGTTATAACCCTCAAACCCTTGAAATCACCTTTAAGGGCAAAAATATAGCCGAAATTTTGAACCTGGAAGCAAGACAGGCCTTGGTCCTTTTTGCTCATCAACCTGGCATTCAGCGTATTTTGCAAACCATGGTTGATGTAGGTTTGGGCTACTTAAAACTGGGACAAACCGCCAACACGCTTTCGGGTGGCGAAGCCCAACGCATTAAACTGGCCACCGAGTTAAGCCACCTCAACCATGGCAAAACGGTGTATATTTTGGATGAACCCACCACAGGGCTGCATATGGACGATGTGGCCAAGTTGATTGTTGTGCTGCACCGTTTACGCCAACAGGGTAATACCGTGGTGGTGATCGAACATAATTTAGAGGTGATTTGCAGTGCGGATCATTTGCTTGATCTTGGCCCTGAAGGGGGGGCAGGTGGCGGAGAGGTGCTGTTTTCAGGTCCTCCTTTGGCTGCCACGCGGTGCCCGCATAGTGCCACGGGCAAGGCTATTGCAAAACGGTTGCGTGCTCATGCTAGCATGGAGCACGATGGCCGTGCCTCATAGTGCGTGGTGCTGCACTCGGTTTATCCACCCACGCATCAACACGGAAAACCCGTTTTTCAAATGCTAGCCGGGGACCCTTGTGCATATCCTCTTTTTTGCGACACCCATTCGCCTTTAAAAATCTGCCCCTGTTGGGTAACGCCGCCCACTTTGCCATGAATTCCACCCCCATTGCCAATGCTGAAAAAAATACGCCCAAAAGGAGTGCCCCCAAAAAAGAACACGCCATGGTGCATTTGCATCAGGTGGTGAAAAACTTTGGTGGTCAATCTGTACTCAAAAAAATTGACCTGCACGCGATGCGCCAACAGGTAACCGTGGTCATGGGGGGGTCGGGGCATGGCAAATCTACCTTGTTGAAACTGATTATGGGCTTTATTTCTCCCGATGCAGGAGAGATTTGGGTGGATGGCGAGGAAGTCAGCCAAATGAATGCGCGGGTGCGCATGAAAGTACGAAAAAAAATTGGAATGGCCTTCCAATTTGCAGCCCTGTTCGATTCGATGAGTGTGTATGAAAATTGTGCTTTTCCGCTGCGTGAACACAGCAAATTGAAAGAAGATGAGATTGCAGAACAAGTTCACCAAAACCTCAGCCGCGTAGGCCTCCCTGGGGTGGAGGAAAAATTTCCTGCCGAACTCTCGGGTGGGATGAAAAAACGCGTGGGGGTCGCACGTGCCATGATGTTAAAACCCAAAATTCTGCTGTTTGATGAGCCCGAATCGGGGTTAGATCCCATTACGACGACCGCAATTGGGGAACTTATTATGGAGATGCGTGATAAGGTTGGGATTACTTGTATTGTGATTTCACACCATTTACAAAATAGCATGACCATTGCAGATCAAATGTGTATGCTTTATAGGGGGGAGATTATCGCCCGTGGATCCCCCAAAGACATGACTAAAAACGACAATCCTATTTTGCAACAATTTTTGCAAGGCAGTACGAACGGACCTTATTGAAAGATTCTCAAAATGGATGCCTTGTAACCTGTTTTTAAGGTGGCTTGGCAAAAGCACTAACGGGCAACATCAACGCAAAACCCATGGTACTCCTGGGGCACGCTTTTTTTGCCTAAAACGAAACACATCCGCTTAGTAAACCTGCCAAGGTTTGTTTTGGGAGCTTGGGGTCTGGCAGACCGATTCATAGGTTCTATTAGGGTGCCCGCATGCATAAAAAGAGCCTTTACAATGGGACACCATCTTGATACACGTAACCATACTGGCTTGTTTTTGCAGTTAACCCCGTGGTTTTTGGGTGCTTGGTGGTCCTTGCCGAGCCACCTTGCCGTGTTTCCTTAGTTAATTTTGTGATTTTTTTGAAGGTCGTTTGATGCCAAGCCGCTTTTCACATCCTCTTTCGCCTCTGCGCCTGTGTGCTGGGTTGCTGGGCGTGGCCTTTGCTTTTTTTGGTGTGCTGGGTACTGCCGCGATGATGCCGGTTGCAGTAAAGGCCCAACAAAAGCGCATGGTCAAGCGCACCCAAGCGGTTGTGATGCAACCCGTTTCAAAAAAGCAAGACCGCATCCGTGTGGCGGAGTTTTACTATTTGCGAGGCTTGGGAGAACTCAAAAGTCAAGACTATGGTTCCTCGATCGTTTCTTTTGGGCAAACAAAAAGCCTGCTTGACAAGGAAGACCCAACGCCAACGCGCCTCTTAAGGCGCTCGGTACTGTACGCCAATGCTTACACCTTGTGGCAACTAAGGCGCATTGGTGAGGCGAAAGCGGATTTGCGTACCTTGCTAAAAATGGACACCGAAAATGTACGAGGACGCTATTTGCTGGGTGTGGTGTTGTTTGAAGAGGCTCAAAAAGAGAGTATTGACCAAAGCCTTGCAGTATTTTTGAAGATGGCAGAAAATCGTTCCGTTATGGCCCGTGATGTTGGTAGAAAAGCACTGGTGCGCTATGCCTACAATTGGAGCATTTTGCTGGTGACAAAAAAAGATGCCATGTCTTACAAGGTGTTAGAAAATATTTTGCGAAAAAATGTGCTCAACAAGCGCGATACCTTGCAGTTAACCTATACCGCTCTCCTCCATCGGGGGCATTTAGGGCAAACGGTTCAAGCAGCCGGGAGGTTGGTAAAGCTGCAACGAGAAAACGTCGACTACTCTCACCAAAACCTGCGCCCTGAGCAAGCTGCTGCCAATTTTTATTACCAGCACTCGGTGGAATTGTTGTCCAAAGCACGCAGTGCGGGTAGTCAGCAAATGGGTCAAAAAGCCCTTAATTTTGCTGAAAAAGCCCTTGTTCACGATGCCACTCAAAATGCCAAAATATGGCATCAAAAATACCTTGCCCTCATGTTTTTAAAGAGGCCTGCACAAGCTGATCGGGTGCGCCAAGACATTTTGGCAGCCGATCCCAATTTTTTCAAAGCCTCATAACATATTCAAGGACTTAAACTTGGCTCGAACGCCTTCGCCCGAAAAAACAGCAGATCTTGAAGCCCAATTTGAAGATGCATTGGCTTCCATTCCTTGGCCTGAGACCCCTGGAAAAAACTTGTTGCAAGCCAAAGCCGTTAGCGCGTGTGTGGTCAATGCGGGTCAGGTGGTGGTGCGTGTACGTGCGCCCCAGGCCAGTGCGCAACACGAACGCCTTGCCCGCCAAATACAGCGCCGTTTGCGCAAGATTAAAGGCGTTCAAAAGGTCCTTGTTCGCTTTGAAGGTGTGGAACTGCCCACCACCACCAACGGCACCGCCCAGCCACCACTTGAGGGATCACAGCCACGCCGTCCCGAACGTACTGCCTTGCTGCAAAACTATCAGGCCATTGTCGTTGTGGGTAGTGGCAAGGGTGGGGTGGGAAAATCGACGGTGTCGATTAACTTAGCCGTGGCACTCCAGAAAATGGGATTAAAGGTGTCGTTATTTGACGCTGATATTTACGGACCCAGTGCCCCCATTATGCTGGGTGTCCGCGGGAAAAAACCCCAAATAGAAGGGGAAAAAACCATCTTGCCTATTGTGCAGCACGGAATTTCAATGTTATCCCTTGGAAATTTGGTAGATGAAGCCGCAGCGGCCATTTGGCGCGGTCCCATTGTGCATCAGGTGCTTGAGCAGTTGCTGCGCGACACCGCATGGCCGGGGGGTGATGTGATGGTGATTGACTTACCCCCGGGAACCGGCGATGTGCAACTGACCTTGTCTCAATTACTTGAGATTAGTGGGGCAGTTATTGTATCGACCCCTCAAGACGTGGCCTTGCTTGATGCCATTAAGGCCATTGCCATGTTTGAAAAAGTGGATGTACCCGTGCTGGGGATGGTGGAAAACATGAGCGGCTTTGTGTGTCCTCAATGTGGTGAGGAAACCGCCATTTTTAACGAAAATACCACCGTACAAGCCTGCCAAGAGCGCGGCATGACGTTTTTAGGAACTGCCCCGCTGCATTTGGCCATTCGTGAAAGCGGCGATGCGGGTGTGCCCATTTGCGTCGCCCAACCCGGCCACCTTGCCAGCGTGGCTTACACCAACATTGCGCAGGCCCTGCTTAAAACGATGCAGTAATTTTTTCGCCCTTTGCCGTTTACCCATCTGCTTTGTGCCCCCATGCTTTTGCCCCAAGCAAGTAAACTCTTGGCCAATTGGACCTATGTGATGGTAAAGCATGGCCAGCACTTTGTGTTGCCCTACACCCAGGCACGGATGCAATCTTTGCACAAAGATGCCCCTTTCTTACCTCCACAGGCAAGGCCGTGGATTTTACGTGTATTTGAAAGCCTTGCCAATCCAGCCCGTTTTCCAGCAGGATCGTATTTTCCTATGGGTTGGTGGCACAGCCAAAAGCAGCCAGCCCCCAGCCAGCCCCCGGAAGACCTAGCACTGTGGGGACCTTTTTATCAGGAAGAAATCGTCATTAAGGCCCAGGGATGGTACTTAGGCAAAAAACCCATTGCGCGGCGCATGGCACAGTATTTTCTGCAGCAGCTCCGCTTTGATGCCGAAATAGGGCGCTATCATATTCAACAATGCGTGGCAGGTATTACAGAAGCACGCTATGTGCACCATCAGCTTCCGCCATTTCGGGTAATGCGTCTTGAAAACCAAGGTGGTACCTGTATGGCGGTGTTTAACCATGGCCATCAAGAATGCTTTTTGCTGAGAAAACTCTCCCTCGGGCCTAACGAACAACTCTACTTGCGCTTTGGGCCGCAAAACCTTCCTGCGCTGGTACATGAGAACCTACGCTGGCAGTTGTTGTCCACTACTGAAGAAAGTCCCCACGGCTGGCAAATTCACCTAAACGACCAACATGTCGTGCTTCCTACCCGCATGCCTTGGCAGGGGCTCGATCCACCCTATTAAATCTACATCCTCAAAAAAACCTTTGCCCCTATTCCCCCCCCTTCTCAACGGGCATGAGGGCTTCATCCGTCCCCCACCTATTGGGCGAAGGAAAAAGGCCCTTTTTTCTACCTCAACTTGTATACCCGCCGCAAATTGGCCACAGCGTTGGACTGTGACACGTAACACACTCCCATCCATGGCATGCTTTTGGGCATCCAAAAGCAAGCATTCAGCGTAAAAAGGACAAAAATTCCAGTGCCAAAACATGTGAACGCGTAAATCCATGGAAATAATAAAACAAATGCGGATTGACAGCAATTGCGCTCGCAAGGAGCACATTTTGCTGACGTGCGGTAGGCAAATGGATAGAATCTGTGTATGCTGTCCGCTGGGTGTTTTGTATGGACGTGTTGTGAACACGGAACTTAAAATCGCGGTCACGTTTAACCGATACCTTGCAAGGCTAATAGCCGTCATCGCCCCTTTCTTTTATACCAAACATTCACGACATGCTTTATGCCTGCTTGGCTAACCCCCAATTTACTGACTTGGACGCGTGTGGCTGCTGCCCCTGCGGTGGGTATATTTTTATATATCAACCTGCCTTGGGCGAATTGTTGGGCTTTTTGGATTTTTACGTTTGCCGCCATGACCGATGCCATCGACGGTAGCCTTGCGCGTATGCGCGGCCTGGTTTCTCCTTTGGGAGAACTTCTTGACCCGATTGCGGACAAAATTTTAATCACCGTCATTCTAGTCATGCTTACCTCGAACGGGCATGCATCAGGGCCTGCCTCTGCGCTGATTTTATCGCGCGAGTTTCTGATTACCATCGTGCGCCAAGGGGCCGTTTTGCACGGCATTTCACTGCCTACAAACGTTGGTGGAAAGTTGAAAACCGTGCTGCAGATTTTTGCCTTGGGCTTTTTAATTTTAAATCAACAACCATGGGGCATACCCACCCGCATGATTGGGAGTTATTTGTTGTGGGCCGCGGTCATGGTGGCTTGGGCTTCTTGCCTTGTTTACGTGGGTCTGGCTCTTCGCCAGTATTCCCGCAAAAATTCCAATCCTTAAAAAAAAAAGGCACCACAATCCACTTACGAAGCATTACAATACCCGCAACGTTGTTTTTGTTTTTAGAAGATAACCCAAAAAAGATCCTTTTTATTACACCATCATGCCCCGTTTAAATTACGCCTTACTTAGCCCAAGCCATGTCAAAATTGCTCTCATAAACCACCCCCAATGGCAAGTCTTACCTCACCAACGGCACTACCGTATTCAACGTCAATTCGCCTTTTCTAATTTTAAACAGGCTTTTGGTTTTATAACCCAAGTGGCCATGCTGGCAGAAAGCATGAACCATCACCCCACTTGGGAAAACACCTATCAACGTGTACGCATCTCCTTGCATACCCACGATGCCCAAGGTCTCACCCTAAAAGACGTTCAGCTGGCCAACGCCATTGATGCCTTGCTAAGCCAAGCCAATGCTCACACAAATGAGCCCCAAAACTAGCCTCGAAGCACCGCATTACACGCCCGCAAGGGGGGGCTGTTTCGTGGGGCTTCAACCCCCTCCGCAAGACACGCCTGTTTTTAGCATCTGACCTGTGCTATGCTGGCCGCACGGCGTTGTCTGTAAAGCCTGCGGTGTGCTTTTCGCACCTCCTGCGAGCTGCCTCATGGGTGGTTGTTACACAGAAGGGAGGCTTACATGTCCTTGGGTGGACAACAGGCGAAGGCGTTTTTTAAAAATGCTTTTGGGTATGAATGGTGTTTGTACCCTTGGCTGCAAGATGCCCATGGTATGTTGCGCACCTTTTGTTTAAGTCGCGTTCGTACTTTCATTTTTATATTGATGGCCATCATCCGTTGCTTGATACCGCTGCAAGCGTACACAATAGGCTTTTATGCAACTCCGTCCATCCACCAAGCGCATTGCGTTCTCGCAAAGCAATTTGGCCGAACATAGCGAGGGGCCCGATGGTGCCTTGCTTTTGAAGGCGTTGCGTATTCCCCCTCCTCGTCAAGCGCAAGCCATGGGCTACGCCTTTACCCACGGCTTTCATGCTTACCCTGGGCGTTTTCACCCATGTTTACCACGCACCTTGTTAAGCCATAACAATGCCGCCTCGCAGGTGATGTGTGACCCATTTATGGGTGGCGGTACGGCTATTGTGGAAGCCCTTTTGGCAGGTTGGCAGGCGATAGGTAACGACATGAACCCCATTGGACGCCTCGTAACCAACGAGCGGGTCCGCATGCGCAGTATCAAGCAAGCGGACACTTTATGCGACTTGACAAGATCGATGGCAGGTGAGGTGGAAAGCTTGCTGATGCGCAGCAAAGGGGGCGAAGGACGCATTCCCCGTTATGAACGCCGGAGCTTGGCTCGCATAGCCCCGCATCATGCACCCCATGTCATGGCCGAACTGTCCCAATGGTTACGCTTAATTGACAACCTACATACCAGTGCCGCCAAAGAGAGCCTGCGTGCCGTGCTCTCGAGTGTGGTGGTAAAATTTTCGCATTTTGCAGCGGGAGGAGGGCAACCCAACACCGCAGGTGAACAACGCAAAAATACCAACTACCCAAAAGGGGCGGTTACGCGCCATATTGTGGCCACCTGCCAACGCTTAACCCGAGCCCAAGTGGCGCTTAGGCGCTTGACGCCTCCAGGCTTTGTACAACCGCGTTTATTGGTGGAAGATTCCCGTTTGTTGCCCACCTTAAAATGGGGGGAAGTGCAGCGTGTGGTTTCAAGTCCACCTTATCCTGGAGTGTATGACTACCATCATCAGCATTGGCTACGCATGGCGTGGCTGGGGTATGCCACCAAGCCTTTGCATCAGCAAGAAATTACCCCCAAGCGCCGCCATCGGCATGCCTCACAGCAGTGGCGCCAAGACTTTACCACTATTTTCAGCACCCTTGCCCGCGTGGTGTCTGCTGAGGGGGACGTGTTCTTGGTAATTGGCGATTGGATATCCTCTAACGAAAACAATACGCAAGTGCAAGGGGTAAACGGTGCACAGGCGTTGTACGAGGTCGCTTCAGACGACCTATGGGAAATGACCGGCATCGGCTCCATTCGGAGGCGCGTTTTTTCAAGCCATGAACGCTTGGCCTTTGGTGAACGCGGCAAGTGGGAGCATGTGCTGCATTTTAAGCGCAGAAGTTTTAGCAATGCCTCCTCAACCGATGCACAGTTACTGGCAAAAGAAATGCCTAAGGAGCCCACCGGTCGCCCAAGCCAAGATATCATTCAGGTGTGGCGTCAAAACGGCCGTCACCAAGGGTTAGATAAGCCACGGCATACGGGCGGTGTGGACGGGGAAGATGACACCTTTGCTGCCTTGCCAACCCCGAGGGAGGTTGAAAGAAAATTTGGTTCGCCCCACCATGGGCACGACGAAGGCAAAGACGGGGGCGGTGAGCGTAGTTTTGGATCGCGTGGTGGGAGCAGGGGCAGGAGCGGTGAGCGCAGTTTTAGTTTGCGCAAGACCACAGCCACCATTGAGGCTGAAGAATCACCAGAAAAACAATTCCAACCATTAACAGCGTTGGAGCTTCGTTCAAAATCCGCAAAAATCGTGAAGAGAAGGGGTAAGGTGCTTGAATAAACCGCCTGCGCAATCCCCCTGCCACCCCATGTACCACCAGCATGAGCACCACCAGCACCAGCTTGGCTGTGAACCAGCCCTGAGCCAGTAAGGCGCAGCCACGCCACGCCACCATAAGCAAACCCGTGGCAGCACTTACCCATGCAGCGGGGACGGTGATGGTCATCCATAGACGGTATTCCATCACGCAAAAACGCTCTTTAACCTCCTTGTTCCTTTCATCGCGGTGGTACACATACAGGCGAAACAAATAGAGCAAACCCGCCATCCACGAAATGATGCCGATCACATGAATGGCTTTCAAAATTAAATAACCGGGAAACATCCTCTTTTTTAAGCCCCCTTCCCACTTTGTACATGGGCGTGTGGCATCAGTCTCATGTAAGGTTTTTTCAAAATCATCAGTAGATTTTATCTAGATCATCCTTGATTCAAGTACCGTTCTATTTTAAACCCACCAATTTAGACACGTCTTTTGCGAGGCGCGTAAATTGGCCACGGAAATTGTCTCTACTCGCCTCCATCTTTTGCAAAACGATTCCTGTGTGACCAATTTGCTTCTCACTTAATGCAAAGATGGGGGTTTTATTTTTTTGAGAAAGAGCAATCAATGAATTAAAGTCAGGAATACTTGCCAGATTGTACGGAATACCTTTTGGACATGAGGTTTGAAAATCTGCTCTTGTAATTGCCATCCCTACACTATTTAATGCTGGAATTAACAAATCGACGGTTGTTTTTTGTATTTTGTCAATCCATGCTTGATATGCACTTGCCGGGGCACTGTTTCGAGGACGGTAGTTTTGAGAAATAGTACCTATAAATTTTGGAGGGTTTTTGGGGAAACTCCTTTGCAGTGCCGTCTCTTTGAACGGTTCAATCTCCTTGTTCCATTCGGGCAGTGTTTTTGATAAGGACCACATTGCTTGGTCGCAATAATAGTCGGGGGATGTCGGAATAATAAAAAAATCGCTCCCCATTAGAACGCATTGATTTAAAGCACCAATGCTAGGACTCATGTCAACGAGCACAAGATCAATTGCATTCTGCGTGGCTGTCTTTCTTATTACGGTGTTCAGTAGCCCAGGAAGGTTTTGTATTACGGGTAGTGCCTTGCTCGTTTTTAAAGCCACTCCAAGCGTTCCCTCAGTCGCGCCTAGGTTAATATGTCCAGCGAGCAAAAATAAATTTGCATTCCCCGTTTTCGCTATATTTGGTGGTTCGAATTCAGTTGTTTTGCCTTCAATAATTGCCTCTATACAATGGTATAAATCGCGATTAGGTTTTTCATCGTAAAAATTTTCTAAGTCTCCAATCTCGCTACACCCCAATACGGTTCCAGTCAAATTACATTGAGGATCGGCATCAACAATGAGAGTGTTAAACCCTAAGTCAGCCATAGCCCACCCAAGGTTAAATGTCGTTGTTGTTTTACTCACACCACCCTTATGATTAAACAATGAGATTACTTTACACATAGGTTTTCCTTTTAAAGGATTAAGAATATTGTCTATTTGTCAGTTAGCTGCTTGTCCACCCCCTGGCTAAACAGCATCTTTGCGTTTTGTCCAATATTCATGGTCAATAACCACTTACCACCATGCCTGAAGGTAACGTTAACTGACATAACGGACAGTCGAAGCGTTTTATAAACCCTTTTGCGAAACCCTCCTTGCCGAGGGCCTTTTAAGCGGCAGGTTTTCTGCGAAAAATAACGCGGAAAAGGGTTTGAGGCAGCAATAGCAGCGCACGAACACCACGCCACACACCGCGCAAAATAAGCCAAATCCACATCAAAGGGTTAAGCAGTTTTAAGACGCGTATGAGCCCACGAACCTCGTCTTCGTTTTTTGGGTAAAGCAATTCTGGGTGGCCCGTTATTTTTCCCATGTAACGCTTGTAACTTAAACTCCGGCCGTTCAGTTTAGGGGTAAGGGCATTGGTAAACAGATCCACATGCGAGCGATAGTGGTAGTCATCTGCATAACGTTGCAGCAGTTCAATGGCACAGTCGGGCAGCAGAAAAATATCGTACAGGGAAGCCATTTTTAAAACCCGGGCAGCTGTAACGTCAAATCCAAAACGCTTATCGTAGTCGGGCAAAATTAAATCGCGTAAATACAAGGCTTCGCCTCCTTGCACGGGGCCGTACTCGGTTTCGGTGGGTTCATCAAAAGCAAAGGGCAAGGGCAAGGTTTTGCGGCTAAAGCGTTGGGTTTCCAAACTTACCAGCGAAAAACCCAGCTTGCGCAAAAAAAGGTCGATATTGCTGTGCACACTGGCATGCTCGTGAATCCAACCGTGAAACGAAAAACGGGTCAACACCCCCAGGACGCTTTGGCGAATGGTGTTTTTTGCACCCAGCAGCACGGGGTAGCCGTTGTCATCGGTTTCAATATGCAAAAAATCGAAGTGCTTGTTTTTCTCTTTGGCGTAATTATCAAGGGATATTTGAATGCCTTGGTGGGTAAGCGGGTTGTTTTTCTCAAAGAATTTTTCTGAAAAATCTTGGGTATTCAAGAACAAAAAACTGCTTGAGCGATCGTGAGAAAAATTGGTTGGGGTTTGATAGCGTGAGCGCCAGGGAAATAGGTTGTCGTTGTAGTCGTCAGAAAAAATAAAGCGATTTTCGTAGAGCACCGTTTTTGAGCGCTCTTTGTTTTGGAGTGTGCTAATCACAGCCGCGTCTGGGCTAAAACCCACGGCGTCCAATTTACCTCCAAACACTCGCCAGCATGGGTCAATCGGTTCTAACCCCCCAATACGAGCCAAAGAAAAACTGTCTAAGCCTCGCGGCATGCGGTTGTTAATCAGGTCAACCAGCCGTGGCTTTACGGTGTGTTCGGTAATCATAATAAAAGCGTACTGTGCAAAGGGGGAATGGCGAAAACTAGTCTGGGCTCATCATACACCATCCCCAAACCATTTGGCTAAACCGCTCTGTTAACGTGGACGTAATTCATCTATTTTAATCCATCCCCTACCGTCTATCTCTATCTCCCAAAAAACCCAACCATTGGTTACGCGCCTTCTTACAAACCATGCAGCTGCAGAAGGAGAACGTGCTGTTTCTCCACCTACATGAAACAATCCACCTTGGATTTTGGCTGTGTGCCATCTACCCTCGAAAAAACCACGTAGTTTTGTGCCATTAGCGAGGAAAACCCTTTTGCAGCGCAGTCCCTGTGCATCAGACTCCGGAGGTTGAGGTAAATTAGCATTAGGAGCTTGACTCGAATCTGTTCCATGAATCGGGTGCGTTTGAGAGGTTGCAACCTCGTTTTCCTGGAGTATCCTGCTTATCACGTCATTGAAAGATGTTGTGTTATCACGTAACGCGGTGAGTTTTTGAAAAACTTCAAAGCTTACTTCTATTTTTTCCATACAAATCTCCCTTTAAAGAGTACTAATTAAAATTATAATCTTTTTAAAAATATTATAACCATTATATATTTTTAGTTCCTCCTAGATTCAACTGTTGTTTTGGAAAAATTACCGATTTGCACCACCAATCCTCGAAAAAACCACGCAATTCTGCGCAATTGGCGAAAAAAACCTTTTACGGTACAATCCTGACGCCCCAGAAGTAAATATAGCAACTCTAACCATTATAATTATTATAAGGAAATATTATTTTTCAAAAAATTCGCATGGCCTCTATTAAGAGGATTGCGAGTGCCGGTGCCCAAGCCCAAGGGTTTGTGCTACACCTTGTACCCAAAGGCCAGCAAATCTATAAGCCCTTAGGTTTGGAGTGCGCCCTAACGCGGTTGCTTCTTGCTACTTAACACCCTTATTTCCTTAGTTATCACGAACGGACGAAAATTTTTGGCAAACGGCGTCCTAAAAGTGGGTGCAGCCACCCTTAATCAATTGCCCATGGATTGGCAGGGCAATCGCGAGCGCATTTTGCAGGCAGTGCGCATGGCCCGCAAGGAGGGGGTGCAACTGCTCTGCCTGCCCGAGCTGTGCGTGAGCGGACATGGCTGTGAAGATGCTTTTCATGGGGCTAGTTTGGCCCAATACGCATGGGAATCGCTGTTGCAAATCGTGCCACACACACGCGATATGGCGGTGGCTTTAGGCTTGCCCGTAATTTACCGCGGCAGTTTGTACGATTGCGCCGCATTGTTGGTCGATGGGGGTTTGGCGGGATTAAATGCCAAACGGGTACTTGCGGGAGCGGGGGTGTATTATGAGCCGCGTTGGTTTCAACCATGGCAAGCGGGGCGACAGGAAGGCTTTCGACATGAAGGAAAGGACATTCCTTTTGGGGACGTAATTTACAATGTTGAAGGTTTGCGCATAGGTTTTGAAATTTGCGAAGAAGCCTGGGCAGGTGGGCCTGGGCAGGCCCCGGAAACCGCCGAATGGCTCGATGTATGGTTAAACCCAAGTGCCAGCCACTTTGCCTTTGCCAAGCACGCCACCTTGCGCCGCATTGTGCAAGAGGCCTCGCGTAGGCTGCGTGCTGTGTACGTGTATAGCAATTTATTGGGTAACGAATCAGGACGGCTTATTTTTGATGGAGCCTTGTTTATTGCCAGCCATGGAGACATACTCACTCAGCAAAAAAAACGCTTTGGTTTTCGCGAGGTTTCCCTGTGTGTTGCCACGGTTGATTTAAATCAAACCCGCCTCGAACAGCGGCGCATCAACTACCCTGTAATTGCGCAAATGCGCCAAGGCAGTGCGTTTGCCTGGGTGAAAGCACCTTTTTTGCAACAAAATCAGGCAAGCATGCCCTTGTTGCCACCCGATCATCTCAGCACATCCAATCCCAACCCCTTAGGCAAACCGTCGTTGGCTATGATGCCAACCCCTCCGCTTAACGCCTCTAGCGATCTAAGCAAAGAAGAAGAATTTCTGGGTGCTGAGGCATTGGGCCTTTGGGATTATTTACGCAAAAGTCACTCGGCAGGCTTTTTGGTATCTCTAAGCGGTGGGGTTGATTCGGCCTGCGTGCTGGTCCTGTGTGGGGCAGCGTTACGCTTTGCCTTGGCTGAGTTGGGTTGGGGAACCGTGTGCGCCAAACTGCCTGGGTGGCTTCATTTGGGGCAAAGCAGCGGTGACTTTGAGACCGATTTGGCCACCCTTAACAAACGTTTGCTCTTAAGCGTGTATCAAGGAGGGCAAAACTCATCCCAAACCACCCGTTTGGCAGCCAAGGCGTTGGCCAATAGCCTTAATGCCAAGCATCTTGAGGTCGACATTCAGCCCTTGGTCGATGCCTATGAGGAATTGGCAGCCAAAGCTTTAAACCGCACCCTTAGCTGGGAACACGATGACTTAGCACGTCAAAACATTCAAGCACGGGTACGCTCGCCCGGTATTTGGTTATTGGCCAATGTGGAAGGACGTTTGTTGCTAAGCACCAGCAACCGTAGCGAGGCTGGGGTGGGTTACGCCACCATGGATGGCGATACCAGCGGTGGTCTGGCACCCATTGCAGGAGCCAACAAAAGCTTTTTGCGCCAGTGGTTAAATTGGATAGAAACCCAAACAACCCGGGGTATGGGCCCTTTACCCGCGCTGGCACAGATTAACAAACAAGCTCCCACTGCCGAGCTTCGCCCCCAAGGTGACATCCAGCAAGACGAAAAAGACCTAATGCCCTACCCCGTGTTGGATGCCATTGAGCAAGCGGCCATTCGCGACCGTCTAAGCCCTATTCAAGTATGGCAGCGTTTGTTACACCAACCCCTTGCAGGGTATACGTTTACAGCACAAACTGCTGCGGCCCAGGTGACGCGCTTTTTTCAGCTGTGGGGGCGTTCACAATGGAAGCGCGAGCGCCTCGCCCCATCTTTTCACTTGGATGACGAGAACCTAGACCCTAAAACTTGGTGTCGGTTTCCTATTTTGCAGGCAGGCTACGCTGCCGAATTGGCCGAACTGCAAAAGGCATTAGACCAGTTAGGCATGTGAATGGTGGTTTTTTGATACCGGTGGGTGGGCATACTCTCATCCTTTTGACGTCCAACCGTGTTAAACCCGCTAGGACCCTTCCCACGTATCCGCAAAGGCCATATCACCACAAAAGCATGGCAGAACCGCTTTTCAGCGATATCAAAATTCTCTTTGAAAAAACGGAATGCCCCACAAATAGGTCTCGCTGTTTTTGCAGTTACGGAGGAGAACACCTGCTTTATCCCTTAAGAAGCATTATCAATATCTAAAGGAATTATTTCATTTGGTTACTGGGAAACGCACGCCTGCAAAAGCTGCTTGCAAAGTATCCCAATTGGGTGCCGCTTTCATTCAGGCAATCACTGCTGCTACGCGTTCTTTTAGCCTGGGGCGCCCTCTTTCAAAGAGTGAACCGGCTGGTGGTGTATGTGTAATCTTCGGCCTTTATCGGATGAAATAGGATTTATTTTCTTTCATTTTTCAAGTACTCCTGGCGCAAGACGGCCGTAAATAAAATCATTGGTATAATGGCCAATAACACTCGATCGTTTAACGCCGTTTAGAAATGGCCATCCTCTCAAGGGATAAACCTGCTCATAAAATTCAATGGGAAAAGTTTTTGTCCATTTCTACAAATCCTTTGCAATAAAAGGTTCAAGGATTTTTTTTTACAAGTGCTCTTTTTTCGCGAATTCTTTCGTAACCTGTTGCTTCATCAATAAGGGCAACAATACCAACACGATCAAAACCGCGTACTAACAACTCACACCTATCTCCAATCCGCTTTTGCGGTGGCGTTAAAACATTCACACTGCGTGTGTCTAATACTGACATCACATATGTCCGCAAGAATGGTTGCTAGGAGAGCCATGTGCAAGGCCTCCCCCCCCTTGCGTGGATTTTGCGAGCAGGATCGGGGTTAGAAAGGGGTGGCACTAAACCCTTATGAATGAAGGGTTTTATTGTGGAAGTGGTAAAAAATTTAGGGATTTTAAGGGTGGCATCAAGACCTGTAGTTTTTACTAAAATGCTGCCCATTATAACCCGTTTGGCTTAAGACTCTCGTCTCATCTTCAAGCACATAACAAGGTATCTCAATAATACCTATTTTTTAGGGGCTTGTCGCGTGCACCTGCTATAACCTTCAATGGTTTTTTATTCGTAGTGATAATCCCAATGCTCTGTTGATTACCAAGTCAAAAACCAGGGTGGTTTTGCGATGGCTGTCGCGAAAAGCAAATTTATCTGTGTAACACTGTAAGTAGCAGTGGCATTGCTGCATTATCGCAGTATTTAAAGACTGGCAATATGGGCAGCGGGGCTGTTCACCCTAGCGCACCGTTTCGAAGATGCTTTCTGCAGGTTTCATGGGTGGGAAATTATTTGTAAATCTGTATAATGCCCACAAGGGAGTCTCTTATTCTGTGGCTTATCTAAGCAAACCACCACCAGAAGATACTCCCTTTTATGTAAAGTTCAATCGAACGTCAAGACCTTTTTATGGAACATTCCGTTCTCAAAAAGGGAAGTGATATGCGTTGCAGCGATGCGTGTGGTCGAGGTGGCGAAATGCGAGTACTGGAAAAAGCGTCCTAAAAGTTGACAAAATTGCTGGGTGCTGTCACTCACGGACTGTGAGCCACGCGAATGTAATCATTGCCCCCATCGCCTTTCATCATTAGGAGACATTACATGGCTTCTCCCTCCCGTTCTGCCAATGCCTTGGTTTCAAAATGGCATCCTTCGGTGTGCACCTTAGACTGCCCCGATACCTGCAGCGTGTCCCTTGAAGTGGTGGAAGGCAAAATAAAAAAAATACGCGGCTCCAAAATCAACCCTTATACAAGAGGTGCTATTTGCAGCAAGGTCACCCAGTCCTATCCTGCATGGGTCCATGGGCCAAAGCGCCTAACCACCCCCTTGTTGCGCACGAACACCAGTAGCAAAGGAGAAAGGGGGATGTTTCGCCCAATTTCTTGGGAGGAGGCCCTTTCATACATTCATCAACGCTGCCAGCGGGCCATTGAATCCTGGGGTGCAGAGTGTGTGCTGCCTTTAAACTACGCGGGTCCCCACGGCTTGCTGGCGGGGGGTTCGATGGATAGTCGTTTTTTTCATCGCATGGGAGCTACCCAGGTCGATCGTGTGCCTTTGTGCGGTGGCATTCGGGGCGAGGCCTATCAATCGGTGTTTGGAAATGTGGCGGGGATGCCCCCCGAACAGGTGGCACATGCTAAATTGGTGGTGCTTTGGGGTGCGAACATTACCGTTACCCACTTACACCTCGTGCGCCATATTCAAACCGCCAAACGCAATGGCGCCAAGGTAGTGGTGATTGATCCCTACCACACTAAAATTGCTGAAAAAGCCGATTTGCACCTGGCTGTACGGCCTGGTGAAGATTTAGCGTTGGCTTGGGCGTTGGCCATGCAGTTGGAGAAGTTGGATGCCTTTGATATAGCGTTTATTGACCAGCATGTGAAAGGTGCCAAGGCGTTTATGGCACAGGTAAAAAGCATGGGTTTTGATGCAGCCATTGAGCACAGCGGGGTAAGCCAAACCGACCTGGTTCAATTTGCCCACTGGTGGAAGCGAGGCACTCCCACCGCAGTGGTGGTAGGCAACGGCCTCGAACGCAATCGCAATGGCGGAGGGGGCATCCGTTCTATTTTTGCACTATCTGCATTAACGGGCCGCTTTGGTAGGGCAGGCAATGGGGTGGTGTGCAAAGCAGGAAATGCTTTTCCCACTCAAATGCAGGCCTTGCAATGCCCAGACTTGATGCCTCTCAATCCCAAAGGTGAGCCGCCGCGCACCATCAACATTTTGGATGTCCCCAAGGTTTTACTGGATAAACACGCGAGCACGCCGCTTAAAGTGGTTTTTATTTACAACCATAACCCAATCATCACCCACCCCAATCAGAATGTTTTACACAAGGCGTTCGCACAAAAAGATGTTTTTTTGGTGGGGATTGACGTGGTGATGACCGAAAGCATGGAGTTGTGCGATGTGATTCTCCCTGCGTGTTCGCAGTTTGAGCATGGTGATATTTACCCCGCTTATGGGCAACATTGGTTACAACGCTCCAATGCGGTGATAGCACCTGTGGGGAGTAGTTTGCCCAATACGGAAATTTTTCGCCGTTTGGCCAAGCAGTTTGGCTATAACGAGGCCGCTTTGAGTGCCAGCGATGCAGACTTGATGGCCTGTGCGTTGGATTGGAAAGATGCGCGCATGGAAGCAAACTGCTTAGAAGAGTTGGTGGTAGATAAAGCCCATGCCATGCGTTGCAATCAGGCCCCTATTTTGCTCTTTGATAACGTGCTTCCCACCACCTTAAGTGGCCGCCTTGAACTAGAATCCGACTGGCTTGCAAAATTGCATGGCGAGCAAGCACGCCTGCCTCAGCGGATCGCTGCACCTAATGAAGATGCTCGTTTTCCCCTAACGCTCATTAGTCCTGCTTCTGCCAAGCGCATTAATTCTATTTTTGGAGAATTGTCTCCCAGCAGTGAGACCCCCTCTTTGCACATGCATCCTGAAGATGCCGCAAGGCGCCAGTTAAGTGAGGGAGAGTTGGTGCGCGTATTTAATACGCTTGGTGAAGTGAGGGCACCCTTGCATATTACCCCCCACATAAGGATGGGGGTGGTATTGCAATACAAAGGGGCATGGCTGCACACCAGTCAAAACGAGCAAACCATTTCGGCATTGGCCCCCAGCCATCGGGCTGATTTGTCTCAAGGGGCTTGTTTTAACGACGCACGGGTGGAGGTGGGCTAACAACCAAGCGTTGGCACCGCAATTGCCTTTGCGCCACTGGAAAATGGGACGCGACGGCGTCACAGCAAAGCTTGCCAAAGCTTGCTTTCTGTTGAGGGTCGTGTTTTAAACATTCGCCAGCGAATCCCTGGTTTGAACGCTGTGCTCTTAGTGCTGTAGAATTTGGCTTAAAAACAACTTGGTACGCTCCTCCTTGGGGTTGGAGAAAAACGTTTTGGGGTGGGCGCGTTCCACAATTTGCCCCGAATCCATAAACACGATGCAGTCGGCAACTTCTTTAGCAAAGCCCATTTCGTGGGATACCACCACCATGGTAGTACCTTGCTCTGCCAACTCGCGCATTACGTCAAGTACTTCTTTGATCATCTCGGGGTCAAGTGCTGATGTAGGTTCGTCGAACAAGATGATCTTAGGCTGCTTGGCCAAGGTGCGAGCAATGGCTACCCGTTGTTGCTGACCACCAGAAAGTTGACCGGGGTATTTGTCCATTTGCTCGGGAATACCCACCCTTTCAAGCAACACTTTGGCCATGGCAATCGCTTCTTCTTTGGGGGTTTTGCGGACCCAAATGGGAGCCATGGTAATATTTTCAAGCACTGTTAAATGCGGAAACAGGTTAAACTGTTGAAATACCATTCCTACTTCACGGCGTACGGCTTCAATATCCTTTAGGTTATGGGTTAGGGTAATCCCATTCACAATGATGTCGCCTTCCTGGTGCTCTTCAAGACGGTTAATGGTGCGAATAAGGGTGGATTTTCCCGACCCTGAAGGGCCACAGATCACCATGCGTTCACCTTGAGCCACCTGTAGATCAATATCGCACAAGGCATGATATTTCCCATACCATTTGTTCACGCCTTTCATTTCAACAATGGGCGATGCATTGTTTAATTTTTTTTCTGCAGCAGAAGTTTTGGCCATGATGATTGCAATTCTCCTTAAAAACGGTCACGTATGCGGTTATTTTTGCCTGTTTCCAAACCAAACACCCCCCCCCCCACAAGGCAATAATACTTTTTCTTGTTGGGGTGTTATGGGTTACAACCCAGTCTCGAGGCGTTTTTTTAGGCGAATGCTGTAGCGCGACATACCAAAGCAAATCACCCAGTAAATAAAGCCCGCAAACACAAAAGCTTCAACCAGCCTATTGAGCCAATTTGGGTTTACCACAGCCAAGTTGGCGGCTCCAAGCAGATCGAACAAACCCACCACCACCACCAACGAGGTATCTTTGACCAAGCCAATAAAAGTACTCATTAAAGGCGGAATGACCAAACGGATAGCCTGGGGCAAAATGATGAAGCGCATGGTTTGCCAATAAGAAAACCCGAGTGCTTTGGCAGCTTCTTCCTGCCCTTGGTGAATGCCTTGTAACCCACCGCGGATGACCTCGGCAATGTAAGCAGAAGCAAAAATAGTAATGCCAATCAGTACGCGTAGCAACTGACTAATTTGGAACTCAACCGGGACAAACAAGGGAACAAGGACAAAAGCCATGAACAAAATGGTGATTAAAGGCACACCACGAATAAGTTCGATGTAAATAGTGCTCAACATGCGCACCATAGGCATGGTGGTGCTGCGCCTACCCAAGGCCAGTGCCATGCCCATGGGAAAAGCAAGCGTAATGGAGCCCACAGAAAGCAAGACGGTAATGAGCAGCCCGCCTAACAACTGATTGCTTACTTTGCTAAAGCCAAAATTTTCTGCGCCGTGCACAAGGTGTAGCAACGGAATAGGCAGCAGCAAACAAACCCATAAATAGGTTTTGGTACGGCGAACGGCAGGCACAAAGGCCATTGCAACCATCACAAAAAAGACGCCTAAAGCTAAAAAAGGACGCCAGCGAATTTCGTAAGGGTAGGTGCCTACCACAAACAAGCTCCAAGTATCGCGAATAAAAGCCCAGCAAGCCCCCCCGGCAGTGGGACAACTCTTGGTTATGTCCGCTTGATTGATCACCCAATGAGCGTCCACAAAACCCCAGCTAACAAAGCCCACCACCGCCTTGTACACCAGCCAGGCGCAAAACAATGTAACCAATGTGCTAAACCCGCTACTAAACAGATTTTTGCGCAGCCAGCGGATAGCCTCAACTTGGGAAGCAGGCGGTGGACGTGATGGCTTGTGATCAACGAATGTCACAACCTTGTCTTTTGTAATGGGAGGTGATTTCGCCATAAATGATGTGTTGGTTTCTCCCTTGGTTTAAGTGGTTTTAATTGCGCTTTAAGTGCCCTCAAGATTACGCACAAAAACATAGGATCCAACCCATGAAACCCGGCGCGGATAGTTTTCATCACAAGGGTCAAGACCACCAAATCAAGGCCATCGGGGCACCCTTATACTAAGGTGGGCTTTGCTCAACGCTCTCTTAACTTAACACGTGTATTGTACCAATTTAAGCTGACCGAAATCAGTAAACTTAAGGTGAGATAAACCGCCATGGTGATCGCAATGACTTCAATGGCTTGACCGCTGGTATTCAAAACGGTCCCGCCCACATTCACCAACTCAGGGTAGGCAATGGCAGCACCAAGGGAGGAATTTTTGGTTAAATTGAGGTATTGATTGATAAGCAACGGGGTAGCGACCCGCATTGACTGAGGAATAACAACCAAGCGCATGGTTTGGCCGGGCTTCAAGCCTAAGGCATTGGCTGCTTCGCGTTGTCCTTTTGAAACCGATTGAATGGACGCACGTACAATTTCTGCCACATAGGTGGCAGTATAAACCACCAACGAGATTAGCATAGCACTGTACTCAGGACTTAGGGCGAGACCACCTTGGTAGTTAAAGCCTTCCAACACGGGCTTCTCCCATGTAAATGGGGCTCCTACCACCCACCAAACCAGGGCTGCCGGCACGACCAAAAAAGCCATGACAGGTAAAAACAAAGGGGGCTCATAGCCTGTGCGTGCCTGCACCATGCGACACCAGCGCAGCCAAAACCAAACGCCAACCATTCCCGCCACAATGGCTAAGCCAAACTCGCCCGAAATCGCTGTGGGTACAGGGGAAGGCATATACACGCCCCGATTGTTCAGCGCAAAAATCCCCCCCCACGTGACGCTCTCGCGCACCGAAGGCAACGCGCCAAGTACCCCTTTGTACCAAAAGAAAATTTGTACCAGCACGGGAATATTCCGGAAAATCTCCACATACACCTCGGCCAATTTGGCCGCAAGCCAGTTGGTGGAAACCCATGCAAGGCCCAATATAAAACCCAAAATGGTGGTTAAAATGCACCCTATTACAGAAACCTTAAGGGTGTTGATGACGCCCGTTTTAAGGGCCAATCTGTACGTAGAACTCTCTTCGTATACGTCGACGGGGGTGTCCCCGCCATAAAGGTAAAGGGTTATTATTGGAGCACCCACCACCAAAAAAACGGCCACCACGGCCGACCACGTGCTTGCGCCCAATTTCTCACCTTTGGTTTTCTTTAACCAAAGATTCAAAAATACACAGAGCAAAATCCCTAAAACACAGGTGCCAATAAAAGCCAAAAACCCGCCTTCCAAGCGGGGAATAGGCGGGGTTTCGCCAATGCCAAAACCCGCCTCATTGTTCAAAAAGCCAAACCCACTGGCCAAACCACGCTCAGCCAAATTTTTGGCAGTGGTTTGGACCAGCACATACAAAGTACCACATACAAAGCTCAATATTAGCAGTTGATTAACCCATGCACGGACAACCCCATGTGTCCACCATTGGTAAATAAGTTTAAGCGCACTGAAAAGGCTTTGCATAAAAACTACTTTGCAAGTTTTAGTGGGTTGTTAGTGGGTAAAAAGGCTGCGTCTAGCGTGCTGGTGGTGCGTAGAGAATGCCTCCCTTGCTCCACAACTGATTTAAGCCACGCGTGAGGCGCAAAGGGGTTTTAACCCCCAAATGGCGGGCAAAAATTTCGCCATAGTTCCCACGGGCACGAATGGCACGTACAGCCCAGTCCTTTTGAAGGCCTAAGTCCTCCCCCAGCGACCCCGTTTTGCCTAACAAGCGCTGAACGGTCGGGTCTCCTGACTTCGACCTCATGCCACGAACGTTGCTTTGGGTAATGCCTTTTTCTTCCGCAATAATCACTGCATTCAAGGTCCACTTTACAATGTCCCCCCAGTTGTTATCGCCATGGGCCACAGCAGGGCCAAGAGGCTCTTTAGAGATTATTTCGGGAAGCAAAAGGTGATCCCCAGGCTTTTTAAGGGAAGTACGCTGTGCGGCCAAACCAGAAGCATCGGTCGTGGCTGCATCGCAGCGACCTTCGTCGTACGCTTTGAACACATCAACGGCTTTTTCAAACACAACAGGCTTGTACTTCATGCGATTGGCACGAAAATAGTCAGCCATGTTGAGCTCGGTGGTGGTCCCAGCAGCCACACAAATCGCTGCGCCACCCAGTTTGAGCGCGCTTTTTACCTTTGAGGATTTGCGGACCATAAAGCCCTGGCCATCGTAATAATTAACGCCCACAAAATCGACGCCTAACTTGCTGTCACGGCTCAGCGTCCAAGTGGTGTTGCGATAGAGCAAATCCACTTCACCCGATGACAAGGCAGGGAAACGCGCCTTGGCACTAAGAGGGACCAGACGTACTTTAACGCCAATGGCGGCAGCCAGGACGTCGCAAAAATCAACATCAAAACCAGAGCGCTTGCCTTTGTTATCAGCAAACGAAAACCCAGGTAAAAAATCTGCCACACCACACTTTAACGTACCACGTTTTTTTACCTCTTTCAATTTGTCACCACTGGCAGCCCACACAGCACTACCCGCAACACACAACGCTAAAACGGCAATCACAGCCGTTCTTAACCATGTTTTCATACAATTCTCTCCAAAAAAAGTTGACTACGAATTAAAAGGTCCCTGGCTTCAAAACAAAGCAAGAACGCAAACACCTCTTCACAGACGCTGAAAAACTTAAGCCAACATTTACCTCAAAAAAGAGATTATTGACCTCACGATCTCCTCAGTCTACAAACCAGCACTCCCGCGCAAAACGCGTCGATGCCCGTTCGTTAGGGTCGGGGATACTCAAAACCCCATACCTCTCCCAAGGCGGAGGGCCCGCCACATGGTAGAAGAAAACCCAGGTGACACTTAACACAGTAAAAAATTTTATGCTAGCCATAGTTCTCTGTATTTTTCCATTTCTTTCTCACTACCTCCCTCATTTTGCTGCTCAAATAGAGCCAAGCGGGGGTGCTTACGCGGTGCCGCACCCCCCAGGCTTGTGCTAGAGCAGGTTTTGTGTTCCTTAGCCTATGACAGGGTTAAACGATTTGTGACGGGAGGATTTTCGTGTTAGAAATGAGTAGGGTCCACCTCATAGGAAATGAAGCCAAGGTGTTTTTTGAAGCGAACGCAAAGGCGCATTTATCCGCAAAAAACCAGGGTTTAGCACTGCATGGTTAGCATTTGGCGTCGAATGCGTGAAGGCTCCGAAGGGCATCTTTAAAAGGCCCGCAAAACCATGGCTAAGGGATGGCCCATGGCACGCGAACGTTGCAGATATGTGCACGTGCCCCAAGTGCAGCAGGTTGAAGCAGCCATGGGTAAACACCACTTGTTCGCCTTATCTTACGTAAAGGGGGTTCGCAAAAAGCAGAAATTGCTTCGCATGGCATTCGTTGTCTACGTGCAACGACACCTCATTGAGCACGCCGTTATCCTTAAAGCCTCACACCCCTTTAGCACGGGTTTTAAAAAAAATGTGTTCTTTAGCCTACGGGGCGTGGGTAAAATCTTGCGAAACCATTTGTGTTCAAAAATGGCTGGGAATTATTGCTTGGGTAAAAGGCGCATGCGCTCTATCAAGTGGCTGGTCGAACGATTGGGGAGCAGCGCAATGCGCTCCACTTTACCACCCCAACTTTGTACCTCTTTGGCACCTACAATCTCGTCCATGGCGTAGTCGGCACCTTTGGTAAGAATGTTCGGCTGGAGCGCGTTGATCAGGTTTCGCGGGGTGTCTTCTTCAAAGATCACCACAACATCGACACAAGCCAAGGCAGCCAAAATGGTGGCGCGTTCGGTGTCGCCTTGCAAAGGACGAGCAGGGCCTTTTAGTCGGCGTACGGAGGCATCGCTATTCAATCCCACAACAAGGGCATGACCCATAGCACGCGAACGTTGCAGATATTGCACGTGCCCCAAGTGCAGCAGGTCGAAACAGCCATTGGTAAACACCACTTGTTTGCCTTGGCCTTGTTGGCTTTTAACCCATTCTTTGGCCTGTGCGCACTCCAAATAACCTTGGGGCGCAAGGTGCAAGGCTGCCTGTACTTCTCCCATGTTTACCGAGGCCACGCCCAGTTTGGTTACGGCAATGCCCGCGGCAATGTTGGCCATGTTCACGGCGTCAAAAAAATTTCCTGAACCACACCACCAGCTGGCTAACATGGCAATAAAGGTATCCCCCGCCCCCGTAACGTCAAATACCTCATAGGCATGGGCAGGAAAATGGCGCGATTCTCCGTTGGCCAACACTGCCATTACCCCATTGGATCCCAGGGTGATGCAGGTGGCCTCGGCTTTTGTGGTGCGCAAAATATGCTTTGCTGCCACAGCCACGCTCTCAAGGTTTTGGCCGGCTAAATGGGTTGCCCGATACGCTTCTTTATCATTGGGGGTCAGGCAGCTGCATCCGCTGTACATTTTGTAGTCTTCCACCTTGGGGTCGACAATAAGGTGTTTTTGATGGGCTTGGCAGTGTTGCACAAGGGCTTGCATCAATTCGCGGGTTACCACCCCTTTGGCGTAATCCGACACGATCACCCCATCTGCCCAATGAAGGACCGCCGCCAATTTTGTAAGCAAATGACGTTGCGTTTCTTGGTTTGTTGGGTGGGTGCTCTCCCAATCGCAACGTAGCAGCTGCTGTTGGCGTGCCATCATGCGGAGTTTTACCGTGGTTTCACGCGTTGCATCTTGCACAATGCCCTCACCGTCGAGCCCCATTTCAAGCAGGCATTGTATGATGGTTTTGCTGGCACCATCGTCTCCCGTAATTCCCACCAATTTGACCTTTGCCCCTAAGGAGAGCAGGTTATGGGCCACATTGGCTGCGCCCCCTAGGCGGCGCTCTTCTTTTTGTACATGGAGCACAGGTGCTGGTGCTTCAGGGGAAATGCGCTCGATGCGACCCCATTGGTAGCAGTCGAGCATCAAATCGCCCACCACCAGGATGTGTATGTTATGGCAATGATTTTTAAAATGCGTAAACAACGGTGTCCTTCAATTTTATGCGATGGGGGTGGGGGTAAAAGGGGGACAGCGTCGCTTTATAGTAAAGACGCTAATGGCACAAACAGGTTGCATTATTACACGAACCCCAAGGGGCAAAAACATGACCATCACACAAAGAGGTGGTTTTTATCCAAACGAAGGCATAAGATAACCGTGGGTGTTGGGATGCATCCGCCCGTGTTTGGTGTACACTCACCATAATCCATGGCGTTTGAACCCTTAGATAGGGTTTACTATCTCAATGATACGGTGTGGTCGCAAGTTCGCAAAAAAATTGAGCGACCCTGTTTTAAATTGATTGACAACAATCCCCGTTTGCAGCACATCGACCGTGATTTATCACCCTTTTACTATCACCACATCCTTTAAGATTCCTGCTACCCATGTTTTGTGTGAGTAATATGAAGCATCCCTTTTTTAAACTGCTAAAAGCCCGTGTACACTGCACGCCCGTGGAGCATGGTATTTGCGTAAAACATCATGCGGAGCGCGTGTGCCATCCATTTAGAACAAAACCGCAACGTAGCCCTTTGCAAGTGCTTGGTCAATGGGCTGGTCTTTGGGTGTTCCTCGGTTTAAGCATTTTAGCCATGGGCTATTCCCCTACAGCCCATGCCAATCAAATTGAAAAAGACATTGAAATTTTACAGCGCGCCTCCAAGGCACGGGCCCATATTATAAGCCAAGTGAGTGCTTCTGTGGTCCATATTAGCGTGGTACACGGGCAAAAAGTACGCAAAAACGGTGCTCAGGATGACCCACGCGAAAATTTTTTTAAGCGCTTTTTCCCCCCAGGGACTGAGCCTTTCAACCCTAAGGAAGAAGGCCCGCAAAGGCGGCAAGGCCTTGGGGCAGGCTTTGTTGTGAGCGGCGATGGCTATATTGTAACCAACAGTCACGTGGTCCGTGGTGCCTCACGCATTACCGTGAAAACCAAAAGCGGCGCCGAGTTAGAGGCCAAAATTATTGGCACCGATAACCCAACGGATTTGGCCGTCATTAAGGTGAGTCCCAAAGGGCACACACTGTTCGTAGCCAAATTTGGGAGTTCTGAAGAGCTGAAGGTGGGCGAAACGGTCTTGGCTATTGGCAATCCCTTTGGCCTCGAGCAGACGGTTACCCAGGGCATTGTCAGTGCCAAGGGGCGCACTCAAGTGGGGATTAGCGACTACGAGGACTTTATCCAAACCGATGCCTCGATCAACCCAGGCAACAGCGGGGGGCCGCTCATTAACCTTAAAGGCGAGGTGGTGGGCATCAACACCGCCATTGTTACGGGGCGCTTTGGTCAATATGCGGGCATTGGCTTTGCCATTCCCGTTAAAATGGCCCAACGCATTATGCAAGACCTTATCGCCAACGGTAAGGTGGTGCGCGGCTTTTTGGGTGTGGTGATCCAAAATGTGGACAAAAACTTGGCTCAGGCACTCTCACTCAAAACCGCTTCAGGCGTGCTCATCGCGCGCATTGGCCGTGCCAGCCCTGCTTCCAGAGCGGGTTTAAAGCAAGGCGATGTGATTACCTCTTTTGACAACCATTCCACCCCCAGTGTCGAAATACTGCGGACTCGCGTAGCAGCCATCAAGCCTGGCAAAAAAATTCTGGTGAAATTGATTCGCGACGGCAAACCCCGGAGCGTGGTGGTCGAATTAGGGCGTCAGCCCAGCGATATCCGCACAGCCTTTCAAGAGGGGGGCACGGAAAAAAAGTATAAGTCAAAACCCCCCAAAGAAGAAATTGAAAAAGTTTTGGGGCTGCGCGTGCGTAACCACAGGCGTAACAACAAAACCCGTGGCAGCGAAAGCCCTGAGGGAGTGTTGGTGGTTGGGGTTAGGCCTAACAGCACCGCTGCAGATGCGGGGTTGCGTCGTGGTATGGTGGTCCAAGAGGTCAACCGGCGCAAAGTGCGCAATGTGACCGAGTTTAAAGCCGCCATAGGCAAAGCAAAGTCGGATACACACATTTTACTGCTTTTGCGTATTAATCAAACCTCGCGCTACCTTAGTGTAAAAAAGCCTTAAGGGAGGGTGCGCGTTGGCTTATGTGCCATACGTTTAAACAATCGAACAAGATCACCCATAAAGAAAGGATTTTAAAAAAAATATGTCCGCATTCAAAAACATTTTTAAAGTGGTGGGGCAAGAGCAAGAAACACAATCCACCGATACTGCCCCCTTGGTAGGCACTGTTACCGAGCGCATTCAAAAAGAAATTCGCGAAAACCGCGTTTTGCTCTACATGAAAGGCTCACCCCAAGCCCCCATGTGTGGGTTTTCTGCGGCGGTGATTGAAGCCCTCGAGGGCATTGGGGTCCCCTATGCCTCGCGCAATGTGCTTGAAGATGCTGAACTTCGCCAGGGCATTAAAGAGTTTGCCAACTGGCCTACCATTCCTCAGCTCTATGTAGATGGCGAATTTTTGGGAGGTTGCGACATTATCACCGAGATGCATCAGCGCGGAGAGCTCGAACCGTTGCTTAAAAAATAGGTGCTTGTTTATCCATAGCAAGCACGCATCAATAAGCACGGATCGAGCCATTCGTATGGGGCGGATCGCCGTGTTCGCTTTGCGAACTCGAGCGGGACCGTGCCCTGCAAGGGCTTTTTGTTATTTGGCCCGCGGTCATCGGCAGGCACTTGTGCTTTGTGATGGCTAGGGCGTGCCTTGGCTACAAACGCAAGGGCCACCCCTCAAAATGCCAACTTTGGCTAAAAAAGGGCGGCAGCGTGTGCCAAAATGTGCAGGGCCAGCTCACTTTTGGGCATTTTTTGCAAGTGCACGGGGGCTGCATTGGCTTGAATAAGCGAGGCTTGGTTGTCTTCTGCATGAAAACCCTGCCCCGCCCCCACCACATTGGCTACCACCAGATCAGCATGCTTGCGTTGTAGTTTTAGGCGTGCGTTTTTCAGTAGGTTGTGGGTTTCTGCGGCAAACACCACACTCCTTTGCTGGGGCGTTTTCTGCTTGCCCACCAGGGCCGCAATGTCGAAGTTTTGCACCAACTGAAGGGTTAGGGTGGGTTGGCCTTCACGCTTTTGTTTTTGCAATGAGGCTTCCTTGGGGCGGTAGTCTGCCACGGCTGCGGCAAAAATAAACGCATCCATTTTATGCTGCTCTGCCATCACGGCGGTGTACATTTCTTGCGCACTGCCCACACAATGGGTTTTTAAGTTCCCCCCCACAGGTAGCGATTGGCAGGTAGGCCCGCACACCAAGGTTACCTGGGCATTGGCTGCCAGCAACGCTAGCACCAGGGCAAAACCCATTTTGCCACTGGAGTGATTGCTTAAAAAACGCACGGGATCGAGGGCTTCTTGGGTAGGGCCTGCGGTAACCAGCACCCGCTTTCCCTGCCATGGGGTGAGCTTGGCTGCAAGACTATCCGCAGTATGTTGCACCGTGTTTTGTGGGTTTGCGCTCCCCTTAAGCAAGGTTTGCACAATGTGTAACGGTTCTGCCAAACGCCCCAGCCCCAATTTGCCTTCTGCCAAAAAACCGTGTTGGGGTTGAATGATGCGAAAGCCACGCTGTCCCAACACAGCAAGGTTTTCTTGGGTGGCAGAATTGGCCAGCATGTTGTCGTTCATGGCTAAGGCAAGGTAAATAGGGGCCTTGCAGGCCAGCATGACAGTGCTTACAGGGTCGTCGGCCAACCCTGCACGCAAACGGGCTAGCATGTTGGCCGTGCAAGGGGCAATTAAGGCAAGATCGGCCCGTTCTGCCAGGTGAATATGCCCTATATGGCTTTCTTGCTCCAAACTAAACACATGTTGCATTACGGGGCGATTTGACAGGGTTTGAAAGGTGAGTGGGGTTACAAATTCACAGGCACCTTGGGTCATCACCACACTCACCTCGGCCTGCTCGCGTTTTAAGCCGCGCAGCACCTCCACTGCCTTGTAGCAAGCAATACCACCACATACCCCAAGAAGAATCTCTTTTTTGGCCAAGTTGCTGATCATGCGAATGGTGAAACTTCCTTAGCGTTAAGGCATAGGTTTCATAAAAATGAGGGGGGGGGGGGGGGGAATCCCCTTTGGCCAGGAACCTTTGATGTTTGCTTTTGTAAAAATAAATGTACGATAATGCTGAGGTAAGGACGGATATGGGTTTTTTTGTTCTTTTTGAATAAGGACACACACCAAGGCACCCAACGGTCGCCTGCATTCATGGTATCAGGAAACACAAAACAATGGGCAAAACACTTTTTCAAAAAATCTGGGAATCCCATACGATTGGCATGGAAGGGGATAGAAGTATCCTATACATTGATCGGCATTTGATTCACGAGGTAACCTCGCCTCAGGCTTTTGAAGGGCTACGCATGCAAAAACGCAAATTGCATGCCCCTGAACGGGTTATCGCCGTCATGGATCACAACATTGCCACCGTCAATCAAACGGGGCCCATTCAAGATCCCATTGCAGCAGAGCAAGTCGAAGCCCTGCGCAAAAATGCCAAGGCTTTTGGGGTAGAACTGTTTGAGGTGGGCGATGCGCGCAATGGCATTGTACACGTGGTAGGTCCTGAGCAAGGCTTAACCCTTCCTGGCATTACCGTTGTCTGCGGTGATTCCCACACGGCCACCCATGGTGCGTTTGGCTGCCTTGCCTTTGGCATTGGCACCTCGGAGGTAGAACACGTGTTTGCCACCCAAACCTTACTGCAGGCCAAACCCAAAAACATGCGGGTACGGGTGGAAGGCACATTGCCCAAGGGGGTGGGTGCCAAAGATGTGATTTTGGCGCTGATACGCCAAATTGGGATTGAAGGCGGTACGGGTTGCGTATTGGAATACTGCGGTGGAGTCATTGAAGCAATGACCATGGAAGAACGGATGACGGTATGCAATATGTCGATTGAAGGCGGTGCCCGTGCGGGCCTGATTGCCCCGGATGACACCACCTATCGCTATTTAAAAGACAAGCCTCGCGCACCCAAAGGATCCCTGTGGGAAGGGGCATTACAGCATTGGAAACGGCTGCCCAGCGATGCCGATGCCGTGTACGACAAAGAAACGAGGCTGTTTACCGGAGAGTTAGCCCCACAGGTTACCTGGGGGACAAACCCCAGCATGGTGCTGGGGGTCGATGAGCAAATTCCCAATCTAAGTGATGCCCAAAGCGAAGCCGAGACCGAAACATGGCAGCGTGCCCTGAGTTATATGGATTTAACCCAGGGTCAGCCCATTCAAGGCATCCCGATTGATAAAGTCTTTATCGGTTCTTGCACCAACAGCCGTATTGAAGACCTACGCCAAGCCGCCCAGGTTGCGCGTGGTCAAAAGGTGGCCAAGCACGTGCAGGCTTTGGTTGTCCCCGGAAGCGGCTTGGTGCGTAAGCAAGCAGAACAAGAAGGGCTGCATGAACTGTTTCAAGCAGCGGGCTTTGAATGGCGTGAGCCAGGGTGCTCGATGTGTTTGGGGATGAATCCTGACATCCTCGAGCCAGGGGAGCGTTGTGCCTCAACCAGCAACCGCAATTTTGAAGGGCGCCAAGGTGCAGGCGGACGAACCCATTTGCTAAGCCCATTCATGGCCGCCGCCGCCGCCATTGCAGGCGAAATTGCAGATGTGCGCGTTCTGCTTTAAGCCCGTGATAGGGGCAAGCGCCTCCGCCCCAGCACCTTTTTTTGTTTGCACACCCATTTGATAATTTTAGTTACGTAAGGAACCACGCAAAATGGACCCATTTACCAGCCATACAGGGATTGCTGTCCCTTTAAATCGCAGCAATGTCGATACCGATGCGGTGATTCCCAAGCAATTTTTAAAAAGCATTAAACGCACTGGCTTTGGGTCCCACCTATTTCATCAATGGCGTTATGTCAATGGAAATCCCCGCCAAGTCAACCACGATTTCATCCTTAACCATCCCAAACTGGCCAAGGCTTCTGTGCTGGTTGCAGGCGATAATTTTGGCTGTGGTTCCAGCCGCGAGCACGCCCCTTGGGCCCTGCGGCAGTACGGCTTTCGGGTGGTTATCTCGACCGGTTTTGCAGATATTTTTTACAATAACTGCATTAAAAACAGCCTCTTGCCCGCCATCGTTGACGAAAGCAGCCATCAGCGACTGATGCAAGAGATAGAAAACGACCTGGGCATGAAGATTAAGGTCGATTTAAAGGAGCAAAGCATTGCCTCCACCAGCGGATTGAGCGTGCCTTTTAGCATAAGCGATGACAACAAAATCACTTTGCTCGAGGGGCTAGACGACATTGCTCGCACCCTGGAACACCGCCCTACCATTCGCTATTTTGAAGAAAAACGCCAAATAAACCAGCCATGGATGTAGGCTTTTGCGCATTTTCAGCGGGTGCTTGCGCTGAAGGGAACCGCCCGCCGTGCCTTGTCTGCAGCAGGTTTTGAGCGTGCTTTTTGTGTTTTACATGGGGGAGAATTCTATTTTTAAACACCCGCTTCGCACACACCGGGTGTTTTAGGTGTCCCATTTGGCTTTGCACAGATAGATTTCGGGCAAGGTCTCTTGACCCAGGCCCCAATGGGCGTCATTCAAAGGGGTATATCCACGTTTATGCCATTTCCAAACGCGTGCCAAAAAATTGCGCTCGAAAGAAGGAAACGTGCCTTTCATCGGTAGCCGTCCGCGGCGCGGAACGTCTAACCAAGCCCTGACATGGTTTTCGTCTAAACCTGCTCGAACCCCAGCTCTGACGATGAGCCATTTGATTTGTTGGTTAGGATGTGACGCTTGCTGGGTGATACGGTTTTTCATTGTCATTTTGGCATGGAAAATTTTGTAGACCGCACAGGGTTTGGACCATATTTCCTCCTTCAATCCCAAACACGCTGCCCCATGTAAAACAAGGCTATCAAGATCTAAAAAGGCCGCATCTGCCTCTCTGTATCCACGAATCTCCCACATGGTTTTGGTTGGGATGGGGTTAAAATCTGCACAGGCGTTGGTGTGCAAAGGGGGAATGCGAAAATGTTTGATGACGTCTTCATCGGGGTATTTTTGGTGATGGGTCTCGATACTGTTAGCACATGCTTGCAAAAAAGTTTGGCGATCCGTGTAAGGCTCCTCAAGCACGCTTGGAAATACATCATAGCGGTCAACTCGATACATTTTTCCCTCTTCTGCATGGATGATGCCCATTTTTTGGACGACCATGTCCGAGTAGAACATATCTGATGGGAACCAAACGCAAAAACCACCCCGGGCTCGGCGATACCCCACATTGGAGGCCTTGCTTAAATGCAGGCCAATCTCATCCCAGCCTCTAAAACCACGATGGTATTTGGCGGGTACGGTAATCACCCGTACCGAGCACATGGTGCTCGACGCATGGGGTGTTAATACCTCTGCCAGCGAGGGCTTACCTGCAGGAGGGTTCCATTCGACGTAGATAATCTCTGCCGTGACGGCGTACTCATCCAACTGTTCCAACAAAGCCTGCATCGAACGTTGCAAGCGCAAGGTAAAATTGGATGTGTAGCCATCGTTCCTGGTGGCGCAGACAAATGTGATTTTAGGCTTCATCAGCAATGTCCACGGGGTGTGTTTTGGTAAAAAGTGGGTTTAAGGGGTCGTGGGGGTTTCTTCCAAACTGCGTGTACAAGCAATGAGGGTTTGAAACAACTGCAAAATGGTTTTGTTGGGCAGTGGGCCTCGGTTGTTTTGCACAATACACGAAAGCACGGCCCGTTCGCGCTCAGGCATGTAAATAGGGTCACCACGTTCGCGTTTTAAGCCACCAATTTCCAAAGCCAAACGGGCACGCTGGTTAAACAGCTGCAACAAACGCTGGTCAATCGCATCAATTTGCTCACGCTGTTTTTGGTAAGGGTTGGAGATCGAATGAGGCATGGCAAAACCCAGGCAAAAATAAACACCGCCACCCATGAATGAATCCCTATAAAACAGGCATTCGCTCCTGGGTGCCACAATGAAACTCTATGGGGCACCCTTATCAAGACAAACCCCATTTGAAAATCCCTCGGCACAGATTGCCCTTGCAAGTTTTATGGCTCCCACGGGTTTGGTGGCTCACGAACCCACGGAAAAATGCACAGCCCCCCAAAAACCTGACCCAAAGGGTCAAACAAGGTGTTGCGGCCAAGGCCGTAAGCACTTTAGCACGCAAAACCCCCACATGGGTCCCAACGGGTGCGTTCCCTAAAACGTAGCGCACCTTTGCACGTTTTGCCAATCTCCATTTGTTGGGCCCTTGCACCAAGCCTACCGACGCCTTTGTTGGCGCCCTGAACGGGAAGATTTTAGAGCGGTTTTACTTTTGGGGTAGGGGCCTTTTTGAACGTGTTTTTGAAATGCCGACACCGTCGCATGGGCACGTGGGGTCTGCTTCCAATGCAAAATAATGGGGTTTGCTTGTAATTTTAGGTGATAACGCAATTGTTTTTGAAAAAAGCGCTGATATGTTAGGGTGACCGACTTAGGGCGATTGGTAAACAGTTGAAAGGTAGGGGGTGCGCTGTGGGTTTGCAAACCGTAGCGAATGGTGGTTGGACTGCTGCCCTTTGCAGGGGGTGGCGTGCGCGACACAATCCACTCGACCACACGGTTCACATCGGGCGTGCTAAACCATTTGCGGTGGTGCTGTGCGGCTTTTTGCACATGCCTTAGCAAGTTGGGAACACCCACTCCTGTGTTGGCACTCATCCGCAAAAAAGGTGCGTATTCAATAAAGCCCAGCGCCTTTTTGGCCGCTGCCTCGACCTCCGTCACCTCTCCCGCACTGCCTTTTAGTAGATCCCATTTGTTTAACGCCACCACCACGGCCTTGCGCCGCTTTTCGATGTAACCTGCAAGGCGGCAGTCTTGATCGGAGGGGGGTTGGCTGGCATCAAGTACCAGTATCACCACATCCATCTGCCACAGTGCTTCTAAGGTATGCAGTGCACCGAGGGTTTCAAGGTCGGTGGTTACCTTGGCTTTGCGTCTTAGGCCTGCACTGTCCATGAGAACATAGGATTGGCCTTGATGTACGAACGGTGTTTCAATCGCCTCGCGGGTTGAGCCAGGTTTATTGGAGACAATGAGGCGTTGTTCGCCCAGCAAGGCATTGGCCAAAGAGGATTTTCCCACATTGGGCTTTCCCAGCAAGGCAAATTTGAGTGGGGTATTTTTGGCCACCCGTGAGGATTTGGACTGCCCAATGTTCTTTGTTTTTGCCTCCTTTCCAACGGGTTTGCTCACGTCACCACCTGCATCTACCCCTGTATCCACCACTGCCTCTCCATCACCTGCAACGTTTGGCAGGGTAGGGGGTGGGGTAAAACCTGCTTGAAGCAGTTGGCTGCAGGTTTGCGCTAACAACTCTTTGATTCCGTTTCCATGCAGGGCAGAAAAAGGGAGGACCCACTGCGCTCCTAGGCCGTAGAACTCGGTACTATGGCGTGCGCGGTGTTGATTTTCGGCCTTGTTTAGGGCAATTCCAAAGGGTTTTCCCGTGCGCAACAAGGTTTTGGCGATGTCTTGTTCAAGGGGTAAAAACCCTTCGCAAGCGTCGCATACCAACCACACAAAATGCGCCTCTTCAATGGCACGCTGACGTTGCTGCTCCACCGAGGCCAAGAGTTCAGGGTCTTCATTTTGGTCAATGGGACCAAAAAAACCCGCCGTATCAACCAAAGAAAAGGGAAGGGTTCCACGGGTAATCAAAAATGCACGTCTATCTCGGGTGGCTCCTGGCACCCTGCTGACCAAGGCATAACGTTTGCCGCATAAACGGTTGAACAAGGTCGACTTGCCCACATTCACCCGCCCCACCATGACCACCAGCGGTGTTTTTAGAGACTGTTTTGGGGCCGAAGTGCTCATGGGTAAGGCTGCATTGACGTAAACAAAAATGGGATGGGTTAGCAGGGGGTTACAAACGGCACCCGCCAAAAGCAAGCGGATTGCCGTGGGCACAAAAAAACACCCCTTGTCTGATTTGTGGAGAAAAAGGACAAAAATGGACGACAAAATGCGTCACAAGCATCCCGCCCATGGCGGCATGGAACCACGCGCCGTTAGGCCTTAAAAAAGGGCGGAACATTCTGCACTATCCCACGGGGCAGAAGCGTAATGACACACCCTAGCACAAAGGGCGCATGCCTATGATGTTTTTTCGTACGCATTTAAGACGGGTACCCTCAGATGTTTAAAAACCATAAAAAAATAATGCCCCATCACAAACCTCGCCTTTGATTTGGAAAAAGTTGAGAGGTAATGTGCGAATCTTTCGTACGAGAACGGAGGTTTTTACAAAACCTTTTATCTTGGAAGAGGGATTGACATCGGGGTAAGTGAGACAACAAGTGCCATCGCACGGGGCTGGCACTCTCTTACAAAAAACCACGTTGAGATTTGCTTTTATGCCGTCCAAAATGGTAGATACCCCTGTTCCTTTAAAGAAGCAGCCTCTATAAGGAGGTTTTTTACCCCTTAACGCCTTTTAGCCGCCCTGCCCCCCACGCGGAAATGGGCGGGCAGGGCTGAAGGCTTGGTATGGGTTGCAAGCAGCACGCATTGGTGTGCGCGTAGACGAATACACCCCAACAATACACGGCGAACGGTTATGCTATGGCGCATTTGCTTGAAGTGCAAAACTTACAAACGCATTTTCATACCCAAGGCAAGGTAGTCAAGGCGGTCGATGGCGTTTCTTATTACTTAAACAAAGGCGAAACACTTGCGATTGTCGGTGAGAGTGGCTGTGGAAAGTCGGTGTCAGCCCTGTCGATTATGGGCTTGGTACAAAAGCCTGCAGGGCGCATCGTGAATGGCAAGGTGCTGTTTGAGGACGAAGATTTGCTCGAGTTATCCGCAGAAAACATGCGCAAGGTTCGTGGGCAGAAGATCTCAATGGTGTTTCAAGAGCCCATGACATCGCTTAACCCTGTCATGACGGTTGCACGCCAGTTACAAGAAACCTTAGAGGCGCATTTTCCAAAAATGGACAAAAGAGCATCGCGTGCACGCGCCTTGGAGGTCATGATTCAGGTGGGCATTCCCGATCCCGATAGACGCCTTAATCAATATCCCCATCAGTTTAGCGGTGGTATGCGCCAACGCGTGATGATTGCTATGGCCATGATTTGTAGGCCCAAGGTGATTTTAGCCGATGAGCCTACCACTGCCTTAGACGTTACCATTCAAGCGCAAATTCTAGACCTTATGCGCAACCTAAGCAAGGAGGCAGACGTTTCCATGGTGCTCATTACCCACAACTTGGGGGTGGTGGCGCGCTATGCAGACCGGGTAAACGTGATGTATGCGGGAAAAATGATTGAACAAGCAAGTGCCAAAGCATTGTACAAAACCCCCAAGCACCCCTACACGCTTGGTTTGTTGCGTTCGGTGCCCCGCCTTGATACCGCAGGTACAGCGCGGCTGATTCCCATTGAAGGGCAACCACCCGATCTTTCAGCAAAGATGAGGGGGTGCTCCTTTTTGCCGCGGTGTGCTTTTGGCAATGCGCAAACTTGTGGTCAAAGTACACCTCCTTTAGAAGAGGTCGAAGGCGGGCATTGGGTTGCATGTTTTAAAGCTGCACAAGTGTCGCATGACACGCTTGCAAAAAACGCCCAAGCCCTTGAAGCCCAAAAAGGGGCTAAAACCGGCAAAGCAAAAAGGAAAAAGTGACGAAGACCCGCACAGCAAAAAACAAGAAATAGGGAACTGCAACGTGGCTCATAAACCATTTTTTTTAAACCAAAAACCGGGCGGTTAAGCCCATTTAAATAACCCATGGGCTTTTTGCCCCCTGATGCGCAAGAAATGTGTGCCATAAGCAACGCTTGCAAGCACTCTAGGCGCATCTGGCGTGTACCCCTTCTACCCAAAGATGTTTTGAACAAATACTACCAGAGCAAGATTCCCATGGCTAAGAGCGCTAAAAAAGATGCACTGATTACGGTGCAAGGTTTAAGAATGCACTTTCCCGTTACCGAAGGCATTGTGTTTCAACGTCAAATTGGGGCCGTAAAAGCCGTTGATGACATTCGGTTTGAAATCCGGCGCGGCGAAACATTGGGCTTGGTTGGAGAATCGGGTTGTGGGAAAACCACCGTGGGGCGCTGCCTTTTGCGCTTGGAAAATCCTAGCTCGGGTTCGATTATGTTTGAAAACCAGGCTATGGAAAATTTGAGCCCAGGCGAAATGCGCCAGTTGCGTAAAAAAATGCAGGTTATTTTTCAAGATCCCTACAGCTCTTTAAACCCGCGAATGAGCATTGGGAGCATTATCTCCGAGGGCGCACTTGTGCACAAAATTTGCGATAACCAAGCCCAGGCCCTCGAGCGCTCGAAAGAACTACTTGCATTATGTGGCCTCCCGTCCCAAATGTACACGCGCTTTCCTCACGAATTAAGCGGTGGCCAACGCCAGCGGGTGGGCATTGCCCGAGCCCTTTCGGTAAACCCGCAGTTTATTATTTGCGATGAGGCTGTTTCTGCCTTGGATGTGTCGATTCAAGCGCAAATTATTAACTTGCTAGAAAGGTTGCAAGAGCAGTTTAATTTAACCTACCTGTTTATTGCCCACGACCTTTCAGTGGTGCGCCACATTAGTAACCGCACTGCCGTAATGTACCTTGGCAAAATAATGGAGTTGAACACGTCGAGCGATTTATACCACCACCCGCTGCACCCTTACACCCAAGCGTTGCTCGAGGCTGTCCCCATTCCAGACCCAGAACGTGAAGCAACACGCAAGTCATCCATTTTGCAAGGGGAAGTGCCTTCGCCCTTAAACCCTCCAACAGGCTGTGTGTTCCACCCACGTTGCGCTTTGGCCACCGATACTTGCCGCCAACAAATACCTGAATTTATTAACGCGGAAAAAGACCATTGGGTGGCCTGCCATCATTACGATAGTACACAAAACAGAAAAAATGCCGCTGCGGTAAGCACCTAGAAGCTGGTGGTCTAGTGCAAAATTGAATGTGCTGCTTATAGGCAAGGTTTTTGAGAAACACGCTTTTTTACCTTAGAACGAGGATCCTAAAAAAAACCCATGTATCGCTACTTTATTCGTCGTTTTTTGTTGATGATCCCTACGTTGATTGGGGTGGCATTTACCATTTTTTTGCTCATGCGCCTTGTCCCCGGGGATATTGTGGAACTACGCATGGTAGGCGATGGACAGGGGCAAATTGACCCCGCTGTGCTCGCTGCGGAACGGGCGCGTTTAGGCCTCGACAAACCCCTGCATGTACAATTTTTAACCTGGATTGGCGGGGTTTTTGTGGGGGATTTTGGCGAATCTATGTGGACAGGGCGTCGCATTAGCGATGAGGTGGCCGTTCGCTTCCCTGTGTCTTTTCAAATTGCCTGGATGGCAACCTTGTTTGCCACCTTTTTGTCCATCCCGCTAGGGACCCTCGGGGCTTTAAAGCAAGATACCTATGTGGACTACGGGGTCCGTATTTTTAGCATTGCAGGCTTGGCCATGCCCTCCTTTTGGCTAGGTATTTTGATGGTTTTATTTACCTTGCACGTGTTCCAATGGTCCCCACCTGTTTCTTACAGGGGTTTTTTAGAAGCCCCTTTGTACAACCTTTCGATGGTGATTTGGCCTGTGATGGCAACCGGGTATCGCTATTCGGCTGTGGCCACGCGCATGACGCGCTCGAGTGTGCTTGAGGTTCTCCGTGAAGATTACATTCGCACCGCCAAAGCCAAGGGCATGGTTGAAAGGCTGATTATTTACCGCCATGCCTTAACCAACGCCATGCTTCCTGTGATTACAGTACTTGGTTTGGAGTTTGCCTTTTTACTGGGAGGTTTGGTGGTAACCGAACAGGTGTTTAATTTAAATGGGATTGGCAGTTTGTTTGTGCAGTCGGTAAACCAAAAAGATTTCACCATGGTGCAGGCACTGGTCATGATTGTGGCCTCGGTGTTTGTACTTTCGAACTTTGTGGTCGATATTTTGTATGCTTGGCTCGACCCGCGCATTTCATACAAATAGTGTTTATGCCTGTGTGTAGGCAAATGGGTTTTTACCGCATAGCCAGCATGCTTTAATCATGGGTTTTAGAAATTTTGTTAAGGTGAAAAACACATATGAGATCTGTAAGCAACCCAGAACCAGACAGTTTGCTTGAGCAAGAGACTTTTTGGGGACACTTGAAGCGCTTTTTATTGACCAAGCCATTGGGTGCAAGCGGTTTAATGATTGTGGTGTTCTATATTTTGATTGCCATTTTTGCCAATCAGCTCTCCCCTTATCACCCCTTGGATGCTGACTGGGATAACCAACTGACCGCCCCCGACTGGCAGCACTGGCTGGGTACCGATGAAAATGGCAGAGATATCCTTTCGCGAATTATCCACGGGTCGCGCACCGCCATGCTTGTCGGTTTTGTGGCGGCGTTTGTGGGGGCCACAAGTGGCTTGTTTATCGGCGTTTCCAGTGCCTATTTTGGTGGAAAAGTGGACCTCTTCATTCAGCGCTTGGTCGACATTTTTATGTCCTTTCCGCTCATTATTATGGCCCTGTCGATTGTGGCCATTTTTGGAACCGGGGTGCAAAACGTTATTTTGGCCATTACCATCCCTATGGTCCCACGCTGTGCGCGGGTGGTGCGTGCCTCGGCGCTGCCGTTACGTAATCTTCCCTACATCGATGCCGCAAGGGCTTTGGGCTTTGGACACTGGCGGATTATTGTGCGCCATATGGCACCCAACGTCATGGCGACCTACCTTATTATGCTGACCGCCTTTATGGGGCAAGCGGTGCTCGCCGAAGCATCCCTCTCCTTTTTAGGCTTAGGTGTGCAAGAGCCCCAAGCCGCTTGGGGGTTGATGCTCCAGGGGGGAGCAGAACAATATGCTGAAAGCGCACCATGGGTTGCCATTGCCCCGGGGGTTGCCATTACCATCTCTGTGTTTGCTTTTAACCTGTTTGGCGACGCCCTGCGCGATGTCCTCGACCCAAGACTGCGGGTTTGAGAAGGTTACGATGCGTTTTTTGCTGTCATATAAATGGACAATCCGTTCCTAGCCAAATGTTGCGTAGCCGAGGGCATGTGAGGGTATGCAAGATATATAAGGGCCTTTTGCCGTTTTTTAACAAAAACGCTTTGCCTCTTCGCTAAAAGTGCTTATGGATTTTCATTGGCTTTTGCTATTGGCGGCCGCAGCCGCTGCCACCTCTGCATTAAGTGCCATCGCTGGTTTTGGTGGTGGTACGATGCTCCTGGCAGTCTTTCTTCAATTTCTCCCCCCTGCCCATGCCATCCCCGTACACGGTTTTATTCAAATAGCCTCCAACTCCCAGCGCACATGGCTGTTTAGGCAACGCATTCATTGGGCTTTGGTGTGGCGTTTTTTTGCCTTGCTGCCCCTTGGGGTTTTCCTTGGACGTTGGGCCTTTACCAACCTGGAACGCAACACCATTGAAACCATGATTGGCGTTTTTTTGCTCGTCACGCTGGGGGTGCGCCATTTAAAACCCTTTCAGGGCCGCGACATCCCACTGAATGTTTTTTTGCCTATTGGTGTGGTAATAGGAGCACTCAACGTGATGGTAGGCGTGGTAGCACCTTTGCTTAGTGTGCTTATCATGCGCAAAGACCTCAGCAAAGAAGGTCAGGTGGGCACCGTTGCAATCTGCTCTTTTGCGGGCCATGTGGCCAAAGTGTTGGCATTTTCCCTCGGGGGTTTTTCGTTTCAAGATTTTTCTTTGCTCTTTGCCGTGCTCATACCTGCGGTGCTGGTTGGAGGCTGGCTGGGTAAGCGCGTTTTAGACTGCATCAATGGGTTGTGGTTTAAGCGGTTGGGTTTTTCTTTGGTAGTCGTGCTATCACTCAAACTTATCTTTGGGTAACAACCCGCAAAGACCCTTTTTGGTTTGATATGGGTTACCAAGGGCTTATCTCAAAAATCGTTCTTTCATATTTTGATGGTAATAGAAAAAAAGGCCTTCCCTGGATTTATGTCATGGCAGATCAAACAATGCAAGCGGCGCTTCTTCACGGCTTTGGTGAGCCAGAGGTACTTAAACTGGGCACGGTTCCTCGACCAAGCCCTAAAAAAGACGACCTCCTGGTGCGCGTAAAAGCCACCGCTCTAAACCGTGCAGATATCTTGCAACGCCGCGGGGTGTATCCGCCACCCCCAGGTGAGTCAGACATTTTGGGCTTGGAGTTGGCAGGAGAGGTTGTGGGCTGGGGAAGCAACGTAACGGGTTTTAGCCAAGGCATGGAAGTGTTTGGGCTGGTAGGCGGTGGAGGCTACGCCGAGTATGCCCTGCTCGACCACAAAATGGCCATGCCCATTCCCACAGGCTGGAGTTTTCAACAAGCAGCAGCGGTTCCCGAGGTATTTATTACGGCCAACGAAACGGTTTTTGTGCTGGGCGGTTTACAGCCAAAAGAGAGCATGCTACTCCACGCGGGTGGGAGTGGCGTGGGCACTGCAACCATTCAAATGGCGGCATCCATAGGGGCAACCGTATACTTTACAGCGGGTTCTATGCAAAAAATTGAATCTGCCATGGCACTTGGGGCAAGCAAAGGCATTCATTACAAAACTCAGGATTTTGTTGAAGAGGTTTTCAAACTAACGCAACAACAAGGGGTGCATTTGGTGGAAGATTTTTTGGGTGCCAGTTACTTGGCGCGCAATTTAAAATGCCTGCGCACTCAAGGGCGTTTGGTACTGGTGGCTTTAATGGGTGGAGCCAAAGCAGAAATTAACCTCTCTGTTGTGCTGCGGCGCCGCCTCAAAATTATGGGATCGGTCTTGCGGTCGCGTACATTAGAAGAAAAACGCGAGGCCACCACACGCCTTTGTGAACGCTGGCTTCCCTTGCTTGCATCAGGCAAAATAAAACCCATTCTGGATACAGAATTTAGCCTAAAAGATGCAGCAGCAGCCCATAGGCACATGGAAGCAAATGCTAATTTTGGTAAAATTATTTTGACGGTATAACCCCATAAGCCGAGTGGTTTTTTGGTCAATATGTACGTGCCGCTTTTATAAGCAAACAACCATGCGCTGTTAAAAACCCTTATCCACCCAAAGCTAAACGTGGCGGGCTTATGGTACGCAAAATTGTTCACGTTGACATGGATGCCTTTTTTGCTGCCGTTGAAATACGAGACGCGCCCCATTTGGCAGGGAAACCCGTAATTGTAGGCGGGTCGCCTGACGGGCGCGGGGTGGTGGCCTCGGCCAATTACATTGCACGCCAGTTTAAAGTACGCTCAGCCATGCCGTGCAGCAAAGCGCGCCAACTCTGCCCCACTGCCGTTTTTTTGCCCCTCCAAATTGAAAAATACCGTGCTGTTTCACACATTATTCGCGAGATTTTTTTAAAGTACACCCCGCTGGTTGAGCCCGTGGCTTTAGATGAAGCCTATTTGGATGTGACCCACAATCATTTCAATTTGCCTTCTGCCACATGGGTCGCCAAACGCATTCAGCATGATATTTTAAAAGCCACCAAACTGACTGCATCGGCAGGGGCGGGCCCCAATAAAATGTTGGCAAAACTGGCCTGCGAGCACAAAAAGCCCAACGGCTTGTTCGCCATCACCCCCAAGCAAGCCATGGGTTTTTTGCAGCCTTTACCCGTAGCGGTGATTTTGGGGGTGGGGCCAGTGGCCGTAAGGCAATTGCAAGCACTTCATGTCAACACGATTGGCGAGCTCCGCCAATTGCCCCTCGCTTTGCTCGCACAGCATTTTGGCAAGCGTAGCCAGTGGCTTTACCATGCAGCGCGCGGAATTGATAAGCGCCCTGTGCTACCCAACCGGCCGCGTAAATCGGTTAGCGTCGAAACCACCTTTGCTGAGGATATTCCAGAGCGGTTGCAGCAGCAGGCACAATTGGAAATGCTGTGTCAACGCTTGCATCAGCGCATTACTGAAAAACGCACCCAAACCAGCGATGCCCTTGGGCGCACCATGGTCCTCAAAATCAGGCTGGCCACATTTCACACCTATACTCGCAGCACCACTCCCAAAACACCCATTAACACCCTTGAAGACATGCAAACCCTTGCAACCAGACTGCTCAACGATTCGGGTCTATTTGGGCAATCGATACGCCTCATAGGCCTTGGTTTGCAATTGCCCCAAATACCCAAACCACCTACCCAGCAAGCATCTGCGCAGCTCCATTTTGATTGGTTGTCAATTTGAGTACCCTTTTTTCCTATTCTCCCATTTTTCACCACGTCCTCAAAGGGCTACCCAGACTACGCTACTTGTTAGAACCTTACACCGAGGCATCTTTGTTCATCATCGCCTGATGGAATCAGCACTTCTCGCCCATCGGCAACGGCCATTCCTTCAATAGCCGTTCCACCACATGGATGCCTCTCGCAGCCACCGTTGCTCGTGTCGGTTCTGCTTTGCGCCATCTGCTTTGCGTCATCGGCAACGGCCATTCCTTCAATAGCCGTCCCACCACATGGATGCCTCTCGCAGCCACCGTTGCTCGTGTCGGTTCTGCTTTGCACGAGTCACAATAGCAGCACCTCGGCTGGTTGTGCCCACGGTGAGATTTGGATAACCGCCTTCCAAGCATCACCTAAGAATCCACCGTGAATGGCGTTTGTGCTCACACCAGCGAATGCTGAAAAAAACGTGTCGGGAAGGGTGTACTTAGTTGAGTGCCAGCACGGCTGCACCCGTGAGTGCGCGTAGCCTGCGTGCGTTGGTGAGGGGGTCAATGAGGCCTGTGGTAATGGCCACACACACCAAGCCATTGGCTGGGTCCGCCACCCCTACCGAACTGACCATGCCCGAATGGTTAAACTGCAAGCGCGAATAGGCTTGGTGAACATCGGCATTGCCGTGCTTGCCAAACCCTAAACCCCAAGCCAAAGGCGCACCGCCTAAGGTCATGTCGGGCATCCCCCAACGGTGACAAGCCACGCTCATTTCGACCGTGTGAGGGTGCAACAGCACCTTATTTTCCCAGCACCCTTTGGCCAACAGCCACTCATAAAAACGCCCTAAATCTTTGGCGGACCCGCGCACCCCTCCCCCGGGGTTAATGGCGGCGATTTCCTCAGGGCTATTGCGGCGCTTGATCGAGGCATCATCGGCCGCAACATAAGGAGCACGTTGGGTGGTTCCACGTGCCACGTGCGCCAGTTTGTGTTGCAGCGTTTTTTGCTGACTGCGAGAGATCCCAAAATAGGTTTCTTTCATCTCAAGGGGAACTAAAATACGTTCTTGTAGCAAGGTTTGAATCGGCTTTCCCGTTACCAAGCGGGCGCATTCGCTCAAGATAAACCAGCCTGATACGGGGTGGTAGGCCGCCCTTTCACCAGGGATATTTTCGGCAGGATAGGCCCCAATTTCGGCCAGCATGCGTTGGGGGTCACAGAGCCCATCGCCAAACACCAACGCTTTCGAAAACCCCCCTGTATGGGTTAGTACGTGGCGCAATGTGCAGGTTTCTTTATTGCCTGCAAAATCAGGTAGGTAGTTTCGTACGGGGGCATCTAAGGCCAGTAAACCCTCTTCAATCAAACCCATGATTACCATGGCAATCAGGGGCTTTGAGGCAGAAAACCACGGCAAAATACTACAGGTTTCCAACGCTTTCCCTGTTTGGCATTCGCCCGCGCAAAACTCAAGCAAAGGGTTTCCATGGCGCGAGATATACAACTGCCCGCCCGGGTGCTGCCCCGATAAACAACCCAAAGCCAGCTGCCTAAACCCTTCTTCCAAAGCGGGCAAGGCCATACCCAACGATTTGGGTTGATTGTGCCAAACCAAGCCATGGGGTACCCGCTCCAAAATCGCCGCACTCGGCAAAGTGTCATAGGGTGCTAAAGGCGATGCTTTTTCAGTCATGTTTCACTCAGGGATCAAAAGGAAGATGGATAAACGTGCGCACCAAACGGATTTTTGCAGGGGCATCCTTGCAAAACAACATGCACACAGTGGGTTCGAGATTACATCAAAGGCCAAGCCCTCCTGACCACAGGGATTACGGCGGCACAGACCCTCTGTGCAAAGACCTTTTTTACCTATCAACCTCAAGATTGAGGTAAAAACGGTTGTGGAGAGGTTTTTTAAGCACCTGCCCAGCTGAGATCGGGAGTTTGACGGCGTTGAGGCCATGCTTGTTCAAAGGCCCATGCTATTCTTAGGGTCATGGCCTCTGCAAAGGGCCGGCCGTACACCATAAGGCTGATGGGCAACCCCGCTTGATTAAAGCCGCAAGGGGTGGCGGTGGCACAAAGCCCCAGCAAATTGCCCACCACGGTATTGCGTAAATACCCCAAATTGGTTTTGCTATAATTTTTGGGGTCCTTGATCATGTCGTCAATGGGGCATGCTGTAATGGGGGTGGTTGGGGCAAGCATGGCATCTGCATCGCCCATGCGGGTAAGCAAGGTTTTTTGCAGTGTGGCAAGGTGCCGCTTTACGGCATAGTAGTCAGCAGCAGAGAACGTTCGCGCTGCGGCGATTCGCGAGGACACCAACGGGTCAAGATCATCAAAGTGATTTTCGATCCAATGGGCATTATGCACCAAGGCCTCTGCGCCCACCACAAAATGGCGCCGCCTGTCGTTGAGCATCTCAGTGAGTTCAGGCACATGAATGCTTTCCACCTGAGCCCCTAAATTTTTGAGCATCTCCACGGCTTGGCGTACCCCCGATTCCACCTCGGCATCGCAGGTTTCAAATAAGGTTTCAAGCACGGCTAGGCGCAAGCCCTTAACTCCTTTTTTTAAATCGCCCAGTACATCTTGTGCTCCAATCCCAAACGTGCTGTCATCCGCATCATCTGGGCCTTGAATTGCCTGGTAGGTTAGGGCGCAATCTTCCACACTTAAGCCTAAGGGCCCTACGGTATCGTAAGAATCACTCAGGGAATACACCCCCGTGCGCGGAATGCGTCCTAGGGTGGTTTTAAGGCCACTAATGCCGTTAAGCGAAGCGGGAATGCGTACAGAACCCCCTGTGTCGCTGCCAAGTCCCATGGGTGCCATCCCTGCGGCAATGGCCACCCCCGTGCCACTGCTTGAACCCCCTGGGGCATGATGAACGGCGTGCCATGGGTTTTTGGGCGTACCTTGGCAGGTGTTCATACCCACCCCGCCAAAGGCAAACTGGACGGTATGGGTTTTGCCCAATAGCACCATGCCTGCTTGCTCAAGACGCTTGACCACAATACACGTTTGCGCGGCAATGTTGTTGTCTAACAGGCGCGTACCCGCACCTGTGGCAAGATTTTTGACGTCGTATAAATCTTTTGCAACAAAGGGTAGACCATCAAGCGGGCCCAGAGGCATTTTGGCGGCGTGGCGCACCTGCGCTGCCTGGGCTTGGGCACAGGCACGCTCAGCGGTAACCAATTTAAAGGCATGTAGGCTCGGGTCAAGTTTTTGAATGCGTGCCAAAAAGGCGTTGGTTAGGGTAACGCAGTCGACCTCTTCGGTTTGCAAGGCCTTAGCCAACTCGCTAAGGCTTTTTCCCGTCCATTCTTGGGTTGCCATCAATTAAAAATTTCCTTCTCTCTTTTCGTCTTCAATCTCTTTAAGCCAATCGCGTTTTTGACGGGTGTTGCAAAACTCCCTATAGCATTGTAAAGCCATTTTTTTGGCCTCCTCATGTTGACCTGCCAAACTGACTTCTTCAATATCAAGGCGTTTGGTGGTTAGAGGGTAGGCGGTGTTGAGGACTTGATCGGGATGCATGTGCATTTTTTGTAAATATGCCATAAGCTGGGTTACGTCCCAGCCCCATTGCTGAGCCGTACGTTGGGCGTTCAAAAACCCTGTTTCATTGCGGTTGCTTAGGCCCAAATAATAGGCGCAAAAAATTTCAAAAGCACGGGTTTCTTCATCCATTGGGTGATCGACCTTCTCTGTGCGCCCTTGTGCAAGGTTTCTTTTTTAAAAAAGCGTCTCCCAAGCCGCCAAGCGGGCCTTTACAAAGGGGCGCGGCGATGGCCGCGCATGTTTTTCAAACGCGGCTCCGCCGTTATCAAAATACATGGCAACCAGTGTGCCCCTTATCCACACTCTACACGCAATGGATACATGGGGTGAATGTAGCAAAAAATGGGTGCTAAAGAATACACAAATATCCCGACATGGGCCGTTGATGCCATGCATAAGCATTTTGGCATTTTTATGACAAAGTTTGCATCAAAGTGCGTGTTGATCGACTCACCCACCGTTAGGCTAAGCGTCTTTCACCCAACTTTCAAGGAAGCCTCCATGCCCCAAACCTTCATCCAAACAGGCCTCCACAACGTGCTTGAGCACGATGCGCTGTTTGCTTCGACGGGAATGGTCGTGTGGGTGCTGTTTGTATTTCTTCTGGCGGGTTTTGTAAAAGGGGTGAGCGGCATGGGCATGCCACTCACCGCCTTAACCTTGCTTACGCCATGGCTGGGCTTAAAGCTTGCCATCATGCTCATCCTTGTGCCCTCGTTGGTAACCAACGTCTGGCAGGCTTTTTTTGGAGGCGCTTGGTGGGTGTTGCTCCGAAGGTTGTGGTCTTTGTTAATTATGGGTTGCCTGGGCATCGCCTTTGCCAGCCGTGCCTTGCTGGTTGTGGATACGCGCTGGCTGATTATGCTTTTGGGACTGATGGTGTTGGGGTATTCCAGCCTCAATTTACGGGATGATAACCTGCGGTTTAAACGGGATTGGGAATGGTGGCTAAACCCGTTTTTTGGCCTGTTTGGCGGGGTAATGGCGGGATTGACGGGAGTTTACGGAGGGGCTGTGCCTTACTTAAACTCCTTGGGGTTTGGGCGTCAGATGCTGGTGCAAGCCTTGGGCATTTGGTTTTTGATGTGCGCCGTCGTCCTTGGTGTTGCCCTTGGTGGGCATGGGGTGCTGCCACAAGCGCAGCATTGGTGGATGCTAACCATAGGCCTGCCACCCGCTTTGGTGGGCATGCAATATGGGCGCATGGTGCGCCAAAAAATCCCCGAGCGACGCTTTAAGCGCCTTTTTTTATACGCCCTCATGGTCGTTAGCATCTGGATGATTGGGCGCTTTTTTTAGTGCGTTTTCCCAAGGCCAGATTTTGCCCGTGAACGGGGCTGGAAGCACCCATCACCAGACCCCTCGTGCTGTTTTTGAGCCCATTTGCGGGGCTGTTCCAAAAACCTTTTGGCACAGTTTATGGCCCATGCGGATCCCCTTTTAGCCCCGAGCATCCACCCCGATCAATCGTGTGCTCAAGACCTTTTGCGAAGGTGCGCCAAAGCATCAAGGGTGGCTTTTGATTAAAAGAAAGGGGGGAAACGCAACCTTTGCTAGTCTTTATCGCTCAGTTCCTCTTGTTCCCATTGTTTGAAGTTTTTCCATTGGGCGTAAGGCTTGCCCGTTTCGGGCAATCTCCAACACTCGGGACCATTCATACTTCTCCCGGTTACGGTTGTCGCCGCGGCGCTTGGTGAGTTGAAGACATACTCCTTGCTAAATTGGAGCACACCTTCTTTCTCAATGCTTTGGACCAAGATGTCCTCTTTGCGCAGGCGCTCGTGTAGTTTTCTATAGGTAACCAACGATGGCGTTAGGTTTTTCAACCCTTGAGAGCCCTTTTGCATGACCCATTTCCCTTTGATGTAGCGCGCCCGCGCTGTTACCCGGACCCCTTTTCGACCAGCCTCCATTTCAAACATCACCTCTTCCTTTGGCAGCGGATCTGTGAGGGTGCCTAATGGCGTTGTCTGATCTCCGAGTGAAGACGCTGTTTCTTTGATTCCGCTTTGCAATGCTTTTGCTGTCGAAAAAATATCTGTGCCCAGTAAAAACTTGATCATCATTTGCGCCTTGCCTAAAAACCGCTCACAGGTATGGATTTGGGATTCGGAGATTGTGGGGACTTTGGGTGTGTTCTCATTATCGAGATCAACCTGCACCGCCGCCCTCGCTTGCGCAATCATTTTGTGTTCTAAATAGCGCGCTTGGGTACTGGTGAACCAATCCTCTTTGCAAGTGATAACGCAGGCACGCTCCCACCACCCTTTTGGGTTTACCCCCGTAATGTGCTGCTTGATGCGTTCTGCAACATTTTCACTTTGCCCAATATAAACCCTGTGTTCCTCCTCTCCGCCTCCATCGCGGGGGGTTTTACCAAGCAACACATACACCCCCACCGTGTTGCATTCTTCGCGTTTGCCCATCTCTTTGAGGTAGGCACGCGAAAGCACGGTCGCCCAGCCATCCCAATCCCCCAAAATAGACCCATGTATCACGCCATCAGGGTCTCCATTCACCAAAAACAGCCTGATCTCATTCCCTTCAAATGCTTCTGCCATTTGCGAACCCTTTGCCTTAAATTGAAGGTATTCTTAAAAAAATCAGACCCCATTTCGGACCCATTGGGGTTTTTCACCGCGTTCGACCACCCGACGCACATTCTCGATTGCCCAGTCAAAAATGCGTTGGGTGGTCTCGTCGGTTATTCCTGCCACGTGTGCGGTAACAATACAATTTTTGGCCTTAAGCAAGGGGTTATCAGCCAGAACGGGTTCTGTTTCAAACACATCAATCCCCGCTGCAGCAATGGCGCCTTGGTTTAAAGCGTTGGTCAGGGCGGGCTCATCAACAATGCCCCCGCGCGCACAGCAGATAAAAATAGTGTTTTTGTGCATCTGCCCAAGCGCTTGCACACCAATCATACCCGCACTCGTTTCATTCAAATCGGTATTGACACTCACCACGTTCGATTGACTGAAGAGCTGCTCTTTACTGGCAAAGGTGGCACCCGTTTTTTCGAGCACTTCGGGGTCCATGTCGCGAATGTCATTGTAAAGGATCTTCATGCCCATGGCTTTGGCACGGATCGCCAACTGGGAGCCCGTGTTGCCAAGACCAATAACGCCCAAGGTTTTGCCACGTAGTTCACGCACCAATTGCGTGAGTCCGCGCGCCTCATCCCACCGTCCATCACGGGTAAGGCTATCGGTTTCTAAAATACGGCGTGCGAGGGCTAACATCAAATTCATCCCGTGTTCAGCCACGGCTTCTTTATTCACACCTTCAATGTTACAGCATGGAATACCCCGCTTGGCGGCACTTTTAAGGTCGAGGGTTTCATAGCCAACCCCAAGGCGTTGCACAATTTGAAGCTGCCCTGCGGCACGCAGCAGCTGCGCGTTCACCGGTTCCATGCTCACCACAAAGGCATCGGCATCGCTCACTTCACCCAGAGCGCTGTCATTCCATATATTCCCCTGACCCACTTCCAAAATGGCGTAGTCGATGTCAGCGGGAATGCGACTGGGCAGGTCGGGACGCGCACGCGCCAAAAAAGCAATTTTCATTGGGTTTTTCCTTTACTAAAACAAGATCAATAGGGGTATACATTGTATCAAATCGAAACCGACTTTATGGTGTGCGTTTTGCCCATGCACAATGCAACGCAATCTGCAAAAATAAATCAAACTTTGCACAAATGGTCCCGCAAAAAATATACTAAACACCCTCCCCCCTCGACGGGCTGGGAGCTTTTGCATGCATTGTGCTTCCAAGGTTTGACGGTAAGGTGAGCGTATACCACGAAGCATCAAGTTTGTAACCCCATGAGAGGTCATCACTTTGGCTTAGGAGGGTTGTAGCCTTGGATTCGAACATTTTTTTACAAGGTGGGATATACACATGAATCATTTTTTTAGCCTCCCTGCAGATTTTGCACAGGCTGCAACCACAAATTTGTTTGCGGCCTCGGGTTCTCCCGCCAGTGAGGCCTGCCTAATGGGTGAGCGCTTGATTAAAGCCAACCTTACAGGGCATGACTCCCATGGCTTTATTCGGGCACCCCAGTACATGGAAAATCTACGCGAAAACAAGGTAAAATCGGGCCAGACCGTGCGGTTTGAAAAAGACCACGGTGCCTGCGCTTTGCTTGATGGCTGTTGGGGTTATGGTCAACCAGCAGCCAGTGCCGCCATGCGCATTGCCATTGAACGCGCCACCAAGTTTCAGGTGGCATCGGTGGGTGTTAGCCAATTGTTTCACATTGGACGCTTGGCCGATTATGCACTCATGGCAGCAGAACAAGGTATGATTGGGATGGTGTTTACCTCAGCGGGGGGGGGTTCTAGCTTGGTCGCTCCTTTTGGTGGCAATCAAAGGCGGATGTCGACCAACCCCATGGCCTTTGCTTTTCCAAGCCAACAGCCTTACCCTGTGGTCTTTGATTTTGCCTCTTGCGCATTGGCGGAAGGCAAGTTTAGGGTGATGCGCGATGGCAATGTGCCTGCACCAACGGGGGTGTTAATTGACAAAAACGGTGAGCCTTCAATCCACCCGCCTGATCTTTACGATGGCGGTGCCATTTTGCCGCTTGGTGGCGACCAAGGCTACAAAGGCTATATGCTCAATTTTTTAATGGAAACCCTGGGCGGTTTGCTCACGGGTGGCGGTTTTGTAGGCATGAAACGCGATGCTCCCTTTAATAACTGTAGTTTCATGATTGTCGTAAACGTGCGCGCATTTCGCGATCTTGCTGCTTTTCAGCAAGAGATGGGGATGTTGATAAAATACCTTCAAGCCACCCGCAGTGCTCCAAATAACGAGGTTCTTGCTCCTGGTGAAAAAGAGGCCCGTACTGAAAAAATTCGCAAAGCAAAAGGCATCCCTTTGGCCCAAACCACCATTGAACGCATGCAAGCAGAACTCGACCGCTACCGTGTAAAAATCAATCTAATCAATCAGGCCACGGTTTATACCCCTCCCACATAAACTAGTGGCATTGCGGTTTTTGTTTTCCTCCCCATACAATAGGGTTCGACGTAACGGTTTTTTGTTTAAAATGGTGCTTGTTGTATGCTGAGGTTGTCCCAAAAACGTGCCCTCATTACGGGTGCCAGCCGCGGCATTGGGAAGGCTATTGCTTTGCAATTTGCCAAAGAAGGCGCCAAGGTGGCAGTGCATTACCACCGCAATTTAGATCAAGCAAAAGGGGTGCTTGAAGCGATTGAATCCCAAGGTGGCGCGGGGTGCTTGGTGCAAGGAGATATCCGCCAAAACACCGAGGTGGAACGGCTGGTGGCAAAGGCAAAAACGGCCCTTGATGGGCTGGACATATTGGTGAACAACGCGGGCATAGAGCATGAAGAAGCCCTGGATGACATTGTAGAAGCCCATTGGGATGCAACCTTTGCACTTAATGTAAAAGGGGCTTTTTTTTGCTGCAGGGCAGCGGCAAAAGCGATGCAGGCAACCCTTGGCACCCACACGGCAGGCAAGGTGGCAAAAGGCGCAGCTGCCATTGTAAATGTCTCCTCGCGATTTGGCTTTTTGGGCGACCCCAGTTCGTTGGCTTACGGTGCTTCTAAAGCAGCCTTAAACAACCTCACCAAAGCATTGGCAAAACAATACGCGCCGTATATTCGCGTGAATGGTGTTGCCCCTGCCTACACCCCAACCGACATGATGGCACATGTGAGCGAAGAATATCGCCAAGCGTTTCATGAAGCCACCCCCTTGCGGCGCATTACAAAACCCCAAGATACCGCAGCGGCCGTCGCCTTTTTAGCCTCTGATGAGGCCAGTTTTACCACAGGTACAACCCTATTGATCGACGGCGGCTATAGCTTAAAGTAGCCCCCGCAAGTAACATGCCGTATGGTTGAATTTTTGAATATGCTTAGCACTTGGTCCCTGTCTTTGCAGCAGCACGCCAGGGTTTTATACACTGTGCTATGGCAGCCCAGTATGGCGTGGTGGCTGGTAGTTTGGGGGTTGGTTGCGGGGGCCATTTTGCGTTTTGCCCCTTGGTATAGTGTGGTTGTTGGGATGACGCAACTCTGGGCTGGGCGCAGCAACACAGCATTCCTTGCACCCCATGCTGCGTTTACCCGGGGTTTATTTTCCTTAAGCTTCATGCTAGGCGTAATGCAACTGAGTGCAGCAAGGGTGATTCAAACCGCTGGACCAAGTGCCATTGTTTGGATGCTCCTCGCTGCCCTTCCCGCCATGGCTATTCACGCATTTGAACTGCAGCTAAGCACGCCTGATTTAGGCGATGCGCCTCACGCAAAAAAGACCACGGCAGCCAACAAGCCAGTGAGGATGCGCTTTCAGTTAAGCATGATGCGCATGCTACCCCTGCTGGGTGAGAAATGGCGCTGGCTTGGCAAAGTGTATGCAGGGCTTGGCTTGCTTGGTGGTCTTTGCTTAGGGGCATTGGCACAGGCACAGATTGTTACCCAAGGTTTGGCGCATCTTCCTGTTTTGCTTCCATGGATGGTGGGAGCGGGTTTGGCTTTGTGCATTGCACCATGCTTGTTTGTCCGAACACCCACCTTGATTCGCTGGTGTGCAGGCCTCACCTTGGGTTCGTGTATCCTTTTTTTGAGCATCGTTGCCATTGCCTTGTTAACGCGGATTACCCTACTCCCCCAAAGGATTTATGTTTTGGGTAAAGGGGTTTTTGCAGCCGTCGAGTCTTCGAGCAAAATGGCTGGGGCCAGTTGGACTGCCATGGCCGCCTATGGCCTCATGGTGGGCTTTAGCGCAGTGCTGGCAGGCTTGGGCGTAACGGCATCCATGCGATCTGGAAATGCCCATGCCCCGCCTACACTACCCAGCGGGCGCCCGCCTCATACCGCTACTTTTGCAGCGAGCCATGCCTTGATTGCTCCTTTTTACCTGCTGTGCTTTGGGCTTGGGTCTGCCCTGGTTATGCTGGGTTCGCATTTTTGGTTGCAACATCAATCCCCACTTCAAACCATGCTCGAAGGCTTTGAATATGCCCTGCCTACTTTGGGGCGCACGGCATGCCTCGTGGCTTTGGGGATGGGTGCACTTGCGGCCATCCTTGCGTGGTCGTTGTTTGTAAAAAACTGCCTGCAACAACTGTTTGGAGCGATGGTTGGCCTTTGGCTATTACGCATTATTTGGCCTTTGGCTCTGCTTGCTGGAAGCACGCTGTCGCATCTGCAGTTTCTGCCTTTAAGCTTGGCATTGGCTGTTCCTTGGCTGGTGTTTTACATGGCTTGTGCAACCTGGGCTGGTATCGGGTTGCTCTACCGCAGACATTTGGCACAAGCTCACTAGCATTTGCAGCCCTCCTTGGCTTGACATTGGCTGTTCCTTGGCTGGTGTTTTACATGGCTTGTGCAACCTGGGCGGGCAATTGGATTGCTCTACCGCCAGACATTTGGCACAAGTTCACGAGCATTTGCAGCCATCCTTGGCTTGACATTGGCTGTTCCTTGGCTGGTGTTTTACATGGCTTGTGCAACCTGGGCGGGCAATTGGATTGCTCTACCGCCAGACATTTGGCACAAGTTCACGAGCATTTGCAGCCATCCTTAGTTTTGGTCAGCAGGGGCGGATGCGTTGGATAAACTTATTATGGCAAAGGTTGTTGCACCGCGCAGAGCACACCTGGTTTTGGCCCTGCTTGCATATGGTATCTTGCTGGTATCCAGTGCATGGCGTGTTTTGCATTGTTAAACCGATAGTGCCACAAGGGAAGCACGCGCTTGGTCTCTGCCTCGAGTACAACCGTATTGGCATTTAGCACCAAACCATCGTCCACCCTTACCTTATCGTTAAAAATAGCATGCACCTTGGCCCCTGCTCCAATCATACACCCTCTCCCAATTAAACTGGGCAACGGATGCTGGCTTTGTATACCCACCAACCTTGCATCAGCATGAATCGAGGCATTTGCCTCAATCTGCACTCCCAAACCCGTATTTTGGGAATTGGCAACAGCATTATGCGGGCCTTGCACAGTGCTTGTCTCGAGCCATGCCCCATTAGGCAGCATGGCTGCATTGTGCTCTAAAGGCGAAAGGGCTTGTTTTACGGGCCAAGGGGGTGGGTATTTCCAAAACGCACGTAACAACTCTCGATGCAGGCACCACCGCCCTTGGATAGGTTCGGCCAGCCTCAAGGCACCTTGTTGAAGCAATAAACCAGCGCCAAGCATGCTCTGCGTTTCCCCTTGTAACCAGCCCTCGAGCAAATGTGGGGTGGGATGGGCAATCCCCCATAAAGCAATCCATTCGCCCTTTGCTGCGCGTTCCAAGAGCGCATTGGCGCGTAACAAAACTTGGGTCGAATGACAGGCATCAAGCCATACAGGTGGCTGTAGCAGGCACTCAATTGCGGACGGGGCAACAACAGCCCCATCCCCTATTTTAACGCGATGGCTCCTTTCCCCATTTGCTATACACGGCGCAACAGGGTGACAAGGCACTGGCTTCCCTTGCTCCAGTGCCAGTGCTAGCGGGTTTGTGTGTTCGATCCTCTTTGCTAGCTGCTGCAACAACCCCAAAGCACGTTTGGCCATGTGGGGCAATATACGCCCTTTATGGCTTTGGGCACCATGCAAAACGCGTAGTGTCGCATGGCTCACAGGGTGATGCTTGCCAACATGAAAAAAAACATCCAGCAATTGCCTGTTCTTCGCCAAGGCGCGCAAAGCCACCAAATGAGAAATGGGAGCAAAGCGATCCATTTCTTGCTGTAAAGCGGGCGTTAGTGGCATGCTTAGCAGTCGATTGCTTCGGTGCACTGTTTGGCGGCTTCCACCAGCATGGTGGCACGTTTACCATAGCCAGCAAAGCGCGCATCTTGGGTTTGTCCACGTTGCCATCGGGCATAAATTTGTTGAACAATCACCGCTGTGCGCCACACACCAAATACCTCGTACACCTCCGCATCGTCCACATTAAGCCCTGTTTTTTGCCCATAGCGTGCCGTGGCTTGCTGGCGCGTTAAATAGCCTGAGGTCTCGCTGGGCATCACCGTAAAACTGCGCCGGGCTGGGGTGTCGTCTCCTTGTGTCCAATAGCCTAACAAGCCTCCTAAATCTGCCAAGGGGTCTCCCAAGGTACACATGTCCCAGTCAAAAACCGCCACCGCTTGGCCAAGGTTTTTAGGGTGCATCATGATGTTGTCGAGTTTAAAATCGTTATGCACCAAAGTGGTCCGCTGGGGCGGGGGTAAATGGCGCCCCAGCCAGGCATGCACATCTTGAAAGGGCGTTGCATCTGGCGTTTCGACCTGGGCTAAGGACCAGCGCTCTGCCCAGCCCTTCAATTGGCGCTGCATAAACCCTTCAGGGTGCCCTAAGTTTGCCAAGCCTACAGCGGCGGGTTCCACTTGATGGAGCTCCGCCATGGCATCCACGAGCCCTTCAGCAAGTGCCCGGGCAGCAAGGGGATTCTCCCACATGGCTGGCATGGTTTGACGCACCACCACACCTTTACGGCATTCCATCACTAAAAATGGGGCACCCACCACTTGGGTATCCTCGCTAAAATATACCGCTTTGGGGGCGAGAGGATAGGCTTGGTAAAGCTGGCTTAGCACACGGTATTCGCGGGCCATGTCGTGCGATTTGGGCGCAACAGGTCCCAAAGGAGGCCTGCGCAATACCCACTCTTGCACCTTGCCATTGGCGCACTTCCAGCGCAATAAATAGGTTAAATTGGCTCTGCCACCAGAAAATTGCAAAATTTCTGGGGTTCCTTCAAGCCCAGCCATTTTTTCGACCAGCACACGCCCCACTTTAACAGGATCGATTCTCTCATCCTTGCGCATGGGCATGGTATCTTCAAAGGCTTGCACAGACACGTCCATCGTTTTAACGGGTACCTCGTTTGAAAAAAAACGGGACCAATCGCGCGGCTTTTGCAAATGCAAACTGCCACATCAATAAAACCCCCGTAGCTAAAATATGCATCTTCTCTTGATATATACCAACAAAATCGTGCAGTGTGAAAGGTCAAACTTAGGGCAAGTCTGCTTGCAACATGTGTTGAAATTTGTACTCAAAACAAGATAGCATCGGCGTGGGTGTGGTCTGTGCCATGCTGTTTTCAAGCAGACCTACTTGAAAACAGGACTTGGTTGTCCATGATATAAAACGTTGGTTGCTATTTCTATGGTTTCCCCTTCCCTTTTCCACCTCACCGATCAAGCAGATGCCAGCCGTCTACGCACCTGCTCGTTAGAGCAATTAGAGGTGTTAGCTCAAGAGGCACGCGCATTTTTGCTGGAAACGATGCAACGTACTGGAGGGCACATTGGTGCCGCCTTAGGGGTGGTCGAAACCACCTTAGCACTAATGCATCACTATAATTTTTTAAAAGACCGAATTGTTTGGGATGTAGGGCACCAAGGACATGTTTATAAAATGTTCACAGGTCGTATGGATCACTTTTCTCAGTATGGCAAGTGGGGCGGCCTTTGCAAATTTTTAGATCGCCAAGAAAGTCCCTATGACCACATGGGTGCGGGGCATGCTTCCACCTCGATTGCTGCCGCTTTAGGCATGGCGATTGCGCGCGATTTAAACCAGCAAAATCATCGCGTGATTGCGGTAATAGGCGATGGTGCCATGACGGGTGGCTTAGCATACGAGGCTTTGCACTTGGCTGGAGCCATGAAACTTGATTTGCTGGTGATTTTGAATGACAATGGCATGAGCATTGATGCGAATGTTGGATTTTTCTCGCGCGCCCTCACCAGTGTAACCACTTCTCCTCTTTACAATCTGTTTCGCCGTCAGTTCGAAATTATCGAGCGGAAAGGAACATCCTTTGCCATTACCCGCCAAATGACGAAAAGCCTCAAACACATCGAACGCTCAATGAAGGATTATGCCAGTGAAGACAAGGCAGCGTGGTTTGAATCGATGGGTTGGCGTTATTTTGGCCCGCAATCTGGGCATGATTTGACCAATTTAAGTGCCCTCCTCAAAAAGGTAAAAAATATACAAGGCCCCGTGGTGCTACACCTGCTCACCGTAAAAGGCAAAGGCATGGGATTGAACATCGAGAATACTTTTGATGCCCATGCTGTCTCCCCAACCCTTGCCACACCTGCAAGCCCAAAAATACCCAAAGCAACAACCAAAACCCTAAAAACACACCATGCCGCGGGCAATACCGACAACGGCACGCTTGCTCCAAAAATATCGTGGTCCAGTGTCTACAGCGAAGGTTTGCTGGGCTTAATGAAGCAAGATGCCAGCGTAGTGGCCATAACCGCAGCCATGCAAAGTAACACGGGCTTAAGCGATGCCGCCAGGCTTTTCCCAGACCGGATCATTGACGTGGGTATTGCCGAATCGAACGCCTATTGTAGCGCAGCAGGCATGGCCATTGGTGGCTTAAAACCTTTCGTTACCGTGTATTCCACCTTTACTCAGCGCGCGTTCGATCAAATTGTGCATGACATTGCTTTGCAAAATTTACCTGTACGCATTATGCTCGACCGCGGGGGCTTTGTTGGTGCCGATGGGCCAACCCACCACGGTGTGTTTGACCACAGCTACCTGCGCATGATACCAAACCTCGTGCACATGGCACCACGCAATGCTTTAGAACTAAGGCGAATGCTGCTAACTGCACACCAGCACACCGCGGGGCCCATTGCCATGCGCTACCCACGCGGCACGACACACAAGATGCCGTTGCCAGAAAAAATGACAGCCGTTCCCATTGGCCAAGGCGAGCTCTTGCGGGATGATGGCGAGGGTGCCATTTTACTCATTGCGGTGGGGAGCATGGTGCAACACGCATTGCAAGCAGCAGAGATTTTGAACGAAAAAGGAAAACTTTGTAATGTGCTCGATGCGCGCTTTATTAAGCCCTTGGATAGAGCGCTGATTACTGAAGAGGCAGCAAGAGCCATGGTATTGCTGACCATTGAAGAAAATGTGGCTGCTGGTGGACTGGGGGAAGGTGTTGTGTCCACCTTGGCTGTTAAAAATTGTCTTCCACCCGTACGCCTGCTGTGTGCGCCCGATGCCTTTGTTACCTTTGGCAGCCAACAAGAGCAGCTACAAGCTGCAGGGCTCACCCCAAGCCAAATTGCTCAAAGTGCATTGGACCTGTTTTTACACCATGCAAAGCACCAAGTAAGGATCCCCACTAAAAGCAAACCTTGAAAATACCAAAAATCGTTTAGAACACCCCTTTAAACCAATCTTGCTACAGATCAAAAGATCTTATGTCTACCCCAGCCAATCCCCTATTACCCCCTTTATCGGCAGCGCAGTTGCTTCAGGCGGCCGATGAAAATTCGATGTTTATTGTGAAACGCCCAAAGCATATTATGGCAAAAGGCAAAGGGAGCTATTTGTGGAGCACCGAAGACAAGCGCTTTTTAGATTTTATTCAAGGTTGGGCCGTCAACTGCCTGGGGCATAGCCCTTCGGTATTGGTGCGCGCCATTGCACGGCAAGCCAAAGAACTGGTAAATGCTAGCCCTGCTTTGTGGAATCAACAGATGATCAATTTTGCACGCATGCTCACCAAATACAGTGCTTTGGATCAGGTATTTTTTGCGAGCAGCGGTGCAGAGGCGAACGAAGGTGCCATCAAGCTGGCCCGTCGTTACGGGCAAAGACATTTGGGTGGCGCTTACGAAATCATCACAACTTGGAACAGTTTTCATGGGCGCACGCTGACCACCATGGCAGCCACGGGAAAGCCTGCGTGGGATGCGCTGTTTGAGCCCAAAACTCCCGGATTTGTACGCGTACCGTTTAATCACCTGGTGGAGGTTGAGAAAGTTATTACTAAAAAAACCTGCGCCATTATGATTGAACCCATACAAGGTGAGGGTGGGGTTTTTCCAGCCAGCAAGGCCTACATGCAAGGTTTGCGTGCCTTGTGTGATCAAACGGGGGTGGCCTTGATTTTGGACGAAGTCCAAACTGGCATCGGTCGCACAGGGAGTTTATTTGCTTACGAACAGTACGGGATTGAGCCCGATATTATGACCTTAGGCAAGGGCCTAGGCGGTGGTTTTCCTGTTTCCGCCCTGTTATCTAAAGACGCGTTTAACGTGTTCGAGGGTGGCGACCAAGGAGGCACCTATTGTGCCCAACCATTGGCTATGGCAGCGGGTTTGGCCGTGGTAGGTGAGGTAATTCGCAAAAACCTTGCCCAACGTGCACGTACCAGAGGTAACCAGTTGCAACGTGGCCTTAAGGCATTACGTAAAGAATTTCATTTCACCGATATTCGTTCGGTGGGGTTGCTAACCGCCGTCGATCTACACGAACCAAAGGCAGCCCAGGTGTATGAGGTTGCTTTTGAAAAAGGCCTTATCTTCAATGCATGCGGCCCAAATACCTTGCGCTTTATGCCGGCACTTACGGTTACCAAGGGCGAAATTGACGAAGGACTGGACCTTTTAGCCCAGTCTTTGCGCCAGGTAATGTCTTAAAAAAAGCACCGCCCTCCTTTTGCCGTCCACACGCTATTTTGGAAGCAAGGTCTGGATGGTTTTTGCCTGGGCATGAACCTTATCCCAGGCATAGGTCATGGGAATCGACTCTCCTTTGGCATAAATCGCAGCTTGGTCGGCGTAATGCGTACTGCCTGGGTGCCCTGAAGCTCCGCTTGGTGTAATCCAGCGGCAATTCTCCCAGTTAGCCCCATCAAAGATGTAGCGCGCTACAGAAATAAACCGCGCACTATAATCAAATCCCAGTTGAATGCCCGCTGCGTGGACGGTATCCCCGTCTCCCCCCATGGCAAAGGCAGGGGGGTTGAGCACTGCGGCGGCAGCGGGATAAAACAGGCACAATGGATGGGCGGGGGAGGTTTGGTGAATACGCCCCCATTGCCATTGTTGCGGATCATCACCAAAGTTTTCTTTAAGAGTCGCGCAGGCCCTTTCTAAGGCGTTTGTCATCAGTTGCGCCCATGTTCTGCCTTTGGTTAATAAACGGGTGTCATTGTTGGCGATCAACGTCGACAAACGCGCCTGCAAACGCTGCATAAAGCTGTTAGCACCGCGATCTTCCGCCTGAAACAGCGTGTCAAATGTATGTTGCGAAAGGCGCTCTTCGAGCACAAGGCGCGTTAAACACAGTTTAAATAAAGTAAAAATACTGGGTGCCACACCTTCTTCACCCACTTCCCCATCCCATTTTTGAAGCATGGTATGTGCTGTTTTGGTGAGTGAATCGGTGGGGGTAATCTGCTTCCAAAATGGGGCAAATCGCTCTGCGGGCACGGAGCCGATATCGGCATGAATGCGTGCCATGTCTTCTACCCCAAGCTGCTCGCCATTCTCGAGGTGGCGACGAATGCGCACTGCACGAAATTCGGGGGCAAAATCTAAGCCAATGTAATGGGGATAGTCGTGATTGGTAATCCGATTATTGGCGGAGTACGCAAAACCTTCTTTTGGGTTGCGCATAGCAGGCATTTCCACAAAGGGAATCACACCCTTCCATTCATGTTCACCATCCCAACCAGGGGCAGGTAACCAGCGATTTGCTTCTGCTCTAATGGGCACGCGCCCTCTGGTACGATAGCCAAACTGACCTTCCAAATCAAAGTACACCAAATTGTTCACAGGATCGACCCAATCAGCCATCGACTTTTCGAGCGCATCTGCATTTTTAACCCGCAACATGGCATAAACGGCATCCAAAGTTGGGTTTTCTTCCTCACTTGCCGTATAGCGAAAAGAAAGCGCCCAACCTTGACGTGGATCCCCTTCAACCACGGGCCCACGCGGAGTGCGCCAAACCTCGAGGGTGGTGGCCGCTTGGCCCTTGACCCGGATTTCCTCCTTGGTGTATTTGGCTTCAACCCATTGCTGTTGATGCAGACATCGCTTGGGGTTTTGGGGGTCAAATTGCTCAATGTATAAATCTTGATAATCGCCATTGCCGTGGGTAATGCTCCAAGCAACGTGTGCGTTGTGGGCAAAATGCGGAAATCCAGGCACCCCAGGAAAAGAAAACCCAATCACATCAAACCCTGGGCAACAAACGTGGTTTTGGTAGTACACGTTGGGCACATCCAACGCTCGATGTGGGTCGCCTGCAATCAAAGGTTTACCCGTACGCGTGCGCCCCCCCCCCACAACCCAGTTGTTACTGCCGTCATCTACCCCATGGCGCAAAAAAGTAAGGCGGCTTAAACCCTCACTAAAATGCTTTAGCCCTTGCTCCAGCGCCCCTTGGTAATTGCCCAGCGGTGGCACCAGCACAGCACCCCCTTTGGCATAGCCAGGGCTAAGCAAAGAGAGTTCCTCTGCCCCTGCCTCCAACAACAAACGGGCGCGCCACAATTTGCTTTCCCACACTCCCATTAAAATATGGCGCACCATAAACACAGCCAGGCTATCGGTAGGCAACCATGGTTCTGGCTCAATGCCCAGCACCTGCATTTCGGCTGGTAACTTGGCATCACTTGCCATAAAAGCGTTCACCCCTTGGGCGTATGCTTCGAGCATTTTTTGGGTGGGTTTTTGAAGCCGTTGGTAGTGCTTTGCCACCGTGCTTGCAATCCCAAACCTACGCATTCGTTTATCTTCTTCTAACGCGCTTGGTCCAACCACCTCGGCCATGCGTCCGTAGGCACGACGACGATCGTGCTCCATATGCCACAAGCGGTCCTGTGCGCTGGCAAACGCTTGAGCAAAAAAAGCATCGTCTTCATTTTGTGCTTTAATATGAGGAATCCCAAAGGCATCGCGCACAATGCTAACCTGTTGCTGCAAGCCTGTGAGTTCCAATTTCCCCGTAACCGGTGGGATGGCAGATGAAAGAATCGCTTTTGTAAATGGATGCGGGCTGGTGCTCATGAACGCAACAAGGCCTCCTTTGAGATAGAGAAATCGGGTTAAAATTCGGTTGGATGCGTTACCATTTTGAAATAAATTCGTGTGTATGGTTGTTTACTGGCCTTTTTACCCTATGGTTTGCTAGAAGTAACCTGTGCTCTTCGTACCAGCAATACACCTTTTACATGCATTGATTATTTTTTGCACCATGTACCATGCCAGAAACTGCCATCACCGAAGAGATTGAGGTAAGCGCAGAAGCCTTCCATCTCCCCGAGCAATCAGATATCCAAAATGGCATTCACCGTTTTGCCTACCGTATTCGTTTGCGTAACCTAGGTCAACGCACCGTACAGCTATTGCGCCGCCATTGGGTTATTACAGATAGCAATGGCAAGGTCTCTGAGGTAAAGGGCGAGGGAGTGGTGGGGGAAACCCCTGTGCTCTCCCCGGGGGAAAGTTTTGAGTATATGAGTGGTTCGGCTTTGGAATCGCCGATGGGCGTCATGGAAGGCAACTATAGCATGCAAGATGCAGATGGGGTTGCATTTCAAGTACGTATCCCTGCTTTTACCCTTGCCTCTCCTGTATTACTCAATTAGAGCAGCGTTGGTCTGGTTAAAAAAAAAAACGATTGCCGATTTACAGCCAATTTCAACTTCACGGCCAATCTCAACATTCCTGCCAACCAAGCAGCCTCGCGAAAGGAGGCAAGCGGTTGATGACAACATCAACATCAATCCGCAAAAAACATGCCACTTAAGATTAACGCCGAAGCACCCCGGCGCACGCCATGTGAACGAAAGTGTAAAAGCATGTGAACGTTTACACATAACCATGCTTATGAATAGTCTTACGCTGCCCGCTGTAATTACACCTTAATGATGAATAATTCTGTGGTGTTTTGGTGTAGGCAAGCCATGTCTGGCCGTGCTAGAATGCCCCACGGTGTTGCCATTATGGCACACGCGGCATATCTCGCATAAACGTGTTTATTGGCTCACCACGAGCCGTGTTTATTGGCTCACCACGAGCCGTGTTTATTGGCTCACCACGAGCCGTGTTTATTGGCTCACCACGAGCCGTGTTTATTGGCTCACCACGAGCCGTGTTTATTGGCTCACCACGAGCCGTGTTTATTGGCTCACCACGAGCTTCTTGTGCAAATGCAAAACCATTCAAATCGCCATGATAAATTCTGCTTTTTCCTCCAATAACACCGTGCGTCACCCCGCCAATCCCGACTTTGGTGCTGAGCCCATGGTGATTGAAATTGGGCCCTCCCATCCTGCCATGCACGGCATTACCCGTTTTCAATGCGAGTTAGACGGTGAGGTTGTGGTATCCATGGAGGGCGAGATTGGTTATTTGCATCGCGGTTTTGAAAAAGAAGCAGAGAGCAAAAACTATCTGCAAATTTTCCCCTACACCGACCGCCTCAACTACGTCTCGCCCCTGATCAACAATGTGGGTTATTCTTTGGCTTGCGAGAAGCTTTTTGGGGTGGAGGCGCCGCGCCGCGCCCAATTTGCCCGTACCATCATGTGCGAGGTATCACGGATTACCGACCACCTTACCTGTAACGGAGCCACAGCCATGGAAATTGGTGCCATGACCATGTTTTTGTGGTACGTCAAAGCGCGCGAATACCTGTGGGAAGTGGTTGAGGAAGTCACAGGGGCACGACTCACCACCAATTGGACGCGCATTGGCGGCAATGCCAACGACCTGCCCCATGGTTTTGGCACCATGCTTAAAGACCGCCTGAGCAAAGTAGAAGATGTGCTTAAAGAAGGCGAAGGTTTGGTGCTGAGGAACAAAATTTTTACCGACCGGATGCGCAATATTGGCGCATTGCCGCGTGAGCGCTGCATTGAATACGCTTTTAGTGGTCCCATGCTGCGTGCCGCGGGTGTGCCCTACGACCTGCGCCGTGCACACCCCTATTTGGTGTACGATGAGCTTGATTTTGACATTGCCGTTGGAGAAGTAGGCGATTGCCTTGATCGTTTTTTGGTACGTCAAGCCGAAATTCGCGAGAGCATTTCCATCATTCGTCAATGCTTAGATGCCCTACCCCCAGGGGATTATCACTGCCGTGATCGCCGCGTGTGGGTGCCCGAGAAATACGATGTGTTCAATAGCATTGAAGGGTTGATTGACCACTTTAAAATTATTATGGACGGCCCAAAACCTCCCGCAGGCGAAGCGTATTTTCCCGTGGAAGGGGGCAACGGGGAGGTGGGATTTTACCTTGTCTCCGACGGGAGCGGCTACCCCGTAAAATGCCGTGTGCGTCCACCGTGCCTTAATTTTGTACAGGCGATGCCCGAGATGACCATTGGGCACTACGTGGGTGATATCGTACCCATTTTCGGATCCGTCAACATGATTGGAGGCGAACTCGAGCGCTAAATGGCGAAGCATCTCCTCGTTTTTTTCATCCTATTGTGTGCGAAGCTTTAGGTGCCTGCACAAAGAACAAAGTCTCTCAAAAGGGCAAAGTCTATCAATGGACGGTTGAGCCCATTGAAAAATACCTCACTTCCTTCGCGGGGACTAGAACAGCATGCCCTTCGCGGGCAGCCAAGGCAGCACAGCCAAGCCATTGGCAGGTTTGTGCGGAACAGCCCTCGGCCCCCCTCCCACTTACAGAACGGTTTGCCATAACGCAGGCGGTGGTTTGGTGCATTGTACAACTACATCTCGGCCGAGTTCGTCGGCGTCATTTTGGAAGGGAAAAAAGTCGCGTGCGGGCGCGGATGCGTTGAATGAGGAACGGAAGGCTTGCTACCGTAAAAAGGGCTGGAGTTTGTATCGTGAATGCGTCAAAAACTGCAAATAAAACCCTGCCCCAATCCCTTTGCGCCTTGATTATAGTCTGCCAAAAGGTTTTTTGGATGAGGCTTGGGGTGGTCTGCCATAAAAGGTAAAGCACGCTAAAGATAGAGCACACGCTTTCGAAAAAAGAATCCCATGGAAGCAAGCCAAAAACAAAGGGAACAACCAAGCCCACTTCCCTTAAATCAAGTGCAGTGTGGGGATGCATTGCCACTGTTACGTGCCTTGCCCGACGAGTGTGTGCAGGCCATGATTGCCGACCCACCCTACTACAATGTACTTACCGAGCAACAATGGGATTGCCAATGGGAAACCCTGGAAGATTACTTATGCTGGTGCGAAGCATGGGCCAAAGAGGGGTTGCGCGTCCTAAAGCCCGATGGGCTGTGCTTTATTTTTGGGCAGGTAGGCAAGCGTGAACACGGTTTTATTCATCTCATGTCGCGCTTGTGCCAGCACCATGCGTTTCACGACCTGCTCGTTTGGGATCGCGTGGTGGGCTACAACCAACGCCGAGACAGTTTTACCCCTGCATACGAAATGATTTTGGTGCTCCGCAGAAGTGCGCAGGTAAAATTTAACAAAGATGCCGTGCGCATTCCCTACGATGCCCGAACCATTGAGGTGTATTTGAAGGACAAGCGCTACAAAAACTGCAGTGCACGCCGAGCACATTTGCAAAAAGGCAAATTTTCGACCAACATCCTCTCTTGCCCCAGTTTAAAAGGGAACTCCAAAGAAAAATGTGGGCACCCAAGCCAAAAACCCCTCGGGCTTTTAAACAAACTGGTGCTTTGCGCCACCGACACAGATGATGTGGTCTTGGACCCTTTTTTGGGTTCGGGAGCTACTGCCATCGCAGCCCAGCAGCATGGGCGTGCTTGGATTGGAATGGAGAAAGATGCCCACTATTGCCGTTTGGCAGAACAGCGCCTTGCCACAGCACAAGCGCAGCGGAGCCTGCACTTTCCCACTACAAGGAAATAGTGGGATTTACTGGGCATTTTTGACTATGCCCGTTCCCATGGTTTTACACTTTTGTTCCCATGCTTTGCCACCGTCCGTTTCGCCGTTTATTTTTAAATGGGGTATTTTTTGCGTATTGATCTTGCCAGCAATCGCTTGCCTCCTTTTTAAGGGCCGCGTGGGCTTGCTTAAAGGCTTCGTTAGGGGTTGGAAGCTTGGCTGGGGCGCCGTACCGCTTGAGATGCGGGGTTGTGGGGGTTTGTGCCGTGCTTCGCGCTGTGCTGCCAGTGCTTCCGTGCTGTTTGCAAGCCCTTGATTAAAGCGGGCTTTTTGCACGTCGCTGAATCGTTTCTTCTTGCTGGTGTTGCTTAAACAACCCCCCGGATAACCTTGGCTTGGGGTGTTTCTTGTGGGGGCTGGCCTTGAGGCAGACCCGCCGCCGCTTCTTTGGCACTGAGGGTACGCGCGGCCTGCAGAGGGCTTTACTGGCGAAGGCGCGCCCGTTGTCGAGCAACACCGTCTAAAAAGGCACGCCAAAATCGCGCAAAAGGTTTGCTCTGCCGCCGTGTTGCCTTTGTTTCATCCGTGTTTTACGCCACCTTTTTTTTTGCGAATGCCCGTGCCCTTAGCAACTTGTCTTCATGGAAGCCAGCCATCGGTTATCCTCTTTGCTTGCAATCGCTACCCGCAAACCGCTATTACCCACTAAAAACCATAACTTTCGCCAGTGCACAACCATGTGTTTCAGCACAATGTGAACGAAAAACGCGTAAACCCGTATTCTACCCTTTTTTGGGCGGGACACGTGCGACCACCCTTTTTGGGACGCAGCTGTGTCAGAAATCTCGCTATATCCCGTTATTTCAATGTGGTGGCAAAGCATGGGGACGGGCACATTGACCATAAGGGATGATTAAAGACCCATGCTGCACTACCGGACTGTGGCCAAATTGCTTCAAAATGACCCCGACCTGTTTAGCCAACAAGTCCGCGGTTTAAGCTTTGGCAACCAACATTTTAACTTTAATCAACGCCCGAGCTTAATGGGTGTGATCAACCTTTCGACCGATTCCTTCTACCAAGAAAGCATTTGCCACACCCCTACCCAAGCCATTTTGCGCGGGCAGCTGTTGCAACAACAAGGGGCCGACTTTGTAGACATTGGTGCCGAGTCGACCTTGCCTAATGCGCGACGGGTAAACTGTAAACAACAAATTGCCATGCTCACCCCTGTGGTACAAGCATTGGCAGCCAAAGGCGTGTTGGTTTCGGTAGAAAGCTACCACCCAGAGGTGCTCGAGGCATGTGCCAAGGTAGGCTGTGTCATGTTTAACCTTACAGGCAATCAAGAAGAAGAAGCGGTGTTCAAGCTGGCAGCACGCTTTCACATTGGCGTGGTTCACTGCTATATCCAAACGGACAACACGGTGCGCGATGTGAAAACATTCTCGTTTTATGCCGACATGAGCAAAGCCATGGCCGATTTTTTTGAGACAAGGCTCGACAAAGCCCAAAAAGCGGGCTTAACGCGCAACGTGCTCGACCCAGGGTTGGGGTTTTATTACCAAAATCTGCAAGATGGCGAGTTGCGTGTGCATCATCAATTAGAGACTTTTTTGCGCACAGCTAAACTGCATCGCCTAGGCTGGCCTGTACTCAATATTCTGCCCCATGCTCCCGAGGTCTTTGGAGAAAACCGCCAACAGGCCGAACCTTTTTTCGCAGTACTGGCCATGCTAGGGTGCACCCACATCGTTCGTACCCACGAAGTCGAACGCGTTAGGCGCGTACGTGAGGCCCTGTCGCTTCACCGTGGGTAAAATAAAGGTGTGCTACATTGCTAAAACCAAACACCAAGCGGTACTTTTCGATGTCGCTTTTTCTGCATTCTGCCAGGCAGATAACGACCCCATTTCCCGTGCTTGTGCCATGCTTGACATGCTTTTATTTCTATGAATACAATGGCCGTGTTTTTGGGCAGATTAAAGATGCAAACGCCCGTTTTTCTAAGTTCGCATGGCTTGACCTTCGCTCAAAGTGCCACGCAGGTTTTAAAAATGCGGGCGTACGGATGCTAACCCCGCTACCCTGTGTGCAAACAGGTTTTAAAAATGCGGGCGTACGGATGCTAACCCCGCTACCCTGTGTGCAAACAGGTTTTAAAAATGTGGGCGTGTGTGCTGCCAACCCCGCTACCCTGTGTGCAAACAGGTTTTAAAAATGTGGGCGTGTGTGCTGCCAACCCCGCTGCTTTGCGAGCAAACAAACTTAATGGCTAAACACCCATGTGAGCGGTTTGACCTTGTTGCTCCATGTGGTGTGTTTGCTGCCGAGCAGTCCGTGCTTAAACTTGCAAGCAGTTTCGATAAGGACCATTGTGTTTTGAAGAAAATTGAAGCGATTATTAAACCTTTTAAACTTGAAGATGTGCGTGAAAGCCTTGATGCCATTGGCATTGCTGGCATGACCGTTACGGAGGTGAAGGGCTTCGGGCGTCAAAAAGGACACACCGAACTTTATCGCGGTGCAGAGTATGTGGTTGATTTTTTGCCGAAGGTCAAGATTGAGTTGGTACTTGCCGATGACAAGGTCGATAAAGTGGTTGAGGCCATCATCACAGCCGCAAAAACCAATCATATTGGCGATGGGAAGATTTTTGTGCTTCCCGTGGAGGACTGTTGGCGCATTCGCACCGGTGAGCGCGGGGAAAAATCCGTTTAGAGCCATTTGATTCGAGCGGGAATGTTGCCTTTACCGTTGGCGCATTCGCACCGGTGAGCGCGGGGAAAAATCCGTTTAGAGCCATTTGATTCGAGCGGGAATGTTGCCTTTACCGTTGGCGCATTCGCACCGGTGAGCGCAGGGAAAAATCCGTTTGGAGCCATTTGATTCGAGCGGGAATGTTGCTTTTAAGGGCATCGATTTTTCAAAAATGGATACCACTTCGTGTGAAGCATCGCTTAAAAAGTAGCGGCGTGGTCCCTTCCGAGCCTTGGCTTGGCTGTGTGTGCTTTGGTGCCATTTTTTATGCTTCCCGCTGCAGTTAGGAAAAAAAAGACCTCGGATTGGTGTGTACTTTGCGTGGGTGCCTTACTCGGTGCGGGCGTCATGTGTGCTTTGGGTGCCATTTTTATCCCCCCCGCCGCAGGTTTGTTTGGCCAGGCTACCCATTGTGGCCTCGCCTCGAGCATCCGTTTTGTCAATTCATTTTTTCTATCCTTTCACACCCTTATGAAGGAAAACGCTCCCATGGCTTCTGTAAACGATATTATCCAAATGGTCAAAGATCAACGCATTGAGTTTGTTGATTTGAAATTTATCGATTTTGTGGGAACCTGGAATCACTTTCAAATCACCTCGCATAACCTAGACGAAGCTTGCTTTGAAGATGGCCTTGCCTTCGATGGTTCAAGCATTCGTGCGTGGCAAACCATTGATGTAAGCGACATGTACGTGGTGCCCGATCCTGCTACTGCCAAAGTGGATCCTTTTTTTGAGCGTCCCACCTTATCGCTTATTTGCGATATTAAAGACCCCGTCACGGGTGAGCGCTACTCACGCGACCCACGCAACCTTGGCAAAAAAGCCATAACATACCTGCAATCGACGGGCATTGCCGATACGGCCTATTTTGGCCCTGAGTCGGAGTTTTTCATTTTTGACAGCGTGGCGTACGACACCCATGCAGGAGCGGGTTACTACCATTTAGACTCGGCAGAAGCCCCCTGGGGAACGGGAGAAGAGGGCGGAAATATGGGCTATCGCGTGCGCCAAGGAGGGGGTTATTTTCCTGTAAAGCCTGTGGACCACATGCAAGACCTGCGCAACGAAATGGTGGTGACCCTCGAAAAGATGGGAATCAGCGTCGAGCGTTCGCACCATGAGGTTGCCCCTGCCCAGCATGAAATTAACTTTAAATTCGACACCTTGTTAAACACCGCCGATAACCTTTGTTGGTACAAGTATATTGTTAAAAATATCGCCAAACAACATGGCAAAACCGCCACCTTTATGCCCAAGCCTATATTTGGTGACAACGGCAACGGGATGCATACGCACCAAAGCTTGTGGAAAGGCGGAAAACCCTTGTTTGCAGGCGACCAGTATGCAGGGTTGAGTGAAAATGCCCTGTTTTATATTGGTGGAATTTTAGAGCACGCCCGTGCTTTGGCGGCCTTTACCAACCCCTCTACCAACTCCTACCGCCGCTTAATGCCTGGGTTTGAGGCCCCTATTAACCTGGCATACTCAAACCGCAATCGCTCTGCGGCCGTGCGTATTCCCGTGGTTGAAACCCCTCAAGCACGGCGCATCGAATTTCGCGTCCCCGATTCAACCAGCAATCCCTACCTTGCTTTTTCAGCCATGCTCATGGCAGGCCTCGATGGGATTCAAAACAAAATCCACCCGGGCGAACCATTAGAAAAAGATATTTATGGACTGGCACCTGAAGAACTGGCCAAGGTTGCCAAGATGCCTTCCACCTTGCGTGAGGCTATTGATGAGCTCAAAGCAGACAATCAATTTTTGCTTAAAGGTGATGTGTTTACATCTGATGTACTAGAATACTGGTGCGACTATAAAATCGAAGCCGAAATTAACGAGATTGACAGTCGACCTTCCCCCCACGAGTTTGCCTTGTATTTTGATGTCTAGGCAGCAAAAACACTGCTCACGGCGCAACCTTTACCACCCTCTTGCGCGCAAGGCCTCAAGGGGGGAGGGGTTGAATGCGCCTCTTTTTAAAAAGCGCGGGTGCTGATTACCCAGCAAGCCTGTGGGTTGGTGTGGTTTTTGTCCTCGTGTTGCTGCGTCCTTTTTTTGGCCTTGCCCAAGACCTTCCCTACCTGCAAGCCAAAACCTCTCACACCTTTGCCCAATCCTATGTAGGCATCGATGCGCTGGGGCACCTTGGCGATATCGCCACTCTCGAGGCAAGTGGAAAAATGAGCAGCCTTTCTGCCCCCACCTTGGGGCGTTTGGTCACTGGGGGGTTGCATTTTTGGGGGCATGCAGACATTTATGTGGCCCTTCCCATCAGGCTTGGTTACATGCGTTTTCGATCCTCTAAGGAGTGGGTGACATACCCCATTTCACGCACACGGTTTGCCCAGGTTCGCCTGCCGCGTTCTTCGGTATGGCTAGGGCTGGCGCTGACCGCCCTTACCTTGAGCAAAAACCCCCTTCGGTATTTTCTGAGTACACCATAGGGGCCTATTTAGGCGAGCTCGACGCGGTTATTCAGGTGGCCTCCCGCAATATCAAAACCCAGCATGAGGCTTACGCGACAAGTTTTAGCGCACAGCGCAACGTGAACGCATTGGAAGCGGTTAAATTTTTTGCGAACTATCACGGGTTTGTACCTTTTATTGGCCCTACCTTCGGGGCAGAAACCCTTCGCGTACGCGAAACGGATAATGGGCAACACATTGCAAGTACCCAACGCCGCACAAAAAGCTTGGGCCTGCTATTTGGTTGGGATATTCGCCCAAATAAAAATGCCTCTTATAGTTTACGTGCGGCCTTGCGCTACACACCCGATCTTTATGTTGTCCACCCCAAGACCAAAGACAAAATTTATTTTGATTCAATTGAGTTTAACTTTATTCAACTGGTTTGGCATTTTTGCTAAGGCGTACCACACGCTCCACCGTCTCCAGTGGCACTTTCAATCTAATGCCCCCCAAAGGCCGTTCTTACGCGCTTGCATTTCCACAATCCAACCTGCAGCCGGATCTTGGCGTAAGCTTTTCCCGGCTTCAACACCGTGGTTCCAGTCAAGGGAAAGTTTGGAGATGTGCTCAAAACGGTTTTTAGTCACAAAGGGCGTGCTTGAGCACCCAGCTGCGCCCGTCGATCCCCTGTATTTTGGGACCTTTCGGAAACAAGGCGATTAACTCGAGGCTTTTTAGAATATTGGTCTTTGGCGTTGGGCTTTTTAGAATATTGGTCTTTGGCGTTGGGCGTTACTGCGCCTTGACCAGCCCCAAGATCAAGTGCCATCATCGGCTAGTTTGTGCCTTGAAAACTGGGTGGGAATGCGACCAGAGCAAATGGGTGCGTAAAGAGGACTCTGGTACCCATGGTGGCAACGCCTAAATAACTGGCATCTGTAACCTCGCTTCGTTTGGTTTTTCTGGCTGGCAATCAGACGCATCATTGATGCTCAGCCTTGCCTCCCCTTTAAATTTCCGTTTTCTTTGGCGCCGTGTTTTTTACGGTGAAATGGCTTTGCCACAAAAACCTCGCCGGTGCTTTATTGCGTGCAGCAATCTTGGCCTCGCTGACAATCGAAGGGCAGGGCAGCAGATGAGTGGGTGCCCTTTGGGGCTGCTGCTTCCTCAAGGCAAAATTCCAAGGGGCAACTAAGGCAGATGTGAATGCTGGGGTCAGGTTGTTCCACGTTTTATCCGTGTTTTAAGCACATTGTGGCAAAAAGCGTTTTTGAGAATTGCTGTGAACTATGGCCGCATGTGGCTCAGCGATAAGGCACCCAAAAACACGGGCAGTGTAAAAGCATGGGAACGGGCACACAAGCCTTTAATTCCAGACCTCGGTTTTGTCCAATCCTTTGCTATCGTGCGCGCTTTTGGGCAGTAAAATCCATGTAGGGGTTAAGCGTAGCAGGTAAAAAACGCACCACCCGCAGCAGGCCTAAGCGCAAAAGCACTCGAAACACGGGGGACAAGATAGGGTGGCGCTGAGAAAACTGAGGCTTAGACAGCAGTGTACGCAACAAGGTAGAAAACCCGTTTGCGCTAAAATGCAAAGGCATATCAAGAGCTTTGCACCATGTGCCCACTTTGCGCGGGGTAATAAAAAAAATAGAATCCCATAAATGAGGTTCGTTGCGGATGGTCTCGATGGCTTGTGTTTTACGGCGAAACACCTTGTGGGTAAGTTGCTTGGTAAAAATAATGGGGATCCCAAAATGCGTATCGTAAGGAAACGTATAGTTGGCTGCCAAAGCACGAAGGCAACCCTTTGGTTTCAACGCTGCTTGCACGGCTTGCAAAAATGCACTCGGGTGCTCCACATGCTCCATCACATTGACGCAATAGGCATACCCATAGGTATTTTGCTCAAGGGTCACGGTTTCTGCATGGCCATTAAGAACAGCCATTTTTTTACGCTGTTGTTGAAGCACTTTTTCCGTAATTTTGCGAACGCGTGCATACATGGTAAACCCCGGTTGTCTGGGTTCAACGGAGGTTATATTCCAGTCGTTGATAGCCAAAAAAGTGGCGAGCATCATAGGCCCACCGCCCAATTCTAAAATAGGCTGGCCCTTTGCCTTGAGCAAATCTTCCTTTAAGGCTTCGTAACCAAATTCAGCCTCTTCGAGCGTTTCTTGTATCAGCCAATGTGGAACGTTGGTGGAACTTGCCTTAACCTCCTTCCAAATGTCGGTTGTGTACTGCGTAAAATCCATCATAGTTTCGGTTTTCTGTAATAATATCTCAATCAACAAAGGCCTACGCACAGGTATCATCAAAAACAATGCGCCGTTCCCGAGTTGGACCCATCATGCTCATAAAAACAAAAGCACAAACGGCTCTTAAGAACCAGGGCAATGCGGGCAAAGGAGCAGCATCTACATGCACGCATTCAGTCTGGCGCAACACCACAGTGCTCTCGGGTAAATACCTAGCGCAAACCCTGTAGGTGTGTGGTTATTTTGCCTTTGGCCATATTCTTGTCAAGGTAGCCAGAGCAATGAGGATGCACCATGAAAGCCGATGGGACATTGCCAACGCAACGTGTTCGAGTGTAGCCTGCACCCAGGGCGTTTTTTTTTGGCCGATGCCTTGACGGGCACCCTTTTTGAAACCTTCATCCTTAAAAACGAGGAAAACCATGCCGTACTCCACTCCCGCGAGGAGCGTATCATGTACTTTGCGTTACGGCAAAGGTGTCATTACCGTGCGACTGCCTGCGGAAGCGGAGCCAACGTTTGTACGTAAGCCCCCCATGCCCATTTTGTCAAACCCGCATGCCGCTGTGGTCAATGCCTTGCAAAATCCCGTGGAAGCAAAACCACTGGCAGACCTGGCCAAGGGCAAACAGCGTGCGTGCATTTTAATGTGTGATGTAACCCGTCCTGTACCCAATGCCCTTATTTTACCTCCGCTTATTCGGACCCTCATGGCTGCTGGTATGGAAGCCAAAAACATTTGTGTTTTGGTGGCAACAGGCCTCCACCGCCCCAACGAAGGTGCTGAAAAAAAAGCCCTGATTGGGGATGATTGGGTGCTGCAAACGGTGCGGGTCGAGAATCATGATGCGCGCAACGATGAAGAGCATATTGCCTTAGGCAATACCTCGCGCGGAGCCCCTGTGCTGCTTGACCGCCGTTTTGTACAGGCCGATTTGCGCATTGTCACGGGCCTGGTTGAGCCTCATTTGATGGCGGGTTATTCGGGTGGGCGCAAGGTGATTGCCCCGGGTATTGCCCATCGCAAAACCATTACCGCGTTTCATAGTGCGCGCTACATGGAGCATCCCCAATGCGCCAACGGCATTTTGCAAGGCAACCCCTTGCATGAAGACCAGTTGGAAATTGTGACCATGCTTGGGGAAGCCTATGCGGTGAATGCCGTGATTGACGAGGAGCGTCAACTCTCTTTTGTGAATTTTGGTGAAATTGTTCAAAGCCATTTACAGGCGGTGGAAGTGGTGCGCAAAGCCATGGAAATTCCCATTGAGGAGCGCTTTGCTACAGTACTTACCTGCGCTGCGGGTGCCCCTTTAGACCAAACTTATTATCAGAGCATTAAGGGGATGGTGGGGGCCATGGGGGCTTTGGCCACAGGAGGCAACTTGATTATGGCTGCAGAATGCGCAGAAGGATTGGGGTCGGACGAATTTGTGGCTTCCCAAAAACGCCTTTTGGAGCAGGGACCCACAGCATTTTTAGCGCGTGTGAAGGGGCTTCAATTTGCCGAAATTGACGAATGGCAGACCGAAATGCAGCTTAAACCCATGGGCATTGGCAAGGTGTGGTTGCATGCGCCTCGCCTCTCTAAGGAGCACATGGCCCTTACTGGCACCCATGAGGCCGCAAACCTTGAACAAACGATTGCCAGATGTTTTGCCCAATCCACAAACAACCACATTGCCGTTATTCCAGAAGGGCCTTATGTCATTCCTTACGTAATCTGAGGAACGGGCTTCAAAATAAGCCCTTGCCGCCCGCTATATCAGGGGCGGGGTGGTGCTAATGCAAGATGGCACCATGGTAACCTGGGGTACTGGCGAAACTTACACACGCACAAGCGGCGGGTATTTGGGTCGAGGGGATCAAAGGGTGATGCAAGGCGGGGTTTTGGTGATGCCGCCGCCAGTACCGCCTGGCAAGGTATGGCCCCCCAGTGGAACGGGCTTTTTAAACGATGTCCGCATCGCATCTTCAAGCCAAACTCACACCTGTGCCGCGGTTGGTGAGGCAACCACTGTGTATTGCTGGAGGGAAAACAACAAAGGCCAAGTGGGCAATGGCAAGCTCCTCGAGTCCGGGCTTTGGTAACGACAACCCCGTTTACGGCGACGGCTCAGGAGAGACCCTGGCAAGGGCTCCTTTTTTAAAGTTTCCTGGCCCGCTTGAATAGGCAAGAAGGGAGAGGAGAAAAGCTCTTAATAACGCCGCCTCCTACGCTCACAGTCAAGGGGGTGGGAAGAGGCCGATTTTGCCTCACTGGCAGGCACATTCCCTGGCTTAAAGGGTGGTTTTTTGCTCAGCATCCAAGCCCGATCACCACAAAAACGTGGCAGAACGCCTTAGAGAGCAATTTGAAAACCCCTAATCTAGAAGCAATTGAAGCACAGCGGGGATGCGCATTTACAAACGCCACGCGGAAAGGGTAGTGATAAAGCAAGGGAAGCAAAGCCGCAAAGCAGGTGCACGTTTACAATGGTATTATTAGGGAGGGGCTTGCTCGGTTTAAGAAGGATACTAAAATTTCGGCAGGCAAGCCGCCGCGCGCGTTTTTTCGAAGCAAATGCCGTGATGTGCATGTACAAAAGCCAAAACCACGATGCATTTGGGGTGGGGTTGCGTGGGTAGTAAAAAAATACAAAGGGGGAGGAGTTCATAAAACCAGTGCCTAACGCACCAGACGCACCCAAAACGTTGGGCGAAAAATGGAAATCTTATCGAAATCGCCCTCAAGAGCGCATTGGCTTTTGGTTTGGGTTGTTGTTGCTCTTTGCGCCTGTGTTTTACCTGTTGCTATGGTGGAAACCATACTCGGTAACGGCGCGTACAGGGTGGGGAATCTGGCTTGGTTTGATTGTGTTTGTAAAACTCACAGGCTTGGCAGAAGACCCCATTGTGGCGATTACCAACACCATGTCTCCTGCGGAATTGGGAGTACAAAGACAAAAAAATCAAGCCAGCGGCAAGAGATTTAAGCCTAAAAGCCCCCCTTCCTTAGATGCCTATCTGGCAAAGTTAGAGGGCGGCGCTCTGGGGACTTTGCTGAAAAATTATCAGATCAACGGCCGTGGCATTGCTTTAACATTTTATGCCAACGATGGCTTTTTGAAGAGTCGCCAAGACATTGCCAACATAAGCATTGGTGTGTTGTACGGCATGTTTTATGGTCGCGATTTTGAACACGTGTGCTTAGATTACACGTTTAAAAACACCCCCCTACACTTTGCGGTTACGCGCCAAAATTTCAACACTTTTTTTAAGGTAACCGAAGCGCAAATGCGCACTTTTGGACAAAGCCAGCCAAGCTTCAACGCCTCTCCCTTACGCACCCTTAAAACACCACAGCTCAAAGGGTTTATAGAAGAATTTGCGAGCACACACAAAGGGGATTCGTGCCGGTAATTGCACGCAAGTGCACCGTCAAAATTTGACAAACCATTCCCCATTGACCTAAGGGCGTGTACGCACGTACCAAAAAAGTACTGAAAACCTTTGCCTTTAAATTTAGAGTGACCCAGCGTATGATGGGCGCCGATTGGATATTTTTATGTGAAGGTGGATTTATGGAACGGTTTGTGGTTGAAGGTGATAGGCGGTTACAAGGTAGCATTTCCCCCGCAGGGAATAAAAATGAAGCCCTGCCTGCTTTGGCAGCAGCTTTGTTAACCGACAAACCCATAACGCTCCATAACGTACCCCGCATTGACGATATTCGCGACATGGTTACCCTGATTGAGGGGCTAGGGGTAACAGTTGAAAGGCCTGCTGCAAACACGTTGCGCTTGCATGCCAAGGGGGATTTGCGAACACGCCCTGATGATGAAATTGCGCGCCGTATCCGGGGTTCTATCTTGTTGGCCGCACCTTTACTAATCCGGATGGGATCGGTGGTGCTGGCCACCCCAGGAGGCGACCGCATTGGGTGGAGGCGTTTGGATGTACACTTGAACGCTCTTGAGAAATTTAACGCGCGCTGGCAACAAATCTCTCATCGCATGCTGCAATTCTCGCTACATAATAACCGATTTCAAGGGAGTTCAATTTTTTTGGATGAGGCTTCGGTAACGGGTACCGAAAGTGCTATTTTGGCAGCCGTATTGGCCAAAGGGGAGAGTGTGATTGAAAATGCGGCTTGCGAACCTCACGTGCAAGGATTGTGCAGGATGCTGCAAACCATGGGGGCTCAAATTGCGGGGGTAGGCTCAAACCGCCTGTGCATCCAAGGGGTCGATGCCCTTGGGGGCTGTGAGCATAGGTTGGGGCCTGATCACATTGAAGTAGGCTCTTTCATTGCTTTGGCTGCTGCGACACGAAGCGAACTGCTTATTGAACACGCAGGCTTAAAGCAATTGCATATGATGCGCTTGGCTTTCCGTCGCCTTGGTGTCAAAACCGAGGGAGAAGCAAACGATAGTTTGCGCATACCCGCTGGGCAGGACATGGTGATTGCCAATGACTATGGCGGGGTTACCCCACGCCTTGATAGTGCCCCTTGGCCTGCTTTACCATCAGATTTGTCGAGCATTTTTCTGGTTACCGCCACCCAATGCCATGGACAAGTGATGATTTTTGAAAAAATGTTCGAAAACCGTCTTTTTTGGGTGGATAGGCTCATTGCGATGGGTGCACGCGTTGTGTTGTGTGACCCCCACCGCGCACTCATCAATGGTCCTGTGGTGCTTCATGGTGCACACATCAATACCCCTGATATTCGTGCAGGCATGGCATTGCTCATTGCATCCCTCGCTGCCCAAGGGCAAAGTACCATTCAAAATATTGCCCAAATCGATCGTGGCTATCAAAACATCGATACCCGCTTAAATCAACTAGGTGCCTCGATTCAACGCGTGACTCGCTAGGTGTTTACCACACACATACTACAACCTTAAGCAACATGGAACAAAGTGTCCCCGTTCCCATGCTTTGCCACCACCAGAAAGCTTCCGGGATATAGCAGGATTTACCGAGATTTTTGATACAGCTGCACCCCACAAAGATGGCTGCGCCGAGACACACGGTTTTACACTACAAGGAAATTGTGGAATATAGCGGGATATAGCGTGTGTGCCCATCCCCATGCTTTACCACCGCATTGAAATAACGGGATATAGCGAGATTTTTGACACAACTGCACCCTACAAAGGTGGCTGTGCCGAGACACATGCTTTGCAACTGGAAAAATGATGGTTTTTTGTGGTTACCACGCGGGTTTGCGGGCATTGAATGGCGATTCGCACGCCATGTGAACAAAAGTGGCACAGCAGGTGAACGTTTACACCTTGCTAAAACCCTCGAACAATTCCTTGGCCAAAGCGTTACAGCGATGGACAAAGACATTTCCCATTGAATTTTATGAACAGATTTATCGCTTGATGAGGATGCAAATTTCCAAGCGGCGTGAAACGACCGAGGGTTATCGGCCATTACACGCAATGATTTTGTGTAGCAACGCTTAGCACCAGGGGGTTCTTGGTGAACTGAAAAGATTAAACCCCATTTCACCAGATGAAGGTCGAAGATTACACACACATCACCGGTGGTTTATTCCTGACAAAGGGCACCCCAGGCTAAAAGAACCCCTAGCAGTATGGATTGCCTTAATGAAAGCGTTATCATCATTGATGATACCTTTAAAAAGCTTTTACAACGTGCATTACCTATAGCCAAATGAAACGCTTCAATGAAGGATTGATGATGCTTCTTAGGGGATACAAGCAGATGCTTATCCTACGTGCCTGCAAAAACAGCGAAACCTGTTTATGCGACCTTGCCGAAGGCAAATGTGCCCATAGAAGGGTGTTTGCGTTGCTCACGTTTCTTGATGCCAGTGGGGTTTGCGCCGCTCAAAAAAAGCAGTCACGCCTTCATGGGCTTCAGGCTGCTCCCATATATCTGCCAATTGTTCAATGCTAGCTTCAATGGTTTCTGGGCTGATCGAGGGTGCCAAAGCGTGGGCAAATGCTTTGGCCTTGGACACGGCCCTGGGTGCAGTGGCACGGTAAGGTTTTACCTCTGCCAATACCGCGGCATCGAGCTTGCTGGCATGTACCACTTGCGCCACCAGTCCAAGATTGCACGCCTCTTGGGCATTAAACAAACGTGCTGACATAAACACACGCCTCGCACAGCCCAAACCCATTTTGGCCAGTACATAGGGACCAATAATGGCTGGAATCAAGCCTAAGCGGGTTTCTGTAAAAGCAAACTGGCTCCCTTCGCTGGCAATGGCTACATCGCATACAGATACAATGCCGACACCACCGCCATAGGCCGCGCCTTGAATGCGAGCGATCAGTGGCTTTGGCAAGGTGTTCAGTGTGTGGAGAAGTTGCGCTAGTGTACGTGCCTCAGCTATCCGTTGCTGACGGCTGGCCGTAAACTGTTCTTTCATCCAGCCCAAATCAGCCCCAGCGCAAAAACTTTCGCCTTTTGCGCTTAACACCACACAACGCACACCCTCATCCTTGGCAAGGGTTTGGGTGGCGTGGCTCAGTTCTGCGATCATCTTTGCTGAAAGGGCATTGTGTTTTTGAGGTCGATCCAAGGTAAGGGTGGCAATCCCTTGGCTATCACAGTGGAGGTCTAGGGTTTGGTAGGGCATGTTTTCTTGCGCTTTCATCGATTAAAAGGTTTTTCGTGGTGCGCTTTTGGTGTCAAGAGCATTGTGATGCCAGTTGTGGAGCACCGCCTCGTAAAAGTACTGGGTTCGCTGTCCACCAAAAAGAGATGGCGATGGGTCGGAAAAGACGCGTTACAAACCTCCGCTACCTATTGTGCGGGGGGTTGGGTGTGGTGGTTGGCTTTTGTGCTCCAAGGGTGAGCAGCACATCGCCTTCTTGTACATGGCTCCCAATGGCAACGTTCAAACTTTCCACCACCCCGTCTCGAGGAGCATTGAGAGTATGCTCCATTTTCATGGCTTCCACCATAATGAGCGCATCGCCTTGGTTTACGGCGGCTTTCTCTTTCACAGTCACCATTTTAACCATTCCACTAATGGGAGCATGGATGGTATTGCTTGCAACATCGTCCTTTGCCTCACTTGTTAGCAGTGGAGGGATTACAAAGGTAAAACTCTGTGTATCAAACCAGACCATCACCGTATCCCCATGCTTGAGGCTTTTGGCCTGGAAACACCGTCCTTCAATCTCCATCACCACGCTTTCGAGGCCTGCTGCATCATGGGTTAAAGCATGAAGGTCCAAGGAGAAAGGCTGCTGGTCATATTCAACGTGGTAGTGCTTGCGCCCTTTGGCTACCAAACACACGGCCATGGTTTGCTGCTGGTGCATCAAAGACACATGATGCTGGGCGGGTTGCCAGCCATGCCAATTGCGTAAAGCGCTCCACGGGCTGCTGGGGTCAACGGCTTGGGTTAAACCAAGGGTGCTTAAAGCAGCCAAGGCCAGGGCTTCTTTGGGTGGTGCCGCTTGGCTGAACAAGGCTTGCTTATGGTGTGCAATAAAGCCTGTATCGACCCCCCCTTGGATGAATGAAGGGTGGTTAAAAATACCTTGCAAAAAGGCGAGGTTGGTACGCACACCCACCAGTTGCGTATGGGCCAAGGCTTGGCGCATTTGAGCCAAGGCGGCTTTTCTGGTGTTGGCATGTACCACCAGTTTGGCAATGAGGGGGTCATAAAAAGGGGTAATGGTATCCCCTTGGCGGACACCACTTTCAACCCGTACGGGTGCGCTAGGAAACTGTGCATGGGTCAGTGGACCGCTGGCGGGAAGAAAATCCTTTTGAGGATCTTCTGCATAAATACGCGCCTCAAACGCCCAGCCTTGTATGGTGAGTTGTTGCTGGGTTAGGGGTAAGGGTTCCCCCCAAGCCACCCGCAACTGCCATTCCACCAGGTCTTGCTGGCTAATGCATTCGGTAATGGGATGCTCAACTTGGAGGCGCGTGTTCATCTCCATAAAATAAAAACGCTCTGGGCTTAAGCCGTTGCTGGCATCGGCAATAAATTCGACTGTACCAGCCCCACAATAGCCAATCGCTTGCGCTGCTTTGATGGCAGCATTTCCCATCGCTTCGCGCATGGCACCCCCCATATCAGGGGCGGGGGCCTCTTCAATCACCTTTTGGTGCCTGCGTTGCACGGAGCAATCACGCTCGAACAAATGCACCATGCGCCCATGGGAATCGCCAAAAATTTGCACTTCAATATGCCGTGGGCTGCTAATGTATTTTTCAATCAACACATGGGCATCCCCAAAACTGGACAAGGCTTCGCGTTGTGCACTGGCCAAAGCCGCCGCAAATTGTGCAGAATTTTCTACCTTGCGCATGCCTTTGCCACCCCCGCCTGCACGGGCTTTAATCAGCACGGGGTAGCCAATGGCTTGCGCTTGGGCCTTCAAAAAATCGCCTTGCTGCTTGCCACCGTGATAGCCCCTTACCACGGGTATCCCGTTTTTTTCCATCAGGGCTTTGGCGGCGTCTTTTAAGCCCATTTGCTCAATGGTTTTGGCACTTGGGCCAATGAAGCATAATCCCGCCTGTTCAACTGCGCGGGCAAAATGGGGATTTTCAGATAAAAACCCATAGCCAGGGTGAATGGCTTGGGCTTTTGTATGCCGGGCAATGGCAATGATCTTCTCTTGGTTCAGGTAACTCGCTTGTGCCGGGGGTGGGCCTAGGCAATAGGCTTCATCGGCCAGCATCACATGGCGGGCTTTGGCGTCGCTTTGGGAATACACAGCGACGGTTTGGATCCCCAAGCGCTTAGCAGTGGCCATCACGCGGCAGGCGATTTCACCGCGATTGGCAATGAGAATTTTTGTAAACATGAAGCCAGAGGAATCTTTGGAGAGTGTTTTTGCGGAGGGCATTTTGTTTATTCGCTTGCTCGATAAGGCGCGATGGCTGAGCATCCGCAGGTACGCTAATGGGGAGGGCTACATACGAAAAATACCAAACTGGGTGGGCTGACTGCTGGCATTCAAGGTGGTGGCCAGGGATAGCCCTAAAATTTCGCGCGTCTTGGCGGGGTGGATGATGCCATCGTCCCAAAGGCGTGCACTGGCATACAACGGGTGGCTTTGGTGGCTAAATTTTTGGCTAATAGGCTGTTTAAAAGCTTGTTCTTCGGTCTCACTCCACACCTTACCTTGACGCGCCATGCCATCGCGCTGCAAGGTGGCTAATACATTGGCCGCTTGCGCGCCGCCCATCACCGAAATACGGCTGTTGGGCCAAGTCCACAAAAACCGTGGGGAGTAAGCTCGCCCGCACATACCATAATTACCTGCCCCGAAAGAGCTCCCAATGAGCAGGGTAATTTTGGGAACCTGACTGGTGGCAACGGCCGTAACCAACTTAGCACCATGCTTGGCAATGCCCTCGTGCTCATATTTTTGACCTACCATAAAGCCCGTAATGTTTTGAATAAACACAAGGGGAATCCCCCGTTGGGAGCAAATTTGGATAAAGTGTGCTCCTTTTTGGGCACTTTGTGAAAAGAGTACCCCATTGTTGGCAACAATACCAACGGGCATTCCATACACATGGGCAAAGCCACACACCAAGGTGTTACCATAGCGTTGCTTAAATTCTTCTAAGCGCGAAGCATCCAAAATGCGTGCGAGAATCTCGCGTACATCGTAAGGTGTACGCGAATCAGCAGGCACAATCCCCAGTACTTCCTCGGGGTTGTAACGGGGTTCTTCTGGTGCTTGGGTGCAAAGCGGATTGGTTTTGCTCCGATTCAGCCCCGCCACCACGCCTCGGGCAAGTTCAAGGGCATGGGCGTCATTTTGGGCAAAGTAATCAGCCACGCCTGAAAGGCGGGTGTGAACCTCCGCACCGCCCAGATCCTCTGCGGAAACAACCTCCCCCGTAGCGGCTTTAACCAAGGGGGGGCCTGCCAAAAAAATGCTCCCTTGCGCTTTGACAATAATGGCCTCATCGGACATGGCAGGCACATACGCCCCCCCTGCAGTGCACAAACCCATCACCACCGCAATTTGTGCAATCCCCTTAGCCGACATATTGGCTTGATTGTAAAAAATGCGCCCAAAGTGCTCACGATCTGGAAACACCTCGTCTTGGTTTGGCAGGTTAGCCCCCCCCGAATCGACCAAGTATAAGCAAGGCAAATGGTTTTGCTGGGCAATCTCTTGCCCGCGCAGATGCTTTTTTACCGTGATGGGGTAGTAGGTGCCGCCTTTCACGGTGGCATCGTTGCACACCACCATCACTTCTTGCCCACACACCCGTCCAATGCCTACGATAATGCCTGCACCAGGGCTTTGCCCATTATACATGCCATGGGCTGCACTGGCTCCTATTTCCAAAAAGGGGGAACCCGCATCGAGCAAGCGCGTAATCCGCTGGCGCGGCAACATTTTTCCCCTTGCAAGGTGGCGTTGCCTTGCACCTTCGCTTCCTCCGTGATGGGCGTGGGCAAGGGCTTGTTCAACCGTGGCAAGCTCCTTTTGCATGGCCGCAAGGTTGGTTTGGTAGGCGGTGCTTTGTGGTGAAATGTGTGAGTGTAATACACCCATCTAATGGGTTTCCTTAAACAGTTCACGCCCAATTAGCATGCGGCGAATTTCGGAGGTGCCCGCACCAATCTCATACAACTTGGCATCGCGGAGCAAACGCCCTGTGTTGTACGTGTTAATATAGCCATTGCCGCCTAGGGTTTGAATGGCATCCAAGGCCATTTGGGTGGCTTTTTCTGAGGCATATAGAATACATCCTGCAGAATCTTTCCGGGTGGTTTGTCCTCGATCGCAGGCTGCTGCCACACTATACGCGTAGGCCTTGCATGCATTCATGGTGGTGTACATATCGGCCAGTTTGCCTTGCATCAACTGAAACTCACCAATCGCTTTGCCAAACTGCTTGCGCTGATGCACGTAAGGAACGACTTCATCCATGCAAGCTTGCATAATGCCCAGTGGGCCACCCGCCAAAACCACCCGCTCATAGTCCAAGCCTGACATAAGCACATGCACCCCGCCATTTTCTGCGCCCAAAACGTTTTTTGCAGGTACCATACAATTTTCAAAGAGCAACTCGCACGTGTTAGAACCGCGCATGCCCAGTTTGTCTAATTTTTCCCCTGTAGAAAAACCCTCGAAACTTTTTTCAATAATAAATGCCGTAATCCCACGCTCGGCAGCACTGGGGTTGGTTTTGGCATACACCACCAAGGTTTGTGCATCAGGCCCATTCGTAATCCACATTTTGCTGCCGTTAAGCACATACCCATCAACGTGCTTTTGGGCCTTGAGTTGCATCGAAATCACATCGGACCCTGATTGAGTTTCAGACATGGCCAAAGCACCCACATGCTCACCAGAGCAGAGTTTTGGGAGGTATTTGGCCTTTTGCTCCGGGTTGCCGTGGCGATTAATTTGGTTTACGCACAGGTTCGAATGTGCCCCATAAGAAAGGCCAATTGCAGCAGATGCACGGGAGATTTCTTCCATGGCCACCACGTGGGTTAAATACCCCATCCCCGAGCCTCCATAGGCGTCATCGGCGGTAATCCCCAGTAGGCCAAGGCTGCCAAGTTGAGGCCATAGGTCTGTGGCAAAGGTGTTCGACGTATCGATTTCTGCTGCCCGTGGGGCAAGGTTTTCTTGGGCCCATTGACGCACCGTCTGGCGGACCGCTTCGACTTCCTCGTTAAAATAAAAATTCATGTTGGTTTTAAACATGGCAAAGGTACTCTCGTACAGCCTTAAAGTTAAGGGGGTGGTTTGGAGAACATGTTTAGGTATCCCTATAGGGAGCGTTTGCTGGCAGCCCCCAAATGGACCGGTTTGCCATGGGGGGTGTTTAAATAGGCACTTTTCCATGCACTGTGCACGCGCAAAAGGTCTTTGGTCAATGTAAAACCGCGCTGAATGGCAAACGTTTCTAATGCTTGCAACCATACACAAAAATAGTCACCATCACCATCTAAAGCACCTTGGCTGCGATCTGTTTTAGCCAAGGTAGTAGCAAAATGCCGTGTCCATTCGCTCCAATCAAAATGCCCTTTTTGTGATAGATGCACTGTGATTGCAAAAAGTTGCGCGTGCCAAGGCGCGTTAAAAGGCGGAGCATCTTTGGATTCGGGAGGCAATGCAAGGGGGTTATTTGACTGGCTCAAAATAGGACTCCCACAAATCGAGATGAAAGGTGTTTTTTTCTGTGCACTGCTTACCCCAAAGGGCTTGGGTAGTAAACTGTACGGTATAAAGATGCTCGGGTGCTTCGCCCAGTCCATGGGCATTTTTGTCTGGGAGCACGTGGGGACCATGGCAACGGATGATTGTCCCCTGACATCCCATGGCATAGCGCGGCAAACGTGTGTGCCCACCCACCACACTTTGGTTTGGCGAATGGCTGTGGGTTCTTACCTGACTGCCCACTGTATAGCGTGGCTTTTGGCGAATGCGGCGATTGGTAGGTCCTCCCTTTGCCAGTGCAGCGCAGACACGCTCGCCCATAAGGGGAATGATCTTGGGATTTTTCTCCCTTTGAGCGCATCCCGTGCGGAGCTCTTCTGGGTTAAGAAGTTGGTGCTCAACCAGCAAATTGGTCAAGGCAGCCAACCATCGCTCATAATAGCCAAACTGCAAATAGTCCTGGGCGGGTAAGCGCTCACGCGAATGGCGTGACATGTCGAGGTTCCATTGTCCCAGCCCACCTACTGCTACGGTAATGGCGAGGGCACGTGCTTCCCATGCATGGTGAAACAACGCTTTTTCGTTATCTTCTAAGAAGGGAATAGCACCAAAACCATGCATGCCTCCCATGTCATGAATCCGGCTCAAATGGCAAATCCTCGCTATGGTTAGGGGTGGAAAACGAATCTGCTTTTAAGTTTAAAAAGGGGAAGGCAAGTTGATTTTAAGGTGTGGCAGGCATTTCCACCACACCAGTGCCAATCATGGCATTGCGCGTTACCAAAGGAGCCAACTGGTTTTGAGAAAGGTTTTCGCTCCCAGCAGGACGTTGTGGCAATACCAAATAGCGGATCTCGGCCGTAGAATCCAAAACACGAATCTCAGTCGATTTTGGGATGTGCACGCCAAATTCGAGGAGAACACCCCTTGGATCGCGCACGGCTCTGGCCCTGTAGGCATCCGATTTATACCAGGCAGGAGGCACGCCCAACAAGGGCCATGGATAGCAACTGCACAAGGTGCAAACGACCATGTGGTGCACGCTTGGCGTGTTTTCTACCACCACAATGTGCTCGCCCTGCCTGCCTCCAAAGCCCATTTCGGAAACCGCTGCATCGCCATTTTGTAGTAAGTGCGCCTTAAATTGGGCATCGCACCACGCTTTTGCCACCACTGCAGCACCGTTTCGTGGGCCCACTTTGTGCTGGTAGGTTTCAATAATTACATCAATGGCAGCGGGGTCAATGAGCCCTTTCTCAACGAGCAACGTCTCCAATGCCTTCACCCGAAGCTCGGGGTCGGCGGGAAGATGGCTATGGTGATTATCATGGTCGTGGGTATCGGACATCGCAGGGGCTATTCTTTGGTACTGGCTTGTAAAACGGGTTTTAGAAAAAGGGAATGCTTAGACGAATAGACGTAAAAAAAATGCCCCGACACCACCACGGTGTTGCATAGTATATGCACGCGAAGGGTTTAAAAGCCAGCACCTAGCGAAACGAATACGGCCTCATATTCCCGCAAATCTTTTGTTTCGGCATGCCCTACGTCTTCGCTCCATTTGGTATAGCTTACACGCAGTATATGAAACAAGTTAAGTTCCGCCCCCATGGTGGCATTGCCTTGATTCGCGCCTGCGCGCAAGGCCAGCAAAAAATCACCCGTCGCCAGCTCAACAATGCCCAATTCCGCCCCATAATGCATCCGCTGCTTGACGCTGCGTTTTACCAAACTACGATCGGTAGGTGAGCGCGGTCTTTTAACCTCACCGCTGATGTCATGCATTTCGGCACTGAGCAAAAAGTGAAACACGCCTATCACGGGCGACAAAGAAATCCCCACGTTATAGGCAGGTAATACGGTGAGTTTCTCAGGAATGCCCTGGGTTTGGGTTAAGGTAGGTGTGTTGATATTTTGCCCTGAAACGCTGATAACAGGGCGCAGTAAGCGCTGATTCACACGCCATAGCACGCCAAAGTCGAGGGCATTGCCTTCGTAGCGCGTCGTCGTTGCCACGCTGTCTAGGCTTAAATCTTTTGCTACGACATACTGTGTATAGGTCGCAGAGTAAGTCTTGGTTTCAAAGGCAATATTTTTATAGGCAATGCCCACCAGCAAAGCACGCTCAAATAAACCAACACCAACACCAACAATGGGCAACTCTAACTTGGCTCGACTAAAAACCAACCGATCGGTCAAGGGGGTAAATCCATCATTTCCAGTATCAAGAAAGTTAAACTCGAACTGAAGCGATTTTAGCGAGAGGATGCCCAAACCAAAACCGCTTTTCCCACGGTTCCAAACAATGTCACCAATCACCTCAACGCCATAGGATTGTTGTGTGTCATTGTACGTCTCCAAAAAATCGCTTAGGACCGTGGGATTATCACTTTTTAACGTTTTTTGTGTGTCTGTTAAAAAATCGAACTGCGTGCCCCTAATGCCCAAGTTAATCTCGGCTTTTAAATCCTTTGGCTGTTGGGCAAGGCCTGCAGGGTTATAGCGCAAAGCCCCTTCACCACGCGCAACAGGGCCATAGGCATTGCCCATGCCTAAGGCGCGCAAATCTTGCATTTGATAGCCCTGTAAATTACAAATCGAAAGTGAGGTTGAGCAAACAACGCTTTTTTGTGCATACGCCGTTTGGTCGAGGCTAAACAGCATCATCAGTACGCTAACCAGCACCCCCAATGTGCTAGCTGTTGTGCAGCCTACCCTCAGTAGGCAGTTTTGGGCCTTGTTTAAACTATTCAGCATCGTCCAATTGCTATGCCTATGTGAAAAGGGAACTCATAACGCTTAATGCAGGGCGGCGCGTACCATATAAAACGGGCTTCCGTCAAATATGCTGAGGCTAACACATTTCGCCAGGAACAGGTACGTGCAAAACCATCCCTTCTTTTATCCGTGCTATCACAAATGAGAGGGCAAAGCACGCTCACAGCAGTGCCGCCAGCGCGACACAACACACGCATCAGTCAACCCGCCTGGCACAGCCAGTTACCATGTAACCTAAGTAATAGGCAATAAAATCAGTCAACCCGCCTGGCACAGCCAGTTACCATGTAACCTAAGTAATAGGCAATAAAAGCGGGGGTGAGATTAAAAAAAAGAGGAGGTTCAGGCACCATGCTTCGAAATAAAGTTCAAACTAAACCAATCTTTGTCATCAGTCCACATGGTCTCAAGGCGCAAACCTGCCGTATCGCACATTTCTTCCAGCAAGGCTCTGTCAAATTTATAGGAATTTTCGGTGTGGATGCGCTCACCTTTGCGAAAGTTGTACGATTCCTTCAAGGATTCAATGTAGGTAATTTGATCAACCAAGCTTTCCAAATGCATTTCAACGCGCCCTTGTTGAGGGTTGTAAAAGGCATTATGGGCAAATAAGTTCAAATCAAAATGCGCACCCAATTCTCCGTTCATGCGGCTTAGCAAATTGAGATTAAATGACGCAGTGGCCCCCTGGGAATCGTTGTAAGCGGCATGCAGTACAGCAGCATTTTTTTTCAGGTCTAACCCAAGCAATAGGCTATCTTTTGGGCCCATTGTCTCTGCAATCACACATAGCAAGTGCAAAGCCTCTTGACGGTCATAATTGCCTAAACTCGAGCCTAAAAACATAAAAACCTTGGGCGTTGCTTCTTCATTGCGCAAAGTGGCCATGGCATGGTGATAGTCGCAAATAAGAGCACGAATACGCAAGGTTGGGTGGGCATCAAGCAATTTTTTCCCAAAACCTTGTACGATGGTAGGGGAGATATCGATTGGGCGATAAACCAAACTGGGCTGATGGTCTAACATAGCCTTAATCAAGGGGCGCGTTTTGCGTGAACTACCACTTCCTAATTCCACCAAACTAAGCATTTCATCTTGCGCATTTCTTTGGGTTCGCAAAACAATTTCCACCGCTTCACGCTTTATTAACGCTTCCTCGATATGGGTCACGTAATATTCTGTGGTATTGGTAATCTCTTCAAACAGGCGGGAACCCGTTTCGTCATAAAAAAACTTTGGTGGAATAGACTTTACGGGCTTGTTCAGCCCCAATCGCACCGCTTCTGCAAACGCGTGGGTGTAATCAGGTTGAGGGAGGGTGTCAAGCAACATTCTTTCACTTGGTTGAACACGTTCCATTTTGCGCATGGCAGACAGCTTAGCCATTGAGGTACCTTTTTTATGAGATTAAAAATAAGTATAGAGTTGTATAATTTAAATAAGCATGACACACAGGCCGCGTGGTGGGGATGAAGAACTGTCCATCGCGCTTAAAGCAGAAAAACACCTCCTATCCATGGGTGTCTACCACCGTACTTAGCAGCATCAAACGTTTTTTTAGCACTATTTTTCAGCAAAAAAGCCCCTCCAGCATCGTTTAACCAAATGCCTTTGTACATACGGAAATATTTCACTTAGAAAACGGCAAAAATGATGAAGAATAAACTTAAAGATCCTCTCAGGCCCTTTAAAAGTAAGATAGACCAAGGGCCTAAACAGCCATGCAAAGTTACGTATCAAAACTAAAAAATAAAAATAGGGAAGCCTGAGGCTACAAGCGACCTAATGCCGCCCTTTGCAAAGGCGTAAAAAGTGTAAATGTAAAGTATTCCCCGCTGCCAGTTCGGGGTGAAAACTACACACCAAATGGTGTTGGTAATTGGCTGCGATAACATCCCCATTCCAGCGAGCTATCGGGTTTACGGCTGCATCATAAAAAGTGATTTTAGGTGAACGAATAAACACCAGCTCTTGCTCCACTGAGGGTGCATTAGGAATATGCAGTTGGGTTTTGCCTACAAAACTTTTGTCTTGGCGGCCATAAGCATTGCGCACCACATGGATAGGGAAAACCTTTAAACTGGCTTGGTTGAGCTTTTTTACCTGCTCGGCCATCAAAATCATGCCCGCACACACACCCCACAACGAACGGGTTTTGGCAAATTGCTGAATGGGTTCAACCAGCCCATAGTGCTCCATTAGCAAGAGCATGGTGGTACTTTCGCCCCCTGGGAGTACCAAGCCATCGCAAGGTGCCATCTCGGCGGCCGTGCGAACATAACTGGCATTGACATCAAGTTCCTTAAATTTTTGGAGGTGGTGTTGAACCGCACCTTGCAAAGCCAGTATCCCTATGTGCATAACATTTTTAAATCTTCCAAGCCTTTTGTTTTGCCTACCCTTTGGACACATATAAGCCGGGCACTGCGTCATGGAAGTAGGCAACACGCTACAAAAATAAGCACCTTATATGAGGTAGCCATAATGTTACCAACCGCGGCCTGCTAATTTTTCAGGGGCGCTTAGAGAAGAAACTGACATCCCCGACATAGGCATGCCCAAGCCTTTCGATGCGCTAAGCAGCTCTTTGGGTTGTTGATAAAAAGACACCGCCCTCACGATGGCCGCGGCACGGCGTGCGGGGTCCTCTGATTTAAAAACACCCGAACCCACAAACACGGACTGCGCACCAATTTGCATGAGCAATGCAGCATCTGCAGGAGTGGCGACCCCACCCGCGGTGAACATGGGGGTGGGTAGACAGCCGTTTTGATGTACATAGCACACCAGTTCGTAAGGAGCCCCCATGGTTTTGGCCTTGGCCATCAATTCCATCTCACTCATTTGGTGAATCACTGCCATGTCGCCTAAAATGCTGCGCAGGTGACGCACGGCTTCAATCACATCCCCTGTTCCCGCTTCGCCTTTGGTGCGAATCATCACCGCGCCCTCGCCAATCCGTCTTAGTGCTTCGCCCAGGTTGGTGGCGCCGCAGACAAAAGGCGTTTTAAACGCATGTTTGTTCACATGGTTTGCCTCGTCGGCAGGGGTTAATACCTCGCTCTCGTCAATAAAATCAACGCCTAAAGCCTGCAAAATCTGCGCTTCTGCAAAATGACCAATGCGGCACTTTGCCATCACGGGAATGCTCACCACCCCCATAATTTCTTCAATCATTGCAGGATCTGACATCCGCGCTACACCGCCATCACGGCGAATATCGGCAGGTACGCGCTCCAAGGCCATCACCGCACAGGCCCCTGCCTTTTCTGCCACTTTGGCCTGCTCTGCATTGACCACATCCATAATAACCCCGCCCTTTAACATCTCGGCGAGGCCTATTTGAACACGCCTTATCTCTTCAGTGCCGTTGGTGCTTAAACTTTGCTTACTCATTTTGCGTTATGATAACCTTGCAAACAAACAATGGGTTTTTCAAAAATAGCGTGCACAAAAGCTACATTATCGCCCATGTGTACCCCTTATCAAGCATACGAACGGCCGGTGCACCCGCACTCTACGCACATTCATCCACCCATGATACCCTCTAAAGAATTGGCTGTGATTGGGAGTTTGTACATTTTTATGCTAGCCCTGCTACAGTTAAGAGCATGGAACACAAACAGCCATATGGCAAGTCTTAAATCTTGCTTATTTTGGAAAACGGCTTCATTACAGCATTGTAACAGGCGACCAACTTACCAAAAAATCTTCCGTAACTCACCCGTTAGTTTGACGCGATAAAAGCACGACCATGACTGCCATTGCAGAACGTTTAATGAGCCTACAGTACAAGGTGGATGAAACCGCACACATTGTGGTAGACGGAGAAAAATGTCGCGATTGCAAACCGCACCCTTGCCTGCAGTTTTGTCCTGCAAAATGCTTCACCCCACACCCCCAACAAGGCATTGAATACTACTATGCGGGTTGTGTCGAGTGCGGGGCGTGTTTGTTGCATTGTGCGCGCGATGCTGTGCAGTGGGCTTACCCTAAAGGGGGGTGTGGCATAAAATATCGCTTTTAATATGCTCCATTTTTACCCCTGCCTTATGCTTAATAGGTTCGTTTTTCGTGGGAATACGCTTGTCACGGCACGTTTTGCGGGACCTGTTACGTTATTATAAATTCCTCCTTATAAGTTAAGATCCCTCCTGTCAGGGGTGTGTGGGTTGGCAAACCTTGAAGGGGCAATTGCGAAGGAGGGTATGCAGTTGGTTTTTCGAGTGTTCAAACGATTGGGGCCAAAACTCCCAGCGGGTTCCATCATCCTCAAACAACAGCCTATCCAGACAAGTGGAAAGACTGGTGATGTGAGAAACGCTGTCACAGTGTTCTATGATACATCAGACAGAACGCCCTAGTGAGTATTGCCTATCTTTGCCAAAGTGAGGCAGCATAGTCCGAGGCGGTGGTTGGCAGTTTACAACCATGCCCTTAAGACTTTCTAAGCTAACACCCTTTTTATTTTGTAAAGGCACGCTCATGTCTCTTCCTATTCACACAATCGTACCCGATTTTAAAGCACAAACCACCGCTGGCGACATTCAGTTTCATAGGTGGATCGAAGGCAGCTGGGTTGTTTTGTTCTCGCATCCCAAAGATTTTACCCCAGTGTGCACCACAGAACTGGGCTTGTTGGCTAAATTAGAACCCGAATTTTCCAAAAGAAACACCAAGATTATTGGCTTGAGTGTCGACGGCTTGACAGAACATACCAATTGGCTGGCAGATATTGAGGAGGTAACGGGCAATCGCCCCAAATACCCTATCATTGCAGACACAGATCTCCATGTTTCTAAACTCTACAACATGCTGCCTGTTGATTTAACAGCGCAATCGCAAGGAAGAACGGCTGTCGATAACCAAACCGTGCGCTCTGTATTTGTGATTGGTCCGGACAAACGCGTCAAACTTACGCTCACTTACCCCATGGCAACAGGGCGTAATTTTCATGAGCTCTTGCGGGTCATTGACTCACTGCAGCTGACAGCAAAGCACAAGGTTGCTACTCCAGCCAACTGGCAGCAAGGTGAGGATGTGATTATTGTACCTGCTGTCAAAGATGAGGAAGCCAAGAAGTTGTTTCCAGCTGGGTGGAACACCGTAAAGCCTTATTTGCGTACTGTAAAACAGCCACCTGCAGCGAGATAGAAAGAAGCTGCTCGGGCAAGCACGCGGTTGCGGGCGTTAAGTTGACCATCAACTTGGAGCACGTAACGCCTAAAAAATGAAAAAAAAAGCAAGTTGGGGCGGGGTGAATGGGGAGCAGGCTACTCGAAACCCGCGAGGGTGCATTGAACGCCCTCGGCAATTTAACCCCGCTTACCCATAAATTAAGTAGCAAGGTCGGGCAATCCAAAATGGCTGGCAAAACAAGAAGAGATGAAAAAAAATACGGTGTAGGGCTCAGGACGTTTGGGGGTTATTTTTTGAAAATTGGGGCATAGCAACGGTAGAGAGCGTCAAAAAACGGCGTGGGTTTTTGTTGCGATGAAGAATTATTACACTCTGGCCTGATATTACACAAGACCAAGCGTAAGCCGAAAAGCAGGTGCCTTTTAGCACACATGGCTAACCGTGTGCGCTGTATTCTAGCCCAAGGCCCAGCAGGGTGAAAGGTTTTGTACCCGTTAAACGCAAGGTGACTTGTGCGCCTGCTGCATGCCCACCGCGCAAGGCAAGGCGTTTTTTGCCATTAAAAATGGCCGTGTCTGCCAGGTTGATTTGGTCTAACTGTTGCGGGTTTGTGCCATAGGCAATGCTGCCTTTTGCATTGTTAATCAGCAAGTTGGCATGATGAACGCGTTGTAGCAGCCCTTTGGCTTGTGTGCGCGAGAGCGGTAGGGTTTGCACTTCACTGGTAATGGGCAATCCCACCCACACGTTACCCGTGTAAGGTGGGGCAAAGGTTAGCTGCCCGTTGGCAACTTGGGTACACCCCAGTTCACTGCCATTGGCCAAGACCACCACCGTTTGTTGATTAAAGCGTTCAAGCCCGCTAACCACCCCATTGACTGCTGCGCGTTGGGTGAGCGAATCTGCATGAAATGAGGTGTCTGGATCAAAATATTCTAAGGTGCGCCTGGCTTGATCGCCTTCTCCTCGGCGTACGATCAGCCATACTTGATCGTTGTTTTTGATGGGAATAATACATAAATCTTCGACTTTGCCATCACCACCTAGGGTATGGCGCGACCATGCCAAGGTGCGCTCATTGGCACTGTAGGCCATGTTGAGCAACACGCCGTTTTCGAGCACACAAAAAAGGGCGGAATAAGGCCTTTCAGCCCATGCCATTGAGGTGATTTTGGTATCTTGAAAGAGGTGTTCTGCCAAAATGGTCGCATCTCTCGCTTCGCCAACCTGTCCTTGCGGGCCCTGCTGCAGTACACGAACTTGGCGCCCACCACCTTGCACAAAAAACAACGACTGCCCCGTGGTAACGGGTTCAACGGCTTCACAAGGCAGGTGGGAGACCTGGTTTACAGTGGGGACGCTAATCTCATTTGCAGCGATCGGCGGTTCTGGCTTAATTTGATACACCGCATGCTCAACACCAATGAACAGACTATCCAAGTGAGCACGCATCCACAAAGTATGCCCAATGCGAGAGGCTGCTAAGGTATAATTTTTGGCATGGATGTCTTGCACTACCCCGTTTGGGAGCGAAGGTGAAAAGCACTCAAAATCTCCCACCACCGACTGCCATACGGTAAGTGGGTAACGCCTCACGCCTGATAAGCATAGGCGTTGCTGAAAAAATGCAACCAAAGCAGGCCGACCATGGATGCCATGGAGCGCACCCAAGCGCCATTCGGGAGTAAGTGAAAAAAATGGAATGGCCTCCTTGCCTCCTTGCACAATACGCCATGAGGTCCCAAAAGAGGAGGTTTTGTAAACCAACCTAAACCAGTGCCAAGTTCCACTTAATTCAACCCGCATCAAAATGCTGTGCAAGGCATGGGTGGGTCTGGTTGGAACCAAAAAATGATGGGCCACCAAAGGATCGCCCTCTAGATTGTCGAACAAACCGAACCCGCTAAGTAAAAGCATTTGTGTATTGAGCTCGGAGCTATTTACCTTCCAACCTTGAAATATCAAGGAAGAAAATAGAGGTGGGACGGGGGGTGAGGTATCAGCGGGGGTAGTGCTGACGGGAAGGGGGAGGTATATTTCTGGTGTTACTTGGCGTACTTGTACGCGGTGTCTCACGTTTGGGTTGATCTCTTTATAAGGGCCATCAACAAATTGCACGGGGCCCATTTGCCATTGGTAGGCTTGAGGGTCGGTGCGCGCAGCCACACGCAACATTTTATACATAGGGTGGGTTTTGCTGGCTACGTACACAACATCACCCAATTGGGCCAAGGTGAGTGTTTTTACATCCTCCCAAGAGTAGGGGGTTTTTAGCTCATAAACATGGCTGGTAGTGTCGGTGTCATCAAAATTGAACGTGCTCCATTGTACACCTTGTGAGGTATACCCACGCAGCGCTTTGCCGTTGATAAAAAAGCGGAGTCTTTTTTCGCCAAAGGCAAATACCAGCGCATCGTCTCCGCCAAATACAAAGGGAAAAATACGAAAATGGCCTGTTAGGGTGGTTACATAATGGGTCGAGGGTCTGCGTGTAATTCCTCCTTGAGGCAGAACCATAAGGTTTTCGATTTTGGCTGCACCTTGAGAATATACCTCCAGACCACTGCGTTCATAGAGTTTGGGGGACAGTTCGCCTGCAGAAAATGTGTTTTGCTGTTGTAATTGGCTTGCCATAACAAAAAAACCTTTTGAACTACATAACAGATGGGATTGCACCAAGGCACAAAAGAGCCCACGGTGTCCGTTGGATGTACACTTTGGTTTGAAGATCAAAGCGAAAGACATGCTTTTAAAAAGCGTGTGCTCCCAAAGGTTGCCTTTGGGACAAAGCACTTGGTAAGGGGGAGAGGCTTCCCCTTTGTTGATAGGAGCAATGGTCTGCCTTTTGCCTAGCTGCTTTTGGGGTGTCTTTGCCCGCCGCCAAGGCACGCTGGCAGTCCGGATATCTTAAGTTTAAGTTCCTCCTCCACCCAAGGTTAGCCATTAAGGTTGGTATCAATCCCCGCCTCCATCGCAAAAACGAAGTCGCAATCTTTGAAGCCCTATTTCCCTGCTTAAAACAAAAGCTGATGACCTTGAGCGTCATGATTGCACCCCAGTGCGCCATGTTGCCCGCTCAGAGCAAACAAAAAGGGCGCACAAAAGGGATGTTTAAGGGGATAATGCAACCCAAAGCCCTACGCATTTAGCCATGGGTTGGGCTAGTGCTGCTCCCAGGGGATGCTTTTTAGCGAGACCTATTCCCTGCCCCCAAGGGTGGAGGGTATTTTGTGCTGCGCTCGAGGCAAAGGTAGGTGAACTGAGAGGTTATAAGCACCTTGGCAAAACATCCCCCAATGCTCGCGACGCCCCCATCGCAAAACGACCTACGGGCAGACGCAAAAATGGCGCGAACATCGGATTCCTCTGGCGGACTGCCTCAAAGGCTTATAGACGATAACGTCATGCGGGCAGGCAGGTGGCCTTGGATGGCGTAGCAGGCGCTAGGGGTTAGGGGCTAAGGTGCTGGCTGAGATAGCGCAAGATAGCCCAAACTGAAAACCCCTATTAAGGTGCATCCTACCCCCTTGGCAGAAGGGGGAAGCTTGACGGCGACGGCGGCATTTTCTATCCCACAACCTTATGGATGGGTGCAAGCCTTGGGCGTGGTGGGCTGCTGTTAAATCGACGCCGCATGGCGACCTCAGGCGAGTTACCCCCTTAAGTTTGCCTTTAATGGTGACCGCTGGGGACTTTATCCGTAGGGTGTCGGCTAGGGTTTCTTTTTTTTCAAAAAGCGCGGCATGCTCTTTGTTGTATCGACCGCTTTTGTCGCAGGTTGGGTGATTTAATCGGTTGATATTCCTTTTGATTGGCGTTATTTTAGGCGTGTTTAAAAATACAAGTTCTTCGTCGATTTGCTCACTATCCACCACGATTGAAATAAGTATTGAACGTTATGAAGCATGTTTCGCAGTTTTTAAGTCATGTGCTGTGCATTTTTGCCATGTTGGTTTTAGAGGCTGCAGTGCTATTACCTCAAACTGCCTCCGCTCAAAAGGTATCGACGCTGCGCATTGGGGTGGTGGACCTAAACGCGGCCATTAACCGTACCACTGCTGGACGCCGCTCGAAAAAAGTACTGCTTGCATCACAAGCAGAGAAGACGAAACATCTCAAAGCAAAAGAGCTTCAGTTATCCCAACAAATTAAGCTATTACAGCAAAACATTGTGCTTAAAGCAGCGGCACGCAAGCGTAAAGAAGGGGATTTGCGCAAACAGCGCCAAGATCTGCAACAAGAAGCACAAAAAGCGCAAGCCTCCTTACAGCGCCAAGAACGCAAACTAACCGAAGCCCTCTATATTGAGCTCCGCCAAGTGGTGAGAAAAATTGCCGCCCGCGAGAAGCTGGATGTTGTGCTCGAAAAGGGTGCCGCACAGGCGATTTTGTACATTAAAAACGATTTTATTGACGTCACCAACGCCCTGATTAAAGAGCACGACAGCCTCTCTCAAAGTCGAAAATAATCCTTGACAACAGCTCTCCGCCGATACCCCGCTAACCCTTAGAATAGGACTTTAAAAAAATTTGGATCCTGATACGCAAATTCGAAGCTTTGGTCTTCATGAGATCAAAAAATATCTCCCCCATCGCTATCCGTTTTTGATGATTGACCGCGTTTTGGAAATGGAGGACTATGTGTATTGCAAAGCGGTAAAAAATATCAGCGGGAATGAGCCGTTTTTTGAAGGTCATTTCCCGCATTACCCCATCATGCCGGGGGTGTTGATTGTTGAAGCATTTGCACAAACGGCGGGATTTTGTTGGATTTACTCCTCGAATGCCGATAACGAATCGAAGATTTATGGCTTGCTAAGCGCGAATAAACAGCACTTTCGTCGTCCCGTACTTCCAGGGGATCAGCTCGTTTTAGAGGTACGCCTCAAACAGAAAAAATTTAACGTGATAACGTGGAAATGTCGTGCCACAGTGGATGGCAAACTGGTAGCAGATGCCATTCTCATGACAGGTATTATCAACCTCAAGTAGACCACCTCCCCCCTCGCTTTTTGTAGACAAGCTGCGTTAGAACACTATGTATCGCAGTATTTTTTTAGAGATTATTCCCGCTTTTTTTGGCGGTCTGACAGTCGGCCTTGGGGCATTGTTGTTGGGCTTGATGCGCAAGCTCTCCAGCCAGACCGTTTCGGGCATTTTGTCTTCCGAAGATATTTTCTGGCTTTTGGTGTACTCGCTGCCTAAAATCGTTGCGACCACCTTGCCATTTGCTATCATCATCACCACCTTTATCGTGGTCACGCGCCAAAGTGCTGACAATGAGTACAGCGCATGGCGATCTTGTGGAATTACGGTTTGGAAATACGTAACCCCGTTTTTGATTTTTGGCGGTATCATCGCCTTATTTGGCGCAACAATTAGCCTATGGATTCAACCTGCGGCCAATCGCGATTTTAACCTGCTCCGATCCAAAATTCTGCAACGTGGCATTCAGCAACTTCTAAAGCCTAACCAACTCAATTTTAACCATCCTCACTTTATTTTTTACACCAGCACCCTGAATAACAATGGCCAAGCAGAAGATTTGCTCATGATTGATCGCAATTTGCCACGCGTATTAAACCAGCCATTAGACCCCCAAACAAAACCCCAAAGCGATGGAGCCATGGCTGTCAAAAGGCAAGGACTAAACCCTGCCTTGGTCCTATATGCCCACCAAGCCTATGTCAACCCTCTGCCGAACCAAGAGATAAACATTGATCTCAAAAATGGGCACATGGTTTTTTTAGGTCCGCGCCTTAGCATCATCGATAACATCACCTTCCAGCAATCGCATAGGCGGTTAACCAAACCCCTTGCAAGTGAATTAAAATTAAGTGACCAAGTGGGGGAAACCACAAAAGAATTGATTGCCGATATCATCGCCAAAGACAAAAAAAAGTACCTATCCTCCCTTGTAACGCTCAACATCCGCATTATCGTGCCTCTCTCATGCATTGCTTTTGCCCTCGTGTCTGTCCCCATGGCCATTACAGACTCACGGGCACACCGTGGAACGACAGCAGCACGCGCACTTACGCTCATTTTATTTTACTACATTTCCTGGGCAGGCTTTAAAGATTTGGTTGTATACAAGCAGGCCCATACCACACTGCTGCATATCCCTTGGATTCTTATTGTGTGCTACGGGTTTTTGCGCATTCACTTGCAAAACCAGGGCGGAGGCTTTAAAACAATGGCAAAAACAGCATTGAAACGAGGCAAACGAAAGCCCAAAGCGGCAGGCTTTTGACCAAGGTACGCCTTCGTTGGGGCAGGCTTTAAAGATTTGGTTGTATACAAGCAGGCCCATACCACACTGCTGCATATCCCTTGGATTCTTAATTGTGTGCTACGGGTTTTTGCGCATTCACTTGCAAAACCAGGGCGGAGGCTTTAAAACAATGGCAAAAACAGCATTGAAACGAGGCAAACGAAAGCCCAAAGCGGCAGGCTTTTTGACCAAAGCACGCCTTCGTTGGATTTTGTACGACTGCGCCAACAGTGCCTTTGTGCTAAGCATGATTACCGTCATCGGCCCCGCTTATTTTGTGGCAACGTTTAATGCGCAAGCCCAAGCAGGAGATCTCATCCATGGCGGTGCGCCTGCTTTACGTGTGGCCGATTTTTTGCTCACTGCTCAAACGGCCTGGTCATTTTTTGTGGGTATTTCCGCATTGCTCGCAGTATTTTTGGTGCTTATTTTTAGCGCTTTGGCTGATTCCCAGGCATGGCATAAGCGCATCTTGCTAGCGCATTGCGTGGGTGGTGCCTTATTGACCATATTGTTGGGGATAGGATTTTGGTCTTGGTTGTGGGTAGGCTGTTTTATTTTTTTAGCCAATGTGGGCTACGAAGGAGGCAACGTGCAATACAATGCCTTCTTGCCCATATTGTGCCCCCGCCCGGAGGAGCAAGACCGCCTTTCAGGCTGGGGCTATGCCTCTGGGTATGTGGGTGGGGTCTTGGTGTTGCTCATCGCATTGGTTTTGTTTGTGCCCCCGCAAGGCGATATTCGCCACACCTTCTGGCTGGTGGGATTGTGGTGGGGGTTATTAGGCATTTTTTGTATTGTGGGTCTGCCCACACTTCCACCCACCAGCAGCCCCTTGCTGCCCTCAATTTGGCAGGGTTTGTTGCGTTTGCGCAAAAGCCCGCACACAGCACGGTTTTTACTGGCTTTTTTGCTGTATAACGATGGTGTGGCGACCCTAATTGCCAATACCACCCCCTATGCTTTACAGCACATTTACCTGAATGCGGAAAAAACCCAGCTGGTAAGCTTAAAAGAACTCATCCCTGTTATTGTGATGATTCAGTTTATTGCTGCCCCCGGTACCTTGCTGTGCAGCCGATTCGCTGCGCACTATGGCGCCAAAGCGGCACTGTTGGGGACCATTGTCCTGTTTAGCATAGCCACTTTAATGGCTCAAGTGGTCACAACACTGCAAGGCTTTTACATCCTTGCTGCGTTGGTGGGTTTGGTTTTAGGGGGTATTCAATCGTTAAGCCGTGCCATGTACGCCAGTTTTACACCCAAACAGCGCAGTGCCACCCATTTTTCGTTGTTTGCTTTAAGTGGCAAATTCTCAAGCATTTTTGGGCCTTTGATATACGGTCAGTTGTTGCTTCTCAGCGCAGATGCCAAACTGGCCATTCTAAGTTTAAACCTATTTTTTGTACTTGGGGCATTGCTTTTATGTAGCGTAGATCTTCACAAAGCACGCTTAGAAGCTTAGAGGGTGCTTTACCCGGATGCGCAAAAACACACTACATCCAAGGCTACAGTTATCGGTTTTTTAGGATCGCCGCCTTGGTGGCGTGTGTGCCGGGGCTAAACGTGTTTTGCTTCAAAGCGTGGACCATGCCCCCTGACATCGGAAACGTTTCATCAATGGATGCAATACAACCTGAAACATTTGTGGAAGGCAAAATAATTGATAAAAGAGGCTTGCGCTTGCAAGTAGAATTTTTACATAATGAAGGATTGGTGGGGTGCTTTCTAACGGGAAATTTTTTGAGATTAAGAGGGAGTGCTAAAAAGCCATGTTTAATCGTTTAAGGGGTTTTTTTAGAGACACTGTTACAGAGTTTAGGCGTGTTTCTTGGCCTACCCGCCAAGCCACAACGCAGTTTACTGTTATTGTTATGGTGATTACCTTGGTATTTGTGGTGTATTTGGGAGTGGTTGACTTGGGCCTTTCTGAAACCGTGAAACACATCATTCGTGGTTAGCCAAGCACAATTTGAGATGCCAGTAGGAATCTAACCAAAGAACCACACCCGATTGTAGACCGCTTTCTTCAGATAAAACAGTGATATAGCCCATGAGCAAAAACGCACAGAATAACCCAGAGAGCAGGAGCCAGTTGGTTGGTTTAAGTGCAGCTTTTGATGCCAAGGTTGAGGAAGTGCGCAAGGAAGAGCCCCGTTCGTCCACACTCGCACCCCCAAAGGCAGTTGCCGATGCAAGTGCTCTCCCCGAAGAGCAGCCACGGCCGACGGTTGAAAATGCAAAATGGTACATTATGCAAGCCTATTCAGGGTTTGAGAAGCGGGTAAAGCAGTTAATTGAAGACCACTTGCCTTTACATCCTGAATTGGCCGAGAAAGTAGAAGAGGTGTTTGTGCCTGGGGAAAGTGTGGTTCGGGTAAAAAATGGGCGTAAGCGCAACACCCACGTTATTTATTTTCCGGGTTATGTGCTGATCAAAATGGATATCAACGACCATTTATGGCATTTTCTGATGAATATCCCCCGTGTATCGGGTTTTATTGGGGGTAAAGACGGCAAACCCAAACCGCTGGGTGAAGAAGAACTGAACAGTATTCGCAACCAAATTAGCGAGGGAGTTCGCCAGGCATCCATTAAAGAGGAGTTTGAAGTGGGGCAACGGGTAACCGTGGTTGAGGGACCTTTTGCTAATTTTAGCGGGCTCGTTGATGAGGTAAATACCGAAAAGGCTAAATTGCGGGTAATGATCAGCATTTTAGGGCGCAATACACCCGTTGAATTGGGCTTCACCCAGGTGCGCGCTCAAACAGAAAACTAGATAATGACAGCCATGGATGAACGCCCGAAGTGGGACCTTGTATCGGTGCTTGTTTGGAATGCTATGCTCTGCTGCCCGTAGGGCAGGTGGTTTTAGAATTGGGAATTATTAAGAAGGTATTTTGTGAAGAAAATAAGCGGTTATATTAAACTTCAAATTCCAGCGGGGGAAGCCACCCCCTCCCCGCCGATTGGACCGGCGCTGGGGCAGCGCGGGATAAACATTATGGAATTTTGCAAGGGTTTTAATGCCAAAACCCAAGGAGAGAAGGGTCTTATTATTCCCGTTGTCATTACGGTATACGCAGATCGTTCGTTTACATTCATTACCAAAACACCCCCTGCGGCGGTACTGATTCGTAAAGAATTAGACCTTGCAAAGGGTTCCGCCAAGCCTAATCGGGATAAGGTTGGTAAGCTCACCAAATCGCAATTGCGTGGGATTGCAGAGGTAAAAATGCCCGATTTAAACTGCTACAATGTGGAGGCAGCCATGGAAATTGTGGCGGGAACGGCCAAGAGTATGGGGGTTGATTTGGTTGAGTAAATTCCTTTTGCTTAAAGCCATTGCCCCTTTAATGAAAGGGGGGTGATCTTTGGGTGTTTTTTGCGGCCAACGGCTTTGGCTACAAATTCCCCGTAGCGTGAAGGGCGCTTGTATTGAGCATACGCGTGTGGATTTTGAGTGAGAGCGCATCGTTCTAAAACCCATGCGTAAAGAAACACGATTACAGATTATGAGGATATTTGTCGAACAAGGCCAGTTATGAAAAAAACAAGGCGAGAGCGGGCATGGAAAGAATTGTTGGAAAAAAAACCTACCAATTTGGGTGAAGCGGTGCAGGTGGTGAAGAAGACCGCTTCTGCCAAATTTGACGAGAGCGTCGATATTGCGTTTAATCTGGGGGTTGACCCACGCAAAGCGGAGCAGTTGGTGCGCGGGGTGGTCGATTTGCCCCATGGGGTTGGCAAGCCCGTGCGTGTTCTTGCCCTGGTGAAAGGTGAAAAAACAGCCGAAGCCAAACAAGCAGGTGCCGACGATGTGGGTGCGGAAGACATGATTGCCAAAATTCAAGCAGGCTGGCTCGAGTTTGATCGCGTCGTGGCCACACCCGATATGATGGCTATGGTCAGTAAGGTGGGGAAGGTACTTGGCCCGCGAGGCCTGATGCCAAACCCACGCACGGGTAGTGTTACCACCGAGGTGGGCAAGGCGATTGGGAACATTAAAAAAGGGCAAGTGGAATTTCGCGTGGATAAGGCGGGAGTGTTGCACGCTCCCGTCGGGCGTGCCTCCTTTGATGAATCCAAACTAAAAGAAAATATCCTTGCCGTGGTGGAAGTGGTAAAACGCTTGCGCCCCGCCTCGGCAAAGGGGGTTTATATGCAAAAAATCGCCTTGAGTTCCACCATGGGCCCAGGAATTGCGCTTGAACCCACAGCTCTAACTTAAAAATGAACCCATTCAGTGCTAGTTGTGAGGGTTTCGCAGATGTTGTTCATGAAAGCTATTTGCCTATTGTAATCACGTACAAGCATGTTGATTTGCTTTGCTTAATCATCAAGTCGTAGACAGTCGGGGCTCTTTTGCAGGCATCGTGATGCCTTTGGAGCTTAAACACAAAAACCCTGCTTGAGACGGAAACATTACTTGCATCAAAATGAGGCCTTTTTGTGCTGTACATCAAAAATACAGCCCTTAGCGTATGCTGGGAAAAAAAGGCTTTGTTGTCTATTTTTTGGTAAGTGAGTGACCGTGATAAGCATGGCTTGCTCGGTGGACTGCCTTGAAAAGGGTTTTAATAGGAAATGGATTGCAATCATGTGGTCTCCCTCCCAAGTTAGTGCTTCTCGTTGAGAGGCGCCCGCCTTTTCGAACGCCTTTATTTTGTGACAAACACACACGGATAGGCACACGCCTTTGGTAAAGGGCATTTTTGTGCCTTGCTCAGATGCGCAGTATAGCCAATGAACGTGCTGTGTTGCGGGCAAGCCTTGGCGGTAATATTCAACCGTGGCAGCCAAACATGCTGCGATAACCGATAACGCCGTAGTAGTGATTCACCAACCCTTTAAAACATAAAACCGTTTATGAAACGTACACAAAAAGAAGAACTGATCGTGCAAATGCGCGAGGTGTTTGAGCAGGCCGCTGTCGGCGTGCTCTTTCATGCCACAGGCGTGAGTGTGGCACAGACGACGCTCTTGCGTAAAAGCATGAACACCGTCAACGCCAAAGTGCGGGTATTGCACAACCGCTTAAGCAAACGCGCCATTGAACATACCTCCTTTCAAGCATTGGCAGAACACTTAAAAGAGCAACGCACCTTGATTTATGGGGCAGATCCTGTGGGTGTCGCCAAAAATTTTGCCTCTTTTATGAAAGACAAAGAAGAAAAGATAAGGTTTATTGCAGCGGTGCTGGTCTCCAAAGGGGAAAGCACCTTGCTAGATGCACAGCAAATGGATGCGCTGAGTAAACTGCCTTCTCGCGAAGAATTACTGGCAAAATTGCTTGGCTTGATGAGGGCACCACAAACCCAACTGGTAGCGGCATTAAGTGATGCCCCTGCACGTTTGGTGCGCGTATTGGCTGCCGTGCAAGAGAAAAAGTCGGCATAAGAATGACGATGTGTGAATCGTGGAACCATTTTTTAAACACTGAACTCAAACATAGAATCGCTTTTTGTTTGATAAGCAAATAAGGAAACAAACAACAATGGCAGATGTATCCAAAGACCAAGTAATTGAATTTATTTCTAATATGTCCGTATTGGAACTCTCTGATTTGGTGAAAGATCTTGAAGAAAAATTTGGGGTGAGTGCAGCCTCGATGGCAGCACCGGCAGCGGTGGTGGCGGGCGATGGTGGTGAGGCAGCAGGCGGTGAAAAAACGGAGTTTACCGTGGTACTGGCCGTTGTAGGCGATAAAAAAATTCACGTGATTAAAGAAGTGCGTGCCCTTACGGGGTTGGGCTTAAAAGAAGCCAAAGACTTTGTAGAAGGCGCACCCAACAATATTAAAGAAGGGATTGCCAAAGAAGAAGCAGAAGAAATTAAAAAGAAATTAGAAGCCGTAGGGGCGAAAGTAGAGGTGAAGTAGTGCTAGGGGGTGATGGGAGATGGCACCCCTTTATTTTTTTGCAATAAACCCATTTATTACAACCATCAACACTCCTATTTCTTGCCCCTTTTTGTACAACGGGAGGGTGTTTTGACATGATGGACAAGGTGCTGAGAAAGGATGAGAATTGCCAACCATGGAGCAGGGGAAAAAATCTGAAGACACCGCCGCCGAAGAAAGTGGCATGCTTTCGCGGCTTTTATCCTCGCGCATGCTCATTGTATCGGGTGCAGTGGATGGAGATTTGGTACGCAAAACATTGCAACAGCTCATTTTGCTTGACCATGCTGATTCTAACAAGCCCATTACCATGCTCATTAACTCCCCCGGGGGTGAGGTATACTCTGGCTTTGCCATTTTTGATGCGATGCAGTTTATTGGTGCTCCCGTTTCTACCTTGGTGGTGGGCTTGGCAGCAAGCATGGGTTCTGTGATTGCCTTGGCCGCTACCAAAGGCAGGCGTTTTTGTCTGCCCCATGCACGTTTTCTTATTCATCAACCCCTGCTGATGGGCTACCAAGGGCGTGCGGTCGAATTGGAAATTCAGGCCAGAGAGATGTTGCTTGAGCGTGAGCGCATTGTGAAGTTGTATGCTGAATATACTGGACGCAAGAAAGAAGATATAATTAGGGACATTGATCGCGATCATTGGATGACCGCGGAGGAAGCCTTGGACTATGGTTTGGTGGATGCCATTATTCACTCCAAAGCAGATCTCCCCCAATAGGGGCGTAATCGATGGGTTGGCGAATGGGGGTAGCGAAAAATCCCCTCCTTGTATCCGAATAAGCCCGTTGTGCTTGGACGCCATTCAAAAAACTGCACCCCGCCCCACCATATTTTTTCGCAGTACGTATGGCTTGCGCTCGTCCGTTCAGCCAAGCGCACGGCCAGGTAAATCAGATAATACTTGTTGCTTTTGTCGCCTAGGGCACTTACCCCGTCCAAAAATTGATAGAGCTCGGGGTGTGCTTCGGCCAGCTGACCATGCCATTCGTCCTTGGTGTCGGCCATCTCCCAAATGTCTTTAAAGCTTGCCCCTGCGGCCGTGCTTCCAATGGGGGCATGAAAGGTTTTTTTTCTTGTTAAAGGGGGGGGGCAAGGTAGATTAAATCCACGCTCTCGCTGTTGATCCCTCGCAGAACCTCAAGGTTGTCACGGCAGAAAATGCTGCGGTTTTTAAGGGTTGTTTGCATGCGAGCACGATCAATCCCCTAACGAAATAGCACACTAGAAAGTTTGCCACGCCAAGCGTAAATACGCGGATCTTGGGGTGGCATCATGCCAAACATGGTTACCATCATGCGCCGTGCACCATCTTTACGGAACGTGCGGTTGCTTTTTACCATGTTTAACAAAGCTTCCAAGGCTGCGTCAAAGTCGCCAGCCAGCGCATTGGTACATGCTTGACGATAGATTTTGTCAAGCGCTTCATGACTGGGATTGGCTTCGTTCACAATTGCATGTAATTCAATTTGTGCTTTAAGCATGTTGAGCATCCGCTCAAGCTGTGGGTGTTGGGCTCGTTTTTCCAAAGCCACTTCGTTCACCAAACTGGCTGTATCTTTTGCCTTCTCCAAATCTCCTCCATCAAAGGCATGCAAAGCCATGCCGATTAAGGCGGCGGGGTTTTGTGCATCTTCTTCCAAAACGCTCTCAAATATTGCTACTGCTTCGGTTTTTTTTCCTTCTATCCAAAGGTCTAAAGCATCCTCTGCGCCGACATCCGCTAAGGAAGGCAGGTGTTGGTTTAAAAAGCGGCGGACATCGGCCTCGGGCAAGGCTCCCATAAACTCATCTACCAGTTCTCCACCCTTAAACAGTTTAATCGCTGGAATGCTTTGAATTTGCATCATGGCAGCCAGTTGTTGGTTTTCCTCCACATTAACCTTTGCAAGATAAAACCGCCCGTCGTATTCTGCGGCCAATTTTTCCAACACAGGGCCAATGACCTGACAAGGGCCACACCAAGGTGCCCAAAAATCGACCACCACAGGGGTTTGGGTGGAACGCTGGAGCACATCGTCTTGAAAATTGGCTTCGGATATTTCTTGAACGTAGGGGGTGGGTTGGGCATTCATCCACAAAAATTCCTTGTTTAAACTTGATTTACATTGGGTTTACCCAGTTAAGGTCATGGGCTTGCAAGCCACGCTGGCATGCTAAAAGTACCCATTACGCACGCAATCCTCATTTTGTAAAAAAATACCCTCATCTTACGTTGCCTCGTTCTTTTTGCAAGGCTTTGCCAGTTGGGGACATCATGAGGTAGAAAGAGCATGGTAATGTGTATTTGCTTATCCCTCGATGTTTTGCAGAGGACTTAAGCGGATACTTTTGGCAAAGTTACCACGGGTTAGGATACCCGTGGGTTTTAAAAACGGCAGACAGTGGCTTGCTACATGGACATCAAAAAATTAAACCAAGCCGTACAACGATCCGACTTAAGTGGGCAATGGATGGCTCTTGACCTTGAAATGGCCAACTCATTCCGCAACAAGGCTCCCGTCATTTGCATGGTAGGGCTTGAACGCTACGATCCCACGACAAAGTCGATTGTGGGGGCCATTGGCAGCATTGCCAACCGCGAGGAAGAAGAAGCCTTGGTGCGTTGGACACTGAGCAGCCTTGCAAAATTTCAAAGCATCCAACCCAAAGCATGTTTGCTCACCTTTGCGGGTGCCGACAACGACCTCCTTTGGCTAAGAAACCGCGTGGAACACTATGGCATTAGTTTGGAACACGCACGCCCCTTAAGCATGCCCCATCTCGATTTAAAGCGGATGTTTTACCAGTCGACATTCAGAGATAACATATCCTTAAAACGCCTTGAAATCCTTTTTGGGATTGAGCGTAAGGAGAGCGTTACCTCACGCCAGGTAAGTTATATGCTGACCGCTCTCATTGAAAACAAAGACAGCACAAAAATCATTCCCTCACGCATTATGGGATATTTGCATCAAGATGTGCGTAGCCTGCTCGACATTCAAGCCCAATGGAATGAAGACATTTTAAAGGACTTTCGCATGGACGAAATTGACTACTTCAACCATGTATGCTCCTTCACCCGCCTGTTGCGCAAAGCTTCTTCCTCAAAGCGTAACAAATTTACCCCCGAGCAGACCCAGCGAGCGTACAAAGCGATCCGCCAAATTGAAGAAAGCCTTGAACATGCCATTCAAAATGGTGGTTTCGAGCACTTTGAATTGCCTGAACTTCCTGAATTGTTTGAATCCAATGGTATCTATGATAGGGAGCGCGTGATTAAGCGCCATCAATTTTTACAGCAACTCCCCGTAGGAAACAATAAGCCCTATCGCTTGCGCAAGCAATTTCATAAACCCAAGGGTGCGCTGGCTTTGGTGCGCCAAGGTGAACACGTGTTGTTTATTAAACGCAGTCAGCATGTGCGTGCTCCTGGGCTATGGGGTTTGCCAGGGGGTGAACTGGATGCAGGCGAAAGTTCGGGGGAGGGCGCAGTGCGCGAACTGCAAGAAGAGGTTGGTTTAACAGGCACACCGTTGCATGTGTTGGGTGCCACCACGAGTCATAGCGGGCATTTTGTATTGGTATGGGTTGAAATTGAAGCGTGCGGCCCTTGGTCTCTTAACCCCTACGAGGTTGCTGATGCACGCTGGGTGTCTCCCCGTGATTTAAGAACCTTGGAGCCTTTGATTGGCGGTGCGGTCGAAGGTTTGCAAAAAATAATTGGGAGTGTGTGGCGTCACAAACCCAAACAAAATGGACGAAGAAAAAAGAATTTCGTGCCCGACAAGTTTTCAAAAACCCCCTAGCCTAGCGCAAGCACAAAAATACCGCAAAACCATCTTCTTGCTATAAGCTTCCATCCTCAACTTTAGCCAACCAATGCCCACCTCACCATAACCATTTGCCAAAGTATTCATTATGCCGAGCTTCAACCCCCAAACCGTGAAAGAGCTGCAAGCATGCGTGCTGGAAACCTTGGTGCAAAACCAAACCCTCTCTCTCACGGGTTCGGGCAGTAAGGCCCAGTGGGGGCGCATGGCACCCCTAACCCAAACCCCATCTAACACCCTTCACCTTGGCAATTTCAATCAGGTGGTAAGTTATGAACCCGAAGAGCTGGTTTTGGTGGTCCAGCCTGGGATGTTGCTCAGCGACGTGGAATCGCTGCTTGCAGAAAAAGGGCAAATGCTGGCCTTTGAGCCCCCTTACTGGATGGATGGGAGCACGATAGGCGGTATCATTGCCTGCAATCTTTCAGGACCAAGGCGCCCTTTTGCAGGGGCAGTACGCGATCATTTGCTGGGTTTTGAGGGTGTGAGTGGCCGCGGTGAAATTTTGCACGGTGGCGGGCGGGTGGTTAAAAACGTAACGGGTTACGATTTGTCCAAACTGATGTGCGGCTCTTACGGCGCATTGGTGGCCATGAGCGAGGTGTGCTTAAAAGTACTGCCCCGTCCTCAAACCCAGTGTACCTTTGTATCTACAGGGCTTGAACGCAGCCAGGCCCTTGCCTTGTTACGCCAAGCCAACCTGCGCACCGAAGGCTTTAGCGCCCTTGCCTGCCTTGAGCCAAATTGCCCTGCCCCTCAAGGGTTAGAGCAAAATTTGCCCAACCACGAACGGCGTGTACTGATTCGTTTAGAAGGACCCTCTCTCATGATTCGGAGCTTGATGGGCGAAATGAAACACCTTCACCGTTGCAGCCTGCAGCCCCTCGATCAAGAAGCTTCATCGCTGGTATGGCAAGCCATGCGCGAGGTTCCCTTTATGCGCCCCCAAGCCCATGAGCGTTTGTGGCGCATCTCATTGCCAAGCAGCCAAGCGCAAACCTTGGCCACCCAGCTCGAGGCACAGCAAGCCAAACGCCTTGCTTTTGATTGGGGCGGTTCCTTGGTGTGGGCCTTGCTCCCAGCCAGGGTTACAGGAGCAAAAATACACCCCATGGTAAGCAAACTAGAGGGGTGGGCCATGTGCGTACAAAACGGTAGCGGGGATGCGCAAGAACCTTTTCCCGAAGAACCCACGCCATGCACCCCCCTTCAAGGGGTTAAACGGGCTTTAAACCAGAGGATTAAAGCCGCTTTTGACCCCAATGCCATTTTAAATCCGCATCGCCTACACCCAGAGTTTTAATTTATTTTTCATTTACGCTTCACATCGCCATTTTGCTATTTACCTTAACCCACTTTCAAAGGCTTTATATTTGAATCATGAAAAACGACCCCCTGCCAGCCTTAGACAAACACGATGAGATAAGGCGTCAATTGCTGCCTTATTGCCGTTTCCAGACAGGGGAAATATGGGAGGACCCTCTCTTAGGGCACAAAATAGCCTGCGGTGATGCGACTGACCACACGTGGATCACCTCTTTGATGAATGGAGAACAAGCGGATTTGGCGATTCATGATCCCCCTTACAATCACGTAGCATTTGGAGTAAAAGAACTCGCCGACTTTGTGTCTTGGTGTAAGCAGTGGGTCGCCATCACCGCATCTGCGCTCAAACAAAATGCTTCATTGTATGTTTGGTTAGGGGCAGATCAAAAAAAATGGCTTTCAACCTTTGCCTGATTTCATGCTGTTGATGTGCGATTTTAAGGAGTTTACCTCTCGCTCGTTGATTACGATGCGCAACCAACGTGGTTACGGCACGCCCAAAAACTGGATGGCTGTCCACCATGAATGTCTCTTTTACGTGAAAGGACGGCCAGAGTTCCACGTCCAGTACACGGACATTCCCAAAATTCTTCGCGGATACTACAAGGAGATTAATGGTCGGCAAACGGAAAACTTAGGCCGAAGCAAATCTCCAAACATTCGACCTGGAAATGTTTGGGTCTATATCCAGCAAGTGTTTTATCGCATGCAAGAAAACGTGAGCGGATGCTATGCCCAAAAGCCGCTCAAAGCCATTGAAAGAATCCTCGCGGCCAGCTCTTTAGAAGGTGGGTTGGTGCTTGATTTTTTTGGCCATTCTGGCACCACTGCTGATTGCAGCAGAAAGTTTAAACAGACGCTGTTATGTTGTAGATACGGATCCTATTTACTGTAAAATCATGTTGAGAAGGCTGAACAATTACAGAAACACAAGCAGGCTGGGTTGGTAGAATACCAACCCTTTTGAAAAGGAGGCACAAAACCTGTTTCACCTTTAACATGAAGGGTGATATGAATGGAGGTGTTGAAAAATGGATTGGTGCGGCGTATTCGCGAACTTGAGGACGGGGATTCGTTTATGGAGCGTATATCATCCCATGTGTCTATCTACCCATTGCAACGAGTGCGAGTATATGATTTCGGTTTTGTTAGGCGAGGGGAAAATCTCCCTGGATAACGACTACCACCTCAGAGATTCATACATTGAGAGAAACCTGTTTTTTGTATGTCTTTAGAAATCAGTGCCCCAAGAAAGTTTGGGGAAGCCTGGGCTCAAGGGCATTTAAAAGGGTTAGTGCCAGAGTTAAAAAAGCCAAACAAAAATGATGACCCAGATTATGCCGGGCAGTACGATTTTTGGCTTGAAGGGATGAGAATTGAGGTTAAAGCCTCAAGGGCAGTTGATAAGGAATCGGATGAACCACTTGTATGTGAAAGCGCTATCCTCTGATTCTAAGCGCCCTTTTTGGATGAATTTTCAACAGATTAAGCCTGCTTGCTGCGATGTGTTTAGTGTGGGTTGCTGTCTGGCGAGATACTATTCGCTACTGGGTTCTTAACGCAAGAGAAGTTGAACAAAACCTGTATTACTCTAGGGGGCAGCGCAGGGGCAATGTGGGGGAGGGTCAATTGCATGTTAAACAAGATAACATTCAAGCATTTACACCCCATGAAACCACCGGTAGAAACCTGCTAACAGCCATCAAGCACGCTTACCAAAAAATCGATACGTCACCCTCTTCAACATAAACCCACTGCAAAAGAAGCGTAACCCAACCCATGCTCGCCAAACTCTCTCCTGCTTTTTTGCAAAGCCTCGAAGGCCAATTGGCTCACAAAGCACTGACTTCGTGCGTACATTGTGGGTTTTGCAACGCCACCTGCCCCACCTATCAACTAACAGGTGATGAAATGGAGGGCCCTCGAGGACGAATTTATTTGATGAAAGCACTGCTCGAGGGACGCCTCGATGTCACCGCACGCTTGCGGACCCATCTTGACCACTGCCTTTCATGCTTGGCTTGCGAGACCACCTGTCCCAGTGGCGTGCGCTATCGTCATTTAATTGACCCTGTGCGCAAGCAAATCCATCAATCGGGGAACCGCAGGATGCTCGAGAGGTTGCAGCGCAACATGCTGGCACGCCTGCTGCCTTACCCCAAGCGCTTTCGCCTGGCCATGCGCTTGGGGGCCTTGGGTCGCTTGTTGACGCCCTTTGTGGGTGGTCGCCTTAAGAGCATGCTTCAACAAACCCCCTGGCGCTTGCCCAAAGCATCACGCTTGCAACGCCAGCCCGTACACCGTCCCCCGGGCAAAACAAAGGCACGCATTGCCTTACACACGGGCTGTGCCCAGCGTGTGATTGCCCCGCAAATTAACGATGCTGCCATTAAGGTTTTTCAGCGCCTAGGCTGCGAGGTGGTGCTGGCACCCACAGGATGTTGTGGTGCTATTGTGCATCACATGGGGCAAGAGCATGTGGCCAGCCCACTCGTTCAACGCAATGTGGAGGTATACTGGAATGAGCTCGAAAAAGGAGGGTTGGACATGGTGGTATACACTGCCTCGGGCTGCTGTGAGGTGGTAAAAGACTATGGCGAGATTATGCACGACCAACCCGGCCACGCCCAAAAAGCCAGCAAAGTAGCGGCCCTTGCCCGTGATTTTCACGAGGCCGTATTGGCCTTGGGGGGTTCTCCTGCCAAACTGCCCCGCAAAAACCCCGTCAAAGTGGCTTGGCATAGCCCCTGTTCGTTGGGGCATGGACAAAAAGTGGTCGAAGCACCTTTGCAAGTGCTAACCCAAGCGGGTTTTACCCCCATTAGCATTCCCAATGGGCATTTATGCTGCGGAAGTGCGGGAACCTATAGTTTGTTGCAGCCCCATATGGCCACCCAGTTGGGGCGTGACAAAGCCGATGCCATTGATGAAACCGGTTGTGAGATCATTGCTTCTGCCAACATCGGTTGCATCCAGCAAATAGGGTTGTATTCTAAACGCCCCGTTGTGCACACAGCCGAGTTATTGGAATGGGCTAATGGAGGCAGAAACCCGCTGTTGTAGCGAGAAACATTTGGATGGGTTTTTTGCGTTGAGGCCCTTTGCCCACCTTGGTGTGGGTCCGCTCGATGTGTTTTTAAAGAACGTATTGGTTTCGGGTTGATTGGCATGCGATGTGCCGCAGATAGTGATAGATAGCAATGCCTATAGGGAGCGCAACAAAAAAACGCACACCATCGCAGCCGCCTTTGTTGGCGTGTTATGGATGCGTTGGCTATGGGTATCTGACCGCCAAGATGTAAGCGTGTGCCCGTCATAAGGAGGTGGCAGCGTAAAAACGAGCTGGTTCGTTTGACCACATGGGGTATATCTGCTAGAACTATGACGGTGATAGGCCTTAGGGTTTATGCAAAATTGGGCTTGTACCTGCTTGCAAGAAGCAAAACGATGGTTTTTGATGGCAGTGGCACGCCGTGCCCTTGGGTGTCATTTTGGTGGCCTGTGCATCAGTAGCGCATGCAGACCTTTTGCCGTTATACTATGTGTATGTGCCGGCTTTGTGAAAGTCGATCCCCTGTTTTGGCGCATCAATGCCAGTGGAATATCAACGGATAACCCTTGCAAATTTCCGCCATTTCGGATTGCGCTATTATTTGAATAAGTGAGGACCCCATGACTGAAATTCCCCAGCAACTCCCCTCCGCGTTTGGGTTTTTGCATACCAAACGCAAGGACATGTGGTGGGTTGGCCCTTTCCTCACCGCCTTTGGACTGCTGTCCTTTGTGGTATACTCAACATGGGCCGCCTATCAAGGGGACCATTACCAATGGGGTCCTTACCTTTCTCCGTTTTACTCTCCTTTGATTGAGCTCAGCTGGTTCCCATTTTCGCCTGCATTTCTTATTTTGTGGGCCCCTGCTGGCTTTCGTGCGACTTGCTATTATTATCGCAAAGCCTATTACCGTGCGTTGTTTATGACCCCCCCTGGGTGCGCCGTGGCGGGGAGGCCGCAAAACTATAAAGGCGAACGATTTTTACTGGTTGTACAAAATCTACACCGCTATTTTTTGTACTTGGCCTTGGCTTTTATCGTTATTCTTTCTTACGATGCTGCGATTTCCTTTTTGTTTGAAGATGGTTTTCATGTAGGGGTGGGTTCGATTGTCCTCACGCTTAACGCCGTATTTTTGGGTTTTTTTACCTTTGGCTGCAACTCTTTGCGCCATTTGGTGGGAGGGAATGTCGACTGCTATTCGTGCGTTAAATTTGGCAAGGCACGTCATGGCATGTGGAATTTTGTTTCTAAATTCAACCGATGGCATATGCAGTGGGCATGGGTAAGTTTGTTTTGGGTTGGTTTTACTGATGCTTATATACGGCTTGTTTCAATGGGCGTTATTCAAGATATAAGGATTTTTTAGCAGTGGAACATAAAATCTATGAGCACGATGTTTTGGTGATTGGTGCGGGTGGTGCGGGTTTGCGCGCAGCCATTGAGGCTTCTGCTGAGGGTGTTTCGGTGGGGCTTGTGTGTAAATCCTTGTTAGGCAAGGCGCACACTGTAATGGCTGAGGGTGGCATGGCGGGTGCGTTGCGTAACGCCGATGCCCGTGACAGTTGGCAGACTCACTATAGAGACACCATGCGTGGGGGGAAGATGCTGAACGACTGGCGAATGGTTGAAACATTTGTCAAAGAAGCCCCAGACCGCATTGATGAATTGGAAGAATGGGGAGCCGTGTTTGACCGCACCAAAGATGGCCTCATCAACCAGCGTAACTTTGGCGGGCATCGTTACCCGCGCCTTGCCCATGTGGGGGACCGCACGGGCTTAGAGATGATTCGCACCTTGCAAAACCATGGAGTACACCAAGGCATTGAGGTGTATATGGAATGTACCGTGGTCGACTTGCTGATGGATGGAGATAGGGTGGCAGGAGCCCTTGCCTATTGGCGGGAAAGTGGCAAGTTTGTCACGTTTCGTGCCAAATCCGTGGTACTCTCCACGGGAGGATTGGGTAAATGCTTTAAGGTTACCAGTAACTCTTGGGAGTGCACGGGGGATGGGCACGCCTTGGCCTATCGTGCGGGTGCTGAACTCATTGATATGGAGTTTGTACAGTTTCATCCCACAGGCATGATTTGGCCTCCCAGTGTGCGCGGTATTTTGGTAACGGAAGGGGTGCGCGGAGAAGGCGGAATGCTACGCAATAACCTCGATAAACGCTTCATGTTTGACTACATTCCCGAAACCTATAAGCTTGAAACGGCCAAAGATGAGGCCGAAGCACTGCGTTGGCTGGCAGGGGATCCCAGTGCCAATCGTGCGCCGGAGCTCCTAACCCGTGATGTGGTGGCCAAGTCTATCCGCTCGGAAAACCTCGCCGGACGTGGGTCGCCCCATGGCGGTGCTTTTTTGGACATCGCCAGCAATCGCCCTGCAGAATACATTAAGCGCAAGCTGCCCAGCATGCACCATCAGTTTTTACAATTGGCGGGTCTTGATATCACCACCACCCCCATGGAGGTAGGGCCTACCTGCCATTATGTAATGGGTGGCGTGCGCGTGAACCCCGAAACCACCATGACGCGGGTGCCTGGGTTGTTTGCCGCGGGCGAGGTGGCGGGCGGTTTGCACGGTGCTAACCGCTTGGGTGGCAACTCGCTGACGGACTTGTTGGTGTTTGGAAGGCGTTCGGGATCGCACGCAGCGGCTTACGCCAAAGATATGCAAACCTTGCCTGGGGTCAACCCCGACCAAGTGAAAGAAATTGAGCGCGTTGCTCTAAAGCCCTTTGATGATAAAGGCAAAGAAAACCCCTACACGATTTTGCAAGACCTACAACACAGCATGGAGTTTTCGAGCGGCATTGTGCGAACCAAGGTGGATATGGAAAAGGGACTTAAATCGCTGCAAAAATTGAGCCGGCGAGCGGGAAATGTCAAAGTAGAAGGCAATCGCTACTACAACCCAGGCTGGAATTATGCCTTGGATTTGCGCAATTTAATTACTGTGTCTGAGGCCATTACTGTCTCTGCCTTGCACCGCGATGAAAGCCGAGGTGGGCACACGCGCGATGATTACCCAGACTCGACCGATGAGATGCAAAAGGTGAACACGATTGTGCATAAAAAAGGTGCCAAAATGGCATGGAAGCACGAAAAACGACCACCCATGCGGAGCGATTTACAAGAATTACTCACATAAATTGTAACCGGCCACCCAACGCTTTTATCGCTTCACACCCATTACGTTTTTACATAGGTAGGGTATTCCTTTGGAAGTAGAATTTTATGTATACCGCGGGAGCGATGCTGCTGGCACTTTGAAGCCTTATAAAATTGATACGGACACCCAACGCTTTGCAAGCCTTATGAAATTGATACGGACACCCAACGCTTTGCAAGCCTTATGAAATTGATACGGACACCCAACGCTTTGCAAGCCTTATGAAATTGATACGGCCACCCAACGCTTTTATCGCTTCACACCCATTACGTTTTTACATAGGTAGGGTATTCCTTTGGAAGTAGAATTTTATGTATACCGCGGGAGCGATGCTGCTGGCACTTTGAAGCCTTATAAAATTGATGTTGAAAGCGGTATGGTGGTACTCGATGCCATCCACCGCATTCAAGCAGAACAAGCCAACGATATGGCAGTGCGCTGGAATTGCAAGGCAGGCAAGTGCGGCTCGTGTAGCGCGGAAGTCAACGGAAAGCCACGTTTAATGTGCATGACCCGTTTGGACACCTTGCCTTTAAACAAGCCTGTTACCATCGAGCCCATGCGTCGCTTTCCATTGGTGAAAGATTTGGTAACCGATGTCAGTTTTAACTACACGGTAAATAAGCGCATTCGGCCCTTTAAACCGCGACCACGTGATGCTGACGGTAAGTATCGCATGATGCAAAACGATGTGAATCGCATCCAAGAGTTTCGTAAGTGCATTGAATGCTATTTGTGCCAAGATGTCTGCCACGTTACGCGTGATCAACAACGCAAAGATTTTATTGGCCCGCGCTTCCTCATTCGGGTAGCCAACCTGGTAATGCATCCTTTGGATACCGAAAATCGCCTTAAGGAACTAAAAGACGCCTTTGGAATTGGCTATTGCAATATCACCAAATGTTGCACCGAGGTCTGCCCTGAGAACATTAAAATTACCGACAATGGGATTATTCCCTTAAAAGAGCGGGTTGCGGGTGCTTTTTACGATCCTGTTGCTTGGCTTTGGCGGGCGGTGCGGGGAAAAAAAGCCGATCAGCGCTCTCAGGTACATTGATTTAGGCGCAATTTTTTTTCAGGATCGAAGCTGTTTTCCGTCCACGCCATCCTTGGCTGTTGGGCAGGCGTTGGGCGTTTCGCGCCGCAGGGTGTTTGCCTTGGCCCGTGGATGCGAGGTGGTGTCTTGCCAAATGGCGGCGTGCAGGGACGAGCACGCCGTAACGGGTCGAAATTCCGTGTTGGACGGCCCTGTTGAACTAGCGATGGTTTTCGCCCCCTAAAAACTATGAATTGTTAAAGGGACACATACTTTGACACTTTCGGTCACATGGCGTGCGACTGGTTGCTTTGGTGTTAATCTTGAACGGCATATTTTTTGCGTTTTGACGTTGCCGTCAATCGCTTGCCTCCTTTGCGAGGCTGCTTGTTTGGCAGGGGTGTTGAAATTGTAATGCTTGACGGCAAGGATACAGTTAAAGACTGGTAGGAGACAAACATGAAACGAGTATTGTTCATACTAGTCGTCGCTTTAATAAGTTAAGGGTGTGTTGTGAGAAATTTCAACATTAAACAAAACTCAGCGTATTTGAGTGGCGAGGATGATTAGGGGTAGTACTCGCTCATGGACGTGGAAAGCACCCAACTTGGACAGGTAGTAAACCCAATAAGGAAGCAAGTAAACAAGCGATTAGGATTCGCAATACTTTCAGTCCAGATACCAACAGCTGAAGCTAAGGGCATTGGAAGGGGTGGTGCCAGAATCGGTGCGTGCCCAACCTGCCACCCCTGCATGGGGTAAGTCCAACCAAGAGGTACGATTAAGTTGTTGGTTAGGGAATAATAGGGGCTGCAAAACCTGCGCGGGGCATTTTTTCCGTGGGATGCTTGATGGGCATAAAGGGGTTCATAATGGGTGATGGCTGGTAGAGTAGCCAGAGGCACGCTGCAGTTTTGCGCAAACCCGATGAGGCGGTTTTTGAGGAAAAGCTGCATCCGCACCTGCAATCGATGGGGGTGCACACGCACATTTTAGGATTGGGGGGACAAACAGTGGAAGAAAAGATGACAGCGCAAGGTACATGCCTTTGTGGTGCAGTTAAAATAAAGGTAGATGCCATGAGCAAAAGCCTCAATGCTTGCCATTGCAACATGTGCCGAAAATGGGCAGGAGGTCCGCTGTTGGCATTGGACTGCGGGAAAGCGGTGGTTTTTGCGGGTGAGGAGAATATTCGGGTATTTGCATCATCCCAATGGGCAGAGCGCGGTTTTTGCATCGCATGTGGGAGCCATCTATTTTACAGGATAAAGCGTAAAGGGCGTTATATGATGCCAATTGGTTTATTTCGTATCACAGATGAAGTGGTGTTTAAGCAGCAGGTATTCATTGATGAAAAGCCTGGGTATTATCAGTTTGTCAACCCTACACACAACATGACAGGGGCAGAGGTTTTTGCTAAATACGCCCTTTCAACGTCTGCAACAAAGCACAAGGACAGCCCATGAATTTTAACGTATAGCATTGATTTTAAGCATGAAATGACTTGGCCCGCCTCGGATTTGGTGAAATGGTCTTCCGTTGCGGTAGGAAATACGCTACGCTGTGACTTGTGGACATTAGTCACTACATACTTTTAAGGCGTGTTTCCTATGGCGTACGCCTGCACGGGTTGTTGTCCGTGCAAGCAATCTAGCAAGGGAGAATCGAGGGAAATGTTTAATCTAAAAGCGGGTTATGTGAGTTTTATTCTCACGCTGGTGCTAATTGCGCTGGTTGGTTGCACCGATGGCGGTGGTCAGAGCGCCACGTCCTCTGATGCAGGTGATTTTTCAACCACTGCGCCGCCTGCGGTCATTGCGCCACCACCTCCTAGTCCCCAAGCACCTTTCTCGTTGAGAGGGAGTATTGCAGGTGAAGCAGGGCGGAAACCGACCGCTTTGCTCAACACGCGTTTAGGCCATTTGGCAGTGGGTGGTACGACCTATGTCTACAAGCAACTAAGTGCTGCTGGCAAGCATACCTGCGGGATTTTGGATACTGGTGTGCTGCGTTGCTGGGGCAGGAATACAAGAGGGCAACTGGGGGTGGGGGATACCTTGGTCCATTCAGGTAATGTTGCGGCGAACCTGCCAAGGAATAGAACGGCAACCTTTGTATCTACGGGGAAAGATTTTACGTGCGCCGTGCTTGATGATGCGAGTTTGTATTGCTGGGGTTCAAATTCCCGAGGCCAACTGGGCTTAGGGGACACCAGTGATCGACGTACGCCCCAAAGAGTGCTTCCTCATAACTTTATTATTTCTTCAGTTGCAGCGGGGGATGAACATGCCTGCGCGATTATGATTGATAATGATTTGTATTGCTGGGGACGCGGTAGTGCGGGTGCGTTGGGTTTGGGTAGCTTAGACGACCAACTCGCCCCAAGAAGGGTGTTATCCAATGTTGAAAAAGTCGCTTTGGGCACCCATGTTACCTGCGCCATTGTCAATAGTGGCACATTGCCAGCCATCACCCGATGCTGGGGGCGCAACCACTATGGCGAGCTGGGGATAGGCAACGCCGCCATCCCACGGATTTTGGATGCGAATCATTCGAGTGCACTGTTTCCCGCTGGATTAACGGAAGTTGCCGCGGGACATCATTTTACCTGTGGAATATTTCAGGGGGGTTCTGCCGCTTGCTGGGGGCGGAATCATCTGAAGGTGTTAGGGAATGCTACGGCCGATGTTGATGACGCACAAACCAATACGATTGTTGCCAGTGGTGCCAACAAAATTGCTGCGGGCAAAGATTTTGTGTGTGTGTTACGGACCGATGGCCGAGTAGGGTGCTGGGGGGCGAACCACCGCGAGCAACTGGGGCGCGACACCTCCCAATATTATGTGGACGGTAGCCCTGGGTTCGTTGAACTGCCGAGCGGGAGTGTTGCCAAATCCATCACGGCAGGTGAAGGCCATGCGTGTGCTATTTTGGACGCTGGACGCAGTTATTGCTGGGGTTGGGATGATCGCGGGCAATTGGGCGTTCAGGTGCGCGAGATACCCAGTGTGTTAAACCCTTTGCACACGGGTTTGAACCATACCTGTGCCCTGTTGACCAACGGCAAATTGTATTGCTGGGGTCGGAATGATCATGGGCAATTGGGCCAAGGCGATTTAAGTGGTGATGGGAAGATTACCAGCGCTGACGTCGGCCCTGTCTATGAATCTTCAAGAAAAATTGCAGACCATCGCTATCGCTATACCCCAGGGCGTGAAACTCAGCTGAGCAATGTTCCTCAAGGGGTTAGGGTTGTTTCTGTAGTGGGTGGGCATCGGCATACCTGCGCTATTTTAGACAATGGCAAAAGCCAATGCTGGGGACAAAATGATAGAGGGCAACTGGGGGTCGATTATCTTACATTTCCAGAGGGAGGAGTACGTCACTATGTGGCTGAGACTGACGGTAATGCCAAACACCCTGTCCCTTGGAACACCAATGTGCTTGGGAGCACAGACAAGGTGAGAAGTTTTGCTGGGGCGAATCATACCTGCGCCGTGTTAGCTGGCGGTGATCTTCGATGCTGGGGAAAAAACGATTATGGCGAAGCGGGCGCAACGGCCGGCCAACCCATGGACGTTCTCATCCCTCGGGCGATCGATTTGGGTGTAGGTGAAAAGGCGGTGAGTGTTGCTGTTGGGTCTGATCACAGCTGTGTGTTGCTGTCTTCTGGTTTGGTTAAATGCTGGGGTGACAATGCAAGAGGCCAGCTAGGCCCGCCTGCTGGAACTGTTTCAATCGCGGTGCGAACCATCCGCTTTGGCACCCCAACCAAAACAGTGGATTTGACGAGTCGCTTCAAGCCCGCCTGCTCTGTACAAGCAAATAACGATGTCTATTGCTGGGGCGATAATTCGTTAGCAGTGGGTTTGGCGAGTCGCTACCAGCACACTTGCGCTGTCCTAGTAAATGGCGATGTCTATTGCTGGGGTGATAATTCTTCATTTCAAGTTAGTCAGGAAAACCCTGTTAGGGTTTATACCCCCAATAAGATAGACCTAGGGGAGGCGGCGATTGCCGTTTCAACGGGCGAATCACACAGCTGTGCCGTGTTAGAAAGCGGTCGAGTTGCGTGCTGGGGGCGTAGACAGGGCTTTGGGACTCAATCTGCAAGTGTTACGCATGCGTTTCCTGTTGAAATAGAGATTTCAGAGCAAGCCATTCTTATTTCTAGTCGTGTGACGAAGAACCGACATATATGCATAGATGATCAGAACCCAAATGGCAGTAGATTTTCTGATGGCGCAAAACCCACCTGCGTGAAGATTTTAGACCAAATCGTTGGCATTTCTTCGGGGAAACGCCATACCTGCGTCATGACGGCCCAGGGAGCAGTGTATTGTTGGGGAGATAACAGCGGGGGACAACTGGGAATGGAGAATGCTGCACGCTCTAACATACCTAAAAAGGTCAACCTTCCTAACTGACCCGAGGCCTGTAAAAGGGGTTGTGGGCCTTACAAGGCAGAAGCAAAAAGGGCGGTGTTTTGCCCAATGGCCTCTTGCCTGTGGCTTTTTTGAAAGATGCCCTTGGCCTACAAGGGGCATCGAACAGGCATGGGGATAAAAGCGGATAAAGGCCTTGATGGTCCAAACCGTGCCCTTTGCCGAGATCTTAAGAAAACGCATGCTTTAACAAGACAGCGGTGCGGGGTTGCTTGGCCCCTGTCCAATTGCTGGGTGGCATACGGCTTTGTGCGTGAGATTTACGTTGAAATCGAGTGCTTACCATGGGTGCTTACGAAAACGCGAAAAATCTGGGGTGCGCCGCGCTTTCCATGCTTCGCGCCCCTCTTTGGCTTCCTCAGTGCCATAAAATAAGTGGGTTGCCCCATGGGCCACGGCCTGGAGGCCATACACGTAATCGGTATCGGTGTTAAAGGAAGCTTTGAGAAAGCGTAAGGCTGTTGGACTTTTGGCCAGCATTTTATCGCACCATGTCCGGACCTCTGTTGCCAGTTGCCCTACAGGAACCGCTTTGTTAATCAATCCCATGTCACACGCTTCTTTGGCCGAATAAACATCGCATAAATACCAAATTTCACGCGCTTTTTTCTCGCCCACAATTCGGGCCATAAGCACCGTACCAAAACCCGCATCAAAACTGCCCACTTTAGGACCAGTTTGGCCAAACTTGGCGCGTTCAGAAGCCAATGTTAAGTCGCATAACAAGTGCAACACATGCCCACCTCCCACACACCAGCCATCGACCGCAGCTACCACAGGTTTGGGTATTTCGCGAATCATACGGTGCAAGTGTCTCACATGCAAGCGCGAGGCTTCATTGCGGGCATCGACATAACCGCCGTCGCCGCGAATTTTTTGGTCACCGCCCGTACAAAAATTGCCTTTGGCCCCCGTTAACACCACCACACCAATATTTTCATCTTGCCACGCATTCTCAAAGGCAAGCAGCATTTCATCAATGGTTTGGGGGCGAAACGCATTCATCACCTTAGGTCTATTCATGGTAACCGTGGCAACGCCATCATTTTTTTCATACAAAATATCTTCAAAACTAAGGTCGCTCATTGTTTTTACCAAGTATCCAGTTTAGGTTTATCGGGTGTATCACCCATTATAAGCCGTTAACAATCATTTTAAACAAACAGCCCTTGCCCACAGCCATCTAGCGATAGGGTAAAACACGAGGTTGCGTGGTGACAAGCATGTTAACAGCGCAATGGATTGCCAGCAATTAAACAGGTCTACACCGGTTTTTAAGCATCAGAGATGATTTTAAAGTTGACAGATACCGTCGACTTCCAGTGCAATGGGGGGTTGCATCAAGGTGCTGATGCTTGAGGTTTGTGTTGCACCCAAATTTGAAATTTCTCCATGAAGCATTGTTGCTTTAAGAACCTTAGGGAAGCTGCGGCAATGTGCGCGCCCGTGGCATCTTCATCCATTTTTACATAGGTATCAGCGGGTTACAAGAACGATGTACGCAGTAATTGAAGCAGGCGGCAAACAACATACCGTAAAACCCTCCAGCATGATTGAGGTTAATCATTTACACAAGGAGAAGGGCGATACTTTTGAAACCGATAAAGTTTTGCTGCTGCACCCTCAAGGGGAGAGTGTGCGCGTTGGTCAGCCTTACGTAAAAAATGCCAAGGTGCAGGGGGTTGTGGTGCGGCAGTTCCGTGGCAAAAAAGTGCTCGTTTTTAAGCAACGCAGGCGCAAAGACTACCGTCGTCTTCGTGGACACCGCCAAGAACTCACCCTTTTGCGCATTGAGCGCATTGAAGCGGAGGGTGTTTTGGCAGAAATGCCAACCAAGGCTGCCAAAAAAAGTGATGATGCCCCCAAGGCAGCGTTTGATGCTAAAACTTCAAGTACAAAGATTGGAGGTAGTACGGGTAGCAAAACCGCAAAGCCCAAGGTGGAAACAAAACCAAGCACCAAGAGCGCATCACCTAAGGCAGTGGCCAAACCCAAGGAAACGTCCGCGAAGGCTGTGGCCAAGCCTAAAGCAAGCGCGGCCCAGACAGAAAAATAGGCAACACAGAGGTTTGATTCAATGTCACGAAAAAAAGCCGGCGGGAGTTCGCGTAACGGCCGCGATTCAGTGGGAAAGCGCTTAGGCGTGAAACGTTTTGGCGGGCAGGTTGTGCGTGCCGGCAATATTTTGGTGCGTCAGCGTGGCAGCACGTATCATGCGGGCAAAAATGTGGGGCAAGGAAAAGATTATACCTTGTTTGCCTTGTGCGATGGCGTGGTTGCGTTTCGCCGCAGTCGTGGTGGGCGCAAGAATATTTTGGTTGTGCCATCACCGCAAGAAGGCATACCCGCTGAGATTGCTGCCGATTAGTTTTCTCAGGGAGTTGGCCAAAAACTCCCGCCCATCATGCAAGGGCCAAATCCCTGGGATTGCGGATTGCGGTATCGTGGGCACCCGCCCTCACCCGGGGGGCTTGTAGGTTGTTGTTGGTTAAAACCCGCCCGAGTTGGGTGTGGTTTTTACACGGGGTAGATCCCTTTTAAGCCCACTTGCCTAAGCATCTGGCTTTCTAGTCGCTTCATGCTCGCGTCTTTCGCAGCTGTGTTGTGGCTCCACCCGGCAATATGCGCACACCCGTGGGCCAATAAGCGAAGCAGCTCGGTTTGCAACGACCAACCGTTTTCTACGGCTTGCTGGCCAGCAACCTCCACCGAAAACACAATATCTCCAATGGCTGGTTTAAATTCTTGCTGGGAATCCAAACCCTCTTCCCAGTAGGACCATGAAAGTACATCGGTAGGTGTATCTTTTCCACGGTACTGGCGATTAAGTTGGCGCAAGAGCGCATTATCCCCCAGTAATATCGAAAGCAGGCCCCTTTTAGCACCCAAAGCCCTCAAAAATACTTGCGCAGCAAGGCATAGTGCCTCGGTCTCTATTTTTTGAAGGGCTGCTTTTACGGGAAATCCCTGGGCAGACTGTAGCCATACTTCAAGATCGCCCTTTATGCTACAGATGGGATCATGTGTAGCAGTGTTTAAAATGTACACGGTTAGTTCACCGTTTTTTCTGTTATTTGTGCGAGTTCAAGGTGGGCTTCGTCCTCTTGATGAGGGCTGCCCTCTTTTTCGATGATGAGCGGGGTTTTGTCTGTCCCCGTTATGGGTGGGGCAGGGTTGATGGTTTTTGCTTTGTCTTGGGTAGGGCTGGCTGCATGGTGTTGTGTCATATCGGTTACATTCACTTGAACGGGTGCGTTCATGATGATTTGTCCTGGGTATTCAATGCGGTGGTGGTGCACACTGATCAGCATCTTGATGAAGGTTTTTTCAATGTAGTTCAAGTCATTGAGTGTCATCCCCGAGCTGTCCAATTGTTCTTCAGCGTAAACGCGTTGAATGAGCTGTCGCACCCGTTGGCGAATCGTTTCAGCCGAAAATTCACGCAAACTACGGGTGGCTGCCTCTGTCACATCAGCCACCATCACCAAGCCTGCTTCTTTAGTTTGGGGGCGTGGACCGCGGTAGCGAAACAAGTTTTTATCAACATCCTCTTGTCCAGCAAGCTCTTCTTGGGCACGATGATAGAAATAGCGCACCAGGGAATCACCATGATGTTGCGCGATAATGTTGGTTACCACCCGCCCTAGTTTAAATTTACGCGCCAACGCTATCCCATCTGTCACGTGGTTTAGAATAATGTGCGCTGAGGTACGGGCGGGCAAATCTTCGTGATAGTTATGGCGGTGCTGATTTTCAACAAAGTACACAGGGCAGAGCATTTTACCCAAATCATGATAATAAGAAGCAACCCTTACCAACAACGGATTGGCTTCAATTCCTTCGGCTGCAGCCTCACTTAAATTACCCACGACAATACTGTGATGATAGGTGCCAGGGGCACGCACAGCCAACTCCTTTAAGGCGGGGTGATTTAGGTTGCCTAACTCAAGCAAGCGAAAATCGGTGGTGATATCAAACAATTTCTCAATCACGGGCAAAAGGAGGGTGCACAGCAAGGCGGCCAGCAAGCCATTAAGGATGCTTGCGCCAAAAATATACATGGCAGAAGCATTAAATTCTTGCTGGGTCACCAAGTGCAGCACCAACCATACCACCCCATTAACCCCTGCCACCCGGATGCCTTGGCGTAACAAGGCAACTCGACTAACCTGATTTTTAGGAGGCAGCGATGCCACCAAGCACCCCATTAAAGACATGACAAAATGTGGCCAGCTATTGCCCACCATCACGCCCACAAAAAGGGACGCCGCGAGCCCTAAAAAAATGGCCACCTCAAAACGAAACATCAAACTGGCCAGCATCGAGGTCAACACCACCGGAATTAAGTAGTGGTACGCCAAAGGTGAAATAAATTCATATACCGTGGTTAAGCCTGGAATTAAGAGCAGCATGCCTTCCCCAACTAACACGGGAAGCAAGACCAACAGTCCCATCAATACCTGTTGCGAAAACTCTTGCTCTGCCGCCTTAATACGTTGAAAAATGATCCAATGGCATAGTAAAATAACGCCCAATACCAGCAAGAATGCCCCTAAAATCTGCGGATATTTGGGGTGTTGTAAGTTGTAGGCTCGCAAGGCGCGAATAATTTCTACCTGCTGCGCAGTAGCCGCTTGACCAGCTTTGGCAACCACCTCTCCCTTAAGCAATTTAAAGTATACCGGTGCCAGTGCCCCCACCGCCTTTTGTTGCAGCTGCCTTGTGACGGTTTTGTTTTCAACCAAGTTAGGTCTTAGTAAGTTTTGCGCGAAACCCGCTAGCACTTCTTGCTGCCCTTTCTCACTACCCGAAAGTACAATCTGCGCCCCCAACTCGCGCAATTTTTCCTTTGCCCCCTCCAGACTTAACACCTTATCCAAGCGCTCCCAACGTTGGGTTTTACCGTCTTTTAAATCGCGTAATTGAAGTACCTTTGGCATTTGCTTGAGGGCTTGGGCACTGCTAATGTGCCAAATATTTAATGGCGTAAGCAGAGCAATAATTTTCTCTTCAATCAATTGGGAGAATTGCCCTTGATGCAAGATACGAAAATACTCTTCGCTCACCGTGTCCCCTAACAGCGCATTAAACCGTTCATGCATTTGTGTTTCGGTTTTGCTGGGGTTGCTATCGGTTTGGGTTTTTTGTTTGAGCAATTGCCTTCCTTCCGCTTTCAGGTCTATTAACCGTTTGCTTAAAAGGCTGGCGGCTTGGCGGCTTACCCGCCTCATTGTGTTCAAGGTTTGCAGGTCTACTAGCCATTTTTTTTTGTCATTTTTTTGAACATCGTTCAACAAAGCGCCGCTCTCTACCTCACCCAATTGCTCTACGAGCCATTCAATCTCGGCTTGCAAAACTTCGCTCCGCTTCCTTCCTGCTTGAATCTCATGAAGTGCTTTTACCTGATCAAGGGAGTTTTTACGCACCTTTTCTAAGTACTCTTCGCTCTGCTTACGCCGTTGACTAAGAACTTGGCGCATCGCTGCAAACGCTGTTTTTACACGATCGAGCACGCTTTCTAACAGGCGAGATTCATAATCGTACACGGGAGAAAATTCTTTGATTGCTTGGGCTTTACGAAGTGCGGTCGAACGCTGATCGACGAGGGTGATATTATCGTTTAAAATGATCGTTTCCGTAATAATATCACCCTCAGTATAACGCACGGGTGCTAAGTTTAAACTAGGGGTAATCATGATGGTAATGATTGTCGTCATGGCCAGCACAAATCCCCATTGCCTTAAAGACCCCAAGCCTCGTTTAGAAAACTGGCGGTTAATCCCTAAAAAAGCCTTGTGCACAGGGTGTCGAAAAACTGCAAACCATTTCCACCAACCCGTCATTTCTCGCCCTTTTGTTGCCATTTAAGCCAATCTTCCCTCAAAATCATCAAAAATCGTCGCACGTTTGCAAAACCATGTGCTTAGGGGGGCAAACTTTTGTTTTGCAACCCTTCAATAAAGCCCCTCATCCAAATTGGACATTGTGAGGAGCAGATACTTTGGATACAAATCGCGCAATCGCCATTCCCATTAAAGCACCTTTAAGTGCACGACCGTCGTATGAAAACCTATTCTTCATCCATGAAGTAAAGCACACCTCATATTTTTGGGAAACTGGCGACGTTTTCTTCCAAAAGCTCTGTCACTCACAGCGTTTGCTTCTTGTTGTCTCAAAGCAAATAAGGTGTTGATGGCGAAAATTTTGCATCCCTGCCGGTGAGCCTCTCTTGCGGGTGCAAATTGCTCTTGTGTTCCATTTTTAACCCAACAATTCCCCATGATCATTGCCTATCATCTCAAAAACCCCGTTCACACGCATCGGTTCTGCGTTGCAGCAACCCAGAAATGGATGTTATACAAGAGGTACCTTTTTCTGCGAAGTGCTGCTGTATGCCTTTTTCACCTCATCTCAAGTGCAAGCAGAAGGGCTGCTGTTGCAAAGCGGTGAGTCGATTCATGGTAGTATACGAGAGATCGACAAAACCAGTGTAGTGATTGAATCAAACAGTGGTTTTGGGGGTATTGCGCATTCCGCGCGAGGAGGTGTTGCGCATTGAATTTGACCCCGCCAAGCGCGTACTCGGTCGGCGTATAGGCTTGGGCTATCATCACCAATCTCGCCCTAACACAGACAACCCTGGAGCGAGGCAGTACGGAGCCGATGGTCTTTCTTTAAAGGTTTTTTTGGCGATCTGGATTTTTTGGAGTTGCAAGTAGGCTTTTTTAGCACAGACAATGCTGGCCGTACCTTATACGAAGTGTTGAGTCTCGATCTGCGCTATGGCACTGTGTTTCATCGTCAACCCTTAGCCGACCTATACTATGTGAGTAAGTGTTGGAGCACTTAGGGTGGAAGATCACACCATCGAATCCTGCCGTGGTAGGGAATGGCATCCGTTACCGTGCTTTTTTGGGAGTTGAACTCTTTTTAACTTCTGTTCCCAATTTAGGCATTGCAGCGGAAATTGGCTTTGGTGTGCAAACCATCGATTCGCACGCAACAACCGATTTATCGACGCGTAATTTTCCCAGTTTTTCGATGCGTTATTACTTTTAAACATTACGCTGGGGGCAAGCACAGGACGCACTTTTAATGTCTATGTTACGATTGCCTATGCGCTGCGGTTTTAAAGTGCGACCTGCGATCTTAATATTTGCCACTTGGCCGCTTGTTCAATTATGCTGCCCTGGCGAGGGCCATGCTAATCACCTACCCATGTGGGTTTGCATAGACAAAGCATGTTGCATTTATGTACACTGACCCTCGCATGTAATTCTTCACATTAAAGGCCTGTTATTCACTCCCAACGCGCGTGAGCGCGTGCACAATAAAGAGAACCTATGAGCAAGTCAAAAGGGAATATTTTACGCTGCTCTTTTTGCGGTAAATCCCAAAATGATGTCAAAAAAATTATTGCGGGCCCAACGGTGTATATCTGCAATGAGTGCGTTGAACTCTGCAACGACATCATGGAGGAGGAATGGGGCAAAGAGCAAGATGGTGATCAAGAGGAAAAATTACTGAAGCCTCATGAAATTAAAGAAACTTTGGATTCTTATGTGGTAGGCCAAGAGCATGCTAAAAAAGTGCTGGCCGTTGCCGTGTACAATCACTATAAGCGTATTCGTAGAAGCGAAGTGCAGGGCGATGTTGAACTCCAAAAGAGCAATATCTTGCTCATTGGTCCCACCGGAACAGGTAAAACACTGCTTGCCCAAACCCTTGCAAAACTGCTTAATGTGCCCTTTGCCATGGCAGACGCAACCACCTTAACCGAGGCTGGTTATGTGGGTGAAGATGTTGAAAACATTATTCTGAAACTGCTGCAAAATGCCGACTACGACATTGAGCGTGCAGAAGAGGGCATTGTATACATTGATGAAATCGATAAAATTGCTCGCAAAAGCGAAAATATCTCCATTACCCGCGATGTATCGGGCGAAGGGGTGCAGCAAGCACTCTTGAAAATGATTGAGGGCACTACCGCCAACATTCCTCCTCAAGGAGGGCGTAAACACCCGCAGCAAGAATTTTTACAGGTGGACACCTCAAATATCCTGTTTATTTGTGGGGGTGCCTTTGTGGGGCTAGACAACATTATCAATCAACGTATTGGCAAGCGTAGCATTGGTTTTGGTGCCAACCCAGCCGTTCATTCAGAATACGATAAAGGCCAACTTCTTCACCAAGTAGAACCCACTGATCTCCTCAAATATGGCTTGATTCCAGAATTTATTGGCCGTATTCCAGTCATTGCAACCTTGGGGGCCTTGGCAGAGGACGATTTGTTGCGCATTTTGCAAGAACCCAAGAATGCTTTGCTTAAGCAATACCATAAGCTGTTTGAAATGGAAGGCGTTGATCTGGACATTTCCCTCGAGGCTTTGCGTGAAATTTCGCGTGACGCCATTCGTTGTAGCACAGGGGCGCGTGGTTTACGTGCCATTATGGAGGGTCTTATGCTTGATGTAATGTACAAGGTCCCCTCGTTGGAAAATTTACGCAAAGTGGTGGTGTCAGAGGAAACGGTAAAGCAAAAAAGCAGCCCACTGTTGGTGTTTGAGGAGCATGAAAAAAAAGAGCCAAAAGCCGCTGTTGTCAAAAAGCGCAAACTGCGAGCCAACGAATAGCAAATGATAGACTAAGGTGATTTTATGATCGTACTCATGCGCCTGTGTTCGTTTGCACCCATTGCGTTATTTTCACCCAAGGTAACCGCAATTCCCCCTTTTGCCCGAATGTACTTTTATCGTGCCTTGCCAATAGGTGGAGGTGTCCTGTCTTATTGCCGAAAAATTTCTGATGCTTATTACACCAAAACGCGCAATGCTTGGCACCAAGCATAGCAACCACAAGGTGGCAGACTTTTACCGTAATTTTATCCCAGCCAACAAATAAGGGATGCATCTGCGGCATAACTGGTGCTCGATGCGCTGTTTGACGTTTTTGCATAAAGCATCTTGTGCAAAAGGTTAGACCTTCCTTCAAGTAAGATAAACCAGGGGCCGTACGGGGTGCGTGACAAGGTCACGCTGCTTGCTTGCCTCATTTTCACCTTGTTTCACCTTTTTTCGATCCATCAATCAGGTGGCACAATCAGCCATGTCTCAAACCCCAGTATCCACCAAGTTTCACATGCCCGTTCAACCTGTTGTGATGACCATTGCGGGTTCGGACAGCGGTGGTGGCGCGGGCATTCAAGCCGATTTAAAAACCTTTGCTGCCCATGGTGCGTTTGGGGTGAGTGTGCTTTGTGCCATTACCGCCCAAAATCCTGAGGGTGTTTTGGCCATTCAAGGGGTGGACACCGCCGTGATTGACGCGCAAATGGAGGCGATTTCCAACTATTTTGAGGTGGGTGCGGCCAAAACGGGCATGTTGGGCAACACCAGCACCATTCAAACGGTGGTAGAAGCGTATCGCAATGTGGCCGCGCCGCCTAATCAAGGCAAAGGATTGCCTTATTTGGTGGTCGATCCTGTGATGGTGTCGACCAGTGGAGCACGCCTGTTGGACGAAGATGCGGTCGAAGCCTTGGTGAACTGGGTTTTTCCCCTTGCGAGTGTGATCACCCCCAACACCGCCGAAGCCACCTTGCTCAGCGGACGCAAAATTAGCACCCCGGCCACCCTGGAAGCGTGCGCCAAGGCGCTGTACGACCGCTACGGTGTGGCAGTCCTGCTCAAAGGTGGGCATTTGCAAGGTGGCGCTCAGGTTGTGGATTGCCTGGTTACCCAAGCCGGCTGCCAGCGTTTTGACCACCCACGGGTGAAAGGCGTGAATGTCCACGGTACGGGTTGCACGCTTTCCGCAGCCATTGCTGCCAATTTGTGCCAAGGGCTGGCGTTACACCAAGCCGTGGAACGGGCCATTGCTTTTGTATACCAAGGCTTAAGGCACAGCGTACGCTTGAGCAAAGCGTGTTTTTTAAACCACCACCACCCGCGGATAACCCCCGCTGGCCATCGGCACCATCGGTCGTAGCAAACAAAAAAGGAGCATATAAACTATGGGCTTTTGCGATGCCTTAAGGAGGGCCTCGGCACCCATTTGGGAATTGGAAAAAAAACACCCCTTTGTAGAAGGCATAGGTCAAGGAACCCTTGATAGTGAACGCTTTTGCTTTTATTTAGAGCAGGATTATGTATTTTTAATGGAATACGCCAAAGTGTTCGCCAGTGCTGTAGTAAAGTGCCAGCAACTCGAGCAAATGGCCTATTTTGCTACCTTGTGCTCCGAAACCCTTCAAAGGGAAATGGATCTACATCGCGCATACTGCAAGGAATTTGGCATTGCTTCCCAAGCCTTAGAGCAAGTACAAATGAGTGCCACCACCAGCGGCTACACGGGCCATTTACACCACGTGGCCTTGTGTGGTGATGTGAGCGACATCATTGCCAGCGTTCTCCCCTGCCAGTGGGGTTACAACACCCTTGCACGCCATCTGCAAAGCCAAAACACCCCCACTACGCGCTATGCCAAGTGGATTGCCATGTATGCCTCTACGGAATTTGAAGCCTATGGGGCTTGGTTACGCAACGCCCTCGAAGAACAAGCCCAGCACGCCAGCCCTGGGCGTAAGCGGCGTTGGTTGCAGCATTTTCAAACGAGCAGCCGCTGGGAACTGCTATTTTGGGAAATGGCCTGGCACAAAGAACACTGGCGTGTGGCCGATATCCCTGAGCGATAAACATGGGCGCACCCTGGGGCTGATAGGTTCTTCGATTGGCATGCTGGGCAACGCTGAGCGGGCCTTTGCTGGCAGGCTTGAGAGCACCATGGTTTGGCTTTGCGCGTGTTTTTCGTGTTTCACGCTGTGCTGCTTACCCTTGGCACTTTGTGGTGGGTTCGCATCCAGTATTGCCGCATTCGTGCCACACCTCCCTTGGTGTAACACCCCCCTCATATTTTTTAGCACTTGGGCATTTTGTTACCAAGCACTGGGATAACGGCCCCCCTTGCCAGGGTGCGTCTTGGCAACCCATCCATTCCCTTTAGCCCTTTTTACCCGTGGCAAAGGCGGGGGCATCCCCCCCTTTGCCCTTGCACCCATGTGCATCCCCAGAGGTATCCCCCAATAAGCATCGTCTTACAGGAGGCACATCCATCAAAAAACACGATTTCATCGCGTTACACCTGCGCCGCTGTATCGGAGCGAAGGGGTTGAAAAGTCCAATGCTCCAGGCATGGCGGGGCAGCATTGGGGAAATGGTTCTCTTAAAACCAGCGGATCCAATAGGGCACCTCCCCAATCCCTTACCCATAGGGACTGTCATCATTCGTAAGCCCATAGTGTGCACGATAAACGTGCGCTTTAGGCAGCACCTCTAATACGTGTTGTCTTTTTAAAGGCTGCTCTTTGGACAGCCAAGCGGGGTCGGTGAGTAAACATCAAACACAAAGCGGCGCGAATGTTGCTTTTTTGAACGCCACACAAAACCATCATGCCCCTTAGAAATTGCCAAATTATCACTGCCATATCACCTCCGCCATATCACCTCCGCCATATCACCTCCGCCATATCACCTCCGCCATATCACCTCCGCCAAAGCACTTCAGCACACTGTCTAGCCTTTGCCAGCAGCGCATCGAGCCATGTGGTTACAAAGCGCATCAAAAGATAGCCCACGCTGATAATGATTTCGCGCAGACGCAAAAAATAATAGACCACGCTATTGCGATAAGCCCTAGTAAAGGCTGGCGGCTGGCCTTTTACGGGGTGCATCGCAGTAATGCCTCTCTCTTTTCTGAGTAGGTTGCTCCTTATTTTCAATAACCACACGCTTGTAGGCGTGTTGAAAAACCGCCAACGATCGCGCCCTATTGGACACTCCAATCGGGGGAAGACACCGTGTGCGTCAAACGCTTTGAGCGGTAGGGTGAGGAGGATTCTCAAGTAAAAAACAATTTAAAGGCTGCCAGCAAGATGCCTCCAAAAATGGCTTGCAAACCAATCATCGCCATTATCAAGCGCCAGGTTGTATCGCGCATTTCTTGGCGAAGGGCCTCAAAACCTGCTTGGGTTTCTTGGCGTTGTTCGCGCATTTCTTGGCGGAGGTCGCGCATTTCTTGGCGGAGGTCGCGCATTTCTTGGCGGAGGTCGCGCACCCCATGTTCGAGGTTTTCGAGGCGGCTTTCGATGCCGCTGGTTACGCTGGCCAAGGCGTGGGCTTGGGGCAGGTTAAACCCGGCTGCTTCGAAGGACTTTGCCATTTCGAGGTTTTGAGGAATGGCCATAGGCAGGGCTTTGAGTTTTTAGGGTTTGAGAAAAAGGATTGGTGGCGTAGGCACTGGGACCAGTTTACGAAGGAGGAGAACAAAATGCAAAGAATGGTTCGTCGACCAGTTTACGAAGGAGGAGGACAAAATGCAAAGAATGGTTCGTCAAAAACGGATTTTTGGCGGCCCTGCCTCCAGGGGCAAGGGTGCTCATTTCGCCCATGCGCGATCTCTTCTTTCCCCCAGTAAGGCGGGGAAGAGTCATTGCCTACCCACGCCTGAGAGGGTAGGTGCTTTTAACCCTTAAATAATGATGAGGATTTATTTATGTTAATCAAAGGATTCTTTTTGGGAATGGGTTTGTTGTTGCTGGCCAGCCCCGTGTTGACTGCGAACCCTGTTGCCGCAGATGTTAGCCTCTGCCCCTGCCCTTCGAAGGCGTTTTGCTTACCCAAACCCCCCAAGTGCCACAGAGACAAATGAACAAAGCCCTGCAAAACCCCTGCCCAGGAACCTGCACCCGCATCGATGCCTAATATTCCAAAGATGCTTGGTATAAGTCCCTTGGCACAGTCGCAAAACATGTGTCTCGGCATACTCACTATTTTTCCGCAATTCCCCAGTAGGGATAAAGCATGCGGACAGGCACAATAAGCAAAATCTCCCACTTTCGAATAAAGGCGAAGGGTAGGTTTTTTGCTGCCCTCACAAAACCTCACAAGGCTGAGGTAAACCCTACAGACAAATCAAGGGGTTTACCTTGGTTTGCATTAAGGAATTGGCAGGTGGGTTTTGCTATTGTTTTCACTTTACGCTAGCATAGGATTATGCCATGTTTCCCCATGCTGTTTGGCATCTTGTGTGTGCAGTAGCCACTTTTAAGCCCATTTTTGGCGGAAATGTGTTGCTCGTGCCTGTGCAGCGCATCCCCCACCCACACTGGTATCAATACTTTGCATGCATAACATATCCGGAACATTATTTTTAATGAACTAAATCTTCACTTTTGCATTGATACCTCCCTGATTTGTAGCATGCACACATTGGCGCTTTATGGGTGGTTTGTTGTTTGGCAAACTATTCGCTTGCGTGGCTTGCAGACCAAAGCAAATGAGGGTTTCATGGACGCCCCTTTATAAGGAGAAACAAAGGGACTTTGGACGGGAATAAACCTTTATCCAATTGGGATACATTGCTTCATGGTCGGTGCGCTGGCCATGGGTGTAGCAGGGGGGTATTATGACCGAATTGGGTTGGGAGTTAACGCTCATCGGTACTTGTTTGGTGTTTTCGGGTTTTTTCTCCAGTGCTGAAACCGCGCTGGTTTCCTTAACAATGCCCCAAATCGAGCAACTGCTGGTGAATCGCCCACGCTATAGCAGACCGATTAATCTTTGGAAGAATCGACCCCAAGAGGTGTTGACCACCATTTTAATTGGGAACAATGTGGTCAACATTACTGCCAGTGCACTCGCGGCAGATATTGCAGCACAGCTGCTCCCTGGCCAAAGCATTGCCATTGCCATTGGAGTCATGACGTTTCTTATTTTGGTATCGGGTGAGATTTTTCCTAAAACCGTGGCGCGGGTATTTTCAGTGAATATGGCACCTCCAGTGCTGGTGCTCATTGGCGGGTTTCACCTTTTGCTGTTCCCCTTAAGTTGGCCGCTGACACGTAGCATGCAATTTTTGTTGCGCCTTGGTGGCACCCATACCAACCACACCAAAACCACCGAAGAAGATGTCGCCTTTACCATTAAACTAGGCGGGCAAAATGGTGTACTACCTCCTGAAAAACGCGAATTGCTTGAAGCGGTCCTCAATTTTAGCGACACGAACGTCCGCGAAGTGATGACACCCCGCACCGAGATTATTGCTCTTTCCATCGAGGATGGCTACAAGCAGGCCATGGAAATATGCCGTAATTCAGGCTACAGTCGTTTGCCGATTACCAATGCCTCGCTCGACGATATCGAAGGCATGTTTTACGTAAAAAGTTTGCTTACCAAACCCAATAGCACAAAAGACGAGAAAAATTTTGTGCGTAACCGTGTTGTGCCGCCTGTGTACGTGCCTGAATCCCAGCGTATTAGCGATGTGCTTAAGCAGTTTCAAAAAACGCGCATCCACATTGCGATGGTGGTGGATGAGTTTGGCGGAACCAGCGGGTTACTCACCATGGAAGACATTATTGAAGAACTGCTGGGTGAAATCCGCGATGAGTTTGACGATGAGAAAGAAAAAATGAGTCAACTCTCAGAGGGTGTGTTTTTAGCCGATGCGCGCATTAGCTTGGGCGACGTGGAGGAGCATTTACACATCCAGTTTCCCGAAGAACGTGCCTATGAAAGCCTTGGTGGTTTTATTGTGGAAGAAGCAGGGGAGGTCCCCGTCCGTGCATGGGAATGCGTATATGCGGGATGGCGGTTTTACGTGCATGAAAGCAATGCCCAGCGCGTGGTAACGGTGCGTATTGAAGGAGCCCCAAAGGCCATTGAACAACCTGCTGTTCCTGAAAACCTTCCCGAAAATGGTACGCGTTCACTTCCAAAAGAAAGCGCGTAACCCTTGTGCTGTTTGCATACAAGCACCTTTGTGCTTTCTGCCTGCCCACAAACCGCACAACCAAAACGAGAGCCTCCCTTTTTTAACATTTTGCATAAACCCAAATTCCATCAATGAGCAGAGCGCATGAAGAACATGCTTAAACGTTTTCGCGGTGCTTTTTTACCCCAACCTAAAGGTGATACCCCGAGCACACCCAAGGCATCCTCTGCTCTAAGAAGCGGTGCGCAAACCTGCGGTGCGCAAAAAAACCGTTTTGGTTTTCAAGTGGTGCAAAAACGCACTGTTAGTGAGCAAAAACACATTGTGCAAACCTTGTTTAACGAGGAAATTAACCCACAAGTGGCGAGCCATTCAGGCAAGTTTACCTTGCTTGATGTGCGCGACAACTTGGTATATTTGCGTGTCGAGGGGCGCTGCCAAGGCTGTAGCATGGTCAGCGTTACCCTGGGCCAAGCGGTGGAGCAACGCCTGCGCGAAGTGCTTCCTGAAATCATTGATGTTGTCGATGAAACCGACCATAGCGCGGGCACGAACCCTTACTTTACCCCAGGCAAAAAGTAGTTCCGCTTCTACCCCGTTTCATGGCTCTTGGCACCATGGCTTGCCTGTGAATGCGGTTATGCAATGTTGACGGATACAGATTGCCGCGCCAAGCGGTTTGCATGGTAGGTAGGGGGTTTATTTTTTTACCTTAAAGCGGGCACGAACCCTTACTTTACCCCAGGCAAAAAGTAGTTTCCCTTCTACCCCGTTTCATGGCTCTTGGCACCATGGCTTGCCTGTGAATGCGGTTATGCAATGTTGACGGATACAGATTGCCGCGCCAAGCGGTTTGCATGGTAGGTAGGGGGTTTATTTTTTTACCTTAAGCGGGCACGAACCCTTACTTTACCCCAGGCAAAAAGTAGTTCCGCTTCTACCCCGTTTCATGGCTCTTGGCACCATGGCTTGCCTGTGAATGCGGTTATGCAATGTTGACGGATACAGATTGCCGCGCCAAGCGGTTTGCATGGTAGGTAGGGGGTTTATTTTTTTACCTTAAAAGGCTTAATGAGTTGCCCAGGTATTTTTGAGGGTGAGGGTGTGAGGGGCTGAAGGTGCTGTGCTGTGTGGCGGTAGCGAAGCGTACATTCTATGGAGCAAAACACGTTGTCTCTGGTTTTAATGCCAAGGGGCGTTGCACACAGTAAGCATTTTTGGTGTATCACGGCGGGATTTGCTGGGTTTTTAGTGAATGATGCCTAGGGAGGCAAAAATGATGATGCTACCTCCTAGAATTATCCGATAAAGGACAAAGGGAGTAACCCCCATACGGCGTAGGATGGAAAAAGAAAATGCAATCGAGATAAAACTGGCCACAGATGAAGCCAGCAGGGCAACTCCAAGGGGTAGCAAACTGGTGTGGGTTGCCTGCAATCCCCCCAGCACCTTGGGCACCTCGAGCAAACCCGCCCCCAGCAAAACGGGAATGCCCATTAAAAATGAAAAGCGCGCCGCGGCATCGCGTTGCAAACCCATGCAAAGTCCTCCTAGCATGACCGAACCCGAGCGCGAAGCACCAGGAAGCAACGCTAACAACTGAAACACGCCCACGAGAAAGGCGCGGCCCCAGCGGAGCTGGGTTAACGGGTTGGTTTGGCGCCCGAAGCGTTCTGCGAACCACAATGCGATGCCCACCAAAATGAGCATGGCCCCAATGATGTGCAGGCTTCTCACTTGATCGCTAAAAAAATCGTGAAACAACCAGCCTACGCAAACAACGGGCACAATGCCTATCCCCAAAGCCAGTAACAAACGTCCATTAGGTGAGGCAAGCAGATGGCGTTGGACGGGGAGTTTGCAGGCAGTAAGGGTTAACGCCCATACTTCGCGGCGAAAATACAGCACTGCCGCCAGTACAGCACCTAAATGCAGTACGGCAGAAAAAGCAAGGCCCGGATCGCCCCAGCCGAGTACGGCAGAAACCATGCGCAGATGCGCAGAGCTGCTCACAGGGGCAAATTCGGTGAGCCCTTGAATAAGCCCCAATACGAATGCTTGCAAAATAGACATCTCGGTAACCTAAACCAGTCGCCTACAAACGGCCAGATTTTTGTAAATTTGGCCATCTTCACGCGCACGGAAGGGGTGATTGGCTATGATGGCGGCTTTAAGTTTGAAAATGCGGTTTAACAACCCGTGCCAAACCATGTGCCCCAAAATCGAAAGCACGTTTTCCAGTACAGTGGGCATGCCAACGCGCCATAACCCGTCTTGCGCCAAGCCTCGTAAAAAAAAAAGGGCGACCGATGGGGTTTGAACCCACGACCCCCGGAATCACAATCCGGTGCTCTGCCAGCTGAGCTACGGTCGCCGTCATCAATGGTTAAGGCATCGTGTTAAAGGGAGCCTTACAAGCTGCTCTTAAGCAAACAGCCATGCCCTGCTACATTAAAGCCAAGCTTTGGCATAAAAGTCAAAGCGTAAGCTTTTAAGGGTCTTCCAAAATAAACGCCACATTTTGTGGGTGTCCCCAGCCTTTTAAGGCACGTCATACCATGATTGGCGCACGATAAAATAGAACGCTTACCCACCGCAAACAACAATGGGATTGGGTGCCTATTTGCGAAACAAAAACAATAATGCACAGAGCAGTAGCGAAAGCACGACAGAAATCAAAATACTGCTGGTAAGGGGGGCAAAAAATGTAAACCCTTGGCGTTGAATGTGGATATCCCCCGGTAGATTCCCAAACCAGTGAAGCCAATTTTTGAGACCGGAGGAGCGGCTCGCCACCCAAAGTATGGCACCAACAGCCAGCAAAACGCCCCCAAGCAGCACCAGCAATTTTGCAAAGGTTTGCATCATGTTATTCCCATGCGCTAGGCTTAAGGGCCGCTTTTCGAGGCTTGCCCACTGCGTCAAAAACCATGGTTCAGGCAGACTGTGGTTAATTACAAAAATTTTATGGTACGTAGTACGCTCACCGTACACGGATACGCTGTGTTTAACAAAGGTGAGACGACAAAACTATTTCGAGTGTAGGGGGGGGGTGTGCATGCAGTGCTGGAGTTGTAATACACGGCTCGATTTGCCTACTGGGGTGCTAAGCCGCAGTGCCAGCTGTACTGCGTGTGCAGCGTATTTGCGCTGTTGTCGCATGTGCCGTTTTTACGATCCACACGCAGCAAACCAATGTTTGGAGCCCCTAGCCCAAGAGGTGAGTCGCAAGGACGAAAGCAATTTTTGTGATTATTTTGCGCTGGAAAAAAGCGCAAAAGGGTCACAAGATGAGGTTCTTACCAACCCAGCAGCACATAAGGCAAAACAGGACTTGGCCCGTGTTTTTGGTGCATTTGACCAAAAAGAGGAAGGCAAAACCCACACAAAGTAATCTTCAAAATTCCAATCCCGCTTTAAAAAAACGAGTGCTGTGGGGGATCGATTATAGGCATCGGTTGCCATCTTATCGTGATGGTATTTTGCATGCACACCAAAAAAATCGAACCCGCCGTGCCTAAAATGGCGTGGTGTTGCGTTGGGATTTGCTCAACAAGCGGGTCGGGGGCTGTATAGCTTTATTGACCCATGATTGCTGGCATGTGTTTTTGTGCTGAGGTCTTGCTTACACAGCCAAGTGCGCGAAACCATTCGAAAATGGGGTGTGCAGGTTGAGGTCAGCTCCGCTAATCTACCCGCAATCCACGGGTTGGCAGCACTTATTCTTCGGTGTTATCGTTGCAGGGAAGGTAGAGTTTATAGCCATCTTCAAGCATGCCACGCTGCCTGGCATCGCCCGTTTTGGTGGCTTTATGGCATTTTTGACACAAGCAGCCCGCGTAATGCGTTTTTTGATATTTTTTTAAGCGGATCTTGGATAAATCAGCCCCCTGTTGTTGAAAATCCCAGAGGGATTTTTCAACCTGTCGCAAAATTTGCTTGACCAGGGCGTGGGTTTCGCGTTGTGGGGTAAATGGCCACATAACAGATGGATATTTAGCGGAAATATGGTGGGCAAAAAAACGAGGCGTGCTTTCTTTTGTTCCAAAGCCTCTCGCCCCTGGTGTTATGCACAAAAAATTCTCATTTCACCACCAACCACGCTAGCCTAACAGGCTCCATGATGGAAGGGTTCGTGCTGATAGGCGGCCCAATGGCGTGTGGCGCGTGTTTTTAAAGATGCTTCACCCGAACCGTGGTTCTTGCCAGCTTCAATAAACCCCATGTTCGACTGGTTTTCCCAGTATTTTTGGGAACTTCCTCCATGGGAATCGCGCCTCAGCCTACTCCACTGTGCGTGGGCATTAAGGCATTTGCTTAGTAGGGCGTATTTTTGATACTCGGTATAGGTCAAGGCGTTATGCAGTTATTGTCGGGCAAGGAGGTGCGTGAGGCTTGGGTGCCACGCTTACAAAATGAAGCCAAAACCTTGGCTGCAACAGGCTTCAGACCAACCTTGGGAATGATTTTGGTGGGCGAGCACGCACCCTCACAAACCTATGTCGCCGCCAAGGCTAAGTTTGCTGAACGTCTTGGCCTGCACTCATTGCGCCAAAATCTTCCTGCCAATATATCACAGCAAGCCCTCGAAGCCACGATACGCGCATGGAATGATGATCCCACTGTGCATGGCATTTTATGCCAAATGCCCCTGCCCGCGCACTTAGATGAAAATGCCATTAGCTGCTGCATTGCCCCGCAAAAAGATGTCGACTGCTTTCATCCCACCAATTTTGGTCTCCTTGCCCAAGGCAGGCCTCATTTTCTACCCTGCACCCCCGCAGGCGTACTGGCCATCCTCGACCATTACACCATCAGCACTCAGGGCAAGCAAGTAGCGGTTATTGGGCGAAGCAATATTGTGGGCCGCCCCATGAGCCTGCTGCTCTCGTTACCTGAGCGCAACTCGACGGTAACGGTATGCCATTCAAAAACCCAAAACTTAAGCCGCATTACGCGCCAAGCCGATATTTTGGTGGCAGCCATTGGCAGGCCTGCCAGCATTGATGAAACCTATATTAAAACGGGTGCAGCGGTAATTGATGTGGGCATTAGCCGCGTGGAAGACCTGACAGCCCCTAAGGGGTATCGTATTGTGGGCGATGTTGATTTTGAGGTTGTCAAAAATGTGGCCTCTGCCATCACGCCCGTACCTGGGGGCGCGGGGCTGATGACCGTGGCTATGCTGATGCAAAATACCCTCACAGCCTGCCGCATGCTTAGCAAAACCAACGCATGAAGCGCCGTAGGCGATGGCGTAGGCTTGGGTTAGGCCGTATTTTTTTCGATTCAAGATCCTCGACAAAATGCTTAGGCCTCCAGCGGTTTAAATCGGGCAGTAAGTTGAAGAAAAAGGATTGGCGTAATTGGCGATTTGCGTTGTACACTGCAATAAACCGCGCAACCTGTGCATCACAAAGTGTATTAATCGGTTCTAAAACACCTTTAAATCGCTTTGAAACCTCAAAACTGGGGCATTGTGCCAACCCATCAAGAATTGAATGGATGATTCTGTGATGGCGGGTATCGAGAAAGTGCGTTAGCAAGGCCTTTGCCAAGCTTTCGAAATCCCCTGCAAAATCCCCTGCAAAATCCTCGCTAAAGTTCCATACCTGAAGATCTCTCATAAACCCGCGGGGGTTTATTGCCATGTTCACGGGGGCCACAGGTACCTCGCGACATAGCGCAAATCCCACCTCTTGGTTTGTCCAAACGCTCTGATGGAAATCTTTGGTCAGCAAGGCCACAAAAGCATCCATTGAATGCAGGGCATTTTCCATCTCTCGAAGCCACCCTTGTGAGGGTTCAATGTCCTCGTGTGCCACAAAGCATACGATGCCATAGGTTTGCAATGCGGTTTTGAGTTGCACAGCCTTGTCTTTATGCTCTGCCTGATGGCTTAAAAATACACGAAATCCTCCCCCCAAATACGTTTGATAACATCGTTCGAAATATGTTTTTGTTGCGCTATATTCTGATTTTCGACGTTCATTCTTCTTAATTCATGCTCAAAATGGACGGTTCATCATCTATGTTATCGCTGTTATTTTTGACTCTAAGGCTTTCTAAGCAAAAACAAACAGCCACCCTAAGTTATGGTATCTGGACCATGGCCGAAGCCTTAAAAAAACGTTTACATGGGCTGTACGCCAATGCTAGGGATGAAGCGGACATGCCAGAAAGGCTCTTTGCGCGGGCCGCAGGAATCCCCAAATGTCCGTGATTCGAAAACCGCTTTCTTTTAAAAAGCATCGTAAATAGGGTGTTGTGCCAACCCTATCAGAGTTTGTAGGGTAGCAATACACCTGGTTTGCCAATTTAACCAATGTTTTTTTACCATTAAACGGGAGCACTGTTAAATGTTACACGAAGAGGCACTTGCCTACCACAGCGGCAAACGCAAGGGTAAAATAGAGGTTTGTTCCACCAAACCCACAGCCACCCAGCAAGACCTTACCCTGGCCTACAGCCCTGGGGTGGCCGTACCTTGCATGGAGATCGCCAAAGATCCCCAATTGGCCTACGAATATACCACCAAAGGCAACTTGGTGGGCGTGGTTAGCAATGGAACGGCCGTGTTGGGTTTGGGCAATATTGGCCCCCTCGCCTCAAAACCCGTCATGGAAGGCAAGGGCGTGTTGTTTAAACGCTTTGCCGACATTGATGTGTTTGACATTGAAATCGATGTAACCCATCCCGAGGAAGTCATCAAGGTGGTCCGTGCCTTGGGTCCAACCTTTGGTGGGATTAACCTTGAGGATATTAAAGGCCCCGAATGCTTTGAGATTGAAACCGAGCTCCGCAAGCAAATGGGCATTCCCGTGTTTCATGACGACCAACACGGTACGGCCATCATTACAGGTGCTGCCTTGCTGAATGCCTTGGAATTGATTGACAAACGCATTGATCAAGTGAAAGTGGTGGTTGCGGGGGCGGGTGCTGCGGGCATTGGCTGCGCCAAATTTTATCTTAGCCTCGGGGTCAAAAAAGAAAACATCTTTATGTGCGATAGCAGGGGACTGTTGCACACCGAGCGCGATAATCTTACTTCTTACACCCACGCGTTTGCCCAAAACACCTCCTTGCGCACCATGGCCGATGCCATGAAAGATGCCGATGTTTTTTTGGGGCTTTCAGCACCCAATATCGTCAGCCCTGAAATGGTGCAAACCATGGCAAAAGACCCCATTATTTTTGCCCTTGCCAACCCCGACCCTGAGATTCCCTACCCAACTGCCAAAGAAGCACGCCCCGATGCCATTATTGCCACGGGACGCTCCGACTACCCTAACCAAGTGAACAATGTACTCTGCTTTCCGTTTATTTTTCGCGGTGCCTTAGATACCCAGGCACGCCAAATTAACGAAGAGATGAAAATGGCTGCAGCCAGGGCTTTGGCGCGCTTGGTTAAAGAGGAAACCCCCGATGAAGTGCTGGCAGCCTATGGGCGCTCATCCTTGCATTTTGGGCGCGAATACCTTATTCCCACGCCTTTCGACCCAAGGGTTTTGTTGCATGTAGCCCCTGCTGTTGCAAAGGCTGCCCTCGAATCGGGTGTGGCGCGGGTCCAAGGTTTGGACATGCATGCCTACCGTGACCGTTTGGCGGCGCGCCAGGGCATCACCCAGCAGACCAGCCGCCAGTTGTTACGCCGTGCCCAAAAAGCCAGCAAAAAACGGGTGATTTTTCCCGATGGGCGCAACCCTACCATTTTGCGTGCCTGTCACCAAATTGTAATCGATAACATTGCCATTCCCGTGCTGGCAGGCGACGAACGCCTGATTCGCGCCCGTGCAGAGGAATGGCAAATTCCGCTAAAGGGGGTGGAGGTGCTCGATATTCTCTCTTCTTCCCTGACCACCCGCTTTGCGGACGATTTATTTAAGCTGCGTGCACGCAAGGGCATGGAACGTGCGCAAAGTATCCTTATTGTGGAGCGACCCGTGGAGTTTGCCTTGATGATGCTAAAAAGCGGCCAAGTGGATGCTTTTGTGGGTGGGATTAACCGCAATTTTCCTCAAATTGTCCGCCCCGCCCTCCAAATTATTGGCCTTTGCGAAGGCGCAGTGACCACCAGTGGTTTTTACATGATGCTGTATCGCGACAAGCGCTTGTTTTTTGCAGATGCCACCATCAACGAGTTCCCAAATCCTGAGCAATTGGCCGACATCACCATTCAAACTGCCCGTGCAGCCCGCTTTTTTGGGGAAACCCCCAGGGCAGCACTGTTGTCGTATTCCAACTTTGGTTCCGTACGCAACAAAGACACCGCCCGCCTCACTGCAGCGTTAGACGTTATTAGGCAGCGTGAACCAGGCCTCATGGTCGATGGTGAAATGCAGGCCCATTTGGCTTTCGATCAAGGCTTAAGGGCCCGTGATTATCCTTTTTCAGTGTTAGAAGGTGAGGCCAACGTACTGATTTTCCCCAATTTACACGCAGCCAACAATGGCTACCGCTTGTTGGCCAGCTTAAGCGAGGGTGAGGTAATTGGTCCCTTGATATCGGGCATGCGCCAGCCTGTGAACCTGCTGCCCCAAGAAGCCAAGGTTCAAGATGTGGTGAACATTGCTGCCATCTCGATGCTCGAAGCCAGCGAGGGCGTGCTCTAGGGCTTGCGACTTGTTTTAAGGGTGGGGCAAGCCATCTTTTTGCAATTCAATCGATTCCAGCTTGAGCAGTGCTAAAATAGAGGGATGGCAAAAAGAAATTGTAGTATGGCGAGGCGTTGCAAAAGGGGGGTGGGGCCTTTGCATGTGATATCAAGTTTACCGGAGGTAGCCAAAACATGGCAAAAAAGAACGGAAATAATGGTGATAATGGGATAGACAAGGGTTTCGATAGGCCTGCAAGGTATGAAGAATTTAGTATAAAGCCAGAAAAAGGCATCATTCCTCAGCTACCAAAAGCACTGGCAGAACGAAGCCCTGCACCAAAGGCAGAAAAACCAAGTAAATAATGCTGCGACAGCGCCTTTGGGATTGGATGTGGATTGCCTATTTGAACGCTCGCTATCATCACCATTGCTGCCGTCGCTACCAGCGTTTGACATCGACGCTTAATGCGGTCACCATTGCGGTGATTATGCTGGGGTTTGCCATTGGCGTGTTGTACACGCTGCCTTATGCAGCGGCTTCGGGTTGGGTAAAGCCTTTGTCTATGGCGTGCTCTAGGGCTTGCGACTTGTTTTAAGGGTGGGGCAAGCCGTCTTTTTGCAATTCAATCGATTCCAGCTTGAGCAGTGCTAAAATAGAGGGATGGCAAAAAGAAATTGTAGTATGGCGAGGCGTTGCAAAAGGGGGGTGGGGCCTTTGCATGTGATATCAAGTTTACCGGAGGTAGCCAAAACATGGCAAAAAAGAACGGAAATAATGGTGATAATGGGATAGACAAGGGTTTCGATAGGCCTGCAAGGTATGAAGAATTTAGTATAAAGCCAGAAAAAGGCATCATTCCTCAGCTACCAAAAGCACTGGCAGAACGAAGCCCTGCACCAAAGGCAGAAAAACCAAGTAAATAATGCTGCGACAGCGCCTTTGGGATTGGATGTGGATTGCCTATTTGAACGCTCGCTATCATCACCATTGCTGCCGTCGCTACCAGCGTTTGACATCGACGCTTAATGGTGACACGAACACCACGTTTCATGTTGTAATGCACGGATGCTTGCCCCCCTTTTTTGACGCTTTTGCCCCTTCTCGAATGGTTCTCGTTCATGGCGAACCCCAACAAGTTCCGTTTTTCGATCGACCGTGGCGGTACGTTCACCGATATTTACGCCGAAGCACCCGCAAAAAACGGCTGCGCACCCGAAATTGTGGTGCTCAAGCTGCTCTCCGAAGACCCTGCCAATTACGCCGATGCTCCCCGTGAAGGCATTCGCCGTGTGCTTTCGCAAATAACGGGCAACACGTATCCGGCGCATTCCTTTTCAGCCGAGGAAATTGAATGGATTAGAATGGGCACCACCGTGGCCACCAATGCCCTGCTCGAGCGCAAAGGCGAACCCACCTTGCTGGTAACCACCCGTGGTATGGGCGATGTCTTGCGCATTGGACGCCAAAGCCGCCCGCGTATTTTTGATCTGCGCATTAACCTTCCCGAAACCTTGTTTTGTAAGGTGGTTGAAGCCGATGAGCGGGTGGCCCTATGGCATGAAGACCTAGGTAGCGCTGCCTTGGGCCAACGCGTACAAGGGGTGAACGGGGAGGTATTGCGCGTTCTAAAACCTTTGGACACAGCAGCGTTGCGCAAAGCCTTGGGGCAAGTGCGTCAGCAGGGCATTAAAGCGGTAGCCATTGTTTTTATGCATGCCTATGCATGGCCTAAGCACGAGCAACAAGCCCAAACCTTGGCCAATGAGCTCGGTTTTGAGCAGGTTTCGGTGTCGCACCAAGTGAGCCCTGCGGTCAAGCTGGTTGACCGCGGCAACACCACCTGTGTCGATGCCTACCTTACCCCCCATATTCAGCGCTACCTAAGCAGCTTTCGCCAAGGATTTTCCTGCGGCTTGGCCCAAACCAAACTGCTTTTTATGCAAAGCCATGGCGGGTTGATTGACGCGACACGCTTTCATGGGAGCAGAGCTATTTTATCAGGCCCTGCTGGGGGGGTGGTGGGGTATGCCCGCACGGGATACCAACCCAACAACCCACGCCCCCTGATTGGCTTTGATATGGGGGGTACTTCCACCGATGTATCGCGCTATCACGGCCAATTTGAACTTGCTTACGAGAATGAAACGGCGGGCGTCCGCATTCAAGCCCCTCAAATGCATATTGTAACCGTGGCGGCGGGGGGAGGCTCGCGCCTGTTTTATCGCAATGGCATGTTTCAGGTAGGACCCGAAAGCGCGGGAGCGCACCCTGGGCCCGCGTGCTATCGCAAAGGAGGACACTTGGCCATTACCGATGCCAATGTCTTGCTGGGACGCTTGCTGCCCCAGTATTTTCCCAAAATTTTTGGACCCAACGCAGATGAAGCCCTTGATGTTGAGGGAGCCCGCCAAGCTATGGCCAAGGTTACCGAAGCGGTAAACGTGGTGCGCCACCAACAAGACTTGAATGCGTATACCCCAGAAGAGACCGCCCAAGGCTTTGTTGATGCTGCCAATGAGAGCATGGTACGCCCTATTCGCGAAGTATCGGTGGCGCGCGGGTATGATGTGAAAGACCATGTGTTGGCTTGCTTTGGTGGCGCAGGCGGTCAGCATGCGTGTGCGGTGGCGCGGACACTGGGGATAAAAGAGATTTTTATTCAGCGTTATGCAGGCTTGCTCTCGGCATACGGAATGGGCAAGGCCGATGTGGTGCGCGATTTACGCGCCTCAGCGGCAGGGCAGGTGTTGGATGACAAGACCTTGGCAAGGCTAGAAGACCGTTTTAGCCAACTGGAAAACCAAGGGCGTGAACAACTTGAAGAAGACGGTCTCGATCCGGCACATATTGTGTGCAAACGGCGCCTCAATCTACGTTATGCAGGCTCCGTACACGCCATGATGATTGAATGCCCAGAAGATGAAAATTATGCCGAGCATTTTAGGCAAACCCATTTGCGCGAATCGGGTTTTGTCAGCGACACGCCTATTTTGGTGGATGATTTGGAAGTAAGTGTGATTGGGAGCATTGAAACCCTTCAAGCCCAAGCCTTACCCCCCAACAACACCCCTGCCAAACCCGTTGAATATGCCCAAATCTATTTGGAGGGGGCATGGCAGAAAAGTGCCGTGTATTTGTATCATCAACTGCAAGCGGGGCAATCCATTCAAGGTCCTGCCTTGGTGTTGCAAGATGGCAGTTCTATTTTGCTTGAAACCGACTGCCAGCTCAAGGTGAATGCCTATGGCGATTTACGCATTTTTGTGCATGCGCGCAACCAACAGCAAACCAAGCAAATCGGCAGCCATCAAGACCCTGTTCAGCTCAGCATTTTCAACAATTTGTTTATGTCGATCGCCGAGCAAATGGGCAAGGTATTACAACGCACGGCCGTCTCGACCAACATCAAGGAGCGCCTCGATTTTTCTTGCGCCATTTTTGATGATACGGGCGGTCTGGTGGCCAATGCGCCCCATATTCCCGTGCATCTTGGTGCCATGAGCGAAACCGTACGCACCCAATGGAATTTGCGCAAAGGGCAGTTGAAGCAAGGCGATGTATTGGTTACCAACGACCCCCAAATGGGGGGATCACACCTGCCCGATATTACCGTGATTACACCCATTATTCAACATGGGGACGCCTTATTTTTTGTGGCCAATCGCGGACACCATGCTGAAATAGGCGGGATTACCCCTGGGAGCGTCCCCCCTTTTTCGCGGATCTTGGCAGAAGAAGGAGCCTGCATTCACAGCCATTTTTTGGTAAAAGAAGGGCGCTTTCAAGAAGAAGAAATGCGAGAGATTTTGGCCGCCCCTGCCAAAACACCACGGGCTTTGGGGGAAGCTCCTGTGTTTGGCTCGCGCAAACCTCAAGACAACATTGCCGACTTAAAAGCCCAGGTGGCCTCCAATCAAAAAGGGGTTGTTTTGCTGCTTGAAATGGTGGAACGCTACGGTCTTGAGGTGGTGCAAGCATACATGCGCCATATTCAAGCCAATGCAGCCCAGGCGGTGCGCAATCTTACCAAATCTACCTTGCAAACCAAAGGCCTCGGGAAAAAAGGGCAGTTAAAAGCGGTGGAATCGATGGATGACGGCAGCGTTATTCCCGTGTGCATTACCCTCGATGCCATCAGCGGTGATTTGACCATCGACTTTGACGGAGTGAGCCCACAAGCCTTGGCTAACCACAATGCGCCCAGAGCAGTGGTGGCCTCGGCCGTAATTTACGTGCTGCGGACCCTTATTGATCAAGACATTCCCATGAATGGCGGCTTTTTAGAACCCGTCAACATTCGCATTCCCCACCCCAGCATGCTTTCGCCCTCCCCCGAAGCTGCGGTAGTGGCAGGCAATGTCGAAACCTCTTCACGCATCACCGATGTTCTGCTAAAAGCCTTTGGGGCGGTGGCAGGTGCTCAAGGCACCATGAACAACCTGACCTTTGGAAATGAACACTTAGGGTATTACGAAACCATTGGCGGCGGGTCAGGTGCTGGACCCACTTGGCATGGAAAATCTGCCATTCATGCCCACATGAGCAACACGCGCATCACCGATGCCGAAGTCCTTGAGCGGCGCTACCCTGTGTTGGTACGTGCGTTTTCACTCCGACCTCAATCGGGTGGTGAGGGTACCTACCGCGGTGGCGATGGCGCGATTCGCGACATTGAATTTTTAATTCCTATGCAAGTGGCCATTGTATCTGAGCGGCGCGTGTTTGCCCCTTATGGCTTGGCAGGGGGAGATTCGGGGAAAACGGGCCAAAATACCCTTATTCGCAAGAATGGGCAGGTGATAAACCTCGGGGGGCGAAATCAGGTCTATGTCGCAGCGGGGGATCGCATTCGCATTGAAACCCCCGGGGGTGGGGGGTATGGCATTGTCCCAAAATCGCCTAGGATAAAACATGAATAAGATGTGTTTAAAAAAGCTCCACCCCTTGGGTGCAGCCCTCAGCCATGGATAACCCCATGGAGGGTCGTTTTTGTGCTTGCAAAAACACCATCCGCGCTGTTCGTTGCATCCGCCATCTCCTCGTTTTCTGCGAATCCAAAAAGGAGGAGGCGCGTTTGGTAACCGTAAAAACCCTTTTTTTGCGCGAGCGTACCTGCAAAAATGTCCCATTCCGCCCAAATTCTAAACCGCAGCATTTTTACTGGGGACAATCTCCCCATTTTGCGCGGCATGAAATCTGCCCGTGTGGACCTTATTTACCTTGACCCGCCGTTTAATTCAAATCGTAACCACGCAGCCCCCATGGACAGCGCAGCAGCAGGGGCCGCCTTTAAAGATGCTTGGACTTTTGAAGACACCGACGATGCCTGGTGGGGGGAAATTGCCGAGGCACATCCTGCCCTGTACAAAGTAATCGATGCTGCAGGTGCGGTGGGTGGTAGGGGTGCCAAGGCTTATCTGATTTACATGGCAGTGCGCTTGCTGGAAATGCAGCGCATTTTAAAAGAAACAGGGAGCTTGTACCTCCACTGCAACCCCACCATGAGCCACAGCCTAAAACTCTTGCTCGATGCAATTTTTGGGGGCAAAAATTTTTGCAACGAAATTGTATGGCGATACGATGGTCCCCAATCACCCAGCAAAAAAAAACTGGCCACCAAACACGATGTGCTCTTGTTTTATGTTAAAAATGCACCCAAGGCCACCCACCATCAACTCTACCACGAGATACAGGTGCATGAGCGTGCAACACGCTACCAGCAAGATTCAGAGGGAAGATGGTTCTACACCACCCCAAAGGGGGATTATACCCCAGGGAGCATTGCGCGTTTGGCGCAAGAAGGCAGGGTGTATCGGACCAAAAACGACAAGGTACGCATTAAGTATTTTGTTGAGAAACAGGGTGCGTATTTTAAGCAAAAAAAGAAACTACCCGATGTATGGAACGATATTCCATCCCTTGGGCAAGCCAACCCAGGGAAGCAAAAACGGGGCTACCCCACCCAAAAGCCCCTGGCTTTGTTGGAGCGTATCCTCGAAATAGGTACAAAACACGGCGATGTGGTGCTTGACCCCTTTTGCGGCTGCGCCACCACCTGCATTGCCGCCGAAAAGTTAGGACGCCAATGGCTTGGGATCGACATCAGCGAACTGTCAGCCACATTGGTAAAAGAGCGCATGCGCCACGAGGTGAATTTGGGTGATGCGAACATGCCCGCCCTTTTAGGCCGCGTGATTCATCGCAGCGATCTTCCCATTCGCGATGCCCCCAAACCCAGCCGCGATCTTAAACGCGTGCTATTTGGCAGGCAGCGTGGCTATTGCAAGGGCTGCAAGCACGATTTCCCCTATCAAAATTTGACCACAGATCACATCGTGCCCACCACCAAAGGCGGGCCGAATACCGCTGAAAACCTCCAGCTGCTCTGCCATTTTTGCAACTCCCTTAAAGGCAACCGTCTCACCATGCCTCAACTGCATGCCACGCTCAAAAAAAGGGCTCGATGGCTTGATGCAAGTGATGGGCAAGGGTGAAAAAATGGGTGTTCTGTGGGACCTCACCTCAAATCGGCTTAAGCTTATGGCACATACCTTGTTAAAATGGTGTGATTTTGCATGAAAAAGAAAACCCTTTGTGCAAAAAAGGGAATAAAGGTTGCACTACCCAGTAATGGGTAAAAAACTTGTACGCTAAAGAAGCGCACAAAAGGGTTTACGTTGAAGTGCTTTTTTTGGTTGAGGCGCAAGTTACACGCAGTTTATCCATTCGCATTGGGAGGTGATGAAAATAAGTGTCTGGCCTTCATTCCCCATTGGACTCTCCTTTTGAAAACGAAGACCTCGTATTGCTTGAGGCCTTGGAAGAACAACTTCGAAAACAGAGCGAAGAGCCTGATAATCACCTGCCCAGTTACCATTGTGGGTTGATTTACTACCAATTAAAAGACTACGCAAATGCTGTACAAAGCTACCAACGTGCTGTGCAACGCCAGCCGAGCTTTTCTCCTGCCTTTTACAATTTAGGGCTTGCTTTTAATGCGATGGATCAATTTGAGCAGGCAGAAGAAGCGTTTCATGCCTCCATTCGTTTGCACCCTGATGATTGGGAGGCCTGGGCCAATCTAGGGGCCGTGTGCGAAATTCGCGGCAACACAGTCAACGCCAAACTGTGTTACCAAAAGGCGGTTGAACTCGAGCCAGGGGATGAGCAATCGCGCATGCGCATCGGCAAACTCATGCTGCGCAAAAAACAATGCCAAGAAGCCCATGCCGTGTTCAGCCGTGTGCTCGAGCAAGATGAAAACAATGCCGAAGCGTGGAATTTGCTAGGCCTGAGCTATTACCATTGGAAACGTGATGAAGAAGCACAGATAGCCTACCGTAAAGCACTAAGTTTAAAGCGTAATTTTGCCGAGGCATGGTGTAATTTAGGCAATGTCTTGGCCAAAATAGAAGATCATGATGGGGCACTAAAAGCGTATCATCATGCGGCTAAAATTGACCCATACAATGCTGATTTTTGGTATAACATGGGCGAATTTTGCTTTAAGCGCAACGACCCACAGTGCGAACGCATTTTGCAGCGCGTGGTTGAGTTAAACCCTGAGGATCAAGAAGCCCTTGAGTTGTTATGGCAGTGGTATAAACGGCGCCCCAATGCCATGCGCATGAAAGAAGTGCTAACCGCCTTGCTTGAGCGCGATGCTTCACGCGTGGATTGGCTGTTGGAACTGGCTGTTTTGTTAGAACAAAAAGGGACGTGGTTTGAGGCTCAAGATGCTTTGCTGCGTGTCTTGCAACAAGAACCGCAGCATCATGAAGCCCGCTTGGCGTTGGTACGGGTAATGATGCGCCAAGGATTATTGGAAGATGCCTATGGGCAAATGCAAAACTTGGAAACCCATGATGCCAAAGCGTTGTCTTTGTGGCGTTTATTGGGACAGCGCCTCATGCGCCGCGCACGCTTGTACGAAGCAGAGATGTGCTTTAAAAAAGTAATGGAACTCGATCCGCGCCCCGAGATGGCCGCTTTTTTGGGAGAGATTTATTGGCAAAAAGATCAACCCGAAGAAGCCTATCTCTATTTTCAACAGGCGACTGATATTCTACGTAACCACAGCGGTTTATGGCTTGCCTTAGCAGAGCAATTGCTTGAAAAAGGCAAGCCGATCGAGGCGGGCACTTGCCTCGATGCCATGCAAGAAACCTTGCAGCGTCGTCCACAGGTTTGGCCGCGTGCATTTGCCATTTTGTGCAAATCCGAACAAGAAACGTGGTTTTTGGAGAATGCAGAACGCTGGTTGCGCATGGGTCTCAGTTCACAAAGGGGCTGGTTGGTACTGGCAGATTTGCTCCGCAGTGTGCAACGTGAAGAAGACGCAGAGCAGGCGATGAGAAATGCTCCCGTGTTTCCCACACCCGTGCCCGAATCTACCATGGATGACCCCCCAAAAGAAGGGAGCAACACCCAAAAAGCGGGCAAGCCAAGCACCGCCACCATGGATGCCCCCCCAAAAGAAGGGAGCAACACCCAAAAAGCGGGGAAGCCGAGTGCTATTAAAAAGCCTCAAACCAAGGCAGGTACCCGCAAGGGCAAAGGCAAAAAACCGCGTCAACGCACCATGAATAAAGAATCAAAACCCAGTAAGGCCATTTAAACATGCCCCCAACACACGCACCCAAACCGCTGACTGTCAAGGCAAACAGGGTAAAACGCCCCTGGTTGGCTTTTGCCGTGCTAACCAGCGTGATTTCGCTCCTATCGGCGTTATTTTTTTTTGGTTTTTCGATTGACTGGCGCACCAACCCATCGCCATTGGTGGGTAAACCTGCGCCAGGTTTTGTTGCCAGTAATTTAAAAAATGGCACCACGCTTACGGCAAAACGTTTGCAAGGCAAACCCTACGTGCTCAATTTTTGGGCCAGTTGGTGTCTGCCTTGCCGTCAAGAAGCGTCCATCCTGGAAACCGCACACCAGCGATATGAAAAACAGCAGCAAAAAGTACGCATTTTAGGGATTGCGGTCCAAACAACCAAGGCCGATGCTTTGGGGTTCGTGCAAAAATTTGGCAAAACCTACTTTACCGCGCTTGATAGCGTGGAAGGTGGAATGGCTGTAAACTATGGCCTTTATGGTGTGCCAGAAACTTTTTTTGTGGATGCAAAGGGCATTATTCGTCACAAGCATGTTGGGCCCCTTACCACCAAAATTCTGGCGCAAAACATTGAGCAGTTGCTTGAATAAACCCCCACCTACCTTAATGAAAGGGCATGAAGGGCACACTACATTTTTTTTAAGTATTTTTTTGATCAACCCATCGAGCACGCGTGCCCACCCGCCAGAAAAATTTCATTTGCTGTTAGAATAAACCTCCTGTTAGAATGAAGCGTCGCTAATGAAACGGAGGGTTGATGCTTCGCGCCGTCAGCACAGCCTGCCTGGCGCGGTGGGGAATGCCATGAGGGTTTGTCCTCTCTAAGGCGTTGCGCCCAAGCCCCTGTGGGAGCACATAGCCCAAGCCCCATGGCGCATCAAGAGCTAAGGAATTGTAAGATTGTTATGGTAATCCAAACCTGGCGTGGTTTGCTGGGTGGGGTGGGTGTGCTTATGCTGTTGTTTGGCACTACGGTGTTGTATGCGCAAAGCACCAACAAAATAACCCCTGCTGTGCAAGCCATGGTGCGCCATATTGCAAACCAGTTGCGCTGCCCCACCTGTCAGGCTGTGTCTGTGCGTGATTCCGAGGCGGCGTTTTCGGTGCAAATTCGCCAAAAAGTGCAACGGATGGTACTTGAAGGGCAGAGCGAGGCGCAAATTAAAGATTTTTTTGTCTCCCGTTATGGCAGCTGGATTTTGCGTGCACCCACCACCCAAGGCATTGGGCTGTTGGCCTGGGTTGCGCCTTTGCTGGTGCTTGCACTGGGGGGCTGTTGGCTGTTTCTTCGCTTTGGGCGACAAGCGCGCAAAACCGTGCCCCCCAAAACCAACCCTAATCTGCGCGCAGGGGTGCTAAAAGACCTCGAACATTTTGAACGATTTGCAGATTAAAAAAACCTGAAAAGACGATGCTTCTTGTAGTGCTATCTCTTTGCCTTGTGCTGCCCACCGCTTTTGTGCTGTGCTACCCCCTGGTGTTTGAGATCGTTCGGCCTTTGCATGATGATTGGGTTCCCCCTTTTGATGAACAAGACCGCTTGCTTGAAGCATTGAGTGAACTCAAACAATCCAAGGCAGCGGGCATGCTTTCTGATCAAGACTACGAGGCCGAGTTTTCCCGATTGGAACAGGCGTATTTAGCCGCCAAAAAGAGTGCATCCCAACTGCCTCCTAACCGTTAAACTCTTTGTTTTGCATGACATCCTTCGAAAGCAGCAGTGGTAATGGCTTTGCTTTGGCAATACTTGGCACGTCCTGGGTTGTTCTGCCTTTCACCCGAAAAAGCCCATCGATTGGCATTAAAAAGCCTACACTATGCCCTCAAAATTCCAGGGGGAAAAGCGCTCTTGCGTGCGAGCAGACCGGTGCCTTTGACCTGGACGCAGCAAAATGCCCTTGGGCAAAACCCTTTACGGACCCCGTTTTGCGGAATCACCTTACCAAACCCCATTGGCCTTGCAGCAGGTTGCGACAAAGATGGCAGTGCCATTGAAGCCTTGTTTGCGCTGGGATTTGGGATGGTAGAGGTTGGCACGTTTACCCCCAAACCCCAACAAGGCAACCCTAGCCCGCGCGTATTTAGGCTCACAGGCGAAGGAGGCCTGGTGAACCGTATGGGCCTACCCAATGTTGGCATGGAAGCGGGGTATAAACGTTTGGCTTTGTTGCGCAATCAAACCAAACCCTTGTCGGGTGTGCTAGGGGTAAACATTGGGTGTAATAACACGGCTTCAACCACACAAATGCCCCTTGACTTTGCCTTGTGTGCCCAGCGCTTTCTTCCCGTTGCCGATTACCTTAGCGTTAATATCAGCTGCCCCAATGTGTACCGCACAGACACGATGCAGCAAGTGGACATCATTCGACGTGTGGTGGATAGCGTGGCGGCCGCACGGGCAAAACAGCCTGCCTCACCCAAAAAAAGCAAGGTGCCTTTGTTACTTAAACTTTCCCCCGATACCATGGCTGAAAAACCCGATGCGGTGGCAGCATCCATCGACGCAGCTGTGGCAGCAGGGTTTGATGGCTTGATTGGTTTTAACACCACCGGCTTGCGTGCTGGCCTTTGCACCCATCCAAATGCCCGCCAGTTAGGGGGTTTAAGTGGTGCGCCCTTGCAAAGCCTTGCACTAAAGCAATTTACGGCATTAAGTCAGATGAACCAAGGGCGTTTGGTGCTTGTGGGTTGTGGTGGCATTGATGGTGCTGCCAGTGCCAAAGCCTTTATGGCTGCTGGTGCAACTGCCGTCCAGCTTTATACCGCACTCATCTACCAAGGTCCCACCCTCGTTTTTCAATTGCTTCACGATTTAAGCATGGCATTCAAATCCACTTCACCCAAACGGCGAGCCATAGCGCAAGAAGATATCTCCACATGAACACGCATCTCCCCCCTTTAAACCCTACCCAAGCCACGATTGACTTTGCCCTGGAATTGGCTAAACAAAGCGGCGTACTGATTAATCGCTATTTTGCAGAGGGTGTAGCGGTTGAAACCAAACCCGATCTCTCCCCCGTGACAGAAGCAGACAAACAAGCAGAAGCACTCATGCGCCGCCTGATTGAAAAAACCTTCCCCGAGCACTGCATTCTTGGCGAAGAGGAAGGGGAAAGTGGTCCCAAAGATTCGCCATGGTGTTGGGTGCTTGATCCCATTGATGGCACGCGCTCTTTTGTATATGGAGTTCCGCTGTTTGGAACCTTAATTTCCTTACAATATCAAGGGATTTCCATGCTGGGGATTATTCACCTTTCAGCATTAAAGCAACTGCTTTTGGGAGTGCGTGGCAAACAAGCATGGCTTAACGGCCAACCTGTACGGGTTCGTGCCCAAAAAAATTTGCACAAAGGGCTGGTATTGTACACAGACTGGGCAGGTTTGTGTCAGCATCGCCTCGATCAACCCCTGTTGCAATTGGCCAAGCAAGGTACCTTGCTAAGGGGTTGGGGAGATTGCTATGGGCATTTTTTGGTGGCCTGTGGCAAAGCGGATGCAATGATTGATGCGCAATTAAAACGATGGGATGTTGCATCACTCATTCCATGTGTCGAAGCTGCGGGCGGGCGCGTTACCGACATCGAAGGCCGCCAAAACCCCAACGCCAGTGCCATTTCTACCAACGGTTCCGTGCATCGGGCATTGTTACAAGCCCTTAGCCCATAAACACCATTTTACATCGTAAAACGTCGTGAAAAAACCCTTAAAGGGATGCCCAAAAACCGTCCGCGTTGGTAGCACGACTCATGGAAGCGGGTTTTTGAGTGACTTTCGTTTTTTATAAAGATGCCGCACGGTTTAATGCCGAAAAAGACAGGGTAGGCAGTGGTTTTTCTTGATCAGATACAGCACAATCATCAAGCAACACTTCTTTTAGGTTAATCGAGCGAAAAAAAGCTTCTAAGCGGGCATTTAAGGCATGCATAGGCCCTACAATGTTGCATTGGGAAGAAAAGCAGCACGCTTTTTCTTTAGGCTGTTCAATAACGCAGTCCATAAAAGCCAGTTTTCCACTGATAATCTCTAAAAATTCCGCCAGACTTAGGTGTTCTACCTCAGGATTCAAGCGGTAACCGCCCTTTGCCCCTTGCTCCGAAACCAGCAAGCCACGTGCGTTAAGCAAACGCATTACATGAGCCATGGGATCAAAGGGGGTGGCAAAGTGCTGGCAAATTTCACTCACAGGGGTCAGTGCCTCTGGGGGCTTGCGCATCATGTGCTTCAAGGCCATGAGGCCATATTCTACCTTGCGGTTTACTTTAAGCACGCTCTCATACCCTTAATGTGTGTGTGAACAACCCATGGAATTTACTTTAAGCACGCTCATACCCTTAATGTGTGTGTGAACAACCCATGGAATTTACTTTAAGCACGCTCATACCCTTAATATGTGTGAAAAAACCCACGCAATAGCCCATGGTAAGCGGTAACGGGGATGAATGGCTAGTCAAAATCAGGTTTTATTCTGCCAGTATTTAGCAACGTACTTAAAGGGGGACTCGTCATAGCCTGACACAATAAGCCCACTATTAAGTTCGGGCCAACCTGCTCGAGGGACTATTGTACAATCATTGGTACATCCACCTCAATTCAATGATTGGCATGGCTACACCTATCCCTTTATCATGTAACCACAAGCCTTGTGCATCGATGCATCTCTAAAGCCAGCTTTTGTGTTGTCGCCCGTGTGTTTATATACTCGAAATACGGGATAAGCCAAAGCGCATGGTGAAAACCAAACGCACCCTTAGCGTGGAGGATACAGCGTATTACCATGAAAATGAGGAGGGGTTTTACTTTAAAAAAAAGAGCGTCCGAAATAGGGCGCGGGATTGTTCAGGGCATGTTGCGCTTTGAGAGAGGGCTCATCCAAAGCACGGATGCGCTTTGGTTTATCTTGGTGGCATGGTGGCGTGCTTCAAGCTTTACCGTGGGGAAGCTCTGGGGAAAATACAGAGCTTATTTTACCTTGCCATTGACTTTTTTAGCAGCAGGACACGTGCTGCTTGGGTTTGTGTTGCCAGCAGGACAAAACCGTGTGCTGGGTATACCCCCACAACCTTGGTTGGGCTACTTACCCTATTTGCACACCACAGACAGCTTTGGTCTGCAAGCGTGGCAGCGTGAGAGCGAAGATTTTTTGGCTTTTAAAATTTACCGTCAAGATAAAAGTGTGGTTACAGGGGAGTTTCCTGGAAAGAATGTTACCCCCTTTTTGCGCTTGCAACGCTGGCGTCAAAGCAGTTTTTTAGTAACCGCCCCCCAGCAGCAGCATGCGCAACAAGCCTTGGTAAAGCACTTGGCACTACAGTTACCCCGCCAACCCTTGCGGATTGAATTGTTTTCAGCCCATTGGCGTTGGGAACGCAACACATTGCTTCGCATACCAACCACCCCCCCAGTGCTCGAAATGTATCGCCAAAAAGTAGGGCATTTCGATCCACTAACCCAGTTGTGGACACCATATACACCCCGCCAAAAACCTGCAAAACGCAAAAGGTAGCGAACATCGCCATGATTTCCCGTTTTATACAAAATAGTTTGGCGCATGGATTGCGCACATGGCTTCGCTTTTGGCTACCCCTTGAAACTGTAACAGGTTTTGGGGCATTTTTACGCATTGTGGTGGCACTAAGTTTATTGTACAGCCTTTTTTTGTATACCCTCGACTTTAATTTGGCAGCCGTACATCTGGCGCCAAATTCGCTCAGCGTCGTCCAAACCGAAGCGTCTAGCCCACGCTGGAGTTTTTCTCTTGGGCATTTATGGCAGCAACCATGGAAACAAAACACCTTGCATGGCCTTGCCATTTTTGTGGCAACGGCATTGCTTTTAGGGGTGGCAACCCCCTTAAGCGCACCACTGGCCTTGCTGGCGTATGTGCTCCATATCGATGCCGCATACGTTATGGCAACGGGTTATGACAGCCTGCTCATTATGGCTTTGCTCTATCTCATTTTTTTGCCTTGTGGGAAAAAACTCAGTTTGCAGTGGGTTCTTAAAATGCCCTTGGGCAAGCCTCTTAAAAATTACAGCAAAACCAAACGTCAAGCGGGCTTGCACAGCCTGTTTAACCATCCTTGGCATGGCATAGGCTTGCGCCTGATTCAGTTACATGTTTGTGGGCTCCATTTTTACTCGGGGCTCAGGCGCTTACACGGCGACTGGTTTGCTCAAGAGCTGTTATGGCGTCCACTGCTACACCAAGCCATTTTGCCCAACGTGTTACAAACACTGCTTGCCAGCCCAAGGCTTAGCACTTTTTTGGTGTACGGCCTGTGTTTGCTCGAACTCTTTTTTGGAGTGTTCATATGGCTTAAAGGTTGGCGTTATTGGGTGTTAGCCCTTAGCATGTTGGCACATCTGTGCTTTGGTATTTTGTTTGGGCCTTTGGCTTTTAACCTCCTTTTAATGGGCTTGATGCTCTCGTTCCTACCCTCCCTTTTTCTGGAACGCGTGGTTGATACCCTTGACAACGCTGTCGCAAACTTTTGGGAGCTGCTGTTTCCAGGCCGATTCCGACGCAGGTAGAAAAGCATTCATTCGAGGCACAAGGGTGCCTAGGGCATCTGTCATTTTGTGGGGACGTGGGTCAATGAAAGGGAGATACCGCTTGATTTTGGGCGATTGTTTAAAGCCTCATGTGTTAGCTGCAGAATGTGTTGACTTAACGATTACCTCCCCACCTTACAATGTGGGCATTGCCTACAACACCATGAATGATGCGGAAAGTTACGCCCACTACCTAAACTTTAACCGCACCTGGTTGACCAACGCTCTACGCTGGACAAAAACAACAGGAAGGCTAGCCCTTAATGTGCCTCTGGACAAAAACAAAGGAGGGCAAAAAAGTGTCGGTGCCGACCTAACCACCATTGCCAAAGAAGTTGGCTGGCACTATCACTCGACCATTGTTTGGAACGAGGGCAATATCTCAAGGCGCACAGCATGGGGGAGTTTTATGTCTGCCTCTGCGCCTTACGTGATTGCTCCTGTTGAGTTGATTGTTATCTTATATAAAGGGACCTGGAAAAGGGAAAACCAAGGGCAAAATGATATTCGTAAAGAGGAATTTTTAGCGTGGACAAATGGCGTTTGGACATTTAATGGGGAAAGCAAGAAACGCATTGGACACCCTGCCCCATTTCCGCGCGAACTGCCACGTAGATGTATTAGGTTGTTGAGTTTTGTGGGGGATACGGTATTAGACCCTTTTGTAGGAAGCGGTACTACGCTCATTGAGTCGATCTTGCATCAGCGTGAGGCGATAGGCATTGAGATTGATGCAAAATACCGCCAACTTGCGGAAAAACGCATTTATGAAGAATGCTTTCGAGCAGCTCCCTTTTGCTGATAAGGGGGCAAAAAATGTTCATTCGCCTGTATGCGCTGGCCCAGCAGAACGGCGAACAAAGTTTGATGGATTTTTGCGCAGACATTTTACAAATCGATGAAAAACACGCTATGAATGGGCATATTGATTGGAATGCGTAATGTATTCCGCGTTTTTGCTCACTTAAAGGCACATTTGTTATGGGCACCGGCGGTGTGCTCGAGCCATTCGCTATTACAGGCAGAAAGTAACCATGAGCAATTATCAGTGCATTAAACTGGACGTATCGAACCGCATCGCCACCCTTACCTTAAACATGCCCGAAACTCGCAATTCAATTAGCGGCGAATTGGCCATTGGTGAAATTGAGCGTGCCTGCCACGAGGTGCAATGCGATGATGATGTATCGGTAATGATTTTGACAGCTGAGGGTAAGAGTTTTTCCTCGGGGGGGAATGTCAAAGCCATGCGTGAGCGTTCTAAAGAGTTTAAAGGGGGCCCGGGTGCCCTGCAAGAGAACTATCGGCGTGGTATTCAGCGGATTCCCTTGGCGTTGTCTAAAATGGATGTGCCCATTATTGCGGCTGTCAACGGCCATGCCATTGGGGCGGGGTGCGATTTTGCCATGATGTGTGACATACGCATTGCCTCAACCCAAGCCATGTTTGGGGAAACCTTTTTAAACCTTGGCATTATTCCTGGCGATGGCGGATCGTGGTATTTAACCCGCTTGTTAGGCTACCAACGTGCCGCGGAGCTCACGTTTACAGGGCGCCTTATAAAAGCCCAAGAAGCTCTTGAATTGGGCCTTGTGCTTACGGTGGTTAAGCCCGAAAAACTGATGGAAGAGACCCTGGCGCTCGCCCGTAACATTGCCTCCAAACCCCCAGTGGCTTTGCGCTTAACCAAGCGCATTTTAAAGCAGGCAGCTACCATGCAATTGCCCGAATTTTTGGATGTGATTGCGATTACACAATCGATTGTTCAAACCTCAGCAGAACACCGCCAAGCCATTGACGCCTTTTTTGCACGCGAGGACGAGCGCAAAAAGCACGGGCGCCCTCCCGCGTAGTTTTTTACATCCTCCATTAAAGAGGAGGAATTTGAATGGCGAAAGACCAAGCCTTTGGGAAGCATGTTACGCTCCAAACCCTCCAACCCGGGGTTTTGCAGTTGGTCGTTTTAGAAAAGCGTTTAAATTTGCTTACCTCCACGGTAATGGAGGCCTTGATTGATGCCCTTGAGACCTTGCGGCACAACCGAGAAGCACGCGTGTTAATTGTGCGCGGTGCGGGCGAGCGTGCTTTTGTTGGTGGGGCCGATATTCATGAAATGTCCCAGTGCGATGCAAAAGGGGCCTTGGCGTTTATTACCCGCGTCCATCAATGCTGTCATTTGTTGCGTGCCCTGCCTTTTCCCAGTATCGCCTTCATTCATGGTTATTGTTTGGGTGCAGGCATGGAGTTAGCAGCCAGTTGCGATTTGCGCCTCGGTTCAACTGCCAGTCAATATGGCATGCCCGAGGTCCATGTGGGCCTGCCCTCGGTGGTTGAGGCCGCCCTATTACCTCACCTCATCGGCTGGGGAAAAACGCGCGAGCTGTTGTATCGCGGGAAGATAATTTGCGCTCAGGAGGCAGAAAAAATAGGCTTTTTGCAGGGCATGGCGGAAAAAGAAGCGTTGGAGGCATTGCTTCAAACCTGGTTAGACGACCTACTGCGTGCAGGCCCTCGTGCTGTGCGCATCCAAAAACGCCTCATTGAAAGTTGGCTTGAACCTCAAGTAGCCCAAGGTATTCAAGCTGGTGTTGATGCCTTTCGCCAATGCTATGATAGCGGGGAGCCGCAACGCATGCTCGATGCATTTATCAAACGCAAAAAAAGCAAAGTTTAAGCACCCAAGCTTAAATACCACTATCCCCGTTCCCATGCTTTGCCACCACGTTGGCGCACAAGCGCGGGCAAGTGGTGGCGACTTCTCGCGTTTTACCTTGGGGGGTTTGCCGTCACATAAACTCGCCCGTCTTGAATGTTATTAAGAACACGGAGTAACAGGGCGAGTACTTGTTTTTGCTGAGGGTGGTCTATCATGATCGAGGTTTTGTCTTGAGGAATGCGGATATTCCACCTCTCGCACAAAGGCCTTAACAAAAAAATCTTGCAGATGTGAGATGGCAAACGTTCTTTTGAAGAGTGTGAAGCCATGGGATCGCCCATAAACGATGATGGCGTAGGCATCGCGACAGAAATGGGACACCCCGTTTTCATAGGCCTCTTTCGCTTGGAGTAGGGCTGTTTGTTCGGCCCCTATCTCGCGTGTTTGCCGGTGATGAACTTTTGTAAGTTCCTCTTTTAGGGTCTTTTCGTCATTGGTAAAAAAGCAGTCGATGGCATTCACGTCGGCTGGCGGGTTGGCACGGGCACGGGCTTCAATACCCCCCTTTTTGCCTATTAGTGAAGGAGGGCATAGGCCGGGGTTGGCAAGCAATTTTAAGGCAGCAATGCGCCTGTTACCATCCCTTACCACATACCCATTGTGGTTCTCTGCGTTCGAGATAACAATGGATGGAAGGCTAATGCCCGTTTCGGCTGTGTTTTTAAGCAGTACATGAAATTCTGGATCGCGCAAAAAAATCTCAAAACAATGGGCTTCATCTCGTATCTGTGCCACATGATGCTTGCCAGCCATGGTTTATTTTAGTAGAAAAAGGCAGTGGTTTATTCGGCTTAAAAAGGTGCTTTTAGGTTTCATGTTGATTGTACGAAGACTGGTCGCAAGCCTTCCCCTGGCCCTTGCCACCGCAAGCGTGGTGTTTTTTTTGCTGCATTTAACCCCGGGCGATCCTGTGGATTTAATGCTTGGTGAACAGGCCGTGGCGGCGGATAAAGCTGCCCTTAGGCAAGCACTGGGCTTGGATCTACCCTTGTGGAAGCAGTACGTACGCTACATTACTCGTCTGGTCACAGGCGACATGGGGGTGAGTTTGCAATCGCAGCGCCCTGTAAGCCAACTGGTGTGGGAGCGTTTGCCGGCCACTCTCGAACTGGCTCTGGGTGGAATGTTTTTTGCCACAATGTTGGCGTTTCCACTGGGCATTGTGGCGGCGTTGGGACGTGGTGGCTGGTGGGATAATTTGGCGGGTGTGTTTGCTGCCTTGGGGGTCGCGATGCCCAATTTTTGGCTGGGGCCTTTGCTTATTTTGGCGTTTTCGATTCACCTCGACTGGTTGCCTGTGGGGGGACGTGGTGGGTTAGGGCACTTGATTTTGCCTGCGTTTACCCTGGGGGCATCCCTGGCGGCGGTACTGGCACGCATGGTACGCATTGGGTTGGTGGAAGCATTGCAGCAAGACTATATTCGCCAAGCCAAGGCCAAAGGGCAAAGCAATTTGGGCGTTGTGTGGCATCACGCTTTGCCCAACGCACTTATTCCCGTGATTACCGTGCTGGCTTTGCAGTCGGGGGCCCTGCTTTCGGGGGCTGTGATCACCGAAAGTATTTTTGGCTGGCCAGGGCTCGGACAACTGCTGTTGCAAGGTGTGTTTAATCGCGACTACCCCTTGGTGCAAGGGTGTGTTTTGTTGATTGCTTTGGTGTATATGGGGTTTAATATGGTGGCCGATATGCTGTATCAGGTGATAGATCCACGGATTCAACATTCGCGTTAGCAACCACTGGGGTTTTTGCGCGAATCTTTTTTGGTTACATTACGCTAAGGATTGAGCAAACGCTGGCATGGGCAATTTAAGGGTAAATAAAGCCGCGGTCCGGGTGTGGGTGTTAGCCACCTTGCTGGGGACTGGGTTGCTTGTCCCTGCTTTGTTGGCACCATGGTTGGCGCCGCATCCGCCTCAAGCCTTGGAGTTGCTGGGCTCATTAAGCCTTCCCAGTTCCAATCATTTATTGGGTCAAGATGAGCAAGGTGGCGACATTTTGAGTCGCATTTTGTATGGTGCGCGTATTTCTTTGCTGGTGGGTTTGGTTTCCACAGGAATTTCGGCTGGCATTGGCATTGCGGTAGGTTTGCTGGCAGGTTTGGCTGGTGGTTGGATTGAACAGCTGTGTATGCGCTGTGTCGATGTGTTGTTGGCATTTCCAGGGTTATTGCTGGCCATTGCCCTGGCTGCTATGTTGGGTCCCGGCTTAGAGAACGTAATCATTGCCCTTTGTGTGCTAGGGTGGACAGGGTTTGCGCGCTTGGTGCGCGCCCAAACCTTACAGGTTAAAGAGTACGACTACGTTTTGGCTGCACACGCCATGGGCTGTGGCCCGCTGTATCTGGCCGCCCGCTGTGTGTTTCCCAATGTGTTGGCACCTGTGTTAGTGCAGGCTTCGTTTGCCATCGCAGCAGCCATTTTGGCTGAGGCTAGTTTAAGTTTTTTAGGTCTTGGTGCGGCACCGGGTACGCCCAGTTGGGGTGCCATGCTTGCAGAAGGGAGACGCGTGTTAGAAGAGGCACCCCATGTCTCTATTTTTCCAGGTTTGGCCATTATGCTCACCGTGTTAGGGTTTAATTTGCTGGGAGATGCCTTGGCGGATTATCTCGACCCAAAGCGTCAAGGTTAGCGGGTTGCACCGATGCGTGTGCGTACGCGTAAATCGTGCATAGTTTTTAAAAAAGCAGGCAAAAAAATAAGAATTATATGGATGCGTTACAACAATTTAAACGACGTTCCAAAGAGGGTATTGAAGCAATTTTTGAACACGCTTTACAAGGAATGCTAACTGCTTACACACCAAATCAAAACCGTGTTATCACTCCAGAAAATGTATTTCAAGCAGCCATTACCAAGGAGCGTAAACTGCTTGAAGATTTGACGGCCAAGTTGTTTTTGCCTGGTTCTAGGGTGGAAGGCTTAGAAAACATTGGAAAATGTCTTGAGAAAATAAAGCGGGGGAAAAGCGTACTATTGCTGCCCGAGCATCGTGGAAATTTTGATGTGCCCACCTTTAACACCTTGGTAAGTTTAAGCGGTGAGGGATATCAAGATTTTTTAGATCGCTTGGTGTACATTGCGGGCAGAAAACTGAATGAGTCCTCCGAGTTGGTCAAAATGTTTTCTGAAAAATACGCAAGGCTCATTATTTCGCCGCGACGTGAGGCCCCTCAATTGGGAGATAACCCCACCCAAGCGGAAATTGAGGCTCACAACCTGCTTGTACAACAAGCCTCTCGCATTAATCGTGCGGCGTTTCGTACGATGCTACGCTTAAAACGCGAGGGGAAGGTTTTTGTGCTCTTCCCCTTGGGAGGGCGTTGGAAAAAAGGAGCGAAAAACGTCCCTGTGCGCGAAGTTAGGTCCTATTTGTCGACCTTTGATTACGCCATGTTGGTGAGCATGCAGGGCAACCACCTGCCACCAAAGGATCGCATGGAGGATGAACGCCCCGTGCAAGATAAGATTATTTTTCGGATTGGGAAACCCATGGATACCAAAGTGTTTATGGAAAAGCGTAGGCAATGGTTTGAAGCAGAACAAAAAGCAGGCCATTTGCCTTCCGATGCAGATTTTGAACAGACAACGGCCTGGGATATTTTAGAGATGCTTGAGCAGCTCAGGCTAACAGGTAACTACACTTGGTAACCCTTAAACAGAGAACACCTTAGACAATGAGCGAAGAATTATTGGTTGAAAAACAAGGGCGTGTGGCCGTGATTACCATGAACCGTCCAGAAAAACTCAACGCACTGACCTTAAACATGAACGATGCTGCGGTGGCGGTATTGGAGAGTGTCGCCGAAGATGCTGGGATTGGGGCTGTATTACTCACGGGGACGGGGCGTGGTTTTTGTGCGGGAGGCGATGTCTTTGCGATGAATTCGCGCACCGAAATGACGGGCGCAGCCGAGGCAAGCCTCGAAACCAAAATTGATGTGTTGCGTAAAAGGCATCGCTTTCCTTGGCTGCTGCACAGCTTAAACAAGCCCACCATTGCGGCTGTGAATGGTGCTGCTGCTGGGGCTGGTTTGGGTATTGCGCTTTCTTGCGATTTGCGCATTGCGGCCGATACGGCACGCTTTAGCACGGCCTATGCCCGCGTGGGCTATGGGGGCGACTATGGGACCACCTGGCTTTTAACCCAATTGGTCGGGTTGGCCAAAGCGAAGGAGTTGTTCTTTTTTGCCGAGGTTATGGGTGCTGAGGAAGCAGAGCAAAAAGGTCTGGTTAATGTGGTGTGCAATGGGGAAAGTTTGATGGAAAAAGCCTTGGAATGGGCGACCAAACTGGCAAATGGTCCCCTGGTGAGTTATCGTTACATGAAAGAAAATATTAACCTTTCTGCTGTGTGTGATTTTAGAACCATGCTTGAGCGCGAAGCCGATACCCATAACCGCTGTGGCGAAACCGAAGACCACCGCGAAGGCGTGGAAGCCTTCGTTGAAAAAAGAACCCCTGTATTTAAAGGACGCTAAGTAACACCTATGACGCCGCCAACCACCCTTAAACCCGAACGGGTTCATGTGTTTCTTGAAAAAGGGGTTCTCCCCTCTCGATTGCATCACATCTTTGTTAAGGAACCTCCCCCAACCTCTGATCTCGAGGAAGCCTTTGATGTCAAGGAGCTGGCCGAAACGCTGGAAGAAGTAGAGGGCGAACTGGTGTTTATGGACGCTGGGGCAGGCGATGGAAGGTGGTTGGCCTATGCAAACAGGCTAGCCAAGCATTTTGATTGTACACCGCATCTTGTGGGAATAGAGGGAGACCCGGGGGCATTTTGCCGCCATGGTCAAAACTCTGAAGGAAGAGGGCATTTCAGCCAGCCAATATACGCTTATCGAAAAAGCACTGGTCGGCTCAAACCAAAAAACGGTGTTTTTTTATACTGGGAGTCAGGACAGATGGTTTGGCCAAGCGGTTAACCATCGTGTGGAGCCTCGCCACCCGTTCTCTTTGGGACCGCTCCGCGGGCTGGCTTTTGGGTTGCGCTTTTGCGCAAAAACCCTTTTGTACATCCTTAAAAACATTACAAGTCCACGCAACATTCTAGGCCAAATCAAAATAAATTTTGGCAGGTCGACATCAGGCGTTTTTAAAGCACCATCACCAGATCGCACAGAAACGATCGAGATTTCCTATAATACCATCAAGGTGGCAGCCACAAAACTATCCCTTGTTCTAAATAGCTATGAAATAGTGCACCATGTGATGATGGACATTCAAGGAGAAGAAGGGGCTGTGTTGAAGGAGTGTCTTGAAGTGGCCAATAAAAAAGTGCGTAAATTTGTGATTGGGACCCATAGTGCCAGCATCGATAAGGAATTGGCAGCACTTTTCAAAAAACACCGCTGGGAATCCAAATGGATGTTTCCTTGTAATGTTAAAAACCACCCCACCCCTTATGGGAAAACAGGCTTTCAAGATGGTGTGCAGGTGTGGCGAAATCCCCGCATCGCCTAAAATAGGGCAGGCACAACCCTGCTGGGTTGGTGCGGATTGTTTTTGACCCGAGTTTGCCGAAAAACCTCCGCCAAACGTTTGCTCCCAAGGCGTTTGCGGAAATCCCCGGGGAAGCTGGAGTACGAGAGATTCCCTGTCGGATTGAATGGGCACAAGCGATTGGCGGCAGTGTTTTCTACCGGATAACGTGCCATCGCCCGATCCGATTAGATCCTCAATAAACTGTAAAACCAGCATCCGAGAAGCACTCTGCTCCAAACTTTTTAGGGCCTTTACAGGAGTACAGGTTGGCAAGGGGACGGGAAAACTCGATGAAATCAATCCCCTCTATCAAGATGACGGTAGGGATGGCTTTTTGTCGCAAGGTCGTCAAGACCAATGAAGACGTTCGATTGGGTGCATGAGGCCTTTGCAAGATATTTACGAGTGTAGCCGTTCACATGCTTTTACACTGGTCATTCTGGAGCCTATTTATATTGGTATGTTTTGTTGCGTATAAAATTCAATCCCTTTATGGCAATAAATGCTTAGTATCCGACCATAGGGTTTTGGGTAGGGTTTGATGGGGAAACAGATATTTTTTTTGACCCTTTGGTCTACGAGGAAGAGGTCGCGAAATTGCCTCAGTTTTAAGATTTTGGGATTGGCCCCAAGGTGCGTTTAAACGTGCGTAAGGCGGTTGCCCTTTGATGGTTTTTGCCTTTTGATGCTACACGCGCCCGTCGAGCGGGTCGAAGGTAGCGAGGTGTTCGCCCAAGTATAAGAAAATTGGAGGCTTGAGAGACCAGCGCTCGCAGCGCCCGCAGCGTTCGTCCGCAAAAGATTGGATCCACTTCAAGCGGGGGCGTAAGCGTTTTAATAAGCGGATACATAGGCTAATGGCGCGACTTTCGCTATTTTTTAGGGGCCTCATCGCTGAGCCACATGCGGCCAAAGTTCACGGAAATTCTCATAAACGCTTTTTGCCACCATGTGCTTCAAACAACGGGGTTTGATAAGGCTCCAAACTGGATCACTCCCAAGCATTTGTCTCGAATATAAACGCCAAAATGATGGGCGCTGGTGATCATCGTTGTTCGCACAAAACCATTCTTTTCCCATGAATTGCAGCTCTGGACGGAGATGCTCTGAGGGTGCGCTTTGGTTTTGGTAAGGTGCTCAGATTCGCACTCGGGCTAATTTGCCCGCATTTTCATCCATTTAATCTCAAACCCAGCCCTTAAGGCCTTGGGTGTGGCTTTTGCTCAAAGTTGCTAGGGCTTGTAAAAGTTTACATGCTTTGCCACCGTCGGTTTCGCCGTTTAATTTCAGATGGCATCTTTTTACCTATCGATTTTACCATCAATCGCTTGCCCCCTTTGTTAGTGATGCTCAGTAGAAACTTGCCTTGCCCTTTAACCGTTGCGAGACTTTCAAAGTCTTCGCTCAACAAAAAAACCTTGCCATAGTCTTTTTCGTGCCCGTGGTAGGGCTAAGTCGAGGTAGAAGGGGGGGTTTTTTGCATCGTAGCGGTTGAGCACGTCTTGGCCAAGGTTTGCACTCAAGGTGTACCCGTTGCAGGGCTTGATGGGCTTGACTTGCTCGGCTGGCGCGTAAAAAACTACGCTGCTGGCTGGGCGGTGGCCTTGGTAATGGGGCTGGCTGCGTAACTTTGTGCAAACACCGCATCAAATCGCCCGTCACAAAGTGCAGGGTCAACCCTGTCTGCATGCATCACCGCCTTTTTATCTTCAACATCTCGTGGGTCAAATTGATTTAAAAAAGGTTGCAGGGTGCTTGACATAATTCAACTCTCTGTCATACAGCCCAGCATCGAATACACCTTGCTCCAATATTTCCAACACGTTCTTAAGGGTGTACATTTTATGTTTGCCTTGCTTTACGCGCTTTTTGTCTTGTGCCTTAAACCAATTCAATTTGGTGTCAAATGCCTTGCGTGCCATAAGCCTGCCTTCTTTGCGTGGGTAGTCTTGGTATTTTTTTAGCAATGGCAACCCCAACGCCAGGGCATGCGCTTTGGCTTGCCCATCTTCTTTGCGTGGGGGATCAGCGTTGCCAAAATAAAACAGCACGAAGGCTGATTCTCGGATATCCTCTATCATGTGCTGCTGCGTCTTCTTGGCGGGCTTACTTGGGGGTATTGCTGGCTGCTGTCCTTTTGCTGACCGCTGTTCGCCTCGGGGTTTCGGGGCTGCTTTTTTTCTTACCACCGGTTCGCGTTCCTCCCACAGCGAACAATCTGTAGGGCGCAAGCAATACTCACCACGCTTGCAATGACCACGGCTTAGCCAAAGCATGTTGCGTTTGGCCATGCGCTTTACTACCTGCCCAACCCAACCAGGGCTCCGCTTAATCATCGCGCCCAAAGTCTTGTTGGTAAAAAGGGCATGGGAACGTCCATGCTCTGTGCATCCCATCACAGCAGCCCATACCCGCATTTCAGTGGGTGTCCAATCCCCCCTTGCTACCCCCTCAAGGGCTTGGTTATAGCCTATGGGCAGCACAGCAACATCCCCATTTTGTGCCCCCTTATTTTGTGCAACCGCTTCACGCATCCTTTAAAAACCTCCTTTAATGCAAAGTGTCATTCCCTTCGTGCTGGCGGCCCATGCCACCCTCGAACAAACTTAACTGCGTCATTGCTATCTTAGTGCATTGGCAATGTCTGCCAATTCTTGTGCGCTGTACCATTGTTGCATGGGGTTTTCACGGCCCTTTCAACTTGCAAAGTGGGTTGCTTTATAAACATGCTTTCTCGCGTGCCGCAAGCCTGGCTTTGTTGGCCCCGCAGTAGGCTTTATGGGAGGCTGCGATTTCTCCCTTTTCAGCCATGGCGGGGCAACCACCGGGTGGCTGGGTTCCCTTTGGGAGGGCTGCCTCCTCAAGGCAAAAATCTAGGGGGCAATCAAAGCACACAAGGTCGTTCGCGCTGAGATGTTCCATCTGCTGCTCCTTAAATACGGGTTGCTTTAAAAAAAGGCATTGCAAAAGCGGGGCAAGAGAGGAGTGCTGGCACGACACCCATTCGCTAAGGAATGATGACGAAATAGAACAGGTTGTGCCCGTGATTTACGTGCAACCCAGGGCGGTTTAGAAAAAAAGGAGTTCCAAGCTAGATTATTTTTTATTTTTAGGCCAATCGCGAAAAAGTATTTTCAAAACAAGGGTTTGATCCATGAAAAGGGCGAAAAATTGAGTTCCATGTTCAGTTCCATGTTAGAGTGCCGAACTCCGACCTTTTGCGGGGCATAAACCCCCCTGGCATTTTTTGTGTAAAAACCCGCTAAGGATTGATATTAGGGGGTTCGAACGCTTTCGAACGCTTTCGAATTCCCTCGAACAGGGCCTTGTGAGAAGTGGCATTCCATGTGAACGAAAACGCGCAAACCCGCATTACACCGTTTTTTAGGCGAGACACGTGCCACCACCCTTTTGGCGCAAACACACTGCCCGTAAACCGTTGAAAAACCACAAAAAACCATTAAATTTTGACCCGTGGCAAAGCAAGTGTCCGGGCACAGTGAGGGCAGCGGCTTGATGAAAAACAGCGCTCGCCACGGGCGGGCAAAGTCGCACAACAACAAAACGGCCCGCCCAATCGTGATGCAATCGCTCCAAAGGTCTTTGCGATATGCGGTGCGGTTTCCTAGGCAACGTTTTCCAAGGCGCGAAACGTATCTACGGGAATCGCTTTTTGCATGTAATTTTTTCCGCTTGGCGAGGGGGTTGTTGCCCCTTGACCGCCGCCATTTATGGATGCCAGCAAGGGTTGGGCGTGCGCCGTTTCGAGGCCCGCGAAACACACTCCCTTTAGAGTGGTTAGTTTGAAAAATGCACCCTGCGGTAGGCTTTTTGCGTGATACAATCTTGGCCTTGTGAGCCTTGCAGATGGGCTTTTGGTAGGCTGCAATCTCCCCTTTGCTTGCAAATCCGCGACCCGCAAACCGCGATTACCCACTTAAAACCCGCTAAATTACGAGGCGCAAAGCATGGGGACGGGGATAGTGGAAACCGCAAAAAACCCATCATTTTTCCAGGCGCAAAGCATGTGAATGGGGGCACACCGAGAATCACTCGGTGGTGATGAGGCTGTTAAGTTCCTGAAAATTGATGCACCTGAGGGGCGGGGTGGTACGGGTGATATTTTGAAACAAAATATCGTGCTTAGGCGGGGGGTATTCGAGGTTATTGAGCTCAACCAATTGCCCAATGGCATCCTCGGGCAAAGACGTGGTTTTTGCCTCCCATACCACGGGGCAAGAAAGCAACTTGCGCAAGCTTTGTGGGTCTAACCTCAATTTTAAAATTCCCAAAATGGGTATTTTGGGGATTTGTTGCATGCGTGCGGGGGCAAGATGGATTTGCATGATTCCAGGGTATTTATACTCAATTTCCTGCAAAGCGACCTGCTGCTTTTCGTTGAGAATGGTTTGCTCTTCTTTGCTAATAGGCCCCATGGAAATGCCCAATTTGTTAGAAATCAGTTGCTTCATTTCCATACACTGTTCAAGGGGGATGTCTTCGACAATTTCAAATAGATGCTGGTAAAGCAAGGTATAAGAATCAGGGCGGCTTGAGCGATTAAGTAACTCTTTGAGGTGCTTGACCAGCATCAAACTCACTTTTTGAGGTTCTTTGGCGCATTGCCGTGCCATGGCGAAAAACGCCTTGGCACTGCGAATTTTTAAAGGACCCTTGAGCTGCGCTGCCGATTGTTGCATGCGTTGGCTGCGGGTTTTTAAATTGTTTGCCACATGCTTAAGGGTGTGGGACATGGAGGCCAGTTTTTTGGTTTCTGCTCGGCGATAGGCCTCGATTTCATCCATGGGGGTCTCTTCCTCACGTTTTTTGGCTATTTCCTTTTTGGCTGCTGCATGCCGTGCGTGAAGGGCGGCTGTCATCTTTGTTTCTTGGGTTTTGGCATGCGTCAACAAGGTGTTGGCGAAATCGTCGCGCACCCCGGCAGTATCCTCGGTACAAGCCATTTCAAGGGTTATCAGTTCGGCGAGCAAGTTAGCCGATTGTGGGTTACCTAAACCGCGTTCGAAAACGTTGCGTCGTATGTAGGTCTGCCAATTTTGGCGTTGCTTGGGGGAAGGTTCTTTCACGCGCGAAAAAGAAAATGCATTGACCAAACCTTGATGGTGACGGGCCGCACCCGAGTTGTCATTGGCCGTTTCAATTTTTTTGGCAAAAGCCAAAAAGAGATCGCGCAGCCGCGCCTTTTGGGGGTCGTTGCTTAAACTAAAATAAAAATCGAGGGAGACGTGTTCCGCTTTTTTAAGCAGTGGGCGAAACATACGTTGGATTTCAGATAGTACGCGATCGCTCTCACACGCTTCCATTAAGGTGAGGCAGTAACGAAACACAAACTGCTCAAAGCCATTGATTAACCAACTTTGCAGGTAAAGGTCGCGTATCGCCTCTTGGGGTGTAAAAGCGAAAATATCTTCATGCTCTTTGGTAGATACCTGAAAATAGAGCGTGTGATGCGAGTGGGTTAGCAATTCAATATCGGTTTTAAGGCGCTTCAAGGTACCACGCACCACTTCCATAGGAGGGTTCTCGCCCAAATTGCTGACCAATCGTCCCAAACGCTTGGAGTCCCAAACCATTGGATCGCAATAGTAGGCAATAACCTTGTAGTATATTTTTTTAACCAATTCGTCAGAATAAAACTCCAGGCCTTTGCTCCCTGAGCGCAATGTGTTGGTAATGTTTAAAAAGCGTAAAGGGGCCCAGCGTAACAGCAAGGCATCGTGAACATCGCTAATGGGCGGACCAACTTGCGGACTGTGGCTTAGTTTTGGCCCCACCAAACCAGAGGCCTCTTTGATGCTTTTAAACTCATCGACGGTGGAATTGTACGCACTCACCAACCCAAGGCGAAACACCTTGGTTACCATACTCAGTGCAGAACGCGTGGCCTCCATGTCTTGTTCCAACGAGCGCTTCACGCCTTTTTGTCCTGCTTGACGAATGGTTTCCAGCCTTTCCATCCGGTTGCCTAACCACCAGTAGGCCTCTTTATTAAGGGCTTTAATATCTTCAACCTGCCCCTGGGTCTGCGCGTTTAAGTCCGCACCGGCGGGTACACCAGTAGAAGGCTTTTGTGACGGTGCAGTAATGGGTAAAGGTGCCATAGCTAAAGATATATAGAAGGAGGAGGGATTGGCGCGTAAAAATAACAGCAGGGGGTCATAACGCCAAAATCATCGTTTGTGTAAAAAGCGAAGAAACGACCAAGAGACAATGCGCTAAAATGCGCTAGAACGCCCCCAACTTGATGCCCCGATCACACGCCACAAAGGCGATTATCATCCGTCACAAAAGCCGTTTTCTTGAAGGGGGTATTCAAAAAGCAATCCGCGAACCAAACTACGTTTCCCAGCATCCTACCCGCATTTACAGGTAATAACAACCGTTCTGGCACCATTTTAACACCATTTGGCGTTATCCTAACCTATGCAAAATGGCTTTTGATGGTAGAATACAGGCACTGCCTATCCACAATAACGCATCTATGGATGATTGGCGTCATGGTTCGGCAATGCCATCACACGTTAACTTGCCCTGGGTGAGGTTTTTACCATGGGCAAGTGAATAGGCCAAATGGTGCCTATGGTGGATAGAGGTGGGTCGCGGCGGATAGCGATGTTTGCCATTTTGTTGCGGTGTCGAAATAGGGCACCATAACCACCGTAAGTTCGTTTGGTATTCAACAAAAGGGAGTTTTTTGCCGTGGTAGGCTTAAGATGTGCATTCGAAGCCAAGGGTTAGCGATAGCCAAACACCTTTTAAAAACCCCAGGGCAGCTTAAACACATGACAGAAGTCAATCAGATTGAATACAGTAAAGGAGGCACAACCATGGGGGCTGATGCAAGCGCAAAGCGCAAAAAATGGGTACGACTTGCCGTGATTGTGCTTTTGGCACTGTTGCTTTTAGGGCTAAGCATTTTTAGTATTCGTCTGCTTCTTAGCCCCGAGGGCGATGAAAAAGCGGGTGTGAAACGTGCTTTGCGTGAAGATCAGGAAGCGTTTTTTATCAAAGAACCCTTTTACTTGGAACTGGGGGATTTTGTTGTTAATTTGGCTGGCGGTCGCCGCTACTTAAAAACCAACTTGCAACTGCTGCTTAACGAGCCCTCAGCACTGGAATATCTAGCCATTCGGATGGCCGAGGTGCGAGACTTAATCGTGTCTGAATTGCAAAGCCTTTCTGCAGAGCAACTGCGCGATCCCAAGGAGCGCGAGCTCTTGAAACAGCGTATTTTGCGGCGGATTGAGAGTTTGCTCCCCCCTCAAAATCGCCCTTGGAGAGACCCAAGACCTTTAAAAAAGGTTTTAATTACAGAATTTTACTTGCAATAATCCGCTTAAAATGGAAGGTTTGTTGCACAAAAGGAGGTATCATGGCGCAAGAAATTAACAGTCCAGAGGAGATTGATTGGGCTGCCCTGGACGCTGAAAACAGTGACAATGCCCTCCCAGGGGATGCGGGTGATTCACCTCAATCGGGCGGTGGCGCCCAGTTGCAAGCAGAAGGCGATTTGGATATTGTACACTTGTTGGGTGTGCCGTTGCATATTACCATAGAGATAGGCCGTGCCGTTTTTACAATTAGTGATATCCTCTCCATGGATAAAGGCTCTGTGATTGAGTTACACAAAAAAGTAGGCACACCGTTGAACATGATGGTGAACAGCAGGCTGGCCGCGAGGGGAGAGATTGTGGTGGTTAATGACAAGTTCGCCTTTAAAGTGACCGAGGTGTTAGACCCTAACGATCGTCTTTCGCTGTTAAGCGCTTAAAGAGATTGTGGTGGTTAATGACAAGTTCGCCTTTAAAGTGACCGAGGTGTTAGACCCTAACGATCGTCTTTCGCTGTTAAGCGCTTAAAATGCACGGTTTGTGCGTTTGCACACTTGTGTCAAGGAGGACACTTTTGGAAAATGGCAGGACAACTCTCATTCAATTTTCGCGCTCGCATGGCAAATGCTACCATGCGGTTGCTGTCGGTGTTCTTTGGGCCAAAGAAAATTGTCTCCTGCTTGGCATTGGGGATAGCATTTTGGCTGTGCATCCCAACGGTTGGCTGGGGTCAAGCGTTTCAGCGCAGTCTTACCGAGGTTAAGGTGTATGGTGCAAAGAGCGAAAAGGTTGAATTCTTTTTTTCGCGACCCTACCAAGGTAAGCCAGAGGTAAGGCTGGAAAAAGGCACGCTCAAGGTACGTTTTAGTGCAACGGGTGCACAGCCCCCTGTGCAAACCTTGCAACCTCCTCCCCAATCCCTCTATCAACAAATTCGTATTCAGCAAAACCGCTATGGGGTAAGTACGCATTTTATGCTTACTGCCACCACACAGTTGCAACCCAAAAAAATTCGCTTCGAATACGCCAACAATCGCTTGATAATGCATTTGGAATCGGCCTTGGTCACATCTTTGCGGGCACCACCTATCCCCACAAACACTGTTGCCAATCCAAATACCCTCGCCAATACAGCACCTGATTTGTCGCTTTGGCGTGCAGTGGGCGTTATTATGGTGGCTTTGGTGGTGATGCTGGGTGGGTTGTATGGTGCCTTGATGGTGTATCGCAAATTGCTCGATAAACGCCAGGCGGGGGCGCGAAAAATGAACCTGGAAATTGTAGCCACTTTTGCCTTGGGACCCAAACAGCAGGTGGTTATTTTGGACATCGATGGCGAGCGTATTGCCTGTGGGGTGACCCCCCAGAATATCAGCTTTTTAACCCATTTGAACGTAAGGCAACGGCAACCTGAAACGTCACAGGCAGTGCCCAACCAACCCCCCCTGACATCGACCACCCCCACCATCCCACAAGAACCCGCTTCCAAAGACCCCATGCGCCAGTTTGCCCATGCGCTCAAGCACAAAGTACGCAGCATGAGGGAGATGCCCTAAAAAGCAAACACACCATGCCAAAACATTTCACGTCACGCCTTGCTTTTTTGAACGTACTGCGTTGCTTTTGCGTGGTCCAGTGCCGCCAACCACAGGTTAGAATTGTGGGCTTGCTGGGGCTGGCCCTGCTCTTTTCATGCGTTCCAAGTGCCCTTGCCCAAACCACCTTGCCAGGGGTAAACATTCAGGTAGGGCGTGCGAATTCACCGCAAGACGTGGCGACCTCGTTGCAAATTTTGGTGGTGCTCACCATTTTAACCCTCGCACCGTCGATTCTTATGATGACCACCTCCTTTGTGCGCATCATTATTGTCCTGGGCTTTTTGCGCCAAGCACTGGGAACCAATCAATCGCCACCAAACCAAGTGTTGGTGGGCTTGGCACTTTTTTTAACGTTTTTTGTGATGCAGCCTGTCTGGAAAAACGTGTACGAAAACGCCTTTGTGCCTTATGTTGAACGCCGCTTAAGCCAGTCGCAAGCATTAGAGCGTGCCGGCACGCCCATAAAAAACTTTATGCAACGCTTTGTACGCGAAAAGGATTTGGCTTTGTTCGTGCGGATCGCCAACATCAAGCGTCCCCAGAACTTGGATGAGGTCCCTTTGTACGTGGTCATTCCCGCATACATGATTAGCGAACTAAAAACGGCCTTTCAAATTGGCTTTTTAATCTATATGCCCTTTTTGGTCATCGATTTGGTGGTAGCCTCGATTTTGATGGCCATGGGGATGATGATGCTCCCACCCGTACTTATTTCGTTACCTTTAAAACTGATGCTGTTTGTGTTGGTCGACGGCTGGAATTTGCTGGCGGGAACTTTGGTAAGTGCGTATTTTAGTGCACCCTAAAGGTGCTTGCAAAGGTTGGGTCTTTTTTCATTTTTAAAAACGGAAGATGCAGACGCCATGACACCCGAATTTGTAATTTCAATTGGGCGCGCCACGATGAAAACGGCTTTTTTGCTGGCTGCACCTGCGCTGGTAACAGCATTGGCGGTGGGTTTGGTGGTCTCCATTTTTCAAGCTGTGACCCAAATTCAAGAGATGACCCTCGCCATTGTGCCGAAAATGCTGGCGGTATTGCTGGCTTTGCTGATTTCATTTCCATGGTTACTGCAAACCATGGTACGCTTCACGGAGGAGATTTTTCGCCTATCGGCCGCAGTAACCCAATAGCGCATGGATCCGATTGCCATGGCGGTTCCACGGGCCCCTTGCACCAATCAACTTAGCAACGGTTCCTAACAAGCGGTCGCGGCTGTTAAAATGAGGGTGTTGGCGACAGCACATAATATACCATGCGATCCAAATGCTTTATCCTCCTGTTCGCCTTTACAAAACCTTGTTTTTTTTAGCCTTTAATTTAACTGCACGCCAAATCTCAAAAACTCCCATGCGTAAAGACAGTGCCATTTTAGTCAAATCTGCATTGCTTGCTGTCATTGCAACAGCCGTGTTTTACGAAGTGTTTCCCCTGCCATTCATCAACGTACAGCGCTGGTTGGTTGTGTTTGATAACCCCATTTCGGGTGCCCTCGTTGTGTTGGCGAGTTGGGCCGGTTTTATCCTGGGTTTTAAATGGCTTCAAAGCCGCGTTGAACAAAAAGCCTACGCAGCATTTTTGCAGCCAAGCACCATGGAAGCCCTGGGACAAGGGATTCTTGCCAGCCAAACTGAACAAGGCCTGTTGCGCATTGACGCAACATTTTCTGCGAAGCAACAGAAATCTTTTGCCACCACCATGATGCGCCGCCGCTTTGGACAGTTACTTGAAAGCCTACGCTTTGCAGAAAACAAAGAGGGTTTACGCCAGATCCTTGACCAGCAAAGCGGCATCGATTTACAGCGCCTTGAATCAGCGTACACCCCCTTGCATGTGATTATTTGGGCTCTGCCATTGCTGGGGTTTATTGGCACCGTATTAGGGGTGAGCGATTCCGTTGAGCAATTTTCGGTATTTGTCCAGTCCTCCGGGGGTAATGTGGAATTTAGCGGCCCTTTACGTGCCGCTTTAGGGGGGGTTACGAGCGGCTTGGCCGTGGCTTTTCACACCACTTTTTTGGCCTTGGTGCTGGTGATTCCCGTAATGCTGGTGGCTTCATTGCTTCAAAAAAGCGAGGAAGAATTGCTGCTATCCATGCAAGAGTTTTGCTTGGATAAAGTGCTGCCCAACCTGCAAGTTGCACCCGTGCGTGCCGCTGCAGAAGAAAACTGGGGAAAGCATATGCAGCAAATCACCCAGCTCTCTCAAAAATGGCAAGAGCAAATGGCGCCTTTGGTACAAGGGTTTGGGCATCATGCAGAAATGATGAAACACCAGCTCACGGGTTTGCAACCCATTGTTCAAGATTTTACGAACCGCTTGCTGGGCACCTCTTCCCCTGCCTCCCCCAAAGCAGCGGCCTTTGCTGTGGAAAAACAGGATAAAAATAACAACGCTTAAAATCGCTGTCTTGCATTCAAGGCACTTACACCCATTTTTCATCATGTGCGTATGCGCCCCTCTCTCTCTTTGTTTCCCTTTTTAAATGTGCTGTTGGGCATTATGGGTGTACTGGCTTTTTTGGCTGTAACGCTGCCCTTGTTCGGTTTATCGCAACCCCAACCAAAGGCCGTGCAACTTCAAAAACAAAAGCCATTACCACCAAGGCTGCAGCACTCCAAAGCCTATTGGGTGGAATGCAACGAGGAGGGGGTTGTTTTGCGCGGAAATGGCAAGCAAGCAGTGTTGATCTCCCTTAACCTGCTAAGAGAAGAGGCTGCCGTACTGCAAACGGTGCAAAATCACATTGGCGATCCTTTGGAAGGGGGCAGGCAAATGGAAAACCAACGCCGCTTGATGTTGCAGCAATTGCAAAAAAACAAGGGGCTAAGCAATGGCTTTACCGCTGTAATGCTCCAGCTAGAACTGCAAAACTTGCAGGCCATTGCAGTGGGTGGCGAATTGCGCCATCCTATTTTTGCCATCCAGCCTAGCGGGCTGGAGGCCTATAGCATCGCCCGCGCTTTGTTGCGAACAACCACCCGTTTGCGTACAGGGCTTGAACCTATGTGGAAAGGGCGCAATTCACCATGGAAAGAGGGGGCTTAGCGGTCATACGTCAAACCCTTGTTCATTGCGCGATCCTTTACGTGTATGTCGCAAGTGTAACTTGTTAAGACCGCCACCGCTTAAAAAAGGCATTGTAAACCCGTGTATCTCAAGGGGGGTAGGTCACAAAAACCTTGGGAAGAACGGTGCGTAAAACCGTCAGGTTTTTTGGAATTGGTGAGCATCGTAAGCACGGTTGTGCCGGGTGCAACGTGACAAAATTTTAAAGTTTTCGCACAAAAACGTGCCACCTAACCTGTGGGGGGTAAGCAAAATCTTCGCTATCAAAGGGATTCATTTTTATAAAACGGTGACAGGTGGTGTTTAAGGCTTAGGCAGCCTTTTTTTGTACCGCTTTTTTGCTGCCCTTTGTTTTTAACAATCTGCCATTTTGAGCATGTGTGCGATGAGGTCCTTTAAGCGCCGCAAACAAAATCGTCGAACTGGGAGCCTTATGCGCCTTGATTCTTTGGTGGATATTGTTTCGAACAGCATTGGCATTTTGATTATTTTGGTAGCATTTATTGCCCTACTTACCTTTAAGCAAGATGCCGTAACCCAAGCACAACCTGCAAAAAAAAACCGCCCCTTGCACCCTCCCGTGCCGCAGTCGCATCCCGTTTTTAAAAATAGGCTCTTGTTTTATATCTCCCAACAAAAAATACGCTGGATTGACCTGCGTCCTTTATACCTAGAAATTGCCAAAGCGCGAGGGCAATTGGCATTTCAACCCTTTGAGTATCGCGAGCCAGGAATGCGGTTACGGTTTTTTCCCATCAGCAACCATAGCCATTGTCTTGAGGCCACAGTCGCCTCAAATCAAGGCGAGCCATGGCATGTTGCTTGGCGTGCCAACTCAACTTTTCAAAATGTACTTAGCCATTATTTGCCCGAGGAGTTCTATGCTTTTTTTTGGGTGGAGGCCAACAGCTTTGCCACCTTTTATCAGGTGCGAAAAATGCTGCAAGAAACACAATATGAGGTGGGTTGGCAACCCGTTTTGCCCAAGCAAGCACTTGAAATATGCTCTCACCTTGACACCGATATTGATTTTGCACCCCAGTAACGCTGCGCTGTAAAGATGCGCCTTCACAGCCCGGAGCTCCCCTGCACGTCACAAAAGCCTATTCTACCTCCCCTTAAGGGCTCCCCATGGCTGCATCCAATGCTAACGGTGATCGCCACGTGCGGCTTTTAAGGGGACCGTCGAATTGCTAACGGTGATCGCCACGTGCGGCTTTTAAGGGGACCGTCGAATTGCTAACGGTAGATCGCCATGTGCGGCTTTTAAGGGGACCGTCGAATTGCTAACGGTAGATCGCCACGTGCGGCTTTTAAGGGGACCGTCGAATTGCTAACGGTAGATCGCCACGTGCGGCGGCCATCGAATGTGCGGGTGCGCGCCCCAGGGTTCCCTTGGGGCAAAGGTTAAACAGGAGGCAAAGGTTAAACAGGAGGCCTTTTTAGGTGTTTTTGCCAGACACGTTGCAATTGATCGAGTGCCTGGGGGTTGCTAAGTGCCTCACGATTTTTAACAGGTTCTCCACGCAACATGGCACCCACAGCAACTTCGACTTTTTTGCCGTTCATGGTGGTGGGGATCTCGTTTACTTGGAGGATCACTTGGGGGACATGCCTTGGCGAGGCTTGAGTGCGCAGGCGGTGGTTTAAGGTATTTTTGAGTTCGTCGGTAAGGATGGTCCCATCGCGCAAACTTACAAATAGTCCAAATTCGGAGTGGGTATTTTGCCCTTTAGGCAGGGCTACAGCAAGGCTATCCAAGACATCGGAGTGCACCTCCACAATCGAGTAGACCTCAGCACTACCAATGCGGACACCCCCGGGGTTTAGCACGGCGTCGCTGCGTCCATGCACAATAAAACCCCCTTGAGGGGTTGCAGTAATAAAATCGCCATGGCACCACACGGGGGGGGTCAAGTTGGGAAAGGCATTAAAATAGGAATCACGATAGCGCTCCCCATCCTCATCGTTCCAAAAATACAAGGGCATGTGAGGGAAAGGGTTGCGGCAAACCAGTTCACCCCTTTGGCCAACAGGGAGTACCTGCCCTTGCGCATCGCAAGCCACCACATCCATGCCAAGGGCGGGTCCTTGTATTTGCCCTTTATGCACTGCCGCATAGGGGTTTCCCAGCATAAAGGTCCCTAAAATGTCTGTCCCACCACTCATCGAGACCAGCTGTACGTCGTGTTTAAGGTTTTTGTACACCCAATCGTATTGCTCTTCAGCCAAGGGGGAACCCGTTGATAAAATGGTACGTAAGGGGCTTAAATCAAATTTTTCAATGGGAATAAGACCCGCTTTTTGGCAACCCGTCAAAAACTTAGGACTAATACCCAATACACTCACCTTAGCCCACTCACACAGCTGATACATGTGATCGGAGCTAGGGTGGAGCGGACTGCCATCATAAAGGACAATGCTTGTCCCTTGCATCAAAGTCATTACCAGCCAATTCCACATCATCCAGCCACAGGTGGTAAAGTGAAGGTAGACGTCTTCTGCCCCTAATCCGCTGTGCAGACGGTGTTCCACGTGTCGTCCAAGCAAAGCCCCACCCACGCCATGTACAATGCCTTTGGGTGCCCCCGTTGTCCCCGATGAGTACACCACAAACAAGGGATGGTCGAAGCCAAAGCCCTCAAATGACAAGGTTTGGGTGGTGTGAGGGCTCAAAAAATCTTCCCACAACACGCTTTTTGGTAAAGGCTTGGGATTTACCTTTGGCTGGGGGTTTAAAAAAGGCAGTTGCACAACCTGGGTAAGGCCTGGCAAGGCCTCAACAATGCGCATATTTTTAAGTTCACAAGAGTGCTGCTTCCCATTGTACGAATACCCATCTACGCAAAAAAACACCTTCGGGGCAATTTGTCCAAAGCGCTCTAACACCCCTTTAATGCCAAAATCGGGTGAGGCACTTGACCAAACCGCTCCTAAAGAAGCACTGGCCAACATGGCAATCAGTGTTTCGGGAACATTAGGCATGTATGCCGCCACAAAGTCACCCGCCTTCACACCTGCAGTGCGTAATGCGTTTTGGCACTTTGCCACCTCTTGGCGCAATTGTTTAAATGTTAGCATCCGCCGGGGTGAATTTTCCCCTGCACAATAGACTGCTGGGCGGTCATCTTCCACCCGCAGTATACATTGGGCAAAATTGAGCCGTGCCCCTGGAAACCATAGATCATCGGCATGATAGCGCAAGGCGGGCATGGCCTTACTGGTGAGAACGGCCGTTGGTTGCGCCTCGACAGGCAACTTTGCATCCTCCCAAACTGCCTGCCAAAAGGACTCTAAGTGATCCACGCTCCAGCGATGCTCTGCCGCAAAACCTTCGCCAATAGCATGCTTTGTACGCAAACCCTTGAAAAATTGACGCATCGCCGAACGCTCAATCATTTCAACAGAAGGCTTCCACATCTCTGTCATTGCTATCTCTCCCCTTCTTCCAGTCCCGAGGTCACCGCTTTCAGCGCACCATAACAGAAATAAACCACAATGCAAAACATGCCCGCGTGCATTGTCTGCCCTTTGGCATCGTTGCGTTGGCAAAAAAAATTTTCCATGCTTGTCCAAATCGCTCAAAGTGTAAAAAGGCATGGAGGCTTTCATCGTCCAAATTCCTATCCGCTGCTTTAGATAGGCATTTTGTTTCCCACGCTTTTGAGCAAAGGATTAAGGGCTTTGGGTCTGACCCAAACCACAATCCTAAGGTGGTGTTTCACCCGTTGTTTTGGTTGCCTCAACGGGGTTAAATGGGTTGGCCAATGATGCCCCAATCCCGCGGGAGGGGTTTTATCAAAGCAACTGGGAAGGGAGAAAGACCCTAAGGTAGATCACTCCCCCGCCTCCGGTTTGGTAGTAAGAGGGTGTGCCCTTTTTGGGAAAAAAAGCAAAGGGCAATGGTTTTTTAACGCGGGATAGCCTTGAGAGCAATTTTTGCTGCGTTGCGCACGGTTTTGCAATCTGTGAGGTGCTGTTGGGCCTGTTGCCTTGTTTGGGCTTGCTGGTTTGCATTTGGCTTGGTTACGGGTTGGATAAATGGATTGGCTTGTTGGGCTTGTTCAAGCCTTAAGCACGCCATTTCTAGGGCTTTGCGTGGGGGAGGGGTTGGAATAATGCCCAGCCATTGCCCCAACTTGCGCGGGCCTTGTGGGGGGATGAATGCCTTTTGCAAAGAAGGTGCGCATTGCCCTAACAGTGCGGGCAAACTATACATAACCACTGGAGCCTCACGCTGCTTATGCGCAAGGGCTGCAAGGGCTGCAAGGGCTGCTTGCAGGGCCAAAAAGCCACATTGCAAGGGGTTATTTTGGGACAGGGCCGCTTTGGCCGCTTTGGCATCCAAGCCACTTTGCTTCCATAAAAGGGCAGCGCGTGCAGCAGAAAGCGAGGGATGAAACTTGCCTTTGGGTTGAGGGCGCGGCGGCGCAATAACAGGCATGGGCGTTGCCTAGTGTTTTAAGACAAACTTAGATTTGCGTGCAGAAATACGCCCTGTATCGAGCCCCACAAAATTGAGCCCTCCCGCAAAACGGGCGTGTTCTATTTTAACGCAGCGGTCCATCACCACCTGCAATCCCGCCGCTTTGGCACGCTCGGCAGCCTCTTCGTGAATGATACCGAGTTGCATCCAAATCACCTTGGCCCCCAGCGCAATGGCTTCATCCACAATGGCAGGTACTTCCTCCGTGCGCCTAAAAATATCCACAATCTCCAAAGGTTGGGCTAGTTCTGCCAAACTAGCCACGCACGGCAAGCCCATGGCTTCTTTACAGGTGGGGTTTACTGGAAAAATCTCATAACCATAGCTCCGCATATACGTGGCTGCAAAGTAGCTTGGGCGTTGTGGCTTGGGTGACATCCCCACCACGGCCAGCCTGCGATAGGTTTGTAGAATGCTGAAAATAAGCGCACGGTCCTGCCCTTTAAATTGGGCACTGCCAGGTTGGGCTTGAGAGTTGGGCATGGCAAATGGTGCGCTTTCTTATCAAAAAAATAAAGAAATTATATACAATACGATCTATAATTTTCCTCTGATAAAATCGCTCTTTCGATACGATTTGAAAAAGGATAAGAATACCGCCCCACTCCCAACAAATGGTTCACAAGTATGTATCGAGCCGTGTCAGGTGTCTATTTTGATAGATGCAGGTCTTAATTGTCTTTTACCGCCAGCCCATTTAACAAAGGGTGTTGCCTCAGGCTTTTCAATATAAGGTTGCTGCGTAAAACTTAAAACTTCGTTAAATGCTACTAATGAACCCACCCGATCAACTCCTTGAGGGCAATACACTCCACCTCTCCATTTTGTTTTTTCTAGGTGTTTTTATGCAAGCCCCTTCAATCGTATTGTATATAATCCCCAAAAATAAAGGCTTTTGTGTCTATGGTACCTGCCCTTGAGGGCGAATAAGAACATCGTTGATATGCACATGGGCAGGCACGCTTAGCATGAAGAGTACGGTTTGGGCGATATCTTGTGCGTTAAGCGATCCACCAAAGGCTCCTTTTGTTGCTGAGCCTTTGCCACTGGGGCTGGCCACATCGTGAAATTCGGTGGATACCCGCCCAGGTGAAACAGCACAAATTTTAATCGGCTTGCCCGCGGCGGCCAACTCGGCACGCAAGCCTTCACCCGCAGCGCGTAAAAAATGCTTGGTTGCAGCGTATAAGGTGTGGTTATTTTGTAACACTCGATGCCCTGCCAATGAGGAAATATTAACCACCACCGCCTCGCTTTGCTTTGCCATAGCTTGAACAGCCAACTGCATGCACAGCACAGCACCTTGGGCATTTACCGCGATCATTTGGGCTACTTTCGGGGCGGGACATTCCTGCATGGGGGAAGTCCAACCTAAGCCTGCGTTGTTCACCAGCACATCCAAAGGACCCCAAGCCGTGTACAAGGAGGAAAACAAGCCTTTAATGGCAGTGGGCTGGCTTAAATCGGTGGGCAAAGCCAATGCTTCACCCCCTTGTTGCACAATGGTTTTTACCAAGGCGTCCAACTTTTCTTTGCGTCGTGCAGTCAAGGCCACCTTTAAGCCCGCTTTGGCCAGTGCTAAAGCACAGGCTTCGCCAATGCCAGCAGAAGCACCCGTAACCAAAGCTACCTTGCCTTGCCAGCGAGTTAAATATGCGGTATCCATTGCTTATAACCTGTGAGAGCCTTGTTTTGCGGAATGCCTGCCATCACGGATGTCAAGCTGGGGTTTCCCTTTGGGTAGGGTGTTTAGGGATGCAAATTCCATGGCGTTGGCAAGGGTTTCGTGCTGATACTATGCCCATCACGCCCATTGTTAACAGATTTTTGGAAGCCATGTCCATAGAGTTATGGCTGTGTCAGTTTGCCCCATTGCGCTACTACATGGAATTGCAAAGCAAGGGTACCAAAAGAACACGAGACAACAGGCCCATTTTTGGTTGTGTTTTGTAGCGAAAAGTGGCGCTGCGTGCAGATGTCCTGCGTGTACGCCTGGTTGTTTTTTTCACAAGAAAGGTTTTTTGAAATACCATGCGCCTTGCCCTCAAATTGACCCTCTTATTCCTTGTGGCCAGCTGCTTTACGCCAGGCCGAGATAGACGCGAAAAATTATTCATCGAGTTCGTGACGATCCATCCAGATAGTGGCAGGTGTGTGAAATGGAGCCATGGTCCGTTGTATTGTTGGGGAAAATATGCTGGGCTTCCAGCACCGGCATTTTCAAATGCCCCCTATCCCACCAGCCCAGAGCGTGTGACCTTGCAAGATTTCAACACGGCAGACATTGTTCAAATGGCAGCATCGAGAGACGCGCTTTGTGCGCGCCTAACCAACGGTGCGCTCCAATGCTGGGGGGGTGGGAGACAAAACGCGAGTCATGTATTGGGGCGTGGTAGGCTCTTGAATGGATATACATCCGTTCCCGAACCTGTGGTGGGGGTCGGGGGTCGGGGGACCACCCTCAATAAGGTGAGTTCCATTGCAGCGGGGAATGGCATCTTTTGTGCCGTGTTTGGTGACCAAGGCGAGGTCGCCTGCTGGGGCAGTAGTGGAAGTAACTATCGCCTTGGCGTTAACAGAACGAATCCCTCCTCAACACCTTTGGCTGTTGAGGCGGCAGATGGCGCATCGGGCCGTTTAAGGGGTGCTGTGTTTCTTATCAGTGGCTGGGTGGTGTTAATGCGAGATACGACCTTAGTGACCTGGAGCCATGGTTTTAACAATATAGGCTCTTATTTGGGTCGAGATAATATGGATATTCCTCCTACGGTGGCACCAGGCAGGGTGTTGACCCCCAGCGGAACGGGCTTTTTAAACGATGTCCGCACAGCATCTGCCAGCCAGAAGCACACTTGCGCCGTGCTTGGTGAATCAACCACGATGTATTGTTGGGGGGGAAACGCGAGTGGCGAAGTGGGCGATGGCAGCCACGTACGAGCATCGCTACCCGTAAAAGTATTGCCTCCTGCAGGATCTGGCTCGTTGGGTAGGGTTTTGGGGGTTATTACGCCTAAAGCCAGAACTTGCATCATCAACGCGCAGCTTGAGGTGTATTGCTGGGGTTCCAACGACAACCCTGGTGACATTTACCAGCTGGGTCATACGGGCCGCATTTTTCGTCCAACGAGGGTGTTTTCCAATGCGCGTGTTGTTCATCTACACGGCGATGGGAATGGAATGTGCTTTAACTACGTAGGCGGTCTTAAATGTGTGGGCAGTAATAGCGGCATTGCGTCCAACTTGGGTATTGGAATCGCTGGTGCCTTAACCGAGGCTGAACTGGGCTTTGGTAACGGCGACGACATTTACGGCAATGACCCCACAGAAACCCTAGCAAATGCCCCCTTTTTAGAGTTCCCTGGCGTGCCTGAATAGGCAAAGGGGTGCGGGTCGGAGGCTTTGTTTATAGGGGGGGCTCAACCGCGGTAACTACCCCACAGAGACCCCAGCAAATGCCCCCTTTTTAGAGTTCCCTGGCGTGCCTGAATAGGCAAAGGGGTGCGGGCCAAGGCTTTGTTTACAGGGGGGGCTCAACCGCGGTAACCACCCCGCAGAAACCCCAGCAAATGCCCCCTTTTTAGAGTTCCCTGGCGTGCCTGAATAGGCAAAGGGGTGCGGGTCGGAGGCTTTGTTTACAGGGGGGGCTCAACCGCGGTAACCACCCCGCAGAAACCCCAGCAAATGCCCCCTTTTTAGAGTTCCCTGGCGTGCCTGAATGGGCAAAGGGGTGCGGGTCGGAGGCTTTGTTTATAGGGGGGGCTCAACCGCGGTAACCACCCCACAGAGACCCCAGCAAATGCCCCCTTTTTAGAGTTCCCTGGCGTGCCTGAATAGGCAAAGGGGCACTGCTTTGCAGCGAGCTTTGCTGCCTATTATCCAAGACGTGCGCCACACATCCCATGCCAAGCGAGGGCAAACAGAGATGGGAGGCAATTTTTGCAAAAAGCCGCATCACTGCTCACAGAGATCGGATTCTAACCAAGCTGTGTGCGTAAGACTTTTTTGTCAAATTTGCCTACGCTGGTGCGTGGAATTTTCTCGACAAAATGCACATCTTCGTGGGCAGGAAGTTGCCATTTGGCAAAATGTTGGGAGAGTGCGCTGATGATCTCTGTTGCGCCCATGTGCAGGTCTGGCTCTTGGCGCACTACCACGAATGCAACAGGTCTTTCCCCCCATCGCGCGTCCGCCCGGGCAACCACCGATGCTTCTAGGATACGGGGGTTGGACATGATGGCATTTTCCATGTCTACGCTTGAAATCCATTCCCCCCCGCTTTTGATCAAGTCTTTGCTGCGGTCTTTAATGCTGATAGTGCCACGGTGGTCCATTACGGCCATATCCCCCGTCAAAAACCACCCGTCTGAGGTAAAGCGGTCAGCCTCGCTCTCGTTTTTGTAATAATTTTTGGCAACGCTTGGGCCGCGTACCAGCAATTCCCCCATACTTTTATTGTCCCATGGCAGGTCGTGCCCATCCTCATCCACAATTTTCAATTCCACGGTTGAAACAGCCCGCCCAATGGTGGCACGTACGTCATATTGTGCAGGTTTAGACCAGGCTTGCATTTCTTTGGTGAGGCGGGAAAAAGAACCCACAGGAGTCAACTCGGTCATGCCCCATGCTTGCACAACTTCAACGCCCATTTCTTCCTCGAAGTCAACAATCATCTGGCGTGGAACGGGGGCACCACCAATAACAACCTGCTTTAGGGTGCTAGGCTTCATGTTATGTTGGCGCCAATGTTCTAAAATGCCCGACCAAATGGTGGGCACGCCCATGGCAATATCTACCTCTTCCTCTTCTATCAGGGGAACAAGGCCATTTGGAGAGATATCTCTGCCCGCCATAATGAGGTTTGGTCCTGCCATTGCGGCAGCAAAGGGTGCACCCCATGCGTTGGCGTGAAACAGTGGGACTACGGGTAGCATGCAATGCTTTTCGCTTAGCCCTAGGGCGTCGGGCGCAAGCAGGCATAGGGTGTGTAAAAACATGGCGCGGTGACTGTAGAGCGCCCCTTTGGGCAAACCCGTCGTGCCAGAGGTGTAACAAAGGCCGCACGCATCGTTTTCATCCAGATTGGGAAACGCATCTTGAGGCATGGCCTCGCCCAACAAGGCTTCGTAGTTGGATGGCTTAAGCGACGAAATGGCACAGGGATGGTCGATGCTTGCCATCTCGACCCATTCATCCACGCACTTAAATTTGGGTGCAAGGGGTTCAAGGGTTTGTGCCAAGGAGGCATCGTAAAAAACCACCTTATCTTCGGCATGGTTGACAATATACTCCAACTGTTCGGGAAACAAACGCACGTTCAAGGTGTGTAATACCGCACCCATGCAGGGCACCGCAAAATACAGTTCTAAATGGCGATGGTCGTTCCATGCAAAAGTAGCCACACGGTCGCCACGCTTTACACCCAAACGGCGCAAAGCATCCATCAAGCGTAACACGCGGTCATATAATTGCTCATAATTGTAACGAAAACGTTTGCCACCAAAATCCACGCTCACAATTTCCTTCTTGGGAAACAACTGCATACTGCGTTGTAACATCTGCACTACCGTCAAAGGGTAGTCCATCATTAATCCTCGCATATCCTCCTCACCCTTCACTGTTTACTTTTTTGGATAGCAGTGACCCTCAGGCACTGGCACTCATCCGTTGTAACGAACGGACGAGTTTGGATTCCCACTTTTTCATTTCGTTTTGGATAGCAGTGACCCTCAGGCACTGGCACTCATCCGTTGTAACGAACGGACGAGTTTGGATTCCCACTTTTTCATTTCGTTTTGGATAGCAGTGACCCTCAGGCACTGGCACTCATCCGTTGTAACGAACGGACGAGTTTGGATTCCCACTTTTTCATTTCGTTTTGGTTCAACTGCTTCTTTCGTGCAAGCGTTTTTAGCTTTTCGACCGCACGTTGGCTGGCTGCGCGCGCGCGTTCACGATCAATCGCTTCAGATTTTTCGCCCACCTCAACCAGCACCGTAACGATGTTGTCGCGCACTTGGGCATACCCGTGATGCACCACCGCTTGCTGCTCTGTGCTGTCATCTGCCTTATAGCGTACTACCCCACTCTTTAGCGTGGTAACCAAAGGGGCATGGTCGGGCAAAATACCCAACTCACCTTGGCTTCCTGGCACGGTTACCCAAGGGCTTTGGGTTTGAAGAAGCACGTTTTGCTTGGTATAGATTTCCAGTCTTAATGCTTGCATCGCTATTTTTCCATTCTCTCAGCCGCCAATTTTTAAAAAATGCCTTGGTGCATTGGGGAGCACGACAGGCAAACGATGGTTAATCATTAGACCTCAACGTACCCATATTGCAACAACGAGGTAAAGCCTGTTGTCGTAATTTTTTAGTTGCCAAGGCAGAACACCCTCTAAACAACCTAATACCAAGGCTGACCCAAAAGTTTCGCTCTCACACTCCCAACTCTAAGGAGCAAGCCTTTTTGTTTAAATTCAGGGCTGTATTGCTCTGCCCCCGTGGGTCTTGCATCCGTTGTCAAAGTAGCATCCTACAGCAAAGCACATGCATTTGGGTCGATCGAACCCATAACCAAAATGGAACAAATCTTTTTGGAGAACGCCATGGCAGATCCAAGTCATTTTTGGTAAATGGTGTCGCTAGATCTGGCTTCGAATACGGCCACCCAAATCCATGCTAAGCAGAAAGTTTAAGGGTTATGCAGACGACAAAATGTTAGGGGTTTTCCTATGATAACGAGCTCAAATACTTCCTAATCGATTGTAAAACCTCGGCACAAGTCCTATTATTCTAACCCGATCATATCTGATATGATGCGGTGATTGCTGGCACAACCCTATTATTGAGATTTTGAGGGCGGATTGTGGTGAACGCGACGGGCGTTTCAAGGCAATTTCGGGATTATCGGACGCAACCGATTCAGCCTGAAATCCGGGGATGTGGCGGCGGTTTGCGCCACCGCCCGGAGTGCTGGTGAGGCGTTTAGTTCACGGTGATTTCTTATCCGCGCGGGATCGGATTGGGCCACGCCTTGCCTCCCTTGCACTTTCGTCATGCGCTCGTTTGAGTTGGAACCAGCCACCGCCAAACCCCGTTGGGCTGCGTTCCGGCAAAGTCGCGGTTTTGTTGTGACGGACAAGCGTTTGGAGTAATTTATTGCACCCTAAATTTTGAAACGGCTTTTCTTGAAACGGTGGTGCGTTGACCAATTCAAGGGTAAAATGGGGCACGCCGTGGAACATGATGCGTAAATACGTCACTCATCATAAATATTACGCCAGATATGACGACCTTACAGAAGCTATCTTCCAATTTTTCGTGTAACCCTGCCGGAAAATAGGCAAAAAATTCAGAGATCCTGTGACTGATAATTTCAGGGTGATTTCACATGAAAATTACCAACTAGCTGGGGGACGTGGGTATAAATGACAACAGAAAACGAAATTGAGCAAAAACTGATCAAAAAACTTAGCGATCTTAAATACACTTATCGCCAGGATATCAAAACCCACGCCACCCTTAAGAAAAACTTCCGACAGAAATTCGAAGATCTCAACAAGGTAAAGTTGACTGATGGTGAATTTGATCGCCTCATGGATAAAATCATCGCTCATGATGTGTTCAAAGCCGCGAACACCCTGCGCCAGCGCCACAGTTTTGAGCGCGACGATGGCACGCCGTTGCATTACAGCCTAGTGAATGTCAAAGATTGGTGTAAGAACCACTTCGAGGTGGTAAACCAGTTGCGCATGGACACCCAAAGCAGTCACCAGCGCTATGATGTGATCTTGCTCATCAATGGTGTGCCGGTGGTGCAGATCGAGCTCAAAGCACTGGATGTTAGCCCGCGCCGCGCCATGAAGCAAATCGTCGAATACACAAAAGACCCTGGTAATGGCTACACCAACACCCTGATGTGCTTCATCCAACTTTTTGTCGTCAGTAATTATGCCAACACTTGGTATTTTGCCAATAACCCAAACAAGCATTTCAACTTCGATGCCGAGGAACGTTTTTTACCCGTGTACCGGTTTGCCACCAAAGACAACTGCAAGGTTAGCCACCTAGACGATTTTAGCGAGCAATTTCTTGCCAAATGTACTCTTGGGGAAATGGTTAGCCGCTACATGGTGTTGGTCGCTAGTGAGGAAAAGCTGATGATGATGCGCCCCTACCAAATCTATGCGGTCCAGGCGATTGTAGATTGCATTCATCAAAACCGGGGCAATGGGTATATCTGGCATACCACCGGCAGTGGCAAGACGCTGACGTCCTTCAAAGCCGCCACTCTACTTAAGGACAACTCGGACGTCGACAAATGCCTGTTTGTGGTGGACCGCAAAGACCTCGATCGGCAGACCCGGGATGAATTCAACCGATTTCAGAAAGGTTGCGTAGAAGAAAATACCAACACTAAAAATCTTGTGCGGCGATTACTGTCAACTGACTATGCTGACAAAGTGATCGTCACCACCATCCAAAAACTGGGCTTAGCCCTCGACGGCAGCAAAAAGAAACAATATAAGAAACGACTTGATCCATTGTGTGACAAGCGCATCGTGTTCATCTTCGACGAATGTCACCGGTCCCAGTTTGGCGAAAACCACCAAGCCATCAAAGCGTTCTTTCCCAAGGCCCAGCTGTTCGGCTTTACCGGCACACCCATCTTCGAGGACAACGCCAGTTATCAGAAAATCGACGGGAACGAGGCCTCACTAAAGACCACAGAAGACATCTTTCAAAAAGAGCTTCACGCCTACACCATCACCCACGCCATTGAAGACCGCAATGTGCTGGGCTTTCATATCGACTATTTCAGGTCCGAAGGCAACAACAAGCCCAAGGCGGGCGAAAGGCCGGAGCAGGAAGCCGTCGTCAACGCGATCTTGGATAAGCACGACGCGGCCACCGCCAAACGCAAGTTCAACGCGATGCTGGCCAGTGCATCTATTAACGACGCCATTGAATTCCACCGCCTGTTCAAGAAGATACAGGTGCAGCGCAAATTGGAGAATGGTTCCTTCCTGCCCTTAAACGTGGCTTGCATTTTCTCGCCGCCTGCTAAAGGCAAGCAGGCAGAAAATAAAGACGTACAGCAGCTACAAGAAGGCTTGCCACAAGAAAAGGCCGACAACGCCCAAGCCCCTGAGAAAAAGAAAGCCGCTCTAACGGCCATCATCACCGACTACAACGCTCAATACGGCACCAATCACAGCATCAATTATTTCGATCTTTATTATCAAGATGTGCAAAAGCGTATCAAGGAGCAGCAATATCCCAACAGCGATCAGCCCCGCAGCCAGAAGATCGACATCGTTATCGTGGTCGACATGCTGCTCACCGGTTTTGATTCCAAATACCTTAACACCCTCTATATGGATAAAAATCTCAAATATCATGGGTTGATTCAAGCCTTCTCGCGCACCAACCGCGTGCTCAACGACAGCAAGCCGTGGGGGAATATCCTGGATTTTCGGAGCCAGCAAGGCGCGGTCGACAGAGCGATTGCCTTGTTTTCAGGCGAACATAGTGAACGCGCTAAACAGGTCTGGCTGGTAGAACCCGCTCCCAAGGTCATTTTGCAGTTCCAAAAGGCCGTAAAACAGCTCTGCAGATTTATGCAAAGGCAGGGGCTGGAGGCCAAACCAGAACAGGTTATAAACCTTAAGGGCGAAGGGGCCCGTGCCGAATTTATCAACCGTTTCAAGGAAGTGCAGCGTCTGAAAATCCGCTTGGACCAATACACCGATATGAACGAAGAACAAAAGGGGCAGATCGAGCAGACCCTCCCCGAGGATGACCTGCGCAGTTTCAAGGGCGCCTACCTCGATGTCGCCCGGCGAATCAGGGCCAAACAAGGCAAAGGTGACGACCCTGCCGATCCAACGGAGCAACCAGATTTTGAATACGTGCTCTTCGCCTCGGTGAATATTGATTACGACTACATCATGGAACTCATCGCCCGCTATACCAAAGCCGCGCCAGAAAAACAAAATATGACCCGCGAACAGTTGGTTAACCTGATTGCCTCGGACGCCAAGTTCATCGACCAGCGCGACGACATCACCAACTATATCAGCAGCCTCAAAACAGGCGTTTCCCTGAGTGAAGAAGAAATTCGCGAAGGCTTCGAGGCCTTCAAAGCCCAAAAATTTACGGATGAACTCGTCAGCGTCGCCCAAAAATACAGGCTGGAGACCGAAGCCTTGCAAGCCTTTGTCGATGGGATCATCGATCGCTTGATTTTTGATGCCTTGCAGCTTAACAATTTGTTGGCACCGTTAGGATTGGGGTGGAAAGCCCGCATTCAAAAGGAGCGGGCATTGATGGATGACCTGATTCCACTGCTGCGCAAGCTTGCCAAGGGGCGGGAAATATCGGGGTTGGCTTCCTATGAGCAATAAGAACAACATGGTCCCCAAACTGCGCTTCCCCGCGTTTCGGGATGCGGGGGCCTGGGTGGCGAAAACGTTGGGAAATATCTCGACAATTGTTAGAGGAGGCTCACCTCGTCCTATCGAAAGTTTTCTTACATCTGAGCAAAATGGATTGAATTGGCTAAAAATTGGTGATGTGGGCAAGAATTCTAAGTATGTCACTCACACACAAGAAAGAGTCCGGATTGAGGCACTGAGTAAAACCAGAGAAGTGAATCCAGGCGATCTAATATTATCAAATTCAATGAGCTTTGGACGACCCTATATTTTGAAAATTAAGGCGTGTATTCATGATGGTTGGATTGCTGTAACGCAGATTGATACTCAAATTGATAGGGATTATCTATTTTACCTAATTTTGTCGCCCAGCAGCCAAGTATATTTTTCCGATAATGCTGCGGGAAGTGGCGTTCAAAATCTAAGTTCTGAAATTATTAGGTCGCTACCAGCTTTCACTCCCTCCCTCCCCGAACAACAAAAGATAGCCGACTGCTTGACGTCCATCGACGATCTCATCACCGCCGAGGCCCAAAAGCTTGAGATTCTCAAAATCCATAAAAAAGGCCTGATGCAGCAGCTTTTTCCGGCCAAAGGTGAAACACGGCCCAAACTGCGCTTCCCCGCGTTTCGGGATGCGGGGGCCTGGGTGGAAAAACGGTTGGGGGAGGTTGTTGATTGGATCACAACCAACAGCCTTTCGCGTGACCGGCTGACATACGATTGTGGTCATGTTCAGAATATCCACTATGGAGATATCCATAAGAAATTTGGGGCTAATTTTCGACAACAATACGAAGAAATTCCTTTCATCAAAAATGCTGTAAGGAGCGATTTCAGAGAGGAAAATTTCTGTCAATTAGGTGATGTTGTGATTGCAGATGCATCTGAAGACCATGCAAGTATTGGGAAAACAATAGAGATTTTCGAATTAGGTGATACTCCGCTCGTTGCTGGCCTGCACACCTATATTGCGAGGCCAGTGCCATGTGCGCTTTCTCTAGGTTTTTCCGGATATTTATTGCGAAGTACGAACCTGCGAAGGCAGATTATGCAAATATCTCAAGGTATTTCGGTTCTGGGCATATCTAAAGACAATCTCAAGAATCTTACGCTGAATTTCCCCTCCCTCCCCGAACAACAAAAGATAGCCGACTGCTTGACGTCCATCGACGATCTCATCACCGCCGAGGCCCAAAAGCTTGAAGTTCTCAAAATCCATAAAAAAGGCCTGATGCAGCAGCTTTTTCCGGCCAAGGATGAGGCGGGGGGATCCTCCATGTGTTGAACCACGGCAAATTATTCTCTATTTGAACCCGTTGAGATGCCACCAGAAAACAAGGCGCATTTTTGTAGGGTTTTGACTTCCTTGATGGATATGTAGCACTTTAACTCAAAAAATCTTCCCCGAAGAAAAACGACCCGATAAGCCAAACATGACCGACACCGAACAAAAAGAACTGGGCAAAACGCTCTGGGCCATTGCAGATGATTTACGAGGCGCGATGGATGCGGATGACTTTCGCGATTACATGCTGTCGTTTTTGTTCTTGCGCTATCTATCGGACAATTACGAGACCGCTTCGAAAAAGGAAATTGGGAATGATTGTCCGCAGACGACAAAAGATGATCGGCGTACGCCGCTGGCGATTTGGTATGCGGAAAACCCCCAGGATATTGTGACCTTTGAAGACCAGATGCGCCGCAAGGTGCATTATGTGGTTAAGCCAGAGTATCTTTGGGCGAGCATTGCCGAGTTGGCGCGCACCCAGGCCAAAGATTTGCTGCACACCTTGCAAAAGGGCTTCAAATATATCGAAACCGAATCCTTTGCCAGCACCTTTGGCGGCTTGTTTTCTGAGATCAATCTGGATTCAGAAAAGCTGGGCAAGGATTACACCACACGCAATGCCAAATTGTGCACGATCATCACCAAGATAGCCGAGGGCATTGCCCAGTTTTCCACCGACAAAGATGGGTTGGGGGACGCCTATGAATATCTGATTGGCCAGTTTGCCGCGGGTTCGGGCAAAAAGGCAGGCGAGTTCTATACACCGCAAGAAATTTCAGACATCCTCTCGGGGATCGTTACGCTGGACGGTCAGGATCCCACAACGGGCAAGAAGTCAACGCTCAATCAAGTGCTGGATTTTGCCTGCGGGTCCGGCTCACTCCTCCTAAATATCCGCAAGCAACTCGGGGAACATAAGATCGGCAAAATTTATGGCCAGGAAAAGAACGTCACCACCTACAACCTCGCGCGCATGAACATGCTGCTGCATGGGGTGAAGGATTTAGAATTTGCGATTTACCATGGGGATACCTTGTCCAATGATTGGGATATCCTGGCCGAAGAGAACCCGGCCAAGAAACTCACCTTTGATGCGGTGGTGGCCAATCCGCCTTTCAGCTATCGCTGGGTTCCCACCGGCGCTCTTGGCGAGGATTTTCGCTTCAAGAACTACGGACTTGCCCCCAAATCCGCCGCTGATTTTGCCTTCCTGCTACACGGCTTTCATTTTCTTGGCAAGGATGGCACCATGGCCATCATCCTGCCCCACGGGGTATTGTTTCGCGGAGGTGCTGAGGCGCGCATCCGCAAAAAACTGTTACAGGACGGACATATCGACACGGTGATCGGCTTGCCCGCCAATCTGTTTTTCTCTACCAGTATCCCCGTTTGTATTCTGGTACTCAAACGCTGCAAAAAACACGCCGATGTGCTGTTCATCAACGCCAGCGAACATTTTAGGAGTGGCAAGCGGCAAAACCGCCTTTTGCGCGAGCATGTCGAAAAAATTGTGGATACATATCAGTACCGCAAGGAAGAGGAGCGCTACGCCCGCCGGGCTGGCATGGAGGAAATCGAAACGAACGAACACAACCTGAATATATCGAGGTATATCAGCACCGCCAAACCAGAGCAGCAGATTGACTTGCAGGCCAATCGTAGGGAACTGGTCGAACTCGAAGGGACAATTTCGCAAGTTACCAAAAGGCACAATAATTTTCTTACGGAGCTTGGCTTGCCCCATCTGCCAAGGACGCAGGACTGAGCGGAGCGGTATCCCTTCGCAAGCGCTCCATATCTGCCCCCAAAAACCCTGTGCCAAAAGGAGGTTTCGCAAATGCCGCCCTGCACGATATTTGAAAGGCCGAGACGCAATCCGATCCAAACAGGGTATTCGATGTGTTCCTAAAAACCTGCAAACCCAAATATTCCAACGCCGCATTGTGCTTGCAAAAGGAGCGGGCCTTGATGGATGACCTGATTCCACTGCTGCGCAAGCTTGCCAAGGGGCGGGAAATATCGGGGTTGGCTTCCTATGAGCAATAAGAACAACATGGTCCCCAAACTGCGCTTCCCCGCGTTTCGGGATGCGGGGGCCTGGGTGGAAAAACGGTTGGGGGAGGTTGTTGATTGGATCACAACCAACAGCCTTTCGCGTGACCGGCTGACATACGATTGTGGTCATGTTCAGAATATCCACTATGGAGATATCCATAAGAAATTTGGGGCTAATTTTCGACAACAATACGAAGAAATTCCTTTCATCAAAAATGCTGTAAGGAGCGATTTCAGAGAGGAAAATTTCTGTCAATTAGGTGATGTTGTGATTGCAGATGCATCTGAAGACCATGCAAGTATTGGGAAAACAATAGAGATTTTCGAATTAGGTGATACTCCGCTCGTTGCTGGCCTGCACACCTATATTGCGAGGCCAGTGCCATGTGCGCTTTCTCTAGGTTTTTCCGGATATTTATTGCGAAGTACGAACCTGCGAAGGCAGATTATGCAAATATCTCAAGGTATTTCGGTTCTGGGCATATCTAAAGACAATCTCAAGAATCTTACGCTGAATTTCCCCTCCCTCCCCGAACAACAAAAGATAGCCGACTGCCTGACGTCCATCGACGATCTCATCACCGCCGAGGCCCAAAAGCTTGAGATTCTCAAAATCCATAAAAAAGGCCTGATGCAGCAGCTTTTTCCGGCCAAAGGTGAAACACGGCCCAAACTGCGCTTCCCCGCGTTTCGGGATGCGGGGGCCTGGGTAGAAAAACGGTTGGGGGAGGTTTGCAACGTCAATCCCAAAATATCAAATTTGCCTGAAGAATTCATTTATATTGACTTGGAGAGCGTTGTAAGTGGTTCGCTGGTAAAGGAAAGCAAAATCAACAAGTCGGGGGCACCTAGCCGAGCACAGAGATTGTTGAAAATGGGGGATGTTATATTCCAAATGGTCCGCCCCTACCAAAAGAACAATTATTATTTAGGTAAGGTGGGCGATTATGTGGCATCAACCGGATATGCTCAATTAAGAGCAAAAGGATCAGCCAAATTTTTGTATCAAACTCTTCACACAGCTTCATTCGTAAATCGGGTCTTATCTAGATGCACCGGAACCAATTATCCGGTAATCAATTCTAATGACCTTGTCAAAATTCACGTTACATTTCCCTCCCTCCCCGAACAACAAAAGATAGCCGACTGCCTGACGTCCATCGACGATCTCATCACCGCCGAGGCCCAAAAGCTTGAAGTTCTCAAAATCCATAAAAAAGGCCTGATGCAGCAGCTTTTTCCGGCCAAGGATGAGGCGGGGGGATCCTCCATGTGTTGAAAGGAGAACGCCACCCCGTCACGGCTACACATTTTGCGAAGCATTCGGCCATAGCAGTTCTCACATCCGGGGCCGACCTTCGTGCAACCCGTTACCGGGCTCCACATAGCGTCCGTCCGCTCTATTTGCGCCTTCTGGGGCAACTGCTCGCCCCGTTGATTTTTTCTAGTACTGTAGCAATGGAAATATTAAGATGATAACCCTGTGGAAATACACACACACCTCAAAAAACGGAATGGGATTGAACAACCGCAATTCCAACAAGGTCAAAATCCTGCTACGCTATCCACGTGAAAACCCGCTCTGCTAGGCAAAACCCTGAAAATCAACCCCTTTTGTTTGAAACACCGCAGTTTATGATGGTAGTGCCAACGGCCACAAAACCTCCCCAAGCAAGCACGTGGCTGAAGTACTTTAATTTTCAGCACGTAAAACCGCTCATCATTTGCCGCGGCCCCGTGCGCCTTGAGGCCATCGAAGCCTTTGAGGCGATGGGAACCCAGGCCGCTGGCATGCTGCTCTCCGAAAAAGATAGCGTTATGTACCCCCGTGCCTTGGCACCCGAGCTCCGCCAACTAGGCTTGCACAGTGGGCGCGTACACCGAATACCCGACTACATGGCCAACCATGAAGGTCAAAAGCACGCCTGCATCGAACGCATTTTGACCATTGCCCGTCAGCACCGCTACACCCATATTTTTGCGGGCTATGGCTTTATGGCAGAGGACCCAGCCTTGATTGAAGGCATTGAAAACGCAGGGCTCGTTTTTATTGGTCCTCGAAGTACGGTGGCCCGTGCGGCAGGCGTCAAAGACAACGCCAAATCCCTGGCGCGCAATTTGAGTATTTCGATTTGCCCAGGGGTGGATGATGTGGCAGCACGCGCCTTGCTGCGCCAACTAGAAGGGGAACAAGGACTCAAAAAAGCCATGAAACGCTTGGGCTTGCAAGTGCCTCCAAGCCTTGCGCATGCCCAGGTGCATGAACGTGCAGCGTGGCTCGAGGAAGCCTCACGCAGCGTAGGAAAAAGCCTGCTTAAAGACGAATCCCTGTACGCAGAAGCCGTGCTTCAAGCAAAACACCTTTTTGCCCGCAACCCAGGGCGGCGTCTGCGCCTAAAGCATGTGGGGGGCGGGGGCGGTAAAGGGCAGCGCATTATCACCCAAACTCAGCAGGCTGCTGCAGCTGTCCAAGAAATTTTACGTGAGGCTCAAGCCACCGGCCCCCAAGACAACAAGCGCTTTTTAATTGAACTTAATGTGGAAACCACGCGGCATAACGAAATTCAACTGCTGGGTAACGGAGAATGGTGCATCGCCTTGGGTGGGCGTGATTGTTCGATCCAAATGCACGAGCAAAAATTGCTTGAGTTTGCTTTAAGCGAAGAAAATTTGCTGCGCGAGGCCAAACAATTAGAAGCGCAAAACCAACCCAGCCAAGCCAAGGCACTGCAACAACAAGCCCATATTTTACAACGCATGGAACGCGAGGCGGAACGCTTTGGTCAGGCCGTAGGTTTAAACTCGGTTTCGACCTTCGAGTGTATCGTAGAAGGCAGTGCACATTATTTTATGGAGATGAATACGCGCATCCAGGTCGAGCATCGGGTGAGTGAGCAGATATATGCGCTACAATTTGCCAACCCAAAGCAGCCTGAAGAACATTTTGAGGTATCCTCATTGGTGCAGGCCATGTTGTGGGTGGCTGTGTATGGCAAAGAACTACCAAAGCCCACCCGCATCCCCAAACATCACGATGGATTGGAGGTGCGCTTAAATGCCAGCAACGATGCTTTGGGCCCCCATGGTGGTGGAGAATTGCACGCTTGGAGTGCAGCCGCCCCCTGGGAATTGCGCGATGACCAAGGCTTGGGCCTCCGTCACCCCGATAATGCCAAATTTACTCCCTATCGGATTGCAGGTGCCTATGATTCAAACCTTGCCTTGCTGGTAACCCACGGTGACAGCCGTGTGCAAACCTACGCACACATGGTGGCAGCCTTAAGGCGGATGTCTTTACAAGGAGAAGATTTACAAAGCAATCACCATTTTCACCAAGGGTTGATGGGTTGGCTAATGGGAGCAGAACCTTGGGCCTTGCCTCAAACCGATTTTACCCAGGCATGGTTGGCAGGGGTGGGTGCCCTTGCACAACAGGCCGCTTTGCTTGATCTGGATGCCCTTTGGGAAGAAGGTTTGAAGCGTACCCGCCACGGTTTGGGAGCACAGGCGGCAGATATTTTGGCACAAAAGCGTAGTTTGCTCTTGCGACCATTGGCAAAACTGTTTTCCCAGCCGCATCTGCTGGCAGGGTGGTGTGCGCCGCACCCTTTAGGTTGGCTAACGCCTTGGTTTGAACAAGCCAACCAAACAGAAGAAAATCCCACCAAAGCCACCGCCACCGTTTTTTTTGCCGAATTCTACCCCCGCCAACCTCAAGTATTGGCTGCTTTTTTAAAGCATGGACCTCAATTTTATGCACACTGCCCTAAAAGCCAAAACGCACCGCGCAATTTGACAGAACTGGCCGCCTTGTATTTTTGGTTGCATTTGGAAAACCGCCAAGGAGCCTCCGCCGAAGAATGCATTTGGGAACACGATGCCCACCTGCTAAGCGAAGGGTTGACCTTTTACAGCCAAACAGCCAGCACCTTGAATAGCGCCCATTTCGCCAACCTGACACAGCATCTGCAACAAAGCAAACAGCAAGGCAATGGGGCGCAAACCCGCTTATCTTCTATACAGTGGGCTGCCACCCAGGCTGCACATCGTGGTCATCAATTGGGATTAGAGTGGTTGCGCTTGCCGTGGTTGTTGGCGCAAAAATGCGGTTTTAGCGCTTTTGGCGTCACCGAGAATTTGTGTATAAAAATCCCCACAGCCTTCGAGGACGCCGGCAGTCAGGTCAGTTTGCGTCAAGCACTGGTAAAGGCACCGCAAAGCGCATCGGATACAGTGGTAGCGTGGACGGGTGGGGTGTTTTATATGCGCCCTGCTCCCAACCAACCACCCTACGTAACCCCTGGGCAACACGTGCAAACAGGTGATGTATTAGGGCTACTTGAGGTGATGAAAATGTTTAACCCCATTTATGCCAAATGCGATGGGGTGGTGAAATCGATTGGTCAGCAAGCCACGGGAACCCCCTTGGCAGATGGGAATAGCGTCAGCAAAGGTCAGCGACTGTTTGGTATAGAGCCCGATACCACCCACAACATTGAAACCCCCGAAAAACGCGCAAAAAAAATAAGCCACGCCACCGAGCAATGGGCCGATACCCTATGGCCTTTTTAGGATACTTTTGGCACTCCACGCCGGGCATCGCTTCTATCTCCACCTTGCCTGCCTGGGGTTTGCCAGTGCGCCTTGAATGACGCACCAAAACTATCTTTGCCTTAAGGGGGTTCCTTTTTTGAACCCCCCCCTTGACCCCCGTATTCCAGAATAATCTTTGCCGTAATCTCAAAATTGCCGTTCTCATCCGAAAAGGATGGCTTTTAAAAGCAAGCCCTTAAGCATAAAAGCCAACTGCCCTGCCGATATGAACCCCGAAGAAGACTTTGCGGTGATGGCCACGGGGCAAAGCCTGGTTCATGCGGGGATGTGCCCGTTCACATGCTTTGCCACCACTACAAAACTGCGGGGGGGGGGGGGGGGGTGCGGGATTTAGCGGGATATAACGGGATATAGCGGGAATTAAAGCGCTTTATGACACAGGCAGCGCTCCCAATAACCGAGTGTAAATTGAACGGCCCAAAAAACGGTGTAATGCGGGTTTGCGCGTTTTTCGTTGTGCCCGTTCACATGGTTGTGCCCGGACACTTGCTTTTACACTGGTCAAAAAGAAATGGTTTTTTGTGGTTTTTCAACAGTTTACGGGCAGTGTGTTTGCGCCAAAAGGGTGGTGGCACGTGTCCCGCCCAAAAAACGGTGTAATGCGGGTTTGCGCGTTTTCGTTCACATGGCTTTATACTTCTCACAAGGCCTTGTTCGAGGGAATTCGAAAGCGTTCGAAAGCGTTCGAACCCCCTAACATCAAGCCTTAGCGGGTTTTACACAAAAAATGCCAGGGGGGTTTATGCCCCGCAAAAGTTCCAAGTTCAGTGCTTTAACATGGAACTCAATTTTCTTCCAAAATTTCGTGATAAACCATTGTTTTATAAAGGTTTTTTCGCGATTGGCCTAAAAATAAAAAATAATCTAGCTTGGAACTCCTTTTTTCTAAACCGCCCTGCGTTGCACGTAAATCACGGGCACAACCTGTTCTATTTCGTCGATGTTTTCTTGCAAGGTGTAGGGTTTTCGCTCGCCCGTTTTGGGGTCGGGGTCGTCCCATTTTTGGAGCACCAGCCAGGTTGCCCCCCCTTCTTTGCGCCTCCATTCTTTCACCAATCCCAAACTGGCAAGGTTGTTCGGCTTTAGCACAAACACCACATCGCCCACCTGTGCCTCGCTTTTGGGGGCGCAAAAACAGATAAACCCAGGTTCAATCCCCGCGTACACCAGGCCCTGCCCCGTGGCCATCACCGCAAAGTCCTCTGCGGGGTTCATGTCCGCAGGGCAGTTCGCTTTCACGCTTAAAGGCTTTTTTAACTGCCAGCCCGCCAGCCCGCATTCGGCCAAGCCGAGCAGGGTCATGGTGGCAATACCGCTTGTGGTAGGCGGTGGGGGCGGGGGCTGTTTAACCAGTTGCTCCAGTGCCTCTACCTTTTTCAGCAACGCATCCTCCCGGGCCATTTTCGCCTCCATCCGCGCGATATCCTCCTCAAGGCTTTCCTCCTCGGGGTACATCAGGCCCTCATCAGGGTGCACCGGCTCCTCACCAACGCGCATCGGACCCTCGCCAGTGACTAGCCATTGGATAGAAACGCCCGAACAACCAGCGATTGCAACTAAATCATCTACCCTAGGTTGTGTCTTCCCAGACAGGTAATAACCCAGCGTACTTCGGGCTATGCTTGTTTTTTTGGCTAAATATTTCACCCCTCCCAATAATTCAGCAGAAACACTCAAGCGTTCTTTAAAAGCCTGCATTGCGTACTTAACCCTCCAAACTGTGCAAAGGAGCACGCAACGATCTGTCTATTGATAGATGCGTAAAAAATAACAAACACAAAGGCATTGGCATTTTTTTCAAAAATCCGTTAAAAACACTTAATGCCAAAAAACCGCTTGCTTTTGACCGATTATTTGTTCACTATGCTCTGAAACATTTATAAACAAAAATAAACATAGAGAAATATAGCAGGTATGGAAACTGGTTGGCACTACGAAGATATTAAAGCGGCACTCCGCAAACGAGGAAGGGGAATTGGATAACAAGTATTTTGAAAAGTACGGTATCGCGCTTTTAGTTAGTGTTATCAATGCATCAAGTGCTGCCGCCATCTTAAGAAACACGGATTCGGGGACTGCTGCCGCAACGACCAATATCTTAGCTGGTGATGTTAGTGCGATAACAAAGGAAATCATTAAGGAAAACATAAACATCGCTCCTACAGTAAGCATTAAGCCAGGGACAAGATTGTTGGTAACGCCCCTGCATGATATGTATTTTCCGCAGTGAGTGTTCTAATGAGAGGTTATTTTGTTTTTAAACCTTAATTCTTTAAGAGGAGGAAGCCGATTTGATTGATAATTAAACTGGATAATTTTTTTTATTGTTTTCTAATTTAAGTTGGAGTAACTTATGTGACGTTTTTTTTGTCTTTTGTTCGTATGTTTGTGCTTGCTTGGGTTCTCGGCTGTGTATGGCAATGAGAATTTGACAGATGGTCTTGGCGGTACGTCAAGTGCAACCAATCCTGTGCCCTTTGAACAAAACCGTATACAGGACACAAGTTTACGAGATGAGTTAGATACAGCCTTAGTCCAAGTAACCAAGGATGAAACAAAGGCAGCATCTGGAACGGAGCCCGCACCTTTAAAGGAGGGTGGAAATGCGGTGGATGAGGCCGGGGAACCCTCTTATTGGGATACTCAGGATGGCAAAAGGCAAAAATTTCTCTTGTTTGGTCTTTTGTTGCTTAAACTTCTTTCTCTAATTCTTCTTTAGGAGTTGGCATGAAAATTTTCGGGTTCTTTTTGGGTTTTTTATTGGTCGTTCCTTTGGCACATGGTCAACAGGTTGTTACTGACTACACTTCTTACAGCTATTATGCGGATCAGCTCACTCAGGCACAAAGGATGATTACTCAAATGAAGGAGTCCTTGAAAGAAGCTAAAAGGGTGCGTACGGCGATCACGAACTTGCGCACTGAGTTAAACACTGCCTACAACGCGGTATTTGGGGTTATCGGTGGGACAAAGCGTCTTATTGATGAAGCTAAGGGCTTGGGCAAAGCCGCCAAAGACGGTCGTGAGAATGTCATGAAAGAGTTAAAATGCTTTGTTGCTTCTGCCATTGCGGCGTAATCTTCCCTCGCAAAAACCCCCTTGCCATAGTCGTTTTCGTGCCCGTGGTAGGGTGGGTCAAGGTAGAACAAGGTTTCTTTTGAATCGTAGCGAGTGAGCACATCTTGCCAAGGCAAGCACTCAAGATGCACCCTTTTCAGGGCCGCGTGGGCTTGCTTAAAGGATTTTTAAGGGTTGCAGGGTGATTGTTGGCTGTTTTTTTGAGTAGCCAAACTGTCTAGTTTCGCTGTCAAAAGACATTTTGTGCAGGCAAAAAAAGCGTTGGGCGCGCTGGATATCGGTCATGGTGTCTGGGTTTTGTTGTTTCAGGTTTTCAAATACCTCCCGCGCGTAGACCCCCCACTCCAAGCCCTGCAAAAACGCCTCCTTGTGGTATTTAAGCACGCGAAATAGGTTCACCAATTCCCCGTCAATATCGTTTAGCACTTCAGAAATAGTGCGTGTGCGTTGTCGCGCAAAAAAGACGTGGGCTGCCCCCATAAAGGGCTCGCAATAGCATGTGTGTGGCACGGCATCAATCACGCCAGCCAATCTTTTGGCCAGCAAACGCTTGCCTCCTTTTCTATTAAAAAAACTTTTCATGATTTACTTCCTTTAAGCATCCCCGCCCTGTTCTTGCCCCTTGCCCTTGCCCTTGGCTGTCCAAATCTTGGCTTGCCCCTTGTTCGGCCTGTCTTGCCCCTTGTTGGGCCTCTTCCCTTGCTTTTTGCTTGGCAAGCAGTGTGGGCAGGGCTGCAATGATGGCATCGCCTTGGGCCCAAACCAGTGGCCCGCCATCGGTTTGGCCGTGCTTGGTGTGGGATGCGTGGCGCACGCCTCGATGATAGGAACGGGCACTGTCAGGATGCGCAGGGGCTGGGGCTCGCTGGCCGTAATCTTGGGCAAAGTCGGCTAAACTGGCCTTATACCCGCCCAGGGTAATCGTGCTTTGGGTAATGATGAGTTCCATAAAAAAACCTTTACTAAGTTTTGATGATGTAGTGAAGCGGCAGGTAGGGCTGCATGTTGCCGCTTTGACCTAGTCCGTAGTTGTAGTGTAAAGTGGCCCATAAGCTACCTCTTCCCACCCCACGTAAGATAGGATTCCCCCGTTTACTGGACGACCCCCAATCGGATATGAGTGCCTATGCTCCTGCATTTCCTCATCCCCGCCTTGTATGCCCAACGCCCGCAGCGTTAAGCCTTCCCCTTGCCCGGCCCCAATGGGGGTTCGCCCGCGCAGGTCGGGGAGGGTCAAGGTGTCCGCTTTAGACATCACGAGACGCCCCTTGCTTTGGGCTGTGGGAACAACGGCTGTGCCACTGGCATCGATCGGGCTAAAGTCATGGGTGGCATCTGTGGCGATGCCCAGGGTATAGGGGGTGGTTTTGCTCAAAGGGGTGGGGAGGTCAATCGCTGCGCCTGTAGCGTCGTAGGCCTCAAAGCGCACCCTGTCCCCATTTTAAAAAGCCCATGCTTTCAAGGCTCCTTGCCGTGGTGAGGGCAAAAGCAGCGCTCAGCAGCACATCGGGCGCGTATCGCTGCCCAAGCGCCCCAAACAGGGCGGCGTAGGTGGTGCTGCTAACCCGTGCCCCGTTGCAAAGCAACCAGCCCCCGGGGGCAGCGGCCCCCCCAAAGGTTTTGATTTCCCCTGTAAGGGCGTGGCCTTGCATAAAAGCCTCCATAATTTGCGCGTGGGTCGCGTTTGCGGGCAGGGCGTGGCTTTGTGCGAGGCCCATTGCCAGAGCACGCCAGATATTTTGCCCATCGGCGGTGAGCAGGGTGGCCTCGCGCCCTGTCAGGGGGTCGCCCTCGTCAAAAAGGGGAATGCGCTCTTCCCATGTGGCGGGCGTGGTGGGTGTGCTGGTTTCGCTCATGATGTTTCGATGCTCCTTTTTTTTTAAGCCAATGCCCACAGCCACGCTTCGTGGGCGGGCTGGTAGGTGGTGAGTATGGTGCGTAGGGTTTGTGCGTTTACGGCTTCGCTAGGACTGGGGGTGCCCGTGATGCGCTTGGCAAACACCCAAGGTGCGCCATAACCCCGTGTGCCAAGGCGCGCTTTGCTTACGCGTGCGGGGATAAAGTAGGTAAAGGCCAGCCTCCAGCCTAGCGCGCCAGCCAGGGCAAGGAGCGCTGTATCGGTGGTGGGCACCCCGCTTGCTAGGCGAGACAACACCACCTCGCGGCGTTCTGCCTGAATGCTACTACTATCCAAGGGCACAATCCCCAGCAGGCGTTCCCACTCGGGCAACAGGTCGCTGCTATTGGCTGGGTTTGCTTCGCCTAGCAAGGTTTGCAGGCTGTTGGCGCTACGCACCAAACCCGTAGCCCAGGCGCTAAGCAGCCTTTGCAGATTGCGCCCTTGCCAAGCTGCCCCTGGGGGCAGTAGCCCTGCGAGGGCTTGGGTATAAGTCTGTGTATTGGTCATTTTAGCCTGCCCTCAACGTAACGGTGCCCAGCACGGGCAGGTTGCCTGCTGCGGGTTGGGTTGCCTCGCGGGGCCTGGTGATATTCCATGATGTTAATCCTTCAACCCTCGCAAAGGCCGCTTCAATCACGCTACGCGCCAGGCTGGCACCAGGGCGGGCGGCTTGGTGAAGGGCATTGGCCAATTCGGCTCGCACAGCCGTTTGCAAGGGTGGGGTGAGGGGGGCGATGCTTGCTTGGACATTCACAGGCAACAAGGCTGGGGTCAGCGTGCGCAACACAGCGCCCGCTGGGCGCAGGGCATCAAGGGCTGCTTTTACCTCAGCTAGTTTGGCTTGGTTTGCTTGCACACCACCTGCCTCGGCGGGCACGGTGATAAACACGGCGACCACGCCTGCCTCGCCCCCGTAATGGGCAAAAGCCCAGGCGCGATCAACGCCAGGGACGGCCCAAAGCCCAGGCTTTGTAGTCGGCTACGCTGCCAAGGCGTTCTTGGGCGCGAATGCGTGCCAGCAGGCGTGCGCGCAGGGCATCATCCGTCTCTTGGGGTGCGCCACCGACAAGCCCGCCTGTTGCGACCCTTGCCTCGGGTTCAACCCCGAGCACGGTGCTGCTTAGGGTGAGCGTGCTACCTGTTGCTAGGTTGCCTGCCGCCCCGCCTTTATCAGCACGCACGGCGAGGGTCGCTTGCCCGTTGGTGGCCAGCACCCCGCTTTGGCTGGTGGTGTAGGTTTGGTTGCGCTGGCTTTGCAAGCCTAAGCCAAGGGGCACCCAAGCGCCTGCTTGGCCTTGAAACACCACTTGACCGACTGCCCTGGCTGCTGGGGTGCGGGTGACACCCCAAATGCCTGCCCAGCGTTCAAGGGCGTCTGCTTGGGCGGTGTCGGGGAAGAGGTCTTGGGCTAGGGTTTGTTGGTGGAGGTAAAGCCCGCGCATGGCGGCAGCGTGGCTGTCTGCCAAGGTTTGCGCCATGCTCGCCTGTTGGGCAGAAACCCCTGGCAACGCGGCTTCCATATCACCACGGCTGCGGGCGCGTAAATCGCCAAGGCTGGGGATTTTAAACGGCATACAAACCTCCTTTAAACGCGCTTGCAACGCCCTTTACACGCACCTGCAAGGCAATCTGCCCTGCTTGCCTCACCGCTTCCACTTCCAAACTGGTGGCGAGGCCGTCTTTGGTGAGCCATGCTAGGGCTTGGCGGGCTTCATCGGCGAGGGCAAGAGCATTGGCCTGGGTGTTTTTGGCGCGGGTGTGTTGCCAAAGGCCACTGCCGCTACATCCACCCCACCAGCCGCGGCGGTTGGTGGCGCCATCGGGCAAGGTAGCGCTAGGGCTGGCAAGCCCATCGCCAAATAGGCTGATGATGACGGCGCTCTCAAGGCCGTTATCCAAGGCGATGTCGCCCGCATCGAGGGCAATATCTGCCACCCCGTTCTTCCATTTTAGTGCAATGTCTTTCATGTGATCCTCCCCGTGGCTGCTCCGCCCCCTGTTTGCACCCCTTGCACAACCACCTCGGCTTCGCTTTGAATGTGTTCGACCACGGCCTCGGCCAAGGCTTGCAGGTTGGCTTCACCCGCCGTGCCTTGGGGCAGGGCGTCCATTTTTTCTTTCATCAACATAGCCAAAACGGTTGCGTTTAAGGGCATCGGTTAGGCCTCCTTTTTGGCCAGCACCACTTGGCTGGCTTGGGGGTGTGGGTTGCCTGTAAAAGCGCACACGCACTCCCCTGTCACCACCCCTTGCATGGGGTTAAGGCTTTGCTCGCCTAACATCACCTTGCCTTGTGCGCCTGGTTGCACCACCACATTGCCGTCTGCTTTCAAGTGGACGCTGGCGCCTCCTTGGGCATAAATCTTTACCTCCCCTTGGGCTAGGGCAGGGGCGCTTTTGGCGCTTTCACCCAGCGCCACGGGGGCGCTTTGGGCGCCGCCCACAAACACCACCAACGCTTGCTGGCCAGCTGTGGGTTGTGAGGCAAACCCCCAAGGCAAAAAGCGCTCGGCCTCTAGCGCTTGGGCCCCAAGGCCTTGCACTTGCACCTTGCTCGGGCTGTCAACCCTCGCCAAGAGCAGACGGCGCACCATGTTTTTAAACCCTGTTATCATCGCCTAGGTGCTCCGGATTAAAAAAGGCCGCGCTAGTGCACTTGGGTTTGGCTTGGCTTGGTAGGCTGCGGGGTGGGTGAGGTAGATGCTTAATTTAGGTCCCTCCTCGCTTAAAAAAACCCGCACCCCTTGCACCAGGGCATCGCCGTTGAGCCCCCCCTGGCTGGCTTTTAAGCGCACCAGCCCGCCAACAGGCAGCAAGCGCGCCAAAGCATCCCAGCGCTGCATGTCTATGGTGGCGCTGGTGCTACTGGCCAAGCGCACCCCGCGCTCCCAGTTGGCTCTGGCTTGCAACGCTGCTGGCAGGCAGGGTTCCTCTGCTAGCAGCACATGCCTGCGCATTTTTTGGCTCCCCGCATCCATTGCCAGGGCCTCTATCGTGTTGCCCCCTGGTGTTTCTCCTAGTACCTGCACTTGGCCAAAGCGCGGGGCGCGGTTGGTGGTGGCGCTGGTGCTAATCAGGTGTTTTTGCAGGCTTAATTGATAAGGTGCCCGCCCCTTGCCTGGGATAAAAAAGCGCAAGTGCCCTGCGGGCGCTACGTCACCCACCCAAGCCCCGCCCAAGCGCGCCAAGCGCACCAAGGCCTGGGCAACGCTTTCGCCTGGGCGCGTCGCAAAATGGGCAAAGGGCTCGCTAAGCCCTGCCTTATCTGCCACCTGCAAGCCAAAGGACGAGGTGAGCGCGTGCGCAATTTGGAGGGCGCTTTGGTTTTGCCAGGCTTGCAACGGGGCCGCACAGTCCACCAAGTCGGCACTGGCACTGCGCCCCGCCACCACCGTGCGCACCTCCTGTGCCGCCACCTCGTGGCTGATGCTATCAATCATCCCCACCAAGGCCGTCTGCTCACCTTGAGGGCTGTGCAACGCCACCTTGCACTTAGCGCCCAGTGGCACCGCCTTTGGCAGTTCTTGGGCATTCCCACGGCTAGCCAAAGAAAAATCCCCGCAAAACTGGTTTAAATCCCAGCCAATCCGCCCGCCCGCCCAGCCTGTGATGCGCTGGCCAGTAACTTCTAAGGTGATGCTGTGCGCGTTCATGGTTGTTTGCTCTAACTTTTTACCAAAAGGGTTTTTGGGGTTTCACCCCACGCCCCACTGGGGGAGGTTAAAAAAATTGGGGAGCCAAGATTTGCCCCCTCATGGGTTTCCAAAGGGTTTACAAACCCTTTGGTGGGTGTTTCTAGGGCAAAGCCCTCCAATAAACTTTAAGCCCCATCCACATACTCTAATGGCACGCCCCCAGGCATGAACAATGGATTGGGGGCACGCCTGATATTTCGCTGCCACACTTCATCGGCGCGGGCGGGCACATCGGGGTCATCAGGGTAAAGCCGTTGCCCCAAGGCCAGCCAAGGCACGGCGGCGTCAAGCACAATGGTTTTTACCTGGGGCAAGCCTGTGCTCGCCTGTGCCAAAGATTGCACCGCGCGTGCTTGCAGATTGCGCAGGGCTTGATAGGTTTGGGCATCGCCCGTACTGGCCAGAACCCCCTCCATGCGCCCCAGCAAGGTGGTTTGGGCAGTGCTGGCAGCTTGGTTGTTTCCCCAGTCGGCTTGGCTGGCTTGGTTGGCCAACTCGCCGACTGCCCCGACCAGCAGCAGGCTTTGGCAGGCGCGCTGTGCTTTAACTTGAGGGCTATCTCCTTGGGGCGTATCGCCCAGCAAGCGCGCTATCACCTGCAAAAGCAAGGCAAAGGCGCTTTGGGCGTTGGCCGCGCTGGCAATTATCGCATCCACCCCGCCCAACACGGCAGCGGCCAAGTTTGCGGGGGTGCGCGCAAGTGTGGCCAGTGGTTCCGTGAAAGCCTGCACGCCCGACACCACCTGTCCCACAACGGCGTTTGCCTGGTTTTGAAAGGCCGTTGCCCCCCTCGCCAGGTTGCCTCCAAAACCCTGTGCCTGCCCTAAGAACCCCCCTTGGGCGGCGTTGCTGGTGGCTCCTTGGGCTGCCAAAAACCCCGCCTCGGCTGCCTGGTTGGCGGCTCCTTGGGCTGCTGCCAAGCCTGCGGCGCTGTCAGTCTCTAAGGGGGCACCCTCGCCCGCCTCGGCAAAGGTGATGCTAATGCGCGCTAGCCCGCCTTCCTCGGCGCTCTCCTCAAGAGTCCATTTTGCAACCACCACCTGCAATGTGCCTAGGTGCGGGTGGGCCAAAGTGCCTACCCCACCAGCGCGCAACTCGGTAAGCAACAAATCGCGGGCTTTGTCGTAGTCTGCACCGATTAAAAGCGCCTCCACGCCGTAGTGCTCGCGGGCGCGCCCAAAGTCGTGGGCGGCAATCGGCTCGGGCGTGATGTCGTCTTCGCCAACATCGGTTAGGCGCCCGCCCGTGGCGCTGTACGCCTCCACAAAAAAAGGTTGGCCGTTGTAGGCTGCGCCGATTAAACGGTTGCGCCAAGTCATACAGGGGGGTGGCTCCATTTTGTGAGGGGGTGGGCAAAAACGGGTGTGCCAAGCGCCAAAAAAACGGCAAATGTTAAGCCTCTAAACAGGGTTTTCATTGGGTGATGCTCCCGGTGTTAAGGGTTGGGGTTAGGGGTTGGTTTGCATCCTTGCGCAGGGCTTTTAACTGCTTCACCATTTCTGCGCTTAGATGCACTTGGTCTTTTAGCAGTTTTTCGATGAGAAGTTGGCCGTCAGGTGAATTGATTTGCTCTGGGGTTGTTGTCTGCAGAAAATGCTGCGCTGTGTGGTTTGCTTGGCGCGAAACACCCTTTTTTATTCGCTTTACCTGCACAGCGCCTTCAATCCTTTTAGCCCCTTGGGCAACTACCTCAGTGATTTTATGGACCACAGGGTTGCTTACCGCTTCGGCAGAAGCCAGCGCCCTGACGGCCGTGGCCGACTTGGTGGCTTGAATGGCCTTTGCTTGGGTTTTGATGAGGGCGGGGTTGCCCTTGGTCACGGCGAGGGCTTTGGCAGCGTCAAGTCCGCCGCTTAGCAGGTCTTTTAAGACCCCCGCCGACTCCACATCAATGCCCAGCCTATCAAAGACCCTGGCGCGCTTTCTTTCATCGCCGCCAATGTAGGCTTTTAAGCCCTCCAATATGTCGAGCAAGTTTACCGTGGTTTTGTCGTTTTGCTGCACCTTGATGCCCGCCACGTTTTGCAAGTAGCGCTTGTTGCTGTAGTTGGTGAGGGCGGTAATCAGGTTGCGCACGCCCGTCGCGCCTTTTTCGGGGCTACCCACCGCCACTTGGGCGCGCTGTAGCAAGGCGCCCACCTCGGCCACGGTTTGCTCGGGGGTGCGCCCCGTGCCTAATTTGTATGCCCCCAGAGACTCCGGCGCAACCAAGGCAAGTTTGCCAAGGGTTACGTTGCCTTTTTGGGCTTGGCCAACCAGCACCCCAAGGGCTTTGGGCAGGTCTGCGCCCACGGTTTGTTTGAGCACGCTAATCAGGGCGCCAATGTCTGCGGGGTTGCCCCCTGTGCCTTGCACCACATCGCCAATGAGGTCATGGTTCTTTGCAAACACATCTAGCAAGCCGCCCTGGTCTTGGAGTGTCTTGGCCACCTCAAACTGCTTGTCAATGCCAAGGCCCGTTTGTTTTGCGCGCTCGGTAATTAGGTCAAACACCTTTTTAATCTCTTCCTTAGATTTGCCACTGACAGCTTGCAAATAGGCGGCTTGGTCTTCCCTTTTGATAGCCTTTGAGATGGCCGCCCCCGCACCAAGGGCTGCTGCAAACTTGCCTGTGGTGCTGCGCAAAATCCCTTTGGTGGCGGCCTGCCCGTGCCTGCGGATAGCGGCTGTTGCCCGTTTTGCGCTGCGTGTAATCCTCTCAAAAGAGCGCTTGCCGTGCCTGCCCAAACGCTCTAGGGCAGCGCTGTTGCGCCTTGCATCGCGCACCAGGCTTCCCCTAAGCCGCAGGTATAAGCTGGCCTGTAAATCTGCCATAACTTTTACTCCAGTGCCTTTATCCAGCGTTGCATGCTGCGCAATGTGAGGCCTTTGGCATCCGCCAGGGTGAAGCCGTGTTTAAGCAGCACCCTCACTTGCCTGCGCAAGGGATCTTGCACGCGCAAAACCAGCGCCCCGATGCCAATTAGCGCTCCCCCAGGCATGACACTGCTTCCTCTTTTGCGTCCAGTTCGTCTGCTGCCTGTTGAATTTGGGCTATGTCGCCTGCGCTTAGTTTCCTTAGCATCTCCACCGTAATGCTTACCTCTTCTGCGCCCACTCGTTTAATGCGCCGCCCCAACAAAAACAAACCCCGGGCTAATTCGCCCTCCACATTCTCTGCATCCAACATGTCGCCCACATTAAAAAAGCCAACCTGCACGCTTTTCTCGCGCACCCCGCCAATCAGCCAGCCTTGGGTAAGCAAAACCTCTTTCATTTAAGCAATCTCCTTTGCATCCACGGCTTCAAATACGAGGCGGGCGGTGCTGCCGTCTTTTGCCTCTGTGAGCGCAGGGGGGTCGGTTAGCCAGGCATTTGGCAAGACGTACACGTTGCCTGTGTCGGTTTCAAAGGTAATCGTGGCGTCTTCAACCTGCCGCCAGCGCTCAAGGCTGGTGCCCTTGCCCACAAACACTTCGCATTCAACGCGGGCAGGCATTGGTTCTTCTGCGTAGCCTAGCACCTTGTTGCCCCCGATGACGGTGTTGCGCTTGACCCCGCCGATGTCAAGGGTGGCGCCATCCTTGGTGGGCAGGGTGTCGCCGTCAATTTTAATGCTTGCTTTGCCTGCGTGTTGCATGGGTGTGACTCCTTATAGCCTAAATTCAATTTTGGCAGCCAGCACCCGCAGGCCGTTGATAATATCGGGTGGCAGGCTGGCGTTAATGCGGTTTTGATCGGTGCTATCGCGTTCAATGCGCAGGCCTTTGATAAAAGCCTCGGGGTTTTCAACCAGCCCTGCGGCTTCCCACTGGGTGAACAGGGCCACAATCTCTGCCTTCAGCGTGCTGGGGGTGACCACGTTGTCTCCCGTGGCGCCATCGTTGGCCAGCTTGTGGCGCGGGTATTTTAAGGCGATGCGCCTTTGCAGGCTACTGCGCAAAAAAGCCAGGATGCGCACGACGGTCAGGTCGTGGTAGGCGCCGTCGGCCGCGCCCGCGGGGTTGGTGGCATAGGGGGTAACCAGGCGTTCAATGCGCACCTTGCCCGCCTGGGTGGTGGTGGTCGACACGCCTTTTTTAAGGGCGGTGTTGCGCTCGGTATAATCGAGGGTGGTCCCATCGTTGGGGGGAAGCACCCCTGGCAGGAGCAGTGTTTGCAAGGGGCGCGCTGGGTCAAGGGCTGCTTCGCGCTCACTTACCGCAGCAGTGGTGGCTGCCCATGACCAAGGGGCACTGGGGCTTTTGCCCACCCCAACCAGGCAGATCAGTTGGCTGTTGCAGGCTTCGCCAAGGGTGGTCATGGCGCTTAGCGTGCCTACGGCAGGGATAAACGCCACCCCCTCCTTGGCTTCCAAGGGGCCCCAACGGCTTTGGAGCACGCTATCCAATGCGCTTAGCGCTGCGCGCTCATGATAGGGCATGGCAAGGCTATGGTATTGGGTGTCGCCTAGGGCGGCCAATGCACTGGTGAGGTTGGGGTCGGTTGCCCCGCCCGTAAAAGCGGTGAGAGCAAGGGTAACGCCACTGGGCAAGGCTTGGGCTTGAAGGTAGGAATGGCGCAGGTCAATCTGGTTGCCCGTTGTGCCGCCCCAACGGCATGTAAGGGTGAGGGTGTTGGTGCTCACCGTAGCGACTACAGGCAAGGCGGGCGAAGCCTGATTGCAGGCGGTTTGAATGGCGGTTGCAATGGTGTTGGCATCGGCGCTAGCCTGCACCCCCACGGCCACCCGCTGGCCTGCAATGTACAAGGCAATGGTGCCTGCTTGAGCGCTGGTTGCTTCCACAACGATGCTGGCACTTGCCTTGGCTGCGCCGCTTGCATCGGCCAGGGGCAGCGCCCACACCTCGCCTAGCCGATGGGCTGCCTTGGCCACGCGTGCCATTGTCCCCACCTGGCTGCCTTGGCCAAACAAACCCGCCACGGCGCTGGCGTTGTCCACGCGCACCGCCTCGCCTGGGCTTGCGCTGCCACCACTGGCCACGTGACCAATCACCAGCATACGGCGCACTTGCGTGCTGGTGCCCGCCTGGCTGCTGTCAAACTCCACATACTGCCCTGGCACTTGGATGCCAACAGGAATGCTGTTAAATGCGATGGTCATGGCTTTTTCTATCCTTTCTTTTTGCCCCGTTTTGCTGGTTGTTGGTCTGCGCATTCTGCTGGTGGGTTGCAAATTGTCAATTCACCAGCCTTAATGCGCCTTTGAATGTAGAGGGTGTTGGCCACATATTCGCCCTCTGGCGGGTGGTGTTCGTTCGTTTGAATGTTGTACACCTTCAGCCCCGCACGGGGTTTTACAAAAATGGGTTTCATTTACTCGAACACTCCTCTTAAGGATAGTGTAATGGTGTCTTGAATGCCGTTTAGGGTGGTGTCAACGCGGGTTAAATCGCTTAAGACTTGCTCTTTTTCGAGCTCAATGCGCTGGCGCCAAGTGATTGCCCAAATGGCGATGCCCGTTTTATCGAGGGCAGCATCGTAAAGGTTATCGCAGCGCGCCTCCTGGGGGGTGTGCGCCCATTCTTCTACGCCCCACCTGTTGTCTGCCACCAGCACCCCAAGGGCCGTGCTAATTTGCAAAGCCTGCGCGTTGCGCCCTTGGCCAGCGGCAATCACAAACGCCCCCAGCCTTGCGTGAAGCCACACTTTGCCAAAACTGGTGCACTCGACGCGCTCCACCCCTAGCAAGGCAAGCCTCACCCCTGGGGCCTGCTGGGCATAGCGCTTTAACTCCTCAAGGCTAAAGCGCCCGCCGTGGGTTTTTACCCCTCCTTTAAGGCCACTTAAACCCGCGCGCAAGCCCCCCGCAACGGCGCTTAACAAGCCTTTTAGCCCTGGGGTGGGCGGGTTATCTGCCATGGAGCACTTTCTTTAAAAAATCTTCTATCACCTCGACCAGGTCTTGGTTGTTGGCGGCGCTAAGCCCAAGGTAGGGGCGCGCTGGCAACCCTTCTTTGCCCACCTCCGCCCCGCCAAACTGGTGAATGGCGGCGTAGACCAGGTTGCTACCCACCAACACCGCCCCATCGTTGGGCACGGCAAAGGTGATGCTATCCAATAACGCCCCTTCGCCCAGCAACAAGCCCTGCCCGCCGTGGCGGGTTTGGGCATGTTTTGGCGACCACGCCTTCCACGGTTCTCCCTCGGGGCTCTCTTTCTCCTCCGCCAACCTGCGCCTGGTTTGGCTTTCCATCTCTGCGCCCAAGGCGTTTAGCAGTTTACGCTTATCCACCTTGCCCAAGCGTGCAATGCGCTGGTTTAGTGTTTTTAGCCCGCTTAGGTCGGCCTCAATTTGCACGCCTGCCATTTTTTTAAAGCCCTCGCAAAGCGTCTCTTGTCAACTGGCGGGGCGTGCTTTGCACCGCAGGCGCGCCTCCTGAACGGGGCTCTTCAATCGCTGCCCCTAGGCTGATCAGGCCCCTTGCCACCTGCCCGAGCCATTGGACGCGCTCTTTGCGCCTGTCGCCAATCTCTTCTGTCATGCGCCCTGCGGTTTGCGCCATTTGTCCCAAGGCAAGGTCAACGCACACCTGGGCTAAGCACGCCAGGAGGCTCGGCCAAGGGCAAGGTGTAGCGCACGCCAATGCTGGCATCCATTAAACTGCTTGCATCTGCCAGTGCGCGCGCAACCGCGGCGCCGTCCACTTCGCCCGCCTCGGTGAGGGGCGCCGCGTTGCGTAACGCGTCTTGGCCATACATGTCCGCAACATCTGCCTTTGTGGCGTAGGGCATCGCTTACTCTCCTTTCTCCCCTTGGTTAGGCTTTTTGGCGTCTGCCCCTGGCTTGGTTTTGGCTTCCTTGGCTTTTTTGGCTCCTTGCACGCTAAAGTTGGGGTCGGTCTCAAGGGCTGCTAAAGCCTCCTTGCTTAAGCCTTCCTCGACACGGGTCTCGCCTTGTGGCCATTGCCTGCCAGCACGCCACATGGGGTGCTGGGCGATGATGGTTATCGTCATGGTTTTTTTACCCCTTTTAAGCCAGCCAAGATGAAACCAAGAGCTCTGCTGTGCCCCGCCAGACGTTGGTGGCGCCAGCCATGTTTCTCTCGGCGTTTAGTATCTCTAGGGCCGCCTCTCTGTGTGCGGGTGGCACCACCAGCATCGTGGGCTTTACGCCCAGGGGCCGCCCGCGGTTTTTCATGCTCTCCAACGCTGCAAAGGCGGCTTTGTAGTTGTCGGTGGTAAGGCTTTGTTTGCTGCCGTAGGCCAGCTGCCACAAGCCAAAGCCGACATTGTCGCGGCACTCCACACCGTAAAGGTAGACGTTGCGCATAAACACATTGTCATCCTCGGAGCGGTCTTTGCGCACAAGCAGCCCCTTTTTGCGCTCTTGAAAGATAATCGGCTTAATCATGCGGCTGGTGTCGAGCAAAAACCACGGGCTACCACTGCCTCCACCGCTATTGGATGCCGTGGTGGTGCTACCGTCTTTGTTTTCAATGGGGTGGTCGGTGTCAAAGAAATACTGCCCATCGTAGCAAGGGCTTTTAAAACCTTTCTTGAGCAAGCCAAAGACCAACTCGTTTTTGTGTGCCATCAGCGAGCGCCCCATCTCGGTAAAGAGTGGGGTATACACCCCAACTTGGTCGTCTTCAATGTCTGTGCGATTGACCGAGACGCTGTCTTCCCAGAGCTTGTTTTTGATGCGGTAGTCGTGGCTGGCCATGCTCGAAATGATGCGATCTCCCAGCCACAAATTCATCCCTTTGATGCTGCCCAACCATGCATAGTGATTTTCTGCCGTGCTTGAAGCAACCGGCATCGCTACCTTTTGCCAGTCGTCACCCGCCATCCCAAAGCCTTGATTAAAGGCTGCGCTGTACCCAACAAATAAGTCGTCTAGGCTTTGTCTGTTGATGATCATTTATACTACCTCCACCCATGCAAGGTTATCGTCTACGTTGATGATTTTGCCCACCTTGGCAAGCCCCTGCCGACACATCGGTCACCGTTTGGTCATCAAGGGCATAGGCATCGCTACCAATATCTGCCTTGGTCAGCGTTGTGGCTTTTTTAAAGCCAAACACCCCACGGCGCACCAGCACGCTCACCTCGCCTGCCGTTGTGCCGTTTTTTGCCCCCGCTTGGGCCACGCCCACAAATTTAAGGCGGGTTGCTTTGCTCGTATTGGTTGGCCATTACAGCCCAGACGCTGTGCAAGGCAGGCGCTTTGCTGGGCTGGCAGGCATGCGCGAAAGGGGTAATCGGCATTGGGAGTGGTGTGCACGAGCGCAACAGGAAAAAGCGCCTCAATAGGGATAAATCGGCATTGGGGGTGTGCACGAGCGCAACAGGAAAAAGCGCCTCAATAGGGATAAATCGGCGTCGGGAGTGGTGTGCACGAGCGCAACAGGAAAAAGCGCCTCAATAGGGATAAATCGGCATTGGGGGTGTGCACGAGCGCAACAGGAAAAAGCGCCTCAATAGGGATAAATCGGCGTCGGGAGTGGTGTGCACGAGCGCAACAGGAAAAAGCGCCTCAATCTCACCAGGGCGGCGGGCACGCACCAGGCGCAAGTTGGCGGGGTCGTCTGTGTGCGCCACGATAGAAAGAAAGGCCTTTGGGGTAAATAACCACACTTGCCTTAGCCTTTTTTGCCCGGTTTGGGTTTGGCGGGGGGGACATCCTCGACCAACTCCATTTCGGCCGAATCGAATTTGGCCTGCAGGTGCCTTGACACAGGCTTGAGTTTGCCTTCTTTAAGCAGGCGGTCGCTTGCTCGGGACTCTTCAATAAAGCGTTTCATCTCATCACTTGGCATCTTCTTCTGTCTCCTCAAGCCATATCAAGGTGTTGCCACCGTCTTTTACTTTTTCTTTCACAAAAAACCTGGTTCCTGGTTTGAAGAGGACCTCTTTTTCGTGCGCGTGCCGGGATATCCAAGATACCTCCTTGCCCGTGCGGCTCTGTATTTTCAGCCGATGCGGCCCATTAAAAGCTCTATCCGTCGACATCGATGTGCTGGTAAAGCCTTTGGGTGTCCAAACCTTGCCTGGCTTGAGTTTGGCCAGTTCACTTTCGGGCAGGGTCGTCCCTCGGGTGACCTTCCCCCGGTAGTTGGGGAGTTTTGCCAGCCCCGCGATGATGGTTTTGGTGTAGTGGGCGTATTCCTCTCCCAGGGCTTTGGGCAGTTTCCCGCGCTTGGCCTGGTTAATCGGTTTATAATCGATGACCGTGTAGCCGTGCAATGCAGCCAACTCGGGCTCGGAGAAACGGTGCACGACACCCGATTCCTTCGCCCTTGTGTTCGCCTGCCCAAGCAAGATTTGGTATTGATAGCCTTTGAGGTTCATCAAACCCTGCTCGTGGACGGGCAATTTGGCAAAGGCACGCACCTTGCGCGACACCCCCTTGAGGAGCATAGCACGCTTTTGCAAGGTTTGTAGCATGGCAAGGCGCTCGGGCTCGGGCACCCCTGGCACGGGGGGCAAGAGGTCGGCAAAGGCGTTGGTTTTTTTGCTTAGGTTGCTAATCGCTCGCTCGGTCTTAAGCCAGTGATCCCCCAGCGCCTCGTAAATGCGCACCCCCGCTTTTTCCATTGCCTTGGCGTAAGTGGGGTTGGTGGCAGGATGAAAAAAGCCCTCGGCTTCGCCTATTGTGGCCAGTGCCTCGGTATTTTTGCGCCCCGCTTTGGCTCGAAACAAGAGCGCCCCGCCGTTGTCAATCCGCACGGGGGCGCCTTTTTGCCAAACCACGTTATCAAAGGTTTGCCCCAAGGCATCCCAGTTGGCCAGCCAAGCATCTGCCGCCACCCCGTCAAGCAGTTTTTTTGCCTTGGCTTGGGTTAGTTCGTCCAAGGCGATTGGGGCTGCCCCTTCAATCCACTCGGTGGCCAGGGCAAGCCCCCCTTGTTTGCGGGCAACCAAGGCGCTTTTGGGCGCATTGACCGCCAACTGGGCATAGATTGCATTGACCGCCGCCTCGCCGTAGGCTTGGACGGGGTCGGTGTAAAACTTGACGTAGCGCTTGATGCCAAACATCGCGATAGTCAAAGGCGGGTTTTAGTTTTTTGGCCTTGAGGTAGGCAAGGGCTTCTTTGGGCGGGGTGGGTGTAAAATGAAAGCCTGGCTTGGGTGTGGGCATGGTTTTTAGCCTTCCCCATCACCCATGCCACGCGCTTTAAAGGTGGCGCGGGCAATCGCCTTGGCAAGGGGGGCCGGATCGCTCTCGGGCAAGGCTTGGGCGAGCAAGCGCGCGAGGTCTGTTGGGCTCTTCGCTTGGCCAAGGGCTTGCACCAAGGGATCAAGCAAGGGCGCCAGCAAGGGCTGCCAGTTTTGGGTTGTTTCCTCTGTCAAGGCATCTAATTCGCTTTGCGCTTGGGCTGGTGTTGCTTGGGCAAGGGCTGTTAATATGTGCCCTAGGGCTTGGTTGCTGGCTTGGGTTGCGCTGGCTGGCGTACCAAGCAACTGGGCATCGGAGCCCGGTTCGGGCAAACCGAGCAACTCGCACAGGGTGTGCTGGTCAACGCGCAAGCCAAGGGGCACAAGGCGGGCAATGGCATCAACGATTGCCTCCGTTTTGTCGGGCTCAGGCAAAGGCAACACAATTCGCGGATAGCGGTTATCGGGGGGCTGGCCAAAATTAAGGTCAATGAAAGGCTTGACCAGGTCGCGGTTTAAAGTGGCTGCCAAAACGGCGGCGTCTGCGCGCAGTATGTCTTGGCGCACCTCCATTTGGGCGGCATCGTTGCCCAGTTTGCCAGGGGTGCCCTCGGTGCTGGCGGTTTGCCCAAGCACCGCCTTGCTGGTTTGCTTATCCCAAAACTCGGCCGCTGCCAAAAACAGGCCCTCCCCGCCCCGGCCCTGCACGGCATCTTGAAACTCTATTTGCATGCTCTCGTGCAACACGGCAGCCGCATCGCTCCCAAGGTTGATCACCGCTTGACGCAGGATGCGCTTGTCTTCATCGCTAGCCCCTGGCCCATAACGCCCAATGCGCAAGGGCATCCCAAACACCTCTAAAAAGGCTGCCCAGTCTTTGAGCGCGTAGGCCTTAAAGAGGTAACTCCAAACGGCCACGCGAGCCAAGCCTCCGCGCACGGGCAAGCCCGTTTTAAGGTGCTCAGGTTTTTTGCGCTGCGCACCCCGTAGTTGCTTTGCAACCAGTCGCGGTATTGGGCATCGTCCCAACCCATTTTGCTCGATTGGGCGTGCAGGGCCGCGTATTTTTTATTGCGGTAGGCTTGCTCGTTGGGGCAAAAGGATTTGGTTTTCATGGATCAAGCCTTTCGTTTGCCCTGCTCTCTTCGGGCTTCCTTCACGTGTTTGACTAATATGGTTTTCACGACTTCGAGATCCTCATCCGTGCCCCCAAAATGCATGAAATTAATGGTAAAGTTGATGGGGTTTTTCTCCCAGGGCAGCACTACCCAGCCAAGCGTTGCGCACATTTCCAACATGCCGTAGGCAGCGAACCCACCCATAAAAACCCCAAATCCGCTCACGATGGCGTCGCAAAGCGTTTGCAAAAAACTCATAGCGCCACCTCATGCGCAAGGGTCGCTTTTTTTATAGCGTGATGCATATTCCAACCTGGGGGATGGTTTGGGCTTGCATGTGGGGACTCCTTATTAAGGGTGTCAGGGTGTGGTTTAAAGGGGGGGCATCCCTTTTTCTAAGCGTGCGCCAACATAAACCTTTGGCGTTTTCATCTATAGCCCTCCTTGCCAGCGTTGTAGCCCTGCGCGGGGTCGGTTGCTGGGGCGAACAAACCCCCTGCCTTGGCCACGCAAAAAAAAGAGGTTTTTTGCCCATGCCTTATAGGCGCGTCTCCCCTTTGAGATTCCATTTTTGTCGTGCTGCGCTTAAACTGTTGATGTCAATTTTCATGACGGGTCTCCTTTATTTATTTAAGCAAAACATGGGGCTGCTTGTGTGCCGCGTATAAATGCGAACAGGCAGGTGCACGCAGACGCCTGTTTTTGGGCTTGATCGGGTTCATTCGCTAACTCCTCCCCGCTCGGAATAAGCGGTTTTAAGGTGGCTTAGGCTAAGGGCCTGCCGTGCCCCGTTTGCCGCCAGGCTGGCCAAGCGTAGGGTTTTGGTAACCTCACGCAGTGCGCCGTGGCCGTGACCAATTTTGATTAAAAAGCCAAGGGCTTTCTGCTCGCTTACTCCCCATGCTTGGGCAATGGCCTCTACATCGGCACGGCGGGCTTTTTTGGGGTTTAACACCTTGCCAACGCGGCTAAACAACTGGGCATACTCTGCCGAGCGCGGGCCGCTCATCCGGGTGTAGACGCTCTCGTTGCCCATGAACACCAGGGCGCAAGCAGTGGCATCGTGCAAAGCGCGTAGGCATTCCAAGGCGGGGCGGGTAAGGTGCTGTGCCTCGTCTATAATCAGCAGGGCGTCTTTTTTTGAGAGATAGGCTGAGAAGCATGCGGTAAACCACATCTCCCCCGCGTCCGTCCGCGCGCTGGCTTGGGGCAAGGGCAAACAAAAGGGCTTTAAGGCAGGCAGGGGCGCTGGCAAAACTGGGCACCATTGTGCACACCCAGCAATTAGGGCGGGTTTGGGCGTAGTGCTGGGCGGTGATGGTTTTGCCAACCCCTGCGCCACCGCACACCACCGCGATGTCGCGGCTTAGGTGGGCGTAGGCAATGGCCATGCCGATTTGGCGGGCTGTGGGGGTCTCTATCCAGTCTGCGCCCTCGCTGGGCAAAAAGGCGGTTTGGCAGGCTTGGTCTTCTAGCCATTGGCAAACCTTGGCTTCAAGGGCGGCGTTATCGCCCGTGTACTTGCCGTTAAGCCAGCGCGAAAGCGCTGTTGCCCCGCACCCACCGCCTACCACAAGCGGTATTGCCACCATGACCCTCCTCGGCTTGGCGATGTGGTGTTTGTGCTAAAGCCGAACAGCCTTGCCCGTTTGGGATTGGTGAAAGAATGGAGGCACAAAGAAGGGGGAGTAGAATGGCTGGTGCTCCAAAAATGGGACGACCCCAACCCCAAAACGGGCGAGCGAAAACCCTACACCTTGCAAGAGAACATGGACGAAATAGAACAGGTTGTGCCCGTGATTTATGTGCAACCCAGGGCGGTTTAAAAAAAAAGGAGTTCAAAGCTAGATTATTTTTTATTTTTAGGCCAACCGCACAAAAGCCTTTATAAAACAAGGGCTTGATCCATGAAAAGGGCGAAAAATTGAGTTCACAGTTCAGTTCACAGTTCGAGCGCTGAACTGTGAACTTTTACGGGGTGGTTTTGGGGGTTTGGTTTTACGCTTCAAACGCATTATTCCTTAGAAATTTCACAAAATCGCTACATTGTTGGCACCACTTTACGGTCACACTGGGGTAAAAAAACCTAGCGTGGGTAAGGTGGGTGGCACATGCGAGATATAGCGTTGTTTTTACTGGCTTTTATAACATTAAGCCTTGTATTTGCAGAGATTTGGTTAAGCCAAAACCGCTCTTTAAGGGTGTTTAAGGCGCACATAGTCGGTTGTTATGATGGCAACACCTGCAGGTTTACCCTGCCCAGTCACCACCCCATTTTAGGCGAGGGGGTTCAGGTGCAAATTGTGGGGTTGCAAACGCCAAAACTACGCGAACCCACCTTAAGCAAGGCCAGCAGCGCGCGCGATGCCATGCGTGGCCTGCTTGAACGCGCCGATGATATTTTTTTAGTAAACACAAAGCGCAAAAACCGCAGCCTGCACGCCAGCGTATGCGCAGATGGCAAAGACATGGCAAAGATGCTGCCAAATGGCTTAGCCAGCAAGGGTTGGGCGTGTTACACCCCCAGCGCCAAGCCCCCCAATGCGAGGCAAGCCTTGGTTTGTATGCCTTTGTGGCGCATTTAATGCGCGTTAATGCAAGTTAATGCTATCGTTGCCCCAGTTGCCCCAGTTGCCCCAGTTGCCCCAGTTGCCCCAGTTGCGCCAAGGGTTTTTATGGGCACTGGGGGGTGCCACCCTTGGCATTTTGGTGTGGCGCGGCGCGGAAACCTTGCTGGTTATAATGCTGGCGCACAGCAAAAGCACCTTGGCAGGGGGCATTGCGGCAGGCTGGCGAAGCATAAGCGCAAACTTTACCCAAACCGCCTTAAAACAAGCCGGGGCAGAGCGAGAGCGTGGGTCGAAGGGCTGCATTTTGCACCCCCCTAACCGCCATGCGGGGTTATCTGCTGCCAGAGCGCTGCGCGCCAAGGGGTTTATGACCACCCTAAAGGGAAGAACCCTTTCCATTTGGTGGTAAGCCTTTTTGCGAATTGCAAAGCGGCATTTGAACTTACCCTTATCGAACGCAGTTTGCCCCCTTCTAAAACCCTTCGAATGAAGCGCGTACCGAGTGTCATCCCATGTGTCCCAAAAACGCGCAAACCCGCATTACACCGTTTTTTGGGCGAGACAAATGCCACCACCCTTTTGGCGCAAACACACTGCCCGTAAACTGTTGAAAAACCACAAAAAACCGCAAAAAACCACAAAAAACCATTTCTTTTTGACCAGTGTCAAAGCAAGTGTCCGGGCACAGTCGCGATGCGGGTTTTTCCTTGTGAGGCAACCAGGCCTACCTATATGCCTGCACCACACCATCTCCGTAATAAGCAGCTGTCGCGATGCGGGTTTTTCCTAGCTAAGATACTTCCTACGTACCCGTCGACAGTGAGTCCAAGAGATCTGTGTCTATATGGTATTGCACGGTGTCATCCTTAGCCTTTGGCACCAAGGGAATGGTTGGTTTGACCAGCCCTGTCGCCAAGCACCAAAAAATAACGGGTGCCTTGAGGGCAGATCCTCCCACAAAAGTGCCTAAAACACCATGGGTTGTACGCGTGCGTGTTTGCCTTGGAGGTCAATGCGGTGATAGGCGGAAGGGTCATCACGGTGTGGGGTTTGGGTGGTAGAGGCAGAATTGACCAAGGTAAGCGGGCCAAGGTGCTTGGGGCGCTGAGCATGATGGTTTAAAGTTATCTGCCAGTTGCGATGAAGATGCCCATGCAAATGGATTTGAATAGGCTGGTTCAGGAGCCACGCTTGCGCTTGCTCAAAATTGAGCAAATCACGTTTGGGTTGATGTACTTGTTGGGGTGGTAACACTACGGGATGATGGCTGGCCGCCATAACCTGCGCACCCGTTGGGAGGGTTTTTAAAAAATGCTGCGTGTTTTGCATGGCTGCTTTGGGTAACAGTCCACTGGCACTAAACCACGGTGCTGGAATCGCACTATCCCAACCAAGTAACCACCATGTGGGGGTAAGTTGGCGGGTTAAAATGCCCCCTTGCAGCGAACTTCCACCACGAAAGGCACCAAAATAATGCTCAAAGGCACCGTTGTTTGGCTCTTCTGGGGTGTAACGATCGTGATTGCCAGGCAAAATGCTCACTCGCTCAGGGCCAAAATTAAGCAAAGGTTGCAAGATTTTTTGAGCCAAGGCAAATTCTTCTGCCAGTCCCAGCTGGGTTAAATCCCCCGTAATAAGCAGGTGATCCCATGGGTTGTTGCACAAATGCGCAACCAATGCTTGTGCGCGTTGGCGTGGAAAATTTCTGCGGCGGCGGAATACCCAATTAGAAACACCCAAAAAGCGCTTGGAAATCAGTGTCCATGGGCGAAAAGCAAGGGTACTAATGTGTAGATCGGAGATATGCACCAGCACAAAAGGCGCACGCCGGTCCTTGCTGAGGTGCTGCGCTTGCCTTGGTTGTGGTTTAACGCGTTGATGGACACGGCTTTTTGTGTTTTTCACCTTTTTGAGATATACTAGCCCCCTTTGTTGTATGTGTTGCTGTTTTAAACAGATAGTCCCGCCATGGATGCTCTTATAAGTTGACTGTGTGTCGACAAGGGTTGCGCCAATGGTGGGCTCCATGGAGCCAAAAGGCGTGGCATTTGGCCACACGCACTGTGCCTTCGAACCTCTTGTTCTTGGTTTTTTTAAACGACATCTCGCACAGTTTTTTCTAAAAGAGGGTGCGCTTTGTTTTTTTAAACAAAAATTGAATGAGGCTAGCAGAAACTTTTGGATAAATTAGAATTTGTGTTAGATGTGGTGGCCTACCTCCTCGGCGGGACCTTTATCTTAGGTCTTGGGTTAGCCTACATCTTGTTTAAAGATGTGATGCGCCCCCGCTTTCATGTAGCCCCCCCCAAATTTCAACGCCCCACGAACCGTTCCACAGCAGCACTCACCGCCCTTGATGCCCAGTTGAGCAAAATTCAAAGCGCAGCACCCCCCGAGCGAACCCAAGACATTGCCACACAAATGGGCATGATACGCCGTTGGATGGACACCTTAAATCAACGCACACATCCCGTTCAAAAACGGTACTTTTTGGCGTTTCGTGCCCTGGAAAGTGCCTGGCGTGCACTTCGCGATGCCCACGGGGCCCTACAAGGCATGCCTTATCGTAAGCGTTTTGGTCAAAAAAACAATATCGAAAAATTGAGCCGTGTGTACGCGGGTATCTATAAGCAAGAACGCCAAGCATGGGAAACCTTGGTAACTATCGACAAAATAGTTTACAATGATTTAAGCAAGCGCGGTGCTCTGCGCCCAGCTATTTTACAAGAACCTTGGGCCGTAAAAACCCTTGCCCAATTACGCTCTGCTCGCCATGGTGCACCCGCAGTTTCTTCCAAAAGTGTGTCAAAGGCCACAAACGTTTCTCCACCTGTGCCAACGGCGCCCGCAGTTTCTTCTAAAAGTGTGGCAAAGGCTGCAAACGTTTCTCCACCTGTGCCAACGGCGCCCGCAGTTTCTTCCAAAAGTGTGGCAAAGGCTGCAAACGTTTCTCCACCTGTGCCAACGGCGCCCGCAGTTTCTTCCAAAAGTGTGGCAAAGGCTGCAAACGTTTCTCCACCTGTGCCAACGGCGCCCGCAGCTGCTGCGAAGCATGGTCCTTAAATCTGTCGTGGTGCCCCTGTGTTTGGCAGGAAGCATTTTTGGAGGGATGTCGCCGAACGTGAGAGATGCTTGGGCTCTGCCTTTGCCATACCTGCTGCCCCAAATAAGGACCCGTATTCCTGCTACCCCAACCTTTGTTTTGCCTGCCGTGAGCACTCACCCAGTGCCCGTTGCCCCTGCTTTTGTTTTGCCTGTCGTGAGCACTCACCCAGTGCCCGTTGCCCCTGCTTTTGTTTTGCCTGTCGTGAGCACTCACCCAGTGCCCGTTGCCCCTGCTTTTGTTTTGCCTGCCGTGAGCACTCACCCAGTGCCCGTTGCCCCTGCTTTTGTTTTGCCTGTCGTGAGCACTCACCCAGTGCCAAAAGGGTCGATTTACGGGCACAAGACCCTACGCCGCCACACCAACACCCGCCTTTCGTTGTGGGAAATTCCCTATCGTTTGCGCCCACAAACGCGCAGCAATGCTAGTGTTGTCTCTCACCGTGGGCTGTCGTATACCCATGGCTTTTTTCCTGAGAGAAAAATTTTTTCCTCGATTACCCTCAACTACGCACGCCACCAACATCGCCCGCAAGAAAGCCTAAACCGCCCACCTCATGCCAACGACCCAAAGGTGCTAAGCAGTGTACGCACCCGCCATGCGGACCTTGTGTACAACCTGCACTATCAACCCAAGGCGCAGTGGATTTCGTGGTATTTTGGCCTCGGCTTAGGGGTGTTTGCAGGGGTGGTCCAGTACGAAAATGGGCATTTTGAGTCGCGCTTTGAACCCTACCCTGCCCTGCAAATGGGCCTGCTGTTGCGCGTCCAATCCGCAATATTGGGTTTGCGTGTGCATCAAAGTTCTTTTATTTTTGGCGAAGGGGTGGTGCAATCCAACCAACGCCTATTGGCTGGCATGGGTTGGCTTTTTTGAAGGGGCGTTTTGTTTTACAAAAAACATGGTTTTTTACAAGGCATCACGGGGTTAACGCGCACCACAAAGGAGAAAAAGGAGCACAGGCAGGGCAAAGACATCCCTGGAAATAGACGCTTGGAGGAGAGTGGTTAAAAGCCCAATGGTGGTTAGGGGGTTAACTCGGCATGAGAGTTATGAAGCTATCTTTTCAACAGCACGTCATGCTAGCTTGCTGCCCTGGTGGCAGGGCAAGCAAAATACCAAAGTGCCATCTAGCAAAGATGCCTTAAAAAAAACCTTCTTTTTAAAGCATGCACACATGATAGACAAGCCAACGATTGCGCGGGTTAAAGCACAGGCCGATATTGTTGAGGTCATTGGTGAACGTGTCGCCCTCGCCCCGAGCGGTGGCGGGTTTAAGGGATTATGCCCTTTTCATGCCGAAAAAACCCCCTCTTTTACCGTTAGCCCCGCAAAAAGCATGTACCATTGCTTTGGCTGCGGTCAAGGGGGGAGCGTGATTGACTTTGTCATGACGAGCATGGGCTGGAACTTTGCCGAAGCACTCACCCACCTAGCCCAGCGCTACGGGGTTGATCTCCCCAATCAAAAAAAAGCCGATAGCCCCTTTTGGCAGGCCAGCAAGGCCTTGGAGATGGCCCTGGGTTATTATCAGCAATTGCTGCTTAACAGCCCCCAAGCCAAAGGCGTGCGCCATTACCTCGAACAACGTGGCTTTGCCCTCAAAGACTGGGAGGCCTTTGAGCTAGGCTATGCCCTTGATGGCTGGAGTGGCTTGCTCGATGAGGCAAAACACCAGCGCATTGGGCAAAAAGCCTGCATCGATGCGGGTTTGGCACGCATCAATCAGCGTGGCACTGCCTATGATTTTTTGCGCCATCGGGTCATTTTCCCCATATTCTCCCACTTAAAACACCCCATTGCCTTTGCGGGGCGTGCGCTTGAAAAAAACCCTCAAGCCAAGTACCTCAACACCCCCGATACACAGCACTATCGCAAAAGCGAGGTGCTTTTTGGCCTGCCCCAAGCCATGGAAGCACTCCGAAAAAGCAAACAAGCCCTGATTGTAGAAGGCTATTTGGATGTGCTGCGCATGCATCAGCGTGGGTTTGACACGGCACTGGCAACCTGCGGTACAGCACTAACACCTAAGCATATTCACTTGCTTAAGCGCTGGGTTAACAAGGTGGTGCTGATGTTTGATGGTGATGTGGCGGGGGTGAAAGCAGCACTGCATTGCGGCGGGTTTTTGCTGGATGCGGGCCTGGCTGCACGGGTGGCGGTTTTGCCCCAAGGGCAAGATCCAGACGATTTTTTACGCCAACATACCCCCTCTGAAATGCAAGCGGTGTTACAGGCAGCCCAACCCTTGCTCGAGTGGACCATTCATAGTTTGTTGCAACAAAATGGCAACAGCCTCGAAGGCAAGCAGCACGCATGGCAGGCATTGGTACCCATGCTGCAACGGGTTCAAAATTTGGTTATTCGCGATGGTGCCATTCAACACGCAGCAGAATACTTGGGCTTGCGTGCTGAGGTATTGGTGGAACAATTGGGAAAAACCCCCATGGCAGTGCAGGTGCGCACCCATCGCCCTTTGCAGCCCAGTTCGCAAAGGCCTGAGGTCTTCGACCATGCCAACACGCCACAGCGTGAAGCGCAAAACCCCTGGCAAAAAAAATCGGACGCAGAGGGGACCGCCTTGTGCTTGTTGCTCCAATGCCGCGAACTGCTGCCTTTTGCCTCCCAAAACCTTGACCCCGAAGCCTTGCTATTTAAGCCCTACCAAGTGTTGTATGGGAAAATGCTTCAAATTGAAGACGCCGATTTTGCCGAAATGGACGAGGAAATCCTGCTTGAAAAACTGGGTAGCGCTGCCCCGCAAGCCCGTGCCTTGCTCATGGATTGGCGCATTGCAACGGGTGTGAAGGCCATCCAACATCCCAAAGCAGCCTTTAAGCAATCCTTGTATCAAATTCAAAAAAATGCCCATGTGCATGCCATTCGTCAAGCGACACGCCAAATCCTCACCCTAGAAAAAGACGAAAACGCCCTCAATGCCTACCTGCGCGAAAAACGCGCAATCTCACAAAAAAATCACGCACTCCGCCCTCCCAATCCTTCCAGACCAGGCTAAACCCTAGAAAAAAGACGAAAACGCCCTCAATGCCTACCTGCGCAAAAAACGCGCAATCTCACAAAAAAATCACGCACTCCGCCCTCCCAATCCTTCCAGACCAGGCTAAACCCTAGAAAAAGACGAAACCGCCCTCAATGCCTACCTGCGCAAAAAACGCGCAATCTCACAAAAAAATCACGCACTCCGCCCTCCCAATCCTTCCAGACCAGGCTAAACCCTAGAAAAAGACGAAACCGCCCTCAATGCCTACCTGCGCAAAAAACGCGCAATCTCACAAAAAAATCACGCACTCCGCCCTCCCAATCCTTCCAGACCAGGCTAAACCCTAGAAAAAGACGAAACCGCCCTCAATGCCTACCTGCGCAAAAAACGCGCAATCTCACAAAAAAATCACGCACTCCGCCCTCCCAATCCTTCCAGACCAGGCTAAACCCTAGAAAAAGACGAAACCGCCCTCAATGCCTACCTGCGCAAAAAACGCGCAATCTCACAAAAAAATCACGCACTCCGCCCTCCCAATCCTTCCAGACCAGGCTAAATTTTTACCCCCCTGGGAGTGCGCGCCAATCGAGGCGCTTTTTTACCTCTTCAAGGAGCAAGGTTTGGGCGGCCTGTACGTTAAGGGTTTTTTGCTGTTTTTCGCCATGCCTCCGCCAGGTAATGGTTTGGTTTTCTACTTCTTGGCTGCCCATAATCCATACATTGGGGGTTTTGCTTTGCTGCGCATTGCGCATTTTTTTGCCTAAAGTATCGCGGTTAGCGTCCACATTCACCCTAAGCAATTTGTTGCGCAAGTTGGTGGCCAACTTATAGGCCGCTTCATTTTGAGCATCGCCCACAGGCAAAATGCGCAGTTGCAAGGGGGCAAGCCACGTGGGAAACACGCCGCCGTAATGTTCAATTAAAAAGGCAATAAAGCGCTCGTGGCTCCCTAAAGGGGCGCGGTGCAAAATGTGGGGGTGGTGCGCTTGGTTATCCACACCAATGTAGGTAAGGTTAAAGCGTTTGGCCATTACCAAATCGAGTTGGTTGGTTGAGGCGGTTTCTTCACGACCAATCACATTGGTGATCTGCATGTCGATTTTGGGTCCATAGAAAGCAGCCTCACCACGTTCGGATTCATAGGGGATCCCCACAGAATCCATGGCACCTATCACAATTTCTTCTGCTTCCTCCCACATGGGGCGCTCACCCACATACTTCGAGGAATCTTCCTCAGGCAAGGAAAGGCGCATCCAATAGCGCTCAATGCCAAACAGCCGATAATAGTCGAGGTGCAGTTGCATGACGGCAATAAATTCGTCTTTGCTTTGCTCGGGGGTGCAGTAAATATGGGCATCGTTAATTTGTAACGCACGCACACGGAGAAGCCCTGCCAGTTCGCCGGATTGCTCGTAACGATAGCACATGCCATATTCGGCCAAGCGTAAGGGTAGGTCGCGGTGACTGTGGGGTTGGGCTTTATAAATCATGTGATGGTGCGGGCAGTTCATCGGCCGCAGATAAAACTTGCCTTCTTCGGTTTCCATGGGTGCAAACATATCTTTGGCATAGTACGGCAAGTGCCCTGATGTATGGTACAACCCCTCTTTGGTAATGTGGGGGGTGGACACCCGTTGATAGCCTGCTTTGTGTTCTATCTCCATGGCGAGGCGTTCAAGTTCCCCTTTGATGGCTTCGCCGTTGGGCATCCACAGCGGTAAGCCTTTGCCAACTTCATCGCTGATGGTAAAAATGCCCATTTCACTGCCCAGTTTGCGATGATCGCGCTGTTTGGCCATTTCGCGTTGCCGCAAAAATTGTTTTAAATCGGCCTTGCGTTCAAAGGCCAGTCCATAAATGCGCTGAAGCATGGGGCGCGATTGGTCGCCTTTCCAGTATGCCCCTGCGAGGGAATCAATTTTAAAGGCATCGGTGGGGAGCTTCCCCGTTGATTCCACATGAGGACCTTCGCACATATCTGAGAAATCGCCATTTTGGTAAATGCTAAGGGTTTTTTCGCCTTGCTCCATGAAACCCTTGGCCATTTCGGCTTTGTAGGTTTTTCCCTCTTTTTCGAGTTGGGCAATCAGTGCCTGTGCGCCATATTCGCGCATCTCAAAGGGCTGATTTTTAGCAATAACGCGCCGCATGCGCATTTCCAAATCGGCAAAATCATCGGGTGTGATGGCGAGGTCGAGTTCAAAGTCGTAAAAAAACCCGTGCTCGGTGGGAGGTCCGTAGCCTAGTTTAGCGTTAGGGCGTATTTCAAGCACTGCCTGGGCCAGCACGTGAGCCATCGAATGGCGGAGGCGGTAGAGTGGGTTGGCGGGATCTTGATAGGGTTTTAGCATGGTGCAAATAAAGGCGGTTGGCGTGTTTGGGCAAAAAAAACAGGGCGGTTAAAAACGGGAGATTAGGTTTAAACGGTGCCATTCACCGCTTATTGGATAAGGAACTTCATAAAAAACCTGAGGCCGTTGGAAAGTACGAGCGGCTGATGGTTGCACCAAAAAGGAAGGCTCGCAATGTATTGCGAATGGTAACAAAAAAGGAGGGATAAAGGCAGTGCTAAAGGGGTTCTTTTTTTGCCCCAGGGATGTCTGGTGTTTGGTTACCTTACTTTGCCTTGCTAAGGATTGTGAGATGTTGCACCTTCATTGGTGCTGGCAGACGCTGCTTGATTGTTGAGTGCCAATTCCATTTTATAATACTGCTGGGCTTGTGGGTTGCGCTTTAGGTGAAAGCAAAATTTCCCCAGAATGTTGAGCAAACGATGCTGTGCGGCATGGCTTTGGGGCAGTTTTTGGTGCGCTTTTAGCTGGGTGTCTAAGGCTTCAACGGTTTTGGGGGTTGGGCTAAGGCCTTCTTGGGCTTGGGTCAACAGTTTAGACCACGCTTGGGTGTGCTTGCTAGGCTGACTTTGCAATGCTTGGCTGGCGGCGAGCAGCAGCGAAAAACGCCAAATAGCGGCTTGATCACCCACTTGTTGTGGGATTGCAAGCTTTAGGAATTGTGCTTCCACTTGCTTTTCGAGGAAGTTGCCCGCGTGCAGCAATTGTAAGGCAAAACGCCTTGCACCTTGTAGGGCTACAACATGGTGCCCACCTTGAATGGCTGTGCGTAAATGGAGCTGGATCGCGCCAATGCTCCAGTTTTTTTTGCCAAGTACGGCATCGTACTGGGTGAGGTGTTTTTCCACTTCAGCCCAATGATTGTCTTTTTCTGCTGCAAGGGCTTGTTGCAGCATACGCTGTGCTTGGTCGGTCGTTGTGCTACCCATTGTAGCTTCGGGGTTGCCGCTTTGCATGGGTGCATTGCGCGGGGTTGCGGGCTGGGTTGGGTCGGTTTCTATATTGCTAAGGGTATCTTCCCATTCCACACTTACAGGTTCACGCAAGGGCAGGGCAGGGTTTTGCGCTTCTAAAGCAGGCCGCTGCGTTAAACCAGTGCGTGCGCTGGAATTTTCTACTGGCATGTCTGGGCTGGAAACAAAGGGTGAGCTTTGCACCAGATCTACCTTTTCTGTGGGCGCGCCCTGTTTTGCAGCAGCATTTTTGGTGTTGACGGTTGCGGCAGTTTGATGCACAGCCTCCAAAGCAGAAACCTTTGCAGGTTTGTTGGGGGGCACTTTGGTAGAAATTTTGACGGTGTCTTGCACATCCCCCCCTTCTACCCCCTGGGGGGGGGCATCCAATTTTTTGCTGGCCTGTTGCAAATGCTGTTGAAAACGCTGAAACACCCCTGGGTCAATGCCCTTAAGGGTTGGTTTTTTGCTTGTGCTGGGTGGTGGCGGATGGCCTGTTGCCTGCGCACTGCGTACTTGTGCTTGAGGTAGCACGCTGGCCGTGGGCTTGTGGGTGGGTGGGGGCGTGCCTTTTGCCCTTTTGACCATTTCGGCAAGGCGACGCTCAACCTCGTGTAAAGGCATCCCTCGAGCCATTTGTTTTTGCTGGGAACGCGTGGGCACTTGACGATACAAATGCCGCCGTACGAGCAAGATTTGCAGCGTAACAACGCAAACAATTCCCAGCAAGGTGGCAAGCCAAAGTGGTGGGAATGTTAAAAACAACCCCCCAAGTGTGGCAAGTAAAACAAAAGTAATGGAAGCTCTACGCACACGCCAATGTATCACGAATGGGCACACAGAGGGCAATTATTAAGCCACGTCTACCTTTGCCAGTGCACGTAATCCAACAAGCTCACAAAGGCCGCCCCATAGCTTTTAGCGTGCTCTTTTTTTATGCAAGATATGCATGCCCCCCCCCACCCTTTGCATTCCATAAAGCGCAGCCTATCGACAACCATTATCAGAAGCTCCGTTTAAGTGATTCCCGTAGTATTTTGCCCGCTTTTCCAAAGAGGTGAGTCTGCGGCAAATTCGCGCATGCTGCCGATAAAAGGGGTAATACAAAGGGGAGGTACGCCCCATCCCTTCTTTGGCTTCTTGTAAGCGTTGGGCTGCCATGTTTAATTCACGTTGACTTAGCTTAAGGTAGCGCGCATTGCGTTCGCGCTCCCAGCTTCGGTAATAGGCCGCACTGCGTTGTAAATGCTCTGCCGAAAGGCCATGGCGTTTGGTGACAGGGTCAATGTTGGGTTGTGAGCAACCTAGGGTGCTTAGCGCAATGCATACCAATAACCCCAGCGCTGATACATGCTTTAAAACGGCCGTTTTCCGTTCGGGTCCCATCATTTTTAAACTCAGAAAACGGGTGTGTACAAAATGAGCGCAAAAAAACATGCCGTAGCACTCCCTGGGGCAAGGCAGAATAAGGTGGTTCCCCTTCACACCATGTGTAACGGAAAATACGGCATTTTCTTGAATGCGCAAGCTGCTTAGAGAGCCTTTTCAATATTCTTTGAATTTTCTTGTAAAAATATGTTGACTCGTTAGCACTTAAAAATATAAACTGCTAACAGAAAGTGAGAAAAGCAGCTTTGTTGAATGGGCAAGCCTGCACAACCCTTGAGAATCTGCCCGCGTAGCCCATTTCAACCAGATGCATATTCAGTCAACATATCGTTCCTCGAACGATTCTATCCAAAACAAAGGAGAATGTTATGAACATGATTTATCAACCCACTTCCCTCAGCACAGCTTTTAATCAGGTATTTGGTGATTCTTGGCTGGGCCTTGCTAGAGAGCGTGAACCATTTTTTTCACCCAGCGTCGATATTCGCGAGGAAGAGGATGCTGTGTTACTGCAGGCGGAAATTCCCGGAGTGAGCCAAAACGATTTAAGCATTGACTTAAAAGAAGGTGTGCTTACCATTCATGGGGAGAAGAAACTTGAAAACGAAAACGCCCAAGGGAGCACGCATTCAGAGCGTTTTTTTGGCAAGTTTAAGCGCAGTTTTCACTTGGGTAAAATGATTGACCCCGAGAGCATTGAGGCCAATTATGCGAACGGCGTGCTGAATCTACGCTTAGGCAAACTGCCACAAGCACAGCCCAAGCGAATTGAAGTCGCTTTTGAAAGCAAGCAAAGCAACTAAGGCAAAAAGCTTGTGGCTAGACATCAGCCCTCTGTGGGATTTTTGCGCAAACGCAGCAAAATGGCTCACAGAGGGTTATTATTTGGTAAGCCAACAGCGGCTTTGCGCAGTGGTTCGTGTGGGCTTTTGCAAACGGGTTTTTCTGCGAACCGCTTAAGCACTCTGGCGTCTCATCATATCAAACCCAATGGCAATTACTTTGTGAGTTTCTTCATCGCTTAACCCTAAGCGATCACCTACCGTCTCGAGAAGTTGACGCTCCTTAGGGTCAAAGTCGCTATCTACCACCGCAATGCGTGCTAAATCAACCATCATCAGCATGCCCGTTCTGCGGTCGACACCTTTAGGTATCCCAACTTCAGGTACGGTTCTGTGTTTGATAAATTTTTTCAACCGCTCGACGGTCGGGGGATCTTTGACAAGGTAAATCACCTTCACCAAAAAATCGGCCTCGCTGGTGGCAATATCGCCATCGGCCAGAATCATCGCGACAATGGTCGTGGAAAACCATTTGCGCTGTTCTGCATTTAACTGGCTGATGGGGGTTTTAAACTCTACATCCATAGACCTCGATTCTTCCTAAAAAATGGATGGGCTCATGCTTTGAGGCGCAACGGGGCTGTCGAAAAATAGCGCTCACGCAAAAAAATCACGCACAAAGCGCACGTATTTTTGTCACCACCCTATTTTTATACGCAAAATAACAACCCGCAGTTACTCAACAAAGGGGATGAATTATGTAAATAACTGTCGTACCTGCTGCGCGGTCTCTAAGCAGCAAGTTCAGCCAATTTTCCCACGCCTTCGAGGCAATAAGAGGGATAGATCGCGTGAACAACTGCCGGATTACTGTGGGGTCTCAATCGGCAAGTCCAGCCGATTTGCCCATTCCTTCCACGAGCCAATAAAATTGGCCACGTGCTGAAAGCCCAATAGCCTTAAAGCCAGATAGGCATGAGAGGAACGGTAGCCGCCTTGTCAAAAAGGGACAATTTTTTTGTTTTTGACAATGCCGTTTTTTTCAAACAAAGCACTTAACGCGGAAGCAGGCTTCATTTTGCCCTTTTCGTCCAAATACTGGAGCCATTCCAAATGCACCGCACCGGGAATGGTGCCACCACGAGGGCCCCCGCGCTTATTACGCCCGTAGTACTCATCATCGCTGCGGGTATCGAGAACACAAATATCTTCAGCAAGGGCTGCATTGAGTGCATCGGCATCAATAAAAGCCGCCTCTTTTAAGCTCATGGCAAAAGACTGTGGCTTGGGCGGTGTCATGTCGCGTACGGTTTCGTAACCTGCCTCTTGCCAGGCTTTTATACCACCGTCAAGCACATGCACATCCTCGCAGCCCATGTACTCAAGCAACCAAAATGCCCGCGCTGCTTTAAGGCCTGTCTGGTTTTGCTCATAAATACATAGGCTTCGTTTGGGGCTACAGCCTCTTAAAGCCAGCAAAGAGCGGATCATATTTATAAACGCTGGCCAGACCTCTTGGGTGGTTTTTTCGAGCCCCACCCCGTAAACATCAAAATGGGCTGCGCCTTTCACGATACCTTGCATCACCTCGTGGGTGCTGCGCACATCCAAAAGAGTCAAGTTAGGGTTGTCCAGCTGCGCTTTCAATTGTTCTGCTGACCACAGCAGATCTGGATTGTCATAGGTTTCTTGGGCCACAGCTATTTTTTACACTCCGATCAAAATGAATCCGCGTTTTTAGGTGGGCGGGCGGGTTGACCATTGCTTTTGTAAGGTTAGCAAGCCAGGCGTTCCATCATGGGTATTGCCCGCGCATTCCGCCCCTTTTGGACACAACGCTCGTGTGCCATTGCACCTGCCATGGCAGTCAAAATGCGCCAAGGTGGATTTTGGTGCCAAACCGCGAAAAAAAAGCCCGCGGTAAGAGCACCCTCAAAACCGTCCTTTACAACTGGGTTGCATCAAACTTGATGCAATACCACTGCCAACCCTTTAGCATAACCTTGCCATAGGGGTAAAGGCCAAACGTCCTCTCCTCCTTAACGCAGACTGCGATGAACCATGCTTTTGCCCTAAGGAGGGGGTATCACAAAGTAAACCCACCGCTTCCTTGCCTAAAGCCACCCGAAAAGCCCTTGGTTCATCTAAAAAATCTACCTTCTTCACATGCTTTGCGCCTCGTAATTCAACGGGTTTTTTGTGGGTAATAGCGGTTTTCGGGGGTAGCGATGCTCCATAAAGTCTATCTGCAAGGCTCACAAAGGCCAAGATTGCAGCACCCACAAAAGCCTCCCGCAGGGCGCATTTTTCAAACGAACCACTCTAAAGGGAGTGTGTTTCGCTGGCTTCGAAACAGTCCACGCCCAAGCTCGCAACCCTTGCCTTGCTGGCAACCGTAAATGAGGGGATGGATGCTGCCATCAAAAATTGGCTTAAATCCCAGCCAAAGGCATTTCATATGCTCGCCGAAACGAGTGCAAATTGCCCTTCGTTGCGTACCCTGGGGTCGGTGTGCATCAGGGCCAAGCCTACAACCTTAAATGAGGAATGTATGGCATGAAAATGGACTTTCAAGCACTCAGTGCAGACGGCAAAAGCTGGGGCATTCGCCCGAAAGACCGCTTTAAAAAAGGGGTTTTTATGTGCCTATTTTGGCTGCGTGGGGCAAGCCACAACAAAAACAAAGTACGGATTGCCTACGCCAGCAATCACCCGCACACGGGGGCACCACAGTGATTTACAAGGAGGACTTTAAAGATGTTTAAAGCCCATTTGAATGAGCACCTATATTATCTGTGTGGAAGAAAAGGTACACTTGACAAAAACAAGACACGGCACGATGGGAAATGGTTGACTTGCTAAACTAAAGCACGCCTTTAAGGGGCAAGAAAAGAGCATTTGCGCCAAAGACCTTGCCGGGGTGGCATTATTAACTGCGCTTGACACCCGTAATGGAAAAATTTACCAAGAACAAAATCCCAGCACTCACTTGCGCTCATTTTGCGGGCAACTACCAAGCATGTAACGGGTAGGAAGCACGGCAGGCCTGTCAGATGCTGGTTAATGATGCCCCCTCCTTTGAGGATGACAACCCATGGGGAGCACAAGCATCAGCGATGCGGGCACTGTTTAAAGTTTGGTTTTTTGACCCGAAAGCCAGCGTTCAGCATCCATGGCGGCCATGCAACCCGTACCCGCCGCGGTAATGGCCTGGCGATACACCTTATCCACCACGTCACCACACGCAAATACCCCTTCGATTGAAGTGTGTGTGCCACCCGGGTTGACCTTAATATAACCTTCAGCATCAAGCGCCAGGGCACCACCAAAAGCGGCGGTGTTGGGGACGTGCCCAATAGCCACAAACAAGCCTTCAACCGCAAGGGTGCTTTGGGCATTGTCTTGTACATTGCGCAGGCGCAAACCTTCAACCCCTTTTTTTGCAGGGTCGCCCAGCACCTCGTCGACCACACAATTCCATACAAAGCGAATGTTAGGGTGTTTTAACGCACGCCCTTGCATAACTTGGCTGGCACGTAAGCTGTCCCGACGATGCACCACATAGACACGCGATGCCAGATTGGCCAAAAACAATGCCTCCTCCATTGCGGTATCGCCACCACCCACCACTGCCAAGGGCTTGCCTCGGAAGAAAAACCCATCGCAGGTGGCGCAAGCCGAGACGCCGCGATTACGCAGTTTGGTTTCTGAATCCAAGCCAAGCCAACGTGCCGAAGCACCACTGGCCACAATTAGTGCCTCGGTTGCATGGGTGCTCGCATCCTCGCATTGCACCTCAAAAAAATCCCGACCTAAGTGCAGTTGCTTGACCGATCCTGTTTTAATAACGGCTCCAAAGCGCTCGGCTTGGGTGCGTAAATCTTCCATCATTTGAGGCCCCTGCACCCCTTGGGGGTAACCTGGGTAGTTTTCGACATCGGTGGTAATGGTGAGTTGCCCACCTGGCTCGTTACCCGTTAACACCAAGGGTTTCAAATTGGCCCTGGCGGCGTAAATGGCGGCGGTTAAACCCGCAGGCCCTGAACCCAAAATAAGTACACGGTTCATCCATGCACACCCAACAACGTATCGAGTCGACCTTTTTTCTCAAGGGCATTAACATCATCAAAGCCACCATAGGATTTGCCATCAATAAAAATTTGTGGCACGGTGCGGCGCCCCTCTGATTGGGTCAGCATTTCTGCACGTTTCTCGGCTTGTTCGTCAAGGTTAATTTCCTTGTAGGGAATGCCCTTTTGGTCAAACAAGCGGCGTGCTTGCATACAAAAAGGACAATAGGTGGTGGTATACATCAAAATATCGGCCATGGCGTCGGGGGATGCCTTTATCTTAAAACGAAGGATGGGGTGGTCTTAAAAACGGGTTTACATCACGTTTGCTCAGAGTTTTTGCCCGTTCGCCGCACACAAGGGACCATGTGTGTCTAAATTTCTGCACGTTTCTCGGCTTGTTCGTCAAGGTTAATTTCCTTGTAGGGAATGCCCTTTTGGTCAAACAAGCGGCGTGCTTGCATACAAAAAGGACAATAGGTGGTGGTATACATCAAAATATCGGCCATGGCGTCGGGGGATGCCTTTATCTTAAAACGAAGGATGGGGTGGTCTTAAAAACGGGTTTACATCACGTTTGCTCAGAGTTTTTGCCCGTTCGCCGCACACAAGGGACCATGTGTGGCTGAGGGACCATGTGTGTGCCTAGGGTTAGGAATGAGGGGGTGGGCATTACAATTTACGCAGATAAATTTGCTTGGTGCTATGCTGCTCTCCCTTCACCAAAATTAAATCAGCCCGTTCGCGTGTAGGCAAGATATTTTCGTACAAGTTGGGCGCATTAATTTCCTGCCAAATGCTTTTAGCCCGTTGACGAATTTCCAGATCGCTCAAACGGGCATAATGGTAAAAGTACGATTTGGGGTTTTGAAAAGCCGTTTTGCCCAGTAGCAAAAACCGCTGCATATACCACTCGCAAATGGTGTCCACTGGGGCATCGACATATAACGAAAAATCAAAAAAATCGGACACCAGCAGCCGCGGGGTTTTCCTTGCATTTTCAGCAGGGGCCTGCAAAACATTGAGCCCTTCAACAATTACAATGTCAGGGACATCGATCACCTCATAGGTATTTGGCACAATATCGTAGCGTTGGTGAGAATAGACAGGGGAACGTACATGGCGCTTGCCCGCCTTGACATCAGACACAAAACGCAAGAGTGCGGCTTGATCATAACTTTGTGGAAAACCCTTGCGTACCTCAAGTTCTTGCAGCACCTGGTTTGGATATAAAAACCCATCGGTAGGCACCAAAACCACCTTAGGGTGTGCATCCCAACGTGAGAGCAAGGTTTGCAAAATACGTGCAGTTGTGCTTTTGCCCACAGCCACACTACCCGCCATGCCAATGATAAAGGGGATTTTCTCCTCGGGGTGCCGCAGAAAAAGGCTGGCCGTGCTGCGCAAGCGTCTTGAAGCCAGCACGTACATGTGAAGCAAGCGTGCGAGAGGCAGATACACCTCGGCCACCTCGGTTAAGGAGATATTCTCGTTAAGGCCGTGCAACGGGTTGAGTTCTGCCTGGGTCAAGCGTAAAGGCGTATCCTCACGCAATTTAGCCCATTGTTTGCGGGTAAATTTAAGGTACGGGCTGGGTGGATGAAATTTTCGCTTGAGCTGGGTTAAAAACGCCATGGGTTTGCATACCGAAAACATGAAAAAAACGGGACAACACATAGGCCAAAGGGGCACTTATGCGAACACAAAGCGGCTTTTTGTTTGCCAGACCCCCTTACCAGCGATGAGCACTTGGTTCTGATCTCAATCAAAAGGGACGTGGTGGTGTTTGCACCCAGGCAAAACAAACTCCTACCCCTTTGTTTGCAGCCGCCTGGTTGGTGCAGGGGATCTCTTCGCTTTGCGAGACTGTATGAGTCCCCCTTCCGGGGGCAGATCTAGCGGGAAAATGGGGTAAACCACCCGCTGAGCAAGCCCTTTCTAGCACACAGGGGTCAAGCATCCATTGATGTGACCATGGTTACGTCATAAAACGGCCTCATTCTTAAATGAAGAAATTTTGACAGGGACTCTATCCTTTCAAACCAATCTCCATCCCGGCCTAGTATAGCATATAGCATGTTATCGAAGGTTTTGCCTTCATGATCCCCCGGGCGGCTTTCTTTTAAGAAGGACTTTTCTATAAGCCCCACCAAAAATTCCTCTTTAAAACCCACTAAGGGCAACGGGGAAGAAAGCGCAAGCGTGTGGCTCCGAGCATCCATGCGGTAGGAGCACAACCCTCACAGCAATGGCTATATGGTTGTGACAAGACACATGCTTTGCGACGGGCAAAAATGGAAGTCCGATGGGGTTAATGTGCCCGTTCAAATGATTTTACACCACATCGAAATGGCGGATAAGCAACGGGATTTACTGGGATTTTTGACACAAAAAAGCCCAGTGGCATGTGCCCCGTCTAAAACCCAGTGTCGTAACTGCCCGACCCAGATGCAATGCAGGGCTGGTTGCTTTAAGTAAGCCTTGAAAGACAGTTGCTTTTCTCTTATACTCTTGTTTCCAGTACTTGAAACCCAGTCTCAATATCATCTATTTTGTTATTGCAAGGCCGATGAACACATTGTTTCCTATAAAGAGGCACTCACTGCGGTCCTTGTCATGGAACTCTGTGTTCAAGCAAATGGCTGGAGTGGGTTGGGGTTGGGGCGTTTTTGCCCTGCTGTGCGCGGGGTTGGCACTTACGCCTGCATTGGCACTGTGGCACCAGGCCCTTGGTGAGGATGTTGACCAACTTTGGCAACATGTGCAAACGGTGGTCCTAGGGCGATATGTGCTAAATACGGTGGTGCTTTTGTTGTGCTCTGCCTTTGGGGCTCTGTTGGTTGGGGTCGTATGCGCCTGGCTTACGGTTGCATGCAGTTTTAAAGGGCAAGCTTTATTACGCGTTGGCTTGCTACTTCCCTTGGGCATGCCTCCATATTTGGCAGCACTGTTTTACACAGAGTTTTTAGACTATGCAGGCCCGGTACAAAAGGGTTTGCGTGGACTGTTTGGCTGGCAAGGGATCCACGATTATTGGTTTCCAGAGGTACGAAGCTTAGGCGGGGCGGCCTTGTTTTTTACAGCTACCCTATATCCTTATGTGTTGTTGCTGGTGCGCCACGCTTTTTTAAGCCAAGGGCAGCGTTATCTTGAAGTGGGACGCAGCTTGGGGGCAAGCCCATGGGGCTGCTTTTTTAGGGTGGCTTTCCCTTTGGCCAAGCCTGCCATGGCCATTGGCATGCTGCTCGTGATGATGGAAGTACTGGCCGATTTTGGGGTGGCCGATTTTTTTGCGACCCCCACCCTAAGTGTGGGCTTACACCGTCTATGGTTTAATTTGGGGGCACAAGCAGCGGGGGGGCGCCTGGCTTTGTTAGCTTTGCTGTTAGCATGGGTTTTGTTTTCTGCGGAACGTTTTTTGGTACAAAAGCGGAGTAGCACGATGATGGGGTGCATTGTGGGGGGACCGTTACAGCCTTTTGTGTTACGGGGTTGGCGTGCAGGTTTGGCCTGGTGCGTCTGCGCTGCGCCATGCGTAATCGGCTTTATCGTTCCGCTCGCGGTAATGGTATCCCATGTAAGCACCACCTACACCCTCAACCCAAGCCTACCTGAGGCACACTGGCACTTGGCCCTAAATAGCATTGTCCTCGCAGCCATGGTGGCCAGCCTTTGCTTGGTGCTGGGAGCAGCCTTGGCCTACGCTTTGCGTGTACAACCTCGGGCACTTATCCGCTGGGCACTTACCTCCACCAGTATGGGGTATGCCACCCCTAGCGTGGCTTTGGCCGTGGGAGTGTTGGTGGTGTTTGGTGTGTTAGAGCGCAATTTACAGCCCTTGTGGCTGGTTATAGGCCAAAACAGCCCTTTGTTTGCCTATGGTGCTCCTTATGCTGCGTTGTTCATGGCACTGATTCTACGCTTTTTGGCAGTTCCATGCAATGCCACCCAAAGTGCCCTGCAAAACATAACCCACCTTATGGATGATGCCGCACGCTCCCTGGGTGCCAAGCTGGGTGCGGTCCTCTGGCGGGTGCATATACCCGCCACCAAGGGCGCGTTGTTTGCGGGCTGGTTGCTGGTTTTTGTGGAAACCATGAAAGAACTGCCGATTACCTTGCTTTTGCGCCCTTTTGGCTTTGAAACCTTGGCCGTAAAAGCCTATGAATATGCCTCTTACGAATCGTATCGTGAGGCTGCATGGCCTGCTTTGCTGGTGATACTGGTAGGTTTAGGTCCCGTATTGGTACTCAGTCACTATATGCTAATGCAGGGGGAAGCAAAACGTCACCCATAAACCAACCCTCAGTCCTTTTTTTTTCGCACCACACCAACGCGCATGGTCTATCAGTGCTGCCTAAAAACGCTGTCGAGTCGCTGCTTGGCTTGCCTTCCACCCTAATAAAAAAGAAACTCAAACCCTTTTGTCGCCTCCCAACCAAATCCCCTTCAATTTTTATCCTGTGGCGCGATTAGCCACCCTTACCTTTTGCAAAATAAACGCTTACCCCCTAAGACCATGTTTGAATCAAACACTGCCCATTTGCGCCTGCACGCTTTAAGCAAACGCTATCACAGTGGTGTGTGGGGCGTGCACAAGCTCTCGCTACAGTTGCAAAAAGGCCAGTTGTTGAGCATTGTCGGCCCTTCGGGCTGCGGAAAAACCACCTTGTTGCGCCTGATTGCAGGATTTGAATCTCCTCAAAGCGGGGATATCTTTCTGCGAGGACAGTGCATTGCCCGCGGTATCAAAAGCACCCCTCCGGAGCAAAGAAATATTGGCCTTGTGTTTCAAGAAGGTGCCCTGTTTCCCCATTTGTCGGTGCGTGAAAACATTGGCTTTGGTCTGCGCCATCCCCTTGCACCCGTTTGGAACTGGCGCAAAAGGCATGGGCAAAAAACAGCGCAACACCAGCGTGTGGAGCAACTTTTGCGGCTGGTGGGCTTACAGCAAGAGAGTGAGCGCCTTCCCCATTCTTTGTCAGGAGGGCAACAGCAACGCGCTGCTTTGGCACGTGCTTTGGCACCTAGGCCACATCTGTTGTTGCTTGACGAGCCCTTTGCCAGTTTGGATCCCAACTTGCGCAGCAATTTGCGCCAAGAAGTGCAAAATTTGTTGCGCCAAGAAGGCGTGAGCGCCATTTTGGTCACCCACGACCAAGCAGAGGCTTTGGAATTTGGAGACGAAATGGCCGTGATGCATGCAGGAGAGATTGAGCAGCAAGCCTCACCATCCCAGATACTCAATGCACCAAACACCCCTTTTGTGGCGGGTTTTTTTGGTTTGAATCAATTTTTACCCGCCACCTGGCATCAGGGTTTTTTGCAAACCGCCTTTGGTCCTTTGTGCGCCACCTCCACCTCTCCTGCCTGGCAAGAGGGTGAGGTTTTGCGGATTATCGTACCGCCCCATCGCTTTTGCATGGTTAGGGAAGGCAAAGGCATTCGCGCTGTGGTCGAAAAGGTGCTCTGGCTCAATGGTGCGCCACGCTATGTGATGCGTTTAGAAAACGGCTTGGTGGTCCAAACCACGGCCTTAACCTCACAATTGCTCGATTTGGGGGAGGTGCTACAACTTGCCTTAACCAAGGGACCTTTCACCGCCTTTGTCCGCGCATAAACCCAAGGGATTGGGTTTTAAGGAGGGGGTAAAAAGGACCATCGCCTGGCACGCTTTAGGCAGCACTGCCCAAAATGCGGTCAACAAATCGCTCAAAGGCGGGGTAGTCAAAATTTTGTGCGTTGCTGTTGCAGGCATAAAATGCAAGGCAATCCTCGTTTTTGGATTGTAGCTGCTTTGCGCTGGGTGGGTCTTGGGGGGAGCCCGGGTGGTGTACCCGCTCCACACGCAAGACCTCCTTGCCCGTTTTATCCAAAGCACGCAGACGTACAACGCCATTTCGAGTGCGTTCGCCAATGCCTTCTGGAGGATTATTGGCGGCGTCTTCAAATACCCTTACCTTGCTGAACACGCGGCGCAGATCTTCCCTTTTCACGGCCTCCTCAGAGAAGCTTTGCAAGGTAACCTTACCGTCGACCAAGGCACAGCTCACCCCGTATTCGCCACAGAATTTACCCTGCAGGCCTGTGCTGGGGTCTTTAACCCTTAGGGCTGTAAAGGCACCTTGTGGTCCTGCTACTTCGAGCAACTTTAAATCCTCCAAACCTACGCCCAACTCTTGCAGCTGGCTGCGTGCCTCAAGGGCTGCTGCAATGGGGCGGTGTTGATTGTAGCAGCAGGGGTGAAGTTTGACACTGATGCCACCGCCAAACAGATCCAGTGTCACGCTTTCAGGGTCCATCTCCAATGCCTCGCCCCCGTACAGGTCAAAATAGCCTTTTTCCGCAAATACGTCGTTGTCGGCGGTTAAACCGCGACGCGCCAAGCGGGTAGCACGCACGGCGGCGGCGGCGGCTTGGCCTGCTTGCAGTGGTTTGGCCATGCTACCAAAATTACGCTGCAACCCCCCGCATTGTGAGGCTGCAATGGCCAAAGCCCAGGTAGTTTGTTCAGCGTTTAGTTCATAAAAATAGGCCAAGGCTGCGCTGGCTGCAATGGGACCCAAAGTACTGGTTGCATGCCAACCTTTGGCGTAGTGGCTATAACCCAATACCTTGCCCAAACCGACATTGACGGCTAAACCAACGGCAAAACTGGCTGTGGTCCGCGCTTGACGCGTGGGCTCTTTGAGGCTTGCTGCGGTCAGTGCCGCCACAATGGGAATGCTGGGATGCGTAATACTGGCTGCGTGTACATCGTCGTAGTCCAACGCATGACCAGCACTGCCCAAAATAAGAGCAAGCTCCTCTGCTGAAACAGCGAGGTTGCTATGCGGCCCCGCAGCGGATGCCGTATTGTATTCTTCAAGCAAGGCACCGACCACGGGTTCAGCCCAGCCTGCGTAGGTGACTGCAAGGGTATCGGCAAAAGCGGGGCGTACAAAAGGCAGGCGCTTCCTAGACACAACCCGATTTTGGGTTACCAACTTCACAATTTTTTCGGTAAACGATGAGAGCATTACACAGTTCCTAAGCTGTAAAGTAACATCCAGGGCAAGGTGAAAAGGGTGGATAAACTAGAGGGAGTGGTGATGGTTTCGTTTTTGAGGCCATAAAGGCGGAGAATTTTGCCCAGCAAAAAGGGGTTTTCGTGTAGTTTTCATGCTAGGCAGCGTAGCAGGATTTTACCCTTATTGGAATTGCGATTGTTGAATCTTCATTGCTGTTTTTTGAGGTGTAAGTGGTAGGTGTGTTTGGGCAGGCCTTTTTTTCCCTTCTTGCTGCCTTAACGCTTTCACCAACCCAAACTGGCAGCGTTGTTTAGTTTAACACGTACGCCACATCCCCCACCCGTGGCTAAAGGCGGCACAGCATGCCATTTTTAGTGTCTGACCTTCAGGCTTTGGGTAGAGTAAGAACAGGGCAAGTGGACCGTTTTGAGTGTGTGAAATCTTAAAAAAATCTTATTGCAAGAGGATTTTGCCTTGGCAACCAAAACAACAGGCGAATTGGCTTGCCCAGTGCACCCAGTTTCAAGCTTAAGGTGGTTGGCGTAATGCACAGCCACCATGCTTTGGGCTGTTGTTGCGCATCTCCAAACTTCCTCTTGAGGGGAACCACGGCGTCGAAGCCGGGGGACGCTTACGCCAAGATCGGGTTGCTGCGGGGGAGGATTATGGCAATGGAAATCCGCGAGGACGGCCTTTGGGGACGCGTCGCCTGGAATGAGGCAGGGGCGAACAGTGTCTGCCAAAAGGAATCCGGTTTCATATCCCCCGCCTTTGAATATTTAAAAGGGGGGAAAATCATCGCGCGGATTACGTCGACCTCCCTCACCAACGCCCCTAATTTAAGCATGGGGGCTCTTAGGCGAGATGCAAAAGGAGGAAGCGATGGGAGAGGCAGCAAAAGAAACCCAAAGGTGGTGGTGCGGGGATCAAAAAACTTAAGGTAGGGTTAGGATTTCGACGCCATCTTTCGTGACCAGCAGCGTGTGCTCCCACTGAGCAGATAGGGAGCCATCTTGAGTAACAGCTGTCCAACCATCGTCCAGCATACGGACCCCCCAGCCGCCTAGGTTAATCATGGGTTCAATGGTAAACACCATACCAGGCAACATAGGCTGCCCCTGCCCTTTTTTGCCTACGTGGGGCACATGAGGGTCTTCATGAAAATCCACCCCCGTGCCATGCCCCACAAAGTCACGCACCACCGAATAACCCAGGCCCTCGGCGTGGGTTTGAATGGCATAGCCTATATCGCCCAATGTGTTTTTAGGGTGTACCTCGGCAATACCCAAATCAAGGCATTCTTTAGCCACTTGGCACAATTGCGCCGCAGATTTTTTCACATGGCCCACGGTGTACATGCGGCTGCTATCGCCATAGTAACCGTTTAAAATGGGGGTTACATCAACATTAATAATGTCACCCTCGCTTAGTCGATAGGTTCCTGGGATGCCATGGCAAACCACATGGTTTGGTGAGGTACACACCGATTTAGGAAAACCACGATAGCCCAAGGGCGCAGGGATGGCTCCGTGCTCGAGGGTAAATTCATGTACCCATGTGTTAATGTCCTCGGTAGTGATGCCCGCCACAATGCGACCTTCGAGCATCTCAAGGGTGTTGTAAGCAAGGTGTCCTGCATTGCGAATGCCTTCAATCTGCTGGGCCGATTTAATAAGCGGCGGTCTCGCACGGGGCTTTAGGCCAGTGGTTTTCGCCATAAGTAAGTGACATTTTTTGTATTTTTTCCCGCTATTGCACCAGCAAGGATCGTTTCTGCCAATGGCTACTTCGCTATGTTTCATGCGCTATTTTTTGGTGCCTCTATGTGACCATCATGCAAGGATTTTGTTGTGGTTTTGGTTTGACAAATCCCTCATAGTTTGTGGAGTGCAACTGTGCGCCATCTCGCAACTCCTCCCAGCCATTTTTTAGCCCTCGCTTGTTGCCTGGCGTTGCATCAGTGCTTGAAAGGCATCTTGCACGGCCATGCCGTGTTTAATGGCGTGTATAAAATGGGCAATGGGCATGTCAACGTGATGCTTTTTGGCCAGGGTTACAGCCGCCTCCACGGTGTAAAAACCCTCGACCACCATGCCAATTTTTTGCTGTGCTTCTTGAATGTTTAGCCCTTGCCCCATCAAATAGCCAAAGCGATTGTTGCGACTGTGGCTGCTCATGCAGGTTACCACCAAATCACCCATCCCAGAAAGGCCGTACAGGGTGCTGGCTTTGGCACCCATTTGCACACCTAGGCGTACAATCTCTCCCAGCCCTCGTGTCATTAGACCAGCCTTGGCATTGTCGCCAAAGCCTAGACCGTCTGACATACCACAGGCAATGGCAACGATATTTTTCAAAGCGGCCCCTAGTTCCACACCCAGGACATCGGTTTGGGTGTAAACCCTAAAATTGGGGTTGATAAAACACGCTTGCATTTTTTCGGCAAAAGTTTGGCAATTGGCAGCGATTGAAACGGCGGTGGGCATGTTGCAAATGACCTCTTCTGCATGACTTGGCCCACTCAGTACAGCCAAAGCGGCCTCGTTTCCCAATACTTGGCGGGCAATCTCGTGCATCAAAAGGAGGCTCTCCGCTTCAATGCCCTTGGTACAAATAACAAAGGGTTGGTTGTGGTAACCTGCTTTTAGGACAGCCTCGCAGGCGCTCCGAAAGTAGATGGCTGGCGTTACGCACACCACCAAATCTGCCCCTTTTAATGCCCATGGGAGGTGGTGACCAAAATGCAGACTGGGAGGTAGGATGATTTTTGGAAATTTGGGGTGTTGGCGGCTATTCTCAATGTGCTCGGCTAACTTTGGGGCGGGGTCCCACAGGCGTCCTTGCAGACCGTTGCTGGCCAGTAAATGTGCCAGGCCAACCCCCCAAGTGCCTGCCGCAAGTACGCAAAATCGCTGAATATCAGGTGGCATGGGTGTACAGGCTGGTGGAGGGTGCAAAAGGTTGCTCTTGGCACAAGAGCCACACTCAAGGTACTAACATGCTTTGCCCATCTCTTGCAATTTTGGTTTTGGACGGGCGTTTTCTCTTTGTGCTTTGCAACCAAGGAATCGTCCACAAGGCTCTGTCGGTGGTATCCTGGTTTGATGTTTTTCTCTTCGTTCTTTGCTACTCATCCTTATGGGTTATCTTAACGCCTTGCTGCGTCTATTTTCCCCCATCTTTCTTGGCGTTGCCAGGTTGCCTCGCTTTTTGACGTTCAATGATGACCCACGGCCAAAACACCCGTAGCCAGAAAAGGCTGTCTGTAAACTGCATCTGGGTTTCGCGTACGGTGCGTTGGGCATGCGCGGCATCACCGCTCTTTTTAGTTAACTTGCGTAAGGGGCCAGTTTGGACTTAAGGCGCACCTGCTTTAAGCGTGGGTAAACGGGGAGACCGTTTTGATAGCGCGGGGGATGCTCGCCTTCGATCAAAGGCGTGCAATACGCACGAAAGGCTGGGGTAATGTGCATGCCATCGGGGCGAATGTAGGCATCGGGCAGCGATTTTTCAGAATTGGCCACTTCGCTCGCAGCCACTGTTGAAGTGGCCCATCGATAGGGGCTTTGTTGAAGGCGCTCAATGGTGACCATTGCACCGTTTGCCCCTGCAAGGGCATATTGGGCGGCTGCCTGCCCGCAAGCAATGGCTTGTTCAACATCGACCGCGGCTGCTATGTGTCGCGCAGAGCGCTGGCAGTAGTCGAGCTGGGCAGTGTGTACCTTTAAGTGCAGCTGGTTTTTAATCAAGGTGGCTATGTACTTACCCGATCCTCCCATTTGCACATGCCCAAAAGAGTCATGACTGCTCCCTTCGCTAAGCAGTTGGCCACTTTGGTTGCGTGCCCCTTCGGAGACGGTAATGGTGCAATAACCCACCCGTGCTACCACTTGCTCAACCGCAGTCAAAAAACGAAACTCGTGGAATGAACGTTCAGGGAGCAAAATCAGATGGGGTCCGTCTTGCTCACACTGTTGGGCTAATCCCGTAGCAGCGGCCAACCAGCCTGCATTGCGCCCCATGGTTTCTAAAATAAAAACCTTGGTCGAATCGCGGTGCATCGACTCGGCATCTCGACTGGCTTCCAGCATAGAAATGGCATTGTATTTTCCAGCCGAACCAAACCCAGGACAATTGTCGGTAATCGCAAGGTCATTATCAATGGTTTTAGGAATGCCAATGACTTGCAACGGGGCACTTTGGGCTTGAGCAAATTGGCTGAGCTTGGCCACAGTATCCATGGAGTCGTTCCCCCCGTTATAAAAAAAATAGCCTACATCATGGGCATCGCATACGGTTAAGATGCGTTCAAAGGCGTCACGATCTTTTTCAATGCTTACCAACTTGCGGCGGCACGAGCCAAAAATGCCTGCGGGGCATTGCGGCAGAGTTTGCAAGGTGTCATATGCTTGCGCATCCACATCCAACAGCACCTCCTCGAGCACCCCATTGATACCGTTGAGGCCCGCATAAAAACAGCCAAATTGGCTGCTTTGGCGCACAGAATCAATTAAACCAAAGGCACTGGCGTTAATCACTGGGGTCACGCCGCCAGACTGAGCATAGATTACATTACGGTGTGCTGGCATAAAAATTCCTTCTTTGTTGTTGTAACAACATCACAGGGGATGGTCATTCATGCCAATCCGCACCCCATTTGTGCGCATAACGGCATTCATGATGAATGCACAGCCCACATGCTTACCGGTGGTGCACCCCAAAAGCCAAGTTTGTCATGGTTAAATCGATATCCTGCAGGCTATAACACCGAGGTTTTGTACATAAAAGCACAAAAAAAAGGGAATGCCAATGGAACACGGAATGGGGTAGTTTCCTCAAAAAGATTCCGTACAAGCCCTTTTTTAAGAATAAAGGGGGTGCGGAGAGCCCCATAACGGGCAGTATCCCGCCTTAAACTAAGGCAACGGGGATTTTTGGACCGATTTAGAACACTCGGGCTGCTGGGCGGACAGGCGTACACAATCAAGGGAGTGGGCACTTTTAACAGACTGACTCAAAGCACGGTATGCATTCATTTTTTTTTGGCAGGTAGGGCAGCCGTGCAAATGCGCCTCAACTTCGGCTAAGCGGAGCCCTTCGAGTTCTTTGTCATAATAAGCAGAAAGATGGACTGCAAGTTTTTGGCAGGTATGTGTCATGTAGGTTGATCTCTTTCTGCTAGGGTGGCACGAAAGCCTTCGTTGATTTAATACAACGCACAAAGAGCAACATGGGTCAAGACTAATTTTTGGTGACGAGCGACCACTTTCACAAAGATGAACCGCTAGCAGTTCGAAGAACCCGTTCTAGCAAAGGCATCTGCCTCGCAACTAGGTATCAGCATTCTATGTGTCATCAATCTTTAATTCTTAATTTGATTTAATCCGATTATGTGAAAATGCCATCGAGTCCTTTGAGGGGCCGTCTCTAAAAAAAGAAGGGATGATGCCAAGCGTTTTAAACGCCTTGGTTTTCTGTAAAACAATGCGCATAAAGCAACATGTCTCACGTTACTAACGTAGACATGGGTAAAGCGGGCTGCATGTTGTAGACAAAACAGCCTATGGGTCGCCATGTATAACGCTAGGGTTGCAGGCAGTGATTTGCATTGGTTTCCGCACGTGTGCCACGCAAAACGGTCTAAAACAGCGGTTTTAGAAGGGGGTATTGTTGTTCAAAAGCATTTTTACCCCCCGTCAAGGGCATTGATTTAGTGCAGTGGGGCATTTTCTAAAATTTTGCGCAAAGCCTCACGAGCGCGAAACAAACGCGATTTTACTGTGCCACGTGAGCACTCCATAGCACGAGAGATTTCGTCGTAAGAATACCCTTCAAGTTCTTTGAGTGCCAGTGTTTTTCCCAAATTATGGGGCAGGTGCTGCATCGCCTCTCGTACTTGTAAATGAAACAAACGCTGTTCTGGGTTTGGGTTAGTGTCTGGGATGTCCCATTCTTCGCCTTGGTTTTCAAAAAAAGTGGAGGTTAAGGAGAGATTAAGTTTGCTGTATTTTTGTTTTCTGGCATGGTCAATACAGCAATTGGCTGCAATGCGGTGCAGCCACGTATAAAAAGCATAATCGGGGTGATATTTAGGAAAAGCACGATAGGCCTTCAAAAAAACCTCTTGCACCAAATCTTCGGCCGTTTCATGATCACCACTCATCCGATAGCAATAGGCATGCAGCCTCGTGCTATAGCGTGTACTTAACACCTCAAAAGCACTCGAATCACCTTGTTGACACAATTTAATTAAGTTGATATCAGAAATTTTGGCAGCACAAGTAGCATTTAAGGATTTCCCTGGTACCCATTGCCCAGAGTGTGTGGACGGGATCTGGGTGGTAATCATCATCGCATTCTCCCTAAAAAATGAAGTAAACAGGATTTTTCACAACCGTACACGCCCGTCCATAGCCTAATTCTTTCGTCAAAAATAGCGCTTCTTTGCGGATTTGGAAAATTAAGCAAAGCGCAAGATTAAACTTAAATAAAGAAATATACTATGATAAATATAAATAAAATGCAACCCTCGGCTTGAAGCATCATATTCAACAAACTTAAAGAAGCCACTTGATATTTTGTGAATCGACCGATCCCGTAAAAAAAATGGAACACATTCACGACCCAATAAGTCTACAAGGTGTTTGTAGTATGTACCCTTTGTGTCAAAAAAATATGACTCAACCGTGAAGGAAATGTGAAATTCACCCGTTAAATGTGCTTGATTGCTGAATTTGTGCGTACATCACCGTACAGCCAGTGCTTGTTTACTTAGCAATAAACACGAAGGGACGAACCCAGATAACTCAAAAAGGCGTTACACGGTCCATATGCGAAAAATTTCGTCATGCCTGTGTGTAAACAAACGGTTTGTTTGAGGCTTGACGGCAAGGAGTACCGCCAGTGTGTGCGTGTAAACCGCAAAGCCGCTGCATTTTTCTTTTTTAGCGTATGGCCAAGAGATTATTGCCTGTGACAAGGGTCACATGTGCAAATTTAGCGGTGGAACGGTTTGGGATTCATTTGGAAAGGGGTGTGAATGGAGAGCACGCAACAATACCCATCACCCCAATTGTCGTAACTAAAACAATGGACCGTTGCACAGGCATGCTTAAAGCCCAGTTGCACCACAACTCAAGAAATCATCATCTTTGTGTCTAGGGCTTTTGTTTTTTTAAGTCGATCTGGGTTTTGGTGAGACGCTCGAGATTCCATTTAACCAACGAGAACACCCGCCCCTCCCATTTTTGCTTAAAGCGCGCCACTTTTTCCTGAGGGCTAGGCTGGTCGGCATCGCCTTTGTGTTTGCCCAAGGCTTGGGTATCAATGAGACTCTCATCATAATCAGCACTAAAACCGATGGCGTATAATTCTCCTTTACTGGGCTTGTTCTCTATGTCGTAGAGATAGCGCTGACCATCGAAGGTTTCAATGCGCAATGCAATGCGATTGGCAGGGGAAATTTGAGGGGTCCCCTTTCTTAAGACCGACTCAATCTCTAGGCCAAACACTTGGTTGAGCAAATCGTTTACCTCGGTGTGATCAAGTTCGGCTAACCCAAGGCCTTCCACCTGCCATGGACTGCTGGTGCTTTTGCGGTAAAGGCGGAGCCTACCCTTTTGCGGCAAAGTAATGTGAATGGAGGCACTCACCTTGCGCAAATCCTCCCCTTCCTCGGTGTACACCGTGCTGTGTACGCTGTTGGCCAACCATGCCGTGGGGGCGGTATCCGGGCTAAGGTTTTTGCCAATTAAAAACGCCGCATTTTCTTTTTGTAAGCGAATATACTGCCCACCAAATGCAGGTCTACCACGAATCTTGGCCACGCGATCCCCCCCCACAACCAGGTGAAACAAGATATTTTGATTTTGACCCAGCAATACCACCTCTGTGCCTACCCCTTGCATGGCCGGCTTGCCTGTGGCAGCCTTTTGTGCAGCTTGGGCTTCTTGCTTGGTAAGCAAGTTTAAGTCGGCCAATTTTTCTAGGCGCTCCGTAACCAAGTGTACGATTTTTTCGCGCGTGAAACCCACAAGCAGTTGGTTGATTTTATGGGTATCTGCATTAAAATCGCTTTGTTCGCGCACTTGCCAAGATCCCTCGTGGTTAAACAAATGCACCGTATCTTTTGCAGAGATAATGCGGATTTCTTGCAGCGTGCCAAAGTCTAAATCGCGTAAAATGGGCTGTTTAAGGCGCCCTTGTGTACTGGTAGCGCCCCACCATGAAAAACCAAGGGCAACCACGGCAGAGATCACAAAGATGGCACTAATTGATGCTAAAGTTTTGAGTTTCATCGTCCTTTTTTCGTAATAAAATGGGGTGGGTGCGCCCATGAGCCCAACGGCACCTTTCGCCTAAAAAGGGGCTTGCTGTTATTGTTTTAAATAGACACACAAAAAAGCCTCCCTCCCACGAGGTGTTCTATAACCTACCCATCAAGTTTCAGCAAAAAACAGGAAATTTCAACAAGCACTTCTTTTTGTCTCGGTGATTTCAGCAATCCTTGGCGTGTTGTTTTTAAATCTGTTGCAGCGTTTTTATTGTCGGGAAGCATAAACTCTGGGGCTTGGGTTAAGCCTTCACATTACGCCTGCGTGACCGAGTGCGCACCACCCAAAAGCCAATGCCTGCTACAATGAATGGGATGAGCAAGGCGTTAAAAATCAACAAACGATTGCCCAAAGTTTCAATATCTTCGCGCAACAACTTGCGCACTTCACGCAGTGCACCGCGGGTGCGAAGTTCTTCTGCGCGAAAACGTTCAATTTCTTCAATTTGCTCTTCCCCTAACACCAAAGTCCTGCCGTCTTTAGAACTTTTTTCAGCCTGTGCCAGACGTTCTTGTACGCGTTGCAATTTTTGGGACAACAAAGCCTCTTGCTTTTGAAAGCGTAACGCTGCGGTGGCTTGTAAATTTTGGACCAAGGTAAAGGGGCGTGAAATACGCCCTCGTGAACGAATACTGATCAATGCGGAGTCGCCCGTCATGTATTCAATGGCATTTTGTATAAAAATTTGATTGTCGTTAATAAGTTGCGTGCTTCCCGCACCCAGAAAACTCCCCTGACGAACGGAGTATCCATCGCTGATAAAATCCACATCCCCCATCAGCAATACCAAGCCGTCTTGCTGCCCTTTGTTGAGATGCGGCTTGAGGTTTTTAGGCGGTGGTGGCGGGTTTTTAGACCCTTTTTCAGGGACACCCTCCTTTGGGCGTCCAGAAGGAAATGCTGTGCTAAAACGCCCGCTAAGGAGCCCTGCCAGGGTACGCCGCTTGCCATCAGGTCTGAGCGACTTGGCCAATTCAACAGGGCGCACCAACCGCGCTGTGCTAAATTCGACCTCTGTGGAATGCTTGCTGGTGGTAAGCAAAGGCGTAAAACGATAGTTGCTCTCTTTGTTGCTGCTAAAAACCCCTGAATCAATGAGGGTGATTTCTTCTAACTGGCTGGTGATGGGGTGCTTGATATTGCGCCCGTCAGGGCCGATAGTAATCCAAATAGGGTAGCTCGCAGGCCCTTGCTGGGTATTGACTGTGGTGGCTTGGAGCAGGTCGGCCGCCACCGAACTGCTGGAGTAGGCAATACCCCACGCACTCAGTAAGGGTTTTAGATCGCTCGCAGTAGGAATGTTAAAGCCATAGCGAAACGCAGGCTCCGTGCGAGAATGGGGGTCGAGCATCAACACCACCCTCCCCCCACGCACCACGTATTGATCAATGGCATAAGCCATGCGCTGCTGGGTTTTTTCTTTGGGGTGCATCACAATGAGCAAATCCAGCCCATCAGGTACATCGTACATTTGCTGTTGCGTTAACATGCGTACATCGTGGGTTTTGCGCATTTCACGAATAAACGTCCACTCTGGGGGGGGCGAACCGGGGGCAGGACGGGGTGTACCCGAAACGGGCAGGCTGCTGACAATGCCCACCGAAGGACGCTTTTCACGGTTAACGCGGCTTAGCATTTGGCTAATGTCATACTCCAAAAACTGCTCGCGGCGCGGGTCAAAAAAAGGAATTTGGCTTTCGCGGTCAATGGCCAAGGCCACCACGCCCATGTAAAGGCTGTCGCCACTGGGCAAGCGCGCACCCGTAAGGCCGTATCGGTTTGCCCATTGTTCGTCTTCGGTATCTGGTTTGGGGTCGTAAACCTCCAATTTCACGTTACCTTTCGAGGCAGTCACAAACTCTTGCAGTAGTTCGCGTACCCGCCTTGCGTGGGTTTCCACCTGGGTGGGGGGGTTTTTTGCGCTGCTCGAATAAAAAAACTTCAAGGTGGTAATATCACGCATTGAAGAGGCAATTTGAGCGGAACCCTTCGATAGGGTGTATAAACCACCCTCGGTTAGGTCGATGCGCCATGTTACAAAAGAGAGAAGCACGTTAAAAGCCACCAAACAGGCCAGCAGCAAGCCTATCAAAGCCAAAGGCGTTAGGCCTCTCCCCCATACGCCTAGCACAGCAGCACGTTTTTTCGTGGCAACGCTTTTGGGTTTTTGCAGATTTTCGGATACGGTTACAGGTTTTTTAGGCATCGCTTTTTGGTTTTTGGCTAAAAATTCTTGATGAAAACGAAATAAAAAATGGAAACCACGGATAAAGGGCTTTGCAGGTCCCGTTTTTAGCCAGTGGCTAAGGCTAACAACCTTTGGCAATCAGGCCGTTTTGCTGCGCTCAATCACAACAATGTTGGCCAGCAGCATCACGGCAATGATCGATAAAAAATAAAACACATCACGCACATCAACCACGCCATTGCGCAGTGCGTTAAAATGCGTGGTGTAGCTAAAGGCACTGATCAAGGTGGCAATCCTCGCAGGAAAAACCTCGACCAAGGTGCGGGTAAGCACCCCCCAGCCCAATATTACAAGCAACAAATTGGCCATAAAACTGGTAATAAAACTTACCACTTGGTTGTTGGTGAATGCAGAGGTAAAGCATGAAACTGCTAAGTATGCCCCCGCCATCAAAAAACTGCCCAAGTAGCCTGTAATAATAGCACCGCCATCAGGGTTGCCTAAAATAAACACCGTAATCACCATGGGAAAGGTGCAAAGGAGGGTAAGCCCTATAAACACCCATGCCGCCAAAAATTTAGCCAACACGGCCACCCCTAGGGGTGTAGGCAAGGTCAGCAGGAGTTCCACTGCCCCTGAGCGGAGCTCTTCGGACCATAAACGCATGCCCACCGAAGGAATAAAAATAAGGTAGAGCCATGGATGAAAAAACAAAAAATTCTGCAAGGTGGCTTGGCCTGTTTCATAAAAATTGCCCAAATACCACGTACAGCCCACCGAGGCTACCAAAAAAATAACCATAAACACATAAGCCACTGGCGAGCGAAAATAGGCCATAATCTCGCGACAAAAAATGGGCTTAAGCGTTTGCCAACAAATGGCAAGGTGTTGTGTTAACGTGGGTTTGTTCAACAAAGCAGTCATGGTGGTTAATCGAGAAGTAAGTGGGTTTTTACAAAATAAAGCCAAGGGTTTTTAAAACCCAATGCAACGCCCCTTGCACTTTGTGCTGCACCGCCTTTAAACCGTAACCAAAAAGGGGGCAAGGGTGGTTTTTGTTAAGATGCGGGCAGCGTCACCTTGCGAAATACCTCATCCATCCGCCCACGCTCGACGTACATTTCTAAGGCAACCAATTTGTTTTCTTGCAAAAAGCGGCTCACCTCAGGGGCGATGTTTTGCTGGTTTTTGGCCATGAGGCGCAACTGTACGGGGCTATTGGGCTTTTTCGGGTTACTTTCAACGCTTGCGACCCCGTCAATTTTTTCAAACTTTTTTAGCACAGCGGCACTGGCCTTAGCCAAAGTAAGGCTAACCGCGTTGTGCCATGGCGACTGGGCCACCAATTGGTCGGGGGATCCGTTGGCAACAAGGCGCCCATTGGCAATAATCAGCGCACGCGTACACACCGATTCCATTTCTTCTAAAATGTGGGTCGAGAGAATGATGGTTTTTTTCTCAGCACCCATGCGGCGAATTAGCAGGCGTACCTCGTGCTTTTGGTTGGGGTCAAGGCCGTCGGTGGGCTCATCCAAAATAAGTACGGGCGGGTCGTGTAGCAAGGCTTGGGCAAAGCAGGTCCGCTGGCGATAACCCTTAGACAAGGTATCAATCACCTGGGAGCGCACGTCTTCCAAGCCCGTGCGTTCAACCACCAGATCCACGTGCTTGTCGCGCTGGGCAGCACTTAAACCACGCACCGCACCAATAAACCGCAAAAATTCCTCGACACGCATCTCGGCATAACTGGGAGCACTTTCGGGCAGGTAGCCCATTTGGGTGCGCACGGCCAAGGAGTCGCTTAAAATGCTTTTGCCACCAATGTGGGCATGGCCGCTGGTGGGGGGCAAAAAGCAGGTTAGCATCTTCATGGTGGTTGACTTGCCCGCACCGTTGGGCCCCAAAAACCCTAACACCTCGCCCTGTTCTACCGTAAAACTAAGGGAATCGACCGCCGTGAAGGCGCCGTATTTTTTGCATAAGGAATGCACTTCAATCATGGTTTTTTAACAACGTGCTTCGCGGATAAGGTGAATGGGTAGCGCGGGGTATGGGGGCACCAAACCTAAAGCCATGGCCACGCTGGGGAACATTTTTTAAGATAAGGCAAACCGCACGCGTACATGCTAGCATCCCCTCTTAAACGACAAAGCTAGCCTGTAACGATTGCAGGCGTCAATCGATTTTATTCACACCGTTCCCAAAAAACCAACCGCCAAAATGGCATGGCTCCTCCAACCTCGCGCTATGGCAACCTCGTGCTCCGGTAACGGGGTCATGGCACCGTTTTTTATTATAGCCATTCAGGCTGACCTTGAGTCATTATCTGACTTAGGTAAGGTTGCCATTTTGCATCAATCATGGTTCCTGTCAAGTTAGCCCCTCTCAAGTTAGCCTTTGTCAAGTTAGCCCCTATCAAGTTAGCCCCTTGCAAGATAGCCTTTGTCAAGTTAGCCCCTTGCAAGATAGCCTCTATCAACTTAGCCTCTTCCAACTTAGCCTTTGTCAAGTAAGCCTTTTCCAAGTAAGCCTCTTCCAACTTAGCCTTTGTCAAGTAAGCCTTTTCCAAGTAAGCCTTTGTCAAGATAGCCCCTCTCAAGTAAGCCTTTTCCAAGTTAGACCCTTGCAAGATAGCCTCTATCAAGTTAGCCCCTCTCAACTTAGCCCCTCTCAACTTAGCCCCTCTCAAGTAAGCCCCTTGCAAGATAGCCTTTTCCAAGTTAGCTTTTTCCAAGTAAGCCTTTGTCAAGTAAGCCTTTTCCAAGTTAGCCTCTTCCAAGTAAGCCTTTGTCAAGTAAGCCTCTTCCAAGTTAGCCCTTGTCAAGTTAGCCTCTTCCAAGTTAGCCCTTGTCAAGATAGCCCCTCTCAAGTAAGCCCCTATCAAGTAAGCCCCTATCAAGTAAGCCCCTCTCAAGTTAGCCCCTATCAAGTAAGCCCCTATCAACTTAGCCCCTATCAACTTAGCCCCTTCCAAGTTAGCCCCTCTCAACTTAGCCTTTGTCAAGTTAGCCCCTCTCAACTTAGTCTCTATCAAGTTAGCCCTTGTCAAGTAAGCCTTTTCCAAGTTAGCCCTTGTCAAGTTAGCCTCTTCCAAGTTAGCCCTTGTCAAGTCAATCCCGTTCAGGTTTTGTCTCGTGAAATTTTTCCCTTGCAGGGTGTACTTGCGCCGTTCAAGGTCAAGCACTTTTGGGGATTTTGTTGGTGGTTTCATATCTTATTCTTAAGTTTGGGGTTATTGTCGTTGACACTTGGAGTGCGTTTTGTTGGCGTTGTAACTGGGTTTGTGGGTTTAAATGTAGGGGGGTTTTTACTTTTTGGCAAGCAGGTCAAGCCCGTAGGGCTTGCTAAAAAATTGGGGTGTGCTCTGCCAAAACACCTGTCGACATCACCATCCCAGTACGCCCAATAAATAAAGCGCAAAAGCTTGGCTATCCCCACGGATCTATATTTTTGCGTAAAAACTTGCACAACCCTGCCTGATTGACGTAAAAGGAAGAGCAATACGATGGCCCGTGCTTGAGGGCTGTTGCCATGGCTGGATAAAGCTGCATGCTTGGCGTGGGCACGCCGCGTGTTAGAGGCCTTTGGAGGCTCCAGGCTTGAAAAAAAAAGCGGCTCGATCAACCACCACTTTACAAAGGAGTAATTCAGGATCGTCATGCGTATGAAAGCTGCCGTCTATTACGGTGCCAAGCAACCCTTGGTGGTAGAAGAAATTGAGTTAGCACCTCCCCAAGCCGGTGAAGTGATGGTGAAAATGATGGCCACGGGGGTGTGCCGCAGCGATGTAAAGTACATGACGGGAGATTCGGGGATGACGCCACCCCCCGCCGTACTGGGGCATGAGGGTGCGGGGATTGTTGAACAAGTGGGGGCTGGGGTAACCAGTGTCAAAGCGGGAGATCACGTGGTCCTCACCTTTTTGCCCTCTTGCGGGGAATGCCGCTGGTGTCATACGGGGCATCCCACCATGTGCGACTTGGGTGCCAAGCTGCGCGATGGGACCATGGTAGACGGCACGCGGCGGATGCGTTTTGCTTCGAGTGGTAAAGCGTTAAACCATTTTTTATTCGTGAGCACCTTTGGAGAGTACACGGTGGTCCCACAAGCCTCGGTGCTCCGGGCACCCAGCCATTTGCCGTTAGAAAAAATTTGCCTGCTGGGCTGTGGCTTTACCACGGGCTTTGGGGCGGTCACCAATGCCGCTGGCATTAAACCTGGTGAAACCGTCATGATTGTGGGCTGTGGAGGTTTAGGTTTAAGTGCTATTCAAGGTGCAGCATTAAGCAGTGCAGGCAAGATTGTTGCCGTTGATGTACACGAAGAAAAGCTGGACATGGCCAAAAAATTTGGGGCGACCCACACCATCAGCAACCGCGGCAATGTGGAAGAGGTGAGCAAAGAAGTAACTGAGATTACCCAAGGCGTTGGGGTCGATTACGCTTTTGAGTTTGTGGGAGGTGACCAAACCGACCAAACCATTGCCATAGCCTACCAGGGCTTGCGTAAAGGAGGCACTTTGTACATGGTGGGAGTGGGGGGTGACAGTGTAAAAACCATGCCTATTGATCCCACCAATTTTTCGCTGTTGCGTAAAAGCCTTCAAGGGGTGCTCTTTGGTGATGCCCAGTTTCGCGCCGACATACCACGCTATATGGAAATGTATGACCGCGGACAGATCGATTTGGATAGCCTGATTACCCACGAATTTAGGCTGGAAGATATTAATACCTGCTTTGAAAATGTGATTGCGGGAAATAAGGTGGGGCGTCAGGTGATTCGCTACGACTAAAAAGCGGTTCGTATTCACACCTTTGTTACGCTTGCCCTGCCCACTAAAGTGCATGGTTTTATAGGGTTAGGCGGTGGGTGTGTGCGGGTCTTGGCGGTCTCCTTTTGGGTTTGTGTTAGCAAATTCATCTGCGCTTAGAAGTTACCGCATCCTTTTTTTAAAAACCCATCTAACATATTAGGGCCTATGCAAGTCTCGTATCAAAACCGAGGAAATGTGTGCGTTGTTGCGCTTGATGGGAACCTTGCTTTAGACAAAGTTCCTGAAGCACGCGAGGCCCTGAGCCCCATTTTAAAAGGAAAAAAGAGCGACTACGCTTTGTTGATTAATATGAAGAAGGTCAAATTTATTGACTCTTCGGGCATAGGTCTGATTGTGGCATTGTTTAAGAGGATGCAAGAGGGTAAAGGGCAGTTTGCCTTGAGTGGTTTGAGCAAAAAAAACAAGGAGATTTTCTCGATGACCCGCTTAGACCAGATTATGAAGTTGTACCCCACCGAAGAGGCGGCATGGAAAACTTTGCAAAAAAAAATCCTCTGTGTTTAAAAACACCGCTTTAAACCATTGAACCTGGCTCTGCGTACTCCGCCACGTACGCAGAGGTTGTACTGCCGACAAGTTTATGGTTCATGGTGAGGCAATGGTGCGCCTGGGTGGCATCGCGCTGTTTTGTATTTTGCATGGGTGGTTTGCGGCTCACTTGGGTGCAATCGGCCAAGGCGGTTTGGCATCTGGCTTAAAACTGCTTTCCTGCCCACACCACTTGGCCGATAATCGCAAAATCTTCGACACCGTCGAGGCTTAAGGTATAGGTTCGATAGGCACTGTTGTCGCTTGCGACCACTACCTCGCCCTGGGGCAAGAACTGCAGGCGTTTTACCAGCAGTGCGTCCCCGAGGCACAGAGCATAAATACCATCTACGTAGGGTTGGGTTGCCCCGCGGTTTAGCAATACCACATCCCCTGGGCTTAGGGTTGGAGACATCGACTCTCCTTGTACGCGAATAAGCGACAGGTTTTTGATGGAAGTATTGAGTTCTCGCCTAATCCATTCACGTCGAAACGCCAAAAAAGTTTCAATTTCATCTTCGTTCTGGACAAAACTCCCCCCCCCTGCGCTGGCTTCCACCCTAAGCAATGGAATCATGGCGTACTCGCTGGGTTGGGCATCTTGTTCGGCTTCGGATTGGAAGACGTTACCCACCCCTTGCATTAGCCAGCTGGGATTAACCCTCATTTCTTGAACCACCACACTCATTAAATCGACCGTGGGGCGCGAGGCACGCCCACCCGTAATATGGTGATAGCGCGGGTAGGAGAAGCCAATTTTTTGACAAAAGGCGAGGCGTGATAGATTGGAATGCTGGCGCACGTACTCGATGCGCTGGGTAATGTCGTTTAAAACTTGCCGTGTGTGTGGATCTTTTAAAGGCATAGGTCTTTGAGGCGTGCTCTGTGGCACCTTGGTCGCGTAAAAAGATTCTTTTTAATGGTTCTCTGCTCTCATCTTGCCCATTTTTTTAAAACCACAGGGCAGTGGGCTGTGCTCCTTGTCATAACGTTTGACTTGCCTCCTGGGTTCGAAATGTGTCGTATCGCCAAAATTCATGGCGCACAAAAGGAGGCAAAGTGGGGGATATTAAGAACTATCAAGATCTGCTTCCAACGTTTATAAGGGGTCAATAAGGGTGAACATCCGGAGTGTATTACGCCGTTTATTATAAAAAATTTTACAAATGTAATGCAAACCAAAAAACCTCGTCCCCCCCCCCTTGCATGCTATGGGGTAGAAGGTTTGGTGGTAGGGTTGGAATCGAGGGCAGCGTTAGGGTTTTTGGCTGCAACACGCTGTGCACTGGGAGCACTTCCACGCCAAAAAGAGAGTGCTCCCTCGTCATCGGCCAGCATCAAGTCAAGGATACCATTTCCCGTTAAATCGGCCAACACGGGTGCCCCCCCCTTGGCATCCTGAGGACCCCAGGCCTTGTTGGCAAGGTACCATTGCCCTTTTCGATTGGGGTCTCGACTCCATAGTTGTAACGGTTGATTGGGTGCTCCTAACAAAATATCCGCCTGACCGTTCCCCGTTAAATCGGCCACGGCAGGGCTCCAACGTGCGGGAGTAAGGCGCGCTATTGGGTTGGTTTGCAGCATGTAGCGTGGCAATGTAGGCAGTCCAACGTTGCGCGCCAACATCACCAATCCATTCTCGAAAGATAGCACGACATCCATGTCGCCATCCTCGTCGATGTCGAGGATTCCTGGGTGAAAGCGCATGCCTAAAGGTAGGCCTTTAATATCAATCCCTTCTGGGATAAGAGGCTGGTTTTTGCCGTGGTTACGCAATAGCCAAAGCCCTCCTTTTTCGCCGCCAACAAGGCCATCTATGTCGCCGTCTTTGTCCATATCGGCAAGGGCGGGGGCAGCCCAAGGTCGGTGTACTTGGCTGGTGAGCCAGGTGTTGGTGGGCCACCAGTTAATCTGTGTTTTGCTCCCGCGGTTTTCCAGCCAAAACATTTCGCCAAAATCTTTGCCCACCAGCATGTCAAGGTCCCCATCCCCGTCGACATCACCCGCAGCGGTGCGCAAGGCATCGCCACGGCGCCCTAAACTCACCACCTCCAGCAAATCCTCATGCCACAACAACACATCAAAGGGGTTGTTTTTGTTGCGTACATAAGCGCGTACCTTGCCTTCTGTTGCGCCCAGTATCAGGTCGGGAATACCATCATTGTTAATATCACCACCCGTGGGGGCAGCATGGCCACCGGCATCGATTCCCTGAAAATGGTCGGAGTGCAACACCCAGCGCGGTTTGTACGTGGTCCCCCGATTGTGTAGTAAGGCTACACTGCCATTCCAGCGCCCTAAAAAAACATCCGCCAAGCCATCGCCATCCCAATCCATGAGCAACGGCGAAATAGGGGCGAGGTTCGAATCGGCATAAATTTGTTGGGGTGCTTGTGGACAAGGCGGTGGCTCGCTTGGGAGGGCATCTGGGGGGGGCAGTTGCAGGCAAAAATTTCCTTGACCGGGATCACGCTGGTGAAGTGCTAACCACACACGCCCTTTGCCATCGCCAATCAGCAGGTCGGGTGCCCCGTCGCCGTTGGCATCGGCCAACATGGGGGCCAATTTCCCTGGAATGCTAGGAGCCAAGGCGTAGGTTGTTTTAGGAATAAATAAGGGTTGCACATGATCGCCCACATTTTCAAAAATCCAGAGCATGCCTGCATCGCCGCCCACGGCTAAGTCTAAATCACCATCGCGGTCTAAATCGGCCATGGTAGGGGTAAGGCGCTGTGCCTGGTACCATGCCGCGTGGCTTTCTTTGGGAACCCCTTGAGGCCACACCTCCAGGTCAAGGGTATTAACGCGCCAAAACGGGATATTGCCTTGCCCTTTTTCCTGCAATAACACACTAAGCTGACCGTTACGCGCACCTAGCAGCAAGTCTAAGGCCTTATCACCGTTGATGTCGGCCAGCACAGGGGCTACTTGCAAAGGGGGGGGTAAAAACAGCAGACTCTCACGCCCTTTCCAACGGGCATACCAAATGCGTTGAAAGTGCGTGGGGATGATGATGCGCGGTTTTTTGGACCTGTTGGGGGCTTTGCGTGCGCTTGTATCGGGGCTCGCGTTTTGGCCCAGGTTATCTGGGTTTTCAGGCTTGGTTGAGGGTGTATCATCAGGGGTTGACTGGGTTTCTCCTACCTGTTGCGCCAACCCCACAGTGGGGCTGGCGGGCATGCTAAAAGCCAAGGTTGTCAGCAGCACGCTTAGGGTGAGACCCACACGAAAAAAATTAGCTTGGCATTTTGCTTTTGCAAGGTGCTTGGTTGCTGGGGTAAAAGGCGGCATCAGGCATCACACAGGATTAGGAGCGGGCAAAAATTCCAGCCTTTTTTAAAATAGGCAAGTGCGGTGGGGTCGCAAAAAAAGGGAGGAAGGGGTTGGAGTACCACGCTCTTTACGCTTAAAAAATACCATGAAGCATCCATCACACCGCAACACAAACCACCACAGTCACCCGTGTGCCAAGCGCAACAAAAGCCCGCACCCTATTTTAAAAAATTAGGGCTGTCGTTGCAAGTTGGCAACTCTAGTATGAAACCACAGTGCTTTAACCAAGGTCCGTAAAGCCTTATTCTCGACAACAACCCCTAGGAGGCTTGTGCTGCAAGTACGTGTCGATAAGCGTCGACAAAGCGCTTCATTTTTTCAACCGTACCCATGCTTACCCTAAGCCATCCCTGAATAAGCTTTGCTTGGGGGCGCACCAGCACACCTTGTTCTTGAAGCACTTGAAGTGCTTGGTTTACATTGTGTGGACGTACCAGCATAAAATTGGCAGCCCCCTTTACATAGGGTACGGCAGACTGGCTAAAAAACTGTTCTACCATGGGTTTTGCTTCTTCCATTACCTCGCGCACGTAGGCTTGCCATGGTTCAAGGTGGAGTAGCAATGCCCTGCCCGCTGCCGCAGCCATGCGGTTGACATCATAGGGAATCCGCAGTTTATAAAGCTCTTGAATAAATGCTGGGTTTGAGACAGCGCAACCAAGGCGCAAGCCTGCAATGCCCATGGCTTTCGAAAAACTGCGTAAAACGATGAGATTGTCGTACTTTGGCAAGAGGCCAAGTACGCTCACCCCACAAAATTCAAAATAGGTCTCATCCACCATCACGGCAGCGTGGGGGGCAGCTTTTAGCAAAACCTCAATCTGCGCTACCTTAGCCAAGGTGCCCGTAGGGTTGTTGGGGTTTACCACGGCAATCAATTTGGTTTTGGGGGTAATCGCTGCCAGCATGGCCTCTATGGGAAAACCCATGTCCTTGCCCGTGTAAGCGGGAGCGTTTAGCTTGGCACCAGTGGCCAAAATGCTGCTTTCAATCACAAAAAAACTGGGCTGAGGAAAAATAGCCTCATCGCCTTCTCGCAACAAGGCCGTGCATACCCGCTGAATGGCAGAATCGCAACCATTAGTAAGCAGCACTTGCGCTACAGATACCCCAATGTATTCGGCTAACCGTTGGGGGAGATCGCCATAAGCGGGGTAGCGCTGTAACGAGGCCGAGTCGACCGCGGCATGCAGTGCTTCCAAAACATGCTTAGAAGGGGGAATGGTGGATTCATTAAAATCAAGAAGCAATAAGCCCTCTTCTTCCCGTGCTTCAATGGGTGGGCTGTAAACTTGCAATTTTGAAATACTGGCGCGAACTTTCATAATCCCTTACAGTAAAAGCGGTGGTGACCAACCCGTGGTCGCTGCAGCATCGATGGTTAGTCCAGCCGTAGTTTTGTGCTGGCTTTGGGGTTTTATTCTTGCGAGCAAACCATAGCAAGCAGGCATTTTTTAGCAAGTAAAGCAGCATACACTAAAAAACCACCACCTTAAACATCACGAGAAAGGCAAAGAGAGCAAGGTCATCAAAACGCCATCGATCGACTCCAAATTTGAAGAGGCACTGTTAAGCAACCTGCTAAAAGCAAGGGTGTATGAACTGGCCAAGCGGACACCACTGGACTATGCCCCGCATTTAAGTGAACGTACCCAAAACCATGTTTACTTAAAGCGCGAGGACTTGCAACCGACATTTTCCTTCAAAATTCGCGGTGCTTACAATCGTTTAGCCCATTTAAGTGCTTGTGAAAAGGCCAGAGGGGTTATTTGTGTTTCGGCAGGCAACCATGCCCAGGGGGTGGCCTTGGCGGCCAAGCATTTAGGCATCCGGGCAACGGTGGTCATGCCACGCACAGCCCCAAGCATTAAGGTAAAAGCCGTCCAAGCTGTGGGGGCGGAGATTATTTTAGATGGCGATTCTTATGACGAAGCCACCAAACGCTGCAGAGCAGAGCAAGCTTTGAATGGTGCAATTTTGGTCCACCCTTTTGATGACCCCTTGGTGATTGCGGGCCAGGGTACCATTGGCTTAGAACTATTTCAACAGGCCCCAGATTTGGATGCGTTGTTTGTTCCTGTGGGTGGTGGTGGCATGTTAAGTGGGATTGCAGGCGCGTTAAAGCTCCTCGGAGCAAACACCAAAGTGATTGGGGTCGAACCTGAGGATAGCAATGCGATGCAACAGTCCCTTTCTCAAAACACGCGCTTAAAATTGCCCAGCGTAGGGCGCTTTGCAGATGGGGTGGCGGTGGCTCAGGTGGGGAAATGGACGTTTCCCATGGCCAAACATTATGTGGACGATATGGTGTTGGTGACGCTCGATGAAATTTGCTTTGCCATGAAATTAATTTACGAGGACACGCGCACCGTAGTGGAACCCGCGGGGGCGCTTGGGGTCGCGGGCTTGTGTAAATACGCCGTTGCCCAGGGCTGGAGTGCCAAAAAGGTAGCCTCGATTAACTCAGGTGCCAACACCAACTTCGATCGGCTTCAATTTGTTTCTGAGCGCGCTATCACGGGCAGTGGAGGTGAGGCTTTGTTCTCGGTTACCATTCCTGAAACCCAAGGGTCTTTACGCATTTTTTGCCAAGACATTGTCGCAAAGCGCAACATTACCGAGTTCAACTATCGCTTGAGCGGGCGCCAACAGGCCCACGTGTTTATAGGCATTGCTTTAGGTTCAGCCAATGAGCGCGAGCAGATTGCAAAAAAACTACAACAGCATGGCTATATTTTTACCGATTTAACCCACAACGATCTGGCCAAAACCCACATCCGCCACATGGTGGGTGGGCGTTCTGACCAAACCCAAGACGAACGCCTTTTTCGCTTTCAATTTCCCGAGCGCCCCAAGGCGTTGCTTGAGTTTTTGCAGGCTATGTCGCCTCACTGGAATATCTCGCTATTTCATTACCGCATGCATGGTGCCGATTTCGGAAGGGTGCTGATGGGTTTAGAAATTCCCCATCAAGACACTCAAGCCTTTGAGCAGTTTTTGGCGGAACTAGGCTTTGAGTACCAAGAGGAAACCGAAAACCCCGCTTACCGCATGTTTTTATAACCGTCACTTTTCCGAGGATTCTTTTTTCAGTAGCTCTGCGGATCGCCACCCCGACTACGTTGCGGGCGGGAAACTCCAGCGGTGCGGACCGCGTTTGTTTCGAATCAGCAAATTCCCGCATGCAAAGCAAAACCCGCCTAGGCACTTACGCGCAAACACCGGTCCCTTTAAGCAGACGACAAAACGGCATTGTAAGAACAAAGCACCGGGTGTGCCCATGCCGTGTGGAAGCACCGAACGAAGAGCGGGGTCGACGGGACTTGAACCCGCGGCCTCCGGTGTTGATAGGAGGTTTTTTTTCAGTGCTCTGCGGATCGCCACCCCGACTACGTTGCGGGCGGGAAACTCCAGCGGTGCGGACCGCGTTTGTTTCGAATCAGCAAATTCCCGCATGCAAAGCAAAACCCGCCTAGGCACTTACGCGCAAACACCGGTCCCTTTAAGCAGACGACAAAACGGCATTGTAAGAACAAAGCACCGGGTGTGCCCATGCCGTGTGGAAGCACCGAACGAAGAGCGGGGTCGACGGGACTTGAACCCGCGGCCTCCGGCGTGACAGGCCGGCGTTATAACCATCTTAACTACGACCCCTGCAGTTACGCTTCCTATCCAACATCACTTATGGGCTCCTTGTCAAGCACAAACAATTGCGCTCCATACTGGTGCAGCCAGTCTTTTTGGCGCACATAGCCAGGCATCATGTTGGCCACCAGTTGCCAAAATTTGGGCGAGTGGTTAAATTCGCGTAGATGGCATAACTCATGTACCACCACGTAATCAAGAGCTAGAGATGGAGCCAAAATGAGTCGCCAGTTAAAGTTGAGTCCCCCTTGCGAAGAGCAGCTTCCCCAGCGACTGCGCTGCGCTTTTACCCTAAAATCTGGTATGGCAAAGAGGTTTAGCATGGGACCATAGAGTTCCAGTTTTTTTGCAAAGGCTTTTTTGGCGGTGTTGCGGTAGGCGGTAATGGTTTGACGGCGTAGCAGCAGGCTTTGGGAGGTTTTTATTTTGCGCCCAGGATATAACCATAAACTGTCCCCTTGTTTTGCCAAGCGTGGGGGAGTTTCAACGGGGCCTAAAACCAAAGGTAACCATGTTCCTTCAAAGGGCAAGATGCTCCCAAGGTGCCATTCAATCGCAGTTGATTTTTTCCGATATCCATCCATATTGCCAATATGATACCCTGACGCGCGCGTGCATGTTGCTTATACGAGCAACCCATAAACTACATACTCGAGGTTGTTTGATGAAAACAACCACGTATCCTCAACACAGCACACTGGCTCGTCCGGTGTTTTATGTTCGTAAAAACCCGTTTATAACCCCAGCACCCCATTACCAACCAAGAAATTGTCTGTTGATTTAAGCCCATGGTTTCGACTTTCCTTACCGAATCCATGTTTCGCAGCATGGCAGCCCAAGTATACCAGCGCATTGAGCGTGCCTTTGAGGGGGTAGATCCCGATGTGGTCGAGTGTGAGCACTCCCAAGGGGCGATGATGTTTACCCTAGAAAATGGGGCCAAATGGGTACTGAGCATGCAACCCCCAGTGCGCCAAATGTGGCTGGCAGTGGCTTCGCGTGGACGAGCACACCATTTTAACTACCATAGTCCCACCCAAAAATGGATAGATGACAAGGACAGCAACCTTGAGCTTTTGGCGTATTTAGGTCGCTTGGTACAAGAAGAAGCACACATTAACCTAGCCTTTTAAAACTCCCTGTTTAGGCCCACTGCTTTGAGGGCCTTACACGAAGTTTTGATGAGGCAGCCTTCCTATTTTTCCCTGACAATAGGTTTGCACAGCATCTATCAGTTTTGCTGGGAATTTCGTTATATAAATGGCGATAAGTTCGCACAGCATCTGTCAAATTGGCCAGGGATTTCGTTATATGTATGGAGCCATGCTATGGCACAGGTACACGATTTTGTATTTTGTTTGGGACCCCCCTGTCGTGACACATCACTGGCCTCATTATTCATACTAGTTTAATAAAATAGGACAGTGTATACTTAATTTAATTAAAATATTACCCTCACCCTAAAGGAAACATAAACCGAAATGGCCACTCAGAATAAAAAATGGGATGTTATTGGTATCGAAAATCCTTTAATCGATTTGCTGTGTAAAGTGGATGACCATTTTTTGAAACACCACGGTTTGGTTAAAAATCAGATGCGCATCATTGATCAATACGAGAGAGAGATGCTGCTTGAGGCACTGCGAGGACGCCCCATACAACGCGAACCGGGGGGATCTTGCGCCAATACCATGCTGGGAATTTCCTATTTGGGTGGAAAAACCGTATTTTGCGGCAAGGTGGGTGGAGATGCTTTTGGGAAGCTGTTTGCGGAGAGTGTAAAAGTGGGTGGGGTCCAACCCCACATGCTTGTTAGCGATACTGCCACAGGAAGCACCATTATTTTAATCAGCCCCGACGCTGCCCGCACCATGAACACCTATTTAGGTGCTTCCCACGAGCTCTCTCCAGAAGATGTACCCCTGGATATGATTGGGGAATCAAAACACTTATACCTTACTGCTTACCTGTGGGACGTCAACAACTCACGCGATGCAGCCATGGTAGCCTTAAATGGTGCGCGTGAGTGCGGCGTGAAGGTGGTCCTCAATTTAGCAGATCCCAATTGCGTTGGGCGTCATCAAAAAGCCTTACTTGAACTGCTCAAAAACGGTCATGTCGACATCGTCATTGCCAATCAGCAAGAGGTTGGTGCTTTGCTGGATAAAGGATACATTGAAGATGCTATGCGTCAGTTGTCCCAATTTTGTAAGTATGTCGTCATTACCCTGGGGGCCCATGGGGCGTATTTATCCAAGGCTGATGAGAAGGTTTATATTGAAGCACCAAACGTAAAAGCCATTGATACCACAGGTGCAGGGGATGCCTTTGCTGCAGGGTTTCTATTTGGTGAGACCCACAGTGGCACCCTTGAGCAGTGCGGTCAGTTAGGGGCTGCTGTTGCAGCAGACATCGTACAAAGAATCGGCCCGCGCTTCGCATTTGATGAGAGACCTTCTCACGATATTGTCGATCTCATGCGGGTTTTTCAATAGGCAAATTTTCTACAAGCAACTGGCACCACTGCAAACACGAAGGTGGCCATTACCTTGTGGGGTTTAGCCGAATGTTGGCTTGGCAGTGAAAAAATCTTTAAGCAATTTGTGTTGAATAGCAAACACGAATCTCATTCGAGTCTTCAATACGCTCGCCATAACCCCCATAGGCGTCTATTGCTGGGATAAAAGCGGTGACGCGCACACGGGGGGGGGTTGGCCCTTTGCCAATCCCTACCAAATGGAAAGGCGCTCCTCTTTGGCGGTGATAAACTCGAGCAAGGCGGGCTTACCTTTTTGGGTTTGCGCAATGCCGCGTTGGATAGCAGGCACGATTTCATTCGGGTCTTCAATACGCTCGCCATAACCCCCAAGAGCCTTGGCAAATTCCGCATAATTACCCGAAATATCGGTTGCATTGTACTTACGCGTTGAGATTGGCATAATTTTGAGTTCAATCGCCATGCAGAAATTGTTTGAAAGTACAGACAAAATTGGCAAGCGCTCACGCACCGCCGTCTCAAAGTCCATGCCCGTAAAGCCGATGGCCGCATCGCCCCACCAGTTAACACAAAGTTTGTCAGGGCGAGCCAGTTTAGCACCCATGGCCAACCCCAGACCATAGCCTAATTGGGTTGTTTTACCCCAACCGAGGTAGGTGAGTGGCTGATTGCACTGCCAAAAGGGAGTTATTTGATCCCGCGGGTTGCCAGCATCGTGGGTGATAATGGTGTTGGCACGATCTACGGTATTTGAGAGGTCGTGAATCACGCGATAAGGGTTAATGGGGGTTTCGTCACTGGTAAGCAAGGGCAACCACTCGGTCATCCATTCTTGATGCAAACGGGCTATTTCTGTTGCTACTTTGCTGCGACGTCCACGCGGCGCTTTAATGCGCTTTTGCAAGGCCACAATGAGGGCTTTGAGGACCAACTTCGCATCCCCCACCAAAGCGTGATCAATTTCAACCTGTTTGTTGAGATCTTGGGTGTCGATGGTGCTTTGCAAAATAGTTTTGCCAGGGGCATACTTTTCCCAGTTAATCCCGTAATTGGTATAGGTAAAACTGGCCCCAATCCCAAATATCAGATCAGCATTTTCTAAAAAAACATGCACTTGCTTCGACATGGCCCTGCCACCGGACTGCAAAGAGAGTGGGTGACTCTCATCAAAGGCACTTTTCCCTTCAATGCTGGTGGTAACGGGGGCTTCGAGCAATTCTACTAGTTGCTGCAATTCAACCCATGCCTTGCCATAATGCACCCCTTGCCCGGCATAAATAACGGGGGTTTTGGCATTTGCCAGCATTTCGGCCACCTCTTCCACTGCTGCGGGATCGGGTGCGCAAAGAAAACGTTTGGTGGGACGATACACCACCTCTCCGGGATAGTCTTCGCCCATGAGATCGAAAGGCAGTTCCACCATGCAAGGTCCAGGGCGACCGTTACGCGCCTGGCTAAAAGCACGGCGCACGGCATTGGGCAGTTCCTCGGCAAGGGTAACCTGCTCAAGAGATTTGGTAATGCCTTGAAAATTAACGAGGGAACTAAAATTGGGTGCCACGTTGGTGTTGGCCCTGGTATGCCCCGCAGGAAACACCACCACAGGGGTGGAATCGCCGTAGGATTGCGCCACACCACCGTAGGCATTTTCACTACCCGGGCCGTGCTGCATGGCAAACACACCAATCCTATCGCCACTGCTAAGTTTGCCAATGGCATCTGCCATGTGCAAGCCAATGCGCTCTTGGCGTACAATAATGGTGCGAATATCTTCTTCGGCGGCCCCCTCTATCAGGTGATTTACAGGGTAGGCCAGCAGATATTCAACCCCTTCTTTTTTAAGCATCTGCGCAACAGCTTGAACGGTTTTCATCAGCAATTCCTCTTTTGTTCATGCTCGCGTAACAATCACCACGGCATGAGTATGATACGGTGTGCATAACAGATGTTCATCTGTCATTGTGCTCCACACCCTGTGGCACGATGCCTCAATCGTTGTCTACCAAACTTTAAACGACCAAAAACAGCTGTACGGGTTTTTGTGTTCGGAATACTATCATATTTTTGACACCACTTAAAGGCACATCCCCTTCATGATTTAAGGGCGTTATCTCGCCATAGTACGCTGTGCGCGATCTTAACGAGCATAGCGGTCTTAATATACCCGGAGCCGCAAGCACACATGAAGAACGGGCGCAAAATCCAAAGAGCAAAAAATGAGAAGAGAAAAAGCGAAAAATGAGATAGGGATGGGCAGCCTGCGAGGTATTTTAATGAGAAGAGAGTGCGCGAACGGACAATTGACGAATTGGTGGGGATTTGCAAAGGAGTTATAGCGGACGGGCACGTGAATCAACAAGAGGTGGAATATCTGCACGCATGGGTTAAAGCATAAAGGCTGTGATTTGGCAGCATTTATGCAATAATGAAGGTGTGGAGCAGTGGATTCTTCTATGATTCGCAACACATCTCACTGTACAATGTATTTTCCCATTGGCATACTCATTTAAGAAATAGCGATGAAAGTACAATGGTTTTTGTGTATGGTAGGGATCGCCCTTTTTGGTGTAATGGCCTGTGAGCGCGATCAAAGCACGGCAGATGTGCCCGCCCAACGTTATGGCAACCCTATTCAAGGGTGGAATACCCTGCAAGGTAGTGTACAAGGTCTCATTTTGTTTCCTAAGCAAGCAGTACAGCGCTCGGTGCAGTTTTATTTAGGCAAGCACGTGTTTGTAACGGTATCCGATGGGCGTTTTTATGTGCGCAATGTGCCCGAAGGAGAGTATACGATGCGGGTACAAACAGCGGGCTATCGTACCATTACACAGCATGTTACAGTGCATCAAGAACGAACCACCCATTTGCAATCGATCCATCTAAAACCTCTATGGAAGCCAAAAAATGTTGAAAGAAGGTTTCCCTTGTCAACCACTACCCAAACAGCCCCTCAAACTCTCCTTGCGCAGTAGGCAATTTCCCTTATCTTTTACACATCCTGCCCATGGATCTTGTGGGTGACTTGATGTTGTTTTTACAAAAAAGGAATGGTGTGGCATGGCACAGTCAAGTACCATTTTGCCAAAACATAACTTTGGTGTGTTACCCTTCGCTTAAAAACTTTTAATTCCGCCACATGCCTCCGCCCAAAAATTCCCTCCCATTCGCCAGCGACGAGGAAATTCAACGTGCCATGCAACGCCTTGCCAACGTGCAAGCCATGCAGGCCATGGATAGACGCGCCATCAAGACGCTAGGCCTTCCTGCACGTTTGCTCATGGAAAATGCTGCTCGAGCATTGACAAACTGCGTGCTGCGCTGCTGGAAGGGACTTCAACCTGCCACCAAGCAAACCATGCCAAAGGTGGTGGTGTGCTGTGGTGTAGGGGGAAATGGAGGGGATGGCTATGCCGCAGCGCGGATGCTTGCCAACAGCGGTTGCTCCGTAATAGTAATCGCACTTGCACCCCCAAAGCATACGGACACCCTTGCCAATGCCAAGGTATGGGAGCATTTTGGGCCCTTACTTTACTGGAATGATGCCCAAGAACGGGCCTGCCAAGCACTCAAAACGGGAGATGTGCTGGTGGATGCCTTATTTGGGATTGGTTTAAATCGTACGATACAAGCCAAGACAGCAGCATTGATTGACGCAATGAATCAAAACCAAGCACCGTTTAAGATTTCCGCCGACATTCCTTCAGGCATTCATGCAGATACCGGAGCATTGCTGGGAAAGGCTGTTCAGGCAACACATACGGTATCGTTTCAAATACCCAAACAGGGGATTTTTCTCTCTCATGGCGCAATCCATGCTGGACAGGTGTTGCTAGAGGATATCTCCATTCCACCCTATTGGCAAAAAGAATGGCTTGGAACTTGGCAGATAGCCACCAGCGGTGCTGCAAAATTGCTTGCGAAGCGGCCAGTGCAAGCCCATAAGGGGGTATTTGGGCGTGGTTTGCTGCTGTGTGGAAGCCAAGGAATGGGGGGGGCTGCCCTTTTGGCTGCCTTTGCTGCGTTGCGAAGCGGGGCAGGTTTGGTCACTCTAGGGACGCCGCGCTGCTTAGAGAATGCTGCCCTTGCTGTGCAGCCAGAACTGATCCAAAGTTGCAGCGTTGAGGGTCCCTCAGACCATTTTCATGCTGACCAAGTGGATTTTTTTGTTCAAGCAGCCAGCACCCAAAATGCCTTGGCTTTTGGCTGTGGGGTGGGGCGCAAAGCGCAAACAGGGCTTTTTATTAAGGCACTGCTGCAAAGCATTCAAAAGCCGATTGTGGTCGATGCAGATGGGTTATACCATGTCACTCCTGAAGAACTGGCGCAGTGCTTTGAGCCTTGCATCATTACGCCACACCCAGGGGAATTTGCGCGCTTGTTTGGGGTGCCTGTAGCCCAGCAAGCAGAAAACCCCCTGCTGTATGCTCGCAAAGCGGCACTGCAAAGCCGTGCCGTGGTGGTGCTAAAAGGAGCCAGTACGGTGGTTGCGTCTCCAGATGGTCGCGCATTCATTAACAGTTCGGGTGATGTTGGCTTGGCTACAGCGGGTTCTGGAGATGTACTCACGGGGGTCTTGTGCGCCCTGTTGGCCCAAGGGCTTCCTGCACTTTGGGCAGCAGTGCTGGGAGTACACTTACATGGTCTCGCCCGTGACACGCTCGCGCGGCGCACACACGCGGCGTACTTCAATGCCAGCGATCTACTGACGGGGCTAAACACAGCCCTGCAACAGCTGACTGAAACCGCCAAGTTGTGAGTCCAGATTCAACCCAAAGCAACCAACTGCATGGCTGCTTGTAAGGCGTAGTCGAGCAAGGCCGCGGGTGCCAACCCCAGGTAAAGTACTGCCAACGCACAAAATACAAACACAGCCAGCACGGGAAATCCCTCTATTGTTGGAGCACTGCGCTCACGAGGCTGCATATACATTACCACCACCAAGCGTAAATAATAGTACAGTGAAATCACGCTGTTTAGCATGCCAATCACGGCAAGTGAAATATAGCCTTCATCAATGACGGCTTTAAATATTTGAAATTTTCCAATAAAACCCCCTGTGAGCGGAATGCCAGCCAAGGAAAGCATAAACAAAACAGTAAGTGCACCAATCCAAGGCCTCTCAAAACCCAAGCCTGCGTAATCGTTAAATTCAAGGCGCTCTTTTTGAGTATCTGAAGCCAAAAGCAAAATGGTAAACGCACCCGCATTCATAAACACGTACACCAAGCTGTAAAACCAAATCCCTGCCACGCCCGCAGCATTAGCAGGGACCAACCCAGCCAGCATATAACCCGCATGGGCAATCGATGAATACGCCAACATGCGCTTTACATTGTTTTGCTGCAGAGCCAGCACATTACCCACCGTCATGGTGAGGACCGCCAGCACCCAAAATGTCAATACCCATCCGTCGCGCAAGGGTTCAAGAGCCTCAAACAAGATGCGCACCAATGCTGCAAAACCTGCTGCTTTAGGTCCCGCAGACAAAAACATGGCAACACTGGTCGGTGCGCCCTCGTACACATCGGGGGTCCACATATGAAAAGGGACAAAAGCCAGTTTAAAGCCAAAACCAATAAACAATAACCCCATGCCAAGCCAAGCCAAAGGGTTGCCATAGTACTGGGCATTGCCTAGGCGTGCCCCCATTTCTTGCAAGCGAATGGAACCCGTGGCCCCATACAGCAGGGCAATCCCATAGAGCAAAATACCCGTGGCGAAGGCCCCAAGCAAAAAGTACTTCATGGCCGATTCATTGGAGCGTGGGTCGCTTTGGGCGGCACCGCAAAGGATGTAGCTCGAGATGGACACAATTTCCAAGCCAATGAACAGCACCAGTAAATCTTTGGCTTGCACCATTAAGATCATGCCACCAACGGCAAACAACAGCAGCGGGTGGACCTCGCTTAAACCCAGTTTGCGCTGTGCCAAATTGCGGTTGGTTAGGGGCAGGGCGAGCAAGGCCAAGAGCAAAAAAACGAAGGTAAAAGCCGTGGAGAATAAATCGGCACTTACCTCACCGCCAAAGCCATCAAGCACTTGATTTTTTTGCTGCCACAAGGTGGCAAAAAACGCTGTAATCAGGGCTAGTGTGCCAAGAATGGCCTGCAAGGGAAGTTTGGGTTTTTTGGCGAATAGGTCTAAAAAAACCAGCAACAACCCAGTGAAAAACACGATCGCCGCAGGCCCAACGGTGTATAGGTCTTCCCAAGATAAATAAGTTTTCATAATGCCTCGATCAGCAACGTACAGTAAATCATAATCAAATCAGAATGGTTTTACCCCCCAGGCCAAGTTTAATTTTGCCTCTAAGCGTGCCTAGTCTCAAACTACACCAAGCAAACCTTCACGCTAACGGTTGGCAGTCATAGGTGCTGGGTTAAGCAATTGTGCGCGTAACGTTGCGGGGGTTTTCATCATGTGTAGCACCCGTTTCACGGAGGGTTCGGTTACGCGCAAGAACGGGCCTGGTTGAATGCCAACCCACACAATAAAAACCACCATGGGAAGCAACACAGCTATTTCGCGCAAGCCCAGGTCTTTTAGCCCTTGGTTTGCAACATTGCCCACCTTGCCAAAAAACACACGTTGCACCATCCACAACATGTACACGGCAGCCAAAATAACCACCGCAGCAGATACCACCGCAGCCCATGCATTCAAGCGAAACGCGCCGATTAAAATAAGAAACTCGCCCACAAAACCATTGAGGCCTGGCAGGCCAATCGACGCGAAGGTTACCAGCAAGAAGAGGGCGGTAAAAACGGGCATCACTTGCATTAAGCCTCCGTAATCGACAATGGCGCGGGTATGGCGGCGTTCATACACCATGCCCACTGCGGTAAACAATGCCCCAGTGGTTATACCATGGTTAAGCATTTGTAACACGCCCCCTTGCAACCCTTGTAGGTTTAGCGAAAATACCCCCAGCATGACCATGGCCATGTGCGAAACCGACGAATACGCCACCAGCTTTTTCATATCGGGTTGTACCATACACACCAATGCACCGTAGATTACCCCAACTGTTGCAAGGGCAGTGAGGTAAGGCGCACTGGCAAGAGCAACCTGGGAAAACAGGGGGAGGTTAAAGCGTAAAATGCCGTAAACCCCCATTTTAAGTAACACCCCTGCCAAGATAACTGAGCCCGCAGTAGGAGCCTCGACGTGTGCATCGGGGAGCCACGTGTGCAGGGGAAACAGTGGTGCTTTTACGGAAAAAGCCAGAAAAAAAGCTCCGAAAAGCCAAGGCTGTGCTCTCAAAGGTACTTCTGTCTGCCACCATTCCAGCAGGGAAAAACTCCACTGGCCACTTTGTTTGTAGTGCACCCAGCCCATAAACAAAATGGCAATCAGCATGAGCACAGAAGCAGACATGGTGTAGAGTACAAATTTGATGGACGCATAAAGGCGTCCTTGTCCACCCCAAATGCCAACCAGGAAATACATGGGAAAGAGCAAAATTTCCCAAAACAGGTAAAACAAAAATACATCGAGCGCACAAAACACACCAAGCATGGTGGTTTCCAGTACGAGCAAACAGAGCATGAAGCCCTTAACGCGTTGTTCAACTGCCGCCCAGGCCCCCAACACGGCTAAAAAACTAAGCAAGGTGGTGAGCAACACCAGCATTAACGAGAGGCCATCGAGACCCAAATAATAGGCAATACCCCAAGAAGGGATCCACGGATGCTGCTCAACAAATTGAAACGCCGCACCATCGGGATTGTAATACCAGTACAAAGGGAGGGATATCAAAAACACCACCGCACTCACTAACAAGGCGATGCTCTTTGCTGCGGTATCTGCATTGGCAGGCAAAAAAACAATCAGCACAGCACCCACAAGGGGGAGAAAAATGAGGATAGAAAGCAAAGGAGCGTCCAATACGCTCATGAGAGAACTCCTGCAAGAGGCAATAACGGGGAGTGTAAAAAACAGCAAAAATGGCAACACAGTGATGCTTTGCCGTTAATCAATTTCATCAACTAGGCAGACCTTAGATTGATGGGGCGTATTCAAAAACAAGGAATGCACTTACTTGGTACCAATGAGTGGCACATAATTTTTACCACAATTGGAAGAGCGATAATTACGGTCGACAGTGCTATAAATTTTGCCTTTGCGCACCAAAATGGCCCGATTTTCCAAGCCTGTCAATTGCCCCGTGGGTTTTTTAGCGTTTACCTTATAGCACACCAGCCAACCTTGATCCAAACCCACCACCCCTAAATGAGGTTCAGCCACCTGCAAGGTGCGAATGTTCCCTTTACCAAAAACTTCTTGTTCAAGGTACTTTTTAATCATGGTTTCGTGGTTACCAGGCTCATTGCCGATCTGCTTTAGGTTGTAGCCACCTTCTTTGGTACAACTGCCTAGCATGAGTATCAGCGCAACAAGAATGAGGCATGGCAAGGTAATGCGGTTTAAAAGGGAAACAGGGGGTTTTTTCATGACAAAAGGCTCACTTTTGATGGTGGTTTTTTTGGGAGGGGTGTAAGGCTGAGAGCACGGTAACCCATGGCTTATGTGGGAAAAAAGAGCAGATTTTAGCAAAGGGTTTTTAAAACACCAGCAGCCAAAGCAATATTACACTACCAGCTAGCAAGGCAAGGGCATAATGCATCACCAGGCCATTTTGACTTAAGCGCAATGCACCTCCAAGGGTTCGCACAAGTGAAGCACTGCCATTCACCAAGCCGTCGATAATACGGATATCGACCACGCGCCACAAAATACGACGCGAAATCCACTCAATCGGCTTTACAATGCCCCGGGAATACGCCTCATCCACAAAGTACTTCCCAAGCAGCAAACGGTGCAATAAACCAAGCTGCTTTGCCCAGCGAAGGGCCATTTCCGAGCGATGTATATACAAGTAACAAGCACCCCCAATACCCAGCAAGCCCAGCAAGCTAGAGCCTCCCATCAGTGCGATCTCATCAAGGGCACCACCACGCCCTTTGCCAACGTTGGCAAATACCCCCGAAAAATACCCTTCTAAACTATGGTGTACACCAATCACATCACCCAGTACATGGGGAATGCCCAACCAACCGCCACCAATGGAAAACACGGCCAGCAAAATGAGCGGTCCGCTCATCATCCAAGGGGATTCGCGGACATGGCCCAGGTGGTGTGGGTCGAGGCGACTTTTGCCAAAAAATGTACAACTCACTGCACGAAAAGCGTAAAATGCCGTTATGGCAGCCGTAACGGCACCCACAACCCACAGCCCCGTATGCCCTAGAGGTGACGAGTATGCTTTCCACAAAATCTCATCCTTGCTAAAAAACCCTGCTGAAAACAGGGGCAATCCCGCCAAAGCCAAGGAACCGATGATGTAGGTGACGCCTGTAATGGGCATTTTACGGATCAACCCCCCCATTTTGCGCATGTCTTGCTCGTGGTGTAGTGCCAAAATAACCGAACCAGACCCCAAAAATAACAGGGCTTTAAAAAAGGCATGGGTCATTACATGAAACACCGCCGCCGAAAATGCACCCACTCCCAAGGCCATAAACATATAGCCCAATTGGCTTACGGTGGAATAGGCAAGAACCTTTTTAAGGTCCGTTTGCACAATGGCAATGCTAGCAGCCAACAAGGCGGTGAGCGCACCTAGAACCGCCATCACGTGCATGGTAATCGGGGCGAGCACAAACAACGCACTCAAACGCGCAATCAAGTAAATGCCTGCGGTAACCATGGTGGCTGCATGAATCAGTGCCGAAACGGGCGTGGGACCAGCCATGGCATCGGGTAGCCAAACATACAATGGAATTTGTGCGCTTTTGCCCGTTGCGCCCAGTAAAAGTAACATGGTTACAACGCTAAGGCTTGTGCCAAGGGTGGCTGAGGCAGCCGTGGCTTGTTGATTTAAATCGAAGAACTCGAGGCTGCCAAACAAAAAAAACAACCAAAGGGAAGCGACAATAAAACCAAAATCCCCTATGCGGTTCACCACAAACGCTTTTTTGGCGGCGACCGCCGCTTCAGGGCGGGTGTTGTAATGACCAATGAGCAGGTAAGAGCAAAGACCCACCCCTTCCCAGCCGATAAACAGCACGAGCATATTCGAGCCAAGTACCAGCAACAGCATAAAAAAGATGAACAGGTTTAAATGGGCAAAATAGCGCCCATATCCCTCTTCATTCCACATGTAACCCACCGAGTAGAGGTGAATTAAAAACCCCACCCCAGTGATGATCAGGAAGTACAAGCAAGAGAGCGGGTCCACCACGAGGCGGGCTGGAATGTTAAAATCCCCCACCGAAATCCAAGTAAACAAAGTGTGGGTTAACACCTGCTGGGGTGCTGCACGCATGGCAAAAAAAGCATACACCGCGATGGCAAAAGCCCCTGCAATCACCCCACATCCCACCAAAGAAACACCACGCCTCCCCAATTTTGAGCCAAAGAGTATATTAACTAAAAACCCACCTAAAGGGAGTGCTGGCGCGAACCACAACCAATTTGTCATGCTAAATAACGTGTGCGCTTTCTAATGCTAATTTTTTTAAATGGTTTAAGAAAAAATTCGAGCGGGTAGAAGTTTACCACTTGAGTAAATTGACACTATCCACATTTAAGTTGCCTCGGTTGCGAAAAATAGCCAGCATAATGGCCAAACCCACCACAGCCTCCGCTGCTGCAATCACCAACACAAAAAACACCATCATTACCCCGACAATCGATTCCAACCCATAGGAGAGGCCTATAAAAGCAACATTCACGGCGTTAAGCATGAGTTCCACACACATGAACACCACGATGGCATTGCGGCGCAGCATCACCCCCGCAACACCAAAGCAGAACAAAATGGCACTTAGTATGAGCACATGGGAAACGGGAATGAGTGTTTCGGGCATGAATAATGGGGGTATCTTAAATAATATGAGCAGAACAAAGCTTTTGAGGAGGCGGGTTTGGGTGAAGGCAAAACGTTATCTGCGTTTGGCCAGCACCACTGCGCCCATCACCCCAATCATCAACAAAATTGCCACCACCTCAAAGGGGAGTACATAGTGTGTAAAAACGGACATGCCAATCACATCGACCGCCCCTTCGCGGGCAATCCGAGCAGGCACATGGTCTCCGGGCGGGCCAAGTCGGGTGGCATGATTTGAAAACACGGCCGTAAGCTGGGCCAAGAACGCCAGCGATAGCAAAGCACCAAGCAAGCGTGGAATATTCCAACGAATGGCAAAACTCTCTTCCTCGCGCAGGTTTAACAGCATGATCACAAACAAGAAAAGCACCATAATGGCACCCGCGTACACAATCATTTGAACGGCTGCGATAAACTCGTTGTTAAGCAGTAAAAAAATGACTGCAATCGCCACCATGCAACCCACCAAAGAAAGTGCGCCATGCACCGGGCTGCGGCTAAACACCAAACCCGCGGCACCTAACACCGCCAATGCTGAAAAAATATAAAACGCAATGAGCATAGAGCAACCACTTTAACTTATTCTAAAAAGGGTGTGTCGCGTTTTTGAGTGTGGGTTAAACATGTCTTTCTAATTTTATAAAACCATTAGGACCCCAACACCAATGCGTGTTTTGAGCCTCAAGCTACCCCTCGCTTTGCTTTCGCGAAACCAATCATTTTGCCCAGCACGCCAATGCTGTCCCAATTTAAGCCATTTAAATCACCCTCGAGGCTTCCCAATTCTTCAAGGGCCTGTTTGGCGTTGTGAAACACCTGCCCTCCGCCCAGTTTTTCACCCAATGCCGAAAGGCTATAGGTGGCACAACGTGCGTGCTGTGGTGCGCGCAAAGCTGGTTGAATGCGCTGTGCGCGTCCTTGGCGGTTTACGTAAACCCCAAATTTTTCCGCGTGATTCAAACTGGGCAAAATCACATCTGCAATGGCTGTCCACGTGTTGTGTTCCACGCCAACATACACAACCAATTCGGTATCTTTTACCGCTTGGGTTAGCACTGTATCCTCACCAAACGCATCGCCTAAGATAAACACAATTTTGGGGTCTTTCGCAAAAACACTTTTAAGGCGTGCCGCGTTGGTGTTTGCCCGCTGAAGGCCCAATAGTGCAGCGCCTTGGCTGTTGGGGGTGGCATCGGTGCGCACAAGGCCGTACAAAAAGGGGTCGGCGTTTTTGACTGGCGGCGCAATTTTGGCGCCATCTGGGGTGTGAGGGCACCACAGTTCATGGCTCTCAAAACACTGCTTTAGCAAGCGCTGCAAGCTATACATCTCTTCGATGGTGGCCTGGGAATTGCACAAGCCCACAACATCCGATCCCCTCGCACCAATCGCTTTGATGCGTGAGGTGAGGGTTGTTAAAACGGCATCCCATCTAACCGTGCGCAAATTACCTTTCACGCGTGCCATCGGCTCTGTCACCCTGTCCTTGCTACGGTTCCACCCACGCTGTGCCACCCTGCCAATATCACACATCCACCAGCGGTTCACCGCTTGGTTTTCGCGCGGTTTTACCCGAAATACGCGGTTTTGGTGATGCTCAATGGTGGTGTTGCATCCCGTGGAACACGAAGGGCAGATCGAGGGGGTTTTCACAAATTTCCAGGCACGCTTTTTAAAACGCCAGTCTTTGACCGTAATGCATCCTACAGGGCAAATATCGGCTAAATTCCCTTGAAACAAGTGGTTTATCTGCGCATCGTTAAAGGTATCGAAGGTTAGTTCACTGGTCCGCAAAAAGGCGGCAAAATCGTGACTGCCCACCAGGTCGCGGCTAAAGCGCTCACAGCGTGAACAATGAATGCAGCGATTGCGTTCAAGGGCGATAAACGTACCAACATCGCGCCAGCCATAGGTGCGTTTTTCATATTCCATTTCGGAGTGCCCCGTACCATAGCGGTGGGCAATGTCTTGCAAATCGCATTCACCCGCTTGGTCGCAAATGGGGCAGTCCAAGGGGTGGTTGATGAGGATAAATTCGTTGATCATTTTTTGCCCAGCCACGGCTTTTTCCGAGTTGGTCAATACGCGCATCCCCTTTGCTGCGGGTGTTGAGCATGAGGTTTGCAGCTTGGGAATTCCGCGACCGTTTCCCGCATCGGTGATTTCCACCAAACACTGGCGGCATTGGGCAGTGATGGCCAAGCCTGGGTGATAGCAGTAATGGGGAATATCTGCTTTAGCACGCAACACGGCGGGCAAGATGGTTTCCCCCTGCTCAAATTCGACGGGGGCATCGTTGACATAAATGATAGGCATGGTGTGATTTTTTCTACTCTTTTTTTAAAAATGCTCCATTGCTTTTAAAATGGGGCGATGCGTATCAGCATCACAAACTAACACAAGAAGTGTTTTTTAGAAGACCTTTTTTTAAAAACCCATGGGGGGCTATAGATACAGCCAAGGTATGGCTGTGGCACCCAGCGCAGCGGTTTTTTTTAATCGCTGGCAAACCTAGAATAATGCTGTTTAAATGCCTTGGGGTATTTGCGTACAAAGGCTTGCATGGGACCACCCGTGGCTTCCCCAAAAGCACAAATGGTCGAGCCAATCAAATTTCCCGCCACACGCTCAATTCGCTGCACCTTATCCTGACTGCCCATGTCATCTAAAAAATCGCGTACCATGTTTTTGAGCCAAAAAGTACCTTCACGACAAGGGGTACACTGACCACAGGATTCATGGTGAAAAAACCGAATGGTACGGTTGGCCAACTCGACGATATCGGTATTCTCATCAAACACCATTACCGCGCCAGAACCCCTCATGGAACCCGCCTTGCTCAGGTTTTCAAAATCGTAGGGAATATCCACTTCATCGGCTTTAAGCACTTGCGAGGAAGCACCGCCAGGGATAACCGCCCCTATGTTTTTACCGTCGCGCACCCCTTGGGCGTGGCCGTTAATCAAGCGTAGCAAATTAAAGCCCATGGGTACTTCGTACACTCCCGGGGCTTTAACATGCCCGCTAATGCAGACCAGTTGTGTGCCTGCGTTAGCGTTTAAGCCCAGTTTTTGAAAAGATTGGGGTCCGTGATTTAGAATAAAAGGGATATTGGCCAGGGTTTCCACGTTGTTCACGGTGGTGGGGCTGTTATCAAACCCAGATTGAGCAGGAAAAGGCGGCTTAAAACGGGGTTGACCGCGTTTGCCTTCAAGGGAGTCAAGCAAGGCGGTTTCTTCGCCGCAAATGTAGGCCCCCGCCCCAGGGTGTACCACCAAATCAATCTTGCATGGAGATTGCGCACCCAGCAATTTTTGAGCCCGGGCCTCCTCAATGGCTGCTTCAATGGTGCGAATGGCGTGGTAGGATTCACCGCGAATGTAGATGTATCCGCGTTTACAGTGTAACGCCCAACAGCCAATAAGCATGCCCTCCAAAAACAAATGAGGGTCTTTGAGCATGAGCACATGATCTTTAAAGGTTCCCGGTTCGCTCTCATCGGCATTGCAAATGAGGTAACAGGGCTTTTTCGCTTTATTGCCAGGCATAAAGTTCCATTTCACGCCCGTGGAAAAACCTGCCCCACCCCTTCCGCGTAAACCAGAGGCCTTCACGGTTTCAATGATGTCTTTAGGGGGCATGCTTAAGGCCTTGGTAAGCGCCTCGTAACCTCCCGTCTTGAGGTAGGCTGTAAGACTGCCGTCATAGCCCTTTTGTCGAATATTTTGAAGGAGCAACAGTGTTTCTTGTGCCATTTTTTAAGCCATACCTGCATCTAGTTTCAAGAAAATCACACCGACGGTGTGCCTTGCCAAAGCAAATTTCTGTCTCTAAGGGTTGCCCTGCTCTTTTTGGTATACCGTATCGACCCAGTTTCCGATGCCTTTTATGTCAACAAGGTGGTGCTGTGCATCGTTGACCAGCATCATGGGGGCCTGATCGCAAGCCGCCAAGCATTGGGCTTCTTCAAGGCTAAACATGCCGTCTTCGGTCGTTTCTCCGGCCATAATGCCCAGCTTTGTTTCCAGGCCGTGTAGCAAATCGGCTCCATGGCATAACCCGCAAGGCAAGCTTGTGCATACCATGATATGGTTTTTGCCAACGGGGCTGGTTTTAAACATATTGTAAAATGTAACCACCCCGCGCACATGGTTTAAAGTGGTGTCGCACTGGTCCGCCACATATTCCAACCACGCGGGGGAAAGCCACCCCTGGTTTTGTTGTTGTGCAAGGTGCAAAACGGGTAGCAGGGCGTGTATTTTTTGTGGATAGCGATCAAAAAGCGCTTGCACTTGCTTCAATATTGGGCCTTCAAACGTCACTTCATCCACGGTTTTTTTAACATCCTTCACAGCGGTGCAATAATGGGGCGAACAAGGTAGTCTTGAAAAGGGTGTTGTGGGCGCACAAACAGGCGTTATCTCTTCAGAAACTCTGGTGGCGTTAGGTTTGGCCTTTAGGGGTTTGGCACACAAGGCAGCCATGCCCAGGCGCACATAGAGCATCAAATTGGGGTATTGCTGGCCAATTCACCACTACGAAGGACCCTATGCAATGCACCATAATCCCCACCACAGAGTCAATGCATAGACTTGTAAATTTTTTGTATCCATAGGTTTATGCACGACAATCATGCCAGCAAATACTGCAGGTGAAACTTGCAGGGTGAATCATCGAGAACTATTGAATTTTGTAGCCTAAGCGAATGGTGCGCCCTCCGCGTCTGATGGTCAAATTGACTTCGCGGTCATTGCGAAAAGCGGTAAAGAGTTGCAAGGCTTGATCAGCGGTGGCAACCGACTGACCATTGATTGCCAAGATCACGTCAAAATTTTGCATATGTAACCGTGCAAACACGCTATTGGGTCGAATGCTGCGAATTTGGAAGCCTTTGATGACGCCGCGGTTGTAAGGCACTATGCGGGCTTGCTGTAAAATTTTGCTGAAATTCGCAAAAGCACGCTCCACTTCTGGCGCAGGCACAAACACCGTAAGGTTTTCGCCATGGGGTTCGCTGGGAAAAGGTGCGCCCTCACTGGATGACGTGCTGCGCCTTTGGGTAGAAAGGGGTGCCGGTGTCCTTGGATTGTGTGTACGGGAACCATGTTTTGCTGTTTTAGGGCGAGATTGTTCGAGTTTGAGGGTAATGCGTTTGCCTTGGGTGGTCAGCACCACATGGTCGCGCTTAATGGTCGTAATTTTGCCCTGTCTGGGGGTACAAATGCCATTGCTGGGTTGTTTAAGGGCGGGTACGCAGTGTGAGTGCTGGTATACCCGTTGCTTGCCATCACCGGTGCTAATAAAAGCAAAGGCAAGGTTTGCCCCCAGCAAAGATACCCCATTGAGCGTGAGGGACGGTAACGTGCTAGGACCGGGGGTTTGCGTGCTGCTCACGCTTTCGTTCTCGGCTGCAGCCCGCCGCAGGGAGTTAAAAATGTTGGCCTCCAAAATGAGGTTAAACTGCTGCGGGGGGATAAAACGGCGCATGGTGTCGATGCCGACGGATGCGCTGGCTTGCGGGGGCAAGGTAGCAGCATAGCGGTTTACATACACGCTAATCGCTTGCGCCCCCAGTGCTCCTAGCGAACGGCCTGCCCCCAAGGAAAGGGCCAGCATCAAAATAAAGAGTAGAACACGAACCATCACGTATTTTGAAAAAAACGACCAAAAATGATGAAAGGCGCAATTCGCCAAAGAGGCTTCATACAGGCATGGGGATGCCATGTGTAAGGGCAGGTGCATGTTGGCCATGCGAAATGCAAGCGACCACAACAGCCAATGCTTTATGATACATGGTGTGAACCTTATTGCACAGCAGGCATTGTATGACCTACAATACCCGGAAATAATTCCCTGTTTTGACACACGGCCAAAGCCACCCCCCTTTTTGCTTTACCTCAAACCCAGGCTCTATTAAAGAGCGCATGTTTATGGACCCCCCTTTTGCCGCACCGCAACCCAACGAATGGGAAAGCAAACCCGCCAGCACCCAAAAAATGGCGGTGGTGGTGTTCAATTTTGGGGGACCACGCACCTTGAACGAGGTTCACCCTTTTTTAATTGAAATTTTGCGCGATCCAAACACCATTCAACTGCCTGGACCCGTGTGGGTGCAGTACGCTTTGGCGCGTTTTATTGCCCGCAAAAGGGTGAAGGAGGTATGCGAGCAGTATGGACATATTGGCGGTTGCTCACCCTTGGTGCAGGCAACCGAACGTGTGGCTTTGGATGTAAAAGCAGAACTTAAGCCTATGTTGGGTTTTGCCCCGCTGGTATTGGCTGTGCACCGTTATCTCCCAGGGTGGGCCAAGGCTGTTGCCCTGGGCTTGCATGCGGCCCAGGTGGAACATATTCATTGCCTTTGCATGTATCCCCATTTTAGTTATGCCACCACGGGATCCTCGGTTGAGCAATGGCTGCGTGCTTTACGTAAGGCTGGCTGGCGGGGGAAACTGACCTTTCAACGCCCTTACCCCAACGCCCCTTCCTATGTAGAGGCTCTTGCAGATCGCTTTGACCAAGCCGTTGTGCAACATAACCTTTCTCCCCATGATACGGTGGTGCTGTGCTCGGCCCACGGCCTGCCTAAGGCTTATGTTAAACAAGGTGACCCTTACCAAATGCATATTGAAACCAGTGTGGATGCTTTGCGGGCACGCTTTCCCCAATGGCAGTTTCGTCTAGCCTACCAAAGCAAGGTGGGCCCTGCCGAATGGCTGCGCCCTTATACCGAGGAGATCATTCCCGTCCTGGCTAAGGAGAATTTTAAATACCTGCTGTTTATCCCGGTGAGTTTTGTGAACGATCACATTGAAACCCTGTATGAAGTGGGTGAAACCTATTTTGAACGTGCCCGTGGGCATGGTTTAACCCCCTTTCGTTGCCAAGCCATTGAGAACCACCCCAGTTACATCGCTTTTTTAGCGCAAGATGCTTACCATGCCTTGCGCGGTGGTTGTGGGAGTGATGCCACGGCCCTGATGCCCAAAAGCCAATTTACCAAACGCTATGGCTGGTGGTTGGGCTTGGTTTTGCTGCTCGTGCTGTGGTGGGCAACGATGCATAGCGTGTAATAAGTTAAGGCGGGCACACTGGGCTATAAGCGTGCGGTGTAAGTGGGGCGCATTGGTGTGTTACTGCAAGGGCAATGTGCGCTTTGGTTTTGCGATGGGGGTTACCCCTTTTTTACGGCAGATGCACCATTAGAATTAAGAACGATAGACGAAGGATGAGAGCGAGAGAAAAATGCGTTATTGGCTTATGAAAACAGAACCCAGTGTGTTTTCCTTGGAAGACTTAAAAAATTTACCCAAGCAAACCGACTGCTGGGATGGGGTCCGCAACTATCAAGCGCGCAATATGATGCGTGATAACATGTGCGTTAATGATCGAATTTTGTTTTATCACAGTAGCTGTAAACCACCATGCGTTGTGGGTTTGGCAAGGGTGGCTAAAGAAGCCTATCCAGACCATAGCGCATGGGATCCAAAGAGCCCTTACTACGACAAGCGGAGCACCCCGCAAAAACCCATTTGGATGATGGTCGATGTGCGTTATGAGGCGACCTTTTCGCGCCCACTACCCTTGGCAGAACTGCACCAACACCCTGCATTGGGGGGGATGATGCTGTTACAAAAAGGCATGCGCCTCTCCGTACAACCCGTGAAGCAAGCAGAATTTGAGTATATTGTGCAACTGGCCAAAGGCTAACTGGCGGCGGTCATCATGGCTGGTGTAAAGGGGAATGATGCGTAGGCTAAGTGAGCAGCGAGTCAAAAGACCCTTGGCAGAAAAGCCATGTAAGGCAAGGCAACTGGCTGGTATTTTGTTGTGTGGTGGGCGCAGCCGTAGAATGGGCTTTAACAAGGCGTATCTCCGCTTCAAAACAGGGCCGCTGTGGCAGCGGTTGGTTCATGTGCTGGGCCAAGTAAGCCAGTTTCAAGTGGCCTGTTGCACGGCGCAGTTTGCTCAACAGACAAAAATGCCTTTTTCTACCCTCCATCCAGAGCATACTTTGGCGTGGCTGCCCGATTCTACCCCTTGTCAAGGCCCTTTGTTTGCGCTGTGGCAAGGCATGCAATATGTGCAAAAATGGGGGCAAAACCTCGAGCAAACACAAGGGAAAAAGCCAAGGCCTCTTCCCATTCAATGGGTGGCTATTAGCGCGGTGGATATCCCTTTTTTAAGTTCTAAGGTGTTTTTGCATTTGCTTAACATGGCGCAAACCCATACCCCCCGTAACCATTTTGCGCGGGATGGCTGGATGCTTCGGGTTAATGAGTACGTCAATCCCCTGCTTGCGGTGCTTTCTCTACAAGCCCTACCGCGGATTACTGCGTTGGTCGCAAAGGGGGAGCGACGCGCACAAGCATTGCTAAAAACGCTACACCTTGGTGTACTTGAAGCCAAGACGCTCCCATTGGATGCAAGTACTTTAGAGGACGTGGATGAGGTAAACGCCTACCGTTTGGCCTTGCTACGCGAGGGGGTTGGCCAAGTAGAGGACCCTGTGTTACTGGTTGCTTGGCAGCTGGGTACGCAAAGCGGTGTTATTCCTTTGCATGCAGCCAGTGTTGCCCAGGGGCAAGCACGGGTTATGGTGCTTTTTCCCGATGTGCCGCCAGCAAGCTGCGCCAAGGGGATTGCCAAGTCATACCATCACCAATCCGTTGCCCTGCATTTAGGCATTGGTCAACCTTTGGCTGCGGGCATTGTGCTGGCAGCACAAGCCTTGCGCGCTGCAAATGTGCCTGTACGCGATGCCATGCTGTTTTTGCGCTTTGCTTAAAACGGGCTTTTGGTCAGGCCGTGATGCATGGCTTATGGTCAGTTTACCGCCTCGGTTGCCCAAAGCAATGGCTGTTGGGCTTTGATTTTTTTGATGGATACATGGAAAGAGGCTATTTTTTGAGCATGAAACTTGAATGTGCCCCACCCAAAGCGTTGCTGCGTAGTCCTCAACACGTTTCACCCAGCCAAGGCTGCGATTGCCATTTTCATTTGTTTGGCCCTCATCAAAATTTTCCCTTGCAGCCTACCCGCGACTACACCCCGCCTGAGGCCTTATGGGCAGACTATGCCGCCTTGCAAAAGCGTTTGGGATTGTCGCGTTGTGTACTGGTACACCCATCGGTGTACGGCACGGACAACCGCTTGCTTTTGGCAACCTTACAAAAAAATCAAGGTAGCATGCGTGGGGTTGCCGTGTTGGATAGCACGGTAACCCAAGCCCAGTTACAAAGCATGCATGCTTTGGGGGTACGCGGCATCCGCTTTAATTTAATCCACAGCGGTGGGCCCGCCCAAGCCCAACTACAATCCATGGCAGAACGCATTGCAGTGATGGGCTGGCACACGCAAGTGTTTGTTTCGGCCTCACGCCTTTTTGCGTTAAAAGAGTTGCTTCAAAATCTGCCCACTCCCCTTGTGATTGATCACCTTGGACTGCCAGACCCAGCCCATGGCGTGGAACAAGCAGGCTTTCAATGGCTGCTCTCGCAATTGCAAAGGGGGCACTGCTGGGTTAAACTCTCGGGGAGTTACCGCCTGCAAGGTGCCCTTGCGCCGCACTACCTTGTAGCACAACCCTTTGCCCAGGCCCTCTTGCGCAACGCACCGGAACGCTTGGTGTGGGGCAGTGACTGGCCTCACCCCGGAATGCGTACCAGCCAAATGCCAGATGATGTGACGTTGTTTGATTTACTCGACGCATGGGGTTGCACCACCACCCAAAGGCAGCGAATTTTGGTAGATAACCCCGCGCACTTGTATGGTTTTTAAAAAAAGCCGTGTCAAAGGCTGCTCGACCTCCTTTGATGGCTCGGGGCTTTGGGCCACAGCTTGGCATGAATATCAAAACATCCCATGGCAAAGCAGCACTTGACCCCAGGGGGTAAAGCCCATTACCATGGCGGGGTAGACAACGCTTTTTAATCTTTGAGGTAAGACAAGAGGCGCTATAAACATGATAGCCAACCCAGCGTAAAGGAAGGAGGTGGTCTATGCCAGACGGTAGTCGTTATTTTAACCCTTTTAATTTGGCATTGATAAAACATGGGAGGCGTGTGCGTTAGCTTTGCGAGCACCATGCTTTTTGCATGTTTATCATAGAGCACCATTTTTTTGCCGCAAACACCCATAAGTGACCGTGCTTTTGATACGGTTGCCTATGTGCTGCCAAGTGGGTGGGGTGTTTGTGTGCATGATGCGATGGGGTTGGTGGGGCATATTGGGTTGCCTTTATTCCTCATCGCACGGTTTTTTTTCACAAAGTTTTAGACTTAAAACCCATCTCCAAAACGCCGCCCATGTGCCCATACCTTAACAAGGTGGCATCCCTTATTTTATAACTCTCGAGCACCTCATTGCTTTACAGGGTAGGTTCTAACCAGGAGGAAACGGATTAGCGCGTAGAGATACCTATTCAACAAGGTTTTTTTACCAAGAGGCAAATTCAACAATACGGCGGATGTTTGCGCATGGCTGAGCACCCTCCCCTTTGCGAGCGTGATGGATAAACCTTTGTGGCGCATTGGTTTTGTGCCTCATCAGGAAAAAAAAGGAGAACACTGACGTGCCAAAACCCGGGCCTAAAGTGGGCATTTTTAGCCCAGGGGACATGGGCAGTGCCGTGGCCGCGTGTATTTTGCGGGCAGGGGGCGTGCCTTACGCAGCCTTGGGTGCGCGCAGTCGACGCACCCGCCAATTGGCAAAGGCAGCGGGAGTTGAAGCCTTGCAAGATGAACGCGCTTTGGTGCAAGAAGCGGATGTTGTACTTTCGATTTTACCCCCTGCAGAGGCATTGGAAGGTGCACGCCTTCTCAGCGGCCTCATGCAAAGCGCCCAGTGCTTTCCCTTGTATGCAGATTGCAATGCCATCTCGGCCAGTACAACCCAAACCATTGCTCAGGTGATACAAGACGCAGGCGGGAAGTTTGTGGATGCCTCGATCATTGGTCCGCCACCGCGCAAGCAAGGGATTACGCGCTTTTATGCCAGTGGCCCGATGGCATCCGCTTTTGCGCAGATGCTGGGAAATGCCTTGGATATACGCGTTTTGGCAGGAGGTTTGGGGGCAGCCTCGCACATCAAAACCTGTTATGCCTCGCTAACCAAAGGCTTTACGGCCCTTGGGGGCATTGCCTACACGGCGGCAGAAAAATTTGAGGTGTACCAAGCCCTTAGGGATGAACTGCGCCTTAGTCAGCCTGCTCTGTCTCAATGGCTTGAAAGTGCCTTTCCGCGGATGGCCCCTAAGGCATGGCGCTGGGTGGTCGAAATGCAAGAACATGGTGCTGCTTTTACCGAGGCGCAACTTAGCCCTGCCATGATGCAAGGGGCGGCCGATTTTTATGCTTTTGTCGCCAAAACACCCTCTGGCAAAACCACTCCAGAGGATATTCCCCCCACGCCAAAAGCGTTGGTAAAAGCACTGGCCAAGGCACTTGATGCAACCCATTAAACAACCAACATTGGGTTAGCAAACAAGAAATGTCCCGTTTATCTCCCACGCAAGCACAATACCCAACCAAATTCACATACGACCCCACCTTTTACGGGCGTGACGATACCCCTTTGCTAAGGCAATCCTATAATTCACACATAGCCCTACCCCTTCAAAGGCGCGGATGGCACCCCTTAAGGCAGTCTTTAATGGAGAATTGCTGACGGAGGGAGCAAGATGGCAAGGGCGCATTTAACCCAAGTAGCACTGCCACAAAATGGCACGATCAGCCATTAAAGTATTTTGAGCCCCAACATGACCCAAGCAAGCGCGAACCATCAAGGCGTCGAGGAAGTACTCATTATTGGGGCAGGGGCGATTGGTTTGTCGATTGGCTGGAGGCTAGCTAGGCAAGGCGTGCGCTGCCTCATTTTAGAACGGGGCAAGGCGGGGTACGAGGCTTCCTGGGCAGGGGCAGGCATGCTGACTCCCGTATCAGAGTTGCATTTTCAAGAAGAGCAGCATTTGGTGCTTGGACGAAAAAGCATGGAACTCTACCCACAATTTTTGACAGAATTGAAGGAAGACACGGGTATGCAGGTAGAATACGCAAGGGATGGTGCCTTGTCTGTTGCCTTGAATGCTGACCAAACAGCATGGCTCAAACGGATGTACCAACACCAGCAAGTGCTTTCTTTGCCCGTGCGTTGGCTAAAAGGACAAGAAGCCCAAGCACTCGAACCCGCCTTATCTTCACAGGTGGCAGCGGCAGTGTTTTGTCCGCAAGATCACCATGTAAACAACCGCCAGTTGGTGCAAACGCTTAAAATCGCGTTTTTGAAAGCGGGGGGCAACTTGCGTGAGCACCAGCATGTGCAATGCTTTGAATGTGATGCGAACCCTGCCAGGGTGGTAACCCAAACCGACGTGTTTCAGGCTGAAAAGGTGGTGCTTGCGGCGGGGAGTTGGTCGGGATTAATTGAGGGGCTGCCCCCAGGTAAAAGGGTGCCTGTGCGCCCCGTAAAAGGGCAAATTCTGGCCATTCAGGCCCCCAACATGTTTCGGCACATCATTCGCACCCCCAAGGCTTACCTGGTGCCGCGCAAAAGTGGGCGCTTAATTGTGGGGGCTACTGAGGAAGAAATGGGTTTTGACAAAACCTTAACCGTTGGCGGCACACTCGAACTGCTGGGTGCTGCCTGGCAGGTTGCCCCTGGTTTGTACGAACTGCCCATTGAGGAAATGTGGTGTGGTTTGCGCCCAGGCAGCCGTGATAATGCGCCCATTTTAGGACAGAGCGATCTCCTTCGGGGCTTGTTTTATGCCACTGGGCACTATCGCAACGGCCTGTTAAATACCCCCGCTACGGCCATCGCCATGGAAGAGATTGTGCGCGGAAATACGCCGCCTTCCTGGGTTAAGGCGTTTTTACCCACGCGTTTTTGTTTGTAAACCCTTTGGTGGGTTTAACGAGCGAGCCACCCTTTGGCAAAACATTCTTTTGAGCAAACATGCCATGTCTGCGAGTGCTGTGCCCCTTAGTGCGCGTGTTGCACCGTGTCAGCCCGCGGTTGGCAATGTGTTTGTACTCGGCTTTCAAGGATTAACCCCACCCCCTTGGCTGGTAGAATTTGCGACCCGTTTTGGCTTGGGTGGGGTCATTTTGTTTGACAAAGACTTGCTGCAACAAGGGGGTGAGCGCAACATTCGAAACCCCAACCAATTACGCAGCTTATGCCACGACCTACATCGGTTGCCAAGCCAGCCTTTGGTACTGGTCGACCAAGAAGGAGGGAGGGTGCGCCGTTTGAAGGAAGCCCAGGGCTTTGCCCCGTTGCCCAGTGCAAAGCGCTTTGCCACGCTACCCCTTGCACAGCAAGAGGAGCTCCTACAGCATAGTTTAGGACAAATGGCCGAGTTGGGAATAGACCTCCCTTTGGCACCCGTAATTGACTTGGATCTTGCGACGGAGAACCCCGACATCGGACGCTTGGAGCGAAGTTTTTCGGCAGATGTGAGGGTGGTGAGGCATTGTGCATTGTTGTGGGCAAAATACGCAGCAAAACATGGCGTGGGTCTGTGCCTTAAGCACTATCCAGGCATTGGTGCGGCCCAGGTCAGCAGTCATCATACGCTGATGACGTTGCCTGCCCTCAGCCGCGTACAGCTCGATTTGTTTTATGCCCTGGCACCTCGGTTACCTTTGCAGAGCATTTTGATATCCCATGCCATGGTACCCGAATGGGCCCAAGGAAACCTCCCCGCCCAACCTTGTACCTTGTCTGCATTTGCTTTGGAACACTTGCGTCAGCAGTTGCCTAATGCCTTGTTTATTTCTGATGACCTGCAAATGCAAGGCTTGTTACAGCACACACAAAACCTTGCCACGGCATGTAATCAGGGGCTTTTGGCGGGTTTGGATTGCTTGCTTATCGGCAATAATTTAAAAGACGACCAAATGCAAGCGAGCATGTTGGCCGAACAGTTACTGCACGCCATGCGCTCTCATCCCAAACTGAAACAGCAGGTAAACCGTGCTTTAGCGCGTGTTGCGCATGCCAAAACAATCCTAGGCAAAATATCAATCCTCCCCTCGCAGTAAGCCACCCGCTTCACGTTAGCGCGGAAGACCTTATTATCCTTCCCCCCGCAGAAAACCACCCGCTTCACGTTAGCAAGACCATCCCCGTGAACCCGGTGTGCCCGGACACTTGCTTTGACACTGGTCAAAAAGAAATGGTTTTTTGTGGTTTTTTGCGGTTTTTTGTGGTTTTTCAACAGTTTACGGGCAGTGTGTTTGCGCCAAAAGGGTGGTGGCATTTGTCTCGCCCAAAAAACGGTGTAATGCGGGTTTGCGCGTTTTTGGGACACATGGGCTTACACTCGGTACGCGCTTCATTCGAAGGGTTTTAGAAGGGGGCAAACTGCGTTCGATAAGGGTAAGTTCAAATGCCGCTTTGCAATTCGCAAAAAGGCTTACCACCAAATGGAAAGGGTTCTTCCCTTTAGGGTGGTCATAAACCCCTTGGCGCGCAGCGCTCTGGCAGCAGATAACCCCGCATGGCGGTTAGGGGGGTGCAAAATGCAGCCCTTCGACCCACGCTCTCGCTCTGCCCCGGCTTGTTTTAAGGCGGTTTGGGTAAAGTTTGCGCTTATGCTTCGCCAGCCTGCCGCAATGCCCCCTGCCAAGGTGCTTTTGCTGTGCGCCAGCATTATAACCAGCAAGGTTTCCGCGCCGCGCCACACCAAAATGCCAAGGGTGGCACCCCCCAGTGCCCATAAAAACCCTTGGCGCAACTGGGGCAACTGGGGCAACTGGGGCAACTGGGGCAACTGGGGCAACGATAGCATTAACTTGCATTAACGCGCATTAAATGCGCCACAAAGGCATACAAACCAAGGCTTGCCTCGCATTGGGGGGCTTGGCGCTGGGGGTGTAACACGCCCAACCCTTGCTGGCTAAGCCATTTGGCAGCATCTTTGCCATGTCTTTGCCATCTGCGCATACGCTGGCGTGCAGGCTGCGGTTTTTGCGCTTTGTGTTTACTAAAAAAATATCATCGGCGCGTTCAAGCAGGCCACGCATGGCATCGCGCGCGCTGCTGGCCTTGCTTAAGGTGGGTTCGCGTAGTTTTGGCGTTTGCAACCCCACAATTTGCACCTGAACCCCCTCGCCTAAAATGGGGTGGTGACTGGGCAGGGTAAACCTGCAGGTGTTGCCATCATAACAACCGACTATGTGCGCCTTAAACACCCTTAAAGAGCGGTTTTGGCTTAACCAAATCTCTGCAAATACAAGGCTTAATGTTATAAAAGCCAGTAAAAACAACGCTATATCTCGCATGTGCCACCCACCTTACCCACGCTAGGTTTTTTTACCCCAGTGTGACCGTAAAGTGGTGCCAACAATGTAGCGATTTTGTGAAATTTCTAAGGAATAATGCGTTTGAAGCGTAAAACCAAACCCCCAAAACCACCCCGTAAAAGTTCAAAGCTAGGTGCTCTAGCTTTGAACTCAGCTTTGAACTCAATTTTTCGCCCTTTTCATGGATCAAACCCTTGTTTTGAAAATACTTTTGCGTGATTGGCCTAGAGATAAAAAATAATCTACCATTGCCACTCCTTTTTTTTTAAACCGCCCTGGGTTGCACGTAAATCACGGGCACAACCTGTTCTATTTCGTCCATGTTTTCTTACAAGGTGTAGGGTTTTCGCTCCCCGGTTTTGGGGTCGGGGTCGTCCCATTTTTGGAGCACCAGCCAGGTTGCCCCCCCTTCTTTGCGCTTTAATTCTTTCACCAATCCCAAACGGGCAAGGCTGTTCGGCTTTAGCACAAACACCACATCGCCAAGCCCAGCAGTGCCTGTCCCAAGCCGATGCGGCCAAGCGGATTGGGTGCGGGGCAACAGCGCTTTCGCGCTGGCTTAACGGCAAGTACACGGGCGATAACGCCGCCCTTGAAGCCAAGGTTTGCCAATGGCTAGAAGACCAAGCCTGCCAAACCGCCTTTTTGCCCAGCGAGGGCGCAGACTGGATAGAGACCCCCACAGCCCGCCAAATCGGCATGGCCATTGCCTACGCCCACCTAAGCCGCGACATCGCGGTGGTGTGCGGTGGCGCAGGGGTTGGCAAAACCATCACCGCCCAGCACTACGCCCAAACCCGCCCTAATTGCTGGGTGTGCACAATGGTGCCCAGTTTTGCCAGCGCCCCTGCCTGCCTTAAAGCCCTTTTGTTTGCCCTTGCCCCAAGCCAGCGCGCGGACGGACGCGGGGGAGATGTGGTTTACCGCATGCTTCTCAGCCTATCTCTCAAAAAAAGACGCCCTGCTGATTATAGACGAGGCACAGCACCTTACCCGCCCCGCCTTGGAATGCCTACGCGCTTTGCACGATGCCACTGCTTGCGCCCTGGTGTTCATGGGCAACGAGAGCGTCTACACCCGGATGAGCGGCCCGCGCTCGGCAGAGTATGCCCAGTTGTTTAGCCGCGTTGGCAAGGTGTTAAACCCCAAAAAAGCCCGCCGTGCCGATGTAGAGGCCATTGCCCAAGCATGGGGAGTAAGCGAGCAGAAAGCCCTTGGCTTTTTAATCAAAATTGGTCACGGCCACGGCGCACTGCGTGAGGTTACCAAAACCCTACGCTTGGCCAGCCTGGCGGCAAACGGGGCACGGCAGGCCCTTAGTCTAAGCCACCTTAAAACCGCTTATTCCGAGCGTGGAGGAGTTAGCGAATGAACCCGATCAAGCCCAAAAACAGGCGTCTGCGTGCACCTGCCTGTTCGCATTTATACGCGGCACACAAGCAGCCCCATGTTTTGCTTAAATAAATAAAGGAGACCCGTCATGAAAATTGACATCAACAGTTTAAGCGCAGCACGACAAAAATGGAATCTCAAAGGGGAGACGCGCCTATAAGGCATGGGCAAAAAACCTCTTTTTTTTGCGTGGCCAAGGCAGGGGGTTTGTTCGCCCCAGCAACCGACCCCGCGCAGGGCTACAACGCTGGCAAGGAGGGCTATAGATGAAAACGCCAAAGGTTTATGTTGGCGCACGCTTAGAAAAAGGGATGCCCCCCCTTTAAACCACACCCTGACACCCTTAATAAGGAGTCCCCACATGCAAGCCCAAACCATCCCCCAGGTTGGAATATGCATCACGCTATAAAAAAAGCGACCCTTGCGCATGAGGTGGCGCTATGAGTTTTTTGCAAACGCTTTGCGACGCCATCGTGAGCGGATTTGGGGTTTTTATGGGTGGGTTCGCTGCCTACGGCATGTTGGAAATGTGCGCAACGCTTGGCTGGGTAGTGCTGCCCTGGGAGAAAAACCCCATCAACTTTACCATTAATTTCATGCATTTTGGGGGCACGGATGAGGATCTCGAAGTCGTGAAAACCATATTAGTCAAACACGTGAAGGAAGCCCGAAGAGAGCAGGGCAAACGAAAGGCTTGATCCATGAAAACCAAATCCTTTTGCCCCAACGAGCAAGCCTACCGCAATAAAAAATACGCGGCCCTGCACGCCCAATCGAGCAAAATGGGTTGGGACGATGCCCAATACCGCGACTGGTTGCAAAGCAACTACGGGGTGCGCAGCGCAAAAAACCTGAGCACCTTAAAACGGGCTTGCCCGTGCGCGGAGGCGTGGCTCGCGTGGCCGTTTGGAGTTACCTCTTTAAGGCCTACGCGCTCAAAGACTGGGCAGCCTTTTTAGAGGTGTTTGGGATGCCCTTGCGCATTGGGCGTTATGGGCCAGGGGCTAGCGATGAAGACAAGCGCATCCTGCGTCAAGCGGTGATCAACCTTGGGAGCGATGCGGCTGCCGTGTTGCACGAGAGCATGCAAATAGAGTTTCAAGATGCGGTGCAGGGCCGGGGCGGGGAGGGCCTGTTTTTGGCAGCGGCCGAGTTTTGGGATAAGCAAACCAGCAAGGCGGTGCTTGGACAAACCGCCAGCACCGAGGGCACCCCTGGCAAACTGGGCAACGATGCCGCCCAAATGGAGGTGCGCCAAGACATACTGCGCGCAGACGCCGCCGTTTTGGCAGCCACCTTAAACCGCGACCTGGTCAAGCCTTTCATTGACCTTAATTTTGGCCAGCCCCCCGATAACCGCTATCCGCGAATTGTGTTGCCTTTGCCTGAGCCCGACAAAATGGAGGCAATCGTTGATGCCATTGCCCGCCTTGTGCCCCTTGGCTTGCGCGTTGACCAGCACACCCTGTGCGAGTTGCTCGGTTTGCCCGAACCGGGCTCCGATGCCCAGTTGCTTGGTACGCCAGCCAGCGCAACCCAAGCCAGCAACCAAGCCCTAGGGCACATATTAATAGCCCTTGCCCAAGCAACACCAGCCCAAGCGCAAAGCGAATTAGATGCCTTGACAGAGGAAACAACCCAAAACTGGCAGCCCTTGCTGGCGCCCTTGCTTGATCCCTTGGTGCAAGCCCTTGGCCAAGCGAAGAGCCCAACAGACCTCGCGCGCTTGCTCGCCCAAGCCTTGCCCGAGAGCGATCCGGCCCCCCTTGCCAAGGCGATTGCCCGCGCCACCTTTAAAGCGCGTGGCATGGGTGATGGGGAAGGCTAAAAACCATGCCCACACCCAAGCCAGGCTTTCATTTTACACCCACCCCGCCCAAAGAAGCCCTTGCCTACCTCAAGGCCAAAAAACTAAAACCCGCCTTTGACTATCGCGATGTTTGGCGTGAGGAGCACGCCTTGGGCTTTAGCGTGGCCAAGGCAATGCAGTTGGATGTGTTGCGTGCCATCCGCGATGGTCTTGCTGAGGCGCTGGCCAAGGGCAAAACCTTTGAGGGTTTTAAAAAAGACCTCATCCCCACCCTCCAACAAAAAGGATGGTGGGGCATAAAAGGCAAAAAAGACCCCAAAACGGGCAAGATAGAGCAAGTGCGCCTTGGGAGCCCACGCCGTTTACGCACCATTTTTTGGGCCAACACGCGCACCGCCTATGCTGCGGGGCAGTGGGAACGCATTGAGCGCGAAGCAGCTACCCACCCCTACCTGCGCTATGAACTGGGCCCCAGCAAGGAGCACCGTTTGGAGCATCAGCACTGGAACGGGCTTATTTTGTCCAGCACCGATGCTTGGTGGAACGCCCACATGCCACCCAACGGCTGGGGCTGCAAGTGCCGCGTCAGGCTTTTAAGCAAGGCCGAGGCAGGGCGCTTGGGTGGCCCAGGCAAACCGCCCACCAACAAAACCCGCCCTTGGCTTAACAAGCGCACAGGCCAAATTGAACGCGTGCCCCAAGGCATAGACCCAGGCTGGGATACCAACCCAGGCAAGGTACGCAGCCAAGCCTTGGCCAACATGCTGGCGGCAAAAAGCGCAGATGCGCCCGTTGCAACCCTCGGCCCGATCCCCCTGCTCGAAGAGCGGGCGGTCATGAAAAAAAAGTTAAGCAAGGCCAAGGGCAGCAACCAAGGGGGCGTCTATCAAGGGGCAGACGGCATCAAGCGCTACGTCAAGTTTTACACCGACCCTGGCCAAGTCTACGGCGAGGCGGCGGTCAATGCAATCTATGCCCAGTTGGCGGTCAATGCGTCCAAAAGCGCCTTGGTTGCCCGCAAACAAGGGGGGCTTGCCCTGGCCACCGAGTGGATTGAAGGGGCAGCCCCAATCGCCTTGGACGAACTAACCCAAGCCAAGGCAAAAAAACTGCTTGACGGGGTGGCGGCAGATGCTTGGCTGGCCAACTGGGATGCCTTGGGGCAAACCTTTGATAACGTGGTTTGGCAAAAAGGCGCCCCCGTGCGGATTGACAACAGCGGGGCGCTCTTGTTTCGAGCCAAAGCGGGGCGCAAAAATACCAAGGCACTGGCCACAATAGGCGAAGCCGAGGGCTTTTTTCACCCTGCCACCAACCCCACTTACGCCAAGGCAATGGAAAAAGCGGGGGTGCGCATTTACGAGGCGCTGGGGGATCACTGGCTTAAGACCGAGCGAGCGATTAGCAACCTAAGCAAAAAAACCAACGCCTTTGCCGACCTCTTGCCCCCCGTGCCAGGGGTGCCCGAGCCCGAGCGCCTTGCCATGCTACAAACCTTGCAAAAGCGTGCTATGCTCCTCAAGGGGGTGTCGCGCAAGGTGCGTGCCTTTGCCAAATTGCCCGTCCACGAGCAGGGTTTGATGAACCTCAAAGGCTATCAATACCAAATCTTGCTTGGGCAGGCGAACACAAGGGCGAAGGAATCGGGTGTCGTGCACCGTTTCTCCGAGCCCGAGTTGGCTGCCTTGCACGGCTACACGGTCATCGATTATAAACCGATTAACCAGGCCAAGCGCGGGAAACTGCCCAAAGCCCTGGGAGAGGAATACGCCCACTACACCAAAACCATCATCGCGGGGCTGGCAAAACTCCCCAACTACCGGGGGAAGGTCACCCGAGGGACGACCCTGCCCGAAAGTGAACTGGCCAAAATTAAGCCAGGCAAGGTTTGGACACCCAAAGGCTTTACCAGCACATCCACGGGTAAAGCCTTTGGTGGGCCGCATCGGCTGAAAATACAGAGCCGCACGGGCAAGGAGGTATCTTGGATATCCCGGCACGCGCACGAAAAAGAGGTCCTCTTTAAACCAGGAACCAGGTTTCTCGTTAAGGAACGAGTACGAAACGGCAAAACAACTTTGATAAAACTTGAAGAGGTTAAAGACGATGATAAGTGAGGAAATGAAGCAATTTATTGAAGAGTCACGGGAATATGACCGCCTGCTTAAAGAAGGCAAACTCAAGCCTGTGTCAAGGCACCTGCAGGCCAAAATGGACAGTGGTGGGCCCTTTGCGGACGAAATTCACGATGCTCCCCCCGCCAAACCCAAACCGGGCAAAAAAGGCTAAGGCAAGTGTGGTTATTCACCCCAAAGGCCTTTCTTTCTATTGTGGCGCACACAGACGACCCCGCCAACTTGCGCCTGGTGCGTGCCCGCCGCCCTGGTGAGATTGAGGCGCTTTTTCCTGTTGCGCTCGTGCACACCACTCCCGACGCCGATTTATCCCTATTGAGGCGCTTTTTCCTGTTGCGCTCGTGCACACCCCCAATGCCGATTTATCCCTATTGAGGCGCTTTTTCCTGTTGCGCTCGTGCACACCACTCCCGACGCCGATTACCCCTTTCGCGCATGCCTGCCAGCCCAGCAAAGCGCCTGCCTTGCACAGCGTCTGGGCTGTAATGGCCAACCAATACGAGCAAGGGCGCTAAAACGCTTTTAAGCCCTTTATCCCCCTCCTCTAGCCCAACTCCCCAGCCAAACATTTTGCAACGCTTTTCAACGCGTTTAAACGGGGTTTAAACGGGGGTATTTACCCCTGGCAAAAGTTTGCAAAGGGGGTAGTTGCCCCTGGCAAAAGGGTGCACTAGCGTAGCCTTTTTTTGTGTGTTTTGCATGGCTAAACTAAAAGGCATGGAAACACAAATCCCCCAACAAGCCGAAATCCCAGCCCTTTGCATGGCGTTGGATGGTGCCCTAGCCGCCATCGGGCAGGGCGAAGTGCCCGAGTGGATACCGCTTTTGCCCAAGGGGCCGCGCATTCAAGGGCGCACAGGGCGTGAGTGGCAGTTGGCAGATGTACAAAAGGTGATAGCCGCCAGTTTTCGCAATTTGCCCAAAATCCCAGTTGACTGGAACCATGCCACCGAGAAGTATGGCGCAACCAGCCCGCAAACCCAGAAAGCTGCGGGGTGGATTGTGGCGATGGAAGCGCGCCCTGATGGGGTATGGGGCAAAGTGGAATGGACAAACGGGGGGGCGCGCAGCGTGGCAGAAAAGGAATACCGCTATATTAGCCCTGTGTTTATACACACACCCCAAGGCGAGGTGCTTTATCTCAAGTCCGCCGCCTTAACAAACAACCCAGAATTAAAAATGAAAGCCCTTAACGCAATGCCAACAGGAGGCCTTATGCCAGGAGAAGCAACAAAACCACCCCAACAAGCAAGGGATGCCAAAGCAGGCCAAGACACACAAGAGCCCACCACCAAGGCAGAGGCGCGCCCCAGCAACCCAGCAGGGCAAGGTGAGCCAAAAGCCGTGGCAAGCGCGGCAGATGTAGCCCAGCCCCCTAGCAATAACCTTGCACCCCACGACGAGCACGAGAAACTCAAGGCGCAATGCGCCGCCTTGCAAGGTGAGGTGCAAGCCATGAAGCAGGCACAGCACAGCGAAAAAGTCGAGCAGGCCTTAAGCCAAGCCTTGCAAGGTAAGAAAATTGCCCCCGCCAGCATGGAATACCACCGTGCTTGCTGTAGCACAGCCCAAGGGCTAGCGGCTTTTAAAGCCTTTTGTGAAGGGGCCCCAGCTTTGTTGCAAGACCACCTGGTGTCAGCAGGTGCCCCTAGCACCGAGGAAGGCGCAAACGGGCTAACCCCCCATCAACAAGCCATGTGCAGCACCTTAGGGATTGACCCAAGGGTGATGGCAACAACGGCAAAAAAACTCAAAGCACGAGGAGAGATTAACTAATGGCCGCATTGACCGCAGACAGACCAACGCCGTATCGCGAGGGGGTGGACAACGTCTACCCCGTGGTGGCCAGCACCACCATTTATGCAGGGGCGTTGGTGGCACTTGATGGCGCGGGCAACGCCAAGCCCGCCAGCAAAGCAACCCGCCTTAAATTTGTGGGCGTGGCCCAAGCGGGGGCAAAAAACGGCACAACGGCAGGCGAGGTGAGCGTGCTGGTGCGCCGTGGGGTGTTTGGCTTTAAAAAAGCCACAACGCTGACCAAGGTAGATATTGGTAGCGATGCCTATGCCCTTGATGACCAAACGGTGACCGATGTGTCGGCAGGGGCTTGCCAAGGTGGGCAAAATCATCAACGTAGACGATAACCTTGCATGGGTGGAGGTAGTATAAATGATCATCAACAGACAAAGCCTAGACGACTTATTTGTTGGGTACAGCGCAGCCTTTAATCAAGGCTTTGGGATGGCGGGTGACGACTGGCAAAAGGTAGCGATGCCGGTTGCTTCAAGCACGGCAGAAAATCACTATGCATGGTTGGGCAGCATCAAAGGGATGAATTTGTGGCTGGGAGATCGCATCATTTCGAGCATGGCCAGCCACGACTACCGCATCAAAAACAAGCTCTGGGAAGACAGCGTCTCGGTCAATCGCACAGACATTGAAGACGACCAAGTTGGGGTGTATACCCCACTCTTTACCGAGATGGGGCGCTCGCTGATGGCACACAAAAACGAGTTGGTCTTTGGCTTGCTCAAGAAAGGTTTTAAAAGCCCTTGCTACGATGGGCAGTATTTCTTTGACACCGACCACCCCGTTGAAAACAAAGACGGTAGCACCACCACGGCATCCAATAGCGGTGGAGGCAGTGGTAGCCCGTGGTTTTTGCTCGACACCAGCCGCATGATTAAGCCGATTATCTTTCAAGAGCGCAAAAAGGGGCTGCTTGTGCGCAAAGACCGCTCCGAGGATGACAATGTGTTTATGCGCAACGTCTACCTTTACGGTGTGGAGTGCCGCGACAATGTCGGCTTTGGCTTGTGGCAGCTGGCCTACGGCAGCAAACAAAGCCTTACCACCGACAACTACAAAGCCGCCTTTGCAGCGTTGGAGAGCATGAAAAACCGCGGGCGGCCCCTGGGCGTAAAGCCCACGATGCTGGTGGTGCCACCCGCACACAGAGAGGCGGCCCTAGAGATACTAAACGCCGAGAGAAACATGGCTGGCGCCACCAACGTCTGGCGGGGCACAGCAGAGCTCTTGGTTTCATCTTGGCTGGCTTAAAAGGGGTAAAAAAACCATGACGATAACCATCATCGCCCAGCACCCCATGTGGCGTGCTGGCAGGCAATGGCCACAAGGCGAGACCCGTGTCGAGGAAGGCTTAAGCAAGGAGGCTTTAGCAGCCCTTGAGACCGACCCCAACTTTAGCGTGCAAGGAGCCAAAAAAGCCAAGGAAGCCAAAACCAAGCCAGGGGCAGACGCCAAAAAGCCTAACCAAGGGGAGAAAGGAGAGTAAGCGATGCCCTACGCCACAAAGGCAGATGTTGCGGACATGTATGGCCAAGACGCGTTACGCAACGCGGCGCCCCTCACCGAGGCGGGCGAAGTGGACGGCGCCGCGGTTGCGCGCGCACTGGCAGATGCAAGCAGTTTAATGGATGCCAGCATTGGCGTGCGCTACACCTTGCCCTTGGCCGAGCCTCCTGGCGTGCTTAGCCCAGGTGTGCGTTGACCTTGCCTTGGGACAAATGGCGCAAACCGCAGGGCGCATGACAGAAGAGATTGGCGACAGGCGCAAAGAGCGCGTCCAATGGCTCGGGCAGGTGGCAAGGGGCCTGATCAGCCTAGGGGCAGCGATTGAAGAGCCCCGTTCAGGAGGCGCGCCTGCGGTGCAAAGCACGCCCCGCCAGTTGACAAGAGACGCTTTGCGAGGGCTTTAAAAAAATGGCAGGCGTGCAAATTGAGGCCGACCTAAGCGGGCTAAAAACACTAAACCAGCGCATTGCACGCTTGGGCAAGGTGGATAAGCGTAAACTGCTAAACGCCTTGGGCGCAGAGATGGAAAGCCAAACCAGGCGCAGGTTGGCGGAGGAGAAAGAGAGCCCCGAGGGAGAACCGTGGAAGGCGTGGTCGCCAAAACATGCCCAAACCCGCCACGGCGGGCAGGGCTTGTTGCTGGGCGAAGGGGCGTTATTGGATAGCATCACCTTTGCCGTGCCCAACGATGGGGCGGTGTTGGTGGGTAGCAACCTTGTCTACGCTGCCATTTTGCAGTTTGGCGGGGCGGAGGTGGGCAAACCAGGCCTGCCAGCGCGCCCCTACCTTGGGCTTAGCGCCGCCAACAACCAAGACCTTGAGAGCGTGATAGAAGATTTTTTAAAGAAAGTGCTCCATGGCAGATAACCCGCCCACCCCAGGGCTAAAAGGCTTGTTAAGCGCCGTTGCGGGGGGCTTGCGCGCGGGTTTAAGTGGCCTTAAAGGAGGGGTAAAAACCCACGGCGGGCGCTTTAGCCTTGAGGAGTTAAAGCGCTATGCCCAGCAGGCCCCAGGGGTGAGGCTTGCCTTGCTAGGGGTGGAGCGCGTCGAGTGCACCAGTTTTGGCAAAGTGTGGCTTCACGCAAGGCTGGGGGCGTTTGTGATTGCCGCTGGCCAAGGGCGCAACGCGCAGGCTTTGCAAATTAGCACGGCCCTTGGGGTGCTGGTGGCAGACAACAGGTGGGGCGTAGAAGAATGGGCGCACACCCCCCAGGAGGCGCGCTGCGATAACCTTTACGATGCTGCCCTCGATAAAACGGGCATCGCCATTTGGGCAATCACTTGGCGCCAGCGCATTGAGCTCGAAAAAGAGCAAGTCTTAAGCGATTTAACCCGCGTTGACACCACCCTAAACGGCATTCAAGACACCATTACACTATCCTTAAGAGGAGTGTTCGAGTAAATGAAACCCATTTTTGTAAAACCCCGTGCGGGGCTGAAGGTGTACAACATTCAAACGAACGAACACCACCCGCCAGAGGGCGAATATGTGGCCAACACCCTCTACATTCAAAGGCGCATTAAGGCTGGTGAATTGACAATTTGCAACCCACCAGCAGAATGCGCAGACCAACAACCAGCAAAACGGGGCAAAAAGAAAGGATAGAAAAAGCCATGACCATCGCATTTAACAGCATTCCTGTTGGCATCCAAGTGCCAGGGCAGTATGTGGAGTTTGACAGCAGCCAGGCGGGCACCAGCACGCAAGTGCGCCGTATGCTGGTGATTGGTCACGTGGCCAGTGGTGGCAGCGCAAGCCCAGGCGAGGCGGTGCGCGTGGACAACGCCAGCGCCGTGGCGGGTTTGTTTGGCCAAGGCAGCCAGGTGGGGACAATGGCACGCGTGGCCAAGGCAGCCCATCGGCTAGGCGAGGTGTGGGCGCTGCCCCTGGCCGATGCAAGCGGCGCAGCCAAGGCAAGTGCCAGCATCGTTGTGGAAGCAACCAGCGCTCAAGCAGGCACCATTGCCTTGTACATTGCAGGCCAGCGGGTGGCCGTGGGGGTGCAGGCTAGCGCCGATGCCAACACCATTGCAACCGCCATTCAAACCGCCTGCAATCAGGCTTCGCCCGCCTTGCCTGTAGTCGCTACGGTGAGCACCAACACCCTCACCCTTACATGCCGTTGGGGCGGCACAACGGGCAACCAGATTGACCTGCGCCATTCCTACCTTCAAGCCCAAGCCTTGCCCAGTGGCGTTACCCTTGCTCTCACCGCTTTTACGGGCGGGGCAACCGACCCCAACCTCACCAGTGCATTGGCCGCCCTAGGCGACACCCAATACCATAGCCTTGCCATGCCCTATCATGAGCGCGCAGCGCTAAGCGCATTGGATAGCGTGCTCCAAAGCCGTTGGGGCCCCTTGGAAGCCAAGGAGGGGGTGGCGTTTATCCCTGCCGTAGGCACGCTAAGCGCCATGACCACCCTTGGCGAAGCCTGCAACAGCCAACTGATCTGCCTGGTTGGGGTGGGCAAAAGCCCCAGTGCCCCTTGGTCATGGGCAGCCACCACTGCTGCGGTAAGTGAGCGCGAAGCAGCCCTTGACCCAGCGCGCCCCTTGCAAACACTGCTCCTGCCAGGGGTGCTTCCCCCCAACGATGGGACCACCCTCGATTATACCGAGCGCAACACCGCCCTTAAAAAAGGCGTGTCGACCACCACCACCCAGGCGGGCAAGGTGCGCATTGAACGCCTGGTTACCCCCTATGCCACCAACCCCGCGGGCGCGGCCGACGGCGCCTACCACGACCTGACCGTCGTGCGCATCCTGGCTTTTTTGCGCAGTAGCCTGCAAAGGCGCATCGCCTTAAAATACCCGCGCCACAAGCTGGCCAACGATGGCGCCACGGGAGACAACGTGGTCACCCCCAGCACGCTGAAGGCAGAGATTGTGGCCCTGTTCACCCAGTGGGAAGCCGCAGGGCTGGTTGAAAACCCCGAGGCTTTTATCAAAGGCCTGCGCATTGAACGCGATAGCACCGATCAAAACCGCATTAACGCCAGCCTGCCACCCGATATTATCAACGGCCTGCGGGTGCTGGCTGCCAAAATTGAATTTAGGCTATAAGGAGTCACACCCATGCAACACGCAGGCAAAGCAAGCATTAAAATTGACGGCGACACCCTGCCCACCAAGGATGGCGCCACCCTTGACATCGGCGGGGTCAAGCGCAACACCGTCATCGGGGGCAACAAGGTGCTAGGCTACGCAGAAGAACCAATGCCTGCCCGCGTTGAATGCGAAGTGTTTGTGGGCAAGGGCACCAGCCTTGAGCGCTGGCGGCAGGTTGAAGACGCCACGATTACCTTTGAAACCGACACAGGCAACGTGTACGTCTTGCCAAATGCCTGGCTAACCGACCCCCCTGCGCTCACAGAGGCAAAAGACGGCAGCACCGCCCGCCTCGTATTTGAAGCCGTGGATGCAAAGGAGATTGCTTAAATGAAAGAGGTTTTGCTTACCCAAGGCTGGCTGATTGGCGGGGTGCGCGAGAAAAGCGTGCAGGTTGGCTTTTTTAATGTGGGCGACATGTTGGATGCAGAGAATGTGGAGGGCGAATTAGCCCGGGGTTTGTTTTTGTTGGGGCGGCGCATTAAACGAGTGGGCGCAGAAGAGGTAAGCATTACGGTGGAGATGCTAAGGAAACTAAGCGCAGGCGACATAGCCCAAATTCAACAGGCAGCAGACGAACTGGACGCAAAAGAGGAAGCAGTGTCATGCCTGGGGGAGCGCTAATTGGCATCGGGGCGCTGGTTTTGCGCGTGCAAGATCCCTTGCGCAGGCAAGTGAGGGTGCTGCTTAAACACGGCTTCACCCTGGCGGATGCCAAAGGCCTCACATTGCGCAGCATGCAACGCTGGATAAAGGCACTGGAGTAAAAGTTATGGCAGATTTACAGGCCAGCTTATACCTGCGGCTTAGGGGAAGCCTGGTGCGCGATGCAAGGCGCAACAGCGCTGCCCTAGAGCGTTTGGGCAGGCACGGCAAGCGCTCTTTTGAGAGGATTACACGCAGCGCAAAACGGGCAACAGCCGCTATCCGCAGGCACGGGCAGGCCGCCACCAAAGGGATTTTGCGCAGCACCACAGGCAAGTTTGCAGCAGCCCTTGGTGCGGGGGCGGCCATCTCAAAGGCTATCAAAAGGGAAGACCAAGCCGCCTATTTGCAAGCTGTCAGTGGCAAATCTAAGGAAGAGATTAAAAAGGTGTTTGACCTAATTACCGAGCGCGCAAAACAAACGGGCCTTGGCATTGACAAGCAGTTTGAGGTGGCCAAGACACTCCAAGACCAGGGCGGCTTGCTAGATGTGTTTGCAAAGAACCATGACCTCATTGGCGATGTGGTGCAAGGCACAGGGGGCAACCCCGCAGACATTGGCGCCCTGATTAGCGTGCTCAAACAAACCGTGGGCGCAGACCTGCCCAAAGCCCTTGGGGTGCTGGTTGGCCAAGCCCAAAAAGGCAACGTAACCCTTGGCAAACTTGCCTTGGTTGCGCCGGAGTCTCTGGGGGCATACAAATTAGGCACGGGGCGCACCCCCGAGCAAACCGTGGCCGAGGTGGGCGCCTTGCTACAGCGCGCCCAAGTGGCGGTGGGTAGCCCCGAAAAAGGCGCGACGGGCGTGCGCAACCTGATTACCGCCCTCACCAACTACAGCAACAAGCGCTACTTGCAAAACGTGGCGGGCATCAAGGTGCAGCAAAACGACAAAACCACGGTAAACTTGCTCGACATATTGGAGGGCTTAAAAGCCTACATTGGCGGCGATGAAAGAAAGCGCGCCAGGGTCTTTGATAGGCTGGGCATTGATGTGGAGTCGGCGGGGGTCTTAAAAGACCTGCTAAGCGGCGGACTTGACGCTGCCAAAGCCCTCGCCGTGACCAAGGGCAACCCCGCCCTCATCAAAACCCAAGCAAAGGCCATTCAAGCCACCAAGTCGGCCACGGCCGTCAGGGCGCTGGCTTCTGCCGAAGCGGTAAGCAACCCTGTGGTCCATAAAATCACTGAGGTAGTTGCCCAAGGGGCTAAAAGGATTGAAGGCGCTGTGCAGGTAAAGCGAATAAAAAAGGGTGTTTCGCGCCAAGCAAACCACACAGCGCAGCATTTTCTGCAGACAACAACCCCAGAGCAAATCAATTCACCTGACGGCCAACTTCTCATCGAAAAACTGCTAAAAGACCAAGTGCATCTAAGCGCAGAAATGGTGAAGCAGTTAAAAGCCCTGCGCAAGGATGCAAACCAACCCCTAACCCCAACCCTTAACACCGGGAGCATCACCCAATGAAAACCCTGTTTAGAGGCTTAACATTTGCCGTTTTTTTGGCGCTTGGCACACCCGTTTTTGCCCACCCCCTCACAAAATGGAGCCACCCCCCTGTATGACTTGGCGCAACCGTTTAATCGGCGCAGCCTACAACGGCCAACCTTTTTTTGTGGAGGCGTACAGCGCCACGGGCGGGCGCCTAACCGATGTTGGCGAAGACGACATCACGCCCGAGCCGATTGCCGCCCACGACTTTGGGCGCGCCCGCGAGCACTACGGCGTGGAGGCGCTTTTAATCGGTGCAGACTACGACAAAGCCCGCGATTTGTTGCTTACCGAGTTGCGCGCTGGTGGGGTAGGCACTTTGGCCCACCCGCACCTAGGCACATTGCAGGTGGTGGTTGCAAAATGGACTCTTGAGGAGAGCGCCGAGGAAGGCGGGCTAGCGCGCATTAGCATCACCTTTGCCGAGGCGGGCGAGGGTGCCCCCTTAGAGACTGACAGCGCCGCAGGCTTGGCAGCAGCCCAAGGAGCCGCCAACCAGGCAGCCGAGGCGGGGTTTTTGGCAGCCCAAGGAGCCACCAGCAACGCCGCCCAAGGGGGGTTCTTAGGGCAGGCACAGGGTTTTGGAGGCAACCTGGCGAGGGGGGCAACGGCCTTTCAAAACCAGGCAAACGCCGTTGTGGGACAGGTGGTGTCGGGCGTGCAGGCTTTCACGGAACCACTGGCCACACTTGCGCGCACCCCCGCAAACTTGGCCGCTGCCGTGTTGGGCGGGGTGGATGCGATAATTGCCAGCGCGGCCAACGCCCAAAGCGCCTTTGCCTTGCTTTTGCAGGTGATAGCGCGCTTGCTGGGCGATACGCCCCAAGGAGATAGCCCTCAAGTTAAAGCACAGCGCGCCTGCCAAAGCCTGCTGCTGGTCGGGGCAGTCGGCGAGTTGGCCAACCAAGCCAGCCAAGCCGACTGGGGAAACAACCAAGCTGCCAGCACTGCCCAAACCACCTTGCTGGGGCGCATGGAGGGGGTTCTGGCCAGTACGGGCGATGCCCAAACCTATCAAGCCCTGCGCAATCTGCAAGCACGCGCGGTGCAATCTTTGGCACAGGCGAGCACAGGCTTGCCCCAGGTAAAAACCATTGTGCTTGACGCCGCCGTGCCTTGGCTGGCCTTGGGGCAACGGCTTTACCCTGATGACCCCGATGTGCCCGCCCGCGCCGATGAAGTGTGGCAGCGAAATATCAGGCGTGCCCCCAATCCATTGTTCATGCCTGGGGGCGTGCCATTAGAGTATGTGGATGGGGCTTAAAGTTTATTGGAGGGCTTTGCCCTAGAAACACCCACCAAAGGGTTTGTAAACCCTTTGGAAACCCATGAGGGGGCAAATCTTGGCTCCCCAATTTTTTTAACCTCCCCCAGTGGGGCGTGGGGTGAAACCCCAAAAACCCTTTTGGTAAAAAGTTAGAGCAAACAACCATGAACGCGCACAGCATCACCTTAGAAGTTACTGGCCAGCGCATCACAGGCTGGGCGGGCGGGCGGATTGGCTGGGATTTAAACCAGTTTTGCGGGGATTTTTCTTTGGCTAGCCGTGGGAATGCCCAAGAACTGCCAAAGGCGGTGCCACTGGGCGCTAAGTGCAAGGTGGCGTTGCACAGCCCTCAAGGTGAGCAGACGGCCTTGGTGGGGATGATTGATAGCATCAGCCACGAGGTGGCGGCACAGGAGGTGCGCACGGTGGTGGCGGGGCGCAGTGCCAGTGCCGACTTGGTGGACTGTGCGGCCCCGTTGCAAGCCTGGCAAAACCAAAGCGCCCTCCAAATTGCGCACGCGCTCACCTCGTCCTTTGGCTTGCAGGTGGCAGATAAGGCAGGGCTTAGCGAGCCCTTTGCCCATTTTGCGACGCGCCCAGGCGAAAGCGTTGCCCAGGCCTTGGTGCGCTTGGCGCGCTTGGGCGGGGCTTGGGTGGGTGACGTAGCGCCCGCAGGGCACTTGCGCTTTTTTATCCCAGGCAAGGGGCGGGCACCTTATCAATTAAGCCTGCAAAAACACCTGATTAGCACCAGCGCCACCACCAACCGCGCCCCGCGCTTTGGCCAAGTGCAGGTACTAGGAGAAACACCAGGGGGCAACACGATAGAGGCCCTGGCAATGGATGCGGGGAGCCAAAAAATGCGCAGGCATGTGCTGCTAGCAGAGGAACCCTGCCTGCCAGCAGCGTTGCAAGCCAGAGCCAACTGGGAGCGCGGGGTGCGCTTGGCCAGTAGCACCAGCGCCACCATAGACATGCAGCGCTGGGATGCTTTGGCGCGCTTGCTGCCTGTTGGCGGGCTGGTGCGCTTAAAAGCCAGCCAGGGGGGGCTCAACGGCGATGCCCTGGTGCAAGGGGTGCGGGTTTTTTTAAGCGAGGAGGGACCTAAATTAAGCATCTACCTCACCCACCCCGCAGCCTACCAAGCCAAGCCAAACCCAAGTGCACTAGCGCGGCCTTTTTTAATCCGGAGCACCTAGGCGATGATAACAGGGTTTAAAAACATGGTGCGCCGTCTGCTCTTGGCGAGGGTTGACAGCCCGAGCAAGGTGCAAGTGCAAGGCCTTGGGGCCCAAGCGCTAGAGGCCGAGCGCTTTTTGCCTTGGGGGTTTGCCTCACAACCCACAGCTGGCCAGCAAGCGTTGGTGGTGTTTGTGGGCGGCGCCCAAAGCGCCCCCGTGGCGCTGGGTGAAAGCGCCAAAAGCGCCCCTGCCCTAGCCCAAGGGGAGGTAAAGATTTATGCCCAAGGAGGCGCCAGCGTCCACTTGAAAGCAGACGGCAATGTGGTGGTGCAACCAGGCGCACAAGGCAAGGTGATGTTAGGCGAGCAAAGCCTTAACCCCATGCAAGGGGTGGTGACAGGGGAGTGCGTGTGCGCTTTTACAGGCAACCCACACCCCCAAGCCAGCCAAGTGGTGCTGGCCAAAAAGGAGGCCTAACCGATGCCCTTAAACGCAACCGTTTTGGCTATGTTGATGAAAGAAAAACTAGATGCCCTGCCCCAAGGCACGGCGGGTGAAGCCAACCTGCAAGCCTTGGCCGAGGCCGTGGTCGAACACATTCAAAGCGAAGCCGAGGTGGTTGTGCAAGGGGTGCAAACAGGGGGCGGAGCAGCCACGGGGAGGATCACATGAAAGACATTGCACTAAAATGGAAGAACGGGGTGGCAGATATTGCCCTCGATGCGGGCGACATCGCCTTGGATAACGGCCTTGAGAGCGCCGTCATCATCAGCCTATTTGGCGATGGGCTTGCCAGCCCTAGCGCTACCTTGCCCGATGGCGCCACCAACCGCCGCGGCTGGTGGGGTGGATGTAGCGGCAGTGGCCTTTGGCAACACACCCGCGCCAAAAACACCCAGGCCAATGCTCTTGCCCTCGCCGATGAAGCCCGCCAAGCCCTAGCATGGCTCACCAAAGACGGCCTCGCCACCAGTTTGGAAGTGGAAGCGGTGAGGCAAGCAGGGCAGATTGCCTTGCAGGTGCGTGTAAAGGGCGTTGCAAGCGCGTTTAAAGGAGGTTTGTATGCCGTTTAAAATCCCCAGCCTTGGCGATTTACGCGCCCGCAGCCGTGGTGATATGGAAGCCGCGTTGCCAGGGGTTTCTGCCCAACAGGCGAGCATGGCGCAAACCTTGGCAGACAGCCACGCTGCCGCCATGCGCGGGCTTTACCTCCACCAACAAACCCTAGCCCAAGACCTCTTCCCCGACACCGCCCAAGCAGACGCCCTTGAACGCTGGGCAGGCATTTGGGGTGTCACCCGCACCCCAGCAGCCAGGGCAGTCGGTCAAGTGGTGTTTCAAGGCCAAGCAGGCGCTTGGGTGCCCCTTGGCTTAGGCTTGCAAAGCCAGCGCAACCAAACCTACACCACCAGCCAAAGCGGGGTGCTGGCCACCAACGGGCAAGCGACCCTCGCCGTGCGTGCTGATAAAGGCGGGGCGGCAGGCAACCTAGCAACAGGTAGCACGCTCACCCTAAGCAGCACCGTGCTCGGGGTTGAACCCGAGGCAAGGGTCGCAACAGGCGGGCTTGTCGGTGGCGCACCCCAAGAGACGGATGATGCCCTGCGCGCACGCCTGCTGGCACGCATTCGCGCCCAAGAACGCCTTGGCAGCGTAGCCGACTACAAAGCCTGGGCTTTGGCCGTCCCTGGCGTTGATCGCGCCTGGGCTTTTGCCCATTACGGGGGCGAGGCAGGCGTGGTCGCCGTGTTTATCACCGTGCCCAGCACCAATGACGACCCCCGAGCCAACCCTGCCAAGCTGCAAGAGGTGCAAACAGCCCTCGATGCCCTGCGCCCAGCGGGCGCTGTGTTGCGCACGCTGACCCCAGCCTTGTTGCCTGTGAATGTCCAAGCAAGCATCGCCCCCCTCACCCCACCCTTGCAAACGGCTGTGCGAGCCGAATTGGCCAATGCCCTTCACCAAGCCGCCCGCCCTGGTGCCAGCCTGGCGCGTAGCGTGATTGAAGC
>CBDBIG010000001.1:0-89377 GCA_965205845.1 bacterium | reverse complement strand
CTTTACATCGGCGCAGCCCTTTTTGGGGTGCAGTTGTGTCAGAAATGTAGCAAAGTAGGTGCGCCAAAAGGGGTGCCTCATTTTCTAACACGTTTTGTTGGGCACAGCCGATGCGACGCTCGAGGCGCTCAGCCTTGCCTGGAAAGGGGTGTTGTTTGCGCCTGTCATCGCAGCGTAAGAAAGTGGTGCAAAAAAAACCTTCGGTGCTCAGCCCGTTGCAATCTTAATGAGCCAAGGCAAACCTACCGCAGTACCTACGGCAGAGCCAAGGTTGGTTAGTGCCGTTACCAACAAAATACGCGTGATGTTGTTGCGCCAAAAACCCCTAATCGAGCCTATATCATCGGGCAACGTTTCAGCATCGCATACCTTGGGCTTGCGCAACAGCAACTCGACAATGCCAGCCACCCAACCTGCGCCAATGAGGGGGTTAAGCGAGGTAAAGGGTGCTGCCACAAACGCTGTCAAAACGGTGACAGGATGCGCGGTGGCAATGATGGCACCAATGGCGGCGGGAATGCCGTTAGCAAGCCCCCATACCATGAGCATGTTGCTTGCAAGTGCACCCCCGCCTTGCACAAACCCCCCGCCCAGCAAAGCCAAACCCAATAAGGGTAAGGCCCAACGCAACACCAAGCCAAGCACGCTTGTTTTGGGTACATGCTGCAAAGGGTGAAGATTTTTAGCGGTGGGTGCCTGGTGTTGTAGTGCTTGCAGGCATGTTTGTACCCCTTGGCAATGGGCTGCGCCCAACACGGCCAGTACACATGGTCCCTTGGCATGATAGATAAAATGCGCCATATAGGCATCGCGTTCATCGAGGAGCGCAGCTTTTGCACGGGGAAACGCCTTGGCAAATTTCCCCAAGGCTTCTTGCATCACGTCTTTTTGCTTTAAGGTTTCAATATCTTTGGCCTCAATGGGGCTTGCAACCACCAGTTGCCCGATGAGTTCGCCCAGCAAGCGACATTTTTCCCAAAACCCCAAGGCCGACCACGCGCGGCGTAAGGTGATGCGTACATCGCGATCGGCCAATACAACATGGCTATTTTGCGCCTTGGCATATTCCACCGCCTGTAGCATTTCTTCCCCTGGCATCACCCCCATTTGTTGGCCAATGCGGCGCTGATAACTGGCCAAGGCCAATCTTGCCAAAATAGGCAAGGCCCAACCTTTGCGTAGTACGTGAAACAGATTGGTGTTACCCCATGCACTGGGGTTTTTTAAGGCGTTTAAGCGTGCTTCATCCAGTTCAACGCATACTGTATGGGGTTTTAGTTGCAAAATCGCTTGCTGCACATCTTTCACGCTTTGGGGGGAAACGTGCGCCACCCCCAGCAAGTGGACGCTACGCGTACCAAAATGCAAGGTGCGCAAGAGTTCTGAATGCCAGGCGTTGGGCAAAATGTCGGGGCTGTTTTGGGCTGTTTCCATGGGTGGGGTGGCTGTTCATGGGGGTGTTTGTTGTTTTTGGGTTAACTTTGTGAGTAGCTGTTGCCCTAACCCATCAAAAGCACCATTAGACATCAGGACAAAAACATCACCTACCCGTTGCTCTGCCACCAAACGCTGGGCAATGGCTTTGGTATTGGGTGCCGTCCATGCATGGCGCCCTTGTTTTTGTAAATCGGCCACCACCTTGGCAACATCCAAGGCTTGGGTACTGGCAGAATACGTACTAGAATAGGGGGTTGCAAGGGCAATCGCATCGGCGTTATGCAAAGCCAGGGGCCATTCGTGCTGAAAATGCATACTGCGTGCGGTAAAGCTCCGGGGCTCAAACACCGCCCACAGGCGCTGGTTTGGGTAGCGCGCTTTAAGGGCTTGCAAAGTTTGCGTGACGGCGGTGGGATGATGGGCAAAATCGTCAATCACCACGCTCCCATGGGCTTTGCCCAGCACATCTTGCCGCCTTTGCACCCCTTGAAAGGCCCCTAATCCTTGGGCAAGTACGGTGGGCGAAATGCCAAGGGTGGCACCCATGAGCATGGCAGCTACAAAATTTTGGGCATTGTGTTGCCCCACCATGGGAGATTTCCAGAGTTGAAACTGACCTTGCCAATGGGTTTTGAAGATGCTTGCTTGGCCATTGTCCTCCCAGTGGGTAATGCGGCAGTCGGCTTGGGAAGAAAACCCATAGCGGATCACAGGACTGGCAATGTAATCTTTGCAGGCTTCGAGCAAATCGGCCACGTGAACTTGATCAACACAGGCAAGTAGCAAGCCATTTTGGGGCAGCATACAAACCAGCTGGGTAAAGGCACGGCGAATCGCATCCAAATTGGTATAAATATCGGCATGATCAAATTCTAAACTGGTGAGCACCACCCAACGCGGCGCATACTTAAAAAACTTGGCCGTTTTGTCAAAATGTGCACTGTCGTATTCATCACCTTCGACCACAAAGGGGCTGTTTGGGTGGCCAAGCAGCATATTGGCCGAGAAATTTTTGGCACTGCCACCCGCCAAAAACCCCGGGTTCAGCCCCGCATGATGTAGCAAATGTGCCGTGAGTGAGGTGGTGGTGGTTTTGCCATGGGTGCCCGCCACACACACCACATCGCGCTCACCCATCAGCCAACGGCGAATGGCTTGGGGCATCGATATGCATGGGATACCACGTTCTCTGGCAGCTTGTTCTTCTGCATTGCCCGCGCTAACCACGTTGCCCACCACCACCCATTGGGTGTGTTGGGGCAGGTGTTCTGCGGCATAGCCTGGGTTGGGGGTGACACCCAACTGCGCCAGCACATCGCTCATAGGGGGCAAGGCGGCTTTGTCAGATCCCGTTACCACCACCCCTTGGGCTACCAAACCTGCGGCCAAGGCCGCCATGCCTGCCCCGCAAATGCCCAGTAAATGTACGTGTTTTGGTGGTTTTAAGGGCAGGTCTAACAAAGGGGTATTCATCGCAATGCTTATGGGGGGGGGTTAAAAAAAAGGATGTGCATCGTGGGCACACACGCAAGAGCTTACCGTGTGGCTCACGGGTGCCGTTGGTGAATTTAAGAACCACATGCCAATGGCAAGTTAAGTGTGTCAAGGGCGGTGCAGCACGCGCCGCGCCACCTGCTCAACTGAGGCTGCATTGAGCGCAAAATGCAGCTCGAGCAATTGATGCTGTGGGGTTGCGTGCTTAATGCAAAAGGCAGCAGCAGGTTCGGTAATCAGCAATACCTTTGCTTTTGCAATCATCTCAAGGGCGTACTCGGGGCTGTCCAAATTGGCACAGCCCATCAAGATTCCCGGGGGCGCACATTCTTCCACCTGCTTGCCAATTACCTCCTCGGTATTGGCATCGTGACAAATAAAAGCAAGCTGCGTGTCTACAGGCAAATTTTGCAGCATATCCCAAGTGCTGGGGTGTAGATCGAAAGCCACGGTGTGTACCTTGCGTTTGTTCGATTTGGCGGTGGTGTTCACCAAACTCTGGACCTCGTCCGCATGAAACATGCTTGTAATCAGGTGGTAGAGGTGCTTTCCCAAAATTTTGGGGTTTTGGCGCAGATCTTCAAGCACGCAGTGCTCCACTTTCACTCCAAAATGGCGCGCAATTTCCTTGCCTAAAGCATGAGATTGGTGGCTGGTACACTCAATAAAGGCAATGGATGGATGACGCGCATCATAGTCCCCTGCCCGTTGCATTACCAAATGCGCCGCACTTAGGGCATTGACACCCAAGGCACTGTTTTTTTCAAAAAAGCATTCGATTAAATGGTGCACCTCTCCCCACTCACGGTGTGAAGGTCCCTGTGCTAAGCGCTCGTTAACAAAAACGCCCTTGCCAGGCAAGGACACCAACAAACCGTTGGCCTGTAGTTCAAGGTAAACGCGGTGCACTGTATTGCGGTGAATCCCCAGTTCTGCGGTGAGCTCGCGAATGGAGGGCAACATTTGGCCAGGGCGGTAAGTATTGCTTACTATGGCATAGCGAATTTGTTCTTTAATTTGAATATGCAATGGCACAGCGGACTGGCGATTAATCATAAACCGCATGGGTGGGGTTAAGGCACTGGTAAGGGCGTTTTGCACATCCGTTTCGGCGGTTTTACCCTCTTCCAAGGGCATATTCTCAGAGGCTGCTTCTTGTTTAGGTGGGGGTGTTTTGTTTAAAAACGGGCGCGGTGGCTCAACCATGGTCACGGGATGCTTTTGCATAAAAACCCTTTCTTTTTTGCGTGCGTTTAGGAAGCAAAGCGTGTAACCAGTGACTCTATAGGTAGCATAGCAAGTGTGGCAATATAAACCGTGGTGGTTTGGCGACGTCACTACAGCGTACGTGTTAAACGGGTGTTTTTAAAGTTTGTTAGGCAAAAACCATGACCATCATGCGTAAAAAAGAATTGGATGACCTTGATTTAGAGGGCAAAACGGTGCTGCTTCGCGCAGACCTTAACGTGCCCATACAAAATGGGCAAATTGGCGATGATAGCCGCATATTGGCCGTGTTGCCCACCCTTCAAAAACTGCTCAAAAGCAATGTACGGGTGGTCCTCATCAGCCATTTAGGGCGCCCCAAAGGCAGGCCTACAAGCCAGTATTCCCTGCAACCCATTGTCGTACACCTCCAAAAATTGTTAGGTCGACCTGTAGGCTTTTGCACAAATTGCGTGGGGGATGAAGCTTTGGCGGCAGTGAAGGCTTTGGCAATAGGTGGGGTATTGCTGCTTGAAAATGTGCGCTTCCATACTGGCGAGGAGGAAAATAATCCGGATTTTGCGCGCCAGCTGGCCAAATTGGGCGATGTGTATGTAAACGATGCCTTTGGTGCAGCCCATCGCGCCCATGCCTCGGTAAGTGCCTGTGTGCATTTCTTTAAGCAGGCAGCCTGGGGTTTACTCATGAAAAAAGAAGTTTCTTTTTTAGGTAACATGCTTCAAGAAAGGCGCAAAAAACCGCGCGTAGCCATTATTGGGGGCGCTAAGGTAAGCGATAAAATTGGCGTGCTGCGTGCTTTATTGCAAAAAGTGGAAACCATTATGATTGGCGGGGCGATGGCCTACACCTTTTTGCAAGCGCAAGGGCGCATGGTAGGGGCTTCTTTTGTGCAACCCGAACTGCTTACGCTGGCCAACGAACTCCTTGAAGAAGCCCCCAAAGCGGGAGGCTCGATTGTGCTGCCTGTCGATCACATCATTGCCCAAAGCGCCACTAAAGATGCCTTGGTCAAAACCTGCCAATCGGTTGACATCCCTAAAGGGTGGATGGGGCTAGACATAGGGCCTATTACCTTGCAGGTCTACATTAATATCATCGAGCGTGCTAAAATAGTGCTCTGGAATGGTCCTCTTGGCATGTTTGAGATTCCCGCCTTTGCCAAAGGCACCTTGAACTTGGCAAAGGCCCTTGCCAAAGGTAAAGGTCTGAGCGTGGTGGGTGGTGGCAACTCAATTGAAGCCGTTCAAATAGCAGGGGTAGCCGATCAAATGGCGCATGTATCCACAGGCGGTGGGGCTATGTTAGAATTTTTAGAAGGCAAGCCTATGCCTGGTTTGGATGCTCTTCCCGACACCGCTTGAGCCTGTTTAAAATGGGTTGGCGTGGGCAAAGCCCTGGTTTGTAAAACAAAACCAACCTCCACGACTAAGGATTCCGGGGGTTGACATTTTTTGATACCATGGGGGAGATTTTGTGAAAAATACATTGCACCCGCCGTTGGACCCGACGCCCACCATGCAAAAAGGGCAGGGGCACCACGCTGGTCAAATGGATTACGCAGGGGTGTCAGCAAAATACAAGCCTGTACCCCAAGCCTTGGCCCAAGGTACAAAGTTGCAACCTGCGAGGGCAGGCCATGTTTCTGCCATGCTGCGTTTGGAGAACGAAGCATTTACCACACCCTGGGGGCGCAAACTTATTCAAGGGGCGGTGATTAGTCCGAACTATGCCTGCATGGTACTAAACCGTGAAACGCATGCCGATATTGTTGGTTTTTGCATTTACCACCCCGAACAACACAGAAATAATTTGGACAGTTTGGTGGTGGGGGCTGGTTTTCGTAGTCAAGGCTTGGGGCAGTGGTTGATGGCCCATTGGTTTGCGGCCTGCCAGCAAAGCCAAGTACCACGTGCCTATCTTAGCTTGCAAGTGAATACTCACAACGTCAAGGCGATGCGTTTTTACCAGCGCTATGGCTTTAAAATCCACCACATGATTGCTGGCTATTATAAAAATGGAGATGATGCCTACCAAATGCAACGCAAGCACCCCGCGCCCTTGACCGGCCTCCTTTAAACACCCTGGTTTGTTTGAAACAAGGTTTCTTTTTTGCGTGTAAAATGCAAAGTGGGTTGAAACGCCTGAAAGGGGTGATGGGGAATGTTTACAATCCTTGAGCCAAAGCGTGTGGATTCGTGGCACGTCTGCAAAGGATGGCGCACTGGCTCCTTGGGGGGCATGGGCTTATCTCAAAGGATGGGGCACTGTGGGGTGGTGATGGGGAATGTTTACAATCCTTGAGCCAAAGCGTGTGGATTCGTGGCACGTCTGCAAAGGATGGCGCACTGGCTCTTTGGGGAGAGAGTCATGGTAGAATGGTTTTGAAAAAATACCCATGAATGACGAAGGGTTATTCGTATGTTGCATTTACATGCCATTGCCAACGTACTAAGGGCAAAACCCCCTGAGGACATGACCGCTTTCTCACCCCAACCCCAGCATGCCTCAGTCGCTTTGGCCCTTGCGGGAATGGGTGATGATTTGCACTTGTGCTTTATTCGGCGCGTTGAACGTACGGGAGATCCGTGGTCGGGACACATGGCCTTACCTGGGGGGCGTGCAGACGCTAAAGATGTGAACCCTCAAGCCGTGGCTGCACGCGAAAGTGCTGAGGAAGTAAATTTGATCCTTACTCCCAGCATGCTGCTGGCTGCACTGCCTAAGGTTGAGGTGAGTATTGGAGACACGTTGGTGGGGCTTACCCTATGGCCCTTTGTGTACTATGTGGGGCGTAAATTGCTTGCATTAAAGCCTCAACCCAGCGAGGTTGCTAGGGCGTACTGGATTCCCCTGGCGCATTTATGGAATGTCGAAAACCACACCAAAATCACGCGCACACGCAGTGGAGACACGTTTATTTATGCGGGCATTGCCTTTCAAGGGGAGACAATTTGGGGGCTGACCCATCGTGTATTGCATGGATTTTCCCAGCAAATTAAGCAGCCCATTGCAGGCGCGGGAGGGGCCAAAATTCGCATTTAACAAGCACTTTTTGATACACGCAAAAACCCCTCTTGTCGCCATTTGCCAGGCACATCTTCGCATTAGCGTATGCGAGTACGCTTCCATTTTACCTTAAAAAAGCACCGCTCTGATGGTACGTTTTTGTTTGCAACGCCCTGCATTGGTGGGTGCCGCGGTGTTTTTTTTGATTGCCTGTGGCTTGTATGCGCTGTATGCCATTCCCATTCAGCTCACTCCCGATGTGGAGCGTCCACGCCTCACAGTACGCACCTATTGGCCTGGGGCAAGCCCCTATGAGGTGGAGCGCGAGATTATCACCCCGCAAGAAAAGCGCCTAAAAAAACTTGACGGTCTGCTTAATATGGAAAGCCGTGCAGCTTTTGGGCGAGCAGACGTTACCTTGGAGTTTAAGATTGGCAGCACCCTCCCAGAGCACTTGATTTACGTGATTAACCAACTCGATCAAGTAACCAATTTTCCCCTTACGGCCATGGCTCCAAGGGTTATTTTATCGGGGCAAAGTGCCAGCCCCATCGCCTGGGCCCAAGTATACGCCTTGGCAGGCAATGCCAACAGCATTCGCAGCTACAAGCACTTTGTTGAAGAAAGCATTATCCCTAAAATTGAGAACATTCAAGGGGTGGCCGAAATGCGCGTGTACGGAGGGCGAGACCCGCAAATTCACGTGCGCTTTCAACCTGAAAAACTGGCTTTGCATCGCATGTCCTTAAGCGAGATTATCCAGCGCATCCGCACAGAAAACAAAGACGTTTCAGCAGGAAAAATCGAACAAGGCAAGCGGGTGTACACCGTGCGTACGGTAAACCGCCCTACAAAAGCGGTTGATTTAGCACAGATCATTTTGCGTGCCAACCCATCGAGCGTGGTGCGTTTGGGCGATGTAGCAGAGGTTAGTGTGGGGCTAGGTAGCGAGGGAAGCACCACCCTAACCCCCAATGGGGCGGCCATGAACACCCCTATTTACAAGCAAGCAGGTTCGAATGTGCTCCAAATATCGCAGGAACTACACGCCAAAATTAACACGCTAAACCAAGGAATTTTAAAGCACGAAGGTTTGCGCATGCGGGTGGTATCCGATCCAAGTTACTATATTAACACGGCTATCTCGTTGGTTACCCAAAACCTTTACCTAGGGGGGTTTTTGGCCGTTGTTGCTTTGGCATTGTTTTTAGGCAGCTGGCGTACATCTTTGGTGGTGGCCTGCGCGATTCCCATTTCGGTGCTGGGTGCACTGATGGGCATGTGGATAAGTGGGCGTAATATTAACGTGATCAGTTTGGCAGGGCTGGCCTTTGCAGTGGGGATGGTGGTTGATGCCGCCATTGTGGCTGCCGAAAGTTTGGACACCGCACGCCATCCCAAAACGGGGAAACTTTCCATTGTCGATTCAGCCAAAGCGATTGGTCAGGTGCAAGGGGCTATTATCGCCTCAACCCTCACCACGGTGGCAGTGTTTTTGCCTGTGGTGTTTGTCCAAGATGTGGCGGGACAGCTCTTTCGCGATATTGCCCTTGCTATCGTATTTGCCATCATATTCAGCATGCTGGTTTCTCTACTGGTCATTCCCACATTGTATCGCATAATGGTCCTCGGTCGGGGCAACTATGCTGCCCAGGACCCGCCGCGCCATGGTTTGGCGGGGGCATGGGTACGCGTGCAAAATGCGCTGCACACGGGCCATTTACGGCATTTACAACGGAGCGGTGCCTATACATGGGCAAACGTGTGCTATGGGGTGTTGCACCAACGCTTCATACAGGTATTCCAAAATATACGCAGCAGGGGTGCGGCATTGGGCGTGGGGATATTGCGCCAGGTCGACTGGTTGCTCACCAGTGTGCCTCGCATGACGATGATGTGCCTTGGCATCTCCCTTGCAAGCATTTTTTTGGCATGGTTTCTCGCCCCAAAATTGGAATATTTGCCTAAAGGCAATCGCAATTTTCTGCTTTCCTTGCTGTTTCCACCCGTGGGGTATAATGAAAAATCCCTTGAGACATTAGGGCGCCAAGCAATGGAAAGCCTAACCCCGTACGTTGGTCCAGAGCACACCAAAACTCCACGCATTGAGCACACGTTTTTTTTAAGCTTTACCTCGGCCACCTTAATGGGGGTTGTGGCGCACAACCCTGCCCAGGCATCCCAGCTCATTCCCGTGATGAACAACGTGGCCAACAACCTACCAGGCGTGCGCGGTTTTACCACCCAAACCTCGCTGTTTGCGCGTGGCCTTGCAGCGGGGCGCTCGATTGACCTAAACATTTACGGAAACCGGATTGCAGACCTCGCCCAGGTGGCAAAGGATCTCGACACCCTCATTCCAGAGGTAATGCCAGGGGCCCAAGTACGCCCGCTGCCAAGTTACGACTTTGCCCAACCCGAGGTGCGCGTGATTCCCAATCCTGAGCGGGCGGCTTTGGCAGGTTTTTCGGCACAAGATCTGGGTCTCATCTTGGATCTATACTCAGGTGGGCGTAAAGTGGACGAGTTTCACCAAGAGGACGGTTCGGCTATGGATATTATGCTTAATCCCTCTTACGGCGCATTAGAAAGCGTGGAAGACCTAAAAACGAGACTCATTTTGTCGCCCAAAGGGCAATGGTTGCCCATTGCTGCCGTGGCAAAGGTGCAAGAAGCCGTGGGCCCCAGCCAAATTCGCCACATCAATGGACGCCGTGCTTTTACCTTGCGGGTACAACCCCCGCCCAATCTAGCCCTAGAAGAAGCCCTTGATACCTTGGAGCAAAAGGTAATTGCCCCTGCCAGCACCAAAGATACGTTGCGCAAAGGGGTTGGGTTTGGTTTAAGTGGATCGGCAGATGCCTTTACCAAGACGCGAAAATCCCTGCAAAGTGGGCTTCTGCTGGCCTTGATGATTACGATTATTTTGCTGGTGGTTGTGTTTGAAGACCTGCGTAGCCCCTTGATTATTTTGGCCTGCCTACCCATTGCAGCAGCGGGTGGGGTCTTTATGCTGCGCTGTGTGAACTGGTTTTTGGTCAAACAGCCGTTAGACATGCTCACCATGCTAGGCTTTTTGATGATGGTGGGAATTGTGGTGAACAACCCCATTTTAATTGTGAGCCGAGCGTTAAAGCTGGTGCGCGAAAATGGCATGGCAGCCCAGTTGGCAGTACGCCAGTCCGTACAAACGCGCCTCCGCCCCATTTTTATGACCACCTGCACCAGTGTGTTAGGGCTGTCTCCATTGGTGCTTCTTCCGGGGGCAGGCTCTGAACTCTACCGTGGGTTGGGCTCGGCGGTGCTGGGAGGTTTGTTTTTTTCAACCATTGCCAGCGTGTATTTTACCCCTTGCATGTTTACCTTGCTTATGCCAAAACGCCAAAACATCGCATAAAACCCACCATTTAAAAAACGCAAGAGTAGCCTCGAGGCTTTTTTTGGGGTGTAAACAGGGCAGTATAAAAATATGGCATCAGACTTTTTAAGGGGAGAGAAGGGATTCTACACCCATTTGAACCGTTTGTTTTTTAGCACAAAGCAAGTGCCGTTGCCGTCAAAAAAACCTCGGCCCATAAAAAACGTGCTTGAATAAGAGGACACAAGCCCTTAAAAACGTGATGGGAACGTGTGCTGTAAAATTCTACACCACCTAACTTTGGCGCCCAAAGGCTTTGCATGGCAGTTGGTAAGTGCTTGTAAGGCGGCATCGGCAAAAGACCTTGCGTATAATGAAAGATATCAAGTAAAGGTTCGTTTTTTAGCATAGGACACATGGTGTATGCCAAGGCGGGGGTTGTATTTTTTAGAGCGTGATGTGCTTTCTACATTGCGCCGCACCAAATGGCCACCACCCGCCAGCAAGGTGTTGGTTGCCGTGAGTGGCGGCAGAGATTCGATAGCACTTTTGCGGATTTTGAACGCTTTGCGCTCAAAATTGGCTTGGCAGTTGTGCGTATTGCACTTCAATCATGGTCTACGCCCCGAATGCCCCGAAGAGGCCGCATGGGTGGCGCAGCAAACACGCGCTTTGGATGTGCCTTTTTATGTACGCAAAGCGAGCAATTTGGCGATAAAGGCTAAAACCCCCCTTAATCCATCTGGCAAAGGGCCTCGCCCTGGTTTGCAAGCTGCAGCACGCACCTGGCGCATTCATGAATATCACCTAATGGCGCAAACCCTTGGCGCAACGGGCGTTGCCCTTGCCCACCACCAAGATGACCAAATTGAAACCTTGCTTTTTCAATGGCAACGGGGTGTGCATTTAAGTACGTGGCAAGGTGTTGCAGCGCAAAATGGGATTTTTTTTCGCCCATTGCTGCATATATCCCGCGCCAATATTACAAACTACCTTCAGCAACTGCAACAGCCGTGGCTGGAAGACCCCAGCAACGCCACCCTAAGTTATGCGCGCAATCGCCTGCGCCACCGTACCATTCCGCAACTAGATAGCCTGCTTGGTAAAGTGTGGCGTAAACGCTTGTTGCAAACCGCTCAACAAGCAAACTCCCTTAATGCATGGGTCGAGCAAGCGTTGCAGGCAGCCACCAATCCCCAAAAGGCAACCCGTCAAACCCCTTTCACAAAAACCGACCGATCCACCTTAAATACCCAGCAAAACACCCTTTGCGTTCAACCGATAAAGGCAACCCGTCAAACCCCTTTCACAAAAACCGACCGATCCACCTTAAATACCCAGCAAAACACCCTTTGCGTTCAACCGATACTCGCCTTGCCGCCTTTTTTGCAGTCTGTCGTAATTCATCGTTGGATTCAACACCATACCCAGCGCACCTGGGGGCATAAGCAAATGCAAAATACCTTAAATCTACTGCAGCAAAACAAGCTCCATTGGACGCTTGACGGGCCAGGAAGCATCCTCCAGCGTCAAAACGCGCGGCTTAGCATTCACTCCACTTAAAAAATCGGGATTTATACACGAAAGGCATATTTTGTTCGTAAACCAGGCAACCTCGACCCTCCCTAACGTTAACCCGCCTCAAAACGCATTGAAAGGATTGCCTTATTTGAGATGGCGTCGGCTCCTTATCCGTTCAAGTTCGGGTAAATAATTTAGGGAATTATATACTTTACACCGGAAATATAATCCGGTATAATCTCCACATTGAAGCCAATGTGGAGATTATCCGTGAAAAATAATACTATTAGTACATACCAATTATTTCAAATTTTTCCCGACCATACAAGTGCGAGGAATCATCTGGAAAAAATACGCTGGCATGATGGCATTGTTTGTCCACACTGCAAAAGCAGAAATATCTATGTGCGTAAAGCGAGAAATGGCTTTTACGATTGTAGGGCTTGCAGAGCGCATTTCAGCGTTCGCACTGGGACGGTATTTGAAAAATCACACGTTAAACTCAATAAGTGGATTTATGTTATCTATCTATTGATGACTAGCAGGAAGGGCGTTTCCAGCTTGCAATTATCAAAGGAAATCGGCGTTTCTCAAAAGACGGCATGGTTCATTCTCCATCGGTTGAGATTGGCTTGTGGCGGGGACATGGAGCAGTTGCGAGGCATTGTAGAGATAGACGAGACCTATATTGGTGGCAAGGAAGCCAATAAACATAACCACAAGAAAACACCGGGTTCACAAGGTGGTAGTGGGAAACAGGCAGTTATTGGCATGAGGGAGCGCGGGGGTAGGACTACGGCAAAGCCCATCACTAGAACAGATATCGGTACCATAAACGCCGAAGTAGGGAAAACGGTTGAGTTTGGTTCTACGGTTTGTACGGACGAACATCCAGCGTATAACCGGCTACATACCGCATATAGTCATGGCACAGTCAATCACAGCGCAAAGGAATATGTGAACGGTATGGCGCATACCAACGGTATAGAGCAAAGCGTCTGGGAAGTGTTGAAACGAGGCTACAATGGAGTATATCATAACTGGAGCGTTAAGCATTTACACCGCTATGTAGATGAATTTACTTTCCGGCTGAACGAGGGGAATTGCAAAATTGATACAGCCTGCCCGGCTTGAAAGCCTGTTGATGAACGCAGATAGGACAAGCGAGTTGACTTATACTGAATTAACCCAATGAGCGGCTTAACACAAGCCCAATTGGATTTTGGGATAGACCGCATCATGGAGTACCGACCGAATGCCGCCGAATTGTCGCCTTGTGAACATCGATTGATTCAAGGCGATACCACTATGCGTAACACACTGAAAGGTGGCGTAGCAGATTTGATTGTTACTAGCCCCCCATATAATTTGAGCAAAGCATATAACGGTAGCACTGCTGGTGATGAATTGAGCTATACGGATTATTTGAAATTTTCTCGAAAATGGCTTGAAAACTGTTTCCATTGGACACGACCGACCGGCCGGTTATGCGTTAATGTATCGCTGGACAAAAACAAGAACGGCAAACAACCATTGAGCGCGGACATCACCACCGCCGCGCTCGCCGCAGGGTGGAAGTACCATGCCACAGTTGTATGGAACGAAGGCAATATAAGTCGGCGCACTGCTTGGGGTAGCTGGAAATCTGCCAGCGCACCGCACATCATCGCACCCGTTGAAACCATTATCATCCTATACAAAGGTGACTGGAAGCGGGAACGGCAAGGAAAAAGCGACATCAGTGCACAAGAGTTTAAGGACTGGGTTTTGGGCGTGTGGACTTTTAATGGAGAAAGTGCGAAACGAATAGGGCATGAAGCACCTTATCCCTCGCGAATTGCCATCAAGATGTATTAAACCACTGTCTTATCCCTGGAGATACGGTGCTTGACCCTTTCGTTGGCAGTGGTACAACCATGATTGAGGCGGTTGGTCTTGGGCGTATGGCATTGGGCATTGAACAGGAATCAGATTATTGCAGTTTAACGATAGCGCGGATAAACAAAGAATGCGGACTGAAATTGACGAAATCATCGGCGGCAGGAGTGGGGAAATCTACTGCGAACTTGTGTTTGTGAAACACTAGCGCGGGAACAGACTAGTCCGTTTTACTATCAAGCAAGATTTGCTCATGTACCTAACGCCGACTTTGATGTGGTCTGCTATAACGCCAAAGCGACCGGTTGTGCTGTCAATGAAGGTATCGTTACGCGAACGGTATAAGCAAGCTGACCTTGAAGGAATTGCATTGCGACAAGTGTACCGCAATAGCTGAAAGCTATCTGATAACTTTGTCTGATGAAGCGGCAGGGGTATCCCGAAAGATTGCCGAAGGCGACATCGCGGGTCTGAACGAGTGCTTAATTGCCAATACTGAAAACTACGGTAATTTTCTTAACAAATTAAAACCACGTATATTTTCCCGTGCTGTGCCACTTACGCCGATTACGGGCAATATATTTCCGGTGTAAAGTATATAATTCCCTTTTTTGTGTAGGCGTGACCTTCTGTGGCCTTGCTATGGCCTGCCCAAATACACCTCCTGCTTACACCTCAAGGAAAGTAGGATTGCGTTGCAACAAGCTCAAAACGCTGCCACGCTATCCACGCAAAAACTCAGCTTTGCTGAGCTAAGAGCCAAAAATTAATTCAGGCTGCCAACGAGGGAGAACTTGCGCAAGGCATGAATTTTAACCGCAAGTAGGCTGCCTGCGGGTGCGTTGCAATCGACAACCATCACCGATTTATGCCCGCGGCTACGTCCTACCACCGCACTTATTCGGGCAGGATGGGGCCTTTCGACCAATACCTGTTGCACGCTACCTAGCAGTTGGGTATTGCGCTGGGTGAGAATGTGCTGGTGTAGTTCGAGCAGTTCATCGAGGCGCCGTGCCTTCACCTCTTCGGAAATTTGGTCTGGAAGGCTGGCAGCTTGGGTGTCGTTGCGCACAGAATATTTAAAGGCATACACATGATCAAAACCTACCTCTTGCATTAAGGAGAGGGTTTGGGAAAATTCTTCTTCGCTCTCCCCCGGAAAACCCACAATAATGTCCGTCGAAATGGCGATCCTGGGGCAATGCCGTTTGGCGAGAGCGATTTTTTGCAGGTAATTTTCTCGGGTATGGTTACGGCGCATGGCTTTCAAAATACGCGTGGCACCGCTTTGCACTGGTAGATGCAAATGCTCACACAATTTGGGCAAGCGCCCATGCGCTTTGGCGAGGGCTTCTTGAAAATCTTTTGGGTGTGAAGAGGTATAGCGAATACGCTCCAAGCCTTTAAGGGTGCTTAAACGCTCGAGCAATCCCACAAAGTTGACATTGCCTGCGCGATAAGAATTGACATTTTGCCCCAACACGGTAATTTCTTTTACCCCTTGTTCTACCAAGCACGTGGCCTCACTCATGATGTTGTCGGCAGTACGGCTAAACTCCTTGCCGCGCGTCATGGGCACCACACAAAAACTGCAATGGTTGTTACAGCCTTTGGTAATGGCCAAATGGGCACTCATCCTAAGGGCATTGTTAAAGTTTAAAGGGTTTGTTTGCGGGGCAAAGTTGTCGATATAACCTTTGGTGGCAGGCTTCCATTGGGTGCGTAATACGCGTTTGCCACTGTCGACCTCCTGTAGCATATCCGGCAGTGTAAAGGCCGCATCTGGTCCAAACACCAAATCGACCTGCTGGGCCTTACGAAAAATATTTGCACCGTGTTGCTGGGCTACGCATCCGCTGACCCCAAGGCGGAGTGCCGAGTTTTGCGCCTTTAAACCTTGAAACCGCCCTAACACACTAAACACTTTGTGCTCGGATTTTTCACGAATGGCACAGGTGTTCACAATAATCAAATCCGCTTCTTCAGGGCTACCCACAGGTTGATATTGATGCTCTACCAGTTGTTCTTGCATTTTCTGCGAATCATAAAGATTCATTTGGCAACCATAGGTCTGGAAAAACACCTTTCGCATACCCCACGCAAGTCCTTTTTAAATGTGTTCACAAACCCCTACGCCTTCTGCTAACCATCCCTCACTGTAGCAAAACGCCTTCTCTTTAGCACTACCATGGTTCATTTTTTTCGAGGTACACGCGGCACAGGCACCCTGAGCGTGCTGGGTTGCGTCCTGCACGGGGCATACCGCCGCATTTTTGCGTTGTCCTAAGGTGGTTTACCTATGGTGCTAACCGTCGTTTTTGAAACTTCGAGCAAATGCCTTCACCACTCCCTTTATTCCTCCCGCAAAGGGGGGTATCTGGAGGTAGCTCCAAAATCAATTATGGCTTGTTGGCACCGCAATTCCAGCACGATGCAAATTCTGGGTCATGGCTTTCTTGACATTGTGGGCAGGTCCATACCACACCACGAACCCCTTGCAAGTTTCCTTGCGCATGCTTTTTGAGCAAGGTACGTGCAGCCTTAAGTTGCGAAGGTGTGTGCAACAGCAATTTAAAAGGGAGTTCGACAAAGGGCACTTCACCCAAGGCACCTAATAAAGCGGGTTCTTCAACACTCACGCGAAAACCATGATGTTCTAACAGCAAGCGGATCGAATGTGCTTCCATCCGATTTAAGAAGCGTTCTAATACGATGGGGTTCATGAGAAGGGATCTTTATAATCTTATGAGAAGCAAGATCAAGGAAAACGTAAAGCACTGTATCCCAGCGTATAGCAAGCCACAACAAACCCGAATGTTAAATGGTGCTCTAAGCAACCCCACTTCCTTACTTAAAGATCCAGGTACCCCAAGGGGAGTCCACCCAGGATTGGTTTTTTTTGAAACATGCCTCACGTCTAAAACACGCCCTGCGATATGGTGCGGCGATATCGCTAAAACTTACGGCATGCAACCCCTGGGGGGCACGGCCAGCAAAATGCCTTGTTCTTGGCACTCAAACAGCCTTCTGCTTCCAGCGATACACACCAAACCATTCTACCAGGTGAGGTCTATTTGGTTTGGCATGGCGGGTTCAACCGTACATTTACGGGAAAAATGCTGGGGTAGGCTGGGGGTTTTCGATGATTCATTTGCAACCTCTCTATCCAGATGCCACACGGCACTTTGTACGGCTTGGCTCACAAGGGCATCAAAATCGGCTGGCTGCCGTTTTTTTTGTTCTGTTGGGGGCAGGCCTGGGAATGCTTGGGATTGTGTCGAAGGTAGGTCTAATTCTATCAGCATAGGGATCATTTTCTAAGCATAAGGAATCTTCATGCCACCTTCAAAAGCGTGTGTTTTACAAACCTATGGAAGAGGGCTATCGTAGCGAATAAAAAGTCCTTCGCGCAAAACAAAGCGAATGCACACAGTAGAACGGTTCCTTTTTTGTGCCCTTGTTATTTCAGCCTGTTGGCGGGTTCAATTTCGCCGATTGTGCCAGCCCAGCAGGTTTTAAAATCAAGGTTTTTCAAAAAAGGGCAGCATGGGCTGCCTGTGGCGTGTTCTACGTTAAAAGGCGCACCTTATTGCGTGTACCCTTTGCATTCGCCATGTTGTTTTGCAAGGAAGTTAGAAGAAAGCGTTTACTCTGGAGCGATCCACGCCTCCTTTGAGATTAGGTAACGGTTGGATGCACGCAAACTAAAATATATTTTGCCTACATCCTTGCAAATCCTTGTGTTGCGCCCGTTTTTAGGTAGAATGTCCGTGTGGAGGGTTTTACGCTGCGTGTTGCATAGATGTCATGGGTGATCGCCCCCTAACAACCACCCTTTGACGATTGAAATTACCTCAAACGGACAAGAAGGCTCTTTATGATTACGGAAATGCGCTCTTTAATGGGTTCTTGGGTAATGAAAGGCTTGCTGGTTGTGATTGCCTTAACGTTTGTGGCCACTTTTGGAATAGGCACCTTTAGTGCAGACAAAGAGGTTGTGGCGCGTGTCAATGGGGAGGAGATTTTAGCTGCCGATTTTTTAAATTTGTACACGCGAGAGATTGAAAACTTGAGGAGCAGGGTAGGGGAAAAGGCAGAGCAACTGGCAGAGCGGTTTCACCTGCGCGAAAACCTGCTAAACCGCATGATTACCAATCGCTTGCTCCAACAATACGCGGCCAAGCAACGCATCTTGGTGAGCGATGAAGAATTGACGCGGCGCGTCCACAGTGTATCTGCCTTTCAACAAGGCGGCGGTTTTGATTTTGCGCAATACCAGGCGGTGCTAAAGCAAAATAACCTCAGCCCTACCGACTACGAAGCGCGTTTACGCACAGATATGCAGGTAGAAAAACTGCACGTACGCCTGCAGGGCGGTGTGGTGGTTGACCCTTTTGAGGTGCAAGCCTTGCACCGCACGCAACGCGAGGAAGTGCGCATTAAATATGCTTTTGTCGATCCTCAAAAATTTACCCCCGCCCCTTTTCCCAGCAAAAAGGCCATTCAAGAGGCTTACCAAAAAGGGGGGCATACCTTGCAGCTCCCTGCAAAGGCCAAAATTCGCTTTTTCACCCTTGGCATAGGGGACGTACAATCTAAAGAGCGCCTCAAAGAGGCTGTGCTAAAGCGCTATTACACGCGTCATCTTGAACAAGAATTTACCGATCCCGAAAAAATACGCTTTCGCCAAGTGTTTGTTCCCTTGCTGGCCAGTGCCAATGCAGCGGAGCAAATCGGCGCCGTGGAAAAAATGGAACTGGCGGCGGGGGTTTTAAAGAAAAACAAAAACCAAGACTTTGCAGCCCTCGCACGTAAATACTCCCAGGGGCGGGCCAAAAACCACGATGGGGATTCGGGCTTTGTGAGTCGCGAAGACATTTTGCCACCCGTGGCACAGGCGGCGTTCGCCCTTCAAAAAGGACACGTAAGCGATGTGGTGCGCAGTAGCCAGGGCTTGCATTTAATCAAGTTAGAAGACCGCCAAGTGGCTCGCGTGAAGCCTTTTACCGAGGTAAAAAAGCAGATTGAAAACACGTTGAATGAACGTCGTGCAGAAAGAAAATTGCGCTCTGCCTTGCGTGATCTTCAAAAGGTGCTCCAGGCCGCTCCCACACCCGCCAAGGGCAAGTCAACAGATGCTAACACCGCCAAAAACGCCTCCTCTCTACAAGCATTGGCCAAGCAATACAATCGCCCTGTCGAGGAGAGTGCCTTGTTTAGCACCCATGATATTCCGCCTAAGTTAGGCCCCACCCAAGCGCTGATGCCCCTGTTAAAAACAAAAAAAATAGGTGCCACAGGCCTTTGGCAGCGCAACCCTGTACAAGGGCATGTGGTATACGAACTGGTTGGTTATACACCTGTGCGTAAAGAAGGGCTGAAGACCGCCCAGCCTAAGCTGGTGAAGCAGTTACAGTTTGCAGCACGCGCGAGCAAAGCCCGCCAAACCGTACAAGACTGGGTATTGAAATACGCCAACGATGTCGACATGCTGCAAAATAAAATACGCCAACAAGGTCTTCAAATTCGGAATACTCAATTTAATGCCTCCCAGCAGGAAATCCCCTCGATTGGCCCCGCAAACGAGGTACAAAAAGCGGCGTTCGGGTTGTCGAAACAAGCACCCGTGGTCTTTGTAACCGAAGGTAAAGGTGCATCCCAGCGAAGCTACATACTGTGGTTTGAAAAACGCATTCCCGCCAAAGCCTTGGACGACAAAGTGCAAGCAGACCTGTTGCGCGGGCTCGAAAATGTACTTAAAGAGGCTACCATACAATCTGTGATTGCTAATATGCGCAAAAACGGCAATATTGAAATTGTAGCCCAAGGGTATTTGGGCAATTCGCGCACGCCTCTATCCAACTAAATCCACCCGCTTTACACCTAAGGCAAGCGTGCTATCGTTCACTTGGCGAAAATGCTCTCTGGCCGGATGCTCTTTAAACCATGATGCGCAACCAACGTGGATGGTGCCCTTGCTGTTTGATGGTGAGCAAAAATGCTCTCTGGCGGGGCAGAAGGATTTTTTGCAATGGCTCTGACGAATAACAAGACCACCCTTATCCATTTTTAGATGAGATTGTGATGCTTAAACGCCTTTTTGCTTTATCTGACATTAAAGTTTCCCTGTTTATCACCCTTGGGGTGATGCTGACCTTCTTTTTTAACACGAGCATTTTTGATGCAAACAACAGTTTTTTAAACCTGATTGATAAAAAATGGGTGGATTTTATCTTAAACGAGCGTGACGAACAGCCCGTGGCACCCGAGGTTGCCATTGCGGTGATTGACACGAAAAGCGTCGATCTCTACGGACGCTGGCCTTGGCCTCGTGAACGTATGGCGCAAATGATGGATGCCTTGAATGAATATGGAGTACGCACGGTTGGTTTTGACATCGTGTTTTCTGAACCCGAGCATAACGAGGGGAGCCTTGCCTTGGGACGTGTGCAGCGCTTGTTTCGCGACCTGGGCGTGCCCGATAGCCGTGGCGTGCAAAATTTAAGGGAAGAAATTGTCAAGTTGCGCAAAAATTTGGATGGCGATGGCAAACTGGCCTCCTCCATCTCAAAAAAAGACAATGTGGTGCTAGGCTATTTTTTCTTTGGCTCTGAGGGCGAGGTCTCTCACCTTGGTGATGAGGAGAAAAACATCGGTTTCAAGCGGCTTGCCGGCCAAGAAATAAACTTGGTACGCGGTGCATTGCCGCGTTATGCCTTGCCCCCAGGGCATGCCCCCGAAACAAACATTGGTTCGATTAGCAATAACAGCAAGAGCCACGGTTTTTTTAACATGACCCCCGACAGGGAAGACGGGACCGTGCGCCGTGTACACCTGCTGTATAATGCAAATGACAGTATTTATCCCTCCCTCGACCTCCGAATACTGCAGCACTTTTTGGGGGCTAAACAACTCATCGTGGATGCCGACCCTGAGGCAGGGATATTGGGCATTCAAGTGGGAGAAAAATACATTTATACCAGCAACGATGGCTCGATACAGCTCAATTACAAAGGCCCTAGCAGGACGTTTCCGCATTATTCTATTTATGACATCATTGAGCGCAAGGTCCCCAAAGATGCCTTAAAAGACAAAATTGTACTGATTGGGCCAACCGAGGTCGGGATTTACGACTTACGAACCACCCCTGTGGAGGTGGCCTACCCCGGGGTTGAGGTGCACGCCACTTTGTTGGATAACCTCATTACCGACAGTTACTTCAGGCTCGATTTTGCCAACGACCTCAGCACCATCATCCTCATTATCGTACTAGGCATAGGTTTGGGTTGGGTGTTGCCTAAAATGAAAAACATCTACTCGTTTTTGCTTTTGGCGGTGCTGGTGGGTTTTTATACCTATATACACCAATGGATGGTTAACCACTGGCTTACTTGGACTTCATACATTTACGTTGTAATGGTGATGGTGATGGTTTGGACGGGGGTGACCTTGTATCGCTTTTTTGTAACAGACAAAGATAGGCGCTTCATTAAGGGTGCCTTTCAGCAATACCTTTCCCCTCAGGTGATTGAACAACTCACCGAAAACCCCGACCTTTTAAAACTGGGTGGGGAACGACGCGTACTCACCGCTTTTTTCTCCGATATACAAGGCTTTTCCACCATTTCAGAGCAGATGGAGCCCGAGGACTTGGTCCACCTACTTAACCAATACCTTACTGAAATGAGCGACATTATCACGGACTACGGTGGGACGGTAGACAAATACGAGGGCGATGCAATTATTGCGTTTTTCGGTGCTCCCATCCCTTTTGAAGATCATGCCGTTAAAGCGTGTTACGTAACCTTGGAAATGCAAAAACGGCTGGGTGAACTCCGCGAAATATGGAAGTCCGAAGGTCTCCCTGAAATTTTGATGCGCATTGGTCTCAACACGGGGCCAATGATTGTGGGCAACATGGGCTCACAAAAGCGTTTTGACTACACCATGATGGGCAATTCCGTCAATCTGGCTGCTCGCCTGGAAGGTGCCAACAAAAACTATAAAATGTACAATTGCATCTCTGAGTATACCTACGCCGCTGCCAAAGATAGCATTGAAACCCGTGAGGTCGACTTGATTCGCGTGCTGGGAATTAACGCCCCCGTTCAAATTTACGAACTCGTTGCACGCAAAGGTGAACTTAACCCCGAACAACAAGCGGGTTTTAAGCATTTCAAACAGGGTTTAGCGCTTTATCGTCAGCAAGATTGGGATCATGCCATTAACGCGTTTAAAGCGTGTTGTCAAAACCTCCCCGACGATCCACCTGCAAAGGTTTATATTCAGCGCTGCCTAACCTATCGCCAATCGCCACCTGTACCTAAGGGACAAGTGTGGGATGGTGTATTCTCAGCTACCTCAAAATAAGAGCTGCGGCGAAAGGCATGCGCGAGCAGCGCTTGAAGGTTGCGTGGCCGATACGGTTGATGACGCGGCCCCTTTTTTTCTAAAAAATCACCTTTTGAGTTCGCCATTGGCCACCCCAGTTAAAGCACTGTTTAGAGCAATGGCAGCTTGCTCAATCCGCGAATCACAGCCAAAGGTGAGGCGCAGCATTTGACGTTTGTTGGCTTGCGCATTAGGCGTGGTTAAGGCAGGGAGACAACGTTGGGCTTGGCCCAGCAAGATCCCATTTTTGAGGGCAATGGTTTCGCAAGACAGCCTTGAACTTGGGTGATAATTCCCGCCTCCCATTACCTCAACTTGATAGTGTTGTTGGCAAAAGGTCGCCACGCTCATTTCGTCTGTCCGTCGGGTCTGGCATAGTTCGGTAATGTCTAGCATTTGATAAAACGCATTGCGCTCACCTCCCACCAGCCTAACCCCTTCGAGATCTGCCACGTTAAAGCGCTCTAAAAATTGGCTTTTACGTTTCCATATTTCACTGGCAATGCGCTGCGGCATGTCCTGGTGATGGGTGAGCAACCAATGGGCAAAATGGAGTTTATCATGGCCCACCGCCAAGGATTCGGCCATTTTCATCAAACGCAATGCATCAGAAAGGACAGGGTTGGCACACAGGGTAAAACCAAGGCGGATGCCTGGAAGACCGTATTTTTTTGAGAAACTATCCACAAACACGGTCCGCTCGGCATCCAATTGTGCAAGGGTGGCCATGGAATTTTGCCCTTGTACATCGTAAGTGGCATACACCGCATCCACCACAATAACGCAATTGTGCTTTTGGGCAACGCGGTTTAAACGCCGCACTTGGGCTGGGTTAAGGGTATAACCCATGGGATTATTGGGTACATTCAACAAAATTAAACCCACGCCTTCATGGCAAAATGCCTCCACCTCAGCAATCCATTCCTCGGCACTATAGGCAGAAAAGGTAAGCAAGCCCGCATAAGCGCAAATGGCCGAAGCAAAATAGGGGTAACACGGTGCACCCATCATCACCTGAAATTTTTGGGTGGAAGCCATCCCTGGGGGGCCTGTGCACACGCGCATAAGTGCTTCAATGGCGTTATGCCCACCATCGTAGGAGGCAACCAGGGATTCGTCAAAACGCGGTTCTCCAAGGTAGCCATTCCATAGTTTAGCCATGGCTTGATTGGTTTTTTGATAGCCCAAGGCCCCGTTGTAGCGCTGGAGTGCGCTTTGGGGAATGTATTCTTGCAACGCCTGTGCGTACAGGTGGTGCATCTCGGGTTGCCCAGCAATATCGGCCACTTCGCCCACACCCAAGTTCATCACATGCTTGCCAAAGGTCCGCCCACCTGCATAGCCTCCGCTAAAGCGGGGTTGGTTTAATACCTTTGCCCATTGCGACACTGCAGTGTTAATCCAAGGGCTTGTGGGTGAAGGTATTGTGTGGCTATCCGACATGGTGATCCTTTCGTTGATGGCGTAAGTAAAGGGTTAAGAAATCGCGCTTAAAATCCAAAAACCGGTCCTCTGCAATGGCTTTTTGGACATCTTGCATCATTTGCAAGTAAAAATGGACGTTGTGCACCGCGGCCAACATCGCGCCCAGTGTTTCTCCTACTTGGAACAAATGGTGTATGTAGGCACGACTATAGCGCTCGCAGACCGGGCAACGGCATGAGGTATCGGGAACCAGACGATCTTTTCGGTAGCGCCGTTGGGTAATGCGCAAGCGCCCCACCCTGGTAAACAGCACACCCGAGCGCGCATGACGGGTGGGGACCACGCAATCGCTCATGTCCATGCCTGCTTCAACCCATGCCAACACATCTTCTGGAAAGCCCACCCCCATTAAATAACGCGGGCGGTCAACGGGCAAGTGTGGCACCGTTTGGGTAAGCACGCGAATCATTTCTTCGAGGCCTTCGCCCACACTCAAACCACCCACGGCAATGCCAGGCAGGTCGAGAGCGGCAATTTGTTGGGCACATTCCTTGCGCAAATCCCCGTGCACCCCTCCTTGTACAATCCCAAACAGGGCTTGCTGGCGAAGCGATGCTGGGTTTTGCCTTTGCAATAATTTTTGATGCGCGGCTTGACAGCGGAGCGCCCAGCGCAAAGTGCGCTCCATGGAGGCCTTGGCCTCGCCAAAAGACGCGGTGTGGGGATGGCAGACATCGAGGGCCATGACAATGTCTGCACCAAGATTAAATTGCAAAGCCATGGCACTTTCGGGGCTTAAGTGGACGCGTTGGCCGTTTTTTTCATAGCGAAAACGCACACCCTCTTCGCTCACCTCACGCCCTGGAAGCGAAAACACCTGGTAGCCTCCACTGTCGGTGATAATAGGCTGGTCCCACTGCATAAAAGTGTGCAAGCCACCAAGGGCGGTCACCACCTCTTCCCCAGGGGACAAGTGCAGGTGGTAACTGTTGGCCAGCAGGACTTGGCTGCCTAAATCCTTGGCCAACCAACCGGGCAGGCCACGCAAGGCTGCCTGGGTGGCAACGGGCATAAATACTGGGGTTTTCACCTTACCATGAGGGGTTTCCCAAACCCCCAAACGGGCATTACAATGGGCATCCTTTTTGAGCAATGTAAAGCCAAATCCCGATGACGATGTCGAAGGAAGGGGGGCATTTGCTGGTGCCAATGGCGATGAACTCATGGCAAACGCATGGCTTTCGGACAACGGTAGGGGTGGGCTTCGGGTTGATGATACATTTGTTTTTGAGGGCTAAACCATAAAAACTAAAGGTTTTTTTGATTGCAGGCGAGTGAATGAGGTGCGTTTTTGGAATCCTTGATTTTGGCTCATTTAACCAAACGAGAGCCTCATCATTCATGGGAATGATGAAAAGCAGGCGTCATTTTTTATCATCTCGCGCAAAATGCGTCTTAGCCTCGTAAAAAAAGCGCGACTGCCACAAACCTAAAAAATCTACCCCCGCCACGTTCAATTCCTCAGGCGATTTTTCCCCTGCATCGGCATAGGGTTCAATTTTTTGAGTTGCCGCGAGGCTTAAACGGTTTAAGTATTCTAGTTGCTTTTGGCGTGCTACATCAAGCAGCGAGGTTAGGACATCAATGCGTTCGAGGTTTGTACTGGCCACGCTAAACTCGGCACGCAAATCAAGGTCTACGGGGGCCATCTGTACTTGGGTCGAACATGGTCCGTGCACCCGTGGGTTAGGCTCGCCCGCCTCAGTATATTCCAGGGTATTGCACACTGGGCAGTGCAACCAGTACAATGTCCCCGTTATGGGTTCGCCGACCGCGCCCTGCCCTTTGCCGCGTTTTTTGCCACCTTGTGTGTGCGTCAGATGGTGCACTTCCCCACTACCTTGCACATGAGGCCGCATTTTGGCATGGCGATGCTGTTTTAAAAACACCACGTTTTCGGGTCTCCCGTCGACGTTGTCGTCCATTTTTAAGTGATACTCCTCAATAAGCAGCTTTGTTGCGGACAAATCGGGGGGCGGCAAAAAACGTTTGCCCCCCTTTGGCAAAAAATTTAGTAACCGTTATGCTTGACAAGCATGCACTGACCCCGCAAACACCGCAAGCAGGTATTGCACAAGGCTGGCTTTATTAACCCTCACACCCTTTTCAAGGAGGAAGAATAATAGGGTGAAGCAGTTTACCACCCGCGGACCACATCCCAATGTGCTGTATTTGAAAAAGAATGTTATCGAACTGCCATTGTACGGTATTCAACAGCCTTTTTTACCCCTTCAGCCCCATGTACAAGCAGGGGTAGAGGCTTTTTACAACTTGCAAGCGCAAAGTCAAGATCCTCCTCTATCAGATCGCCAAAAGCAAGAATCTTTCCCGTTTTTGCAACGCTTGGGTAAAGCGCTACACCACGCCTTATTTTCTAAAACGCTCTTCCAGCACCTTAATCCCCACACCCCTTTGCTGTTGCATATTCAGCATCCAAAATGGAGTGCCCTCCCGTGGGAATTGCTATGCGATGGGGGTGGCTGGTTGGCTTTGCGCCAAGGGATTGTACGAATCGCATCCTGCCATCAGCCCCCGTGGAAATCCCTTGGGCAAGGCAAGGCGTTTCGGATGGTGGCATTGGGTGCCCAGCCGCTGCAAGGTGCTCCCAGCAGGTATAGCCGCAAGCACAACGTGGGGCTGCAAGCCTCCGGTATCCCCCAACAGGCCGGATCTCACCTTGGGGCGTCGAAGCCTGTGTGGCCCGCATTTTCCTACCTTCCACAAAGTACCCACCATAAGTTACACGCCTCAGGCAAGGGAATGGAACTATCCATCATACCTCACAGCCGACGAAAAGACCTTGAGCATGCGTGGCACATAGGCGTCGAAGCCTTGTTGTTGGTAGCCGAATGCGTCGAGACGGGTTGGTATCTGGAATCGATCAAAGGTGAGAAGGCTTTGCTTTCGCGCAGTTTTTTGCTGGAAATGCTCCGCCGTACCCTGGCAGGGAGCGCACCTTTGCTAATTTTTATGGATGGCTATGCCCACGAGCAACCCCTGCAGGCAACTGCTAGGGATGCGGCACTCATTCAAGCAGGGGCACCTGCAGTTTTGCGCATGCCCCACACCATGCAAAGTGGTTTGCTGCATGGTTTTTTGAGCGTTTTTTTTGAGCACCTAAACCAAGGTGAAGGCTTGGCTGTGGCCTACCGTTCCACCTTGCGCAAATTGGCCAAATGCTATCCCCCAGATTGGATGCTACTGCTCCCTTTATTGCATTTGCCATGGAGTTTGCAGGTTTGGCAGGCACAGAAAAAAATGCTGAAAACACCCCCACCCCTTCGCACTTTTGGATTAACCACGGGGGAGGTTGCAGCGCAAAAATCAAGCATATCTGCGCGATTGAGCACAATCAACCCAGGTGTAAACCCGTCTGTAGTCCAAGGACCTTTGCCTGGGAACACCCATCTCGACCCTGGGTTTAGACCATGCTGGCAACCCGCTTCCAGCAACCCTGCCCGCCCCCAATTGTTAGAGCATCTGCTGCAAAGGTTGCAACCTAAAACCTTGATACCCCCTCGGGAAAAACCCCTTGCAAAAACACATTCATCTGGCGATGCTGCGAGCATCAAAGCCCAAGCGCAAACCCAAAAAAACCCAAGCCCACAACCCCCAAGCCCTGCGCCGTTCTTGTGTATCAGTGCCCCCAAAGGCATGGGTAAAACCCAGCTGCTCGCCCAGGTATGCCAGCGCATGGGGCGGGTGCTTCACGAGGTGGTGTGGCTCAATCCGCAGAGTATTGCCAATTTACCCCCCCCACATGCCGCGACCACTCCCAATGTCGGTTCAACCCCCACCCAAGTGGAAGACGCACAAGCACATGCTACAAAAGATGCTATTCTTTGTTTGCAAGCACTGGCCATGTGTTTGCATCAGGTGGCCTGGCCTGGGGGCGATCTGGACGCATGGGCAACGCGCATTGCCATGCACTCCGCCGACGGTCAGCGGCGCCTCATTATCCTAAATGGCCTCGAAAAACGCCCTGGCTTCGTTTTGTTTGTTCAGGCGTTGCTCGGCACCTTGCCCATCACGACCCAGTTGGTGGTCCTATGTATCCACCCTTCGGATGCCTTGCTCAACACAGTGCTACCTTCACCCACAACCCCAGCAACCCAAGGGGGCAACACCCCTCAAAGTGTGCACCTTGCCCTGCAACCCTTAAGCCCCGCCGAGTTGGGCGTTTTTTTGGGGGATCACTGGATGCGCCAAACCATGCGACGCAAGGATTCCGCCGCGTTGTTACGCTTGTGTGGTCTCAATTTGCTCCTGGGGCAACTACTGGCACGGATGGCACGCTGGCCAAGTAGTCAGCATGTGCTTTTGATCCTCAACCAGCAAGCCCTTTCATTGGCCAAGCCCTTTCAAGCAGAACACCAACCCACCTGGGCCAAGGCTGGCAAATGCCTGCTCGAACACGTCTTAACCATGCAGGTGTCTCAAACCAGCCCCATGGGACAAAGTGTGCTTTTTATGCTGGGTTTATTTCCCGCCCCCCTAAGCCCCGAAGTGCTCTCCCGCTTTTGCAAAGTGCGTGTAGAAACCCTAAACACCACCTTGCAACACCTTGAATCACTCGGTTTGCTATCCCCGCGAGGAATGCAAGGCGAGCTGACCTTGCCCTCCCAAATTCAACATTGGGCTGCAAGCACCCTGGTGAGCAAGGCCTCACTAAAACACCTATACGATAACGGTCATCACAGCTTTGGTCAGTTTTTGAGGGGGCTTTTGCAAGGCCCTCAACACCAAATATGGCCTGCCAATACCACCTTTGGGGCATGGTGTGCCCGCCCGCCAAACCCAGCCCAACAAAAGGCCCTACATCACCAGTGGACCCTTCATGCAGCATGCATCAATTTAAATGAGCTGTGCACGTTATTGGGCGAAACCCAGCACTGGAATGCCTTACAAAGCCTTGTAAACACCCTTAGCCCTTGGTTACATGATGGGGCCTGTTCCGGTGTAAATCAGGTGCTTTTGCACAGTTTGGGGGCGTGTTTTGATGCGGCGCAAAAACCCAAAGCCGTGCTCAACACGGGCCTTGCTCTAGCCAACGCGCTTTTGTTTTACCAAAATACCCAACAGGCAAAACCCGTGATTGAGCACATGCTTGGCTTGGCTTGCAAAGAGGGCAATTGGGAAGCGGTGTACGAGGTACGCGGCTTGTTGGGGCGTTTGTTGTTGCAATTGCATGAGGCAGAAAAAGCCCAACCCTTGTTAGAGGAGAGCCTGACAGCTGCGCTGCAACGCGGCCAACATCAACAGATAAACACCCTGTGCCGCGCTTACGCCAGGGCATGGCAGCAACAACAAAAGCCTTTGGGAAGTTTGCAAAGCCAACTGAGCCATTGGGTGAATGCCCTTGAGCGTCAAGGTGCTAAGGGTACTTCTGCCGAAATTATGGGCATTTTGGCCAAAACCTACCTCGTAGAAAATCGCCTTGAAGAGGCCCATCGTGCTTTTGAGCACGCAATCCATATCTTACAAAAGCTCGGCTCCCCCCAAAGCCTTGCCCACAGCAAACTCGATCAAGCCATTTGCTTGCAACAGCTTGGCAAGGCCTTAACCGCGTGGAAATGCGTGCAAAGCACCCTCACCCTAGGTTTGCGTTATTTGCCCGTCCAACGCTGTCTCGGGGTGCTGCGCCCTTTGGCAAAACTGCTCGAAAACCAGCACGAATTCAAAGCCAGCCAACAGGCCTACGCACTCTTGCGCCAGTGGTTGCCTTTATTGCAAAAAAAGGAACCCTTAGAGGTGCTCGATTCCCTCGGGCACCTGTACCACCAGTTGGGTCAAACCCAACAAGCAGCCCAAACCTATGCACACCGTTTGCGCATGGAGGCCATTTTGCAAACTGCATCCACGGGATTTTTGCAACCACAGGATTTTTACAGCCTCAATTCACCAAGCACTCGAATGCCGCCTCCTGCGGCTTAAGGCCTTCTTTAGTAAAGGGACTCGTAAATGTCCCCATGCTTTGCGACTTTTGTTCCCATGCCTTGCCACCACATTGTGCCAAGACACATGCTTTGATACCGGCAATTTTTGTGGCTAATGGCATTTTTTACACGTGTAAACGTTCACCTGCTTTGACACCGTCCGTTTCGCCGTTTATTTTTGAATCGAATATTTTTTGCGCGTTGATGCGGCCATCAATCGCTTGCCTCCTTTTGTCAGGGCATGGTGGGCTTGCTTAAGGGCTTTTTAGGGCTTGGACGGTGGCTGTTTTTTTGAGTAGCCAAAGCATCTGGTTAGGCTGGAATACGCACATTTTCAGCCACGAGGTAGGCAGCGAGAACCCACCCAAAAAAACCAAAAAAACCCATCATTTTTCCAGTCGCACGGGGCAGCAAAAATGGCGTTAAATAGGGGTGTTCAGTTGGCTGGGTTGAGGGTAGCACGAAATTTTATGTGTACAATGCTCTATTTTTTGTTCGCTTTTTTCCAAAAATGGACTACCTCAGACACACATAATTCGCTTTAGATACCGCCACGCCTTAACGGCGCGTGGATAACGCGAGTTTGCTTAAATGGCCGCGCATCCATAGGCAAGGCTGGCAGCTGCTTTTGCAACAAGCGCAACAAACGTTTCGTTTCTTCTACACTCAGTGGGCGTGTTTCTAAGTTGGCGATGGGGGTGGGTGGGGGAAATCCTTATGGGATTTTCTGGTTTAAGGGCACCTTCTTTATTGCTGCTTCACGCGTGTATTTTGCGGGGTTTTGTTTACAATGTACGCTTTGTGGTACTTGCGTTGGGTGGCCCGTTGCAATATAACACTTGACACCATGCGGAATAGTTTTTTGCGGTGGAAATAGCATGATACCCTTTACCATTCCCTTTGGCACATGGGGGTACCTGTTTATTTTTGTAAAAGGGCATAAAGAACAAATGCATATGCGCAAACCCTCGAGCAGCAAGAACATAGCGTTTTTTTTCCACCCGCGTTCCATTGCGGTGGTAGGGGCCAGCGCAAACCCCGAAAAAATTGGCGGACGTACCTATCGGTTTTTGCGTGACAATCAATTTAGCGGGCCACTTTACCCCATCAATCCCACTCACCCCGTGGTGCAAGGGGATAAAACCTACGCCAGCCTGGTAGAAGTTCCCGAAGAGATAGATTTGGCCTTTGTGATTGTGCCCGCCAAATTGGCCCCGCAAGCCATGGAAACCTGTGTGCGTAAAGGGGTCCGCGCGGCTGTCATTTTTTCAAGCGGTTTTGCTGAGGTGGATGCGGCGGGAAAAGCCTTACAAGCACGCATGCTCGACATTGCCCGTGAAGGTAATGTGCGTGTGATGGGTCCTAATTGCATGGGCGTGGTCAATTTGCGCCGCGGTCTGTTAGGTACCTTTAGCAGTTCGATCGACTACTACCGCCCTCAGGCGGGGACGGTGGGGGTCATCAGCCAAAGCGGTGCTGTTGGCGTGTACTGCCTTGCCTTGGCGCATAAGAAGAAAATGGGGGTAAGCCTGTGGGCCACCACGGGGAACTCCATGGATGTAGATGTTGCAGAGGTTTTAGAATACATGGCCTATGATGAAAACACCAAGGTCATTATGGCGTATTTGGAGGGCGTTACCACCAAAGAACCCCTCGAACGCGCCCTAGCAGCGGCCAAGCAGCAAAAAAAGCCCGTGGTGATGCTTAAAGTGGGGCGCAGTGAATTGGGGGCGAAAGCAGCGGCCTCACACACAGCTTCTTTGGCGGGGACAGATGCAATGTACGATGCGCTGTTTGCAACCTATGGGGTGCATCGGGCAAAAACCCTCGATGAATTGATGGACATTAGCCATGCCTGTGCTCGCGGGGTGTTTCCCAAAACAAATCGGGTTGGGTTGATCACCATTTCCGGAGGTGTCGGGGTTATTATGGCGGATGATGCAGCGGATTTAAACCTCAATATTCCAGAAACCCCTGAAGCATTACAGCAAAAATTCAAAGCCCTGTTGCCTTACGCGGCCGTGGGCAACCCCGTTGATATTACTGCCCAAGCCCTAAGTGACATCCATTTGGTCGAAAAAAACCTTGAACTGATGCTTAGTGAGGGAAACTACGACTCGATTGTCTTTTTTTTGGCCACGGTGGGGATAAGCAAAACCCTCATGAAACAACTCGAAAAGCCGTTGATTGCGTTGCGGAAGCGCTTTCCCAAAAAACCGTTGCTCCTTTCTTGCCTTTGGGATGATGAAGAGGTAATTCGCCCCTATGAGGAAGCAGGTTTTCAACTCTACCAAGATCCAACCCGTGCCATGGAATGCTTGGCAGCCATGGTTCATTTTGCGCGTATTTTTCAAGATAAAACCCCTGCCAAGCCATTGCCGTTGGCCAGCGGGGCACTTGCCCCCCCTCACCATGGCATCAATGAATACCAAGCCAAACGTATTTTGGCCAGTGCAGGGATTCCTTCATTAAGCGAAACCTTGGTGCAGTCTGCTGAGGAAGCAGCGAACACGTATCAGCAATGGGGGGTGCCCTTGGCAATGAAGATTGTCTCCCCCGATATTTTGCACAAAACCGAGGTGGATGGCGTGCTCCTCAATGTACAATCTGCCAAGGAAGCACAAACGGGATTTGTCACCTTGATGAAGCGTGCCCAGCAGGCCAAGCCCCAAGCCAAACTCGACGGCGTGTTGATGAGTCCCATGGTCTTTGGGGGGGTCGAAACCATTTTGGGGGTTACGCGCGATGCCGTGTTTGGCCCTGTAGTGATGTTTGGTTTGGGAGGGGTTTTTGTGGAGGTGTTTCACGATATCGTGTTTCGCCTAGCCCCCTTTGGTGAGGAGGAAGCGATGCAGATGGTAAACAGTATTCAGGCAGCACCTTTGCTCCATGGTGTGAGAGGCAGACCCAAGATGAACGTTGAAGCCCTTGCTCAAGCACTAAGCCGTCTGTCGATCTATGCGCACACTCACCAATCTAGCCTCGAAAGCATTGACATCAACCCCTTTGTCGTCCTGCCCAAGGGCACATCTTTGCAAGGGCATGGTGCTTTGGCACTCGATGCTCTGATTGAAGCGGCCACCGGTAGGACACCCGCAAGCGTGATTCAACCCATCAAAAGCCAGCCCTAGAAAATTGTATGCGCCAGTCAATGTTTTTGTTTTGACTGCATTTTTGGGGGATCCTTAAAAGGTTTTACGACGTTGCGTTTTTTAAGACTTGCCACCAGCACACAAAACAGGCACCATGGGGGCGTTTTGTGTTTTGAGGCGCCCTTAAGCGTGATGCGAGGGTTGCACTTCACACACTATTTTGTTCGGCCATAATAGCCTGTATTCTTACCGAGGGCGACATCCGCGTGAATATTCTCGTTATTCCTTGTTTTGGTGAAGACCCCCATATGAAACAAATGTCATCCAAGGCAAGCGCAGGCCATGCGGTTTATGGTTACACGCCTACCCTTTGTTGGGTGTTCTTTCGTTAATACGCTATACCGTTTTTTAACACCACCATCAAGCAGGAAATCGTGCGGTGAAAAGGCTCCCTCTCTTTGTTAAACCATGGGCTTTGACCTTGCTGGTTGTCATCGTTCTTCTTTCTTTTGTGTTTACGCAAAGCACTTTGGCACAAAGCACCTTGGCACCAAACGGCACCGTGGATTCTAAAGCACCTCGGGGTATTTTAGATGCAAAAACCATGGGCAAAAATCAAAGTGCCCTTGCGAAGAAAGCCAAGCTGGACCCTAACCTTCAGCCCATTGCCTTTAGTCACGAACTGCATGCGGGAAAAAACCAGATTGACTGCCAATACTGCCACCTTTATGCACGGCGTTCAAACAGTGCTGGGGTGCCGCCCGTGTACGTCTGTGCAGGGTGTCATCAAGCCGTGGCAACCGACCGTCCCGAGGTAAAAAAAGTGATGGATTATTGGAAGCGTCAAGAACCTATTCCTTGGGTTAAAGTGTTTGACCTGCCCGATTTTGTTCGGTTTCCCCATCAAAAACACGTGAATGCGCAAAATAAAACCTTTCCTGAAGGGGTCCCTTGCCAAACCTGTCACGGTGAAATTCAAACCATGGCGGTGGTAAAAAAGCAAGATAAGCGCTTTGGCACAATGGGTTGGTGTTTGGAATGCCATTTGAGTGTGCCTGGGGTCAAAAATGCCAAACGTGCGATTGCTGCGATCGAAGCCCCGCACAAAATTAAAAATGGTCAACACCCTAAGGGGTATGCGCGCCCATTGCTAACGGATTGTTTGACGTGTCACTACTAAATCTTTTACAAAAGATGAGGCCATCCATAAATGCCTTGCCGTAAACGTTGCAGCGGGTTGAATTTGTTTTACAATAGGGTTTTTGAAAAGGATAATTTTGTGCAATCGCTAAAATCGCTCAATGAGAACCAGAAAGAAAATGTGCACAAACAGCCTGGGAATTTACGCAGAAGGGATTTTTTTAAAGCCTTGGCAGCTGGGGGCGCAGTGGGAGCCAGCCTTGCAGCCTGTTCGGATAGCCCTGAGAAGTTAATTCCCTATCTAACCCCACCCAACAGCGTGGAGTATAGCCCTGGCAACCCAATTGAGTACGCCACCACTTGCATGGAATGCTCCGCCCATTGCGGAATGCTGGTGCGCACGCGTGAAGGGAGGGCCGTTAAGGCAGAGGGCAACCCAGATCATCCCCTAAACCAGGGAAGGCTTTGCATTCGTGGGCAGGCTTCTTTGCAAACCCACTATAACCCAGCCCGTTTTCGCGGTGCTTTGAGGCGCGATGCATTTGGGCGCCACCATGCCCTTTCTTGGGAAAAGGCCGAGGCAGATTTTGCCAAAGCGCTCGAGGGAGTGGAGGCGCGTTCTGAACTGGTGTTGATGACCAATAACCCCGCGGGTAGCAGGGGGGCATTTTTAGACCGCTGGTTGGGTGCCGTTGGGGGGATGCCCAAGCTGGTTTTCGAACGCATTGGTTTGGAAAGCCTGCGCAAAGCCAACGAATTGAGTTTTGGGCGCGCTGAGGTGCCTGAATACCGCATTGAAAAAGCCCAGTTGCTGCTTGGCTTTGGGGCTGATTTTTTAGAAACATGGCTTAATCCCGTGGAAAATGCGCAACGGTTTGCCAAAATGCACAGCTTTGATGATTTAAAGCGCCAAAATAAGGGCCGCTTTGTCCATATTGGTGCACACCGTGGGCTCACAGGTGCCAATGCTGACAACTGGACACCCATTCGGCCGGGGACTGAAGGAGTGGTGGCATTGTATTTGGCGAACGCTATTTTAAAACGTCGAGGTCAAAATTTCCCCGCGGATATTGCTGCCGATTTACGCCAAAAATTGGGGCGCTACACCCTTGATGTGACGGTTAAGGAAAGCGGTGCCAAGAAGTCGGACTTGCAGTGGCTTACGGAACGCGTTGCTTCAACCGAGCGCGTTTTGGCGATTGGCGGCGGTGTGGGCAGTGCGCACGCCCAAAGTGCTGAAACTCAGGTGGCATTGAATGTGTTAAATTATGTGACGGGTGCGGTCGGTTCTTTGGCCGTGTTTGGCGTAGATGAGCGTGCAGAGCATCGCCCCGTTTCGACCACAGCCTTGCTCCAGCTGATTGAGCGCATGGAGCGCGGTGAGGTGAAAGTGCTGGTGTTAGATGGCGCGAATCCCTTATACCAACTGCCTGGGTCTGCTCGCTTTGCCAGTGCTTTGGATAAAGTAAAGACCATCGTGTCTCTTTCCAGCATTTCGGATGAAACCAGTGCAAGAGCCCACATTGTACTGCCAAGTTCCACTTTTATGGAACGCTGGGGAGATGCCTCCCCTCGCACGGGCGTGTATTCGTTGATTCAACCGGTGATGGCACCTGTATTTGGTGTAAAAGCTGCGGAAGACACGTTGCTCTCAGTGGCAAGGCTGGTCAAGAGATCCGCGGTAAGTCCACTGGCGGAAACGACCACCTACAAAGCCTTTTTACAAAACCGTTGGCGGCGCATTCAAACACAAAGTGGTGATTCGCAGCCCTTCACACTGTTTTGGCGTGAAGCCTTGCAGCGGGGCGGTGTGTTTAACCAAAAACAAACCACTGCGCAGGTCACCTTGCAAAGCGGGGCCCTTTCACAACTGCCAAAGCCTCTGCGTTATGTAGGCAAAGGTTTGATGTTGCTGCCTATTGCATCCTTGCGGCACGGCCAAGGCGAGGGAGCAACCAACCCTTGGTTGCAGGAAATCCCTGATCCGATCTCTCAGGTTACATGGAATACATGGCTCGATATTCATCCTGAAACCGCGACGTCTTTGGGCCTGCGCGATGGGGATTTGGCGCGCATTACCACCCAATGGGGGCAATTGGAATTGCCTGCACGCCTGCATTATGGGATCCACCGCCAAGCCATTGGGATACCTATTGGCTTGGGCCGCGAAAATGTAGGCAAGGTAGCTGATTTTGTGGGAGGCAATGTATTCCATTTATTGCCCGTAGAGCAAAATACCCTATCGGGTGAGATGGCGCTGATTACCACCAAAGCGGCGGTAACCGCCACGGGGAAACGCGCTTTTAATCCCAGTGTTAGTGGATCTCCGCGTCAGTTAGATCGAGGAATTATTCAAACCCAGACCCTTGCGCAAGCAAAAAAGGGGGAGGCACCCGCGGGTCACCATGGTGGCCATGAAAGGGAGCGCGATTTTTACCCAAAACGTGCCAAGCAGACAGCGGGCTATCACGACCCTTATCGTTGGGGTATGGTGGTGGATGTTGATCGCTGCACGGGGTGCTCGGCGTGCGTTGCTGCTTGCTATGCTGAAAATAACATCCCCGTTGTGGGTCGTGAACGCGTGGGCCTAGGGCGCGAAATGTCATGGATACAAGTGCAACGTTTTATTGAGGGTGAAGGGGATGATACCACCACCTTAATGCAGCCGATGATGTGTCAACAGTGCGGAAATGCAGGGTGTGAGGCCGTTTGCCCTGTGTATGCCACCTACCACAACCCTGAAGGGCTCAACGCTCAAATTTATAACCGCTGTGTGGGTACGCGCTATTGCTCGAATAACTGCGCTTATAAGGTGCGCCGTTTTAACTGGTTTCAGTATGAATGGGACGCGCCATTAAACCTGCAACTCAACCCCGATGTTTCTGTGCGTAGCAAAGGCGTAATGGAGAAATGCACATTTTGTGTGCAGCGTTTGCGCCGTGCGCGGCAGTTAGCCAATGATCAAGGGCGTGAGGTGGCCGATGGTGAGGCAACGCCGGCATGCGTGCAGACCTGTCCAACGGGCGCACTGACCTTTGGCAATCTGGCCGATGCCAATTCTGAGGTGTCGAGAAAAGCCCTTGCCAAGCCCAAGCAAAAAAAGGAGAGGGTACGTCAGTACGAGGTGCTTGAAGAACTAAGGCAGCTGCCGGCGGTGACTTACTTACGTAAGGTAACCCACGGCCCCTTGCCCCAAACAAAAAACCAGAAAAACCAACGGCATGGGTAATCTGTGATGACAGCGCGTTCAGGGAAGTGTTGGGATGTTCCATGGTTTTGGGAATTAAAATGAAAGGTAAAAAATGAGTGAAGACCAACTGATTGCCTTGGCGTTTTGGAGCATTATTTTTAGTTTTGCAACCATTTTTGTACTGGGCTTAACCAATAGGGTGGTAATTTTTTACAACGGGGTCGATTTATTTTGGAGCGTTTCGCCTTTGCTTTGGATGCTAATCAGTGTGGTGATGGCTTATGCTTTGGTTCCCGAAGCCGCAAGGGTGCCTGATGAGACCGTAAATTTGCTGGATCACACGGCCTCCAAAACGGCTTTATGGGTGGGCATAGCGCTTTCCATGTTTGGGGTGTTTAAAACATTACACGCGTCTATCCGTCACAATGGCTTGTTATTGGGCTTGCTGATTGGGGTATTTAAGACCGTTTGTGCCATATTTGTCACCTTGTTGCTCCTCGGCAAAATAGCCGATTTTTTTAGCGACGATGCATCTGTTGGGCAGCGGTTGCTTTCGGTGGTGGTATTTGGTGCGTTTTTGTGGGTTTTAAACTGCCTTGTCAATGGGGAGCGTGTCATGGCGCGTAGAGCGCAAAAAGCGGCCGTGTAACGGGTTCTCTGTTTTTTTTAAAGATATGGGAAGGTCAAAAAAAGGGTGCGGTGGGGGGTGCGGTGGGGCGTGTAGTAAAGGCTGAGGCTGTTGGTCCGTGAGAGGGTCTCGGTTAAACCCAAAACTGGGTATGCGTGGGGTTGGCAGAGATGAATTTTTTCATATTTTTCTGTTTGAATCCGCTCATCATTTTTGGTGCTTTGCATGTAGAAAACACCTTTATTAAAGATCATCTGGGTTACTGTCATCATTTTTTCCGCTCCGCAGGCGATTATTCCTTGGTTTTTCATGGATTCAGGTTCAAGTTGGGTGGTTATTTTGGCGGCGGCTTACTGGCCTGCTCCAATTTTGTGGATAATGAAGTGAATAGGTTTGATTTGTACAATAAGCGAATCGCAAATGGATGCTTGTAACCGTTGCTGCGGTTTTGATAATCGTCGAAGCATTCGAAATAAATTGAAGATTGCCCTACTAGAAAAGGAAATAAAGGATCATCGTGACTACTGCCCCGATCTCGTATGCTGATGTGAACAAAGACGTTCTCAGAACATTAGAGCGCCCAAAGCCAGCCTACTTTTTGCTGGTAATTGGGTTTGTGACCATGCTCGCGGTGGGTGCCGTCAGTTGGGCCATTCAAATTGATGTCGGCCTTGGTTTAAGTGGGATTAGTCACCCCGTGGGTTGGGGGGTGTACATCACCAACTTTGTTTTTTGGATTGGAATTGGCCATGCAGGCACCCTGATTTCTGCTGTGTTTTTTCTTACCCGTGCCCCTTGGCGTGCGCCTGTGTATCGTGCGGCAGAAGCCATGACCGTCTTTGCAGTGATGACGGCGGGGCTGTTTCCGTTGTTACACGTGGGGCGTGTGTGGTATGCCTACTGGCTTATTCCTTACCCTAACCAACGCTTGCTTTGGGTTAACTTTAAATCGCCTTTGGTGTGGGACGTGTTTGCTGTTAGCACCTACCTTACCATTTCGGTAACCTTTTTTATCATCGGGCTTATTCCCGACTTGGCTGCTATGCGTGATGAAGCCAAGGGATTGCGCAAGTTGATTTATAAGATGTTATCCATTGGCTGGAACAACTCCTATCAGCAATGGCTGCACTACGCACGCGGTTACTTGCTGCTTGCTGCTTTCGCCACCCCTTTGGTGTTTTCGGTACACTCTATCGTCTCTTGGGATTTTGCCATGTCGCTTATTCCAGGTTGGCACACCACCATTTTTGCCCCTTATTTTGTGGCGGGGGCCATTTTTTCTGGGCTTGCCATGGTGATTACCATTGTCATTCCCATGCGAATGGTATTTGGTTGGAAAAAGTACATCACCGACCATGTACTCCAAAGTATGGCTAAGGTTATTTTGTTTACCTCGTGCATTGTGGGTTATGCCTACGGCACCGAGTTTTTTATCGCCTACTACAGCGGGGTGCCGTTTGAAAAGGCATTGTTCTATTTTCGTCCTTTCGGTGAGCCAGGGAGCCTAGACCCCGTAAAACATGCGGGTGCTATTGGTTTTCCTCAAATTGCTTTTTTCTTAATGGTGTTTTGTAATGTGATTGCCCCCATACCCTTGTGGCGTTGGAAAATCCGGAATAATGCGGTTGCGTTGTTTGTTATTTCTATTTTAATTAATATTGGGATGTGGTTTGAGCGCTTTAACATTGTTGTCAGTTCGCTGCAGCGCGATTTTAACCCCGCCAATTGGGGGTCTTATTGGCCAACCATTATTGAATTTGGAATTACTGTAGGAAGCTTTGGTTTCTTTTTCACTTTGTTTACTATTTTTGTTCGTGCCATGCCTGCGTTGGCCATTTCTGAGGTAAAAGAAGGTTTGGATCCCCCGTTGAGGAAAAAAGCGGTCCATTTAAAGTAAAGTTTGCATCATGTTCGAAGTATCAAGGCTAGAGTAAAACCATATGGCACAATTTGAGGGTGTTTGGGGGACGTTTCCCCATTTGGACGAAGCTGCATTTGTGATTAAAGCAATGCGTAAAGAAGGAAAAAAGTGTGGTGCGCTATCTCCTTGCCCACGGTATGAATTAGATCAGGCTTTGGGCAATCCACAAAGCAAAATTCCCTTTATCGCTTTGGTTGGGGGGATGTTGGGCATTTTTTTTGGTTACGGGTTACCTACTTGGACCTCCCTTGATTGGGTGCTTCCAGTCAGCCAAAAACCAATTGTGAGCATCCCCGCCTTTAGTGTGATTGGGTTTGAATTGATGGTCCTCATTGGTGGACTTAGCACTGCTGTGGGAATTTTCTTACTGGGTTTTTTAGAGATCAAAAAATCACCTCTTCCAAAATCGACAGCGTTTACGAGTTATCAGCGCTTTTCATTGGATCGCTTTGGCGTTACCGTCGAATGCGAAAAAAAAGATGCGCCCAAAATAGAAGCACTTATGAAACGGCATTTTGCTGAGGAGGTTGTACATGAGTTTTAAAAAAAATGACCGCCCGTTAAAAACAAGCAAACACGCCATCAATCAACAATGCACAGTTACTGAGGCCCCCGCAAAAAATCCTTCCGCGTGGTATTTGGCGGGTTGTTTGGTTGGACTTTTGGTATTGGGGGTGTTTACTACCGCAGCGGTTATTGCTGTGGCACCTTCGCGTGAACCCACAGAATACCAAGGCTACGACCTGAAGCAGCCGTGGTTTGATGGCAAAGAATGGGCATGGTTTTTAGACATGTACAATATGCCGCACCTTAAACCCCAGGAAGAGGGCAGCATTCAAACATTTCCCACAGATTCGGTCCCGCGTGTGGGATACGAGCCCGTTATTCCGGCAACAGCATTGCGCGGCGAAAAATTGTTACGTGACCTAGTTCCCACAAACCCCACCAAAGCGGATGCCAATTCCCTCAAACGTGGGAAAGCTTTGTTTGGTAGATATTGCACACCGTGCCATCACACCGATGGCAAATCGTTGGGCAAGGTTGCCAAACTGGGTATGCCCGCGCCGCCTTTGGGCGGATTGATTGATTTGCTTTCGGAAGCCCATATATACAACAAAATTCGCTATGGTGGGGGTTACATGCCACAATTTGGACCGCAAACCACCCGTCAGGAGCGTTGGGATATTGTCAATTACCTTAAAAAAGGTGGATTCAAAAATTAGCTGATCGAATCACGTGGTCGTGGCCAGACAACTTGTCTAAACGGCCAAGACAAATTATAAAAACAAACAAACCCATGCATTTTGAAACTTTTAAGGCTAAGAAATAAACACCCCATGAAGGATATTCTGGAGCAGTCCAACATTGGCCCACCCACGGGTTGGCGTGTCGTGTTGTGGGGGCTCACTATGATTGGTATGGCGACGTTTGTCGCTGGTTTTGTCTTTGAGCAATCGCTGCGTACATGGCAAGCAGTTTTGATTAATGCTGTGTTTTGGGGGGGGATGGCGCAAGCAGGTGTTTTGCTCTCTGCCATTTGGCAGGTTACCGATTCGCGCTGGGGCCGCCCTTTTAAGCGAATTTCGGAGAGTTTCATGGGGTTCATGCCCTTTGCATTCCTCGCTTTTATGGTTGTCTTGTTTGGCGCAAATGAACTCTATGAATGGGTTTCCCACCCCATCGAGGCGAAAAAAGGCTATTTGAACCTTACTTTTTTTGCTTGGCGCAATGCCATCGGCCTCCTTATTGTGTTTGGTTTTACTTGGTTTTATGTGCGCAATGCCATGCGCCCCGATTTGGCCGAGGCCCGCAAAATAGTTCCAGAATGGGGCGGGGCTTTTGTCAGTCGTGTTCTGAAAGATTACGATCACAGCACCCAAGCGGATGCATTAGCCCTCAAAGCGCGTTGCATGGCCCCCGTACTGATTATGTTGCATGCGCTCGTTTTTACCATGGTAGCCTTTGACTACATCATGTCGCTCGATCAAGAATGGTTTAGCACCCTGTTCGGGGTCTTTTTTATTGTGGGTAATTTGTACTCTGCTTTAGCGCTCATGCTTATTTTATCCGCATGGTTGCGTAAGTATCCCGCTTTTGCTGAGTACATCACCCTTAATCGCTTTAACGATTTAGCCAAGCTAACCTTTGGAACGGCCATGCTATATACCTATATGGTATTTTCACAATACATTGTGATTTGGTATGCAAACCTGCCTGAAGAAACCCCCTTTTTGGTTACGAGATCCATCTCAAACACCCCTTGGCGCCCGTTGTTTTGGATTTTAGTGATTTTGCTGTTTGTGCTCCCGTTTCTTAGCCTCATGCCACGTACCATTTGCCGCTCCCCACGGATTGCATCTTGGATCGCGGGTGTGTTGTTTCTTGGCCAATGGTGGGCGCATTATCTGCTTATTGTTCCCTCCATTCAAGACCGCATTTCAGATCATCCAAGTTTTGTTTTTGGCTGGATTGAGATTTTTCTAACGGGTGGTTTTGCAGGGGTGTTTTTCTTGTCGCTGTTTTGGTTTTTAGGGAAGTCTCCGATTTTACCCATTGGTGATTCGCGGCTTTGTAAAACATGGCATGGGCGCTAACGCGAACTAATAGGTTTAAAAAAAGGAGACCGATGCAAAAGTGTCTGCAAGAGACCCTGTTATTATAGGTGTTGCACAAGCACCCACCATAAAAGGCAGGGTGCCTGGTTGGAATGCATTAGAGATTCAAGCGCGTTGTGCAAAAGCCGCCCTGGCTGAAAGTGGCCTTGGTTTTAAAGAAATCAACGGGTTATTTTCTGCAGGGATGTGGGGTGTTCCAGGGGCGGGTTCGATGATGACCTTAACCCTTGCGGAATATCTGGGAATTTCGAACCAAATAAGACTACTTGACGGTACGCAAATAGGAGGCTCCTCCTTTGAGGCACACACTGCGCACGCTGCATTGGCTATTCAAGCGGGCTATTGCGAGACCGCCCTCATTACCTATGGTAGCACCCAGCGTTCGCTTAGCGAAAGAAGCCTGGGGGGGCGCGCCCCCGCATTTACTTTACAGTTTGAAACGCCTTATGGCATGCCCACCCCAGTAGGTGCCTATGCCATGGCGGCCATGCGCCATATGCATCAATATGGTACCACCAGCGAGCAATTGGCAGAAATTGCTGTTGCCACCCGTGCATGGGCTTCACTTAACCCAGAAGCATGCTATCGCGAACCGTTGCGTATCGACGACGTCCTCAATAGCCAAATGATTACAAGTCCGTTGCATTTGCTTGATTGCTGTCTCATCACCGATGGTGGTGGCGCAGTGATTATGACCACCGAAGAGCGTGCCAAGGATTTGCCCGTGAAGCCCATTTATGTACGCGGTTATGCGGAAACCACCACCCATGCTACCATTCAGGCTATGGATGACGTCACAATAACGGGAGCGGCGCGCACGGGGCCTCTTGCTATGGAAATGGCAGGGATAACCCATGGTGATATTGATGTTGCCGAGATTTATGACAGTTTTACGATTACTGTCCTGCTTACCCTAGAATCGCTAGGCTTTTGCAAAGCAGGTGAGGGCGGCGATTTTGTTTCCAAGCAGCGCACTGCGCCGGGTGGCGATTTCCCAATGAACACCAACGGAGGTGGTCTTTCATTCTGCCACCCAGGGATGTATGGTATTTTTTTGCTAATTGAGGCGGTCCGCCAACTGCGTGGAGAAGCAGGGGAGCGCCAGATTAAAAACGCCCCAAAAATTGCCTTGGTGCATGGCACAGGTGGGGTCCTTTCAAGCACGGCCACCTGCATTTTAACTACCTCCTAAAAACTGCCTTGCTGTTTGTGGGGTGGCCATGATTTTCTTTCATTTTGCATAAAAGGGCGTTAAACACTGCTTTATGGACAGACCGCTGCCAGTCATAAACGAAGAAACAAAGCCCTACTGGGATGGTGCAAAAAACGAGAAATTGATGGTGCAACAATGCCCCAATTGCGAGAAGTACATTTTTTACCCCCGTGCGTTATGCCCCCATTGTTTTTCTGACAACCTTGAATGGAAGCAGGTGAGTGGCAAGGGTGAGGTGTACAGTTTTACGGTGTGTCACCGCGCAGGGCCCGCCTTTCAAGCACAAGTCCCTTTTGTGGTGGCGTTGATAGACCTAGCAGAGGGCCCCCGGATGCTAAGCAATATTCAAACCACGGATGTGGACAGTGTGCGAATAGGCCAGCGCGTTGAGGTGGTGTTTGAAAAAGTAAGCGATAAAATTACCTTACCGAAATTTAAAAAAATATAGCGTATCCGTTTCCATTGCATTGTGTGCCGTGGTTTGGTATTTAACTACCTAAAGAGTGGCGTAAACCCGTCTTTTACAAACGCAGCGGCCATGCGTACAGCCGTGGTATGCGTCGAGTCAAGAAAGAAACCAACCCTTACCCTCTTAAAAAGCGGATAGGCACGCGCGTTGCCTTTTGCCCAAAGGTGCTGTTTGATGGAAGATGAGCAGACCCATAGAGAGATGACCTTGTTGGAGGAAATAGTCCAGCACCACATGCAGTGGCACAGGGCGGTAAGTGCGCGTACGTTGTCTAAAATTTCCCAACTCGCTCTTTCTGCAACCACCATTCGCAATTTAATGGAAGATTTGAGTACCGATGGTTTGCTGACCACCGAAGGCGTGTCCCGTGGTCGTGTCCCAACTCAAAAAGCCTATGCCATTTATATCACGCGCATGCGTGAAAAAAAAATGGAATCCAAGGTTGCCCTCCCTCCCTCCTGTGCTCAATCCGTGGCAAACAACGAAGAAGTTTTGCGGTTGGAATCGTTGCTTAGGCATGTGGGACATTTTTTAGCCGCTGAAAGCCACCTTGTATGCATTGCGTGGCTTGGGTCAAAGGAAGGCCATTTGCTGGACTGGGTGCGCTTGTCTGCAGCCCCTGGAAATCAAGTGCTGGTGGTGATACACACCTTGTTTGGCCGTTTGTGGAGCAAACTCATCAAACCTTCGCAGCTGTTTCCGCCTGATTTATTGGATGAGGTTCAAGCATTTTTGTGCCAGCGCTATCGTGGACTGTCAATTGAAACTATTCGAGAAGATATCATGAGCGGCGAACCCCAAGAAGTTCTGGGCAGCACGCAATCGCTAGGTGCTGTGTTTCGGATGCTGCGCAATGCCTTTACTTGGGGGGATGAATCAGAATACAAACTTTGGGGCCAAGAGTATGTACACACGTGGGAAGAGTGTGCCGATTCTGTACGCATGCTCCGGGTGCTCCACCTGCTTTCTAACCCCGAACCTTTGGTTCAAGCCCTTTTGCGAGGCAGGCAACTTTCAACGGGGCGTATTTCTTTGGGCAATGAACTGCGGGTTGACGGACTTGATCCTTTTGCAGTTGTCGGACACCCTTTTGGCGGCGTAAGCTGGAAGGGATGGTTGTTGGTGTTTGGCCCTTTATGGATGAATTACACCCAAATACTCGGCCTAACAGGGAAAACCGCAAGTTTTTTGGACAACTCTTTGGCCAAGATAGAGGCAGACAACCGCTCTTATAAAGTGTGATCCATGCAGGCAAACGTCCTCTTTTAATCCTTTTACGCGCTATCACCCGCTTATCGCGCTTTCTTTATAGACCACCTCATGTTTTTACTTGCTATTCACCTCGTAGCTATTAGCATACTCGTAGTTGGTGTTTGGCTCACTGCTTACAGGCAAGGGGAAGCGGCGGCGGTGCGGCGCTTTGAAAAAGCCTTGCAGGCACAAAGGACCAAAGAATAGAAAATGGTGTGCGATTAACAAAATGAAAAGGTCCATGGATACTGTAGAAATAAAGGTAGGGGGTCGTACCATCGGCCTCGAAACGGGGCGCATTGCGCGCCAGGCAAGTAGTGCGGTGTTGGTAAGCGAGGGTGATGCGAGGGTGTTGTGTGCCATTACGGCCAATCCTCAGCCCCTTGCGAATGCCTCTTTTGTGCCCTTGTCCGTGGAATATAGAGAACAGATGAGTGCTGGAGGGCGAATCCCTGGGGGGATTTTTAGGCGCGAAACGCGTGCCAGAGAATCTGAAATTCTCATCAGCCGCTTATGTGACCGTTCCTTGCGCCCTTTGTTTCCCAAGCACTGGAACCACGAAACCCAGATTATTATTACCGTACTTAGTACCGATTTAGAGGCCGACTTGGCAATCCTGGCTATCTTGGGTGCCAGTGCGGCCTTGCATCTCTCTGCTATTCCATGGCAAGGCCCTGTTGCGGGAATGCGTGTGGCTCACATAGACGGAAAATGGCAAGCGTTGCCCACCCAAAAAGAGCTTAAGCAAAGCAAAGCAGATATCACCTTGAGTGCTCGCAACGAGGGTATTGTGATGATTGAAGGGGGTGCGCAGCAGCTGCCAGAGGGGGAGGTCCTTGTAGGATTGCGCTTTGCTAGCGAGCAAGCCAAAGCGTTGTTAGGTGGAATTGAAGCCTTGCGTAAAAAAGCGGGTCGAGAAAAACGCGTCCTCCCTCCCCTGCCCAAGCCAGCATTTGCGGTGAAGTTAGAAGAGGTTGCCACGCCGCTTTTGCTTGAAGCATTGAACACATACGAAAAACGAGCGCGAAAAAACAAACTTGAACAAGCCATGCAAGCCTCCCTTGCTCAGATGGAGACGGGCGTTACTCAGAGCGAAGGATCCAACGAGGCAGATGCTGTATTGCATGCCTTGGCAGGCAAACTCATGCGAAAGCAGGTGCTTTCACAAAAAAAACGTGCCGATGGGCGAAGCCCCACTGACGTTCGTCCGATTGCGTGTGAGATCGACTGGCTGCCCAGCACCCATGGGTCTGCTTTATTTACCCGCGGTGACACCCAGGCGATGGTGAGCTTGACCTTGGGTGCCGAGCAAGACCGAGCACTGATTGAAAGTCTTGATGGGGTGACCTATCAACGATTTATGTTACACTACAATTTCCCTCCTTATTCGGTAGGTGAGGTCCGCCCATTGCGCGGAGTTGGACGGCGCGAAGTGGGCCACGGTGCTTTGGCGCGCCGTGCCTTAGCTCCTGTGCTACCCAGCGAAGCCAATTTTCCTTATACCGTACGCTTGCTCTCCGAAATTAGTGAGTCGAATGGGTCTTCCTCAATGGCCACGGTTTGCGGTGCTACACTAGCCTTGCTCGACGGTGGTGTTCCTCTCTCGAATGCCGTGGCAGGGATTGCAATGGGCCTGATAAGCGAGGGGGATGCGTTGGTGATTTTGAGCGACATCCAGGGAGAGGAAGACCATTTGGGTGATATGGATTTTAAATTGGCGGGGAGTGACCGAGGTATTACTGCCATTCAAATGGACAACAAACTGGGCAGTCTCACGGATGAAACCCTTGCCAAAGCGCTCTCTCAAGCCAAGGCAGGTTTGCAGCACATTTTAACGGAAATGGGCAAAGTCATCAGCGACCCACCCAGGCAAGTTAAGGCCCATGCCCCTGCGTTTTTGATACTCAAAATCCCTTCTCGCCGTGTGAGGGATTTGATTGGCCCTGGGGGCAAAGTAATTCAGGAAATTCAACGCAAGAATGGCTGCCGTATTGAGGTGAATGATGACGGGCGTGTGCGTGTGTTTGCCTCTAATCGAAGTGCCTTAGAAGGTGCAGAACAAGCCATTTTGGATATTACAGGGGAACTCAACATAGGCGATGTTCTTGGGGGCGTCGTTACGTCAGTACGCGATTTTGGTGTGTTTGTGCGTATACGTGGTCAAGAGGGCCTGGTACATGTTTCAGAATGGCAGGAGGGCTTTGTTGAAAAATTGGACAAGCTCGTCAAAGTGGGCGACAAGATGAAAGTGAAAGTACTTGAGCCCGATCGCCAGGGGCGTTTGCGCCTTTCGCGCAGGGCTGCTGTCGACACTAAAAGTGAGAATCCTTAAAACAAGCTTGCCATCAAGCATTTTTAGGTGTACCGTTCACTGGTGCCTTTGTTTAGAAAAGGCCCTAACGGTTAGAGGTTTACTGCCTTTGACCTCGGGCGGTTTTTCGCCCGCATTTAAAAAAAAGGAGCAAAGCGGAACGCAATGGAAAAATCGGGCGGACTCAATGTCGGCGAAGTACTAAATGGTACAGTCACCTCGGTGCGTAATTTTGGCGCATTTGTACGTGTGGGCAACCAAGAAGGGCTTGTGCACATATCAGAATGGCAAGAAGGCTGGGTTGAAAAATTAGATAATCTCGTTAAAGTAGGCGATGAGGTGCAAGTGAAAGTACTTGAACCCGATCGCCAGGGGCGTTTGCGCCTTTCGCGCAAGGCTGTCGACCGCTGAAAGCGGGAGTGCTTAAAAGTTGCTTGGATGGTACAAGGATATCGCAGATCAATCCTTAAGCGGGTATCATCCTTATAAGGCACTTTTGAGGAAGCAAGGAAGCGGTGCTTACGTGAAAGGTACCGCTCATCAGGCCACATGGGCGCTTTTGTCGGAGTTTTGTGCTGCCATTTTATCTAGCTTTGCTTGATCTTCCTCAATTTCTTTGGGTGTTAGCGGAGTTGGTTTGTGCAGTAGCGCGATCTCAGTGACCTCGTCCATGGTTTCCACCATAAGAATTTTGAGGTTTTTCTTAACCTCAAGCGGAACGTCATCCATATCTTTCTCGTTTGCTCTGGGCATGATTACCGTGGAAATCCCTGCGCGTAAGGCTGCAAGCAGTTTCTCTTTTATTCCCCCCACCTCTAGCACATGGCCACGCAAGGTCACCTCACCCGTTAAGGCAATGTCCTTGTGTACGGGAATGGACGTCAGTGCGCTCATAAGAGACGTAATAAGGGTAATTCCTGCTGAGGGGCCGTCCTTGGGGACAGCGTTTTCGGGCAAGTGAACGTGAATGTCGAGTTTTTTAAGCGAAGAGGTAAAAATACCCAAAGAATCAGCTCTTGAACGTACGTAGCTGTTGGCAATGTCAACCGATTCTTTCATTACGTCGCCCAGCTGACCCGTGGTAGAAAATTTTCCTGTGCCTGGCATGATTCCCACTTCGGTTACGAGCAACTCACCTCCACCCTCCGTTACGCCAAGGCCGTTCGTAAAACCAATGGCGTCATGGTCTTCAATTTGCTGCAATTTATAGCGTGGTGCCCCCAGGTGTTTTTCTAAGGTACGCAAGCTAACATTCATGGCTTTTGGCTTTTTATCCTCTTTTTTCATCATTTGGGTGGTGATTTTGCGCAATATCTTCCCAATTTCACGCTCCAAAGCACGCACCCCTGGCTCACGGGTATAGCGGCGAATGAGCTCACTGACCACATTTTTACTAATACAAACATCCTCATTTTCCAATCCATGGCTTTTAAGCTGCTTGGGAATGAGGTGTTTGACAGCAATTGCCCCTTTCTCAAGCTCGGTATATCCCGGCAAGGTCACCACCTCCATCCGATCGAGCAGGGGGGCCGTAATATGTTGGGTTGAGTTGGCCGTACAAATAAACAACACCGAGGACAGGTCATATTCCACCTCAATGTAGTGATCCATAAAACTTTTATTTTGTTCGGGATCTAGCACCTCAAGCAACGCAGCAGAAGGATCGCCCATGACGCTATGATAAAGTTTGTCGATTTCATCCATTAAGATAACGGCATTTTTGCTTTTTGCTTTTTTCATAGCTTGGATTATTTTACCGGGCATAGCACCAATATAGGTGCGGCGATGCCCGCGAATTTCTGCCTCGTCACGAATACCACCAAGGCTCATGCGCGCAAAACTCCGCCCCAGAGCATTGGCAATCGACTTGGCAAGCGAGGTTTTTCCCACCCCTGGAGGGCCCGTAAAGCACAAAATAGGACCTTTAATCGCCTTTTGCAGTTTGCATACGGCAATGTATTCAATAATACGTTCTTTTACTTTTTCCAATGCATAGTGATCCGCATCCAGCATTTCTTGGGCCTTGTTTAAATCCACTTCGTTCGAAGCGTCATCCACCCACGGTAAGCTCAGGAGCCAATCAAGATAATTGCGCCCCACATTCGCCTCTGCAGACATGGGTGACATCAATTTTAGTTTTTTGAGTTCTTTGATGGCTGTGTCATGGGCAGGTTTTGGCATTTTTGCTTTTTCAATACGCGTTTCGAGTACTGCAAAGTCATCACGTGAGTCATCGCCGTGGCCCAACTCACGCTGAATATTGCGCAATTGCTCGTTTAAGAATGCATCTTTGCGATTAGAACCAATCGACTGGCGTACTTGTTCTTTGAGGCGATTTTCCATCTCGCGCACCTGCACCATCTGTTCAACTTCGTTTGTTACCTGCTCTAAGCGCTTTAAAGGGTCAAGTATCTCCAAAATGGCTTGCTGCACACTGCTTGAAACGTTGAGCAGCGAGGCCACGCGGTCGGCCAGTTCTTTGGCGGGCGCAGACAATAAACTGTCCATATCAAAATCTTCGTTGCGCTTTCTGAGTTCTTGCGCTGCAGCCTTGGCGACTTTGCGCAGTGCATTGGCAGATTCTTTAAGGGTTGCCGTATTCTCTTTGCTGATTGTTTCAGTAATAGCTGCCACCACGCCCATGTAGTACACGCCATCCATCCGTGCTTCATTCAGGCGTGCACGCTGCTTGGCCTCAAATAGAGCTTTCAACGTACCATTGGGCAGGCGCATAATTTGGAGCACCTGGCCAATGACCCCTATTTGATACAAATCGCTTTGTTCTGGATTTTCTACTTGGGTTTCACGTTGGGTAACCACAAAAATGCGCCTATCCTTGTTTAAAGCTTGCTCGACAGCTTCCATGGAAGCCTTGCGTCCAATGTAAAATGGTGCAGTATCCCCTGGGTAGATAACGTCCTCACGCATAGGCAATAGAGGTAAAATTTCTGAACTTTCCGTATGAGTGCTCATAAAAACCAATGATTTCCATTTCTTTAAATAAAAATATGTGCGTATCAGTAAAACTAAAATAGGGTTCTAATGTAAGGGGTGCAAAAAAACAAAGTGAAATCCCCGTTCACGAGCAAGATGCATGAAAGATTGCTCGGATCAAAATGATGTTATAGCATATAACAGGTAGCATTTTAAGCATAGCCCCCCACAGGCTTAAGGTTGCATGCTTGTGCTTTTGAGCATGAAGGTTGGCACTGCATGTGGTATCGTGTGCTCGTGCTCAACGCGGGTATTTTTTTATACACATGGGATCGGTATGATTGAACTCACAAAATCGGCGGCAAAAGAAATTCGTAAGGTATACGCCCAAGAGGGCTTAAGCGAGGATGTGCCTGTGCGTATTGGCGTAAAAGGGGGTGGGTGCTCGGGTTTTACCTATGTCTTTGACGTTGGTGCCAGGCAAGCACGCTTTGATTTGGCGTTTGAATCCCAAGGACTAACGGTGTTGGTTGATAAAAAAAGCCACCTATACATTAACGGTACTGTGGTTGATTGGAGTTACAACCTGTCTGATCGTGGGCTTAAATTTATCAACCCTTCCGCCAAAGGTTCTTGCGGTTGTGGCACCTCTTTCGTGTACGAAGCCAAACAGCAAGCCAGCGATTTGCCTTTGTTTGAAATCAAAATATAGAGCCAGCCCCATCTTTCACACGGGGATGCCGCCGTTAATACCTAGCCTAACACCCGCCTCAAACGCAAACGGGCAAGGCGTATTTGGGTGGAATGCCCCTTGGCTTTGAGTACCCAGATCCACTCCACGTTACACCAATAATGGGTATGAACCTACCATGAAAACCCCTTGTGTCACACAGCAAAAGAGCACCATGTTGTTGCTCAATGGGCCAAATTTGAACCTGCTGGGCACACGGGAACCTGATATTTATGGCAAACACACCTTAACCGATGTTGAGTCTGTGGTGCGCAACACCCTAACTAAGGGGGGTTTTGCTTTAGAGTGTTTTCAGTCGAATCATGAGGGGGCCTTGGTCGATTGGCTGCAACAGCGCAGGGATGCCTTGTTTTTATTGCTTAATGCGGCAGCTTTTACGCACACCAGCGTTGCCTTGCGTGATGCGGTCAAGCTGACTGCCATTCCTTTTATTGAGATCCATCTTTCTAATATTTACACCCGCGAGCCCTTTAGGCATCGTTCCTATTTTTCTGACATTGCCCTGGGTAGCGTGGCGGGTCTAGGAATAAAGGGCTATGCCTTTGCAGCGGAGTATGCTATCTACCATTGTAGCAAGGGGGCGGGCCAGTAATTTTTTTTGCTGTTTAATAGATGCTTTCTATAAAGTGTGTGTCGCCCGACCCCCTGCTATTGTGCCTCCGTTTTTATGTTTTTTTTAGAATTTTTATGGCCAGCGAACGTACCCTTTCTTTAATCAAACCCGATGGCGTTCGACGCCATTTAAGTGGTGAAATCATTCGCCGTTTTGAGCAAGCCAATCTGACCATTTGTGCTGCCAAGCGCCTGCATCTAAGCCAGGCCCAAGCCCAAGGGTTTTATGCCGTACACAAGGAGCGCCCCTTTTACCAAAGCCTGACACAATACATGGCCAGCGGCCCCATTATGGCGCTTGTGCTAGAGGGTGAGGATGCCATTGCCAAAAATCGCAAACTTATGGGAGCAACAGACCCTGCCAAAGCAGATCAAGGCACCATTCGTGCCGATCTGGCAGAAAACGTGGAAGAAAATACGGTGCACGGTTCTGATGCGCCTGATACCGCCCAATGGGAAATAGCCTACTTTTTTAGCCAGTTGGAGTTAGTTTAAGGGGTTTGGACAAGGCAATGTCAATCAATGGTTCTAGTAGCCTGTGCAAAGGCAATGTCAATCAATGGTTCTAGTAGCCTGTGCAAAGGCAATGTCAATCAATGGTTCTAGTAGCCTGTGCAAAGGCAATGTCAATCAATGGTTCTAGTAGCCTGTGCAAAGGCAATGTCAATCAATGGTTCTAGTAGCCTGTGCAAAGGCAATGTCAATCAATGGTTCTAGTAGCCTGTGCAAAGGCAATGTCAATAAGTGGTTCTAGTAGCCTGTGCAAAGGCAATGTCAATCAATGGTTCTAGTAGCCTGTGCAAAGGCAATGTCAATAAGTGGTTCTAGTAGCCTGTGCAAAGGCAATGTCAATCAATGGTTCTAGTAGCCTGTGCATTGGGTTACGGGCCGGTGCGCGGAGGGTGGATGTTGGCTGCCAACATCCGGTGTATTTTTCGCCTCGTTCAAACAGGCGGGTGGCTCATGGAAGAGGAGCATCGAAACTTATTTTATGCTGTGGAATACCATTCAGCGCGACTTTTCGCGCTTCTCTCCCCTAACCCAAGAGTTTGTTCAACTTCTAGATGGCACTTTGCGTTACGGCCGTGAGGTGCATGATGCCTTTGTTTTGCAGTTAGCCCAGCAGCCCGCGTCGACATCGTTGGAGGCATTGGTTGAGGGCGAACTTCGCCCGCGCTTGTTTAACGAGGTTTATTGTACCCGCATTCAACCGTTTTTAACCGCCATACGCCGTGCTTTGCTGCGCTTGGAAAATGTCGACCTGCACGAACAAGCAAAAAGAAGCGGCAATGATCTGCATGCACTGGCCAGCATTGGAGACAAGGTAGAAGCCCTATTCCAAAAATACTGGGAGTATTACCGCTACCACAAAACTTTGAGTCATGGTGAGGTTGTTGGCTTGTTGATCGAGGTTAATGCTTTGGCGAACACGTGGCAATTGTACTTCACAGGCTTTAGACACATGGCAACCCTATTCCAAAAACATTCACTGCCCGAAAATAGATCATGCATTCACATTGGCATCCAGTTGCCTCAGTCGAGCCCTCCTACCACCCAGCATGTACAAGCCTTGCTTCGTTTGGTTGAGTGCTTACACCAGTGGATTGGCCAAGCTCATGGCCAAAAAACCTTGTCACCACCCACGCTATGCCAAATGGAAACCCACCCCATGATTGCCGTAGAGCTTGGGGTGCAGCCCCCATGGCACACCTTGTGCCAGCGCGTTTTGCAGCACTTATTTTTAAAAGATGTGCTCGGTCAAGAACCGTTGGTAAAGGTGTTGCTTGAAACCGCTTGGTGCGACGCTCATGGAACCAAACCCTCCCCTGCGGTGCTGAGCAAGGCGACCAAGCAAATGAATCAGTGCCTGAAGGCTTTGCCCACCCAAGCAACGTTTCAGGTTGATGCGCTGCAGTTTCCCCAAGATTCTGCCAAAGTGCTCAAAGACTTGCTGCGTTTTTTGGCTGAGCGCAACATCTCGGGAGATTCCCTGCTGCGTGTCACCCGCAGCAATAAAAAACTGCGTACGAATTCCCCTCAAACATCTTTGGTGCACACCCCTTCGATGGCGAAGGGCGGTGACGCTGTGCCGCCTTCCCCAAATGCCCCGTCGCAAACATCCGTGGATTTTCCTTCTGCCGAGAACCATGAAAAAAATGCGATTGGTGTGCTCACGGGTTCTTTGTGAGCGCACAGCCATTTTTTTATCCTTCTACCGCGGAAGCTGAGAACGGTTTTTCCTACGCACACCCTTTTTGCCTTGTATTATGAGGCACGCATTCTTTTTAGAAAGACTGCGCAACGGTCATGATGCCCCGCCTGACTTACCTTTTGATGCTGGGTTATGCGCATTAGGATGCATCCTTACCCCAGTTGTTAGCCATAGAAAATGTATGTGAAGGGTGGGACTCCGATGTGTTTACCGTTTTTAAGGCATCTCAATTTCGAGTGCCGCAGGCCTGAACAAGGTTCGGATTACACGGGGGCGGAGAAAACCAAGGTTTGGTGCAATATCAGCTAAGGCGTGTTTCTGCTTAGCGTCGTTTTGGATGGGCGGCAGCACCATGACCCAGGGCGGATATGCAAGGATTCCCTGCAAAGGCACACCTACCTCGTTTGAGGCATTGGATCAGCTTGGCATGAAGCCTTGGGGGGTTGGTGAAACGTGTTTAAGAAGCGGTTGTGCTAACCTGCAAGCACTGATGATGATAAGGTGTTTTATCCCCTACTATCATCAGTGCTTTTTAAGCGCGCCCTGTGGCGCTGCATTAAGGCACGAACGTACTAGAACTGATTTTCTTCAGTCGAACCAGACATAGCAGTAAGCGATGAGGTTCCACCTTGAATGGTGGTGGTAACATCATCAAAGTAACCGGCACCTACCTCTTGTTGGTGGGCAACAAAGGTATAGCCCCTGTTTGCCGCCGCGAATTCCGGTTGCTGTACTTTTTCAACATAGTGTCTCACACCCTCACCGCGCGCATACTCATGGGCCAAATCGTACATGTTGTACCATGCGATGTGAATCCCAGCGAGCGTAATGAACTGATAAGCATAACCCATCGCCGCCAGGTCCTCCTGAAATGAGGCAATGGTTTTATCATCGAGGTTCTTCTTCCAATTGAACGATGGTGAACAGTTGTAAGCCAGCAATTTTCCCGGATGGGCTGAACGCACCGCTTGTGACCATTCTCGTGCAAAACCAAGATCGGGTGTGGCAGTCTCGCACCAGACAAGATCAGCATAAGCGGCATAGGAAACACCACGGGAAATAGCCTGTTCCAGACCATCTTTGACCCGATAAAAACCTTCCGCAGTGCGCTCACCGGTCAGGAATGCTCGATCGCGGTCATCGAAATCGGAGGTTAGCAAACTGGCTGCTTCCGAGTCGGTTCGTGCCAGCAGCAAGGTCGGCACATCCATTACGTCTGCTGCCAGTCGTGCGGAAATCAAGGTTTGGAGTGCCTGCTGGGTTGGGAGTAAAACCTTGCCCCCCATGTGCCCGCATTTTTTGACTGCTGCCAGTTGATCCTCAAAATGTACCGCAGCAGCCCCTGCGCGAATCATGTTCTTAGCCAACTCAAACGCATTTAGGACTCCTCCAAAACCTGCTTCAGCATCGGCGACAATAGGCAAGAAGTAATCAATGTATTTGTCGTCGCCTTGCTCAATGCCGCGTTGCCATTGAATTTGATCAGCACGGGCAAAAGAATTGTTGATTCGGCGTACCACGGTCGGAACCGAATCATAGGCATACAATGATTGATCAGGATACATCTGTTCAGAAGAGTTGGCATCTGCCGCGACCTGCCAACCAGACAGGTAAATTGCCTCAACGCCCGCCTTAGCTTGTTGCACTGCCTGACCGGCTGTGTGTGTACCGAGAGAGTTGACATACCCCTTCTTCGCTGCACCGTTTACCAACGACCATAGTCTCTTGGCACCACGACGGGCATAAGTGTGTTCGACTTGCACCGAACCACGCAACCTAACGACATCCTCTGCAGAATACCCGCGTTTAATGTTGGCCCATCGTGGATTGCTTATCCAATCTTGTTCAACAGCCTTGATTTGGTCTTCTCTTGCCATGCTAACACCTTATGCTAAAAGTTATGAAATTCCTGTGAAATATGCCACATGGTGATTCTTTACCTAAATTTATGCTAATGTAAAGATTTTTATTCTCATCATGTCTTGGGCGATGAGTTTGAAATGGAAGGGGTCGCATACGAGTTTGAGGGAAAGCAAGGCTTAAGCACGTCTCTCGGCCTTCACGGATCCATCGATTTTGTGAGTGACTGAGACCAAGCAAGCCGCAAAGGAGGGCTTCTTCTGAACGCAGCCAACCTTTTGTGGAAGGCTTGGCAAGGGGGTGCGACCCCTTGTGCCCGGACACTTGCTTTGCCACGGGTCAAAATTTAATGGTTTTTTGTGGTTTTTCAACGGTTTACGGGAAGTGTGTTTGCGCCAAAAGGGTGGTGGCACGTGTCCCGCCCAAAAAACGGTGTAATGCGGGTTTGCGCGTTTTCGTTCACATGGAATGCCACTTCTCACAAGGCCTTGTTCGAGGGAATTCGAAAGCGTTCGAAAGCGCTCGAACCCCCTAACATCAAGCCTTAGCGGGTTTTACACAAAAAATGCCCAGGGGGGTTTATGCCCCGCAAAAGGTCGGAGTTCGGCACTCTAACATGGAACTGAACATGGAACTCAATTTTTCGCCCTTTTCATGGATCAAACCCTTGTTTTGAAAATACTTTTTCGCGATTGGCCTAAAAATAAAAAATAATCTAGCTTGGAACTCCTTTTTTTCTAAACCGCCCTGGGTTGCACGTAAATCACGGGCACAACCTGTTCTATTTCGTCATCATTCCTTAGCGAATGGGTGTCGTGCCAGCACTCCTCTCTTGCCCCGCTTTTGCAATGCCTTTTTTTAAAGCAACCCGTATTTAAGGAGCAGCAGATGGAACATCTCAGCGCGAACGACCTTGTGTGCTTTGATTGCCCCCTAGATTTTTGCCTTGAGGAGGCAGCCCTCCCAAAGGGAACCCAGCCACCCGGTGGTTGCCCCGCCATGGCTGAAAAGGGAGAAATCGCAGCCTCCCATAAAGCCTACTGCGGGGCCAACAAAGCCAGGCTTGCGGCACGCGAGAAAGCATGTTTATAAAGCAACCCACTTTGCAAGTTGAAAGGGCCGTGAAAACCCCATGCAACAATGGTACAGCGCACAAGAATTGGCAGACATTGCCAATGCACTAAGATAGCAATGACGCAGTTAAGTTTGTTCGAGGGTGGCATGGGCCGCCAGCACGAAGGGAATGACACTTTGCATTAAAGGAGGTTTTTAAAGGATGCGTGAAGCGGTTGCACAAAATAAGGGGGCACAAAATGGGGATGTTGCTGTGCTGCCCATAGGCTATAACCAAGCCCTTGAGGGGGTAGCAAGGGGGGATTGGACACCCACTGAAATGCGGGTATGGGCTGCTGTGATGGGATGCACAGAGCATGGACGTTCCCATGCCCTTTTTACCAACAAGACTTTGGGCGCGATGATTAAGCGGAGCCCTGGTTGGGTTGGGCAGGTAGTAAAGCGCATGGCCAAACGCAACATGCTTTGGCTAAGCCGTGGTCATTGCAAGCGTGGTGAGTGTGGTCATTGCAAGCGTGGTGAGTGTGGTCATTGCAAGCGTGGTGAGTGTGGTCATTGCAAGCGTGGTGAGTATTGCTTGCGCCCTACAGATTGTTCGCTGTGGGAGGAACGCGAACCGGTGGTAAGAAAAAAAGCAGCCCCGAAACCCCGAGGCGAACAGCGGTCAGCAAAAGGACAGCAGCCAGCAATACCCCCAAGTAAGCCCGCCAAGAAGACGCAGCAGCACATGATAGAGGATATCCGAGAATCAGCCTTCGTGCTGTTTTATTTTGGCAACGCTGATCCCCCACGCAAAGAAGATGGGCAAGCCAAAGCGCATGCCCTGGCGTTGGGGTTGCCATTGCTAAAAAAATACCAAGGCTACCCACGCAAAGAAGGCAGGCTTATGGCACGCAAGGCATTTGACACCAAATTGAATTGGTTTAAGGCACAAGACAAAAAGCGCGTAAAGCAAGGCGAACACAAAATATACACCCTTAAGAACGTGTTGGAAATATTGGAGCAAGGTGTATTCGATGCTGGGCTGTATGACAGAGAGTTGAATTATGTCAAGCACCCTGCAACCTTTTTTAAATCAATTTGACCCACGAGATGTTGAAGATAAAAAGGCGGTGATGCATGCAGACAGGGTTGACCCTGCACTTTGTGACGGGCGATTTGATGCGGTGTTTGCACAAAGTTACGCAGCCAGCCCCATCACCCAGGCCACCGCCCAGCCAGCAGCGCAGTTTTTTACGCGCCAGCCGAGCAAGTCAAGGCCAACAAGTACGATGCCAGGGTGCGCATCTTGAGTGCAAACCTTGGTCAAGACGTGCTCAACCGCTACGATTCAACAAAAACCCCCCCTTCTACCTCGACTTAGCCCTACCACGGGCACGAAAAAGACTATGGCAAGGTTTTTTTGTTGAGCGAAGACTTTGAAAGTCTCGCAACGGTTAAAGGGCAAGGCAAGTTCTTAGATGAGCATCACTAACAAAGGGGGCGACAAGGAGGCGATGCTCCGCTCCCCACAAATGGCAATCCAAGTTGCGGGGGTTTGCATCAAAAGCGCGGGCGAAGTCTTTGCTGTGGCTCCAAACCACCCCCAAAGCATCCGGATAAAAAAAGCGACCCTTGCGCATGAGGTGGCGCTATGAGTTTTTTGCAAACGCTTTGCGACGCCGTAGTGAGCGGATTTGGGTTTTTTATGGGTGGGTTCGCTGCCTACGGCATGTTGGAAATGTGCGAGGAGGGCCCATGAAAACCAAATCCTATGCACCCAACGAGCAAGCCTACCGCAATAAAAAATACGCGGCCCTGCACGCCCAATCGAGCAAAATGGGCTTTCGGCGATGCCCAATACCGCGGGCTGGGTAAGCAACTCCGGGGTGCGCAGCGCAAAAAACCTACCAAAAAATGTCCCGCCAACGCCTTGGCTGGCAGCGCAAAATTAGCGGTGCAACACGCCGCGCGGACAAGGCACGCGACTACCCTGAGCGCACTTCAGGCCAAAAAAATAACGCCACCTTGTTTGCCCTTAGGGGTCTCGCTCCTATTTTTTCGAAGCGGTGAACCTGCTTGCAGTGCACACCTTGCGCCGTGCCAACACTTTGCCAACACTTTGCCAACACTTTGCCAACACTTTGCCAACACTTTGCCAACACTTTGCCAACACTTTGCCAACGGATGCCAACGCCTGAACCACGTTTTGAGATGCGCCAGATAACCCACTGGATGCGCAACTGCTGCCAAGAGATTGGGACATGGGACGCGGTGGCTATTTTTTGGACGTTGAGCGGGCAGAGATTAGTCGCTTTGTGAACGAGGCAGAGGGACGCAAAATAGCACGTATGGCTGGCACTAGAGCAAAAAAGCCTTTGCAACGCGCGTCCACGATGCAGCCTCGCTTAAGGCCACCTTAAAAAGGGCTTTAGGAGCGCAAGAAAAGGTGTTTACCCTAAAGCAAGGGGATTTTAGGCATGATGTGCTGGTGAATGCCGAGGCGCTGGGTGAACATTTGGCCACAAGCGACCTCGAAAGGGGGCGTTTTTTACCCCTGCTCCCCGAGGTGCTCGAAGACCCCTACGAGGTTTGGCTGGCTTTCGAAAAGAGCAAAACCACGGGGCGCATCGCCCTACGCCTGCGCTACATCAAGGCTTTTAAAGAGGGGATGTTTGGGCGCAAGGGCATTTTGTTCGTGGCCAATGCCCACAAGGGCATCCTCACGGGGTGGACAACCTCAAAGCATTACAAAAGCGTCGGGCAGGAAGGTTGATCTACAAAAGGTAGAAAAGGATATCACACGCGACACGGCTCCACGTGGACAGCTCGTTCGGCTAAAGGTGCTGCGGACCAGCCAAGCCAGCTACCTATACCCTAGCACGATTTAAACCAAAGGCAAGCAAAAAAAGATGGCCAGGGTTGAGATAAACTACGATGACCGCGAATTACGCAAAGTGCGCCAGGGTTTTGCGCGTTTGGAGCAGCTTGGCGCAGACCCCCAGCCCCTGCTGGAAGATTTTGGCGAAGCCCTTTTGCATCATACCCGCCAGCGTTTTGTCCGCCAACAGTCGCCAGAGGGCACACCTTGGACGCCCCTTAGTGCCCTAACGCGCAAGCGCAAGCGCAACCCCCGGATGCTGGTCGAAAATCCCTCCCAAAGGGCTTAAAGCAACGTTAGCCTGGCAGGTGCTTGGCAAGGACACCCTTGGCGTTGGAAGCAATAAAAAATATGCAGCTGCGCACCAGTTCGGGGCAATCATTCGCCCCAAAAGGGCCAAGGCACTGGCCATTCCCACCCTATCGGGGGTGATTTTTGCCAAAAAAGCCGTCATTCCTAAGCGCCCCTTCCTTGGCATCGGCCGTGAGGATGAGGGCGCATTACGGCGCATTTTGGCAAGTTATCTCAAAGCGGCCTTAAAAACAACGCGCTAAAACGCCCAATAAGCCCGTTTAATCCCCCTTCCTATACCACGGGCTATCCCTTCGTTTTATCGAACGGAATCGAACCCATTCGAACCGACCTCGAACGAAGTATGCCTTATCTGGGCAAAGGGTGTGCCCGAGCGCGGGCCTTTTTGATGCCCGTTGCGCCCCATCATGTGCCGACAACCTCCATTTTTACCCCACCGAAGGTGCGCCCTAACGCAACCTTTTTTTTATGTCCGTTGTGCCTCATCATGGTGGTATGAAACAAAACATCCAAGAAACGTATGCGCCCTTCGCTATTTTTCGCCCAGGGACGCATCAGCCGATGCGTGGCAAAGCACAAACCTTCAGTGCCGCCGATATTGAGCAGATGGCACAAAACTATAACCCTAAAGTGCATGAGGCCCCTTTGGTGCGCGTTTATAGTGAAAGCCGTGCTTTGGCTGAAGTGTTGGTCGAGCGCTATGGTGAGGGTAAGGACAACCGCCAAGGCCCCCTGCTTTTAGAGCTGACCCATGCCGCCCTTTTGCGCATGATGATTTCCGGGGACTGGGAGAAGAAAGCAGAAGACCCTGGGGTGATGGCCCTGTTCGCTCGCACCTTGCGCGATCTCGCCAGTGCCGGCAAATCCGATACGGATGCCCCTTGAAAAAGCATACAAGGTCGCCATCACAGAGACTCGCGATAAAATAAAAAAAGAAGGGCCCCGCCGTGGGCTATCTCCTCAAGTGATTGCCTCGGTAGAAACACTTTTGAAAGGGATTTAAAATCACGATGCAAAGCCCTTTAAACACCCATCTTTTACCCTATCAGGTGAGGTGGCTAAACGATGAAAGCCGCTTGAAAATCTGGGAGAAGTCGCGGCGGATTGGCGCAACCTACGTGCAGGCCTTTGAGGATGTGCGCGATGCCGCCAAGCAGGGGGGCTGCGATGTGTGGTTTACCAGCGCCGATCAAGCCACGGCCAAAGAATACATGCTTTACTGCGCCCACTGGGCGAGTGTGTTTCAGGTCGTAGCCAAAGACTTGGGTGAGATTGCGTTGGACGAGGATAAAGGCATTAAGGTGCTGGCGATTGAATTTGCGAACGGCAAACGCATTCATGCTTTAAGCAGCAACCCGCGTGCCTTGCGTGGTCGTGGCGGCAAGTTGGTGGTTGACGAGTTTGCCCACCACGCCCAGGGCGATGAACTTTGGCGCGCGGCCCAAGCGGTGGCCACCTGGGGATATCCCACCGCCAGAGGCTTCTAAAAAGCCTGCAAGAGGGCCCCGTATCTTTTAAGGCCCCTGCCCGATTTTCTTCTTACAGGGACAAAGTGAGGGCAGCGGCTTGATGAAAAACAGCGCTCGCCACGGGCGGGCAAAGTCGCACAACAACAAAACGGCCCGCCCAATCGTGATGCAATCGCTCCAAAGGTCTTTGCGATATGCGGTGCGGTTTCCTAGGCAACGTTTTCCAAGGCGCGAAAATTATCTATGGGAATGGCTTTTTACATGTAATTTTCTCCGCTTGGCGAGGGGGTTGTTGCCCCTTGACCGCCGCCATTTATGGATGCCAGCAAGGGTTGGGCGTGCGCCGTTTCGAGGCCCGCGAAACACACTCCCTTTAGAGTGGTTAGTTTGAAAAATGCACCCTGCGGTAGGCTTTTTGCGTGATACAATCTTGGCCTTGTGAGCCTTGCAGATGGGCTTTTGGTAGGCTGCAATCTCCCCTTTGCTTGCAAATCCGCGACCCGCAAACCGCGATTACCCACTTAAAACCCGCTAAATTACGAGGCGCAAAGCATGGGGACGGGGATAGTGGAAACCGCAAAAAACCACAAAAAACCCATCATTTCTGCCAATGTACAACCATGTGTCTCGGCACACCTGCAAAGGTTTTTATTTCCCCCGTTGTTAAGCACCCTCTTTGCAAGGCTCTTATGCATCGTTCCAAGCCTTTGGTTTTTGTAACCACCAACCCTCACAAACTGCGCGAGGCCAACACCTACTTAAACCCCTTGGGAATATCCATTGAAGGGGTTAAGGTTGATTTACCCGAAATACAAAGCGTGGATATACCAAGCATTGTCAAAGGCAAGGCAAAGGCCGCTTATGCGGTCCTAAAACGACCCGTGCTGGTTGAAGACAGTGCTTTGCGTTTTGAGGCCTGGGGCGCATTGCCTGGCCCATTGATCAAGTTTTTTGAGCAACACATGGGCTTGGTAGGGATGGTGCGTGCCCTTGGGCCCTTTCAAAACACCAAGGCCGAGGCGTGTTGCACGCTGGGGTACTACAATGGCCAAACTTTGGAGATCTTTCAAGGATGCGTACAAGGGCAAATCGTTTTGCCGCGCGGCCGACAAGGCTTTGGTTGGGATGCCATTTTTGCCCCCTTAAACCAAAGTGGAAAGGGACCAGCAAAGACCTTTGCCCAAATGCAAGCCTCGCAAAAACAACACCATTCGATGCGCACCCTTGCCCTAGCACAGTTTAAAAAATTTCTGGAGACGCATTTTTAAGAGCCAAGGGCATTGCTATGCAAAACTATCGGGACACACGCCTGGGCAAACGCGGCGAACCTCAACACACACGGGTTCTTAACGCACACATTCATTGCCAAAAATAAAAGGGCAAAGGTGGACGGATAAGCACCTTCATCTGCACGAAAGAGGACCTTTTGCATAAAAGCAAACGGGGCAGGGATTTTTCTGAGCGTAAAACGCTGGGGCGGCAGGGATCGAACCTGCGCATGTCGGGATCAAAACCCGATGCCTTACCACTTGGCCACGCCCCAATCAAGATATCTATTTGGGTTCATAAGACAATCCCCAACACGACACCCGAGAGCCAGAATAAAAACCATTGCCCACGCTTGTCAAGCGGTAGATTGACAGGGAGCCACCAAAGCCTGGCATGAGGGGCTCGGGGAGACCATCTCTTTGATGCGATGCAAACAACGTTTAGGTTATGCTCAAAGAACCCAGGGATCCTAACGCGTTATTTTTTGCAAGATAAGCCAAATTCTATGAAACTACACGCCATTTGCCAACTGCCAAACATAAAGCAATTCTGGTTAGGTGACGCCAACCGTGACTGCACACACTTGTGTGTCGATACACGCAAAGTGACCGCTGGTGCGGGGTTTTATGCCCTTAAAGGGCAACAAACCGATGGCCACGCTTATGTGATGGATGCGTGGCAGCGTGGTGCAAATGCGCTTTTTGTGCAAGATGCCAACTGCTTTCAGCGCCTTTGTGAAAAAGCCAAGCAACAGGCAAAAAAGCCAGGCCAGGTCAAGCTCCAGGGTATTTTTTTAACCACCACCAGCCGTCAAGCCTTGGGAAAACTGGCCAACCAACTGCATAACGCACCCTCTCAAAAAATGAAGGTGTTGGCGGTTACAGGGACCAATGGCAAAACCAGCTGCGTGCACATGCTCTCCCAACTGCTCACAGCCCAGCACACCGCCAATGCCACCTTAGGCACCCTTGGTTTTGCAGGGGGCAATGTGTTCAAAGGCAGCGCACTCACCACCCCCGAACCTTGCGAGATCCACGCCTTTTTGGCAGCCATGCTTCAACAGCAAGTGGTCTGGGCAGCCATTGAAGCCAGTTCGATTGGCTTGGTACAGCAGCGTTTAAGTGGCATTACCCTGCGTGCGGCGGCTTTTACCAACCTTAGCCCTGAGCATCTTGACCTCCATCAAAATATGGAGCGTTACTTTGCCCATAAATTGCTGTTGTTCACCCAGCATAGTCCCCAGGCCTGGGTGGTGAATGCAGACGATGGCCATGCCAAGCACATTTGGCAGGCTTGGTGCGATTGTTCAAAACCCGCACCTTTATTCGCTTTTGCAAGTCAGCACGCCAGTTTGCAAGCCCCTTGGTTGGCTGATGCCCACATGGTGCTCACGGCCCAGCACTCTGGCCCTGCCAAGGGAGGCACATGCTGGCAAGGGAAATTGCGTCTTATTCGAGGCAAAAAGGGCTCGCAATCCCAGCAGCAAACCCAGCCATTTCAACTTCCACTGGCTGGACAGCATAACGTGAGCAACATGCTGTGTACCCTTAGTTTGCTGTTGGCTACTGGACATAGCCTCGCACAGATAGCACCCCTAACCCAGCATTGTACCAGTGCCCCGGGTCGCATGGAAAACGTGGCTTGCCAAGCACCTTTTCGCGTGCTGGTCGATTATGCGCACACCCCCCATGCTTTGCAGTGCATTTTGCTGGCTGCGCGCAGCATGGTGCAAATGTCGGGCGACTTCAAGCCACCCCTTGCCAACCCCAAAGGCACTGGTAAAAGCCGTGGCAGAGGCAAATTATGGGTGGTGTTTGGTTGCGGCGGCGAGCGCGATCCCCAAAAACGCCCTCAAATGGGCACCATTGCAGAACAACTCGCAGACCGAGTGGTACTTACCAGCGACAATCCCCGCGGCGAAAATCCCGTTGCGATTTTAAACGCCATTCGCGCGGGCATGCAAAGGCCTCAAACTGCCACACAACTGCCCCTGCGTGAAGAAGCCATTGCCTGGGTCCTTACCAAGGCACAAGCGGGTGATGTGGTGGTGATTGCAGGAAAAGGCCATGAGAGCACCCAAGAAATAAATGGTGTGTCCCGCCCTTTTGATGACCGCGACTACGTGAAGGCATGGCTCCAACAAAACCCCTCGGGCTAAGTCAGGCAACGTATGTGTTGACTTAAAAAAGAACAAACTTTTTGGGGAGGCTTGGGTTCACGGTTAGCCGTTAGTGGCGGGTTTGTAAAACGGCTGAAAAAACAAGCCTGGTCGCCTTGGGTTTTTATGGCCGTGGCAGGGTGGGTCTGTGGCAGGCAACCGGTTACAGGCTCAATTTACAAAGGTGAAACCCTGTAAAAACCTTTTGATAGAGGCGTTGTGCACTGAGGCAGTGTATTGTGCTTGGCGAGGGTGTGCTCGAGATGTTGGAGGCGCTGTGCGTCATCAATGGCACCAAAGAAACGATCTTTGGGGATCGTATGCCCATACACGGGAGTACCTTGGGCAATGGCTTGGAGCAGGACGTCAATGAGGTCAAAAGCCCCTTGTTCAGGCAAAAATGGCTTTAAATTGGCGTGCAGCGCGGCAATCCCATTGTAAGCCAAGGCTTGCAGTGCCCCTTTGGGTTTACGCAACACCTCTTCGCGCTGGCGCTTTGCCGAACGCAGCCCACAAACATGCCGCTCTTCATCCACCAGCAGGTAAGACTGGCTATGCCGCTTTTGCAGAGCCAACACACACGTTTGGTGCTGTTGTGCTTGTGCAATCAGGATATGGGGGTTGATATCGCACAAAATGTCTGCATTCCATAACAAAAAGGGGGTAGCCCAAAACCCATGGGGGTGATTGAGCGCCCCGCCCGAACCCAGTAACTTGGTCTCGTGAAACAAGGCGATGCGCGGCGGGATGGCAGGGTTACGGTCCGCAAAATGCCGCTGCATACACTCAGCCAAATGGTGGATGTTCACTGCAGCCTCTACCAGTTGGTGGTGGGTAAGCCATGCTAAAATGCGTTCTACCATGGGTACGCCAAGCACACGAACCAATGGCTTGGGGATGGTGTGCGTCAGTGGGGCTAAGCGCGAACCCTTGCCCGCTGCCAAAATAAAAGCATTCATCGTTACCTATCGTCCAATCAACAGGGCTATCTTTGCCCTACTTAAGCAAAATGCTTCTGTAAGAAGGTTGTGCATCGTATCCCTCTCCCCGATCAACGGGTTGGTAATGGCTTTGCCTTCAGGGATACCTCAAAAAATGCTTGGTTGCTTTCTTGGCAGGGAAAGCTAAAAAACGGGGCTTTGCCTTCAGGGATACCTCAAAAAACGCTTGGAGCCGTTGCCTAGGCGGGGAAAAAGCTAAAAAACGGGGCTTTGCCCTCAGGGATACCCCAAAAAATGCTTGGAGCCGTTGCCTAGGCGGGGAAAAAGCTAAAAAACGGGGCTTTGCCCTCAGGGATACCTCAAAAAACGCTTGGAGCCGTTGCCTAGGCGGGGAAAAAGCTAAAAAACGGGGCTTTGCCTTCAGGGATACCTCAAAAAATGCTTGGTTGCTTTCTTGGCAGGGAAAGCTAAAAAACGGGGCTTTGCCTTCAGGGATACCTCAAAAAACGCTTGGAGCCGTTGCCTAGGCGGGGAAAAAGCTAAAAAACGGGGCTTTGCCTTCAGGGATACCTCAAAAAACGCTTGATTGCTTTCTTGGCAGGGAAAAGCTAAAAAATGGATTTGATGGTGATAAGATCCTCGACAGTGACGCCTGCTTTAAAACTAGCACCCGCTGGGATAACGTGGCGTGCACCAATTACGGCACAATCCCCTATAAAAGCACCCAACTTTTTCATGGCACTGTTCTCCGTGCCCTGCTTGGTGTGTGCCAAAATGCCATCAGGATTTTGTGACACATTCACGGTGGTTACCCCCACTCCCAGCCGAGATTTTTGACCAATCACGCTGTCGGCCACGTAGGACAAGCGCCCCACCACAGCCTGATCGAACAACACGCTATTTTTCACCTCGGCACCATAACCCACTATCACCCCCGAACCGAGGGAAGCATGGGAGCGAATGAGAGCGTTGTTACCAATAAAACTGCCTTTGCCAATGTAGCAAGGTCCGCGCAAGACCGCACCCGAACAAATGGTAACACCCTCTTCAATGTGTACACAGCCCTCAATGTGCACATGACCCCGCTGCTTTAAACTGGGATGAATGTGGGAGTGCTCCCAGGCATCCATAAACATGCGATTCATTTCCAAAATCTGCCATGGCCTGCGTAAGTCAAGCCATTCGCCCTCCCACAGTGCCCCCGAAAAACGTCCTTCTTCAATCAACGTTTGGTAGCAAAGGCTGATGTCGCCTTGGTGGGTTTCGAGTAGGTCAAAAATGTCGGGCGAAAGCACAAACAAGCCTGCCAGTACGTGGTTGGATTTGTTTGGATTGCTGGGGCGTTCCAAAAAGTGGGCAATGCGCATGTCGCGGGTGAGGTATACATTGCCAAACTCCCCCGAGTGGAGCGGCAAGGTAATGGCTGCCACCGAGTTACCATTTTCAGTATAATGGCGCAGCAGTTGGTCAACGGGTTCTCCTGTTGCGACAATGTCTCCGTACATCAGCATAAAAGGTGCCGATTGAAGCAGATCCTTACAACACAGCAAGGCATTGCCTATACCACTGGGCTTGGGTTGCAAAATGCATTCAATGCGTAACCCTGGGCTTTCTTTCTGGGCTACATATTGGCGAATGTGGTCTTGGTAGTGATTTACCACAATCAAAACTTCTTGCAATCCCGCCTTGCGCAGGTGCTCAAGTTGGGCATCTAAAATGGTTTTTCCTGCAGCCCACAGCAACGATTTGGGGCGGGTTTGGGTAAAAGGGTGCAGATGCTCGCTTTGTCTCGCCGCTAAAATTACCGCTTTCATGCTGTGTTTCCTTGTAAAATCAAGTTTTCTAGCCATGATACCACCTGGGGCAGGGTTTTTTGACCCACATCAATGCGACGGGCACTTTGAGCAGGCTGCATGGGGGCAATGTCTCGATTGGCATCTTGAGCATCGCGTGCTTGAATGTTTGCAATAAGCGTGTTTAAGGCAGGTGCTTTGCCAAACATGTCCATTAGCTGCTGGCGGCGGCGTTGGGCACGCACAGCGACAGAGGCCGTTAAAAAAAACATCCACCGCGCATTAGGAAAAACATGCGTCGCAATGTCGCGGCCCTCCAACACCACCCATGGCACCCCTATTTTACAGGCTTGCGCAACCGAAGTGCGCTGAATCGCATTGGCTTTTTGACGCACCTGCGGGGCCATTGCCCAAGCAGAGGCTTGCTTCGAGACCTCCTCGGTTTTAAGCAAGGTCTCATCCACCCGCACCTCGTTGACCCATACATCTTTTTCATCCAAGCGCACGTTAAGCTCATCCAACTGCACAGGGGTGGGTGGGGAAAAACCTGGGAGGCTATTTTGCATGGCATGCCACGCAATGGCACGATAAACCAAGCCAGAAGACAAAAACCAAGCCTCCAAACGTTGTGCCAGCAACAAAGAAACGGTGCTTTTGCCTGCACCTGCGGGGCCATCAATCGCAATCACTCTTTGAGATACTTCGTACATGCTCGTTTTGAGTACGTTATGATTTTCTTAAAACAAAGGTATCCGCGGTGCCACTGGCACTTTAGGCATCCGCACGAACATGCGTTGGCTCTATTTTTTTAGCATGCGCGGATCATGCGTCTCAAATGAGATTGTGCGTGCATATCGCCATTATTAGTTTACAAAGGAACAACGCACTAATGAACCAAGGGCAGTTGGCATACCGTCTGTCGCGCATAAACTTTCCCCGGCCTTGTTGCTTTGGTTTACCGCGGCATGCCGCGGAATTTCGCCACGTTTTCGAGGAACACCTCCTTTGTGAACCTCCTTATAGCAAGGGAGGGTTTTGTCGCTTGCTGCAAAGCAGTTCTATCACAATTTTGGAGCGTGTGTCGGCACGTGCCCCTTAGAATGGACCAGGGTTGGGACGCCAAGCAAAGGCAAAGTGACAGCCAAGGGGATGCCTTGCGCAAGAATGCCCATATACCCGCCCATGGCACCTTTGCCGCAGAGGCCTAACAGGGGTGCTGAAAGCGAGAACAAAAAATGGATACCCAGGCTAAAAGCCCATATAACCGCCCAAACACGCCCATAATCGAAATAAAGAGGGGGCAAAGGATTTAGTTTTGACACCCAAACTTAGAGGATTGTGTGCTTTTTTATGGGCTACCTTCGTGTTGCTGGTCGAAAACCCATGGCTGCTGTTGGCTTTGTTTGGGATTACAGCAGTTTTTGCCTTGTGGCATGCCTCAAGCAAAATGGTCTTTGCGGCATTGCTTGTGGTGTGCCTCACTACCTGGAGTACCCTCATTTCCCAAGGCTTATTTTATGGTGGTCCTACGGGTGAGGTCTGGTTGCGCATTCCTTGGCCAGCGGCATGGGGTGGGGCCTTTCCATTTTATCGTGAGGGGGCTTTGCATGGGCTGTTGCAATCCTTGCGTTTTTCCACCACCTCCCTGCTGGCTTTGGGGTGGGTGGTGGCTTCCCAAAGGCAAACAACCCTGGATGCTCCCGTGTTTCAAAGTGGACTGGGGTTGATGGTGGCTTTTGGCCTGCGCCATTTGCCCGCACTGGCTCGCGACTTACGCCTGGGTTGGCGCACTGCCCGGTTGGTAGGCGAGCACCCCTTGCGCAGTTCACTCAGCCAAGGCGGGATTTTTTTGCCTTTGCTGGGTTTGGTGCTGCGCCGCGCCCATCGCCTTGCCGAAGGTTTGTTTGGTCGTGATGTACTCAGCGTGGATTTACCCCGCCCTACTGCCCCTAAGCCGACCTTTCTCCCTTGCTTGACGGTGTTGTTATTGGGGATGTTGGTGGCGGTGTTTTTGCTGTTGCAAAGCGTGCTATGGCTGGCGGGTCAGGGTTTTGCTCTACCACAATGGCTGCAGCAAGCCGGTGTACGCTGGCTATAATCTCCGTAAAAGAAAGACCATGCCCTTTGGTGGCTGTATTCCGCATCACCGCTACAGGGGTGGTGAGGTGCGGGTTGGTAAAAAATTTACAGCCAACCTTTCTCCCTTGCTTGACGGTGTTGTTATTGGGGATGTTGGTGGCGGTGTTTTTGCTGCGTTTTTGCTGCTGCAAAGCGTGCTATGGGGTCAGGGTTTTGCTCTACCACAATGGCTGCAGCCAAGCCGGTGTACGCTGGCTATAATCTCCGTAAAAGAAAGACCATGCCCTTTGGTGGCTGTATTCCGCATCACCGCTACAGGGGTGGTGAGGTGCGGGTTGGTAAAAAATTTACAGCCAACCTTTCTCCCTTGCTTGACGGTGTTGTTATTGGGGATGTTGGTGGCGGTGTTTTTGCTGCGTTTTTGCTGCTGCAAAGCGTGCTATGGGGTCAGGGTTTTGCTCTACCACAATGGCTGCAGCCAAGCCGGTGTACGCTGGCTATAATCTCCGTAAAAGAAAGACCATGCCCTTTGGTGGCTCTATTCCGCATCACCGCTACAACGGTGGTGAGGTGCGGGTTGGTAAAAAATTTACAGCCAACCTTCGCCTACCAAGAATTGGTGTAACGTCTGGGCTTTTTCCTGGGCACTGCCTCCAGTTTTTGTCTCACCTTGTTGTTCCACTTGGGCACTTAGCATGGTTTGAATCCGCTGTAAGGGGTGTTGCGCTGTGGGTGGTGGGGTGTGGCGTTTGACTCTGGGGATGGGGAGACGCAACCCATCGTGTAGGGCAGGTACTTGGCCTAGGGCAGCGGATTGTACGTTAGCGTGAATGCAAGGAAGGGCCATGTGTTGTGCACGCAGCCACTGGGGCAAAGATGCTGGCGGACTGACCTCGGTGGGTTGCAGGCTACAACCACACACCAAATGTGCGGGCATGTCCACCCACTGCGTATAGCTGCGTTCACCTTTGCATTGAACACGCCACGCGTTTTTTTGCAAATCTACACGGCTCACCCTGTGCGCAAATGCGAGGTCGAGCCCATAGGCAAGCCCTGCTGCAAAGGCTTCAGATCCGCTGTCAAGGCTGCGCTCAGAACACAGGTGCACACTACAGGTGGGGGGAGATTGCTTACAGATGGTTTGGGTTTTTAGCCACGTACTTAAACTGTTTGCCGCCATGATAGCGCGTTGCCACGTGGGAGTACTTTGACCGTGTAGTGTAATAGTTTGGCTACCTGTGCTTAGGTCACCCACCTCTGGGTTAGGCATCTCAATATGCAAGGCTTGGGTGGCGCCCATAGAAAGGGCTTCGCGCAGCACAGGCGTCACACCACCAGCCCCTAATGAGATGGCAATTAAAGTCATGCGATGTTCTAGGGGCGACGGCGCGATTTGTGATGTTTCTTTTTTGGCGGGGCTGGTTTTGCTTGCGCTACCTTTCCGACCCGTATTGCCGTATTTTGTTTTCAAAAAAAGTGCGTACTGTAACAAAGCACGGTCGGGGGCGCTCATGGTCTCTTGTCGTCCATCGCGCAATAGGGCAGCAGGTTTAGGTTTAGGCGGACCATTGGACGAACTTTCAAACTGGGCGTCGGTGAGCCGTGGGGCGATTTCGGTCGAAAAAGCAGGCTTTAAATAGCAACAAATAAGAATGTGGGGAATCATGAGCAAATGCCTATCCAAATACCAGGTTTTTTAACCTCTCAGCAGGCACTTTTAGAAAACACTACAGCCCAGAAAGCACCAAAAAGCCAAAGGTACACGTAAACAACACCTGGGCAAAAACCAGATCGTTTCACAGACGCACCCTGTGGTAAGCCGCAGGAACTCTGCGACCATTTTATAAGCAAAAAGCAGTTAAACTTGCTTAAAAGAGCGCGCCAACTCCACCAAGGTACGCACCCCCACCCCTGTAGCACCATCTTTGGGTGCCCAGCCAATGTTGTCAACACCCCATGCCGTGCCCGCAATATCCAAGTGTACCCACGGAATGTCCTCAACAAAGGGTTTTAAAAAAAGCCCTCCTGTAATGGCACCCGCATCGCGCCCCCCAATGTTTTGGAGATCCGCATATTTGCTTTTTAGCTTTTCTTCGTATTCAACAAAATTTGGCAATGGCCAAATGGCTTCCCCCGCGCGTGCACCTGCTTGTACCACCTGCTGGCTAAAGCCTTCGTGATTGCTCACTGCGCCCGTGGCGTAATGCCCCAAAGCCACCACACAGGCTCCTGTAAGGGTGGCCAGATCCACAATGGCATCGGGTTTGTACTGCATTGCGGTATAGGCCAATGCATCGCCCAAAATGAGCCGTCCTTCGGCGTCGGTATTCAAGACCTCAACCCGCTTGCCCGAATAGGCGGTAAGGATATCCCCTGGTTTAATCGCATGGCCACTGGGCATGTTTTCGCACAAGGGCGTAACGCCAACAATCCTCATTTTTGGCTTTAAGCGCGCAATGCTTTCCATGGCACCAAAAACCGCAGCAGCACCGCACATGTCAAATTTCATCTCATCCATGGTGGCAGAAGGCTTAATGGAAATACCGCCTGTATCGAAGGTAACCCCTTTCCCCACAAAAGCCAGTAAACCTTGAGGGTTGGCCGAGGGGGTGTATTCGAGCACCACCAAATAAGGGGGGTTTTGCGAACCTTGCCCCACCCCGAGCAACATGCCCATGCCTAAGGATTCCAGTTGGCGTTGGTCGAGGATTTTGCATTTAAGGTGGTTGCGTTTGGCAAGGGCCTCGGCTTGCTCGACCATGCGCGCGGGGGTCATTACATTCGACGGGTGGTTGCCCAAATCGCGTGCCAGCAATACCCCTTCGCCAATCACCACGCCTTCTTGCATGCTGGTCTCACTGCTTGCTTTCTGTGCATCGTAGACATGCACTTGCTCAAGGTGAATTTTTTTGCGTTCACGGGTAGGGGTTTCTTTGTAGTCATCAAAAAAATACCCCCCCATTAAGAGCCCTTCGCCGCATACCTGCGCCAAACTGCTTTGCATGGTTTTGGGCACATTGCTGGGCAAGAGCACACCCGCACTGCCCAGGTTTGTTTTTTGCAGTTCCTTGGCAGCATTGCCCACCCCACGGCGCAGCGTTTCGCTGGTAAAGTCTGCCAATTTACCCAAGCCAATGCTTAGCAAACGCAGGGCTGTTTTTTCTTGAGCTAGCAACAAGGTGATGCTTTCCCCTTTTTCACCGCTAAAATCGCCAAGGCTTATGGCCTGGGCTAAAGGCATTTGAAACGCTTTTGGAATGTTCAAAGGAACGCTGGGAGAATCGGCCTCAAACACAAAACACACCAGCACATCCAAAGGTTTGGGCGGGGGCACTTTTTGGGGAGCATCGGGGTAGTAGAAAAAGCGAATGGGTGTCATAAAAAAACCTATTTTCAATCAAAAATGCTTGCAAACAAAGGGGAAAATCCCACAGGGGGCATGAGGGCACTGGGTACTGCCAAAAAACGCCATGTCAAAAAAGTACCCCCTGGGCGCCATTCTAAGCCCATGCTGGGCAGCATTGCAATCTCTATCCATCTGCATTATTCTCAGGGAGCGAGCCCCTTTTACCCCTCGCAGGAGCACCAACCCCCCAGCGCCCACCATGCGTGTGTTCACCCTCCTCATCAAGGTTTTAAAAAAACACGAATCATGAATCTCAAAATTTTTTCTGCCCTGCTGTTACTGGCTTTTAGCCTGCCCGCCAACCCCGCCTTTGCCCAACGCTGCGGCAAACTGTGTGACCCACACTTTATGAAGCGAGCCAGCCCCGCCCAAATTACAGCCCTAATCAAGGCGGGGGCAAATGTGAATGCACGCGCTGGAAAGGGCATTACGCCCCCTGCATGAGGCAGCAGCAAAAAATAAAACCCCTGAGGTGATTGCAGCCCTGCTCAAGGCGGGGGCACGTGCTAAAAAAAGGTGAGGACTAAAAAATGCCCCACAACACCCCTCAAATCACCCCGTTGCAACAAACTCCACTGCAACAAACCCTCCAAAATTTACCCGAGGCCCCTGGGGTCTATTTTCATAAAGATGGCGAAGGCCGCGTGCTTTACATTGGCAAGGCCAAAAACTTGCGCGTGCGCGTGCGCTCATACTTTCAGCAATCCGCAACGCATGTGCCGCGGATTCGTGCCATGGTGCGCCAAATACGCAGCATTGACATGATGGAAACCAAAAGCGAGGCAGAGGCCCTTTTGCTGGAAACCAACCTGATTAAAAAGCACCAACCGCGCTACAACATTCTTTATAAAGACGACAAATCCCACCCTTTTTTTAAACTTAGCCTGGGTGAGCGCTACCCGCGGTTGATGCTGACGCGCGAACGCAAACACGAAACCCACGCGGAGTACTTTGGCCCTTACGCCTCGGTAAAAGACGCCAAAGCAACCTTGCGCGTGCTCCGCAAGCACTTTCCTTTGCGCACCAGCAAAATGTCCCTTGATGGCAGCAAAACGTACCGCCCTTGCCTTAACTTTCAAATGAAACGCTGCCTAGCACCCTGCCGTGGGGTGGTCGAGGTGGCAGAATATGCCCAGGTGGTGCGCCAAGTAAGGCTGTTTTTACAGGGTAAAAACAAGGAATTGCTCGCGCGTTTACGCACCGAAATGAGCACTTTGGCCGAGGCAGAGCACTTTGAAAAAGCCGCGTTGAAGCGCGATGCCGTCTTGGCCGTTGAGCGCACAATGGCGCGTCAACAGGCCCTAACCCCCGATACCAACGCTGAGATCGATGTCTTTTCGATGCATCGCGAACGGGGCTGGGCTGGCGTGCAGGTTTTGTTCGTGCGTCATGGACACTGGATCGGCTCACATCTATGGGTGGTCGAGGCCGACGAAGCATGGGACGATGCCCAAGTCTTGCGCTCCGCTTTAATGCGCTACTACCTACAGCAAGGTGCCAGCGCAGCACGTGAAATTTTGGTTAGCACGCCTTTTGAGGACATGGACTTATTGGCAGAAACCCTAAGCACAGGCAAAAAACGGCAAGTCAAAATTAACCATTCCCAGCGGGGCAAGCGTCATCATTTAATTGAACTCGCCAGCACCAACGCGAAACGCGGCCTAAAAGAACGCCTCCTTGGTTTGCAAAGCCATGAGGCGGTGATGCAGCAGGTACAAAGTGCTTTGCATTTAAGATACCTGCCCCAAGTGGTCGAAGGTTTTGATATTTCGAACATTCAGGGCACCGATGTGGTGGCCTCGGTGGTGGTGTTTCGTAAGAATCAAGCCTGCAATGCAGAGCACCGTACCATGAACATCCGAAGTGCAGGGCAGGTGGGTGAGCCCAACGATTTTTTGGCCATGCACGAAGCCGTAACCCGCCGCTTTAAACGAAAACTGGCTGAAAATCAAGCACTCCCCCACCTGGTGTTGATTGATGGCGGTAAAGGGCAAGTGAATGCAGCCCAACAAGCGTTAAAAGAACTGGGCATAGACGCTAACCGCATGGATGTGGTTGGTTTGGCCAAGGGGCGCTCAGAAAAACGCCGCGCAAATACCCCAATCCATGATGAAGATTTTGAATATTTGGTCAAGCCCGAATGGAAAACCACCCTCCGTTTTCGCAAAAATTCGACCACCTTGCATTTTTTGCAGCGCATTCGCGATGAAGCCCATCGCTTTGCCCTTCAAGCCCACCGTCAGCGCCGCAAGCAACGCACCCTGCACAGCGATTTAAGCCATGCCCCCGGAATTGGTAAGAAGCGCCGCCAGACATTGCTAAAGCATTTTGGGAGCGTAAAACGCCTGGGTCAGGCCAGCCTCGAAGACCTACTGGCCACTCCCAGCCTGCCTCAAAGCGTCGCCTATGGCTTGTATCAATACCTACACCCCAGGCAAAAACCCCATTCCCACTTGCACTCCACGCAAAACCCGCTGTAAACGTTCCCATGCTTTGCCACTTTGGGTTCAACCGTTCCCATGCTTTGCCACTTTCGTTCCCATGCCCCACCACTGCCCATCTTGACTGCATATTTTTCATAGCCCGTTTTTTGCCCATGGATGTTGTCATCAATCGCTTGCCTCCTTTGCGAGGCTGCTTTTAGGGCAGGGGTTTTAAAATGGCTGTAAAGCCGTTCTGCCACCCTTTTATGATGCAAGCCGTGGGTTCACCCATAGTGAAAGCGGGTTTTCATTTGCTGGCAGTCTATACTTTTAAACCACCCACGCATGTTGGTTGGATGTATCGTTAAATGCTGAGCAAAAAACGTACCCTTGGTTTTGGCAAGGGTTTGGGCCAGTTATGCTCAAGATGCACCGCCCGATTTTGAGATGGCGTCCGCCTCTTTGCAGTATGCCTTCAACATCGCCTTTCACATTTTTTAAGGGCATCCAAAGATGTGATTTTGCCCCTTTGCTTGTAGTCTTTGACCAAGTTTGTCAAACCTCGTGGGAAGCGTTCGGGCATGCCCGGTTGACTCTTGTACCAATCCCCGTGTTCGGGGGTCGGATATTTTGGCAACAATATCCCTGTGCAACCGCTTACATGATGGTTTGTAAGGCTTTGTCGTGCTCGAACTTGCCCGACAAAAATGCAGCAGACACCCATTCTTAGCTCGGAACGCACCATTCCGATGTTAGCGACAAGCAGGTGTGAATGCTGGATAATGGCAAAGGGCAGTTGTTACACAAAGCACCCAATGCGCTCACCCTGGCCATGCGCAGGCACCATTAAGGCGCGCTCGGCAGGATTTGAACCTGCGACCGTCGGATTAGAAATCCGATGCTCTATCCTGCTGAGCTACGAGCGCAAAATAGGATGGATAAAAGTGTGGGCATGGCGTCGTTGGCAAGGTTTGATACATTCACCCAAAAAGCCTAAACCGTTACGGAGCGGGAAGCGTGTTTACAATAAAGGGATAGCCTCCTTTTTACAATTTTTTAGGGTTTGGAATTTTTGTGAAGCAACATGCCTAGACGCTCCCAATGATACCCTCCAAGCAGGCCACTCCGGGGATCATGGGACCAATACACAATGCTGGCCTTGCCTTTCACGGTGCTCTCCTTTACAAAGCCCCACACCCTGCTATCTGCGCTGCCTAAACGGTTATCGCCCATCATGAACAAATGGCCCTTAGGGACGGTAATGGGGCCAAAATTGTCAAAAATGGCTTCATGACCTCGCGCTCTGAGTTGGGCTAATACCTCAAGATCATAAAAGGCGTAAGGTTCGGCCAAAGGTGTGCCGTTGATAAACACTTGACGGTCGCGTATTTCAAGGGTTTCTCCACCAAGGGCGATCACGCGTTTGATGTAGTCTAGTTCGGGGTTTTCAGGAAAAGGAAAGATGATAATCTCTCCGCGTTGAACAGGCTGGGAAAAGAGGCGTATTTGGGTAAAAGGCAGACGCAGCCCGTAGCGATACATGGAGGCGAAAACATGATCACCAATTAAAATGGAAGGTATCATCGACCCAGAGGGAATGCGAAAGGGCGCAAACAAAAAATTGCGTACCAGCAAAGCAGCCAAAAAAGCCAGGGTCAATGCTTCGATCCACTCGCGCAAGCCTCGCCATGGCAAGATGCGCTCGAGGCCCATGGGTCCGCGCTTGCAGTACAATAAAATCATGTTTTTTTCTGCTTGGCTTGGGGCCCTGGGACCAAGTTCGCTTAACATTTGCATAAATGCCGTTAGGCGATAACTTTGGGAAGTGCGAAGGCCGCGCAACGATTCCAGCAAAATAGGGTTCAAGCCAGCGGTTTCTAAATCGTGCAAAGACCAGTCTGCTACTTGATATTTACGCCAAAACATTGCTTTGCCACAGGTGGGTTTTTGAGTAAACGGGGCCGATTATGTATCTGGATTACGCCCGCAAAACCAGGGAGCACCCTAGGCGCGAGTGTAGCGCATCCCTTCTTGATGCACCAATCCTTTTTCTTTCATTTCAGCCAAATGCTGGAGCACAGTGATGCGCTCGACATCGTTAACATACACTGCTTGGTGGTTGGTGGGATACAAAAAGCGTTGTTTTAGTAATTGATTTAGCAAAATACCATGGCGAGGGGGAATGGCTTGCAAAATGGCGTGTTCACGCCGGTCGAGCTTACGACGGAACGCATTTAAGAGGCTCAAAAAAGTGTGTTGCTCAAAAATAACCCCTTTGTGATGGTAGGTGATCCAAGCCTTGGCGGGAAGTTGGGCCATGGTGTTTAAGGTGTGCCTAAAATCGCTTAGATTCGAGCAAGCATCACCGTAATAGGGGCCAAAGCTGCTCAGATCAATATCGCCAATAAAGGCAATTCCTTCGGGTTCAACCATTAAAATCGAATGCCCCGCCGTATGGCCTGGGGTGTGAATGGCACGCACCCCAATTCCTCCACCTAAATCCCAGTAGTGGTGGTGCTGATAGGCGATGGTATCGGGCCGAGGCTCAAAGTAAAAATCCTCTACCAGCAGTTTTTCCATGGCTTTTGTGACTTTGGGAGAATAGCCTAGATGCGCCTGCATGCCTTGCATGCTTTGCATGGCAGGGGCATCTTGGGCGGGGGCATATAGGGGAAGGTGTGCGAGGGGCTCTAAGCCCGCCACGTGGTCTTCGTGAACATGGCTTAGTAAAACCATGTCTGCATCCTTGACATTTTGCGGGTGTGTCCGGGTAGAAAGGGGGGCATCAAAGGCCGCGCGGGCTTTTTTCCCCGTTACCAGCACTTGGTTACCGTCGGGATATTTGCCATTTTTTGCACCAAAAAAAACCGTTACCGAACCCATGTGTAAGGTATTCTGCTCAAAGGTGACATTGTTTCCTTTTGTGTGCATCTTTCCAGTGTTTATCCTAATGAACGAATAACGGTCGGTTTTGTAGGCCAGCATTTATTGACACTAAGGGGGTGTAATCAGTGCTCCTCTTGTGATAGGGGTAGGCCAGCGTTACAGTACTTTGTTCAATGTTTAAAATAAGGATTTTCTGAGGACATAACAATGAAAATGAAAACTTGATCCCTTCTCTTTTTATCGCTAGTGCTAGGGAACTGCGCAACGATTGTAGGCAAGGAAACCCAAACACTCCCTATCATGAGTTCACCTGAGGGAGCAAAGGTGGTTGTAAAGCACATTGCCAGCGGGGAAACCGTCTTTCACGGGACAACACCAACCCCAGGCTACCTTGGACAAGCACGATAGGACCTATTTTGGAAAAAAAGAATATCAGGTAACCTTCGAGTCTCGAAGGTAAGCAAACCCATACCGTCGAGATTAAGGCAAATGCAACCGCTTGGTATATGGCGGGTAATTTCGTATTTGGTGGTCTAATCGGCTGGCTTATCATAGATCCATTGAATGGGAAGATGTATACGTTGTCGCCGCCTAAAATACAGGCATTTTTTGAAGGTAGTTCGGGTAACAACAGGAATCCATCGCTTTCGATTGTTTCAATCACCGACCTGCCAAAGGATTTACAAAGAAACTTGGTCCCCATTGCAATAAATACGCAAACCCCCTTGCAAGACCTTCACTCGATAGCATCGATGAACTGGTGGGGCCATTTATGACAGAGTGACCCCGCAGTGGTATGGTATAAACTAAGGCGTTTTAAATATCCGTAAACAAACTGCAAGCGAAGTGAGGGTTATAGCAAGGAATGCGATTTGTAATTGCAGGTGCTGGGGAGGTTGGCTACCATATTGTCGAGTCGATTCATCGTGAAGGGGTGAACATTACGGTCATCGATGGCGGTGAGGCAGTGTTGCAGCGCCTGCATCGCCTATTTTGGGTGGATACGGTATTGGGCAATGCCAGCAACCGCGACGTGCTCGAAAAGGCACAGGTTGGCGGAGCCGATCTATTTATCGCGGTAACCAGTTCGGATGAAATCAATATCATCTCCTCTTTAATCGCCAAGGAAATGGGGGCTAAGCAGGGAATTGCGCGCCTTACTGCCTTTAACGAGGTCAGTGCAGGAGATCAACACTCCTTTGGGATTAGCCTAGTCATCAACCCTTTCGAGGCAGCGGCCGAGCATTTAGAGCAGCTCGCCTTGCACCCATCGACCATTGATTTTGTACCCTTTTTAGGCGGGGACGTGGCCTTGATTGGGGCAAAGGTACGCCAAGCTACCTTGATGGATGGCATGCAGGTACAAGCATTTGGAGAAAATACCAAACTGGCAGGTGCCCTGATTGCCCTGGTTGAACGCGATGGCACGGCTTTTATTCCACGCGCAAACACTGTGGTTGCGGTGGGCGATAGCGTGTATTTTTTGTGTATCCGTCAACAATGGAAAAAATTGGGTACGCTGCTGGGCTTACCCACCAAGCCATCGTATAAAGTCTTTATTAACGGGGGCGGTTTAATTGGCGAATCCCTTGCCTTGCGCCTCGAACGCCGCGGCCTTGATGTACGGGTAATTGAAAAAGATGAGCGTCGCTGTGAGGTGCTTTCCCAAATTTTAGACCACTCCCTGGTATTAAATGCCGATGGCACCGATGATTTGGCACTAAAATCTGAGGGAATTGGCGATGCCGATTGTTTTTTTAGTGCCTGTGATGATGACGAGGTGAATTTGCTTTCTTGCCTCATGGCCAAAGAGATGGGAGCACGCGCGACCGTAGCACTCATTCGGCAATCTGAAACCATTGCAATTTTGCACAGGCAAGATTTGATTGATGCTGCCATTAATCCACGTTTGCTGACGGCACGCAAAATTTTACAATATGTGCAAGGCACCAACCTGCGCTCGTTCTTCTCCTTTCCTAATAGCACCATTGAGGTCGTAGAACTGGAGGTACACAAAACCTCTCCTTGCGTGGGAAAAATGTTACGCTCGCTCAAGTTGCCCGCGGGGGCTTTGTTGGTGGGATCCATTCGACGCAAAGGCAGGATTTACATTCCCCGTGGCGAGGAAAAACTGCAAGCAGGCGATGTGGTGTTGTTGGTGCAAAAGCGCAACTGCCGTGAAATTTCCCGCTTGCTCTTTTGGCCTATTCCTTCTGCACGTCAAGGTGCTTTGGTAAGCGGGGGACGTGCATTGCAAGAAAAAACAGCCTTGAGTGCCCAGGCGCAATCGTTAGCAGAGGAAATGGTTGGCTTTAAACCAGGCTTGGATAAAAAGATGCCCAATCAATCTAAAGGCAACGCGGGCGCCACACCAAAGGCCACACCACTCGCCGATCCCAAGGCGGATGCTACCCAGGTTGAGTTAGTTCCCATGGAGAGTACGTCTGGCTCAACAAAAGCATCCAGCGCTGCAGCGGATAACCCTCAGTTGGGGCCGCGGGAAGAGGTATTTGGTTTTGATACGGTACTCGCAGAAAATGGCAGCCAATCCGCCACTGCCTTTGGCGCGAACAGCCCAACCGACATGGGTTATGAAGCAAACCTTCTCCCATCGTACCCCCCAAAACCCCTTGAAAAGGCCCCCAAAGGTATCACAATCACTCAGCAAAGTACAGACCAAGGCATAGAAATCCTCGAACCAGGTTTCCCAGTGCCCCCAGCCACCGCAAAGCCTGACCCACCAAAAACCAAAGCAGCGCAAGCGGAATCACTGCAAGAAAAGGCCCAGGTAAAACCAGAAACCCCAACCACCTTGCCACATGCCCGCTTCGAAGATCTCTTTGTGGCAACCAAGCAAAGTGAGCAAAAGTCTTCCCTTACGATGTCACATCATAGCACGGGTACACCCGTGAACATGGTCGAAAACCTCCATTCTCTTTTCGAAGAGGCCTTTCAAAATCTAGATGTGACTGCGGCACCAAAACCCCTAGCCAAAGGCCAACGCAATGAGGCAGTTCGCAGCAAAGTTTAAACAAAGCAAGTATGCTTGTTAAAGTGCGCACCCAAAGTGCTAAGGCGTGTAAGCACGGTTTTTAAAAACACACCCAAAGTAAAATCCATGGTAGCCTACACCCCCTTGCGGACCATTCAGCGCATTTACTGCTTAGAACCCGAGGGCGTGTAAGCACGTTTTTTAAAAACACACTCAAAGTAAAATCCATGGTAGCCTACACCCCCTTGCGGACCATTCAACGCATTTACTGCTTAGGACCCGAGGGCACCTTTAGTGAGCGCGCTGCCCTAAAGGTGAAACAAGAGCTTTGTGCTAACCAAACCAAAGCCCCTGTTGTGTGCCACACCGACACCATTTTAGAGAGCATTCAACAGAGCACAAACGATCCCGACGCACTGTGCGTGGTGCCCATTGAAAATGCCGATTCAGGCACCGTCCATTTAACTCAAGATGCCCTCACCCGCCACCCTTTGGAAATTGTGCTGGAGGTTTCCCTAAAAGTGCGCCTTAGTTTGCTCAGCAATCAGCCACTTAAAAATTTGCAGCGGGTGTATGCCCAACCCGTTGCTTGGGAGCAATGCTACAGCAACATTCAACGCTACATGCATAAACCCGTAGTGAATCTGACACGCTCCAATGCTGAATCGGGGATTAAACTGCTGTCACACCCCATAACCGATGGCTGGGCGGCGGTGTGTACCTATGAATTTGGTTTGACATACCCCGATATGGTGCGCGCAGACGATGTGCAAGATCACCCCAACAACGTAACGCGCTTTGTGGTGTTACAGCTGGCCAGCACCACGCCGCCGCTCGATTTTCGGAAACAGAAAACCGCACTGTTAATTGAGCCAGAACGCGATCGCCCTGGCTTGCTCTACGATATTTTGCAGGTATTCAAAGAGCAAAATCTCAACCTGTGTCGCCTTGAATCACGCCCCGCGCGGCCCAACCCGTGGACCTATATTTTTTATATCGACCTCACCAACAGTGCAGGCGTTGAACAAGCCCTGCAACGCTTGCAACAAGGTTCCGACCGCGTTCGCATTCTGGGCAGCTTCGACACCCTTTAAAGGCAAATCCTTTGATACACTTCATGGGCCATACATACTGACGGGGTTGGGGAGTGGTTACCTGCGGTGTTTGCAAAAAAATGTATGTGTCCACTTCACGATTAGGCAAGGGAGGTGCTGTAAAAAATAATTTCAAGTTGTGTCATTGTTAAAAACGAGGGTATTCTGCAATTTTTTAAATGGGTTTGGGGTTTGTGCAGGGTTTGTGCATCAAGGATTGGCTGCGGGGATTGGTGGCTTTAGGCATGGGTGGGTTGTGGACTTGTTTTGTGGTGGCGCCCCAGGCATTTTGGAATGCGGGTTCTGATGCCCCATGGCTTCAAAAGCGGGTGGCGTTGTCGGCAGGGAATGTTCAGCGTTGGCAAGTGGTGGCGGTAGAGCCCAAAACTTTGCGCTCTGCTCGGGCGGCTTTACCCAAAAAAACAAAACCCTCCAAAGTAGTGCCTCAAAAACAAAGGCAACTTCAAAACGCATCTTTGCCCGCGGCGGCCCTCTCCCCCAAAATACCCACACAAGCAGCCCCTGCCTTAGAGGAGGCAGCATCCCCCCAAATACCCACACAAGCAGCCCCTGCCTTAGAGGAGGCAGCATCCCCCCAAATACCCACACAAGCAGCCCCTACTTTAGATCAAGCTTCCTCGACGCCAAACCCCTCACAAGAACCATCACCAATTCATCAAAGGGTTGGGACAAAAAGGCATGCATCGACCAACGAAGACCTTGGTGGCAAGCAAATCGAAAGCCAACGCTTGGATGCGGGTTTTCGCCTGCTGGAGCTGCCCTTATTGCAAGCCCCCTTGGCAGCACGGCGGGCAAAGCAGACAGGATGGGCCGTGCTTGAAATTTCGATTACCCCTCAAGGCAACGTGGCAAATGTGCGCGTTTTGGCTGAAACCCCACAATGGGGTTATGGTAAAGCGGCGCGGCAGGCTTATGCTAAGGCCCGATTTTCTAAGCCTACCGTGCAAAAGCAACCTGTGCGTGCCTTGTTGCGCCTAACTGTGCGGTTTAAACCATAAATGCATTTTCATCAATGGGCCCTTGGAATGGGTGTTTTACACAGCATGTTGGGCTATTGTTCGATGGCCTTTGCACAACACCAAGCCCCCACCAACCCACCAAAACAGCCCCGACAAGTACTGGTTGAAGGGGGGGAGCATGAGGTGCGTGCCTCCGAAGAGACCTTGCCCTTAACCCATGCATTCGCTATGGGGGCGCAGATTAGCCTATCCCAAAGCCACATTGAACAAGCGCGCCAACGTGGAGAAAGCCTTGCTGAGGTGTTGCAAAATGCCCCAGGGTTAAGCGTGGTGCGCCAAGGGGGTACATTGAACAAAGTGTATGTACGCATGCGTGGCCTAAGGGCAGAACACACTTTGGTACTGCTTAACGGCATTCCCCTCGCCAGCAGTGGAATCAACCTTTCTGCTTTGCGTGCCCAGGGCTTGGGTGGGGTCGATTTGAGCACCATTTCTTTGGATCGGGTAAAATCGATCAAAATTTTGCGCGGCAGTGCCAGTGCGCTCTATGGCCCTGGGGCTGTGGGTGGGGTGATTGACATTCGGACCCATAGCACACAGCATAACACCCTTTGGGGGGAAAATGGCGTGGGTGAGGGTGGTTTGCGCTGGTTGGCCTTTGGGCAAAGCAGTACTTTAAACCCTTCTTTTGCCACCAAGCAGCCACCCCACCCCCCTACCCTTCCCCTCCCAAAAAATACCCTCAATGCGGAGCCCTTGGGGATTTCCAAACAGCACGCACGCTTGCAACCCATAGTGGTAAAGGGCAACCCTTCAACCTCCCGCTTGTCCAAGGGCGATGTTTGGGATTGGAATCTGCGTGCCGTCGAAGCCAAGGGTGACTACGTGTTTTTTGATCCCCTGCGCCAACACGGAAGGTCTTTGGTCAACAACCCCTGCGCCCTTGCTTTAGGTAAGGGTTTTTACCAACGCCGTTGTAATCAAAAAAAAGCACTCCAAATACAAGGAGGCTGGCAAACCCCGTTGTATAATGCCAACAAGCCCCCCCTTGCAAATGCAAAGCAAATACCCATTGCGCAATTGCGCATTGAGGGGGGTGCAGGGCGTCAAGAAAACCTTGGCCTGGGTGGGGTGGCGGACCCTCGCCCATACGGCCGTGAGGTTGAACAGCATTTTTATTTGCAAATACGGCGCGTGCCTCGAACCCCAGCTGTGGATCGTTCGCCAAAAATCGCTTTGTTAAGTACCCCGCCCACTTTGTGGAAATGGGGCTGGCAAGCCCATGGTCAAGCGCGCGATTCAAAGCGCAACGAGAACATCCAACTCAATACACCCAGCTTGCAATCTGCCTTTCAAGACAAACGCTTTGGGTTCAAGGTAGATGGCACGCGCAGCAGCGGTTCGCTAACCTTGGGTTTGGGGAGCCAAGCCCAACGCCAAACCGTAACCGATACGCACTTTGGTACCAACCAAAAGGGTTGTGCCGTATTTTTGTACTTACAACACCAAGCCCCCAGCCATGTGGCACAAGCACAATTTCGTGCGGATGCATTGAGCGGTTTTCCACCGCAGTTCACGTATCACTTGGCGGCAAACCGCATTTATACCCATGGGATTACTGCTAAACTCTCCTTGGGTACAGGGTGGCGCGGGCCTTCGTTGTACGAAACCCATGCCTTTAACAATGAAACCACCCTTGCCAACCCCAATTTACGCGTGGAAACCTCACGCTCTCTCGAGGCGGGGATCTCCAAAGATTCAAACCACTGGCAGGCAGAAATTCTGGGATTTATGCAAGAAACCGAAAACGAAATTAGCACCCTTGCGCGCAGCGATGCCCCCAGTTTGTTTCGCTATGCAAACCTTGCCTCTACCCGTACTTACGGCGTAGAACTGTTTTTGGAAGCCCGCTGGCAAGCATGGAAACTCACCGCCAGTGCGAACCAGCAAAACCCTCTTGTACTCAATGTACAAGCTCAAGATCCTCGATATCATAAAAACCTGAAGCCAGGGGCTGCGCGTCACGAAACCCGAGGGGCTGTGGGCTATCAAAGCGGTCGCCTCCTTGCCCAAATCGAAGGGCTTATGCGCTCAAAGCGCTATGTAGATCTCGCCAATACCCGCCAACTTCCCGCTTATAGTATCTTCAATCTCCATACCACCTTTGTGCTAAACCCACGCTTTAAAATACGCCTGGGCGTGGATAACCTCACCCATCAACTCTATGCTGAGGTGGATAACCAACCCCATCCTGGTCGCCAATGGCGCATCGCTTTACGCTGGGACGATGTACAGCCATAAACCCACCCAAAACCCCCAGGGGGACTTTGTGCGAGCAAACCCCGAATCAAGGGTTGTAGGTTTTTTTAAAGGCTGCGCGGCGCTTCTTTTGTTTGAGTAACCAAAGGGTTTGGGCTAGCCCACCACGTACCACCACGCGTAGGGCGACCCTTTTTTCCGTTTACATCGCACACATTTAAGCAATCTCTAAGAAAAAAATACCCCCAATCGGCCATGTGGAGTGGCAAGCGTTTCTTTTTCAAAGATGTATGCCTTTCGAGTACCCCTGGGAGCATCGTGTGCGCGCATTGAAAAGAATGATGACCACTATTGCTCACGAATAGTTTACTTTTCTGCGTACCACCAACAATTTTTTGTCATCCACCCATGCTTGCCAGCCGCAATGCTTTAGCATGTTGGCGACTTCGATGGCCACAATGCTTGTCGGGGCTTCAAGCAAAAATGATTTTTGCTTGTTTGCTTTAAGATGACGGACTTCCGATAGCACAGTTGCAATAAAAACGCGACTTCTGTCTTCATGAGAAGCATTGGTTTCATGATTGTAAACGGCTTTAACGTTGTCTTGAGGGTGCCCAAAACTCAACGGATTGCCTCGACCTTGCACTTCACCGTTACGTTCTAATTCATCATCGTGGTTTTGCTCTGTGTTAGGGGATTTTTCCTGTGAATCCTTGTGGTAACCACGGTACGTACCAGGGTTGATAAGGCCTAAGCCGAGTAAACCAATAGGCAAAAATCCTTGAGTAAAGAGAATACTTCCCACTGTGAATGCAACCCTATGCTCAAAGTTGCAAACTTGATTTTCACAAAGGGAGGCAGATTCTTTGCTTTGAACAAACTTTGCCAGGCTATCCTCTTGCGTAGCATTTGCGTACAATCCTAGTGCAAAAACCAAAAACAAGCTGGTTTTTTTCATGCTAGCCACCCTGGTCTTTCGCCGAAATCCCAACGCCGACATAGCACAACGCACCATGGAATAAAATTTTGTGATTCGGTGTCCGATGTATTTTTGTATCACCATGCTTTGGTTGCCCTTCATCACCATAAGGGGTGGCTCATGCACCCGTTGTCAAAATTCCCTATTCATTCAAAATGCCAAAAACATAGCTAGGAGAAGCTTCGTTTGATCCCATTTGAACATTGCAATATGCTGGAAAAATGAAGCCCACTTGCAAGTACTTTGTAAGAACTTGATAATTTGTGTGAGGATGGTGTGTAACAAGCAAAGAATTGTGGGGCTTATTTAAAATAAGTGTGCTGGCAGGTGCCTCCCAAGTGAGGGCAATGGTTTAACCAACCAAACACCCTTGGTGTTGTCCTGCATCAGCATCATGTTTTACGGCGCTACAGGCGAATAGGGGAGGGTAAGCATCCCCGGGGGGGCTCCCTTGGGAAATGCCTTCACTGGGCTACATTCGCCCTGCCAACATTCGCCCGGGGTTTTTAAATATTGAAAGATGTCACCTTAGGCGCGACAGAGCGCATCAGGCAAAGGCCCCCCTAAGGGGGTAATTTTTAAGGGGTGAAGCGATGTACCAGCGCATTTCGGATGCCCTGGGCAAGGCGTTTTACCTTGAAATTTTAGAGGGCATTTATCCGTTCCCTTGAGCCCGAGTGGGTCGGTGGATTACATGAGTGCCACCGAGGTGATTGCAAGCCATGGGCAGAATATTTGGGGTGCCCTGGCAGTGGGATTGACACATGGAAGTCGGATTCCTCCAGCACATGATAACCCCTTTTTTGAGTTATCTGGGTCGGGCCCGTGAAAAAAACCCCTGGGCATGCTAGCCTCTGGGAGACGGTAGGATGGGTGGTGTTTGGTATCATGGAAACCCATTATAAGCTTTGAGCATGCTCTGCAACGCAACTTTAAAGTCGGATGGGTGGTGTTTGATGTAATGGGAGCGGATCAAAGTTTTGAGCAAGATCTGCGACGCGGCTGTAAAAAAGTACGGTGCCCGTTCATTTGTAGGCGGTCGAAGCGCATCACCTTTCAAGCAAACATCACCCCACCGTTGTCTATCTGGGGTTTTTGCATATGCTAAATAAATTGAACCGTGTGGGTCGAGAAAGATGTGTGGGATAGCTGGGGTAATTGGCAGTCAAGATGTGGTGGAGGTACTCTCTAGTGCCATTCAAAGCCTGGAGTACCGTGGATATGACTCCTGCGGTATAGGCATGGTGCATGAAACGACACTGGAGGTCCGCAAAAATGTAGGCGGCGTTGCTGAAGTGGCCCAGCGCGAAGCTTTTTCGCGGCTAAAAGGGATGTTGGGTATCGCACACACGCGTTGGGCAACCCACGGCAGGGTTTCGAAGCAAAACGCCCACCCACACCAGTCGAATGACCGGCGATTTGCCGTGGTACACAACGGTATTGTTGATAACTACCACCAGCTGCGCACCCATTTGCAGTCCAAAGGTGTGTGTTTTGTGTCTGAGACCGATACTGAAGTGGTTGTGCAACTGATTTCCGAGGAGTATCGCGCGTGTGGCCAGGTGGGGCAAGCATTTTTGCGGGCTGTGCGCCAGCTGCGAGGCTCCTATGCTTTGTGCATGATAAGCACCCTTGATCCCAAAGCCATTTACTGCCTGCGCAATGGGTCCCCCATCGTACTGGGGCGCTCGAAAGAGCGCATGTTTGTGGCCTCTGATGTGAATGCCTTTTTGGCTTATACCCGCGAAGCCTTGGTATTGGAGGATGGCGAATACGCCATCATTACTGCAAACGAGATGAGCGTGATGAAGCTCGCCGATTGTAGCGCTGTTCCCTTGCGATCTTTGCATATTGAATGGGACCCCGAAACCTCCCGTAAGGGGGAATATGCCCATTATATGCTTAAAGAAATTTTTGACCAACCCCAAACCGTGCGCAATGCCCTTGCGTCACCCATTCAGGGGGTTTTGCAAATGGCCAAGTGCATTATCACCGCCAAAAACAGCTATCTCATGGGCGTGGGAACCACCCACTACGTGGGCATGATGGGGCAATACCTTTTTGCGCGCCTTAGTGGGCTTACCTTGCACGCTTTGAGTTCGGATGAATTTCCTTACCTTGCCGTGGTCGACAAAAACGACCTGGTCGTGTGCATCTCTCAATCAGGCGAAACCTTTGACACACGCAAAGCCTTTGAGTTTGCCAAAACCGCGGGTGCCAAAACCGCAGGCATTATCAATGTCATGGGTTCCTCGCTGAGTTATATGGCAGATGAAGTGATTTTACAAGGATCGGGACCCGAGATATGTGTGGTTTCCACCAAAGCAGCTTTGGCACAAATGGTGATTTTGCTGCGTGTTGCCATGGAAACAGGCCTCCAAACGGGTCATATGACCCAGCACGCATACCAACATGCCCAGGTGGAAATTGAAAAACTGCCTAAGCAGATCGAAACAGCCCTCAACGAGCTC